>NZ_JAPMLM010000009.1 GCF_026410195.1 Xanthomarina sp. F2636L | reverse complement strand
GTACGAGTAATAGTTCCTCCACAAGTATCACCAGATAAAGCAGAATCAGAACCAGTTACAGAACCAGAGCCATCACAATTATCTGTCCAACCAAGATCTGTCATGGCTGGTACATCATCGATACACTCAACAGAAACAGCAGCCGGAGCGGCATCAAATACTGGGCTTGTTGTATCTTGAATAGTTATAGTTTGAGTAGCAGAAGCTGGATTACCACAAGCATCTGTATAGGACCAGGTACGAGTAATAGTTCCTCCACAAGTATCACCAGATAAAGCAGA
>NZ_JAPMLM010000008.1 GCF_026410195.1 Xanthomarina sp. F2636L | reverse complement strand
TTTGATAACAATACCTGTACTTGGGTAGTTACTGGAACGCAACCTATAGAGCCACCTACGGAATGTTGGGAGACGGCGACCTTTAATAACACAACATGTGTATGGGATGTGACAGGATCACAACCAGCTGAACCGGCAACAGAATGTTGGGAAACTGCAACCTTTAATAACATAACCTGTGTTTGGGATCTGACAGGATTACAACCAGCTGAACCGACAACAGAATGCTGGGAAACGGCAACCTTTGATAAC
>NZ_JAPMLM010000075.1:5932-12483 GCF_026410195.1 Xanthomarina sp. F2636L | reverse complement strand
CGGATTTTGAACTGCACCCAAAAAGTTAGACACTATTTAAGTGTATTTTTATGGGAAGAAAAGTCAAGTACAATTACGATTTCAAACTTCGCTGTGTAAAGCAAGTTTTAAATCATCATCAAACAGTAGAAGCTGTTTCAAAATTAAATGGTTGTCATCATACAACACTTCATGATTGGATTCGTTTTTATGAAAAATATGGCAAAAAAGCTTTGTTGCCAAGAAAAAACAAAGTCTATAGTTTACCTTTCAAAATAAAAGTATTGGAAGCTATCAACAAAGATTCACTATCCTTTAGCCAAGCTTGTTTGGAGTTCAATATCCCTACTAAATCTGTAATTATGAATTGGCAGAAGAATTACAAAAAGCTGGGTACCGAAGGCTTAAACCATAAAACTAGAGGAAAACCAAAAGCGATGGAATTTAAAAAGACAAAAAAGAAATCCAATAAACCTTTAACCAGAGAAGAGGAACTTCTATTGGAAAATGAATCCTTACGGGCAGAACTGGACTTGCTAAAAAAGTTTCAGGCCTTAATTCAAGAAGAGCAAAGCAAAAAGCGCAAGCCATAACAGAATTAAGGCATAAGTATGATTTAGAACTATTACTAAAACATACTAATATGGCAAGAAGCAGTTACTATTACCACCGAAAAAGAAATAATTTAAGCGATAAATATAAAGAGATAAAGCAATTAATTAGCAAGATTTACCATCGGCATAAAGGCAGGTATGGCTATAGAAGAATTACTCTAGAGATTAATAAAAAAGGTTTTATAATCAATCACAAAACCATATCTAAGTTAATGCGTCAATTAGGCTTAAAAAGCCTTATAAGAGCTAAAAGATATCAATCTTATAAAGGACAAATAGGTGAAACAGCTCCCAATATTTTACAACGTAATTTTAAGGCTATAAAACCAAATAGAAAATGGGCTACCGACATTACCGAATTTAAAGTCTTTGGGGACAAACTATATCTATCGCCTATAATTGATTTATTCAATGGTGAAATAATAAGTTATGAGCTATCTGAAAAACCAAACTTTAAACAAGTCGTTACGATGTTAAAAAAGTCTTTTATAAAGATACCTAATCAAGCAAACTTAATCTTGCATTCTGATCAAGGATGGCAATATCAAATGAAACAGTATCAAAGTCTATTAAAAGAAAAGGGAATTACTCAAAGTATGTCTCGAAAAGGGAATTGTTTAGACAATGCAGTAATAGAAAACTTCTTTGGTATTTTAAAATCTGAATTATTTTATCTAAATAAATATAAGTCTATAACACAATTGAAGCGTGATATAAAAGAGTATATAAAGTATTATAATAATGAAAGAATTAAACTAAATTTAAAAGGTCTGAGCCCGACCGAATATCGAGCTCATTATTATCAAAATTAATTATAAATTTGTCTAAGCTTTTGGGTTCACTCTATTTTCTATTCGGTTTTTATTTGCTAAATTATCTGCTAAACCACGCAACAAACCATATACAAACACGTTAGCAAAAACAGGTGAAGACCAAAATCTACGGAAAATTATAACGCCAAGGTTTGCTCTTAAAAAACAAAAATTGCGGATTTCTAAAAAAGAAACTAAAAATTTTCCTTAGAATATTTAGAACAAAATGTAAAAGAAGCAAAAAACTAAATAAATAGATTTTGGATCTGGCTCACTCTGCTTCTGAATTATTTTAATCATTAAAAATAAGTCGTCTGATTCAACAAATTAACGAACATAAATCTGACTCTAAAAATTTAATAAATAAGTACTTTTTATAATTGTAACAAACAGATAAACATAATCGGAATTGTTCCTAATTTGCTGAGTTATTTATTGCCTAAGTTGTTTTCTAATAACAAATGTTAATTAACTAAAAACTGCTTTTGCTAACACCGTATAAAAAAAATTGCTATTTTGTGCTTAATTAAAGTGTGTTGCTTTTTTGCTTGCTTCTGATTTTCCTACGGAAAATCCTCGCCCACAAAAACGCAACTTTCTTTATACAAAAACGTTGTACCCAATTAAAACCGAACCCAAATTTGAATGTATAGTGTCGACGAAATAAAAGAAAACTACAAAGGTTTTTCCGATTCTAAAATCGAGAATATTGCTAAAAAAGAATCGAAAGGTTTAAGAAAAGAAGTACTTGGGATTTTAAAAGACGAAATCGAAAAACGTAATCTTGACAAAAACTTGATTAATTGGGTTGAAACAGAAACAAAGACCGTTGACGGAATTGAGCGTGAATCTCTGAAAACTAAAATTCAAAATCTGAATTGCCCAAAATGCTCTGAAAAGAAAGATAGACTTTACGGATTTGAAATTAACCAAATCGTATCTGTTTTACTTTTTGCGAATGACACTCGGAATGAAAAAATATTGTGTTTGAGTTGTGGGAAAAGAGCGAAATTCAAAGCCATTTTAATTACTTTTTTCGCTGGTTGGTGGTCAAGACGTGGAATTTTTCTAACGCCTTTTACTGTAATAAAAGATTCGTTCAATTTTTTCTTTATAGAGAAGATTAGCGATAGAATAATTAACCGACTGATTGACGAAAATACAGGACATTTTAGAAGAAAAGGAATTGAAAACGGAACTCTGAACCGATTAATAAAAAGAAGGAACGAAAAAGATATTTTGGAAGATGATTCATATGGCTACGTGGATTAATAACTGGGTACAACACCGTATAAAATTAATTGCTAGTCCTAGCCTACCTACGAAAGTCCTCGCGGACTTTCTATCTGTGATTAATTTGCTAACTTTAGTGCTTAAACCACGCAACTATTCTTATACAAAACCGTTAGCTTTAATGCTGGAGCAAGTTTGCGGAATTGAAAAAAGCCTGTTTGTTTTTCGATTTTTTTTTTTTTTGAATTTTAAGAAAGTAAAAACCGAAAAATAATGTTGCGGAATTTTTAAAAACACGCTGAATTATCACTCAAACTCTGAATTGAATTGCGTCTGATTTTTTAGCTCGTTTGCGGAATTGAAATCTGAATTAAAAACTCGGAATCTCACTCAATCGGAATTTAGCAAGTTGCGGAATTGCTCACTCGAAATCTGAATTAAAAATATTGCAGAATTTGAGCAAGTTTGCGGAATCGAAAACTGCGGAATTTACTCAAAATCTGAAAATAAAAATTAAAGAAAAACAAAAATTCGGAATGAATTACAAAGCGGACAAAAAAGCACTAAAAGCTAACAACGTATATAAAAAATTGCTATTTTGTGCTTAATTCAATGGTCGTTGCACGTTTGCTACGTCTGATTTTCCTTCGGAAAATCCTCGCACGCAAACCCGCAACTTTCCATATACAAAACCGTTACCTACAATTATGAAAAAAATTCCGTTACTGATTTTAATATTGATTTTAATTGCAAGTTGTAATTCAAAACAAACTTCATCGGAATTGGAAAAACTGACTGAAAAACTGACCGAAAAAGAAAAACAGATTTCGGATTTACAGACACAAATTGAGAATTTAGAAAACAAGCAAACTTCGGATTATTATCGCTTCGTGGAAACTTCAGACTCTGAGATAAATGTTGCGGAAAAATTAAAAAGCGGAGAACGGAAATTAATTGACAAAAAGGATTTTAAAGACACTTTAGATATATCAGACAATTTTTTCGTTTATAAACATACATCTGAAATCACTCAAACGTCTGAATCGGAATTTGAATCAGTCCTTCGTGATTTTGACCAAGTCAAATCGGAATATGGAAATGACTTTTTTGTGAGAGTAATGACATTTTATAATGGACAAAGTTTGCCTCTGGAAACCGAAAATTCTAAAACTGATATTCATATTTTAATCCAACCGACTGAATTGGGCTATGAAAATAAAACGTTCGTGATTTCGGACTTTTATGATGTTGACATAAAAACGCTCGAAAAGAAAGAGAATAGTGTTGAACTGACTTTTGAACACGGAAAATTTCCGAGAAAAAGTGAATTAATAATAATAAAACCTGAATTAGTAAAATTTGGAATAAAATAACTATTTAAAAAAGGATTTCACGAACAGAAAAAAAGAAAAAATTAATACAACAATAGACATTATTATTCCTAAAGTTTTATCAAATTTAGAATAAGGAATTCCTTTTTGCCAATGTTTTTTTGAATGTTCCCATTCATAATAATATGCCAGAAAAATATAAATTGAGATTACGAAAAGTATAATTGAAATAAATAACATAAGCTAAATATAAAAATTAAAAATAACTGTAGGTAACACCGTGTATAATTAATTGCTTTGTTCTTCCCTACTTGCGAAAATTCCTGCGGAATTTTCACGGGTTCGCAAATGTTTACTAACTTAGTTGCTTAACCACGCAACTAACCATACACAATCACGTTGTAAGTAATTTGACCAAACCAAGAAAAATAGAACTGAATATTGGAAATCCGACAAATGGATGGCTTCCGATTGAATTAAAATCTGCTGATTTTGAATTGGAATTTATTGCTTCAAATATTCCTGAAATTCCGACTGACAAACTTTGCGAATCTCTGATTTTAGCAATAAACGGAATTGAAACGGAAATATGCTGGAATTTGGAACCTGAATGTTATTTCTTTGTACTAAAACCAAACGAACAAGATTTTGAGCTGAGTATTTCAAAAAGCAAAGAAATAACAGAAAAAACAAATCTGATTTACAAAATGACTGGAAATTTTAAGTCTGTTATTTTACCTATGTATCGCAGTTTAAAAAAGTTCAATACGTTAGAATTTGAAAAAGCTGATTGGAAAAAAATTGATCAAGAGAAGCTTCATAAACTGACAGAATTAGTAAAATCAAAAAAACTCCCAAAAGTATCATAGAATATGAAATACAAGAATATTCCATCAGCAATTCACAATTTTGGGCATAGCTATATAAGTTATGAAAATTATGTCGATTCAGGTTTTGTAATTGAAGACTTAAATAAAATCAATCAAAAAAACTACGACATCAAAATTGATTGGAAAACAAAGGAATTTTCACCAAAGAACATGATTACTAATAGAATTTCTCTATCAATTGGTTTTTGGTATGATAAAATATATAAACATTTTAGCTCTCAGAATGTGGAATATGATTCCCTTAAATCATTTTACCTAATTTGGAACAATGGAGAAAAACCAAAAGTAGTTGCAACGGACGATAGAGGAAAATTGCACGAAAAAAATATAGCACCTTTATTTTAATCTAAAAGAAAAACTACTTACAACAACGTATATAATTAATTGTTCGTTCTGTGTGTACTCGGAAAATCCTTCGGATTTTCCTCTGATTCGCTTTCTTTTACTAATTTAGTTCCTGCCAACACAACTAATCATATACAACACGTTGCCCACAATTATGAAAAAAATCCTACTACCATTTATATTCTGTCTTTTATTGACAAATTGTGCAACAATTTTAAAAAAGAAAACTTATGATTTAAGCATTTCCTCAAATGAGAAGAATGCCAAGGTCAAAGTTTATGACAGTATTTATGATTTACCAAATAAAGTTAAAGTTATAAGGTCAAATTTAGATTTAGATTTAATTTTAATAACAGATACTTTAAATATTGATTACAAAATAAAATCATCACCAAATCCAACATTTCTTTATTTGAATTTAGTTGGAATGCAAATGGCACCTTTAAATTATGCTGTTGATTTTACAAACAAAAAAAGATTTTATTATGGTAAAAATGCTTATTTAAATTCAAAAGATTCTTTACGTATTATTGAGCCACCAGTAAGTAAATTTTACACCGATTTTTTTGCAGAAACTTATCCAAAAAATAAAAATGATATTAATTTAGTCTTTTCAATTCCATACGTAAATGGATTTTATTTTAAACCTCAAGGTTATGGAACAAAATCTAATACTGGATTTTTTGGAATCTCTGCTGGAATAGAATATTTCTACAAGTCTAATAAATATTTTAATTTTAACACAACTGCTTCTACTGATTTTCTCGCACCTGTTCCTGCACCAGTGCATTACGATAGTGCATATGACAAAATGAATAGCATTTATTTTAGTTTAACTGATAATTTCAAAATCAAAAGATTTTCAATTGGGTATGGATTAAATTATTCGATTAATAATTGGACTTATATTGATGATTCTGACATTGAAAACGAAATAGAAATTAAAAGAAAAAATAAAAGCATTGGTTTAACGGCTGATGTTTATTTTCAATTTGGGAAAAGTTTTTTTGTTGGACTTATTTATCGCCCAACTTTTTATAATTTAAAACCTAAAGCGGAATTCGAATATGAACATTTAATAAGTTTAGATTTTGCATTTAAAATACCGCTACGAAAGAAATAACTGTGGGCAACACTGTGTATAAAAAATGCTTATTTTAGTGTTTAACCAAAAGGAAAGTGCGTGTTTGCTTTCTTCCGATTTTCGTTCCGAAAATCCTCTGACACAAACCCGCACTTTTCATACACGAAAACGTTAGCTACAATTGCGGAAACCACTCAAACGCAAGCAATACGCAACTGAATTACCTCTGATTTCTGCCAAACATTACGCTGATTTCACTCTGC
>NZ_JAPMLM010000075.1:0-5882 GCF_026410195.1 Xanthomarina sp. F2636L | reverse complement strand
TAACACTGTGTATAAAAAATGCTTATTTTAGTGCCTAATCAAAAGGAAAGTGCGTGTTTGCTTTCTTCCGATTTTCGTTCCGAAAATCCTCTGACGCAAACACGCACTTTTCATACACGAAACCGTTGTAACCAATTATGAAGAAACTTTTAGTCATAACAATATACCTTGTTTTATTGCTATCTTTTTCGCAAGAAAAAAGCGAATGTGACGAACGTTCTATGCCATATTGGGCAAATGGAATCAACAGCCGAATTGAGGGCGAAAATCCAACTTTAAGAAAAGCTTTCAAAGAAATTCAATTATCAAAAACAGACATCAGTCCAAATAATGGATTTATAACATTAAGGCTGAACATTTCAAAAACAGGAAAATTTTGCAATATTGAAACATTTCAAATTGACGAAAATTACGAGAATACAGAATTTGACAATGGAGAGTTAATAAAAGAACTTGAGGAAATTGCTGTTGGACTAACGGACTGGAAAAAGGATAAAGATTTTAAAACCTACAACCTAATCAGGTTAAAAATTAAAAACGGAATAATTGAAGAAATTTTTTAAAATATTTGGTTACATAGTTGGAGCTGTTTTGGTCATTGCAATAGCTTTTGGAATCTACCTCTATTTTTGGAATGAAAACAGAATAGAGAAATCTAAAGAATTATCTCAACGGATAGAGAGTTTTGAATCTCAAGATAGCGATGAATATATGGAATATTCTGTCCATTTAAACAAGGCTGGAGATTTTGAAAATGGATTCAAATATTTGAATAAGGCTGTAGAACTTGACCCAAAATTACATTTAGGTTACAGAGGTTGGATTAGGCTAAGAAAAATGCGAGATTATAATAAAGCTCTGGAAGATTTTGACCGACTTGATACTCTAACGCCAAATTTTGTGGATGCACCTTGGGGAGAAGATATCGACTTTTTGCGAGGAGAATGCTATTTCGGAAAAAAAGACTATCAAAAAGCAATAGAATTATTTAATCGCAACATCAAGAACCAAAAAGAGGATTGGGCTGACATTCATAGTTTCGTATATCTCGGACTTTGCGAATACGAACTCGGGAATTACGAAAAAGCGATTTCCGAATTTCAACGAGCTTTAAATCAAACTGAAAATGTTCCTGAATCCTATTTTGGAATGGCAAAAGCTTACCAAGAACTTGGTCAAATCGAAAAAGCAAAAGAGAATATTTTGAAAGCCGAAAGTAGTATCCATTATAAAAGAGATGATGTTTACAACGAATTTCTTAACGAAATATATCTATCTGAAATATTGGAATTTAAACAAAAACTGAATAAAAAATAACTGGTTACAACAATGGCTATAAGTAATTGCTTGTTCTCGCCTACTTGTGAAAATCCTCGCGGATTTTCAGTTTGGTGTGTACTTGCAAAGTTAAGTGCTTATCCACGCAACTACTCATAGCCGAGACCGTTGTGAGCAAGCTAAAAAAAACCAATCTGAATGGAATTTGACCGAACAGGAATTATATTATATACAATTGAATACAAAAAGTGTGTTGAGTTTTATGAAATTATGCTCGGACTCAAAAAAATGTTTGAAAGCGAAAATCTAACTTGCTTTGAATTTGGACAATCATATCTAATGGTGGAATTGGATGATGAATATAACGGACAAAAAACAGAAACGGAACGGATTAAAACTTGTTTACGAATGAACGTGCCGAATGTGAAAGTACTTGCGGATAAACTAACCGCAAAAAATATTAAAGTTGATTATCAAGAACATTCTTGGGGAACGATTGCGAAATTTTTAGACCCAGACGGAAATCTTTGTGCATTCAAAGACAGCCATAAATTTGAGAAACAGATTGGCGATTTTAAACCGAATAAGTAACCAATTATGAAAAGCAGAACGCAGAAAGCCAGCTCACAACAACGTATATAAAACATAGTGCGAGTCGTTGCTAACACAAAGGTTCGGGCATATTTGCGAGGTCGCCAAATTTTTAAATTTGGCTATTTTAAAAAGAAAGATAATTAGTAAAATTTAAAAATTTGGCTTGTGCTAATCCGAAACGAAACTGCTTATTTTCTGCACTACGTTTCATATACAAATCCGTTGTGCAACATTTGACAAAAACATGAAATTAAGTAATAATTTACTTTGTATTTTAGTAATTTTAGTATTCTTTACTAATTGCAAAAATGACGTTAATTTAGAAAATAATAAAATAGGAAAATCTGATTCTGAATTAAAAATTATTAAGAAAAGACAAGATTCACTTATTGATGTTCATTTAAAAAATGGCGCATGGAAATACTCTTATTACTCTTCAGAATGGCAATCTGAAATAGACAAAGGATTAGCTAAAGATTCTACAATTGCTTATATGTGGCAGCAAAAAGCAATGCCGCTATTTAAACAAGGAAAGTATGAATTAGGAATGGAATATATTGATAGGGCTGTAAAATATGACAGGCAACGTTGGCAGGACTATAGAGCATTCATAAAATGCATATTTGCAAAAACGTATAAAGAAGCTATAAAAGATTTTGAAGATTGTAAAAAACGATTTGGATATGGCTATGTTATGGACCACACCTATGATTTTCATATTGGACTTTCATATTTGCAACTGAATGAATTTAAAAAAGCAGAACAAATATTTAAAATTGATTACGAAAAGCAACTTTCAGAACACGGAGAAGATTGGTTACATCCTGTTGATTTATTCTATTATGGCATTAGCAAATATGAACAAGGGAAATATAAAGAAGCAATAGACTTATTCGATTTAGCTCTTAAAATACATACTCAATTTTCAGATGTACAATATTACAAAGCTCTATGTTTGGGGAAAATTGGAAAAATTGAAGAAGCAAAAAAATTAATGAAAATAGCCAAAAATAATGGGGAATTAGGATTTTCTTTTAATGAGGACAATGCTGTTTATGAAAGATACCCATATCAAGTAAGGTGGAAATAAAAAACGTTGCACAACACCGTATAAAATTAATTGCTAGTGCAAGCCTACTTACGAAAATCCTCGCGGATTTTCTATTTGGTTTGTATTTGCTAAATTAGGTGCTTAAACAACGCAACTAATCTTATACAAACACGTTGTAAAACATTTTGAAGAAACTCTGGAACATATTATTAATACTCGTAGGAATAGGAAGTCTATTACTTATCGCCTTTACGATTTTCGTTGCGACAGCTTTAGGAAAAAGAGGCGGAACTTCCGAATATAATTCCAACGAACAATTAATTTCCGAAAAACAGAATTTGAAATCCGAATTAATTTTAACGGACACTATTCCTCAAGGAAAAATGACGTACGAATTGTATTTTGCTGAATTTGGTGGGCGAATGGAAAATCTGCCTGTTGAAATACAAATAGATGGAAATAAAATAATTGTGTATAACAGCGAAAAAAATCCTCTGACTGGAGGAAAAATAATAATACAAGGAATTTTATTAAAACATAAGTCTGGAAAGTGGATTATCGGAGAAACTGAAACTGACCGAAATGCGGAGGAAATCGGAGGATGTTCTAGTGGACCGACACCAATTGATTTTGAAACGAAAATAATAGAATGGTGTTAGAAAAAAACGTTTTACAACACCGTGTATAAGCTATGGCTTGTTCTCGCTCATCTGGAAAATCCTGCGGATTTTCCACAGGTAAGTATCTGTTTGGATTGTTCCGTGCTTAATTCACGCCCCAGCTCATACACATAAACGTTGGCACACATATAAAAAATACGTTTTCAATTTGAAAAATAAGGTAATTTTAATATTTCTACTACTAATTTCATTCAGCGGATTTACTCAAAATCTGACTGAAAAAGAATTCGTGATTCTAACTTTTGAAATGGACAGAAATAAAGATTCTCACGGAACTTTTATTTACTATTGGATTGCGGAATTAGAAAAATATGAAAAAGTGGATGAATATAAAGAGCCGAAAATCTATTCTCTTTTCTTGCACGAATTTTACGGTAGTGAACAATTAGAATCTTGTTGTTTAGGAAAGGTTTCTTATCCATACACAATGACAACGGGAACGGAATTTAATTTTCCTGAAAACTATAGTGAATATCTGACTGAATTACGTGAATTAGTTAAGAAAAACAGAGAGAAAATACAAGTAATCAAGAAAGAATGGAAAGATGGCTACAAAGAAAAAGTAACCGTTTACGCAACAGCAGTTCGAGGAAAATTATGTGAATGCGAATTTGGTGGCGACACTTTTTTGACAAAAGGCGACCGAATTAGTTTTCCGAAAGGAAATTATGAAATAATAAAAAACTATTTGACTAAAGAAAAGCGGATTTTACTATTTAAAGACTTTTCCGATTTTAACTATTCAAATACTGATTATAGAACTGGAAAATAAATAAAATACGTGTGCCAACACCGTGTAAAATTAATTGCTTGGTGCAAGCCTACTTACGAAAATCCTCGCGGATTTTGAACTGCACCCAAAAAGTTAGACACTATTTAAGTGTATTTTTATGGGAAGAAAAGTCAAGTACAATTACGATTTCAAACTTCGCTGTGTAAAGCAAGTTTTAAATCATCATCAAACAGTAGAAGCTGTTTCAAAATTAAATGGTTGTCATCATACAACACTTCATGATTGGATTCGTTTTTATGAAAAATATGGCAAAAAAGCTTTGTTGCCAAGAAAAAACAAAGTCTATAGTTTACCTTTCAAAATAAAAGTATTGGAAGCTATCAACAAAGATTCACTATCCTTTAGCCAAGCTTGTTTGGAGTTCAATATCCCTACTAAATCTGTAATTATGAATTGGCAGAAGAATTACAAAAAGCTGGGTACCGAAGGCTTAAACCATAAAACTAGAGGAAAACCAAAAGCGATGGAATTTAAAAAGACAAAAAAGAAATCCAATAAACCTTTAACCAGAGAAGAGGAACTTCTATTGGAAAATGAATCCTTACGGGCAGAACTGGACTTGCTAAAAAAGTTTCAGGCCTTAATTCAAGAAGAGCAAAGCAAAAAGCGCAAGCCATAACAGAATTAAGGCATAAGTATGATTTAGAACTATTACTAAAACATACTAATATGGCAAGAAGCAGTTACTATTACCACCGAAAAAGAAATAATTTAAGCGATAAATATAAAGAGATAAAGCAATTAATTAGCAAGATTTACCATCGGCATAAAGGCAGGTATGGCTATAGAAGAATTACTCTAGAGATTAATAAAAAAGGTTTTATAATCAATCACAAAACCATATCTAAGTTAATGCGTCAATTAGGCTTAAAAAGCCTTATAAGAGCTAAAAGATATCAATCTTATAAAGGACAAATAGGTGAAACAGCTCCCAATATTTTACAACGTAATTTTAAGGCTATAAAACCAAATAGAAAATGGGCTACCGACATTACCGAATTTAAAGTCTTTGGGGACAAACTATATCTATCGCCTATAATTGATTTATTCAATGGTGAAATAATAAGTTATGAGCTATCTGAAAAACCAAACTTTAAACAAGTCGTTACGATGTTAAAAAAGTCTTTTATAAAGATACCTAATCAAGCAAACTTAATCTTGCATTCTGATCAAGGATGGCAATATCAAATGAAACAGTATCAAAGTCTATTAAAAGAAAAGGGAATTACTCAAAGTATGTCTCGAAAAGGGAATTGTTTAGACAATGCAGTAATAGAAAACTTCTTTGGTATTTTAAAATCTGAATTATTTTATCTAAATAAATATAAGTCTATAACACAATTGAAGCGTGATATAAAAGAGTATATAAAGTATTATAATAATGAAAGAATTAAACTAAATTTAAAAGGTCTGAGCCCGACCGAATATCGAGCTCATTATTATCAAAATTAATTATAAATTTGTCTAAGCTTTTGGGTTCACTCTA
>NZ_JAPMLM010000074.1:0-100000 GCF_026410195.1 Xanthomarina sp. F2636L | reverse complement strand
ACCTTCAAAATTGTTTTCATATAAAGCAGAAATAGGAGGCAAGTTTCCTGAACATGCCTTTCCAAATGATGAACTTCTAGAGCTAAAAGTAGGAGCCCAAGTGATGTTTAATAAAAATGACAGTTCCATAGAGAAACGTTATTTTAATGGGAAAATAGGTAAGGTTATTAAGCTTAATAAAGACGAAGTTGTTATAAGATGTCCTGAAGATGATTTTGATATTACTACAAGTTCAGAAGTTTGGGAAAACATTACTTATACTGTAGATAAAGAGTCCAAGGCCATTAAAGAAGATAAAATTGGTTTTTTTAAACAGATTCCATTAAGGTTGGCTTGGGCAATTACCATTCATAAAAGTCAAGGCTTAACTTTTGAAAAAGCCATAATAGATTCCCAAGGAGCTTTTGCTCATGGGCAAACGTACGTGGCATTAAGCAGGTGTAAATCTCTTGAAGGTTTAATTCTTAAAAATAAAATTGATTCTAGCCAGATTATTAATGACAATCATATTACTTCGTTCACTAAATATTCTGAAGAAAGTGCACCAAACGAGAGCATTTTGGAAATATCACGAAAAGACTTTCAATTAGATGCTATTTCGGATATTTTTAATTTTCACAATTTTTTATATCCTATCAGTCGTTTGTTAGATATTTATTACAAAAACAGAAATAGTATTGAAGGAGAACTGGATAAACCGTTAACAACCATTAAAGATCAAGCCATCATTCCTTTTCTTAAAATTAAGACCAGTTTTAAAGATCAATTAAAAAACATTGGAAGTCAACAAGAACTTCCAGAAAACAACCCTTTAGTCCAAGAACGTTTTACAAAAGCTATTCAATATTTTAAGCAACATACCGAAGATGTAATAGTATCTAGTTTAAATGCTATTAGTTATACCACAGATAACAAAGAAATTGAAAAGGATCTTGAAAAACATATTGGTTTAATTGAAGAATTGTTAGAAATCAAATTAATGTATTTTAAAGAGTTGAGTAATGGATTTAGTAGTAGTAAATTTTTAGAATTACGTGCTAAGTCTGCATTTATTACTAAAGAAAAACCTAAAAAGAAAAGAAAAACTGTTATAGAAGGAACGTCGAACGTCGAACTATTTGAGTTGCTTAGAACTTTGAGAAATGATATTGCTACAGAAAACAATTTGCTTCACTATCAAATATTCAATCAAAAGTCCTTGTATGAGATGTGCGAAACATTGCCAACTTCTCAAAAAGAGCTTTTGTTAATTAATGGGATGGGAAAAGTACGTGTTGAAAAATATGGAGGTGCTATCTTAGAAGTTATTAGTGATTATTGTGATGAAAATAATATTGATTTGCCTCAAGATTTTAATATTGAAATGGATTTTGAAACAACTAGTAAAAAGAAAGTAGACACTAAAAAAGTATCTCTAGACTTATTTAAAGCAGGTAAAAGTATTCATGATATAGCAGATGAAAGAGGATTAAATGAGAACACTATTTTCGGACATTTGGCGAATTTTATTCCATCAAAAGAAATTAAAATTACGGACTTAATGTCTGAAACTCATTATAAAGAACTAAAAGAAATCATCCCTAAAATAACATTTGAAAATCTATCAGATTTAAAACATCAATTGGATGAAAAATATTCTTATGGGGAAATACGTTTGGTTTTGGAGAACTTAAATAATTAGAGGTTTTTTAAGATAAAGAAAAAATATTCTGAAATTATATTACTTTGAAGGTGGTTTACCGAACATGCTATCCATAATGGTTTTTAAGCCCATAAAAGCCAAATAAACGGCAAGAATACAAATTAATATTGCAGCAATTAAAAGTGGGATGTAGAGTGTTTTTTCTTGGTTGCTAAAAGCTATATACATCAGAGTTGGACCAAGAAACATACAAACTAGAGAAAATCCCATCTTTTTTAAGCCTTTTACAAGAATATCTTTATCGGTTCTTTTAGTTTCCATTTTTATAGTTTTTTATTGCTTCGCGAACATTTTTGTATTTCATTAAAAGTTTTAAAGCTTTTTCTTCAGAAATATCTAGTTCATCCATAATCATTTTTGTACCTCTTTCAACAAGCTTATTATTGCTTAGTTGCATATCTACCATTTTGTTCCCTATTACATGACCTAACTTCACCATGGTTGTAGTAGTTATCATATTAAGTACAAGTTTTTGTGCAGTTCCAGCTTTCATTCTAGAACTTCCAGTTATAAACTCAGGTCCAACAACTACTTCAATTGGGAATTTTGCTGCAAGAGATAATGGACTATTTTTATTACAGGTTATACAGCCAGTAATAATATTGTTGTTATTACATACTTTGAGAGCTTGAATAACATAAGGTGTTGTTCCAGAAGCTGCAATGCCAATAACGACATCCTTATTTGAAATATGATATTTTTGAAGATCTTCCCAACCTTGTGTAAGAGAGTCTTCGGCGTTTTCAACAGCTTTTCTTATAGCCATATCTCCACCTGCAATTAAACCAATTACTAAATCCTGAGACACGCCAAAAGTTGGTGGACATTCCGAAGCATCAAGGATGCCTAATCTGCCACTAGTACCAGCTCCTATATAAAATAAACGACCACCATTTTCAAGTTTTTCAACAATATGATTAACTAATACTTCAATTTGAGGTAAGGCTTTTTCTACTGCAAGTGGAACTGTTTTATCTTCAAGATTAATATTCGATAATAATTCCTGAATCGTCATCTTTTCTAGATGATTATGGTTTGAGTTTAGCTCTGTTGTTTTTGTGAATTCCATACCTTCAAAAATACAGCTTTTTTAAATCTCTAAAAGCATATTCTTGTGTTTCTTATTTATGGTTGAATGACGTAATTAACTTGTGAAACTTCTGAAAGTCTAAAATAGCCAAAAGGATAGTTTTCTGGATTTGTAATATTCATACAGTTTCCTCGAACGGTTGCAGGTTGAGTTTCAAAAGGACCACCAGCTGATCCTGTTTGTTGTAATAAAACATACATAAACTCGTAAAACCGTTTAGAAACACCATGATTCTTTATTAGCACTTCATCTCCAGGATTTAATTCTTCTTCCACATAAAAACCAAACACTTGGTTCCCATTTACAAACTCATCTTTAAAAGTATCAAGCGTAGGAATTACTGGTGTGTTTGGGATAAACTCGAAGAAATAATAATTTTCTTCATTTGCAGGATCTGTAAAATAGGCTTTAATTTCTGTGTCTTCTCCCGTAATGCCACCTTCTAAATTTTGTTCTACAAACTCAATTTCAGGAACAGCTAAAAGAGTTTCAGTTCCAATATATGTTTCATTTTCATAAACGATGGTTAAATTGTAGACTCCATTTATTTCTGTAATAAAATTGTTATTGTAATAGTAACCTGAGTTTTCATCTTCTATAAATTCAAAAACATTATTGTTTTGGTCTTCAACAGTTACTAATGCGTTGTTTGCAGGAGGAACACCATCGTCAAAATATGGTGCCGTTAAAGTTAATTTTATAAATTGCTCATTTCCTGTAGTTCCTTTAAACCAATTGATAGAAGCATCTATTACTAAACGAGGTTCTGAAGTTGGTACATCGACATCGATGACATCTTCACAAGAAAAAAAACTGACTAATAAAACAACTACTATTATAAATTTTTGTTTCATTTTATTAAAATTTGAAGTTATAAGAAACAGAAGGAACAATTCCAAAAATAGAGAGTCTCACAGCTTCGTTTGCTCTAGTTTCACTGTTTTCTTGAAATGAAATAGATGCTGCGTTACGTCTGTTGTACACATTATATATTCCAAAAACCCATTCGCTTTGCCACCCTTTATTTTTTTCTGGTTTTGGAATATAAGTTGCCGAAATATCTAATCTATTGTAAGTAGGCAATCTGTATTCATTTCTTAAGCCATAATTAGGAATATTAAGTCCGTTGTATTGGTATTGGGCATTTGGATAGGTTGCAGGTTGTCCTGTTTGAAATAAAAAATTGATGTTAACAATCCATTTTTTTGTTAAATCGTAGCTTGCTGTTATTGAAATATCATGGGTTTTATCGTATGGTGTTTTGTACCATTCTCCATTATTAATTCCCGGTTCGTTAGGTTTTATTCCTGGCGTTCTCTGTTGAGAATTAGCTAAAGTATAGGCAAACCAACCCTTAAAACGGCCTTCATTTTTTCTGAAAAGCAATTCGAATCCATAAGCTTTAGCTTCACCATTTAAAATAACTTGCTCTATGGCATCGTTAGCAATTAAGTCTGCACCATCTATATAATCAATTCGGTTTTTAACTTTTTTATAGAAGGTTTCAACTTCTAAAGAATACATATTGTCTTTTACGTTTTTAAAATATCCCAAGGCAACTTGATCTAAAATCTGGGGCTTTACATATTTTCCACTTGGCGTCCAAATATCCAAAGGTGTTGGGGAACTTGTATTAGATAATAAATGTAAATATTGGCTTAGTCGATTATAACTTACTTTTATGGATGAGCTTGAATTTAATTCGTAGGCTAAAGCTAGCCTAGGTTCTAAATTCCCAAAAGATTCTATTATATCACTGCGTTTATAACTTTCTGTTCCAATTGGTTCTGCCTTTTCATAAATTTGAAGGTCTTGATTATAGATAACTGCTTGGTCATTTTCGTAAATGTTTAATTCGTCTTGTCCTAAACGTATAAACGAACTATAACGTAAACCGTAAGATGCCATTAATCTATTAGTTAATTTGTGTTCAACATCAATATATACAGCATTTTCGAAAGCATATTTGTCTATTAATTTTTGTGCATTAATTCCAGAACCCGGATTTGAAGGTTCTATTTCACCTGGATTGAATTTATGATAGATACTATTTAAACCATACTGTAATTTTATTTTATTACTTACATAATGTTTAAAATCGTATTTAAGATTTAAGTTTCTAATCCCAGAATTCCAATTAAATTCTATAAAACCCAGATCTAATCCGTAATAATAATCGGAATAGATTAAAGAGAGATTTGAAAATATCTTATCTGAAAATAAATGATTCCATCTAAAATTTAAGATAGAATTACCATAGGTGTTTTTAAAACTATCATTAAAGCTTAATACATCTCTTCCAAAATAGCCTGATAAATACACATTGTTATTCTGATTTAACCTATAACTTATTTTAGTGTTTAAATCGTAAAAATAGGCCTTGTTTTCAACATCGAAGAGAGGTAGAAACAAATGTGCATAGGTAGCTCTTCCTCCTAATAAAAACGAGCCTTTTCCTTTTTTAATAGGGCCTTCGGCCAAAAGTCTGCTAGATATTAAACCAATACCACCATTGACATGAAACTTTTTACTATTTCCTTCTTTTTGATAAATATCTAAAACCGAAGAAACACGTCCTCCATATCTTGCAGGAATACCTCCTTTATAGAGTTTTAAATCTTTAATGGCATCTGGATTAAAAACAGAAAAGAAACCAAAAAGATGTGAAGAGTTATAAATAGTTGCTTCATCTAGAAGAATTAAGTTTTGGTCTGCAGCACCACCACGTACATTAAATCCAGACGAGCCTTCGCCAGCATTTGTAACACCAGGTAATAAGGTAATAGCTTTAATAACATCTGCTTCACCAAAAACTACAGGAATCTGCTTAATAGTATTTGAACTCAATGAATTAACGCTCATTTGTGGCTTTTTAATATTTAGTTTCTCCACATTATCTTTAATAAGCACTTCATTTAAACTTTCAATGGCTTCTGATAGACTAAAATTTTTGTTTAGATTTTTTTCAAGAGAGATGGTTTCGGAAACATTGCTGTACCCTAGATAGCTAATAACTAGATTATAAGTTCCTTTAGGAAGGGTTATTGAGTAGAAACCATATTCATTTGTAATAGCTCCAGTTTTTAATTCAGGGATTAAAATGTTTACTCCTATTAGGGTTTCGTTACTGCTAATATCTGAAACAATACCACTAAGGGTTACATTGTCTTGAGCAAAAAGACCGTGAAATTTTAAACTAATAACTACAAGTAACCAGAGTATTCGTATCTTCATTAAAAGAGTAATTTTGACTAAAGTTATAAAAAAAGCCCCTAGAAGGAGCTTTTATTAACAAAATATTATTTTAAACTAGATAGCTTTTAGAATGCTATTAAACGTCTTGCTTGGTTGCATTACATTTTTAGTTTCACTTTCATTTGGTTTGTAATATCCACCTAAGTTCGTAGCGTGTCCTTGAACATTATTTAGTTCTTGCATAATTACATTTTCATTTTCTTCAAGTTGTTTAGCAATAGGAGTGAATATCTTCTGTAAGTCAATATCTTTTGTTTGCTCAGCTAAAGCTTGAGCCCAATACATTGCTAGATAAAAATGACTACCTCTGTTATCTATTTCTCCTACTTTTCTAGAAGGACCTTTATTTGTATCTAATAACTCTTCGGTAGCAAGGTCTAAAGCTTCAGCTAAAACTAATGCTTTAGGATTGTTGGTAGCTTCACTTAAATGTTCTAAAGAAACAGCAAGTGCTAAAAACTCACCTAAAGAATCCCAACGTAAATGGTTTTCTTCTAAAAGTTGTTGCACGTGTTTTGGAGCAGACCCTCCAGCGCCAGTTTCAAATAAGCCTCCACCATTCATTAATGGAACAATAGAAAGCATTTTAGCGCTTGTTCCTAATTCTAAAATTGGGAATAAGTCTGTTAAGTAATCTCTTAATACATTTCCAGAAACAGAAATAGTATCTTTTCCATCTTTTACTCTCTTTAAAGTGAATGTTGTAGCCTTGATAGGAGAAAGAATTCTAATATCTAAACCAGACGTATCGTGATCTTTTAAATATAGATTTACTTTTTTAATTAATTCGGCATCGTGCGCTCTATTTTCATCTAACCAAAAAACGGCAGGAGTTTGAGAGGCTCTAGCTCTTGTAACTGCAAGTTTTACCCAATCTTGGATTGGTGCATCTTTAACTTGACACATACGCCAGATATCTCCATTTTCTACTTTGTGTTCAATTAAAACCTTACCTGAAGCATCGATAACACTTACAGTACCGTTTGATGTTATTTCGAAAGTTTTGTCATGAGAACCATACTCTTCAGCTTTTTGAGCCATAAGCCCTACGTTTGGCACAGAACCCATAGTTGTTGGATCGAAGGCACCATGTTCTTTACAAAAATCTATGGTTGCTGTATAAATTCCAGCATAGCTACTATCTGGAATAACTGCTTTAGTGTCTTGTAATTTCCCTTCAGCATTCCACATTTTTCCAGAGGTTCTAATCATTGCCGGCATAGAAGCATCAATAATTACATCACTTGGAACATGAAGATTAGTAATGCCTTTATCGCTATTTACCATAGCTAAAGCTGGTCCGTTTTTAAAAGCAGTTGTAATATCTTGTTCTATATCCTGACGTTTGTTTGCAGGAAGTTCTTCTAGTTTTTCAATTAAATTTCCAAAACCATTATTTACATCTACACCAATAGATTTAAATGTGTCACTATGTTTAGCAAATAAGTCTTTAAAGAATACCTTTACAGCATGACCAAAAATAATTGGGTCACTTACTTTCATCATGGTTGCTTTCATGTGTAAAGAGAAAAGCACACCTTTATCTTTAGCATCTTTTATTTGAGCATCTAAAAATGCGATTAAAGCTTTTTTGCTTAATACAGTTGCATCTATAATTTCGCCATTTAAAAGGTTTAAGTTTTCCTTTAAAATTTCAGTTTCACCATCAGTTCCTTTAAACTGAATAGAAACAGTAGTTGCCTTATCTAAAGTTACCGATTTTTCGTTATGCTCAAAATCTCCTTCACCCATAGTTGCTACATGAGTTTTGGAATCTTTAGACCAAGCTCCCATAGAATGCGGATTTTTCTTAGCGTAATTTTTAACTGCTTTTGGAGCGCGACGGTCTGAATTTCCTTCACGAAGTACAGGATTTACGGCACTTCCTTTAATTTTGTCATAACGAGATTTTATGTTTTTTTCAGAATCATTTTTAGGCTCATCTGGATAACTAGGTAATTTAAACCCTTTAGCTTGTAACTCTTCAATTGCATTTTTTAATTGTGGAATAGAGGCACTTATATTTGGTAGCTTGATAATATTAGCTTCTGGTTGTTTAACCAATTCGCCTAATATTCCTAAATCATCGCTTACTTTTTGATCATCTGTTAAAAAATCAGGAAAAACGGCTAAAATTCTATTTGCAAGTGAGATGTCTTTAGTTTCAATCTCGACACCTGAGGGTTTTGTAAAAGATTTGACAATTGGTAAAAAAGAATAAGTAGCCAAAGCTGGAGCTTCATCTGTTTTGGTATAAAATATAGTAGATGTATTTGCCATAAGAATTTTCAGTTTTATTTAATAGAATTTGCTTGTTTTTTAAGCCATGCAAATATATGAAATTATATACAGTTTTTTAATGAAGAGTCCTTTAAATAGGCATGTTTTATCAAGTTGATAAAAAAGTGAATTGTCTGTTGCTAATTTAGATTATTCTATGTCAAGATTATAAGATTTTAATAGATTTAAAGCACCTTCTTTAGAGAATTTAGCTTGCTTTAAGCTATTTAATTCAGGGTTGATATAAAAATTATATGAAGATCTAAAATCAGCTTTCTCTAAATTGGAATTATTGAAGACACTTTTATTTAAATTACACTCTATAAATTTAGCCTGACTTAAGTTGGTTTCAGAGAAATCGATGTTTTCTAAAGTGCAGGTATTAAAATTGGTTTTGTTTAGATTACACTTGTAAAATGAAGAAAAGTTGAGATTAGATTTATTAAAAGTAAATGACATTAAAAACGGATTGCAGTCGTTAAACAACACGCCAAGCAGCTTACATTCTGTAAAAACAGCATCTTTAAACGTCGTGTTTTTAACTTTAATACTACTTAAGTTGCTATTTATAAACTTACAGTCTGTAAAGGTGATGTTTGAAAGATAAGTTTCTGAGAAATTACAATCTATAAAACGACAGCTATCATATTCTGCTTTTAGTAATTCTTTTTTGGTATAATCAATTTTTTTAAAGTCTTGGTCTATTATAAGAGGAAGGTTCATTTTTATGGATGTATTCTTAGTAGACAAAGATAGGAAGTTTATATAAAAACAAAAGCCATATCACAATAGACCTAAATCTATATCTGATATGGCTTTCTTTGAAATAGTTTAACATGATCTAATTTGGTATTGCTACCAAAGTATAAACTTTCATTTACACCTTTTCAATTCAAGTGTTACTATTTCAATAGAAACATTCGTTTTATGCAGCTTTCAAAATGTATTGACCTGCTGTATAAAAATTTCTTATAAATTATTTTTCTTGATGATTTTCTTATTGTACATCGTTTTAACAACGTGCAACACAGCCATCATTGTTTTCTTAAATAATATTTACTTTCGCTGATACAATTTTTAAAAACTTTCAACTATTTCAAGATATTGAGTGTCTAAACAACCAACACTATTAATAGTATCATGATTTTTTGGTTAAGCATGCATACACATGATACCTTAAAACCTCAAAAAACAATTAAAATAAAGAACGTTTCTTTAAAGAGTTTATAACTAATTCATTTTCATAAAACCAACTATACGTTGTTTATAAATTCTTTTACTAAGATACGTTAGATAGATGGTTATTTCAAGAATTTTAACACATTAGATATCAACCAATTATAAACATTAGTTATTAACTTTTGTTAATAAAAAAAGCCCTGTTAAAACAGGGCTTTTCAAGGTTATTAAACGTTTATTAACGTTTCATACTTTCTTTAATTCTTGCTTTTTTACCAGTAAGACCTCTGAAGTAATAGATACGAGCTCTACGAACTTTACCTTTTTTATTCACTTCAATTTTCTGTAAGGCTGGCATGTTTACAGGCATAATACGTTCTACACCTATAGTTCCAGACATTTTTCTAATGGTAAATGTTTCAGAAGCTCCAGAGCCTCTTTTTTGAATTACTACACCTCTAAAAAACTGAGTACGAACTTTTTCTCCTTCTCTAATTTCGTAGTATACAGTAATTGTGTCTCCAGCTTTGAATTCTGGAAAATCTTTTTTTGTTACAAATTCGTCTTGTACAAATTTTACTAAAGATTCCATATCTTTAAATTTATTTATAATTAGTTCGAAACAACATCCACGATTCTCGCCAGAGGTTAACCCGAAATTGGCTGCAAAGATAGTTAATAATTAAAAATGAACAATTAAAAATGAATAATTAATAACTTTTTTATTCATCTAATAAGTCAGGACGCCTGTTTATGGTGTTTTCGTAGGCTTTTTCTTCTCGCCATTTTTCAATTTTAGGAAAATTCCCACTAAATAATACTTCTGGAACTTGCCATCCTTTATAGTCTCTTGGGCGCGTATATATTGGTGGTGCTAATAAGTTGTCCTGAAAAGAGTCTGTTAAGGCAGATGTTTCATTCCCTAAAACTCCAGGGATTAATCTAATTATGGAGTCACACAATACAGCAGCTCCTAGCTCTCCACCAGAAAGCACGTAATCTCCAATTGAGATTTCCCGTGTTATAAATTGATCACGCACTCGTTGGTCAACTCCTTTATAATGTCCGCAAAGTATGATAATGTTTTCTTTTAAAGATAATTGATTGGCAATGCCTTGGTTTAAAGTTTCGCCATCTGGAGTCATATAAATAACTTCGTCGTAATTTCTTTCAGATTTTAATTTTGTAATGCACTTGTCTATGGGTTCTATCATCATAACCATACCAGCTCCACCACCAAATTGGTAATCGTCTATGGTTTTATAGTTGTCTGTTGTAAAGTCTCTTAAATTATGAAAATGTACTTCCACCAAGCCAGCATCAATAGCTCTTTTTAAAATAGAAGCTTCAAACGGACTTTTAAGTAATTCTGGTAAAACAGTTATAATATCGATACGCATGATAAGACTTTAGGACAGCAAATATACTTGAAATGTTTTAGGAAATTTTAGGTTTGAATTGGAAGTTTTGTAAACTTATCAATATCATAAACCTTAAATGGATTTAGATGGTAGCTAAATAAATTTGTTGAAACGTATTTAATAAGGCATATGGAATAAAAAAAATCTGTAAAAATGAATTTACAGATTTTAAAAATATTTAAAAAGGTTTTAGTTTTTAAATCCCTTTTTGTTTGTTCAATTCGTCTTGCAGTTGCCGTCTTACTTTTTGTTCTCTCTCTAAGGCAACTTTTCTATGTTCATCGAATTCATCTTCAATTTCATCCAGAGCCATTTTAGCTTCCTTAGTAACTAAATTACTGTTTTTAAATTTATATATAAATAAGATTAACAACACTAATAAGATGCCAATAATAGACCACATTAATACATTATAGCTGGATTTGCTCATTTGTAAACCAAATAAGGCCATGCTGTTTTTTTCGTTATTGGTTTTGTCTAAAGTAGCCTGTGTATTAGTAAGATTTGCTTTTAAATCTGTAATTTCTTTGGCTTGGGTATTTACTATGGTTTGGGTATCTGCTAAATTTTTTCTGAACGTATTTAAAGAATCGTTTGTATGTGCTTGTAAGGTTGTAAGCATGCTGCGTTTAACAGCTTCATACATCGAACCGTTTGTACCTCTAAAATCGCCAGATTTTTTAAGGACATATTCAAATTGATTATCAATCGTGCTATTGTTTAAAGATAGTTCATCGTCCTCATCACTATTTTCTTGAGCGTAGGTACTAATTGAAAAAAGGGCGATACATAATGAAAACAAGGATAATTTAAAAATATTCATTTGGGATTAGTTGTTTTTTGAATGTTTATAATTACGAAAATAAGGAATTAAGTTTGGTTTTAAATACCTATTATGAAAAAGCCTCACTATTGCGAGGCTTTTTTATATACGAATGGAATATTATTTTGGATGTCTAAACGACTAATAATATGTATAGCGTCTCACTTTAGCAATGTGTTTTGCCAATCTAATAACTTGATGACTGTAGCCATATTCGTTATCGTACCAGATATATAGCAAGACATTTTTACCGTCTTTTCTAACAATGGTAGCTTTACTATCGTAAATAGCAGGAGCAGAGCTTCCAACAATATCACTAGAAACAAGCTCGTCGCTTAATTCATATTTAATCTGTTCAACTAAATCGCCTTCAAGAGCATATTTTTTAATGATGGTATTGATGCCTTCAACAGATGTTTCTTTATCTAATTCTAAACATAGTATCGCTAAAGAACCATTTGGTACTGGAACACGAATCGCATTAGACGTTAGTTTCCCTTCTAAAGCAGGTAAAGCTTTTGCTACAGCACTTCCAGCTCCAGTTTCTGTAATAACCATATTTAATGCAGCAGCACGTCCACGACGGTATTTTTTATGGAAGTTATCTACTAAATTTTGGTCGTTGGTATAAGCATGAATGGTTTCTAGGTGACCACTTTTTACACCAAGAGAATCTTCAACAGCTTTTAAAATAGGTGTAATGGCATTGGTTGTACAAGATGCTGCAGAAAAAATATCTACTTTATCTGGATTATGATCTAGATGGTTAACTCCATGTACAATATTTGGAACTCCTTTTCCAGGAGCAGTAAGCAATACTTTATCAGCACCTTTTGAAGCCAAATGTCTGCTTAAAGCTTCTTGATCTCTAAAAGCTCCCGTATTATCAATCACAAGAGCATTGTTAATGCCATAAGCTGTATAATCAATATCCTCAGGATTATTAGCAGAAATAATTTTTACTGTAGTTCCGTTAATAATTAAAGCACTATTTTCTAAATCGGCAACAACAGTTCCAGGAAAATCTCCGTGAACAGAATCATTTCTTAGTAATGAGGCTCTTTTTTCTAATACAGTTTGATCTATAATACCACGAGTTACAATGGCTCTTAAACGCAGTTGACTTCCTTTTCCGGTAAAAGTTATTAATTCTCTAGCTACTAAACGGCCAATTCTACCAAAACCATAAAGAACGACATCTTTGGGTTTGATGATGTTATTTTTGTTAGCATCCTTAAGTTTATCTGCTACAAAAGCTAAAGCATTACTGAATTTTTTTTCTTCTAAATGAAATTCGTAAGTTAATTTACCTATATCTAGTTTTGCTGGTGGCAAGTCTAAGGTTTGAATAGCTTGTGCAATTTCAACAGAATCGAAAATAGAGATAGGTTTTTGAACAAATTCGCCAGCATATTCATGTAGGGTTAAAATTTGGCTTACATTTCTATCAATTAATTGGTTTCTAAAAATAACCAATTCAATAGATTTGTCGTACCAAAGGTCGCTTACAATTTTAATAAATTCTACTGTTGCTTTTCTTCTATCTGCTTGAAAAGCTAATTCGCTTTCATAAGTCTCATTAAAACTCATTGTAATTAATTTTTAGTGTGTGTTGTTAAATAACTCTTCAACTTAGTATATTACCTTGTTGAATTTGCTTGCAAAAATAAGATATTTTAGTCGTATTTAGCTTCCTTTTTTTAAAATAAAAATCCTTCAGATTTTTCTGAAGGATTGATATTTAATCATTAACTCCTATTAATTGAAGTTATAGCGTTCCACTTCGCCATTGGAGTTTATAAGCTCAATTCTTAAGGGCTCATAAGCCGATTTGTTTTTTATAATTTCTTGAACATCCTCTACATTATATACTTTATTATTATTGATTGATGTAACAATGTCTCCTTCTTGAACCCCATTAGCTCTTAAATATTTAGAGTAGCTTTGGCCTAGTCTGGAAATTTTAACCCCATTTGGCGTATTGTATTTCTTTAATTCTGTTTTGGTTGCATTTTTTACAACACCTAATTTTGGAATGGTATAGCTTTGGTTTCTAGCTAAAGTTACAGGGATTTCTTTTAAAGAACCATTTCTTAAATAGGTTATTTTTACAACGTCGTCTGGTCGTTTGGTACTTAGATAACCTGTTAAATCTGAAAATTTCGAAATTTTAACATGATCAATTTTTTTGATGATATCTCCAGTCTCTAAACCGGCTTCAAAAGCACCAGAATTTTCTTCAACAGAATCCACATAGAAACCTTCAGTTTCATTAACACTCAATCTTTCAGCGAAACCACTGTTTAGAGCTCCTCCTGTTACTCCTAGAACCCCGTTTTGTACATTGCCATATTCAATAATATCTTCTATAACTTTTCGAGCAATATTACTAGGTACTGCAAATGAGTAGCCAATATAAGACCCTGTTTGTGAGGAAATAGCTGTATTGATTCCTATTAAATCTCCATTAGAATTCACTAAAGCACCACCAGAATTCCCTGGATTTACAGCTGCATCTGTTTGGATAAAAGACTGGGTGCTTCTACCTCCAGTTAAATCTCTAGATTTTGCACTAATAATTCCAGCTGTTACTGTAGAGGTTAAATTAAATGGGTTTCCAACTGCTAAAACCCACTCTCCAATTCTTGCCTGATCGCTATCTCCAAAAGTAGTATACGGTAAATCCTCATCGGTTTCAATTTTTAATAATGCGATGTCTGTTTTATTGTCCGATCCTATTATTTTAGCATTATACGTACTATTATTATTGAGGGTTACGGTCAACTCATTAGAGCCTGCAATTACGTGGTTGTTAGTTATAATATAACCGTCTGGCGAAATTATGACACCAGAACCAGATCCCACTTGAGAACGTTGAGGAGATCTTCCATAGAATAAATCTTCAAAAGTCATTTGACCAGAATTCCCAGTTGTTGTGTTTTTTACGTGCACAACTGTATGAATTGTTTTTTCGGCTGCACTTGTAAAATCTATGCTATTTTCTGGAATAAAACTCGAATTAGAAACATGACTAACCGGAAAGGGTGTAGTAGAATTTTCAATTTGGGAATTACTATTTGTATGATTGTTTTCTAAAAAAAACTTGTAGGCAGAAAGGGTGATAGCTCCACCTAACACAGAAACTAAGACTAATGTTGCTATTTTTTTCATTTTTAATTAGATTTAATGGGTTTGTAAATTATTAACGATTAAAATTAATTGTTTATTGAATCGGTTTTTAACTTTTAACGATTTTTAACGCACTATTTAACGTGTGTTTAACATGATAATAAACCGTCTTTAATTCATATATTTGCCTTGCTTATGGAACAACCATTTTACAAATATCAAGGAACAGGCAACGATTTTGTGATGATTGATAATCGTCAACAACATTTTGACAAAAACAATACCAAATTTATTGCCAAACTATGCGACAGACGTTTTGGCATAGGAGCAGATGGTCTTATCTTGTTAGAGAACCATCCTGAATGTGACTTTAAAATGGTCTATTATAATGCAGATGGAAATGAAAGTTCTATGTGTGGTAATGGAGGACGTTGTATTACAGCTTTTGCCAAGCAGTTAGGGATTATTCAAGACAAAACATCTTTTAAAGCTATAGATGGGTTACATCATGCTATAATTGAAGGCGAGTTGATAAAACTTCAAATGCAGGATGTATTTTCGGTTGAAAATCATCAAAAACATGTGTTTTTAAATACGGGGTCACCCCATCATGTACAGCTTGAAACTAATTTAAACGACTTAGCAATTAAAGAAGTTGGTTCAAAAATACGATATGGACAACCTTATAATGAAATAGGAACTAACGTTAATTTTGTAAAAAAGCTTTCTAAAGATAGTTTTCAGGTTAGAACGTATGAGCGAGGAGTAGAGGATGAAACCTTGTCTTGTGGTACAGGAGTAACAGCAGTTGCTTTAGCGATGTTTGAAACCGGGGAAACAAAAAATAATCTAGTAAGTCTTGAAACCAAAGGAGGAAAACTACAGGTTTCTTTTGAAAAGAAAGATGATGTCTACAGGCGTATTTGGCTTATAGGACCAGCAACTTATGTTTTTAAAGGTACTATTTCATGGTAACACTAAAAGGAAACGATATATATTTAAGAGCTTTAGAACCTGAAGACATGGAGTTTATTCATGCCATAGAAAATGATGAATCTGTTTGGGAGATAAGTGGAACACAAACACCTTATTCCAGATTTATAATTAAAGAATATTTAGAAAATGCGCATAAAGATATTTTTGAAGTGAAACAATTGCGTTTAGTTATTTCAAATTATAGTAATATTGCGCTCGGAATGATTGATCTATTTGATTTTGATTTTAAAAACAGTAGAGCAGGAGTAGGGATACTTGTTAAGGAAACCTCTGAAAGACAAAAAGGCATTGGAAATGAAGCTTTAGAATTATTGATAAATTACTGTAAAACTCATTTAAATATACATCAATTGTATTGTAATATTTCTGAAGAGAATGAAGCCAGTCTCAAGTTGTTTTCAAAGCACAAATTTCAAATAATAGGATTAAAAAAAGATTGGAACTATGTAGATGGTTCTTATAAAAACGAATATTTACTTCAACGTATTAATTAATGTATTTTAAAAAAATTTTAGTAGCCATAGCTTTAATAGGACTTATAATAGCTGGTTTATTCGCAAACTATATATATGGTGTTATGTTAGTGGATAACACGGCTTTTAATAATGAACAGGCTTATATTTACGTGCCTACAAATGCAACTTATGCAGATGTAAGAGAACAATTAAAACCTTTGTTGAAAGACATAGAGAAATTTGATGCTTTAGCGAAACAAAAAAAATATATCTCGAATATTAAGGCTGGACGTTTTATTGTTAAAAAGGGGATGAATAATAATGATATTATAAATTCTATTAGAAGTAACAATATTCCTATAAAACTAGCTTTTAATAATCAACCTAATCTAACAGCGCTTGCAGGAAGGGTTTCCATGCAAATTGAAGCAGATAGTTTAACATTGGTTGACGTGATGAACGACGAAGCATTTTTAGAAAAAAACTCGTTTACTAAGGCTACGGCATTAGGGATGTATATTCCAAATAGCTACGAGTTTTTCTGGAATACTTCTGCTATAGAATTTAGAGATAGAATGTTGAAAGAATACAATCGTTTTTGGACAGATAGTAGAAAAGCAAAAGCAAAAGCTATTGGTTTAACTCAAAAAGACGTGATGACTTTAGCTTCCATAGTACATGAAGAATCTAAACAAGCAGAAGAACAACCAAGAATTGCTGGAGTTTACTTAAACAGATTACGTATTGGGATGCCACTTCAAGCTGACCCAACATTGAAATTTGCTGCCTATCAATTACCGAAATATAAGAATACTGTAATTAAGCGTGTTTTAAATATCCATAAAGACATCAACTCGCCATACAACACGTATATGTATGGAGGTTTACCGCCAGGTTTAATTGCTATGCCAGATATTTCAGCTATTGATGCTGTTTTAAATCCTGAAGCTCATAAATACCTTTACTTTGCTGCAGATGCCAAGAGATTGGGGTATCATAATTTTGCTAAAACCCTAAGTCAGCACAATGCAAACGCCAGAGACTATCAAAGATATTTATCATCTCAAGGTATAAATAAATAGGTTTTGAGACTATGTTTCAAACATACCATACTTGCGTGTTTAATAACATGTGCGTCTTTTTCACAAAGTAAACTGAATACATTTTTAAAGCCAAGCGATACCTTAAACAAATCAAGACGAAATGCAGTTGCCATTACTGAGGCTTCTGTTGCTACACTAACATTGGTTGGGTTAAACCAACTTTGGTATGCAGATTATCCAAATTCCAAATTCCATACTTTAAACGATAATAGTGAATGGTTGCAAATGGATAAATTAGGACATGTGTTTTCTGCTTATCAACTTGGAAGAATAGGAGCAAACACACTAAAGTGGAGTGGGGTTAGTAAAAAAGACCAGCTTATTTTTGGTTCTAGCATTGGATTCGCTTTTTTAACGGTTGTTGAGGTTTTTGATGGGTTTTCAGAAGAATGGGGCTTCTCTTGGGGGGATATGGCAGCAAATGCAGCTGGAGCAGGACTGTATGTTGGTCAAGAATTGCTTTGGGATGAACAGCGCTTTACTGTAAAATACTCCTTTCATAGAACAGATTATGCACAATTAAACCCTGATAAACTAGGAAACGGATTTTCAGAAGAATTTTTAAAGGACTATAATGGTCAAACCTATTGGTTAAGTTTTAACATACATTCTTTTTTTAAAGATACTAAAATACCAACGTGGTTAAACGTGGCCTTTGGTTATGGTGCAGAAGGCATGGTTTCTGGTACTAATAATAATGGAAATGAAGCCATAACATATCAAAACCCTTACAGACAATATTACTTAAGTTTGGATGTAGATCTAACAAGAATTAAAACAAATTCACATGTTTTAAAGACTGTTTTTGATGTTTTAAACGTGATAAAAGTGCCTTTTCCAGCCTTGGAGTTCACCGATAAAAATGGCATAAAGTTCCATGGAATCTACTTTTAGAAACACTTAATCGATTAATTTTCAGATATTAAAAAAAAGTTATATCTTTGCATGCTGAAATTTTCAAGTAATTATCACATAGATTTTTACTGAAGAAATTTAAAGATATGATAAAAAATATTGGAAGTTACTTAGCTTTATCTTTTACAATATGTTTCTTATTGTTTGGATCGATTTATATGAATAAATCGGTTAAAGAAAAAAACTACACATCTCCAAGGTATGCATCTAATATTGCAAATCATGGCGAGGTAATCCAAGATAATTTATTTCCTATTTATGAACCACAACCAACATATTCACCTACTTTAGGTAAATCTTTGGTTGGATTTAAAGAGGCTTTAGGCTTTAAAGAATCTGGTGGAGACTACTTTACAGTTAACACTTTAGGATACTTAGGTAAATACCAATTTGGTAAAGAAACTTTAAAGTTGATTGGTATTTATAATCCAGTTCACTTTTTAAGCAATCCTGAATTACAAGAAAAAGCATTTATCGCAAATGCAGAACGTAACAAATGGATTTTAAGAAAAGACATCAAGCGTTTTTCTGGTAAAATGATAAATGGAATTAAAGTTACAGAATCTGGAATATTGGCTGCAGCACACTTAGCTGGACCTGGAAATGTTAAGAAATATTTAAGAAGTTATGGAGCAAACGGTTTTACTGATGCTTATGGAACATCTGTTTCTTACTACTTAAAAAAATTCTCTGGTTACGATACGTCTAAGATAAAACCAAATAGAAAAGCCAAAGTAAAGCTTTCTGCTTAAGAGTTTTATTCTTTATGAATAATAAATAGTGTAGGTCTTTTATGAAGGTCTACACTATTTTTTTTCCATTCTAATACGGTTTGTGTTTTTATAAACTCTGTAGATAAGGTGATATCACAAGCCACACAAACCATGGTGTAATCGTTTAAGGCACTACAAATATCTTCAAGTAATTTGTTGTTTCTATAAGGAGTTTCTATAAAAGATTGCGTCTGATTCTGGCTAAAAGATAATTGCTCCAGACGTTTTAACTCTTTTTTTCTTTCGTTTTTATCAATAGGTAAGTAACCATTAAAAGCAAAACTCTGACCATTCATTCCTGAACTCATATGAGCCATGATAATTGATGACGGGCCTACCAATGGCACAACTTTAATATTGTGTTTATGCGCTATTTTAACAACTTCTGCTCCTGGATCTGCTATAGCCGGACAACCAGCTTCAGAAAGCAAACCAACGTTTTTACCTTGTAAACAAGGCTCTAAAAAAGAAGGTATTTCAGTTGCATCTGTAAATTTATTTAATAGGAATATTTTTAAGGTTGATTGTTTTTTGCTGGGTTTTATTTGTTTAATAAAACGTCTGGCAGATTTTTCATTTTCGACGATATAAACATCTACCTGTTCAACAATTTTTTTAACAGAAATAGGCAATACTTCTAAAGGAGCTGTATCTCCTAGTGTAGTAGGAATTAGAAAAAGTTTTCCGAATTGGGTCGTCATTAATAACGTGTTTATTTAATAATTAGCTTTTGTGTTGTTTTAGCGCCGGTTTGAGAGATTATTTCAGTTAAATAAAACCCTTTTGATAAAGTTTTTGTGTCAATATTAATTTCAGAAGCTATATTTTCAGAAACAGACTTAACAAGTTTTCCCTGTAAATTATAAATATTTACAGTTGCAATAACAATTTGAGGGTTAGTGCTTTTAACTGTAAATACATGGGTTGCAGGGTTTGGAAATATGTTTATATCTAACAATTTATTTTCATGTATGTTCAAACTTGGATCTAATAGTCTGTAAACGTTTCCAGAATCAATACCTACAATATAAATTTCTCCATTTACATCTTCTCCAAATGCAGTCCAGCCGTTTCCGGAATATGGAGTTGTAAAAGTCATGTTCCATGAACCACCATTATTTTCAAGAATACCAATTTCGTTACTACAGTAATCTGCAAAAAAGTACAAACCATTTAAGTTTGGTTGGGCAGTTCCTCTGTATCTATAACCTCCAGTGATAGAACATTTAAAATTACCACTAGACGAATGTGTGTATTGCGATATAGGAAATGTCAATTCGTTTATATCACTAGGACAATTTCCTGAAGTGTCATAAACTTGATCTCCTTCATAACAACGCCAACCGTAATTTACAGCTGCTTGGTCCAGAGGAACCATATCGATTTCTTCTATTTGACCTTGGCCAACATCGCCTATCCAAAGATCATGTGTTTCTCTATCAAAAGAAAACCTCCAGGGATTTCTTAAGCCATAAGCCCAAATTTCTGGTAATGCGTTAGGTTCTTCTGTATTTGGAAAAGGGTTGTCTGAAGGAATAGCATAATTTAATCCTGGATCTGAATTATCAACATTTATACGAAGCATTTTGCCTAACATGGTTGTTAAATTTTGAGCTCTATCTCCTGGATCTCCGCTAGAACCACCATCACCAAGACCTATGTACAGGTAGCCATCGTTTCCAAAAGCTAAATCACCTCCATTATGATTACTACTTGGTTGCTCCACGTTTATTAAAACAGTTTCGGTTGAGGGGTCTACAGTATTTGAGTTTGGTGGATTTGTTATAAATCTAGATACCACCGTGTCTCCATTATTATCTGTATAGTTTACAAAGAAAAAACCATTGGAAGCATATTGAGGATGAAACGCCAAGCCAAGTAACCCTCTTTCTCCTCCACTTAAAACTCTAGAATCTATATCTAGAAAAGGTGTGTTGTTTACAGAACCATCTGTATTTACAATTTTTATAAGTCCTCCACGCTCTACCACAAAAAGCCTGTTATCTCCAGCGTTTTTAATGCTTAAGGGATTTGTAAAGCCAGAAGCATATATACCTAATTCAATTTCTTGCGAAAATAGAAAGTGTGGAAATAATAGAAAAATTAAAAATTTAGCGTCTATTTTCATCTTATTTTTTTAATGTGTTAGTTGTACTAAATTACAAAAAATCAAATTAATAAACACTTGTAATCAATTATTTAAGAAGTTTTTTTGCAATCTCTTCGCAAGCTTCGTCTAGCATTTTAAAAGTACTTTCAAACCCTTGTATGCCTCCAGTATAAGGATCTGGGACATTGTAGTTTTGTTTCGGGTAAATTTCGTTCAGAATCATTCTTACTTTTTGAATGTCTTGTTCGTTTCTAGCTAACTTTATAACATTTTCATAATTAGAATCGTCCATGACATAGATATAATCAAAGGTGTCAAAGTCTGTTTCAGAAAACTGTCTGCCCTTTTGATTGCTTATATTTACTCCATATTTTTTTGCTACTTTAATAGAGCGTAAATCGGGAGGATCTCCAACATGGTAATTTCCAGTTCCTGCAGAATCAATGATAAATTGATTTATTGGAAGTTTAGATTTTAAGATACCTTCGGCTAATGGCGAACGGCAAATATTACCTAAGCATACCATTAGAATTTTAGTCATGACGTTTTAAAAGTTTTTCAGATGAATGGTTTGATTTTAAACCGATAATTTTTTAGAAAGATCTTCAACATATTTTCTAAACTGTTTATCTGTTGTAGAAAGATTGTCTACTGTTTTACAAGCATGAAGTACTGTAGCGTGATCTCTTTTTCCTATTTGAGATCCAATACTTGCCAAAGAGGCTTTGGTAAGCTTTTTTGCAAAAAACATAGCTAATTGTCTAGCTTGAACAATGTGACGCTTTCTAGTTTTAGATTGTAAGGTGTCAATATCCATTTGGAAATAATCGGAAACTACTTTTTGTATATAGTCTATGGAAACTTCACGTTTTGTATTCTTAACAAATTTTTCAACAACTTGTTTTGCTAGGTCTATAGTGATTTCCTTTTTATTAAAAGAAGATTGTGCTATTAATGAAATAATAGCGCCTTCTAATTCACGGATATTAGATTTGATGTTTTTGGCAACATATTCAATAATATCTTCAGGCATTTCTACACCATCACGATATAATTTGTTTTTTAAGATAGACACGCGAGTTTCAAAATCTGGGCTTTGCAATTCTGCTGAAAGTCCCCATTTAAATCTAGATAATAAACGTTGTTCAATATCTTGCATGTCAACAGGAGCCTTGTCACTAGTTAAAATAACCTGCTTCCCATTTTGATGTAAATGATTGAAAATATGAAAGAACACATCTTGGGTTCCAGTTTTTCCAGAAAGAAATTGCACATCATCAATAATAAGAATGTCAATTATTTGATAGAAATGAATGAAATCGTTTCTGTTATTTTTCTTTACAGAGTCTATATATTGTTGCGTGAATTTTTCAGCAGAAATATATAAAACTGTTTTTTCAGGATATTTATCTTTAATATCAACACCAATAGCATGTGCTAAATGTGTTTTCCCCAAACCAACACCACCAAAAATTAAAAGAGGATTAAAAGAAGTGCCTCCAGGTTTCGAAGCTACTGCTAATCCGGCACTTCTAGCCAACCGGTTAGAATCGCCTTCAAGGAAATTTTCAAAACTATAATTAGGATTAAGTTGCGACTCAATTTTTACGTTTCTAATTCCTGGAATAATAAACGGATTACGTAATTCTGGGTTTTTGTTATTTAATGGAATATCTACGTCTTGAGCTTTAACTGCTGAACGATTAGAACTTGGTATTCTCTCAGTAAAAGGCTGTTTGTTGCCATACGTGTTTTCCATTTTAATAATGTAAACAAGTTTAGCAGTTTCTCCTAATTCTTTAGTTAAAGCAACTTTTAAAATCTTCACATAGTGTTCTTCAAGCCATTCGTAAAAGAATTTACTAGGTACTTGAATGCTTAGAGAATTATCTGTAAGCTTCACTGCTTTGATTGGTTCAAACCAAGTTTTGTATGCTTGCGGCTGAATATTATCCTTAATAAATTCAAGACAATTGTTCCATACCGATTGCGCAGTTACACTCATTATAATTTTAAAGATTTATAAGTTAATTATGGTAAGAGAATTGGAATTCTCTTGATTGATTTTATAGCTGGACAAATATGTGAACAAATTTCTTAAAAAAAAAATCAAATGCTATTGAATTTAAAGAAAAAAATCCTCATGTTTAACACTTCGACTAAACTACAAAAAATAATCTAAAGTCCTATATGAATTTCGATGAAATACCAATAAGAGTGAGATATGGTGAAACTGACCAAATGGGGGTGGTACATCATGGAAATTATGCGTTATACCTAGAAATGGGGCGTACCGAATGGTTGAGAAAGAAAGGTATTTCATATAAAGAAATGGAAGATAATGGTATTATGTTACCTGTAGTATCTATGAGTTTGAACTATAAGAAATCAGCACTTTACGACGACATAGTTAAAGTAAAAACACAACTAAAAAAAGAACCTTCAGTAAGGATTGAATTTGAGTATGAAATTACTAATGAAGTTGGTGAAATTTTAGTGTTAGCATCTACAGTTTTGGCTTTTATTGATATGAAAACCAAAAGACCGATAAAATGCCCGGATTATATTTTAAATAAAATAATGAATTAGTTGTCCAACTCTTTTATCTCAACTTCAAAAATTGATTGAAAACTTTCAAAAGTTTTTAATGCGTCTTTTAAACGGACTGAAATTTCAATTTTACAATCTAGTTCTAAAGTCTGGTTTACAATTTTTAGATTGTTTTCTTTAATTAGACGCATCACTTTGTTCATGTTTTTGTAATCGAAGCTTATTTCAAAATGTTTATTAATAGTCTTAGTAACTATTTTTGAAGCCTCCAAAGCCATTTGAGCTGTAGTTTTATATGCATTTATTAACCCTCCAACTCCAAGTTTGACACCTCCAAAATATCTAACAACTACAATTAAAACATTCGTAACATCAAAAGATTGTATTTGTCCGTAAATTGGCATGCCTGCACTATTGTTGGGTTCGCCATCATCGTTTGCCCGAAATTGCAAATTATTTTCATCTGTGCCAAATTGATAGGCATAACACCAATGTCTGGCTGAATGGTGTTGCTTTTTTAAGGCTTCCAAATTTTCTTTTACTTGGTCTTCATTTAAAACAGGATAAGCATATCCAAAAAACTTACTGTTTTTGTCTTTGAATAAAACTTCTTTAGATGACTTGATTAAGGTTTTGTACGTGTCTTTTTTGTCCATTAAGCCAAAGTTACTAATAAGATTGAAATAATGGCTAAGCCAACTCCAATCCAATTTTTAAAAGACAGCTTTTCTTTGAAAAATATTAAACCAACAAGAGAAGTAAACAAAACGATAGCTACATTATTGATAGTAAAAATAGTAGAACTTTCTAGCGACTCATGATTCAAGGCTTTTAAAATAAAATAGATAGATGCATAATTGGCAATTCCTAAGGCAATTCCTCCAAGAATACTTGGTGGATTGAACTTAAATTCTTTTCTAATCATTTTTATAATAAGCATCCCAATGCCTATGCATCCAGCAAAAAAGAAAATCGTGGCAGAAAATAAAGGTATGCCATCTCCTTCAATATAAGTGGTTTCTATATATTTTATGGAAGTATCAATAATCCCTGAACCTATAAAAATAATTAAAGGAAACATCAGGTTGCTTTTAAAGTTAAAAGGCAGGTCTTTTTTTACCGAAACAAAATACACGGCAAATAAGGCTAAGAAAATTCCTAAAAGTTTTTGGAACCCTGTACTTTCATTATAGACGTATATTCCAAAAATAACCGGTATTATTACGCTCATTTTTGTTGCAACAGAAGCAACAGATAAGCCGTTACGCTGAGACGTAATGGCCATAACATTAAAGATGCTTATAAATAAAAAACCTAAAATTAAAGCGCCGTAAAACCATTCTGAATGAATAATTTCTTGAACCTGAAATTGTTTTTTAGACGTAACAACACCACAAAAACAAGCTGTTATATAATTAAATACTATGGCTTGCAGCGTATTAATTTTAAATCTATCAAATAATTTGAAGATTAAAAAAATAAGTGTCGAAGCTAGAATACTTAAGAATAAATCTATCAAAAGAGATCTTTTTTAATGGTAAATAAATTAGTGATATCCTCTGTTTTTGGATTAATGTGCCATGTGTGAATCCCTAATTTGGATGCAGCTACTGTGTTTTCTTCGGTATCATCTATAAATAAGCAATTCTCAGGAGATAAGTTGTTTTCTGCTAATACATACTGATAGATATCGGCACTAGGTTTTCTTAGATTGATTTCATGAGACAAGTAGAAAACATCAAAGCAATTTTTAAACTCTTCATAAAAGGGCACTTCGTTTTTTATCCAATCTATATGTAACGTATTGGTGTTACTCAATAAAATAAGTTGGTATTTTTTTTCTGAAGCAAGGTTTTTTATAAAGTCTAACCGATGTTTTGGAAAATCCATTAAAATACAATTCCAAGCATGTAGAATAGTATCCTCTGTTAAGTCTGGAAAATTCTCTAAATAGAATTCTATAAATTCTTCTGTTGAAATTAGGCCTTGTTCGTAAAAACTATTGAAAGCCATTATTTCTTCGGAAAGTGTGTCTAATTTAAAAGTTTCAAGTGCATGATTCATGGCCCCTTCTTTATCTAAGTTGATAAAGACATCGCCAAAATCGAAGATTAAAGTTTTAATCATATCTATTTCCTGAAAAGCAGGGTTCTTTTTTATTATTGATTGGAGTATATTTTTAAAATATCATCTAAAATGGATGATTCTTGAATTTGTTTTCCTTTAAATACCGGGGCTTTTACACCTTGATTGAAAGTAGATTTTCCAGTAAAAACTCGAGCTTCATCCCAAAGATTTTCATCTATAAAGGTTTGAAGAGTTTGTCTTCCACCTTCAATAATTATGGATTGAATGTTTTTTTTATGCAAATAACTACAAAAATGAGCTGCTATATTTTTTGAAAAATTTATCTCATTTTCAGAAATAACTAGAGTCTTGGCTTCTTCATTAAAAACTTGAAAATCTTTAGAAAGCCTATTCGTTCTATCTAATACCACACGAATGGGGTTTTTTCCGGTCCAATCTCTAACTGTTAAGCTAGGGTTGTCTTCAAGAATGGTTTTGGTTCCTACAAAAATGGCTTGTTCTTCTGTTCGCCATTTATGGACCAGTTGCCTAGATTGTTCGTTGGTAATCCAAACTGGTTTTTGTTCATTTCTAGTTTCTGGCGCAATAAACTCGTCTTGAGTTTCTGCCCATTTTAAAATAATATAAGGCCTCTTTTTATTGTGAAAAGTTAAAAAACGTTTGTGGTGTTCTTTGCATTCATTTTCTAATACTCCCACAGTAACATTGCATCCAGAGGTTTTTAGCTTTTCGATACCTTTTCCAGCAACTTGACTAAATGTGTCCGTAGTTCCAATTACGACATTTGGTATCTGGTGTTTGATAATTAAATCGCTGCAAGGTGGCGTTTTTCCAAAATGACTGCAAGGCTCTAAAGTCACATAAAGCGTAGCTTCTTTTAATAAAGATTTGTCTTTAACAGCTTCTATAGCATTTACTTCGGCATGATTTCCACCATAAGGGCTTGTAAAACCTTCGCCAATAATGTCATTATTAAATACAATAACACAGCCAACCATTGGGTTTGGAGCAGTAGTTCCAAGTCCATTTTTAGCAATTTCAATACAACGTGTTATATATTTTTCATGTATCTTCATCCCGACAAATTTTCAGCGCAAAAATAACATAATAAAGTGAGCAATAATAATATTGTTATTAGAGAAATATCTGTAGCAGATAATATACAAATAGCACAAGTAATCAGGGACGTTTTAGTAGAATTAGGAGCGCCCAAAGTGGGAACTGCTTATGAAGATGTGTCTCTAAATAATATGATGGAAACTTATACCAATGAAAAGGCTGCTTATTTTGTGATAGAACGACAAGGAAAGATACTTGGTGGTGCCGGAATTGCGCCATTAGATGGTTTTGAAGATCTAGTTTGCGAACTTCAAAAAATGTACTTTTTAAAAGAAGCAAGAGGTCTTGGTTTAGGTGAGATTCTGATTCAGAAATGTATGGAAAGGGCTAAGGTTTTGGGGTTTAAAAAATGCTATTTGGAAACCTTACCATTTATGGTTGCAGCACAAAAATTATATACTAAAGTAGGGTTTGAGTCTTTAGATAAACCTTTAGGAAATACAGGGCATTATTCTTGTGATGTCTGGATGATAAAAGCACTATGAAATTAAAGGATATTCAAAACATATTTCATAAAGAATTAGATGCCATTTTTGGTGCAAATGAAGTCGGAAGTTTTTTTAATATTTTGATTTCCCATTATTTAAAACTGAATAGAATAGCCTTGGTTCTAGACCCAGACTTAACTATATCAAAAGAAGAGGAACAACCCTTATTTGAAGCTTTAAGCAGATTAAAAATAGAAGAACCCATACAGTATATTATTGGGGAAACTGAGTTTTTTGGACTGCCTTTTAAAGTGAATGAATATACATTAATTCCCAGACCTGAAACAGAAGAACTTGTTACGCTAGTGGTTCAGGATTCAAAATCTAAGATTCAAAGTATAAAGTCTTTAACCATTTTAGATATAGGCACAGGTACTGGTTGTATAGCTATTTCCTTGGCTAAAAATATTCCAAATGCTCAAGTTTACGCTGTGGATGTTAGCGAAGAAGCCTTAAAAATAGCTCAAAAGAATGCGGAATTAAACAAAGTAGATGTTCGTTTTATTCAAGCCGACATTTTAAATAAAGACTCTGTGAATGTGAAATTTAATAGTATTGAATTTGATATTATTGTGTCGAATCCACCTTATGTAAGACACCTAGAAAAAGTGGAAATAAAGAATAACGTGTTAAAACACGAACCCCATTTAGCTTTATTTGTTGATGATAATAACCCGTTACAGTTTTACGCAGCCATCACCGATTTTGCATCTGATAATTTGAAAGAAAAAGGCCTGCTATTTTTTGAAATCAATCAATATCTTGGAAATGAAACCAAAGAACTAATGAAGGATAGAGGTTTTACAGATTTAGAGTTGAAATTAGATATATTTGGAAATAATCGTATGTTAAAAGGTAAAAAGAATTTTTAATAAATGACAAGTAAAGAGCAGATTTTACAATTAAGAGAAGAGCTTAATAAACACAATTATAATTATTATGTGTTGGATAGTCCCAGCATAAGCGATTATGATTTTGATATAAAACTAAAGAAGCTTCAAGCCTTAGAAGCTAAACATCCAGAATTTTTTGATGCCAATTCCCCAAGTCAGCGTGTTGGAGGAGAAATCACTAAAAATTTTGAAACTCTTGTTCACGAACAGCGTATGTACTCTTTGGATAATTCTTATTCTAAAGAGGATTTATTGGATTGGGAAACCCGAATAAAAAAGATGGTAGATGGAGATTTACAATTTACATGTGAATTAAAATACGATGGCGCTTCTATAAGTTTGACTTATGAAAACGGAAACCTCATAAAAGCTGTGACTCGAGGAGATGGGGTTCAAGGTGATAATGTAACCGCCAATATAAAAACAATTAGGTCGGTGCCTTTACAATTAAAGGGAGATTTCCCTGAAAGATTCGACATTCGTGGTGAAATTGTTTTGCCTTATGAAGGTTTCAATAAAATGAATGAAGAACGGATAGAAATAGGAGAGGAACCTTATAGAAATCCTAGAAATACGGCTTCTGGAAGTTTGAAGTTGCAAGACAGTAGCGAAGTTGCTAAAAGACCTTTAGAATGCTTGTTATATAGTATTGTAGGAAGTAATTTAAATATTACTACGCAATTTGAAAGTTTAGAGAAAGCACGTTCTTGGGGATTTAAAGTGCCTCAAGCAGCTAAACTTGTAAATTCTATTGATGAGGTCTTTGAATTTATAAATTATTGGGACAAACATAGACATGAATTGCCATACGAAACAGATGGAGTGGTTGTAAAAGTGAATAATTTACAGCAACAAGAGGAGTTGGGTTATACGGCAAAAGCACCACGCTGGGCCATTGCTTATAAGTTTAAAGCAGAGCAGGTTTCTACGAGATTAAATACCATTAGTTATCAAGTTGGACGTACTGGAGCTATTACGCCAGTGGCTAATTTAGAACCTGTGGAATTAGCAGGAACAACAGTTAAAAGAGCATCCTTACACAATGCCGATCAAATTGAAAAACTAGATATTAGAGTTGGAGATGAAGTTTTTGTTGAAAAGGGAGGGGAAATTATCCCTAAAATCATAGCTGTCGATTTAACTAAAAGACCAGAAAACTCACAACCAACACAATACATTACCCATTGTCCGGAATGTGAAACAGAATTGGTGAGAACTGAAGGGGAAGCTCAGCATTATTGTCCAAATTACAATGGTTGTAAACCTCAAATTATAGGTAGAATTCAGCATTTCATTTCTAGAAAAGCTATGGATATTGAAGGTTTAGGTGGGGAAACTGTTGCTTTGTTGGTTAATGAAAATTTGATTCATAATTATTCAGATTTATATGAATTAACAAAAGAGCAAGTTTTGCCCTTAGAGCGCATGGCAGAGAAAAGTGCCGATAATTTAATTAAAGGAATAGAACAATCCAAACAAGTGCCATTTGAACGCGTTTTGTATGCTTTAGGTGTAAGGTATGTTGGAGAAACTGTTGCTAAAAAACTTGCCAAACATTATAAAAGTATTGAAGCAATTGCGGAAGCTTCACATGATCACCTAATTAATGTAGATGAAATAGGAGTGAAGATTGCCGAAAGTGTATTAGAATTTTTTAATTCTCAAACTAATAGAGAGATTATAAATAGACTTCGTGATTTTGGTGTCCAATTAGAGATTTCTGCAGAAAAATTAGCCAATCAGACAAATATATTAGAAGGTAACATTTTCGTGGTTTCAGGTGTGTTCCATATTGTTTCTCGAGACGAACTTAAAAAGCTTATAGAAGATAATGGAGGGAAGGTGTCTTCATCTATATCAGGAAAAACCAATTATATTGTGGCTGGAGATAATATGGGGCCAAGTAAAAAAGAAAAAGCAGAAAAATTACAAGTGTCTATTATTTCTGAACAAGAATTTTTAGAGATGGTACAATAAATTTTAAAGACTTGAATTACTTGTTGTTAATGTCTTTTTTATTGTCGCTTATTGTATTTTTTGAATATATTTGTTGTCTCATGCACAACATTGAGTAAGGCTATATGGCAAATTTTATTTCATTTTTTATTTCTTTAATAATTTTTGATTTTAGTATTGATACACAATTGGAAATGTTTATAGCTCCCATTATAACTATGTTTTACTTAATTAAAGTTAAAAATAAACCCACTTTTCTTACCTTATTTTTAGTTACGTATACCATTTCAGATCTTATTAATTTTTACGATCAAGAGAGTTATAACGAACAAATTTATTTTCTCTGTAATGGTTTATATATGTTGTCTTATGTTTTTCTGTTTTTAGAAATAAACAAAACGGTTAAAATGAAATTGATACTTAAAAATTTTCCAATTCATTTTGCAGTCTTGTCTTTGCTAAACATTTATATAATCTTTGTTATGGCAACCATTATAAATCCAATAACTTTTGAAACAACCCATATTGAATTTGTTAGAATTTTTGAACATGTTTATAACATTATCTTGTTAGGTTTATTAAGTATGTCGTTTTTTAATTATTTATTAAACGAAAACAATAAAGCACTACTGTTGTTTTCAGGTTGTTTGGCTTTGACCTTTTTTGAGTTTTTGTTAATAGGTTATTACTACCTTTCAGATGAAATGAGCATTATTCGTATTGTTTCTATCTTATTAGAATTATGTGCCTTTTTAATGTTTTATTTTTCTGCTTCTATTAAGATAAAGACCCGTGCACAAAATTCCTTTGTTAATTATTAATTATATTTTTTTAGCTGACTGTTTTTAAAAATAACATGGATGATTCATTCAAGATATCTAGCTGTTAATAATTTAAAATCATTATAAATAAAATTTTTTAAACCGTTAAAATGTATGATATTTACGTTTAATTGTAAATATTGTATATATTTGCTTTCATTTTTTAGTTTATGATTTTAACTAAGTCTAACATACTTATAGCATTCATTATTATGTTTTGTGCTTCTTTTGCGCTATTTCAGTTTCAAGAGCAATACTTAATTTCGAGTGTTTCAAAATCTTTAATTGTTCCTTTAATTACCTTGTTATATTTTATAAACGTAAAAAATAGATCTCCTTTTTTTACTTGGTTTCTATTGCTCTTTTCTATATCAGATTTGACCATATTTTTACAGTTTTATTTAGAAACAGAAATGGCATTAGATATCTATTATATTATAGGAAACTCATTTTATATAGTGGCATACATATGTTTATTGTTTGAAGTTATGAAAGGAATGAACTTTAAAAAAATTATAAAAGAGTATAAGCTTCACCTCATTGTGCTTCTTATTTTGAACATATATATAGTTTATATGCTGTTAACTATTGTGTACCCTTTTATAAATGATGAAAATTTAATTTTTATTGAGCTTATTTATAATGTTGTTATGCTTTTGCTCTTAACATTTTCACTAATAGCATATTTTCATAATGATAACAAAAAGACCTTACTGTTTTTTGTCGGATCTTTATGTATTGTTTTTTCCGAATTTATCCAGATTGCCTATTTTTATATTGTAGATCAGGACATGCTTAATTTTACCTCTACCATATTATTTGTTTTGGCTTTTTGCTTTTATTATTTTCATTCAAGACTTAAAAGCGAAAAGACATTTAAGCTTGTTTCATAAGCTGGTATCTCCATAAATCTTCACCTGTTTTTAGCTGTGTTTTTATAAAAAATCTAATATTTTAACATACTTTTCGACGAACTGCACATTAATATCGTTGTAATTGATTACATTTGATTCAACCTACTTATGATTATCTACTGTGAAAGAATGGCTAAAAATTAGTTATAACAGAATTTTTCTATGCGTTCTGTTTATACTTATCTTATTAAATGTTTTCGCTTCTTTAAGTGAAAACGATTTATTGTTACAGGTAACAAAACCCCTACTTATTCCTGTTTTTATAATGTTTTACTATATAAAAAACAGATATGTAAATTTGGTGTTTGTGGTCTTTTTTGTGTTGTCGTTTATTGGAGATTTCTCTACAGTATTCTCATCAAACAATTCACTCTTAAATTTTTCTAGTTTTTTATATTTTTTGAGCTATGTAGCCTTAATAATCTATATGATACCTAAGGTAAAGCGCATTAGAATAGATACGGTAGTAATTACTTATTTGGTAATCGTAATCAGTATAAATTCCTATTTTTTATATGAATTATTCGGGATTTTAAAAACACAGATTTCAGATACTACAGAAATTAATCTATTTGCTTTAAAGAGTCTTTCCTTGTTAGCTTTAACTTTTATGTCGTTTGTTGTGTATTTAAATTCAGACACCAAACAATCCATTCTTTTTCTGTTTACAGTCTTGTGTTTTGTGTTTTCAGATGTTCTACATTATGTAAGCAGTTATTATATCTATAACTGGAGTTTTAGTATGCTAGATCATACATTGCATATCACTGGTCTGTTCTTTTTGTTCAATTTTCTTATTGGAGAAAACAGACTCCGTAAAAAGCAATTGGTTTTAGAGAGAATTACTAGTAACAGTTCAATTTCAAAAGAGTCAATCTTAACACTAACTAGACAATTATAGAGGTTCCGTTAGCAGTTTTGTTTTTATCGGTATCAAAATAAAAATCTATTCTTCCTAAATTAATACCATAGCAACCTACTTGGTTTACCAGTACATTTTTTGCTTCTGCATTTTTGGTGACTGTAGGTTTTGGTAAAAAAGTATGTGTGTGGCCTCCAATAATTAAATCGATATTTTTGGTTTTCTCGGCCAGTATTAAGTCACTTGGTTTATTTGGGTTATTACTGTATTTGTAGCCAATATGCGAGAGGCAAATTACAAGATCGCAATGTTCTTCTTCTTTTAAAATACGGCTCATATCTTGAGCAATTTCAATGGGATTTAAATAGTCAGTTTCTTTATAAAGATCTTTTAATACCAAGCCGTCCAACTGGATGCCAACTCCAAAAACGCCAATTTTCAAACCTTCTTTAATAAAAACTTTATACGGCTTTACATGTGTGTCTAAAATAGTATTTGAAAAATTGTAATTAGCCGATAAGAAATCAAATTTAGCATGAGGTAGTTGGGCATATAAGCCATCAATCCCATTATCAAAATCATGATTCCCTATAGTGGCAGCATCATACTTTAATTTGCTCATCAATTTAAATTCTAATTCCCCACCATAATAATTAAAATATGGCGTGCCTTGAAAAATATCTCCAGCATCAAGCAAAAGGGTGTTCGGATTCTCGTTTCTAATAGCTTGAACCAAACTAGCTCTTCTGGCTACGCCACCTTTATTTGGATTTCGACCATCTTCTGGCCCAAAAGGATCAATATGGCTGTGAACATCATTTGTATGTAAAATAGTAATGTGCTTGCCTTTAGGAGCAGAACTAAACGATGGTAAGGTTAAACCTCCAATAGTAACTAATGCTGTTGCAGCCGTTGTTTGCTGAATAAAATCTCTTCTTTTCATAGGTTTAGTGGTCTAATTTTATAAATCTATTATCAATAACAGGATTAATCGTGTCATGATTTTTAAAATAGTCTATAAAAGCATTTCGTATTTTATAATTTAAAATATATAAGGAATCACTTGGCTGAAAGAAAGTCATGCCATCTCCACCATTATAGAGGTAGTCGTTTGTGGCAACATAATATATTTTAGAAGTATCAATGGGTTTGTTGTTTATTGTAGCTTCTACCAACTGATAGTTTTTATCTGCAACAATATGTAGTTTAGAAATAGGATGTGCTCTTTTAGCGTTAAGTAAATAAGCAATCATTTGGTTTACTTGACTTCCTTTTATAGGAGCAACAACAATGCTGTTTTCAAAAGGCATGATTTCGTAAGCTGTTCTAGTAGTGATATTGCCTTCAGAAATAATAGCTCGAATTCCTCCATGATTGGCTAAAACCATATCAATGTCTTTGCCTGTTCGCTTTTTAAAAATGGGATTACCTTGTTCAAACATCACATCTGCAAATAAGTTCCCGATAGCAGTATTTAACTCGCCATCTGTTTTAGAGTAGGTGTGCATGGCATAACTAATAACGCTATCCATGTTTTTGTTAACATGGTCTCTATAGGGCTTAATAAAGGCTTCTATTTCAGGGTCTGTTTCCAAACTATCCGTAACGGCAATTTGTTTTCCTTCAATTCTTGTTAAGTGTTGTTTTTCTTGTTTACAAGAAAATATAAATGCTATAAGAAATAGCGCAAAAAGAGGTTTAAAATTCATGACGAAACATGTGCGTTTTAATAATTTTTTGTCTGTACTTTTACTACCTTTGTAGCAAAGTATAAAGATATAATGATTTTAAAGGGTTTAAAAGAAAAATCTATTAAAAAGAATTTAAACACCATTTTAGCTAATAGGGAAACACATTTTAACACCAATAAAATTGAGAGCATAGGAATTGTTTTAAATGCTGATGAGACAACCGACTTTGAATCCATTAAAACCATTGCTCAATCGTTAAATCTAAGGCCAAATAAATTAAAGATTATTGCGTTTACAGAATCTAAAAAAGAAGTAACTTATTCCTGGAACGATTGTTTTAATCCGAAAGATTTTACTTGGAATGGGAAAGTAAATAATATAGAGTTACAAACTTTTTTAGACACCAAATTCGATTTGTTAATCAGTTATTACTCCAAAGATGTTTTAGAGTTAAAGTTTTTAACCACAGCTTCAAAAGCACATTTTAAAGTAAGTATTTTTCAGCTAGACAAGCGTCTTAACGATTTGATTATAAAAACAGATTTCAAAGATTTTGAGGCGTTTAAAATCGAATTAAATAAATACTTGAGGGTATTAAATAAATTAAACACATGAAAAATAAATTAACAGGTTTAGGTATAGCAATTGTAACACCTTTTAAAAAAGATTTAAGTGTAGATCATGAATCGCTTTCCAAAATTGTAAATTATAATATAGAAAACGGCACTAATTATATTGTAATTAGTGGCACAACTGGAGAAAGTGTTACCGTTTCCAAAATTGAAAAAAAGGAGATTATAGCCACTATAGTTAAAGCGAATAATAATCGTGTGCCTTTGGTTTTAGGAATTGGAGGAAACAATACAGCTGAAATAATTGAAGAAATAAACACAACTAATTTTAAAGATATTTCAGCTATATTATCTGTGTCTCCAGCTTATAGTAAGCCTACTCAAGAAGGTATTTATCAACATTTTAAAGCCGTTTCTTCGGCTTCACCAGTTCCTGTTATTTTGTATAATGTTCCTGGAAGAACAGCCTCTAATATGTTAACAGAAACAGTTATCAGGTTAGCAACCGATTTTGAAAATATTGTTGCTATTAAAGAAGCTGCAGGAAGTATGTTTCAATACTTTCAATTAATAAAAAACAAACCAAAAGATTTCTTGGTTATTTCGGGCGACGACGATTTAGCTTTACCTGTAACTTTAGCAGGTGGAGCAGGAGTTATTTCCGTAATTGGTCAGGCTTTTCCTGAAAAATTTTCAAAAATGATTCACTTGGCATTAGAAGGAAAAGCCAAAGAAGCTTTTAAGCTTCATTATCAGTTTTTAGATATTATATCGTTAATTTTTGCAGAAAACAATCCAGCTGGAATTAAAGCTGTTTTAGAAAAAATAAACCTGTGTAAAGATGTAGTTAGATTACCTCTTGTTGCAGCAACAGATTCCTTAAAAACCAAGATTGCTGACTTTGTAAATAATTTTTAAAAAAGTTAAATTATCCTTAAACCTGATATAAAGCGAGTTTAAGCAATTATTTTAGCTGAAAATAATATTTTTAAAATCCATTATAATAGCTTAATTTTGCCTCCTGTTTAAAAATTATGAAGAAACTTTTTTATTTATTTATAACTTTCACTGTTTTAAGTTCTTGTAGCTCCTATCAAAAAGCTTTAAAAAAGCCAGATATTGCTGAAAAATTTAAAGAAGGAGAAGAGATGTATAATAAAGGGAAATTTGCTAAAGCAAATAAACTTTTTGCTCAAATTGTTCCCAACTATAGAGGAAAACCTCAAGCTGAAAAGCTGATGTACTTATATTCCAAAAGTTTCTTTGAAATGAAAGATTACTATTTGGCTAGTTATCAATTTGAGAGATTTACTTCGGCTTATCCTCAAAGTGAGAAAGTTGACGAAGCTTCTTTTTTAAGTGGAAAAAGCGCTTATATGTTGTCTCCTGTGTACTCTAAAGATCAAACAGAAACCAGAGAGGCTATTGATAAGCTTCAAGGATTTATCAATTTATATCCTGAATCCGAATTTTTACCTGAAGCAAGCCTCCTTGTACAGGAATTAGATTTTAAATTAGAGAGAAAAGCATACGAAATAGCTAAGCAATACAATAAAATAGCAGGTTATACGGGAGATTATGATGCGTCCATTAAGGCATTTGATAATTTTATTTTAGATTTTCCAGGATCTGTTTATAGAGAAGATGCTTACTATTACAAATTAGATTCGGCTTATCATTTAGCCATTAACAGTGTCTTATCTAAAAGACAAAATCGTTTAGAAAGTGTAAAGACACACTACAACAACTATAAGAAAAATTATAGTGATTCTGAACGTATGGAAGAAGCTGACAAAATGTTAGAAGAAGTAATTAAAGAATTAGAAAAATATAGTACTAAAAGCTAAATACAATAAAATGGATTTAAAAAAAATTAAAGCTCCTGTTAATACCATTACATATAACAGAAATAAAATAGAAGAACCTACAGGTAATATCTATGAAGCTATATCTATTGTTTCTAGAAGAGCAGAACAAATTAATTCTGAAATTAAAAAAGAATTAATAGAAAAGCTTGAAGAATTTGCTACTTTTAACGATAGTCTTGAAGAGATTTTCGAGAACAAAGAACAAATTGAAGTTTCTAAATTTTATGAAAAATTACCAAAACCTCATGCTTTGGCAGTACAGGAATGGTTAGATGATAAAATTTATTACAGAAACACAGAAGACGATACACAAGAATAAATTATATGTCAATATTAAGCGGCAAAAATATACTTTTAGGCATTAGTGCTGGTATTGCTGCTTATAAAACGGCTTCATTGGTTCGGCTTTTTATTAAAGCTGGAGCCAATGTAAAAGTTGTTATAACACCATCTGCAAAAGACTTTGTTACTCCGTTAACACTTTCTACATTATCCAAAAATCCTGTTCACTCAACCTTTGTTGATGATGTGGATAGCGACCTTTGGAACAACCATGTGGAATTAGGTCTTTGGGCAGATTTGTTTATTATAGCTCCTGCTACAGCAAATACCATGTCTAAAATGGCAAATGGTGTTTGCGATAATTTACTTCTAGCCACCTATTTATCTGCTAAATGTCCAGTTTATTTTGCTCCTGCTATGGATTTGGATATGTACAAGCATCCTACCACAAAAAGCTCATTTGACAAACTTAAAAGCTTTGGAAACATCATTATTCCAGCCACTAGTGGGGAACTGGCAAGTGGTTTGGTTGGAGAAGGGCGTATGGCAGAACCGGAAGATATTCTTTCATTTATTGAAAAGGATGTTATTGGGAAACTACCACTTCGTGGAAAAAAAGTGCTTATTACTGCAGGGCCAACTTACGAAGCCATAGATCCAGTTCGTTTTATAGGAAATCATTCCAGTGGGAAAATGGGCTTCGAAATAGCAAAAGCTTCAGCCAATTTGGGAGCAGAAGTCATATTAATTTCTGGACCAACATATCTCAATTTAAATCATAGCCTTGTAAATGTTATTCCGGTTACTTCTGCCGAAGACATGTATCTAGAAGCTCACAAGTATTTTAATCAAGTAGATATTGCTATTTTAGCGGCTGCTGTTGCAGATTATAAACCTGCAAATATGGCTGCTCAGAAAATAAAAAAGTCAGATTCAACGTTAGTATTGCAATTAGAGAAAACAAAAGATATCTTGGCTTCTTTAGGTGCTATAAAGAAAAATCAATTTTTAGTGGGTTTTGCATTAGAAACAGAAAACGAACTTGAAAATGCAAAAGGAAAATTAAAAAAGAAGAATTTAAATTTAATTGTTTTAAATTCGTTACAAGATAAAGGGGCTGGATTTAAAACCGAAACCAACAAAGTAACCATAATCGATAATAAAAATCGGGTTACAGAATATCAACTAAAATCTAAAACAGAAGTCGCAAAAGATCTTCTAAACGAAATTATAAAGCAATTCCATGGGTAGAATTTTAATTTTTTTAATGTTGTGTTCTAGCTTTTCAGCTTATTCACAAGAGCTTAATTGTAATGTGGTTATTAACGCAGAACAGACAGGAAATAGTAATTTACCTATATTTAAAACATTAGAAAAACAAATATTCGAGTTTGTTAATACCACTAAATGGACAAGCAAAGAGTTTACAACCCAAGAACGTATTGAGTGTTCTATATATATTAATGTAACAGACTATGCTGGGGATGTTTTTAATGCAACCATTCAAGTACAATCTTCTAGACCTGTTTACGGTTCTTCATATACAACTTCTGTACATAATGTAAACGATAAAGATTTTACATTTAGATATTTAGAGTTTCAGAATATGGTTTATAACCCAAATTCGTTTGAGTCTAATTTAATTTCGGTATTAGCCTTTCATATTTATATGATTTTAGGTATCGATGCAGACACATTTTCTCTAAATGGTGGAGACGCTTATTTTAAACAGGCCCAAAATATTGTAAATTATTCTCAAGGTGAAAATACTAAAGGATGGAAATCAAGCGATGGCACACAATCTAGATATGTATTAATTGACAATATGCTGTCTCAAACTTTCGAAGATTATAGAAAAGTGATGTATCAATACCATATAAACGGTTTAGACATCATGCACGAAAATCAAAAAGAAGCTAAAAGTAACATTGCTGAAGCTTTAATAAGCCTACAAGCCATGAACAGAGTAAGACCAAATTCGTTCATCTTAAGAACATTTTTTGATGCCAAGGCAGACGAAATCCAAGATATCTTTAGTGCTGGTCCTAATGTTGAAATCACCAAATTAATGGATGTACTCAATAATATAGCTCCCATGTATTCTAGTCAATGGAGAAATATTAAGTATTAATTTTTTCTGAAAATTTTTCAGTACTTTTTTATATCGCCTTTTCAGTATAACATTTCTTGAAATTATTTACCTTTAACCTAAATTCTAGAAATACGTTTGATAACATCTCTCTCCATAAAAAACTATGCTTTAATAGATAGCCTTCAGGTTCAATTTAACCAGGGTTTTTCTATTATTACAGGCGAAACAGGCGCAGGAAAATCTATTTTATTAGGAGGTTTGTCTCTAATTTTAGGAAAAAGAGCCGATTTAAGTAGTATAAAGGACGCGTCTAAAAAATGCATCATCGAAGCTGTTTTCGATGTGACCAATTACCATTTAAAAAGCCTATTCGATGCTAACGATTTAGACTACGAACCACAAACCATTGTTAGAAGAGAAATTTTGCCTTCTGGTAAATCCCGAGCCTTTATAAACGATTCTCCAGTAAATTTATCAACTCTGCAGCTTTTAGGCGAACAACTAATTGATATCCATTCCCAACATGAAACCCTTCAGTTGGTTGACGATTCCTTTCAGTTTGAAATTATCGATGCCTTGGCAAAAAACAATGATTTATTAAATAACTATACAAGTCATTTAAAGCAGTATAAACTTGCTCAGAAAGAACTAGATGTCTTATTAAAATTTAAGGCAGAAGCTATAAAAGAATACGATTATAATACGTTTCTATTAAAAGAATTAACCGAAGCCAATTTGGTGGATGGCGAATTAGTATCTCTTGAAGAAGAATTTGAGACCTTAAATAATATTGAGGAAATTAGAGAATCCTTATCGCATTCTACACAATTAGTAGGCGAAGAAGAAATAGGGATCCTATCCTTGCTAACACAATTAAAAAGTAACTTCAAAAAAATAAGTGCTTATGCCAATACCTATCAAAGTTTATTTGAAAGGATTGATAGTAGTTTTATAGAGTTGGACGATGTGTTTGCTGAAATGGAAAAGCTACAAGAGCAGTTAGATGCCGATCCAGAGCGATTGGAAAAAGTAAACTCTAAATTATTACTACTAAATAACTTGTTTAAAAAGCATTTGGTTTCAAGTGTTTCAGAACTCATTCTTATAAGAGAAAGCCTTTCAGAAAAAGTATCTGAAACTGAAAACCTTGATGATCGTATTCAGAAGAAAGAGAAAGAGTTAAAAGTTAAAAACGATGTTTTAAACAAACTGTCTAAAGAACTACATGATAACAGAATAAAAGCCATACCAGAATTAGCGACACAATTGGAAGATTTGCTAAAAGATTTAGGGATGCCAAATGCCAAATTTCAGGTGTCACTTAAGTTTGGAGAAGCGTTTTATTCCAATGGAAAAGATGTATTGTCCTTTTTGTTTACAGCCAATAAAGGAGGCCAGTTTAACGAGCTTAAAAAAGCAGCTTCTGGAGGTGAATTATCTAGAATTATGTTGGCCATTAAATCCATACTTTCTAAATATAAGCAATTGCCAACCATTATGTTCGATGAGATCGATTCAGGAGTTTCTGGGGAAATTTCCAATAAAATGGGGCAAATTATGTTGCAAATGAGCCAGTATATGCAAGTATTTGCCATTACACACATTCCTCAAATTGCAGCAAAAGGGCATACGCACTTTAAAGTGTTTAAAGAAGATGTAGATAATATAACACTTACCAATCTTAAAAAATTAAATCACGACGAGCGATTGGTAGAAATAGCGCAAATGTTAGGAGGTATTGAAATTTCATCTTCAGCAATGGCTCATGCCAAACAATTACTCAATTAAAAAGAAAAAGTTTCAGTTTAAAGTTGAAAGTTTTATTAACTTTGACTTTTAAAGAACGAAACACCAATCAAAAATAACTAGCAATATGTCATACAACTTATTAAAAGGAAAAAGAGGAATTATATTTGGAGCTCTTGACGAAAATTCTATTGCATGGAAAACGGCCGAACGTGTTCATGAAGAAGGAGGGACTTTTGTTTTAACCAATGCACCGGTAGCTTTACGTATGGGAGAAATAAATGCTCTGGCAGAAAAAACAGGGTCGCAAATTATTCCAGCAGATGCAACATCAATTGAAGATTTAGAAAATCTAATTGAAAAGTCTGTTGAAATTTTAGGTGGAAAACTAGATTTTGTTTTGCATTCAATAGGTATGTCTATAAATGTAAGAAAAGGAAATGCCTATACAAACCAAAATTACGATTGGACGCAAAAAGGTACAGATATCTCAGCCATATCTTTCCATAAAGTCATGCAAACCTTGCATAAAAAAGACGCCATGAATAAATGGGGAAGTATTGTAGCTTTAACTTATATGGCTGCTCAACGTGTATTTCCTGATTATAATGATATGGCAGACAATAAAGCTTACTTAGAAAGTATTGCTAGAAGTTTTGGTTATTTTATGGGTAAAGATAAAACGGTTCGTGTAAATACCATTTCACAATCGCCAACACCTACAACGGCAGGATCAGGAGTTAAAGGATTTGACGGGTTTATTGCATATGCCGATAAAATGTCGCCTTTAGGAAACGCGACAGCCTTAGATTGCGCCAATTATACGGTGGCTATGTTTAGTGACTTAACAAAAAAGGTTACTTTACAAAACCTCTTCCACGATGGAGGATTTAGTAATATGGGAGTAAGTAACGAAGTTATGGAAGCCTTTATTAAAGGAGAAGAATAATTTTTTTTTTAAAATTAGGATATATAGTAAAAGCGAATCATATTTATATGGTTCGCTTTTTTTATACATAAACATGAAATGTAGTAAGAAACTCTAACTTGGTGTTTATTAGAATTTCTATTGACTAATCGAAATTTTATTATCGAGACGTTTTTTTTTTTTTATTTCTGTATTGTAACGTAAGAATATGGCCTTTTATCGATTACTCAAAATAGAAGCTTCCTTAACTATTTATTATTGATATTTTTATGCGTTAACAACAATTTAAATAATTATTTATGAAAAAAATTACTTTATTATTGGCAATGTTTGCCATGATTAACTTGAGTGCTCAAACAGTTTTAACTGAAGACTTTGAAGCAGGATTAACAATTCCAGCAGGGTGGACTAATAACGATATCGATGGAGGAGGGAATGTATGGACCTTTGCCACAGGAGGTGAAGCTATTGGTTATGCTTCCCCAAACACTATTTATTATGTTAATGGTGGAATGGATGGTAATTACGCTATTTTCGATAGTGATGGATATGGAGGTCCAGCAGAAGAAGCCGCTCTAGAAAGCCCAGTTTTTGATTGTTCAGCGCTAACATCTGTGACCTTAAAATATAATCATTTTTTTACAAGTGGTTATGGAGGTAGTGCATCTGTTGAAGTATATAATGGTTCTGCATGGGTTGCTGTTGCTTCTTATGATGCTACGACTGCTTATGGACTAGAAAACATTGATGTAACTGCACATTTAGCAGGTGTAACAAATGCACAGGTTAGGTTTAAATGGATAGGAAATTATTCATGGGGATGGGCTTTCGATAATGTAGAGGTATATAGTTGTACTGAAACAGCAGCTCCTGCTTGTACAACACCTGTTTCTCCTCTAGATACAGCTACAGATGTAGTTACAACTGATTCAAATGATGGCTTATCTCGTGTAGTAGCCTTTTCATGGAATGCAGTTCCTGGCGCTATTTCTTACGATTTTGTATTTGAAGGAAATACCTTAGCCAATATACCAGGAACATCTATAAGTATCACTGGTCTAGATTATGGTACAGCCTATACTTGGTCTGTTATTCCAATTAATTGTTTTGGTGCTGCTACTGGTTGCGCAACTTGGTCACTAACAACAGAGTCTGCACCTGCACCACCAGCAAATGAAACCTGTGCAACAGCTACTCCTATTGCATGTGGTGACAGTATATCTGGAACTAGTGTAAGTTCAACTGGAACCCAGGAAGGTAGTGGTTGTACTCTAGGAGTTAATGGTGTATGGTATACTTTTGCAGGTTATGGAGGTGATATTAATATAGATGTTACTGCTTCTTTTGATCATGCGTTAGCTATAACAAGTGGTACTTGTGGCGCTTTAGTAAATGTAGATTGTATAGATAGTTCTACTGGCGCTGAATCATATACTATCACTAACTCAGTTGATGGTGAAACATATTATGTTTATATCGCTCATTGGAGTGGATCGAGTACAGTTACAGGAACACATACTATTAGTATAACCTGTCCTACTATTTCGGTAGGAGAGTTTGCTGAATCAGATACGTTTACATACTATCCTAACCCAGTTAATAATACATTAACATTAAAAGGACAGAAAGCTATTCAAAATGTTGCTATTTACAACATGTTAGGACAAGAAGTACTTCGTACAGCTCCTAACGCTGTTAAAAGTGATGTGGATATGTCAAACCTTCAGCCAGGTGCTTATTTTGTAAAAGTAACTGTTGATAATACGACTAAAACCATAAAGATAATTAAGAAGTAATCTGATTGTTTTTTTATAATAATATTTAAAAGCCACTCATTAGAGTGGTTTTTTTATATTTTTAATTTCATCGTTAAAATGTTGTCTTTTGTCGATTTATTTGAATTAACACTTTATTAACTAATTATTATCAATATTTTTAGATTCTAATCAATAAATTAATTATTTAACATGAAAAAAATTACAATTTTATTAGTTGCCATGCTTGCCTTTTGTTGGCAAGGCCATGCGCAGTTTACGGAAAGTTTTGATGCTGAGATTCCAGCTACATGGACAGTTGTTGATGTAGATGGAGGAAATACTTGGGTTCACAGTACAGCTCAAAGTTATGCTGGAGGTGGTAGTGCTAGAATTACATATAATTCAGGTGCTCATGATGACTACTTAATTTCCCCACAATTTACTGTTACAGCAGGTGTTTCAGATAGAATATCTTTCTGGGCTGCTAGTTATTTGGGGTATATTGAATCTTTTGAAGTATTACTTTCAACAACTGGTGTGGCACCTGGAGATTTTTCAGTTTCATTAGGAGATGAATTAGCTAGTACGGATGCGCCAGTTTTTGAGCAATTTTCTTATGACTTATCTGCTTATGATGGAACTCCAATTTATATAGCTATAAAAGCTACAGGAGCAAATCAGTTCTATTTATATGTAGACGAGTTTGTGAATGATGCAGCTCCTACATGTACTCCAGCTGTTGTAGATAGCTCAACTGTAGTTGATGATTGTGGAAGTAGCCAATTTTCTGTAGATGTAGTTGTATCTTCAGTTGGAGATGGAACGGTTATTACAGATGGTTTAGGTGGAATGTTTACTGTAGCTTCTGGATTGGTAACAGCTGGTCCTTATGCAACTGGAACAAACGTGACTCTTACAGTTGAACATTCTGATCCTGCATGTAATTTCTCTCTAGGAAATTTTCAATATTTTTGTCCTCCTAGTAATATAGATTGTGCAAATGCTACACCAATGGTATGTGGTGATACTATAAATGGTAGTTCTGTAGGTTCTACAGGAAACCAAGAAGGAAGTGGCTGCTCTATTGGAGATAACGGTATTTGGTTTACTTTTACAGGTACTGGAGGAGACATGACTGTTGAATCGACTGCTAGTTTCGATCATGAAATGGCAATTACTAGTGGTACTTGTGGTAGTTTGGTTAATATTATTTGTGATGATGGAACTGGAAGTGGAGGTACAGAATCTTACACTTTTACATCTTCACCAGGTGAAACATATTATGTTTATATTGCTCATTATGCTTCTGGTAATACAACTACTGGAACAATAGATATTACATTAACATGTGCTGCAATCCCAACGTGTTTTGAAGCAACTAATCTTGATGTTACAGTACTTCCAGGTGATACATCTGCAACCCTATCTTGGGATGTGGAAGGTAGTGCAACTTCCGGTTATAACTGGGCAGTCATGACTTCTGGTCAAGATCCAGATGTAGATGCACCTGTTGCTTTAGGTTCTACTGCAGTTGGTGTTACTTCTGATACAGCTACAGGTTTAACTGCTGGAAACGACTATGATTTTTATGTACAATCTAATTGTGATACCAATGGATTGAGTACTTGGGCTGGGCCAGTTAATTTCACTTCTACTGCGCCTCCTGTAAACGACGAATGTGGCGCTGCCACTGCTTTAACAGTAGATCCAGATTACTCTTGTGCTAGTGCCGTTTCAGGAACTACCATAGCTGCAACTCAAAGTCTTCCAGGATGTTTAGGAACTGCAAATGATGATGTATGGTATTCATTTGTTGCCACAGGAGATAGTCATAGAATAATGATAACCAATACTGGTGGAAGTTCTGATATTGTTACAGAAGTTTTCGATGCATGTGGAGGAACAAGTCTTGTATGTCAAGATACACCTAATTCACCGATAGATTTAACAGGATTAACATCTGGAAATACGTATTTCTTTAGAATTTATACGTGGAGTTCTTTAACATCTACTACAACAAGTTTCGATGTATGTGTTGGAACACCACCAACGTGTCCAGCCCCAACAAGTTTAACAGCTTCAAATCTAACAGAGACTTCTGCAGATTTAGGTTGGACTGAAAATGGTACTGCAGCAGCTTGGGATATAGAATGGGGAACTAATGGTTTTACACCAACTGGAACACCTAGTATTGAAGATACAGCAACAAACCCACATACTTTAGGAGGTTTAACAGCTACTACATCGTACGATTTCTATGTACGTGCAGATTGTGGTGGTGGAGATACTAGCGCATGGGCTGGACCTTATACGTTTACAACAAATGCACCTGCACCTGCAAACGACGAATGTGGAGCTGCCATAGCTTTAACGGTGAATGCCGATTATGCATGTGGTACAGTAACTTCTGGAACCGTTTTAGGAGCAACAAACTCTGGTGTTGATGTATGTGGAGGATTTGAAGATGATGATGTATGGTATAGCTTTATTGCAACTGCAACAGAACATAGAGTTTCTTTAATAAACATAGCTGGAAGTACTACAGATATGTATCATGCAGTTTATGATGCAACTCCTGGTTGTGGAGCGTTAACAACATCTGTAATTTGTAATGATGGAAACACAAGTAATTTAACTGGCTTAACTATAGGAAATACGTATTTTGTACAAGTATATACTTGGACAAATACTCCAGGTCAAACATCTACCTTTGATGTGTGTGTTGGAACACCTCCAACGTGTCCAGCTACAACAAGTTTAACAGCTTCAAATCTAACAGAAACTTCTGCAGATTTAGGTTGGACAGAGAATGGTACTGCAACGGCATGGGATATAGAATGGGGAACCGTTGGTTTTACTCCTACAGGTGTACCAAATATTGAAGATACAGCAACAAATCCACATACTTTAGGAGGTTTAACAGCTTCTACATCGTACGATTTCTACGTACGTGCAGATTGTGGAGGAGGAGACACTAGTGATTGGACTGGGCCTTATACTTTTGTAACTGCAGATCCACCACCAGCCTGTGGAGGAAATTTCTATGATGATGGAGGTATTGCTTCAGACTATTCTAATAGTGCTAATATAACTACAACTATTTGTCCAGATGTACCAGGAGATGCGGTAAATGTAACGTTTACATTCTTTAGTACAGAGAATAGTGGAAGTACTGGATGTTATGATGGCTTAACTATCCATGATGGTCCTGATGCTTCTGCGCCAACTATTAATCCAACAACTGGAACTATTTGGTGTTGGGATAGAGATGATGCTACACCAGGAGGAACAGGAGACTTACAAGGGATGACTATTACGTCTACAGACGGATCTGGTTGTTTAACCTTTGTGTTTACTTCAGATAGTGGTGTAACAAGAGAAGGTTGGGAAGCAACAGTAGGTTGTTCTCCATTAGGTCTTGAAGATTATGGGTTAACAGGATTTACTTATTTCCCAAATCCAGTGAACAATACTTTGTCTTTAAGAGGTGTTAAAGACATCCAGAATGTAACTATTTATAACATGCTAGGTCAAGAGGTACTACGTACGGCTCCTAACAGTGTTAATAGCGATGTGGATATGTCAGAACTTCAAACAGGTACTTACTTTGTAAAAGTGATGATTGAGAACACCACCAAAACCATTAAGGTGATTAAGAAATAAGTTACTTAATTTTTTATATAAATTTAAGAGCCACTCGAAAGAGTGGCTTTTTTTTTATGCTTAAGTTCATCGTAGAAATATGGCTTTCATCGATTAGTCTTTATGAAGTCATATTAATCTATTATAAATTAATATTTTTAAGATAACTATTAATAATTAACTAAAATCTTATGAAAAAAATTACATTTGTTTTTGCATTTTTCTTTGCAATAACCTTTTCGACTTTTTCGCAAGTACAGATTGGTTCAGAAACTGGAACAACTACAAACTTGCCAATTACAAGTTGCTGGGGATACACCTATTCGCAGCAATTATTTCTAGCATCAGAAATTAACACTTCAGGAGACATTACATCTCTATCTTTTTATTTAGATGAAGCAACTAGTGCAACATCTTTTGATTCTAGTGTTGGTTGGGACGTATATATAGGACATACATCTAAAACGGAATTTGCTTCTACCACAGATTGGGAAGATGTGTCAAATTTAACACAATCTTATTCTGGAACAGTAACATTTCCAGCTGAAGGCAATTGGTTTACCATAACTTTAGATACACCGTTTACATATAATGGGACAGATAATTTAGTGGTTGGTGTAGATGAGAATACTACAGGTTATAATTGCTCCATGGCTTGGCAAAGTACTATGACTGCAACTAACAGTTCAATCTTTTATCGTAGCGATAGTACAAATCCAGATCCTGCTGCACCACCAACAGGTACTCTTGCAGCCTATCGCTCAAATATTATTTTTGGAGGAATCGTGCAAGCTTGTCCTTTTCCAACAGATTTAGCAGCAACAGCAATTACAACAACTCAAGCTGAATTATCTTGGACAGAGAATGGAAGCGCCACGTTATATAATGTAGAGGTGGTTGTTGCTGGTAATGAGCCGTCTGGTTCAGCAACAGATGTTGGAGTAGGTAATCCATATATAAAAACAGGACTTGCTAGTAGTACCGATTTTGAATATTATGTACAAGCAGACTGTGGTGGTGACTTAAGCAGCTGGACTGGTCCTTTTGCTTTTGCAACCTTATGTGAAAACATAACTGCTTATCCTTATTTAGAGTCTTTTGAAGGCATTACATCAGGGCAGCCAGCATGTTGGTCTGTTGAAGGTACAACAACAAATCCAAACTACCATTTTACTAGTCATGAAGATGGATTTTCAGGAAGAGGAATGAGGTTTAATTCTTATGTTAACAGTAGTGGATTGACATCAGAGTTAATTTCACCTATCTTTGATGCATCTGCATTACCTTCTTTACAATTAAAGCTTTATTATAAAAACCCGACTGGAGGTAATTTTGAAATTTTAGTATCTTCTGATGGTGGTGCGACTTATACCTCTATTGCAAATGGTTTAACGGGTCAAGCAGATTGGGCTCCATTAACTTATGATATTTCATCGTATATTTCAAGTGATGTGGTGGTTAAGTTTATGGGAACCAGTAATTATGGACCTTCACTCGCTTATATTCATTTAGACGAAGTCATGCTTAGAGAAGTTCCTTCTTGTGTGGAGCCAACAGACTTAACAGTTTCTAATGTTGCTACCACTTCGGCAGACTTAGGATGGACAGCTGGAGGCTCAGAAACATTATGGGATGTTGAATTAGTAGATGTTACTGCAGGAGGTACAGCAACAGGAAATCCAACAGCAACAGATGTGGCAAATCCATATACTCAAAGTGGTTTAGTAGCATCTAACGATTATCAGTTTTATGTGAGAGCAAATTGTGGTGGTGGAGACCTAAGCCCTTGGACTGGACCATATAGCTTTACAACATCTTGTGATCTTGTAACTGAATTTTCTGAAAACTTTGACAGCCTTACAACTCCTGAATTACCAAACTGTTGGTTTAAAGTAGGAGCCACAGGTAGTTTAAATACGCAAACAGGATCTCCAAATTCAGCACCTAATACGCTTTATATGTATAGCAGTTCGACTACAAATATAGCACTTGTTACTATGCAACCAGTATCTAACTTAGGAGATGGAACTCACAGACTTAGATTTAATATGAGAGCCAATTTTACAACTGGAGGTGTTATAGAATTTGGATATTTAACGAATCCAATGGAAGCTACTTCTTTTGTATCTATTGAGTCCGTTACAGCAGCTTCTACAACTTATGAGGAATACATTGTTATGCCTGCAGCAGGAACATATTCAAATTTCCCAGCAATCAGACATACTGGTTCGCCAGCAAATAGTCTTTTAATTGATGATGTAACATGGGAGATGATACCATCTTGTTTAATGCCTACAAATTTAAATGTTTCAAACATTACAACAACTTCTGCCGACTTAGGTTGGACAGCGGGTGATTCAGAAACTTTATGGGATATTGAATTAGTGGATATTACGGCTGGAGGAACAGTATCAGGGACTCCAACAGCAACTGATGTAGGAAATCCTTATGCTTTAAGTGGTTTAACAGATTCTAATAATTATGAGTTTTATGTTAGAGCAAATTGTGGTGGAGATTATTCTACTTGGGCAGGACCTTTTAGTTTTGCAACGCAATGTACTGCAACCAACGTACCTTATCTAATAGATTTTCAAGCTTCTACATCAACTCCAAATTGTACGTCTATTACGAATGATGGAACTGGTAATATGTGGCAAGTTGTTGATGCAACAGGTTATGGGTTTACCCCAAACCATTTAAGATATAGTTGGGATACAAGTAATCCAGCTAATACATGGTTTTATACCCAAGGTATTAATTTGACTGCAGGACAGACTTATACAATTTCTTATGATTATGGCGGAACTGGTACATCTTTTCCAGAAGCATTAAGAGTAGCTTATGGAACAAGTAATAATGCTGCATCAATGATAAACGAAATTGCAGATTATCCAAATGTTGTAAATGGAACTCCGATTAATGATTCACAAGATTTTACTCCTGCAACAACTGGGGTGTATTATATAGGTTTTCAAGCCTATTCTAATGCTAATGAATTTTACTTGCATTTAGATAACATCTCAATTGATGAATCTTTAAGTGTTGAGGAGTCAGAATTTTTAAGCTTTAAATATTATCCTAATCCGGTAAGTAATACTTTAAATTTAAGAAGTGTTAAGAACATTCAAAATGTAGCCGTTTTTAACTTATTAGGACAAGAAGTAATTAGAACTGCTCCTAATACTGCTATTAGTGAAGTAGATATGTCAAGTCTACAAGCAGGTACTTACTTTGTAAAAGTAACTGTAGACAATGCAACTAAAACAATTAAAGTTGTTAAAAAATAAGAATGATTAAATTCTAAATTTATTTTAAAAAGCCACTCAAACGAGTGGCTTTTATTTTTTTGTTTAGCTACATTTGCTGTATGCAACTAGAGTTTTCATTTATAATCCCTGTTTATAATCGTCCTGACGAAATAGAAGAGTTGTTACAGAGTTTTACAAGACTTAAAACAAGTTTAAATTTTGAAATTGTTATTGTGGAAGATGGTTCTACTGTAACTTCAGAAAATATAATCAATACCTATAATCAGCAGTTGGATATTGCCTATTTTAAAAAAAACAATACGGGGCCTGGAGATTCTAGAAATTTTGGGATGAAACAAGCTAAAGGTAATTATTTTATTATTTTAGATAGCGATTGTATTCTGCCACCTAAGTACTTAAATGAAGTAATAAAAAGTCTAACCAAAGATTATGTTGATTGTTTTGGTGGACCAGATGCATCTCATGATTCTTTTTCAAATATTCAAAAAGCGATAAACTTTTCTATGACTTCGTTCTTGACGACTGGAGGAATCAGAGGGAATAAAAAGAGTGTCAACAAATTCCAACCGAGAAGTTTTAATATGGGACTTTCTAAAGAGGCCTTTGATAAATCTGGAGGTTTTGGAGAAATACATCCTGGTGAAGATCCAGACTTGTCCATAAGGCTTTGGAATTTAGGTTTTAAAACAAAATTAATACCAGAGGCCTATGTGTTTCATAAACGTAGAATCTCATGGAAAAAATTTTATAAACAAGTAAACAAATTTGGTATGGTGCGTCCTATTTTAAATAGCTGGCATCCGGAAACCAAAAAGGTGACTTATTGGTTTCCTTCACTTTTTGTAACAGGCTTTTTTTTTAGTATTATACTATGGGGAATTTTTAACTTTAAATTATTTTTAGTATTATATCTTGTTTACTTTTTAACTGCTTTTACGTGGGCTCTATTTAAAACCAAAAGCTTAACTATTGCCAGCTTAGCTATTCTAGCTATCTGTATTCAGTTTATGGGATATGGCATAGGTTTTTTAAAAGCGACTATTGCAATTAATATCTTTAAAAGAGATCCTGAAAAAGAGTTTCCAGATTTATTCTTTAAAAAGACATGATAAAATATCTAAAATCCAAATTACTAGCCTCTTTTAAAAACAAAAAAATAAATGTGTTTTTTTTGTTTGTTTTACTTTCTTTTATAGTGCTTTTATTTATAAAATTATCAAACACCTATACAAACACAATAGCTTTTAAAATTAACAAAATACACATCCCAGAAAGTCATTTAGTGTTAAACGATAAGTCTGATAAATTACATATTACCTTACGAAGCCATGGTTTTAACTTATTAAAATACTATTTTAATAACCCAGAAATAAACATCGACTTTAGTGAAAATATTTCCAAAACAGAAGATTACTATGTATGGAATAAACATCAAGGTTATTCTGGTATAAATTTACAGTTTCCTAAAAACGAAGAAATTGTTAGTATAACTCCAGATACATTAAAATTTCGATACGATATAAACGCTGTAAAACAGGTGCCTATTAAGTTGCTTTCGAAAATAGAATATACACAGGGTTTCGACTTGCTTGATTCTCTTCGGGTGGTTCCTGACTCTATTAAAATTATAGGTCCAGAAGTTTTGGTTTCTAAAATCTCTTATGTAGAAACAGATTCTATAAAATTAAAAGACATTAAAGCCAATATTAATATGCCTATTCCTTTAAAATTACCTGAGAATATTGATGGAAACCTCAAGTTTTCAGATTCTAAAGTTACAGTTTATGGAGAGGTTAATAAGTTTACTGAAGGTCATTTAAAAATTCCGGTTTCAGTAATAAATATTCCAGAAAATCTTACAATTAAGTACTTTCCTAAAAAAGTTTATGTAACTTATTACACAAGTTTATCGAATTATAATAAAATTAAGGCAACCGATTTTGAAATTATTTGCGATTACAATAAAATTGAAGTTGGGACTGAGTATTTAATTCCGAAAATTGTAAAAGAACCAAACATGGTGAAACATGTAAAGCTGTCTCAAGAACATATAGAGTTTATTATTATAGAATGAAGATAATAGGTTTAACAGGTGGAATTGGTAGTGGAAAAACTACTGTAGCCAAGCAGTTTAATGCTTTAGGAATCCCTATTTATATAGCAGACGATGAAGCCAAAAAGTTAATGAACCACTCAAAAATTATTAGAAGAAAACTCGTAGCATTATTTGGGGAAGATGCATATAAAAACAACAGTCTAAACAGGCCATTTCTGGCAAATAAAATTTTTAATAATAGTGTTAATTTAGAAAAGATGAACGCAATTGTTCATCCAAAAGTAGCATCACATTTTAAAAAATGGGTTAATAAACAAGCAGCTCCTTATGTTTTAAAAGAATCTGCTATTTTATTCGAAAATGGTGCTTATAAACAATGCGACTTTATTATTACTGTAACAGCTCCAATAGAATTAAGAAAAGCACGTTTATTACAAAGAGACGACACAACCTTGGAGAAAATACAAGCCATAATTAATAACCAATGGAGTGACGAAGCCAAAATTGAAAAATCGGATTTTGTTATTATCAACAAAGAGTTGGAACAAACCAAGCAGCAAGTGCAACTTACTCATAACAAAATCGTTAACTTAATAGCATAAATCTTAAATTTTAACATTTTTGTTAATGTAAGGTTAAATGATAAGTAAGCTAAATGTTAAAATGTTAATTTTGAACGATGAGCAAAAAGTTATTCGTCATACTGATATTATTAATGAGTTTGTCGTTGGTTGGTATCATTTTCGTTCAAGCCTATTATATTAATAATTCTTTAAAAAATGAGGAAGAGCAATTTACATTTAATGTAAAAAAGGCTTTAAGTTATACTTCAAAAAACATTGAAGACAGAGAGTTTAAAGAGTATGCTTTAAAAATTCAAGATTTATTAGACCAAGGTGTAACACCAGATACAACAGCATTTAGAGATTTTTACTTAAAAGAAGAAGGTAAAGGTTCTAACGAGAAATTAATTTATAGAAACAGTATTTTAGAAGAGAATTATAAATTGTCTTCATCGATCTTTGACATAGGTATAGATAGTATTAATATTAAGAAAGTATTAAGCGAAAGAGAGACTAAAGTTTTAAAGAGTAATGCTTTGGAATCTAATTCTAATTTAAATTTGGATGCCATGATGTTCGAATTTGGTAAATTATCTAAAGGTGCTGAAATATTTTACGACACAGCATATGAAGATTTATCTTATCGAGTTCCAATCCATAAACGTGTTTCTAAAGAAGAAATAGCAAGCCTTCTAAAAAATAAATTAAACGATGATGATATAGATATCGATTTTCAATTTGCCATATATAGTAATGACTTGGCAACTAAAATTCAATCGGAAGATTTTGAGCTTATTACAGAAACAACTTTTAGTGTTCCAATCTTTCAAAATAATATCGATTCTAGCAATTACAGACTCTTGGTTAATTTTCCAAAAAGAAATGTGTTTGTACAATCGTCTATAATTAAAATGACATTGCTATCATTCATTTTTACGTTTATCATTATAATCGCTTATACAAGTGCTTTAATGCAATTATTAAAACAACGCAAGATTTCAGAAATTAAAACAGATTTTATTAATAATATGACACACGAGTTTAAAACACCTATTGCTACTATAAACTTAGCTTTAGATGCTATAAGAAACCCAAGTGTTATTGGAGATCAAGAAAAAGTCCTGCGTTATCTTGGAATGATAAAAGAAGAAAACAAACGCATGCATGCTCAAGTAGAAAATGTATTGAGAATTTCTAAACTTGAACGAAATGAATTAAATATTAGTAAGGAACCTGTGTCATTAAACGACATAATAGAAGATGCTATTACACATGTTGAGTTATTAGTGGAAGACCGAAACGGAAACATCTCTATTAATTTAACAGAAGAAAATTCATCTATACTAGCAAATGAAACACATTTTACAAATGTTATTGTAAATATTCTGGATAATGCTATTAAATACACTCCAGAAAATAAAGCCCCAATAATTGATGTTACTACAGAAAATGTAGGCACCAATATTTTGTTAAAAATTAAAGATCAAGGCAGTGGAATGAGTAAAGCTGCACAAAAACGTGTTTTTGAAAAATTTTATAGAGAACACACAGGAGATAGACATGATGTAAAAGGTCATGGATTAGGTTTAGCTTATGTTAAACGAATAGTAGAAGACCATCAAGGTCATATATCAGTTGAAAGTGAAAAGGACAAAGGAAGTACGTTTGTTATAAAACTTCCATTAATATCGTAAAAGCTATGAATGAACAACAGAAAAAAATATTATTAGTAGAAGATGATCCAAATTTTGGAACCATTCTTAAGGATTATTTAATGATGAATAATTATCAGGTTACTCATGCCAAAAATGGTATGGAAGGCTTTGAGAAATTTAAAAAAGACGATTTCGATCTTTGTATTCTGGACGTGATGATGCCTTATAAAGACGGCTTTACTTTAGCTAAAGAAATTAGAGAGAAAAACACCGATGTGCCTATTGTGTTTCTTACGGCTAAAGCCATGAAAGAAGACGTGCTTAAAGGCTATAAAGTTGGTGCAGACGATTATTTAAACAAGCCGTTTGATAGTGAGGTTTTATTAATGAAAATTAAAGCTATCATGCAACGTAAAGCAACTGAAACCGTTTCAGACAGTAAACAGTTTGAATTTAAAATAGGTAAGTTCGATTTAAATTCAAAATTACGTTTCTTAGTCTATGATGGAGGGGAACAAGTAAAATTATCTCCTAAAGAAAATGAATTATTGCGTTTGTTGGCTTTACATGAAAACGATTTAATGCCAAGAGAGTTGGCTTTAACTAAAATTTGGAGAGACGATAATTATTTTACTTCTAGAAGTATGGATGTATATATAGCCAAACTTAGAAAGTATTTAAAATTAGACGAGAATGTTGAAATTTTGAATATTCACGGGGAAGGGTTTAGATTGGTTGTTAACCAAAACGCTTAAACCAACTTTAGATTGAATAAACTAAAAATCCAGTTAATTATTAAGTCTGACTTAATAATTAGTTGGATTTGTTCTTTAGGGTTGAATTTATATAGTCAATGATGATATCTAAGGGAGTTTCAAAATCAAACCACATAGTGTCTTCTTTTTTTCTAAACCAGGTAAGTTGTCTTTTGGCAAAACGTCTGGAGTTTTTCTTTATTTCAGAAAGTGCAAAATCTAAAGACCAATCGCCTTCAAGATATTTAAATACTTCTTTATAACCAACCGTATTCAGCGCGTTTAAATGCTGCTTGTCTTGTAGTGTTTTTACTTCATCTATCAAGCCATGTTGTACCATTAAATCTACACGTTGGTTAATTCTATTATATATAACTTCTCTCTCTGCAGTTAGTCCAATGGTAATGGTCTTAAATGGACGTTGCACTTTTTCTTTATTTAAAAAGGAGGAATAAGGCTTCCCGGAACCCATGCAAATTTCTAAAGCACGGATGACCCGTTGCGGATTATCTATAGCAATGTTTTTGTATGATTCAGGATCTAAAGCTTTTAATTTCTTTTGCAGTGTCTCTAATCCTTCAGTTTCTAATTGTTTGTTTAAGCTTAGTCTAATATTAGAGTCAACTTCGGGGAATCTATCTAATCCATAAATAACGGCATCGACATATAAGCCAGAACCTCCAACCATGATTACAACATCGTGTATATTAAAAAGTTGTTCTAAAACCTCTAAGGCATCTTTTTCGAAGGCTCCAACATTATATTGGTCTTCAATGGATTTATGGTGAATAAAATGATGAGTTGCAGCAGCTAATTCTGTTGGAGTAGGAGCAGCAGTTCCTATTTGCATTTCCTTAAAAAATTGTCTAGAATCAGCCGAAACAATTTCAGTTCGAAAGTAATTTGCCAGTTTAATACTAAGAGCTGTTTTTCCAATGGCTGTGGGACCAACTATTGCAATAAGACATTTTTCCATTTTACAATTTGTAACCACATTTATTGCAAAAAAGAGCATCGTCTTTATGTTTAACAGACAGACAATTTTCGCAACATTTTGTGTTTAATTGGATGGGTTCTTCAACTTCGTTTTTCTCAGCTGCTGTATGTTTTTGTTTTGAGGTAAATTCAGCTGTAACAATTCCTGTTGGAACTGCTATGATGCCATAACCCAAAATCATGATAAGTGTGGCTATAAATTGTCCTAAAGCAGTTTGTGGAGTAATATCACCAAACCCAACAGTAGTAAGAGTTACAATACACCAATATACACTTTTAGGGATATTTGTAAATCCGTTTTCTTCCCCTTCCACCAGGTACATAATGGTTCCTAAAATGATAGAAATAATTACTATAGCGTATAGAAAAACGGATATCTTTACTCTACTGGCTTTTAATGCGCTTAATAATGTGTTGGATGCCCCTAAGAAACGTGCTAATTTTAAAATTCTAAAAACTCTTAAAAGACGTAAAGCTCTTAAAGCAACCAAGGCATGTGTTCCAGCAAAAATTAAAGAAAGATATTTTGGTATAGTGGAAAGTAAATCGATAACACCATAAAAGCTAGTGATATATTTTAAAGGCTGTTTTACTGTAAGGATTCTTGCAATATACTCCAAGGTAAAAAGAATGGTTATTATCCATTCAGAAATGTTTAAAAACATATGAAACCTTGTGTCAATGCTTTTTACACTCTCCAGCATAACTAGAACAATACTAGCAAGAATGGTGACTAAAAGAATAAGATCGAATAATTTTCCAGCAGGAGTGTCTGCTTCATATATAATAATATAAAGTTTTTCTTTCCAGCTTATATCGGGTTTGCGTTCGGCCATAAGATCAAAAGTACTAAAAGAATTGCTATTTACCTTTTAATACGATTAAGGAGTTTTTTTGAATGTCGACAATTGTCCCCATAAATTGTTTTAAACTTTCATAATACTCTGGATTATAGATGGTTTCTTTAAAATTAAACTTAAAGTATAATATAATAGAACCTTCAACTATTTTTGTGCTAAAAATTAAAAGGCCTTTGTTATTAGGTAAACTAATCTTTAATTCTTTAGGAATTTCGAGAATTTCGTAGTTTTTATCTAAATCTATTTTTAGAGTATATAAATAGGCATCTTTGTACCCAAAGTCTATTGGATAAGTTCTTTCTTTAAGTTTCAAAGGGTTTTCCTCCAATAATTTAAATAGAAACGGATTGATGTATAATTTTCCACCAATGTCTTCTGTAGCATATTCTATACCAAATTCTTCTAAATACATATCACTTGATTTTCCTTTGCTAGTTACCTTGTGATCTGTAAATAAAATTGAAGGATACCTTTCTTTATATTCATTTATATAGGTGGTTTTATTATTATAATAACTCTTTTTTAAAGGTAAGGCTTGATAACCCGTAGCAGTTGTATATAGTTTTCCAACCAAAATATCTTCTTCTAATTTTAAATCTACTTTGTATTGAATGGTTGATGTTTTACCTGGAGTGACATCTATCCAAGAGCTTCCTTTTTTAAAATCTAATAATCTTCCATCTTGGTTTAAACATCTAAAAGGGAGTTCTCCAAAAGGTAAATAACTATCTGTGGCATCTAGTAAATAGGTTTTGTTATTAATAGTTGCTTGAACAATTAAATAATTAAATTCTGAAATTACCGGAAATAGCTTTGTGGCAAAACCATTTGCTCTAGTTGATAATAACACAGGCTTGACAGCTATGTTGTTTTCTTCAAGAAGATTGTGCAAAAGAATGTTTATTTCACTCACATTTCCAGATTTATTTTTTAATAAATCTCTTACAGAAGTATCGCCGAAAATATTAAAGTTTTCATTCCATGTATATTCGTTTTGCACGTAAGAATAAATGTTTTCAGCTCTTTTTAAATCATCTGTTTCAGAAATAAATGAATCATTTGAAATATTTACATTTAATTGCTTCCCAAATCTGTTGTCAGATCTTAATTCTTTATCGACATCTTTCCAGGTTTTGCTTATTTTGTCTATTCTGCCATCAAACAACTTTACGGTATTAAGCTCATAACCTATTTTAGCCAAATAGTTGTCTTTAGTGGTTGTATAGTCTTCTTCTTTGTATGCAGGAACATCTTCCATAACATATTTAGAAATTGTACAGTCTGAATATCCACCTCCATTAACCGTCAAGCAATATCTTTCAATGTTGCTTTGGTTTACTTTTAATTTTAAAAACCCTACCAACTTAATATGATACTCATAATTTGCAGGAATACTTGTGTTGTACTCACTATATAGTTTTGGAATATCGTCTTGAAATTCCCAACCCTTATAATTAAAAACATAGGGAGATTCTGTGGTGTAACTGTAAGTTAAGACAGAGCCTTCATTAATATTTGGCAGTGTAAATTTTGCTAAGGTATAATTGTCGTTATACCTTTCTTCAAAAATCTCACTATCTCTTAATTTTGTATGAACAACGGAGGTTCCTTTTAAATTATAGGTGGTTGCAACAACATTTCTAAGTTTTTCTTTTTTCTTACCGTCATTGTATAAAATAACTGTTATAGTTGCTTTGTCAAAACCTTTACTGTTAATGATTTTTATTTTTCGTTTTACTTCCGAAACGAGTTTAAAAGTTCTATCGTCTATGTAGCTATTGCCATATTCATAAATAACTAAGGCATTTGCAGTAGAATCTTTATCGAAAATTTTGGTTTCAAGATCGCCAAGAGTTACTGAATAATCAATTGCATTAAATTCAGATTGTGCTTTAAAAGTTAAAGGAATAATCAGTAAGAAGGTGAGGTAGATTAATTTCATTTACTATCAAGGAGGATTATTTTAAGGTTCTTATTTCTTCTTAAATAATTTTGAATAATATGTTGTGTGTCTCTATTGTTTTCCATGGGAGTTATTACAGATTCTAACACATTAATATTGGTAATTTGATAATTTAAATTAACATAGCCGTAACCAACAAAAACACCATTTTTTATTAAAATAACACTGCGCTCAGAAACTTCTCGACCTTTATCTACTATAACCATATTTATATTTTTATAGCTGTGTTTCTCTATAAGTTTGTTAACACGTTCGTTATAAGTGTCTGACGCTTCTTCTTTAATACAAGCGCCTTGGCATTGCTTGATTGTATAATTAAAACAGCTGCTTTTTGTTGGATATAATCCAGAAAGTTTTTGACAAAGATTAAATTCTTCTACAGCATTAAATAAAAATTGTTTGGCGCTGTTTCTTGTGCTAAATGTAGTGATGGCTTTTCTTCTGCCATCTGCTTTATCAATTTTTAAATTAATATAGCCATCGTTGTCAACAAAACTATAGAGTGCGTGTGTAAAAATAGTTCTACGTAGTGCTCTGTTAAAAATAGGTTTATTACTTTTTATCTCTTCGCTTTCTTTTAAAAGAGCGATTAACTCGTTTCCTGTAGAGTCATAAGTGACAGCTGCCGTTTGAAGCTGAATTTTCTTAGACTTAGAATTTGTGTTGGTAAAATGCTGACTAAGTCTGTTTTTAATATTCTTACTCTTACCAATGTATATTATTTCACCATGTTCATTATGAATATAGTATACACCAGTGATATGTGGAAGATTATTTATAATTTGTTTTAAACTTGGCTCCATCTTAAAAGTAGGCTCCACAACAATGGCATCTTTAACTATCACCTTTTTAACATCTTTAGCAAGAAGCATTTTAAAAAGTTTTACCGTTGCAATAGCATCTCCATTGGCTCTGTGTCTGTCGCTAACAGGAATTCCTAAAGCTCTAGTAAGTTTCCCTAAACTGTATGAGGCTTGATCAGGAATAAGCGTTTTAGATAGCGACACTGTGCAAAGTGTTTTCCTTTTAAAAGGAAAGCCTAAGCGCTTAAACTCTGTGCGTAAAATTCTATAGTCAAACTCAGAATTATGTGCTACAATCACACAATCTTCTGTAATCTCTATGATGCGTTTAGCGACTTCGTAAAATTTAGGAGCATTTTTTAGCATGTTGCTATTAATGCCAGTAAGGTTGACTACAAAGGGTTGAATTTCTCTCTCTGGATTTACTAAGCTAATAAATTGATCGACCACTTGATGTCCATCGAATTTATAGATGGCTATTTCGGTAATGCCTTCTTCGTTATACTTTCCACCAGTGGTTTCTATGTCTAATATGGCGTAAATGGTATGCTTTTTTTTTATATTGTTAAGTCTTTGATAAAGAATGAAGACTTTTATTAATTATAATTTCGTTCCCCAAAGATACTACTTCCAACGCGAATCATATTACTCCCACAAGTAATTGCTAATGGATAATCGCCACTCATTCCCATAGAAATAATTTTTAAGTCAGAATAAATAGTTTTTAACTGATTGAAATTAGATTTTAGTTGCGTAAATTCTTTTTTTATCTGCTCTTGGTTGTCTGTAAACGTAGCCATGCCCATAACACCAACCACGTTGATGTTTTTTAATTCTGAAAAATCGCTAGACTTTAATATCTCTGTAGCATCGTTTTCTGTCATTCCAAATTTAGAGTCTTCTGCAGCTATTTTTATTTGAAGCAAACAGTCAATTACTCTATCGTGTTTCTTAGCTTGTTTATTTATTTCTTTAAGCGTTTTAAAGTTTTCAACTCCATGGATTAAACTTACAAACGACGCCATGTATTTTACTTTGTTTCGTTGTACATGTCCAATCATATGCCATTGAATGTCTTTTGGCATTTCTTCATGTTTTTCAACCATCTCCTGAATTTTGTTTTCACCAAAAATGCGTTGTCCAGCTTGATAAGCTTCCATAAGGTCGCTAACAGGTTTGGTTTTAGACACAGCAACAAGTGTTACGTATTCTGGAATAGCCGATTTTATGCTGTTGAGGTTTTGTTGTATTGACATGTATAATTGTTATTCTTGAGTAATATATTCTGACTTTCAAACTTAAAACTTCTGCCTTCGCAGGAATTTAAAATTCATAAATGGTAATACCACTTCTAAGTTTAGGCTCAATATAGGTGCTTTTTGGAGGCATAATCAAGCCGTCGTCAGCTATTTGTTTCATTTCTTCCACAGTAACAGGAATCATCACAAAACCAACTCTAGATTCGCCACTATCCACACTACTTTTAATGTTCACCAAATCTTTTTTTCCATTAATGTAAGAAATACGTTGGTCGTTGCGTAAATCTTCAATTCCTAAAATAGGTTCTAAAATGGTTTTATAAAGAATTTGAGAATCTAAACCATCTAAAGAGGTTTCTATGTTATAAATGGTTTTTCGTAAATGAAGAGAATAAAAATCGCCATCTAAATACATGCTAAAATGATGTTTCTTAGTTGGTTGATAAGGCATTTTTCCTCTGTTTTCAATTCGGTAAAAAGTGTCTAACTGAATTAAAAACTCTTCTTTAGTTAAACCATTTAAATCCTTAACCAATCTATTGAATGCATGAATTTGTAAATCGGATTCAGGAATTAAATAACTCATAAAAAAATTATAAGGTTCATTTCCATGATGTACTGGATTTATATCTTTTAAATCTTTGTAAAGTAAATAGGAAGAAGCAGATCTATGGTGTCCATCTGCAATATAAATAGTTGGAATATTTTCAAATTCTTTTTGAATGATTGCAAGAGTTTTTTGATTATCAACCTTCCATAAATAGTGCGTGTCTCTATAGGTTGTTGTAAACTCAAATTCAGCTCTTTCCTTTTGTGTTTTCTTAATTATTGATTCAATCACAGAATTATCAGGGTAGGTTAAGAGTACAGGCTCTGCATTAAAACCAACCGTTTTTAGATAGTCTTTAAATATAATTTCTCGATATTCAATGGTGTCTTCATGCTTTTTAATAATATCGTTTTCATAATCTAGAGCACTTGCTGCAGCTACAATGCCATTAAACTCCTGTTGCTCTCTATCGACAATTTTATAGATATAGTAGCAAGGTTTTTCATCTTGAATAAAAATACCATCTTCCTTGAATTCTAGGTATCTATTTTTTACTAAATTATATCTCGCTTCACCTGAGATCTCTTTGTCAAATCTATAACCCGGATTTACTATTTGTAAAAAGGAAAACGGATTGTCGCGTAAGCGAGATTCTACTTGTTCCTTAGAATAACTTTGGTACGAACGTGCTGCCACAAGACTTACTTTGTCTCGGGTTGGATGTACTGCTTTAAAAGGAATTATTTTAGACATAGGTTTTAGTTTACAGTCTCAGTATTGAGTAATGTCTGAAAGTTATGACTGTACCTGTTTACTTTAAAAATTGTTTCGCGACATTCTCAGCTTTTCTACTTTCCGAATAATCGTAAAAACCTTCTCCAGATTTAACGCCTAGTTTTCCAGCCATAACCATATTTACTAATAGAGGGCAAGGTGCATATTTAGGGTTTTTAAAACCGTCGTACATCACGTTTAAAATTGATAAACAAATATCTAAGCCAATAAAATCTGCCAATTGTAATGGACCCATTGGGTGAGCCATGCCAAGTTTCATAACCGTATCTATTTCTTCAACACCAGCAACACCATTATAAAGTGTTTCAATGGCTTCATTAAGCATTGGCATTAAAATTCTATTAGCTACAAAACCAGGATAATCGTTTACTTCTGTTGGCGTTTTTCCTAACTTTTTAGAAAGTTCCATAATGGTATTAGTAACCTCGTCGCTGGTATTATACCCACGAATAATTTCAACCAATTTCATAATTGGAACAGGATTCATAAAATGCATTCCTATTACCATTTTTGGTCTTGAAGTTGCAGCTGCGATTTGTGTAATGGAAATAGACGACGTATTACTTGCTAAAATAGTGTCTTTTGCACATGCTTCATCTAACTGTTTGAATATCTTTAGCTTTAAATCGATGTTTTCTGTTGCGGCCTCAACGACTAAACCAGCATGCTTAACACCTTCATTTATATTGGTGAATGTGGTAATATTTCCTAAAGTTTGTGTTTTGTCTACTTCAGTTATTTTTTCCTTAGCAACCATTCTATCTAAATTTTTAGAGATGGTGTCCATACCTCTTTTTAAAGAAGCCTCATTAATATCTATAAGTTGTACTTTAAATCCACTTTGAGCAAAAGTATGTGCAATACCATTTCCCATGGTTCCAGCTCCTATAACTGCTACGTTTTTCATAAAAAATTTATTTTTTATTCCCTTGTAAAAGGGAATCTTGTTTTTTGTTAATTAAAAATTCATTTTAGTTAAAATGATGAGATTTTTACTTTTGTTGGAATTAAAACTGATTTATAATCATGGTCGCAACACGTAAAGCTTCGGTACCATCGTGAAGAGTTACAACAGGCGATCTGTTATTGTTTATAGCATCAGCAAAAGATTCTAGTTCGTCCAAAATTGCATTATTACTGGCTATTTCTGGATTGTCGAAATAAATCTGTTTTTTTACACCTTCAGCATTTTGAAGAATCATATCGAAATCCCCTGGGTTTTTTGGGGCATCTTTCATTTTTACTACTTCGCATTTCTTTTCTAAGAAATCAATTGAGATATATGCATCTTTTTGAAAGAAACGCGATTTACGCATATTCTTTAAAGAAATTCTGCTTGCAGTTAAATTTGCCACACAACCATTTTCGAATTCTATTCTGGCATTAGCAATATCTGGGGTGTCGCTAATTACCGAAACACCACTTGCAGATACATTCTTGACTTTAGATTTTACTACACTTAAAATAATATCTATGTCGTGAATCATCAAATCCAAAACTACTGGAACATCTGTACCACGAGGATTAAATTCTGCTAAACGATGGGTCTCAATAAACATGGGGTTTATAATCTGATCTTTCACTGCCAAGTAAGCAGGATTGAACCTTTCTACATGTCCTACTTGTCCACGAATATTGTGTTGTGCTAAAAGTTCTCTAATATGTTCAGCTTCTTCAACAGTATTTGTAATAGGTTTTTCTATAAAAATATGTTTGCCTTTATCGATGGCTTTTATGGCACATTCATAATGCGAAAGTGTTGGTGTAACTATATCTACCATGTCTACAGCTTCAATTAAAGAATCGATAGAGTTAAAGTATTTATAGCCAAATTCAGCTTCTATTTTTTTTGCATTGGCTTCATCTGCATCATAAAAACCAACAAGTTGATATTTATCTGATTGATTAAGAAGCCTTAAATGAATTTTCCCAAGATGACCAGCACCTAGAACTCCAGCTTTTAGCATGTTTTTACGTTTTCAACAAAAATAAGATTTTCCTTTTAGAAATTGAAGAATAGAAAATAGAATTTAAACGAAAGTTTAAAACTTTAAGCTTTGAACTTGTTGCTTATTGATTTATTTTAGCCTTGAAAATTTACCTACCATTGAAAGATACTTTTAAACATAAAGGCTTAAGACAACAACTAGTTGAAATTATAAAAAGCAAAGGCATTAAAGACGAAAAGGTTTTGGAAGCCATTGGAAATATTCCACGACATATGTTTATGGATTCAGGCTTCCTGGATCATGCATATCAGGATAAAGCGTTTCCAATTGCTGCAGACCAAACCATTTCTCAACCATACACTGTAGCTTTCCAAACAGAGTTATTACAAGTGAAGCCCGGAGATAAAATATTAGAAATTGGTACTGGAAGTGGCTACCAGACAGCTGTTTTGTGCGAGCTTGGAGCTGTTGTTTACAGCATAGAGAGACAGCGTGAATTGTATAAAAAAACCAGTAAGTTTTTACCAAAATTAGGTTATATAGCTAAGAAACTTATTTTTGGAGATGGTTATATTGGTTTAAAAGAAGAGGCACCTTTTAAAGGTATTATTGTAACAGCTGGTGCGCCTTTTGTACCAAAACCTTTATTGAGTCAGCTTGCTATTGGTGGGCGATTAGTAATTCCTGTTGGAGACGAGGTTCAAACTATGACTCTATTTATTAGAAATGGCGCCAAGGAATTTGAAAAACACGAGTTTGGTGAGTTTAGATTTGTACCCTTATTAGAAGATAAAAACTAATATCTAGATCTAGGCAAATATTCTACAGGAATGGGATTGTCTTCAGTTTCTTGAGTCCAATATATATTAACAATCCACCATCTAAATCCATCAAAAAACAGCTGGATGCTTTTAAGACCACTCATATAGGGCTTAAGGTCTGTTTCGTTTTGGTAAGACTCGTAGGTACTAAAAACGTGGGCTATGTTTCCAAAGATATCCACAGTTCTGTGAATTTCCTTTTCAAAAAAACCATTTTCAATCAACCAGGTTTCTGAGATAGAAATATAATCTGATGGCGACATATATCTAGTTATATAATACCCTTCTTCATTTTTTCTGGAAGGAATAAGTTTAGCATCTTGGAGAAACAAGTATTTATATAAATCCCAATCTCTTTTCTCGCCTTGTGGTCCAGAAACCACATTGTAAAGTGTTTGTATGGTGGTTTCTAAAGTTTTTACTTTATGTCCATATTTTATAGCGCTTTCTTGTGCATTTGTATGCAGGTTTAAAACAATTATAGAAAGCAATAAAATAATTTTTTTCATGGTGTAATAATATTAGAAACTTTTTTTAATTCTGTCCAATCTTACCTTATTATCTCGATCTTTTATGGCCTCTCTTTTATCAAATAGTTTTTTTCCTTTAGCTAAAGCAATAACTAGTTTTGCAAGTCCTTTTTCATTGATAAATAAATTTAGCGGAATGATGGTTAAACCCGATGTGTTAACTTCTTTTTCAAGTTTCTTAAGCTCTCTTTTATTTAACAATAACTTCCTTGTTGCTTTAGGTTTATGGTTGTAATACGTGCCGTAAATATATTCTTCAATAGTCATGTTTACAACAAACAATTCTCCTCTATCGTTAAACTCACAGAAGCTTTCTGCAATGGAAGCTTTGCTGTCTCTAATAGATTTAATTTCTGTTCCAGTTAAAACAATTCCAGCAGTAAACTTATCCAATATTTCGTATTGAAACTTGGCCTTTTTGTTTTTTATATTGACTTTTTTTTGCATACAAGCCAAAGGTAAATAATTTAAAAGAACTTTTAAGAACTCTTGGAAAGTTATCCTTATTTTTACTCTGATACTTTAAAATATATTTTATGAATAAGCTTGTTTTATTTTTATTATTATCTGTTTTTTTATCCTGTAAAAACCAAGATTCCTCAGCATTAAATGCTATTGAGATTATTAATAACTCCATTGAAGCTTCTGGAGGAAACAAATTTGATGTTTCTACAATAACATTCGATTTTAGAGATAAACATTACAAAGCAAAGCGAAATCAAGGAGATTTTCAATTGGAACGACATTTTAAAGATTCCATTTTTAATGTTAAAGACGTGTTAGATAACAATGGTTTTAATCGTTATGTTGAAAATGAATCTTTAGAAATACCAGATTCTATGGTTGTAAAATATGCAGCTTCGGTAAATTCAGTTCATTATTTTTCAGTGTTGCCTTATGGGTTAAATGATCCTGCTGTTGTAAAAACATTTTTGGGAGAAGAGATTATTAAAGGTAAAAACCATTATAAAATACAAGTAACTTTTAACAAAGATGGAGGAGGAGAAGACTATGAAGATGTTTTTGTGTATTGGATAAGTACTGAAACTTTTAAAGTTTCATATTTAGCTTATTCTTATAAAGAAATAGATGATTTAGGCTTTCGGTTTAGAGAAGCCTACAACGAACGCTTTGTTAATGGCATTCGATTTGTAGATTATAATAACTTTAAACCAAAAACAACCAAAGTAAAGGTTGATGACTTAGGAAAGTTGTTTGAAGAGAATCAATTAGTTTTGCTATCTAAAATAGAATTAAAAAACGTGACCGTTAATTAATAGTCAAAACCTGATCCAATTTTTTACCATTTATAATGGTAATGATATATAAATTACCATTATTACTGTCGTCTATATCTTTATATTTCTTGGAATCTAAAATACGATTCACAAATTGTGGTGTTGTGTCACTATGTCCAACAATTAAAACAGTTTCTCCTTTAGTATCATTTAAAAATGGGTTGATATCCGTTTCTTTATCGTTGTAGATAATTATTTCTAAGCCGTTTTTTGTAGCAGTAGGTTGGGCAGTTTCTAAAGTTCTGTTATAATCTGTAGAATATATTTTATCGAATGGAATATGTTGTAAAATGTTACGCCATTTTTCTGCTCTAGCTATTCCTATTTGGGTTAAATGGGGATTTTTATTTGTAGCATCCGTTCTATCTTTTTCAGCATGACGAATGAAGTAGTAGGTAGTAGTTTCTTGAGAATTATCTTTTTGAGCACAACTAAAAAAACTAGTAAAACCGGCAAATACAAGAATAAGTAAATATTTCATAGTATTTTGATAAACGCAATTGTATTATAATTTAGAGAATATTTAAGCCAATTCTAGGGCAATATCAATCATATCTTTAAAGGTGGTTTCGCGTTCTTTGCTTGTAGTACGTTCTCCAGTAACCAAAGAATCTGAAATAGTTAAAATAGTAAGTGCGTTTACATTGTGCTTAGCAGCCACTGTGTAAAGTCCTGCAGTTTCCATTTCTACACAAAGCACTCCAAATTTAGACCATTTTTTATAAGATTCGAAATCGTCTGCATAAAATTCATCCGATGTAAATACATTTCCAGCTTTAAGTGGAATGTTTTTCTTTTTAGCAGCTTCTACGGCTTTTTGAAACAATTCAAAATTTGCTGTTGGAGCATAGTCTGCACCACCAAAACGCAATTCGTTTACTCCAGAATTTGAAGATGCAGCCATAGCTAACACAATATCTCTAATTTTTACATGTTTTTGATAGGATCCAGAGCTTCCTACGCGAATAAGGTTTTTAACGCCATATTCTGTAATTAATTCGTGAGCATAAATGGATATACTAGGTACTCCCATTCCTGTTCCCATTACAGAAACACGTTTACCATTGTAAGTTCCAGTATAGCCTAACATGCCTCTAACTTTATTAAAGCAAATTGGGTTTTCTAAAAAGGTTTCGGCAATCCATTTAGCACGTAATGGGTCTCCAGGTAGCAGAATGGTTTCGGCAATTTCTCCTTGTTTTGCTTCTATATGTACACTCATAAAATTAAGTTAGATTGTAAAATTAATAATCACTACTGGTAATAGCAGACTTTTTTTCAGTTACGATATCTATGCCAGAAGAAGTACCAATTCTATCTGCACCAGCATCTATATATTTTAATGCTGTTTCTATATTTTTAATGCCACCAGAGGCTTTAATCTTGGCTTTATTTTTAATGGTTTTTCTAATCATTTTTACAGCAGTTAAAGTTGCTCCGCTTTTAGAAAATCCGGTAGATGTTTTAATAAAGTCGGCTTTAGCATCTAAACAAATCTGACAGGCCTTAATAATTTCATTTTTAGAAAGTTCACTAATTTCTAAAATAACTTTTAATGTTACGCTACCAATAGCTAATTTAACATCGCAAATATCTTTATATACTGCGACAAAATTTTTGCTTTTAAGCATGCCAATATTTATAACCATGTCTATTTCGTCTGCACCATCTTCAACAGCTTTAGTGGCTTCAAACACCTTGGCATCCGTACTCATAGCTCCTAAGGGAAAACCAACAACCGAACATACTTTTACGTTACTGCGTGTTAACAAATGTTTTGCTAAAGACACATAATAACTATTAACACAAACAGAATAGAATCTATATTGTTTTGCTTCATCGCAAAGTATTTTAATATCTGTCTTGGAGGCAGTGGGTTTTAAGAGGGTATGGTCTATATATTTGTTAATGGACATATTTGCTATTTTATAGGTTAAGGTGTAACAAAAATACGATTAACTGTTTGCATTTGCATCATGCAATTTGAAAAATTATTAAAAATTTATGAGTTTAATGCATGTTTTCTTTAACCAATTTTTAAATATTTTAGAAGTTTGAGGTTTATTTTATCTAAATTATTGAGTATGTTTTTGAAAATAAGCATGTTACAAGGCTGTTTTTTTTATATGACTTTTGTCAGCATTTAGGGGGTTTATAGAGGTTATTTTTGAAGTAAATAATAACTAAATATTTACCCATGAAAAAAATAATTTTTAGCGCATTAATTGCTTTTTTATTTGTTTTTAATGCCCAAGCACAGGAGGCTTCTTCAAGTTCTCAAGACTACAGTAAATGGCAAGCCCGTTTTCGTATCATTTCAGTAATACCTTCACCTGGAGATAATTTAGACGGTTTAGATGTGGATATCTCGACGTCTTTTGTTCCAGAATTGGACTTTACCTATTTCTTTACTAAAAATATTGCAGCCGAATTAATTTTAGGAACAACAAAACACGATGTTGAGGTTGGAGATAATTTGTCTAATATAGATTTAGGGCATGTATGGTTATTGCCACCAACTTTAAATTTACAATATCATTTTTATGCTGGGGATTTTAAACCATATGTAGGAGCTGGTATTAACTATACTATTTTTTATGGAGTAGATGAAGGTGATGTTGCAGGCATGGATTATGAAAATTCATTTGGATTTTCATTCCAAGCAGGTGTAGATTATAGTTTAAATGATAAATGGTTCTTAAACTTAGATTTAAAACAGTTGCTGCTATCTACGGATGTAGACGTGGATACTGGGGCAGGGGTTTTACCGGTTGAAGTAGACATCAATCCTTTTATTATAGGATTAGGTGTAGGACGAAAGTTCTAAAAATATAAAATCAGGATATATTTTAAAAGGCTACTAGAATTTTCTGGAAGCCTTTTTTTTTATCTCAAAATTGGTTGAAATAGTTAACAAGACTATGAGTTACAATTTTTTAAAATTTGATGTGTCCACTCAATGGCATCGCTTAAACAACTGAATATTTCATAAGGTTTATCATAAAAATCACGTTCAAATTCGGCGCTCTTTTTCATGAGTTCTGTTTCAGGAATCATAGCAATAGCCTTCAGGTTGGGAATTTTTTCAGTTTGCACATAAGTTAATGGATCTACAGAATAAGAGTTAACACGATTAGAAATATAAACCATATTTGTACCAGAAAAATGTGTTTGAATAATGTCATTTAGTTTTAGGTTATGATCTGGATATATTTCTGCTCCTTCACGAATCTGGCAGATTAAAAATTCATCAAAAACAAAGATTTCTGTTTCTGGATAATTGTAATAATGAATCATTCCCATATAATAATGTGTTGATGTTTATTGTGTAATATGTTGATTTTTAATTAAATAAAACTAAATAAGGCCAAATTAATATAAAAAAAACAACGCTCATCTTTTCAGATTTACGTTGCTTTTTCAACTAACCATATGAAAAAATAATTCTTTTATTAAACGTCTTGTTCAACCATATTTGATTGATTTCTAAATACAAGTTTATCGTCGAAAGCATCTAATAAAATAATACTATCTGTAGTGACTTTTCCTGCCAATATCTCCTTGCTCAATTCATTTAATACTTCTTTTTGAATAACTCTCTTTACTGGTCTGGCTCCATATTCTGGATGGTAGCCTTTTTCTGCTAAATATATGATAGCATCTTCTGTGGCATCAAAAGTTATTTGCTGTTGAGCTAACATTTTAGTTAAACCTTTTAATTGTAAGCCAACAATATCTTTAATATTAGTTTTTGATAAAGGTGTAAACATAATCGTGTCGTCTATTCTATTTAAAAACTCAGGTCTTACGCTTTGTTTTAAAAGTGCTAAAACATCTATTTTGGCTGCTTCCATAGCCGAAGCTATATCTTTAGTGGCTTCAAAACGCTCTTGAATTAAATGACTTCCAATATTTGAGGTCATAATGATAATCGTGTTTTTAAAATCTGCTACACGTCCCTTATTGTCTGTTAATCTACCTTCGTCTAAAACTTGGAGCAGAATATTAAAGGTGTCAGGATGTGCTTTTTCAATTTCATCAAGCAATACTACAGAATATGGTTTTCTTCTAACAGCCTCTGTAAGTTGCCCGCCTTCATCATAACCAACATATCCTGGAGGTGCACCAATTAATCTACTTACAGAATGACGTTCTTGATATTCGCTCATATCTATTCTAGTCATAGCAGCTTCATCATCAAACAAATATTCCGCCAAGGCTTTAGCTAATTCCGTTTTTCCAACACCTGTTGTTCCTAAAAATAAGAAGGTTCCAATGGGTTTTTGTGCATTTTGCAAACCTGCTCTGGAGCGTCTAACGGCATCACTAACAGCAACAATGGCTTCTTCCTGCCCAACCACACGTTTGTGTAATTCGTCTTCTAATTTCAAGAGTTTTTCACGTTCACTCTGAATCATTTTAGTTACTGGAATTCCTGTCCATTTGGCTACTACATCTGCAATATCCTCATAAGTCACTTCTTCTTTAATTAAAGAACTCTCAGATTGATTTTCTTGTAGCTCCTTTTGAAGTTTTTCAAGCTCCTCTTGAGCTTCCTTGATTTTTCCATAACGAATTTCAGCTACTTTTCCATAATCGCCATCGCGTTCGGCACGTTCTGCTTCTAGTTTGAAATCCTCTATATTGGCTTTGGTTGTTTGTATGTTATCTACAACCTCTTTTTCGCTTTTCCACTTGGCATTAATCTCGTTTCGCTCTTCTTTTAAATTAGCTAAATCTGAGCGTAAGGTTTTTAATTTCGACTCGTCTTTTTCGCGTTTAATGGCCTCGATTTCAATTTCTAATTGCATGACTTTTCTATCTAAAACATCTAATTCTTCTGGTTTAGAATTTATTTCCATACGTAATTTAGAAGCTGCTTCATCCATTAAGTCAATAGCTTTATCGGGTAGAAAACGGTTTGTGATATAACGTTCCGATAGTTCTACGGCACCAATAATTGCTTCGTCTTTAATACGGACTTTATGATGAGTTTCGTATTTTTCTTTAATACCACGCAAAATAGAAATGGCACTTTCAGTATCTGGTTCGTTTACCATTACTTTTTGAAAACGTCTTTCTAAAGCTTTGTCTTTTTCAAAGTATTTTTGGTACTCGTCTAAAGTTGTAGCTCCAATAGCTCTAAGTTCTCCTCTAGCTAAAGCCGGTTTTAAAATATTAGCAGCATCCATGGCGCCTTGTCCACCACCAGCACCAACAAGAGTATGAATTTCGTCTATAAACAAGACAATATCTCCTGCGCTTTCGGTAACTTCTTTGATAACAGCTTTTAAGCGTTCTTCAAACTCACCCTTATATTTGGCTCCTGCTATTAGCGCTCCCATATCTAGAGCGAAAATCTGTTTGTCTTTTAAGTTTTCTGGAATGTCTCCATCAATTATTCTGTGCGCTAAACCTTCAGCAATAGCTGTTTTACCTGTTCCTGGTTCTCCCACTAATATGGGATTGTTTTTAGTTCTTCTAGATAGAATTTGAAGAATTCTACGAATTTCTTCATCACGACCAATGACAGGATCCAGTTTGCCATCTTTTGCTAATTGATTTAGGTTTTTTGCATATTTATTTAAGGAATTATAAGTTTCTTCCTGACTTTGGGAAGTTACTCTGTCTCCTTTTCTTAATTCGTCTATACTTGCTAAAAGTGCCTTTTCTGTTGCGCCTTGATCTTTTAACATCTGAGCGATTTTGCTATTAGATTTAAAAATGGCCAAGATTAAATGTTCAATAGATACATAATCGTCTTTCATTTTTTTAGCAACTATTGCCGCTTCGTTAAGTGTTTTTCCTGCTTCACGAGATAACATGATATCTCCGCCAGAAACTTTAGCATAGCTTTCTAATTGCTTATCAATAGCCTGTTGTAATACAGGAATATTAATATTTAGTTTTTTTAAGATAAATGGTAATACATTTTCATCAACTTCAGAAATGGCTTTAAAAAGATGCTCATTTTCAATTTGTTGATGGCCATAGCCTTGTGCAAGTTGTTGTGCTTGCTGAATGGCCTCTTGCGATTTTATGGTATAATTATTTAGATTCATATAATATTATTTAATTGTCATTTCGATAAACGTAAAACAGTTTTCAGTTTTTTACTTTTATTCTTTATGACAAGGTTAATTTTTACGTTCTTTACATGACTAGTAAGTCAATTACCTTACCAACTCAAAGCGCAAGACAAAATGTCTGATTGCACCAATAAGAGTGTGACTTTTAGTCAGTTTGTAAGGTTTAAAAAATAGCTTCGTCTGATATAAATATCAATTAATAAGATTCCCGTTCTTACGGGAATAAAAAAGACATGTTTCATGGGGTTTTTTAATAAAATATTTAGTGGTTCTTCCGAAGAAAAAGAAGAAAAAATATTGCCTTGGATTGCTTTAACAAGTGTGCCACAGTTAGATGAGGTTGCAAAGAAATCTAAAACTAAAACACAGGTTATTTTTAAACATTCAACACGTTGTGGTATTAGTAGGATGGTAATGAATCAATTTATTGATGCCTACGATGTTAATGTTAATTTAGACTTATATTATTTAGATTTATTAAATTATCGCGATGTTTCTAATGAAACAGGCTACAAGTTTCAAGTGATGCACGAATCTCCACAATTATTGATTATTAAAAATGGAGTAGTAGTTGCACATGCGTCTCATGGTTCTATAAATAGTTTGGACATAGAACAATTTCTTTAAACTTAATTAGATTCTTTTGTAATGGTTACCATTTTATAAATCAATTGACCATTGGCATTCATGCCATTAATAAACAGTCTTATGTTTTTATGTTTTTTTGTGCTAATGGTTAAATAATTAGGTGTTTTGGAGTTTAAGTAGAAATTTGGAATCCAATCGATGGTGCTGTATAATTCTTCCGATGTTTGGTTAGGGAAATATATTTCAGAATTCTTAAATGTTTCTTTAGGTAAGCAAAACCCAAACTCAGTCTCGCTTATTTGAATATCTGGGTTTGCTAAGTTTCCAATACCTTTCATTATTTCGGGAGTTTTAGAGTAAATGTGAATAACTCCTCCAGAACCTTGAATCCCATATCCTGCTCCAGTAGCGTTTACAGTTACTGATGCAATATCAAACATCTGGATGCCTAGTAATTCTGAATGGTCATTCATAGGAATGTCATCAAAATATACTAAGTATTGCTCTTGGTGTCCATTTTTTTTAAGCGAACCAGCTCCAGGTCCTCTAGATTTTATTAAAACTACAGATCGAGTATCTTGAATAACTTTAATACTAGAAAGCGTTCTAAAATAAAAAATCAAGTCAGCTCCAGCAAAACTTTTTTCATCTGGGATATAGACTTTTGAGAATCCTTTAGCCATAACCTTATCTTCGATTCTTGTTTTTAAAATTTCGGAATCTGATTTTACTTGGGTTTTTACTAAAACTTCATCAAGAACTTCTTCGTCCAATAATAAAGGTAAATATTCGTCTTCTAAAGTATATACAGTTTCAAATCTTGTTTTAGAATACTCTTCAATTGGTTTGGTAAGCAAGCTATCTGGACGATATGTATTAAAATCTTTATAGATGTAAAAGTTAGCTTTTTCAATTTCCCCTTTTTTATTTAAAAGTGCTAATTTGTATTTTGAAGGATGTGCTAACATCAAACTATCGAATTCAAATTGGTTCTTTCCTTTTAAAGGCTTTATAGATAGAATGTTGTTTTCGGTTGAAGATAACATCACTTTGTGTTTAGATAAATCTTTATCTTTAGAATTGACAGAACCTCTTATTTTAACGCCATGTTCTGGCTGGAAAACCAAGTCGTTTTCAGATGCAATATTTCTTTGAATTTGATTATTTTTTTTAGCTGTTTGAACTATTAAATCCATACTATGCTTGTTACCATTGGTTTTATTGTAGTAATTGGCTAAATTAAACCCTGTGTCATTTAAGTAAGGAGTTAGTTGAAATTCGGTTATGATATTTTGTTGATTGTTATAAGAAATGGTTGCTTCAGGCAATACAGATACACTTAAATTAGCATCTGCCAGTTTGTTTAGCATCTTGAAGTCTAGTGTAATGGAGTCTGTTGAGGCTTGAAATTGCGTTACTTCCAATTCTATGTTTTCTGGCTCATTCCAAAAGGAATATTCCGAAATAGGTTTGTTGGTTTTATCGAATAAGGTAAGCGTGTTTATACCAGAAAATAAATCTTTATTTAAGAAGTTTATTTGATAGCTGGTTGCTTCCTTGTTTATTTCAATGGGAGCAACAGACTTCGCAAATCCGTTTCTATGTAATACCAAAATTAAAGATTCGTCTTTATAGTTGGAACTTGTAGCTAAATTTGTTTTTAATAAAAAGGAAGTTGTATTTTCATAACTAGATTGTAGTTTTTTCTGAATAATGAAACCCATTGGGCTTGCTTGTGGCAATGCAAACGATTTTTCAATGCCATTAATATTCATTACAGCGGAAAAAGAACTGTTATACATTAAGTTAAACTTACCCATGCCATAGGTGTCGCTCATAAATCGAGTAACGGTTTCCCCAGTTTTATTATCTATAATTTTCCCTGAAGCTTTAACTGGAACTTGATTGTTTTTTATGGTAAAAGCAATGTTGTTTAGGTTGTCTTTTAGAATAGTTTGGCTCTCTGGAAAAAAGACCATGTTGTATTGGTCTTGGTTGTTAACTTCAGCTATGCTAGTTTCGGCAGTAAGTAAAACATCATTTTCAGTATCTTCAGTAGTACTTAAAATTTGAATTGGGATAACCGAACCGCTTTTAAAGTTTCTATTTTTATTTGTATCAATATCCATATAATACGTTCCAGAAATTAAATCTGGATGAATCTCCATTTCTCCATAAGCAAAACCTGCTTCAGCATAATAAAGCTGACTGCTAATTAATTTTTTTTCAGAAGAATAAAAATTTACAAATATGTTGGTTGTATTTAAATTGGGTTTATTATTGGAATCTTCTACAATGTAGGCCTTAAACCAAATCTTTTCTCCAGCATAATAGGTGGTTTTGTTGGTGTGGAGATAAAACTTCTCTTTTTCAACATTATTTAGATAAGTATTCTCATCTAAAAAGGTTTTTGTTTGTTCTGAAAAACTTTCTTGGCTCGAGATACTTAAAGTGACAAGAAGTAATAAGAAGAGTAGATTAGTTTTCATACGGATAGGTTTTAGATGTAGGACGATTATCACAATAATAATGCCAAATTGTTAAAATTTTAACATTTAGGGTTTTATTGGGGTTTATCAAATTTAATTATTATTTTAAAAATAAATGTTTTTTTGGTCTGAATGTTAACCAAAACCTGAAATTTTATTATAAAAAATATCTAATTAGACTCTTGCTCTATAGTAACACTTTTATAAACTAATTGACTATTAGCATTCATGCCATTAATAAACAATTTTAATTTTTGATGTTTTTTTGTGCTAATAGTAAGGTAGTTAGGTGTTTTAGAGTTTAAATAAAAATTTGGAATCCAATCGATGGTGCTATATAATTCTTCCGAAGTTTGGTTAGGGAAATAAATTTCAGAATTCTTAAAAGTTTCTTTAGGTAAGCTAAATCCAAATTCCGTTTCACTTATTTGAATATCTGAATTAACCATTGTTCCAAGACCTTTCATTAGCTCGTAGGTTTTTGAATAGATATTAATAATACTTCCGTTAGCATTTACTGTTACTGCAGCAATATCGAACATTTGCATATATAATAATTCTGAATGGTCACTTATAGGAATCTCATCTAAAAGGATATAATATCCTAATTGTTTTCCACTATTATTATTTTCATCTTTCATAAATGCTCCAGCTCCTGGTCCTCTTGTACTCATTATAGTTACAGAACGACTATCTTGTACGACAAAAATGCTAGGAAGCGTTCTTAAATAAAAGACTACACTAGCGCCTACATAACTTTTCTCGTCTGGGATATGGATTCTAGTGAATCCTACATTTCTTACTTTAGCCAGTATTCTATCTTCTAAAATTTCTTTATTCTCTCTAGCTTTAACTTTAGCTTTTATCAAAATTTCATCGAGTATTTCTTCTTCCATTAATTGAGGGACATATTCGTCTTCTAAAGTGTATACAGTTTCAAATGTTGTTTTAGAATACTCTTCAGTTGGTTTGGTAAGCAAACTATCTGGACGATATTTATTAAAGTTATTATAGATGTAAAAGTTGGCTTTTACAATTTCCCCTTTTTTATTTAATAGTGCTAATTTATATTTTGAAGGATGTACTAACTTCAAACTATCGAATTCAAATTGTCTTTCCCCTTTTAATGGTTTTATAGATAGAATGTTGTTTTCGGTTGAAGATAACATCACTTTGTGTTTAGATAGATCTTTATCTTTAGAGTTGACAGAGCCTCTAATTTTAACGCCATGTTCTGGCTGGAAAACCAAGTCGTTCTCAGATGTAATATTTCTTTGAATTTGATTGTTTTTTTTACCCGTCTGAATTAGTAAATCCATACTATGCTTGTTACCATTGGTTTTGTTATAGTAATTGGCTAAATTAAACCCTGTGTCATTTAAGTAAGGAGCTAGTTGAAACTCGGTTATTATATTTTGCTGATTGTTATAAGAAATGGTTGCTGCAGGCAATACAGACACACTTAAATTAGCGTCTGCTAGTTTGTTTAGCATCCTGAAGTCTAGTGTAATGGAATCTGACGAGGCTTGAAATTGCGTGACTTCCAATTCTATGTTTTCTGGCTCATTCCAAAAGGAATATTCCGAAATAGGTTTGTTGGTTTTATCGAATAAGGTAAGCGTGTTTATACCAGAAAATAAATCTTTATTTAAGAAGTTTATTTGATAGCTGGTTGCTTCCTTGTTTATTTCAATGGGAGCAACAGATTTTGCAAAACCATTTCTATGTAAAACTAAAACTACAGACTCGTTTCTGTATTTAGAACTTGTAGCGTTATTGGTTTTTAATAAAAAGGAGGTTGTGTTTTCGTTCTTAAAATCTAATTTTTTCTGAATGATAAACCCTAACGGATTTGCTTCTGGCAAAGGGAATTTTTCATCGATTCCGTCAACATTTATTACAGCAGAAAAAGAACCATTATACAAGAGGCTAAAACGTCCCATCCCATAAATGTCGCTCATAAATCGAGTAATAGTTTCTCCAGAAGTATTATCGATAATTTTCCCTGAAGCTTTAACTGGAACTTGATTGTTTTTTATGGTAAAGGCAATGTTGTTGATTTCGTCCTTTAATACAGTTTGGCTTTCAGGATAAAACGCCATGGTGTAATTGGACTCAACATTTGTTTCAGTGGAGTTTTTGGTTTTAATATCAGCTAAAGTGTTTTCTGATGTTTTTGAAGTGCTCAGCACTTGAATGGAAATCACAGAGCCACTTTTAAAGTTTCTATTTTTATTTGTATCAATATCCATATAATACGTTCCAGAAATTAAATCTGGATGAATCTCCATTTCACCATAAGTAAAACCTGCTTCAGCATAATAAAGCTGACTGCTAATGAGTTTTTTTTCAGGAGAATAAAAATTTACAAATATGTTGGTTGTATTTAAATTGGGTTTATTATTGGAATCTTCTACAATGTAGGCCTTAAACCAAATCTTTTCTCCAGCATAATAGGTGGTTTTGTTGGTATGGAGATAAAACTTCTCTTTTTCAACATTATTTAGATAAGCATTCTCATCTAAAAAGGTTTTTGTTTGTTCTGAAAAATTTTCCTGACTCGAGATACTTAAAGTGACAAGAAGCAATAACATGGAGAGTAAATTAGCTTTCATACGGATAGGTTTTAGATGTAGGACGATTATCACAATAATAATGCCAAATTGTTAAAGTTTTAACATTTAGGGTTTTGTTGGGGTTTATCAAATTTAATTATTAATTAGAGTTTTGCTAATTAATAGTTACAATTTTTAAAGCTTTGTTTGAATGCTAAAAAGCAATATTTTATCTTTGCGCTCTAAAGAATAAAGCAAGCATGAAGATTTCTTACAATTGGTTAAAACAATTTATCAAAACGACTTGGTCTCCTGACCAAATTAGCGAACTACTTACAGATCTAGGTCTTGAAGTAGAGGGAGTTACTTCCTTTCAGTCTGTAAAAGGAGGTTTGGAAGGTATTGTAGTTGGAGAGGTTTTAACCTGTGTGCAACATCCAAATGCCGATAGACTAAAAATAACTACAGTAAATGTAGGTTTAGAAAATCCGTTACAAATAGTTTGTGGCGCTCCAAATGTAGCTGCAGGACAAAAAGTGCCAGTTGCAACAATTGGAACTACTTTATATACTGAAGCAGGCGAGCCATGGACCATAAAAAAAGGTAAGATTAGAGGAGAAGAGAGTCATGGAATGATTTGCGCTGAAGATGAACTTGGCTTAGGGGAATCGCATGATGGCATTATGGTTCTTGATTCCAAACTTGAAATAGGAGCGCTTCTTGCTGATGTTTTTGAAGTAGAAAACGACCAGGTGTTTGAAATTGGGTTAACACCAAATAGGGCAGATGCTATGAGTCATTTTGGAACTGCTCGTGATTTAAAAGCTGGTTTTCTTCAAAAAGATGTTACTTTAGAATTAATAACACCTTCAGTAAGTGCTTTCCATGTAGATAATAGAACCTTACGCATTGATGTAGATGTAAAAAAGAAGGATTTAGCTCCTAGATATTGCGGATTAACCATTTCTGGAATAAAAGTAGAACCTTCGCCTAAATGGTTGCAAAATAGATTAAAAGCAATTGGCTTAACACCAAAAAACAATATAGTAGATATTACTAATTATGTGTTGCACGAATTAGGACAGCCTTTACACGCGTTCGATACGGCTAAGATTTCTGGTAATAAAATTGAAGTAAAAACTCTGGAAAAAGGCACGAAATTTACAACACTTGATGGCATAGAACGTGAGTTACATGATGAAGATTTAATGATTTGTGATGCTGAAAATCCGATGTGTTTTGCCGGAGTTCTCGGAGGTATCCATTCTGGAGTTACAGATGGAACAACAAGTATTTTTCTTGAAAGCGCGTTTTTTAACCCTGTAAGCATTAGAAAAACTGCAAAAAGACATAATTTAAATACAGATGCATCTTTTAGGTTTGAAAGAGGTATTGATCCAAACATTACGGAATACGCTTTAAAAAGAGCCGCACTTTTAATTCAAGAAATTGCTGGAGGAGAAATAACGAGCGATATTTTTGACTTTTACCCTAACAAAATTGAAGATTTTCAAGTGCGTTTAAGTTTTGATAATGCAAAGAAACTAATTGGTGAAAATATTCCTGAAGACATTATAAAACGAATTTTAATGTCTTTAGAAATTAAAATTAATAATGTTACCGAAACAGGTTTAGGACTTACTGTTCCAGCCTATAGAAATGACGTTCAACGCGAAGCAGATATTATAGAGGAAATACTTAGGGTTTATGGTTATAACAACATTAAAACTACTGAAAAGTTAAATGCAACCATTGCAAATACTACCAGATTTGAGGATTATAAACTGCAAAATGTTATTGGAAACCAATTAGCTTCTCAAGGATTTTTTGAAACCCTATCTAATTCTTTAACAACTCCAGATTACACAAAATTAAGCGAGCAACTTAAAGCAGAACATCAGGTAGGGATGTTGAATCCTTTAAGTCATGATTTAAGTGTTTTAAGACAATCTGTTTTATTTTCTGGTTTAGAGAATGTAAGTCATAATATTAATAGGAAAAGAGAAAATTTGAAGTTGTTTGAATTTGGCAAAACCTATCACAATTTTGGTGATAAAAAAGTAGAATTGAAACATCTGTCTTTGTTTATTACAGGAAATAAACATAATGATCGTTGGAATGTAACTTCACAGCCATCAGATTTTTTCTTTATGAAAGGAGTTGTAACAAGTGTTTTAGAGCGTTTGGGATTAACAGGAATTAAAGAATCTTCTTTTAAAAATGATGTATTTAATGAAGGCATTATTTTTTCAATAGGGAAGAAGCAACTTGTAGAATTTGGGTTGGTTAAAAAATCTATTTTAAAACATTTTGGAATTTCTCAAAACGTATTGTTTGCCGATTTTAATTGGGAAGAAGTTATCTCTTTAGTAAAACACAACACCATTACCTTTAAAAGTATTCCAAAATATCCAGAAATAAAAAGAGATTTTGCTTTGTTACTAGACAATTCTATTTCTTTTGAAGATATAGATAGAATAGCAGGACAGACTGAAAAGAAAATACTAAAAAGCGTGAACTTATTCGATGTGTTTCAAGGAAATAACTTGCCTCAAGGAAAGAAAAGTTATGCTGTAAGTTTTACTTTTCAAGACCAGAGTAAAACACTTACAGATAAGCAAATAGATAAAATTATGACAAAGCTTCAAGATAACTTTACAAAAGAACTTGGAGCAGAATTAAGATAAAAGATTCAATCTCATTCAAAAAAAAAGCCTCGAAATTTCGAGGCTTTTTAATGTCTTCAATAAGTTAAATATATATTATAATACTTTAACATTTACTGCGTTCATTCCTTTTCTTCCTTCTTGTAAATCGAATTCTACTTCATCACCTTCACGAATCTCATCGATTAAACCAGAAATGTGAACAAAATGTTCTTTGTTTGTGTCTTCTTCAACTATAAATCCAAATCCTTTAGAATCGTTGAAAAATTTTACTGTTCCTTTACCCATTGTAATAATTTAAATATTTTAATAATAAACAAATATAGCCATATAATTTATAAATGAGATATTTTGATGTAATTTTTAAAAAACAGGAATAAATTTGGGATTTAAAGTGCTTCATATTAGCATCTATTTAGATTGTTATTTTGTATCTTTAAGAAACTCTAAATTTTAAATGCTATGGATTCTAGTTATATAAAAATTTATACAGGCAGTTTTATTATTGCACAATTAATAGTGGATAAGTTAGATGCTGTAGGTATAAGTCCTATTGTAAAAGATGAAACAGAATCTGGAAGATTAGCAGGTTTTGGATCTTCTATTCCAGGTTATCAAGAGATTTATGTTAGTGAGGAAGAATTGGATGATGCAGTTCCTATTGTTGAAAGTGTTACAGCAGAACTTCAGCCTTAATTAAAAGGTTACAGTCGCAGTAGTTAGTATGTAAATTAAATAACTAAAAACTGCGACTATATCTTGTATTAAACAGTTGCAGAATACATTTTATTACGCAATTCCTTAATTTTTGGATCTTGCATATACTCATCAAAAGTAGTATGTCTATCTATTATACCACTAGGTGTTAATTCTACAACTCTATTTGCAACTGTTTGTGCAAACTCATGGTCATGAGTAGAAAATAACACAGTGCCTTTAAAGTTTTTTAAGGAATTGTTAAAAGCTGTAATACTTTCTAAATCTAAGTGATTTGTAGGTTCATCTAGCATTAATACGTTGGCTCTAACCATCATCATTCTACTTAACATACATCTTACTTTTTCGCCACCAGAGAGAACGTTCGATTTTTTAAGCGCTTCGTCTCCACTAAAAATCATTTTCCCTAAAAAGCCACGAATATGAACTTCTTCACGTTCTTCTTCAGTTTTTGCCCACTGACGAAGCCAATCTACCAAGGATAAATTATTTTGAAAAAACTCGCTATTATCTAAAGGTAAATAAGATTGAGTTGTAGTAATTCCCCAATCGAAGGTTCCAGAATCTGCTTTTATATTGCCATTTAATATCTCATAAAAAGCTGTGGTAGCTCTAGAGTCTTTAGAAAATAAAACCACTTTATCTCCTTTTACTAAATTTAAATCTATTTTGGTAAATAGCACATCTCCTTCAATAGAAGCGGATAGATTTTCAACGTTTAATATTTGATCTCCAGCTTCTCTTTCTCTTTCAAAAATAATGGCTGGATACCTACGACTAGAACGTTTAATATCTGCAATATTTAATTTTTCAATCATTTTCTTTCTACTTGTTGCTTGTTTAGACTTAGCAACGTTGGCAGAGAAACGTCTAATAAATTCTTCTAATTCTTTTTTCTTTTCTTCGGCTTTTTTGTTTTGTTGTGCATGTTGTCTTGCAGCTAATTGAGACGATTCATACCAAAACGTATAGTTTCCAGAAAAATGATTTATTTTTCCAAAATCTATATCAGAAATATGTGTGCAAACGGCATCTAAAAAGTGTCTATCGTGAGAAACTACAATTACACAGTTTTCATAATTTGCCAAGAAGTTTTCTAACCAAGAAATGGTTTCATAATCTAAGTCGTTGGTAGGCTCATCCATAATAAGTACATCCGGATTTCCAAATAAAGCTTGTGCAAGAAGTACACGTACTTTTTGTTTTCCGTCTAAGTCTTTCATTAAGGTGTAATGTGAATCTTCAGAAATCCCTAAGTTAGACAACATAGCAGCAGCATCACTATCTGCGTTCCATCCGTTCATTTCTTCAAATTGAACTTGCAGCTCTCCAATTTTTTCAGCATTTTCATCTGTATAATCAGCATACAAGGCATCAATTTCAGTTTTCAATTTAAATAAGGGTTTGTTTCCCATTATAATAGTTTCTAAAACGGTATGCTCGTCGTAAAGTGAGTGGTCTTGCTCAAATACAGACATACGTTTTCCAGGTTCTAAATGCACATGTCCAGAAGTAGGATCTTGTTTTCCTGATAAAATCTTTAAAAAAGTAGATTTTCCTGCACCATTTGCACCTATGATTCCATAGCAATTACCTTGGTTAAAGGTCGTATTAACTTCGTCGAAAAGAATACGCTTTCCAAACTGAACAGATAAATTTGAAACTGATAACATAATGTATGATTTAATTTTTTACTCAGATAATTATTACTTTATAAATAGGTTTTCGTGAACTTACAAATTAATAAATTTACTCCTTGACATAAATTTATTAGAAAGTTTTGCAAAAGTAGATAAAACCAACTACAACATGAAACAAAACCAACTCTTATTAATATTTAACAGCGAATTAACAACACTTGTTGATAGCAACTTTTATTTTTGTTGTTAATAGTTATGCTAAAGACCTATAATAGCCTTATGAAGTATTTTTGCTTGTTAGTATTGTTTGGACTAACTCTTGTGTCATGTAAAAAAGATTCGAAACAAGATAAAGGAGATGTTGCCTACATTGGAGGCGAAATAATCAACCCTTCGAACAATTATGTGGTTTTACTTAAAGCCAATTCTGTAATTGATACCATGACTCTAGATTCTAAGAATAGATTTATTTATAAACTAGATCAACTTAATTCAGGCTTATATACCTTTTCTCATGGAGGAGAAATACAAATGGTTTTGTTAGAACCTAACGATAGTATTATGCTTAGGCTTAATACAATGGATTTTGATGAGTCTTTGGTTTTTACAGGAAATGGTGCGAAAAAGAACAATTATTTAATAAATCTATTTTTAGATGGAGAAGTGGAAGATAAAATTGTTCTAGGTTTTAGCCAGCTACCAGCTACAGATTTTGAAGAAAAATTAGATTCTTTAAAAGAAAAGAAGTTAAAAAAACTTCAAAGATTTGTTTCTAAGCAAAGTCCATCAGAACTCTTTATTCATTTGGCAAAGTCTAGTATTAATTACGATTATTATTTAAGTAAAGAAGTCTATCCATTTGTAAATTATGCTAAAAACGAACGAAAGAATTTTGAGTCTTTATCTGAAGACTTCTATAGCTACAGAAAGGATATTAATTATAATGATTCAACTTTAGTTGACTATTTTCCATATTCTGCATTTTTAAAAAATCATTTTGAAAACTTAGCATTATTTGAACATTTTAAGCACTCAAATGACAGCCTTTTAAATAAGCAATCTTTAGAATATAATTTAATTAGGTTGAATTTAATAGATAGCTTAATGACTAACGAAAACATTAAAAATTCGCTTTTAGTTAGTGCTACTTTAGAATTTATTAGTAATAGTAAAGACTTAGATAAGTATGATGAAATTTTAAACTCGTTTCTAGCTAAGAATGAAAGCAAAAGACATAAAGAGTATGTTAGTAAAATGGTTAGCTCTTTAAAAGACTTAAAACCAGGCAATCCATTACCCGATGTAAAAGTCTTTGACATTTTTAATAATGAGTTTAATTTAAGGTTTGTTTTAGGAAATAAGCCTTGTGTTATTTTCTTTTGGTCTCAATCTAATATGATTCGTGTACAAGAATGCCATGATAAGGTTAACGAGTTAAAAATAAAATATCCAGAAATTAATTTTATAGGTATCAATGCTAATAATGAAAACAAAGATTTATGGAAAGCAACTTTAGAAAAATATAAGATTGAAAATGAGAGCGAATATATCTTTAAAAATCCAAAAGAAGCAAAACAAGCTTTAGCAATATACCCTATAAATAAAGTGATTATTCTAGATAAAAAAGGCTTGATTGAGAATTCTCATGCCAATATGTTCTCTATTAATTTTGAAGAGGAACTTCTAGGAGTTATAAACCAATAAAAAAGTCCCAGCAAATGCTGAGACTTTTAATTATACAATTATTATTAAGTTGAAAAACTTAATTTCCTTTCTTAAAATCTTCAAGAAACTTAGCTAATCCAATATCAGTTAAAGGATGTTTTAACAAGCCTTCAATAGCACTTAATGGACCAGTCATTACATCTGCTCCAAGTTTCGCACAGTCAATAATATGCATGGTATGACGAACAGAAGCAGCCAAAATTTCGGTTTCAAAACCATAGTTGTCATATATATGACGGATTTCTGCAATTAGATTTAATCCATCTGTAGAAATATCATCCAATCTTCCAATAAAAGGCGATACATAGGTTGCTCCAGCTTTAGCTGCTAATAAGGCCTGTCCTGGAGAAAAAACTAAAGTCACATTAGTTTTTATGCCTTTATCAGAAAAATATTTACATGCTTTAATCCCGTCTTTTATCATTGGTAATTTAATAACAATTTGCTCGTGTAATTCGGCCAATGCTTCTCCTTCACGAATCATACCTTCAAAATCTGTTGAGATAACTTCTGCGCTCACATCTCCATCCACAATATTGCAAATATCCACATAGTGTTTTAAAATATTATCATGACCAGTAATGCCTTCTTTTGCCATTAACGATGGGTTGGTAGTTACGCCATCTAAAACACCTAAATCTTGTGCTTCTTTAATCTGGCCTAAATTTGCAGTATCAATAAAAAATTTCATAAATAATTAATTTTAAATCCTTTAATAAGGAAGTTGTTGTTTTAGTTGTATGTAATCTCCATTTGCATGGATTGCAAAATTACAATTTATAATGCTTTGAATGTGGGTTTTTATTTAAAAAAAAATCGTAAAAAGATGTTATCTTTTTAATGTGAAATGAGCTTTAAATGTTTTTCTTACCGAGTTTGTTGGTTCGGTATATTCTATTGTAAACCAATAATCGTTAGAAGATAAAGGTTCTCCATTATATGTACCATCCCAACCAATTCCGTTTGGGTTAATTTGTTTAAGAAGCTTTCCATATCTATCGTAAATAAAAATTTTAGCATCTAGTTTATTAGACATCCCATATAAGTTCCATGTATCGTTATGCCCATCGTTATTTGGTGTAAAGAATTTTGGATAGTCTATAACCGTTATTTCATAAATAAGTTCGTTACAGTTATAAGTATCTCTAACACGAATTATATGTTCGCCTCCATCAATATTTTGAAAAGTAGTAGTACTTTGCCACAAACCATAGTCTAAACTAATTAAGTAGTTTCCGTTTCCAATAATGCTCACTTCAATTGTATTATTCTTCGTAAAAGATTCACTTACAACTTCTGCAGTAATGCTTTCTGGTGGATATGAACCTACAACTTGAGTAGTTCCAGGAATATTACAGCCTGTTGAAATGTTTGTAGCATTTACGGTATAGTAACCAGTAGTAGTTGGAGAGAACGCACTTTGAGTAGCTCCAATAATCATATTTGTAGCATCTACTTCTTCGCCTTCATACCATTGAAAATTGTATTCTGTGTCACTTAAATGGGTTTCAATAGGAGGGTTTGGTAAAACAGTTTCAGTCATAGGGTTTATAACTTGGCTATTAGCGTCTAAACAAATAACATATTTGTTCTCTAATGCAATTTCTGGTACTGGATTTACAATTAGGGTTAAAGGTACAATTTGTGCACAATTATTGGAAGTAGGAGTGACTCTAACATAAATAATTTGACTAACAGGCACTGTATTTGTAAAGTCTAATGGGGTGTTAATGGTATTCGAATTTCCTTCAATTGCATCGAGTTCGTTTTCATAATAAGAAATTACAAAATCGGCAGCATTTAATCCGTTTAAGATGCTTAATTCTTGTCTAGTAATATCAAACGAATCATAACCATCATTATCAATTTCACATTCTTCAATTGGAGAAGGTGCTAGGTTTAAATTAGCATATATAACGGTGTTTAAAGTTAGGATTGTTTGAGACTTACAACCTTTTGGACCAGTAGCTACAACTACAATCTCTTTATCTAAAACAGTATTTAAATATGCTGATGGGTTACTGATAGGATTGGTGTTATCAACATCTAATTGCGATTCATAATAAACTAAATTAATAGAAGCATCGTTTCCTGTAATCTCATCTTTTCTAATAGTTAAATCATATTCAGTTTCAACTTGATTATTACAGATTATAATTGGAGCTGGTTGAATTAGTATAGGATTAGGATTTACAATCAAATTAAAACTCATTTCTGTAGAGTAGCATTCATCTGGATCTCCAATACCATTGTTATTATCATCAAATTGAGCTCTAACATAGATGGTTCTTGGAGTGGTATTATTTAAATAAGGACCAACAATAGGATTTAGATTGTTGTTAGCATCTACTAAACTTTCAAAATAAGAAATTAGCATAGGGGTTGTTTGAGAACCAATTACTTCGTTGTCTTTTAAAGTTAAATCAAAAGTAGCCTCATTGGTGTCACTACAAAGCTCATAATTTGAAATTGGGTTTAGCAGAGGCAAGGCATCAACAGTCAGGGTTATATGTTCTCCTAAACCAAGACAAGCATTTGCATTCTCGCTATCTATTCTAACATAAATATTTTGGGTGAAAGGCGAAGCTTCGTTTCTATGATTGCTAATATCTAAAATGGTATTTTCTTCTGAAAGCGCATCTGCCATATTTGTATAGTAGGTGATTTCAATAGGTTGGCCAGCAGGAAATAAAGCCTCAATTTGAGCTGTTGCATCACTAAAATCAAATGAAGCAATACCATTTGTATTGTCTCCATCAATAAGGGTGTCATCGCAAACCTCATAAGTTAATTGAAAAGATGCTGGTATTTGTGTCGCTACAACTTCTAAGTCAATTCTTGAAGTTTTAAAACAGTCTGGAGAACTTTCAATTCTCGAAAAAACAATATCATTAAATGGGTTTAAGTTTGTATAAGCCGTCACGTTTGTTATTTGGTCAGAAACTAGCCCAGAAATTGCTTGCGCTTCTGTAAGATAATAAGTAAATGTTTCGTTATCTGAATTGTTAGAAATTAACGTGTTTGCTTCATTTAAATTAAACAAGGTTAAACCATCTAAATTATCATCACATTGCTCTAAGGTCACACTTGGTATTATTGATGGCATAGGATAAACTACTAAGTTAATAGCAGATGTAGCGTAACAATCTGGATGATCTATATTTTCTAACCTGACTACAATATCTTGTTGGAAAGCAGAGGTGTTAGTATATATTAAGCTTAGAGGAGATGCATTATTATTGGCGTCGGTTTGGTTTAAATGGTATGAGATATTGAATTGTGTTGGATCTTGTGTATCATAAATTTGTGGTGAAATAGTGTTTAAATCAAATTTGGCGTATCCATTGGTGTCATCTCCGTCATCATTGTTGTCGCATTGATCGTATAAAACAGGTATGGTTGTTGGCATATCAAAAACATCTATTACAAAACTGGTAGTTTCATAACAATCTGGATTGACATTACTTTCAATTCTTACATAAATGGTTTCAGCTTGATAAGCCACTTGGTTTGTATAGTTATTTGGTAACGAATTTGAATTTGTATTAGCATCTGTGAGATTTGTGTGAAAGCTAACACTAAACTGAGTAGCATGTTGTGTGCCTAAAACCACGTTGCTAAGAGCAAGCATGTTAAAATCCCAAAAGCCATCATTGTTATCATCACATATTAATTGATCTGAAACAGGATTTGCAACAGGACTTGTGGTAAACTCAATTATTATTGAATCTGTTGCTACACAAGATGAACCATTATCTATTAAAACACTATAGGTCCCATTTTCTACAACAGTTAAAGTTGAATTTGTTTCTCCATCAATCTCAACATCATTTAGATACCAAGTATGTGGCGCAAAACTAGTAGGAATATGAGTGTTTAAAATAACAGCATTGTTAGAGCAAGCAGGATTACCTGTGGAAATGGATAGATCTTCACCAAGGTCTAGCCCTAGATTGAATCCACCAGCTTCTAAAAAGATAGCAGAATCGTATAACGGATCTCCTTGGTCTGCCACTACTAGCTTAATTTCGTAGGTTTGGAAAGGAGTTACTGTGGCACTAGCTGTTAATACTTTGGTTTGTCCACCGTAATTGGTATGAGGTAAATCATAACCTTCAAAATAAGTAACATTTGAAGGACATCCATTGGAATTATTAATATTAGTTACGCTAACAGGAGTATTATCTGGTAGAACTGCTAAATTGGTATATGTAGTAGTACCAACTTCACGTAAAAGAAATGCAAAACTATCGGAATAATCGCATTCAAAGTAGCCATCATATTCTTCTGAGGCCATAATGAAATTAAAACTAAAATCTGAAGATATTGGAGTGAACTGAAATTTAATAAACGTGGCATCGTAAGTATTAATAATACCTAGCGCTGTTTCTAAATCGTTATCTCCAGGAGTTCCATTTATAAAATCAGGAAAAGGGCTGTCATTGTTTACGGTGTTTCCTGCCGAGTAAGCTCTTCCACTTGTTATTATTAAACCTTCATCGAAAGCAAAGTTGCTCCCGGTTGGTTTCTTAAAATACCCATAACTTTTAGTGTATGTTTGATTGGCAGATCCAGAAACTTGAGAGGTAAAATTATCTACATCAGCACAATCTCCGCTTATAAGAACATTTTCTACTAATTGTTGCAAACTGAAACCAGACTCAGGATCTGCTAAATTATTGATATCTAAAATTTGAGAATAACTAGCAAATCCAGTGAGTATTAATATAAGGGATAATATTTTTTTCATAGTTAGCTAGGTGCTTTTAAAGCTTATAATTAGGGGAGTTTTATAAAATTACAATTTATAATGACTCATTAAAAGTTTCTCATACATTTTATCAGGGAGTATCCTTTTTAAAACAATAGAAAATTTTTGCATAAACTCACCAACTTTATAATGAATTTTTGGGTTTGGTGTGTTAATTATTTTATGAATAGCTTTTGCCATGAGCAAAGGATCTTTTCCAGAATCTACGTGAGTATCCATTAGTTTTAACGTATTTCCGTAGGGTGTTTTATAAGGAGATGTTTCTAAAATAGGCGCATGATAACGCCCGGAAGCAATATTTGTAGCAAAATCGCCAGGAGCTACATTCGTCATCTGAATATTAAAGTCTTTTAACTCCATTCTAAAAGCTTCTGTTACCAACTCGAAAGCACCCTTGCTAGCACTATAAATACCACGATAAGGCAAGCCCATATACCCAGCAATAGATGTAATATTAATGATGAGCCCGGAACCATGTTCTCGCATACTGGGTAACACAGCTTTAATTACATTTATAGGACCAAAGAGATTGGTCTCAAAGTTGTTTTTAATTTCTGTTTCAGGAATTTCCTCTATAGGACCAGTAATTCCAACGCCAGCATTGTTAATCAATACATCTATTCTGCCTTCTTTAGAAAGGACCTCACTAATAGCATGAGTAATGGTTTCGTTGTTTGTAACCTCTAAAGCAACTATGGGAAATTTACTAGTTGGATATTTTTCTGGAGATCTACTTGTTCCATAAACAATATATCCTTGTGTGATTAAATATTCACCAACCGATTTTCCAATTCCAGAGGAACCTCCAGTTATTAAAACAACTTTAGACATAATTATAATGTATAGTTAAAAATGTAAAATTAAAAATGTATTGCAGAAAGTTGATATAAAATAAGAAAGATTTGAAAACAAAGAACTTTCAAATCTAAGATATTATATTAAAAAGCAGGTAGTACTCTTTAAACTGTATATAAACTAAAAAAATCTTGATTTGCTGTAGCTTTCAAGATTTTGAGTTTGTTGTAAAAAAAAAAGGGCAAGCTACCTACATCACACCGCTACGACCGTTTACCTTTGCTGTGTTCCCACCCTGGAGGATTCAACAGGAGCTGGTTGTGTAGGACTTGCCCGGCGCAAAGATACAATCTTTTAAATTTAACGCAATGATTTTTTAAACTGAATTTTAATAAATAACTTGCCAAAAAATTTAAAGTTAAAATGAAGACATTTAAATCTCTTACAATCATATTTTTAGGAAGTTTTTTACTCTCTTGTGGGAGCAATTCTACACAGAAAAAAAATGATATTTCTATTAAAACAAATGCAGAAGGGCACGCAATGACTACCGATAAAACCCTAGAATTAGGAATTTCTAACCCAAAAAATCATGAAATATCATCTGTTGAGTTCAAGTTAGATGGTAAGCCAGTTTCAGAACAAGTAGATTTAAAAACTTATAGATTGGGAGATCACCTTATTGAAGCGACTCTTAATTTAGGAGGAGACACAGAGACCGTTACTCAAAACATAACTATTTTAAACAATCAAACCCCAAAGGTTTATTCCTATAAAATAATTAACGAATACCCACACGATATTACTTCTTATACCCAAGGCTTGGAATTTTATAATGGTGAACTGTACGAAAGTACCGGACAATTTGGAGAATCTAAACTTAGAAAAGTAGATTATAAAACAGGAAAAGTTTTAAAAAACATCGATTTAGCCGATGCCTATTTTGGAGAAGGTTTAACTATTTTAGATGATAAAATTTACCAACTTACCTGGAAAAGTGGCACTGGACTTGTTTACGATGTAAATACCTTTGAAAGAACAGGTAGTTTTAAATATGGCAATAGTAAAGAAGGTTGGGGGATTTGCAACGATGGAACAAAACTCTACAAAAGTGATGGCACCGAAAAAATATGGACATTAAACCCAGAAACTTTAACGGAAGAAAGCTTTATTCAAGCCTACCATAATAAAGGAAAAGTGGTAGAATTAAACGAATTGGAATGGGTTGATGGGAAAATTTATGCCAACCGTTACAATAAAAACGGGGTGGCAATAATAAATCCAGAAAATGGTGCCGTTGAAGGAGTTATCGATTTTACGCCATTAAGAAAAAAAGTAACTCAACATCCAAAACTAGATGTTTTAAATGGGATTGCTTATAACCCAGAGACTAAAACCTTTTTTATTACAGGAAAACGTTGGGATAAACTCTTTGAAGTAGAAATTATAGAAAACTAAATTTTGCAGACTTACGAGACTTTAATAACCGTTACAGAAGATGATCTTGACGAGCTTAACCATGTAAATAATGTGCGTTATGTACAATGGGTTCAAGATGTAGCTAAAGAACATTGGTTATGTAAAGCCCCAGCAGATATTACAGATGCTTATTTTTGGATTATGCTATCACATTTTATAGAGTATAAGCGGCCAGCGCTTTTAAACGATGAGATTAAGTTAAAAACCTACGTTACTAAATCCGAAGGAGTTACTTCAATAAGAATCGTCGAAATTATCAATAAAAAGACAAATAAACTCCTTGCAAAATCTGAAACCACTTGGTGTTTTATGAGTTCTAAGACTCTTAAGCCTACTAGAATTTTAGATGAAATCTCAAAAATATTTCGCTAAAATCTAAGATTCATATGAATTCATCAATTCAAAAGTTATATTTTTACCAAGTACATGATTCACTATTATTAAATGATCATTAAAAAATGAAACAAGCCTTTTATCTTATTTTATGTTTAAGCGTTTTAATTTCTACTAATTCCTGTAGAAAAGATTTGGATTTTGGTCCAAGCTCTGGAAACCTAGAATTTTCAAAAGACACCATTTATTTAGATACCGTTTTTACTAATATAGGTTCAAGTACTTACAATCTTAAAGTTTATAACAGAAGCAGTAATGATATTAGTATTCCTTCTATTAGATTGGCTTTGGGTGAAGATTCTGAATACCGTTTAAATGTCGATGGAATGCCTGGTAAATCTTTTGAAAATGTAGAGATTCTAGCCAAAGATAGCATGTATGTATTTGTAGAAACCACCATAGATATTAATAATTTGCCTAATCTTAATGGGGAATTTTTATATACAGATAAAATAGAATTCGATTCAGGTTCTAATTTTCAATCTGTAGAACTTGTAACTCTTGTAAAGGATGCTGTTTTTATTTATCCAGATAAAGATAATACCACTGGCATTATCGAAACTTTGACTTTAAATATTGGAGGTGAAGTTGTTGAAACAGAAATTCAAGGACGTTATTTACTGCCAAGCGAATTAACCTTTACAAACCAAAAACCTTATGTAGTATATGGTTATGCTGCTGTTCCTAATAACGAAATCCTAACGGTGGAAGCTGGTTCAAGAGTTCATTTTCACGCTAATTCAGGAATTTTGGTAGCTGAAGGAGCTAGTTTACATGTTAATGGAGCTTTAAGTTCTGATCCAGATTTGTTAGAAAACGAAGTTATTTTTGAAGGCGATAGATTAGAGCCTGCTTTTTCTAATGTTCCAGGACAATGGGGAACTATTTGGATGATTGATGGTAGTGTGAATAATATTATTAATTATGCCACCATTAAAAATGGGGCTGTTGGAATTTTAAGTGAAGGAAATCCAGATGCTATAAATAATAAATTAACCATTACTAATTCGCAAATTTACAACTCGAGTAATTTTGGAATCTTAGGTAGAAGAACCTCTATTTTAGCTGAAAATATTGTGATTAATAATTCTGGGCAGACCAGTTTTGCTGCAACCTATGGAGGAAAATATAATGTTACCCATAGTACCATTGCTAATTATTGGAATAATGGTTTTAGACAATTTCCAGCTTTATTGATAAATAATTTTTTTGATACTGTAGATACGAGATTTATAACCGATTTAACCGAAGCCAATTTCAATAATTGTATTATTTATGGGAACGATAATCCGGAGTTTATTCTAGATGAAATTGAAGATCCTTCAGTTGTTTTCAATTTTAAGTTTACTAATTGTTTGTTGAGGTTTGAAGATACTAGCGGGAATTTTACCGGTGCTAATTACGATTTTAATAATCCTGCTTTGTATGAATTGAATGTTTTCAATCAAAATCCTGCTTTTAAAGATACAGGAGCCAACCAGATGATTATTGGTAATGATTCTGCTGCAAATGGTATAGGAAATCTAAGTTTTGCAGGACAAGTGCCAAACGATATTTTGGGTGTAAGCAGAACGACTTCACCAGATGCTGGAGCTTATCAGCATGCAGATTTTTAAGCTTTAAGTTTTGTCATTCCGACGATAGGAGGAATCTAAAGAGTATAGTTAAGCTTTTGCAGATTCTTCGGTCATTCTTTCCTTTGAATGACAGCAGTACGCATAAAAAAACCCGCATTTAAGCGGGTTTTTCATTTTTATATAATTTGGTTCGTAGTTTATGCAAACAAAGGCAAACCACTCATCATGGCATTTACTTTTCCTGCAATAGCTTCTAGTTTGGCTTCATCTTGATAATTCATTAAAGCTTCATCTACTAAAGCTACAATGCCTTCCATATCTCCTTCTTTTAATCCTCTAGTTGTAATGGCTGGTGTTCCAATTCTAATTCCAGAGGTTACAAATGGCGATTTATCATCAAAAGGTACCATGTTTTTATTCACAGTAATATCTGCTTTTACTAAAGCTTGCTCGGCATCTTTTCCAGTAAGATCTTTGTTTCTTAGATCAATGAGCATCATGTGGTTGTCTGTACCACCAGAAATAATATGGTAACCTCTATCTACAAAGGCTTTGGCCATAGCTTGTGCATTCTGTTTTACTTGCAACATATAATGCATAAAGTCATCCGTTAATGCTTCACCAAAAGCAATGGCTTTAGCGGCAATAATATGTTCTAAGGGACCACCTTGATTTCCAGGGAAAACAGCAGAATCCAATAAAGAAGACATTTTACGTAAGTTGCCATTTTTAAGTGTTAATCCAAACGGATTGTCGAAATCTTGTCCCATCATAATCATACCACCTCTTGGTCCACGTAGTGTTTTATGGGTAGTAGTTGTTACAATATGGCAATGTGGAAGTGGATCGTTTAAAATACCTTTAGCAATTAAACCAGCTGGATGCGAAACGTCAGCTAATAATAAAGCTCCAACGCTATCAGCAATTTCTCTAAAACGCTTAAAATCCATGTCTCTGGAGTAAGCAGAAGCACCAGCAATAATTAATTTTGGTTTTTCTTTTTCAGCCATTTCAGCAACATGGTCGTAATCTATTAGACCAGTTTCTTTTTTAACACCATAAAACACGGGATTGTATAATTTTCCTGAAAAATTTACAGGAGATCCGTGCGTTAAATGTCCTCCATGTGATAAATCGAAACCAAGAATTTTATCACCAGGTTTCAAGCAAGCAGCATAAACAGCTGTGTTTGCTTGACTTCCAGAATGTGGCTGTACGTTCACGTAAGCAGCATTAAACAAAGTTTTTGCTCTGTCTATGGCTAATTGTTCTACCTCGTCAACAACCTCGCAACCTCCATAATAACGCTTCCCAGGATACCCTTCGGCATATTTATTGGTTAAAACAGAACCAGCAGCTTCCATAACCTGGTTGCTTACAAAATTTTCCGAAGCAATTAACTCAATGCCTTCTAGTTGTCTGTTTTTTTCAGCTTCTATTAATTCGAATATTTGTTCGTCGCGTTGCATATATGAATATTTTTTTATTTCCATAATTCTCGAATTTTCGAGAGGAAATCTAGTTATAGTTAAAATCATGTCAAAAATAACAAATAGATTAGTTTAAATCACCAAAAAACATATATTTACTTCGCTTTTAGTATTTCATTAACTATTGAAAGACAAACCACATTTTTTCCTTATTATTAGTATAAAAATAAAAAGTTATGTAGGTTTGAATAGAAATTATTAATTTACAAACTCAGAAAAGTTATGCCAATGTCAGCTAACAATCCAGATAGAAGATCGTGGTTACACGTCGATAAAAATTCAGATTTTCCAATTCAAAACATTCCTTTTGGGGTGTTCCTTACACGAGACGATATTATTACCATCGGAACGCGAATAGGAGATACAGCTATAGATTTAGGTGCCTTACATCAATTAGGTTATTTTGAAGGAATCCCGTTGACCGACGATATTTTTCTTCAAGATTCCCTTAACGATTTTATTGCAGACGGAAGAAAAACTTGGCGTTTAGTAAGAAATAGAATAGCTCATATTTTTGATGCTGAAAATGGTGATTTAAAAAACAATTTAAAACATAAGGAAATTGTCTTATTTCGATTAGATGAAATTGAAATGCAATTGCCAGTTCAAATTGGCGATTATACAGATTTTTACTCGAGTATAGAGCATGCTACTAATGTAGGAACCATGTTTCGTGATCCGGAAAATGCGCTAATGCCAAACTGGTTACATATTCCTGTAGGATACCATGGAAGAAGTAGTTCTATTATTCCTTCGGGAATTCCAATCCACAGACCACAAGGACAAACGCTTCCTGCTGGGAGTGATACCCCTGTTTTCGGACCTTCAAAATTAGTGGATTTCGAACTTGAAATGGCCTTTATTACTACAGATGCTAACGATTTAGGGGAGCCAATTCCTATAGATGAAGCTGAAGAATATATTTTCGGTCTCGTATTGTTTAACGATTGGTCTGCCAGAGATATTCAAAAATGGGAATATGTGCCATTAGGACCTTTCTTGGCAAAAAGTTTTGCGTCGTCTATTTCTCCCTGGATAGTAACTTTAGATGCTTTAGAGCCTTATCGAGTAGAGAGTCCGAAGCCATTAAAACCACAATTACCATATTTACAATATAAAGGGAAGAAAAGTTACGATATTAAGTTGGAAGTAGCCATTAAACCTAAAGCAGCAAAAGAAACTATTGTGAGTAAGTCTAATTTTAAATATATGTACTGGAATATGGTACAACAATTAGCCCATCATACGGTTAATGGTTGTCCTGTGAATTCTGGAGATATGATGGGTTCTGGAACCATTTCTGGTCCAACTCCAGATTCTTATGGCTCCATGTTGGAATTGTCTTGGAGAGGAGAAAAACCTCTAAAGTTGAAAGATGGAACAGAACGTAAATTTATAAACGATTACGATACGGTTACCATGCGTGGCTATTGTGAAAAAGATGGCACTAGAATTGGTTTTGGTGAAGTCTCAACCCAATTGCTTCCCATATTTAATCCGAAGAAAAATAAATAAGATGAAGCGACCAACTGGTCGCTTTTTTTTTATCATAAAAGTTGTCATTCATAGCCTTTCGACTGTCGCTCAAGACAGGCTATAGCGAAGAATCTATTCAATTAAATAATTTTTTGTATGAAAAAATATAGTTTACTTTTTGCTCTTGTCATTTTGGTTTCTTGTAAATCTGAAAAAGAAGAACCACAAAAAACCTTACAAATAGGAACCTATAAAGCTCTCTTAAAAGTAAATGATAGTATTGATATGCCCTTTGTTTTTATGGTTTTATCTGAAAATAAGCTCCAGATTTTTAATTCTGAAGAGGTGATTGATGTTGATGAAATTACCTATAGAAACGATTCTGTGTTTATAAAACCTCCAGTTTTTGATAGTTATATTGCTGCAAAAATAACAGATGCAGGTTTGGAAGGAAACTATATAAAAGACGATTTAAATCGAAATGTTCCTTTTACAGCCGTTTTTGGGAAAACAAAACGTTTTGAAGTTGAAAACAATGCAGAAACGGATGTATCTGGAAACTGGGAAACTATTTTTAGCCCAGATTCGGAAGCTGATAAATACATCGCTAAAGGCATCTTTAAGCAAGACAAAAATAAAGTAACAGGAACTTTTAGAACTACGACAGGGGATTACAGGTTTCTAGAAGGCGTTTTGGATGGTAATCAGTTAAAACTATCAACTTTCGACGGGGCTCATGCTTATTTGTTTCATGCAACTGTAACAGATAGCATCATGCAAGGCATGTTCTATTCTGGAAACCATTATAAAGAGCCTTTTACAGCAAAACGTAATGAAGCTTTTGAATTACCCGATGCTAATAATTTAACCTTCTTAAAAGAAGGCTATGATAAGGTGGCTTTCTCTTTTCCAGATGAAAATGGTAAGATGGTTTCTTTAGAAGATGACCGGTTTAAAGACAAAGTTGTCTTGGTACAAATAATGGGAACCTGGTGCCCAAACTGTTTAGATGAAAGCAAATATTTAGCAAATTATTATAAAAACAATAAAAACAATAAAAACAATGGCTTAGAAATTATAGGTCTAGCTTTCGAATACACTAAAACTGAAGAAAAGGCTATTGCTAACATAAAAAGACTAAAAAATAGACTAGAGATAGATTATCCAATCTTATTAGCACAATATGGGAGCTCTAGTAAAGTATCTGCTCAAGAAAAATTGCCTATGTTAAATCAAGTGCTGAGTTATCCAACCACGATTTTTATTGATAAAACGGGGAACGTTCGTAAAATTCATACAGGGTTTAATGGACCAGCCACTGGCGAAAAATATTTAGAGTTTACGAATGAGTTTGAAAGTTTTGTAAAAGAGTTGAAAGAGGAGTAGTATTTTCTTATCAACATCTTTTGTAATATTTTTGGTTATTTAAATTTATAAATCCTATCATTTTCAAATCTTTATTTTTTTTAAAAATCTACCTTTTACCTAATTTTTAATAGTTAAAAAAATTATAATTTTTTTCACACTGATTCTGACCTAGTTATCATGAATAAGCCATTTATACACTTGATAAACAGTGTATTGCGCATTTTCTGTTTTCTTATATTTATGCTAATGAAATAAATAACTACATTTATTTGTCTAAGATTTAATAAAAATTCTTTGACAAATAAAATAAATTGTCTAAGTTTGTATAGTTATTAACTAGACAAAAATATAATGATGAAACAGTTTTACAATTTTTCAAAAGGATTAACAGGCAGAAAAACGGCCTTGTTAAATGTTCTAATGTTCGTGAGCTTATTATTCAGTAATAATTTAAATGCTCAAACATGTTCAGCCGATGCAGGCACCTTAACAGCCGATGCCACTCCAGTACAATTATCTGGAGCAAGTGTTACAATTAGTGCCACACAAGGCACAGCACC
>NZ_JAPMLM010000073.1:13796-53566 GCF_026410195.1 Xanthomarina sp. F2636L | reverse complement strand
CGGATTTTGAACTGCACCCAAAAAGTTAGACACTATTTAAGTGTATTTTTATGGGAAGAAAAGTCAAGTACAATTACGATTTCAAACTTCGCTGTGTAAAGCAAGTTTTAAATCATCATCAAACAGTAGAAGCTGTTTCAAAATTAAATGGTTGTCATCATACAACACTTCATGATTGGATTCGTTTTTATGAAAAATATGGCAAAAAAGCTTTGTTGCCAAGAAAAAACAAAGTCTATAGTTTACCTTTCAAAATAAAAGTATTGGAAGCTATCAACAAAGATTCACTATCCTTTAGCCAAGCTTGTTTGGAGTTCAATATCCCTACTAAATCTGTAATTATGAATTGGCAGAAGAATTACAAAAAGCTGGGTACCGAAGGCTTAAACCATAAAACTAGAGGAAAACCAAAAGCGATGGAATTTAAAAAGACAAAAAAGAAATCCAATAAACCTTTAACCAGAGAAGAGGAACTTCTATTGGAAAATGAATCCTTACGGGCAGAACTGGACTTGCTAAAAAAGTTTCAGGCCTTAATTCAAGAAGAGCAAAGCAAAAAGCGCAAGCCATAACAGAATTAAGGCATAAGTATGATTTAGAACTATTACTAAAACATACTAATATGGCAAGAAGCAGTTACTATTACCACCGAAAAAGAAATAATTTAAGCGATAAATATAAAGAGATAAAGCAATTAATTAGCAAGATTTACCATCGGCATAAAGGCAGGTATGGCTATAGAAGAATTACTCTAGAGATTAATAAAAAAGGTTTTATAATCAATCACAAAACCATATCTAAGTTAATGCGTCAATTAGGCTTAAAAAGCCTTATAAGAGCTAAAAGATATCAATCTTATAAAGGACAAATAGGTGAAACAGCTCCCAATATTTTACAACGTAATTTTAAGGCTATAAAACCAAATAGAAAATGGGCTACCGACATTACCGAATTTAAAGTCTTTGGGGACAAACTATATCTATCGCCTATAATTGATTTATTCAATGGTGAAATAATAAGTTATGAGCTATCTGAAAAACCAAACTTTAAACAAGTCGTTACGATGTTAAAAAAGTCTTTTATAAAGATACCTAATCAAGCAAACTTAATCTTGCATTCTGATCAAGGATGGCAATATCAAATGAAACAGTATCAAAGTCTATTAAAAGAAAAGGGAATTACTCAAAGTATGTCTCGAAAAGGGAATTGTTTAGACAATGCAGTAATAGAAAACTTCTTTGGTATTTTAAAATCTGAATTATTTTATCTAAATAAATATAAGTCTATAACACAATTGAAGCGTGATATAAAAGAGTATATAAAGTATTATAATAATGAAAGAATTAAACTAAATTTAAAAGGTCTGAGCCCGACCGAATATCGAGCTCATTATTATCAAAATTAATTATAAATTTGTCTAAGCTTTTGGGTTCACTCTACTTTTTCTATCTGTGATTTATTTACTAACTTTAGTGCTTAAACACGCAACGAAACCATACACGTATTCCAAGATCAAATCCTAATATAAATTAGTTTTTTTTATGCTGCATGTTGTTGAAGTACCACATATGGTGTTCCTCTTTTAACCACTGCAAAAGCTCTTGCTATTATTTTATTCCTTACGTTGTTTACTGCAACCATTTTATCTTTCCCTTCGGCCAACTTTCGCTTGTAATACAAACGTAACTCACTGTCATGTTGTATAGCAGAAACACTGGCCATACTCAATAAACTTTTCATTTTCCGGTCTCCTAAATAATGACATTGTTTTCTTCTGTGGATACTGGTCCCTGAACGATGTTCAAAAGGGGCAGTTCCGCAGTAGCTTGAAAAGGCTCGCCAGCTATCAAATCTTGTAAAGTTCCCAGTATGATAAATCAATTGACTAGCAACCACCTTACCTACACCTTTAAGGCTTGTAAGTAATTCATAGTTCTTTTTCATAGAAACATTTTCAGATACTATTTCTTTGATTCTAGACTCGATACTGTTCACTTGCTTAGTTAAGTAATCAATACTGCGTTTTAGGCTTATACAACCAACATCTGTTGTCGGACTATTCAATAACACCTTCATCTCTTTTAAAGTTCCTTTAAGACCTGCATTATTACGAACCAATTGATCACGTAAGGCCAACAACCTTCCTAATTCTAGTTGTGAGTTGCTTTTTACAGTGCTTGGTTTTAATTCTTCTCTATAAAGCCATCCATAGCGCGCTATTAAACACGCATCAATACGATCTGTTTTCTCCTTAACAACACCTGAAGAACGTTTTATTTTGATTGGACTTTCTTCCACATAAACAATCTCCTGGCTATCAAAATAAAGTGCTAGCTTTAAGGAATAATAACCAGTATTCTCAAAACAATAAAAAACTTCGTTGCTTGTACCAACCTTTAAAACCCATTTTATTAGGCTTTTATAACCACTTACATCGTTGATAAACTCTTTGTGTACTTGTGATTGATAACAATAAGCATCTATGGTCTTTTTTGAAACATCAATTCCTACAACTTCTTTGTGATTTTTCATATTTTTACATTTAGAGTTAATAAATATGTTGCAAAAACTACTTCCTTTACGGGATCTTATACGCCTGGTATTCCAAATGGTTCTTTGCAACTTGATAGAAAGAGAGGACTCGTACGTGTCATGGAGCGGTAATTCTAAAACACGTTATAGTTCTCCTCTTTTTCTATCTAAAGATATTTATTACAAACTAAAGAAACACGTTGTGTGCAATTTGGGAATTTTGTCGTTATACCAATTTTTGGTATATTTGATATAAATTAGTACTCAAATGAATAAAAACACATCTATATCACTCGGAAATTATTTTGACCAATTCGTGCAAAATAGTATAAGCGAAGGAAGGTTTAAGAACGTTAGCGAAGTTATTCGTGCAGGATTAAGACTTTTAGAAGAAGAAGAAAGTAAAGTAATTGCATTGAAAAAAGCTATTCAAGAAGGAATTGACAGCGGAATAGCTCACGACTTTGATCCAAAAAAGCATCTTGAATCACTAAAAGCGAAAAAGCACTCGAATGGCTGAATACAAACTGACCAATAAAGCTGTTGAGGATTTATCTAAAATTTGGGATTATACCTTTGAGGTTTGGTCAGAAAAACAAGCTGACAAATATTACGCTGAACTGATTTCTAATTGTCAAGAAATTGCAGAAAACCCAGACATAGGGAAATTCTACGAAGGTATATCAAAGCAACTTCTCGGAATGAATACAAATCGACATATAATATTCTACAGAACTTTGAACGAAAATTATGTTGAAATAACGAGAATATTGCACGAAAGAATGGATTTAAAGAAACGAATAGCTGAATAAAAACTGCACACAACAATGTATAACCACAATTACGGCGGATTCGAGTACGTCCGAATCCACTCGGAATTACTAAGGCTTGTGCCAAACCGAAAATTAACGCATAGTGACCCGTAACTGACGGTCATACTAGACCGTTGCCCACAATTATGACCCGTCCTAAAATAAGGCTACATAATTCAAAACAATTATGTACAAAAATGACAAAGTAATTAGACGGTATTCAGAACCTTTCAAATTAAAAATTTTAGCCGAACTTACAACCGGAAAACACACAAAGAGCGAACTTTGTAAACTCTACTCTATTGCACCTACAACGGTCAATGAATGGATTAAAAAGTACAAGCGCAAAGACTTAATGAACACCAGAGTAAAAGTGGAAACAAAAGACGAAATATCAAGAATCAAAGCACTGCAAAAGGAGATTCAACAGCTTAAAAAACTATTACTAAAAAAGGATCTGGATGCTATGGTATTAGATTCATACCTGGAAGTAGCAGCTGAAGATCTAGGCTACAAATCGGTTGCTGAACTAAAAAAAAAGTTAAGTATAAAGCCTTAATTAAAGCTAAAGAGAAATCTAAGGGATTTGCTTCTTTAACGACTATAACCCATTGTTTTAGACTTAAACGTGATGCGTATTATAAATACAAATCTAGAGCTGATAAGCGTTTGAAAATAGAACAACAGGTTTTAAACATTGTTAGAAAAAGACGCAAATCCCTTCCTAGAGAAGGTGTGCGTAAGCTTATGAAATCCTTAAAACATGACTTTAAAAAACAACATGTGAAAGTTGGTAGAGACTCACTGTTTAATGTACTTCGTGAACACAAAATGCTCACTTTAAGAAAGAAATACAGTGCTAGAACAACCAACTCGCATCATCGATTTTATAAGTATAATAACATCATTAAAAACCTAGAAGTTACAAGGCCTAATCAAGTTTAGGTATCAGACATTACCTATATCAGAACCATTAAAGGCTTTTGTTATTTAGCGCTCATAACAGACATGCATTCCAGAAAAATAGTAGGTTATGACTTAAGTGATAGTTTGGAGGTTAAAGGATGTGTAAGAGCTCTTAACAAGGCTATCTATCAAGCTGAAAACACCTGTACTGAGCCTAGTCGAAGTAGTAAACAACTTATTCATCACTCCGACAGAGGCATACAGTACTGTAGCAATGTGTACACACAAATACTCAACAGAAACAAAATAGATATTAGTATGACTGAAGAAAATCATTGTTACGAAAATGCCATGGCTGAACGTGTAAATGGGGTTTTAAAAGATGAGTTTTATCTCGACCAAACCTTTGATAACGTAGCTCACGCAAAGAGAGCTGCAAAAAATGCAATTAATTTATATAACGAAGTAAGATTACACTTATCTTTAGATTATAAAACACCGAATATGGTATATAAATTATCAGCTTAAAATCAATTTTAACCTGTAGCCATATTTCAGGACGAGACAGTTCTTTTTAGTAGATAGCTTTTTGTTGTCGCTTTCGATAAGATTTTCATGAAGCTCGACATTATCCTCGTATGGACTATATCCTTTTTTAAGAAGTTGAAGTAATGCCTTTCGATAGGTTACCAAAACAGAAAGTCTTTCTTCTTTGGTTTTAAATTTATTGGCATTAGAATAAATGGGAGTTTGCCTAATCAGTTTTCCAGATTTTGGATTTCGATAAGAAAAATAGATATACCAACGCTTATTTAAATCGCCATTGGCAGAGTAGATTTTGGGGGCAGAATAATTTTTTTCAAGGTTAAATCGTATTCATTTTGCAATTCTTGCGCAAGATAATGAAAAATCGTATGCATAAAAAAACGGTTTAGCGAAAGCCAAACCGTTGTTTTTGAAGTGATTCAATTTAGTAGCGGGAACTGGACTCGAACCAGTGACCTTCGGGTTATGAGTTTGAGAAAAACCCCGATTTACGCTATTTTACTGCTTATTTTAACTAAATCATGTACCTGATCGTGTACTCTGATTTATAATTATTTTCTATTCAAATATACATTTAAAATTGAAAAAATCAACATAAACATTATGGCTATTTATCCAAATGAGTTTAAAAAAAATGATTGAAAAATAATTTTAGATGAAAAAATAAAAACAGTTATATTAGTCAAGATATTACAAATGCTTTCAAATTAAACCTACTTACATGAAAAATTTATTAGGAATCTTTACATTAATCTTATTAACTTTTAGTTGCTCAAGTGATGATAATTCAAATAATGGTGATGAAGTTTTAGATACGAGATACAAGCTAATTTTCGAATCAGATGGCTCTGGAGCTATTATTGGAGATAATTCCAATACCGTTATAAAACGTCTTTTTACTTATGGCTATCATGTTACTCATGACTTTTATTTCAATGAAACAACTAACAATTTTTACTTTTCTTCATTTAGTAACACTTCTAATGATATTGTTTTCCACAAGGCTAATGTATTGGAAGCCTTAAATAGTGAAGAATACCATTATCCTACGGAGGAATTACCTATTTTGATCTCAGATCAAGAGCATTTAGAAAAAGTTGTAATTGACAATAATGAAAATATCTATTTGGTATTGGAAGACAGTCCTAATCCATCATTTGAAAATATATATTATAGAAAGATAGTTTCAAATCAAGTTGTTGAAAACATCAATTTAACTGCTAATTTTGGAATTTTTGGTTATTTAGATTTCTTTTACTTAGATATACCAAATAAGTTAGTCATATTAGATGAAGAAACTAACCAAGTCAATGGAGTAATCATAGATTTAGAAACAAACTCAATGACCCAAATAACTTTGCCAAGTAATTTCAACGTTTCTAATATTATTAGCTCTAATTCCGATATTTATTTTATTAGTAATAACGGCATTTATGATATTCAAGGGAATCATATTAGTACATTATCTGATTCTATTGGTGGTTCTGCCATAGGATATGATTTAGAAGATTCCCGATTCGAATATATTTATAGAGGCGATGGTAGAAATGAAGCAGGAATAATTAATATACAGACTGGTGAATCAGATAAATCAAGCATAAATGGAGAGCCTGGGTTTCATAGTTCAAATTTATTCTTCTTTAATAATTAACAACTGATTACATTCACATTAGTAAGCCAATAAATCCAAATCTTATGAAAAACCCAAAATTAATATTATCCCTTTTCTTATTAAGCGTAATCATGTATTCTTGTGCATCTGATGATAATAATGATATTATCGAAAATGTTGGTTGTACTAATACAACTTATAATGGAAATTTAGAATTGAATACTCAAAATGATGTAGACAATTTTATAAATAATTGTTATGAAATAATTAATGGCACACTAACAATTATTGGAGATAATATTACAGATTTAGGAGGTTTGCAAAATCTAACTTATATATATAATCTCAGAATAACTTATAATAATTCTTTATTAAATTTAGAGGGTTTACAAAATCTAACATCTGTTGATGTATTAGAAATTTCTCATAATAATTCTTTAATAAATCTAGAAGGCTTACAAAACCTAACATCTGTAATTGAATTAACTATCCACAATAATAATGCTTTAATAAATTTTGATGGATTACAAATGCTTACATCGATTGAGTATGGGTTGACAATATCAAATAACGATTCTTTATTAAATTTTTCTGGGCTACAAAATCTATCATCTGTGAGCTATACAATTTATATAAGTAACAATGATTCTTTAATAAGCATAGAAGCATTACAAAATCTAACAACTGTTTCAACAAGTTTAGTGGTACATGACAATAATGTCTTAACAAATTTGGAAGGCCTTCATAACATACAAAATGTAGGTGAACTTTTAGGTATTGGCTTGAATGAAGCTTTGGTCAATTTAGATGGCTTACGCAGTGTTACGACAGTTAATGGATACCTCTTTATTAATGGAAACACGTCTTTAATAAGCATAAATGGCTTACAAAACATCTCATCAAAATTGGACTTTGATTTATTTATAATTGATAATAACTCTCTCCCAAATTTAGATGGCTTACAAAATATTACAACGGTTGGTCGTGATTTGAAAATAGAAAACAATACCTCGTTAACAAATTTAGATGTTTTACAGAATATGATATCCGTAGGTACATCCATAAAAGTTACAGGTAATGATGTATTAACAAATTTATGTGGCATCCAACCTATATGTAATACTTTTACTGGAGATTTTCTTACTGAATTAAATGCTTATAACCCTTCTCAACAAGATATTATTGATGGGAATTGTAGCCTATAAACCTATGATAATAAGAACATGCACAATATTAATCTTGTTTATTTTTCAATGCTCTTTATCTTACTGTCAAGAAAGAGAGTCAATAATTAACATTAATGAATCGGATTTAAGGTTACTTATCAAAAATGCTGAAAAAGGCAACTCTGAATCTCAATTAGAACTTGGAACAAGATATTATAATGGTTATAGTGTTAATATTAACTATGAAAAAAGCGCATATTGGACTGAGAAAAGTGCAGAGCAAGGATTGCATGATGCTCAATATGCAATTGGATTGTATTACAGTAAAGGGATTGGTGTTACAAAAGATTTAAAAAAAGCAATGTACTGGTACGAGAAAAGTGCCTTACAAAAAAATAAGTATGCAGAATATCAGCTTGGTTATATTTATGAAAATGGTATTGGAATTGAAGCTAATTTTGTAGAATCAGCAAATTGGTATGAGAAAAGCGCTTTACAAGGAATGGAATTTGCTCAAATTAAAATTGGCAAAATGTATTTCTTAGGTAAAGGAGTTGAAGTAAATAAAAAAAAGGGAGCAACTTGGATTAAAAAATGCATGGATAGTGGTTCCGAAAGAGCTCAAATAATTTGGAACAAAATGAAGCTATGGGAATACTTGTAAATTAAAACTTGTGATAATTACAACTTAAAATAGTTTGGAAAAAATGAAGGAATGTTAGATAGAAAGGAGTTTTACTTTAAATACATTCCATTTAACTATCATGTATTTTATAAAAATAATAAAAAAAGGAAGCTTCAAAAAACTTTTACGTTTGATTTATCTCGTAAAGAGTGGATTGAGAATTAACGGCTGCCAACAAAGTATTGTTTAAATAAAAGGACAGACCAATGACTTTAATGAAACTATTATTGATACATAATGATTACTAAATATTATCATATCGGAAATTGTCTAAATAAAAAAATTACTTAGACTAATGTCTAAAAAACTATAGACTGACTCAAAAATTAGTAATAAATTAAATACTCGCTCACAGAAGCATAAAATTATTACAATCTATAAGTGCATATTTATTGTATATTTTTTTTAAAATATACTCAAAAAAAAATGAAAAATGATTACTTTGTGAACCATATACAATTCACTTACAGTAACATGAAAAAACAATTTCTTAAAATTTTAGGAATATCACTAATGCTAATCATGATAACTTCTTGCTCAAAAGGAAGAAAGTCATTTGAAGGATTATGGATAAATTCCAAAACAGAATCAGATGCAATATTTTTAGAAAAATTTAATGATAATTATTCTGCCACTATAAATGGAAAAACATATTCTGTTAAAGAAAACGATGAAGAGTATAGTGTTCAAGTAAACGACCAAGTTTTCCCACTTTCATATAGTGAAAATGAAAATCTAATTCTGTTAAATGGAAACAAATATATTCCATTAGAAAACTCACTCTCTTATAAATTAAAAGGACGATGGAAGAATAAATGGGAAGACAATGATTATTTCTTTTATTTGGACAAGAATGATTTCACCTTAAGACATCAAAACGAGAGTTTTAAAGTAACAATCAACAAGCTAAATGGCGATACTATAATTACTTTTTATTCTCCAAAGTACAAAATGAATGTTGGGATTGATGTGCCAAGAATGAAAAATGACACCCTGTCGACGACATTCTATTTTGGAGAAGGTGATATGTCAGAACATTATAAAATTTGGAATACATCTCCTCTTGAACAAGAACGTAAATAAATACCAAAAGATTATTGTCATTCTTAAACCTTAATAAAATTTAAATAAACATGAAAAAATCAATTTTATTTTTGATAATCATCACATTGGCTTTTAGTTGTAAGAATGAAAAACCTAATTCATCTTCAGGAACACATGAAAAGGCAGTGATTGAAAAGATTGCAGATGAAGCTGGGAAAATATTTTCTGAAAAAGTTTATGAAATAAAAAAGAACGGTGAAAAAGGAAACTTAGTTTTTATTATTGAAGGAACTAAATTGTTTGTAGTCAAAAAGAATGGAGAAAAAGAAGGTTTGTTTTTGGAAAAAAGAGGAAATAAGGTATACGATTTCAGTAATGGACAGAGTGGATCATCAGCTGTTTTTATCTTTGAAGGCAATAAATACTGGGAAATTGACAAGAAAACTGGAAATAAAAATAATTTGGTTTTTGAGCGTAAAGGAGATATAATTTATCAAGCTGGAAAAAAAGGTATGCTGGAAGCATATTTAGTTGAGTAATTTTAAATATGATTTTTATGTTTTTAACTTTATATTTTTAATTATCAAAAAAACAATTATATGAAACTACTAACCCTACTATTTATATTATTTTGTTTTCAATTTGGCTTTACGCAAAACTCAAGTAATGACAATTTAAAGAGGAATTTATTTGATGATATATTAGCTTCAGGTGATTTTGGTTTAATGGGTGTGTCCCCTAAAAGTGGCACTTATAATTTATATAAAAATTATAATTCGACTAACTTTCAACTTATCAATACATCCTATAATAACTCCAACTCTCCTTCTGGTTTAGTTGTGTTTGATATTAGACGTTCAGATAATAATTCTGGACTTTTATTTAGAGTTATAGATAAAAATGGAAATGTGGGTTGGATAAATGAATCTATGTTAAATTTTTCTGATTTAGAACTTGCTTTTGCTATTGGTTTAATAAATGATAAAGAAAATTATTATGTAAATTCTTATCTGGTTGAAGAATTTAAATCATTATATGATATAAATGAAAAAAAACTGTTAACCTTAAATAACTCTTTAGTTAATGAAAAAAATAAGAACAAATATTCTCAAATAATTGAAACAAAAAGAATAGGTGATAGTATTCACATTTTTAAAGAACAAAAATTGTTTTTTGGTTATAATTGCGAAGCTCCGATAAATGAAGTTATAGTTGACAAGAACGATAAAGTTTTTTTAAACGGAGTGGAAAGTAATATTACTTTAAAAGAAAAAAATATTTTTCGAATTTTAATTGACAATGGAGAAAAAATAACTATACAAGCTAATGGTAAAGTAGAATTAATAGATATTAATCAATTATCAAATAAAATAATAATTTTTCTTGAAAATGGAAGTGGAATTGGAGATGAAAAGTGTGATTATTGCGAAGGTCGAAAACATCATGCTTCATCGTCAAACCCTTTAAAAGCAACTTTATTAATTCAAAATAAACTTGACATAAAAAATTATTACAAGACTTATGATATATATAGAGAGATTAGGAAATCCTATGAAACCTTATGGAAAAATATAGCGGGTAAAAATGGAGTTACTGAATTTGATAAAATTCAATGTGAAATTAGAAATTCTTATCAAAAAAAATACCCTGTTAATATCATGTATTACCACAGAGACAATAAATACTTTTATTTAGAAACACCACCTCCACCTCCACCTGCAGCTCCTGAAGTTATTGAGGTTGTTGAGGAAACTGTAATTGTACCAGTAGAACCTAATCAAGAAGTTGATCGTGTTGTAGAAAACGTTGAAGTACCGTTTGCGGTAGTTGAGCATGTTCCAGTTTTTCCAGGTTGTGAAAATGGTAATAACGACGATAAAAAAACTTGTATGAACAACACCATAACAGCTTTTTTAAATAAGAAGTTTAATAAAGACATTAAAACAGAATTGGGACTTTCTGGAAATCAAAATATCTTTATATTATTTAAAATTGATAAAACTGGTAATGTTGTAAATACTAAAACAAGAGCGCCACATCCAAGTTTAGAAGAGGAAGCTAAACGTATAATCAATTTATTGCCTAAAATGATTCCAGGAAGTCAGTATGGTAAAAATGTAATAGTAACTTATTACATAAAACTTAAAATTTAAAAACTATATTATGAAAAAAATCCCTATTTTATTTTTTTTACTTTCTATTCTGTCATGTTCAGATAAGGAAGTTGATTTGCAGCAAATTGTAAATAGAAATGAGTTAGCCTATTTAGTTAATGAAAATAATCCTTTCAGCGGGAAAGTAATTTCAAAATTACAAAATGAACAAATATTAATATCTGGGTATTATAAAAACGGAAAGAAAGATGGTGAATGGATTGAAAATTATAATAACGGCCAAATAAAAAAAAGAGAGGAATACAAAGAAGGTCTTTTTAATGGTACGGTGGAAAATTATTCTAAAGATGGAACTTTATTAAATAGAAAAAACTATTTAAATAATAATTTAAATGGATTGTATTTAGAAAACTACGAAAACGGCAACCCTAAAACCTCCACAACTTACAATAACAATCAAATAACTTCAAATTATAAATCATATTACCAAAATGGCAATAAAGAATTAGAATATACTATAAAAAACGGATCATTCGATGAAGATTATATTGAGTACAATGATGATGGTTCAATTCATAAGCAATACTATTATTCTAATGACAACAAAATAAATAAAGGTAGTTGGAAAAAATATTGGAAAAATGATGTACCTGTTAAACAGTCTAATAACGATTATAGTACAGTGGTTTTTGATAGTAATGGTAAACCAAGCGAATCTGTAAAGTTTTATTACAAGAATGGTAATTTAAAATCCGAAGGATTTTACTCATCGATTGAGCCAGACATTAGAGAAGGAGAATTTAAATGGTACTATTTTGATGGGAGCCTTAAAAAGAAAACCTTCTACAAGGATAATAATCTTGATGGTAAAGCAGAAAGTTATTTTTTGAAAAATAATTATGAAGGTGAAAATAATTTACATGAACGTGTTAATTTTAAAAATGGAAAATTACACGGAAAACTTGAAGTTTGGGATGGTCCTTCTCAAAGAGAAAAAATTGAAACTTTAGTTCGTTACCATAATAATCTTACACGACCAACTTGGTGGAAAATTGAAGGTGAGTGTATAAATGGTTTTTATGAAGGCGATTTTAAGGTTTGGTGGAGATATGTAAATACTTATAATTCTCAAGATTATAAAATTACTCCAGTCTATGTACTCCATAGATGGTCTAAAGGTAAACAAATTGATAATGGCTATGACTCAAGAATGGGGGCTTTTGTTTACTACACCAAAAATGGCGATAAAATGACTAGAAATGAAGCATATAGATCTATAAAATAAATAGCATAATCTAAATTTAGGTTTTATTAAATTTTATGATGAAACAAACGGAAAAGCCAACTGAATTTTGAAGTAGTTAGAAAATAACAATTATGAAAAAAATTAAAAATTTAGTTTTGGTTACATTTTTTATGATAATAAATTCAACTTATTGTTATAGCCAAAGTAAAACAAATGAAAAGGTTAAAACAACAAATGAATTTGCTATTGAATTTTACGAATGTTTAAAAAATAATGATTTTGAAAGATTAAAAATCAATCTACCAAAAGCACCTTTTGATATTTATCTTAAACAAAAACAAAAGAATTTAACATTTACAACAGAAATGTTAAATAAAATCTTGAAAAATTTAGAAATAAATTTTGTTCTAATTTCACAGATAATAAAAGATAAAAATTTAAAATTAGAAAAGATTGAGACAGAATCGGAAAGTCCATTTCAAGCGACTGAAATATTTCTTACTGTTAGAAATGGGAATGATATTTATAAAATAAGAATTGAAGACTGTTTAATACATAATGGCAAATATTTACCTGAACAATTAAAATTTTGGGAATTATAATTGAGCATAAAGTTAAAAATAAATCAAAAAACCAATTGAATGTTTACGGTGAAAAATTATAAAATGAAATATTATGAAAAGTACAATTACTCTATATATGTTCTTAATTTCTCTTGCTTCTTTTAGCGCAAACATAAATAAAGAATTAAAAACAATAAATGAAAATATTTTTATTGCAATAAAAACTAATAATTTAGAATTATTAAAACCTTACTTTTTTAATGATGACAATATAAAATTATACAAGAATGCTTTTGATATGACTGATGAAGATATTGTGAGTTTAAGAAATGAAGGAAAGGCACCATACGCAACTTATGAGCTTTTAAAAAAAATAAGAAATGAAGATGACCGAGGTACTATTAACTGGGAAAGCACTAAATTTATTAATATTCCTAGATTTAACGAAATTGAAAACTTAATCCCACAGAGAAACAAACAAGCAGAGCTTTATACAACATACATTCCATTTTCTGAAGGCGAAAAAAAATGGAAAATAAAAGTGGCATATCTAAAAACAGAAAAAGGTTTTTTTGTATTTCACATTTCTAAAAAACATTTTGAGTTTAAAGATTTAATTATTTCTTCTAATCCAAATTTTGAAGGTAAATGGTTTGTGGAAAACACTAATCCAATTTATTATTATTTTATTAAAAAAAATGGAGATGAATATGTTTTTGAACACAGTAAACAAGAAAGAATAATGACTGGTAGAATTAAAGAAGGAGTCATTAAATTACCTATCAATGATACTGTTACAATTACTTGCATAATAGATGAAAATGACAATTTAATTATGTCAAATGACAATCTAATTTCCTTTCAAAAACTTATTAGATTATTGGATTAATATTTTCTTGAAAAACAATCATTTAATAAAAAGCTGGGAATAAGTTGAAAAACTAACTAAATTTTAAGCGATACATTAAATTACCAAATATGAAAAACTACATCTGTATTTTTATTATGATAATAAGTCATACTATAATTGCTCAACACAACCAAAAACCTGTTCCTTTTCAATCTGATTTACAAAAGACCATCGTTTCAATTGCAAAAACTATTGAAACTTCATTTAATCAAAATGATTCAGACATCTTTACTACTATTTTTCCAAATGAATATCCTAAAACCATAACTTATTATTCATATGGCATAATGAAAACTGACACAATTAACTATACTAATGAAAGGTTATTAAAAATAAAGAATGGATTTGGTCACGCTTGGGGAAAAAAAATAATTAGTGTAAAAAATTATTTTAAAAATGGTTTAACAGAAGTAAAATTGAGTAAAGTTTATATTGACTATTATAACACATCATCTTCAAGTATATCTAATCCAAACTTAATTTTAAAGTTCTTTTTTAAAAATAGTAATGATTTTTTTTATGTAATATTAGAAACTATATTTCTAGTCGATGATAATAAAATTATTTTCGAAGATATAGAATGGAAACCATTTATTTAAATGCAAATATTATAATATGTTGGGAACAATTAGAAAAACCAACTAAAGTTTTAAATAGGTAATTTAAAAAAAGAAATAATGAATAAACTAATTTTTGGATTGTTGACACTAATATTAGTGACATCTTGTTCCGATGACACACTAACTAATGAAATTGCAAGTAAAATAATCTCTGAAAAATATCCAACTTTTTGCAGTCAAGGGTATATTTTGAAAGATGTGACTTTTTATGCAGTAAGAAATACCCAAGATATGATAGAAACACGTAATAAAAGCTTAAGTGCTTTAAGATATCTTGAAAATCAAGGATTAATAAATGTAAAAGAAAAAAGAACTGGAATTATGAGCAATCCAGACATTAAATATTATTTAGAATTAACAGATAAAGCTATAGAGCTATAGAGCTATAGAGCTATAGAGCTATACGATAATAAGATTGCATTAACTGTTAATGAATTTGTTGAAATAATTGGAATATCTCAAACAGAAAAAGAAGCTACTGTTAAATACAAGATAAAATCTATCAAAACACCTTTCTATATCCTTCACGAAATTTATGCACGAGAACTAAAATGTTATGAAACAGAGTGGGAAGAAGAAATTGTATTAGTAAAGTTTGATACTGGCTGGAAAATAAAAAAATAAAAACTACCCACAACAAAGAATATTAAAGGTAGATTATCAGCCTAAAAGTAAAATTATTAAGAACACGAGAGTTTGCCCCTTCATATAACCAATGCTAAATAAGATAAAAACATTACTTTAGAAACAAATTGATCATTAAAAATTAGATTGAAAAAAAGCATTTTCTTTTATATAATATTATTCTGCAATTTTTCTTTTTCACAAGAGAAAGATTTAGCTCTTGATTTGAAAACATATGATTTTGAGTTGAAAGAAGATATTTATAATATCCCAATAGTTTTTCATATTGTTCACAAAAACTTTAAAGATGGAGATATTAGTGATGAACATTTTAAAAATTTAGTAGCTCTTGTTAATGAAAGAATAAACTTTGTAGACATTAAAAATATTGATTCTATTTTTAAGAATATTGTTGCTAAACCAAATGTTAATTTTTATCTACCCAAGGTTGATGAAAATTGTAATGAAATAGACAATATCTCTTGGCATTATACACATGTTGAAAAATATATAATGCATTTGGATGATGTCTTCGCATTTAAAAGAAAAGAAAGTGGATATATGGACTCAAAAAAATTCCTGAATGTCTGGTTTGTAAACTTTTCAAATAGAACAGATAATGTAGGGGCATATAGATCTTTTAATTTTCAGTTAGATGGCATTGTAGTAGATTTTGAACAATTAAATTATGTGAATTTCCCTTTTCTTTTAATCCACGAAATTGGTCATTGGTTAGGTCTGGAGCATATTTGGGGAAATACACCTTTTTATGTTGAAGGGAATTGTTGGGATGATGATGGAATTAAAGATACGCCAAACCAGAAAGGACCAAATATTAGAACAAAGACATCTGGAGAGTTTTGCGACGAAAACTCAACAACTAATCATCAAAACTTTATGGATTACTCATATGACGTTGGGATGTTTACTCATGGTCAGAAAAAAGCAATGAGAGATTATATCTACAAAAAAAGAAGGAGTATTCTATGGAAAAGTAATTGCAATAATAATTCAGAGTTAATAACAGGATTTATTAAAGATACCAGAGACAACCAATCATATAAGTGGGTGCAAATTGGTCAACAGAAATGGATGTCGGAAAACTTAAACTATGCTACCTCAGGCAGTAAATGTTACAATGAGGAATTAACAAACTGTACTATTTATGGTCGGTTGTATAATTGGGAAGAGGCACAAACAATATGTCCTAAAGGATGGCGATTACCAAATTATGACGATTGGAAAAGGTTAACTCTTGTTGTTGGAAATAATCAAAACCTAATTCGCAGTGAACAGGGATGGTTAAATGATAAAAACGGTACAAACAAAAGTGGATTAAATATTATTCCTAGTGGTTATAAATCATTCTATGGTAGATATTATGGCTTAGGTAAATATTCAAAATTATGGTTAAATAATTCAAATGGAATTTGGGCATATAGTAGAGAGATTGGAGAGGCCTATAATTACGAAAAGATTACTAGCACTGGTCAAAACCAAAAAAAAGATTATTTATCCTGTCGCTGTATTCAGGATAATAATTAAAATATTTTCTATATTTATCTATCAGCTTTTAATCTATTAGTTTAACTATATATTCATGGACAAATAATTTATAACAATACAAATGAAAAAAGCATTCTATCTCATTATCTTTTTAACTAGTATTTATTCTTATTCACAAAATATGCGAGATGTCGTATATCTTAAAAACGGGAGTATCATAAAAGGTACTATCACAGAAATGAATCCCTCCGAGAGTTTAAAAATAAAAACAGCTGATGGCTCATTATTTGTTTACTCAATGAACGAAATACTAAAAACTGAAAAAGAAGAATTTGTTGGTGATGAAGTAAATCAAGAAACAACATCCGTCGTTAGTCAGTCAGCAATTAATAGTTTTTTCTCTGATTATTTATCAGAAAAAAGACCAGCCTTAAAATTTATTGGAGCAAGTAAAAAAAATGGTATAAAAAAGGAAGTTTTTGGTCAAAAGGTTTATGAAATAGAATATGAATTAATTATTGAAACCAAACAAGATATATATATTAATGCTTCCCAATTTGGTTCAGCTTGGTCAAATAAATTTGTTGATGATTTTTCTTACACCCTAAAAGGAGGAAGTGAATGGGAAAACACTATGGCAGGGGAAAAGAAAAAAATCGAAGGAGGCAAAAGAATTGTTGCAAACGGAACTTTAAACTTTGAAGAAACCGATAATGGATGGAGATCAAAAAGCTTTAGGAATATTAACTTCTCTACTGTTTCATCAGATTATGTAACTCCAGAAATGGCTGAACAAAAAAAAGAAAATAATATGCGATTGCAACAATCATATATAAAGAAAGGAGATTGGAGCAGTCCAGACATAAGTAATCTTGAATTATCACCTTTATATCTTTCAGTTGATTATGTTCCCTTGTTTAATCAATCAAGTGTCTCTTTATCTGTAGTTAAATGTATGGACTGTAGAAATGATAATATGAAAGCAATTGATGAGTCATTGAAAAAAGTATTTAATCAAGTTAATCGTTTTAATCCTTCAGAAAAGCAAGAGTTTACAAATAATTTAAACTCATACAATATCATGGCTCAAATTAAAAATATTAATTTTTTGCATAAAGGCGTTCAAGATAATGGTGATGACAAAGGTTTTACCTGCGAAATAAATTATAATATTTTATTCTCAGGCACACTTAAAGACCCAGTAACACTTGAATATAAGGATTTAAAAAGTGATAAATCTAACTCAAGCGCATTAGGTTTTTATCCAAATAAACAAAGTGCATTTGAAGGAGCCCTTTTAAAGTTTGAAAAAGACATTGTAACTATGCTTTTAAAAAATCAGCCTTATGAATTAAAGATTGTCCGACTTGAAATAAATGAAAAAGGAAAACCTGAAAATATTATACTCCAAAAACCAAACAAATTTGTGGATATTGATAAGGGGGAATTTATTATTTTCAAAATTGGAGATTTAACGGTAAAGGATAATAAATACTCACTTAAAGAAATAGTTGGAAGATGTAAATTTAAAGGAGACTTAAACGAAAACGAAATCATATGTGAAATAAAAGGAAATAAAAACAGAAAAGCTTTTGAGAAATTAGAATCCCAACTCCACATTGAGTATAAGGCTATTTCAAATTTTTAAATGTTGTTGTATACTTATTAAGTATAAAAAAAAGCGAATGAGTAATTGTTTTATTTTATTAATGTACATAGTTATAACGCCTCTAAACCAACTATTATTTCATCATTAAAAAGTTGTCTTTTCCAAAAACTTTAATCAAAAAAACTACTATTCTGCTTTTTCTAGTCTCTAAACTTTTGTCTACTAAAAGCAAGTCTACATCATATATTCCAGCATCTATTATAGAATCACCTTTTATCCGATGGTAAAAAGTAGTATTTGGATTTTTAATGAGAAGCTTATTTAAATCAACAGTTAAATCTAAGAAATCGTCTGCTGGAGGAGTAAAGCCAGCACTAATACCATTCACGACATAAGGTAATTCAAGTTCCGATGATACATCAGCTTGAAAAAAATTATAGTTGATGATTGATCTTATTTTACTACTTTCATAATGAAAAGTTAGCTATATGTCAATTAAAAATTTGATGAACAATTTTATATTTTTAACTCATTCTTCTTTAATAATTCTATAATTTCCTTTTTGTTGTAATAACATCTACTTTCAATTTCATAGCATTTAATTTTACCTTTATTTGTCCAATGCCATAATGTTGAAGAATTAATTTTTAAGAAATTTGCTGTTTCCTCTCTTGTTAAATAAATATCACTTTCATTAGCACTTAACTGATCTAAGTAGTGTTGCATTTTAAGTAACAGTTTATCAGCTACTTTATCAGCTAATTCATCAACAGTAATTTCTTGTATTTGGATAGTTTTGGTTATCATAATTAAATTTTAGTTATTTTACACTGAATTGCTTTTTTACTCAAATCCCTACATGCACTAAGTAAAAAATATGTATTTTGTAAACTTATTTAATATATAAATTATTTGTGAATGTCTGTCAAACCTAACCAAAATCCTGAACAAATAGCTCGTGATAAAATTGATGCTATGTTAAGAGAAGCTGGATGGTTAGTTCAGTCGAAAAAGAAAGTTGATTTATCTGCTGGAAAAGGTATAGCATTACGAGAAACAAATACAATGTCAGGATCGGCAGATTACATGTTGTTTGTTGACAGAAAACCTGTTGGTGTTATTGAAGCTAAAAAAGAAGATGAAGGACATCGTCTTTTAATGGTAGAGGAGCAATCTGCAAGATACGCTACAGAACCGATTAAAATTGGTGCTTTCACTTTAGACAATGAAAAGCCATTCGTTTACGAAAGCACAGGAACCATCACCAGATTTACCGATTATAGAGACCCAAAACCAAGAGGCAGAAATGTGTTTTGGTTCCATAAACCAGAAACAATTGCAGAATGGCTAAAAAAAGGCAAAAGTCTTCGAGAACGATTGTTGTCAATTCCCGAATTAGATGAAGCAGGATTACGTCCTGCACAAATTGTAGCCATTAATAATTTAGAACATTCTTTCAAAAAGAACAGACCAAAAGCCTTAATCCAAATGGCAACTGGTGCTGGAAAAACTTTTACAGCGGCAACATTCGTGTATCGTTTGCTAAAACACGCTGATGCAAAACGTATTCTGTTTTTGGTTGACACCAAAAACCTTGGCGAGCAAGCGGAACAGGAATTTATGACTTTTCAGCCAAATGACGATAACCGAAAATTTACAGAACTTTATAATGTTCAGCGTTTATCATCAAGTTATATTGCTTCCGATAGTCAAGTTTGTATTTCAACCATACAACGCCTCTACTCTATTTTAAAAGGGGAAGAATTAGACGAAAGTGCAGAACTCGATAATCCAAACGAAAATTCTTGGTTAAAAAACAAAATTTCAAAAAACAAAACTATTCCTGTGGAGTACACTCCAAAAGTACCCATTGAACAATTTGATTTTATAGTCATCGATGAAGCGCACCGTTCCATTTATAATTTATGGAAACAAGTATTAGATTATTTTGATGCTTTTTTAATTGGTTTAACGGCTACGCCCGATAAAAGAACCTTCGGTTTTTTTAATGAAAACGTTGTTAGCCAATATACGTATGAAGAATCTGTAACAGATGGTGTAAATGTTCCTTATGATGTGTACACGATTGAAACGGAAATTTCACAAAATGGCGAAACCATAAAAGCAGGTTGGTTTGTGGACAGACGAGATAAACTCACTCGTAAAAAACGTTGGCAACAAGAAGATGAAGACACAGATTACAAACGCAACGATTTAGATAAAAAAGTTGTCAACCCAAGTCAAATTAGAAACATCATTCGTGAATATAAAAAGGCGTTAAAAACCACTATTTATCCAAATCGTATTGACGAAAATAGAGATTACGAAGTTCCAAAAACTTTAGTTTTTGCAAAAACAGATAGTCACGCGGATGATATTATAAAAATCATTCGAGAAGAATTTGACGAAGGAAATGACTTTTGTAAAAAAGTAACCTACAAAATTGAGGAAGACCCAAAATCGGTTTTAAACCGTTTTAGAAATTCTTATTATCCAAGAATTGCAGTTACCGTGGATATGATTGCCACAGGAACAGACGTAAAACCTTTGGAAGTTTTATTGTTTATGCGAGATGTAAAAAGCATCAACTATTTTGAACAAATGAAAGGTCGTGGAACACGAACGATTAATAGTGATTCTTTACAATTAGTAACTAAAACAGCTAAAACAAAAACACATTTTGTTATAGTAGATGCTGTTGGTGCAACAAAATCTAAAAAAACAGATAGCAGACCTTTAGAACGTAAACCATCTGTACCAATGAAAGATTTATTGGGTGCAGTAACAATGGGAGTTGCAGACGAAGATTTGTTTTTGTCATTGGCAAACCGTTTAATTCGTTTAGAGAAACAAATTACAGAAAAAGAAAAAGATAAATTATTGGAATTTTCTGGTGGTAAAAACTTAAAACAAATTACCAAAGAATTAATCACAGCTTTCGACCAAGACGACATTGAAACAAAAGCACAAATTGAAATTGACAAAATCCCTGTTCAAGACCAAACACCTGCTTTAATCGAAGATGCAAAAAAGAATGCTCAAGAGCAATTGATTTTAGAAGCAAGTAAAACATTTAACGGAGAGTTAAATGGTTATTTAGATAATGTTCGTAAACAACACGAACAAATTATTGATAGCGTAAACATAGATACGGTTACAAAAAGTGAGTGGGAAACCACTTCTGTAGATAAAGCCACCGAAATTGTAAAAGATTTTACTGAATATTTAGAAGCCAACAAAGACGAAATTAAAGCGTTAAGCATTTTTTACAATCAACCATACAATCGTAGAGACATTACGTTTAAAATGATAAAAGACGTGATGGAAAAACTACAATTAGAAAAACCATTATTAGCACCAGATTATGTTTGGGATGCTTATTCAACTTTAGAAGACGTAAAAAGCAAACAACCAAAAGACGAATTAACTGCGTTAGTTTCGTTAATTAGAAGAGCGTGTGGAATAGACAGCGAATTGAAAGCTTACGACAAAACGATTGAAAACAATTTTAAAACGTGGATTTTTAAGCAAAACGCAGGACAACACAACCGTTTTACGGCAGCACAACTAGACTGGTTACGAATGATAAAAGACCACGTAGTGAGCAGTTACCATATAGAAATAGACGATTTAGATTACACACCTTTTGATGCCAAAGGCGGAAAAGGAAAAATGCACCAATTATTTGGCAACCAAATGAATGAAATTATTAACGAACTTAATGAAGTACTAGCAGCGTAATGAGGGAAGATTGGATTGAATGTACGCTGAGAGAAGTTTGTAAAATAGGTTCTAGCAAAAGAATATTAAAAAAGGAATATGTTTCAGAGGGCATTCCATTTTACAGAACTAAAGAGATTAAGGAACTTAGTTTAGGAAAGGAAATTAGTATTGAATTATATATTTCTAATGAAAAATATAATGACATAAAAAACAGATTCGACATTCCTAAGAAAGGTGATGTTCTAATTTCTGCTGTAGGAACAATAGGAATAACTTATACGATAAAAAATAATGACCCTTTCTACTTTAAAGATGGTAATTTAATTTGGTTAAGTGATATTCAAGGTTTAGAATCTACTTTTCTAAATTTAGGTTTGACACACTTTGTTCGGAACAGTAGTATTCTAAAAACATCTGGCTCTGCCTATAATGCTTTAACTATTGAGAAATTGAACTCACTTCCTTTTCCTCTTCCACCTCTAGTCCAACAAAAAGCCATTGTCAAAAAAATAGAAGAATTATTTAGCAGTTTAGATAGTGGCATTGCAGACCTTAAAAAAGCACAAGACCAATTGGTTATTTATAGACAAGCGGTTTTAAAAAAGGCTTTTGAGGGGGAATTGACGAAAACTAAATTAAAAATTTCTGTAATAGAAGATTTTATTCATTCCGTGGAGTATGGTACTTCGGAGAAATCATTAAATGAAGGTGACGTTCCAGTTTTGAGGATGGGTAATATGCAAAATGGGCTAATTGATTGGAGTGATTTGAAATATACTTCAAATAAAAGTGACATTCAAAAATACATATTGAATTATGGTGATGTATTATTTAATCGAACAAATAGTCCAGAACACGTTGGTAAAACGTCTATATTTTTAAGTGATAATAAAGCAATTTTTGCAGGATATCTAATTCGTATAAATTATGATAAAGAGAAACTATCAGGAAAATATCTAACATATTATTTAAATAGTCATAAAGCAAAAATTTATGGTAATGAAGTGAAAACTGACGGTGTAAATCAATCGAATATTAATGGAACAAAATTAAAAAAATACCCATTACCAATTTGCTCGTTAGAAGAACAACACCAAATCGTCCAAGAAATAGAAAGTCGTTTATCGGTTTGTGATAAAGTAGAAAAAGACATTGCAGACAGTTTAGAAAAAGCCCAAGCCTTACGCCAAAGCATTTTAAAGAAAGCATTTGAAGGTACATTGTTAAGCGAAGAAGAAATTGCCAAATGTAAAGCAGATGCAGCTTATGAACCTGCTAGTGTTTTGTTGGAGAAAATAAAGTCAAATTAAATGAGTAAGTCAAAACAGAAAACACCGAAAGGGTTTAAATTGGAGCGCCTAACAGTGATTAATCATAAGATTCTTAAGAATAATATTTTTGAATTTATAGATCACGAAGACGATTTTAACAACTTGTATACTACTATTATAATAGGACCAAATGGAACTGGAAAAAGTGAAATTTTCAAACTTCTCCTTCAATTATTTAGAGCAATATATCTGCATTCTAAAAAAGGGAAAAATTATGAAGCTTTTTTCTTTTATAGTCTTATCTATTGGAATGAAGGTATTCAATATGAATTTACCAATATAAAAGAGAAAGTGAATATAGTCGAGTTTGAAAAAAATAAAGAAAAATACCCTAGTGGAATTATCAAAATTGATGGAGTCGAAGCAGCTACTTTTCAGATAGATAATATTATGCCAAAAGCTGTTATTGCTCAAGCGAGTATGCTTAAAGACAAATATATATTTATGCGTCAAAAAGCATTAGATGATTCCTTTCCACAATATCGTTATTTAGGTGTGAGAACTACAGCGCAACAAGCAAGTACTAGAGGGTATGTTAGAAAGACTGTTCAATTTATTGTAGAAAAAATGTCATCTGATGTTTTTAGAGATGGTATACAAAGAATGACAAAATTTTTAGAATTTAATGATTCAATCATTGTTTCTTACAAAACGGTAAATACAAAAATATTTTTCGAAGGAGACTTGACGAAAGAATCCTTTCATAAATTCTATCAAGACATTAAAACCAAATATGAAAATTCAAATATTGCACCACCGTTTAAGTTAAACAATTATCAATCCATTTCAAAAGATTCAAGCTTAATAGATGATTTAATAAAGTTCATAAACGGTTTAAAATCAAATAATAAATTAGATGATATTTATCGAAGTTCTGCTAAACATTTAAACTATGACATAACTGCCCAAGTAGAATATCACGAGCTTGGTAGGGATTATAAAAATTTGGAAACCCTACGTCGCTTAGGTATTTTAAAAGCTCCAGAGATTAAACTTGCAAAAAGAGGTATTGGTTTGGAGGATACGTCTTCAGGAGAATTTCATTTCTTTTCTTCAATGGTTGGATTTATGGCTACAGTAAAACCTAACAGCCTAATTTTTATCGATGAGCCAGAAATCAGTTTACATCCTAATTGGCAAATGAAATATTTAGCATTTATTCGCGAATTATTTGGTAATAATGATAAAAAAAGTAGTCACTTTATAATTGCTACTCACAGCCACTTTTTCGTTTCTGATTTACCAGGTGAAAGTGCAACTATCATTGGTTTGAATTTTGATTCAGACAATAAAATAAAAGCAGAAAAATTAGAAAAGAATACTTTTGGATGGTCAGCTGAAGATGTTCTTTACAACATATTTAATGTCCGTTCTTCATTGAACTACTATTTAGAAGCTGACCTTACTGAATTACTTGGTTTAATTGCTATGAATAGTAAAGAGAAGTTAAGACTACAAAAAATTTTGGATAAATTGGTTAAACTGCCAGAAAGAAAAAATGACCCTTTGCAGGAAATTATTGGTGAAGCAAAAAATTATATTAACAAATTACAATGATAAATCAACTTAACAGTCCTTATCTGTATAATGTAAATGAACAAAATTGTGTCAATGGTGTATCAAATAAATGGGACAGTAGAAAAAACTGTATTCTTAATTTGAAAACCGCAATGAATAATCATTTTGACATAAATCAAAGAGAAAAATGTTGTTTTTGTGGATTGTATTATGATAGAACTGGTAGAGGTGAGTTAGAGCATATCGCTCCAAAGGGTGCAGGTCTATATCCTCAATACACGTTTACTCCACACAATATAGCCAAAGCTTGTCAATTATGTAACTCTTCCTCAATGAAACATACCTATGACCCAATAACTGTTTTAAATCCTGTATATCAAAATTGTCAGTTTAGCATAGTTCATCCATATTTAGACAATCACAATGATCATTATAAATGGAATTATGGACTCCTTAATGTTTTAATTTCAGTTAATAATAACTCCTCTAAAGGTATAAAGTCAATAGAATTATTTGAATTGGCTTCAGAAAAAAGAACTAGAGCAAGAGCAATTCAAAGGAATCAAGAACGATTGGAAAATATTTTTAATATACCGAACAACATTAAAAGAAGAATTTTATCTGCAATATCAATATAATAACAATGACAGACTCAAGTATAATATCAAAAATATGGAACCTTGCTAACGTACTACGTGATGATGGTGTAGGTTATGGAGATTATTTAGAACAAATTACTTATTTGCTATTCTTAAAAATGGCAGACGAGTTAAATAAACCACCTTATAATAAAGGGTTGGTTTTTCCAAAGCTAAAAGATGTTGAAGGCAATGAGGTTGCAGATGCAGAAATAGCTAATTGGGAAACCTTATCTAGCAAACGTGGTGCAGAGTTAGAGTCTTTTTACAGTCAATTATTACGTACACTTTCTACTGAAAAAGGAACGCTTGGGCAAATTTTTACCAAAAGCCAAAACAAAATACAAGACCCAGCCAAACTATTAAAAGTCATCAATCTAATTGACAAAGAAGATTGGTCAATGATGGGAGCAGATATAAAAGGTAAAATTTATGAAGGCCTTTTAGAGAAAAATGCAGAAGACACCAAAAGTGGAGCAGGTCAATATTTTACACCTAGAGCATTGATAAAAACAATGGTAGCTTGTGTAGAGCCAAAACCAATGAAAACCATTGTCGACCCAGCGTGTGGAACTGGAGGTTTCTTTTTAGCAGCTTACGATTGGATTGTAGGTAATAACAAATTAGACCGAGAAGAAAAAGAGTTTTTAAAGAACAAAACCTTTTACGGAAACGAAATTGTTGCCAACACACGTAGAATGTGCTTAATGAATATGTACTTGCACAACATAGGCGAAATAGATGGCGAATCGTTCATCAATCCAAACGATGCCTTAATTGCAGATGATGGAGAACGTTACGATTACGTTTTGGCAAATCCGCCTTTTGGTAAAAAAAGTAGTATGACTTTTACCAACGAACAAGGAGAAATTGTAAAAGAAGATTTAAGTTATAATCGTCAAGATTTTTGCGAAACCACTTCCAATAAGCAATTAAACTTCTTGCAGCACATAAAAACACAATTAAAAATAAACGGAGAAGCAGCTGTTGTGCTTCCAGACAATGTTTTGTTTGAAGGTGGTGCTGGCGAAGAAGTCAGAAAGCAATTAATGAAAACCACAGAATTACATACTATTTTGAGGTTACCAACAGGAATATTCTATGCTCAAGGAGTTAAAGCTAACGTTTTGTTTTTTAACAACAAGCCTGCAAGTAAAGACCCTTGGACAAAAGACATTTGGTTTTATGATTACAGAACAAACGTACATCATACCCCAAAGAAAAGTCCAATGCGTGAAGAGCACCTGCAAGAGTTTATAGACTTATATAATGGTAAAAACATTAACAAGCGCAAAGAAACTTGGAGTGAAGAAAACGAAGAAGGAAGATGGAGAAAATACACTTATGATGAAATTATTGCAAGAGACAAAACGAGTTTAGATATTTTTTGGCTAAAAGACAAAAGTTTAACCGATTTAGACAATCTGCCAGACCCAGATATTTTAGCTAATGAAATAATTGAAAACATAGAATCTGGACTGAATAGTTTTAGAGAAATAATGGAAACGATAAACGGAGAAACAGAATAAGTTGTTTACATAAAACTTTATTGCTTTTTTTTTAATTATAATTTGCATAGCACGTAGCAAGCTGAGCGTACTATGCAGATTCTTTTTTTTGTTTACCACTAATTCATAAGTTTAATCCTTGATAATATTTTTTATGCTGCTTGCTGATTAACAATATAATCTACCAGATCATCACCTTCTTCGAGACCATATTCTTCTAACAGTTTACTACACATAATATCAAAACCATCCTTTCTTAATTGTTCTGCTTTTTTATTCCAATCTTCATATTCGCCTTTATCAGGAAAGGCAATAATTTTACGTCCTTTTAAGGGTTCTATTAATTTTTCTTTAAAATTTGCTTTACTCCCTGTTGCCATCCAAATAATATCTCTTCTATAGATACTCATAAAGAGTACTGTCTTTTCAGACTCAACGATACCAATAGTCTTTATGCCACATTCAGTTATATTATGTAATCCAAATAAGCATTGTTGTAATACAAAGTCTTTAATTCGTAATACACGATGTAACCATGTAATACAATTGAAGGGTTTTTTGACTCTTTTCCCTGTTTTCTCGTCATACAACATCACCTTTCCAGCATGAATATCTAAATCTCTATCCATCTGTAAAAATACCGTAGCTCCTTTCCAGTGATTTGATGTCCCAATACGAAATTTAAATATTACCTCTTTGACATCTACAGGATCAAAAACTGTTAATAGAAATTTTACAAGGTTATTATTCATATAATTATTACACAATTCTGTGAAAATATCTTGATCGTGAAAAGTTGGTATTTCTGGTTTATAATCTACAATAAGTCCTGTAACTGGTGTATTTCCTTTAGGACTGAAATGATAAGCACATTTACTTTCTCTATCACATCTACCAACGTGATCTTCTAAATATTGTTTTGTTTCAGTTTCAACATACTTTACGAAGGACTTTTTCTGACATTTTGGACATGGAAACTTTTTACTTGATTTATCTAAATAGTATTTATAATTCATAATTATCTGATTTTTAGTTGTTTGTTTTATCTTTATTAGTAGTCGTAATATTCGTAACACTCGTAACATTCGTAAGGGTTACGAATGTTACGAGGATTACGAGTCATTTTTAATGTATGCCCAGTTTATTAAAAAGGTACTCTAATGCATCTTCTTCAGTATAATCTGGCATACTATTCTTATTAAGCTTTTTAGTAGTTTTTGGATACAATTCTGCTTTTAGCATAGCGAATAGCTTGGCTTGCTCTTCCTGTGGAAGTGCCTGAGCTACTTGATATACTGTTGATGCATCCATAACCTACTTAAGCCGCTAAACGTTTTATAGTGTTCCTTACTGTTCCTTCACTAACACCGAGTCTTGAAGCAATTTGAGTATTAGGTAAACCTTCTTCTTTCATGTCCATTATTTGATCATCTCTTTCTGATAAATCAGAAGCTGTATATTGCTTTAGGTGTTCACTTTCAGATCCGAAACCTTCAAATTGAAACTTTAAAAAGTTATTTGGATTTCCAATTTTGCAGACAGCTACATTTTCAGAATGAAATACTTGTTCTGAATTACGTTGTTTTATTTGTTTGATATATCGAATAGAAGGCATGGAAGCACTCTCGCCAATAGCAAAAGCACTATCGCAAAAGTTCATCAGCATTTTACTTCCTGATAAATCATTTTTAGTGATAGGCTTAGTAGCATCACGTTTTGGTGTATGGGCTAACACAAGGATAGACACACCATGTTTTTTATTGATAGACTTTAAGTGCTTCATTAGAACTAGAGCGTCCTTCGCTCTCTCATTATCACTTTTCAGGTAAGTAATGTTATCAATTATTAAAACTTTCGCTCCATATTCTTCTATTACTAATTCAAAAGAATTACGTAAATAATCCTCATAATCCTTAAACTTCTTTGGCATTTCGGCTTCGGTATTAATTTCTACCCTTAATAAGTTTTTATGAAAATCATAATGGTCTTTATAATTATTTGAGTAACGTTTCTCAAACTGTTTATTAGATAGTTCAAAATCGAAATAAGCTACTTTCTGAGGATTTGTCTCAATTTCAAAGCCTTTTATAGCCTTACCTCTACTTATACTATCCGCTATTTGTACAGCCAATATGGATTTACCCACATTGGTATCTGCAAAAAGCACACACACTTCCCCTTCAAACAAAAATTTATCAAATAATAATTTAGGAATGGGACTTAACTTTGCTTCATCTATCCATTGATTTGCAGTTTTAACAAGAAAGCAACTGGTGTTATTCTCTTGTTTTTCTGTTTCTTTTTGATGTTTATCAATGTTATCATTGATAGCATCTAGATTTTCTTGTTTAATAAGTTTCTTTTTTCCCATAGCTATAGTGTTATACAATGTTTATCCCATAATAGTTCTCGAACATATTCGGAAACTGTCACACCTTTAAGTTTTGCGGTGTCATAGAGCATGTCTCTTAAATCATCTTCAATACGGATGGTTAATCCTGTTTTCTTGGTGCATTCATTCATAGTTTTAATGGTTTTTGAATTAGTAATTATTTGTCTTCAATATTTCTTTGTTTAGATGCTCAAATAAATATTAAAACACAAACTTAAAACTCTACCCATTGGCAGCCGACGGATTCCGACGGATTGCGACGGATTCCGACGGATTCCGACGGATTTCGACGGATTTCGACGGATAAGGAATAGTTAAAAACTTAAATTATTGACTAATAGATAACCAAACAATAACTATTTAAATAAAAAAAGGTGGTGCTAATTTTAGATATAATCTAAAATTAGCACCACCTTTTAAGTTTGTCTTTTTGTTTACCTTTAAGTAATGTGTAAAGCGATATATTACGTGTACTACATATTAGCTAAAACGTAATACACTGTATTACAATTATCAACATGAATAAATATTACGTTAATAAATGTGAAAAATCTTCTGGCATTTGAGCATCGATATCTCGCAAATAACTTTCCAAAGCTGACATTGATGAATGACCAGTTATGAGCATCAATTTACTCTTAACAGCATGAGGTGACATATTAGGTTCTTTAGATAATTCTCTGTAAAGTTCTGAAATAGTCGTATGTCTAAAACTGTATAGACCATAATCCACATTTAAACCAAAATGGTCTTTGACTTTTTTGAATCTTTTGGAAAAGAAATCTCTCTTATTAACCTCACTTGCTTCCCACTGTCCTCCTATTTGATTTGTTGTAAATAAATCATCCTCAGGAGAGAAATCACTTAGATCAGGAAGTTTGTCAAATAAAATATTTGGGATTATCTTCTCTTTAACAAGCTTGTTTTTAGCCTGTATTTGCATTTTCTTATCTTTTAAATTTAGATCCCCTATTTTTATCCTACATACTTCAATAGGTCTTAAAAAACCGTATGACACAAAATCCACAAATAAGGATAATAACGGATCGTTTTTATCCATATAATCTTTTATATCTTTTAGTAGTTCTGAATTATACGATTTATTCCTTTTTGGAGTAGATTTCAATTTCTTTAACCTTGAAATAAAGTTTTCTTGTAATACGTCATTATCGATTAGGGTCTCGATAAATGAATTGAGATCATTTCGAGTGTTGTTCCTGTTTCTTGGGCTGGTATTTTGTAATACAATATTGAGATATTGTATTACGGTCTTTTTGTTGATAGTTTTAATGTCATCACTTTCCTTAAAGTCATTTTCATAAAGCCATTTATAGAATCTATTTATTCGGCTTCTATATTGAGGAAAGGAAGTCGTATTTAATACTTTCTGTTTCGTATCTAATACTAATTTTTTAGCTTCTTCGAGAGTCATGATAGGTTTCTCCTTTTTTTGTGGAGCAACAGCTACTACTTCTTTAACAATTTCAATAGGTTCAGGCTTAGTATTCTTTTTGACGCTAATTGGTTTAGTTTTTTCTATTGGTTGTAATTCTCCCATAAGTTTCTTTTTAACATGAGAGTTATCTTGCAAATAAGGATTATAACCAGCTTCGAGAACATTCCATAACTGTCTTTGAATAGTTTTAAGAATTTTTAACCGAGCACTTCTTGTGCTGAAGCCATTAGCAGATCCTTTAATTCGCTGTTGCTGTTTCAAGTATCCAGTTTCAGGATCACGAAAAGAATAATAGACATACCAATGTTTGCTTAAAGCATCTTTTTGCTCTTTTTTGGTAAGCTTAGACCATTGGTCGATTTCCACACCACCGGTGTAGATTTTAGGTTCATTGTAGTTGGGTTTCATAGTAAAATCATGTACTGAATCATGTACCTGCAATATAAAACTTAAAATTGAAGACATAAAAAAAAGGGTTATGAATACACAACCCTTTGATTTAGTTTACTTTAAGTTAGTAGCGGGAACTGGACTCGAACCAGTGACCTTCGGGTTATGAGCCCGACCTCGACCGCTTTTTCAACACAAACACTGGGTGTTCGAGCTGTTGTTTTCGTAAAATCGTGTTCCAAATCGTGTTCCAGATTTTGTCTACGTGATTAAACAATATATTAATCCAAAGATAAATTATTTGTTCAAATAATCTTCTAATTCATTCAAAAAAAAGTGATGATAAAAACTAAAGAAATTTTAGTTGAAATAAGTCACTTCCCAAAAAACTAGATTGATAAAAGAATTAGGATATTTTATCATTTAATAAACTTATGATAAGAAAATAGATTTATTTTATCATAATAAATTATCTTTGTAAAGAAAACCAATATTTCTATACATTATGGAGTCTGAGAATTTAAAAAGGTTACCACTAAACCAAGATATTGAAACTAAAAAGGTTCTTAAAAAATTAGCTTCAGCACATAGAGCATTAGCTGAATTAAAAGGAATTGTTTCTAGCATTCCAAATGAAAACATATTAATAAACACTTTAGGGCTTCAAGAGGCTAAAGACAGTTCTGCAATTGAAAACATTATAACGACTCATGATGATATATTTAAAGCAGAATTAAATCTTGATGGTTTTAAATCATTAAATGCCAAAGAAGTTCAAAACTATATTTCTGCATTAAAAAAAGGGTTTGGACAAATTAAGAAAAACAAGATATTAACTAACAATGATATTATTGCAATTCAATCAGAATTAGAAAAAAGCAATGCAGGATTTAGAAAAGTTCCTGGAACCAATTTGAAGAATGCCTTAACTGGAGAGATAGTTTATACTCCTCCACAAGAATATAAAACTATTCTAGATTTAATGACAAATCTTGAGCAATACATAAATGATCCAACTAAATCTGAGTTCGACCCTTTGGTCAAAATGGCAATAATCCATTTTCAATTTGAGAGCATTCATCCTTTTTACGATGGTAACGGAAGAACTGGGCGAATTATCAATGTTTTATATCTAGTAATGAATGATTTATTGAATTTACCAGTATTATATTTAAGTCGTTATATTATCGAACATAAGGCAGATTATTATAAACTTTTACAAGAAGTTAGAGAAACTGACAATTGGGAAAATTGGGTACTATATATGCTAGATAGTATTGAACAAATTTCAAAAGAAACAATTGTGTTAATTGGAAAAATTAAAGATTTAATATTTGAATACAAAAACTTGCTTAGAAATAATTACAAATTTTATAGTCAAGATTTACTAAATAACTTATTTAAACATCCATATACAAAAATTGAGTTCATCGAGAATGATTTAGGAGTTTCTAGAATTACTGCTTCTAAGTACTTGAATCTATTGGCTAAGGATAATATCCTTAGAAAAGAAAAACTAGGAACTGGAAATTACTATGTAAATGAGAGGTTGATTAAAATTCTTACTCTTAAAGAATAAATTATAAGTTTGTAAAGGCAATATTATTTATCCATATAATCCTGCCACTTTATGAGTATGTGTTTCTCAATACCATGCTCTTCTCTTTTTAGAAAGCCATATTCAAATACAAATAAATAAACATCCCCTTTACTATTTTTCCAATAATGAGTGAAGAAATTAGGATTAAATCCTTTCGCTTTTAAAATTTCTGCTCTTACAGTTACCTTGCCTCCTTTATTATATTCCTTTAATATTTTACGGTTAAGCTTCAATTGATTATCTACTTTATTATAAAAGCGTTCTGGTTGTTCTTTTGCCTTTTGATATTGATAACCACTTTTACATTGTGGGTCACAAAATTTCTTATCAGTTCTACCCACTAATTGCCTCTTACAATACAAACATTCTTTTTGAAGTCTCATAAGCTTGAACTTAGTCGAATTTTATACGCATAATATTCGTATAAGATACGTTTAAATCATTTATAACTATTAATTTTATAAAAAAACATGGAACTACAAAGAAGTATTACCTTAAAACACTTACTTATTAATCAAAAGAAGTGTATTGGTCTTCAATTTAGCACAAACAAGGTTCTACAAGCATTGGTTGACTCTCTTCCTGACCCGACATGGAGTCATGAATTTGGGATGTTTTACGTTGCAAACAATAAAAGTAACTTAGAATTAATATTTAAAACATTCCACGGTGTAGCTTGGGTTAATGGTAACTATTTCTTTTCTGAAAAAGTAATAAATCCCGATAATCCCGTTCTTAATCTAGAACGTTTTCGAAATAGAAAACCAATAGATGGCTTTAAACCTTGTCCTGAAGAATATCTACTAAAACTTGAACTTAAAAGATATTCAAACAATACGGTTCGTAACTACGTATCCTGCTTTGAGGCTTTTATTAATTACTATTACGACCAAGACCCAATCACTTTAAACGAAATAGATGTTAGAAAATATTTACAAAAGCTTATACAGGAAGGAAAATCGAATTCTTATGTAAATTTAGCGGTAAATAGTATCAAATTCTTTTACGAAATTGTACATGGAATGCCAAATAGGTTTTATTCTATTGAAAGACCACGTAAAGAAAAAAAACTACCTGAGGTATTATCAAAAGAAGAAATAATAAAGATAATTAATAATACAAATAATATAAAACACAAGTGTATTGTAGGACTTCTTTACTCATCTGGACTTAGACGAGGAGAATTATTAAATCTTAATATTACAGACATTGATAGTAAAAGAATGGTAGTAATCGTTAAGAACGCAAAAGGAAATAAAGACCGAATCTCTGTATTAAGTCCAAGCATTTTAAAAGACCTACAGACATACTATTTAGAATATAGACCTAAAAAATATCTGTTTGAAGGTCCAAAAGGAGCAAAATACAGTGTTACCAGTGTCCTAAATATTATTTCAGTTGCCACTAAAAAAGCAGGTATTTATAAAAAAGTAACACCTCATATGTTAAGACACAGTTTTGCTACTCATCTGTTGGAAAATGGCACTGACATAAGACATATTCAGCTATTACTTGGTCATAGCTCTACTAAAACAACGGAAATTTATACTCATGTAGCAAATAGATCATTTATGGAAATTAAAGATTTACTATCTTAGCATTATATAAGCTGGATATAGACAATAGACTATATCCAATTGTTGTGGTGCATTTAAGAAAACTCGATATTATTGGAAATAATTGTTGAATTGATATTTAGAGGATTAATTGTAAACGTTTTAGGTGTTTACACTCGTTACTATTTTTTCAAATTAATTGGACAAACAAAATCAATTGAATATTTGTTAGGAGAAAAAAACAGAAAGGACAGTTCTGATATTATATCTCAACATTTTTTTAATGTATTTATTGGTTTAATGACTTTTGCTCTAATTTCAGTTTCTATTGCATATTTAGTTTGGGGAAATTGGAATAATTAACACCAAAAATCTGAAGTGGATAAATTGAATCTTGAAACCGAATCATATTTAATTAAAGGAAAAGAAAATGAACGCTTTTTTCCTTTCTTGGAATTGGAATTTAATGAAAACGTGATTTATGAAAATGATATTCCTAAATACTATTTAAGCTTTTCGGATGACCTAAAAACTGCGAATGGAATTGGAAATTGGATTATGGCAGATTTGGAAAAAAATAGACATAATTTAAGAGAATTGGTTATCGAATTAGGTAAACGACTGAATTTAAAATGGGACATTTTCTCATCTAAAACTGGAATGGAAGTTGAGAACAGTTATCAAACCGAAAAAATTGAATTAGAAATACTGACCGACAAAACAATTGAAAAAATAAAAACGACACCACAACAACGTGTATAATTAATGGCTGGTTCTCGCCTACTTACGAAAATCCTCGCGGATTTTCTATTCGGTTTTTATTTGCTAAATTAGGTGCTTAAACACGCCACTAATCATACACAAAACCGTTGTGCATAATTTAACCCATAAAACGTGAAAAAAATATTCATCTTGACTTTACTCTCATTTTTCGGTTGTAAAAACGAACCGATTTGCACTGTGAATGAAAATAATGCTGGAAAAGAAATCTATGACTTGGACGAGGCGACTTGTTTTATAGCACTAAAACTGAACAAGAAAAAATCTGACTTGAATTTGATTCGTGACGCTCTACTTGCGGAAATGAATTATATGGAGAAAACTAGACTGACTTCTGACAATCCAAATCCTGAAAGTGAATTTGAATCAAACGCAGAATTGGATATTAACCAAATGGTGGAATATGCTCTGAGTGAGGAAAAGATTAATCTGACTAAAGAACAATTAATCGAAATCTATGATACCGAAATTGAATATTTAATATTCATCGGAGTCGCAAGTGAATAAAAAACTATGTACAACAACGTGCGTAAGTTGACAACCTATGAAAAAGCATCTAATTTTAATTTTTATTGTTCTTATAGTTTCTTGCAACACGCAGAAAACGGAATTCGGAAACGCAGAAATATCGCAAAAAGTAAGTCTGACCAATATTAGTGAATTAAGTAATAATCGGACTGACTTTGACAATGACACTCTAAAAATCATAGGGGAATTACATCTCGATTTGGAAAACAAAGGAATTTATGTAGAATCAGAAAAAATTTGGATTAAATCATTTAAACCAGCAACCGAATTAGATAGTGTGTGGAAAAAAATGAATGGAAAAGAAGTTGAAATAATCGGACTTTATAAAGCTGGAAAAACTGGACATTTAGGTTTATATAATGGACAATTAAAAGAAATTTATTATATCAAAACGAAATAAAAAACTATGCACAACACCGTGTATAATTAATTGCTTTTTAAGTGCTTACTTACGAAAATTCCTGCGGAATTTTCTCGGGTTCGTAAAAGTTTGCTAATTTAGTTGCTTAACCACGCAACTAACCATACACAAACACGTTGTAAAACATTTGAAAAACACCCATTAGTTTGAATAATAAACTTGCCTTTTTATTAATTTTACTAACATTCGGACTAAATTCCTGCGACAATCTGACTCCAAAAGAATCTTTTGATAAAGTTGTTTATGATGAATATCACTATAAATATGAAGGAATAATTATTGACAAATATATTGACAAACAAAATCACGCAACACCAATTATAATTATTCGAAATGAAATTTTTGGTGACTACAAAAAAGACTTTATTTTTCAAAGTTCAGATTTTTTTGATTTTTTCAAAGTTGGAGATACGATATCAAAAAAAAGAAAATCTTTATTAATAAATATCAAAAGGAAAGATCTAGACACATTAATGAAATTGGATTTCGGCAAATTTAAGCGGAATGAAAAATATTATTCTGAAAATAAGTATATAAACGAACTTGAATAAAAAACGTTTTACAACACTGTGTATAAAAAATGCTTATTTTAGTGCTTAACCAAAGAAAAGTGCGTGTTTGCTTTCTTCCGATTTTCGTTCCGAAAATCCTCTGACACAAACCCGCACTTTTCATACACGAAACCGTTGGCTTTAATGCTGGAGCAAGTTTGCGCGAATGAAAAAAGCCTGGTTTAGTTTTCGGATTTTTTCTAGAATTTTAAATAAGTAAAAACCGAAAAACTATGTTGCCGAATTTTTTAAAAACACACTGAATTCTCACTCAAACTCTGAATAGAATTACGTTTGACTTTTTAGCTTGTTTACGGAATCGACATCTCAATAAAAAAAAAAAAAAAAAACGAACTGAACGTGAAAAATCACTCTTGCTGAATTACTCACTCAAATCTGAATTAAAAATATTGAGGAAATTGAGCAAGTTTACGGAATTAAAAACCGACCAAAAAAAACACAAAACAGAATTATTAAGCGTACAAAAAAGCACTAAAAGCCAACACTGTATATAAAAAATGCGTAGTTTAGTGCTAAATCAAAGGAAAGTGCGCGTTTGCTTTCATCCGATTTTCGTTCCGAAAATCCGCTGACACAAACACGCACTTTTCATATACAAACACGTTAGCAACAAGTTGACAAATCAACCAAAATCGTGCTAAATTTCAAGTTTTCAGATTTTTAAGAAAGGAAAAATGAAAAGCGGAATTAAAAAATATTGCGAAAAATCACGCTGGATTTCGGCTCGCCCAAAATCAGTTTTCGCATCGAAAATTTAGCTAACCGAAAAGTTTTGGCTGAATAACAGAAACGCAAAACATTACGGCTGAACTGTATGAAAAAAGGATTTTCCCAGAGTTCGTTTTTAACGACAAAAATTTAGAAATCCAAAGGTCTGTGCTGAATATTGGAATGGCAAAACGTTCGGAAAAAAAAGCGGAATGATATCCGAAATTTTTTTGAGATTTTAAGGAAAAAAGAATAAACTAAATTAAAAAACACAGCGGAATTTAAACTCGTGCGAATAAAAAAATAAAACCAGTTGCTAACAACGTGTATAATTAATGGCTGGTTCTCGCCTACTTACGAAAATCCTCGCGGATTTTCTATTCGGTTTTTATTTGCTAAATTAGTTGCTTAAACACGCCACTAATCATACACAAAACCGTTGCCCACAATATGAAAAAACTGCTTGCATTTATAATTATTCTAACTTTTTGCGCTTGTACTTTTTACAAAAAAGATGGAATAGAAATGAAAATTAAAAATGACTCAAGCGAACTAATAACCAATGTGGAATTTACTACGACCGAAAAACTGGAGGTGATAAAAATTGACCGAATTGAACCAAATGAAAGCGTGACTGAATTCTTGTCGATGCGGAAAAATAAAACTGACGGAGCTTACTCACTAACTTTTACTCGTGCGAACGGAAAAAAGGAAATAAGTGGTGGCGGATATTATACGAATGGAGGCTCACTTGACCATTGGGTTGACTTTATTGTTGAAAATGACACTACAATTGTGAAATTTGATGGACCGATTTACTGAATTTTAATTGACTAAAATTTTATGAAAAAATTCATATTAAAAAAGCTTTCTGTACTATTCATATTCTCGTTGTTATCAATTATTATGTGCCTTGCAATTATGATTTTTGACTTCAAAGCTGTCAATGACCCATTTGGTTATGGTTTTATTGCAATGGCAGTCGGAATTGGAATAGGACTTTTCGGAATATTTATTGACTTTTTATTAGCTCTTATTATTAAAAATAAAGTAATATTAAACATAACGGAATTGATAATTGTAAGCCTATTTTTATATTCAGTATGGCCGAATTAAATACTGTGGGCAACAACGTATATAGCTCATATCTGGGCAGTTGCTTAATTGAAAGTTAAGGCATATTTGGAAAGTCGCCAAATTTTTAAATTTGACAACTTTCCATTAAAAAAATAAGTAGTAAATTTAAAAATCTGGCTTGTGCTCAACCGAAAAATAATCTTTAATTTGCACGCTACGAGCCATATACAAAGCCGTTGTAAGTAATGCCGAAAAACCCAGAAACCAAGTGAATAAAACAATATTTGAAATTACCAAAATGGATTGTCCTTCAGAGGAAAATCTTATCCGAATGAAATTGGACGGAATTTCAAGCATTGCGAATTTGGACTTTGATATTCCGAATCGAAAATTGACCGTTTTTCACAGCGGAGAAATTGACCAAATCGAAAAGTCCGTTATCGAATTGAATTTAGGTGGAAAAAAAATCTCAACGGAACAAACCGACCAAACGGAATTTAAAGAAAACGAAAATCAGAAAAAACTACTTTGGTCTGTACTTGCAATCAATTTTGCTTTTTTCATTATTGAAATGACAACAGGAATTATCTCAAAATCTATGGGACTTGTTGCCGATAGTTTAGATATGCTTGCGGACAGTTTTGTGTACGGAATTAGTTTGTTTGCGGTTGGCGGAACAGTAATAAAGAAAAAACGAATTGCCAAACTTGCTGGATATTTTCAAATAATACTTGCGATTATTGGATTTGTAGAAGTCTTGAGAAGATTTTTCGGAAACGAGAAACTTCCCGATTTTTCAACAATGATTATAGTTTCGATTTTTGCACTTATTGCAAACGGAATTTGTCTTTATATTTTGCAAAAGTCAAAGAGCAAAGAAGAAGCACATATGAAAGCGAGTATGATTTTCACTTCGAATGACGTGATTATCAATTTGGGAGTAATTATTGCAGGAATTTTAGTGCATTATTTGAGTTCTAATAAACCTGATTTGATTATCGGAACAATTGTTTTTGCATTGGTAATTCAAGGAGCATTTCGGATTTTGAAATTAAGTAAGTGAACTAAAAAAGCACT
>NZ_JAPMLM010000073.1:0-13746 GCF_026410195.1 Xanthomarina sp. F2636L | reverse complement strand
CCTACTTACGAAAATCCTCGCGGATTTTCTATTCGGTTTTTATTTGCTAAATTAGGTGCTTAAACACGCCACTAATCATACACAAAACCGTTGCCAGTAATTTGACCGAACCAAATGGAAGTCACAAAAAAAGATGTTGAAAAACTAATTGAATTAAGAAAAGAAAATACTTTTCTCAATCATCTATGGAATGTCTTTTCTCGTGATTTTCGAGCAAAAGGAGAAATCGGTCCGAATGAAATTAAAGTGTGGAGACAACATTTGTGGAATATGACATTCTATCCGATTTTCATATTTGAGTTCAATGCCAATAATCATTTGATAAATATAACTGATAAATTAAATCCGATTGGTAAAGCATTTATTGCGATTATTTTATGCGGCTTGCTTTACTTAATTTTTCCAAAAAACATACCGGAATTCGACTTTGTTGATAATTGGCCGATGGCTTTATTTATTTCAGTTTTTGGATTTTTAATAGTTTGGTTGGCTCGAAAGAAGTACTTCTTTGAAAAACAAAATCAACTTGAAGAAATTTTGGAATTTTTAGATGTAGAAGTTGAGAAAAAGAAACCAGAAAAAGAGTGGTCATTAAAAAATATTCTAATCAGACTATTTACTTATCCTTTTTGTCTTTTTTTAATCGGAGTAAATATCTTTCTGATAATTCCAAAAGGGCAATATATTCTAGCGTTGGGTTCTTTTGGAATTGTTGGATTTTACCTGATTGCGGATATAAAAATGATTATTAAAAATAAAAAAACTACTGGCAACAATGGCTATAAGTAATTGCTTGTTCTCGCCTATTTCTGAAAATCCTCTCGGATTTTCAGTTTGGTGTGTATTTGCAGAGTTAAGTGCTAACCCACGCAACTACTCATAGCCGAGAACGTTGCCAATAATTTGAAAATGAAACTCAAGCATATCGAACACGAAATGAAAATTATTGAAACAAATGGTTTTTTTGTTTTCAACATATTGGAATCTGAACATTTGAATCCAACAATTTCGGATTTATTAGAATCTAATTTATTAAATGAAGCTTATTTTTATCCAAAAGAAGAAATTAAAAGAAGAAAACAAGAATGGAACGAGATTTTCGGACCACATTCTGAAGAAACTGACATTCTTAAAATATATGGATCGATTTTACAAGATAGAATTGATTCAACCGACTTTTATGAGTTAAACTACAAAGAGTATTTAGAAAAAATTGATAATTACCTTTCGGAATGGTCAGATGAAGTTGTGCCTTATTTATTTAATACTTTGAAAAGTCACCACTTTTACTCAATTGAAAAACTAAAATCTGAAAACCCCGAAAAAAGAAAATTCTTTTTCATGGATGATGAATTTGTGGAAAAATCAAAACAGAGTGAGACTAATATTTACGAATTTTTCTTTACAATTATATCAACTCTTAAAAATTCTAATAGAATAATCGTAATGAATTTTGGATACGATTAAAAAAACTATTGGCAACACTGTGTATAAAAAATGCTTATTTTAGTGCTTAATCAAAAGGAAAGTGCGTGTTTGCTTTCTTCCGATTTTCGTTCCGAAAATCCTCCGACACAAACACGCACTTTTCATACACAAACCCGTTGGCAATAATTATGAGAAAAATCTAGATGACACAAAATCCGAAAATATATAGGATAGATTTAGAACACCGACTTTTAAAGAAATCACCGACTTCTGAATTAGTCATCCAGAAAATATTAAATACTTCATTCTCAAAATTAGGTATCAAATCAACTTTTGATTTAAAAAATCTGAATACAATCCAAAAGGATAATTTGACCTATTACCTTTATTTATATAATTCAGATGAGATTGTATCAAATTGGAAAGAATTTCTTCCTAAAGACTTATCAGGCGACGAAATCTTTAAGGAACAAAAATTATCTCTTATACTCTTTATAGAATCTGAATTTGACCTTTTTTGTGTTATCGGAGGAAATGCTTACCAAATAATTTTACCTTTTATTGACCAATCATTTGGTCTTAATATTTACTCTAGAATAATCAAACCAAGAGAAGATGAAATTGCTTCAATCAAATCAAGAGGAATAACAGGCTCAAGAGCAGGTTTAAGTGAGCAGTTTAGAGACAATTACAGAATAATTGATTACATAAAGTTTGGAAAAGTAACTCAAGAAATTCATTTAAAATTAAGCAAAGAGGTTTCAGATTTGCATTTCAAGTTTTTAAAAAAGAAATCTACTGATAGAATACAGATTTATGTTAGTAAAGCATTCAAAGTCAAAAAAAATGTTGATTTTGAAAAATTGCATTCTATTATAAAAGAGTTAGTCGTAATTTCAGAAATTGCACCTACTGATTATTTAGATTCATACAAAGAAATAACGGACAAAGCTTTTATTGACAATGTCCTACATCAAAAACTGATAACTAAACTTTTCGACGACACTGAAAATCTAGGAAGACGTAAATCGAATGCACATAAAAGCTTCCAACACGATTTTTGTGACCCAAATAATATTGAAAAATTCTACGAAGCTGACGAATTTAGACTTAAAGAAAAAACTGACAAAGGTGGTTATACTGTATTTAAGATAGTTTATGATAGAAATGAAATCTATGATGCTGTTTTGTCAAGAGCAGTTGAGTTGTTTGGAGTAAATGACCGATTTAAATTTATGAATTTTGTCAGAAGTGCAAGAATAGCAAGCTATCAAGATGGAAAACTTTCAGTTGGTTCTGGTTTTCTTTTCCATATCTCAACGGAATTTTCTGTGAATGGAACACCAACATTTTTAGTAGATACAAAGTGGTATCAATTACAAGATTCATTTGTCGAAGATTTAAAAACTAGTTCGGAACATATTCTTAAAACTTATAATGCAGAATCTTATATTTTACACGAACCTTGGGACAAGAATTTAATAAGTCGAGAGAGCGAATATAATTTCCTATATAACTCAAAACCAAACTATATTGTAATAGATACAATTATAGCTGATGGTTTAGAATTATGCGATATTATGTATTACGACAAAAAAGAATTGTATTTAATTCACGTAAAATATGGTTTTCAATCAAAAATTAGAGAATTGACAAATCAAATTACTATTTCTGCTCGGCGATTAAGAGAAACGTTAGGAACAAAAGATAAATTGATTTTAGAAAAGATTTACAATCAACTTATTGAAAAAAAACATAATGTAGATAATTTATCTCTAGAAGAATTTAAGAATTTATTTAATAAAAGAATCTCTTATATTTTGGCATTCACATCTCATTTATCAAATGATTTAGTTGTTGCAGAGAATATTGATAAATTTAATTCAAACATCGCTAGATATTCATTAATTCAATGTTCTGGAGAAATGAGAGCATATTATTATGATTTACAAAATTATCAGATTCCGAGAAAATAACTATTGCCAACACCGTATATAATGCATTGCTAGTACTGGTTTACTTACGAAAATCCTCGCGGATTTTCTATTCGGTTTTTATTTGCTAAATTAGTTGCTTAACCACGCAACGCACCATATACAAACACGTTGTGCTTCATTATGATAAAACTCTAATTATTAGACAGACAATATTTTAATCAAAGAAATAAAACAATAAATTTTAGTATATTGTTAAAAATTTAATTAAAAATCATGTTAAAATATCTCTTCTTAATTATTATATGTTTTTTTAATTTTAAATCTTTTTCACAGAAAAATGATTCTATTTCAAAATTGACATTTGAAAATGCCTTAGAAATAGACTTTAATGATTTTAAAGAAAAAACCGCATTGAATGATACGAATGAATACATGCGGAATATTGATGAAATTAAATCATTAGAAAACCCTGTCCCTCCTACAATTGAATATAATGGCAAAAAAGTTTGGCACGGAAAGGCTTATATCAGAGAGAATTATATTTATGGCGGTGAAAATATTAATTACCTTAAAGAAGTGACAAACTATTCTTACGGAAAAAAAGATGGTCTTTCAGAAGTGTTTTTTATAAATAAAGGAACTAGGTATTTAAAAGAAGAAATAAATTATAAAAATGGACTAAAAGAAGGGAAGTATATTAAGTATTTCACTAATAATGTTATTTGGATATCTGGGCAATATATTAATGATATAGAAGTAGGTAGCTGGATACATAAGCATTTTGATAATTCCACTAAATACCTTTTCAATTATGATGGCGTCACTGCTACTAGAACTGAATATGAAAGTGATCAAGTTGCTGCAAATTATAACAGAAAAGGGAAAGTTCTTTCTGTGGCTAATTTCAAATATTTTCCAAATAATAATGGAGGTGAATGGAAAGAACATGGCTCCTATATTTGGTATGGTTCAAATAATGATATTATTCAATCTAAATATTTCTATAAAGGCAGTCAATCAAGCAAGAAAGAATATGCAAGTAAAGTTCAAAATGAGTCTAACTCCTTGAATGAATTTGAATTGACTGAAGCTCAAGCGAAAGAAATATTTTATATAATATTTGGTAAAAAGAACCCATTATTCATTAAAAATCTCGGACATATTTCTAAAACTGATATTAAAAAAGCTAAAGAATATTTAGAACTTATTTTAAAACAGACATGTGGAATGCACTATTTTGAAGAAATAATGCGAGTTGCCGTTACCCCTGGAACTAGGACATTGAAAAGCATAGATGATATTATTGAAGCGTTTTTAAAAGGAGTGTTTCTATGTGATGATAAAATAATGGTTCAAGGTGTTGTAACGGAGTTTTCTAGAACTCACAAATCTGAATTTAATTATAGAATGGACTATAAAGAATGGCCAGTAAACTAAATAAACTATAAAATGATTAAAATAAAACATTTTTTTATTTTTTTATTTATCTTAAACTTTCAATTTTTCTTGGCACAAGAATGTCCTCCACCTAAAGCAAATGCATATAAAGCTAAGATGATTGATGCTGAAGAAAATTGGAGTGCTGATGAAAAAGTTAAAAGTAATTGTATCCAAGGTTGGGCTCAATTAGCTACTTGGTATGCATATAAATGTGAATGTGAAAGAGGAATGCCCTCTCAGGAACAAGCTGATTTAACAGTAGCTGCTTTGAACAATATCCAATCTACAATTCAAAATATGTACCCAAATTGCGGTGAAATCCCTCCGACAGTCAGTAGATGTAATGTAAAATCTACTATTGGTAATATTGATTCTACGAGCAGCCAAGAAGGCTCTAAAAGCATAGCCTTTCCAAATGACAGTAATTTGAAAACAACAAATAATAACAAGTCAGAAACAATTATTAATGATGATTTTTTGGCTATTTTAAATGATTTATCTGGCGATTCAGACAACCAACACTTTAAAGATATGGTTGATGAAATAAATTCTAATTCAGATAAAGTAAAAGATACTAAAAATTTTGTTACTGAGTTTGGAGGAACTTTAAGTCAAAACGATTTGGATTTCTATAATTTTGCTGAAAGTGCTGGTCAAGCTATAGCAATTGGCACTTTTTTATATAAACTTTTAACCAATGAATTAACTCAAGAACAAGAAGAAGGAAAAGCATTTATTCAAGAATTATCAACTGTCCTTGCATTTACAAAAGAGGAAATTAGAAGTTTGCCAACATTTTATGAATTTAATGCAGAAACTTTAGACAGATTAATAAAATTAGAAAGTCAAATTATTAGATATCAAAAAGGTTCTGCTTCAAGAAGACTCTTAGTTAAAAATTATTATTCAGCTAAGCCGCCTATGACTTTAGATGAAATAAAGGTGAAAATGAATGAAATAAATAAGATTGAAAAATCTAAGGGCGTTTCATTTATTATGAATGAAATAATAAAAAATTCTAACCCTTCAGAAATAAACGCTCTACCATTTATTTATTTGGTTAAAGGATTAAAAGCAACATTAAATAGAATTGCTATTACTAAATCAAAATGTTATAAAGCATTAGGTGATGAGAATGCGGCTATGAAAGCTCTTTCAGGAATCGATTATAAAGTACAACCAATAGAGGCTTTTAAACTGCTTTATGAAAGCTATTTAGAGAAAGATTATAATGGTTGTATAGAATATTATGATTTAATTAAAAGATATATTATAAATAATGAATTAAATGAAGGGATTTTTATGAATTATAAAGAAGTTCCTCAGTTAGTTTATGATTTAAAAGGTTTACCGAGAAGAGAAGTTGCTTTTCTATTAACATTAGGAAGCTTATCATATATGATTACAGGTCAAATGCCACAGGCTAAAGAAGAATTAAAATTCTTAAAATGGTATAATAACAATTTAAGTTCTTCTTTAGAAAAGCAAAAACTAAAAAAAGCTAAAAAGAAGCGTTATGGTTATTCAGATGCAGAAATTGAAGAGGAATTAAAACAATGTATCGTTTTTGAAAAAGTTTTAGACGCTATACTTTTATCTAAAGAAGGAGAAATTAATGAACCCATTAAATTAATTGATGAAGCAATGTTAATTTCAAAAGAAAGAAATTTAGATGTTATTTATACTGGAATTGAGTCTTGGTATTTATTAGTAAAAATGGAAATATTAATACGTACTGAACAATATTTATTAGCAAAAAATGTGGCTAGAGAAATAAGCATTAGGGACAGAAGTTCCGTAATAAAAGTTAGAATGTTTAATGTTGGGGAATTTAAATTTCTTTTAGCTTTTATGAAGTATAAAGAGGGGAATTTAAAGAGTTCATTAAACTCTTTAAATGTTTTGGAGTTAAATTATCCAAATATGAAAAAAGTGCATTTATTAAAAAGAGATATACTTTTCGAACAAGGAAATATTAGCGAAGCTAAAAACCAAAATAACTTATTTAAAAATTAATGAATTATGTATACTATTAAAAAATTTATTTTTGCCGTATTTATTTTTTTTCAATTTGAAAATTTTGCTCAAGTAGAAAAATCAAATTTTGTCATTCACAATACTCTTGAGTCTACTGTAATTTCAAAAATTGAAATACTTACAGGAGATATAGCATTTACAACTAAACTTAAAGAGGGACCTTATCATTCAGTAGTTTCATCTTCTAAGGACTATATTTTCGCCATGACTAAGCACTATGCCTATACTATAAGCTATGAAGATGGTAGTATTATAAATGAATATCAATATTCCGATATATTAGTTCAGGAATCTGGAGAACTGGTAGATCCAAACACTTATATAACTCCCTTAGGAATAACTGATGATGGTATAGGGTATTATCAAAACATAATGGAAGAAGCAAGACTAGTTACCCTTGATTACAGTGCAAAAAGAAAACCATCTAAAGAGGAAAGTGATAATTATTTAATAAACCATAAAAAAGCTCTTAATAATCTAATTATACATGAAGTAAATTTTATAAAAGAAACCAATACTAATATACTAAAATTGGATGTTTCCAAATATCAATCAGGTGCAATGCCATTCTTACATAATGAAAGCCTATATTTAATTAAATATGACCTAAATAGTAAAATTATTTCTCTTGAGAAAAGAGATAAATTAAATTATGAAAAAATTACAGAAATTAAATACCCGTTATCAACAGGAACAGTAGATTTAAATCAATTTGAGGCAATTACTTTTTATAATTTAAATTTTACGAATAATGAAACTCCGACATTGACCGTTGCAGCAAGGAACGGTACAAATGTCAAGTATTTTAATTATCATTATAACCTGATAACCCAGAATCCTGTTTTATTTAAAGAATCTCTAACTTATGGTATGGAGTTAGGAAGTTTCAAATATATCAATTGTAATCAAACCTTTTACGGGATTGCAATACCACCTGAACCACTTGTAATACCAATAATGACTGAAAACCCTCAACCTGAGGGAAAGGTGAAAAGAAAAGAAATGGTGGAATGGACTAAAAAGCAAGAAAAGATAAACAAAGAGTTTGCTGAAAAATCCAAATTATATCAGGAGGCACTACAAAAAGCATTATTTGGTGGTGTATTAGAAATGTATGCTGATCAGGATCATAAAATATTAATAGGGAAATTTAATTTCTCAGCAAAATCATACAATATCATATATAATGATCAATATTTGTTTTATAATAATGGTTTTGAAATGGTATTGTATGATTTCATTAATAAAGAAGAAATGTGGGCTTTGAGCTTGTAAATGATTGTTTTGTATAAAATAATCAATTATTACGGAGATTTTTAGTGACTTAATTATTAGTTACAGAGTCTAGTCCAGACCTCATACGTCCTAAATAGAAAAATCATTTAAGTATAGAAATAGCCTATATTTATCGCATTCAGAGCCGTCAAAGAAGAGAAAGTAATTAATCTCCTTGAAACTATTGTTAACTTAACTAGAAGTTAAAAAAAATAACGAAAGCACAACAAAGTGTATAATTAATTGCTTTGGTCGTTGCCTACTTGGAAAATTCCTTCGGAATTTTCTCGCGTTCGTTTTTGTTTACTAAATTAGTTGCTTAAACTCGCAACTAACCATACACAAAACCGTTGGCTGTAAGCTAGAAAAACTAATGAATTGTAAAAGTTCGATATTAATAATTGCTTTCTTAACTTTTGGACTTGTTATTGGACAAAACCAGAAAGTAGAAAAGCTTAATGTCGAATATCTATTTGGTAACGATTCAGAGGTTTGGGAATTAAATAAAACTGAAAATAATGAGAAAATTATATTGACTAAAAGACTCGAATACAACGCCGAGTATAAAGGTTTAGTTATAATTTTTTATAATAACGGCGGAGTAAAAATTGGATATTCAAAAAACTCTGACAAGAATGATGGTGAAGCAATTCCGGAATTAGGCTCGTGGAAAATTGACCAAAGTAATCGGACTTTGTCATTGACTATTTCATTGGGTGATTTCGGAAAAACATTTCATATACTAGAATTAAGTCCCGACAGATTAATATTGATGAACTTGAACCCGGAATAAAGCCTACAGCCAACAACGGCTATAGTTCATTGCGGTGGAATTTTCTGCCGAAAATTCCCGCCGCTTTGCTATCTTTCGGCTACGGCGGAAAAGTCCTGCGGACATTTTCCGCAACGAAACCATAGCCCAAACGTTGCCAACCATTTGAACTCACTCATACGCTGAAATGAAACCAAAAGATAAAGAGCTTGCCGAAAAAGTAATTAAATTTTTTAAAGATTCAGACAAAGCCGAATTAAGCTTTAGAGCGCATTTGATACATCTTTTTAATGATAAAGATAAATCAATAAGAATAATGAACTCTTTAAGGCTTGATTTTAAGTTAATAGATAAAAATGAAAACGGTTCTTTTAGATTGACGGATAAAGGACATAAGTTTACAACATTCGCCCAATTAGAAAAAGATTCTAAAAACACACCTTTGACTTTATATAATAAAATACGCATAGGACTTACTGTTGTTTCTTTAGGTTTAGTATTCATTTTCGGTTATTTAAATTACTCTTTAAATCAGGATAAAACTGACTTGGATAATCAGAACAATGTTTTAATTTCTGACCTTGCTCGTTGTACTGATTCATTAAATTTACATAAAGAAAAAGCATTACTAAAAATGCAAAAAACATCAAGTGATAAAGAACAATCCAACAGTTATCTCGATGTAAAAAATGATTGAATTTCATAACGTTTTGAATTTTAAAATTAATAATCTGATTAAAAAACGGTTGGCAACAACGTGTATAATTAATGGCTGGTTCTCGCCTACTTACGAAAATCCTCGCGGATTTTCTATTCGGTTTTTATTTGCTAAATTAGGTGCTTAAACACGCCACTAATCATACACAAAACCGTTAGCCTACATTATGAAAACCGAACAAACATTTAAAACTAAAACTGGATTTTGTCACATTCTAACTGACAAAATTGTTCTGACTCGTAACGGAATTGTCGGAAATGTGGCGGAATTGACAAATGGAAAAAGCATATATCGGACTTTAGCTATTTACGGAGTTTTTGCAATATTTATGCTTTATTATGCATATCAAAGTTTTGTAAATCAAGAATGGTTTTGGACAATAATGTTTGGCGGAATTGGAATATATCTGATTTATAATGTAATCAAAAGTTCTAACTATTCTGCAACACCAATTATTGAGCGGAATAAAATAAAAAACGTGGAATTTAAGCCAGCCAAAAAGTTTTTGACCAGAAGCTATTTTAAAGTTGACTTTGAACAAATTGATGGAAAAATAAAAAGCCGACTTATTATGCTTCCTGGTTTAATGAACAATGGAACAGACGAAACCGAAAAAGCACTTGAAATTATGAAAAGTGAAGGACTAATAAAAAAATAACGTAGGCTAACACCGTATAAAAAAAATTGCTAGTTTTAGCTAAACCAATATTAGTTGCTCGTTTGCTAGCTTCTGATTTTCCTTCGGAAAATCCTCGCACACAAACACGCAACTTTCCTTATACAACACGTTGGCATTCATTGAGCAGAACCGTTAAAAATGACAATTATGAGTAATTTAAAAGACATTAAATCGAAAATGGAAAAATAAGCGAATGACTCAAATCTGACTGAATTTAAAATCGTTGAGGAACTGAAAACAAAATACTTGACAAAAAAGTAAATGAGAATTTAAAGTTGCATAAAAAAGAGTGATTTAAAACGTTTGACTTTTAGTTCGTTTGAGAAATCGGAAACTGAATTGAAAAGCAAAACCCGAATTTAAAGCGGAATTTCTCACTCATTCGGAAATAAATTTAACCTAAAAACGGAATTAAAAAAAATATGAATACACAGACAAAAGCAATAATAAAATCAGGCTTGTTTTCTGGAATTGTTTATGCTGGACTTATGGCTGGATTTGACTATTCTGATGGTGAAAATTTCAGAATATGGAGATTTATATTGAATGCATTATTTTTTGGAATATTTATGGGACTTTTTACTAGATATAACCTAAAAAAACAAGCGGATAATGACAAAAATAAAACTGATTAAAAACAACGAAATGCCAACACTGCATATACTTTATTGCTTGGTTCTCGCCTACTTACGAAAATCCTCGCGGATTTTCTATTCGGTATTTATTTACTAAATTAGGTGCTTAAACACGCAACAAAGCATATTCAAACACGTTGTAAGCAATTTAAACCCCAATAATCTGATTATTAACTAAATGATTTTTTTTATGAAAAACAATGTATTTTTTTTAGTTATAATATTATCAATTTTCTCTTGTAGCAATGATGACAATCCTTCTGAATTTCAAGGAACTTACTCTGAAATAACTCCTATAGAGAACCGAACTCAAATAAAATTCACTTCAGATTCTGATTTAACAATTATTAAATCGGAAAATGCAATTGACAAATTTAAGTATGAGATTAGTGGAGATAATATTTTATTAACACATGAATCACAAAGTCAATCACAGAGTTTTGAATTCGTGAAAATTAGTAATAATGAATTTAAAATAGAAAATTTATATGGTGGCATCCCAGAGAATAACATCTCATATATGACTTTTAAAAAATAAAAACTGTTCATTTTAGTGCTTAATCAAAGGAATTTGAAAAAAATAATAACCATACTATTAATATTGACCTTCGGACTTTTTTCTTGTGAGTCTGAAAAAAAATACTCTGACTATAATGAAGCTGATTTTTATGAAGTTCAAGGAATTATTAATTCCGCGATTCCGACAAGTAACACCTTTGACAATCCAATAGTTAAGGATATTCGTTTTACATATTTTTTAGATTATCAAAACCCTAAAAAAGGGATTGAAAGAAACCTCAAAATGTTTGAGGCAAAAAACGGTTATCCATTAATAGTATTAGTTCATAAGGACGATGAAAATATTAGTTTTTATGGTAGAGTTGGCATTCTTGAAAACCTAAATGATAAGGAAAAAGAATTTCTATCTCAACACTTCCAAATTGAGATGGATAAAATGAAAGAAAAAACACCTGAATATATTTATAACGCACTAATTAAAGACACGATTGACGATAATAAAACTGACGAAAAATAAAAAACTGCTTACAACACTGTGTATAAAAAATGCTTATTTTAGTGCTTAACCAAAAGAAAGTGCGTGTTTGCTTTCTTCCGATTTTCGTTCCGAAAATCCGCTGACACAAACACGCACTTTTCATATACAAACACGTTGCCACACATACGAACAAAACATTGAACATTGGGAAAAACGACAGAAAATATTGAATACTATCTTGACCCAGAAAACGATAAGGATTATCTACAAGATTTGTTACTGAACATTAAAGAGGTTTACGCAAATCAAGAAAGTTTGACTTTCCAAATTGTTGAACCGAAAGAAACAGGTTTTACTGCGAAAATTGGTGGCTTATTTGCATTCATTTCGTTCAATCACTTTGGTTGGTCATATCCAACAATGGAATATTGGAAAAATGTTTCAAACTCACTTGTAGGAAGTTATTTTACTGGAAAAATCCATAATGTCAAGGAAAACCCGATTTCAATCCAAATAGACGCTAAAGAACAAATTTTTGACAAACCAAATTTGGAAAAATATAGCGAATATCGCGGAGTTATTGTAGAAAAACCAAAGTATGGAATTTTTGTAGATTTGGGTTTGCACTTTAATTGGAAATTCGGCTCACTTTTAGGTTTAGTCCATAAATCGACATTAATAAACCAAACCGATTATGAAAATTGGAATGTTGGAGAACAAATTACTACTCTTTTCCAAGGTTTTAACGAAAACGAACAGCTTGTACTTGGAGACAACCGTGAACGTGGAAAATGGTTGAACGGAGAAATGGACAAACTGATTAATACAATCCAAAAAGTCAGTGTCGTAATCAACGAAAATGGAAAATCCGAATTTTATGTTTTGGGAGAACATAAAGCAACAATTCCAATTAAAAAGGAGTTTTATCCAAATTTCAGGACAACAGCAAAAAAATATATTTACGGACTGAAAAATGGAGAAATTATAGACTGTGAAATCATTAAAATAAATAAACGGAAAGACGGTTTTGTATTGAAATTATTAATCGAAAAACCAGCAGACTGAAAAAAGTACGTGTGGCAACACCGTGTATAATTAATGGCTAGTTCTCGCCTACTTACGAAAATCCTCGCGGATTTTCTATTCGGTTTTTATTTGCTAAATTCCGTGCTTAAAACACGCCACTAATCATACACAAAACCGTTAGCAAACATATGAGAAACGCAGTCGGATTGATAATATCAATAGTTTTGGTTCTTACAATTTCTTGTAATGACAAACCGATTGAACCATTCGAATTATCAGTTGCTGATTATAATTATTCTCTTGCATACTCTGTCCTTTATAATCTTACGAATGAAAAATTGACCATTACTTTCCGTGGCGAATTAGAAAATGAAAAGGATAGTGTTCTCTACTCTACGTCGGATTTACCGAAAAGACAACTTAAAAAAATATCTGAAATTAATATTGATAGCTTAAAAACAGATTATAGGAACGACTGTATTGATGATGGCGATGTAAAGTCATTTACTATCAAAAAAGATTCCTTGTCTAAAACTGTTCATTTATCAAATTATTATCATCCCGAATTAAGTCCTGTAATTGAAATGATAAACGGAATTGTACCAGAAAAATATGAAATGAATTATGACAAAGCCGAATTGATTCAGGAAATGAAAAATTGCGAAGAATATAAAAACGCTGAATAAATAAAATACGTTTGCTAACACCGTGTATAATTAATGGCTGGTTCTCGCCTACTTACGAAAATCCTCGCGGATTTTCTATTCGGTTTTTATTTGCTAAATTAGGTGCTTAAACACGC
>NZ_JAPMLM010000072.1:116003-234543 GCF_026410195.1 Xanthomarina sp. F2636L | reverse complement strand
ACAACGTGTTTGTGTATGATTTCGTTGCGTGTTTGAGCAACTAATTTAGCAAATACAAACCGAATAGAAAAACCGCGAGGATTTTCGTAAGTAGGCGAGTACTAGCAATGAATTATACACGTTGTTGTAAGCAGTTATTTAAATCGGTTATTATTCTTTTTAAAGTAATTTTCAATATTCGGTTTCTGTTTAGTTTGTCTAAATCGGAACAAAGTATTTTCAGTTGTTCTTTTATTAGTTCTAAATTCTGTCTCACTATTTATCACAAAGCTTGAGTCGGATTTAATCACTCCATTGATTTCGTATAAATAAGCAGAATTAAAAGAATCTTTTCCAGGTTTTTGCATTTCAATGCTGTAAAACTGTATTCTAATACTATCATTATTAACTTTAGCTAAACCTTTATTACCAATATCGTTTGGTTCAAATCCGCAAATTCGCTTGGTTCTTTTGTCTTCAGAGTTTTGAGACTCAAGCATTAATTCAATTACTTTATGCGCTCGTTCATAGGTATTCTCATAAGTTTCATTTTCCGCACAGTAATAATTCGTAAGTCCGTCAATTCCACGAATATTAACTATAAAGCCGTCTTCGTAAATAAAAAAAGCAGATAGATATTTTATTTTTGTTTCTTGGGTATTGTCAGAATTATTGGCTTCACGTTCCAATTCCGCAAAATAGTAACCATTCAGTTTTAAAGTGTTTTTCGGTACCTGATTGTTTTCAAAATCAATAAGTTTATCCTTGTGATGCGTTTTAAATATTCCACAAGAATTGGAAATAAAAACAATAATAATTAATGAGAATATTCTGTTTTTCACGGGTTTCCTTTAATTGCTTACAACGGTCTCGTATAACCGTCAGTTACGGGTTTATATGCGTTATTTTTGGGTTTAGCACAGACGTTAGCAATTCCGAGTGGATTCGGACGTAGTCGAATCCGCCGTAATTGCGGTTATACATTGTTGTGCACTGTTTTTATTTTTCATTTAGATACTTTTTTGCATCACGTAAATTCAATTCCGTTTCGTTTACAGCTTGTCCAGTCCGTTTTTCATTAAACACAGGTTCATCAAGTCGGTCAAGTCCGATTAATATTTGAAAAACTGCAATTCCATTTTCGTTTTCCAATTCCGTTCGCAACCACTTTTTATATTCCGTTATCAAATTCCGATTTCCGATTTTTGATAAACTCCAATATCCGCTAACTCGCTCTTCCTCGGTTTTATATATTCCAGAGTTCAGTCCGTTGACAATTATCTGTTCTAATTCAGACGGTTTGTATTCGGTCAGTTTTGATTCCGCAATTACACTTTTTTCAAAATCCGAATGAGAATTTCCGTTTTCTTTTTCGAAAATAAAAGCAACTTCTGTAAACTGTTCATTTGTTAATTTCATCACTGTTTTCAATTCGATGTAACGGTTTTCTCAAATAGTGCACAACGTGTTATATAAAATCAAATATAGCTGTTTAGTCTTTAAAATTTCGGGATATCAAAACTTTTTTGTTGTCTTTGTCTTTTAGTTGCATCTCCTCAATCATGACATCCAATGGGTTTCTAATTTTTAAAATATCCTTTTTGGCTACATGGGTGTAAATCATGGTAGTTTCTGGTTTTACATGCCCTAATAAAGCTTGAATATACCGTAAATCAATCCCATTTTCTAGCATATGCGTTGCATAACTATGCCTTAAAGTATGAGGTGTTACAGGCTTCGTTATTCCAGCTAATTTGCAAGCTTGTTTTAAGAAAAACCGAATACTACTAGCTGAATACTTATCTCCATCTCGACCTTCAATTAAAAACTTTTCTGGTCTGTAAGTGTGTACATAATTATACAGTAAGGGTTTTATAGCTTCACTCATTCCAACAACACGATCTTTACGACCTTTAGCTTGTTTAATATGTATTTGACTTCTATCTAAATCCAAATCGTTTAGCTTTAAATTTAATAATTCACCAATTCGCAAACCTCCAGAATAAAGTAATCCTATGATGGTTCTGTGCTTTAAATTTTTAGTTACCTGCATTAAATCTATAATTGCTTCCTTAGATAAAACAATAGGTAAATAATTACTTTTCTTAGGTCGTTCAAAATTACTGGCATCAAAATTTTCTAAATTGCACAAAACTGTAAAATGCTTAAACGCACTTACACATTGCCTATGACTACTAATACTATAATACTCTTTGCTAATTACTTGTTCTATAAAAGTTTCGATGCTTCGAGTGTTCCAATGTGATTTGTCTATGGTTTTATGATGATTTAAAAAACGAAGAATAAAAAATCCATAAGAAGATACCGTGCTTTCGCTTAATCGCTTTCCACGTAAATATGCTACATACTCTTTTAATATGGTTTTCTGTTCTTTAGATAATGCTTGAAATAAGGTTAGCTTATCTGGAGATTTTACCTTGGAAATGGTTGTAATATGCTCTTTTCTAACATATTTTAAAGATTTATAATCTATATAGAACTCGCCTTTTCTTAAATATGTAAATAACTCATGTAAGGTGTTTTGATTGTGCGCTACGTAATATGTACTATGGGTTTTGCTCCAATTAACGCCTTGGAATTTTTTTATATAAGATTTTGTCTTTTCATTAAATGAAAATCCAATGGCTATCTGGCTTTTGTCTTTGTAATAAAGAGGCTTTAGTGTAATAATTGGTTTCATAAAATGCTGATTTTATTAAAGTTAGATAAAATTCCTTAATTAAAAAAAACTTTTATGCCGAGTTTTTATATTCTTATATAGAATGAAGTTTTTCTATATCATAAATACCGTTCAGAAGATTGGTTTAGTCACGTAATTTCTAAAAGCTTTAAAATTTTCTTTCAACCATGCGTTTAGGTTGCATCTCAGAACTTATTATTATCTCAAAGTCAACAACTCCAATAACTAATTCTTCTTCGGTAATAACATCCACTTTCCATAAGCCTGATTTGATGTTGTTTTTAAATGTATAACCACGGAATCCGGCATTTCTACCACCAGTAATTTCATAGCCAATGTCTTCAATTATATCCCATTCTCCCGAGTTTTCATTATACCATTTCCAACGATGTTTTATGGATTTTTTAATTTCGGTTGGCGCAAATATAGAGGTGAAAATATAAACGTTCTCATTGGGTTGATGGATGAATTTTATTCGGTGGTCTCGCCAAAACACATACCAATCATCTCGTTCATAAGTCACAGCATATCTATTGTCTTCTTTTTGAATATTATGAGCCACAATCCCCACATCTAAAGCTAGTGGCACTGGCGGAATAAGATTGAAGAAATAAAATATGTTAATGCTAGCATACATGATTAAAATAATTCCAAGCATTTTTGTAATGTGAATTTCTAATCGTGTGCTAGGACTTTTGATGTAAATGATTGTTATTAATAGGAGGGTAATAATTAAACTAACTAAACCAGAAAAAATAAAAATAGTTGTATTCATTTCTTTAATGAATACAGGAATCATAAAGGTGAAAAAGGTAAAACTGACAAAAAAATAAACTCCAAATTGTAAATATTTATTAGAGATTCGTTTTTTTAGCATTTCGTTAGCAAAAAGTAATGCCAGAAGAATAATGAAAAAGGTTATGGTTTTGGAAAGGGAAACGCTTCTGGAAAAATAAATAACATAAGCACTGGAAAGACCGCCAAAGAAAAACTGAATGGCTAAGGGCAAATATTCTTTATAACGCTCTAGTATGGTGTTTTTCCATTTACCATCATCCATTAAATTAAAGAGATATAATGCTATGGTTAAAGAACTCATATGTAAACACAAGATGGTTAAATCATAGACCCGATCAATACGACCTAGAGTTAAGGAATCGAAAATAAAACCACCTATAAAAAAAATAATAGGTGCATATTTTTCATGCTTCCGTATAAAATTTCGAAATCCACTATTTCTAAATTTAACCAATGTTCTTTTCATGCGCTTTTAAAAGAATTTATAAAATAGTATGTAATTTACTTAACATAACTTTCAGTCCATTCACCACCTTCCTCAAAGAGGTTATAACCACTTTCGGAGTCTGAGCATAAATATTTTCCCGTCCAGTCTCCATCAAGCGTAAATAAATTGTAATTGGTTTTTGCGCGAACAAAATACCCTATCCATTCGCCATCCATATCATAAAATAGATAGATATTCGAGTTGGCATAAATAAGAATTCCAAATGGTTCTGCCATCTCATTAAATAAGTATTTTCCTTCCCATGTAGCATATCTTGGATCTAAATTAGCCCTATATTTTGGATTGATTTTAGAGTTGTATTTTGGATTTAGATGTGATGTGTAGTTAGGATTAATATTTGACGAATAATTGGGATTTAAACTTGAATTATATTTAGGGTTTAAGCTAGAAGTGTACTTAGGATTTATTTTAGAGTTGTATTTTGGATTTATATTAGAATTAAACTTAGGATTAATCCTTGAAGTATATTTGGGATTCTGACTAGAAGGTAACATCTGAGCAAATAATGGCATAATTGCTAGTAATAAAACAAATGTTATATACTTGGTTTTCATATTAATCATGTGTGTCGATTAAAAATACAATAATTATAAATCTAATTCAACACAGAATGTTTCATATTAAAGGCTAATCCAATATAAGCGTTGTTATTAAACTCAAATTCGTCTATTATTTCCCAACCCAATTTTTTAGTATGAGCTTTCTCAGAAATAACATTTACCTTATTTATAAAAGTAATAGAGATGGGATATTTTTTTAGAAACTCCATTCTCATTTCTTCAAAAATTAAATTTAATAATCCCTTTCCTCTATATTTTTTATCGATGCACACGGGACCATATTGAAAACTGTTCTCTGTGGTAATTATATTTCCATGAAAAGATAATTTAGGAAATCGAGATACCATAAAGTTGAAAATTTCCCATTGTTCAAAGTAGCTCCAGCTTCCGGCAAAAGCATATGCAACAAGTTCATTTTCCTTATTTATAGCAACAAAAACTCCATTCACTTTAATTATTTCTTCAATTTGATTGATGGTAAAAGGAGTTGTTACAAAACCTTCTTTTCGTTCTAAGTTATTTAGGTTTTTATATAGGTATTTTTCTTGTAGAGAAAGAATGCCATTTATGTCATTCTTGGTTCCAATTCTGGTTTTAATCATATATGTTTTTTGTGAAAATAGATGTTCTCAATTACTTTCAGTTGATTGAAGTTACTAATTTAATAAATTAAAAGGCTATATAAAACACTTGCTTTAGGGTTTATAAATATATGTTCGAAGGAGCCTCTAATTGAGTTTTTCTGACTTATTGATTTTACTTAGCTCGTATAATTAATATAATCTATAAAGATAAAACCAGTAGAGTGCCATACAGATATAAGAGTAAGAGATATTTATAAGTTAAAAAGTGTGCTAAAATTATTAAAGTTTAAATCACCAGAAGTAGTTTTATATACTGGTATTAAAATGCCTCATTTATTCCAAAGTAAATACCGCTACTGCCATCCACACCAATTCCGGCATCTAAACGAACCCAGGTATCTTGTGTTTTTAAAAGTTTAAACCTAAGTCCACCTCCAGCACTTGGTTTTAAATCGTTTAAACTAAAAAGTTGCTTTTGGTCGTGTGCTACTTTTCCAAATAATCCAAAGCCAGCTAAGGCCCATCTAGGATTAAAACGGTATCTGTATTCTGCTTGAAAAAGATATAAGCTTTTATCTATAAAACGACCTTGATAATATCCACGAGCTCGATTTCCTCCTCCATACCAGGCTAAACCTTGAAAAGGCGGATTGCCAAAATTGCCTTCGTAGTATAATTGTAGAGCAATAATACTCTTTTCTCCTAGTTTTTGATAAGTACGTAAATCGGTAATAAACTTATTATAGTTTTCAGTTGCACCAAAAAGTTCACTAGAAAATTGTGCGTTCATTTTAAGTAAATGCCCTGAAAGTGGCGAGCCTACATTATCTCGAGAGTCTAAATTAAAGATAACCCCAAAGCCACTAATTACAGCGCCATCACTACCAGTAATATCTCCAGTTGTAAAAAGACCTCCTTCTTCAACCTTTGTAACATCATGATTTTCATAAATATATTCAAAGCCAAAATTTAGGGCTGGAGGTAATCTTTTTAAAAAACTAACCTTTAATATCTGTGAAGTCATGTCGTAAGACTCCTCATTACTGTTTGGAGTGGTATTCCCAATTCCCCAGAAATTATTAGGAAATATTTTCCACTTAAAATTCATATCTAGAAAATAATCGCCTTTACCAAAATATATTTGTGGAATTACATCAATTATAAACTGTTTATTCGATGTCATTATAAAATCTACAAAAATATTGGATACCCGATCATTATAAATATTTTTCTGTTTCAATAAAAAAACTTGAGCTCCAGCACCAAAACCAAAACTGGTTTCAGGCGTATAAAACACAATGGGAATAGCTACAAATTGTAATTTCTTGTTTTTATTGATTGTATCGGACTTAATAACAACGTCCTTATTCTGACCGAAACCAGAAGGGCTAAATAAAAAACAAATCAATATGAAGAAAAGTAGTTTTTTCATTAAAGAGGTTTCGAGTCTAACAGTATTTTAAATCCGAATGAAAAGGATAAATTACTCAGTTCGTAAGTCACGTTTTTTGTGCTATCGTTAATATTTGTTTCCTGTTTTAAATCTAACCAATATACATTGTAGTTTAAACCAAGTTCAAAAGTTACGCGATCTTGAATGACATAAGCAAAACCAAAGGTTGAAAGAAACCCAAAACCACCACCACCGTTAATGTTTTCAATATATACACCATCTACTAAGTCTCCCACAGTATCTCTGTAGAGAGCATATCCAGGCGATAAACTAAAAAAAACAGACCCCACATGACTTGGGGATAAAAAATAAGTTCCTTTTGGTCCAACAAAAAAGGTTTCAGAAGTATTTTCAGAATTTTCATTTTCTATATTACTTCGTTCCATATTTGCAGATAAACCTATATTTAAACGGTCTATTAAAAATTTTCCTGTACCAATTTCTATTCTGTACCAATTACTAATAGATTTGTTATCGGTTTTTGTGTTTTCAAAAGATCCTGAGCCTATAGATCCTGTAAGTCCTGTAAGCCATCTGCCTTTTCTAAAGGGAGTCATATCGCTAAAATCTGTTGAGTCAATTTTAACATCTTGAGCTAAACTATACGTAGGCATGATAAAAATACATGCTATTAATAAAACTATAAAAAATGATTTGTTTATCACTTAAAAAAGATGCTTTAAAACAGATTTAAATTATAGCACTAAAGTATTAAAAAAATAACTACAAAATGTTTAATAAGTTGAAAAGTTACCAATCTTAAAATCACTTATGCTTGTAATAATAATGCTTAAAAAAACATTTTATCATATCTTATTTAGAGAATGTTAGGTTTAAAATTATTAAAACTATCTTTGCCGTATTAAAATATTATGATGCATAAAGCAGGTTTTGTAAATATTATAGGAAATCCAAACGTTGGAAAATCGACATTAATGAATGCGTTTGTGGGTGAGAAGTTATCTATTATTACTTCGAAAGCACAAACAACACGCCATAGAATTCTAGGTATTGTTAATGGGGAAGATTTTCAAATGATTTTGTCTGATACACCAGGAATTATAAAGCCAGCCTACGAGCTACAAGAATCCATGATGGGTTTTGTAAAATCGGCTTTTGAAGATGCTGATGTGCTAATCTATATGGTTGAAATTGGTGAAAAAGAATTAAAAGATGAAACCTTTTTTAATAAGATTACCAGTTCAAAAATCCCTGTTTTATTGCTGCTAAATAAAATCGATAAATCCGATCAAGAACAGCTTGAAGAACAAGTGCAAAGTTGGGCTGTAAAAGTGCCAAATGCAGAAATATTTGCTATTTCGGCTTTGGAAGGATTTCAGGTAAAAGAGGTTTTTAATCGTATCATAGAATTGCTTCCCGAATCGCCACCTTTCTATCCAAAAGATCAATTAACAGATAAGCCAGAACGTTTTTTTGTAAACGAAACTATAAGAGAAAAAATTTTAATGCATTATAAAAAGGAGATTCCTTATGCTGTTGAAATAGATACAGAAGAATTTTTTGAAGAAGATGAAATTATTAGAATGCGTTCTGTAATTATGGTGGAAAGAGAAACCCAAAAAGGCATCATTATTGGTCATAAAGGGTCCGCTTTAAAACGTGTTGGAGTAGAAGCTAGAAAGGATTTAGAGAAATTTTTTGGTAAGCAAGTCCATTTGGAACTTTATGTAAAAGTGAATAAAAACTGGAGAAACGACCAAAGACAGTTAAAGCGTTTTGGGTATAATCAGTAACATACTTGGTAAATAGGTATTAGGAATTAAAATTTAGTAAACTAAAAACTATTTATCCCTAATTGATGCTTTTTCCTAGTTTATCAATACCTTTCCCATACCTTTCCCATACCTTTCCCATACCTTATCTATGGCTTCTTTATGCCATCCTATGGTTTTTCTATGAGAATAGAAAGTTTTTTATAAGAATCCCTCAGACAACCTCTCTAAATATTGAATACTACTGATTACGAAGTGTATCTCTCATAAATCTATGAAGCAGATGCATGTCGTTCATGCCAACTTTTTTACCCATCTGTCCAACAAAGTATAAAACAATCCATACAATAACCATAAAAATCATCATACTTATTTGGATGCCATAAGATGTTTCTAAAGACCAATTAGAATATCCCCACGCTCCAAAGCCTAAGAACAAACAACCAACCAAAAAATGAAAAAACATAAACATAGTCCAAACCGTTGGGTTGGGTCCAAATAAGCCACGAATCGTACTGGAGTTTTCATTTATTTCATCTATTTCCAAATGTAATTGTGGCGACCAAAAATGCTGCTTTTGTTTTGGCAATTTAAGAAATACATGATTGTCTATTCGAGACACAATAAAATTAGATTGCTCTTTTTTTGCTTTGTCAAATAGACTTAGTAAATCTTCATTATTTCGGTCTTTTTCAAATTTGAAACGTGGTCTTAAAACCACTTCATTGATTGTTGAGGAGTTGGACATATATGTTTTTAAGTTATTTCACTTTATAATCTAATTTCATGGTAATAGAAGCTGTTTTTTCCTTAGATTCTGTATTAAACGTCCCTCCCCAAGAATAATCTTCGTCAGAATTCTGACCGGTAATTTGAAAAATTCCCATTTTAGCCGAAATTAATTCTCCTAGTTTTCCTCCAGAATTTTCAGCAATCATATCTGCTCGATGTTTTGCGTCGGAGGTGGCTTTCGATATCATTTCAATTTTTAAATCGGCTAATTTTGTATAATAATATCTAGGCGATTGGGAGTAAAATTGAATTCCTTTATTTAGAAGTTCGGTAATTTCTCTTGAAATCAATTCAACTTTTTCAACATCATTAGAATCTATTTGTAAGGATTGTGTTAAGATATACCCTAAAAATTCTTCCCCAATATATTGGCCTTCTTTATTGTATTTTCCACGAGTATTTTTTCTGCTATTTACAGCATTAAAAACCAATTCCTTCTCTGTAATTCCTTTAGAAAGTAAATATTCGGAAATAATTTTTTTATCATCTTCAAGATCGTTATAAGCTTGTCTAAGATCAAAGCTTTCTTTAGAAAAAGAACCTTCCCAAACAATTAAATCTGATGTAAAATCAGCTTTTCCTAAGCCAGTAACCGAAATAGTACCATCAGCTTGATTCCTATTCATAAAAGCATTTCCTAGTAAGAATGCAGAAATTACAATAGCTAAAGAAAAGATAATGGCTGTAATGTTATTTTTCATTTGTAAATATATTTTTTTTGAGAGATACAAAATACAACGAAATCATAAGCATATCATTATATTTGCATCAAAATTTATTTAAAATGAGTAACATAGTTGCTATAGTAGGAAGACCTAATGTTGGAAAATCGACCTTTTTTAATCGTTTAATACAACGAAGAGAAGCGATAGTGGATGCAGTTAGTGGTGTAACAAGAGACAGACATTACGGAAAGAGTGACTGGAATGGAAAAGAATTTTCGCTAATTGATACAGGAGGTTATGTTAAAGGAAGCGACGATATTTTTGAAGCAGAAATAGACAAACAAGTTGAATTAGCTATCGATGAGGCTGATGCTATTATTTTTATGGTAGATGTAGAATCTGGCGTGACAGGAATGGACGAAGATGTAGCAACCTTGCTTAGAAAAGTTAAAAAACCCGTTTTTTTAGTAGTTAATAAAGTAGATAATGCCAAAAGAGCTGAAGATGCTGTGGAATTTTATTCTTTAGGTTTAGGCGAATATTTCACCATTGCCAGTATTAATGGAAGTGGAACCGGAGATTTATTAGATGCTCTTGTTGAAGCCTTACCCGAAAAAGAAAATGTTGAAGAAGCTGAGCTACCTCGTTTTGCTGTAGTAGGAAGACCAAATGCCGGGAAGTCGTCTTTTATAAATGCACTAATTGGCGAAGAAAGATATATTGTTACAGATATTGCAGGAACAACCAGAGATTCTATAGATACTAAATACAATCGTTTTGGTTTTGAATTCAATTTGGTGGATACGGCTGGAATTAGACGAAAAGCTAAAGTTAAAGACGATTTAGAATTCTATTCTGTTATGCGAAGTGTTCGTGCCATAGAACATGCCGATGTATGCTTGTTAGTTATGGATGCCACTCGTGGTTTTGACGGTCAGGTACAAAACATTTTCTGGCTGGCAGAACGCAACAGAAAAGGGATTGTAATATTGGTTAATAAATGGGATTTGGTTGAGAAAGACCATAAATCAACTAATGAATTTGAAAAAATTATTAGAAGAGAAATTGAACCTTTTACCGATGTGCCGATTGTTTTTATTTCAGTATTAAACAAGCAACGTATTTTTAAAGCTATTGAAACGGCTGTTGAAGTTTATAACAACCGAACTAAGAAGATTAAAACAAGCAAGTTAAATGAAGTTTTACTTCCAATTATAGAACACAATCCACCTCCAGCATATAAAGGAAAATTTGTAAAAATAAAATATATCATGCAATTGCCAACTCCACAACCGCAATTTGCATTTTTCTGTAATTTACCTCAGTATGTAAGAGATCCTTACAAACGCTTTTTAGAAAACAAACTTCGTGAACATTTCAATTTTAATGGTGTTCCAGTAAGTGTTTATATGCGTAAAAAATAAAAATTATACTTTTATTAAGAAAATTCACACGAAAAACTAAGTACTTTCGTTTTAATTGTTACTAAGCTATCAATCAAAACCATGAAGTACTTTTTTTTTACCCTAGTTTTTTTATGGGTTTCAATTGTGTTTTCTCAATCCAATAAATTTCAGATCTCAGGGACTGTAATTTCTGCTGAAGATCAATCTCCTTTAGAGTCGGCTACGGTTCATTTAGAACGTGTAAAAGATAGTACGGTTATTACCTATACCATTACAGATAAAGATGGACGTTTTTCTTTGGAAGATAAGATTAACGACACGCAGGTAAATCTGTATATTTCTTATGTAGGATATAAAACCTATTTTAAAAAAATCGAGTTAAGTAAGGAAATCATCCAACTTAACACGCTTTCGTTAGAAGTAAATTCCAATGCGTTAAATGAAGTGCTTATTACTTCCCAGGCGCCAATTACATTAAAAAAAGATACTTTAGAATTTAATGTAAAATCCTTTAAAACTAAAAAGGATGCCACGGTAGAAGATTTGCTAAAAGAACTTCCAGGAGTTGAAGTAGGAGAGGACGGGAAAATAAAAGTTAACGGAAAAGAGGTGAGTAAAATACTTGTTAATGGCAAACCGTTTTTTGGAGATGATCCAACCATTACTACCAAGAATTTAACCAAAGATATTATTGACAAAGTACAGATTGTGGATACCAAAACCAAATCGGAAGCCTTTACAGGAGAAGAGACGGATGGCGAAGATAAAACCATAAACCTAACCATTAGTGAAGATAAAAATAAAGGCGTTTTTGGACGTGTAGCTGCTGGAGGAGGAACTGATGAACGATATGAGTTTGCAGGCATGCTAAATTATTTTAATAACGACCAGCGTGTGAGTGTTTTAGCTGGCGGGAATAATATCAATTCCCCAGGATTTAGTTTTGGCGAAATACAAAAAATGTTTGGACATGCAAACAGTATGTCCATATCTAGTACTGGAGCCTTTACCATAGACGGTCGTTCTTTTGGAGGTGGTGCTGGAATTACAAAATCTCAAAATGTTGGTGCAAATTATGCCGATGTTATTGGGAAGAAAACAGATGTTTCTGCCGATTATTTTCACTCTGGAAGCATCTCAGAAAACGAAACAGCTACTCAGCGTGAGAATATTTTACCAGACTCCCGTTACTATACTAATTCCAGAAATAGTAGTTATAATAATAGCAATAGTCATAGCGCTAATTTGGGTTTTGACATTGAGGTAGATTCCACGTTATTAATAAATATAGTTCCTTCTTTTCGCTATTCTAAAAGTGAAAATACATATAATGGATATGAAGAATCTTTAAATAATTCAAAAGTTTTGACCAACGAATCTACTTCAAATTCCAAAGTAGATAATCTAGCCAATAATTTTAGTAATAACTTAAGTGTTACCAAAAAGTTTGGATCTAAAGGCGGTTTTATTAAAGCGAAAGTGAATTTTGAATTAATTTCCAGAGAATCGGACGATTATTTAAATTCCTTAACAAATATTTATGGCGAAGATTTGCTTGATCCTACTAATCCGGATTATGTGTTAATAGACCAAACCAGTCGCGATCAATTTACCGATGGCAACGGCAACACCAACACTCTTAGTACTACTTTGAGTTATAGATTGCCTCTTATAGATAAAAAGCTTTTTATAGACTTTGATTATAACTATTCCAATACAAAAACAGACGATACTAAAAGCACCTTTGATAAAGATGCAGAAGGTAATTACAACATCTTTAATCAGGCATTAAGTACAGATTTTGAATACACAGATGAAACCAGCGTGCCAGGTATGTCTTTAAGTTATAGGGTTGATAAATTTTCAGCTAGTTTTGGAGCTTCTTATCTTTTTAGAACTTTAGGAAATAATGATCTTTTAAGGCCTGAATTCAATATAGAACGTAAGTTTGAAAACATACAATTAAATTCCAATATTAGATATAAATTAAGCAATAAAACTTCGGTAAGTGTTAGTTATAGATTACGAAGTTCACCACCGGAATTATATCAGTTGCAAGCCTTTGCAAATGTGTCAGATCCTTTAAATACCATTGTTGGGAATCCAAATTTAGAACCAGAAACAAAGCATAATTTTTACGGAAGTTTCAATGCTTTCGATTTTCAAAAACGAACCGGTTTTTATGGGTATTTTGGATTGGCGTTTACAGATAATAAAGTAGTTTCAAGGTCTATAATTACTGAAGATTTAGAAAGAGTTACTACCTACGCCAATGTGAATGGCGATTATAGTGGTTTTGGAGGAGTGGATTATAGTAAAAAGATCAACCTGGACAGCTTAAGAACAGTAAAAGTAGGGCTGGGGCTTAATGGAAATATTTATAGAAATGTCAATTTTAATAATGGTGTACAATATGCAAGTCATGTAAATTCCTTGACGCCAGAAATAGATTTTACCTTTGAGTGGAAAGGTATTTTTGAAATAAGACCTCGATATAGCATTCGCTTTACAAATAACAAATACAATTTAGAGACCTTTGAAGATACCAGTTTTCTATTTCATCAATTAAGAATAACCTCTGCCTTGTTTTTGCCAAAGAATTTTGAGTGGCGAAATGATGTTAAATATAATTACGACCCTAGCATATCAAGTAGTTTTCAGCAGAGTGCTTGGTTTTGGAATAGCTCATTAGCATACTCTTTTATGCAAGATAAAGCCCTAATGACCTTAAAAGTATACGATTTATTAAATCAAAATACCAATGCCAGAAGAAGTGCCACACAAAACTATATACAAGACTCTCAAAGCAGCGTATTGCAACGTTATTTTATGTTGAGTTTTAGTTGGAAATTTAATAGTTTGGGTAAAAAAGGAGAGTCTGGTAATGATGACATGTACTTCTTTGACTAGATGAAATAAAATAGAAAAGACTTCTTTTTTGAATCTATTATATTAGGTTAGGTCAATGTGTTATTCGATATAGGTTAATATATGAAAGCGTTTTAATTTCAGTTTCAATTTTGAACGTTGAAATTTAAATCTTAAGAATTGCTAACTACAAACTAAGTTTTACCAGCTTCCACCAGCACCACCTCCAGAGAAACCTCCACCTCCGAAGCCTCCTCCAAAACCTCCCCCAGAGAATCCACCACCGGAAGAACTTCCAAAACCACCTGATGAGCCACCATAACTTCCCCTTCCCATATTACTTAAAATAATCGCGTCGAGAATGCTAAAGCCACCTCCTGAATTACTGCCAGGACCTCCTTTGCCTCCTCGTCTGTTTTTGGATATAGAGATTAGAATGAAAATGAAAATTATAAATAGAAAAAATATTAAACCAAAAGGAAACCCGGAATCTTTTGAAGACCTTCGAGTGCCTTGATATTCTCCCATTAAAACCTCAAAAATAGCATCGGTTCCTTTGTCTAAGCCACTGTAATAATCATCTTTTTTAAATTCTGGGATTATCACATTTCTAGTAAGTTCGCCTACAATTCCAGCTGTTAATTTATGTTCTACACCATAGCCTGGTGAAATCCATATTTTTCTGTCGTCTCTAGCTAATAAAATAAACACGCCATTGTCTTCTTTAGCTTGTCCAATACCCCATTCATGAGCCCATTTGGCAGATAAAAGTCCAATGTTTTCACCTTTAGAAGTAGGAATAATTACTACAACAATTTGTGTTGAGGTGGTGTCGGAATATTTAATTAGTTTTTGTTCTAGACTGCTTTTTTCAGAAGGAGAAAGCAGCGACATATAATCGTAAACACTGGTTTGTTCTTTTGGAATTTCAGGAATATCGAATTGAGCCACTATCTTTTGCGAAAAACACAAACTGACAAAGAGAATAATTACAAATTTTATTTGTTGCATTGTCATCATTAGCCTTTAGATATGTCGTTGGGTAACTCGTTGATATCGTTGTGTTGCCAAGGAAAGTGTTTTTCTAATACAACTCCAGCTTTTAAAATCCCATCCACAAGACCTTGCTTGAAGTTTCCAGATTTAAACTGCGCCTGAATCACGTCTTTAGTGGAAGTCCAAAAGTCTTTTCCCACAATATCGTTAATACCTTTGTCTCCAAAAATAACAAAGGTTTTATCTTCTACTGCTACATAAATTAAAACCCCATTTTGCTCTTTGGTATTGTCCATTTTTAAATAATGAAATACTTCCATAGCACGATCAAAAACGTCTATTTTAGAAGATTTTTCAAGATGTACTCGAATTTCTCCAGATGTGTTTTTTTCGGCCTTACGTATGGCGTTTACAATCTCTTGTTCTTCTTGTGCCGTTAAAAAATCTTCTATTTTAGACATGTTTTCTAGTTAAAATCGAATTCAACATCCACTGGTTTTTCTGCTCCAGCTTCAGCATCGAAATATGGTTTAGCTTCAAAGTTAAAAATACCAGCTAATATAGAGTTAGGAAATGTTTTTACATGTGTATTAAATGGTTTAATAGCTTCGTTATAACGTGTTCTAGCGGTTTGAATGGTGTTTTCCGTGCTTGTTAATTCATCTTGTAGTTTAAGAAAATTCTGATTGGCTTTCAAATCTGGATAACGCTCTACAGTTACAAGTAATCTTGATAATGCACTACTTAAACCACCTTGTGCTTGGTTGAATTGTGCTAATTGCTCTGGTGTAATATTAGAAGGGTCGATAGTTGTTTTGGTAGCCTCACTTCTAGCTTTTATTACAGCTTCTAGTGTGCTTCTTTCAAAATCGGCAGCACCTTTAACTGTGTTGACAAGATTTCCAATTAAATCGTTTCTTCGTTGGTAAGAAGTTTGGACATTTCCCCATGCTTCGCCTACATTTTCATTAAGTGTAACAGCTGTATTATTAAATCCTACAGCCCAATTGTAAATACCAAAACCAAGGACAGCTAAGATAATTACTGGAATTAACCATTTTTTCATGATATATTGTTTTAAGTGTTCGTGTTTGTTCTATTAGTTGTAAAAGTAATAAGATTGTTACAGTTGTTCTTTAATTTTAAGAAGCTGTGCTTTAACATTTTTCAATTTGCTAATAATCTCGAAGGTTTCTAAAGGCTTTTTCTTTTCTTCCTTAAGATGAATTTTTGCACCTTCAAGAGTGAAGCCTCTTTCTTTTACCAAATGAAAAATAAATTTTAAATTCTTAATATCTTCTGGTGTGAATTTCCTGTTTCCTTTTGCGTTTTTCTTAGGTTTTAAGATATCGAATTCTTTTTCCCAAAAACGAATTAAAGATGTATTTACATCAAAGGCGTTAGCTACTTCGCCAATACTATAATATCGTTTTTCAGGTAATTCTATTTGCATTAGTCTAAAGATTGGTTTTCTAAGGAAGCATGTTCAAGTAATTTATTAAATTCTTCAGCAGATAAACTTCCGTAATAGAAATTTAAAGGGTTGATACGTTGCTCGTCTTTAAAAATCTCGTAATGTAAATGTGGGGCTTCAGATCGTCCTGTACTTCCAACAAAACCAATAATATCTCCACGTTTTACTCTCTGATTTTTCTTTACGTTATATTTATACATATGTGCATAAAGACTGATATATCCATAACCATGGTCTATTCTTACATGATTTCCATATCCTGCTGAGCCATTATCTGCCCTAATAACGACACCATCTCCTGTAGCATAAATTGGCGTGCCACGAGGCGCCGTAAAATCCATACCCCAATGCATCTTTCTTGCTTTTGTAAAAGGATCTGTTCTAATACCATAACCAGAAGCCATTCTTGTTAAATCTTCGTTATTTACGGGCTGGATAGCTGGAATAGCTGTTAATAATTTTTCTTTCTCTTCGGCAAGCTTGGTTATTTCGTCTAAAGATTTAGATTGCACCACTAGTTGCTTTTGTAGTTGATCTAAACGTTTATGACTTTGTATGATTAACTTAGAATTATCAAATCCTTCCAGATTCTTATATCTATTAATACCTCCAAAACCTGCTTTTCTTTGTTCATCAGGAATTGGGTTAGCTTCAAAGTATAATCTGTAAATATTGTTATCTCTATCGGCAATATTTGCCAAAACCGTTTCGGTTTCGTCCATCTTCTTATTCAATAACTCTAATTGGAATTGGGCATTTTGTAATTCGTGTTTTAAACCTTTTTCACGTGGAGACTCTATATACTGACTGGCAATAAAAACAAATAAAAAAGCAAATATAGCAGAAGCCAGTATAAACAACGACATGTATTTTACCGTTCTTGTTTTTTTACGCTCTATTTTTCTGTAAGAAAGCGTATCTGAATCATAATAATATTTTACCTTACTCATTATCTAATTTATGCTATTTTTGCATGGAATTAATATTTAACGATTTATCAATTAGTATCCAAAACGAACAAACCTACAAAATATTTTCATTGTAAATTTAGTAAAAACTAAACGATAAAATAAGAAAGTAGCATCTCTCAATCCGAAATTTAAAATAGATTTGCAGAGAAATAGTAAAAAACGTCTCGTTTTATAGAAAATTTAACAAAATCAAGCTTTCAAAATAAATAAATGAAGTCTCAAGAAGTACGTTCGAAATTTTTAAGTTTTTTTAAAGAGAAAAAACACAGTATTGTACCATCTGCTCCCATGGTGTTGAAGGACGATCCAACCCTCATGTTTGTAAACTCAGGAATGGCGCCTTTTAAAGAATACTTTTTAGGAAATACCAAACCAAAAAATAATCGTATTGCAGATAGTCAGAAATGTTTACGTGTCTCTGGAAAACACAACGATTTAGAGGAAGTAGGTTATGATACTTATCACCACACGCTTTTCGAAATGCTTGGGAATTGGAGTTTTGGAGACTACTTTAAAAAAGAAGCCATTGCTTGGGCTTGGGAACTTCTTGTCGATGTATATGGTGTAGATAAAGATATTTTGTATGTAACCGTTTTTGAAGGCGATAAAGGAGACGATATTCCTATGGATCAAGAGGCTTTCGATTTATGGAAGCAATTTGTTCCAGAAGATCGTATCTTGATGGGAAATAAAAAAGATAATTTTTGGGAAATGGGAGACCAGGGACCTTGTGGACCTTGTAGCGAAATTCATGTAGATATTCGTTCAGCTGAAGAAAAAGCAAAGGTAGATGGAAAATCCTTAGTTAATATGGATCACCCTCAAGTAGTAGAAATTTGGAACTTAGTTTTTATGCAATACAACCGGAAAGCGAATGGGTTGCTTGAAGTTTTACCTAACAAACATATCGATACAGGAATGGGATTCGAGCGCTTGTGTATGGTGTTACAAGGTGTACAGTCTAATTACGATACGGATGTTTTTACACCAATAATTAGAGAAATCGAAACCATTACAGATAAAGATTATGGTAAAGAAGAGAAAGTAGATGTTGCCATACGCGTTATTTCAGATCACGTTCGTGCAGTCGCTTTTTCTATAGCAGATGGACAGTTGCCAAGCAATACTGGAGCTGGATATGTTATTCGTCGTATTTTACGTCGCGCCATTCGTTATAGCTTTACTTTTTTAGATCAAAAAGAACCGTTTATATATAGATTGGTTGATGTTTTAAGTAAAAAAATGGGAGATGCTTTCCCTGAATTGATAGCTCAAAAGCAACTTATTGAAAACGTTATTAAAGAAGAAGAAGCCTCTTTTTTAAGAACTTTGGATCAAGGTTTGGTGCTATTGGATGGTATTGTTAAAAGTACTTCAGGAGATACAGTTTCAGGAGAAAAAGCTTTTGAATTGTATGATACTTATGGTTTTCCAATAGACCTAACAGCATTGATACTTTCTGAACAAAATTTAAAACTGGATGAAAAAGGTTTTAAAGACCAATTAGAAAAACAAAAGAAGCGTTCTCGTGCAGCAAGCGAAATGTCCACAGACGATTGGACTGTTTTAATAGATGATGCTGTACAAGAATTTATAGGCTATGATGCTTTAGAAGCAAAAGTAAAAATTACACGTTATAGAAAAGTAACATCCAAGAAAGATGGAGATATGTATCAACTGGTTTTTAATCTCACGCCATTTTATGCTGAAGGTGGAGGACAAGTTGGAGACAAGGGCTATTTGGAAGATGGAAATGGAAATATCACTTATATTCTAGATACTAAAAAAGAGAGTAATGTAGTGATGCATTTTGCTAAAGATTTACCAGAAAATTTAAACGAAAATTTCACGGCAACTGTAGATTCTAAACAGCGTTATAGAACAGAGTGTAACCATACGGCAACACATTTATTGCACCAAGCATTACGTGAAGTTTTAGGGAGTCATGTGGAACAAAAAGGATCTGCTGTGCACTCAAAATACTTGCGTTTTGATTTTTCACACTTTTCAAAACTAACATCTGAAGAATTACGCGATGTTGAAATTTTTGTTAATGCACGAATTGCTGGAAAATTACCACTTCAGGAAAAAAGAAACATTCCAATGGATCAAGCTTTGGAAGAAGGAGCCATGGCTTTGTTTGGTGAAAAATATGGAGATACCGTTAGAATGGTTCGTTTTGGTCAATCCATCGAATTGTGTGGTGGTACACATGTGAAGAATACAGGTGATATTTGGTTCTTTAAAATTGTATCTGAAGGAGCTGTCGCTGCAGGAATTCGTCGTATTGAAGCCATTACAAACGATGCTTTAAAAGATTATTTTGTAGATATTAATAAGACGTTTAATGATATAAAAGTGTTATTAAATAATAACGAACCTGTTAAAGCGCTGCAAAATTTACAAGAAGAAAATAGTAGTCTTAAAAAACAAGTGGAGGCTCTATTAAAAGACAAAGCAAAAAATCTAAAAGGCGATCTTAAAAACGAATTAACAGAAATAAATGGCATTCAGTTTTTAGCAAAGAAAATAGATTTAGATGCTGGAGGCATTAAAGATTTATGTTTTGAATTAGGCAGTCAGTTTGATAATTTATTCTTGTTATTTGGAGCAGAAAACGAAGGGAAGGCTTTATTGTCTTGTTACGTATCTAAAGGACTGGTAGAAAGTAAAGGCTTGAATGCAGGGCAAATAGTTAGAGAATTAGGAAAACACATCCAAGGTGGTGGTGGCGGACAACCTTTCTTTGCAACTGCAGGAGGTAAAAATCCAGGAGGAATTGAAGCTGCTTTGGAAGCTGCTAAAAGTTATTTGTAATAAACTAATAGCTCAGTTTTTACACAGAGACTCACAGAGATTTTTTTAAATTCAAATCTCTCTGTGAATCTTTGGTAAACTTTGCGAATCTCTGCTAAATAGTCTTGCATATTTAAAATTTGTGATAATTAGTGAAATTCGTGACTAAATGAACCTTCAAACAAACATACCATTAATTAAACAACAGCATAATCAAATAGATTATCATACCAAGTTGTTGTTAATTGGATCGTGTTTTGTGGAAAACATAGGAGGAAAATTAGATTATTTTAAGTTTCAAACGCTTCAAAACCCGTTTGGAATTTTATTTCATCCACAAGCTATTGAGAGTTTTATCACACATGCTATTAATCAAAAAGTTTATACAGAAGAGGATGTGCTTTTTCAAAATGAACAATGGCATTGTTTTGAAGCCCATTCCAAATTAAGTAACCCCGATAAACTAACGCTTTTAAACACACTTAATAGCCAAATTCCAATAACGGCCAATCAGCTTGAGAGTTCGTCTCACATTATTATTACCCTAGGAACTGCCTGGGTGTATAGATTTATTGAAAGAGATGAGGTAGTTGCAAACTGTCATAAAATACCACAAAAAAAGTTTTTAAAAGAACTGCTTTCAATTAACGAGATTGTCGAAACGTTGGAATCAATTATTGCACTTATAAGAAGTGTAAATAATGAGGTGACTATTATTTTTACAGTATCTCCTGTAAGACATTTAAAAGATGGCTTTGTTGAAAACACGCAAAGTAAGGCGCATTTAATTTCTGCTATTCATTCTGTTCTGTCACCTCGAGCGCAGTCGAGAGGTCTTTATTATTTCCCATCCTACGAAATCATGATGGATGAGTTGCGCGATTATCGTTTTTATGCCGAAGACATGATTCATCCAAACCAAACAGCCATCAATTATATTTGGGAGAAATTTATATTGGTCTGGATTTCAGAAAAAGCTTCACATATTATGGAAGAAGTAGATGCTATTCAAAAAGGACTTCAGCATAAACCTTTCAATCCAGATTCTAAAGCACATAAACTTTTTCTTCAAAAGCTTTCAGATAGAATAGAAAAGCTTCAAACAAATTTCTCACATATTATATTTTAATCTGTCTCTTTTCTCTTTTTTTAAAATATACGTATTTCTTCGTATTGATTACTACGTCTTTAAGTTGCAAATTTGGAGTATTATAAACCCCCTAAAAATATTTCAACAATGAAAACTTTAAAACATCTTACCTTATTTTTAATGTGCTTTTCTTTAATAACACTTTCTTCTTGCTCAGACGATGATGATGGTGGAGATGCTGGAGGTGGAGGAGCAGCTTCAGGAACTATTACAGCAAAAATTAATGGAAGTTCATTTACATCTTTAGAAATGACTTCTTTTGCTAATGCTACAACTGGTGGTGGACAAACCACTTTGGTGATGCAAGGAAACACACAATCTCAAGCGATTAGTATGATTATTAATGGATATGATGGTGTTGGAACCTACCAACTAAGCGACGATAATGTGTTTAGAACTGCTTCTTATGCAGAACCAAATATTAGCGATCCAATGAATACGCAAACATGGAATGCGCCTTATCAAGATTCTGGTGTAATTGGTGAAATTAAAATTTCTGAAGAGACAGATACTCATGTAAAAGGGACCTTTAATTTTACTTGTAAAAATGCTAATGATGGCTCAACTAAAAGCGTTACAGAAGGAGCTTTTAATCTTAAAAAACAATAAGAAATCTTGTTTAGATAGATTTAGAACATCTTGACAATAAGAGCCTTGTTGTTAGGATTATACCTGATTAAGCGTAATAAGGTAGGTTATTGCGCTTAATCTTTTTTAACTATCGTTTTGTCGAATAATTATGTAATATCTACCATTAAATTGTATTTTCATCATGCTATTAATCAATTTTATAAATAAACATCAGGCAATATCTATCTTTTGAGGGATTGAGTTTGATGTTTTTTTTATGTCTAAAATGAAAATTTAAGCATGCTTTTTTTTAAACTTAATAAAGTATTTAATTATGGATTTAAATCTTCTTTTTTCGTTTATTTTATTCACACTTATTGGTGTTTTAATAGTATTTAGTTTTAGAGTAGTTGTTGTTACTCAATGGAACACTAAAGTTTTTAAAGAAAGTTATTTAAGATTGCAAAATCAGTTAAGTTTTGAACAACTGAAACAAGAACAGGTTATTCAAAAAAATGCTTATTTGGAAAACTACAATAAGTCCTTACTCAATCAATTATTTGAAATAACAAAAGAGCTACTTATCACTAAAAAGATTATATTCGAGGAGCATTACAATTAATTATATGAAGAAGTTACTATTCCTGATTTTTGTTTTACAACTTAATTTAAATGCGTTTTCACAAAGCCCGCAAAAAATTATAGATAGTTTAAAAATTCAGCTTTTAAATAATCCAGATGAAGTTAAAAAAGCTAAAATCTATGGAGATTTAACTTGGTATTATTGTACAGTCTCAACTGATTCTGCCTTGGTTTATGGAAAGAAAGCTATGTCTATGGCTAAAAAAATGAACGACTCTGTATTCTTGGCTCAAACTCTTAATGATTATGCCACAGTTTATTATTTAAAAGGAGACCTTAATCAGTCTGAAAACCTATTGCGGAAATCTTTAAAAATTAGAAATAAGCTGCAGGACTCTTCTGGAATAGCAGCAGTAAATTCTAAATTGGGTAATATTTTTTATAGGAAGACATTATTAGATAGTTCTATGATTTATTTTCTTAAATCGCTGAAATTTTATGAAAGTAGTGGAAATGAAGTTGTAGCAAATTCTCTTAAAAGTAATATTGCAAATATTTATATGGCATTAAAAAACTATACTAAATCGCAACAGTATTTAAATGATAATATTGCTTTTTTTAAGAAAAATAATCAGTTTGAATATTTAAGTAATTCATATGTAAGTATGGCTAGTCTTTATTTGTTTAAAACGGATACTGCAAATGCTATTACTTATTTACATAAAGGAATAAAAGAAGCAGAAAAAGCAGATGCATTTCCAACTTTAGGTTCTGCTTATAATAATTTAGGAACTATTTATAACGATAAAAAAGAATATAAATTAGCTAGAGAATATATACAGAAATCTATAGAAATTAGAGAGAAAACAAATTTAGGAACAGAATTGGCTAGTTCTAAATTAAGTCTAGCAGGAGTCTATAATAATTTAGGAGAATTTAGTAAGGCAAAATCCATCCTTTTAGAAAGTTTAAAGATTTTTAAGGATGAAGCTATGGTTGAAAAGAGTTTGCAGGTGTATTTACAGCTTATTCCGGTTTATGCAAGTGAGTCTAAACCGGATAGTGTAGCATATTACACAAATTTATATGTAAAGAATCAAGATTTAGTGTTGCAGGAAAAAGCTTTAAAATTAAGTAGCGAATTAGAAACTAAATATCAAACGGAAAAAAAGGAAAAAGAAATTTTATTACAACAAACTGAAATTTCGCAAAAAGAATCTGATTTAAATAGAAAAAACTATCAAATTATAAGTTTGATTATTTTAGCTATTGTTTTATCTCTATTTGGGTATTTATTATACAATCAGCAAAAACTCAAACATAAGCAGCTTAAAAAAGAGAATGAATTAAAAGAGGCTTTGGCCAAAATTGAAACCCAAAATAAACTCCAAGAGCAACGCTTACATATTAGTAGAGATCTGCACGATAATATTGGCGCCCAATTAACTTTTATTATTTCGTCTGTAGATAATTTAAAATATGGCTTTAAACTTTCAGACAATTTAAACGAAAAACTAAAATCTATTAGCGACTTTGCTTCTTCGACTATTTACGAGTTACGAGACACTATTTGGGCCATGAATAAAAATGAAATAACTTTTGAAGATTTACAATCGAGAATTTCAAATTTCATTGAGAAAGCCAATAAATCCGCGCATGCTATAGTTTTTAGTTTTAATGTAGACGAAGACATGGGGAAACACAAGATGTTTACCTCTGTGCAAGGAATGAATATCTATAGAATTATTCAAGAAGCTATTAATAATTCTATAAAATATGCCAAGGCTACTAAAATAGATGTTGATTTTACTTTTGAAAATGCTATTTATATAATGACGATTTCAGATAACGGAACTGGATTCAATTATAAGGAAGTAGAGTTAGGAAACGGTTTAAATAATATGAAAAAACGTGCTCATGAATTGGATGCTGAATTCGAAATAAAATCTGAAATAAATAAAGGAACAACCGTAAGAGTGTTTAAATCAATTTAAACCTCATTCTTTCTGTTATTATGAATAAATAAAAGGTTGAATTACTAAGAAATAATATATGAATATTAAAATAGCTATAGTTGACGACAATGCTTTTCTAATAAATACTGTAAAAGAAAAACTCTCTTTTTTTGAAGATTTGAATTTTAAATTTTCAGCTACCGATGGTTCAGATTTATTAGCGAAATTAGAAGATAATAGGAATATAGATTTAATTTTAATGGATATAGAAATGCCAATCTTAAATGGCATTGAAGCAACAGAAATTGTCAAACAAAAATATCCGCATATTAAAATAATTATGCTTACCGTTTTCGATAACGATGAAAACATTTTTAAGTCTATTAAAGCGGGAGCTGATGGATATTTATTAAAAGAAATAAACGCTCAAGATCTTCACGACGGAATTATAGAAACCCTAAATGGTGGTGCTGCTATGAATCCTTCCATCGCTTTAAAAACCTTAAAACTTCTTAGAAACCCACTGAGTATTGAAAATAGAGAGGAACAAGAAGATATTAAATTAACAGCTAGAGAGGTTGAAGTTTTAGAACACTTAAGTAAGGGATTAAGTTATAATGCTATTGCAGAAAATTTAATACTTTCTACAGGAACTGTTAGAAAACATATTGAGAATATTTATAAAAAACTTCAAGTACACAATAAAATTGAAGCCTTGCAAAAAGCTAAGAAAAACAACCTTATTCCTTAATAGTTGGGGTACTATTATCTCATTAATTTTTTATGTACTTTTGAGTTATGAGAAAAATACTATTGGGAATCATCATTGCTTTAGTTGTGCTTTTAACTTTTAAGTTTTGCGAAGACCAAAAAGATAATAAAACAACCCTTCACGAAGACTCCGCTTTAATACAAGAATCCATTAAAAATGTGGGGAAGCTTGTAGTTACAGAAGGACATTTTAGTCAGGTATTTACCTATAAAAATTCTAAAGCCTTATTTTCTAATTTAATAAATGTAGAAAAAAAGGCTTTGGTAGTTGCAAATGCAGATGTTACGGTTGCTTACGACTTAAGTAAGTTGGAATATGTTTTAGATGAAAAGAATAAAGAATTAATAATTACATCTATTCCAGAAGAAGAAATAAGCATTCATCCAGATTTTGAATATTATGATGTTCAAGCAGATTATCTAAACCCGTTTGAAGCCAAAGATTATAATACCATAAAAGAATCCGTAAAACAAAGTTTACTAAAAAAAGTAGAAGCCTCTAATTTAAAATCGAATGCTCAAAATAGACTACTAAGCGAATTGGCTAAATTCTATATTCTTACAAACTCTTTAGGTTGGACTCTTAAATATAATGGAGATGCTATCAACTCTTCAAACGATTTTCAAAACCTTGAAGTTTTTAAAGATTAAAACTCCCCCATAAAGAGACGCTAAGCTGTAAAAGCTATTTATAACTTATTGCGTAAGCTACTCCAGCCTCCGCCATTAATGGCTTCAATACCATTGCTGTTTAAAATAGAAGCGGCACTTCCAGAACGCATACCACTAGCACAACAAGCAATAACAGGTCTGTTTAATTTTTTAATATCATTAATTTTCCCTTTTAAAGTTTGAAGAGGAATATTTTTAGAACCCGTAATAGCACCTTGACTAAATTCTTCTTTTGTTCTTACATCAATAATAATAGCTTTTCTAGATTGAAAGTCTTTTATTTTATCACTTTTATTCCCAGTTAGAAAATCTAATAATCCCATAATTTAATTTTTTACAAAGTACTTTATTTTATTTCAAAAACTTTGTAACAAGTGTTACATGACACTTTATTTATAAATTGTTTAACAATAGCTTCTTAAAAAAAAATTATAACGAACTCTCAAAGTCTTTATTTACGCAGGTTTTCATGGTGTTTTAACCTTTAGGGTTGTTTTTATAAAGCTCATTTTTGGCCTATCGAAAGTTTATCGTAAAATTTGAAGTGTAGGCCTCGTAAAATTTTAGGCTGTTTGAGTCAGTCGGATTAGTCCTCAAAGGACTATATTTAATGGCGAGTTCCTAAAATTTAGAGGACTAGCAAAAAATTTAGATAAAGTTTCGTAAGCCTAGATTTTTTTGGTTCGTTTTTTCATCAATGGAAAAAATGAATAAACTAAATATTTATGATAGGATTGGTTATTTAACAATAATGTTACTATTCTAAAATGAAAAAAACTCTTAAAATAAAGCCAAACCATCTTCAATAAGATGGGCAATTTTAGGTTTCTGCAGTTGGATGTTTTTTAAATGCTCTAATAGTTCAGCATGTAATTCTTTACTATTTTGTTCTTGTAAAATTTCCAGTATCTCCAGTATAATCAGCCATTCTAATGGGTGATTTACTTTCAAATCATCAAACATGGCTCGGAGTTTTAAAATATCTATTTTATTAGAATCCCTCATGTCTCTTACAAAAGCATACAAACTTTCTAATTCTATAGTTTTCGAGTTTTTTTCTTGTTTGATGGTTTCTGTGCTGGATACATGGTATAAATTATTAAATGATCTAAAGTCGGCAGCACCAGCATAGGCAGAAACAATAGACGAGCCTACGGCCAATCTAAAAATTCCATCATTTGGAGAAAACAAAATCTCATCTTTATAGCTCACGGTGCAATCCTCAAACTCAATTAAAATAAGCTTTCCAAATAAGTTTCTAATTCCAGTAGTATTTAAACCTTCTACTATGATACCACTTTCATATTCAAAAGAAATTCGTTTTCCATCGTAAAAATTATAAGCTTTTAAATCTCTTGGACCCATGTCTTCAATAGCTAAATTAATCCCTTTTAATTTACCAATTGGAGAGCTAAACCCATCAGGGTTTGCCTCGGTTCCTAAACCTATTAACTCTTTTTCACGATTGGCTAAAGCTGTTGGACCTTCGGTTTTAAAATAGACTACACGATTGTCTTCGTCGGTTATCATGTCGGTAAAAACACCCGAAATCTGTAAACCCGTATTCAACTCAATACTACCAATTTTCTGAGAATCGATTAGTTTTTGTAACCCTCTAAACCCACCTTTTCGCAAAGCCATGGTATTAGAAAATTCATCTAAAACCTCCATTAAATAAGCAAAATCTGGAGTTACATAAAGTTGAGGTTGCGGTTTAGTAATATCAAATTCTTGTTCAGCAGCATCTAAAGAATATGGTATTTTTTCAACTTCATCTCTCATACACCATTTACTTTCGCCTATAGAAGATAGTAATCCCGCTCCATAAATTTTAGGATTTTCTATGGTTCCAATTAAACCGTATTCAACCGTCCACCAATGTAAATTTCTGATTTTTGCCATTTCAGAAAGTGGTACTTTTTTATTCTGTAGCTCATGGACTAAATCTTCAGCTTCTTGAATTTCTCTTTCACTGGAGTTTGTGGCTTCTTTTAAAATAGACAGTCTTCTAACAGCTTCATACATATCGTTATCATGAGAAGATAAAATGGCCTTCGCGCCAACTTCCCCAAAACGTCTAAGGTATTCCGCATAATCAGGATTTGCAATTATTGGAGCATGCCCGGCAGATTCGTGAATAATATCTGGTGCTGGAGTGTATTCTATGTTTTCTAGCTGACGGATATCGGAAGCTATCACCAATATTTTATACGCTTGAAATTCCATGAAAGCATTTGGAGGTATAAACCCATCTACGGCAACAGCTGCCCATCCAATGTTTTTAAGAATTCTATTCATGCCATACATGCTGGGTACATTATCTATAGAAATTCCAGTTTTTTCAAGACCATTTAAATAAGATTCGTGGGCAATTGTACTTAAATAAGAGACGTTTTTTCGCATCACATAGCGCCAAACAGCCTGATTAATTGGTGAATAATCTTTATAATTCTGTGGCTTAATAAACTGTTTTAAATGTGGAGGTAATCGGTCTATTAATGGGTTTGTTTCTATTTTAGTATCCATAAGCAGTATAGCTTTCTAAATTGAAAAATATGTGTGCAAAGTTACAGATTAAAGCTTGGTAATAGTTAAGTCTAATCCAGAGATTTTATAGAATAATTTATCAGTATCTTAGTAGCCAATGAAACAAGAAACACGTAAAAACGAAATTATAAATGTAGCAGCCAAACTCTTTAAGGAAAAAGGTTATAGTGCTGTAACCATGAGAGATATTGCTACTTCTATGGGAATAAAAGCAGCAAGTTTATACAATCATATAAGTTCCAAACAGGAAATTCTTAAAGAAATAATTATTGCTCTGGCTGAGGAATTTACAGAAGGTATAGAGCAGATTAAGGCTTCAGAAAAATCTTCTATAGATAAATTAAAAGAGATTGTTACCCTTCATATATCTATAACAAGTAAAAACACTTTTGGGATGGCATCGTTAAATAACGATTGGATGCACCTGGAAGAGCAATTGGATTACTATTTAGGTCTACGAGCTGGGTATGAGGAAAGTTTCCGAAGTATTTTAGTAAATGGAATAAAAAATAATGAAATTGCTAATAAAAACCCAGAAATTATGATGTTTTCTATGCTTTCAACCTTACGCTCCTTATACATTTGGATTCCAAAGAAAGAAGCTGTAAGTATTAAGAAACTCAGTGCTCAATTAAGTGATGTTCTCATTCATGGAATTAACAAATAGTTTAGATTTAATTTTGTAATTTTGTAAACCAAACTAACAAGTGTTAGTTTCATATGAATAAGAAAACTATGGCTGAATTTTACAACTTAAAAGTTGCAGATATATATAAAGAAACCCAAGACACTTCGGTTATTACTTTTGAGGTGCCAGAAACATCTCAAGACATCTTTAAATTTAGACAAGGACAACACCTGACTTTAAAAGCAATAATTGATGGAGAAGACGTTCGTAGGTCGTATTCATTATGTTCAAGTCCGTTAGATAAGCAATGGAAAGTAGCTGTCAAATTAATTCCTGGCGGAAAATTTTCAGCATTCGTAAATAACGAGTTACAAACTGGAGATATGCTAGAAGTTATGACGCCTAGTGGAACTTTTGGGGTAGACTGCAATAAAGAAAAAGCAAAGAATTATTTGTTTTTTGCTGCCGGTAGTGGTATTACGCCTGTTTTATCTATGATTAAAACGCATCTTGCTACTGAGCCCAAAGCAACATGTAAATTGTTTTATGTAAATAAAACAGCAAAATCTATTATCTTTAAAGAGGAATTAGAGCAGTTGCGTAACACGTATTTTGGGAGGTTGGAAATTTATTATTTTTTAACCAAAGAACGAAGAGATATCGAACTGTTTAACGGAAGATTTAACGATGAAAAAATGCAGGTGCTTACAAGAACCTTCATCGATATTCCAGATACAAGTGAAGTCTTTTTATGTGGTCCAGAAAAAATGGTAAATTATGTGAGTAATTATTTAATAGACGCCGGATTACCCAAAGATTTGGTGCATTTTGAGTTGTTTGTTACAGGACTTTCAGACGAAGATATTGAAAGAGCAGAACGTTTATCCAAACAAAATGTAGAAGGGACTAAAGTAACTATTATTGATGGTGGAAAAGAATTCGATTTCACTATGACAAAAGAATACGACAATATTCTGGATGCAGCTCTTGGTGCTGGTGCCGACTTGCCTTTTGCTTGTAAAGGTGGGGTTTGTAGCACCTGTAAATGTCAGATAAAAGAAGGCTCTGTTGAAATGAAAATCAACTATGCGCTAGAAGATAAAGAAGTCAAGCAAAACTATGTGCTTAGTTGTCAGGCAGTACCAACATCAGATAAAGTAGTAGTAGATTTTGATGTGTAAAATTCCTTTAAAAAAAAGGATGTCGCTACAAATACGAAGTATTCACGATTTCGTATTTTTAAAAAAAATAGAATGGAGGAGTAATCCTTAACACGCAAGTCAACACCAACCTGTTAAGTTTTTAAAACCAGACAGGTTTCTAAATCAAGAACAATGAGTGAAGAACAAATAAAATATTTAGAAAAGCAATTCGAAGAACGTATCGCAAGAGACGAAAAAATCGAACCGAAAGATTGGATGCCAGAAAAGTACCGTAAAACGCATATCAGGCAAATATCTCAACATGCGCACTCCGAAGTTGTCGGCATGCTTCCAGAAGGGAATTGGATTACCAGAGCGCCTTCTTTAAGACGTAAAGTGGCTCTTTTGGCTAAAGTTCAAGACGAAGCAGGCCATGGTTTATATTTGTATAGCGCTTGCGAAACCTTAGGGATTTCTCGAGATGAATTATACGAGCAATTACATTCAGGAAAAGCCAAATATTCATCCATTTTTAATTACCCAACAATAACATGGGCAGATATGGGTGCTATTGGCTGGTTGGTAGATGGAGCAGCCATTATAAATCAAGTGCCATTGTGCAATACCTCTTTCGGCCCTTACGCTAGAGCGATGGTTCGTGTATGTAAGGAAGAGAGTTTTCATCAGAGACAAGGCTACGAAATCATGCTTAAACTTTCTAACGGAACACCAGAACAAAAGGACATGGCGCAAGATGCCTTAAATCGTTGGTGGTGGCCATCTTTAATGATGTTAGGTCCTACTGATGCCGAATCTGTGCATACAGAACAATCCATGAAATGGAAACTAAAAAGAAAGTCTAACGACGATCTGCGTCAGCAATTTATAGATCAGACAGTACCACAAGCCGATATTTTAGGATTGAGCATTCCAGACCCGGATTTAAAATGGAATGAAGAAAAAGGAAGTTATGATTTTGGAGAAATCGACTGGGATGAGTTTTGGCAAGTCGTTAAAGGTCATGGACCAATGAATAAAGAACGCATGAAAGCACGTGTTGGAGCTTGGGAAAGAGGCGAATGGGTTAGAGATGCAGCTATGGCTTATGCTGAAAAACAACAAGAAAGAAAAGAAAAACAAGTAGTTTAATAATTTATGATTAAAGATTAACGATTTGTGATTTTAGAATCAACAAATAACAATCAACAGTCAACAATCAACAATAACATGTCAAAAACAAAAAACTGGCCACTTTGGGAAATCTTCGTAAGAAGTAAAAACGGATTAGAACACAGACACTTTGGTAGTCTTCATGCGGCAGATGCAGATATGGCATTAGAAAATGCAAGAGACGTGTATACCAGAAGAAACGAAGGTGTTAGCATTTGGGTTGTGGAAAGCAAAAATATCACAGCATCCAATCCAGAGCATAATGGCGAAATGTTTGAGCCAGCTCAAGATAAGGTGTATCGTCACCCTACATTTTATGAACTACCTGATGAGGTTAAGCACATGTAAAATTCCTGCGCAGGCAGGAATCTCATAAAAAAATAAATGTTTAATTAAAAAAGATTTCCACTTTCGTGGGAAGTAAACATGAAACAAAACCTATACAATTACATTCTAGGAATAGCAGATAACAGCCTGATTCTTGGTCAAAGAATGGGAGCCTTAACGGGACATGGGCCAAGTTTAGAAACAGATATTGCCTGTACTAATATCTCTTTAGATTTATTTGGTCAAGTGCGCAGTTATTATCAATATGCTGCAAAAGTTGCAGGTGATAAACGAACGGAAGATGATATTGCTATGCTGCGTCACGAACGTGAATATTTAAATGTGCTTTTAGTAGAGCAACCTGATACCGATTTCGCTTATACTATGGGACGTCAGTTTTTATTCGATGTGTACCATTTTTTATTCTTGACAGAATTACAAAAAAGTAAAGATTTAACTTTATCTGCAATTGCAACAAAATCGCTTAAAGAGGTAAGTTATCACCAGCGTTTTTCTACAGATTGGATCAAGCGTTTAGGAGATGGCACCGAAGAAAGTAATAAGCGTATGCAGACAGCTATAGACGATTTATGGACCTATACAGACGAGTTATTCCATCAAACCGATGCAGATAAAGAAATGGTAGCAGAAGGAATAGGTGTAGATGTTACAACATTAAAAGAAGCTTATTATCAAAAAGTGGCAGACGTCTTACAAGAGTCAACTCTGACCATTCCAGAATCTAAATATTTTCAAAAAGGAGGAAAACAAGGCATCCACACAGAACATATGGGATATTTACTAGCCGAACTGCAATATATGCAACGCGCTTATCCAAATATGGAATGGTAAAACCGAAATGTCACTCTGAGCGCAGCCGAAGAGTCTCAATCATATTTAAATTAAAAAATATAAGATTCCGTTTTCACGGGAAGTGAACATGACAACAACAGAACAAAACATAGACAACATTTTAATTCCAATCTTAGAACAGGTTTCCGATCCGGAAATTCCAGTTCTATCTATTATGGATATGGGTGTGGTTCGTTCTGCTGTTATTGAAAACAATATGGTTAAGGTGCAAATTACACCAACCTACAGTGGCTGTCCTGCCATGGATGTTATTGGAGACGATATTAAAGCAGCTTTAAAAGAAGCAGGTTATCAATCTGAAATCGAACTGATTCTTGCCCCAGCATGGACAACCGATTGGATAACCCCAAGAGGTAGAAAAGCACTTGAAGATTATGGAATAGCAGCGCCATTAGGTGCAGAAGCCGATAAAGATGTGTTGCTACATGGAAAACGTTTGGTTAAATGTCCACAATGCGGATCCACAAATACAAAAATGGTCAGTCAGTTTGGTTCTACAGCATGTAAAGCCCAATTTCAATGCGATGATTGCCAAGAACCATTCGATTATTTTAAATGTTTAAAATAGGCTTTCGTCAGTTCGAATGAAATTGCTTTTTTGCAATTTTGTATCGAGAACCAACAAAATATAAAGAATATATGAACTCAATCCAACTAAAAATAGAAAACAAAATAGCAACCATTACATTAAACAGACCTGAAGTCTTCAATAGTTTCAATCGAGACATGGCTTTAAGTTTACAAAGCATTTTGGATGATTGCGAAAACAATTCCGAAGTGAGAGCTATTATTCTAACAGGAAACGGAAAAGCATTTTGTGCCGGTCAAGATTTAAAAGAAGTTACAGATCCAGAATTAAATCCTGGCTTCAAAAAAATATTAGAAGAACACTACAATCCCATCATTACACGAATCCGAAGCATTAAAAAACCAATCATCGGAGCAATAAACGGTGTGGCAGCAGGAGCAGGAGCAAATATTGCATTAGCTTGCGATATCGTTGTTGCGCATGAAAAAGTAAGCTTTATTCAAGCCTTTAGTTTAATTGGTTTAGTGCCAGATAGCGCAGGAACTTACTTTCTTCCAAGACTAATTGGTTTTCAAAAAGCACAAGCTTTGGCTATGTTGGGCGATAAGATTTCAGCAGAAGAGGCAGAAAGAATGGGAATGATTTATAAAATGATTCCTTTAGACAGTTTTGAAGAAGAAACAAATAAGCTTGCTTTAAAACTGGCAAACATGCCAACAAAAGCACTTGGTTTGATTAAAGAGTTATTTAACAAATCGATGACAAACACATTAGAACAACAATTAGCGTTAGAATCTAAAATACAAATAGAAGCAGCACAAAGTGAAGATTATAAAGAAGGGGTTGCAGCATTTATTGAAAAACGTAAGCCAAACTTTAAAGGAAGGTGATTAATGATTTAAGATTAACGATTGTTGATTTCTGAATATAGGACAAATAATGAAAGCAATTCAACTTGAAGACAGATTAATACAATTTGCAATAGATGTGATATTGATAACTAAGAAAATTGATAAATCTTTCGCTTCAGAACATTTAGCAAAACAATTAATTAGATCTTCTACATCTGTAGCTTTAAATTATGGTGAAGCTAGAAGTGGCGAATCTACCAGAGATTTTTTACATAAAATGAAAGTTTGTTTAAAAGAACTAAGAGAATCGTATATAAATTTAAAAATTCAGAAGGGAGCAAGTCTTATCTTAGATTTGGATAAATTAGAGAAGTTACTGAAAGAAAACGATGAACTAATTTCCATATTCGTTGTCAGTATTAAAACAGCATCAACAAAACTAAAACCGTAAATTGTATGATGTTCAAAAAAATCAAAAACCGTTAATCTGCAATCTGCAATTATTTAGTATGAGTGAAAATCAAAAATCAAATATCGTTAATCTGCAATCTACAATTAAATTTGTAGGAATAATAGGTTCAGGAACCATGGGAAGTGGTATCGCACAAGTTGCTGCTACAGCTGGTTGTAAGGTGAAATTATACGATACATATCAATCGGCTTTAGATAAAGCAAAAGCTGCTTTAGAAAAAATATTAGCACGGTTAGTAGAAAAAGGACGTATTGATGCTACTGAAAAATCACGAATCCAATCTAACATCTCTTACGTTGATAAATTAAAAGACTTGTCAGATTCAAACCTGACAATCGAAGCCATTGTTGAAAGCTTAGAGGTTAAGAAAAAAGTATTTTCTGAATTAGAAAGCTATGTTTCTACCGATTGTATTATCGCATCAAACACATCTAGCTTGTCCATTGCTTCCATTGCTTCATCACTTCAAAAACCTGAACGTTGTATAGGCATCCATTTTTTCAATCCAGCACCTTTAATGAAATTGGTTGAGGTAATTCCTGCCATCCAAACATCAAAAGAAGTATTAGAAAAGTCTATTCAAACCATTTCCGATTGGAAAAAAACGGTAGCTGTTGCAAAAGACACACCTGGATTTATAGTCAACCGTGTAGCTAGACCATTTTACGGCGAAGCTCTTAGAATATATGAAGAAGGTATAGCGGACTTTGCCATGATTGATGCAGCTATGAAAGAAGCAGGTGGTTTTAGAATGGGGCCGTTCGAGCTTATGGACTTTATTGGAAACGATGTCAATTATACCGTAACCGAAACCGTATTTACAGCTTTCTACTTCGATCCAAGATATAAACCAGCTTTCACACAAAAACGCTTTGCAGAAGCCGGTTATTTAGGTAGAAAATCTGGTAAAGGCTATTACGATTATGATGAAAACGGAAAACGTGTTATTCAGAGCGACAGCGAAGAATCTCAAGATGAAAAATTATCACAACAAATTTTCAACAGAATCCTAATAATGCTAATCAACGAAGCAGCAGACGCACTATTTTTAAACATAGCATCAGCCAAAGATATAGACAACGCTATGACCAAAGGAGTCAATTATCCAAAAGGTTTATTAGCTTGGGCAGATGAAAAAGGAATCGATTGGTGCGTAGATAAAATGGATGAATTATATAATGAATACCACGAAGATAGATACCGTTGTAGTCCGTTATTACGACGAATGAACAAAGGAAATAAGACGTTTTTTAATTAACATGGCGTTAGGCATTAGGCATTAGGAAAAAGGAATTAATATGAAGAGTAACTATCATTTTAAATTTGAAGATCTACAAGTTTATCAAAAAGCTATGGATTTTGGAGAAGTGGTAGATGCTTTAGTAAAGGATTTTCCAAATCACGAACTTTATGCGCTTTCATCGCAGTTTAGGAGAGCGGCAGATTCCATAGCCTTAAATATTGCCGAAGGATATCCTGGTTTAGACGCTCAATTCGTTAAGCATATAAATTATGCTATTTATAATGCAAATGAATGTGTGAGTTGTAGTACAAAAGCTAAAAGAAGATTTTATATTAGCTTTGAAAAAGATGAAGAGAATAGAAAATTAATTTCTGAATTAACAAAAATGATGTCTTCATTAAGAAGAAAAACCTTAGAACGAACTAATCCCTAATCCCTAAGAACTAATGCCTTTACTACCAGAACAAATCCCACATAAAATGCTATCCCAAGACGCCTACAGCACATGGCTAGGCATCGAGATTCTCGAATGTGAAATCGGTCGATGCAAAGTTGGAATGACCATTAGAAAAGACATGCTTAACAGCATGAATAAAGCGCATGGTGGCATTAGCTATTCATTGGCAGATACAGCTTTTGGATTTGCAGCCAACACACATGGTAAATATGCGGTTTCTATAGAAACGAGTATCAATCATATTGAAGCTCTTGATGAAGGAGATTATATAGTTGCCGAATCGGTTATAGAAAATGTAAAGAATAAGCTGGGCTTCAACATCATTGAAGTTAAAAGAGGAGAAGAATTAGTAGCGCTTTTTAAAGGTGTTGTATATCGCACAAGTAAAAGTTGGGAAGAAAATGACTAACTTTCTGTGAAGTTTTTATTCCGAGTTTTCGGGATTAGATATAATAACTTAAGAAATTAAACAATATTAGTATGAAATGGAAAGGTAGAAGAAAAAGTGGAAATCTTGAAGACCGTCGTGGTATGGGCAACAAAGGTAAGTTAGTTGCTGGTGGTGGAGTAATTGCAGTAGTTGTCATTCTTTTACAACTATTTGGAGGAGAAACAGGTCAGCAAATAGCACCCATTTTAGAGCAAATAAATAGCGGCCAATCTACACAACAAGTGGAGCAACGCGAATTGACCAGCGAAGAAAAGGAAATGGGAGATTTTATGGCGACTATTTTAGCAGATACCGAAGACGTTTGGAGCAAAATTTTTAGAGAAAATAATCTCGGAAATTATAAAGAACCAAAAATGGTATTATTTACAAATGCTGTTTCAACAGCTTGCGGAAATGCCAGTTCAGCATCTGGACCATTCTATTGTCCTGCCGATCAAAAAGTATATATGGATTTAGTTTTTTTTAATGAACTAAAAACCCGATTCGGAGCCAAAGGGGGGGATTTTGCCATTGCTTACGTGACTGCGCACGAAATAGGCCATCACATACAAACCATAACAGGAACATCGCAAAAAGTAAGACAATTACAACAACAATCTGGAGAAGTTCAGGCTAATAAATTGTCGGTTGCACAAGAGTTGCAAGCCGATTTTTATGCAGGCGTATGGGCACATCACAATAGAAAATATTTACAAGAAGGAGATATCGAGGAAGCCTTAAGTGCCGCCAACGCAGTTGGAGATGATGCCATTCAAAAACGAACAAGAGGTAGTGTAAATTCAGACAGTTTTACACACGGAACCTCTGAGCAGCGCATGGAGTGGTTTATGAAAGGTTTTAGAACGGGAGATATTAGAAATGGAGATACCTTTTCTGCATTGTTGAATTAATCATTTCCTGTTAAAGCAGGAATCTTTGAGTAAATAAAACCAACACAAACTTAAGTCACAAACTTTAGCAAACAAGTTTCTTAAGTATAAATAAAAATTTCAAACCATACAATTCCTATTTTCGTGGGAATGTAATTAAAAAGATACCCACTTTCGTGGGCAATACTATGGAAGCATATATTATAGACGGAATTAGAACACCAATAGGAAATTATCAAGGCACTTTATCGGCTGTTAGAACGGACGATTTAGGCGCTTTAGTTATTAAAGAAATTGTAAAACGAAACCCAAACATTCCAAGCGATGCTTATGATGATGTGATAATGGGTTGTGCCAATCAGGCCGGAGAGGACAATCGGAATGTGGCTAGAATGGCGTCACTTTTAGCAGGATTGCCATTTACAGTTCCCGGAGAAACGGTTAATAGATTGTGTAGTTCTGGATTATCGGCTATCATTCATGCCAACAGAGCGATTAAAGCTGGAGATGGCGATTTATTTATTTCTGGAGGTGTCGAAAATATGACTCGTGGACCTTACGTAATAGCAAAGCCTTCTAAAGGTTTTGGAACAGACGCCAAGATGTACGATTCTAGTTTCGGATGGCGTTTTATTAATCCGAAAATGGAAAAAATGTTCGGAACCGATGGCATGGGGCAAACAGCTGAAAATCTTGTGGAGAAATACAATATTTCTCGTGAAGACCAAGATAAATTTGCTTATTGGAGTCAGATGAAAGCTGCCAAAGCACAAGAAAATGGACGCTTAGCAAAAGAAATTGTAACTGTAGAAATTCCGCAACGTAAAAAAGCCCCAATCTTATTTTCAAAAGACGAATTTGTAAAACCAACAACCTCTTTAGAAGTTTTAGGAAAATTAAGAGCGGCCTTTAAAAAAGAAGGCGGAAGCGTAACTGCAGGAAATTCATCAGGATTAAATGATGGTGCAGCAGCAACAATCATCGCTTCAGAAGATGCTGTAAAAAAATACAATTTAAAACCCTTAGCAAGAATTGTAAGTTCTGCAGTAGTTGGGGTAGAACCTAGAATTATGGGAATAGGTCCTGTGGAAGCTTCTAATAAAGCCTTAAAAAAAGCAGGATTAACTATGGACGATATGGACGTAATCGAGCTCAACGAAGCTTTTGCAGCTCAGGCCTTAGCTTGTACACGTGCTTGGGGATTAAAAGACGATGATCCGAGATTAAATCCAAATGGAGGCGCCATTGCTATTGGTCATCCATTAGGTGCTACCGGAGCAAGAACCACGTATTCTGCAGCTTTAGAGCTAAAGGAAACTGGTAAAAAGTACGCATTGGTAACCATGTGTATTGGTGTTGGACAAGGTTATGCAGCGATAATTGAAAATGTCTAAATACCTGCGCAGACAGGAATCTCATTGCAAATAGGTTCCTACTTTGAGAAAGGTAAATAACATAGCAAGTAAGTGCGTTAGGGATTGAAGTGGCATCCTTTTTTATGTCAGTTCGAGTAAAATTGCTTTTTTGCAATTTTGTATCGAGAACAAATAAAAAAGATATAACGGAAAGCCCGACCTTTAGGTAACGCCCAAATAAAAATAATGTTACTTCGAAAGATTTCTATTTTATTGGAATTAGATCGAAAGAACATAAATAGATTTCCGTTTTCACGGAAACGATAAATAAATTTATTGATGAAAAAAATACAAAATTACGTTACAGGACAATGGAGAGAAGGTAAAGGCGAGGGAGTTCCAATGTTTGATGCCATAACCGGAGAGATTGTAGCACTTTCAGATACAGAAGGTTTAGACTTTGGTGAAATTCTTCAATACGGAAGAACAAAAGGTGGCGAGAAACTAAGGAAAATGACCTTTCAAGAACGCGGCAACATGTTGAAAAGTTTAGCGCTTTATCTAATGAAAAAGAAAGCTACTTTTTACGAAATAAGCTATAGAACTGGAGCTACAAAAGTTGATAGCTGGATAGATATTGAAGGAGGTTTTGGAAACTTATTCGCTAATGCGTCTTTGCGTAAACTTTTTCCAAATCAGTCTTATCACGTAGAAGGCGATCCAATCGATTTATCTCGTGGTGGCCGTTTTATGGCACATCATATTATGGTTCCAAAACGTGGAGTTGCCGTTCATATTAATGCCTTTAACTTCCCAGTTTGGGGCATGTTAGAAAAATGTGCAAGTAACTGGATGGCAGGCGTTCCTGCTGTGGTAAAACCGGCAACTAACACCTCTTTCTTAACTGAAGCGGTTGTACGTGAAATAATTGCTTCCGGTATTTTGCCAGAAGGAGCATTGCAATTAATTACTGGTTCTGCAAGAACCATTCTAGATACCGTAGAGTCTCAAGATGTCGTAACCTTTACAGGTTCTGCAACAACCGGTAGATTGTTAAAATCACATAAACGCATCATTCAAGAATCTGTACCATTTAATATGGAAGCAGACTCTTTAAACGCTTCCGTTTTGGGTGAAGATGCCGTACCGGGAACACCAGAATTTGATCTTTTTATTAAAGAGGTAAGAAATGAAATGACTGTAAAATGCGGTCAGAAGTGTACCGCAATTCGCAGAATTATTGTGCCACAGAATCTGGTTGAAGATGTTCAGATTGCCTTAGGAAAAGCTTTAGGGAAAATAACTATTGGAGATCCACGACTAAAAGAAGTTAGAATGGGTGCTTTAGTAAGTAAAGATCAAGTTACTGAAGTTCGAGATCGTGTACAAGAATTGGCCAAAACAGCTCGTATTGTATATGGCGATTTAGATAAAATTGAAACCATTGGAGCAGATGCGGAAAAAGGAGCTTTTTTAAGTCCGATTTTACTTCGTGAAGACAACCCATTTACCAATTTAGCTGTTCATGAAACAGAAGCCTTTGGTCCGGTAAGTACCATTATGCCTTACAAAAACTTAGATGAAGCTGTTACATTGGCTCAAATGGGTAAAGGCTCTTTAGTATCGTCTATTGCAACTTACAACGACAAGCTAGCAACAGATTATGTTGTAAATGCAGCCTCTCATCATGGACGTATTTTAGTCATTAATCGCGATATGGCAAAAGAAAGTACAGGTCATGGTTCGCCATTACCATATTTAGTTCACGGTGGTCCAGGACGTGCTGGTGGAGGCGAAGAAATGGGAGGTATGCGAGGTATTAAACATTATTTACAACGTACAGCCATACAAGGTTCGCCAACAACTTTGACAGAAATCACAGGAATTTATCAGCAAAACGCAAAGTATAAAGAGGCAGAAAATCATCCATTTAAATACCATTGGGAAGACATTCAACCAGGCATGTCGCTAAAAACACATAAGCGAACATTTACAGATACCGATATTATTAATTTTGCAAACCTGACTTGGGATCATTTCTATGCACATACAGATATTACATCCTTGGATGGCAGTATTTTTGAGAAAAGAACAGCGCATGGCTATTTTATAATTTCGGCAGCAGCAGGATTATTTGTGTATCCAAATAAAGGACCAGTTGCAGCAAATTATGGTTTAGATAGTATTCGTTTTTTACGACCATTATATCATAACGATACCATTTATGTGCGTTTAACCTGTAAAGAAAAAGTAGATAGAGATGTGGCTTCGGCAGAACATCCTAGTGGTATTGTAAAATGGCATGTAGAGGTGTTTGATGCTAATTTTGAAAACAGGCCAGAAAAAGATAAGACGGATAAAGATAATCCGTTAGTAGCAGTAGCAACTATTCTGACGATGGTTCAAAAAAAACAAGAGGTTTTTGTTGAAATGACAGAAGAAAAAATATCTGAATGTCTTTCAAAATTAAAAGAAAACATGAAGCCAAAATGGGGAATTATGACGCCGCAACACATGATTGAGCATTTGGAATATACTTATAAAATTGCTTCAGGTGAGATTCAGGATTTTGAAATTGCTACACCAGAAAAATATTTAGAGAAAGTGCATGCAAGCTTATACAACTATGAGAAGTTCCCAAAAAACTCTCAGTTTCCTCAGTTAGAAAAAGATACCTTAGACGATTTAGAACATCCAGATTTAGAAACTGCAATTGAGAAATTTAAAGCACAACGTAAAAAATATATTGAGTATTTTAAAGAACATCCAGAAGCAAAATTGAAAAACTTAGTTTTTGGTGAATTAAATAAATATGAATCGTATTTATTAGAAAGAAAGCATTTGAATCATCATTTTGAACAATTTGAACTTATATAATTAATAGAGTTTACTGGTAAAAACGGCAATAAAAAGCCGTAGAGGTTTATTTTAAATAAAAGAACAGCTTATTGAATCTTATTTCAATAAGCTGTTTTGTTTCATAAAGTTATCAAAAATAACAGGTTGAATAGACCTGGATTCTGTGTATTATTTATCTACCATTATAAATAAATGGAGCCCACAATTTAGGTGACTTTCCACGTTCGCCAAATTCCCCTTTAATAAAGGCTCTTTTAATTTCATTTAAAACCATATTTGCTTCCAAATTATTTTGGATGATGTTTGTAAACAGCAACTGCATAGTTAAAGCTGTTCCAGAATCGTCTACAGGCCAAAGTGAAAGAAGAGTGCTGTTAGATCCAGCTACTAAAAATGAGGTGTTTAACCCATTTATACCTTCACCTTCATAGAGTTTTCCAACTCCCGTGTCGCAAGCACTCATAATAACTAAATCTGCATTTAAGTTAAGCTTAGCAATTTCTGGCGCTAATAAAAAAGTATCTTCATTGCCATCTCCATTGTCTGGTTGAGAAAACATTAATCCACTAAATTCAGGAATAACATCACCAGTAAATCCGTGTGTAGAAATAATTAGATTTTTGTATTCTGCTAATTCGCCACTTGAATTCCGGTTTTTAAAATCACTTTCTGTCATATCCATTCCAGTAACTATTTTTGCATCATTAGCCAGTGTCCCAATATATTGTACCTCTTCTAGTGTTCCGCCTAAATAATTAGCACCACCAAAGCCAATGGCTTCTAATTCTGGTTTAAAGTTATAAATACCTTGATCTATTTTTTTAGATACCGCATCAGATATTTTGTAAAAATCTTCCATATTTCTTACGGTTGCCGTTACATTACCAGAAGGTTGGTATTGGGCACCACCAAAAGCAATTACCGATTTTCGGTCTGCCGCGTAATTTCGATTAGAAATATATTTCCATACACTTACATTTGGTATATAACGCACATTATTTGTGGTTATAAAATAGTTGTTTTTCGGATTAATAAACGCTTCAAAAGGTAAATAGTTGAGTTCTGAGGCAGCGCTTATTATCACATTTTTGTATTGACTAGTAAGGTCTTGAACTGGTAGCAATGTTAGGTTGTACCAAAAATGCATAAAATCGTTTAAAACGTTTTGATAATCTGGTTTGTCTGAATTGTCTAACACATCTCTAGACCACTCTACCAAAGTTATAAAATCGTCCTTGCTAAAATTCTTTTCTTTATTACCAAGACGTACCAACTTACCATTAACATAGTCTACATTGTAGTCTTGCATGTATTTGTTAAGAGAAGGTGGTACTTTTTTTATACGATCTGTATAGGTCTTTTTTAGTTTAATTAAATCGTCTAACGGATAATTATAGCGTATTTCTGCATTGTTTTTAGTAATTGCAGAAATGATTATTTCGCCTGGTTTACCAATGGAATAGGTTAATAAAAGCTCATCGTCTTTCAACATGTTTTGAGCATCATTAAGGCTTGCAGTTGGAATGCTTTTATCTAATAAGTCTCGTAAGTAATTACCTCTGTTCTCTTCTTGAATTTTAAATAGCTTTCCAATTTCATTGGTTTGTTTAAGTCCCATAATTAGAAATTCATAAGTATCAGAAACACGGTTCATATATTCTAGTTTCTGTTTAGCATTTAATGACTCTTTAACGTTTTCAATTAGAGCAATGCTTTTTTCGAATTGTTTATTGCTATTAATATAATCTTCTTTCTTATAAAAAATTGCACCCAAATTATTATAGGCATGTTGTGCTTTTTGATATTCTTTCTTAGATAAATAATCTTGTGCTACTTCTTCTATAAGTTCACTAGCTTCCGTATAAAAGCCTTGTTCGGCTTTAATAATTGCATAGTTGTTTTTGGTAGATTGGATGAGTGCTTGATCGTTTAATTGATTTGCAATAGTATAAGCTTTCATAACATAACTATGTGCTTTGGCTTTTTCTTCAGGGTCTAAACTAAAAAAATTGCGAGTCCCAATAGTTCCGTATGCTTTTGCTTTAAAATAATCGTTGTTAATTTGATTTGCAATACCTTCAAGTTGATAGGCTGTTTGAATTATTTCTTCATCTTGTGCCTCTAAGGCATTGAGTACATTAATTTTATGAAAGGTCATAGAGGCTTGATGAATAGAAGGATAATCTAGGTTTTTGTATGCGTTTAAAGCTTCGTTGATATCTAAAAGTGCACCACGACTATTAAAGGAATTATTTTTTATAACAGATAAAAAATGAAGTGCGTGGCTTCTTCGCCAATATAATTTAGTATTGTTTTCACTCAACTTCTTAAATTTTTCAAACTGCTCTACACTCGCCTTAGAATTACCTTTATAATATAAACTAACCGCTTTTAAACTTGGTAGTATAGTTTGAAAAACTGGATTGGAATTAGGTAAATTTATATAGTGTGCAAAAAGTTGGTCTAGGTTATCGCAGGTTTTGCCTTGAGTAAAAACTCCATTAACACATTGTCCTAATGCTAATGCTTTTTGATTATCAATTTTTTTGTTTTCATAAAAGCTGGTCCATTTAGTTTTTAATGTTGTTAAATCTTTTCCACTAATTTGTTCTATCAAACTCATGTCATTTACAATATCATCTGAAGTTGGAAAAGTGCTCAACTGTGCTGCCCACTCTAAGTTCTGAAAGGCCGAATCGGTATTCCCCTTTAAAAAGTCTATATATGCTTGAGTATAATAAGCATACTCTAACAAAGGCTGAATATTGATAGCTTGTTGGTTAGCAGATTGGGCAGCATTTAAATCATTGTTTAAAATTTGATAGTAAGCATGTAAATAAAAGCCTGCAAACTCATCTGAGAAGTGTGTCATTAAATCTTCACTTCCTTTTTTCATCTTTGCTAGATCTTTAGTGTCATAACCTTCTATATAATGATTATAATAATCATTAAATGTATTTTGAGCAATCGCTACGTTTGTTGCAGCAAATACCAAACATAAGAGCGTTAAGATTTTATTTTTCATAATCAATATTTTACTTATTTGATTTTTTTTGAACAGGTTTTATATTGCGATGTCTAAACTGCCTTTTTTATAATATCCTTTTTCGGTCACTTTTCCATCTTTATCCATCATAAACCCTAAACCTTCTTTATAATTATTATGCCAAGCACCAATATACTTGCTACCATCATCATAAAAATACACACCAAATTCTTTGCGCAAACCTTGTATGCACTGACCATAAAATGAACTACCTTCATCCCAAATATGAATAATTGGATATGCTCTTCTGCCGTAAGCAAAATAGCCTAAGGCGTAAGAACCGTTGTATTTTTCAATTGTAAAACCGTCAAAACTTTCAGAGTTTTTATCAGCATAGTAATCAAAACTATGATTTACTTTATAATCTTTTCCAGTAGCTTTATCATTTTTAAATTGCTTTTCCCATGCAATTTCTCCTCCCGCAATTTTAAATGCAGGACCATTTTTCTCGTTTTTTCGGTAGGTATATAATTCAATACTACCTGAGTTTCGGTCCATAATTATTTTTGTGCCATCTAATTCATGATTCTTATTAAAAGTTTGATAGATACTTTTGCCATCGGTTGTAACTAACATTTGCCCACCAACAGCCAAGCCATCCATTAAAAATCCATAAGTTACATTTCCATTAGCGTCCGTGTTTTCATGAAAAGAAACTAACTCTTTTTTTACTTCTTTTTTACCTATTTGATTGGCATAACTTATTTGTGCGACTACAGAGCCGCAAAATAATAGCATGACTAATTTTAATACGTTTTTCATAATTATTATATTTTATAGTTTATATTTTTGTTTGATAAGATTAATCTTAATATAAGTTACAGTTGCTTATTAGTTTTGTTTCTGATCTTCTACCATCATCAACAACAAGTGTGTATTTGGTGTCATCCATACTATCTCTATTAATATATACATGGGCTATTTGTGTTGTATTACCATTAACAACCTGTGTAGTTCCTAATATTTTTCTCCTTACATGAACGCCACGCACACTGTAGGTTACTGTAATTAACTCTACTGTATATTGATTGTTTGAAATGCCCAATGCTAAAACAGCACCACCATCATAAGTACAAAATTTACCAATGGCATGTGTAATACCACCAATTCCGTTTTTATTCATTAATGGGTCGCTTGAAATATTGACATAATCATAGTTGTTATAATTAAGTGTGTAACTATTCCCAAATGTTTTAAACTGACTTAAAAACTGCTTTACCTCTTGTTTTCCTTTGGCTCGCGTTGCTTGTAAAGCTTCTTCATTTTTCTTCATTTCTGTAGAAGTTTTATAAAGTAAAAATGGTGTGATTTCATTCGTTTTTGTATTCACAATATAAGCCGAAGTGTTTTTTACCGCATCATTGTATGAAAAATAAAACTGTGGTGATATGTCTACATAGCCACTAACAAATACCTCATTCCGTTCTGGAAAATACGTGAATGTATACCTCTTACCTGTTCCTGTTAGTAGTTGAAGATTAGAAACCACCTTTTTACCTGTAATAAGGTCTGTAATATTTAGCTCACGACCATTAGTCTCTATAAAATATTGGCCTTGGTAAGTTCCTTCCTCCCTTAAAAACTCTTTTTTGCCTGTTTTTATATTAATTTTATAGGTCGCAAATAGATCTTCTTGAAGAATAATATACTCATCAAAACAACTTAGTATTTTACCTCTTCTATTGAAATTGTTTGGAAATTTAATTTCCTTTCCTGTTAACATATCATAAACATGCCAGCCCATGGATAAATAACGTTTATTGTTTGAAAGGAAATTTTTTTGCCCATAAGTACCTTTAAAAAGTTTTTTATAGGTTTTTGTGTCTAAATTATACGTATAAACACGATAATTTTTATTATTGCAAACCAAAATCTCTTTATCGTTAAGCCAATCTATATATTTATAACCTTCTAGTATTTGCATTGGTTTATTGGGCATTAAAATTTCAGCATTTCTACTAAGATTATTTCTAATCACAGTTTTTTTAAGACGCAGTTGTAAATCTTCATTAGAGAGTAAATTAAATGTTTTAAGGTCGTAATAATTAAGATTGCTAACTACAATGGCGTCATATTCTGGAAGATAGGTGCTAATTTCATCCGATGATTTAGGGAGTTTTGCAGGTGGCTTTAACGCTTCTACCTTAGGGTAATCGTTTGCAATTTTATGATGGATTTTAGATGTTTTGTATTGCGCAAGCTGCGTTGTTAGTTTACTTTTAAAATCCTGTTTATTTATATCATTTAAATAGTAGGCATGGATATACTCACAAGAAATTCCTGATTCTCCAGTCCTTAAGCGCAGTTCCTTTCCTTTTGCTTTGATTTCGGAAATATGAGCTACAACCTGATCGTTTATAGAAAAATATAGTTCATCATCAATTTTATAAATTTGTAGTCTATTATATGCAGAATGATTTACTATAGAAGTCGGTTGCCATTCATTATTATTTTCAATAAATGTGGAATTGTTAATACTACTTACCGCATAATAATCTGCATATATATTTAGATTAGAAGAATATTGAATTGCTAAGCCATAATAACTATCTGAATCCTCATCAAAGCCAAATAATAATTGTGCTAGCTCTTTATTTGGTGTTTTTGTAATTGTAGGCCTAACGTTAGTTTCAATAAAGAAATCACGATTCCAATCGGGTTCAAATGCTAATCTAAACTTTATATCTCTAGCTTCTTTAAAGTTTTCATTGAGAATGTAATCTTGAGAATAGCCAAGAAAACACGAAATGGATAATAAAAATAAATATAAATTTTTCATTCGAATGTATTAATTTAATGCTGTCACATAATTCAGTATGCTTAACAGTTTCAAACTTATACATATCTTGAATAGAATAAAATACGATGAATGTCGTATATTTTGAATCAATAGGTTAAATATCTATGCTTTTAAAGGCGCTTATAAAAATCTTATTAACAAAAAGTAATAATGTGAAGTTTAAGTTTTATTGTAACTTTGAATATTCACAATTTATAATAATTTAAGATGTCTAAACCATACGTAAACGTAGAAATAGAAAACGAAGTAGGCTACATAGAATTCTTCCATCCCGCACACAATTCCTTACCTGGAGATTTGTTAGCTAAACTAGCTAAAACTATAACGGAAGCAGGAGAGAATAATGATATTAAAGTCATAGTATTAAAAAGTGGAGGAGACCGAACCTTTTGCGCTGGAGCAAGCTTCAATGAATTAATCAATATCAATGATGCGGCAACCGGAAAAGTATTCTTTTCTGGCTTTGCAAATGTGATTAATGCCATGCGAAAATGTCCGAAATTTATTGTGGGACGCATTCAAGGAAAAACAGTTGGTGGAGGCGTAGGTCTAGCAGCATCAACCGATTATTGTATGGCAACAAAATTTGCTGCTATTAAGTTAAGTGAATTAAATATAGGTATCGGACCATTCGTGGTTGGCCCAGCAATTGAACGTAAAATGGGATTAAGTGCTATGAGTCAAATTGCTATAGATGCCAATTCGTTTTATGCCCCAGAATGGGCTAAAGAAAAAGGATTATACACACATGTTTTCGATACGACAGAAGCCTTAGACGAAGCAGTTAAAAATACAGCTGAGCATTTATGTACATATAATCCGGAAGCCATGTTAGAAATGAAAAAGGTGTTTTGGAATGGAACAGATCATTGGGATGAATTATTAGCAGAACGAGCTGAAACCAGTGGAAGACTAGTGTTGTCTGATTTTACAAAAGAAAAATTGAAAAAGTTTGAGTAGTTGGAGGGTAGAATGTACCGGGTAGAAAGAAGTTAGATTTCAGATGAAAAGTATATATCATTTTAATTTCGAAGATTTAAAAGTATATCAAAAAGCCATAGAGTTTGTGGAGTTGGTGCATCAACAGTTAAATGATTTTCCTAAAATTGAAAACTATAGATTGTCGGCTCAGTTTGCACGAGCAGCAGATTCCATAGCATTTAATACTGCTGAAGGCTCTGGTAGTTCAGACGCAAGTTTTTTAAATTACTTGAGAATTGCAAGAGATAGTTCTAGAGAATGTGTAGCCGCTACAACAAAAGCTTATTTGAGGAACTATATAAGTTTTGAACAGAGCGAAAATAACCGCTCCTTACTTGTGGAAATAAATAAAATGCTATCGTCTTTAATGAAACATTTGAAAAATAAACCGACGTAATACTAACAACTAAAAACTACCAACTAAAAACTAAATATTAATCAAGCTCACAGCTCAAAACTAACAACTCACACATGATTTACGCATTCAAAGATTACACACCAGTAGTACACGAATCCAGTTTCGTGCATCCTCTTGCAGCCGTTACTGGAAACGTTATTATTGGCAAAAACTGTTATATTGGTCCGGGAGCTGCCATTCGAGGAGATTGGGGACAAATTATTTTAGAAGATGGGGTGAATGTTCAGGAAAACTGTACCGTTCATATGTTCCCTGGAAAATCAATTACGCTTAAGGAAAGTGCTCATGTGGGGCATGGAGCCATAATTCATGGAGCTAATTTAGGTCGGAATTGCTTAATTGGAATGAACTCGGTAATTATGGACGATGCCGAAATTGGAGACGAAAGTATTGTTGGAGCCATGGCATTTGTAAAAGCAGAAACCATTATTCCAAAGCGTAGTTTGGTTGTTGGGAATCCAGCAAAAGTGATTAGGCAAGTAAGCGATGAGATGATGGCATGGAAAACAAAAGGTACCCAGTTATACCAGCAATTACCAGATGATTGTCACGAGAGTTTAAAAGAAGTAGAGCCATTGAGAGAGATTCCGGAAAACATGAAAATGCAGGAAGGAGTTTACGATACGTTGAGGGATTTTATGAAAAAATAAAAATGTCATTCAGAACGAAGTGAAGAATCTTTTTTTTTAAGATTATCAAGCCCTTGGTTCTCACAATGACAAAATATAATAACAATGTCAAAACTTAAGTTAAAGACACATAAAATGGAATCGTGCTTGGAAAATAGAATTGATTGAAAGTATGAATCCAAGTTGGATGGATTTAAGTTTGAATTGGAATATAGATTTTAATAGATTAAGATATGGAAGATAAAGAGAAATTCCCACGTTCGTGGGAATTGAAGATGCCCAGAATGGGCGAAAGCATCACAGAAGGAACCAACTTCCTGCGCAGGCAGGAATCTCAATATTAGTAAGCATGTGTAAATGGTATATCTATATAATGGCAAATAAGTTTAAGGGCACAGTTTATATAGGTATTACTGATAATATTGAAGAACGAGTAAAAGAGCACAAACTAAAAGTCTATCCAAATTCTTTTACTGCAAAATATAATTGCGACAAACTAGTATATTTTGAAGAGTTTGAAAAAGATAATGAAGCTATAATTAGAGAGAAAAGGTTAAAAAAATGGAATCGTTCTTGGAAAATAGAATTGATTGAAAGTATGAATCCAAGTTGGATGGATTTAAGTATGAATTGGAATATAGATTTTAATAGATTAAGACATGGAAGATAAAAAGAGATTCCCACGTTCGTGGGAATTGAAGATGCCCAAAATGGGTGAGTCAATTACGGAAGGAACCATCATTAGCTGGCTACTATCGGAAGGCGATAGCTTTGAAGAAGGCGATGTTATTTTAGAGGTTGGAACAGATAAAGTGGATAACGAAGTGCCTGCTCCAGTTTCAGGAACTTTGATAAAAATTTTATTTCAAGCTCAAGATGTAGTTCCCGTTGGCGAAGTAATGGCTATTCTTGAGGTCTCAGATGAGAAGAAATCGAAGTCGAAATCAAATTTGAAATCGAATACTCAGGAGAAGAAAAAAAATATAACAAATAAGGCAACTGTCATTCCAAGGAAAATCGAGGAATCCCAAACCAATTCTTTCTCCGTTTCAAATTCAAACCAATTCTTTTCACCTTTGGTTATAAAAATAGCCAAAGAACAGCATATCAGTTTCGAAGAACTTGCCAGAATTCCAGCTACAGGTCATGAAGGCCGACTTCGTAAAAGCGATGTGTTTAATTATATAGAAGGCGGACGACCATATAAGTTTGCACAAGCTGTTACTCAAGATCCAACAGCCTATAGAATACCACAATTAACTTTCGATAAAGGCAAAGGAAAAATTATAGAAATGGACCGTATGCGACAAATGATTGCAGATCATATGGTGTATTCTAAACACACTTCGCCACATGTTACCGCTTATGTGGAAGCCGATTTAACCAATATGGTTAACTGGAGAGATGCCAACAAAAAAGCCTTTCAAGAAAAATACGGCGAACGCCTGACTTTTACACCTTTATTTGTGGAAGCAGTAGCGAAAGCAGTTAAAGATTTCCCAAATATCAATGCTTCTGTAGATGGGAGTCATATTATTGTAAAAGAAGCTATTAATATTGGAATGGCAACCGCCTTACCAAGTGGAAATTTAATTGTTCCGGTTGTGAAAAATGCCGATACAAAAGATTTAAAAGCCTTAGCTGAAAATGTCAATGAGTTAGCAAATAAGGCGCGAGAAAATAAATTAACAGCAGACGATATTAAGGGAAGCACGTTTACTATTTCCAATGTTGGAACTTTTGGATCTGTTATGGGAACACCCATCATCAATCAACCAGAAGTCGCTATCTTAGCTCTGGGAATCATTAAAAAACGAGCTGAGGTCATCGAAACTGAAAAAGGTGATGAAATCGCAATCAGAAGTATGATGTATTTATCTTTATCTTTCGATCATAGAGTGGTTGACGGATTTTTAGGTGGAAGTTTTGTGCGCCGTGTAGCAGATTATTTTGAACAATTTGATATCAATAGAAAAATATAAATGTCATTCTGAGCGATAGCGAAGAATCTCTCATTAAAAGGTTGCTACGTTTCTCGATAGTTATCGGGATTCTATACAATGACAAACTAATATAATTATGAAACACAATATTTCAATAAACAAAGTAGAAAGATCTAGGGTTGATGCTTTAGACTTCAACAACATTCCTTTGGGAACCACTTTTACAGATCACATGTTTATCTGCGATTATGAAAACGGTCAATGGGTAAATCCTAGAATAGAACCTTTAAAATCTATTGCAACCCATCCAGCAGCCATGGCCTTACATTACGGACAAGCTATTTTTGAAGGTATGAAAGCTACCGTTGATGCCCATGGGAACCCTATGTTATTTAGACCCAATAAAAATGCAGAACGCTTGAATTTTAGTGCAGACAGAATGGGAATGCCAGACTTTCCTGAAGATCTTTTTGTAGAAGGTTTAAAGCAATTAGTAGCTTTAGAAAAAAACTGGATTCCACCTCAAGACGGAAGTGCTTTGTATTTAAGACCTTTTATGTACGCAGACGAGCCCTTTATTGGAATGCGTGCAGCCACGCATTATAAATTTATCATTATTGCTTCACCAGCTGGGCCTTTCTTTAGTAAAAGAATCAAGTTATGGGCTGAGAAAAAATATATTAGAGCTGTAGCTGGAGGTACAGGAGAAGCCAAAGCAGCCGGAAATTATGCTGCAGCCATTCGTCCAACAGAATTAGCCAAAGCCAATGGTTACGACCAGGTATTGTGGTTAGACGCTGTAGAACATAAGTACATTCAGGAAGTTGGTACCATGAATATTTTCTTCAAAATTGATGGGAAAATTATTACTCCTGGTAGAGATGGTGCCATTTTAGACGGGATTACCCGTATTAGTGTTATGGAGTTATTAAAAGCCAAAGGTTTCGAGGTTATCGAACGCGCCATAAGTATAGACGAAGTTAAAGAAGCTTCTAAAAATGGTACTTTAGAAGAAGCTTTTGGTACTGGTACAGCCGTTGGAATTGCTTATATTCAAGACATTGGATTAAATGGAGATGTTATTCATGTCTCTAACGAAAGTCCGGTTGGCCTGGATGTCAATAACACGCTTAACGGTATTAAAACAGGAAAGGTTAAAGACAAGTTTAATTGGATGGTTAAGGTAGAGAACGCTATGGTTTAAAAGAATTTGGGCGTTACCATTTGTTGCTTTATGGCAACAAATGGTCGGGCTTTCACTACTCGCTTTTTTTGTGTTTTCTGTTTAAACAGAAATACAAAAAAGAGCTCAAACAGACCGTTCAATCCCTAACGCAAAAAATAAATATTAATAGTTAATTAGAGAATTCGTGGAAAATAAGATAAGTAAAGACATACTAGAAAAAGGATTTTCAACTCTTTGTACGGCCAAAGCTATGGCAGAATTATACGAAGCTAATTTTAAGCAAGTGTCTAAATATGTACATGCCACTTCTAGAGGGCATGAAGCCATACAAATAGCCTTAGGAATGCAATTATTACCTCAAGATTATGCTTTTCCGTATTATAGAGACGACGCTATGTTATTGTCATTTGGTGTAACCCCTTACGATCTCATGCTGCAATTATTAGCTAAAAAAGACGATCCCTTTTCTGGAGGAAAAACTTATTATTCCCATCCTAGTTTAAAAGATGCTGATAAACCTAAAATTCCACATCAATCTTCAGCCACAGGTATGCAAGCCATTCCCGCTACCGGAGTTGCTATGGGTTTAAAATACTTAGAAGAACAGGGTTTAAATAATCCTTATGTCATTCAGAGCAATAGCGAAGAATCTCAACTAAATCCAATTTCTGTTTGCTCATTAGGCGATGCCTCTGTAACCGAGGGGGAAGTTTCTGAAGCTTTCCAAATGGCAGTTTTAAAACAAATGCCTATTTTATATTTGGTACAGGATAATGGTTGGGATATTTCAGCCAACGCTGCAGAAACAAGAGCTCAAAATGCCTTCGAATATGCAAAAGGATTTAAAGGTTTGGAAGCTATAACTATAGATGGTGCTAATTTTACAGAGAGTTATCAAGCTATTCAGAAAGTAATTGCAACCATCAGAAAAGAAAATCGTCCGTTTTTAGTTCATGCTAAAGTGCCTTTATTAAATCATCATACTTCTGGGGTAAGAATGGAATGGTATCGAGACGATTTAGAAGAAGCACGCTCTCGGGATCCATATCCAGTAATCAAACAACAGTTATTGGACAACGGTTTTACGTCTAAAGAGATTGAAGCTATAGAGAATTCAGCAAAAACAACCGTTCAAACGGATTACGAGAAAGCTTTAAAAGCTGAAGATCCAAAGCCCGAAGACTTATTTACCAACGATTTTGCTCCAACCCCAATTACAGAAGAAAAGGGAGAGCGATCTCCAAAAGGAGCAGAAAAAGTGGTGATGGTAGATTGTGCCTTATTTGCTGTGGAAGAGCTTATGAGAAAACACAAAGAATGTTTGCTGTACGGACAAGATGTTGGAGGCAGATTAGGAGGTGTTTTTAGAGAGGCTGCCACTTTAGCTCAAAAATTTGGAGACGACAGAGTTTTTAATACCCCAATTCAAGAAGCGTTTATTGTAGGCTCAACCGTTGGAATGAGTGCTGTTGGTTTAAAGCCTATTGTTGAGGTTCAATTTGCAGATTATATTTGGCCTGGGTTAAACCAGTTATTTACAGAAGTTAGTAGAAGCTGTTATTTAAGTAACGGAAAATGGCCTGTAAGTATGATTCTTCGTGTGCCCATTGGCGCTTATGGCAGTGGAGGACCTTATCATTCCTCTTCTGTAGAAAGCGTTATTACTAATATTCGTGGCATTAAAATAGCCTATCCAAGTAATGGAGCCGATTTAAAAGGTTTGATGAAAGCTGCCTATTACGATCCAAATCCCGTTGTGATTTTAGAACACAAAGGGTTGTATTGGTCTAAGGTGCCGGGAACTCAAGGCGCAACCTCTATTGAGCCTGCAGAAGATTATGTATTACCATTTGGAAAAGCTTGGGTTCTACAAGAGATATGGAAACAAGAAAATGTAGAAACCATCACTATTGTTTCTTATGGCATGGGAGTGCACTGGGCCATGAATGCTTCGGAAGAGCTTGGAATGAAGAATCAAATTGAAGTTATCGATTTGAGAACTTTATATCCATTAGATGAAGAAACCGTAATGAAATCGGTTAAAAAAACCGGGAAATGTCTGGTGGTTACCGAAGAACCTAGTAATAATAGTTTTGCACGAGCCTTAGCAGGAAAAATTCAAGAAGACTGTTTTAAGTTTTTAGATGCACCTGTAATGACTATTGGAAGTGAAAATATGCCAGCGATTCCATTAAATACAACTTTGGAGCAGACCATGATTCCATCTACAGAGAAAGTTATGACTAAGATAAATGAGTTATTAAATTATTGATTTGAGTTAAATTATAGTCTAAATGTTGAGTAATTTTATTCAAAATTATAAACACTAAAATTTAATATTATGAAAAAAGTAATTTTTATGTCGTTCATGGCTTTATTTATGTCCATGTCGTTGACATCATGTAGGGAAGAAAATAAAACTCAAAAAGAAGAGTTGATAGAAGAGATGCAGGCTAAAGATGCAGATATCGAAGTAAAAGATCGAGCTTCAGACACTAAAATTAAAATGGAAACCGAAGATAAAAAGGTGAAAATTAAGGAAGGCGACGACGGCGATACAAAAATAAAAGTCAAAGAAGACAATGACGATTCTTAAAAAATTAATGTTTTAAATCGATTATTGGAATAATCTTAAAAAGAAAAAGAGCCTATCGTAATGATAGGCTCTTTTTTAAAGCTTTAAAAGTATATAATTAGATAACTTTTACGTTAATCGCGTTTAATCCTTTTTTTCCTTCAGTTAAATCAAATTCAACTTGGTCACCTTCTCTTACTTCGTCAATTAAGCCAGAAATGTGTACAAAATGCTCTTTGTTGTTTCCTTCTTCTGTTATGAATCCAAAACCTTTAGAGTCATTAAAAAATTTTACTGTACCAGTACTCATAATAATAATAATTTATTTAATTAAGCGACAAAGGTAATCTAATAATCTGATTATTAAAGTTTTTTTTAGATTTAGTTTTTATTTTTTTAAGAATTCATATGAGAACCTTTATTACAAATGTTTTGAACTTAAAGAAATAATTTATTTTCAATAATAGAATTTCATAGAAGCACTCCTATATTGATAATTTTTGTATATTTATTTTTTTAAAATCAATATTAATAAAAACTATCATGAAAAAATACCTTTCTTTATTTAGCTTTATCGCTATATTCTTTATTGGGATACAATCTTCTTCTGCTCAAGATGCAGCAAGACAACAGAGTCCTGAAGAAATTGCCAAACAAAAAACATATGAGTTGCATGAACTTGTACAGTTAACAGGAGAGCAACAATCTGCTATATTTCATATGCTAGTTGAAGCTGAACAAAATATGGGTGCTTTAAACAAAAAGGATATTACAGATTCTTTAAGAAAAGATGGAACAAAAACTGTAAATGAAACGGTTCAGGCATATTATAGAAAGATACTTACTCCAGAGCAATATGAAACTTATCAGAAATCTTTAGTAAAAGATAAAAAATAAGTTAATTATATAAATATAAAAAAAGACTCAATTTAATTGAGTCTTTTTTGTTAATTATTTTCAGCTCCAGGAGGATATTTCTCCATAATCGAGGCTACAAATTCCTTAATACGTTCCTCTTTCTTTTTGGAACTACTACTTAAGTAGCCCGTTCCAACACCTTGCCAAACAAGTTCTTTTTTATTAGCATCTATCAAGTCTACATATAGAATACCTTCGGTAGAAGTGGTTACTGTATTATAGTTTCCATAGTAATAAGGACTCCAGCCCCAACCATAACCGTACGGATACATTCCAGATGGTTGAATGTTTACTTTTTCTCTAGATTTAGTAAAAATACTCACTAATAAATCAGGAGTTTCAGATTTGGTGAAGCCTTTAGTTATTAATTCAGATTCTATAGCTCGAAGCATGCGTCTTTTATCTAAATCGTTTATTTCAGCTTTGTCAATGCCTGGTTTGTAAAAAGCAAAGGTTTTGTATTCAGAAAAATTAGCCTCCTTGTCAAAATCGGCTGCTACTCTAACAGAGGTACAAGACATAACCGTAACCAATAGAAATGCGCTTAATAAAATAAAAGATAATTTTTTGTTCGAAAAACTAAGAAAATTTAAGTGTTTTCGATGTGATGATACTTTTTTCATAACAAGTGAGTTTTAGGTTAAAACGAGTTTAGCAATTTTTCATCAACTAAGTTTGGAAGTGTTACTTTTAGATTAGGCTCGGCTTCCATGGCTCTTTTAATGGCAAAAACAGCGCCTTCATTTCTTGCCCAACTTCTTCTAGAAATACCGTTATTGACATCCCAGAAAAGCATAGACTTTAAGCGTCTTTCTGCATCTATACTACCATCAAGAACCATACCAAAGCCTCCGTTTATAACTTCACCCCAACCAACACCACCACCATTATGGATGCTTACCCATGTTGCTCCTCTAAAGCTATCTCCAATCACATTATGGATAGCCATATCTGCTGTAAAGCGTGATCCATCGTAGATGTTACTTGTTTCTCTGTAAGGCGAATCAGTTCCTGAGACATCATGATGGTCTCTTCCTAAAACCACTAAACCGATCTCTCCTTTTGCTATGGCATCGTTAAAAGCTTGCGCTATTTTCATTCGGCCTTCGGCATCAGCATATAGAATTCTAGCTTGAGACCCTACTACCAATTTATTTTCCTGAGCTCCTTTTATCCATTGGATATTATCTGCCATTTGTTGCTGAATCTCTTTGGGAGAATTAAGTTTCATTTCTTCTAAAACCTGACAAGCTATGGCATCTGTTTTGGCTAAATCTTCTGCTTTTCCTGAGGTACAAACCCAACGGAAAGGTCCAAATCCATAATCGAAACACATGGGTCCCATAATATCTTGAACATAACTAGGGTATTTAAATTCTTTACCTATAGTAGGATTTTTAGACATCACGTCTGCTCCAGCACGAGAGGCTTCTAGGAGGAATGCGTTTCCATAATCAAAGAAATAGGTGCCCTTTTCTGTATGCTTGTTTATGGCTTTGGCATGACGACGTAAGGTTTCCTGGACTTTTTCTTTAAATAATTCTGGGTTGGTTGCCATCATTTTGTTGGCATCATCAAAAGAAATGTCTACTGGGTAATAACCTCCAGCCCACGGATTGTGGAGCGAGGTTTGATCGCTTCCCAGATCGATAGTGATGTTTGCCTCATCAAATTTTTCCCAAACATTAACCACATTTCCTAAATAGGCTATAGAAATGGTTTCTTTGTTAGCTTTTGCTTTCTTGACTCTTTCTACTAAGGCATCTAAATCTGTGATTTTTTCATCAATCCAACCTTGATCCAAACGTACTTGAGTTATTTTTGGGTTCACTTCTGCGCAAACGGTAATACAACCAGCAATATTTCCTGCTTTTGGTTGCGCGCCACTCATGCCGCCTAAACCAGAAGTAACAAATAGGTTTCCTTTGGGGTCTTTGTTTATTTTTCTAAATCCGTTTAAAACGGTAATGGTTGTTCCATGAACTATGCCCTGTGGACCAATATACATATAACTTCCGGCCGTCATTTGTCCGTATTGGGTAATACCAAGGGCATTAAATTTTTCCCAATCGTCTGGTTTGGAATAATTAGGAATCATCATCCCGTTGGTAACCACTACTCGTGGTGCTTCTTTATGACTAGGGAATAAGCCCATTGGATGTCCGGAGTACATCACTAAGGTTTGTTCGTCGGTCATTTCAGCTAAATACTTCATGGTTAACCGGTATTGTGCCCAATTAGAAAAAACGCCACCGTTACCACCATAAGTAATGAGTTCATGAGGATGTTGAGCCACAGCATGATCTAAATTGTTCTGAATCATCAACATGATGGCTGCAGCCTGCTTGGATTTAGCCGGATAGTCTTCAATAGGTCTTGCGTAGATGTCGTATTCAGGATGAAAACGATACATGTAAATTCTTCCGTAAGTTTCTAGTTCACTTTTAAATTCAGGAAGTAATGTTTCATGATGTTTTTTATCAAAATAACGAAGAGCATTTTTAAGTGCTAATTTTTTTTCTTCAATCGTTAAAATTTCTTTTCGTTTGGGTGCGTGATTTACACTCTTATTAAAAGGTTTTACTTGTGGTAAGTTTTCTGGTATGCCTTCTAGTATTTGTTCTTGGAATGTCATGTGTTCAGTTATCTATTATCTGTTGTCTGTTGTCTGCTGTGTTATTATTTCTGATTCGCGTTGACCGTTTTCTACTTTATTTATTATTATCTATTTTCTCGCAACTCAAACCTTATGCCAATTTCCTAATGCTTTCTTTTATTAAATCCGTATGGACAATGTCTGCATCCACTTTCGCAACAGTATCCTCTTTTTAGTAGGTATTGCTCGGTAAAACAGCGATAGCCTTCTGGAGTTAGGTAATAATCGCCTTCTTCTAAGGGTATAATCTTCTTCATATTACAAATATAATGGAAATGATTAATGAATAACGCTTGTTGATTGAGGATTGTTGTTATTAGAGGTTATTCCATAACTGTCTTAGATTTGTAAGAAAAAATTACAGCTCTCATACACTATCCATAGGGAAGCCATAGGAAAGGTATGGGAAAGGTATGGGAAAGGTAAGGGGAGACTTTTATCAGATGTTCATTATAAAGGTGTTGTATTTAATTAAAATTTACGCAATGGCAAATGTTGATTTTATATTTATCAAAAATTTTAAAATAATTAATAATTAATAATTAATAATTAGTATTTAGGTCTTAGACTCAGTTTTAGATGTGTTTTCTTATTTAGTATAAATTATAGTTTGTAAGAAAATAACGGGGTTTTTATAGGTTCTCTGTGCTGAAATTCTGGTGAAAAATCGGTGCGAACCATGTACGGACTATCTACGAGCCATCTACGGATCATCTACGGACTATCTAGAGAGTGTGATTCTAGCTAAAATAATCAGACAGTGATGTTCTTTGGACTGAATTTTGATTATTTTTGGATATGATTGTTATTTCAAAATTCCTAGTGCCCAAACATTACTTAGGACTTAGCGTTTGGCCTTTTATTTTCCTGAAGCATAAAGCTTTAAAACAAGATGAGATTTTAATTAATCATGAACGGATTCATATTCGACAGCAAATTGAATTATTAATTCTTCCTTTTTATATACTGTATATTTTGGAATTTCTATGGCGTTTTTATCAATACAGATCCTGGCATTTGGCGTATAGAAATATTTCTTTTGAACAAGAATCTTATACAAACGAAAAAGACCTTAACTATTTAAGGTCAAGATCCTTTTGGAATTTTGTTAATTATTTTTAATTAATTTTTGTTTTAAACTATATAAATTACCTTCAAAATAATATCAGGAATCTTAATATTTGCTTTAAAAAAAAGCCCTTGAAAAAATGATTATCAAGGACTTTTTGGTTGGCTATTAATTGGAGATTAAAGAGTTCTTTTTCAATGTTTAATAATTACTTTCTGAGTTTTTTGAAGTCCGTTTTCTAAAGTTGCTTTAACAAACAGAACACCATCTGAATTAGTTATATTTTTAATAATAAGTTCTGTGTTATGGATATTATTACTGTTATAAAGCAAGCGCCCCAAAACATCGTAAACTGCTACAGATTTGATAGGTTCTAAACTTGAAGTCACTTTTATATAGCTGTTATTTGGAGCTATAATCGAAATTCCTGCATTTGTTTCAAAATCTTCAACGGATAGTGCGTTATCTGTATAACGTAGTATAAACCTATCGTTAAAAGTCCCAACTTCTGAATTAAAACTATAAGGTACACTTCTTAAATCGTGAATCATTCCGGTATATGTATCTTCTAAAAAGATATCTTGAGTTGTATTCCCAAAGAGACCATCTACAGAATTTATAGCTATGGTATAGTTTCCATTTTGAGGAATAATAATTCCTAAGGGAACCAAATCTGTATCTATGAAAGGTAAGGTTTTTCCTTGGATAGAAAACTCATCATCCTCTAATAAAGAGTAGAATCTTGTACTGGTTTTACTTAGGTCGAAGCCATCATAAAGTCTATCGATACCATTGGTAGCGTTTTCAACATACCCCACTAGAATGGAATTTGCATGATTATCCGGAGCAATTAAATCGAGCCAGATTCTATGTTTTTCTATTTCAGTAGAGCTTTCAGAAGATTCATCTGTTCTATAAAATTGACTGTTATTTAAGGTTTCGCTTCGCATGGTATTATTAAAAATTATATTTGAAGGCGTGGTTGCCGTATGTTCCATGAGTACAAAAAAGGCTTGTCCAGCTGCTATATCTCCATTAAAACCAGTTGGATTAGACCCTGTGCTATTATAGGCTATATAATCATTTGGGTTGTAATTATAAACAAAGCCATCATAAAAAGGATCATTAATTATATCACTTGGGGTTTCTAAATGTCTCCATAAATATACCGTTCCGGCAATTGATGCATTGGTGTCATCGGCAATTATTGCTGCATTTTCTGCTATAAACAGATCTGCAGAGATTGCAGAAGGATATGGATTACCTACCAAATTCCAGTTGTCATCATGTCTGGTAGCCATTGTGGTTCCTCCTCCGGTATAAGTCCCTCCATTGTAGATTCCTCTTGTTATAGCTTTTGTAATGACACCATTGTTAGGTCTTCCTACAAATTCTGGTGTACCAGGTGTAGGAGTACCAGCTACATTTCTAATAATATACCCTTTTCCGTTTAGCATGGTTTCTGTTGTTGCTTGCCAATTTCCATGATTTCCAGCTCCATTACCTGCAATGGTTGGAATCCATTGATATATTAATGAAGATCCGGGAGAAACATTAGTTATACCAAATCCTTCAACAGGAGATGACCAATAAATATAATCATAAGAGCTTGCAATTGTTGGAGTTCTTCTCATGTTTATATTACCATTTCCCGTGTTGTTATTCACGTTGGTAGCACCATCTGTAATTTGTATTAAACTTCCAGAGTCTCTAATATCAATAGTTCCATCTAAGTGGACCCAATCTGTAACAAGCAATTTAGTGTTAGAAGCTACTTCCAGACTCGCTGTAGGAGCAACGGTTAAATTTAAAGCATAAGCTGGAACTGGGGGTGTGGGTGGTGTAAAATAACTCTCATCAGCTATTGGTGGTTCTATGTTTGAGATAGTTGCGTCTGGAATAAGTACACAGTCCATTGGAGTTGGAACTCCAATAGGCTCCCAATTACCATCTACATACCAGTTGTTATCTATATGGCCCATCCAAGTTTTGCTTGTTCGGTCTACAATTATTTCATCTGTTAAAGTTACTGGACCAGAACAGGTATTAAACTCAGCTACTGCAAAGTATGAATTCGCTGCATTTACCGTAACACTGTTATCTCCATTAGAAGGGATTTCATTTCCAACAGCTACAGAGCCTTCGTACCAGGTAATGTTTGAAGGTACGATGGCAGCTCCATTTGGAGTAAAACGCCAAGCTTCGTTTGTTGTTTCCCAATTGGTGTCAAGACCATTTCTACATGGGGCCACAGCATATTGGTTATTAGGACCCAAAGGTGTGATATCTCCTTGAATTCCTACAATAGCATTCCCGCCATTCCATGGAGAAACATTTCCGTTATCTATACGTTTTTCTTCTATAAACACTTCTATGATGTTTGTAGATTCATGAAGCACAATCATACCTGTATAAAGAATTGAATTGTCACTAAACATAGGGATATCATGCCAAGATACTTGAAATTGCCTGCAAGGGGCAGAACCAGTTATTCGGCTTTTAATGGCGTCTGCAGGTAATCCGTAAGGGTCGATATCGTGATAGACACCATAAATAGTTTGCTCAAATAAAGCTCCTACAGTACTAGGTAGGTTATTGTTAAAACTATAGCCAGAACCACTACCTGGTGTAATACTGCTATCGAAAGTAATTACTCCATTTGCACCAACTAACGTTTGAGTGTATGAGTTTTCATAAAAACAAAAATTAAATCCAAGATTAGTTCTAGAGGCAGCCCAAGTGTCATCTGAAGATATAGGTTGTGAGTTTACAGTTCCTGCTAATACGGCAAAACCATAATCTGGAGCAGGGCTTGTAGGGTATGTTATTTGCTCTACGATATAACTAGTGGTTTCCTTTAAATTAGGATTTGCCACTAAGGTTATATTGTCCGTTGCACAATCTAGTGAAGCACTTGGGTTTAAATCAAATGGGTCTGCAATAAACGGGTTATTGCCTTGTTCGTCAATAATTATTGTTGGGCAAAGGGTAGGGGATGCTACTACTGTTCCTGATGATGTACAAGGTTCCGTAACACAGATATTAAATGTTGAGGTAGCACCTGTTGTAGATGACCAAGTAAATACTTGTACGAAATAAGTAGCTCCAACAGTTAAACCAATTAAGTCAGTTGAGTCAGAATCATTACATGAAATATTATCTGCCACTGCTACACTACAATCTGGTGGAGTAAATGGACCATATACCGCATGGTACATATCTGTAGTGCTTCCAGAAACATTAAATAGGCTTACTGTTTGACTTGTGTTTGTAGCCACGAAGCTATACCAAACGTCATCATTTGGAGTTCCAGAACAAGCATCTATACCAGAATTGGTTGCACTTCCAACAGAGCCTGTAGTGCCAATACAAGTTGAATTTACCGTTAAGCTGATTGCCCCACAAGGTTCATCGTTAGTTGGAGGTGGAGGAGGTGTTCCAATACATATATCAAAAGTAGATGTTTGACCAGATGTTGATGTCCAAGAATAGACTTGTACAAAATAGGTTTGGCCGGTTACCAAGCCAGTTAATGTACTAGAGTTTGGGTCTGAACAACTAATATTTGAGCCAGAAACAGTAGCATTTGTACAGTTTGGTGGATTAGCATTAGCAAATGGACCGTATACAGCATGATATAAGTCGGTTGTACTGCCTGCAACATTTATTAAATCAACAGTATGACTAGGTCCAGTAGCCACAAAATGATACCAGACATCATCATCGGAAGTTCCAAAACAAGGATTAATACCAGAGTTTGTTGCACTAGCAATTGTTCCAGATGTTGTGTTTGAACAGGAATAATCTGGATTTACTGTTAAACTTACAGCACCACAAGGGTCATCGTTTGTAGGAGGAGGAGGAGGAGTGCCAATACAAATATTAAAATTAGTATTTTGTCCAGTTGTAGCCGTATATGTGTAAACTTGAACATAATATGTGTTTCCTATAGTTAACCCTGTAATAGTACTAGAGTTAGGATCTGAGCATATAATTGGGGTACCAAGAGTACCACAAGCGCCATTATAAACCGCATGTACTAAATCTGTAACGCTTCCAGAAATATTATTTAAATCTACAGTGTGATAAGTTGAAGTCGCCACAAAACTGAACCAAACGTCATCATCTTCTGTACCTGTACAATTATTTGCTCCAGAATTGGATGCAAACTCTACTGTCCCAGACGCAAAATTTGAACAGTTAAAGTCATTGTTTGTTAATACAGGTGTTGCAGCACAAGGCTCATCATTTGGCGGAGGGGTTACAGTTGTACACGTTCTAGAAATTGTGAAATTTCCTGTGGTAGTACCAGTAGTCCAATAGGCTATGTATATATAATAGTTAACACCATTTGTAGTTATAAATGTGTAGGTTTCGCTTCCACCAAAAGCATCATCACAATCTATATTAGTTAAAGCACCACAGCTTCCGCTTGTTGTAGCCATTTCGAGATCAAAACCACTTCCTGTAGCTGTTATGGTGGTTTGATTGCCATCTCCAGTAAATGTGTACCATACCCCATAATTAGACATTGTACACCCTGTGTTATGTGCAAAATTTGTAGTGTTATTTGTTGTGCCTGTAAGAGTGGTGGTGCCACAAGGTAAAGGTGTTGCATTTACACATAGGTCATTTGCAGGAGGTGGTGGTGGTATGTTTGAAACTAAAGAAATATTATCAACTGCAATTGGGGGATTGCCTCCAACACTACTATCATTTCGCCATTCAAAAATAATTCTAAATGTGCTTCCAGCATATCCGGAAGGAAGAGTAAATGTAGATGAACCCCATGTTGTTTGTTCGCTAAAGTTACCTCCAACTTGCACTCTTCCTGTAGGAGCAGTACCTGTTGCCGCAATTTGGTTACCGTAAGTAGGGGTGAAAGTTGTTGGTGTTAACCATATGCGCATTCTGTCATATGTACCTTCTCCATCACAAATCCAATCAAAATTAAGTGTAATATTAGATTCTCCTGGTGATACAGTAATGTTTCTATAGATGTGTGAAACTCTAGTAGCACTGTTAGTATAGGTGTGTGGTGGAGGTGTTCCTGCTGTATTGTTAGAAACGTATGCTGCTCTTATACCTGTAAACCCTGTTGTAGCACCTGTATTGCATACCCATTGATTATTAGTAGTTGTTGTGCTCGTTGTTGCTGTCCAACCATTTAGTGCAAATGTTGCTCCTATTTCAAAACCCCCATTCCCTGTAGGAGAAATATGAGTTGTCTGCCCAAATCCATTAAAGAATATTAATAATAAGATACTTAATATGTAAAACCTGATTAAGTAAGTAGAAGTGTATTCTTGTTTCATGCGCTATTAATTTGTTATATAAACATGTTTTAAACCTATTTATAAATATTCTTAGTTTAAGAAAATTAATTGCAAGCTTTTTAGGCTTTGCTATAAATAACAAAGGGTTAAGAGAATGTAGATTTTGGGGAAATCTTAAGGAAAATGAATTATTTTAATGTTTTTTAAATAAAAACAACTAATATTTTATAAAATTAACTGTTATTTTAAATTTAACGATACTGTTAAGTTGTTTTTATTAAGTATTTGTTAACATAAAAATAGATTATTTTTTTAATAGCTTATTATGCTTTTTGGTTTTTCGATAAAACGCTATAAATTAAAGATGAGATGCTATTATTTTGAATATATATTTTCTTTTTATAAGTATTTGCTTACCGTTAGCTATTCTTATCTTTGTTAGATAGATATAATTAAAGATGTAGTGATTCAGATAAAAGTCCAGCCCAATATTAGAATAAACAATCAGCTTTTTATTAAGCCAGATTATTTAAATCATCCATTTATTTCTGGAAATAAATACCGGAAATTAAAATATAATATTCTTGAAGCTAAGAATCTCAATAATCAAACACTGTTAACTTTTGGAGGAGCCTATTCCAATCATATTGCAGCCGTTGCTGCAGCAGGAGGTGAGTTCGGATTTCAAACTATTGGCGTTATCAGAGGAGAGGAATTAGAAAATAAGATTGAAGAGAATCCAACCCTAAGGTTTGCAAGAAAGCAAGGCATGCGCTTTTATTTTGTCTCCAGAGCTGCTTATAGAGAGAAAAATACTCAAGCTTTTCTAGAGGACTTACAAAGTAAGTTTGGAGATTTTTACTTAATCCCAGAAGGAGGAACTAATAATTTAGCGGTTAAAGGATGTGAAGAGATATTAACTGAGGCTGATAAAGACTTCGATTTTGTGTGTTGCCCCGTTGGAACAGGTGGTACGATTAGTGGGTTGATTAATTCGAGTTCTCCTCATCAGAAGATTCTAGGTTTTCCTGCACTAAAAGGTGACTTTTTGCAAGAAGAAATTAGTAAATTTGCAACTAATTCAAATTGGGAATTAATTACAGATTATCATTTTGGAGGTTATGCTAAAATAAATGCTGAATTAATTAGTTTTATTAATGAATTTAAATCTCAGTATGGCATGCCTTTAGATCCAGTGTATACTGGAAAAATGATGTTTGGAGTTTTTGATTTAATTCGTCGCGGCTATTTTTCTAAAAACTCTAAAATTTTAGCCATTCATACAGGAGGATTGCAAGGAATTGAAGGAATGAATGCTGAATTGATAAGAAAGAAATTACCAATAATTAATTAATAGATAAATGAGAAAACTTGTATTGCTTTTTGTTTTAGGTGTTTTTGTTTTTAGTTGTGGTTCGAGTAAAAAAACGAGCTCCAGAAAATCTAAAAGTAAAACAAAAACGGAACGTGTTGTAATAGATCCCAGAACAAAACCAAGTGTTACAAAAGAGGAGGCCGTAGAAGTAATTGTAGAAGAAAAAACACCTGAAAGAATTCCAAATTCAATCGATGATTATATAGCCATCTTTGCCCCTATAGCTCAGGAAGAAATGCGACTATATGCCATTCCAGCTAGCATTACTTTAGCTCAAGGTATTTTAGAATCTGCTTCTGGAAAAGGACGTTTGGCAGTTGAAGCAAATAATCACTTTGGAATTAAATGTCACGAATGGACAGGTGCTAAAATTTATCACGATGATGATGCTGCACAAGAATGCTTTAGAAAATATAACGATGCAAAATACTCTTATCGTGATCACTCCTTGTTCTTAACACATAGATCGCGTTATAAAGGTTTATTTGCCTTAGATATAGACGATTATAAAGGTTGGGCTAAAGGCTTAAGAGCTGCAGGTTATGCTACCGATAGAAAGTATCCAGATAAGTTAATAAGTTTAATTGAGCGTTACGACCTTGATAAATATGACGATGAGGTTACTGGAGGTAAAGTTACCCAAACAGTTTCAGTAGAAGCAAAAGACACGCATCTAATTATTAAAGGAGATACCTTGTACTCGTTATCTAGAAAATACAATACAACGGTTGACGACCTTAAGAGAATAAATAATTTAACAAATAACGATTTAACTATAGGTGAAATCTTGATAGTAAAATCTAATTAATAAGAACGTATTTCATGTTATATAAAAGAAGTAGTGCTTTGTTTGCCGAAGCTGAAACTGTCATTCCCGGAGGAGTAAACTCGCCAGTAAGAGCTTTTAATGCTGTTGGAGGAACTCCTGTTTTTATTAAAAAAGCTAAAGGAGCTAATTTAATTGATGAAGATAATAATGAGTATATAGATTATATAAATTCATGGGGACCTATGATTCTTGGTCATGCCTACAAGCCTGTTGTAGATGCTGTTATTGAAAAAACGAAGTTGGGAACTTCTTTTGGAACTCCTACAGAAATAGAAACAAAAATTGCTCAACTGGCCGTTTCTATGGTTCCTAATATTGATAAAATAAGATTTGTAAACTCTGGAACAGAGGCTTGTATGAGCGCCGTAAGATTGGCCAGAGGTTATACAGGGAAAGATAAGATTATAAAATTTGCTGGCTGTTATCACGGTCATAGCGACTCGTTTTTAATTCAAGCAGGATCCGGAGCTGTTACTTTTGGAAGTCCTAATAGCCCAGGGGTTACTAAAGGAACTGCTCAAGATACTTTATTAGCAGTATACAACGATATTGAAAATGTTGAACAGCTTATAGAAGCAAATAAAGGAGAAATTGCTTGTATTATTTTAGAGCCAGTAGCTGGAAATATGGGTTGTATTCCTCCAAATGATAATTTTCTACAAAAATTAAGAGCTTTATGTACAGCTAATAGTATTTTACTAATTTTTGATGAAGTAATGACGGGTTTTAGGCTTGCTAAAGGTGGCGCACAAGAATTGTATGGAATAGAAGCAGATTTGGTTTGTTTTGGAAAAGTAATTGGTGGCGGATTGCCAGTGGGGGCTTTTGCCGGGCGTTCTGAAATTATGAATCACTTAGCTCCTCTTGGACCTGTTTATCAGGCAGGAACTTTAAGTGGAAATCCGTTAGCTATGGCAGCAGGCTTGGCTATGTTAACCGAATTAAATGCCGATAAAGATATTTATAAGCGTTTGGCAGATAAAACAGCTTATCTGCATAAAGGCTGTGCTGAGGTTTTAAATAAACACAAAATTCCACATACAATTAATAGAATTGGCTCAATGATTTCTATACATTTTTCCGATACAGATGTGGTGGATTTTGAAACAGCAGCCGAAGGTAATAACAATCGCTTTAAAGCCTTTTTTCATGGCATGCTAAAAGAGGGCATTTATATAGCTCCAAGTGCTTTTGAAACCTGGTTTATTACAGATGCTTTAACTTATAGCGACTTAGATAAAACCATAGCAGCTTGCGATAAAGTTTGTAGTACTTTATAATAAAAAAAGCTATCTAATTTGTTTAGATAGCTTTTTTGACTTTTTATTAAATACAAATTACTTTTTTTGTTCACCCATGCTTGCTTTTCTTTTTTTATGCATGCTTTTTTGACGATTCTCTCTTTTCTTCTCTGTCATCTTTTCCCATTTAGTAAACTGTTCGTCATCAAGAATTTCCTTCATTTTTTTCTTCATTTCAATTTGATAATCTAATCTATCATTTTTCATTTGAAGTTTTTCTTCTTTAGACAATTCTTTTTTAGATGCTAAACTTTTATTGGTTTGCATCTGTTTGGATTTGTCCCTTCTAGCCTTTGCATTTTCGAGTTGTAATTGTGCAACTTGTTTTTGTTGGGCTTCAGTTAAATTTAAATCCAGAGTAAGCTGTTTTGTTTGCAATTCAGCTACTTCTTCAGGCGTATAATCCTGCATTTTTTGCTTGCCATGGTTTTTTTCCTGCGCCTGGGTAAAGCTTGCTATAAATACGAAGGTAATACATACTAACTTTTTCATCTTTATCTGTTTTTATGTTATAATACTAAGACAGTTAAATAATGAAATAGTTTAATATAGGCTTAAAATTGACTATAAGGTATTTAAATATTCTCTTACTAAATCGTATCCTTCAGAATGTATCATGGTGGTTCCTGTTAAAGGCATGCTTATTCCAGCATAATACATAGACATTCTAAAATCAATGTTTGGTTTGTCCTCTAAAATATAGGTTTCAGCAAATGGTGTTTCATAAGATAATCGTAAATATGATTGGTCTCCACAAAAGCCTCCTTCGCTGTGGCAATGAGCACAATTCATATCGAAATAAGCTCGTGCACGTTCTTCTAAAGTGTAATTAGCAGTATCTTCCCAGTCAGGCAGCTGAGACACTTGAGTTACATCTGATAATCCAGATATATAATTTTTAGAAACCCAGTCTTCTAGCTGATTATTTCCGTTTAAAGCTCTTAATCTAGGACCAATAGGCATGACAATATTGTTAGAATTATGACATTCTATACATTGAGTAGCAGACGGAATAACATAATCTACATTTACAGTGCTTCCGGTCATGTCTGTATAACTAACAGGTACAGTACCAGTTGTGTTATCTAAAACAGCATCGGTTTGTTCAGCGTTCCATTTGTAATTTCCAAGTTCCCAAATTCCACTTTTCTTAATTAAGATACGAGTTTCAATTAAATGTCTTCCTTCCGTTTCATCCCTTTCGTTATTAAAATAATAAAAGGTTTTTGCCATAACTGTATTGTCTGGAAAATTTGGAAACCCATCGTCTATATATTCCATGGAAGTTCCAGCTGGTAAAGCTAAAACACGTTGTTTGTGAGAGTAATCTGTAAAGAGCGTGGTATTTAAATCATAAATAAAAGCGCGATCGCTAGGTGTTAAATCGTTTAGATTTTCAGTAAATAAATTGAGCTCAGATAAATTGGGCAAGAATTCCGGAACAACTTCTGGGGTTGGTTCTGGGGGAATTGGCGAATAAATAGTGTCGTCTGCATCTTCAGAACAAGAAAAAGTTAGCAAGCCTATAGCTGCTAAATAGATAAGTTTTTTCATTTTTAAAATAGATATTTGGAAAGTGAAAATAGTAAAAATGTTTTATTGATAAATAAAAATAGCGATAAAATTCTGATATTTACTGAATAAGCAATAAATAAACTTAGATTATAGGTCTAAATTTAATCCTTCATTTATCAGTGAAATGAGGTTATTTTTATTTGAATAAAACACTATTTTTGTTGTATGAAGAAGACCTTACAGCCGTTTGTTAATGAATGTGTTTTAGATCAAGTTTTAGAGCTTTTAAATCACGAGCATTTAACAGTTAAAGTAAAAAGTGAACGTAAAACCAGGCATGGAGACTATAGGCGATTAACGAATGGAGCGCATGAAATTACGGTAAATTCTAATTTAAATTCCTATCGGTTTTTAATAACTTTAATACATGAAGTGGCTCATTTTGAGGCTTATAATTCTTTTGGAAGAAGTATTAAACCACATGGCAAAGAATGGAAATATACCTTTCAGAGATTGATGCTCCCTTTTCTAAACCCAGAGGTGTTTCCTAATGAATTATTACCGCTTTTAGCAAAACATTTTAAAAATCCAAAAGCTAGTAGCGATACAGATACTGCTTTATCTTTAGCTTTGAAGCAGTACGATGCCCCTAACGATAAAACTTTTGTTTTTGAAGTGCCAAAAGGAGCAACTTTTAAACTTTATAATGGAAAAATTTTTAAGAAAGGAACCACAAGAACAAAACGTATTGAATGTGTTGAAATAAGTAGTGGAAAGTTGTATCTTTTCAATCCAAATGCGGAAGTAGAGTTGTTGAAATTATAGTATTATTCTTATGACAACAGAAGATTGGAAATTTAATATTTTAATTATGAGTTAGTAAACATTTTCAAATTATATAGTTTTTATAATATAGATTGTTAAGACCTTAACGTCTTGAAATTGATAAATTAAATTTATGAACAAAAATTATTACGCCATATTAATGGCAGGAGGAGTAGGCTCGAGATTTTGGCCAGTAAGCACGCAGGATTTCCCTAAACAATTTCATGATATGTTAGGTACTGGAGATACATTAATCCAAAAAACGTTTCAAAGACTGTCTAAGCTTATTCCTAAAGAAAATATCTTTATTTTGACAAATGAAAGATATAACGATTTAGTTTTCGAGCAATTACCAGATGTAACCAAACGCCAGGTTGTATTAGAACCAGCCATGCGTAACACAGCTCCATGCATACTTTATGCTGCATTAAAAATTCAAAAGGAAAACCCAGATGCTGTCATGATTGTCGCACCAAGCGACCATTGGATAGAAGACGAACAAGCTTTTACAGACAATGTGCAGCAAGCTTTTGATTATTGCACGAATAACGATGCGTTAATGACACTAGGTATTAAGCCCACATTCCCAAATACGGGGTATGGTTATATTGAATACAATACTAGTTTTGAAACAGATATCAAGCAGGTTATTCAATTTAGAGAGAAACCAAATTACGAAACAGCTAAAAAGTTTATAGAACAAGGTAATTTTTTATGGAATGCAGGAATTTTTATGTGGCATGTGAAACATGTGATTGCTGCTTTTAAAAACAATCAGAAACAATTATTTGAGCTTTTTGAAAAAGGAATTCCTGTTTATAATACAGAGAAAGAAAGTGATTTTATAAATGAAAATTACGGAAAAGCAGAGAATATTTCTGTAGATTATGCCATTATGGAAGCCTCAAATAATGTATATGTTATTCCTGCTACTTTCGATTGGAACGATCTTGGGACCTGGGGAAGTTTGTATGACAAGCTTGATAAAGACTCCAACCAAAACGCCATTGTTAATGCGCGTGCTTTAATAGAAGATGCTTCAGGAAACATGATTCGGACTAAAAAAGATAAAGTGGTTGTGGTAGATGGTTTAAACGATTATATTATTGTAGATAAAGATGAGGTTTTGCTTATCTACCCTAAGGCTAAAGAACAAGATATTAAAATAGTTTTGAATAAAGTAAAAGATGCTTTTGGGAATTCTTTAGGCTAGATTTAAAAACTCCTATAAGAAGTAATTCAAAAGAGAATACCAACGATTTTTATTTATATATTGGTCTGAGTTTTAATTAACATACAATGGAAGAAAACAAATTTAACTTTTCTGAAGAAGAAGCTAACAAGAAGGACGCAGTAGAAAACGCTAAAAAAGAGCAAGCTGTTAAAGATTCTAAAGAAGCAGTAAAAAAGGATGCTAAAGGCTTATTTCAGAATATAAAAAAGTTTTTAAACGAACTTTTAGACTTTAGAGACGATACGGATAGAGACGAAACCATAGAAGCCATAAAAAGAGATATTTCTTTTAAAGGTGCTACAGCATGGATTTTAGTCTGTTCTATTTTTGTGGCTTCCATTGGATTAAATGCCAATTCTACAGCAGTTGTCATTGGAGCCATGTTAATTTCCCCGCTTATGGGACCTATTTTAGGAATAGGTATGTCGGTGGCAGTTAATGATATAGACACCATGAAAAAGTCGTTAATAAATCTAGCAATTATGATTGTTTTAAGTTTATTAACAGCCTTTTTATTCTTTTATCTTTTTCCGTTGAGTGAAGATACCTCAGAGTTATTAGGAAGAGTAAAACCTGATATTCGAGATGTTTTAATTGCCTTTTTTGGTGGTTCGGCATTGATTATTGCAAAAACTAAGCGAGGTACTATTGCATCTGCCATTTTTGGAGTAGCTATTGCAACGGCATTAATGCCTCCACTTTGTACAGCTGGGTATGGCTTAGCAAAAGCCAACTGGCCTTACTTTTTTGGAGCCATGTATTTGTTTATAATAAATACCATTTTTATAGCTTTAGCAACCTTTATTATATTAAAAGCGTTACGTTTTCCAATGCTTAAATATGCTAATTCTCAAAAGAGAAAACGTATTGCTAGAATAGCTTCTGTATTAGCAATTATTGTAATGGTACCTGCTGTATGGACTTTTGTTGAGGTATTAAAAGAGAGTAATTTTTATGCAGACGCTAGAAGTTATGTAGAAAAAGAGGTTAGTGGTTTACCAGATTACGAATACATTAAAAAAAACATTGTATATAAGTATGATAAAAAAGAACCTTATATTGTGTTTAACACCTATGGATTAAGCGAAATGCCACAGTCTACTATAGATTTATTAAAATATAGAAAAGATGCCTACCCAGCTTTAGCAAACACAAAAATAGTCTTTAATCAAAGTAGGGCAGAGCAGTATGATAATATGAAATATATGGAGCAAATACGATATCGTGACTCTGTAGATTTAATGTCACAAAATCAAAAGATAGCATTTTTAGAAGATCGTGTAAAATCTTTATCGGCTTTAGAAAAAAACACGATTCCTTTTAACGATGTCGTTCAAGAAGTAAAAATTAATTACGAGAACTTATCTGCTTTTAGTTATGCAAACTTTATCAAAACAAACTTCAAAACTGTTGATACTATTCCAGAGTTTTTAGTGACTTGGGACATAGAAAAAATAAAAGAAAAAGACATTGATAAAGAACAAGACAAATTAGAACGTTGGTTAAAAGTTAAATTAAAACTGGATACGTTGGTTGTAAGACGAACATATTAGTGTTGATGAAAGAAATTGAAGAACCTTTATAGGGAGCTATAAAAGATTAAACTGTTTACTTTACTGTCTTTCCTCTAAATACATCTGACGCACTTTTTTGAATAATTCAGAGGAATAAACAAAATCGGTTACCACTTCATTATCTGTTTTAAAGATGTTTTCTTTGGAGCCTTCCCAAGCTTTTAACCCATCTTTTAAAAACACGATTTTTTCACCAATTTCCATAACTGAATTCATATCATGAGAATTTATAATGGTTGTAATATTATATTCTTCAGTAATCTCTTGAATTAAATTATCAATTACAATAGCTGTTTTTGGATCTAAGCCAGAATTAGGTTCATCACAAAATAAATATTTAGGCTTATTTACTATAGCTCTAGCAATAGCAACTCTTTTTTGCATTCCACCAGAAGCTTCACTTGGCATCTTGTTGTGAGCATCTTCAAGCTTGACACGTTTTAAAACAAAATTAGCACGATCTTCCATTTCGCTTTTACTTTGTTTGGTAAACATGCGCAAGGGAAACATGACGTTTTCCATAATGGTCATCGAGTCGAATAAAGCACTGCCTTGAAAAACCATTCCCATTTCAGAACGAAGTTCTCTTTTTTGGTTGGCATCCAATTCTGAATAAATTTTTCCATCGTAAGAAATACTACCTTCTTCAGGTTGAAATAACCCTAATAAACATTTTAGAAAAACTGTTTTTCCAGATCCACTTTGTCCAATTACCAAACTGGTTTTACCTTTTTCAAAAGAGGTAGAAATGCCTTTTAAAATATGTGCATCTCCAAAAGATTTATGTACATTTTTTACTTCTATCATTAGCTAAGCAGGAGTTGGGTTAAGACATAGTTTAAAAGAATAATAACAACACTTGTCCAAACAAAGGCTGTTGTACTTGCTTTCCCAACTTCTAACGCGCCACCTTTCATGAAATAGCCATGAAAAGAAGGAATAGTTGCTAAAACAAAAGCAAATACTATCGTTTTTATAAACGCATAAGTAATATGAAACGGAATAAAATCTAACTGTACTCCAGTAATATAATCATCGAGAGTGCTAAAGCCACCATAAACACATGCGGCCATACCTCCAATAATTCCTAAAAACATTGCAATAGAAATTACAAAAGGGTAAAGCATTAAAGCTATAAATTTTGGAAAAACCAAGTAGTTAATGGCATTGATACCCATAACTTCTAAAGCATCTATTTGTTCTGTAACACGCATGGTACCTATACTAGAGGTTATAAAGGAACCAACTTTTCCGGCCATAATAATAGAAATAAATGTAGGGGCAAACTCTAAAATAATGGATTGTCTGGTAGCAAAACCAACTAAATATTTAGGAATTATTGGGCTCGTAATATTTAAAGCGGTTTGAATGGTTACAACGCCACCAACAAAAAACGATATAAAAGCTACAATGCCTAAGGAGCCAATAATTAAATCGTCTATATCTTTAAAGATAAGTGTTTTCATTACAGACCATTTGGTAGGTTTGCGAAACATATCTTTAATCATTATAAAATAAGCACCAATATTATGTAGGTATTTCATATTTTAATTTGTAATTGCTAAAGTATGAAAAACTAAGACTTATTTAACCTTAATTTTAAATTATGATATTTTAAAATGCGTATTTTTGAACTTTAATAAGATTATTTATCATGAAAAAAAACCTTCTAGTTCTAAGCCTTTTAATGTTAACCGTTTCTTGTAAATCTCAAAACGAAACAGCTGTTTTAAATACAAAAGTTTCAGTTTCTCAAGAGAACCCAAAGTTAGTCATTGGAATTGTAGTTGACCAAATGCGTTACGATTATTTAACACGTTTTTATAACAAATTTGGTGAAGGTGGATTCAAACTCTTAATGAATGAAGGGTTTAATTGTAAAAACAATCATTACAATTATATCCCAACATATACTGGCCCAGGTCATGCCTCTGTTTATACGGGTACGACACCAAAATATCATGGTATTATTGCCAATTACTGGTATGATAAAGAAATTAAAGAGTCAGTTTATTGTGCAGGAGATGACACTGTAAGGTCTGTTGGTACAGAAGCTAACTCAGGTCAAATGTCGCCAAGCAGAATGAAAACAACATCATTTGCAGATGAAAATAGATTATTCACTCAAATGCGAGGAAAAACTATTGGAATTTCTATAAAAGATCGAGGTGCTATATTACCAGCAGGACATACAGCAAATGCAGCATACTGGTTTCAAGGAAAAGACGAAGGCAATTGGATAACAAGTTCTTTTTATAGAGACAATTTACCTAATTGGGTAACAAGCTTTAATACTTCAGAGGTTGCAGAGTCTTATTTAAAAATTTGGAATACCCTATATGATATAGATACGTACACAGAAAGTGGATCCGATTTAAATACATTTGAAGGAGGATTTAAAGGAAAAGAAACAGCTACTTTTCCGTATGATTTAAAAGCATTAAGTAAAGACAACAAAGGGTTTGATATATTAAAAGCGACTGCTTATGGAAATGCGTTAACCACAGATTTTGCCATTGCAGCAATTGATGGAGAACAATTAGGACAAGATGCTATTACAGATGTGCTTGCCGTTAGTTATTCTAGTACAGATTATGTAGGTCATAATTTTGGTGTAAACTCTAAAGAAGTTCAAGATACCTACATCCGTTTAGATAAAGATATTGAGCGATTAATTAATGCCCTTGATGCTAAAGTGGGAAAAGGTGAGTATACTTTGTTTTTAACTTCAGATCATGGAGCAATAGAGGTGCCTTCATATTTACAAAGTGTAGGTATACCTGCAGGTTATGTTGATAATAAAGCGAATAAAGAAAAATTTAAGGCCTTTATGGAAAAGACGTTTGGGGCTTCAGACTTGATAGAAAATGTCAGCAACAATCAACTATTTTTAAACAGAGAGAAGTTAGCATTATTAAATTTAGATTTAGAAGTTGTACAGAAAAAAATAGTTAATGAAATTATTAACTATCCTAATATTGATAAAGTGTACACTGCATCAGCCATGAGTTCTACTTCATTTTCTAATGGTATTGAGGAATTAATACAAAATGGTTTCAATCAAAAGCGTTCTGGAGATGTTATCGTAGTTAACGACCCTTCTTATATCTCTTACAGTAAAACAGGATCTACACATGGTTCTGGTTTAAATTATGATACACATGTGCCTCTTTTATTTTATGGAAAAGGAATCGTTAAGGGCAGTACATTTCAAAAAACAAAAATTGTAGATATTGCTCCAACAATCTCTGCTTTATTAGGAATTAGCTTTCCAAATGGCGCAACTGGACTACCATTAGAGTTTGTGTTGGAATAGTTTGTTGTAGGTGTTGGTTGTTAAGAAGTAAAATGCTTCATGAGGAATATTAAAACTTTGAATTTGAGTAAGTTTTATTTTCTATAAAGAAAATAATTATTTACAAGTGCTATATAAGTTTGTTTGGCTTCGTCTTGAGAAATATTTTGAATCTGAAACAAGGCATTCGTTTTAAAAGCAGTAATTAATGGTTTGCTACTACTGGGTCTGCTGTAATCGTTGGTTGCCTTTTTATAATACGCATATAGGCGCAACAAAAAGTCTGCAGGAAACGGTTCTGTATAATCGTTAATACGATCAACTGCCTCCATAAATTCGATATCTATTTCTTCTGAAGTCATTATTTTTCAGCAATGATGGTTTCTCCACCACGAACTTTTTGATTTAATTGTACTTTAATATTGGTATCTAAAGGTAAAAATAAATCTACTCTCGAACCAAATTTAATAAACCCAGAATCTTCCCCTTGTAATGCCGTATCATCTACTTTGGCATAATTTACAATACGCTTTGCTAAAGCACCAGCAATTTGTCTGTACAATACTTTGCCATAGGTTGGATTCTCTACAACTACGGTAGTACGTTCATTTTCTTCACTAGCTTTTGGATGCCATGCCACCAAGTATTTCCCTTTGTGATACTTACTAAATAGAATTTTTCCTCCAATAGGATAACGCGTAACATGCACATTTATTGGAGACATAAAAACACTAACTTGAAGTCGTTTTTCATTGAAATATTCTTTTTCAAATACCTCTTCGATTACAACAACCTTACCATCTACAGGAGATACAACAGTGTCGCTGTTTCTATGAGTTAAGCGTTTTGGATTTCTAAAAAATTGTAAAACAATAATTAGAAATGCTAAAAATACAATCATTAATAACGTACTTAACCAAGCAATAGTTACAAAACTATCAATAAGTAGAAATAAAGCAACAACTATAACAAGTGTTACTAAAATGATTTTATGACCTTCTTTATGAAACATAATTTATAATGCGTAAAAATAAATATATAAAAGGAGCAGCAAAAATAATGCTATCAAACCTATCTAATAATCCACCATGTCCTGGCATAATAATACCACTATCCTTAACATTGGCTTGGCGTTTAAATTTGGACTCTATCAAATCGCCAAGAGTACCAAAAACACTAATAATAATACTTAATATTAGCCAATGGTTAAAACTTAAGGTTTCTGTAAAGGTAGCAATAAAATAACTTGCAATACTAGCAAAAAATAATCCTCCTAAAAACCCTTCAACAGTTTTTTTAGGCGAAATGCTTGGAAACAGTTTTTGTTTTCCAAAATTCTTTCCAACTAAGTAAGCAAAGGTGTCATTAGTCCAGACTAATATAAAGGATCCTAAGATGATTAATGGGCTAAATGTTTCGTGATAATTTGCAATTAATACTAAGAAAACAAAACCACTAGAGAGATAAAAAGTAGTGATGGTTATTTTTTTAGTAATGAATAGAGGAATGTTTTTTTCGGTAAATAAATCTTTTATTAAAAATAACTGAACAAATATGGTTATTACTTGAAGAATTTGAGTGGCTTCAGATAAGCCTTTACTCGATTTCATTACAAATTGCCAGTAACCAAAAACACCAAATAATAGAGTAAATACAATAAAAGGAAAAAAAGATTTATATGCGATTAACTTTTTTAATTCTGCTAAACAAATTATCCCAAATAGGAAAAACAACAGTATAAACACATGTTTGTTGTAAAGCGAAAAAACCAATAAAGAAACATATAAAAGACCAGAAAAGGATCTTACGAGAATTTCTTTCATGCAATCGTATTTGTTTTCTATCTAAAAATGAATCATGCATTAATTAGCATGTATTTAGATTAGAGATGGTTTGTTGGTTAAACTATAAATCTTCTAATAGTAGCAAATATAAATTTTTTGAACTACTTCCATAAGACAAAAAGTCTTTTTCTTCTGAAGATTTAAAGTGTTTAATGGTTGTAATGTTTGTGGGGATTTGTTTTTTGTTTTTTGACTTAATGCCTTTAAGGCCTTCTCCAATATTTTCTACTATTTGACTGGTTGTTGCAAAAACAATAAAGTTTTCAGGCAATTCTTTCAATCTTTTTTCAGCTATTTGGCTAGACGAAATTAATAAAGAACCATCGTCTGCAATTAAATTTTCACAAGTAGTTAAAAAATATGCAGCTTCTTGATTATATGAGGAGATAGATAAATTAAAATCTTTAAAACGATCTTTTAGGTTATTGTCAAAAACGAGTACTTTCTTATCTTCCCAATTGTTTTCTTCAATAATATTATTTAAAGAATTATATATTTCATCTAAATTTTCGCAATATAAGAACTTGCCACCATTAGCTTTAAAGTTTATTGTAAACCTTTCATCTACGGGAAGTTTTATTTCCGGCATATATTTGCCTCTCACATTTGACTTTAATTCTTCTTCTGATTTTTCAGATTTGGAACCAAAAATTTTTCTAAAAAGACTCATTTAAGTTTTAGCTATTAATCTAAGCATAGTAGGCTATTATTCAAATATAAAAAATCTTAAATTAACCATAGGGTCAATTTAAGATTTTTACTTAACCTTAACAAAATTATAAGAGAAATTTTATTCTTCTTCAGTTTTGTCAAGTTCCTTTTTTTCTTCTACTTCTTCCTTTTTCTCAGCAACAACTTTATCTGCAACAAGTTCTTCCTTTTCAAAAGGACGTTTACCAAATATTTTCTCTAAATTATCTTTAAAAATAACTTCTTTTTCAAGTAGTACTTCAGCAAGTTCTGTTAATTTATCTCTGTTTTCTTCAAGAAGTTTAACAGCTCTTTGATATTGCTCTTCAATAATATCTGAGATTTCTTTGTCAATTAATTCGGCAGTTTTCTCACTATAAGGTTTTGTAAAACCATATTCGTTTTGTCCTGAAGAATCGTAATAGGTTAAGTTTCCAACTTTTTCACTTAAGCCATAGATGGTTACCATAGCTCTAGCTTGTTTGGTTACTTTCTCTAAGTCACTTAAAGCTCCTGTAGAAATTCTATTAAAAACAACTTTTTCAGCAGCACGACCACCTAAAGCCGCACACATTTCGTCTAGCATTTGTTCTGGATGAACAATCAAGCGCTCCTCTGGTAAATACCAAGCAGCTCCTAAAGAACGTCCACGAGGAACAATTGTAACTTTTACTAATGGGGCAGCGTGTTCCAGCATCCAACTTACTGTAGCATGACCCGCTTCGTGGTAAGCAATAGCTTTCTTTTCAGCAACAGTCATGATTTTATTTTTCTTTTCTAAACCACCTATAATTCTATCTACAGCATCCAAGAAATCTTGCTTGTCTACAGATTTTTTTCCTTGTCTGGCAGCAATTAAAGCGGCTTCGTTACAAACGTTTGCAATATCTGCTCCAGAAAACCCAGGGGTTTGTCTCGCTAAGAAATCAATATCTAAATCTTCAGCTTTTTTAAGAGGTCTTAAGTGAACTTCAAAAATTTCCTTACGTTCTCTAATGTCTGGAAGATCGACAAAAATCTGTCTGTCAAAACGTCCAGCACGCATTAAAGCTTTATCTAAAACATCTGCTCTGTTGGTTGCAGCCAAAACAATCACGTTGGTGTTGGTTCCAAAACCATCCATCTCTGTTAAAAGTTGGTTTAGCGTATTCTCTCTTTCATCATTAGAGCCAGACATATTGTTTTTTCCTCTAGCACGACCAATAGCATCTATCTCATCAATAAAGATAATGGCTGGCGATTTTTCTTTAGCTTGTTTAAAAAGGTCTCTTACTCGAGACGCACCAACTCCAACAAACATTTCAACAAAATCTGAACCAGACAAAGAGAAGAAAGGTACTTTAGCTTCTCCTGCAACAGCTTTTGCTAATAAGGTTTTACCAGTTCCTGGAGCACCAACCAATAAGGCTCCTTTTGGAATTTTACCTCCTAAAGAGGTGTATTTTTCAGGATTTTTAAGAAAGTCTACAATTTCTTGTACTTCTTCTTTAGCGCCTTCCAGTCCTGCTACATCTTTAAAAGATGTTTTTACTTCGGTGTTTTCATCAAATAATTTTGCACGAGATTTACCAATATTGAATATTTGACCACCGCCACCTCCAGCTCCACCTGATGACATGCGACGCATAATAAATATCCAAACACCTATTAATAGTATGAAAGGAAGTAAGCCAATGATGAAATCTCCCCAAAGGTTTTGTTCGGTTTTATACTCGATTTTAGGTTTAGGATCTAATTGCTCTTCGGCTATAGCTTTAGAGATGTCATCTTCAAAATTTTGAAGATCTCCAAACTCAAATTTATAATTTGGTAATTGTGTAGCAGAAGGTAATAGGGAAGTAGGTTTCGATTTTTTATGAACCTCTTTTTGTTCAGCTTCGGTAGTTAAATATACTTTTGCTTCGCGCCTATTTACAATCTCTACTTTTTCTATATCACCATCTTTTAAATATGTCATAAATTGTGAAGGTGTAGTCAAGCTTGCATCTTGAAAACTACTTCCACTAAATAATTGCATAGCTAAAAATATGACGATGATGATACCATAAATCCAGTAAGGACTGAATTTTGGTTTTTTAGGATTTATTTTTTTATTTGCCATTAATCTTTTTTAATATTTTGTTTCAATAACAGTTGTTTTTGCATCTCCCCAAAGGCTTTCAATGTCGTAATACTCTCTGATGTGTTTTTGGAAGACATGAACAACAACGTTAACATAATCCATTAAAACCCATTCAGCATTATCTTGTCCTTCAATATGCCAAGGTTTGTCTTTTAATTCTTTACTTACTTTTTTCTGTATGGAATTTACTATGGCATTAACTTGTGTGTTAGATTTACCTTCGCAAATAATAAAGTAGTCGCAAACTGTGTTATCAATTTCTCTTAAATCGAGAATATTGACTTCTTCTCCTTTTACATCTTCAATTCCAGTTAAGATATTTGCTATTAGCAAGTCTGCGTTAGATTCTTTTTTCGCCATTAATGATTTTTAATTTGTGCAAAGTTATTATTTTTTAGTTCTTTATACTTTAAAATTTTCATAAGATTTTTCAGTACGAATATAACCATTTATTATGCGTATAATCAAACTTAATGCCATCGATTCAACAAATAGCTATTTAAAGCAATTAAGTGTTGATGAGACTTTAGCTGACAATACCATTGTGGTTGCAAATTATCAAACTAAGGGACGAGGGCAAATGGGAACTACTTGGGTTTCTGATGATTCTAAAAACCTTATGTTTAGCGTGTTGAAAGATGTTTCTTGGCTTCAAGCCGATAAGAGTTTTTATATAAGTATATCTGTATCTTTGGCTTTAATTAAAGCTTTAGAGCAGTTTTATATTCCAAAACTAAGTATTAAGTGGCCTAACGACATTTTGTCAGAAAATACGAAGATATGTGGCGTTTTAATTGAAAATGTCATAAAACAAAATCAATTGAACAGTACGATTATTGGTATTGGCTTAAATGTAAATCAAACAAATTTTTCCAATTTACCAAAAGCCTCGTCTTTGCGTTTAATTTCTGGTCAAGTTTTTAGTTTGGATGAAGTTATGTTGGCCATTATTCAAAATATTGAATATTATTTTACCTTGCTAAAAGATGAAAAATACCAGGAATTAAAAGATGTTTACCAAAACCTACTGTTTAGAAAAGACAAACCTTCAACATTTACAAATGCTGAAGGTTTGATGTTTTCTGGTTTTATTAAATCGGTTTCAAATTCTGGAAGCCTTCAAGTGTTGTTGGAAGACGACATTATAAAAGAATTCGATTTAAAAGAAATTAGTCTGTTATATTAGATAGATGCAGGAATATTGCTAGCCAGAGTCTCAATAAATTTTGAGATTGGACCTTTAATCATCATGGCCATCATGGCATTGAATTCGCCATCAAAAAGTAATTGTACATCACTTTTTTCTGCATCGATTTCAGTAATAATTCCTGTTAAGGAAAAATCTATTTTTCCACCTGCAGCACCTAAAACAATTTTGTTTGGAGATATTAATTCTTTTTTCTTAAGAACTATTTCAGGCATACCTTTTAATGCAAATAAAAATTTATCATCGCTTAAAACTTCAAACTTACTAATGTTTTCGGGCATTAATTTTTCGAAATTTTTTATTTCAGATAAAAAATTAAAAACGTCTTCTGTCGGTTTATTAACTGTAACTTTTGGTGATTCTAAATTCATGTTGTGTTGTGTTTTTAAACAATATCAATTATTGTTCCATTCGCTAGGATTGGCATTCCAGTCTGATAAAGTTTGTAATTCTTTTTGTGTAATATAATTAGTTTCTAAAGCCTCTTCCAATAAACTTTCGTAATTGCTTAAGGTATGAAGCAAGATATTTTCAGATTCAAAATTTTTAACTGACACATCAAAACCATATGAAAAAATAGCAATCATGCCTTTTACATTTAAATTGGCTTCTTTTAATGCTTTAACAGCATTCAAACTACTGTTTCCTGTGCTAATTAAATCCTCAATTACCACCACATTTTGTCCGCTTTCAGCATGACCTTCAATTTGGTTTTTTCTTCCATGAGATTTTGCTTCAGGACGTACATATATAAAAGGAACTCCTAAATATTCAGCAACCAACATACCAATGCCAATGGCACCAGTTGCAACTCCAGCTATAACATCAGGTTTGCCAAATTGTTTTTCAATATGCTTGGCCATGGTTTCACGAATATAATTACGAATGGTTGGATAAGACAATATAATTCTATTATCGCAATATATTGGCGATTTCCATCCTGAAGCCCAAGTAAATGGTTCGCTTGGACTTAATTTAATAGCGTTTATCTGCAATAAAACTTCTGCTGTTTTCCTTGCGGTATGTTTGTTAAAAATCATAGCTGCAAAATTACACTATTTTAATTAATTTTTAAATTTGAATATGTATTTATAATTACTTATGAAATCTATTGTTTTCAACTAAAAGTTTTTATTTTTACATTTCATAATTGCTTTAAACACATTATGCATAAAGTCTTTGTAAACGACAAGCCTATCATTTTAACAACTAAAGTTGAAAAAGAAGAAGGGTTTAAAAATTATTCCTTAAAAACGGTTAACCTAAATAAGGTTGTTAAGGAGTTGAATAAAACACCCTTAAAAGAGGTTAGATTAATTCATAAAAACGAAGAGAAACTCTTAAAAAAATTTTTAAAAAAACTACCTAATGTCATTGCAGGTGGAGGAAAAGTCTATAATGATAAAAATGAAATTCTTTTTATTTTTAGAAATGATAAGTGGGATTTACCAAAGGGTAAAACCGAAAAAAAAGAGTCTATTGAGAAAACAGCTATTAGAGAAGTAGAAGAGGAAACAGGGGTAAAAAACCTCGAAATAGTTAAACCACTAGATACAACCTATCATATTTTTAAACGAAATGGTAGGAATAAAATTAAGGTTACCCATTGGTTTGAAATGAAAACAATGTATCATGGTAAGTTGGAGCCTCAGGAAAATGAAGGGATTACAAAGGTAGTCTGGTTGGATAAGGAGCAAGCTAATAAAGCTCTTGAAAATTCTTATGCCAATATTAGATCTCTTATTTAATACTGCGAATTCTTAAAAATTATAATATATTCCTGTCAAAACTATTTAGTGTTTTATTGGATATGAAATGATTCCACAATTAGTTGTTATATTTATATCATAAAACACTCCGGAAAAATTACATGTTGCTTTAAAATCATTTTCCAACGATATGCGTTATTTGTTTTATAGTCTCAATGAGCAAATAGTTTTTGTTAGTGAACGTATGTTACTTGAACGTCAGGCCATCGATACCATTATTAGACGTGAACGTATTGCTTTAGATAGTATTATTTTAAGAGAACGAAAAGCAGTAGCCATTGAGGCTGCTGATATTTCAGTTCGTGTGGTGGATGAAGCCATGGTTTATATTAAAGATTTAACAGGAACACTATTGCTTTACTTCGTATTACTTTTTACTATCCTTTTATTTTTACCATTTCTTTTGGGATATTTTGTTGGAAAAATTCACCAGAAAAATAAACATCATGAGAAAAAAGAATAATCCTCAAAAATATTCCAATCACAAACACATTTCTGAGTTAATTAGAAAATGTCATTAAAGTTTTGTTTTAATCTAACCTAAACTTTAAATATACGCATGAAATTGCTATTTTTGTGCTCTTAAAATGGATAGAAGATTATGTTTAATAATTTAAGCGAAAAATTAGATAAAGCCTTACACGTATTAAAAGGTCACGGAAGCATTACGGAAGTAAACGTTGCCGAAACCTTAAAAGAAGTTCGTAGAGCGCTTTTAGATGCCGATGTTAACTTTAAAATTGCTAAAGATTTTACCGTTCGTGTAAAAGAAAAAGCTTTAGGACAAAACGTATTAACGACGCTTCAGCCAGGTCAGTTAATGGTTAAAATCGTAAAAGACGAATTAACCGAATTAATGGGTGGAGATGCAGAAGGCCTCAATTTATCTGAAAATCCAAGCATTATTTTAATGTCTGGTTTGCAGGGGTCGGGTAAGACAACCTTCTCTGGTAAATTAGCAAACTTCCTTAAAAATAAAAAAACAAAGAAACCTTTATTAGTTGCCTGTGATGTTTATCGTCCAGCCGCAATAGACCAATTACATGTCGTTGGAGAACAAATTAATGTCGAGGTTTTTAGCGATAAAGGCAATAACGATCCTGTTGCTATTGCAAAAGCGGGTGTAGCTCATGCTAAAGCTAACGGTTTCAATGTAGTGATTATAGATACTGCCGGACGTTTGGCTGTAGATGAGGCCATGATGACCGAAATCTCGAACATCCATAAAGCCATTCAGCCACAAGAAACATTATTTGTAGTAGATTCTATGACAGGGCAAGATGCTGTAAATACCGCAAAAGCCTTTAACGATGTCTTGAATTTTGACGGGGTAATTCTTACCAAATTAGATGGTGATACTCGTGGAGGAGCAGCTATTTCTATTAAATCTGTTGTTAATAAACCTATTAAGTTTATTGGTACCGGTGAAAAAATGGAAGCTATTGATGTGTTCTACCCATCTCGTATGGCAGACAGAATTCTTGGAATGGGAGACGTTGTGTCTCTTGTAGAAAGAGCTCAAGAACAATACGATGAAGAAGAGGCTAGAAAAATTCAGAAGAAAATTGCGAAGAACCAATTTGGTTTTGACGACTTCTTAAAGCAGATTCAGCAAATCAAGAAAATGGGGAACATGAAAGACCTTATTGGAATGATTCCTGGAGCTGGAAAAATGATGAAAGATATCGATATAGACGACGATGCTTTTAAAGGTATTGAAGCCATTATTCATTCCATGACACCTTTAGAGCGTTCAAATCCGTCTGTTATAAATGCGAGTAGAAAAAAACGTATTGGTAAAGGTTCTGGAACATCAGTTCAGGAGGTAAATCAGTTGTTAAAGCAATTCGACCAAATGAGCAAAATGATGAAAATGATGCAAGGTGGAAAAGGAAAAGCCATGATGCAGGCTATGAAGGGGATGAAATAACAAGTTTTCAGTCTCAGTCTCAGTCTCAGTCTCAGTTTGCAGTCTCAGTTTTTAGTGTTTAGTTTTAAGTAATGACATTTAGAAAAAGATAAAATGGATTTCAAAAAATTAATAGCATATCAGAAAGCATTTGATTTGGCGATGTCTATTTTTGAAATTTCAAAATCATTTCCAAAAGAAGAAACGTATTCTCTTACGGATCAGATAAGAAGAAGCTCTCGTTCAGTAAATGCTAATTTGGCTGAAGCATATAGAAAACGAGTATATCCGAAGCATTTTACTAGTAAATTAACGGATGCTGATGGTGAGAATTCTGAGACAAATACATGGATAGATTTCGCTCTAGCCTGTAAATATATTTCAAGCGAACAACACACAAGTTTATCAAATAAAGGAATTGAAGTTGGTAAATTAATAAATTATATGATAAACAATCCAGAGAAGTTTGGAGTGAAAGTAGAATAACTTAATCTTTTTACTGAAAACTATAAACGCATAAGCGACAGAGTAAGTCTGTAAACTGTGACTATGACTGAAAACTATTTTAACTATGACAATTTTAGACGGAAAAAAAGTAAGCAACGATATTAAAAATGAAATTGCTGAAGAGGTAAAAAAAATGAAGGCTTTAGGAGAAAAAGTACCTCATTTAGCTGCTGTAATTGTTGGAAACGATGGCGCTAGTTTAACCTATGTTGGCAGTAAAGTGAAAGCTTGCGAACGTGTGGGTTTTGAATCTACCATGATTAGAATGTCTAATACCACAAGTGAAATTGAATTATTAGATAAAATTGAAGAACTAAATCTAAATGATGATATAGATGGATTTATTATTCAATTACCACTTCCAAAGCAAATAGATACTCAAAAAGTATTAATGTCTGTAGATCCAGATAAAGATGTGGATGGTTTTCACCCAATGAATTTTGGAAAAATGGCCCTCGACATGTCCACATTTATTCCTGCAACACCTTTTGGAATTCTTGAATTATTAGATAGGTATAATGTGGAAACCAAAGGAAAACATACGGTTGTTATTGGCCGTTCGCATATTGTTGGTCGTCCTATGAGTATCTTAATGGGAAGAAAAGGGTTTCCTGGAAATTCTACAGTAACCATTACTCATAGTCACACAAAAAACATCACTCAAATTACCTCTCAAGCAGATATTATTATTTCAGCCCTAGGAGTTCCTAATTTCTTAAAAGCCGAAATGGTTAAAGATGATGTGGTTATTATTGATGTTGGAATTACTCGTGTTGTTGATGAAACTTCACCAAAAGGATATGTGATTACAGGCGACGTTGATTTTGAGAACGTGAGTAAAAAAGCTAGTTTTATTACTCCTGTTCCTGGAGGTGTTGGGCCAATGACTATTGCCATGTTATTAAAAAACACCTTATTAGCTAGAGAGTTGCGCCACAAATAGCAATAAGAAAAAGTATTTCTAGCTTATTTAGCAAACAGCTGATTCATGTCTTTAAAAGCTTTAAATTCTAAGGCATTTCCAGCTGGATCTAAAAAGAACATGGTAGTTTGTTCTCCAATTTCCCCTTCAAAACGAATATAAGGAGCAATTATAAAATCGATGCCTTTTTGTTTTAAGTCTTCAGCAAAACTTTGAAATACATCCCAAGCCAAAACTACGCCATAATGTGGAACTGGCACATGTTTCCCATCAACAGGATTTGTATGCAAATCGGTTTCCTCAGATTTTGGTTTATAATGAATAACCAATTGATGTCCGAAAAAATTAAAATCTACCCAATGGTTGCTACTTCTGCCTTCTTCGCAATTTAAAACCTCACGATAAAATATTCTGCAAGTTTCTAAATTATGAACAGGAATGGCAATATGAAAAGGAGACAGCATGTTTATGGCTTGTTTTTTCTAACAACTTTAGGTTTTAGATTGAATTGTTTTGAAGAATCCTCTAACAATTTAGATAAATTCTTAAATTCAGAATCTGTTAATTCTCTGTATTCTCCTAAAGGCATATCGAGTTTAATATTCATAATTCGCACCCGTTTAAGTGTTTGTACCTCATAATTTAAATATTCGCACATACGACGAATTTGTCTATTTAAACCTTGAGTAAGAATAATTCTAAATTCGTAAGTTCCTAGTTTTTCAACTTCACATTTTTTTGTAATGGTATCTAAAATGGGCACGCCTTCAGACATGTGTTTTAAAAAGGTTTGAGAAATGGGCTTATCGACCGTCACAATATATTCTTTGTCATGATTGTTGTTAGCTCGAAGTATTTTATTAACAATGTCTCCATCGTCAGTTAATAGAATCAAACCTTCGCTGGGTTTGTCTAACCTGCCAATAGGAAAAATACGTTTTGGATATTTTATATAATCGATAATGTTGTCTTTTTCAACACGAGTATCTGTTGTGCAAACAATACCAATTGGTTTGTTGAAAGCTAAATAAACAAATTCTTCTTTGGTGTTTTTTATTAGTTCTCCATCAACATGTACCACGTCTGTTGGGCTTATTTTTGTTCCCATTTCAGGAACTTCACCATTTATAGTGACACGCCCAGCATCTATAAGTTTATCTGCTTCACGACGCGAACAATATCCAACTTCACTTAAAAACTTATTTATTCGTTTTAAATTTTCTTCCATAGGGCAAAGATAGTAACTTTAGTTGTCTATAAAATCGTAAATATAATTTGAAACTTCGTCTGTAGCTAGAGAGTGACCATAACCTTCAGTAGAAATCAATACACTGTTTTTATACTTGGTTTTAATAAGCAATGCATCGTTATAGGGAATAATGTTGTCCTTTTTATCGTGAATTATCAACCCTTTTGAGGTGATATGTTCTGAGTAATTAGCTGTTGAAAAGGCTTCAGGGAGCTCGCCATAACGCACTTTAATAATTAAATTAAGATTTTTTTTAACACGATTACTATAACTAAGCATGTCTGTATATCTTTTTAAAACATCACTAAATTCTGAAGGAGCGCCTAAAAGAATCATTTTTTCAATAGACTCTTTTTGATATTTGTATTGATAATAAGCAGAAGCCATGCCTCCAACAGAATGACCAATAATGATGTTTGGTTGAAAACGCTCGGCCACCACTTTTATAAATTCAGAATAAATAATCGCGTTAAACCTATTGCTTCCAGAACGGCCATGTGCTGGAGCATCTAAAGCCACGACACTAAAACCTTTTTTCTTTAAATTTGTAATCAATTCTTTCCATCTAGCGGAATTGCTTTCCCAGCCATGAGCTAATAAAATGGTTCCTTTGTCTCCTAGCCAGCGATAGGTCATGATGGGCATGTTGTTAAATGTGAGTTCTTCTCTAAAAGCCGTATCTAAAAAATCGGATTGTTTTTCGTCTGGTTTTCCTTTTAATGGTTTTGTAAATAAAAACAAAGCCATTCTTGCAGCCAATTTTGGAAAAAATATGCCAATTATATTTATAAAGAAACCAATGAATTTCTGCAGGATTATTTTCATTCACCTTCTCTATTTACAAGGTTTATAGAAAAGGCTGGTAAGCAGATAGCAAGATATACGCAAGGTTCTGTAAATGGATTTGAATATTGTACTCTAGTGTTTTTCTCTATCTTAATAGATTGCCCAGCTTCCAAAACAATTTCTTCTCCATCAATTATAAATTGTTTTTTGCCTTTTATTATAAAGGTGTATTCTTCAAACTCTGGAGTTTGAAAAGGCTCGCTCCAACCTGCTGGAGCCACCATGTGAGCAATGCTAATTTGTGAGTTTCCTTGAGAAGCATTGCCAAAATGTTCCTTTATAACCTTGCCATCTGTTGTAGGTATTACAAATGGTGCGTCTTGAATGATATATTTTTTCTTTTTTTGCATGTTTTTTTATTTCTTGCGTGACTGCCGCTAACTGCAGAATCTACCAACCAATCATAAAATATTTAATTTTTGCTTTTCCTGGAATTTGTACAGCTTCAATTTTAGCACTGGTGTCAAATTGTAATTCGCCAGGTAATTCGCTTTTAGCTATTGTAAAAAAAGCATTGATCTCATTAACAAAAACGACAATATTTTTAAGCGTATTTTGAATGCTTGAAATTTTATAATTTTTCTCAATATCTGCAAAAGTACTTAGGGTAGAAATACCTTTGTCTGTCTTAAATCTAGCATCTAGGATTTTTATTGTTTCAAGGGTAGACGTAGAATCTTGGACAACCTTTGGTGTCAATGTAAGTAATTTGTTTCCTTGTTTATCAAAAATATCAATATCGGTCCGGTTAAAGGTGAATTCGTTATCCAATCGTCTTTCTACAACGGAATCGTTTGCAAAAATAGATTTTAATTCTTTTACTTGGGTAGAATCTGTTAGTAAGCCAATGTGGTGTTTACTTATTTGAAAAGGGTTTTGCTCTTTTTTACAACCAACAAATAAAAGGGAGACAATGGCTAAGCCTAAAATGTTTTTTTTCATATAAAAATAGGTAAATTTTAAATTGCTTTAAGGGTTAAGTTTGATGTTTATTTTTTCATAACTTTGGTTAATATTCCAAAGACACTTCTAATAAAAGTAGCACTTGTAAGCACTTTTACTATGGGGTTCATTCTGGTACTTTTTCTAGTGGATGAACTTCTGCTTTTTGATTCAGCTTTTTCTAGTGCTTCTTTTTCTTTTTTTGCTTTTTCTTTTAATTCTTCAGCTTCGGCTTGTTCAATTTTTTCATTGAGCATTTCGTAAGCACTTTCTCTGTCAACTTCTTCATTATATTTTTTTACTAGTTTAGAATTATCTAATAAATAATTTAGTTCAGAATCGGTTAGAATATCCATTCTACTCATTGGTGCACGCATCATGGTTGCAGCCAATGGTGTTGGTCTTCCTTTTTCGTTTAAAGCAGAAACCAATGCTTCTCCTGTGCCTAAAGAGGTAAGAACGCTGGCGGTATCATAATATTCTGTGTCTGGATAATTTTGTGCTGTAAGTTTTATGGCTTTTCTGTCTTTAGCAGTAAAAGCTCTTAACGCGTGTTGTACTTTTAAACCTAGCTGACTTAAAACTGCTTCAGGAACATCGGTTGGGTTTTGAGTTACAAAATACAAGCCAACACCTTTACTTCTAATAAGTTTTACAATGCTTTCAATCTGATTTAAAAGCGCTTTGGAAGCTTCGTTAAATATTAAATGAGCTTCATCTATAAACATGATAAGTTCTGGCCTTCCAGTATCTCCTTGCTCTGGAAATGTGGAGTAAATTTCGGCTAACAAACTCAACATGAAGGTTGAAAATAATTTTGGTTTGTCTTGAATGTCTGTTAAACGAATAATGTTTATGTAGCCTCTTCCATTGTCGTCAACTCTTAATAGATCTTGAGGATCGAAAGACTTTTCACCAAAAAACAAATCGCCTCCTTGTTGTTCAATTTCTACAATTTTTCTTAAGATTGCTCCAGTGGAAGCTGTTGAGATTCGACCATAGGCCTCTTCAAATTCTTCTTTTCCTTCGTTAGTAGCATATTGAAGAATTTTTTTAAAATCTTTTAAATCTAATAAAGGGTATTTATTGTCATCACAATATTTAAAAATTACAGAAATAATACCTGCCTGCGTTTCAGTAACATCTAAAATTCTAGAAATTAACACAGGTCCAAACTCACTAATAGTAGCTCGAAGTCTCACACCATTTTGTGCAGAAAGTGTTAGAATTTCAACCGGAAATCCTTTGGCTTCAAATGGTAAACCTATTTGCTCATGACGTTCGTCTATTTTTGCATGTCCAGGACTTGGTTTTGCCAAACCACTTAAATCGCCTTTAATGTCCATGAGAATTACGGGAACACCTTTTTCGCTTAGGTTTTCAGCAATTACTTGTAAGGTTTTTGTTTTACCCGTTCCGGTAGCGCCAGCAATTAAGCCATGTCTATTCATGGTTTTTAAAGGCACATTTACAAAAGCATCTTTTACGGTTTTACCATCCAGCATGGCTGCACCTAGGGTGATAAATTCGCCTTTGTTTGTATTTCCTTCTTCAATATGATTAAAGAACGCTTCCTGTTTATTCATGTTTTAAAAATTTTTATAAAAATACTAATCTTTAGTCTAAACCTTAGAAAAAAATCTTTCAACTTTTCAACTAAAATTTTTTCAAGTATATATCATATTAAAACTTTTAGTTTTCAATTATAATGAATGATATGAGAAATTTTAACTTTAAATACTTTAAGCACTTAATGCTTTAAATACTTAAATAACTATCTTTGCAGGCTATGACAAGAAGTGAAAGACAAGAGTTAATAGATAAAGGGTTGTTGTTACCTTTAATGGAAGAGTTTTACACCATTCAAGGAGAAGGTTTTCATAAGGGGACAGCTGCTTATTTTGTTAGAATTGGTGGTTGCGATGTTGGTTGCCATTGGTGCGATGTAAAAGAAAGTTGGTTGGCAGAATTACATCCTCCAACCGAAGTTGAAAAGATTGTAGAAAATGCAGCTACTTACAGTAAAACCATTGTAGTTACTGGAGGAGAGCCATTAACTTGGGATATGGGGCCATTGACAACGCAATTAAAAGAAAAAAAATTACAAACTCATATAGAAACTTCTGGAGCTTATAAGTTAACGGGGGTTTGGGATTGGATTTGTTTATCGCCAAAAAAACTAAAGCTTCCAACTGAAGAAATCTATCAGAAAGCTCATGAGCTTAAAATGATTATTTTCAATAAAAGCGATTTTAAATTTGCCGAAGAACAAGCTGCTAAAGTAAATAAAGATTGCATCTTATATTTACAACCAGAGTGGAGTAAGCGCGATAAAATGGTTCCTGAAATTGTGGATTATGTTATGGCTAATCCGAAATGGAAAGTGTCTCTGCAAACTCATAAATACTTAAATATTCCTTAAATAGGCATTAGATTTAGGTTTTAAAAACACACACGAATACTTATAAAAAAAATGTTCCAAGAGTTTATTCTTGGAACATTTTTTTATTGATATGGAAATTTAATTCCAAGCTTTTATTTTATAGGAACAGCAACTCTTAAGGTATCCCAACCTAAATGCATGGTTCCTTCATCATCAAAGGCAATAGAAAATGCTTCTAAAGATTTTTTGTCTTCAGTTACTGGAACTGTTACTCTGGCAACATCATTAGCTTCGTTATAAGAATAGGCTCCCCAAACATTCATGTCTGAATTTAAAATAACTGTCCACTCTTTTTGGCCGGGAATTGTAAACATGGAATAAGTTCCAGCTTTAACTTCTTTGTCACCAAACATTTTGTTTTCATAGAAGGTAATCTCAACAGCTTCATTTGCACCTGTTCGCCATACTTTTCCATTTGGAGTAAGTGAATTGACATCTCTACCTTTTAATTGTGGTCGGCTATAAATAACTTTCACCTGTTTGTCTGATACTTTATAGCTGCTAGGAAAAGAGGCAGCGTCCATTGGGCTCTTGTCAAGGTCGCTAAAATTTTGAGCTGAAAGATTTGTTGAAAATAGCATGACAATTGAAAATGCTATAGCGGAAATAATTGTTGATTTTTTCATAGATTTTTTTTATAAATATAACAGAATAAAAACAAATAGGTTTATTGCTTTACAAATTTTAACGATTGACGTTGGAAATTATTATGAAAATTTATTAAGTAAATACCAGCTTGCAAATCGTCAACTGGAAAACTGTAATTTTTTTTCACATCGTTAGTTTTAATACTCTCTCTAGATAACTGTCTGATATAAGACCCTTTGCTGTCGTATAGTTCAATAAGCATATTGTCGCTACTTGGAAAATATATACTGAATTCTAAAACAGAAGTCACAGGATTATTATGCAATTGGATATTTAAAGATTTAGATGGGTTATCAGTCAAATTATGAGTGTCTAAAATTTCGTCTGTAAATTTATAGATAGATGTCCCAGACGCATAAGCCAATGATGAATTAACAATAAATATTCGATTTAAATTAGAGCCAACATTCAAATTGGTCCATGTTTGTCCACCATTAAGTGTTTCGTAAAATCCTGTAGTGTGGCCACCCATCCATCCTTGATTTTCGTTAATAAAACCAACAGCTTGTATATCGGTTTCTGGAGCATCATAACTGTTCCATGTAGTGCCATTATCTAATGATGATATTAATTTTCCATTAAATGGTGAAATGGAAGAAATAGCGCCAAAAAATACATCTGGGTTATCTTCTAAAATTTGTAGTTTCCAAACATACTCTCCAGTAATATTGGAGTTGTATATCTCTGACCATGAAGTTCCTCCATCCGTTGTTTTTAAAATAACGGCTCCAGAACTACTACTGCCACAAGCGTAGCCAGTATCTTCAGTTAAAAACTTAATTTCTACCAAGGCATTTGCGTAAGCAGACATATCTATATAGTCCCAAGTAGCCCCACTGTCGGTTGATTTTATAATGTATGCTGGCGAAAAGTAAGCGCCACAACCATAAACAGTATTAGTTCCAACTGTTGTAAAACCACAAATGGCAGCCGGGTTGGGTGAAATGTTTATAATCTCATTCCAATTAGTTCCACCATCATTAGTAGAAAATACTTTCCCATTCAAAGTCCCTAAAAAACCAATATTTGTATTTAAAAATTCGATATTTCTAAAATAATAATTTCCACCCAACATGCTTTCGTTTAGTTGTTCGGTCCAGGTAAGTCCACCATCAATAGTTTTGTAAACTGCAGCGTAGTATCCATTGGCAGCCCATCCAATGTCATCTGTTAAAAAAAAGACGTCATCAAAACGTTGACCGTTTGCATTTGGAGAGATACTAGTGCTTTGCCATGTTTGACCGTAAATAGAAAAGGTAAACAGTAATAGGAATAATTTTAGATATTTCATTTCGTAAAGATAATCAAGAATAATTACTTGATAAAATTACAATAATAAATGTATATTCTAATTTTAGTTTTAAATTGAAACTAATTTTAGTTTTATTGTTTTAATGTATATATAATAAGTGCATATTTGTAGCATATTTAAAACAATACAATAAGAAATAGATTATGTGTGGAATAGTATGTGCATTCGATTTAAAACAGAAAGCTGAATATTTAAGACCTCAAATTTTAGAAATGGCGAAAAAGATCCGTCATAGAGGTCCTGATTGGAGTGGGATTTATAGTGATGATAAAGTGATTATGGCTCATGAACGTTTGGCAATTGTAGATCCTGCGTCTGGAAAACAACCTCTATTGAGCGATGATAAAAAACTCATTTTAGCAGCCAATGGAGAAATTTATAACCATAGAGAACTTCGTAAGCAATTAAAATCTGCATATAACTTTCAAACAGAAAGCGACTGTGAAGTTATTTTAGCCTTATATAAAGAAAAAGGTGTCGATTTTGTGGATGATATGAATGGTATCTTTGGTTTTGCTATTTATGATGTTGAAAAAGACAGCTATTTTGTTGCTAGAGACCATATGGGGATTATTCCTTTGTATATTGGTTGGGATGAAAATGGAACATTTTACGTGGCTTCCGAATTAAAAGCTCTGGAAGGAGTTTGTTCCAAAATAGAGCTATTTCCTCCAGGACATTATATGTCTAGTGTAGATGGTAAATTAGTAAAGTGGTACAAACGCGATTGGACGGAGTTTGATGCTGTAAAAGATAATGAAACAAGCATTAAAAAAATAAAGGAAGCACTTGAAGCAGCTGTTCACAGACAATTAATGAGTGATGTGCCTTATGGGGTATTGTTGTCAGGGGGATTAGATTCTTCCATAACTTCGGCAATTGCAAAAAAATATTCACAAAAAAGAATTGAAAGTAATGACACCTCTGAAGCTTGGTGGCCACAACTTCATAGTTTTTCTGTCGGATTAGAAGGGTCGCCAGATTTGGCTGCTGCTAGAAAAGTTGCAGACCATATAGGAACAGTTCATCATGAAATAAAATTCACCATTCAGGAAGGGTTAGATGCCATTCGTGATGTTATTTATCAATTAGAAACTTATGATGTAACCACAATTCGTGCCAGTACACCCATGTATTTAATGGCGAGAGTTATTAAATCGATGGGAGTAAAAATGGTGCTGTCTGGAGAAGGAGCAGATGAACTTTTAGGAGGATATTTGTATTTCCATAAAGCGCCAGACGCTAAAGAGTTTCATGAAGAAACAGTAAGGAAGTTAAGCAAACTACACCAATACGATTGTTTAAGAGCAAATAAAAGCTTAGCAGCATGGGGTATAGAAGGGCGCGTACCATTTTTAGATAAAGAGTTTATTGATGTGGTTATGAGTATCAACCCACAAGATAAAATGATTGATGGTGAGCGCATGGAAAAATGGGTATTAAGAAAAGCTTTCGAAGACATGATTCCAGAAGCTATAGCATGGAGACAAAAAGAACAATTTAGTGATGGTGTTGGTTATAGTTGGATAGATACACTGAAAGAACTTGTTGCTAAAGAGGTAACAGACGAACAATTAGCAAATGCTAAATACAAGTTTCCAATTCAAACTCCAACAAGTAAGGAAGAATTTTATTATCGTACTCTTTTTACAGAACATTTTCCAAGTGATGCAGCAGCTTTAAGCGTGCCACAAGAAGCTAGTGTGGCTTGCAGTACTAAAATAGCATTAGAATGGGATGAGGCATTTAAAAACATGAATGACCCTTCTGGAAGAGCAGTTGCAAAAGTGCATGCAGATGCTTATGCTGTAATTTAAAAATAAGAAGATTTTAAGCGTTCTATTACAATTTTTAAAACACAAAATCTCGCGTCTGCGAGATTTTGTGTTTTTGGTGCTTTTATACAGTTGTTAAATTTGTTGGAAATCTATTTTAAGATGCTTTTTAAGCGATTTAAGAGCGTTTCTAGTAATTAACAAATGTTAATAAAAATTGATGATACTCGTTAAAATGCTTTTTAAAAGCGTTTTAAATTCCTATCTTTGTTTGTATTCAAAAGTCCCGAAAATATGGGATTTTTTTGTGTATTTGCACAATTCAAAAGAATACTAAATTGTAGAATTAGATATTTTAAAAAAATATAAAATTTATGAGCGAAAAAAGAGAAGAATTCAATAAGGATAACTATTCAGCAGATAGTATCCAGGCATTAGAAGGCATGGAGCACGTACGCTTGCGTCCGTCTATGTATATTGGAGATACAGGAGTTCGAGGTTTGCATCACTTGGTTTATGAGGTGGTGGACAACTCTATTGATGAAGCTATGGCTGGGCACTGTGATAATATTACAGTAACTATCAATGAAGATAATTCTGTAACTACTGAAGATGATGGTCGTGGAATCCCAATTGATATGCATAAAAAAGAAGGTGTTTCTGCTCTTGAAGTAGTTATGACCAAAATTGGTGCTGGTGGGAAATTCGATAAAGACTCGTACAAAGTTTCTGGTGGACTGCATGGAGTTGGTGTTAGTTGTGTTAACGCATTATCAGATCATTTAACTGCTACCGTTTTTAGAAAAGGTGAAATCTGGGAACAAGAGTACGAAAAAGGAAAACCGATGTATCCTGTTAAAAAGGTTGGCGAAACTGATAAAAGAGGAACAGCTATTACTTTTAAACCGGATGCAACAATTTTTACTCAAACGGTAGAATATAGTTATGATACTTTGGCAAGCAGAATGCGGGAGTTGGCATTTCTTAATAAGGGGATTACCATTCATTTAGTTGATAAACGTCATAAAAAGGAAGATGGTTCTTTTGAAGGAGAAACATTTCATTCTAAAGAAGGTCTTAAAGAGTTTATCAAATTTTTAGATGGAAATCGCGAGCCTTTAACAAGAGAGGTTATTGCTTTTGAAGGAGAAAAAAATGGTGTTCCAGTAGAAGTTGCCATGGTTTACAATACCTCTTATGCAGAAAATTTACATTCTTATGTAAACAATATTAATACACATGAAGGAGGAACCCACTTATCGGGTTTCCGTCGTGGATTAACACATACACTTAAAAAGTATGCTGATGAATCTGGGATGTTAGACAAATTAAAGTTTGACATTGCAGGAGATGATTTCCGTGAAGGATTAACAGCTATTATTTCAGTAAAAGTTCAAGAGCCTCAATTTGAAGGACAAACCAAAACAAAATTAGGAAACAGAGAAGTTTCAGCTGCCGTAAGTCAGTCAGTTTCTGAAATGTTAACGAACTATCTTGAAGAACATCCAGACGATGCAAAAACAATTGTACAAAAGGTAATTCTTGCAGCACAAGCACGTCATGCAGCTCAAAAAGCTCGTGAAATGGTACAGCGTAAAACCGTTATGAGTATTGGTGGTTTACCTGGAAAATTATCTGACTGTTCTGAACAAGACCCAGCAAAATGCGAAGTATTCCTAGTCGAGGGAGATTCGGCAGGTGGAACAGCTAAGCAAGGTCGTGATAGAGCATTTCAAGCCATTCTTCCTTTACGTGGAAAAATATTGAATGTAGAAAAAGCTATGACACATCGTGTTTTTGAAAACGAGGAAATAAAAAACATCTTTACTGCACTTGGTGTTACTATTGGAACAGAAGAAGATAGTAAAGCCTTAAATTTATCAAAATTACGATATCATAAAGTGGTGATAATGTGTGATGCGGATATTGATGGAAGTCATATTGAAACTTTAATACTTACATTCTTTTTCAGATATATGAAAGAATTAATTGAAAACGGACATATTTATATTGCTACACCTCCTTTATATTTAGTTAAAAAAGGAGCGAAAAAGCAATATGCATGGAGCGATGAAGAGCGCGCTAAAATTATGACAGAATTTGGAGATGGAAGTAAAATACAACGTTATAAAGGTCTTGGAGAGATGAATGCCGAACAACTTTGGGATACAACTATGAACCCAGATTTTAGAACCTTAAGACAAGTACAGATAGATAATGGAGTAGAAGCAGATAGAATATTTTCTATGTTAATGGGAGACGAAGTACCACCACGTAGAGAATTTATTGAAAAGAATGCTATTTATGCAAATATTGATGCATAAAACTCTTTTAAATACATATTTTATTTAAGTTAAAAATTAATAATAAGAAACCTGCAAAGTTGAAAAATCTTGCAGGTTTTTTTATTAAACAAGATTCTATAATGCTAAATTTTATATCAATGGCGAATATAAAATTGAACTAATATTAATATATTTGAGTATAACCTACAAAATAAGAATGATGAGAAAAATTTCTTTTTTAATTTGCTCCTTTTTGATTGCTTGCGCAGTTCAATCCCAAAACAACATGGACGATTTATTAGCTGCAGGAGTTGATGATGCAAAACAGTTTAGTAAAGATTACTTAGCACCTGCAACCGAAGGATTGGCATATGGCATAAACAACGGTTGGTTTAATCATGCTAAAGGACAAAAGCAATTTGGTTTTGAAATTGGTTTAGTTGCTAATACGTCATTTATAAATGACGATAAAAAATCGTTCGAGATGCGAGTTAATGAATATGAAAACATTCGCTTTTCAGATAATAGTACTTCTAAAACTGTAGCCACTGCTTTAGGGCATAACGATCCAGATATTGCCGTAATTATTACATACGACGACCCTATTTTTGGAAATCAAGAAACCGAGATAACCTTACCTACAGGTATTGGTTCAACTGGAGTTAATATTATACCAACGGCATTTTTACAAGCTGCATTTTCACCTTTTAGAGGCACACAAATAAAAGCACGATATTTTCCAAAAATAGAGACAGACAATGTTAAAACGGGTCTTTATGGTTTTGGGATACAACAGGAATTTACAGCTTGGTTGCCTAAAGATAAGTTCTTTCCAGTGGCTATTTCTGGGCTGATAGCTTATACACATTTAGATGGAAGTTATGATTTTAGCGATGCTAACATTGTAGAAGGTTACGATCAGCATCTTAAAACAGCAGTAAACACGTTGCTTTTTGAATTAATAGCTTCAACAAATTTTAAAATATTAAACGCTTATGGTGCATTGGGTTATTTAAACGGAAAGTCTGAAACCGACTTGCTTGGTGCTTATGTGGTAACAGATGGATTGTTGTATTCAGAAGAAATTATCAATCCATTCTCTATAGAGGAAAAAGTTTCGGGTGTTCGCACCACATTAGGTGCTAATGTAAAACTAGGGTTTTTTGCTGTAAACCTTGATTATACTTTTGCAGAATTTAATAGTGCAACCTTAGGTTTAAATTTTTCATTTTAGATTTCGTTAAATCTTCAAACATAAATGATATAAATATGTTAAATTTGCTGAAAATCAAATAATCAGTCTGCCACACAGACAGGCATAATTTAAATATATAATTTTATGAAAGTAACAGTAGTAGGAGCAGGAGCAGTTGGCGCAAGTTGTGCAGAATACATAGCTATTAAAAACTTTGCTTCAGAAGTCGTTTTGTTAGATATTAAAGAGGGTTTTGCTGAAGGTAAAGCTATGGATTTAATGCAAACAGCTTCATTAAACGGATTTGATACTAAAATAACTGGAATTACTAACGATTATACGGCAACAGCAAATAGCGATATTTGTGTGATTACCTCTGGAATTCCTAGGAAACCAGGTATGACTCGTGAAGAGTTAATAGGAATAAACGCTGGAATAGTTAAGGCTGTATCTTCAAGTTTAGTAGAACATTCTCCAAATACTATTTTAATTGTTGTTAGTAATCCTATGGATACCATGACTTACTTAGCAGCAAAAGCTACAGGTTTGCCAAAGCATAGAATTATTGGAATGGGAGGCGCTTTAGATTCGGCTCGTTTTAAATATAGGTTGGCTGAAGCATTAGGTGCTCCAATTAGCGATGTAGATGGTATGGTACTTGGTGGACATAGCGATACTGGAATGATTCCATTAACCAGGTTAGCTACAAGAAATTCGGTTCCAGTATCTGATTTTTTAACTAAAGAACGTTTAGAACAAGTTAAAGAGGACACGAAAGTTGGAGGAGCCACACTTACTAAGCTATTAGGAACTTCGGCTTGGTATGCGCCAGGTGCAGCTGTAAGTGGCTTAGTTCAAGCCATTGCTTGCGACCAAAAGAAACTTTTTCCTTGTTCGGTATTTTTAGAAGGTGAATATGGAATGAATGACATCTGTATAGGTGTTCCTGTAATTCTTGGAAGAAATGGTATTGAAAAAATTGTTGATATGAATTTAACAGATGCCGAAAAAGAAAACATGCTTAATAGTGCAGAAGCAGTTAGAAAAACAAACGGCTTACTGGAATTATAGAATTTTTAATTTAATCAAATACAATTTAGATAACATGAAAAATATATTATTAATACTATTGGTTTCAATTTCTACTGTTGGTTTTTCGCAAGACAAATTAACTGAAGGTGTTGTGTTGTCAAAACAAACTATGTCTACAGATAATGCTGAATTACAAGGGCAATTAGCTATGATTGGAGATATTGTAACAACCACTTATTTTAAAGGCAATAAAACACGTTCTGAAACTAATAACTTCATGACAGGTTCTACTGTAACAATTATGGATAGTGATAGTAACCAAATGTTAATGGCATTAAATAATCAAGCAACTGGTAAAAAATATGTCTTACAAACAATGGATGCTTCAGATGAGAATTCTGAGAATGTTACAGTTACTAAAGGAGACGAAACTAAAATGGTTCTAGGATATGAGTGTCAAGAATATAATGTGGAAGTAAATAAAGATGGCGTTGTTGTAAAAATGGACATCTATACTACTGATAAATTAAGTGCTCATTCTCAACAATCAACTATGATTGGTGCAGATATTAATGGGTTTCCAATGTATTTAAAAATGGATATGAGCCAAATGGGAATGAATTTAACCATTACTCAAGAAACAACAGAGATTAAAAAAAGAATCTGTTCCAGACGATAAATTCGATATGACACCTCCAGAAGGATACGAAAAAACAGATAAGTTACAAGGTATGTAACCCGGTAATTTTATGATAATAAAAAAAACAGCTTTAATGGCTGTTTTTTTTTGTTATATATCTCAAACATTTTGTTAAATAAGTATAGAAGATATATATTTGCTCGTTTTTAAAATGAACAACAAGGAAACTAATTAATTTAATTAATAATGCAGAATAAAGGATTAGTAAAGTTATTTGCAATTTTATTTGGTTTGGTAAGTATTTACCAATTGTCTTTTACATTTAAGGCAAACAGTATAGACGAAGATGCAAGAGTATATGCAAGTGGCGATGCAGTTAAAGAACGTCAGTATTTAGATTCTCTAGCGAACATAAATGTGTATAGCTTAGGAATTGCAGATTATACGTATGAAGAAGTGAAGGAAAACGCCATGAACTTAGGTCTTGACCTAAAAGGTGGTGTAAACGTTATTTTACAAGTATCTGTTAAAGATATTTTAAAAGGATTAGCTAACTACAGTAAAGATCCTGTTTTTAACAAAGCTTTAGATGATGCTTCCGAACTTCAAAAAAATAGTCAGAATACGTATTTAAGTGACTTTTTTACAGCATTTGATAAAATTAAAGGAGATTCAAAATTAGCGTCTCCAGACATTTTTGCTAATAGAACTTTAAGTGAGGAAATAACTTTCGATATGTCTGATGATCAGGTGAAGCCTATCATTGAAAGAAAAATCGATGAGTCAATTATTTCTGCTTTCGAAGTATTGCGTAAACGTATAGATGAATTTGGTGTTACCTCGCCAAACATTCAACGTTTAGGAAGCTCTGGAAGAATTCTTGTAGAATTACCAGGTGTAAAAGATGTAGAACGTGCTACAGCTTTACTTCAAAGTACAGCCCAATTAGAATTTTGGGATACTTATAAAGGTGAGCAATTCATGGGCTTCTTAAACCAAGCTAACGAATTAATTAAAGAAATGGAAGCTTCAGTAGAAGATGAAGAAGCTGCCACTGAAGAAGTTGTTGAAGAATCTCAAGATTCTGAAGATGATAAAATTGCCGATTTACTTGGTGACGATCCAGATTCTTTAGATGTTGAAAGCAATCCTATTGGAAAATTAATCAGAGGTTTTGGTTATCAAGGTGGACCAGTAGTAGCTCAATTTGCTATAAAAGATAAAGATCAGGTTCTTAAGTATTTAAATATGCCTGAAGTAAGAGCTTTAATTCCTGCAGAAATGCGTGATGTTAAATTCTTATTCGGAAAACCTAAAAAAGACAGTGAAATAGTAGATTTATATGCTTTAGTAGGTAACAGAGATAATGTGCCACCTTTAAGTGGAGCTGTTGTTACAGATGCGCGTCAGGAATATGGAGCAACAAGTAAGCCTGTAGTTTCTATGCAAATGAATGCAAAGGGTGCTAAAATCTGGGAAGAAATGACTGGAAAAGCATTTGCTCAAGGAAGTCAAATTGCTATTGTACTTGATAACGTGGTGTATTCTGCACCTGGAGTTACAACAGGAGCTATTTCTGGAGGGAACTCTCAGATATCTGGTGACTTTAGTTTGAATGAAGCAACCGATTTAGCTAACGTATTACGTGCAGGTAAATTACCAGCTTCAGCAGATATTATTCAAAGTGAAGTTGTAGGACCTTCTTTAGGTCAAGAAGCTATTGATAGTGGAAAATTATCTTTCTTAATTGCATTAGCAATGGTGTTGTTATGGATGATTTTCTATTATGGTAAAGCAGGTCTTTTTGCAGACATTGCTATGGCATTAAATATCTTATTAATCTTTGGAGTGTTGTCTGGCTTAGGTGCTGTATTAACACTGCCTGGTATTGCAGGTATCGTTTTAACAATTGGTATGTCGGTAGATGCGAATGTTCTTATTTTTGAAAGGATTCGAGAGGAGCTTGCCAAAGGTAAAGGTCAAAAAGAATCTATTCAAGATGGATTTAGCAATGCCTTGTCTTCTATTTTAGATGCCAACATTACAACGGGTTTAACCGCTTTAATCTTATTTATATTTGGAACAGGACCTATTAAAGGGTTTGCTACTACCTTAATTATTGGTATTGCTACGTCTTTATTCACTGCTATATTTATTACAAGATTAGTCGTGGATTGGTATTCAGAAAAAGGAGGGAAATTAGATTTCTCAACATCATTAACTAAGAATTTATTTAGAAATATCAATATTGATTTCTTAAAGAAACATAAGACTGCTTATATATTTTCAGCTATTATGTTAACAGTTAGTGTTGGATCTTTATTGACAAATGGTTTAGATGAAGGTGTCGATTTTGTAGGAGGAAGAACCTATCAAGTGCGTTTTGACCAACCTGTAAGTGCGTCAGAAATAACAAGCATCCTTTCAGAACCTGAATTTTTTAGTTCTGCAGATGCTAAAACGTTTGGTAATACTAGTCAGTTAAAAATTACAACCAAGTTTAAAGTAGATGAAACTAGTGCAGAAGTTGATGAGGAATTAAGAAAAACATTATATACAGCCTTACAACCACATTTAGAGGGTGTTTCTTATGAAGACTTTATTAGTGACAACGAACATAAAACGGTTGGGTTAATGAAGTACTATAAAGTAAGTCCAACCATTGCAGATGATATTAAAAAGGCATCTGTTTGGGCGATCTTAGGATCCTTAGTAGTTGTTTTCCTTTATATCTTATTCCGTTTTAAAAGATGGCAATTCTCTCTTGGAGCAGTTGCGGCAGTATTCCATGATGTGGTAATTGTATTAGGAGTTTTCTCTTTAACATACAAATTTATGCCATTTACAATGGAAATAGATCAAGCTTTTATTGCAGCTATCTTAACGGTAATTGGTTATTCATTAAATGATACCGTGGTAGTATTCGATAGAATTCGTGAGTTCTTTAACGAACATACAAGCTGGCCTTTCGGGAAAGTAATTAATTCATCATTGAGTAGTACTTTAAGTAGAACCTTAAATACCTCTTTAACAACATTGGTTGTATTATTAGCAATCTTTATTTTTGGTGGAGATTCTATTAGAGGCTTTATGTTTGCCTTAATAGTAGGTGTTATTATTGGTACTTATTCATCTTTATTTATTGCAACTCCTATTATGTACGATTCTGTTAAAAGAGGAGATGCTCAAGATTCATTAAAAGACAAAGTAAAAGAAGAGATTGAAGAAGCGAAAGCTTAATTAGCTCTTTAAAAATAAATAAAAAGCCTTTTTGATTAAACTCAAAAAGGCTTTTTTGTTTTTAGATTCTTTAGGTTTATTCTGAAGTTAGGGGATCAAATTTTAAAAAATTAACAGATATCTTTAATCCAGTATTCAGTCATTTTCCATAGTGATTCTTTATAATCCTTTTTAAAGTATCCAAAATGCTTGACATCTTTAATATTTAATTCCTCAGGAATTAGGTGTCTTCTGTCTACTTGTGCCTTAGTGAATTTAGAGGCTAACCAATCTACAGAGGCTTTAGAAGCAAATACATCTCTTGGAAAACTAATAATAAGAACCTTACATGTAACGGAATTGAAATGTAATTTTGAGCTGTTATACTGTCCAAACATATAGTCTGGATGTATTCCCCATTTACGCCATTGGTAAACCACTTGTTTTGGAATGTTTTCAAATAGCCCCAATTTTTTAGCTGGGAAATATCCGAATATTGGTGTAAAAAAAGGAATTAAAGCATACCAAAACATAAACATTCTAAAACGTGAAAATCCATTAAAATATTTCCAATATCCCGTTTGAGACCCAATGGTTATGATGGCATCTACCAGTTTAATCTCAGGATTTAAACCGATTAATTGACCTCCTATACTATGCGTTATTAATATGAGTTTATGTTCCGGATGAGTTTGCTTGGCAAGTTTTAAAACAGCAGTTTGGTCTAATGCCCAGTCGTCTAAATTAGCGGTAATATGTTTGATGTTTTTTGAATTAGAGCTACCAATCCCATAATAATCAAAAGTATAAACTGTGAAGCCTAATGTGCTAAAATGGCTAGCAAATCTCGAGTAGTATTTTTGTAAAACTCCCGTTGCAGAAGAAATAATGAGGCTTTTATTGTTTGAGTGTTTAGGATGATAAACAGACACTCCAATATGGTGATTAGACCTTGTTTTTAATGATATGGTTTTCACGCTATAATTCATCTAGTTTCTTGAGTCTAATTAAAACGGGATGTTAATTTATTTGCTAAACAAGTAGCTTGAGCCTCTTTTATTACTTGCTAATAGTGAAGCTTTCAAATTTCAGATCTGTCTTTTTATTCGTGTTTTAGAGAAGCTGAATAGCTACTCATTAGAATACATCATCTTATCCCCAACTTCCAATTGCCATTTGTTAACCAAGCCAGCATTGACTTCTAGTACATATTTTGCAGCTGCGTTTGATGGTAAGGAACTTTCATCTAAAGGCTGTGCATTTTCTTGAAAACTGACTATAAATTTATTGGTATCCAGATAGATTAAATCCAATGCAAATTGTGTGTTTTTCATGTAAAACGATCGAGGTCTTTCATCTTCAAAAACAAACAACATCCCTTGATTCTCTTTCATGGAGGTCCTATACATTAAGCCAGTCTGAGTTTCGTATTCGTTGTCAGCTATTTCAATTTCTAGTTGGGAAACTATAGAGTCTGTATCTGACTTGTATAAGGTTAATTCACCTTCTTTTGTAAAAGGAACCTCGGTTGTTTTAATAATTTTCTTGTCGTCTTTGCAAGAGGATGTAATCCCAAAAACCATGGTGCTTATCGCTATAACCAAGATAAAAGAATGTTTTGTTTTGAAATGCATCACTAGCTTTCTTTATTTTTTGGTTTAAACCCAAACATAAAATAGAGTCCAATAATAATAAATGGAATACTTAACATTTGCCCTGTATTTAGGCCCATTAAAGTAATATATTCTTCGCCTTGTGGTTCTTTTACAAATTCTACAAACAATCTTACTGTCCATAATAACACTAAGAACAGACCAAATAAAAATCCTGTCTGATTGCCTTTACTGGTTTTAGAGTAAAAATACCATAAAATTACAAACACAAAAATATAGCAGAAGGCTTCGTAAAGCTGTGCTGGATGTCTATAAGGAACATCTAGTAACAATTCCTGAAATTGTGAGTTATTTGCAATAGCATCATAAGCAGCTTTAGGTGTTTTCATGCCTGTAAGTTGCATGGCTTCACCTTGGCCATATTGATCTTGAATAAAACGTACTCCATAGACTGAATCTGTTACTTTTCCAATGATTTCTGAATTAATAAAATTTCCAACTCTAATAAAAACAGCTCCTGAGGCTACAGGAATAACGACGCGATCTAAAATCCACATTAAAGATTTGTACTTGTACTTTCTTCGGTAGAGATACATGCCGATGATTATTCCAATAGCAGCACCATGACTTGCTAAACCTTGAAAACCAGTAAATTCGAATTCTGGCTGAAATCGAAAAGGCAAAAAGATGCTAAAGAAATCTTGAGAAATTAATTCCGATTGATAGAAGATAACATGTCCTAAACGTGCCCCAAGCATGGTTGCAAAAACGGTATAAATAAATAAAGGATCTAAGTATTCCAGTTTTATTTTTTCCTTTACAAAAATGCGTTTCATGATATACCAACCTAGCATAAAAGCAATAATCCACATCAAACTGTAAAAATGAAGCTTGAAATTTCCAATGATATCGATTCCAGATATAGGATTCCAATCGAACTTAAGTAAAAACATAGAGTATATTTTAGGAATGTAAATATAACATTTATGGACTATTTAAATGGATATGTTAAAAAGGATTAACGAGAATTTATCATTTAAGCGTTGACAGGAATGTTTAAAGTGACTTAGACTCTATAAGTGTAATGAAAAGCAGAATATGAAATAGAAAAATAAAAACCTGAAGGAATAAAGAAAATAAAACTGATTTATAGAGCGCCAAACACCAAACACTGAGACTGTTAACTATTTACTCATCCTTCTCCGGAACTGGATCATAGCCAGAACGGCCCCAGGGATGACAACTAAAAATCCTAATAATCGCTAATTTCCCACCCTTGAAAAATCCGTGTTTCTCTAAAGCTTCTTTGGTATAATAAGAACAGGTGGGTTGAAATCTACAAGTAGCAGGCGTAAATGGAGAAATAAACGTCTGATATATTTTTATAAGTAATAAAAATGGATATGTTAATATCTTCTTCAAAATCTTTAAGTAAAGTTGTTTGTCGTTTGTCGTTTAGATATTAAGTCTTTAAAAAATGTTTTCTTAAAGCATTTATCTTATTTGTAATTGATTCTATTTCATATCTAATTGCTAGATAATCATCATTGGTGATAAAATGTAACTCTTTGGAAATAATGGATTGATTTAATAATTCAATTGCAGAGCTATAAGCCATTGTCATCAAATGAGCTTTGTCATTATTTGTTGCTCTAGAAGTCCCTTCAGCAATATTTGAAGAAACGGAAATAGAGCATCGTCTCATTTGGGATGTTAAGCCAAATTTCTCTTCACTTGGAAAAAAATTTGTTGTTTTGTACGTTTTAATAGCTAATTGAATGCTTTCTTTCCAAACCTCTAGCTTTTCGAAGGAATAAACATGCATATTTTAAGATTTTAGAATTATAGAGTATAAATATAACTAACTAAAATCAAACAACTTAATAATTAACGCCAAACGACTTAACGACAAACGAGAGGAGGATATAGAAGGTGCTACAAGTTAAATGTTGTCCCATCTCTGCCATCTTTTAATTGAATTCCAAGTGCATCGAGTTCATCTCTAATTTGATCGGATAACGCAAAATCTTTATTCGCTCTAGCTTCTTGACGCAGTTTAATTAAAAGTTCCACCGTTCCAGAAAGTTTTCCTGTGTCTGAGCCTTTTTCTGTAATATGTTCTAAGCCTAAAACATCAAAAACGAAAACATGAATAAGCTTAGAAAATTCATCTAAATCTTCTTTTGTAATGGTTTCGCTAACCGACTTTATTTTATTAATGACAGAAACACCTTCAAATAACCAGGATATTAATATAGGCGTATTGAAGTCATCATTCATGGATTGGTAAAACTTCTGTTTTAAAATTTCTAGTGTGTCTTTAACGTTTTTAGATGTTTCATTAGATGTCGTTAAAGTCTTTAATGAATTAATGGCTTCCATTAAACGATTAAAACCCTTTTCGCTTGCTAATAAGCCATCATCTGTTAAATCTAAAACACTTCTATAAGAGGCTTGCATCATAAAGAATCTTATAACACTTGGGCTATAAGATTTAGACATGATATCGTTTTCTCCAGAAAGTAATTCGGCAGGATTTATATAGTTTCCGGTAGATTTACTCATACGTGCACCATTAAGTTCAAGCATGTTGGCGTGCATCCAATATTTTACTGGGTCCTTTCCTTTTGCAGCTTTATTCTGTGCAATTTCACATTCGTGATGAGGAAATTTTAAATCCATTCCACCACCATGTATATCAAAATACTCACCAAGATACTTGGTGCTCATGGCAGTACATTCTAAATGCCATCCGGGAAAACCATCGCTCCATGGTGAAGGCCAACGCATAATATGAGTTGGTTCAGCTCTTTTCCAAAGTGCAAAATCCTGAGGATTTTTCTTATCACTTTGTCCATCCAATTCCCGAGTATTATGGATTAAATCCTCAAGCTTTCGTTTACTTAAGACACCATAGTCATTCGTTTTGTTATATTTATGAACATCAAAATAAACGGAGCCATTAACTTCATAAGCAAAACCATTATCTATGATAGTTTGTATCAATTCAATTTGTTCAATAATATGTCCGGTAGCAGTAGGTTCAATACTAGGAGGAAGGAAGTTAAACTTGTTTAATATGTTATGAAAATCAACAGTATATCTCTGCACAATTTCCATAGGTTCAATAGCTTCTAATCTTGCTTTTTTTGTAATCTTATCTTCTCCAACATCTGCATCATTTTCTAAATGCCCAGCATCTGTAATATTTCTTACATAACGGACTTTGTAACCTAAATGTAATAGGTAACGAAAAATCATATCAAAAGACATAAAAGTTCTTAAGTTTCCTAAATGCACATTACTATATACTGTTGGACCACAAACATACATCCCAACATAGCCTGAGTGAATAGGTTTAAAAATCTCTTTTTCGCCCAAAAGGGAATTGTATATTTTTATCTCTTGATTTTTATAAAGTGGCATTGCTGTTTCTTGTTGAGTTGTTAGTTGTTTGTTTGTTATTCAGAGGGAAACGAAGAATCTAAAATCTAAACCGTTAAATTTTTGAATCGTTAGCTGAGAATTTTAAATCAACAATCTTAAATTCGTGGAGTTGCTTTACCGACAGTCAGGAAACTCCATAAATAAGATTTAAAACGAGGTGTCTAATTTAATATAATCTAAAAACTCTCTTTTAGTTTCTTTTTCTTTGAATTTACCTCCAAATTCAGAGGTTATCGTGCTGCTTTCAGTATCTCTTATTCCTCTAGAATTGACACATAAATGTTTAGCGTCTATTACGCAAGCTACATCATCTGTATTTAAAACCTCTTGTAATTCTTTTACAATTTGAATGGTTAAGCGCTCTTGAACTTGAGGACGTTTAGCATAATAATCAACAATTCGGTTCATTTTAGATAAACCAACTACGGTACCATTAGAGATATAAGCTACATGAGCTTTTCCAACTATAGGAAGTAAATGGTGTTCGCAAGTAGAATATACAGTAATGTTTTTTTCTACCAGCATTTCACCATATTGATACTTATTATCAAATGTTGATGCATTAGGTTTTCTGCTAGGATCTAAACCTCCAAAAATTTCTTTTACAAACATTTTGGCTACCCGGTTAGGGGTTCCTTTTAAGCTATCGTCTGTTAAGTCTAAGCCTAAAGTTTCAAGAATATGTTGTACATCATCTTTAATAATGTCAATCTTCTCTTCGTTTGTAAGTTTAAAAGCATCTTCACGCATAGGAGTGTCTGAAGAAGTTCCAACATGGTTTTCTCCTAACGACTCTAATTCATCAATTTTTTTATCAAATTTCATCCGAAAAATTAAATATTTAATATAATCTGCAAAGATAAGAAATTCCCTTTTTAAAGGTGTTTTATTAACACAGAATTAATTTCACAAAAAAATTAACGGTTTTTTTCATAAAAATTCCTTAATTTTCAGCACAATTTTAACAATATAATGATGTTTAATTGGCATTAAGCATGTCACTTAAATATACTTTATGACGATTCTCCCTATGAAAAAGTTAATTACCCTCTGTTTTCTTTTGTTTATTAGTACAACTTATGCACAGTTAATAGCCATTGATGATGTGGTTGTTGGTAGGTCCGATAACCCTGCTTCGTCTACATCGACTGGTAATCGTGTGTTTCAAAACGATTATTTTAATGGCACAGCCCTTAATTTTGGTACTTATGGAAACTTTACGTTTACAGAAGCGGTTCCCGATCCAACAGGGTTTACCACTTTCAATCCTTTAGGGTTTGTCAATATTGCTGCCAATACGCCTCAAGGTATTTACTATATTACCTATCAAATTTGTGAAAACGCCAATCCAGGTAATTGCGATACGGCAGAAATAGAAATTAGAGTTTTTCCAGCAACAATCAGTGCTGGGTCAGGATCATCGGAAATGAGTATTTCAGCAAGTAGTGGAAATATTAATTGTGGTAATAATGTTTGTATATCAGATCCTTTTTGTATCGATTTAAACACGGGAACTATTCCTCCTTTGACATTAACTGCAGATTATACCGTGGTAGGGGAGTCTAATAGTTATGGAGTGAGATCCATACCGGTGAATCCACCCTTTTCTTTTGGAGATACAGCAGGTGACACCCCTTTAAATGTTGATGATGAGTGGAGTACGGTTTTGAATTTTGCCTTCGATTTTGAGTTCTATCAAACTGATTACTCCCAATGTGTGTTGTCAACTAATGGTGCAGTGAGTTTTAATACAGCTAAAGCTGGGACATATCATCCTTGGGGATTTAATAATACCAACATAATTCCAAATAATAGTGCAGCATTTAGTGGAGCAAATATTTTTGGAGCTATGCATGATATTTATCCTGTGGGTAATGGTTTGGGTAATATTGATCCTGCTAGTTTTAGTACAACTTATGCTGTAAAAGGAGAAGCGCCTTTTAGAGTGTTTGTGTTTAGTTTTTTTAATGTTGGACAATGGAGTTGTTGGGGTGCAGCAAGAACGTCTCAAATGATTATGTTTTATGAAACCACTAACATTATTGAAACCTATATCTTTCAAAAAGATGTTTGTAATTCTTGGCAAGGAGGAGTTGCAGCCATTGGTATTCAAAATCCTGCAGGAACTGCTGGTATTTACCCTCCGGGAAGAAGTACTGGGACTTGGGATATTCCTTTTACAGCTCCAGAAGCTTGGCAGTTTTATCCTAATGGAACCCCTATTACAAGTTTTGAATGGTTAGATGATGCAGGTAACGTTTTAGGAACAGACCCAACAGGTTTAGCGGTGTCTCCAAGCCAAACCACAACTTATATTGCTCAAGTAACTTATACAGATGCCTTACCACCTTATACAGAACGTGTGGCTTATAAACCAATAACAGTAGTGGTGTCTCCAACGCCATTGGTTACGGTAACAAGTAGTGCAGATGTTTGTGATACAGGAGATGCTGTGTTTACAATTAATGGAGCAGAAAACGATATTGTGGAATACAACCTGAATGGAGGAGCTACGCAAGTAGTAACTTTAGATGCTACTGGAATGTTTGTTATAACCATTCCTGGAATAACCACTACACAAACTATTAACTTATTGTCTGCAGATAATTATAACTCTGTATGTGGTGGTCCCATGTCTGTATCTGAAACAGTGAATGTATTTACTTCACCAACCGTAGATGCACCAACAGACCTTACAGCATGTAACGATTATACCTTACCTGCTTTAACAAGTGGAGATTATTATACAGCAGCAGGAGGCACAGGAACCATGTTAAACGCAGGCGATGTTATTACAACCACACAAACCATATATGTATATGGAGAAACAGGTACAACACCTAATTGCACAGATGAAAACAGTTTTGTAGTTACCATAGATTCTTGTACATTATCTGTAACGGCAACTGCCGATATGCCATCCATTTGTCATGATGCAGGAGCAGATGTTACTTTAACAGCTACCCCAAGTCCAGCAGTGGCGGTAGGAACCTATAGTTATAACTGGACCGTACTTGGTGATGCTACATCGGTTGGAACAAACGCGACCTTAGTGTTGTCGCCACCCCCAGCTGCAACCATAACATACGAAGTAACCTTAACAGATAGTGGTTTAACACCACCTAACGATACGGTAACAAATACAGTAACTGTAACGGTAAACACAACACCAACAGTCGATGCCCCAGCAGATGTGACAGTTTGTGACAGTTTTACCTTATTAGCCTTAGGAAGTGGGACTTATTATACTGGATCAGGAGGTACTGGAACTGTATTAAACGCAGGAGATGCTATTACAACTACTCAAACAATTTATGTTTATGATGAAACAGGAACCACACCAAACTGTTTTGATGAGAATAGTTTTACAGTAACGGTTAATTCTACTCCAATTATTGATGCCCCAGCAGATGTTACAGTTTGCGACAGTTATACTTTGCCAGCTTTAACAAGTGGAGGAATTTATTATACTGGAGCATTAGGCACAGGAATGGTGTTAAACGCCGGAGACCCAATAACAACAACCCAAACTATTTATGTTTATGCAGAAACAGCAAGCACACCAAATTGTTATGCAGAAAACAGTTTTATTGTAACGGTTAATTCAACCCCAGCAGTAGATGCCCCAGTTGATGTTACAGTTTGTAATGAATATGCATTACCTGCATTAACAAGTGGAACTTATTACACAGCAACAGGAGGGACAGGGACCGTGTTAAATGCTGGAGACTTAATTACAAGCACACAAACTATTTATGTATATGCTGAAACAGGCACCACGCCTAATTGTTTTGCAGAAAACAGTTTCTTAGTTACTATTGATGTTTGTACTATCTCTGTTACAGCAACTGCTGATATGCCATCTATTTGTCACGATGCAGGAGCAGATGTTACTTTAACAGCAGCTCCAAGCCCTGCAGTTGCCATAGGAACCTATAGTTATAGTTGGACAGTACAAGGTGATGCCACGGTTTTAGGAACAAATCCTACATTAGTGTTATCACCGCCCCCAGCTGCAACCACGACATATGAAGTAACTTTAACTGATAGTGGACTTACACCGCCAAGTGACACAGCAACAAGTACGGTTACCGTAGTTGTTAATACTACCCCAACGGTCGATGCTCCGATAGATGTTACCGCATGTGATAGTTATATTTTACCAGCTTTAGGAAGTGGAAGTTATTTTACAGGAGCAGGTGGAACAGGAACAGCATTAAATGCAGGAGATACTATTTCAACTAGTCAAACCATTTATGTATATGGAGAAACAGGAACCACTCCAAATTGTACAGATGAAAATAGTTTTGATGTAACCATTAACACAACACCAATAATTGATGATCCTGCTGATGTTTCTGCATGTGACTCGTATACGTTACCAGCCTTAACAGGTGGAACATACTACACAGCTGCTGGTGGAACAGGAACCGTATTAAATGCAGGTGATGCTATCTTAACTAGTCAAACTATTTATGTATATGCTGAAACTGGAACAACGCCAAATTGTTTCTCTGAAAATGATTTTATTGTAACTATTAATACAACTCCTTTAGTTGATGCACCAACAGACGTAACTATGTGTGATAGTTATACCTTGCCAGCCTTAACAAATGGAACTTATTACTCAGGAACTGGAGGCACAGGAGCAACGTTAAATGCCGGAGATGCAATAACAAGTACACAAACCATTTATGTGTATGCAGAAACAGGAACCACACCAAATTGTTCAGCAGAAAATAGTTTTGTCGTGACTATTAACGATACTCCAATAGTTGATGCACCAGTGGATGTTACCGTGTGTGATACTTATATCTTACCAGCCTTAACGGTTGGAACCTATTATACTAGCACTGGAGGTGCCGGAACTGTTTTAAATGCCGGAGATGTCATAACAAGTACACAAACCATTTTTATATATGCTGAAACAGGGACAACGCCTAATTGTTTTGCAGAAAACAGTTTTGTTGTAACAGTTAATACAACACCAATAGTAGATGCTCCAGCTGATGTTTCAGAATGTGTTAGTTATACCTTGCCAGCCTTAACAAATGGAACTTATTATACAGGTACAGGAGGAACAGGAACGGTATTAAATGCAGGAGATGCTATTACAACTACGCAAACCATTTATGTATATGCCGACACCAGTACAACACCAAACTGTACTGATGAAAACAGTTTTGTTGTAACTATTAATCCTTTACCAACTTTTGTAGTACCAACACCTTTAGTCGTTTGTGATGATAATGTAGCTGATGGCATGACCGAAATGGATTTAAATGATAAAAACGATGAAATTTCAGGTGGAAATGTTAATTATGTAGTCACTTATCATGCCAATTTATTAGATGCTCAGAATGGTACCCCAGAAGTACTACCTTCTTCTTCAACTTACGTTGGTACAGATGGTGAAGTACTTTGGGTAAGAATTGAAGACGCTACTACAGGTTGTTGGGATACTACTACTTTAACACTTGGTGTGGTAGATGCACCAGCTGTTCCCGCTCAGGCGCCTTTACATTATTGCGATCCTGATAATGATGGTTTAGGTGTTTTTGATTTAACAGATACAAGAAATGATATTGAAGCTATAGATCCAACCTATGAGGTGTCATTTCACCTAACAGAACAGAATGCTATTGATGACGATCTTCCTCAGCCAGATGTTTTTACAAATGTTGCTGGACAGATTATCTATATTCGTGTAGATTATGGAACAGGCACAGGTTGTCCAACCATTTTAGAATTACAACTTATTGTAGATCCTACACCAGAAATAGAACTGAATCCAGAGGCTATTGTAATGTGTGATGAAGATGGAGTAGCAGATGGCATGACTCAGTTTGATTTGACTTTAAGTAATACAGAAATTTTAAATGGATTAAATCCACTTGATTATTCTGTATCTTATTATACGGATCAAGCAGGCGCAGAAATAGGTATAACAGCATTAACCTATATAGCAACACCAGGTGCTTTTACCAATACGATAGCTCCAAGTCAGATTGTTTGGGTTCGTGTTGAAAACAATACAACAGCATGTTTCACAGTAACATCCTTAGAGCTTATTGTAAATCCGTTGCCAGTTCCAGTAACAACAACGGAGGCATTACAATATGAGATTTGTGATGATACAGCGGATAATGATGGATATGCTATTTTCGATTTAACAAATCAGGATGCAATTATTACGGGAGGAAACGCCGGCTGGTCTGTTGATTATTTTGAGACTATGGCAGATGTAACTGCAAACAATCCTATTGCTGATTATACAGCTTATGCTAATACTTCCGTAGGAGGAGCACCGCATAACCCTCAGACAATATTTGTTACGGTATCTTCTACAGAAAACGGTTTAGATTGTTATGCATTATCAACCTTAACTTTAGTTGTTAATACATTGCCAACTCCAAATCCTGTTTTATCGGATTTAGATTTATGTGATGATAATAATACCGGAGATTTAGAAGAGATTTTTGATATTACGGTTAATGAACCTGCCATGTTAAATGCTTTTAACGAAACAGTTACGTATCATACAACTATGGCAGATGCCGAGTCTGGAGTTAACCCAATTCTTAACCCAACAACATACACAAATACAAGTCCTAGTCAAACTATTTATGTACGTGTAACAAATACAGGAGATCCTTCTGATCCAACAGATATGGGAACAGGGTGTTCTACAGTTGTTACTTTCGATATTATTGTAAATCCATTACCAGATACAGTTCCAGTTGATAATATTGTAGCTTGTGAATTGAATACAGATGGATACTATACCTTCGATTTAACAGATAGGAATGACGACATCTTAAATGGTCAGCCAGAACCAGAGTTCTTGGTAACTTATTATACTTCTTTAGCAGCAGCAGAATCTGGAACAGGATTTATAGCAAATCCTTCTGCATATACAAATATGGAAGACCCTGCAAACCCAGGAATGCCTCTTAATCCGCAGGAGATTTTTGTAAATATTACAAATACAATTACAGGCTGTGATATTGCAACAGTAAGTTTCTTTATTGAGGTTCAGGAAGATGCTGAGGTAAATCCGAATTATGATACCTATGCATTATGCGACGACAATATGGAGTTCGATGGAGACCCAAGCAATGATAGTGTAGAGTTTGATCTTGCATCACAAAATGTTATTATTTTAAACGGACAAGATCCAGCTAATTTTACTGTTACTTATTATGAATCATTGGATGATGCAGAAAATAGTGTTAATGCTATAGATACCTCTTTGGTTTACTCTAATACATCAAACCCACAGATTATATGGGTAAGAATAGATAATGATACTACTGTTGATTCTATTTGTTATGATATTGAGCCAATGACCTTACAAGTAGATCCAGTACCAGCATTTAATCTAGATGATTTATATACCATTTGTATTAATTTGAATGGAACAGAGGTAGTGGGGGCTCCTTATATTGATACAGGTTTAAGTTCAGCTTCTTATACTTTTGAATGGATTGAAGATGGGGATCCAGCTACTATTTTAAGTACAGATCCAGCATACGAGCCAACTGTTGCAGGAAACTACACAGTTTTTGTAACAGATATATTAAGTTTTTGTTCTAGTTCGGCTTCCACCGTGGTTCAAGTAAGTTCGCCACCAAATGTAGTTGCTACAGTTACTACAGAGGCTTTTGCAAACAATCATATTATTGAAGTAACAGCAACTGGAGATGGAGCAGCCATATTTGA
>NZ_JAPMLM010000072.1:0-115953 GCF_026410195.1 Xanthomarina sp. F2636L | reverse complement strand
ACTGGTCCTGGATGGGATGGAACTTATAATGGCGAATTATTACCGTCTAGTGATTATTGGTTTACTATTGACTACAGAGAATTGGGTGAAAGTGAAGGTGCACAAAAACAGTTTAAAGCACACTTTAGTTTAAAAAGGTAGGTTTTTTCGACAATTAGAAAATTTAATGAGTAAATTTGTTATGGTTCGGCTATAATAAATTTACTCATTTTTTATTTTGAAAAATAAATCACATATATTATTTTTTTGTTTTTACTTGGCTTGTCATTTAGGATTTAGCCAACTAGGAGGAGCAAATATTTGTGAAGAGGCAGAACCAATATGTAGCTCTGCAGAATTTTCATTTGCAAATACGTCCGATGGCACCAGTGCTGAAGTTGGTCCAGATTATGGGTGTTTATTAACCCAACCCAATCCAGCTTGGTTTTTTCTTCAGATAGGACTAAGTGGCAATATTAATTTAATTATCGAGCAAAGTACAGAGCTTGGCGGTAGTCCAAATATAGATGTTGATTTTATTATTTACGGACCGTTTACTAATACTTCAGAAGCGTGTAATACAAGTTTAACAGCTGCAAATACAGTGGATTGTAGCTATTCTCCAAATGGTATCGAAACAGCAGATATTATAAATGCAACAACTGGTGAATATTATTTATTGTTGGTAACAAATTTTTCTGGACAAGCTGGTTTTATCAGTATTGGTCAGTTAAATGGTGAAGGCTCTACGAATTGTGCTATTTTAGAAGATTTTACAGCTTGCCAGGGAGATAGCTTTACTTTAGATGCAACCACACCATCTGCTACAGATTATATGTGGTATGTAGAAGATTTGTCTAATCCAGGAGATTATTTACTTATTCCTGGAGAAAACTCGGCTTTTTATAATGTTGATAATTCTTATTTATATCGGGCTGAAGCTTATAATACTGATGGAGACCTATTGCAATTATACGACTTTACGGTAGATTTTCTTGACACACCTACGTACCCAAGCAATGTAACTCCATTTATTATTTGCGATAACTTAGATGTAAACGATGGTTTAGCTGAGTTTGATTTAGGTACCAAAACATCAGAAATATTAGATGGATTAGATCCTGATTTGTATTCCGTAACATTTTATCAGAACGAAATGGATGCAATAGCTGAAGAAAATATGCTTCCAAACTTATATTTAAATAGCACCAATTCAGAAGTTCTTTATGTAAGAATTGAAAATGCAACGTCAACTATTGTCAATTGTTTTGATATTGGAACTCTGAATATTGAAGTTAATTTACTTCCTGAAATAAATTTAAATGAAACTTATTATTTGTGTGTAAATACAAACGGTTCGGAAGTGGTTAATAGCCTTATTTTAGATACAGGCTTAAATGACTTAAATTATAATTTTGAATGGATTGAAACAAGTCATCCATTAGATGTTTTATCAACTCAATCTGTTTTTGAACCTACACAAGGAGGAGTTTATTCTGTTATGGTAACCAGTTTATCAACTGGTTGTACAAATACGAAAGATATATTGGTATTAGAAAGCTCTCCACCAAATGTAGTTGCTACAGTTACTACAGAGGCTTTTGCAAACAATCATATTATTGAAGTAACAGCAACTGGAGATGGAGCAGCCATATTTGAGTTTAGCATCAACCATGGACCTTGGATGAGTAATGAGCCAAATTCCAATACCTATACGTTCTCTAACGTAGCTTTTGGAGAACACCTTATCCAGGCCAGAGACATTAATGGTTGTGGTATAGCTAGTGATTCGGTTTTAGTTATGGATTATCCATTATTCTTTACTCCAAACAATGATGGGTATAATGATACCTGGAAAATTTTTGGATTAGAAAATCAATTTGATGCCAAAATATTTATTTACGATCGTTACGGTAAACTCCTTAAACAATTAAGTCCAACTGGTCCTGGATGGGATGGAACTTATAATGGCGAATTATTACCGTCTAGTGATTATTGGTTTACTATTGACTACAGAGAATTGGGTGAAAGTGAGGGGAGCCAGAAAGCATATAAAGCGCATTTCACTTTAAAAAGATAGTTTCATAATTTGTGACATAAAAAAACTCAGATAAATATATATATTTATCTGAGTTTTAATTTTTTTAAGATGTTGTCAACTACAAATTAAAAGCAACTGTAAAAGTCACATTTGTAAATTTTGAGTCTAATGAAGTACTATTGTTGAAGCCAGAATTGCTATATAGCTTATACTCCGAAGATTGTTTTGCTTGATCAAAAGCCATATCTAATTTAAAATTTCCAAAATTATAGCCTAAACCTAAAGAGTAGCCATTTAAATCTCCAATGGTAGTTCCATTTTTATAAGGACTTTCCTCAAATCTGTATCCACCTCTTAGGCTAACTTGTTTCAATCTTAACTCACCACCAACCTTATAAGTAGAAGCAGTGGTTAATTGATTGTTAATGGCCCTATTTTGTGTGCTAAAATAAGCGTCGGAATTTGGTTTAAATTTAGTGTTGCCATAATCTTTTAAAGAATAATCAAAGCTAATTAAACCATACTCTCCAAAAATATAAGCCAAACTTCCTGTAAATTTCCCAGGGGTTTGAATGTTATATGACGGGTAAATATTAATTATATTCGAAATATATCCTATATCAGAATCAGCAATATTAGAGTTAATACCTTGAATCAATTCTTCTTCAATGCGATACCATGTTGGAGAACTATAAGATAAACCCATTCTAAAATCTTTGGTGATTTTGGCAATAGCACCTAGTTGGAATGAAAATCCTGAACCAAATGTAGAAAGCCAGTTTTCAAAATAAATATTTTTAGTTAAAGAATCAGGGTCTAAATTGGTTTCATAAAAACTGGTAAACTTATCGTAATTAATGAAATGTGAATTCAAATTAACACCTAAATACAATCTATCTTTATATGCTGTAGCAAAATTTAAAGAGAACTTTCCATTGTATCCAGATGATGCATAATAATATTCTTGATAATAAGAATTTGCAGGTGCTGTATTAGAAAAATAATCAATATTGTCGTCGTTAGTATTATTATCCATATTAACAGGATCAATAATACCAGCCCAATATCCTAGAAATACTTGTTGTACTGGATAGCCATAATTAGGATTAGAGCCAATATCTGCGTATGCTTCTTCAAGATATTCTCCTGGTTGAAGTTTTAAAACACCAAAAGGGACATTCTGTTTTTCTGTAATGTCCAAGAAATATCTGTCAATGGATGTATTGCTTGAACCATTAGCAAGCCAATCGTTATTATAATTTTGGACTTTATCATAAGCAGCACTAAAAGCAAATTTGGACCAATCCGAATTGCTATTTCTGTTATAAAAAACGAAAGTTGCTCCAGACTGATTTAAATCGATATTCGACTCTTTAGAAGTGTTAAAACCATTAAAGTACTGTGTTTCATTTTTAATGTTGTTATTTGATAGAGACAAAGAGATATGACTGGAATTAAATATTGCAGATCCAGCCGGGTTAATACTAACAGCACTCATATCTCCTCCTAAGGCACCAAAAGCACCACTTAAACCTCTATATCTTGCAGTACCTTGTATTTCATCCTGAGTGTATCTTACAGCGTCTGTTACATCTTGTGCGTTAAGAGAAGTCATAGCAAGTATACCTATGAATAGTAAAAGTAACTTTTTCATAATATTTTCTTTTTCTTTTTTTAAACAATTTTACCTTCTACCACCAGAACTTCTTCCGCCACCACCAGAACTTCTCATACTACCTCCAGAACTTCTTCCTCTTCCTCCAGAAGAGAATGATGGTGATGAATTACCTGATGAACGACTTGGTGTGTAAGATTTGGTAGGAGAAGTGGATCTGGGTGTCGAGTTAGTTCTTGGTCTAGGAGACACATTGTTATTGTTAGATTTTGTTCTAGGTCTAACAGTTGAATTATCTCTAGTTCTAGGCTTTACAGTCGTGTTTGGTCTTACTGTAGAATTATCTCTAGTTCTAGGTTTAACAGTCGAGTTTGGTCTAGTTGTTGAGCTAGGTCTAACAGTAGAATTACTTCTTGTTCTTGGAGTAGTGTATCCTAAATTAGAACTTGAATTTCTTGTTCGTGAATTGTAATAATTAGAATTTCTATTGTTGTAATAGTTTCCAGCGTAATAACTTCCACGTCTTCCAGAATTGTATGAAACGCCTCTACCACCATAAGGATAATAACCATTGTAATAGCCACCGCCATAATATCCACCATAGAAGCCTCCATAATAAGGATACCAAGGGGTGTAACCCCAGCCATAACTATAATAAGGATAATACCCGCCATAATAATAAGGCGAATACCAAGGGTTGTAACCCCAGCCATAACTAAATCCAGTGCTAATAGTAATAGAAACGCTACTGTTGTCTTCTCCCCAACCTGCATAGCTATCGTATTCAACAGCTGAGGTGTCTTGAGCTACAGCATATTCCCCTTCGTAAGAATCAACATCTGTAAAAACATCATCTTCATTTTCTTCTTCAGGTAGTTGATATTCTAAAGATTTTTCTTTAAAATAATTTTTATAGAAAGTTTGACTACTAGATTCTTTTTCAATCTCTGTAACAGCATTTTCTTGGTATTCAACGTTTGTATCTGAACCATAAATACCATCGTTGTCTTGTACGACATTTTGTGAAGAACCACAAGATGCCAAAACAGCAAATAGGCTAAAAATAGCTATATATGGTGTTTTCGTTAAAAAGGAGTTATTAATTTGCATATCTCTTGATTTTTATTGTTGAACATAACAAAAATAGTTAGTTTTGCCCAACTATTTTTATATTTAACATAATCACAATATTTGTGCCAAAATCCTGAATATGAGTAAAAATCTCACAAGTAGAGCCGAAGATTATTCCAAATGGTATAACGAACTTGTAGTAAAAGCAGACCTTGCAGAAAATTCTGCAGTTAGAGGTTGTATGGTTATTAAACCTTATGGCTATGCTATTTGGGAAAAAATGCAAGCAGAACTAGATCGTATGTTTAAAGAGACTGGGCATCAGAATGCGTATTTTCCTTTATTTGTGCCGAAAAGTTTGTTTGAAGCTGAAGAAAAAAATGCTGAAGGGTTTGCCAAAGAATGTGCTATTGTTACACATTATAGGCTACAGAACGATCCTGATAATCCAGGAAAACTACGTGTAGATCCAGAGGCTAAATTGGAAGAAGAACTAATAGTTAGACCAACTAGTGAAGCAATTATTTGGAATACCTATAAAGGATGGATCCAATCTTATAGAGATTTACCACTACTTATAAACCAATGGGCAAACGTAGTACGTTGGGAAATGAGAACACGTTTGTTTTTACGAACAGCTGAATTTTTATGGCAAGAAGGTCATACAGCACATGAAACAAAAGCTGAAGCTATAAAAGAAGCAGAATTAATGAACAATGTGTATGCTACCTTTGCTGAAAACTTTATGGCCATTCCAGTTGTAAAAGGAATAAAAACGGAAAGTGAACGTTTTGCCGGGGCAGTAGAAACTTACTGTATTGAAGCCTTAATGCAAGATGGAAAAGCTTTACAAGCAGGTACTTCGCACTTTCTTGGTCAGAATTTTGCTAAAGCTTTCGATGTAAAATTCACATCTAAAGAAGGAAAACAAGATTATGTCTGGGCAACTTCATGGGGTGTTTCAACCAGACTTATGGGAGCGTTAATTATGACACATAGCGACGATAAAGGTCTAGTCTTACCTCCGAATTTGGCTCCAAACCAAGTGGTTATTGTACCTATATATAAAACAGATGAGCAATTAGAAGAGATTTCTAAAATTGCCAATTTGATGATGAGCGATTTAAGAGCTAAGCATGTTTCTGTAAAATTTGATGATAGAACCACATTAAGACCTGGTGCTAAATTTGCTCAGCACGAATTACAAGGTGTACCATTACGAATAGCTATTGGACCAAAAGATTTAGAAAATGGAACAGTAGAATTGGCCAGAAGGGATACCTTGACTAAAGAAGTTATTGCTTTAGACAATGTAACGTCTAGAGTAGAAGGTTTAATGACCGAAATTCAAAACACGTTATATAAGAAAGCATTGGATTTTAGAGACTCTCATTTAACTTTAGTAGACACATTTGATGAATTTAAGAATGTTTTAGAAACAAAAGGAGGATTTCTTTCCGCACATTGGGACGGGACAGAAGAAACCGAATCTAAGATAAAAGAAATAACAAAAGCTACTATTAGATGTATTCCTACAGATGAAACTCCGGAAAATGGTGTTTGTGTCTATTCAGGAAAGCCTTCAAAAGGTAGAGTATTGTTCGCAAAAGCATATTAATTAAACTTTTTTTAAAAAAAGTTTAATTAGGTGTTGCAACATTTAAAAATAGTTGTATTTTTGCAGCCGCTTGAGTGATATAAATTATATTAATGGAGTCAAGCAAGTAAACAATGGAAACATTGTTAGTTATTTTGAAAAGTATTGCAAGTTTAAATATATAGTTATATATTTGCGCACTCAAAACAAAATGGCCCGTTCGTCTATCGGCTAGGACGCCAGGTTTTCATCCTGGTAAGAGGGGTTCGATTCCCCTACGGGCTACAATTTTTATAAAAGAAAGATAATACAATGGCAAATCATAAGTCAGCATTAAAGAGAATTAGAAGTAACGAAGCTAAACGTTTAACAAATAGATATAAGCATAAGACTACTCGTAATGCTATTAAAAAATTACGCGACTTGGAGTCTAAGTCTGAAGCAGAAGCAATGTTTCCAGAAGTGTCTTCTATGATTGATAAATTAGCTAAAAAGAATATTATTCATGCTAATAAAGCATCGAACTTAAAATCGAATTTATCTAAGCATGTTGCTTCTTTATAAGAAACAATAAGAATTATATATAATAAAACCTTTCAATATTTTTGAAAGGTTTTTTTATTTTTTATAATTAGAAATATTTATTAAAAACAAAGCCTTGAGAAATCAAGGCTTTGTTTTTTAAATTATAAAGAGGTTTTTTATCCATTCATGGAAATTAAAAACTCTTCATTGTTTTTAGTTTGTTTAAATCTTTCATTAATAAATTCCATAGCTTCAACTGGATTCATATCTGCTAAATACTTACGCATCACCCACATTCTTTGAATGGTGTTATCGTCAAGTAAGATATCATCGCGTCTTGTACTTGAAGAAGTAAGATCGATTGCAGGGAAGATTCTACGATTAGAAATTTTTCTATCTAATTGTAACTCCATGTTACCAGTTCCTTTAAATTCTTCAAAGATTACTTCGTCCATTTTAGAACCCGTTTCTGTTAAAGCAGTAGCTATTATAGTTAAAGAACCACCATTCTCAATATTTCTAGCAGCACCAAAGAAACGTTTTGGTTTGTGCAGAGCATTGGCATCCACACCTCCACTTAATATTTTACCCGAAGCAGGTTGAACCGTATTATATGCTCTAGCTAAACGTGTGATAGAATCTAATAAGATTACAACATCATGACCACATTCTACAAGTCTTTTTGCTTTTTCTAAAACAATATCGGCAATTCTAACGTGTTCATGAGCTTCCTTATCGAAGGTTGAAGCTATAACCTCGCCACGTACATTACGTTGCATGTCGGTTACTTCCTCTGGACGTTCGTCTATTAATAAAATCATTTGATATACTTCTGGATGATTGGCTGCAATTGCATTTGCAACATCCTTAAGTAACATGGTCTTACCCGTTTTAGGCTGAGATACTATCATACCACGTTGTCCTTTTCCTATAGGAGAGAACAAATCCATAATTCTAGTAGAAATAGTGCTTTGTCTTTCTGCTAACTTGAATTTTTCTTGAGGAAAAAGTGGGGTTAAATGTTCAAAAGATACTCTGTCTCTAACAACATCTGGGCTAAGGCCATTAATTTTGTTTACTTTTATTAAAGGGAAGTATTTTTCACCTTCTTTTGGAGGTCTCACGTTTCCGAGAACAGTATCTCCTTTTTTTAAACCAAACAATCTAATTTGAGATTGCGACACATAAATATCGTCTGGAGAAGATAGGTAATTGTAATCAGATGAACGTAAGAACCCGTACCCATCTTGCATAACATCTAAAACACCTTCACTTTCAATAATAGCATCAAATTCGAAATCTGGTTCGCGATATCTGTTTCTAGTATCTTTGTTTCCGTTGTTGCTATTTGAGTTTTGATTTTTATTCTGATTTTTGTTGTCTCTTTTTGGACGATTTTGATTATCGTTTTTAGAGTTGCTTTTCTGTTCCTCTCTATCTTTATTCCCGGAATCTTTACTTGGAGTAGGTTTGGAAGGTTTTGGGTGGTGAGGTTTTGGTTTTACAGCTTTTGGAGCTTCTGTTTTCGAATCTTGAGAAGGTTTATTGTCGCTTTTTTTAGCTTCCTTAGCAGGACGTTGAATACGCTCTCTTTGTTTTTTTTGTTGTTGAGGTTTTTGTGTTTCTGCTTTTGGAGTTTCTTTTTTAGGCTCCTCTTTTACAACCTCCTTTACTGCTTTAGGGTTTGCAGCTTGCTGATCTAATATTTGGTATACTAAATCTAGTTTTTTTAATGAACGATATTTAGGTACGTTCAGTTTTTTAGCCATTTCCTGTAACTCAGGAAGCTTCATTTCTTTTAATTGTGAGATTTCAAACATTGATGTTGAATTGAATATTTGTTATAAATATTAAAATATATTTTTTCTGAAAAAAAATTGATTTTATTCTGAAGAATTAACAGCTTACAACTCTGATAGTTGTAATTTGTTATTGCAATTATACAACTTTATTTTATTTAATTTAGTTAATTTATTAAAAAGAAACCATTATTTTTGTCAACTAAAATTAGGAAAAAGAATGCTTCAAAGAATTCAAACTATATATCTTTTACTTGCTGCTGGTGTTTCTGGAGGGCTTATATATGTGTTTGAATTATGGACAACACCCGAAAATGTAAAAGTCTTTGCAGACGATATAAATTATATTTTTGCTATCTTTTTAGTGTCAGCTTTTTTATCAATTTTTTCAATTTCAAGATTTAAACAAAGGAAATCTCAATTCATGTTGGGAAGACTTAACATCATATTAAACTTTTTTTTACTAGGATTATTTTTGTATCAATCTCTAAATGTATCTGGAGAAACGCAAGTTTCGGAGAAAGGTATTGGGATTTTTCTCCCTATTATTTCTATCGTGTTGTTGGCATTAGCCAATAAGGCCATTAAGAAGGATGAAGATCTTGTAAAATCTGTAGATCGATTAAGATAAACCTTATATCTTAGTAGTATTAGTGCGTAAACCCAAGGTGAAGATCTTGGGTTTTTTTATTATCTCCCTTCAAACTCAATAACTTCAAGGTCTTTTATATTACTACCATCTATTACAAAACGAAGCATGGTTCTTACCTTATGAAATCCGTATTTTCCAGCAGCTCCAGGGTTCATATGTAATAAGTTTAATTTTTTATCTGGCATCACTTTTAAAATATGAGAATGCCCACAGATAAATAAATCTGGTGGATTTTTTCTTATAGACTCTCTTATCCTTACATCATACTTATTTGGATATCCCCCAATATGTGTAATCCAAACATCAACACCTTCGCACATAAATCTATTGTTTTCTGGAAATTCTGCTCTAGCTTCATGTCCATCAATATTTCCAAAAACAGCTTTTAAAGGTTTTAGTTTTTTTATTTGGTTAGTTACATCTAAGTCGCCAATATCACCAGCATGCCAAACTTCATCAGCCTGTTTTACATGTTTTAAAATGGCGTCATCAATATAACTATGTGTATCTGAAAGTAGAAGTATTTTTTTCATAGATGTTTTTTACGAATCCCGATAACTATTGGGAGGAAATCTCATGTTTTTTAACTTTTATTTGAAATTTCAAGACCGATTAAAATTCTATCTTTGTCTTTTACAAAAATAGCACAATCCTTTGAGATATTTTTTAGAGCTTACATATAATGGTAAAGATTATCATGGTTGGCAAAACCAACCCAATGCTATCTCAGTACAAGAAGTCGTGGAAAAAGCCCTGTCCACTCTTTTAAATAATGCAACAGCCATAGTTGGAGCTGGGAGAACAGATGCAGGTGTGCACGCCAAACAAATGTTTGCTCACTTTGATACAGATACTGTATTTGTAACTGAAGATTTAATTTATAAGCTCAATTCTTTTTTGCCAAATAACATAGCCATTTTGGATGTTTTCAAAGTAAAACCAGAAGCTCATGCTAGATTTCACGCTCTTAGTCGTAAGTATTTGTATCGAATTTCTTTAACAAAGGATGTTTTCAATTCTGATGGGTCTTATTATTTAAAACAAGACCTAAATATGACTAAGATGAAAGAAGCTACTAAACTATTATTAGGCTATAAAGATTTTCAATGCTTTTCTAAAAGCCAAACAGATGTTAATACGTATTATTGTAATATCATGCATGCAAAGTGGCATTTAGTTGATAACGAGTTGCAGTTTACCATAAAGGCAGACAGGTTTTTAAGAAATATGGTACGAGCCATTGTTGGAACCTTAATAAATGTTGGTTTAGGAAAGCTTGATGTTGAAGATATACACAACATATTAGCTTCTAAGAATAGGAGTGAAGCTGGTTTTTCGGTACCAGCTCATGGTTTATATTTAATTGAAGTAGCTTATCCAGAAGCAATAAAATTATCCGAACAATAAAAAAAGATCCTTTGTTGGAAATATATGAGTAAAATAGACTCCATATTAGAAATAGAATTATTTAAGAAGCTTTTTAAGTTTATTAAACCCTACAGACATGTTTTTGTTGGGGTTTTAGTGGCTGTAGTTTTGCTTGCTGTTTTTGGAGCCTTAAGACCTTATATTTTACAACAGGCTATAGATAAAAATATTGCCACCAAAACATTGGAAGGTTTTTTGCCTTATATACTTATCATGGCAGCGCTTTTAATAGCTGAAGTTGTTTGTCAGTTGCTATTTATATATTATTCAGGGTTTCTTGGTCAGAGTGTTGTTAAAGATATACGTGTAAAACTCTTTGATCACATGATCCGGTTTCGAATGAAATACTTCGATAATTCTTCGGTTGGGGTTTTAATTACGAGAGCCGTTACAGATATGGAACGTATTGCAGATGTCTTTGGCGAAGGATTCTTTATGATTTTTAGAGACTTACTCACCATGTTGGTTGTTTCTATAGTCATGCTTTATATGAATTGGGAACTAAGTTTTATAGTCTTTTTAATGTTGCCTTTAGTATTATATGCCACGCGTATTTTTCAAAAGTATATGAAACGTGCTTTTGAAGAGGTTAGAACCGAAGTTTCTAATCTAAACTCTTTTGTTCAAGAACGTATTACAGGAATGAAAATCCTTCAATTATTTACAAGAGAGGATACAGAATATAAAAAGTTTCAAGAAATAAATGCGCGTCATAAAAAAGGCTGGTTAAAAACGGTATGGTATAATTCTATTTTCTTTCCAATTGCCGAATTATCTTCATCAATCACAATAGGACTTATTGCATGGTATGGAGGATTAAATGCAGTTGTAGATCAAACAGCTTCGTTGGGAGATTTAACAGCTTTTATCATGATGATTCCTATGTTGTTTAGACCGCTACGTCAAATTGCTGATAAGTTTAATACGCTACAAATGGGAATGGTGGCTGCAAAAAGAGTGTTTAGAGTTCTTGAAACAACCTCGCAAATTGATGACCACGGCACTATGGAAGTGACCCATTTTGATGGACATATTTCATTTAAAGATGTGCATTTTAGTTATGTAGAAGACGAAGAAGTGTTAAAAGGAATTTCTTTTGAAGTCAATGTAGGTGAAACAGTCGCTATTGTTGGAGCTACAGGCGCGGGTAAATCGACCATCATTAATTTATTAAACAGATTTTACGATATTAATAAAGGGACTATTTGCATTGATACTATTAATATAAAAGAATTAAAACTAGCGTCTTTACGAACCCAAATTGCCATTGTACTACAAGATGTATTTTTATTTGCCGACACTATTTTAACGAACATAACCTTAAACAATCCTAACATTAGTTTACAGGATGTGGAGCAAGCTGCAAAAGATATAGGAATCCACGATTTTATAATGAGCCTTCCAAATGGCTATCATTATAATGTTAAAGAGCGTGGAGCTATGTTATCTTCCGGACAACGACAATTAATTTCGTTTTTAAGAGCTTATGTTACCAATCCAAGTATTTTGGTTTTAGATGAAGCGACTTCTTCTGTAGATTCGTATTCAGAACAACTTATTCAAAATGCTACTTATAAGATAACCAAAGGACGAACCTCTATTGTTATTGCACATAGATTGGCAACCATTAAAAAAGCCGATAAGATTATTGTTATGGATGCAGGTGAAATTGTTGAGGTTGGAACCCACAAAGAACTTCTTAAAAAAGAAAATGGTTACTATAGAAATCTATATGAAGTTCAGTTTCTGAAAGAAGAAGTTGCGTAAAATGATTTGTTTAAATGCATTCTTTAAGCTAAATTTTTTTTAATTATTTGAGCAAGTTCCTGCGTGTCTTTAAACATAATAAACTCTCCATCCTTAAAAAAGGAAATCTGTCCAGTTTCCTCACTAACAACTAATGCTAAAGCATCTGTTTTTTCTGTAATGCCTACGGCTGCACGATGTCTTAAGCCAAAACGTTGTGGTAAGTTTTTTTCATTACTAACAGGAAGTATGACCCTGGTTGCTTTTACAATATTATCAACTACAATGATAGCACCATCATGCAATGGACTGTTTTTGAAAAAGATGCTTTCAATAATAGGTTGTGTGACTTTAATATTCATGGAATCTCCAGTGTTTACTAGAAAATCTAAATTATTATTGCACTCAAAAACAATTAAAGCACCTGTTTTAGTGGTTGCCATTTTATTACAAGCTGAAAGAATGGTATCGACATCTGTTTTGTTTTCCGTTTCAGTTTTTAGAAATTTAAGCTGTCCGAAAAATTTTCGTCGTTTACTAAAATTGGTAGAGCCTACCATCAATAAGAATTTCCTTATTTCTTGTTGAAAAACCACTATCAAGGCAATTAGTCCAACACTCATAAATCCACCAAGAATCTTGCTTAACATTTTCATCTGTAAAGCTTCTGTAAGCAAATAAATAAAGTAAATAATTACAATTCCTATAAAGATATTGATGGCAACAGTACCTTTAACTAGTTTGTAAACATAATAGAGTAGTAATGCCACAAGTAGTACATCTACTATATCTATAACTGTAAATTTTAATAGGTCGTCAAAAATCTCCAAGTGTCAGCTGTTTTGGTAAATTTAGAAAAATATCCTTAGAACGCATCTTAATTACTTATGAACTCTTCATTTGCAATGGTAACATTCTTATCTTTTAGTGTGTTTAATTTCGATTTAAAGCTAATATAATCTTGAAAACTTAAATTATTATTGAAAAATAAATGAAGTGTTACTGATTCACTATTCTTTGAAATCACTTGATCTAAGTCATTCAATAACGATGCTTTTGAAGTTTTAAATGAATCTGTATTAGAAGAATTTATCTCAATATTTGAAGTGTCATGAAACACAATAGCATATTCATTGGTTTTTAAATCAATGATGCTTGGTTGCTTTTCAATATAATAAACATTTGTGAATTCTATAAAGCCTAAATTATTGATACTAGTATTATGACAGGTATAATAGTTTTTGGCTTCTTCGTTTTTATGTAATTCGGCATTCCTTTTTTTGTCTTGCAGATAGATTATTTTTGGTATGGCTTGTTTCAAGGTCAAGCGTTTATCTACATTAATAAGCCAATTTGTAGTAATAATTAATGTTCTTCTGTTAAGTTCTACGCTGTCTTCTTTGGTTTCATCGTAAAATAAATACGCTGGAGATACATCTAGTATTTCTGAAATATCTGATTGGTTTATCTCTGGAAGCTGTACCACTTTCTCGTTGTTACAAGACATTAATAACAAAAGCATGGCTATTTGAAAATATTTCATAGTTAAGATTTTAATTGCTCTAATAGTTTGACACATTCCACAGCCTCTTTAACATCATGAACCCGTAAAATGGAAGTTCCTTTTTGTAGGGCAATCGTGTTTAAAACGGTGGTACCATTTAATGCTTCTTTAGGGGAGTTTTCTAAAGTTTTATAAATCATGGATTTCCTGGAAACTCCAGATAAAAAAGGTTTTTCCAGTATTTTAAAGAGCTCTAAATGTTTTAATATTTCAAAACTCTGTTCTTTGGTTTTTGCAAATCCAAATCCTGGATCCACAATGATATCTACAATTCCAAGAGCTTTTGCTTTAGATATTCTTTCAGAAAAATAAAATATAATGTCTTTTATTACATTCTCATAGGTCGCTTGTTGCTGCATGGTCTGTGGTGTGCCCTTCATGTGCATCATGATATAAGGTACATGAAGTTTTGCAACAGTTTCTAACATAAGGTTATCTAATTTTCCTGCTGAAATATCATTAATTAAAGCAGCTCCAGCCTCAATACCTTGTCTAGCAACCTGACTTCTAAACGTATCTATGGAAATTAGGATTTCAGGAAATTCTCTAATAATTATTGAAATTATTGGAAGTAATCGCTTTAATTCTACTTCTTCAGTAATGTGTTTAGCATTTGGACGAGAACTGTAAGCTCCAATATCGATAAATGTTGCACCAGATTTTAACATCATATAAACCTGAGATAGGATTTCACTTTCATTTTTGTATTTTCCACCATCATAAAAAGAATCTGGAGTTAGGTTTAAAATTCCCATAATTTTTGGAGATGATAAATCTATAAGGTTGCCTTTGCAGTTTATGGTCATAAAAACAGTTAAAATTTAGGATTCAGTGTTTAAAGTGCCACAAAGAAACGAAACTTTGAATTTAGAACTTTGAACTCTGAACTATTTATGCGAAATTTACGCAAAATTCAATTTAATTCATGCAAGACACTTCAAAACAATACGACGCAGTTATTAAAACATGTAGAGATTTATTTATTAAAAAAATGTCGGATTATGGAAGTGCTTGGCGCATTTTACGTTTACCATCACTTACTGACCAGATTTTTATAAAAGCACAACGTATTCGTGGGCTGCAACAAAATGAAGTCCAAAAAGTAAATGAAGGTCAGGAAAGTGAGTTTATAGGCATTATAAACTATTGTGTAATGGCTTTAATTCAGTTAGAAAAGGGTGTGGTGGAGCAACCAGATTTATCTGTTGAGGAGGCTACAAAATTATACGACGAAAAAATAGGTCATACCAAACAATTGATGATGGATAAAAACCATGATTATGGTGAAGCTTGGAGAGATATGCGTGTAAGTAGTCTCACCGATTTAATCCTGCAAAAACTATTACGTGTCAAACAAATTGAAGACAATCAAGGGAAAACTTTGGTTAGTGAAGGTATAGATGCTAACTATCAAGATATGGTAAATTATGCGGTTTTTGCGTTAATCTTGCTCGAGCAAGATTGATGTAAATTCCAAATCTCAAAAAATAAAACTCCTAAACAGATATGATTGATAATAAAACATTTAGTTTAGAAGAAAGAACTTTTGAGTTCGCTAGGGATTGTCGTTTTTTAGTAAGAGATTTAAAAAGAACTATTTCTAATCGAGAGGATGGAAAACAGCTTGTTAGATCTTCTGGTTAGTTGGAGCCAATTATATTGAAGGAAATGAGAAATTAGAAGAAAAGGATTTAAAATTTAGACTTAAAATATCAAGAAAGGAAGCCAAAGAAAGTGAATATTGGCTTCGGTTGCTGAAAGACTTAAACGAAGAGAAAACAGAGCAAATCCTAAAATTAGAATAGAAGCTAACGAATTAAGAAAAATACTTTCAGCAATCATCAATAAATTAAAATGAACTTTTTAAAATTTAGAGATTGAAATTTGGAATTTACTTAAGTAGCGTTTTGGAATTTAGAGATTGGAATTTGAAATTTAATTATATAATATGAAATACATAGTAAACATCAGTAGAATTTTAGTAGGCGTTTTATTCATTATCTCTGGATTTATAAAACTTAACGATCCCTTAGGATTTTCGTATAAGCTACAAGAATACTTTGGAACGGACGTTCTTAACCTTCCGTTTTTGGAGCCTTATGCGTTAGCAATCTCTGTTTTCGTAGTGATTTTTGAAGTAATCTTGGGAATTTTCTTGCTTATTGGTTACAAGCCAAAATTTACAGTTTGGAGTTTATTAGGAATGATTGTCTTTTTTACCTTCCTAACGTTTTACTCGGCTTACTTCGAAAAAGTAAAGGATTGTGGTTGTTTTGGAGACGCTATTCCATTAACCCCTTGGGAAAGTTTTACAAAGGATGTTATTTTGCTCGTCTTAATTTTAATCTTATTTATTGGTGTAAAGCATATCAAACCTATCTTTAGCAAATTAGGATTAACTGTCACTGCTTTATTGAGTTTTATTGCTTGTTTATGGTTTGGATATCACGTTTTAATGCATTTGCCATCTATTGATTTTAGAGCTTATGCTGTTGGTAAAAACATAATGGAAGGTATGATTGTTCCAGAAGATGCGCCAAAACCAGTTCAAGAATTTACTTGGACATTAAAGGTGAATGGAGTGGATACAGAGTTTGTAACAGATGGAAGTTACCCTGAAGTTGAAGGAGAATATGTAGGGGTTGAAACTAAAATTATTGAAGAAGGTTACGATCCTCCTGTTAAAGATTTTTCTATTGAAACAATGGAAGAGGATTTTACTGAATATTACTTAAATGAAGATCATTTAATCTTGATTGCCATGTACAATCTAGATACTGCAGAAAAAGATGGCGTTGTAAAACTGAAAGCATTTTCAGATGAAGCTCTTAAAAAAGGATATACCGTAATAGGGTTAACAGCTTCTGGAGAAGACTCCAAACAGTACATGAAAGACTTATACAAACTTAATTTCGATTTTTTCCTTTGCGACGAAAAAGCAATTAAAACCATAGTTCGATCAAGTCCTGGAATTTTAAAATTAGAAAAAGGAACGGTCATTCAAAAAGTACATTGGAACGACTTGGAGGATATGAGTTTGCCAGAAGTAGAACGTAAAGTAGAACCTTTAAAAGAAAAGGTTGTGGAAGAGACTCCTCTTTATTTAGTTGATGGTATGCAACACGAAAAATCTTATGTAGATCAAATAGATTCTAACTCGATAGAATCAATCAATGTTATTAAAGATACTATTGTAGTTAGAGAAAGAGGTGTTACAGATTTTAATTCTATCATTGAAATTACTTTAAAGAAAGAATAACCTGATTCGCTATCTTTTAAATAAAACCCTGTACGCTTTGCTTACTTTATTTGGAGTAGTGACTGTGATATTTTTTTTATTTAATGTGCTTCCTGGAGATCCAGCACAAATGATGCTTGGTCAAAATGAAGATAGTACCCAATTAGCCATTGTTAAACAGAAGTATGGTTTCGATAAACCCATAAGCACACAGTATTTTTATTATTTAAACGATTTGTCACCCATTTCGTTTCATTCACAAACGGAAACAGAGTACACGTATTTACGAGATGGAAAATATTCAGCTTTACCTTTGTTCTCCATTGGTAATACCATAACGGTAGTCAAATTCCCATATTTAAGAGAGTCTTTTACCAAACAAGGAAAGAAAGTGAGTCAGGTTTTAGCAGAAACACTGCCAAACACCTTTGTTTTGGCAGTAAGTGCTATTTGTATAGCACTTTTAATCGGTTTGGTTTTAGGGGTTGTTTCTGCATTATATAAAGATACTTGGTTGGATAAAGTCATCCAGATTGTAAGTACAGTTGGTATGAGTGTGCCTTCTTTTTTCAGCGCTATTTTATTTGCTTGGTTGTTTGGGTTTGTACTTCACAAATACACAAATTTAGAAATGACTGGGAGTTTGTACGAATTAGACGATTATGGTGAAGCCATGCACATTCAGTGGAAAAATTTAATCCTTCCTGCTATTGTTTTGGGAATTCGTCCTTTGGCTGTAGTTATCCAATTAATGAGAAACTCTTTATTAGAAGTTTTTAATCAAGATTATATAAGAACAGCTAGAGCTAAAGGTTTAAGCGAATTTCAAATTATTAGAAAACACGCCATTAAAAACGCACTAAACCCAGTAGTAACCGCTATTTCAGGTTGGTTTGCCTCTATGTTAGCTGGAGCCGTTTTTGTAGAATATATTTTTGGATGGAATGGCCTTGGAAAAGAGATTGTAAATGCTTTAAATACCTTAGATTTGCCAGTTATTATGGGTTCTGTGTTAATTATTGCACTACTCTTTATAATAATCAATATTTTTGTAGATATTATATATGCTTGGCTAGATCCGAAAGTAACTTTAGAATAAAAGAATTATGAGAAAACATATTGTTGCAGGCAACTGGAAAATGAATAATGATTTGGCAATGACAGAATCATTAATCACCGAATTAAAAAAACAAGCTCAAACGTCTAATGCAGAGGTGATGATTGCACCAACGTTTACAAACCTTTGGCATGCCTTTGAGGCTCTTAGAAATTCTAAAATTGAAGTGGTTGCTCAAAATATGCATTTTGCAGAATCTGGAGCATATACAGGAGAAGTAAGTGCAGATATGTTAAAAAGTGTTGGAGTGCAAACAGTCATTTTAGGGCATAGCGAACGTCGTGCTTATTTTAATGAAACGGACGACATGCTCGCAAAAAAAGTTGATGCAGCGTTGAATAATAAGATACGTGTTATTTTTTGTTTTGGAGAAGAATTAGCAGATAGAAAAGCAGGAAATCACGAGGCTATTGTCGAAAGTCAGATAAAAAATGGCTTATTTCATTTAAAAGCAAATGCATTTGAAAGAATCGTGTTAGCTTACGAACCCGTTTGGGCCATTGGAACAGGTGAAACGGCAAGTCCAGAACAAGCTCAAGAGATGCATGCGTTTATTAGAAAAACGTTGACTAACAAATATGGAAAAGAAGTGGCAGATAGTGTTTCTATTTTATATGGAGGATCTGTAAAACCAAATAATGCTAAAGAAATTTTCTCTAAGCCAGATGTAGATGGCGGATTAATTGGTGGCGCAGCACTTAAGGCAGAAGATTTTTATGCCATAGTGAACGCTTTTTAATTCTTAGTAATAAATTAAATTATGTCAAATACTATATATATAGGTTACGATTTTAAAGTATCCCCTTTACAGCCTGGAACAGAAATTTTAATTGCTGAGTTAGGTTATGCAGGTTTTGAAAGTTTTGTGGAAACCGAAGAAGGTGTTACAGCTTATATTCAAAAAAACGAATGGCACGATGCTATTTTGGAGGACATTCAGGTTTTAAAATCAAATGAATTTCAAATTAATTATTCCTTTAATGAAATAGAACAGGTAAATTGGAATCAAGAATGGGAAAAGAATTTCAGTCCGATTGTTGTTGCAAATAAATGTTCTGTAAGAGCGCCTTTTCATGAAAAACCTGATACCACCTATGATATTGTAATCGAACCAAAAATGAGTTTTGGAACAGGACATCATGAAACCACGCACATGATGATCCAACATATTTTAAAAAATGATTTTGAAGGGAAATCTGTTTTAGATATGGGATGTGGTACAGGAGTTTTAGCTATTCTTGCTGAAATGAAAGGCGCCAAACCAGTTGATGCTATCGATTATGATAATTGGTGCTTTATTAATAGTTTAGAAAATGTAGAGCGAAATAATTGTAAGCATATAACTGTTTTGGAAGGCGATGCTAGTTTGTTGGGAGTTAGAACATATGATGTAATAATTGCTAATATTAACAGAAATATTTTGCTCAATGATATGGAAGCTTATATTAAATGCTTAAATGCCAACGGGATGTTGTTTTTAAGTGGCTTTTATAAAGATGATATTTCAGCTATTGAAGAAGCATGTAATAAATACCAACTGAAACTCGTAGAAACAATTGAAAAGAACCAATGGGTTGCATTAAAATTTTTAAATTAGTAGGATAAAACTTTTTATAATGAGTACTAAAGAAAAAATACAAGAACAAGGAAGTGTTGACACTTTAGAGCAAAAGAATAATGAGATTGTTTTGTATAATGATGAAGTAAATACTTTCGATCACGTTATAAACACGCTTATTTATGCATGTCAACATACTGCTGAGCAAGCAGAGCAATGCTCTATTATAGTCCACTATAAAGGAAAATGCACAGTAAAAACAGGAGCTTACAAAGAATTAGAGCCAAGGTGCTCTATGTTATTAGAGGCTGGATTAAGTGCAGAAATAGTTTAATCACAATATCCAAACCCAAAACAGACTTGTTAAATTAACAGTTGTAGCATTTGCCTTCAGTTTATTTGGGACAAAGATTAAAAATATACATTAAACGATATATTAATATACATGAAAAAGTTGATAGATGCCTAGATGCACTTCAGACAAGATTTTCATGTGTTATTTTATTTTAACAAGAACATTTATCTTAATAATTCGAGAATTAAGAACTAGATTTGCTTAATTTTTAAAATTATATTTAGCATACTGAAATCAACTAATTTAAATGTTTTTTCTTAACATAATAATCAATTTACTTTATGAAAGCTCGTGAATACTTTGTAATTATTTCTTTCCTGCTAACAGTGTCCATTGCTATTATTTCCATTTTTTGGAAACCAGTTTTGTGGCTATTTCTATTAATAGGACCACTTATCCTTTTAGGTCTCTATGATGTTTTTCAGAAGAAACGTACTATTAGAAGAAACTTTCCGCTTATAGGTCGTTTTAGATACATGCTAGAGTCTATTAGACCCGAAATCATGCAGTACTTTGTAGAAACAGACACGCAAGGACGACCTATAAACCGTATTTTAAGATCTCTTGTGTATCAAAGAGCTAAAGGGATGAATGATACCGAACCATTTGGTACACAAATGGATATATATCATTCTGGATACGAATGGTTGGAACATTCGATGTATGCAAAAAATAACCCTAAAGATATAGGCGAGTTTCCAAGATTATTGATTGGAGGTAAAGAATGCAAGCAACCTTACTCTTCTAGTTTGCTGAATATTTCTGCAATGAGTTTTGGGTCTTTAAGTAAAAATGCCATTATGGCGTTGAATAAAGGAGCTAAAATGGGAAATTTTGCACATAATACAGGTGAAGGTGGTATTAGTAACTACCATTTAGAACATGGAGGAGATCTTATTTGGCAAATAGGAACAGGTTATTTTGGCTGTAGACATGATGATGGGAGTTTTAATGAATCTACTTTTAGAGAAAATGCTATCAGGCCAGAAGTTAAAATGATTGAAATTAAATTATCTCAAGGCGCAAAACCAGGTCATGGAGGTATCTTGCCTGCATCAAAAAACACTGAAGAAATAGCTAAAATAAGACATATAAAACCTCATATCGCAGTACATTCCCCACCTTCTCATTCAGCTTTTAAAGACCCGATTGAGTTCATGCATTTTATAAAAAAGCTACGAGAACTTTCAGATGGAAAGCCTATAGGTTTTAAATTATGTTTAGGTCGAAAACAAGAGTTTATGGATTTTTGTGAAGCGATGATTTACACAAAAATTTTGCCAGATTTTATAACTGTTGATGGAGGAGAAGGGGGTACAGGAGCTGCACCAGTAGAATTTTCTAACTCGATGGGAATGCCATTACGTGAAGGATTAATTTTTGTTCATGACACCTTAGTTGGTTTTGGTTTAAGAGAAGAAATAAAAGTAATTGTTGCTGGAAAAATCATTACAGGTTTTCATATGGCTAGAGCCATTGCTCTTGGCGCAGATGGCTGTAACAGTGCAAGAGCCATGATGCTTTCAATTGGATGTATTCAAGCGCTTCAATGTAATTCAAATACCTGTCCTGTTGGTGTTGCAACCCAAAACCCATCCTTAACAAGAGGATTAGTTGTTGATGACAAAGCACCTAGAGCAAAACGATATCATGAAGCTACAATTCATAGTTTCTTGGAGCTTGTTGCTGCTGCTGGTCTCAACGGTCCAGAAGAGTTAACCCGTGAACACATAAGCAAAAGAGTAGGTTTATATAATGTGCAAACATACGAAGACATATATCCTTATATGAAACCAGGATCTTTGTTAGAAGTTTCAAACATACCTGAAAGTTATAAGAAATTCTTTCATCTGACGAGAATAATGAAGTAAATTCAATTAATTTTAAAATTAAATTTGCTTCCTAGAAGAACACTTCAGAATAAACTTAATAATAATCTAGAATAGCTTATATTAAAGGTGAATAAGGTCAAAAAAGAATGAATAGAGAACTGTAGCAAAGATTTCTGTGTTGGAAGCTAAATGCAATACAGCTGATAATTTATAAAAAAAAGCATCTACTTTTAAATAGATGCTTCTTTTTTAAGAAACTAATATGTTAAACTGGCTTCTTCGATTAATAGCATTATAAATATCTGAATTCTTTTTTTGATATCCTATGACTTTTGTTAGTTTGGATATTAATTAATTAAAAGAATTCAATTATTTTTATTTCTTCTTTTAGAGTTAGGGTCAGATTGGATATATTTCTTCAAGTATGTCATGTTGTAGCCATTAATAGCCTATAATTCGGGTGTTAATTATTTTTTTTATTTACCTTGATTATCTTTCATAACAATGGTCCTGTAAGGGAAAGGAATTTCTATTCCTTCGTTGTCAAAGCGCTTTTTAATACTTTCTAAAACATCACATTTTAAAGCAAAAGAATCTGAATAATTTCGTGCCCAAGACCAAGCTCTAATGGTCATTGAAGAATCATTAAGTTGTGTTAAGGCAGTTTTTACTACGGGAAGACCATCTTTTTTTTCCAACTCTGTACGATTGTCTAAAATTAACGGATGGTTTTCACATTCTTCTCTCATGATTTTTTTTGCCAATTCTATATCACTATCATAAGAAATACCAATTTCAATACGTTCGCAACATTTTAATTCACCTAAATCGTAATTAATTAATTTTTCTTTATTCATAATGGCATTGGGAATCACGATCATTTTATTTTCATAATTACGAATTATGGTATGACGCAAGGTTATATCTGTAACAGTACCTACCATGGTATCTGTAACTTTAACAGTGTCGCCAATTTTAAACGGTTTAAACGAAATAATAAAGACTCCTCCAACCAAATTGGATAAGGCTTCTTGTGATGCAACCCCAGCAATTAGGGCAATAACTCCAGCACCGCCTAGCGCTGTTTGTGCTACACCTTTAAGAGAAGGAAAAGCCAAGAGACCAAATAAAACTCCGACAAAACAAATGGTAAATACGGCAACATAGCGTAAAAATTTAAAACTTGTGGGATCGTAGTGAAGGTCAATTTTTTCTTGAATTTTATACTTAAACCACATGTTAACAACGGAAGCTGCAACAATAGTTATAACTGCAACAAGTCCTAAGTATGAAGCTAATTTAAATGTGTGAATAAGAGTTTCACTTTTTGCACTATCCACAAAAATAAAAGCGATGGCTATAAGTCCTAAAACCAACCATAAAACATTTAAAATGCGTTTAATAATATTAACTGGTCTTAGAGGAGCCGAAGGGAACATTTTTTTTTCTTTATTTAATAACCATTTATGTATGATGTTAGTTATAAAATAAAGAATAACAACAGTGCTAATAACTATTGTAGTACTTATTAATTGTGATTTATAGGTTTCGAAAAACTCCGTCATGTCAGTTAATTTTTAAATAATTTTTTATCTTGGAACCAATTGAGGTTTCTTTTTCTTTTCTCTAATTAGGTAAATGCCTATAAATATTAAAATACTTCCTACAAGATACCAAATTGAAAATTCTTCACCATCTAATAGGCCCCAAATAATAGCAACTAAGGGTAATAAATAGGTGACACTACTTGCAAATACGGGCGATGTGTTTTTAATCAACTTATAATATAAAATGATTGCAATTGCCGTTCCTAAAATAGTAAGAATTCCTAAATACCCCAAAGCTTCCCATGTTTCAGGATTTGAATTAAAAGTATTGAAAAATCCTGTGTTAATTAAAATTAAAAAAGAAGGAATCATCCAAATGCTGAAAACACTCCCTGAAAGTTGTTTGGAGGGAACGTGTTCTAGTTTCATTTTTATAATTAAGGCAGCCAAGGCGTAACAGGCAGTTGCCAATACAATCAATAAGGCATAAGCTATTTGTGAATCTTCGCTTGAGGTTTCAGAAAAGTACATTAAACAAGCTGCACCCAAAAAGCCAATTAGAGCACCTATAACTTGAGTGGTTTTACTTTTTATTCCAAAGAGAGAAAAACCTATAATCAATACAAATGCTGGCACTAAAGAGTCTAAAATCCCAGCCATAGAACTACTAACATGGGTTTGGGCTAAAGGAAATAGAAACATAGGGAAGAAATTTCCAAAGAAACCTGCAGTTATAATCCAAAATACGGTGTTTTTAGACATTTTTAGTAAGGCTGGTACTCCTATATATGTCAAGAGTAATCCAGAAACTCCAACACGAATGGCACCAATTTGATATGGAGTGAAAATTACTAATGATTTTTTTATTAAAATAAAGGAACTTCCCCAGGTAAGCGCGATGATAATTAATAAAAACCAACGATTTTCGAATAGTTTCCCCATGGGTACAAAGTTAAAAAGCAATTGCTGAATACAATTGCTTTTAATATAATTTTAATTTATAATTAACGCTGCTTACTACCGAAGTTTTAAGTCTTAGATAGCGGTTATTTCTGATTTTTCAGAAAGCATCTCTTCACTTTCATCTTGATATAAATAGCGTTCCTTACTATCGTCTAATTCGTCCATCCATTCTGTATGATGTGTTTCTGCCATAGTTCCAGTTACCACACTTTGATAGGTTTTATCTCTGTAGGTTAAAATGTTTTCATCTTTATCCTTTAGCCATTCTTTAAACATAACAGCTACTTTATCCACATTAAAATCAGGGTAATTAGATAGGGCTAACAAATCTTGAATATATGCCGTTTGAAAATCAACATGGTCGAAACTTGAAGTTAATTTATCGTTTTCTTCTAGCCATTTATCAATATCCAGTCTGCGTTCTGCTTTTGAAGGTAGTTTAAAGTTACCCATCATATAATCTCTAGCCAACCAAGCTTGAGTATCAAACATATTAAAAGTGTAATATTGATCTTGCATCCCTAAATAAATCAGACGTGGTAATTTGTTAAAGATGATACCTTTATACAAATGATCTGGATAGAGATTATTTTTTGTTTTTAGGCGCATTTCATCTGGAAGAAATGGAAATTTATGCTGATACCCTGTACACATAATTACGGCGTCAAATTTTTCTGAAGTACCATCTTTAAAAAAAGCTGTATCATTTTCAAAATGAGTCAACAATGGTACTTCCTTAATTCCCTCAGGCCAGTTAACTCCAATAGGATTACTTCTATAGCTTAAGGTTACAGAATTTGCGCCATGCTTATGGCATTGAACTCCAATGTCTTCGGCAGAATAGCTACTTCCTATAATTAAAAGATTTTGATTCTTAAAAGGATCTGCACCACGAAAGTCGTGTGCATGCATCACTTGCCCCGGAAAATTTTCAATACCTTTAAAATATGGCATATTTGGTGTGGAGAAATGTCCAGAAGCTACTATTAAATAATCAAATTCTTCGGAATAGGTTTTGTCAATTTTTAAATCGTCTAAAACAACAGTGAATTTTTTAACATCTTCATCATAACTAACCCAACGTGCTGTCGTGTCGAAACGAATATAATCGCGAACCTTATTTTTTTTAATCCTTCCTTGGATATAATCGAATAGAACAGGTCTTGGAGGATAGGATGAAATAGGCTTTTTAAAATGCTCGTCAAAAGAGTAATCAGAAAATTCTAAACACTCTTTAGGACCATTGGACCAAAGATATTTATACATACTCCCGTGAATTGGTTCTCCATATTTACCAACACCAGTTCTCCACGAGTAATTCCACATACCACCCCAGTTACTTTGTTTTTCAAAACAGACAATCTCAGGCACATCATGTCCTTCTTTTTTTGCAGCTTCAAATGCTCTAAGTTGTGCCAAACCACTGGGTCCAGCGCCAATAATTCCAATACGTGTTTTTTTCATATATATTATATAAATTTATAAGTCCGTACAGGATTCCCATACAGACTATTATTAACTATGTTATTAGGTAAATGACTGCGAGTAGCAGTTAGGAAGACTTCAACTACTAAAAAAAACACTGTATTTATAGTTTTCTTTGAGTCCGTCGATGGCCTTATACCGAAGTCGATAAGATAAGGTATTTGCTAAGAGTAACCTAATTAAGGGAGATGAAAAGTTACTTGAAAAACGTTGTTTATAGACTGAAACAAGATAATTTGATGTTTTATAAATGAAAAAGACGATTACATATCAATAATCGTCTTTTTTAAAATGTATTATTCTAATTCTTTAATGAAATAATACTACATATCTAAAGTTTGTTCTCCCCCGCCATTAATAAAGATAACCTGTCCGCTAGTCCAGCTAGAAATTGGTGCTGCAAAATAAAGTACGGCTCCTGCAATATCCACTGCTTCACCTAATCTATGAATTGGCGTATGTTTAAGCATGGCTTTTTCTATTTCTGGTGTTAAAACGGTGCTTAAAGCATGTGTCCTTGTTGCTCCTGGTCCAATAGCATTCATTCTAATATTATCTGGGCCATAATCGTAAGCTAAATTACGTGTCATGTGATTAATTGCAGCTTTAGACGACGCATAAGCACTAATTGCAGGACTTGTGTTTATAGAAGCCATAGAAGACATATTAATGATACTTCCATAACCCGCTTTTTTCATGTGCGGTGCTACTAACTGACACAGTCTCCACATGCTAAACACATTCATATCAAAAACCTTTTTGAATTGTTTTACTTCAATATCATAAGGACTTTCTTTGCCAGCGCCACCGCCACCAACATTATTAACCAAGATTTCTATGCTTCCAAACTCTTTAACAGTTTTATCCACTAGATTTACCAGAGCATCGTCATCCAGTACGTTACAATCTATTGCTATGGCTTTTCCACCATTTGCATTAATTTCTTTAGCTGTTTTTTCGGCAGCCTCTAAATTGTAATCTGAAACAACAACGTTTGCTCCATATGCTGCTAAAATTTCGCAACATGCTTTACCTATTCCAGCTGCTCCACCTGTAATGATAGCTGTTTTATTTTTTAAATCGAAAAATTTTGAAGTATCCATAATATTTGTTTTAAGTATAAATCTGAGTGAAATATGTATGTTTTATGGTTATTCAAACTAAATCAATAATTGCTTATTAATCCTCCCATTCGTCCCGAATGTCTTCCATTAAATCATCGTAACGTGCTTTTAATTTAGCAGATATGGTTTTAGAGGATTTATGTAGTTTGCGTAATTGCAAGGATAAATAGATGCTAAAAAGACCAGCAATTAAAAAACTTAATGCTATTAGGATAACTACACTCATTCCAACAAATACCGGATTCCAAATTAATATAAATGAAAAGACAGACCCTAAAATACCAAGAGCTAATAGAATACCCCAATTTTTACTTCCATATCTTTTAATATCAAGCGCAAAACTGATAGCAGCTACTGAACGGAATAGAATAATAAACCCGATATAAAACGCCAGAACAGTCATAGATAATGCTGGATGAATTAAAAGGGAAGTACCTACAATAAAGGTGATAATTCCAAAAGCTAAAGACCAGCCCCAATTTTCTAATTGATGTCTGTTAACAATTGAAAATACAACTTCCGACAAACCTCCGAATAAAAAGGAGAATGCAAAAAGAATAGATAAAGTAAGTAGAGATCCAGCTGGAGAGGTGAATACCACGATACTTACTATAACAAAGAAAACTCCTACAAGTAGAGGGATATACCAATGTTTAATAGCTTCTTTAATTGATTTTAAAAAGGATGTTTCCATAATGATATTGTTTTAATTGGTTTGTATTATTAAGTTTTGGTTAATTTATTAATTTAATATCTAATTCTTGATTTTTAAGAAGAGAGAATTTACAATCTTTAAATTTAGGTGCTGAAAATTTGGGTTTATAATTATTAGAAAACCCATAAGGCTCTTTAGGGATGCCTATAAAATTTAGATTACAAACTCCGTCAGAGTTTTCATCGTGAAATAGGGAAATGGCATAATTTCCAATAGGTAAATCGGTTATTATAAAACTCTCAGTTGTTTTATTTACAGTTATTTTATATTCTTTAATCACGGTCTCATCACCTAAAAAACCTTCTTCAGAATTATAAACTCCAATTAAAATGTCACCTTGAAGTGATTGAATATTTTGAATATTAACGATTAATTTTGGGTTTTCATTAGAGAAAAATCCGAATAAAAAAGAAAAAAATATAAGTATGGAATTCATGAGTTTTGTTTTAATTGAAATAATGTTGCATCTGTTTTTAGTCTTTCAGTTTAAAAGCCTCGTAGGGCTCAGATTGTTATAATAAATGCCATTTAATGGGTTTTTTAAAAACAGAAGCTCCAATTATTTTAGGAGCGAAACCTTATTAGCTGTTTTAAGGATTCAAAACCAACGGTTCCTGAAGCTCCGTTAAGTAAAATATTTGTTTTTTTTTCATAAGAAGGCTTTTTAAATTTTGATAAATGGTTACTGTTTGTTTAGTGATAGTTTAATTGCCCGCTTACTATTTTTGCCGGTTTGGTATACGGATGTTCTTGAAGTTGATTTTCCCCTAGAATATGTAATACCTGCCAATCCGCTACTTTTAACTTGTCTGCAATCATAGAACGGTGACAGCGCCACCACACAGCTTCTGAGCACATAATGGCCGATGATTTTTTGAGCGCTAGTTTTTGCAAGTTATCAAAGGCTTTTCTAAAATTCTCAGTTTCCATATAATCGGCGTAACCTCTAAACGATGGATGATTCCAAACAGTATTCTTTGAATCGGGGTTCGCTTTTCTCCGTCCACCCAAGCTTTCAAGATGAATATATGTAACTCCATTTTTTGGTATCACCACTTCTAGATTCTCTTTATTAAAATGAGGGAATTTTCTGGAGCTAGGAAATCGTCTTACATCAATTAATTGCTTAATTTGAAAAGAATGAAGTAGATTGAGAAACTCTACTTCTGCTCGCGTAGAATGTCCAATAGTCCAAAGAGTCTTTTCTCGTTCCATGTCCTTTTTAACAAATTTACATTTAGTTATGCTTCTTTTAAATTTATTAAAACTAAAGTGTTGTTAAAGTTTGTTTTATATGGAAAAAAAATAATTTTTGTGAGTTTTACAAAGTATATAATAAAAGGAAACCACATTCTATAAAAGAATGTGGTTTCTAAGTAATTGTGACCTCGACAGGATTCAAACCTGTAACCTCTTGAGCCGTAATCAAGTGCGCTATTCAGTTGCGCCACGAGGCCGATTTTGAGGATGCAAATATATTCCTTTTTTAATGAAACTTCAAAAAAAAATGAATTAATCTAATGCATTTTTTGTGACATACAATTTCCAGCCAAAAATAGCCATTTGAAATTTGCTAGCTTTACTTAAATCTAACCTTTGCTTTGTAAAACTTGGTAGGATGGCTTTGTTTATTCTAGCCAAAATTTTAAAGAGTTTCTTTTTCATAATTTTTGTAAAGATACATACCTTTTTTTATTCTTAAAATGTTAAAATTAATCAATTACTAATTCATATAATTTATAAAAGGCTAAGAGTTGATTACATTTGCTAAAATTTTCCTTTCATGAAACAATTAATTACTTTATTAACTTTCCTAGTTTTAGGACAACTTTCTTACTCTCAAATAGTAATAAACGAACTGGATTGCGACACTCCAGGAATCGACGATAAAGAGTTTATAGAATTAAAATCTGATGTACCAAATGCTTCTTTAGATGGCTATGTAATTGTGCTCTTTAATGGTTCAAGTTCTGGTGCAGATTCAAGTTATTTCACCATAGATTTAGATGGTTATATGACTGATAATAATGGGTTGCTTTTAATTGGGAGTGACGCTGTTGTACCATTTCCACAATTATTAATTGCAGCAAATGTCATTCAGAATGGTGCAGATGCTGTGGCTATTTATTTGGGAGATGACACAGATTTCCCCGAAGGAACTCAAGCCGCACAAACCAATTTAATAGATGCTTTGGTTTACGGTACAAATGATGCAGACGACACAGAACTTATGGCACTTCTGGGGGTTACAGAGCAAATAAACGAAGGTCCAGGAAACAATTCCAACTCTATACAACGTAATAACGATGGAAGTTACACAGTAGGTTCTCCAACTCCTAGGTTGTTGAACGATGGTAGTGGAGAGATTTTTAATGCCGTTTCAATATCCACCTTACAAACTCAATATAATGAAGGCGATGTTTTTGATATAACTTTTACAGCTCAGCAAAATGTTACGGAAGATCTAGTTTTTTCTATTTCGTTGAATAATTACGGTTTCAACACAGACGATTTTACAGGAAGTACTACGCTTACAATTCCTGCAGGACAAGATAGCGTTATAACTACCATAACGATTATAGATGATGAGTTAGATGAAGGAGATGAAGAGCCTATTATTAAATTCACAGATTTACAATGGCCATTTGTGCCTTACAATAACTTTTTAAAGCTTCGAGTAATTGATAACGATTTTACGGTAGCACCTTTCGGAACACCATTAAATTCAACGTATGAGTTTGTATCAAGCACAGAACCTGCTGGTTATTATAACAGTTTAGATGGTTTGGCAGATGTAGGTTTACGTCAGGCATTGCAAGATATTATTGCAGATCCAAATGTGGTAAGAGCACAAACTTATGCGGATATGGTAGATGTTTTAAAAGAAGCAGACCAAAATCCTGAAAATAGCAATCAAGTTTGGTTAGTATATTTAGAACAAGGGAGAGCCAAATTAGATTTTCAAACTACCTCTGTAAATACAGGTACTTGGAATAGAGAGCATACTTTTCCTAGGTCTCGTGCTGGATATTACAGTATTGAAGAAGATGAAATTGCAGATGGTGTAGATGTGTTTTGGGAAACCAAAGCCGATTCGTTACGTCATGGAAATTCAGATGCTCATGCGTTAAGAGCTGTAGATGGACCAGAAAACAGTAGTCGTGGAAATCAGTTTTACGGACAATATAATGGGCCAACTGGAACACTTGGAGGCTTTAAAGGAGATGTTGCTCGTGGCGTATTTTATTTGGCTGTAAGATACAACGGACTAGAAATTGTTAATGGGTATCCTGATGGAAATGTTGGTGAGTTTGGGGATTTACAGACCTTGTTGGAATGGCATAGAAACGATCCTCCAGACGATTATGAAATGAATAGGAATAATGTGGTGTATAATTGGCAGTTTAATAGAAATCCGTTTATCGATCAACCGGATTTAATAGAATATATCTGGGGAAATATGGTTGGAGAGTCTTGGGAACAGAACTTAAGTATTGAAGAACAAGAAGAATTAAAAGTGAGTTTGTTTCCAAATCCTACAAACGGAAGATTGTTTGTAAATGGCATTAATGCTGAAACTAAAATAGATATTTTTTCTGTTGAAGGACGACAGTTAATGTCTCAAAAACTTCAAGATAATTCTTATATAGATTTAAATTTTACTAGTGGTTTGTATTTAGTTAAATTAACTTCTGAAGGGAAATCCGTTGTTAAAAAGATTTTGATTAAATAATAGAATTATCAAGTTATAAAAAAATCCCAAACGAGAGTTTGGGATTTTTTATATTTAAAAGTTTCGTACTTATTTACTATTCTAAAATTTAGAAAATATACATTTCTTAATCTGCTTATTTTTAATCTTATTTAAATTAGCAGAGAAGTCTGTCTATGTTATAATTTTATAATACCCAATATAGTAATTTAATGAAGCTTATAGTTTTTTTAAACTTTCCATCGGAAATGTTATCTTCGCGAAAAAATAATTTATGAGCTTAATTTGGATCGTTCTTGGTTTAATCTTGTTGGTTGTAGGAGGAGAGTTTTTAGTACGATCTTCAGTTTCTCTATCCTTTAAATTCAATATATCTAAATTAGTAATTGGTATGACGGTTGTGTCTTTTGCAACCTCTGCTCCAGAACTTTTGGTTAGTTTGCAGGCAGCTTTAGATGGTTCTCCAGATATAGCTTTAGGAAATGTGATAGGTTCTAATATAGCCAATATTGGTTTGGTGTTAGGAATCACAGCTATTATTGCGCCTTTAGCTATCAGTAGCGATTTTTATAAACTCAATTGGCCAATGATGATGCTCTTGTCCATTGTTTTGTATTTCTTTCTTAGAAGTGGAGGGGTGCTTAATTTTACAGAAGGCTTAATACTTTTTGTTTCACTCATCATCTTCTTAGTTGTATTGATAAAAAAATCTAAAGGCGAAAATGAAGAAGCTATTGACGAAGTTGATGATGCCTTACAGCAAACATCTAACTTTAAAATTGTTGTTTGGTTGCTCATTGGAGGAGCTGCTCTTTATTTTGGGAGTTCTTGGCTGGTTTTTGGAGCCAAAGAAATGGCGCTTTCTTATGGGGTAAGCGAGCGTGTTATTTCAGTAACTATGGTTGCTATTGGAACTAGCGTACCAGAGCTTGCGGCTTCAGTAATTGCAGCAATAAAACAAGAAAAAGCTATTTCCCTTGGAAATTTAATAGGTTCAAATATTTTTAATATTTCTTCTGTTCTTGGTTTAACAGCCATGATTCAACCTATAAATTTAGTCAATCCGAAACTACTTACAAACGATATTTTTTGGATGATTGGTTTTTCTGCTATCTTAATCCCTTTTATGCTTTTACCTAAAAAGTTTGAAATAGGAAGGTTGAAAGGATTTATTATTCTTGGCGCTTACATATTCTTTGTTTATTCAGCTTTTTCTGCAGATTAAGTAGGGTCTAATTTGTTTTATTTGTGATTTTTAACAGTTGAGCCCTATTTTTTTAGGGGTGTATGCTGTGTAAAAGCATTTTTTTTATAACTTTGTCTCATAAAATTTCAAACTAACAAACATATTATGTCTACATTAAGATTTTACGCCATTAAGCAAGCGCTTAATAAAAAACCTATTAAAATAGAAGAAAACGAACGTAGATCTGCTCTTTTTGGTAGAAACGTATTTAACGAAGATAAAATGCGTCAGTATCTGACCAAAGAAGCTTTTGTAAGTGTTATGGATGCTGTTTTAAATGGTACAAAGATAGAAAGAGTCGTTGCGGATCATATTTCAACAGGTATGAAAGAATGGGCTATTTCTAAAGGTGTTACTCATTATACACATTGGTTTCAGCCTTTAACAGGTGCCACTGCAGAAAAGCATGATGCTTTTTTTGAACCAATAGGCAATGGCCGAGCTATTGAAAAATTTGGTGGAGGACAATTAGTACAACAAGAACCAGATGCTTCTAGTTTTCCAAATGGTGGTATTAGAAACACTTTCGAAGCTCGTGGTTATACGGCTTGGGATCCAACATCACCAGCTTTTATATATGGTACCACTTTATGTATTCCCACAGTATTTGTGTCTTATACAGGAGAAGCTTTAGATTATAAAACTCCTTTATTGCGTGCTTTGCAAGCTATTGATAGCGCTGCTGTGGACGTATGTAAGTATTTCGATAAAAATGTTAAAAAAGTCAACACGTCTTTGGGGTGGGAGCAAGAATACTTCTTAATCGACCGTGGCTTAGCGGCTTCGAGGCCAGATATTCTTTTAACTGGTAGAACCCTTTTAGGGCATTCTTCTGCAAAAGGACAACAATTAGATGACCACTATTTCGGAACCATTCCAAAAAGAGCCATGCAATTTATGCGTGATCTGGAAACCGAATGTATGTTATTAGGTATTCCTGTTAAAACACGTCATAACGAAGTAGCTCCAAACCAATTTGAGCTAGCACCTGTTTACGATGAAGCTAATTTGGCAGTAGATCACAACTCTTTGCTTATGGATTTAATGGACAGAGTTGCAGAACGTCACGATTTTAAGGTGTTGTTTCATGAGAAACCTTTTAAAGGTGTTAACGGATCTGGAAAACATAATAACTGGAGTTTAAGTACCAATACAGGTGTAAATTTATTAGGGCCTGGAAAAACTCCAATGAGTAACCTGCAATTTTTAACCTTCTTTATAAATACCATAAAAGCTGTAAACGAAAACGAAGAGTTAGTAAGAGCTTCAATTGCTTCTGCTAGTAACGATCATAGACTGGGGGCAAACGAAGCGCCTCCTGCTATTATATCTGTTTTTATTGGTGAACAACTAACCCGTGTGCTTGACGAACTGGAAAATGTTACCAATGGTAAACTTTCACCTGAAGAAAAAACAGATCTTAAATTAAATGTGGTTGGTAAGATTCCTGAAATTTTATTGGATAATACAGATAGAAATAGGACTTCATCTTTTGCTTTTACCGGCAATAAGTTCGAATTTAGAGCTGTAGGGTCTACTGCCAACTGTGGTAAACCAATGACGGTTTTAAGCACCATTGTTGCCAATCAGTTAATAAAGTTTAAAGCAGAAGTAGATGCCTTAATAGATAAGAAAGGTAAAGGTTTAAAGAAAGACGAAGCCATATTTAATGTCTTAAGAGAGTATATTAAAAAATCTAAAAATATTTTGTTTGAAGGAAATGGCTATGGTGAAGAATGGGAAATAGAAGCTAAACGAAGAGGTTTAAGTAATTATAAAACAACTCCTGAAGCTTTGAAGGCAAAGATTTCTGAAAAGACTATAAAGATGTTTGAAGATCTAAAAGTCTTGAATAGGGTTGAAAGTATTTCGCGTTACGAGGTTGAAATGGAAGATTATGTCATGCATATTCAAATTGAAGGACGTGTGTTGGGAGATATTGCTAGAAATCACGTAGTTCCAATAGCTGTTAAATATCAAAATGTTTTAATTGAGAACGTAAGTGGTTTAAAAGAAATTTATGGAGATGGGTTTAAGAAACTTGCTGGAGAACAAATGACTTTAATTGAAGAAATTTCTGGACATATAGCATCTATTAATTCAAATGTAACTAAAATGATTAACGCCAGAAAAGAAGCTAATCACATAGAAATCATTGAAGACAAAGCAGACGCATATTGCTTTAAGGTAAAGCCATTTTTTGACGAAATTAGATACCATTGTGACAAACTAGAATTGTTGGTTGATGATGAACTTTGGCCACTAACAAAATACAGAGAATTATTATTTACTAAATAGTAATTATTCAAAATTTTAATGCAATTATAGAGTCCTGTATGTCAGGACTCTTTTGATTTAAATAAAGAAAATGTATTTGGTCTGATTTAATTTGTATGTCAACGAAAAGTTAGTTTTTGGTTAATAAAATAGACTGCTTTTTAGTATTTTAGCAGTGCTATTAATCAATTATACAAATTAACATGAAAAGGCTCATTATAAGTGTTCTGATGCTTATGGCTGCAACCTTCATTTTTTCGCAACGAAACAGTGAGAGTAAAAAGGTTGAATCGCAGCAAGATTTAATCGTTCATCAGCAATCGAAATTTTAAATTAAAATTGTTTTTAATTTTATAACATTAAATTATTTGAGAAACCTATTTATTAGGTTTTAGAAAACACTAATTTTTTTAAAGAATAAAATCTTTTAAGAAATTAGTGTTTTTTTTATATAATAATCTTGCTTTTTGAAACTGAAAAATGCTTAAATATTTAACTAATTGATTATTTGCTATATTGCAGCCAAAAATTGTAATCAAACAATAAAAATAAATTGTTAGAAATGAAGAAGAGACAGCTTTTTGTCCAATGGTTTTTTGTGGTTTTTATTGGATTAAGTGGTTTAAATGTTTGGGCACAAAAAAAATCAAATTTCAAACAAGAGTTTTATCACCTAAGAGGTAATAATGCCATAGATATGGCTGTAGGTTCTTCAGTTCCAAATGGAGACTATGCAAACCCAGAATTCGAAATATATTTCCATGTTGGCTATAAAAGATATATCATTCCTTATTTAAATGTCAATTTTAGTTACAACAAGTTCAACTTAGCTTATCAAGATGTTTTGAATGAGGGTTTTATGTCTTTTGATGTGAATGTTGAATCGACCATTTTTCCAAATAAAAGGTTCTCTCCATACATTTATGTTGGAGGAGGTTTAAATGCAGCAAATTATTTTGATCAAATAGATGCTAAAATGCAAGGAGGTTTGGGCTTAGAGTATATTGTTACAGATAAAATAGGTCTTAAATTATTTTCCGATTATAACTATGTTTATAGCGACGAGCTAGACGGGAGAATTTATGGAGATTCAGACGATGTATATTGGAGAATGGCATTAGGGATGAATTTTTATTTTGGAAGTTCTAAAAGAAAAGTTAAAACTAAGGCTAACGTGCCTACTGTTATCAATTCCAACCCTATTATTAACGATTAACTAAATTACAATTCTTACTTTTGCACTTCAAACCAATTTCATGAGTGGAGAAATAAGTAAAAGATATTCGCAAAGAGGTGTTTCTGCCTCAAAAGAGGATGTGCATAACGCTATAAAAAACATCGACAAAGGTCTTTTTCCTAATGCCTTTTGTAAAATTGTACCAGATTATTTAACAAACGATACAGATTACTGTTTGGTAATGCATGCAGATGGAGCAGGAACTAAAAGTTCTTTAGCCTATATGTATTGGAAAGAAACTGGCGATATATCAGTTTGGAAAGGCATTGCTCAGGATGCTCTTATCATGAATGTAGACGATTTGCTATGTGTTGGTGCTACAGATAACATCATGCTTTCTTCAACTATTGGTAGAAATAAAAACCTGATACCTGGAGACGTTATTTCTGCAATTATTAATGGAACCGAAGAGCTTATTTCAGAATTAAAATCTTTTGGAGTTACAGTTCATTCAACTGGTGGAGAAACAGCCGATGTTGGCGATTTAGTTCGAACCATTATTGTGGATTCTACTGTTACTGCTAGGTTAAAACGTAGTGATGTTATAGATAATGCAAATATTCAGCCTGGAGACGTAATAGTTGGGCTGGAATCTTTTGGACAAGCTTCTTACGAAAAAGACTATAATGGAGGTATGGGTAGTAACGGATTAACTTCTGCAAGGCATGATGTATTCCATAATTATCTAGCTAAAAAATATCCTGAAAGTTTCGATGCTTCTGTTCCTGAGAATTTGGTTTATTCAGGACAAGTAAAACTAACAGATAAAGTAGAAAATTCTCCTTTAGATGCTGGGAAGTTGGTGTTATCTCCAACGAGAACCTATGCGCCAATTATTAAAAAAATATTATCCCAATATCATAGCGATTCTATTCACGGTATGATTCACTGTAGTGGAGGAGCGCAAACTAAAATCCTTCACTTTATAGATAACTTACATATTGTAAAAGATAATATGTTCCCTGTTCCTCCGTTGTTTAAGCTTATTCAAGAGCAATCTAAAACCAATTGGAAAGAAATGTATCAAGTGTTTAATTGTGGACATCGTATGGAATTATATGTGTCTCCAGAAGTAGCTCAAGATATCATTGCTATTTCAAAATCTTTTAAGGTAGATGCTCAAATTATTGGACGTGTGGAAGCTTCAGAGAAAAAGAAGCTTACCATTTCTAGTGAGTTTGGAGAGTTTGTGTATTAAGTGTAAAACCCAGGATTAGTGAAGAAGTTTGTTTTTGTTTTCTTTATTGTTAGCTTTCAATTTGCATTCGCGCAACCAGATTCTTTGTTTTTTAAAATCGAGAATATAAACATTCCAAAATGGACCCACAAAAACAAAGCTAGTCTGCTTATGAGTGAGGTGGCGTTTGTAAACTGGAATTCTGGAGGAAGCAACTCCATTTCGGTATTACTTAATTTTGATAGCGCTTTAAAATATCGTTATAAACACTTAATCTGGAGCAGTCTTTTGGTAACGCGGTACGGTGTTAATAAGCAAGAAAATCAAGGTTTGAGAAAGACGGATGATATTATAGATATTAGTTCAACTCTTGGTTTTAGAAAAGATGAATATACCAATTGGTTTTATTCAGCAAGATTTAATTTTAAATCACAATTTACTGAAGGGTATAATTATCCAGATGACACCAATGTATTATCTAAATTTATGGCACCTGGTTATATGTTTATTGGAGGAGGGATTGAGTATGGAAAAAATATCGACAGATTCTCGGTGTATTTTTCGCCATTAACCATTAAGACAACTTTTGTTTTAGACGATAAATTAGCAAATGCTGGATCTTTCGGGGTTACCCCAGCCGTATATGATAGTGAAGGTAATATGGTCTCAAAAGGAGAGCGAGTTAGAAATGAAGTAGGAATCTTGTTAACAAGTGCTTATGAAGCTCAAATATTTGAAAATGTTTTTCTTGGAAATTATGTGAGTTTTTATACCGATTATTTAAACGATTTTGGGAATATCGATATCGATTGGCAAATTAATTTCGATTTTAGAGTAAATAATTTTATAAAAGCTAATTTTGGTTCGCATCTTAAGTACGATAACGATGTAAAAACATTTGTGGAAACAGATGTAGAAGACGAGTATGAAACCAAGGGAGCTCTAGTGCAATGGAAACAAATCCTAGGTATTGGTGTGGTTGTTGACTTTTAAGTAAAATAAAAAATTTGTTAACTATTTATTGTTGATAAATAATTAAATACCTGATAAACAAATAGTTGTATTTTTTTCTTGTAAACTTTATGATTTTGGTCATATATTAAGTGTAAAATTTTTGTTTAATTTACATCATATTACAAAAACAAAATATTTTAATACAAGACATAATAATGAGCGTACAAACCCAACTGAAAGACCTTCCAAAAACATACTCTCAAGAAGACGCTTTCGAAGCTTCTGTAAAATACTTTAATGGCGACGATTTAGCTGCTCGCGTTTGGATAAATAAATATGCTTTAAAAGATTCTGAAGGGAATCTATACGAGTTAACGCCAAACGATATGCATAAGCGAATTGCTAAAGAAATTGCAAGAATCGAGTCGCGCTACCCGAATCCTTTGTCGGAGGAAACTATTTTCGATTTAATTAAAGATTTTAAATACATAGTACCTCAAGGAAGTCCCATGGCTGGAATTGGAAATCCATACCAAATTGCTTCGCTATCAAACTGTTTTGTTATTGGGAACGAAGGAGATTCAGATTCCTATGGAGGTATTATGAAAATCGATCAGGAACAAGTACAGCTTATGAAACGCCGTGGAGGTGTTGGTCACGATTTGTCTCATATTCGCCCTAAAGGGTCTCCAGTAAAAAATTCAGCTTTAACATCTACTGGAATTGTGCCATTTATGGAACGTTATTCTAATTCTACGCGAGAAGTAGCTCAAGATGGGCGTCGTGGTGCTTTAATGTTATCGGTGTCTATCAATCATCCAGATTCAGAAGATTTTATCGATGCAAAATTGGAGCAAGGTAAAGTTACTGGCGCAAATGTTTCAGTAAGAATTGACGACGAGTTTATGAAAGCTGTAAAGTCGAATTCAACCTATACTCAGAAATATCCAATTTTTAGTGAGAATCCTAAGTTTTCAAAAACTATTGAGGCGAATAAAATTTGGAAAAAAATAGTTCATAATGCATGGAAATCGGCAGAACCAGGTATTTTATTTTGGGACACTATCATCAATGAATCGGTTCCGGATTGCTACGCAGATTTAGGGTATAAAACCGTTTCAACAAATCCTTGTGGCGAAATTCCATTGTGTCCTTACGATTCTTGTCGTTTGTTAGCTATCAACTTGTTTTCTTATGTTGAAAATCCGTTTACAGATAAGGCTAGCTTCAACTTCGACTTGTTTAAAAAGCACATTCATGTAGCACAACGTATCATGGACGATATTATCGATTTAGAACTTGAGAAAATCGATGCCATTATCGCTAAAATTGATGCAGATCCGGAAGTAGATGAGGTAAAAGCAACCGAAAGAAATTTGTGGCTAAATATTCAAACCAAAGCAAACGAAGGACGAAGAACTGGAATAGGCATTACTGCAGAAGGGGATATGCTAGCAGCTTTGGGTATTAAATATGGAAGCGAAAAAGGAAATGCGTTTTCAGTAGAAGTACATAAAACTTTAGGAATTGAAGCGTATAGAGCATCGGTTTATGCAGCTAAAGACAGAGGGGCTTTCGCTATTTTTGATGCTGAACGTGAGAAAAATAACCCGTTTATTCAACGTTTAAAAGAAGCAGACGACAAGTTGTATTACGAAATGTTAGAACATGGACGTAGAAATATTGCCTTGTTAACCATTGCTCCAACAGGGACAACTAGTTTAATGACGCAAACCTCTTCTGGAATTGAACCTGTTTTTATGCCGGTTTACAAACGTAGAAGAAAAGTAAACCCAAACGATAAAAACGTACGTGTAGATTTTGTAGATGAAGTAGGAGATTCTTGGGAAGAATACGTGGTGTTTCATCATAGATTTAAACAATGGATGGAAGTTAATGGTTATAAAGTCTCAGATAATTACGACCAGAAGGAATTGGATGCTATGGTTAAAAAATCGCCATATTATAAAGCCACTTCCAACGATGTAGATTGGATGAGCAAAGTAAGTATGCAAGGTGCTGTACAAAAATGGGTAGACCATTCCATAAGTGTCACCATTAATTTACCAAACGATGCTACAGAAGAATTAGTAGGGCAATTATATCTAGAAGCTTGGGAAGCAGGTTGTAAAGGAGTGACAGTTTATAGAGATGGTTCACGTTCTGGAGTGTTAATTTCTAATGAAGAAAAACAAGAAGACGAGACTCAAGAAGTGCTAACGGCTTTCCCAACCAAACGTCCACAGGTATTAAATGCAGATGTAGTTCGTTTTCAAAATAATAAAGATAAATGGATTGCTTTTATTGGTTTGATAGATGGAAAACCTTATGAAGTCTTTACTGGATTAGCAGACGATGAAGATGGAATTTTAATCCCTCGTTGGGCAAACAATGGTGTGATTATTAAAAACAGAAATGAAGACGGAACATCACGTTACGATTTTCAATATCAAAATAAAAGAGGATATAAAACCACTATTGAAGGATTGTCTCATAAGTTCAATCCAGAGTATTGGAATTATGCTAAACTAATTTCAAGTACCTTGCGTCATGGAATGCCAATTGATAAGATTGTAGATTTAATTAATAGTTTACAATTGGATAATGAGTCTATCAATACCTGGAAAAATGGTGTAGTTCGTGCCATTAAACGTTATGTGGAAGATGGTACTCAAGCTAAAGGGCAAACTTGTGCTAACTGTAGTTCTGTTAACTTAATTTATCAAGAAGGTTGTTTAACCTGTAAGGATTGCGGATCTTCTAAATGTGGATAATTCAAATTTAAAATTATCGTTTAAAAGAAGCTACTTCCATGGAAGTAGCTTCTTTGTTTTATAGCGTATTTTGACTAATATATTTAAAATCTTCCAGTGTTTTTAAATCGGTTATCAAATTAGAATGACCATCTTTTATTAGATATAATCTATCGCTTGTTTCAATAATATCCCGATATAAATGATCGGTAATAATGATGATTTTATGTTGCTTTTCTTCTGATATTAGTTTCTTTATTATTTCAATATATAAAGGTGCTACATGCGAAAACGGTTCATCTAAAAGAATAACTTTAGAAGGACTTTTTAATAATAAATAGGTTTCTACTACGCGACGTTCGCCACCAGAAAGTTGACGAAATTTGTAGTTTTTGTATATGGCAAACGATTTAAAATGCAAAGTAAATTCTTCCCAGTTCACTTGAAATAACTTAAAAGCTGTTTTTAGTTTTAAATTGTTTGGAGCTATGGGAAGTTGAGGTAGAAACTTAGCTAGTTTTGTTTGATAAAGAGGCTTTAAAAAAGGCTTATTGTCTATACGGATTAGCTTATATTTTGGGTTTAGAGTCCCAAAAATAATATTTAGAATACAGCTTTTTCCACATCCATTACTGCCAAGAATACCTGTAACTTCACCAGTTTGTGCTTTGAGATAGATGCCACTTAGAATGCGTTTTTCTTTAAAATACAGTTCGACATTATCTAGTTCTAAAATCATATAAAAACACCAATCAACTTATAAATGAGACTAGTTATAAAGATATCTATAAAGTAGAAGATACTGAAAAGTTTGAAGGTAGATATTCCTAAATTCTTATAAAAAAGAAGTTTGCGTTTCGCTGTGGTTTCAGATAAGAAATACCATAAAAAAACAATTAGAAATAGTTTTGCTATGTAGATAATTGCTAAATGGGATTTAAAAGCTATCAAAAAAAGAGTAACTCCAAAAGACCAAATAAAGTAAGGTTTATAAAATAATAATATGGCTCCAAAACGTTGCATCATGGTATAAAAACGACTTTCCGAGTGAAATATTTCCTATTAATAGATTTTAAGTTAAAATTGAAGAATCTAAAAAATTCTAAAATCCATAAATTATCGTATTTTTGACACACAATTTATAAAGTTAGATGTTAGATAAATTACAAATAGTAAAACAACGTTTTGATGAGGTGAGTGATTTGATCATTCAACCTGATATTATGACAGATCAAAAACGTTATGTAGAATTAAACAAAGAATATAAAGATTTACGTTTATTAATGGATAAGCGTGAGCTATATATAGAGTTTACAGAAAACCTTAAAGAAGCCGAAGAGATTATTGCAGATGGAAGCGATGTTGAAATGGTAGAAATGGCTAAAATGCAATATGAAGAAGCTAAAGAAGGAATTCCAAAATTAGAAGAAGAAATCAAAGTTCTATTAATTCCTAAAGATCCTGAAGATTCCAAAAATGCTGTAGTAGAATTACGAGCTGGAACTGGAGGCGATGAAGCTAGTATATTTGCAGGAGATTTATTTAGAATGTACTCCAAGTACTGCGAAAGTAAAGGTTGGAAAGTAGACACTGTAGATTATAGTGAAGGAACCAATGGCGGATTTAAAGAGATTCAATTTGAGGTTACCGGAGACAATGTTTATGGTACTTTAAAATTTGAAGCCGGTGTGCACCGTGTACAACGTGTGCCACAAACAGAAACCCAAGGTCGTGTGCATACAAGTGCTGCAACTGTTATGGTATTCCCAGAAGCTGAAGAATTTGATATTGAAATCAACCCGAAAGACGTGCGAATCGATTTTTTCTGTTCGTCAGGTCCTGGAGGTCAGTCTGTTAATACCACCTATTCGGCTGTGCGTTTAACGCATATTCCTACAGGGTTGGTGGCACAATGTCAAGACCAAAAATCGCAACATAAAAATAAAGAGAAAGCTTTTAAAGTATTGCGTTCTAGATTGTACGATATGGAATTGGCAAAGAAAAATGAAGAAGATGCAGCAAAAAGGGGCTCCATGGTAAGTTCTGGAGATAGATCTGCTAAAATTAGAACATATAACTATTCTCAGGGACGAGTTACTGACCATAGAATAGGTTTAACGCTTTACGATTTAGGAAATATTGTGAATGGTGATATACAGCGAATAATTGATGAACTTCAGTTGGCTGAAAACACCGAAAAATTAAAAGCAAATACAGACGTAATTTAAAACCTAGCCTCATTTTGAGGCTTTTTTTATAAGATGACAACAACCCAACTTGTTTCAGAAATTCAAAAAAAGAAATCCTTTCTCTGTATTGGACTAGATGTTGATTTAAATAAAATACCACAGCACTTATTAAAAGAAGAAGATCCTATTTTTGCTTTTAATAAAGCTGTTATCGATGCCACACATCACTTATGTGTTGCTTATAAACCAAACACGGCTTTTTATGAAGCTTATGGTTTAAAAGGTTGGAAATCTTTAGAAAGAACTATCCAATATCTCAATAAAAATTATCCAGAAATTTTTACCATTGCAGATGCTAAAAGAGGTGATATTGGCAATACCAGTAGGATGTATGCCAAGGCTTTTTTTGAAGATTTAGGCTTCGATAGTGTGACTGTTGCTCCTTATATGGGAAAGGATTCCGTTGAACCCTTTTTGACTTTCGAAAATAAACATACCATTATGCTGGCTTTGACATCTAATGAAGGTGCATTCGATTTTCAGACAAAAACATTAGAAGGAAAAGAGTTATACAAACAGGTTTTAGAGACATCGAAAACTTGGATTAATTCTGAGAATTTAATGTATGTCGTTGGGGCAACCAAAGCAGAATATTTTGTTGATATTAGAAACATTGTGCCAGATAGTTTTTTATTAGTTCCAGGAGTTGGAGCGCAAGGAGGAAACCTGCAGGACGTTTGTAAATATGGCTTAAATAAAAATGTAGGTCTACTTATTAATTCTTCGCGAGGAATCATTTACGCCTCTAATCAGGAAGATTTTGATCAAGCAGCAGCTATTAAAGCAAAAGAACTTCAGCAAGAAATGGAAAACATCTTAAGTTTACAGTCGTATTAAATAATTTTACTTTTTGATTAAAAATGCAATTATTGTAATTTATTCAAATGAAAGATCAGTTAAATAGAACTATTGAATTAAAGAACACGCCAACTCGTATTGTCTCATTAGTGCCTTCTCAAACAGAATTGCTCTACGATTTAGGTCTGGAATCTTCTATAGTAGGTATTACTAAATTTTGTGTACATCCTCATCACCTTCTTTCAAATATAACAGTAGTTGGAGGCACTAAGCAAGTGCATTTCGATAAAATAAAAGCGCTCTCACCAGATGTTATTTTGTGTAATAAGGAAGAAAATACGCAGGATATGATAGCTGAATTAGAAAAGATTGCTCCAGTTCATTTAAGCGATATATATCATGTTGAAGATTGTTTGGAACTAATTAGCATGTACGGTTTCATGTTTTCAGTAGAAAATAAAGCTGAAGGTATTATTTCAATCATTAAAAAGGAACAGCAAAAATTTCAAGACTTCATAAAAGATTTCCCTAAATTAAAAACAGCTTATTTTATTTGGAAAAATCCATGGATGGTTGCTGCAAACAATAATTTTATTGATGCTTTATTAACTGTTGGGAAGTTTGATAATTACTTTGGAAATCTAGATAGATATCCTGAGGTTGATTTAGAAAACGATCTAGGAGATGATGTGGAAGTTATTATGCTTTCCACAGAACCTTTTCCGTTTAAGGAAGCACATGTTGAAACTATGAAAAAGAAATTTCCTAAGGCTAAAGTGCTATTAGTAGATGGTGAATTGTTTTCTTGGTATGGTTCCAGGTTGGCTAAATCTTTTCAATATTTTAAATCACTGAGACTTGAATCTTTAAACTAAAGATTCAAAAGAAGTATTGAAGACGGCAAGTTTATATCAGTCTTTGTTTTGCTGGTTCTCTACTTAAATATTTCAATCTGTTTAATTTGTTTAAAAGCTTGATGGCCTTAAACTCAGAAATATCACTCATTGCAGAATCCGTTTCACGTAGGTTGTAGGCTTGTTCTATAAGTCGTTTATAGCGTTTTTGTAACTTGATTTGGTTTTCTTTAATTTTGTTAGAATTTTCCATTGCTCATACCTTTGAGAATTAAATATATCTAAAAATTTAGAATTCAGCAAGTTAACAGTGTGTTAAATGTTAGTAATGTTAATAAAAAAAACCGATTCAGGAAGAATCGATTTTAATTTTAAGAATTAACTTACTTTTTTTAAGAATATTTGTAGAAAGCTTTAACCTTTAATCTTGTAAAGCAAAGACTTGTTTTAATAAATCTGTTGTTCTAGAAGAAAACTTCGTTCTAATATCTTTTTCTTCAACAGCAATCATTTTATAAACTCCTTTTAAAGCTTCCTTGGTTACGTAATCTGTTAAGTCGGGATTCACGCTAGAAGTAAATGGAATACTATTGTATTTATTAATTAGATTAGACCATATTTGATCGGCTCCAACCTTTTTAAATGAGTTGTTTATAACTGGATGAAATTCGGTATAAAGTGCCGATTCGGTTCTTCCAGCCAAATAACGAGTAGCCGCATCATCATTTCCAAGAAGAATGGTTTTTGCATCGGCAAAGCTAATACCTTTAACAGCATTTATAAAGATTGGTGTGGCTGTGCTTACAGCATCTTCAGCAGCACGATTTAATACTTTTAAGCCTTCATCTGCTAAAGAACTTAAGCCAATATCTCGAAGGGCTTTATCAACTTTCTGTAATTCCTCAGGTAGTAATATTTTTACTAAATCGTTTTTATAATACCCGTCTGTTTGGGTTAATTTAGTTACCTGTTTATCAATTCCTTGATCCAAAGCAGCTCTTAAGCCTTCAGCAATTTGGGTGTTGCTAATTCCAGCCGTGTTTTCAGGTAATTGATTCACTACTTCTTGGAGCTCTGCACAAGACGTAAAGCTGATAAGTAATAAAAAAGCATAATATTTTTTAATCATGATGTAAATTTTTGTCAAATATAAGGTTATCAAATGTATTTTTAAGACCCATTAAAAGATTATAAACTAAAAGTAATATGGTGGTTTTATTGAATATTGCGTAAATTTGTCACACTAAAAAATAAGATTAAAATACATGGAACCTATAGCACCTTATAAACCTAAACATAAAGTACGAATAGTAACTGCAGCATCTCTGTTTGATGGTCACGATGCCTCTATAAATATCATGCGAAGAATTATACAAGCTACAGGTGTAGAAGTGATTCATTTGGGACATGATAGAAGTGTAGAAGAAGTGGTGAATACAGCCATTCAAGAAGATGCAAATGCTATTTGTTTAACCTCTTACCAAGGAGGACACAACGAGTATTTTAAGTATATGTACGACTTGCTAAAAGAAAAAGGTGCCGAACACATCAAGATTTTTGGTGGTGGTGGTGGTGTGATACTTCCTTCTGAGATTAAAGAGTTAATGGATTATGGGATTGCTCGAATTTATTCTCCAGACGACGGTAGAGAACTTGGACTTCAGGGCATGATTAACGATTTGGTAGAGCAAGCGGATTTTGCCATTGGAGATGCATTAAACAATGAATTAGATTTACTTCCAAAGAAAAGTGCCAAAGCTATTGCAAGGATTATTTCTTCAGCCGAAAACTTTCCTGAAGTAGCAAAAGCAACTCTAGACAAAATTCATGATAAAAATAAGAACTCAAAAACTCCTGTTCTAGGAATTACAGGTACTGGAGGGGCTGGAAAATCTTCTTTGGTAGATGAATTGGTGCGTAGATTTTTAATAGATTTTCCTGAAAAAACAGTTGGTTTAGTTTCTGTAGATCCCTCAAAAAGAAAAACGGGAGGTGCGCTTTTAGGTGATAGAATTAGAATGAATGCTATTAACTCTCCAAGAGTTTATATGCGTAGTTTGGCCACACGCCAATCTAACTTAGCACTTTCAAAATATGTTCATGAAGCTATTGAAGTTTTAAAAGCTGCAGAATACGATTTAATTATTCTTGAAACCTCAGGAATTGGACAATCTGATACAGAAATTATAGAACATTCTGATGTGTCATTATATGTCATGACGCCAGAATTTGGAGCAGCTACGCAATTAGAAAAAATCGATATGCTTGATTTTGCCGATTTGGTAGCTATCAATAAATTTGATAAACGAGGAGCTTTAGATGCGCTGCGTGATGTGAAAAAACAATATGTACGCAACCATTTATTATGGGATGCCAAACCAGAAGACTTACCAGTTTTTGGAACTATAGCCTCGCAATTTAACGACCCGGGAATGAATACGCTTTATAAAGCTATTATGGATAAGTTAGTTGAAGGAACTGAGGTGGATTTAAAATCTGATTTTAAGATTACCGAAGAAATGAGCGAGAAGGTTTTTGTTATACCTCCTTCTAGAACGCGTTACCTATCTGAAATCTCTGAAAATAATCGTGCTTACGATAAAACAGCTAGCGAACAAGTTGAGGTAGCTCAAAAACTATATGGTATTTATAAAACCATAGAATCTGTTACAGGTGTCATGCTGAGCTTGTCGAAGCATGGTGTTGATAGTGATAGCCTTCGACAAGCTCAGGCTGACAATAATGAAGATTTCTTAAGACTTCTGTTGGCAGAATTCGACCGTGTTAAGCTAAATCTAGATCCTTATAATTGGGAAGTAATTACAGGTTGGAGCGAAAAAGTAAATAGATATAAAAACCCGATCTATTCCTTTAAAGTTAGAGATAAGGAAATAAAAATAGAAACACATACAGAGTCGTTATCTCACTTACAAATCCCAAGAGTAGCCTTGCCTAAATATCAAGCCTGGGGTGATATTTTAAAATGGTGTTTACAAGAAAATGTACCAGGAGAATTCCCTTATACCTCAGGATTATATCCGTTTAAACGTACAGGAGAAGATCCGGCAAGAATGTTTGCTGGTGAAGGTGGGCCAGAACGTACCAATAGACGTTTTCATTATGTAAGTGCCGGTTTACCAGCTAAGCGATTATCCACTGCTTTTGATAGTGTGACACTTTATGGAAATGATCCGGATTTACGTCCAGATATTTACGGAAAGATAGGTAATGCAGGGGTTTCAATCTGCTGTTTAGACGATGCTAAGAAACTGTATTCTGGTTTCGATTTAGCCAACGTTATGACATCTGTAAGTATGACGATTAATGGTCCTGCACCTATGTTGTTAGGATTTTTTATGAATGCAGCCATAGATCAACAATGTGAACTTTATATTAAAGAAAACGGTCTAGAAAAAGAAGTTGAAGCAAAAATTGCTAAAATCTATAAAGGAAAAGGTGTTGATAGACCTAAATACAATGGCAATCTACCCGAAGGAAATAATGGTTTAGGACTGATGTTATTAGGTGTAACCGGAGATCAAGTGTTGCCTGCCGATGTGTATTTAGATATAAAAACAAAAACCATTGCTCAAGTTCGGGGAACTGTTCAGGCCGATATTCTAAAAGAAGATCAGGCGCAAAATACCTGTATTTTCTCTACGGAATTCGCTTTGAGATTAATGGGAGACGTTCAGGAGTATTTTATTGAAAATAATGTGCGTAACTTTTATTCGGTGTCTATTTCAGGGTATCATATTGCAGAAGCTGGGGCTAATCCAATTACGCAATTGGCACTAACTCTTTCTAACGGATTTACCTATGTAGAGTATTATTTATCTCGTGGTATGGATATTAACAAATTTGGTCCAAACTTATCATTTTTCTTCTCAAATGGTATCGATCCAGAATATGCTGTTATTGGTCGTGTAGCTAGAAAAATATGGGCAAAAGCCATGAAACATAAGTATGGAGCTAATGCCAGAGCTCAAATGTTGAAATATCATATTCAAACATCTGGACGTAGTTTACATGCTCAGGAGATTGATTTTAATGATATTAGAACCACACTTCAGGCCTTGTATGCTATTTATGATAACTGTAATTCGCTACATACAAATGCATACGATGAAGCTATTACAACACCAACGGAAGAATCTGTACGTCGTGCAATGGCCATTCAATTAATCATTAATAAAGAATTAGGCTTGGCTAAAAATGAAAATCCAATTCAAGGTTCTTTTATTATTGAAGAGTTAACCGATTTAGTGGAAGAAGCTGTTCTTTTAGAATTCGATAGAATTACGGAAAGAGGAGGCGTTCTTGGTGCTATGGAAACTATGTATCAGCGTAGTAAAATACAAGAAGAGAGCTTGTATTATGAAACTTTAAAGCATAATGGCGATTTCCCAATTATTGGTGTGAATACTTTTTTAAGTTCAAAAGGCTCTCCAACGGTTCAGCCGGCAGAAGTTATTCGTGCCACTGAAGAAGAGAAGCAATTTCAAATAAAAACCTTAGAGAATCTTCATAAAGCATATGACACGGAGGATTTATTAAAAGATCTTCAAACAAGAGCCATTCATAACGAGAATATTTTTGAAGCCTTGATGGAGGTTTGTAAAGTATGTTCTTTAGGTGAAATTACTTCAGCATTATTTGAAGTAGGTGGACAGTATAGACGAAATATGTAAGCAGAGAACCAAATTTTCTTTTTTGAAAATTTGCGTGAATCGCTTATACAGAGCCTGTCATAGAATTAAATATAAAAACCTCACAAATTTTTAAAATTTGTGAGGTTTTTTCATTCAAAATGCATCTTTTCCAAAACATCCACGTCTATTATATGAAACTTAAAATATAGTAATATGAAAAATAACGAATGTACTTGCAGTTGTTCTGGTTGTAAAGATGGAAATTGTAAAAACTGTACATGCCAAAATTGTACCTGTGCCAATTGCAACTGTTAAGGAATGCTAAATACCGAATAAGCAGCATCTATTTTAGTAATTTTGTACTAAAGTAGATGTTGCTTTTTTAATTTAATAAAGATGACTACCCAAGCTATTTGGAACTTATATGCAGAAGATGTAAAGCGCTTTATTTTAAGTAAGGTGAAAGATATCGTGATTGCAGACGATTTACTCCAAGACACCTTTATAAAAGTCCACACAAAAAAGGACTCATTAAAAGATGAAGATAAATTAAAAGCCTGGTTATTTAGTGTTGCTAGATATACGGTCTTGGATTATTACAGAAATAACCATATTGATATTAATCAAGCAGAAGAGGATTTTGTGTTTATAGAAAATGATAATGAACATACAGAACACGATTGTTTGCATGGCATTATAAAACAATTACCTAAAAAATACCGAGATCCTTTGTTTTTAGCAGATATAAAAGGCTTGAAGCAAATGGAAGTTGCCCAGCAATTAAAATTACCACTACCAACTGTTAAATCTCAAATACAAAGAGCTAGAAAGCAAATTGCTCAAGGATTTATGGATTGTTGTGATTTTAAGATGAATTCTGAAGGTCATTTAGTAGGAGAGATTAAAGATAAAAAAGACTGCAAAGTTTGTAAATAATTTTTTAAAGTCATTATTTTTCTTGAATATAGACAACGACTCATGAATTTCGTCTTGTATTTTTGTAACTCCATGTTTTTTAGAGTAAGAAATTTACAGCTTATCAAAAATAATACGAGGCAGATAGTTGCATTCACCTTTAAGCGAAGCTAGTTGATGGAGTAGCTAAAAATTTATAAGCTATTGAAAATATAAAAGTCCAAACTTGATTAAATAAGTTTGGACTTTTATGTTTTTCTTAGTTTCTAAGAGTGTTGTTATAAAGCAGTTTAATCTCTCAAAACACCTCTTGAAAAAACAATAAAAACTATTTTAATCTCTCAGAACTCCTCTTGAGATTACAATTTTTTGAATTTCTGAAGTACCTTCGTAAATCTGTGTAATTTTAGCATCACGCATTAAACGTTCTACGTGGTATTCTTTAACAAAGCCATTTCCACCATGTATTTGTACAGCTTCAACTGTATGTGTCATGGCTACTTGTGAGGCATAAAGTTTTGCCATGGCACTAGACATATCGTAATTATTACCTTGGTCTTTATCCCAAGCAGCTTTTAGGACCAGCATTCTTGCGGCTTCAATTTCAGTTGCCATATCGGCTAACTTAAAAGCAATCGCTTGGTGGTTGCAAATTTCTGTTCCAAAAGCTTTACGCTCTTTAGAGTATTTTAAAGCCAATTCATAAGCTCCAGAAGCAATTCCTAATGCTTGAGCAGCAATTCCTATACGGCCTCCAGAAAGTGTTTTCATAGCGAATTTAAAACCAAAGCCATCTTCCCCAATTCTATTTTCTTTTGGAACTTTTACATCGTTAAATTGAAGGGTGTGTGTATCGCTACCTCTAATTCCTAATTTATCTTCTTTAGGACCAATATCGAAACCTGGCATGCCTTTTTCAAGAATAAATGCATTAATTCCTCTATGACCTTTATCTTTATCTGTTTGTGCAATGACTAAATATACATCTGCACGACCACCATTGGTAATCCAGTTTTTTGTTCCGTTTAAAACATAATGGTCTCCCATGTCTATAGCCGTTGTTTTTTGCGAGGTAGCATCACTACCAGCTTCAGGCTCACTTAAACAAAATGCACCAATCACGTCGCCTTTTGCTAATTTTGTAAGATATTTTTGTTTTTGTTCTTCATTTGCATAAGCTTCTAAACCATAACAAACTAAAGAGTTGTTTACAGAAACCATCACAGAAGCCGAAGCGTCTATTTTGGATAATTCCTCCATAATTAATACATAAGAAATGGCATCCATACCAGAACCACCATATTTGGGATCTACCATGATTCCCATAAAACCTAGTTCTCCCATTTTACGAACAATGCTATCTGGGAAGGTTTGAGAGTTGTCGCGTTCTATAACTCCGGGAAGTAATTCGGTTTGGGCAAAATCACGAGCAGCATCGCGAATCATAATATGTTCTTCGGTAAGATTAAAATCCATAGTTTTTTGTAATTGAAGTATTATTTAATAAGTCTACAAAGATACTTTTTTATTAGCATTTTTTCAAAAGGGATTGTTATTTTTACGGGATATGAATAAAACTGAATATCGTATAGTAGGAGTTATGTCTGGAACCTCTTTGGATGGTGTAGACTTAGTTTATGTAACTTTTACAATAAATAAGGGTGTTTGGAAGTACAAAATTCATGCGTCAAGAACTCAAGCATATACGAAAGAATGGTATGATGTTTTAAAACATTTGGTGTTGAAATCTGTTGACGAGCTTCAGGAAATTGATAGAGAATATTCCCAATATTTGGCAAAAATTATACAAGATTTTATAGCTGAAAATAAGATTCAAAATTTGGACGCTATCAGTTCTCATGGACATACAGCTTTGCATCAGCCAGAAAAAGGTATGACGTATCAAATTGGAAATTTGCCAAGCATATATAAGTTTTTGAAAACACCAATTGTTTGCAATTTTAGAGTGCAAGATGTTGCTTTAGGAGGTCAAGGTGCACCTTTAGTTCCTATTGGAGATAGATTGTTGTTTTCAAATTACGATTTTTGTTTGAATTTAGGAGGTTTTGCAAATATTTCAACCGAAATTGAAACCCATAGAATAGCTTACGATATTTGTCCTGTAAACATTGTTTTGAACCATTATGCCTCTTTAATTGGATTGGAATATGACGATAAGGGCAAAATAGCTTCAACGGGAGCTCTCAATCAAGAGCTTTTAGACCAATTAAACTGTTTGGAGTTTTACAAAAAACAAGCTCCTAAATCTTTAGGTTTAGAATGGGTTAACAAAGAAATATTTCCTATAATAAACGGTTTTCAATTACCTGTTGAAACAGTTTTGAGGACTTTTGTAGAGCATGTTGCTATTCAAATTTCAAATGAAATAAATAAAAAAAACCATGCTAATGTGTTGATTACAGGAGGAGGAGCCTATCATACATTTCTAATTAAAACTATTCAAGAAAAGACAAGTCATACCTTAATAATTCCAGAAAACGTCTTAGTAGAATTTAAAGAAGCCTTAGTTTTTGGTTTTCTAGGAGTCTTAAAATTAAGAGAAGAAGTTAACTGTTTGCGTAGCGTGACAGGAGCAAAACACGATCATAGTTCGGGAATAATTTTTAATGATTAAAATTCTTATAATTTTAAGAAGAAAGGCTATTTGTTTTTTATATTTGTTTACATTTAATAATTAACCATCCATATGAAATGTTGTCTATTGGTAAGCTCGTTTATTTCTCGTGTTTCTAATTTTGACATTTTTTTCAATTGACTTTAAAATGAATCTTACCAAATGAAACAATTACTTCAAAAGTACGAAGCCAAAGAGCCTGAAATTATTTTTAATTGGAAAGACCCTGAAACAGATGCCGAAGGTTGGACTGTTATAAACTCCCTTAGAGGAGGTGCTGCAGGTGGAGGAACTAGAATGCGAAAAGGACTGGACATGAACGAAGTGTTGTCTTTAGCAAAAACCATGGAAGTTAAATTTACTGTATCTGGTCCAGCTATTGGTGGGGCTAAATCTGGTATCAATTTCGACCCTAAAGATCCTAGGAAAAAAGAAGTTTTAGAACGTTGGTTTAAAGCCGTTTCCCCTTTGTTAAAAAGTTATTATGGCACAGGAGGCGATATGAATGTCGATGAAATTCACGAAGTCATTCCTATGACAGAAGGAGGAGGGGTCTGGCATCCGCAAGAAGGTGTGTTTAATGGACATTTTAAAGCGTCTGAAGCAGGAAAAATTAACAGAATAGGTCAATTAAGACAAGGGGTTATAAAAGTTATAGAAAATCCAGATTATTCTCCAAGTGTTAAAAGGAAATATACCATTGCCGATATGATTACCGGTTTTGGGGTTGCCGAAGCTGTTAAACAATATTATAGTATTTACGGAGGTTCAGTAAAGGGTAAGAAAGTTGTAGTTCAAGGGTTCGGTAATGTAGGTGGTGCAGCTGCTTTTTATTTATCGCAAATGGGAGCCAAAATTGTTGGGATTTTAGATATTTCCGGCGGACTAATTAATGAAAACGGATTTACTTTTGAAGAGATTACCGAACTGTTTTTAGCAAAAACTGGAAACACCTTAGTGTCTGATAATCTCATTCCTTTTGAAGAAGTAAATGAGAAAATTTGGAGTATTCAAACGGAAATATTTTTACCGTGTGCGGCATCCAGATTAATTACTAAAGATCAAATAGACCAAATGATAGAAAGCGGACTGGAAGTTATTTCCTGTGGCGCCAATGTACCATTTGCAGATAAAGAAATATTTTTTGGACCTATTATGGAACACACAGATAAACGCGTGAGTTTAATTCCAGATTTTATTTCTAATTGTGGGATGGCTAGAGTATTTGCCTATTTTATGGAAGCGCGTGTACAAATGACAGACGAAGCTATTTTTAACGATATCTCTAATACCATAAGTAAAGCCATTCAAAACGTTTACAATCAAAATAAATCTAAAACTGATATTAGCGAAACTGCATTCGAAATTGCACTAAGCCAACTTATTTAATAGTTCATTTATATGGAAACAATTATCATATTAGTATTTGTAATAGGCTACTTAGCTATTACTTTAGAACATAATATTAAAATTGACAAACTTATTCCAGCTTTAGTGATGATGGCCATTTGTTGGGCGTTAATAGCATTAGGCTTGGATAGTTTTACAGAGTGGTTTGATTCTTCTAAACACACCTTATTGGATAATTTTGGGATGTTGGCACATGAAGATAAGATGCATTTAATGGAAGAAACTCTATTGCATCATCTTGGTAAAACGGCCGAAATTCTAGTGTTCTTATTAGGAGCCATGACTATTGTGGAAATTATTGATTATTTTGATGGTTTTGCAACCATTAAAAGTTTTGTAAGAACTAAAAGTAAAAAACGGATTTTATGGATTTTTGCTTTTTTAGCATTTTTCCTTTCTGCAATTATAGATAACTTAACAGCAACCATTGTACTTATTTCTATCCTTCAAAAACTAGTTTACGACAGAAACATACGTATTTGGTATGTCGGTTTAATTGTTATTGCTGCAAACGCTGGTGGGGCATGGTCTCCTATTGGAGATGTAACAACTACCATGTTATGGATTGGTAAAAAAGTAACTACGAGTCATTTATTTGTTTATCTTTTTGTTCCGTCGCTATTATGTATGTTAGTGCCTACTTTTATTGCATCATTTTTACCAGCTTTTAAAGGAAATATTGAAAACACTGAAGACGTTGTCGAAAAGCCAAAAAGTAAATTTAGTGCAACCATGTTGTACTTAGGATTGGGAGGAATCGTTTCTGTGCCAATTTTTAAAACAGTAACACATTTACCTCCTTACGTAGGAATGATGTTAGCTTTAGGAGTTGTAGCTATTTTTGCTGAATTATATAGTAATTCTAAATTTGCTTTAACTTTTGATACAGATGAAAATTCAGATCACCAAGGACATCACAGTCCAGTACATGCTTCTTTATCAAAAATAGAATTACCAAGTATTCTTTTCTTTTTAGGAATTTTAATGGCAGTTGCAGCTTTAGAATCTTTGGGGATTTTATTTGGTTTTGCTTCAAGTTTACAAGACAATATGCCAATGCTCGGTACCGAATTACACCATGGAGGAGTTTCAGATTTAGTTGTTTTACTATTAGGAATAGGTTCTGCAGTTATAGACAATGTACCTTTAGTAGCAGCTAGTTTAGGAATGTTCTCTGAACCTATTGATAACGAGTTGTGGCACTTTATTGCTTACTCAGCCGGAACAGGTGGAAGTATGTTGATTATTGGTTCTGCAGCTGGAGTAGTAGCAATGGGAATGGAGAAAATTGACTTTTTCTGGTACTTTAAAAAAATTGCTTGGTTAGCTTTTCTTGGCTTCATAGTAGGAGCGATTGCCTTTATGTTTACAAGAACTATTTTTTAATTATAATTTTAAGTACAATCAAACGTTATTAACGTACTAATAGAATAGAATATATGATGAATTTATTTTTACAAGATGCTCAAGAAGGAGCAGAGTTGTTAAACGATGGCGAATCTGTAGAAAAAACCTTATCCATTATCGAGTTGATAACGAGTGGTGGAACAGCTGGGATGATTATTATTACCCTCTTGTTTGTTTTGCTAATTGTTGCTACTTACATTTACTTTGAACGTTTGTTTGCTATAAAAGCAGCTTCCAAAATAGATGCTAATTTTATGAATCAAATTAAAGATCATGTTTCTAATGGAAAAATAGACTCAGCTCAAATGTTATGTGCTCAAGTGAATTCACCAGTTTCTCGATTAATAAATAAAGGAATTACAAGAATAGGAAAACCTTTAGAAGACATTAATACAGCTATAGAAAATGCAGGACGCTTAGAGATTTATAGTTTAGAAAAAAATGTGAGTGTTTTGGCAACAATTTCAGGAGCAGCTCCAATGATTGGGTTTCTTGGAACCGTAATTGGAATGATTCTTTCTATTTTCGAAATTGCAAATTCTGGAGGTCAGATAGACATTAAACTTCTGGCAGATGGTCTATATACAGCCATGACAACTACAGTAGCAGGTTTAATTGTTGGGATTATTGGATACATTGCCTATAACCATTTGGTAGTAAAAACAGATAAAGTTGTATATCAAATGGAAGCTAATTCCTTAGAGTTTTTAGATCACTTAAACGAGCCAATTTAATGAATTTAAGAGGAAGAAATAAAGTAACACCTGAATTCAATATGTCGTCCATGACAGATATTGTCTTTTTGTTACTTATCTTTTTTATGCTGGCTTCTACACTAGTAACTACAAATGCAATAGATATACTTTTGCCTACTGCTAGTGGAAAAACCGAAAACAAGAAATCGGTTGCCGTAAGTATTAAAAAGGATTTGACATATTATATAGATCAAAAACGGGTTGGAGAAAGCATGTTAGAATCAGAACTTATTGCTGCTTTATCTACAGATGAAAAACCAACCTTGGTTTTAAGGGCAGAAAAATCTGTACCTGTAGAACACGTTGTAAAAGTCATGGATATTGCCAACAGAAATAAGTTTAAGGTTATTCTGGCAGTAAAACCTAATTAGTATTCATGAAATATTTCGAAACCATACACGAACGTAATTCAGCAAAAATTACAGCGCTTATTGCAGTGCTGATTATCTTGTTATTGTTTGTAGTAGGTACGAAATATATGGATCCTCCAGAAGAATATGGTGTGGCAGTTAATTTTGGAACTACAGATTTTGGATCTGGAGACGTTCAACCTACTAAGCCTATTAAATCTGAACCAAAAGAGGTAAAAGAAGAGCCTCAAGAAACTGTAAAACAGCCTGAACAAAAACAAGCAGAAGCAACGGCATCAAAACCTAAAGCTGAAGATGTTTTAACTGATAACAACGAAGAATCTATTGCAATAAAAAAGCAAAAGAATGCTGATGCCAAAGCGAAAAAAGAAGCGGATGCAAAAGCAAAGGCACAAGCTGAAGCGAAAGCCAAGGCAGATGCGAAAGCTAAGGCTGAAGCTGATAAAATAGCGAAAGAGCAAGCCGAGAAAGAAGCTAAAAAGAAGAAATTAGATGCTTTAATTGGAGGTGTTAGCAAGTCTGAAGGTCAAGAAACTGGGGGAGAAGGAAATGATAATAAAGCAGGAGATAAAGGACAACTAGATGGAGATCCTTACGCTGCCAGTTATTTTGGGCAAGCTGGTTCTGGAAGTGGAGGCGTTGGTTATGGACTAAAGGGACGAGGTGTACCTAGCAAAAAATTATTTAAACAAGATTGTAACGAAGCTGGAATGGTAATCGTAAAAATTGTTGTAAATAGAAATGGCGATGTTATAGAAGCCATTCCAGGCGTTAAAGGAACAACAAATACAGCTGCCTGTTTGTTAGAGCCTGCAAAAAAAATAGCTTTATCCCATAAATGGCGAGCAGATAATAAAGCGCCAGATAGACAGGTAGGCTTTGTTAAAGTGAACTTCAATTTAGGGCAATAATTTATGACATATCAAGCCACTGTAAATTGGATGTTTTCTCGACTTCCAATGTATCAAAGACAGGGAAAATCGGCTTATAAAGCAGATTTAAAGAACACCTTGCTGTTAGCTGAATATCTAAATAATCCTCATCAAACTTTTAAATCTATTCATGTGGCCGGAACTAACGGAAAAGGTTCCACGAGTCATATGTTAGCTTCTGTATTACAAGAAGCAGGATATAAAGTAGGTTTATTTACTTCCCCGCATTTAAAAGACTTTAGAGAGCGCATAAAAATTAATGGAACTTTAGTAAGTAAAGCTTTTGTGATCGATTTTATAAAACAGAATAAAGTTTTTTTAGAATCTGAAAGTTTATCCTTTTTTGAAATGACTTCAGGAATGGCATTCGATTATTTTGCAAAGCAGCAGGTAGATATTGCTATTATTGAAGTTGGATTGGGTGGTAGATTAGACTCTACAAATATTATTACTCCTGAAGTTTCAGTAATTACAAATATAGGACTGGATCATATACAATTTCTAGGAAACAACTTAGAAGCTATTGCAACTGAAAAAGCAGGCATTATAAAACCACATGTTCCTGTAGTTATAGGTGAAACTCAAAAAGAAACAACCAAGGTGTTTCAAGAGGTTGCTAAAAAAAATGGTTCAGATATTTATTTTACAGATGCTTTAACACATCAAACATATCCAAGCGATTTAAAAGGCACCTATCAGCAGAAAAATATCAAAACTGTTTTGCAAACTCTTCAAATTCTAAAGCAAAATTCTTTTAAAATTTCAGAAAACCAGGTTAGAAAAGGGTTGTTACAGGTAGTAAAAAATACCGGTTTACAAGGAAGATGGCAAATACTACAAGAGCATCCTAAAGTTATTTGTGATACAGCACATAACAAAGAAGGGCTAAAATATGTAATTAAACAGTTGGAGGAAGAAGTATATAATAGCTTACATATTGTTTTTGGAGTTGTAAATGATAAGGATCTTAGCTCAATTTTAAGCATTATGCCAAAAAAGGCCACCTATTATTTTTGTAAACCAGATGTTCCAAGAGGAATGGATGCAAATATTTTGCAACAAGAATTTTTGCATACAGGTATCAAAGGTAGAAGCTATATAAGTGTAAATGAGGCATTAGATGCTGCAAAAAATAAGGCTTCAATCAAAGATTTGATTTATGTTGGAGGAAGTACTTTTGTAGTTGCAGAAATAATTTAATTTTTTTTGCAAAAAGCTTTTGCAATATGGAAAACTAATTTATATTTGCAGTCCAATTACGAAAGGGCGCGTAGCTCAGTTGGTTCAGAGCACCTGGTTTACACCCAGGGGGTCAGGGGTTCGAATCCCTTCGCGCCCACAGAACAAAAAAGGTCTATACAATTTGTATAGACCTTTTTTTATTTCATTCTTTCTACTTAGAATTTTCTTGTTTGTATATTAGAGGTGTTTTATGTTTCACTTTTTTAAACTGTCTGTTAAAATTGGAAATGTTATTAAAACCAACCTTATAAGCCACATCAGAAATGGTTATATCCTGGCTAGTTAATAGGTGTTTACAAGCATGTTCAATTCGTAGTTCGTTTAAAAAAACAACATAGGTTTTATTCGTGTACTTTTTAAAGTATTTGCAAAAAGCATTTTTAGTCATATTTGCCACACTTGCCACAGACTCAAGCGTAATGTCTTTATCAAAATGTGTCATGGTATAATCAAAAACATCTCTCATGCGTTCTCCTTCGGTTACTGAAAAGTTTTTTTCATAAATAAAAGATGAAAGGCTTTTATATTCACATATAGAAAGTAGTTTTAGCAATTCCAACAAGATAATTAAACGCTCCAATTTACTGGCATTTTCTATTTTAGCAAAAAGCATTCGTATGTCTTCTTGATGCGATGTGGCTTTGAAACCATGAAGCGCTCTTTTAAAAAACACTTGAATTTCGGTCAATTCTTCCAATCTAAAAAATTCAGTACCAAAACTATCTTCCGTAAAGAATAAGGATTGCATATGAGATTGATCTGCTAATTCTCTATCACTTTGAAAAACATGTGGCTGTTGACTTCCAAGAATGATAATATCACCCGATTTATAATGATTAATGGCATCTCCGGCAATGAGTGTACCTTCACCTTGAATTATTAAACTTAATTGAATGTCTTCATGTTGATGCAGTTTGTCATAAAAATAAGGCTCCAGATCCACTTGATAAACCAAATTTGCTAATTCGGGTTTTGGTATTTTAAAAGGAAGGACTTTCATTTTTACATTTTATAATTAAGTACAAAATTAAGCATTATATTTTGTTTTTATCTAAAACTGGATAATATAGTATGATAATTGGATAAAAATAGCTTATCACTTAGTTTGATTCTTAATTAAATTTGTGTTTAATAAAACACATTATAATATGGGTATTCAATGGAAAGGCATCATGCCAGCAGTTACAACTAAGTTCACAGATACAGATGAACTGGATTTAAAAATGTTTGAAGTAAACATTCGTGCACAAGTAGAAGCAGGAGTTCATGGCATTGTACTTGGAGGTACTTTAGGGGAGGCTAGTACGTTGTTAGATGAAGAAAAACGCAGCTTGACAAGAACAGCCGTAGAATTAGTAAAAGATAAAGTTCCAGTGCTTATAAACATTGCTGAACAAACTACTAAAGCTGCCATACAAGCTGCTCATAAAGCTGAAGAAGATGGGGCTCAAGGCTTGATGATGTTGCCACCCATGAGATATACTTCTAGCGACAGAGAAACCGTTGAATATTTTAAAGCCGTAGCCAATAATACGTCTTTACCAATTATGGTGTATAATAATCCGGTAGACTATAAGGTTAAGGTAACCATGGACATGTTTGATGAGTTGTTAAAATGTGATAATATAGAAGCGGTTAAAGAATCAACCAGAGATACCACCAATATTACACGTATAAAAAATTATTTTGGAGATAGATTAAAAATTATGACAGGAGTAGATACCATTGCACTAGAGAGTTTACTAATAGGTGCAGATGGTTGGGTTGCTGGTTTGGTTTGTGCTTTTCCTGCCGAAACAGTAGCTATTTACGAGCTTCAAAAAGTTGGTAGAATTAAAGAGGCTTTAGAGATTTATAGATGGTTTATGCCTTTGTTAGAATTAGATATCAATCCAAGATTGGTTCAAAATATTAAATTAGCTGAAGTAGCAACTGGAATTGGAACAGAAAATGTTCGTGCACCACGATTACCTCTCATTGGAGATGAACGTAAATACGTGTTAAGTGTTATAGAAAATAGTTTAAAAAACAGACCAGTACTTCCAGATTATAAAAATCTTTAAGTTTTTTAGGAAATAACAGCTATTTTTTATCTTTAACAGAGCGAAAAGAGGTTTTATATAAAATCAAAAAAAAATCAATTATCCCTTTTGGGGAGAGAAAAGTTAAAACATGATAACAGGAAAAAATTATATTGGGAAGCAACTTTCAGCAAAAGGACACAATACATACAAAACCTTTAATCCACAGCTCAATATTGAAAATACTCCAATTTATACGGAAGCAACAAAAGAGGAGATCGATGAAGCTGTTAGTCTAGCTTCTAAAGCGTTTAAAACATTTAGAAATATTTCAGGAAAAAAGAAATCTGAATTTCTAAATGCCATTGCGGAAGAAATTTTAGCTTTAGACTCTCAATTAATAGAAACTTACTGCTCCGAGACCGGCTTGCCAGAAGGTAGAGCTAAGGGTGAGAGGGGTAGAACTGTTGGACAATTACGTGCTTTTGCAGACTTACTAAACGAAGGTTCTTGGGTAGAAGCAAGTATTGATACAGCTCAGCCGGATAGACAACCTATGCCCAAATCGGATATTAGAAAAATGTTAGTGCCTCTAGGGCCAATAGTTGTTTTTGGTGCGAGTAATTTTCCATTAGCATATTCTACAGCAGGAGGAGATACGGCAGCAGCTTTGGCAGCTGGATGTCCGGTACTTGTTAAATCTCATCCCATGCATGCCGGAACAGGAGAATTGGTAAGTTCAGCAATTGTTAAAGCAGCTGAAAAAACAGGCATGCCAAATGGTGTATTCTCTAATTTAAACAGTAGTGGTATTGAAGTAGGCACGCAACTAGTGTCACATCCAGGAGTTAAAGCTGTTGGTTTTACAGGAAGTATTCGTGCAGGACGCGCTTTATACGATTTAGCAGCAAAACGCGAAGAACCTATTCCTGTTTTTGCCGAAATGGGAAGTATTAATCCCGTAGTTATTTTACCTCATGCTTTAAAAAATAGAGGTGAAGCCTTAGCAAAAACCTATGCAGGATCTATTACTTTAGGAACTGGACAGTTTTGTACCAATCCTGGATTGTTATTAGGAATTAAAGGAGATTCTTTAACGAATTTTATACAGAATTTATCTGATGAAATCGTAAAGATTGCTCCATCCTGTATGTTGCACCCAAACATTATTGGTGCTTATGAAACTAACAAGCAAAAAGCGCTGTCTCAACCTGAATTGACTGTTGTGGCCGATTTTGATACGGATGTGAAAACTAATTATGCCAGACAAACAGTAACCACAGTTGAAGGACGTAGTTTTTTAAAGAACACTACATTACATCAAGAAGTTTTTGGACCCTATTCTATGGTTGTTCAATGTGAAAACAAAGAGCAATTAGAGCAGATTATCTCTAGTCTTGAAGGTCAGTTAACAGGGACTTTAATTGCAGAAGATGATGAAGCAACACAATATGTACAAGTTATAGAAGCGCTTCAAAATCGCGTAGGGCGACTTATTTATAATGGGGTGCCAACAGGCGTTGAGGTTTGTCCGTCCATGGTTCATGGTGGGCCTTATCCTGCTTCGACGGATAGCCGATTCACAGCCGTAGGAATCCATTCCATAAAACGTTGGGTAAGACCATTTAGTTATCAAGATTGGCCAAATAATTTGTTGCCAGACGAACTGAAAAACGAAAATCCATTAAAAATTTCACGCTTACTCAATAATAAGCCATCAACAGATACCATCTAATTCAATGAAAGTTTTAAAGCTTTTAATATTCTTTTTCTTTATAAGTCTTATGGCTTGTAAAAAGGAAATTTATGTAAATGACTTTTCAGAAGTTTTATTAGAAGATGTTATTAAACGGTACGAAACTGAAAGAACATACGATTTTGAACCTTATGAATCGGTTGATAATACAGCTAAATTCTATCAGAATGAAGCAAATTTTTCTAAAGAACTTCAACAGGAGCTTTTAAAAGTTAATAAAGAAGGATTAACAGAATCTGAAAAAATTTCTCTTGAATTATTGAATTTTGTATTGCAGGATAAAATCGATTCAAATATCTATAAAACCTACCTGAATACCATTACTTCAGAATCCGCTTTTCATTTGAATTTAAGTCAGATGGCAAACATCACTTTTGCAGATTATAAGCAGGTTAAAGCCTATTTAAATCAGTTGCACGAATTGCCTAAAAAGGTAGATTATAATTTGGACATTTTAAGAGAAAGTGTCAAAGAGGGGATGTCTCAACCAGCAGCTGTTTTTGGTGATTATAGTTTTTCTTATAGCAAACATTTAGTTAGCGATTATACAGAAAGTGAATTTTACCAACCTTTTAAAAAGTTGCCAGAAAGCTTAACGAGTCATCAAAAAGACAGTGTTTTACTGGCTGCAAAAACAAGTATAGAAACGGATGTAATAGCTCCATATCAAAAAATTAAGGATTTCTTTGAAACTGAGTATTTTTCAAATTCAAGAAAAGATTTGGGAATTATTTCTATTCCAAATGGGGAAGCGTTTTACCAAAATAGAATTAATTTCTTTACCACAAGTACTCAATATACAGCTGAAGATATTCATCAAATAGGGCTAAAGGAGGTGGCTAGAATTAAAGCTGAAATGCAAGTTATTATTGAAGATTTAGGTTTTAAAGGAAGCTTTGAAGACTTTTTAAAATTTCTTAGAACCGATTCTCAGTTTTATGCAAAAACACCCAAAGAGTTAATGATGTTTGCTCGGGATATTTCAAAAAGAATAGATGGCGAGTTACCAAAATACTTTAAAACTTTACCAAGAAAGCCTTATGGAGTAGTTCCCGTTCCTGCCGCTATTGCACCAAAGTATACAAGTGGCAGATATTCTGGGTCTCATAATGATAAGACAGCTGGGTTTTACTGGGTAAACACCTATAATTTGCCTAGTAGAACTTTATATACCATTCCAGCTTTAACGGCTCATGAGGCTGTTCCGGGACATCATTTACAGATATCTTTAAACAATGAGTTGGGTGATTCTATTCCAAAATTTAGAAGAGATTTATATTTGTCTGCTTATGGCGAAGGTTGGGGCTTATACTCTGAATATTTAGCAAATGAAATGGGGATTTATACTACGCCTTACGAAAAGTTTGGACAATTAACTTATGAAATGTGGCGAGCTTGTAGATTGGTTGTAGATCCAGGAGTTCATGCAAAAGGTTGGACTCGCCAGCAAGTAATTGATTATATGGCTGCAAACACAGCATTGTCTATGCATGAAGTAACTACAGAAACCGATAGATATATTTCCTGGCCAGGACAAGCCATTTCATATAAAATAGGAGAAATAAAAATTAGAGAATTACGAAAAAAAGCTGAAATCGAATTAAAAGAGAAGTTCGATATCAGAGAGTTTCATGAAGTAATTTTAGGACAAGGGACTGTAACCTTAGCCATAATGGAAACACGTGTAAATAATTATATTCAGAGAGTAAAAAATGAGTAAAAGCACTTTCTTTTGTATCGATGCTCATACTTGTGGAAATCCTGTAAGGGTTGTTAAACAAGGTGGTCCAAACCTAGTTGGGAGCACCATGAGTGAAAAACGACAACATTTTTTAAAAGAATTCGACTGGATTCGAAAAGGTCTTATGTTTGAACCTCGTGGTCACGACATGATGAGTGGAAGTATTTTATATCCACCACACAATCCTGAAAACGATTTTGCTATTCTTTTTATAGAAACCTCTGGCTGTTTGCCAATGTGTGGACATGGAACCATTGGCACAATTACCATTGCTATTGAAGAAGGTTTAATTATTCCAAAAGTTCCTGGAAAGATAAGAATGGAAGCACCTGCAGGATTAGTAGAAATTGAATATCAACAAACCGGAACAAAAGTAGAATGGGTAAGGTTAAAAAACGTTAAGAGTTTTTTAGCTGCTGAAGATTTAAGCATAGATTGCCCAGAACTAGGAGATATTACCTTCGATGTGGCTTATGGAGGAAATTATTATGCTATTATAGATCCACAACAAAATTTCTCTGGTGTTCAAGATTTTTCGGCATCTAAGCTTATTCAATATTCTCAGGTAATTAGACAGCGTATTAACGAAAAATATCCGAACTTATTTGTTCATCCAGAAAATGAAACCATCAAGGATGTCACGCATTTGCTATGGACAGGAACACCAATAGACCCAACATCATCTGGTAGAAATGCTGTTTTTTATGGAGATAAAGCCATCGATAGAAGTCCGTGTGGCACGGGAACTTCAGCCAGATTAGCACAATTATTTGCCAAAGGAAAATTAAAAGTAGGCGACCATTTTATTCACGAGAGTTTTATTGGAAGCAAGTTTGTTGGACGAGTAGAAAAAGAAACTATCTTAGATGGAAAATTAGCCATAATTCCAAGCATCCAAGGTTGGGCGAAAATTTATGGACATAATAGCATTACTATAGATACTGAAGACGATCCTTATGCTTTAGGTTTTCAAGTAATTTAAACAGTGATATAATGAATTAATGATTTAATGAACTAATAAAGATTAAATTATGAATAAATCGGACTTTATTGAGCATTTAAAGGATAGAACAAGAAAATTAGCCGTCGATATTATTCTATTCTATGAAGAACTTCCTAAAACTGATTCTACAAGAGTTATTGGAAGGCAATTAATTCGTTCGGTAACATCGACGGCCACAAATTATCGATCAGCTTGTATTTCTCGGTCACAAAAAGAGTTTTTTGCCAAAATTTCAATAGTTGTGAGGAAGCAGATGAAACCTTATTATAGTTAGAAATTTTAAGAGATACAAAATTAGCTTCTGAAGAAACTTTGAAACCATTTATGGATGAATCATTAGAGATTGTTAAGATTGTATCAAAAGCTAGAAAAAACATATATCCCAATAATTAATTCATTATCTCATTAACTCAATGAAAAAAGTTATCATCATCGGAGGAGGCATCATTGGTTTATGCTCTGCTTATTATCTTCAGAAGGAAGGTCACCAAGTAAGCATTATAGATCAATCCAATATGGATTCAGGCGCTTCTTATGTCAACGCTGGCTATTTGTCGCCTAGTCATTTAGTGCCATTATCGGCTCCTGGAGTTATGAAAAAAGGCTTAAAATGGATGTTAAACCCTGCAAGTCCTTTATATATAAAACCCCGTTTGGATGCCGATTTTATAAAATGGACGTTGGCTTTTAATAAATCCTGTAATGCCAATCATGTTAAGAAATCTATTCCAGTAATAAAGAATATCAGCCTCTTAAGCCAGACCTTATATGACGATATAAAGCGAGATGAAGATTTTAATTTTCAGTACGAAAAGAAAGGTTTGCTCATGTTATGTCAGACAGATAAGACGCTAGAAGAAGAGCTTGAAACAGCTCATTTAGCAAAACGTGAAGGTTTGGATGTTCATGAAATAAGTAAAGAGGACTTAAAACTGTTAGAACCAAATGCTACTTTTAATATCAAAGGTGCCACCTATTATAAATGCGATTCTCATACCACACCTCAAGAATTTATGGAAGATATGAAAGCTCATTTAAAAGCTGTAGGTATTCAGTTTTTTTTAAATGAAAGAGTTGAAGACTTAGTGCAGGATAAGGACATAATTGTAGCTATTAAGACCAAAAACCAAACCTTGAAAGCAGACGAATTTGTTTTGTCGGCTGGTTCCTGGAGTTCCTTATTAAGTAAAAAATTAGGCTTGAAACTATTGCTTCAAGCAGGAAAGGGCTACCGTATTAATACCACTCAAGATACTGGAATTACCATTCCTTCCATTCTTGCCGAAGCCAAAGTGGCTGTAACTCCCATGCACGGATTTACACGTTTTGCAGGAACTATGGAAATTGCAGGAATAAACGATAAAGTTAATAAGATTCGAGTAGAAGCCATCTCGAAAGCCACAACAAGCTATTATCCAGAAGTGATATTAACTCAAGAAGAAAAAAACGATGTAGCGTCTGGTTTACGTCCAGTGTCTCCCGATGGTTTGCCATATATTGGAAAGTCCTCAAAATGTAAAAACCTTACCATTGCCACAGGACATGCTATGATGGGTTGGAGTATGGGACCAGCAACAGGAAAGCTGGTTTCAGAAGTTATTTCCAATAAAAAACCTATATTAGACCTTCATCCATTTCATCCAGATAGAAAATTTTAAATATGCGTTACAATCAAATTCCAAAGAGTTTATTTATAAAAAATAGAAATAATTTTACGGCTAAAATGAAGACGAATACTTTAGCCATTCTTACATCCAATGATGTTAAGCACAATAATGCAGACGATGTGATGGGCTTTACCCAAAACAACGATTTGTTTTATTTGTCTGGTATCGATCAGGAAGAGTCTATTTTAATTCTGTACCCAGATGCCATTAGGAAAGAAAATCGGGAGATGCTTTTTGTGAAGGAGACCAATGAGCAAATTAAAATTTGGGATGGCGATAAATTAACAAAAAAACAAGCCACAGATATTTCAGGAATTACTCGTGTAGAATGGATTCACTACTTTGAAAAAGTGTTACAACTGATGGCGTTTGAAGCCGATGGTATATACCTTGGACATAACGAACATATAAAACGTGTTACTTTTAATCAGCAAACCCAGCAAGACAGAATGATTGCTTGGTGTAAGGAGAAATATCCGTTGCACGAATATCACCGAGTAGCAAAAATTACTCGAGACTTAAGACTTATTAAATCTGAAGAAGAAATTGCCCTCATGCAACAAGCTGCAGATATTAGTGTGGTATCTTTTAAACGTGTTTTAAAAGCCTGCAAACCTAAAATGAAAGAGTTTGAGCTTGAGGCTGAATTAGTTTATAATTTAATTAAGTCGGGAGGTACACGCCATGCCTTTAAACCTATAGTGGCATCAGGCAAAAATGCTTGTGCTTTACATTACAATACCAATGACGATATTTGTGATAGTGGTGAAATGATTCTTTTAGATTTTGGAGTATGCTATGCCAATTATAATAGTGATACAACCAGATGTTTTCCTGTAAACGGGAGCTTTTCTGAAAGACAAAAAGAAGTTTACAGCTCCGTTTTATACTGTTTAAAAGAGGGGAGTAAGTTGCTTAAACCTGGAGTCCTTCCTTCAGATTATGAAATGCAAATGGCAAAACTGGTAGAAACTGAACTTATAAAATTAGGTTTGCTAGATGCCGAAGATGTAGCTAAGCAAAACCCTGAAAAACCTTTATATAAAAAATACTTTATGCATGGAACGGCGCATCATATTGGATTGGATGTTCATGATGTTGGCTTGTATTCTAAAGTGTTGGAGCCAGGAATGGTTTTAACATGCGAGCCGGGTATTTATATTCCAGATGAAGGTATTGGTTGTAGATTGGAAAACGATTATCTCATTACCAAAGATGGAAATGTCAATCTAACTGAAGCTATGCCTATTGAGATTGAAGACATTGAAGCTTTAATGACATCCTAAAGATGTAAGAAGTTTAAGCTATCTTTATAATATAAAAAAGGTGGAAAAGTTAGTTACTTTTTCACCTTTTTCATTTAGATAATATGTGAGTTTTTTCTAGTTTGTTTTTAGGGTATCTGTTTGTTCATTTACTAGCCATGAATCAATAATATCATAAATTTCTTTCTGTTTTTCTGGGCTAAAACTCTTAATTCTAGTTGTGTGACTGCCTTGAGGTAAAACAAATTTGTATAGCTCTCTTTTTGTAGCGTCATTTTCCAACTCTACAGCTGTAGCACTCCAAGAATCATATTCTCCATAAATAAATAGCATGTCCTCTGCTACATAGTCCAAAAAGTTTTTAACCTCTTGCATAGGAGTATAATCGTAAGTTTTTGAGATTCCTTCAGGAAAAGCCCATTCAAATTTATAAACCTTTTCTTCTGTATTTAAATACTGTTTAAATGGTGCTGTTTCATAGCCGTAAATACCTTGTTCAGTTAAAGCTGCCCAGAAATAGGGTTGTAAACTTTCTACAGACTTTTCTTCAAAAAAACCATATCCTACCACGCTAATTAAATGTCTATACATTTCTTGAATAGTAACATCTCCGGTTGGAATACTTTCAACAGGTGTACCCCATTGCCAAAAGGCAAAAGAATATTCTAGAATGGTGTAATCTAAGGCTTTATCAACTCCAAACTCCCAAGACATATCTTTTTCTATGGCTGCAGTTTTCATCATCTCTAAAAGAGCCTCTCTATTTTCAAAGCATAAATCTTGAAAGGCTTTTACTTTATCCCGGTTTTGTTGGGTGCTTACTTCCTTTAGAAATTTATAAACTCTAGGATCTTCACGTTCAAAATTTAAAGGACCCACATAACAAACACAAGCATCCACATTTTTAGGGAAATATCTACGGTGTAGCATAACGGTTTGACAGCCTTTAGAAATTCCTGTAGAAATAAATTTAGTGTCAGGATATAAAGCATTTCTAATAGCATCTATAATTCTAGCCTGGTCTTTAGCTGCGTTTTTAACTGTAAGCGTGTTCCAATCTATTTCTTCAGGACGTGAGTTGTTAAAATATCGATGCTCAATGTTTAATTGGTTTGCATTATAATGTTTAGCCAATTCTCCAGCTCTTTCTGAGCCAATGCCATACCCTTGAAGCTCTACAATTACTGGTTGTTCTGGATTTTCATAACCTAAAAACACACGTTGTTTAAAATGACCTTTTGTAGAATCTTCGTAATCTACAGGTTGTTCAAACCAGATTTCATAATTTTCATCAAAATGACTTACTGGTTTTCTTTTTTCAATACTAATCACGTTTTCCATACTTGCTAGTTTCTCAAACGTTGTAAGGGTTATTTCTGGTGGAACTGTAGGTTTTAAAGTTTGACAACCTACTAAAGAAAGTATAAAAAGTGTGAGGGAAATAGAACGGAAAAACGGCATATTTAAAAAAGTTTATTTTTTAGTTTAAGAAAGGCTAAATATAATCATTAAAAATATTTTTGGTTTAAGATTATTCTAACAAATCTAAAATTCGCTCTAAAGCCATACCACGAGAACCTTTGATTAATAGTGTTGCATGCTTTAAAGTATTTAAATTAAAATGTGTTTTAAAATCATTGAAAGATGAATAGGTTTCATTTGTCTTAGAAATTGATTCATGAAAATTTTCACCAATAAAAATAACTTTTGAAATATTTAATGAATTAGCAAATTCAGCAATGGCTTGATGTTCTTTTTTGGCGTCTTGTCCTAATTCGAACATGTCTCCAAGAATGGCTATTTTGTTTTCAGTTTCTAATTTTCCGAAATTCTCTAAGGCAACAGTCATACTTGATGGATTGGCATTATAAGCATCAAGAATAATTTTAATATTTCCTTTTTTTACAATTTGCGATCGGTTGTTTTTTGGTACATAATTCTCAATGGCAGATTTTATTTGTTGGTCATTAACTTTAAAATAAGTTCCAAGAGCTACAGCAGCAGAGATATTGTTGAAGTTGTATTCGCCTATTAGCTGACTGTTAATTTCGTTTTTATTGTAGGTAATTGTTACTTCTGGTTGGGCACTTTTAAAATGAATTATAAAATCATCGGTTTTATTTTTACCAAATGAAAGCGTCCTTGCACCTTTACTTTTTTCTAATTGAATAGGATCATTGGAATTAACAAATATGATTTTCTTGTGTTTTATTAAATGTAGGTAGAGTTCAGACTTCGCTTCAATAACACCTTCAATACTTCCAAAACCTTCTAAATGTGCTTTCCCAAAATTGGTTATTAAGCCATAATCTGGAAACGCAATATTGCACAAAAATTCTATTTCTTTTGGATGATTAGCACCCATTTCTACAATGCCAATCTCAGTATCCTTAGTCATCTTTAAAAGAGTTAAGGGAACGCCAATGTGGTTGTTGAGATTGCCAATGGTGGCTGAAGAGTTGTATTTTTTACTGAGAACAGCGTTTATTAACTCTTTTGTAGTTGTTTTTCCATTACTTCCTGTTAGAGCAATAATAGGTAGTTTTAAATATTTTCTATGAAAACTAGCTAAGTCTTGAAGTGTTTGTAGAACGTCTTCTACCAAAATACATTGGTTACTTGTAGCACATTCTTTTTCATCCACAATACAATAGGAAGCCCCGTTTTCTATGGCTTGTTTGGTAAAGGCATTCCCGTTAAAGTTATCTCCTTTTAGCGCAAAATACAAATCGTCTTTAGCTATTTTTCGGGTGTCTGTTGAGACAGATGGATGCTTTAAAAAAAGTGTATGGAGTTGTTCTGTGTTCATAAAATAAAAGTATAAAAAAAGTCCTAACTAATTGTTAGGACTTTTTTAAAAGATATGAAAATTTCTTAATTTTTAGTTTTGTTCTTGTTTTTAGATTTAGAACCAACTCTAGACATGGCACATCTAAAGCCAATATAATCTGTAGCCATAGTTTGTGGGAAATAACGTCTTTGTGCAGGATCTAACCAGTATTCTCTGTCTTTCCAAGAACCACCCTTGTAAACACGAACTTCGTCGTTGATTAATGAGGTTCTTTTGTTAGATTTATCGTACTCTCTAATTAATGCTCCTGTAGAATCATCTAAAGATACATTGTGTTTTGGAGAGTTATACATTTTGCTTGTTACAGAATTTTCTGATCCAAGACCTTCTTCGTCTCCAAAACTTTCTCTGTATTGGCGAGACGATTGTTTGTCTCCATCTCTAAAGTTTCTGTTATCAGATCTATCGAAGTTTTGTCTTAAATAAGTTTCATCATCGTCAACTGGAACTTGAGCAATTTCTCCAGGTAAGTCTCTAGCAATTACTTTTCCGTTAGGTAAGGTATCGAAAACAATTTCGTCTGTAGTTACAATTTTAACAGTACCGTCTTCACCAATAGCGTTTTTAGTATATACGTTTCCACGGTAGTAGTTAAAGTCGTTAAACTCGTCATCAACTATAGGTCTGTAAACATCGGCAACCCATTCGGCTACGTTCCCAGCCATATCATATAAACCAAAATCGTTTGGAGCATATTGTTTTACTTCGTTGGTAATATCTGCACCATCATCAGACCATCCAGCAATTCCACCGTAATCTCCTTTTCCTTGTTTGAAGTTAGCCAATTGGTCTCCACGAACTTTACGTTTTCCTGAACGTGTATATTGTCCATCCCAAGGGTATTTCTTTCTACCTCTATAAATGTTGTAGTTTCTTAATTCTGTTAATCCTAATGCAGCATATTCCCATTCCGTTTCCGTTGGAAGTCTATAACTAGGAGAAATGATACCAGTTTCTCTACCAGCGTAAACACCAATAGTATCTCCAGAAGCAGTAGTTTGTACTCTTCTTCTAGAGTTTTGTGGATCAGTAAGACTGTCATTACCACCATACACTTGCGTTGGTGCATTAATATAGGTGTCTGTGTTAAAAGTTTCACCGGCTTCTACACTAGTAATTTTAGCATCTCTAGCTATATAACCAGCGTTTTCTAAATACATTTCGTTTACACGATCTGTTCTCCAGTTTGCAAATTCAACTGCTTGAATCCAACTTACACCTACTACAGGATATTCTCCATATCCAGGGTGACGTAAATAGTTTTCTGTCATTACTTCATTATAACCTAAACGGTTTCTCCAAACTAGAGTGTCTGGAAGTGCACCATCATAAATCGCTCTATAGTTTTCTTCAGAAGGAGGATAGATTCTTTTTAACCAATCTAAGTATTCCATATACATTTTATTGGTTACCTCTGTTTCGTCCATATAAAAAGATTGAACGTGTTGTTGGTTTGGAGAATTGTTCCAATCGTGCATCACGTCGTCTTGAACACGACCCATGGTAAAAGTACCACCTTCTACAAACACTAGTCCTGGAGCAGTTTCTTGTTCTTTAAATTGGGTGTTATATTGGAAACCACCATCTCTGGAGTTTATGTCCCAACCAGTAGCTCTGGAGCTGTTAGAGCTCGATGATCTTTTACAACCAATCGTAGTTAAAGAAATTGTTACTAACAACAAGATCTTGAATGCCATTACTTTTTTCATATCCATACTTTTAAGTAAGCTTATAATATTTTTGGTGACGCAATATAAGAAATATCGGTTATAATACAAGTTAAAATAAAAAAATTGATTAAAATTTTATGCACTTCATCCTATTTATTAAACCGTATAACGATGATTTTCGCGTTTTATACCGTTAATTTGTGTTTAAATAACGTGCTTTTTTATAAATTATTATTGTAATTTTGATTCCTTAGTTAAAATTGTTTGTTTTGTGATACTAACAAGCAATTATTCACGTTATCTAATCAATGAAAAAGAAATTATTATTCCTAACCTTTTTTGCAACATTAGTTATCTATTCCCAACAAAAGCAATTTCAGATTGTTTGGGAAGGGGAAAAGGTATTGTCAGCCGGAAGTTATTCTGTAATAGTTCCTTCATTTAATGAAGCGAATTTTAATTATAGTGATACTGAAGGACTACAATATATTTCGCAGTGGAAAATTAACCAAGCTGTTGATGCGTCTTCTGTAAACGTTGAAAATGTTACGTATGCAAATATTTCAAGAAGTGAACTTAAAAATGTTAATATTGAAACAATTCCCACAAAATTAACCTACAGTCTTAAAACGTCTCTTGCAAGAGATCAAATGTTTGCTTATTTTATATTGTCTCCTATTATTAAAGATGCCAATGGAACTTTTAAAAAGGTGACTTCCTTTTCTATTAGCTATTCTAATGGTAGATTGCCAACTAATAGAAACCAAAATCAAAGAGTTATTACAAACTCTGTTTTAAGTACAGGACAATGGTATAAGTTTCAGGTAGAAGCAACAGGGGTCTATAAGATTACCAAAGATTTTTTATCTCAAATGGGAATCAATATTGATAATGTAGATCCAAGAACCCTAAAAATATATGGAAATGGAGGGAATATGATTCCCTATTCCAATTCAATAGACTATCCAATAGATGTTAAAGAAAATGCTATTAGAGTTATTGGAGAAAGCGATGGTGTATTTCATGATAGTGATTATATTTTGTTTTACGCTCAAGGCCCACATGAATTTAATGAAGACAGTAACTCTAATATTAATTGTTATACAGATTTAACGTATTATTATATAAATATTAGTCCCGGTAATGGGAAGCGTATTCAGCCCTTCTTGCAACCTTCTGGTCCAGTAGACTTATCTATAGATACATTTCAGCAATATAAATATCATGAAGTGGATGAGTATAATTTAGTAAGTGTTGGAAGACGTTGGTTTGGAGATAAATTTGATGTGGAAGATACTAAAACCTTCGATTTTACCTTTCCAGACTTGGTTGTTTCTGAGCCAGTAAATTTAAAAGTGTTTCTTGGTGGAACCTCCGAAACACCTACAACCATGAACGTTAACGTAAATAGTGACAATATAGCTACTTTGCCCATACCAGCGATTACAGATTCTAATTTAGCAACTGAAGCAAGTTATAATAATTTTATTACAGTTAATTCTTCTAATTTAACTGTAACATTAACATATAATAATGGAGGAAACCCTTCAGCTCTAGCCTATGTAGATTATATTTCACTTGAAGCTACAAGAGCATTAAATTTTTCTGGAGAGCAATTCACATTTAAAAATAAAGCAGTTACATCCATGTCAGGAATAGGACAATATAATGTCTCTAATACCTCGCAGGTTGAAGAGATTTGGCATGTAACCGATATTTATAATGTAACTAATTTAGTAAATACAGATAATAGTTCAAACTTAAGCTTTACATCTGCTTTAGGAACATTAAAATCTTATGCTATTGTTACACCCTTAAACTATTATCAGCCAATTTTAAGTTCAAATTCTACAGTTTATAATCAGAATATTAAAGGTACTATTTTTCAAGATCCATTAGGACAAAGTATGGATGTAGATTACTTAATAATTACACCTACAAGTTTATTAGGTCAGGCTGAAAGACTAGCTCAAATTAATAGAATAAATAACAATTTAAATGTAAAGGTTGTTACTTTAAAAGATATATACACGGAGTTTAGTACAGGTAATCAAGATATTGGAGCCATCCGAAATTTTGTAAAATATGTTTATGACAATGCAACTACGCCAGAAAAAAGACTAAAATATGTTTGTTTGTTTGGAGATGGTTCTTTCGATTATAAGGACAGAATTCCAAACAATACCAATTTAGTGCCTTCATGGCATGCATACAACAGTTTTAATCTGACAAATTCTTTTATTTCTGATGATTTTTATGGAATGATGGATTTTAATGAAGGTAATATGGAGATTTCAGATAAATTGGACATCGCAGTTGGAAGAATTTTAGCCGAGAATTATCAGAGCGCAACGGAACTTGTAGATAAAATTGAAAGATATTATATAGATGCTTCTTATGGGAGTTGGAGAAATAATTTTGTAGTTATTTCAGATGATGTCGATGAAACCTGGGAACAATCTCTACAAGCTACAACAGACCATATTGGAAATGTGGTAGCTGCCGAAAAACCGTTTATTAATGTTACAAAAATCCACACAGATGCCTTTCAACAAGAGTCTTCTGCTGGAGGTAATAGATATCCCACAGTTAATACTGCTATTAAAAACGCTCTTGAAACAGGAGCTTTGGTGGTAAATTACTTTGGACATGGAGGAGAAGATGGATTAGCACATGAGCGTATTTTTGGAAAACCAGATGCGCAAGAATTAAACAATGTATGTAAATTAACTTGTTTTGTAACGGTTACCTGTGAGTTTACTAAGTTTGACAACCCTTTGAGGCCTACAGCCGGAGAATATACCTATTGGAATAAAGATGGAGGAGCTATAGGACTAATTACTACTACTAGACAAATTTTTGTAAATGTTGGAATTACCTTTAATACTGTTTTAGAAGAATATTTGTTTTCATATAGTGATAATGACACTTATCCTGATGACGAATATCCTAGTATGGCGGAAGCCCTAAGACTCACTAAAATAGATCCTGCCATCTCGATTATAGGACAAAGAAGATTGGTGTTCTTTATTGGAGATCCAGCCATGAAGCTTGCTTTTCCAGGTCCAGATATTGTTTTAACAAAAGTTAACGATGCCCCAATAACAGGAACTACAGATGTTTTACAAGCCTTAAGCAAAGTGAAATTATCCGGAGAAGTTTTGGATTTATCAGGAAATGTCATGACAGACTATAATGGCATTCTGTCAACCACTATTTACGATAAGAAAATAGAAAGACAAACATTAGGAAATGATAGAACCAGAGATGGGGGTCAAATAATTATTATGGATTTTGAAACCCTTGGACCTATTATTTTCAGAGGACAATCTTCTGTTACAAACGGGCAATTCGATATAGAATTTGTGGTGCCTAAAGATATTGGCATTCCTGTCGATTTTGGTAGAGTTAGTTTTTATGCTAAAAAAGAAGGCATTCATGTGGATCATACAGGAGCAAGTGTAGATCAAATACAAATAGGGGGTTTAAATGCGGATGCTCCAGAAGATAATATAGGTCCTGTTATAGCCGCATATATGAACGATGAAAGTTTTGTCTCTGGAGGTATTACAAATAGGTCTCCAAGTTTATTGGTGAAATTAGAAGACGAAAATGGAATTAATACGGCGAGTGGTATTGGTCACGATATTGTTGGAATTTTAGATGGAGATGAAGCAAATCCTTATGTATTAAACGATTACTATCAAACGGAATTGGACGATTATCAAAGAGGGATTGTAAATTATCCATTAAGAGACTTAGAACCTGGCTTGCACACCTTAAGTATTAAAGCTTGGGATGTTTATAATAATTCATCTACCACAGAAATTCAATTTGTGGTGTTTGACGAGAATCAGCAGTTAATCATCGAAAATGTTTTAAATTATCCAAATCCCTTCGTTAATTACACAGAATTTTGGTTTAATCACAATAGTTCGGAGCCTTTAGACGTTTTAGTTCAAATATTTACTGTTACTGGAAAAATTGTTAGAACCTTAAGTGGGCAAACAAATAGTGGTGAATGTTGTAACAATGGAGCATCTTCTTTATCTAGAGAAATTATTTGGGATGGAAGAGACGATTTTGGAGACAAAATAGGGAAAGGTGTTTATATCTATAAATTAACTGTTCGTTCCCCAGGATTAAATAAAACCGTAGAAAAAATAGAGAAACTTGTTATCCTATAATAAACATAATTATATTTGTTAAATAAAATTAATTCATGAAGAAATCACTTTTAATGTTGTCAGCATTGTTTTTTGCTGCCCAAATACAAGCACAAAATCCTGTTGAAATAATAACTCCAGATTCTTACGATTCAAGAGTGATTACCACAGGAGTTCCATTCTTATTAATAGCTCCAGATGCTCGAGCAGCATCTATGGGAGACATGGGGGTGGCTACCTCTGTAGATGGGTTTTCTCAGCAATGGAATGCGTCTAAATATGCGTTTTCTGAAACAAAACAAGGTGTAGCCATTAGTTACACACCTTACTTGAGTAAATTGGTAAATGATATCTTTTTAGGAAATGTAACATATTTTAATAGATTAAATGAAAGGTCTGCATTTGCAGCAAGTTTTAAATATTTTTCTTTAGGAGAGATTGAATTTGTAGAGGATGAGTTTTCTGAAGAATTAATTAAAAAGCCAAATGAGTTTACTTTTGACGTATCTTATGCTTTAAAATTAAGTGAGCAGTTTTCTATGGCAGTGAGTATGCGTTATTTAAATTCCGATTTAAAGATTGATGACACCCAAGATGCCAAAGCAGCAAGTACTTTTGGGGTAGATATTTCTGGATATTACCAAAGTGAAGAGCAAGCTTATAATAGTTTCAACGGAAGAACGAGATTGGGTTTTGCTATTCAAAATATTGGTCCAAAATTTAAATATGATGCAGGTGGGCAAGAAAACTTTCAGCCTACAACCTTGCGCTTAGGAGGTGGTTTCGATTTTATTTTAGATGATTTTAATAAAGTGTCTCTTACAGCTGAGGTGACTAAATTATTAGTTCCAACCCCTCCAATTACTGGAACAAAATTAGTTTTTGACGATGTAAATGACGATGGTGTTTATAATCCAGCCGATGGAGATACTATAATAAGTGAAGACGCAAATTATATTATTGAAGGAAAAGATCCAGATGTTGGTTTTGTTAAAGGGATGTTTCAATCCTTTAGCGATGCTCCAGGAGGTTTTAGTGAAGAAATGCAAGAGTGGACATGGGCACTAGGGGCCGAATATTATTACCAAGATTCTTTTGCTTTTAGAGCCGGATATTTTCATGAAAGCCCAGACAAAGGTGCTAGACAGTTCTTTGCCATTGGAGCCGGATTTAAATACAATGTTATTGGTATCGATTTATCGTATTTGTTTTCAGCATCTAAAGTGCCAAGTCCTTTAGAAAATACGCTGCGTTTCTCTTTAACGTTTAATATAGATAGAGAAGCTTATTCAGAATATTAATATATCATAAAAACAGACAAAAAACTATTGCTAATCGCGATAGTTTTTTTGTCTGAAATAGTATTATTATCTTTAAATGTACTAAAAAGTACAATAAAAGTATGAAAGAAATTAAAATTGAATCTACTTTAACTGTTTTCGAAAACTTAGAAGAGTTACCTACAGATATTGTTGCATTAATGGATCAAGCGGCTGTAGCTAGAAGGAATTCGTATTCACCATATTCCAATTTTAGCGTGGGAGCAGCCATATTATTAGATAATAATGAAATTGTTTTAGGTTCAAACCAAGAAAATGCTTCTTATCCTTCTGGATTGTGCGCAGAACGTACTGCTATTTATTATGCAGGATCTCAATACCCTGATGCTAGAATATTAAAAATGGCTATTATTGCTGGGTCAAGAATACATCAAACTATTACGCCAATTCCTCCATGTGGTGCATGTAGGCAAGCAATTGCAGAATATGAAGTTAAGCAAGATTCACCCATAGAAATCTATTTTATGGGGGAAGCAGGAAAAGTTGTCAAGTCTCATTCTTTAGCCAACTTATTGCCTTTGGTTTTCGATAAATCTGTACTTTAAAGAACCTATTTTATACTTATTATTCTCTTCACAAAAAATTTTACGAATTACAGTTTTTTCATTAGTTACTAAAGTGTTACTTTTGTTAACTGTTTAGCTCCTTTTTAAAAAGGAGGTTTTATTCCTAAGCCTTATAAAGGTTTATATTGAAAATTATTTTTTTAATATTTATTTAGATGCAAAAAATAACCAAAGAAGTTTACCTTAAATGGTACGAAGACATGTTGTTTTGGAGAAAGTTTGAAGACAAACTAGCTGCTGTTTATATTCAACAAAAAGTAAGAGGATTTCTTCACTTATATAATGGTCAAGAAGCCGTGTTAGCAGGAGCTTTACATGCCATGGACTTAACTAAAGACAAAATGATAACGGCTTACCGTAATCACGTGCAGCCAATTGGAATGGGAGTCGATCCTAAACGTGTTATGGCAGAATTGTATGGAAAAGCAACAGGAACCTCTCAAGGACTTGGTGGTTCTATGCATATTTTTTCTAAAGAACACCGTTTTTATGGAGGACACGGAATTGTTGGTGGTCAAATTCCATTAGGAGCAGGAATTGCTTTTGGAGATAAATATCACAATGTTGATGGTGTAACCCTATGTTGTTTTGGGGATGGAGCTGCCAGACAAGGATCGCTTCATGAAACCTTTAATATGGCTATGCTTTGGAAATTACCAGTTGTTTTTGTTTGTGAAAATAATGGATATGCCATGGGAACTTCGGTAGAACGTACAGCAAATCATACAGATATCTGGAAACTTGGTTTGGGTTACGAAATGCCTTGTGGACCAGTAGATGGAATGAATCCTGTTAAAGTTGCTGAAGCTTTCGACGAAGCCATACAAAGAGCTAGAAGAGGAGATGGACCAACATTCCTGGAATTAAAAACATATAGATATAGAGGGCACTCGATGAGTGATGCTCAGCATTATAGAACTAAAGACGAAGTAGAAGAGTATAAGAAAATAGATCCAATTACTCAGGTAAAAGATATTATTCTTGAAAATAAATATGCTTCGGAAGCAGAAATAAAGAAAATAGATAAGCGAGTTAAAGATTTGGTTAACGAATGTGAAAAGTTTGCTGAAGAATCTCCTTATCCAGAGAAGAATGTGATGTACGATGCTGTTTACGAGCAAGAAGATTATCCATTTATACAACACAAAATATAAGCTATGGCAGAAATTATAAACATGCCTCGTTTAAGCGATACCATGGAAGAAGGTACTGTGGCCACTTGGTTAAAAAAAGTTGGAGATAAAATAGAAGAAGGCGACATCCTTGCTGAAATTGAAACAGACAAAGCAACTATGGAGTTCGAGTCTTTTCATGAAGGAACTTTGCTTCATATTGGAGTGCAAGAAGGAGAAACAACTAAAGTGGATGAGTTATTAGCTATTATTGGAGAAGAAGGAGAAGATATTTCTGAATTAGTTTCAAATTCTAAAACTGAAGGAAAGAAAGATGTCATTCAGACGGACAGCGAAGAATCTCAAGAGAATTTAAAAAAAGAAACTAGCTCGAAGGAAACCGATGAGTCAGTAAGTGATACTGAACTCCCAGAAGGCGTAATTGTAGTTACCATGCCACGTTTAAGCGATACCATGGAAGAAGGTACCGTTGCTACTTGGCTTAAGAAAATTGGAGATAAAGTAGAAGAAGGCGATATTCTTGCTGAAATTGAAACAGATAAAGCCACTATGGAATTTGAAAGTTTCCAAGCTGGGACTTTATTACATGTAGGTTTACAAGAAGGAGAAACTGCTAAAGTTGATGCTCTATTAGCCATAATTGGTCCTGAAGGAACAGATGTTTCAGGCGTAGCTAAAAACTTTAAAATGGAAGGCGCTTCATCAAAAAGTGACTCGTCTTCAAAAGAGAAGCTTAAAAAAGAACCTAAAACTTCAGACACCATGTCTACAGACAAGCAGGCAGTCGAGAAGTCTCAAACTTCAAGTTCACCTTCAAGTTCAGATGGAAGCAGAGTATTTATTTCGCCATTAGCTAGGAAAATGGCCGATGAGAAAGGAATTAATATCTCTCAGGTACAAGGTTCTGGAGAAAACGGTAGAATTATAAAACGCGATATAGAAAACTTTACACCATCAGCATCTGCAACAGTTGGGAAATTTGTTCCAACAGGGCAAGAGGATTTTGATGAGGTAAAACACTCTCAAATGCGTAAAGTTATAGCTAAACGTTTAGCGGAATCTAAATTTACAGCGCCACATTATTATTTAAATGTGGAGTTCGATATGGAAAATGCTATGGCATTCCGTGCCCAGTATAATTCCTTGCCAGACACAAAAATTTCGTATAACGATATAGTTGTTAAGGCTTGTGCGTTGGCTTTAAAGAAACATCCACAAGTAAACTCGCAATGGTTTGACGATAAAATGAAATTAAACAACCATGTACATATAGGTGTTGCAGTTGCAGTTCCAGATGGTTTGGTTGTTCCAGTAGTAAAATTTGCTAATGAGCAGAGTTTAACTCAAATTGGAGCATCTGTTAAGGATTTTGCAGGAAAAGCCAGAAATAAAAAACTGACACCACAAGAAATGGAAGGAAGCACCTTTACTATTTCTAATTTAGGCATGTTTGGAATAGAAAGCTTTACATCTATTATAAATCAGCCTAACTCTGCTATTTTATCGGTTGGAGCTATTGTTGAAAAACCAGTAGTTAAAAACGGACAAATAGTTGTTGGCAATACAATGAAGTTAACCATGGCTTGCGATCACAGAACAGTTGATGGAGCAACAGGATCTGAATTTCTTATCACTTTAAAAGGTTATATAGAGAACCCTGTGACCATGTTGGTTTAATTAAATTCAAAATAAACATATCTAAGTATAATATTAACCTGTTTCATTTTAAATGAAACAGGTTTTTTTATCTTTAAGCAAAATATTAAAAAAACGCATGAAACACTTTTTAACTCTCCTTAGCTTCATATTTCTTTTTATAGCTTGTAAATCGACCACAGTTGTGATGAATAATGAAGACCCAAGTCAGAACGTTATTCCAAGCCCTTCAAAAAACGATGTCATAATGACTTCGTCTTCGAGTTCTAAAACAATTACCAGTCTAGAACTCAAAGAAACGGTTGAGTTTTTAGCTTCAGATGCGTTAAAAGGCAGAAATACAGGAAGTGAAGGTATAGAACATGCAGCTTCTTTTATAGAGAAAAAATTTAAAAATTTTAAACTTAAACCTTATTTTGAAACTTATAGAGATAGTTTTAAAATAGGAGATAAGAACGCTTATAATATTGTAGGGTTTCTTGAAGGACACGATAAAAATCTAAAAGAAGAAGTTATTATTATTGGAGCTCATTATGACCATATTGGATATGGAAAAGTAGTAGCAAACGATTCTATAGCCAATGGAGCCAATGACAATGCTTCCGGAACGAGTGGTGTTTTGGCAATGTCTAAATATTTTTCGGAAACAAAATCTCATGGTAGAAGTTTGATGTTTGTACTTTTTTCTGCTGAAGAAATGGGATTGTTAGGGTCTAAGCATTTAGCCGAAAAATTGAAGCTTGAGAATATAGATTTATATACCATGTTAAACTTTGAAATGATTGGTGTACCTTTTCCAGATAGAGATTATGTCGCCTTTGTTACAGGTTACGATATATCTAATATGGCATTAAAAATTAACGACTATGCTGGGAGTAATTTAGTAGGCTTATCAGAAATTGCTAAACAGTACCAATTATTTAAAGCTTCTGATAATCACCCTTTTTACGAAGCTTTTAAATTGCCTTGTCAAACCATAGCATCCTGCGACTTATCAAATTATGATTATTACCATCATGTAGGTGACGAAGCAGATCAATTAGATTATAATCATATGGCAAGTTTAATAAATAAAATGCTTCCAGTAATTGAAAAAATGAGTCACACACCAACAAAAGAAATTGTATTATATGAAGAGTAAACATATTATTATTACCGGAACTAGCAGAGGTATTGGTTTTGAACTAGTAAAGTTGCTCGCAGCTCAGGGGCATAAAGTGTTAGCTTTATCTAGAAACCATAATCCCGTTACAGATCTTCAATTGGACGATGTAACTTCTTTTTCATTCGATTTAAGCGAACCATCCAGCTATCAGGCAGTAGCAGATTTTATTAAAAAGGAATGGCATTATGTAGATATTTTAATTAATAATGCTGGTGCAATTATAAATAAGCCTTTTTCACAAACAAGTTTTCAAGATTTTGAAAAGGTTTATAAAACCAATGTTTTTGGTGTTTCCGAACTAATAAGGACAGTGCTTCCATTTATAAAAAAAGATGGTCACGTAGTTACTATAAGTTCTATGGGAGGTGTTCAAGGAAGTGTAAAGTTTCCAGGGCTTTCAGCTTATAGTTCCAGTAAAGGAGCAGTAATTACTTTAACCGAATTACTTGCTGAAGAATACAAGGAATCTGGTCCAAGTTTTAATGTTTTGGCATTAGGAGCTGTACAGACAGAGATGTTAGAGGAAGCATTTCCAGGATATCAAGCTCCAACTTCTGCAACTGAGATGGCAAAATACATTTTAGACTTTTCATTAAATGGTCAAAAACACTACAATGGAAAGTTGCTTCAAGTTTCAAATTCTACTCCTTGAAACTATTATCAGTGAACATATTAGATCGATTTTTTAGAGAAAAATAATGTTAAAATACAGTTAAAAGATTATATTTTACATTTTGTAGATTATATTTTTTAGACTTGTTTTTTATGTATTCATTTAATGCAAAATAAACAAGATGAAAACAAAAATACATTTAAATCTAATTAATAGCGTTCTTATTTTTTTATGTTTCACTTTTCATGTTTCAGCTCAAATTTTTGAAAGGGCCGAGTCCATTTCTGGATTAGGAAATCTCGAACAAAACAATGGTGTTGCCGTAGCCGATTTTAATGGAGATAATGCCATGGACATGTTTGTAGTTGCTAAAGCTATTGATAGAAACGGTGTCGAAAGAACTCATAGTAGACTTTACAGAAATAATAACGATGGTTCTTTTACAGACGTAACAAATGCGGCTGGATTATCCAATTTACTCATCCAGGATTATAGCTTGGATGGTGTGTTTTATGGTTTCGACGGTTTTAAAATTGGCGCTTTTTGGGGAGATTATGATAATGATGGTTTTCCAGATTTATTTCTTACCAATACTTTTAACGTCCAATTATTTAGAAATCTTGGAGATGGTACATTTCAAAATGTAACGGCTACTGCAGGATTTAATTTATCTAATTCTTGCCAATATACAGGAGCTACTTGGTTCGATTTTAATAACGATGGCTTTTTGGACATTTATATTTGTGATTGGGGTGGATGTACTTCAAATTCGTTATATCAAAATAATGGTGATGGTACCTTTACAGATGTAACTGTTTCTACCGGTATTCAAGAGGTATCTCCACGACAAAGTTTTACTGCCATGCCATACGATTTTAATGATGATGGATTCTTAGATTTATATGTTTCTAACGATTTTGATTTAAGAAACTACTTGTATATTAATCAAGGTGGAACTGGTTTTCTAGAACTTGCAACAACTGTAGGTTTAGGCAATAATTTTGACGACATGGGAATTGCCATGGGTGATTATGATAATGATGGTGATTTTGATTTCTATATTACAGGTATAGACGAAACGGCGCTTTTTACTAATAATGGAAATAATACCTTTACTGAAAATGCTGCTGCTAACAATGTGTTTGGAGCTGGATGGGCTTGGGGAACTAAATTTGCAGATTTTGATTTAGATGGAGATGACGATTTATTTGTCACAAATGGATATATTTTTGAAGGGAGAGGCGCAGAATATAATGTCTATTTTAAAAATAATTATGTTGAAGGACTAAATAATTTTACTGATGCTACGGTGTCTTCAAATTTGCATGATTCTACAATAGGTATTGAAGCTTTAGATTTTGATTATGACAATGATGGGGATTTAGATTTATATGTTACAAATTCAGATTCACATTCTTATTTATATGAAAACAAAACACTCAACTTCGACCAACCTAATCCAATACATTACTTAAAAGTTTCTTTAGAAGGTGTTGTTTCGAATAGAAGTGCTATTGGAACCGAACTAACCATAGTTACCAACAGTGGTACATTCAAGAAGTACTTTAATGGTGTTGGCTTTTTAGGTCAAAGTATCAAGCCGGTAATTTTTGGTTTAAATGCTGAAACTACAGTTACAAGTTTAACTATTAAATGGCCATCTGGCTTAGTAGAAACACATAGTAACCTTACTGGAGATACACATGTAAAAGCGACTGAAGGTGCTGGAATAGTCACTTTATCAGTATCGCCAAGTGTAAAAATATATGGGTGTACAGATCCTCAATCATGTTCTTATGATCCTGCAGCAACCGTAAATGATAATTCTTGTACGTATTTAACATCAGGTGCCATTTCAGGTGCCATCAATACTAGATTCTTAGAAGAACAAATATATTCCTATCCAAGCACTCCTGGATCTACAACTTTTTGGGAAGTATCTGGTGGAGAGCTTGTATCTGGTCAGGGAACTGGTCAAATTACAGTAAGATGGGGTGTTAATGAGTTAGGAAGTGTATCCGTTATTGAAAACGATGGTAGCTGTTATAGTCCATTAGTTTCATTAAATGTAACTGGATATTATCCAATTTCTGCTGATATTTCTATAGCTAGAGTATGGAATGAAGTTCTTTTAGAAGGAATTAGAAAAGATTTTGCTAGGCCAACTGTTCATGCAAGAAACCTATTTCATTCTAGCGTTGCCATGTATGATATTTGGGCTATTTATGATGCTGTTGCAGAACCCTATTTAATGGGAAATCAAGTTCATGGATTTACTAGTGTTTTAGAGAGTTTTACACCTCTAGAAAGTAATGAGCTTTCAAATAAAAAAGCTATAAGTTATGCCATGTATAGGTTAATACAACATAGATTTCAAAACTCTCCTGGCGTAGTAGAAACTCTAGCAAGAGCTGATTATGTTATGGATAAACTAAATTATCCTATGGGATATACGGGCACAAATTATCAATCTGGAAATGCTGCCGACTTAGGAAACTACGTAGCCGAAACAATTATAAATTATGGTTTTACAGATGGTTCTAGAGAAGCTACCGAATATGATAATGCTTATTACGAACCAATAAACCCACCTTTAGCTCCTGCCTATGAAAATAACACCATTATTTTCCCAAACAGATGGCAGCCTTTAAGTTTAGATACTTATATCGATCAAAGTGGAAATTTAATTGATGGAGCTCTTATTGCTTTTCTTGGTCCAGAATGGGGGAATGTTAACGCGTTTGCACTATCCTCAGCAGATAGAACTACATTTCAGAGAGATGGCGATAACTATCAGGTGTATAAAGATCCTGGTGCACCACCTTTCTTAGATAATTCAGGAAATAGTGCTTCAAGTGATGCTTATAAATGGAATTTTTCTTTAGTTTCTATATGGGGGTCTCATTTAGACCCTGCAGATGGCGTTATGTGGGACATATCTCCTAATGCAATAGGAAATATTTCAATTTCATCGTTTCCAACAAACTATTTAAATTATCCTAGCTTTTATGATGTATTAAATGGAGGTGATCCAAGTACAGGTAGAAATGTAAATCCTAGCACCGGTCAAGCTTATGCGCCACAAATGGTGCCTAGAGGAGATTATACTAGAGTTTTAGCAGAGTTTTGGGCAGATGGTCCAGATTCTGAAACACCTCCAGGACATTGGTTTACACTTTTAAACCACGTGTCAGATCATCCGCAATTTGTAAAACAATTTAATGGGACAGGAGCAACTTTAGACGCTTTAGAATGGGATGTAAAATCGTATTTTATCCTTGGTGGAGCTATGCACGATTCAGCTATTACAGCATGGGGAATTAAAGGTTGGTACGACTATATTAGACCAATTTCTGCCATTCGTTATATGGCTTCAAAAGGTCAAAGTACAAATCAAACTTTAAGTAACTACGATCCAGAAGGAATTCCGTTACAGGCAGGTTTTATTGAGGTTGTAGAAAGTGGAGATCCTTTAGCTGGAGCTTTAGACCAACATGTGGGAAAAATTAAATTAAACTCTTGGAAAGGTCCTGATTTTGTTAATGATCCAGGTACAGACACAGCAGGTGTTGGTTGGATTTTATCAGAAGACTGGTGGCCATACCAAAGACCTTCTTTTGTAACACCTCCTTTTTCAGGATTTGTTTCAGGGCACTCTACATATTCTAGAGCTGCAGCAGAAGTAATGACCTTAATTACTGGTGATGAATATTTTCCAGGAGGAATGGGTGAATTTATAGCTAGACAAAACGAGTTTTTAGTTTTTGAAGATGGACCGTCAGTAGATGTAGTTTTACAATGGGCTACCTATAGAGATGCCTCAGATCAATGTAGTTTATCTAGAATTTGGGGAGGAATCCATCCACCAGCCGATGATATTCCAGGACGCTTAATTGGAGAGGAAATTGGTATAGAATCTTATAATTTTGCTGTACCTTATTTCACGGGTAATACAATAGGTATAGAAGAATTTGCTTTGTCAAGTATTTTTCCAAACCCCGTTAATTCTGGAGAGTACATTAATATTTCAAATTCAAGTCCTACAAATAGTTATGAGTTATTTGATATAAGTGGAAGATATATTAAGATTGATCAAGTAGATTTTAATTATCAAAACAATTCTACTAGAATTACAATCCCTTCATCTACATCTTCAGGAGTATACTTCTTAAGATGGAATGGATATACTAAGAAAATAATGGTTAAAAAAGGAAGTTAAATTTCTTAATCAAATAAAATAAAAAAGGTTTTAAACAATTGTTTAAAACCTTTTTATTTTAAAGATATTTCCAGCTTTATAGATTAACACCTTGCGTGGTAAAAGAAATGCCTTGTTGTCCAGAAGTAGAAATCATAACAGCTTCAAATAAAGGCTTATGGTCATTATCTTTTAGTGCCCAATCGAACACAAAATTTGCTCCAGAACCCCCACGTTTGTCTTTTTCATCTATAATTATTTCAATAGTTTCCAATGGTTTTAAAGCAATTGGTTCTTGAAAATATGTACGTATTAAGTCGCCTTTGGTGTTGTAATAATTAGCTTTAAGTAAATATATATCATGAATAGTACTTATGTTTCTTAGACTTACTGTAACGGTTAAGTTTATTGTTCTGTGTTCTGTAATGCTATAGATTTCTGAATATACAGATAAGTAGCTTTGCCCTTTTTTTAAACTATCAGTATCTGTTAGTTTTACTGCACGATTTTTCCAATTAACAGGGTTGATTTTATCAAACTCCTTTGTGTCTTCACAAGAAAAGAATAACTGACAGCATATAAATATTAATAAAAAATGTTTCATAAGCTCTTAAAATTAGATAGACATATTAATTAGATTATCAAAGTAACAATTTTTATTGCTATACACAATTGCTTTTCATTTTTAATAAAGTAATTTTGCAATTCAAAAATGTAAACCTATGAATCAAACTACAAATACCATCTTAATGATTCGTCCAGTCCACTTTAGGATGAATGAGCAAACAGCTGTTAATAATTATTTTCAGGAAGATCTAGATCTAAAAAATGCCGAGATTAATACTAAAGCTCAAGAAGAGTTTGATGTATTTGTAGAAAAACTAAAAGCCGTAGGCGTTCAGGTTATTGTAGTAAACGATATAAAAGCTTTAGATGCTCCAGATTCTATATTTCCTAATAATTGGGTTAGTTTCCATGAAAATGGCGATGTAGCATTATATCCTATGTTTGCCGAAAACCGTAGAGTAGAAAGAAGAGAAGACGTTTTATTACGTATTGAAGAGGCAGGTTTTATAATTGAAAATATTGTAGACTATACAAGCGCTGAAGACGAAGGTATTTTTCTTGAAGGTACTGGGAGTTTACTTTTAGATCGTGTAAATAGTAAAGCTTATTGTGCTTTATCTGCTAGAGCAGACGAAGATTTGTTTATAGAATTCTGTGAAGATTTTGAATATACTCCTATTGTTTTCAATGCCTATCAAACTGTTGATGGTAAACGTAAAGCTATTTACCATACCAATGTTATGATGGCTTTAGCTGAAACATTTGCTATTATTTGTTTGGATTGTATAGATGATAAAAAAGAGCGTAAAAATGTGTTGAAGCACTTAAAAGAAGATAAAAAAGAAGTCATAGCTATTACAGAGGAACAAGTGGCTAATTTTGCAGGAAATATGTTACAGGTTAAAGGAGCAGATGATAAGCGCTACTTAATTATGAGCCAAGCAGCATACGACTGTTTAACAGCTTCACAAATAAAAACCATTGAAAGACATTGCCAAATATTATCGAGTTCTTTAGAAACTATTGAAACCTGTGGTGGTGGAAGTGCTCGTTGTATGATGGCAGAGGTATTTTTGCCTAAAAACTAGCTTTGTGGATTAGATTTTGGGAGTTCTACATAAAAAGTAGTACCAACATTTAAATCGCTTTCAACCCAGATTCTTCCATGATTAAGATCTACTAACTCTTTACATATAGTTAATCCTAAACCGGTACCTTTTTCGTTTTGGGTACCAACAGTTGTAAACGAAGAGTTTTTAAATAGTTTCTCTTGGTTTTCTTTAGAAATTCCTACACCAGTATCTGAAATACTAATAATAGATTTACCATTGCTAATTTGGTTAGCAATAGTAATGGTATCTCCTTTTTTGCTGAATTTTATAGCATTTGTAAGAAGGTTTTGAATTATAATTTCTACCATGCTTTTATCTGCATAAACAAAGTCTCTTAAGGTTTTATCTCTTAAAATAATACCTTTCTTTTCAAGTTTTTGTTCCAGTAAATTCATTTTATCTTCAAAGACTTCTTGTAAATCAAATAAACTAGGACTAGGTTCTAAAGACTGCATTTGAGACTTAGACCAGTTTAATAAGTTAAACAATAATAAAGAAGCATTGTTAGCGTTTTCGCTTAATTCTGGAATTAACGATTTAAATTCTTCTTGGGTTAAAGACCCGTCTTTTAATAAATCTATAAACCCTTTAATGGACGTTAGAGAATCTTTTAAATCGTGAGAAACAATAGAAAACAATTTGTCCTTTACTTTGTTTATATCTTCTAAATGTTTGGTTTGTTCTAATATAGCTTCATTTTGAATTTCAATACGCAGGTTTTTTTCTTCTAGTTCTCTAGTGTATTTTAATCTGCTATTTCGTTTAATATAGATTAGAACTAAAAAAGTAGATAGAATGACTACGGCTCCTAATAAAGCGTAAAAAACAATCCGTAACCTATCAAATTCTTGTTGATCTTTTGCCGTTCTAGTTCCAATTTTAGAATCTACATTTTCCTCAATAGTATTGTTTATTCCTAAGTTATCAACTAAAATTGGTTCTTTTGTTTCAACAAATGGTTTGGTTTCTTTTTTTATAATTTGATTTTGTAACTGGTAATATTCCCTTTGCCAGATAAAAGCACGATCAAATCTTCTATTCGTTGAATCTAAAGACTTTAAGAGGTCATAATTTTTTAATTGTTGCTCCTTAGCATTTATAGAGCTAGCAATATCCTTTGCTTCAAACAACTGAATTTCGGCATATTTTAAGAAGTTTCTTCTAAGGTTTAAATCTCCTAGACTATTAAGAGAAACTAAAGTTCCATGAGAATTTTTTAAATCCCTATTAAGTCTTAATCCGTCTACTAAATATTTTAAAGCATTATCATAGTCATTAAATTGTAAGTATTCGCCACCTAATTTTGGCAAAATTTCACCTCTTAAAGAGTCATTTTCAACAGAAGTTAGTTTTAATACTTTTTCATAATAGTCTATGGATTTTCTATGTTCTTTTTGAAGAGAATACAACTCTGCTAATCTTTTTAGAACATGAATAGAACCTTCATTGTTGTTTATTTGTCTTTCTGCGTCTAAGGTCTTTATATAGTATTCTGTAGCTTTATTTACTTCATTTATACTAAAATATGCTTCAGCTAAACATTCGTAAGCTGAGCGTAACTCGTTCTTTAGATTTCTTTTTTCAAACTCTTTTAAAGCTAAAAGCGCGTATTGAAGCCCTAGATTATAGTTGCCTCTTTTAATTTCATTTAAACCAATGCTGTTATTAACTTTTGCAATATTTAATGTGTCATCAAGTTGAATAAATAATTCCTTGGCTTTTAAATAATTGTCTCTAGCGTTAATATAATCGTTTTTATACGCATAAATCAATGCTTTATAATAGGTTATTTCAGCAATGCCATCTTGATAATTTAATTTTTGGGATAGTTTTTCTGTTTGAGAAATGTATTTTAAGGCTTTATCATATTCTTTGTCCTTATAAAGCACTTTTACCAACAATAAAGAGGTTTCAATTTTTGTAGTATCCGAATTTTGAAAAGCTAATTGTATCGTAAGACTATCTTGTTCCTTGGTCTGGGAAAAACCAATGAAAAAAATAAGACAAGCAACTAAAGAAAATAATTTCTTCATAAATTAGCCTTACAACAGTAAAAATGAGCAACTTAATTTGTTGAGATTAAGTTTGGTAGCCAGTATTTAGAGCTGTAATAATTAGTTAGTTCAAGAAATCCCATAGCATTGGGACAATTAATAGCATTACTTAACAAAAATTGTGAAAAGAGATTTAATATGCTAATTTTTGGGTTTTACTACCAATAAATTAGTTGAAATGGTGCAAGAAAATATCGTTAAATTTCATGCTATCGATGAAAGGTAAATAAGTAGGAAAAAATACACTTTTGTCGATGAAATGCATGTTCAAAATCTGTTAAGAATTTGTGTTTAGTTTTTTATGTATTTGAAAGCAAGAGCTACCGAGTTTGTAAAACAAGCTTTAAAGTAAGATAAGCAGTAATTTTGAGTAAATACCTTTAATAAAAGTTTTATCTTTGCATCCTTAAAAATAATAGATTATGAGTCTTCAAGACATCTTATCCAAACATGTTGTACAGGCTGTAAAAGCCATTTATAAACAAGATTTACCATCTGTAGAATTTCAAGCAACCAGAAAAGAGTTTGATGGAGATATTACTGTGGTTATTTTCCCAATGCTACGTGTTGTTAAAGGAAATCCTGTGCAAATTGGAGAAGTTATTGGAGAATATTTATTGGAACATGCAGAAGCTGTTGTTGGCTTTAATGTTATAAAAGGTTTCTTGAATGTCGAAATAAGTGATAATTATTATCTTCATTTTTTTAATCGTGTTAGTACAGATCCAGATTATGGGTTTGTAACAGCTAAGCCTGAAGATAAAGCTGTTATGGTAGAATATTCGTCTCCAAATACGAATAAGCCATTACACCTTGGACATGTTAGAAATAATTTATTAGGTTATAGTGTTGCTGAAATTTTAAAAGCCTCTGGAAAGAAAGTTTACAAAACACAGATTATAAACGACAGAGGAATTCATATTTGTAAAAGCATGATAGCCTGGAAACTTTTTGGAAATGGAGAAACACCAGAATCTACAGGGTTAAAAGGTGATAAATTGGTTGGGAATTACTATGTAAAATTCGATCAAGAATATAAAAAGGAAATTAAAAATTTAATTTCTGAAGGACAGACAGAAGAGGAAGCTAAAAAGAATGCTCCAATTTTAAAAGCAGCTCAAGAGATGCTTATTAAATGGGAAGCAGGAGATAAAGAAACGGTTGCTCTATGGGAAACAATGAATCAATGGGTTTATAAAGGTTTTGATGTAACCTATAAAAACTTAGGCGTCGATTTCGATAAGCTTTATTATGAAAGTGAAACCTATTTATTAGGAAAAGAATTTGTTACCGAAGGTTTAAAAACCGGTGTTTTCTTTAAAAAAGAGGATGGCTCTGTTTGGTGCGATTTAACAGACGAAGGTCTAGATGAAAAAATAGTATTACGTAGCGACGGTACAGCTGTATATATGACACAAGATATTGGTACAGCCATACAACGTGTTAAAGATTATCCTGATGTAGGAGGGATGGTTTATACGGTTGGAAACGAGCAGGAATATCATTTTAAGGTCTTGTTTTTAATTATCAAGAAACTAGGTTTTGAATGGGCTAAAAATCTCTTTCATTTAAGTTATGGGATGGTAGATTTACCTTCTGGTAAAATGAAAAGCCGTGAAGGAACTGTGGTTGATGCTGACGATTTAATTGAAGAAATGGCCACAACAGCTGGTGATATTTCAGAAGAATTAGGAAAACTAGATGGTTATACAGATGCAGAAAAACAAGAGCTTTATAAAGCAATTGGTCTTGGCGCTTTAAAATATTACATTCTAAAAGTGGACCCAAAGAAACGTATCTTGTTCGATCCTAAAGAATCTATCGATTTTCAAGGCAATACAGGGCCTTTTATTCAATATACATATGCTAGAATACAATCTATTTTAAGAAAGGCCGAGGTAGATGTAAATGCAAAATTATTAGCAGATAACCTAATTCTGGATCAAAAGGAAAAAGAGTTGATTAAGCAAATTCAACTTTTCGAAGAAGTTATTCAAAACGCAGCAGACAATCATAGTCCTGCTTTAATTGCCAATTATACATACGATTTAGTAAAGGAATTTAACTCCTTCTATCAAAATGTCTCTATTTTGGGAGCAGATACAGATTTAGAAATTCAATTTAGAGTGCAATTATCTAAGGTTGTGGCCAACATTATAAAAAATGCTTTTGGTTTATTAGGTATTCAGGTACCAGAGCGAATGTAGAATCTTAAGTTATTCTGGAATTCTTATTTTATATGAGTTAAGCGAAACTTAGAACTTAATATGAATGGTTATAATATAGATGGATAAGAATTTATTAGAAGTAAAAACTAAAGTTTACGACAAAATTAAACTGAAAATTTCAAACTTTAGAGAAGAGCTTGAAAGTAAAGAATATCATGCTTGTAGGTTTAAATTAGATGACCGAGAAATCATTTGCCGAAATGCTAAAATTACACCTAAAAAGGTTGGACAATTCGTTACTTTCTGGAAACGACAAGGCAATGGACCAATTGAGCCATTTAATGACATGGACCAAATCGACTTTTATGTTGTAAACGTACGTTCGGAAAATGAGTTCGGACAATTTGTTTTTCCAAAATCTGTGCTAATTAATAAAGGAATTATATCAACGGCTAAGAAAGAAGGGAAAAGGGCTTTTCGAGTTTATCCAAAATGGGATTTGCCAAATAATAAACAAGCCGAACGAACTCAAAAATGGCAATTAAATTATTTTTATAAAATCAGTAATTTAACTAATTTTAATCAAGTTTCTAATTTTTATAAAACGGTATAATTTTTTAGATAGTACTGTTGAAGTTTTGGTGAAACATCTTTATTTGTAAACCTAAAGCAGCTTAAAATAGCTTATATAATATCAATAATAAATTATATTTAAATTGTCACTCTTTTGAAATATTAAAAATCATGAAAGTAATAAACCTTTCTTATGGGAAAATAATAGTTTTACAAGACGATATTGCAGAAGTAATAATCAATCAAGGTGTTGTCATGGACGAAGAAATGATAGACCATTATCACAATCTATTAAGGTCTAAACTAAAAGCACCTTTCTTCTTAATCATTAATAAAAAGAATGCCTACACTTATAACTTTTTAGCACAACGAAATTTAGCAACTATTAAGGAAATAGCAGCTATGGCAGTAATAGCTTATAGCCAAAGAACAAGCATGACTACCGATATGTTAGATAAACTCCCTAGAAAAGAAACATGGAACCTAAGAATATTTTCAGATAGAGAAGAAGCTTTAAAATGGATTTTGTTCGAAAAGGATAAGCTTAAAAACTGTGATAATTAAGGCGTTAATTCTCGTCTTCTTCTTCAAACTCTATAATAGTAACATCAAATTCAGCTTCAGAAAACTCATCTTTGCTCATCCAATAATCAGATGTGGTTAGAATATACGTATTTTCATCTTTAGAAGTTAAATCCCAAATAATATTCTCAGCTTCATCAAACTTCTCTATTCCTGATAGTTGACTGGAGAACAAACGTTTTATAACATTACTTTTAGCAAGTGTGGCACTAAATGCCTTTAAAACATTTTCCTTAGTAACTTCTTTATTTGGAGTCATTTCAAACTCAATTAGTGTTGCTTTTGCGTTTGGATACGTTCCGTTATATGCCTTATAAAGCAATTGATTGATTTTATACAATTCATAATGTAGTGAAATATCGGCATATTCTTCAGAGATTTTGTCAAGCAACATTTCATGAGAGATTTGTTCTATTTGATTTTTGTTTAAATGGTCTGAGAGTCTATAATCTAAAACAATGGCAGCAGCTTCTTCTGGCTCAAAATCTGATATTGCCATAAAAAGTAATTCAAGTAATTCTTCAGGTTTAGAATTTTCTGCATCTTCAAACCCAAATTTTTCAAGCAATTGTATATAATCAGTATTAGACCAAGCGTCTTTTAATTCTTCAACAGATGTTACACTATTGATAATCACGTGATATTTCATAGGTTTAAAATTTATATTAAGAAATTATTACAACTTCTATACGATTCTGTTTTATAAACAATAGAAGCTATTTTTGTATGCTTTTAAGTCCTTCGTAAGCAATAATACCTACAGCATTAGCTAGGTTTAAACTTCTAACATGTTCACTAAATAAAGGTATTTTAAATAATTTTTCTGGGTGGCTTTCTAGAATAGATTTTGGTAAACCCACCGATTCTTTTCCAAAAACCAAAAACATCTCATCTTCAAAAGAAATATCCCAATGAGATTTTGTACCATGACTAGATAAAAACACCATTTTTGCATTTGAGTTTGTTTTAAAAAACTCGTCGATGTTTTCGTAATAATGTATATTTAAATGTTGCCAATAGTCTAAACCAGCACGTTTTAAACGTGTATCGCTTATCTCAAACCCAAAAGGTTTTACTAAGTGTAAATTGGATCCAGATGCTAATGCCAAGCGTCCAATATTTCCTGTGTTATTAGGTATTTCGGGTTCTATAAGTACAATATTTAATGCCATAAGTAATTTAACTAGTGTTGTATTTAGACAAAACAAAACCCATTCTATAACGAATAGGTTTCTGTAAAAACTGAATAATTTTATTTATTTTTTATTTTGTTGCTTTTTTATGGTGTCCTTATCTATATCGAACTGGTTTACTTCGTTTTTTATTTTTCCAGTAGGATTTGTAGGATTGGTTTGTTCTTTAGTTCGTTCAAATTTCTTTTTATCTTTTATATGGCCCATGGCTTTTATTTTGTTTTATGATTCATATAGAAGATACAAATCTAAAAACGAAATAATATTAAAACTATCTTAAATTCAGCACTTTAAATGTTAAATTGGTGCTTTTGGCTAGGTGAATTGTTTTTAATTATAAGTTTAGGTATCATTAATTAAATTCCCATCCAAAAGATGACTGAAACACGTAATCTGAATTTGAAGTTTCTTCTACAGGTTTGCTATCGTAGTTATAAGATAAACTCAATTTTATAAAGAAATCTAAAGGTAAATCATATTTAAAATTGAGATTATAATCTAAACGATATCGTCCTCCTTCTGTTAAACTGGGAAAAAAGGTAGCATCTGTGCTTAAACTAATGTCATTTAAATCGAAAATGTTTAATTGTACGCCACCATAGGCTTCCAGAGAGTTTCTATTGGTATTTAATTCATCAGTATATTGTTCGTTGTTAAAAGCCAAACCAAAACCTCCACCAAAATAAAGTCTGTTAGTATGGATAACATATTTACCTAAACCTCCTTTTACTGTAGAACGTAATTTTAATTTTTGTTCATCGTTGGATAAGAAATCGGCAGACATGGAGTAGAACCAATCGTTTTTCATAAAGTAATTAATCATAACGTTGGCATCTGTTCTGTGGGTTTCGGCTACATCGTTTTGATTGCTTCTTACAGAATTGTAACTTCCAGATAACAACCATTTATAAGCAGTATAACTTAAATCGCTACTCACTGAAAACTGACTTAAATTATTGCTTTTAGTAATATTGAAACCTAAGGAAACAGATGCAGTTAAACGAGATAAAAAGTCGTTTTCTACAGGTTTTATATAAACAATGTTTTTTAAGTCTGTCGTAATTTCTTCGTTATAATTTAAGGTTACTTTTCCAACCTCGTCTGTTTTTGTATATAAGGAACTGTTTATTCTTCTTCCATCAGATAGCGTAAGTAAATAAGATTGTTCACTTCTAACACTAATAATATCTAACCAAGTAATCTTAAAGTCAGAATCACTATAACTCGTTTTTACAGTTAATACACCACGATCCATAGATTTTATTTCTCCAATAATTTTGTCTTTGTTTTTTAAAACAAGTGTGTCATTTTGAGACCAGATTAGATTGCTATAAAACAGACATATTAGTATAGTTAAAGTAGGAAGCTTTCTAAGACTTAAAGACATTAATATTTAAATTTAATTAGATTTGTAAACTGTTTCTCCCTCCTTGATTGTTTCTAAAACTACAATATCTTTTATTTCTGCAGGTTTCACTTTTACTGGATTCTTATCTAGTATTACCAAATCTGCAAGTTTTCCAGCTTTTAAAGATCCTTTTTGGTTTTCTTCAAAATGCTGATAAGCAGACCATATGGTAATAGCTTTTAAAGCTTCGTAAGGAGTTAACCTTTCTTCTTCTCCAATAATTACTCCGGAACGAGAAGTTCTTTCAACGGCTGTTGAAACAACTCGCATAAGATTAGGTAATGCCACAGGGGCGTCTGTATGTATAGTAAGTTTTAAACCTTTGTTTAAGGCTGTTCTTGTAGGACTAATTTTATTACCTAAACTATCTCCAATAATTTTTTTGTGCCAATCTCCCCAATAAAACGTATGTAGTGGATAAAGAGATGTAATAACATCCATTTCTTTATAGGAATCTAATTGGTCTTCTCGTATATATTGCCCATGTATTAGGACGTTACGTCTATCGTTATTACCATACTTCTCTGTAAGAGGTTTCATTGTTCGAATCATTTGATCCATTGCAGCATCTCCATTAGCATGGGTTAGGATTTGCCAATTATTTTTAAAAGCTTTTTCGTAAATATTAGACAATACACTGTCTTTTGGAATAGCAGGATACCCTAAATAATCTTTTTTTGCTCCATCAGGAGGAATTAAATAAGGTTGCGTTCTCCAGGCTGTTCTACCTTGTGGCGACCCATCTAAGGTTACTTTCATTCCTCCAATTCTGTAGTGGTTATTATAAGATTTACTATTCCATTCAGAATTCATAAATTCATCTACAAATAAATAGTCTATATAACTAACAACATCTATTTTTAATTTCTCTGTTTTTGCTAATGATACCAAATCTTCGTGATTTTCCATTACTCTACCATCTTGAGCAGTTGTATAACCGTAAGAAACGGCCATATTTTGTCCAGCTTCAAAAAACTTATCGGAAGCTTCCTTATTACTAGGAATTAATGCTTTCATCATATATGGGATGGCTGCTAATTCTTCTAAAACACCATTAGGTTCATTATTTTTTTCACGTCTAATTAAACCACCTTCTGGATCTTTAGTTTCGGAAGTGATATTTAATACTTCCAAACCTTTGGAATTTACAGCTGCAAAATGACCAGATATATGAACAATCATAATTGGAAACTCTGTAGAAACTTGGTCTAAATCGTGTTTGGTAGGAAACCTGTTTTCTTTAAGAACAGAATCGTCAAACCCCATTCCAAAAATCCATCCTGTTAGTTCTCGATTTTCAGGCGTATTCCATTCTTTTAAAATATTGATAAGTGTAGGGATGTCTTTAGCTCCAGCATCTGGTGGAGGTAGAATTTGAGCTCCAATTGCTTGCGTAGAAAACATTGAAAAGTGTTCATGTCCATCTATTAATCCTGGTAAGAGGGTTTTTCCTTGCAAGTCAATCATTTTGTGTCCTGCTCCAGCAATTTCCATAGCTTTGTTAGATTCGCCAACAAATTCTATTTTACCGTCCCGAACAACTAAAGCCTCAGCATATTCAGGATTTTCACCTTCCATGGTTAGGATATCTCCTCTATAATATACAGTAGCTTGGCTAATATTAGAAGTGTTTTCTTGATTGCTTTTTTCTTTACATGACGTCAAGAAAATAAGAGCTAATAATAGAATTGATGTAAATTTTTTCATTATGGTTAAGTTTGGTTAAGGTGTTAAATATATTAAAATGTGATTGTTTTGGCTAATCTTTTATTTGCTTTATAAATCTTTTAAGATTTTTTACACCAAATTTTGTTATATACTTAATGAACGCACTTCCAATGATGGCTCCTTTCGTAAATTGAGTTGCTTGTTTAAATGTTTTACTGTCAGAAATCCCAAATCCTACTATTTGAGGATTTTTAAGCTTCATATTAGATATGCGCTTAAAATATTGGGTTTGTGCTTCGCCAAAACCTGATTGACTTCCAGTAACACTTGCACTACTTACCATATAAATGAACCCGTTTGAAATAGAATCTATATATCTTATGCGTTCTTCACTTGTTTGAGGTGTGATTAGGAATACATTAATAATGCTGTGTCTTTCAAACGTTGTCTGATACTTTTCGTGATATACATCTATAGGTAAATCTGGAATAATGAGGCCGTCGATACCAATTTCCTGGCATTTTTTACAGAAGGCCTCAACGCCATATTGTAAAATCGGATTAAAATACCCCATAATTATTAAAGGAATATTAACAGTTTTTCTAATGTCTTTAAGTTGGGTAAAAAGGACTTCAGTAGTCATGCCGTTTTTTAGTGCCTGAGTAGAACTAGCTTGAATGGTTGGTCCATCGGCAAGTGGGTCGCTAAAAGGTAAACCTATTTCTAACATGTCCACTCCGCTTTTTTCGAGATCTTCGATAATAGCTTTTGTATCGTTTAGACTTGGGTATCCTGCTGTGAAATATATAGACAATAGCTTTTTGTCTTCCAGTAATTTTTTGTTGATTCTGTTCATGTTTACTTCCCACAGAAGTGGGAATCATTTTTTAATTAAAATTATATTTTTTGTGAATCTTTAAATGAAGTTTGACTATTTCAAATAAAGATATCTTATAATTTAAAATGCTTTATATAAGTTTCCAAATCCTTGTCTCCACGTCCAGATAAACTAACAACCACAATATCGGTTGGATTAAAAGATGTCTTTTCGAAAACAGCTAAGGCATGCGAACTTTCTATTGCCGGAATAATCCCTTCTAATTTGCATAGATCTAATCCAGCACTCATAGCTTCTTCATCAGTAACAGATAAAAATTTTGCCCGTCCGGTTTTGTACAAATGGGCATGCATGGGGCCAACTCCGGGGTAATCAAGTCCTGCCGATATGGAGTAGGGTTCTGTAATTTGCCCATCATTTGTTTGCATTAAAAGTGTTTTGCTTCCATGTATAATTCCTTCTTTTCCTAAAACTGAAGTCGCAGCACTTTCACCAGAATGAATGCCTTTTCCAGCTGCTTCAACTGCCAAAAGCTTGACATTTGTGTTGTCTAAAAAGTGATAATAGGCACCAGCTGCATTGCTGCCTCCACCAACGCAAGCTATCACATAATCAGGTTCTGATTTTCCTTCATGTTCATGTAATTGCCATTGGATTTCTTCAGATACTACTGCTTGAAATCGAGCTACCATGTCTGGATATGGATGTGGCCCAACTACAGACCCAATAATATAATGTGTATCCACTGGGTTGTTAATCCAATCTCGAATCGCTTCGTTGGTAGCATCTTTAAGAGTTCTGCTACCTGATTTTGCTGGAATAACTGTAGCTCCAAGCATTTTCATTCTTGCAACATTTGGAGCCTGTCTAGTAATGTCAATTTCTCCCATATACACTATACATTCTAAACCCATTAATGCGCAAACTGTTGCCGTAGCAACACCATGTTGGCCAGCCCCAGTTTCGGCAATGATACGATGTTTTCCTAAACGTTTTGCCATTAAAATCTGCCCAATGGTATTATTTATTTTATGAGCTCCTGTATGATTCAGATCTTCACGTTTTAAATAGATTTTAGTCTTATACTTTTCTGAAAGGCGTTTGGCAAAATAGAGGGGGGAAGGCCTACCAACATAATCTTTTAATAGCTGATTGAATTCCTTTTGAAACTCTGACTCAGCCATAATTTTTAAATAGTTTTGACGTAATTCCTCTACATTTGGATAGAGCATTTCTGGAATATACGCACCTCCAAAATCTCCGTAATAACCTCTTTCGTTTATATTATAGCTCATAATTGAGATTTATTTTTTTTAACTTTTCAATGTCTTTTAATCCTGGTGTTATTTCAAATTTGCTATTGATGTCTAAGGCATAGCAATACTTAGAAACATCGTTTTTAAAAAACGTCTTTAGATTATCTATCTCGTCTATACCTATTCCACCACTTAAAATAAATGGTTTTGATGAAGGATAGCTATTTAAAATGTTCCAATTAAAGGTGAAACCATTTCCTCCTGGTTGTTTACCTTTAGTGTCGAATAGGAACTTATCGACTTTATTTTCAAAAGGTTTTAATTTGTTGAATTTGAAATGGTCATCTATAGAAAAAACCTTCCAAACCAAAACATCAGGAGAGTAAAGCCTCAACGCTATATTTAATCGCAATACATAAAGTTCGTCTTCATTGCCATGCAGTTGAATGATATTTAATTCGTGTTTTATCACCTTTCCGATAATATCTGAAATATCAGCATCTACAAAAACCCCAACTTTTTTGATTTGCTTTGGTATTTCAGGGAGTTTTCCTTCAAAAAAACGAGAAGATTTTTCATAGAATATAAATCCTAGATAATCAGGTTGTAAGCTTGAAACTTCCTTGATGTTATCGAGGTATTTCATACCACATATTTTTAATTTCATCTTTCTAAAGTTTTTATAAATTCTTTGGCACTTTTTCCTGGATTCTTAGTTTTCATAAAGTTTTCGCCAATTAAAAAACCTTGGTATCCATATGGTTGTAATTCTTTAATTGCTTCAATAGAACTAATGCCACTTTCTGATACTTTAATAAATTTGTCTGGAATTAGTGAGCTTAGTGTTTTACTGGTTTTTAAACTGACTTCAAAAGTTTTTAAATTTCTGTTGTTTACACCAATCATATCAAGACTAGGCATTAGGGATTTGTGTAATTCCTCTTCGTTATGAACCTCTAAAAGCACTTCTAAATCAAGGCTTTTTGCTAATTCTGAAAAACGTTTTATTTCTGCTTTGGTTAAAATAGCAGCAATTAATAAAATAACATCTGCTCCAAATGCTTTGGCTTCAATAATTTGAAAATCGTCTATTATAAATTCTTTTCTTAGAATGGGTAAAGTACAGTTTTGTCTTGCAGTTATTAAATCGTCTAATGTGCCTCCAAAATATATTTCATCGGTTAAAACGGACATGCCACAAACGCCTGCATCCTCATAACCAATGGCTATGTCTTCTACCAATGCCGTATTATTTATAATGGACTTAGAAGGGGAACGCCTTTTAAATTCGGCAATAATTCCAGATGTACTGTTTTGTAAATTATTAGTTAAGGAGAACGTGTTTCTCTCAAAAAAAGGAATCTTTTCAAGCATTTTTACAGTGAACATCTCTTTTTTTAAGATAAGTTCTTGGTGTTTATCGGCTACTATTTTATCTAATATATTCATTTCTTCTTACTTAGTTTTACTAGTTGTTTGAAGCTATTTAAAGCTTTGCCACTTTCTAAAGATTCTTTAGCCAAATTGAAACTGTCTGCCACAGTTTTATTTGTAACCGTTGCGATAGCCATAGCAGCATTGGCATAAACTACATGGTTTTGGGCTTCTGTTCCTTGTCCGTTTAAAATATGTGTAAATATTTTAGCCGAAGTTGATACCGAATTTCCTCCATGAATGGCTTCTTGGCTTAAATGTTCGAGACCAAAATCTTCTGGATTGATAATATATTCTGATGTGTTCTTAATGACTTTTGTTGGTCCTGTTAAAGAAATTTCATCATAACCATCTAAGGCATGAAGAATGGTGTAATTTTTATCTGTATTTTGATATAAATACCCATACATTCTTAATAATTCCAAATTAAATACGCCAACCATTTGATGTTTTGGAAACGATGGATTTACCATGGGTCCTAACATGTTAAAAAATGTTTTTATACCAAGTTCACGTCTTATAGGAGCCACATGTTTCATGGCTGGGTGAAATAATGGCGCATGTAAGATGCATATTCCAGCTTCGTCTAAACTGCGTTTTAAAAAATCTGCATCTGAAGTGAATTTAACCCCTAAATGTTCCAAAACATTAGAAGAACCACAAGCTGAAGAGACACCATAATTTCCATGTTTGGTAACGTGTATTCCTGCACCTGCTGTTACAAAAGAAGCTAAAGTAGAAATGTTAAATGTGTCTTTTCCATCACCTCCAGTACCACATAAATCGATGGCGTTATAAGCTTTTAAATCTACAGGAATGCACAATTCTAAAAGGGCATCTCTAAATCCAAAAAGCTCTTCTATGGTAATGCTTCTCATCATAAATACCGTTAGAAAAGATGCCATTTGGCTTTGGTTATAATCGCCTTTGGAAATGTTTATCAAAACTTGTTTTGCTTCTTCGCTAGAGATGCTTTCTTGATTAATGAGTCTGTTTAATATTTGTTTCATATATCTACCTAGGAAGTAGGTGTTTCTTATTAGTTATACGTCTTTTTATTTTTTTATACGTTTATGTGATTACTCTGAAACACTATTGATTGATCCAATTTTCTAATATCTTTTTTCCGTTAGGTGTTAATACCGATTCCGGATGATATTGAACTCCTTTAACATCGTATATTCTATGTCTTAAAGACATGATTTGTCCGTTTTCATCAAAAGAAGTTGCTTCTAATTCTTCTGGGAGTTTGGTGTCTACTACCCAGGAATGATATCTGCCAACTTCAAACGTTTTTTCTAAACCTTTAAAAAGTACTTCATCAGTAACACAAGAGGTAACTTTTGTTGCAACCCCATGAAAAACCGTTTCTAAATTGATGAGTTTTCCACCAAAAACTTCAGCTATGGCTTGCTGTCCCAAACAGACTCCCAAAATACTTTTTGTATTAGCATACTTTTTAATAATGGGTTTTAATAAACCTGCTTCATCTGGAATTCCAGGGCCTGGAGATAGAACAATTTTATAAAAAGCTTCAACATCATCTAAATGAAGTTGATCGTTTCTTTTTACGGTTACTTGACAGCCTAAATCTTCTAAATAATGAACTAGATTGTAGGTGAAACTGTCGTAATTGTCAATAACTAATATATTTTTCATGTGATATTAATTGCCACGAATACACAAATAATTATGTTTTCGTTTTATTGGTTTTTCTTTTTTTATGTTCGAGTGAAAATTGCCTACTACGACTGAACACTCAAATCTCCTCTGCAATTTCAATAGCTTTTGTTAAGGCTCCTAATTTGTTATAAACTTCTTGTAATTCGTTTTCCGGATTTGATTTAGAAACCAAACCAGCTCCAGCCTGCCAATGTAATTGATGGTCTTTGCTTAAGAATGTTCTAATCATAATGGCATGATTAAAATTTCCTTCAAAATCCATAAAACCAATGGCTCCTCCATAAAAATCGCGACTGGTTTTTTCGTATTTTTCAATAAGCTGCATGGCTTTATGTTTTGGAGCACCACTTAAAGTTCCAGCAGGAAACGTATCTGCAACTACTTGCATGGTTTTTGTGTTTTTATGTTTGGTGCCAGTGACTTTACTTACCAAGTGAATGACATGAGAGAAAAACTGAACTTCGCGATAGTTTTCTACTACTACTTGACTTCCGTTTCTACTTAAATCGTTTCTAGCTAAATCTACTAACATCACGTGCTCAGCATTTTCCTTATCGTCTAAAGCCAGTTTTTTTGCTAATTCAGTATCTTTTTCGTCGTTTCCTGTACGTTTAAATGTGCCTGCAATCGGGTGAATTTCAGCTTTGTCATTATGGATTACTAGTTGCGCTTCTGGTGAACTGCCAAAGATTTTAAAATCGCCATAATCGAAATAAAACAAGTATGGAGAAGGATTAATACTTCGTAAGGCGCGATATACATTAAACTCATCACCTTTAAAGTCTTGAGAGAATTTTTTTGAAAGTACTAATTGAAACACATCACCACGAGCACAATGCTTCTTTGCTAATTCCACATGTTCTTTATATTCATAGTCCGTAAGATTGGATGTGGTTTCGCCTTTTGTTGAAAAACTAAAAGCAGCAAAATTTTTGGATTTTATCAGTTGGAGTATATCATCGATATTATTTTCTGCGTTAAAACAATGTGCAAAAATGTGAGCTTCATTTTTAAAATGATTGATTGCAATAATGTTTTGATATACAGCATAATAAATATCCGGAATATCTAAATGTTTTTCTTTTTTTGAAATCGCAATATCTTCAAAATACCTAACAGCATCATAAGCTAGATAACCAAAAATGCCATTGTTTATAAATTTGAAATGTTTTTCAGATTGTACTTTGAAACGCTTAGTGAATTTATGGATAACCTCAGGAACACTCGTATTTTTATGAATATTATTTTTAAAAATGGTTCCATCTGGAAAGGTTTGTGTGATAACTTCATTTTTAACTTCAATAGAGGCAATAGGATTGCAACAGATATATGAGAAACTGTTGTCGTTGGCATGATAATCACTACTCTCTAAAAGAATACTGTTTGGAAATTTATCACGTATTTTAAGATAGATACTTACAGGAGTCATCGTATCTGAAAGTATTTTTTTATGATGGGTGTATAAACTGAATGTTTTCATTTAATAATTTATATAAAAAAAGGCTTGTCGTGAATGACAAGCCTTGTTATTTTGAGTTTTAAATATACAAAAGGTTACCTCACGAAGTTTGAGTTTCGAAAGTTCCACCACCAAGTATGATTTAAAATTGTATTCATTATTGTTTTTATGTTTTTCAAAGATAGAAATGAAAATGATTTATTCAAATTAATTAGGATAAAATTAAAAAGACAACTCATGAATTGCTAAATAAATTAAAAAAAGAAGAGTTTAAATAAATATTACATATCCTTGATCTGTTGTTTTTTAAGTTATTTGTATTTCTTATTTTAGTGGGATGCAGTTTAATGTTTTGTTAAAATTTGATATGGATGAAATGCGATTCCTAATTTTATAGCATGAGGTATATTTTTTTTTTATTAGTTTTAGTGATGGTTTCGTGTAAAAACGAAACAAAGGAAGTATTGGATTCGTCTTTAAATACAGACAGTAAAGATATTGATTTAGAGATTCAGGATTTTAGTGGAATAGAAAAATACTTGTATACAACGACAGATAAAACCTATGTTGTAAATTTTTGGGCCACTTGGTGTGCACCTTGCATCAAAGAATTACCTTATTTTGAAGATATAAATAAAAATTATTCCAATAAAAATGTGGATGTTATTTTAGTGAGTTTAGATTTTCCACATGTTTATGAAACTAAATTAAAACCTTTTATAAGAAAGAATAATTTAAAATCTAAAGTTGTAGTTTTAAACGATATGGACTCTAATTCATGGATTCCTAAAGTACATGAAGATTGGTCTGGAGCTATTCCTGCAACATTAATATTTAATAAAAATGAGCGTAAATTTTTTGAAAGAGCTTTTACCTACAACGAACTAGAACACGAAATAAAACAATTTTTAAAATAAATATTATGTACAAATTAAAAACACTAGTTATTGCTTTATTAATATCCACTGTTGCTATAGCTCAAAGTGGTTATAAAGTAGGAGATATTGCAACCGATTTTAAACTTGAAAACGTTGATGGCAAGATGGTTTCATTGTCAGATTATAACCAGGCAAAAGGCTATATCGTTATTTTTACTTGTAATACCTGTCCTTTTTCTGTGGCTTATGAAGATAGAGTTATAGCACTTAATAAAAAATATGAATCTCAAGGATATCCTGTAATTGCTATTATGCCAAATAACCCAGCTGCAAGTCCTGGAGATAGTATGGAAGCTATGAAAGCAAGATCCAAAGCAAAAGGCTATACGTTTCCTTATTTAATGGATAAAAATCAGGAAATATATCCACAATATGGCGCTTCGAAAACTCCACATGTTTATGTGTTGCAAAAAGTCAAAAAAGGAAATAAGGTTAAATATATTGGAGCTATTGATGATAATTATCAACATCCAGATTCTGTAAATCAGAAGTATGTTGAAAATGCAGTAGATGCTTTATTGGCTGGAAATCCCATAAAAGAAACTCATACTAGAGCTCTAGGTTGCACAATAAAAATTTAAATATTTTAAAAAATCTGAAGAAATGACTTTGGATTTTTTTTGCACTTATTTTATTTAGAAATAGTATTTTTGCTGAAATTAAAATTTAATATCACCAATGGCAGATTTAAACCAAGAGCAATGGCAAGACCAATTATTAAAAGATGACAATGCTTTGATAATTGATGTCCGTACAGAAGAAGAATTAGAAGAAGGATGCATTAAAAATGCAAAACATATAGATATTTATCTTGGACAAGGATTTATAGATCAGATTGAAACGTTAGATAAGAGTAAAAATTATTATATCTATTGTCGTTCGGGAGGAAGAAGTGCACAAGCATGTGCCATCATGAATCAACTAGGGTTTGCCAACACTTATAACCTGATGGGTGGATTTTGTGAGTGGAATGGCGAGGTAGTAAATAGTTAAATTATTTTTAGTTTAAATATAATCATTAAAAAACGAAGCATGAAACGAGTTGTATTTAGTATCCTGTTTTTAGTAACGATTCTTGGCTGTAAAGAAACCAGAAATGAAAATATTAATGTGGTAACTGCCGAAGAAATGCAATCTATTTTGGAACTTGAAGAAGTGCAATTAGTAGATGTAAGAACTCCAGAAGAATTTTCTGAAGGCTTTATAAAAGATGCTCAAAACATCGACTTCTATTCAGATACCTTCGATGAGGATATTTTAAAACTGGATAAATCTAAACCCGTTATTTTATATTGTAAATCAGGAAGAAGAAGTGCCTCATGTGCAGAGAAATTAATTGAAGCTGGTTTTGTTAAGGTATACGATTTAAAAGGTGGTATCACTCAATGGAAACATGATGGTTTAGGTGTAGAAATATCAAATTAGATGTTTATCTAGAAACTTCCTAAAAATTACATTATTACTCTCATACAACCTTGGTGGAGCCAAACTTTTAATCTCTTCTTGCAATTTCTTATCCTCCCATACAACATATACACCCATTAGTGTGTTTATATGGTATGAGTCGTTTCTAGAGGTGTAAGAAGCATATATATATTCTTTGTTTATTTTTTTAAGAAAATTTATAAAACAAGCTGCAAGGTAAAAAAAGTTCTCATTACAGTCACTACACATATTATATGAATAAAATACAGGTGTTTTTTGTTTCTTATAATCTATTAAATCTGAAACGGTAATGTCATTTTCAGTAAGAACTCTTTTTCTAATTTTATTATACAGTCTTTTTGAAATAGGTAAAAACACAGTGTGTCCTGAATAGAAGCCAGAAGTATCGAATATAATTTGATTTATTTCAGGTAATAATTCTGAAGCTCTTAATATTACTTCCTTAGAAATAGGTGTTATTACATGATGCTGTGTTTTAGAATATCTAATTATTTCATCTATATCAGAATCATATTTTATGGTTCTCATTCTATTTGTTTCGGCATGTAAATCTATAATCCAATTAGGGTCAGGTAATTCTTTAGAAATATTGCTTAAAGAGTATTTTCTTACGTTAAAATCGTAATAGGTTGGTATAGAAACGGGGGCATTTAAGTTTCTAATTACTTGATAAGGAATAAAAGTAATATCTACCATTTCCTCTTCCTTATCGGACTTTAATAAAGTTTCATTTTTCTCCCACCTTATAACAGTTCTAATATCCACATCAAATTTTGAAGCTAATTCAGCTTGAGTCATATTCTTGAAACTTCTAAAATCTATCATTAAGGCACCTAAAGACGTGTATTTTTTCATTTCAACGCTAATTGGTTTATAGTTAGTCTTTGAGTAAAAGTAACTTTTTTTATTTACATGACACACAACGTCATACAAAGACTGCTATGGGTAATCTACTTTTGTCGTATCAAATAATAAATATGATTCGTAAGATTAATAAAATAAGTTTTGCCAGAATTCCCAAGGCCAAACAATCTAAAGACAAATTTGTAAAAGCGGTTTTCAATCATGTGATTAAGGATTGTAAAAGAAACACAGCTTCCATAGACAATGCCATGGAATGTATTGATGATTTAAACAATATAATTCTTTCTCATAAAATCCGTCTTCAGCTTTTAAATAATCATAAATAACACAAAAAGTAGATTAAATTTTAAAATATGATTCGAGCAAAACTTTTATTTATTGAGGAAGAGTTAAAAAAACAACCGGTTCAAAATTTAGAGTTTTTAGAAGCATTATACACCATTAAAAATCTAATAAATCAAATAGATTTTAGCGCAGAAGTAGTGCCTGTAGAAGATATAAAAAAAGTTAATAAACTTTTTAAATCTTTAAAAAAAGATTCACTTACTAAAACAGAAAAACTCATAATTAAGCAACTTGTAAAAAATTAAATAATTAGAGGTATGTATAAAAGAACAGTTGTATTTGTAAACATTATTTTATTTTTAACAGTATGTTTGGTTGTGGTAAATTGCCATTCTAAAAATAAAAAAATTGAAAACGGCCATGTAAATGATCGTGATACTTTAATAGACGAACACACTAACACAATAGTAGCTATAGATAGAGTGTTTTACAGAAAAAAGGGCACATTACATAATGATCCTTTAGAATTTAAAATACCAGATGGGGAATCTTATGTGGTCGTTGTCGTAAAATCAAAAGACTTTAAAAAGTTTTCATTATTTGTCATCGAAGACTATAGTTTATTTCTTGAAAATGCGAAAGATGTTATGTCTCATTCCAATGAAGATTATACAATTTGTATAGATGATTTGGAATCTACTTATATGAGGAAGAGTCTGTCTTTTGAAAAAGGAGTTTTTATCAGAAAAGAAGTTAATAAAACACCTTCAGCAATTTTTGATTTATCAGCTAAAGACTTGAAAGAAATTGAAAATGCCTACCAATTACTTTTAAATGAATAGTTTTTTTAAAGGTTTTTTTCTTGAAAATGAATAAAAACAGACGTTCAACTATAATATTGTACCTTAATCCGTTCTTTTGTAGTAGTTTATTTATTTTTTGTAAGTTTAAGTAATTACGAATAAAAAGAATAAGGCCCCAAATTATAATTCAAAAAACGTAAGTAGTATTTTTTATTAACTAAAACTTATTATCATTATGAACGGGTACATTATTTTATCGATTATTGCATTAATGTTTCTCTTTTTTTACTTGTATTCTTATAGAACTGTGGCTATGGAAGACAAAAAAAGAAAAGACATTTGGGAGAAAAAGCGTCAGTTAGAAATGATCTATCATGCAAGAAGAAAAGAACGAGCTGAAAAAAGGCGTCAAAAGTTCGAAAGGTTCATGGAACGAAGCAAAGAAATTCAACAAGAACTTGCCAGACTGAGTAAAGCAAATCAAATACAACCTAATTAATATTTTATACCGTTACAATTAAAACCTCTAAAGCATTCGTGTTTTAGAGGTTTTTTTATATAAATTATTATCTAAAATTGTTTTTTTTTGATGCTCCAACTTTTACATATTATTAGATTAAGAGAAAATATTAGTTAGCTATAGATTTAATAATAAAAATTGTTTTAAATACTTCGTTGGCTGAATAATCTAAATAGTTCAACACAGTGTTTTGTACAAATCAATGAGCAAGAATCTGGCAAAAATCCTATTTTCATTCATAACATTTTTGACGCAGTTTACATAGGTTAATTTATCTTTGTCAATTAAATTCTTTAATACTTATATGAAAAAATTAATCTTAGTTTTTTTAATTGTTCTGTTTCCCAGTATTCACATACTATCTCAGCCCGTTAAAGAACGAAATAAAAGTAAGGACAGTATTTATAAAATTGAGGACTTTATATTAACAAAACAACTAGACTCTGCAACATATTTTATTGCTTTAATAAAAAATAAAACCCCTTATTTAGATCTCTTAAGTAATATTGCTTTTGAGAAAAAGCTAGATTACAAAGCACATTATAAATTTATTGTACGGGTTTCTAATAGGAAAAATGTCAATTATAATCAGGTTTCTAATTACATAAATACTTACATCAAAGCTCCTAAAAGTAATCATGACATTAATCTAGAATATGCAAATATTAAAATTGCTCAAATTACAAAGTTAAGAAATGAAGGCGCACTAGACGATGCATCTCGTATTAGTAAAAAATTAGAAAGTTATTTAAACCAATTTGACCAAAATAACGAATATGTTATTAGAACCAAAGCAAGTGCCAGCTCACATACTATAGTATTGCATCTTATTCAAGAGGAAATTGAAAATGGTAAAGAAATCATTTTTAGAAACATTGAAATAGCTAAAAAGTTCAATGACAAAACATTATTAATCAAATCTTTGTATCATCTTAGTGATTTTTTAATAAAAGAAGGTAAACTTCAGAAATACATTGATGTTTGTGAGGAAGCTTTGGAAATTGAAAATCAGTTAGAGCAAAATACAGAATACCATTATGATATTTTATTACATTTAATTGATGCTTATATTTATAAAGGAGGTCATGAGAATAGGGTAGAGGAATTGTTAAATGAGCTTTATAATAACCTAAATACGAGGTTAGATAGTTACTCATTATACGCTAAATACCTAAGTAAGTTACCAACCAATTCAGTTATAAAAAAGGAGGTTTTTAAAAAATTTGGAGTTTCAAACACAAAGGAACTTGCTGAATTATTTATAAATGAAACTAAAGGTGTGCTTAATCTTAATGATTATTATTATGTACTTATTGAATGCTCCCAAGCTCTCGAAACAGATAATTATTTAAAGGAGGCAATACGTTATCAGGAGGAAGCTGTAAATGTTACTCGAAAAGTTTACTCTAAAGATTTATCAAACTCTTTGGCAACTTTTAAAACAGAGCAAGCAGTTAAAATAAAAGATCTGGAAATTGAAAATCAGAAAGCACTCTCAAATATTTATATTGTGTCAGTTTTATTAGTTGCAATATTTCTTATAATTTCTTTATACTTTTTACGAAAATCTATAAAACAGTCTAAAGCACTAAAAGAGAAAAATAAAATTATTGACGATTCCCTAAAAGAAAAAGAATTGTTAGTAAAAGAAGTACATCATCGGGTAAAAAATAATTTTCAAATAGTGTCTAGTTTATTAGAATTACAAATTAAAGATATAGAAGATGAAAAAGCGCTTGAGCTGGCAACCGAGGGTAAGAATAGGGTGAAATCTATGGCATTAATTCATCAAAAACTATATCAAAACGAAAACGGATTAATAGACTTTGAGGAGTACATAAAATTAGTAGTTAAAGAGTTAAACGCATTATATGCTTCAGATAAAAAAATAGAAACTATAGTAGAATCTTCAGGCATGCAGTTTGATGTAGATACTGCAATTCCGCTAGGTTTAATAATAAATGAAATAATTACAAATTCTTATAAATACGCATTTAATAGGATGGAAGGAAATAAGCTATATATTTCCATTAAGAAACCAGAAAACACACCAGACTATCAATTGATTATTGCAGATAATGGGCCCGGATTAAATAAAAACATAGATTTAAGTAAGGTAAAAACTTTGGGATTAAGACTTATTACACGTTTAGTAAAGCAACTACATGGAGCACTGGAACAAACTAATGAAGAAGGTGCGAAATTTATTATTACCTTTAAAGATATTCATGCAAGAAAATCATTAAATTAATAGGTGTTTGGTTTTTCATTCAGAACACAAAATAAGTCGTTTAGAACATTTGTATGTACTAAAGACGACAGGCTATATTAATTTTAATTTTGAAATAATAATTGTTTATAAACAATGGAAAAAGTAAAAATATTAGTTGTTGAAGATGAAATAATTATAGCAGATAATATATGTGATACCTTAGATGATCTAGGTTATGAAGCATTAGAGCCAGCAATAAATTATTCAGAGGCAATAGAACGTATTGAAGAAGAAAAGCCAGATATTGCTATTTTAGATATTCAATTATCCGGAGCTAAAACAGGTATTGATCTTGCAAAAAAAATTAAAAAGAACTATAATTTTCCATTTATTTTCCTGACATCAAATGCGGATGTGAGAACGGTTACAGAGGCAAAAAAAGTTATGCCTCCAGCATACTTAATTAAACCATTTACAAAAGAAGAATTATACACTTCTATAGAAATTGCGCTTTACAATCATTCCTCAAAAACAGGACAGGTAATAGAAGATAATTTAATTGTCAAAGATGCTTTATTTGTTAAAGATAAAGGAGTGTTTTCTAAACTATTATTTAAAGATATTCTCTATTTAAAAAGTGCTCACGTATATGTTGAGATTGTTTTAAAAGATAAACAAACCCAAGTATTACGTATCAGTTTAAACGAAATCATAGAAAAAATGAATGAGAAGTTTATTCGTGTACATCGTGGTTATATAATAAACTTAGACTATTTAGAGCAGATAGATAATGCATCTTTAAGAATCAACAAAGTGGTAATACCCATCGGGAAAAAGTATCGCGAAAACCTTCTCCATAAAATCAACTTAATTTAGGTTTTACTAAAATGCTTTAAATCGTGCTTTAGCTCGGTGAAACGCATAAATAATCGTTCAAATGCGCTTATTTTGCTTTTAATAGGTGTTTTTAGAACATGTTTACTTCAATTCAGAACATTATACATTTATTAATAAACCCCATAAGATACATTTGTCATGTAGTCAAAAAACCCATGTCTTATATGTACAAACTTATGTTCCATTTTTTAATTATTCATGTTAAACCATGTTCTCTAATTCATAATGGTTTTTCACAAGTTAGATACATTTATTTTTTAAGACATTAATATCGATTTATCGGATAGACTATAATCGAATTTTAATAATAATTATTTAAAAGATTTTCCTATGGAAAAAAACTCCAAATCAATAATTAAAAAGTGTCCTATTATAATACTGCTAATAGTATTATTTTTTTCTGGTAAAGTTCAATCTCAAACAATTGCAGCTACAGATGGGGGAAGCCCATGTTCAAATTGTGTGCCTCCTGGTTGGGTTGATGGCGGTGGTACGCCGGATATTTCCAGTTTCTCACAAGCGGCTGCACCACCTGTAACAGGAGGAGGAGCAACCTGGAACTTAACAGGAAATCAATTACCATTACCGCCAAATAATCATCAAGACTGGATTTCGTTAAGAGATTTAGGATCAAACTTTACAGAAGAATCTGTCTCAACAGATATGTCGGGGTTAATTGTGGGTAGAGATTATGAGATAAACGTTTATAGCTTAACAGCAACCACCTTAAATGATGGTAATAATGGTGATTATTATGCTGGAACTTTAATTGATTTGTTTACATATAGGATAGGAGCTAGGCCTATTCAAACGGTAAATTCAATAACTACCAATATTTGGTCATTATCTAAATTTAGGTTTACAGCTTCTGCTACTGCCGAAACATTAGTGATATTCCCAGGTCAAAATGGAGCTGGTCAGCCAAGGGTAAATTACGAAACAATTCAAATTTCCATTACTTTAAATGCAATAAATGCTGTTCCAACGGCAGATAATAATACTACTTCCATAGCTTGTAGTTTAACAGGGGTTCCAGCAGCTTTTAATGTAACAAGTACAGATGTTGATGTTGATGGAAATATAGATTCTTCAACAGTTGATTTCGATCAAGCTACTCCTGGCTTTCAAGATACAGCCAATACGGCAGAAGGTTCTTGGTCTGTTGATACAAATGGAAATGTAACTTTTACGCCAATTAGTGGTTTTGTAGGTTCTGCTACAATAAATTATACCGTTAACGATGATTTTGTTTTAGATGGTGTTAATCAATCAGCTACATCTAATGTTGCAACGTTAACTGTTAATGTCTCAAATGCAAACGATGCAGATTGCGATGGCGTCCCAACATCTGAAGATTGTGACGACAATGATGCAACAAATACAAACTCAAACGTCAACGATGCAGATTGTGACGGTGTTCCAACATCTGAGGATTGTGATGACAACGATGCTACCAACACAAATTCTAATGTTAACGATGCCGATTGCGATGGTGTTCCAACCAGTGAAGACTGTGATGATAACGACGCAACTAATACAAACTCAAATGTCAACGATGCCGATTGTGACGGTGTTCCAACCAGTGAAGACTGTGATGATAACGACGCAACTAACACAAACTCTAATGTAAACGATGCAGATTGTGATGGCGTTCC
>NZ_JAPMLM010000071.1:17123-39565 GCF_026410195.1 Xanthomarina sp. F2636L | reverse complement strand
ATACACTTCCTTAAAACATTTATTGAAGTACGAAGGGGAATTGAAACCTACTTGATAGGCAATTTCTGCCATGGTGGCATCGGAAGATTTTAACAATTGAACAGCCAGTTTTAAGCGTTGCGAACGTATAAATTCGCTAGTTGTCATGCCAGTAATGGCCTTTAATTTTCTGTGAAGTTGGGTTCGGCTTATTTGCATGTACTTGCAAAAAGTCTCACTTGTAAATTCTGAATTGCTAATATGTGTATCCAAAACCAATTGAAGTTTCTTTAAAAACTCTGTTTCTGTAGACGTAATGGCTAATTCTGGATTAATGGTTAACGTATTACTAAAGTGTTTTTGAAGTTTTATACGATTTTCAATCAATTTTTCGACTCTAATTTTAAGTTTCTCACTACTAAACGGTTTGGTTACATAAGCATCTGCCCCGGTTTTAAGACCTTCAATTTCATGATGCTCTCCTACTTTAGCCGTTAATAGAATGACTGGAATGTGACTGGTTAACTCGTTTGTTTTAATACCATGACAAAGTTCGATTCCATCTAATTCTGGCATCATAATATCACTGATAATTAAATCTGGAAGGTTTTCCTGTGCTTTTTCAAGTCCTATCTTTCCGTTTTCGGCTTCAAGAATATCATAGTTGTCAGAAAATATAGAGACAATAAAAGCGCGGATATCCGTTTCGTCTTCAACAATTAATAGACTTGATTTGTTGGTGTTGACTTCTGATATCAATTCATCTGTTTCTAATGAAAGGTTTTCAACTTTAAGCCTATCATAAATTTCTTCAGCAGTAAAAGCGTCTTTATTTATAGGAAGTGAAACGTTAAACTGTATTCTGTTTGCATCGATATTATTGGCTATAATAGTACCTTTAGAGAGAGTAACTAAATCGCGCACTAAGGCTAGGCCAACTCCTACGCCATCTGAAAGTTCATTATCTTGATAAAACCGTTGAAATAACTTACTCAAATCTTCTTTTCCAACTAGCTTACTAGAGTTTATAATTGATAATACCAACATGCCATCTAGATTAAGAGCATCAAAAATAATTTCACTGTTTTTTGGTGCATATTTTATAGCATTTGACAATAAATTAGAACTTACCTTTTCAATAACATCTGCATCAAACCAAACGTCTTTTAAATCGAAAATTTGATGTTTAATTGTAATGTTTTTCTGATTGGCTTGATACTGAAAAGCACTAACAAGCTGCTTAAATAAAATAGATAAATCTCCTCTCGAAACTCGAAGTTTTGTTTGTCCAGAATCTATCATAGACAAATCCAACATTTGGTTTACTAAATGAAGTAATCTGTCGGCATTTTGTTTTACTAAACTCAGTTCTTTTTTGTCGGTTTTGGAAAGGTCTGTTTTTGCTAATTGGTTATCTATGGGACCTGAAATAAGTGTTAGTGGCGTTCTAAATTCATGGGAAATATTGGTATAAAGCTTGGTTTTAAATTCGTCTAACTTTCTAAGTCGGAGAGTTTCTTCATATTCCAAACGCAGTTGATTTTTAACATGCCAACGCCATTTTAGATATTTATAAATACTTATAGCAAATAAAACACCTAACAATATATAAATTGTTTTAGCTAAATTATTGGCATACCAAGGCTCTAAAACGGTAAAAGAATACGTGGCTGGATTGGTATTCCAAACCCCATCGTAATTACTTGAAATAACTTGAAATTGATAATCATTAGGAGGTAAATTTGTATAATGAGCTACGTTATTGTTTCCAGAGGAAATCCATTGCTCATCATTATTTATCAATCTGTATTGATATTGATTACGTTCTGGTTGCGAAAAATGCAGAGATGAAAAAGTAAAGGTTACCGTGTTTTGATTATATTTTAATTCTAACTGTTTTTCTAGATCTTGTTCTTTACTAAAAACTTTAAAATTTGTAATTATTGTTTTGGGTTTTGTAGGATTAAAAACCAACTGATTGGGATTGAACCAATTTAAACCTTCTAATCCTCCAAAGTATAACATCCCATTAGCATCTTTAAAATAGGCGCCTGTATTAAACTCAAAAGCTTGCAAACCATCATAATTACTATAGTTTTCTATTTCATACTGCTCGTTTTTAAGATGAAAATTCGAGATACCTTTATTAGAACTCAACCATAAATTACCTTGGTTATCAGGCAAAATACCATAAATAACATTATTTGGCAGACCTTGGTCTTTGGTATAAGACGCTATTTTTTTAGTAGGAATATGATACCCTATTAAGCCATTTCCGTTGGTACCAATCCACAGTGTGTCTTTATTAAAATACAAGGATTTAATTGGATTTAAAACAATCTCAATATTTTCTATATGCTGTGTTTCTGTATCTAATTTAAAGATTCCTGCATCTTCGGTACCTATCCAAAAGGTGTTGGCTGTTCCTTTTTCTATAATTCGGATATTATTAGACGTGAGGTTGGAGTTTTCTTGATGAAACCCTTTTTCTATAATGCCTTTTTCTATATCAAATAAAAGAAGCCCATTGGTTCTAGTACATAACCATAATTTTCCATGTGATGCTTCAGATATTCTCCAAATAGTAAATATGTCTGTTTCTGGAAAGGAAATAATGTTTCCTGTTTTATCTAGTTTTTGAAGTCCTTGAGTTTGATGTCCAATCCATAAATGTTCATTGTAAAATAACAAACTCATTATTCGGTTGCTTTTCAACTTTGAATTATCAGTTGTCAAGGTTACAAACTCATCCTTTTTAATATTTATTTTTGTAAGTCCTTTTCCCGAAGTTCCCAACCAAATATCATTTTCATGAACTGCAATAGCACGACTAACATCTACATGAACTTCTCTAGGCATTTGGTTGTTTGTTAAAACATTAAATTTCACCAAATACTCATCAAAATAACTTAATCCTGCGCCATCTGTCCCTAACCAAATAGTTCCAGTAAAATCTTCAAACAAACTCAAAACATCATTATAATGTAAGGCATAAGGATCGTTTTTATTGGCCACAAAATGCTGAATTGACTCTTCTTTAAAATCAATAATATAAGCACCTTGGCCGTAAGTAGCAACCCATAATTTCTGGTGTTTATCTACCAATACGTCTTGAATAATTAAATTGGTAGGAAAACCTTCAGTTGCAAAGCCTTTAAACTGTTTGTAAGTCTTATTTGCTTTTGTTTTAATAAACAAGCCGTCTCCAAAGCTTCCTAAAAAAAGTGTTTCATTGTTTGAAGAAGTCAGAGCACTAAAGTTCGTGTCTTCAAAATTTGGAATTTGTTCTATACTATAAGATTTATCATTAATAATTACAACTCCTTTGGAACTAGAAGCTAGTTGTAGGTTTCCAAATTGAATTATATTGTAGATATCTAAAGATTTATCGCGTTCTTGAAGTAGTTGAAGCGTGTCTTTTGTTTTATGGTCTATTCTAAACAAGCCTTTTCCAAAAGTTCCGATAAGATAATCTAATGACTTTGTTTGAAAAATCACACTGGAATTCTGAAACTCTTTCTGATTTATAAAGCTATCTGTTGCTTCATGATATTTTTGAAGCTTCCCAGAAATACTAATAATCCATAACTGCCCAGATCTATCCACATAAATTTTTCCCAGCTTACTGTATTTTGGCCTGGTAACATCTTCAAACTGAAAATTGTAGTTGGTAAACTCTCTCCCATCGTATTTATTTAAGCCATCTTGTGTGGCAAACCACATAAACCCTAAACTATCTTGTGCAATACTTACCACACTGTTTTGCGAAAGACCTTGGGCAACAGTTAATTCTCTAAATGCAACTTGCTTGTTATTTTGTGAAAAAACAACAATAGGAAATAAAAAAAACATCAATAACTTTAAGTGACTCATGTACATATTTAATTGCCACTTAAAGTTACTAAATTGTTTTTGATTACTTATTTAAAGTTGAAGTAATTGCATGAACCATTAATTGTGCTCGCTCTCTCACTTGTTCTTCTGTCCAAGAAAGCTTAATTAAGCAAGAAATATTTCTAGCAATATAATGATCTGACTGTTCAAAGGTTTTAGTTTGAAGATATTTGAGTCCGCTTTTTACTTCAGATGAAATAGGGTATAATGATTTTATATCTTTTAAATGATTCCACTTTCTAATATAATGCCAGTTGTTATCGTAATAATGAAAACAGGCATCAACACCTGAATCTTTTAGAACTTTTGAAGCTTTTCTTGCAATATCTAAATCTGGTAAAAAGAAACTTAAAAACGAATAACTTTCCTCTCCTCCTTCTGGAACCGTTCTAAAAGTAATCTCTGGAATTGTAGAAAGTGCTTCACGAAGAATGCTATAATTTTTCTTTTGAATAGCTACAAATTCGTCTAAACGTCTTAGCTGTGCTAGACCTACAGCAGCGTGTAATTCTGAAATTCTAAAGTTATAACCTAAAAACGGATGCGTTTCTGCGCCACGATCATTACCTTTATGGTCATGCCCATGATCTGAAAAATGATCGGAGTTTGTATAAAATTTTTCGTTATTGGTTAATACTGCACCACCTTCGCCTGCAGTAATAATCTTTACAAAATCTAGAGACAAGCACCCTAAGTCTCCAATACTTCCCAAAGGTTTTCCCTTATAGGTAGCTCCTGTTGCTTGCGAAGAATCTTCAATTAAAATTAAATTATGTTTTTTACAAATAGCTTGTAAAGCATCCATATTAGCCATACTTCCACACATATGTACCGGCATAATGGCTTTGGTTTTAGGTGTTATTGCAGCTTCCACTGCTTTTGGGTCTAGCGTTAAGGTATTATCAATATCCACTAAAACAGGAACAGCTCCAAGCATCATGATGGCTTCAAAACTAGCAACAAAAGTAAATGTGGGCATAATAACCTCATCGCCAGAACCAATTCCTGCAGCAGCCATTGCAACAGAAACAGCTGCTGTTCCACTAGATACTACTTGTGCATGCTTTACTTGAAGTTTAGATTCTAAGGTTTTTTCTAAATCTTTAGCTTTCCAATGCCCTTTACGCATGCCATCAAAACCATAGCGCATAAGTATACCATTGTCTAAAACATCGTTTAATTCTTTTCGTTCTTTATCTCCAAATAATTCAAATCCTGGCATAATTTATTTTTTATAGATTTTATAATTCAATAACGCTATCTGAAATGTCTTTTCTAACTTTTTTGAAATCAGCAAACATATCGTCATTTGCTCTAAATCCTATGGGCAGTAATAAAACAGATTTCAGACCTTTTTTCTTCAAATTTAAAATATCATCATATGCATTGGGGCTAAAACCTTCCATAGGACAAGAATCTATGCCTTCAAGAGCACAAACTGTTAACATATTGCCTAGAGCTAAATAGGCTTGCTTAGTAGCCCATTCTTCTATTTGTTGTTGTGGTTTACTTTCAAAATCTGATATTAGAAAATCTCGAAATGGTTTTAATATTTTTTTTGGGGTTTGGCGCAAGTTATGAACACGATTGAAGTATTCTAAAACAAATTCTTCATCAATAGCTGTCTGTATACAAAAAACCAAAACATGAGATGCTTGAGCTACTTGTTGTTGATTCATGGAATGTTCAACTAATTCTGCTTGTAGTTTCTTATCTTTTATAACAATCAATTTTATGGGCTGTAACCCATAAGATGATGCTGTAAGGTTAAAGGCTTGATACAAAATATCTAACTTTTCTTTCGGGACTATTTTTTTATAATCGAATGCTTTTGTAGCATAACGCCATTGTAATTTATCAATAATATTCATAAATATTCTATAATAATAGACAAAAGTAAGGCTTGTAAATTGTTTCAACTAACGGAAAATCAAAATTATTGAAAGCTTTTAAAAATTCTTTTAAAAATTTCAGTTTAATTATTTGAAAGAATCAAAAAAGGATTCTATATTTGCACCCGCAATTAGGGAACACCTAATGAGACACACTGGAGAAATGGCAGAGTGGTCGAATGCGGCAGTCTTGAAAACTGTTGAGGGTCACACCTCCGGGGGTTCGAATCCCTCTTTCTCCGCAAAAACCCTTGTAAATACATGATTTACAAGGGTTTGTTTTTTAGTTGACAATAATAAAGATAGATACAGTTAAATCTAAACACATTTATTAACTTCATTTTAATTATTTTTCCTAAAATCTAACTACAATTTTTATATTTGTTTAGCATATCACTTAAAACATCTAGAATGTCTAATGGCACATTATCAAACTATTGTAAGCATAAAAGCACTTTAATTAAAATAGTCTTAACGTCCTTAATTATAATACTATTTTTTTCTGAAGAACTATACGCACAGTATCCAACAACAGAAATCAATAAGAAGTTTGAAGCATATACAGACAGCTTAAAACAGGTTAAATACACCAACACCTTCCCTATTTGGGGGCAAGAAGCCTATAAAAAGGGGTTCGACATTCCGTATCCAACTGGAGTTATGGTTAACTATATGTATGTAAAGCAAGGGCTTATTATTGATAATCTGCAACTTGGTTTACAAACTAAAAATTTAGATATCGCTTTAACACCTGTAGATTTTATTGAATTTGGTGATAATTATAGCTCTGCTCATACCGTCATGGTGAGGCCAGATCTTTGGATTTTCCCTTTTCTTAATGTGTATGGAGTTTTTGGATATGGACAATCTAAGACTGAAGTTAACTTAACCTTTCCTATAGAATTACAATCTATTGTGGAACAAAGTGTAAGAACCACAGGATTTGGTGTTACTGCTGCTGGTGGAGTTGGCCCCGTTTGGATAGCGCTAGACACTAATTTAACCTGGAATAAACCAGAACATTTAGATGAAGCCGTAAGAGTAACAACTTTTGGAATACGGGTTGGACATAATTTTGTTTACCAACACAAACCCTATCGAAATTTTGGTATATGGGTGGGCGCAATGAAAGTTAAGCTTGGATCTGAAACATTCGGTGAAATTCAAATGAAAGATATTTTTTCTCAAGAAGTTTTTGACAGAGGCAATGAAATAGCTACCAATTATTATCAATGGTTAAATTCTTTAGACCCTACAAACCCTATTGATGCAGCTAAAATTAACAAAGCCAACGAAATTTTAACTCCAATTGTAAATAGAATTGCAGGTGCTGACGGAGAGTCGATTATTCGTTATGGCATTGAGAAAAAAGCCAAACAAGAATGGAATGGCATTGTAGGTATGCAGTTCCAATATAATAAAAAATGGATGTTTAGATCGGAAGCTGGTGTTATTGGAGATAGAAAATCCTTTTTGCTATCTGTAAACTATAGATTCCTACTTTAGTATTTCAAAATTTAAAACATCATACAAACCTTAATTAAATAAAAACGTATGCTAAAGTTAAAACAGTGTAATATTATTTTTAACTCCTTAGTAAAAGTTACCTGTCTAATATGTATGTTAGTTCAATGCAAAAGTTATGCTCAAGACATAGAACCTAGACGTTGGAGTTCTATGCCCTTAGGAACCAATGTGATTGGGGCAGGATTTAGCCATGTATTTGGAAATATAGAATTTGATCCTGTTTTACAAGCAGAAGATGCATCAGTTACTGTAAACTCTTTAGCCTTTCAATATGTACGTCCGTTTAAAATTGGAAATAAACAGGCTAGAATTGATGTTTTATTGCCTGTTAGTTCTGCAAAATGGGAAGGACTTTTAAATGGAGAAGCTAGATCCATTTCTAGAACTGGTCTTGCTGATCCAAGGTTACGACTCTCTATTAACTTTATTGGTCCTAAAGCCATGACTATAAAAGAAATGCAAGAGTTTATGAAAGATAACCCAACTTACACAACTGTAGGTGCCTCGGTAGCGATTAGCTTCCCATTTGGACAATATTATGGAGATAAATTACTGAATTTAGGATCTAATACCTTTGTGTTTCGTCCTCAAATTGGAATGACGCATAATTGGAGCTCTTGGTCTTATGAACTATCAACTTCTGTATTTATTTATACAAATAATAACGATTTTTATATTGATCAAACTAAAAAGCAAAAACCTCTTTTTGCTATACAAACGCATCTAACCAAACAATTTAAACATCGCATTTGGACCACTCTAAGTTTTGGATATGGTTTAGGTGGAAACTCTATTGTAAACAGACAACATAAAGACGATGAACGTGGTAACTTTTTAGGAGGACTTTCTGCTGGAATGCCTATTTTCAAAAAACAAGCCATTAAAATAGCTTATGGAACAACGCTTACTTTAAAGGATATTGGTGCAAATACAAATGGTTTTATTCTGGGCTGGTCTACAATGTTTTAATTTCTTTATAAGCCTACCAGCATAGTTGATTTAAAAAATCATAGCCTTAATTTTCTATATCCATAACGCTTTAAAGCAAATGAATTAGAAAATTAAGGCTAAGATATGCTTAAAATAAGTATTAAAGTTTTATTATTTTTTTAGTACTAACGCCTTCATTTGAAATGATTTTAATAAAATAAATTCCAGATGAAAGTTCGTTTAAATAAATTATTCCTTTTTGTGATTGATTAAAACTTAAGGTTTTAATCATTTTTCCTCGTGCATCTAGAATTTGAATATCTTGTAGTTTTAATCCATTAACGGTTGAAATGGTCACTTGATTGACTGTAGGGTTTGGATAAATAGAAATATTAGACTCAAAACGCACTTCGTTTGTAGAAAGAACCTCACTTTCATATAATTTTACATTTCTAAAAAAAGAAGTGGCATCATTATACCTTCCTCCTCCAGGATAAAAGTAACCACCATACCAAACTTCACTATATGTATCATTACCAGCTGTAAAGAAAAGGTAAGATGCATTCCCATTATATAAATTACCAATTGGTATGGTATAATGTTTATACGAAAACAAATCAGTGTCTTGATAGGTGTCGTAATCTACATTATAATTAGCCGTTGGAGTAACAATTTCTGTTCCATATAATTTATAGGCTAAAATAGGATCTAATTGCAAATCATTATCTATTCCGATATAATGAGTCTCACCGTCTATAGTGCTTTTAAAGTCGAATTCTAATATAGTGTTTGGTGTTATATTATAATTTAAATTAATGGCCTTCCATCCATTTACAGACACATGAATAGTAGCACCTTGATCGTAATTAATAGTTACACCATTATCTTCGGATGCATCGTAAGATAAAACTGTTTCTGAATTAAAGTTAATTATAGGCAATAAGGGGTCGCAAGCATCAATTGCATTTGGATTGGCATCTACATTAACATCTGGAAAACCATTGCATGCATCTAAATCGTCGCAAATACCATCTTCATCACTATCGTTAAAATAGCTGTTAGGACACGTATCGCAGGCATCTGGAATTAAATCTGAATCGGAATCTACACCATCTGTGCAACCATAAAGAGTGGTTAAAACGTTATTTACAGACCATAAATTATTTCTGTCTGCAACCGATGAGTTTAAAGCAGCTTCCATTCGGGCTTTTTGACCTTCAGTAAACATAGCATAAGTGGCAGAGGTATAATCCATCATATTAGTATAATTATCCTTAGTACTGCAATTAAAAACTGTTCCAACTCCTGGGAAATAATCTAAATCGCTTAAAGAGTTTCCTTTAGTATTAGGCGTATCTGCAACAGAGTCATCAAGATTACAATAATATGAATTTCCATTTCCACCAGCATTGGCCCAAATGTGATAAACATTTAACCAATGTCCAACTTCATGAGATAAGTTATGATACCAAGTTTGCCACATTTCTCCATGCTCACCAAAAGCCCAAGCAGACATAACGTGGCCATCTAAATAAGCATTTGCTGAACCATCTACACTTGGAGGAAATGTTGCAAACCCAGAACTTGAACTACCTGTCCAGGATTGAGCTACAACATAAATATTAAAATAGTTTTCTCTTGGCCAATGATACATTAATCGCATGTTACTATTATCACCTTGATACGTATATGTAGCATCTACTTGTCTGTCAATACCATTTGTAGCATTGCCATCTGGATCAAATTTAGCCAAAACAAATTTTAATTTTTTACCTGTAAAAGCACCTCGCACAGCAACAAAATCTGGATCTATATTTTGGTCGAATGCAGATTCACCTGCATAAAATATATTTAACATCTCTATGGCTCTTTCTACAGCTTTATCGGAAATATTTTCGGGTCCATTGTTGTGTATTATATGAACCACAACAGGTATAATATAATCATATCCGATTTCTAATCCACCAATATTAGAAGCTCTTTCATGGGAGGAAGATGGAATAAAATTTCTAGTAAACTCTTCTAATTCTTGATAAGATGGATTATTTTCAGGTCTTAATGAAGGGTCTTCATTAAAAATTTTTTGTTGGTATTCGTCCTGAGCACAATGCTTTTGTGCAGACAAATTATAACAAACAAAAATGCTAAGTAAAAATAGAATGTTTTTCAAAATAGTAGTTTTAAGATTAATAATTCACTTAAAAAATGTTGCTCTTCAATTAAGATTTTTTTTAAAATCAATTTTGAATAGCAAAAATTTATATAAACCATAGCTTGATAACTATAGCTATAAACGCTACTATTATGAAAAAGAGGGATATATTATATCTTGGGACATATCAAATATAATAAAATTCACCTAAAAAAAGATAATAGAGGACAAAAACAAACTTAAAAATTATATTGTTTTAAATACGGATGTAACATAAAGCTAAATTAGTGAACATTATTAGTGCAACGGGCTTTGTGTACAAGGACAGTTACTAATACCTTGTAAGAAGTCTAATCCTATAGTTATCATATGGGTTCCTGAATTATATCCTGCCAAATCGTTTACCGTAATTTGATAAGAATAAGCAAAATAAAAGTTTGATTTCTTAATTCCTGCCATGGGTCCAACATTTAAAGGATTGAAAAACTGATCATTAAGAAAACGATACGAAATACCTCCCCAGAAATAATCTTCTCTCCTATCGTACTTTCTAACTTTAATATTTAAATCTGTACTGGAACGGTTATCACTATCAAAATATTGGAAAAACACCGATGGTTCAAATTCTAATTTTTTATTTTGTTTACTCTGAATAGTTAGTCCTGTGTATACTTGATAGTTTAAAAGTAAATCAGGTTCTACTCCAACATAATCATCAATATCTTTAGGTAGCAGGTTATTTGCATTTAAACTGAAATAAAAACCTTTATTTCTGTATAAAACACCTACATCAAAATTGTTATTCGAGATGGCTCTATCATCTGTAACTCTTGGATCGATAATAGGTGTTTCATATGTTGGTCTAAATTCATCAATATCTATTCTAAAGCTATTCAAGTTATACGAAATTCCAAAAGATAAATACTGCTTGGAATAATAATCCAATATAAGGTGATGTGCAAACGAAACTTTCAATCCTTTCTGTACAGTATATCCATTTTTATCATTATATAATGAAATCCCTATTCCTGAACGGTCTGCAATTCTAAAATCGGCATAAATAGATTGGTTATCTGGAGCATCTTTAATACCCACCCATTGTGTCAATCCGTTAGCTCTAATTTTAAGATTATCGCCTATTCCCGCATATGTTGGAGAAATAACAAAAGGATTGTCTGCTAAATATTGGGTATATACAGGTAAATTTAACTCTTGGCTATAACCATATGTTACGACTAATAAAAGAGAGTATATAATTAGTTTTTTCATTTTGTTTCGTTTTAATTTTTAGACAATAACCTTCTTAATTATCTGTAAAGTGTGAAATGTCCAACAAAATTTCTATTGTCTTTAGAATCATTCAATCTTACCACATACCAGTAATCTCCAGTAGGAAGTTCCTTTCCTTGATACGTTCCATCCCATGTTTCTCCAACTCTTAAGGTTGCGATTTTTCTACCATAACGATCGAAGATATCGAAATCAAGATTTGGATAGTGAGTAACACATCCAGGAGCCCAACCATCTAGAATACCATCCCCATTAGGCGTAAAATAATTTGGAATACACACATCCACATAATCAAAATGTCTTGAAGCAATAGCAACACAGCCATTACTATCTGTAACCGTTACAGTATATGTTCCAGATTCTGAAATAACAAACACATTGGTGCTTCCATAATCTTCTCCATTTAACGTGAATACATAGTCTCCAGAACCTCCAGTTGCAGTTGCTATAATTTCGTTTATTTCGCCATCGCTTAGAGCCAAGGTTAAGGGATCGAAAGATGTTATATCAAAAAGTTCAGTTCTTTGTATACAACCATTAGTATGTCTTACATCAATATAATGTCCAGTTCCTGGAGTGACATCTATAAACACATTACTTAACTGATAAGGTCCTCCATCTAAAGAGTAATCTAAATCGTCTAGGTTTGTAATGCTATCATCTACAATAACCGTAACTATATTACTTGAAGCATTATCAACACAAGCATATTCAATCTCAACTATAGGATTGATTCTTACTGGTTCTGCCATGTCATTGACCTCCACTTCAGACTCACACCCAAAACTATCTCTTACATAAACAATATGCTGTCCTCCACTTAATCCAATAAAATCAAACTGAGTTTGGGTAGCAGTTCCTGTTGTATAAGGTCCACCATAGCTATCAAGACTTACAGAATAAGGAGGTGTTCCTCCAGAGATATCAATGCTAAACTCTCCATCTAAATCTCCTTCACAAACCTCATCGATTACAGATAGAGGATCTACTACTATAAAGATTGGTGCAGGTTCTGTAATAGTGAAATTAAGAGTTAAATAACAGCCTAATTCATCTTGAACAATCACATCATACGTTCCTGGTTCTAAGTTTTCAAAAACATTAGTATCGAAAAACTGATCCAATTGAGGTGAAATAGCATATTTAATAACGCCTGTTCCTCCAGAAGCATTTATAGTTATAGACCCATTATTTGCGCCAAAACAAGTTACATCCACAACTGTAAAAGGTGCAATTAATGGTGCAGAAGGCTCTGTTATTTCAATTGGAGCCGACGTTGTTAAACAATCGCCACTTTCCACTTGAACCACATAAGTTCCTGCTAATAGTTCAGTAAATACACCTGGGCTAGTTTGTGTAGCTGGAATGGTATTTCCAGAGGTATCTTGTAAAATGTACACATAACCTCCTAATCCACCTTCGGCTGAAGCCACAATGACTCCAGTAGCATCTCCAGCACAGTTAATAACGGCATTGGTTAAAGATAAATTCAAGATTAAATCTGGTAATGGATCTATGGTAATCTCATTCGATACAATAGCAATACAACCATTAGCATCTTGCACATAATATTCATAAGTTCCAACAGGAACAGTAAATGTTGTTGACGTTGCAAACGACCCTAAAATTGGTGTAAAAGTACTATTTGCACTATACGTATACGGACCAGTTCCTCCTGTAGCACTCAACGTAAGTGTTGCTTCTGTTAAACAGGTTTGAGACGTTGCTTTTACCAAGCTCGCTTGAATTGGCGTAGGTTGCGTAATAACAATATCTGCTGAAGTAAAACTACAGCTATAAGCATCTGTTACAACTACTTGATAAGTCCCCACTCCTAAACCTCCAAATATTGGAGACGTTTGAGGTCCTGAAGAACTTACAGTTGGTGAAAGCATATTCAGCGTATATAAATAATCGCTTCCAAAACCACCAGTAGTAGAAGTTACCGTAATGGTTGCATTGGTATCATCAAAACAAGATAATAAAGTAGCACTTGGAGTGACAATAGCATCTATTGGAGTTGGAATATCTAGAGTTACCGTATCTGAAGCGATACAACCTCCGGCATCCATAACATTTACGGTATAGGTTCCAGCTGCTAAGTTTTCAAAAGTACCATTTGCTGAATAAGCTACTGTAGCTGCTCCAGTTAATTCGTATTGATATGTTCCCCAACCTCCTGTTGCAGTTGCAGTAATGGTTCCTAAGTCGTTTGTACAAGTTACATTCGACGTTTCTAAAGCCACAACAGCTAAAGGTTCTGTAGGAGATGTAATAGTAACCACATTGGTTGTAACAGAACAGAAAGGGCTTGCAGTTTCGGTAATTTCAACGGTATAATTTCCAGCTGATAATCCTGAAATAGCTTGTGGATTTGTACTTGTGTCTGCTGCAATTGGTCCTAAAACAGATGTTCCTGAACTATTAAAAACTTCATAAGTATAAGTCCCTAAATAACCACTCACGTGAATATCTAAAGCTCCATCAGTATCTCCAAAACAAGTAACTGCTGTAGTTGCTGTAGCTAAGGCTTCAACCGTATCAAATGGAGCAACAGTATAAGCTGCAGTTGCAATGGTACATCCGGTATCTAAATCGGTTACTAAGAAATAATAATCTCCTGGTAACAAAATATCAAAAACATTAGAAGTCTGTGGCAGTCCATCTGGCAACATTTGATACTCAAAGTTTCCAGAACCTCCTGTTACTGTAATAGCTATAGAACCTGTATTATTACAATCTATAGGAGTTGCTTCGGAAACTGTTGCAGCCGTCAAGGTTGGTAATGGCAAAATGGTTACAGTATTTGTTGCAATACACCCATTAGTATCTTTTACATAAATACTAATAGTTTGTGTACTTCCTGTATCGATAATATCGAAAACATTCGTATCAAAATAATTAATTCCATCTAAACTATAAGAGAAAGGAGCTGTTCCACCACCCTCGGTAAGTGTTAAAAGAGAGGTGTTAACTGATCCATCTGCCGCACAAGCAAAATCGGTTGCAGTTCCGGACAATGTCAGTAAAGCAGGTTCCCCAATTGTAACATCCATCGTATTTGAACATCCTCTTCCAGAATTTACCTGAACAGTATAGGTTCCTGCTGCCAATCCTGTAAACACATTCGAACTTTGAGGTGCGACAACTATTGGAGCAGTAATTTCATAAGTATAAACTGGATTATCATTCCCTGCATCTAAGTTTACAGTAATAACACCTTCGTTACTTCCATTACAACTTACATCAGTTACCGATGTCGTAAAGCTAACTGGGGTTGCAGCATCTAGAGTGATGCTGGCATCTTCAGAACAAAGCGTTGTAGTATCAGTAATAGTTACCGTGTAAATACCTGATGGCACTCCAGAAAACACATTCCCTGTTAGAGTTATTGAAGCTGGATTTGGACTGATACTATATGAATACGTTCCTGTACCTCCAAGAGCTGTAACTGTAATTTCTCCATCATCATCAGAACATGTTGTTATTCCTGTTATTGTCGGAGTAATTCCTAATGGAGGTTCAATATCTACACTAACCATGTTTTCACACCCATTTACATCTCTCACTACTACTGTATGAGTTCCAGAGGTTAAATTCTGAATGGTAAATGGCGCTGAGAATGTTTGGAATGCACCTCCATCAATACTAAACGTATAAGGTGGCATTCCTGCAGTTGTTAAACTCACGTCAATTTCAAAATCACCTTCAGCAGTATTACATTGGTTATTTACTGTTGCTGCAATTATTGGAGAAGGATCCATAGGTAATACTAAAACAGGTGTTGTTTTAATACATCCGTATGCATCCATCACATGAACATAATAACTATTTGCATCCATATTAAACGTACTTGAAGATGCCCAAAATGGATCGGTTGAAGTTGGCGCCGTTGCAGTAGTTGTTATTTGATACATGTATGGTGGCGTTCCATCCATAGCAATAGCACTTATAACACCAGAACCTGGATTACAATTAGCATTTTGATCTACTGTAGCTGTTAAATTTAATTCAAAAGCAGATTCAGTTATATTAAAAGGAATAGTAACTACACTACAACCGGTATTTGGTCCAGAAGTTTCGCTAATTAGAACAAAATAATTTCCAAAAGATAACGGACCTAAATTAGTAATTGGTAAAGAACCATTTGCTGGTACGACTCCTGTTCCACTTATTCCTGTTGTTACTAAGGATAAGGAATCGAATATTTCATAAGTTACATTAGTCGCAGTTGCATACGTGCTATTTATAGTAAAGGATACGTTTCCGTCCGCACTTCCTGTACAAGTAATATTATTTGCAATAACTGCTGTCGCTGTTAATGTAGAATTTGTTGGAATTGGACTGGTAGCTGTTTCATAATAACTACATCCAGTAGAATCATCATACACAATAAACGTATAGGTTACTCCTGGAAGTAAATTAGAAAATGTAGCACTTCCTGGAGTAAGTTCTGGAATCCATGATCCTCCCGGAGGTGTTCCAGTTGCAGGATAAATACTAAAGTAGAAAGGACCAGAACTAATTAAAGTTGTACCAATAGTCACTATAGCTTCCCCTCCTGAAAGACAATCAGCTATGGCAGTAATATTAATATCTAAATCGTCTGGTGGTGATGCCACAAGCACATCCTGAACTAAAACTGAACAACCATTTGCATCTACAACGTTAATTTGATACAAACCAAAATCTACCACATCAAAACTTACAGATGTTGTTCCTGCATTATTAAGTTCTGAATTATTATAGCCATTAGTACCAGTTACAAAATAATTATAAGGCGCCGTTCCTCCTGTTACTCCATCTATAATCACTGATCCCTGAGAAACTCCACTTGGACTACAAGTAATTGGAACAGCATGATAATTAACAACTATAGCTGAAGGTTCTGCAATAATGATAGTTTCAGTATCTGTACAAGAATTATTATCTGTTAAAGTTATGGTATAAGAACCTGCAGATAAACCGGATGTTTGAGTTCCGTAATCAACTCCTGTAGTCGTGTTATATACATTAATAACATAAACTGGTTCTCCAACAGTCGTATTTATTACAACATCTATGGCAGCATTTTCATCTCCATGACATAATATTGGTTGCGTCTGTGTTACTGAAAGAATTTCAGGTAAGGTAATGGCATCAATTGTATTGACAGTTGATAGGGCCGTACAACCTTGAGCATCTGTTATTTGAAATTGATAGGTTCCATCAACTGCTGTTGTGTAGGTAAATGGTGAACCTGTAGTTCCTAAGTTAGTAAATGCTCCTCCATTTATAGATACTTCATAGGTAAATGGTGCATATCCACCAGAAATAGTTCCAGTAATTAAAGCATCTGGAGATGCTGTGCAATCTAAGTCTTTAGTAACAATAGTATTAACTAATAATTGAGCTGCAATCGTTTCTGCAGGTAAAGTAAAAGTACACCCATACGCATCTCTAACGATTATGGTATAGGTTCCAGGTACTAAATTATTAAAAATGTTATTTGATGTATATGGTGCGCCATTAATACTAAACTGATAAGGTGGTTGACCACCAGAAGCAGTGACTTCAAGAGTTGCAGCATTGGTTGCATCATAACAATAATCTGAAGTCACACTTATCGTTGCTGTAGGACTTATTGGTACTACTAAATCAAAGGTAGTTGTTACCGTACATCCATATGCATCAATTACTGTTGCTGTATAAGTTCCTGTTTGTATTAAATTTACAAAAGTATTACTAGCTTGTGCAGGAATTATGGTACCATCTGGCAACGTAATACTATAGGTATTTCCTCCCCATCCTCCAGTAGCATTAATAACAACTTCCCCACTCCTATTACAGGTTATTGGACTGATAGTTGTTGAAATACTTAAAGCCGAAGTTGGTTCATCTACAGTTAAAGTTGCAGTTGCATCACAATTGGTTGTTGTATCTGTAACAACAATCGTATAGCTTCCAACAGCTAAACCTGTTAAAATTATTGGAGATGTTCCTGTAGTTGAACTTCCTCCATTTATGGTATATGTAAATCCTGTAGAACCAGATACTGTAAATTGAATCGATCCATTAGAATCTCCGAAACAAGTCACATCATTAATACTCTGTCCAACAACTGATAAGGCAGGTAGTGGATTAATAGTATAGGTTTCAGTATAGGTACAATCGTTCTCATCAATAACTTGGAAAGTGTAAGTTCCAGGTGCTAAATCAGCAAATACATTTGAAGTTTGATATGGAGTCGCATCTGCGGCTGGAGCAGTAATTTGATATTGTAAGGTTCCAAAACCTCCTGTAGTTCCTGTAATAGTTATGGTTGAAGTATTCAACGGACAACTTAAAGGAGAACTACTAAAGGTTAAATCTGTTGGAGGGTTTAAGGCATCTATAGTAATAGAATCTGCAATAAAAACACATCCGCTATCATCTTGAATAGTTACTGTATATGTTCCAGTTGATAGACCGGAAAATGTGTTTCCAGATTGGAAAGTTACACCATCAATACTATAGCTGTAAGGTGGTGTTCCACCAGATACTCCAGATACGGTTATTTCTCCATTATTGATACAAGTATATGGTGTGGTTAAAGTAACCGTTCCTGTTAATGGATCGCTTTCTGTAATTGTTATAGTTTGAGGATCTGTAAGACAAACATCAGGTCCAGTTGTATATTGAACTACTACATCGTAATCTCCAGCATTAAGCGCTGTAAATACATTAGAGCTCACAAAAGTAATACCGCCATCAATACTATACATCAAGCTATTACCATTTGGATTGGTAACATTTATTGTTATGGAACCAGTAACGGAACCAGCACATAAGATATTTGTTTGATCTACTGTAAATTCAGGTGCTAAAGAAGCTTCAACTGTAATAGACGTTGTTGTTTCACAGTTATTAGAATCTATAACAGTGATATTAAAGACTCCAGGCGCTGTAACAACAATTTCCGGAACTGTTTGGAATACAGTAGTACTGTTTACAAAGTAAAAATAAGGAGGAGTTCCTCCAGTAGCATACACAGTAATCTCACCATCAGAACAGGTTAACGGACTTGTAAGAGCCGAAGTAGCTGTTAATATTGGAGGTTCAATAATTTCAACATCTTCTGTATGTGTACAGCCATCTTCAGTTTCAACAATAGTTGTATAGATTCCAGGGTTTAAGTTTGAAAAAGTATAGTTGTTTTCAGTAATTGGACCTACATTATTTATTAAGGTTGCGCCATCGTAGATAGAAAAGAAATACTGTGGTTCAACATCGTTAGCTGCCAATGTAATACTTCCTTTATCTCCATAACATAATGGTTGTGCTACATCAATTGAAACTGTAAAATCTCTGGCTCTAATTTGTACATCTGGAACAGTAAAAATACAAGGATTTGTAGTGGCTCCTAATTGTCTGATAAAAATAGTATAAGTACCTGCAACTGTAACTGTAAAAATATTACTTGATTGGTAAGTAACACCATCGATACTATACTCATATCCAGTTGGCACACCCCCCACAGTTATCTGTCCTGGGGTTGTACATATAATATCATTGCTTGTAACCGTTGGGTTTAATACGTTTTGATATACGTTAAAATAATACTGATTAAAACAACCTCCTTCGTAATTCAGGGTTAATCTAAACTGTCCAGAAGTATTAGCATTATAAGTTGGACCAGTTCCTACCTGATTCCAGGTACATGCAGCATTTTCATTAGCACAGTCTGTATTACTTACAGGTGCACAACTTCCCTCGTCTAATTGTTCCCAGATAATTGATGACGCATCGGTTATATTTGTTTCAATTAATCTGAAATCATTTCCACCACATAAAAAGATATTAGGTAATAGTTTTCCATCATTAGGACAAGTAACAATTTCATCTGCAAAAGGAATAACTGGATTGACTATCGTAGTTCCTCCATAATTTGTAACAAAAAATGTTTGATCTATAGACTGACAAGGTGCTAAAGCTGTATTATGAACATAATATGTTCCTACGGTATTAACTGTAATGGTTTGAGTTGTTCCAATTACAGGCGTTCCAGTTGGACTGGTCGACCAAGAATAAGAGTCGTAACCATTAGCTGCTGTTAATTGGACAGTATCTCCACATAGGATGACATTTTCTGTAAATTCACAGTCTAAATCAACTAAAAAGTTTGTTGCTTGTGGGGTTATTAAACAACCCGTATTACTATTTAAACTAGGATCGTCTGTAATTAAAAAATTAGGGTTTTCTATTCCGCTATAAGTTGCAAAAGCTTGATTATTGACAATATTAGAACAGGCATCTGCTAACTGATTACAACTATCAACCACTTGTGCGTGAATTCTAATTTCAGTAACAGGATCTCCTTGCTCAACAATAGAATTGTCTACACTAAACACAATTTCTCTAGTGGCTGGTGTATAACTAACAACAGTGACACCTGGAGGTAATATCCCTAAATCGGCAGGATAATTAAAAATAATATTTACTGGAAGAATGTCTCTAATAATTAAATTATTAGCATCATCATTACCAGAGTTATGAAATCCTATTATATAATTTAAAGGTTGTCCAAGACCTATATTTAGACCTCCAATATCGTTTCCAAGATCATCTTCAACAATTTTGGTAAGGACGATTCTAGGTTCTATAATATCTACAGCAAAAGCACAAAAATAGGCGAAATACTGATCTTGATTACTTTCCAGTCTTATGGTTGCAGTTGTGTCTCCGTTTCCAATAACCGTGTTTCCGGGATTAGGAACCACCATAACTCCAGTATCAAAACCTAGAGTATTGGTACTATTAGGAACTCTATTATTTACAGGTAAAGCACTTAATTGAGTTACCGACGAATTAAAGAAGTTATTTGCAGGACGATCTACGGCAGACATAGTCACCCCATTTAATATCAACCTGTCATTTTGAATTGGACTATCTCCTTCTAAAGCAGCAAATGCAAAATTTGCTCTTACTGGAATTGGAGCCGGAACTGTACGAAATCCAGATACTGGAATATCAACATCAACAGCACTATTTATAGAACTAAACCCATCAAAACTCGTAATCGATTTCCCTGGTAAAGTTGGGTCTTCAAAAACAATAAAAAGCGACCAACCAGCCGAGTAACCTGTCCCGTTATAAGGACTAAAAGTAGAGGTTTCTCCAACAGCTGTAGAAACATTACCAACAGTGTAGGTTCCTAAATTATTTGCTAAACCTGCAACAATGGAAGTAACATCCGCATAACAAGAATATGGATAACTGTTTCCTGTTTCTACACCATTGGCTTCATAAACTACAGTTCCAACAATATCATTATATCCTCCTGTGGGTCCTTTAAACCTAACATTGGTTATTGGCTCATTACCATTGGTAACAGCTCCCCAATATAAACCTGCATGAACAATTTGATAACATCCGGGATTTGGAATTTCCAAATCTGCACTCGTAGAATTAAAAGTAGAGGGATCGCCATCTATGTCAATATATTGCATATCAACATTGTGATTGTAAACAGAATTATTGTTAAATGGATCGTTACTAGGCCCAAGAATATTATTTCCTATGAGTCGAATATCTCCTTTTAAATCTCTATTAAATCTTGGTGTGAAGGGCACAAAGTTTTGAGCAATGGTTTGCATGCTCATGAGCAGGATAATTGCAACAATGCCAATCTTAAAAAAAGTAGGTTTTTTCATGATATTTTAATTTATATAAACACTCAATCTTAATATGGGGCAATATCAAGATCAAATGGGGGCTTTCATTGTTTTCTTAATTCTCTATTTTAACAACAGACATTTTTTCATTATATGGTTTATTTCCTTTATTATCTATGGCATTCATAGCCTGTTCTACGTAATCAAATTTTTGGTAATAAATAAAGTATTTACTAGAGTTAACATCATAAAAGAAATTGATGTTAGCTTGTCCAGTAGAAACAACTTTCTCTAAAAATTCATCTCTATCTTTAACATTTTCATGAACAGCAATAATCATATAGTAGCCATTATCAACATTTTGAACACCTTTTAAAATACGCACATTACTACTCTGCTCTTCACCAAAATTAAAATCTTCAACAGTTAAAGGCACCGTGCTTAAAGGCGTGCTGTTTTTAATTCTTTCTAAACTAGCCATATCCTTATTGTATTTATCCTTCTCATTGTCGTAAAGAGCACGTTTAATTCGTCTTTTTCTTTCTATTTCTGTCGCAACATTAATGGTTTCTAAAGTAGAAACTAAGCCTGCTCTTGTTCTTTCAGATTCTGCTTGTTCTGCTTTTAAGGCCTGAATAGTTTCTAAATAATACTGACTCGTTTCATCATTTTTATTGGAAGCTTTTTTATTTCGTTCATTATATAAATTTTCTAATTCTGTAATGGTTTTATTACGTTCTGTAATTACAGCATCTAAATCTGACTTGATAGCTTCCAAAGCTCTGTTTTCTGCAGAAATACTTTTAAATGGTTTTGGCTCTAGATATATGCCTTGCTCACTTAAGTCGTTTTCTTCTTTTAAGTCTTTAAGATCTTTTTCTTTCGTAAGAACAACTTCATTTAATCTAATAAGTAAGGCATCCTGAGCTTCTTTAAAATCTTTAGTTTCTTCTGTCAATGTAAACATCGACTTAGCTAAAGCATCTTTTTGAGTTATTTCTAAATCAGCTGCTGCTTCAGCTGCTAATCTAGCTTCTTCATCTGCTTGTGACTGGGCTGCTGCTTCAGCCGCTAATCTAGCTGCTTCATCCGCTTGTGCCTGAGCTGCTGCTTCAGCCGCTAATCTAGCTGCTTCATCTGCTTGTG
>NZ_JAPMLM010000071.1:0-17073 GCF_026410195.1 Xanthomarina sp. F2636L | reverse complement strand
GCTAATCTAGCTGCTTCATCTGCTTGTGCCTGAGCTGCTGCTTCAGCCGCTAATCTAGCTGCTTCATCTGCTTGTGCCTGAGCTGCTGCTTCAGCTGCCAATCTAGCTGCTTCATCTGCTTGTGCCTGAGCTGCTGCTTCAGCCGCTAATCTGGCGGCTTCATCTGCTTGTGCCTGAGCTGCTGATATTTTATTTGCTTCAGCATCTGCCGATTGTGTTTGCTCTGCTGCTTGCGCCTCAGCTAAGGCTTGTGCTTTAGCTTCACCGTCTAATCTTGCCTGCTCCTGAGCTGCTAATCTTTCTGAAGCTCTTGTTTCTGTAGCTAATCTTGCAGCCTCTTGATTTGCTGCTCGTTCTGCTGCTTTTTGCTCTGCTAATTGAGCTCTCTCTTCAGCAGATAAAGTCGGTTTATTAGAAATAGCTGGTTTGCGTTTTTGATCTTTAATTAGTAAGGCTTCTTCTCTATCATCTCCGCTATATTGGTATCTATTTCTAGTATTCAATTTATAGGCTAAAGTAAATTCATGAGACGAACCAAAAGAGGCTAAATCTCCCATCGCTTTTTCGTAATTATATTCGACAGAAATTTGCTTAGTAATATTAACTCCAACTCCACCGGTTAATCCATAAACGGTATTATACCCTAATTGCGCCCAGATGCCTTTAGGGACCATAAGCATGGCTATTCCAGAGAAAATAGTTTGATCTTTTTTAAATTCAGATTTTATTAAAGCTGAAAATTTACTTTGATCAAAAAAACCTCGACTGTACATATATCCTGTGTACATAACATGGGCTTGAATACTTTGTTGTGGATCTTCTTTAATTAACTCGGAAGATTTTATATTATACTGTACCAAATTGTTTATGGATAATCCGAAATCAAAAAACACCAAGCCGTAGTTAATTCCAGGGCTCACACTTAAAACAGTATTTTTAGGAATGTTGTCAAAAGAGGGGTCTGCTTCATTAACAACTACTTTTCCATCATTGAGACTACTTTTATAAAATCCTAAATTTAAACCAAAAGTTAAATTGCTATCCGTTTGAAGTCTCGCATTATATGCAAAGTTTAAAACACCTCCAAAAGTTGTTAAAACCCCATAGTTTTGTTGAAATAATCCAACCCCTACTCCAATGTTTTCACTATATCTTCCTGAATAATTGATTAAGTAAGTTTGAGGTGCATCTTCAAATTGAACCCACTCTCTTTTATTAGTTAAATTAATGTAGGTATTTTGTTCTCTTACAAAACTAAAGGTAGGATTGCTTAAATATCTGTTGAATTTTAAAGAGCTTCTTACTGGAATAGCCAAAGACACAACACCGTCTTCCTGCGAGAAAGAAAACTGTGTCGAACAGATGAATATAGCTAATATCAGTAAAAATATTTTCATTTATTTTACTATGGTTATAGAACCTTTTTTTGTTTTATTATCTGAAGTGGTAATCACGTAATAATATACCGGATTGACACTTTTAAAATTCAATTCGTCTATTGGCCAATTATTTTGATAATCGGTTGTTTTAAGAGAAACTTTTCCATAAGAATCCATAATAATGACTTCGGTATTGGATCCACTTACATAAGCATTTGGAATAACCCAAGTATCGTTAATTCCATCTCCATTCGGACTGATAACATTTGGGATATCTGCCACACTTGGAAAAGGATCGATTGGTGCTTCTATTTCAAATAAAAAATCATCTGAAACAATACACCCTGTTGTTTGATTGATAATGACTTGATAGCTTCCAAATTCTGTAGCATCATAAGTATTTCCAACAGCTCCTGAAATAAGCACATTATTATAATACCATTGAAATTCTGGATTTTCTGCCGTCGTTGTAACTTCAATATATAGTGTCTCTCCAAGTTCCATAGAAGTTATTTCGTCCACATTGATACTACTGGTGAATAATTCGCTTTCTAAAACAATGGAAGCAGTTGTAGAACAACTACCTAAATCGATACTTACGGAATATGTTCCAGATAAAACCGTATCAAGTGTTTGATTGGTGGCTCCTGAAATGGCTTCCCCATCTAAAAACCATTGATAACTATTTCCTGAAGTTGTTGTTAAAGTAGTTGGTCCTCCACTTGGACAAAATGGATTTCCTAGACTGGAAACAATGGTAGATGTGGAACCTGTAGTAGATTCTGAAACGGTTACTCGGTTAGAAAAAGAGTCTGATGTACAAGTTCCATAATCTGTTTCTACAAAATAGGTTCCTGGAGTATTAACTGATAAACTTTCTCCATCTGCAACAAAAACTGATGTTGTAGGTCCAGTTTCTCTGTACCATTTAAAAGTAAGAGATGGATAATTTAAAGGAGAGTCGTTTAATCCTGTACCAGGATTATCTATGGTTAATAAGTAATTTCCTCCAGCGCAATATGAAGCAGTAGAAATTAAATTGTTGATTGAAAATGGAGTATCTTGAATTTTATAATAAGCTGCAAAAGTTGACGAACCTGAGCTAGTTGCTGCTGGAGCCGTACTTTTTATTCTTAGTCTGTAAGATTCTCCTGCTGTATCAGTTGGTAAAGCAAAATTTAAGGTTGCTGGCGATGTAGTAATGGCTCCTGCTGTTGAGGTATAAACAACCGTAGGACTTGCAAAACTCCCATCTGCATCAGACAATTCAATCTTAAATTGATTTGTTGGACTTAATCCAGCTTCTGGAGTAAATACAAACGTGACGTTATACGAATTAAAAGAACTATTTGCACAAGCTTGACTAAACCCAATATTTGGGGCACCAATAGCTATTTGAGCTTTAAGGTTCTGATTAAGAATAAGAACAAAAAAACACAGTACAAAAAAAAGTTTTTTTACAAAAGTAGTTTTATTCATACGCTTTATTTGTTAGTCACCAGTACTAAAAACAATCGGTTCTTGTTATAAACGTCATGCTCTTGAAACAAAGGGCTTTAAAATATTTAATAGATTAATTTGTTTGAATCTCCTTAAAGAGTATTCGTATAAAAGTTCAGGTTAAATTTGGGGTTTCTGTTTTTTTAGTTTGTGTAATTAGTTTTAATCTGCACTAGACGCTATAATTTTATTAATACGTAATCTAAAATCTGGTCTTTTAGAATCTTTTAAGTCGATAAATGTTTCAGAATCTAAACCTTTTGAATACACGTTAAAGAAACTGCTATTTCCAAACCAACTTTCTAAGTCTTCGTTATTAGAGTTATATTCAGTAAAAATATTTCCTTTACAATTATTGAAATACATTTCTGTAAATTTTATTCGTTCTAAATTCTCATTGTTGATTTTAATTTTACGGTCTAACAATACGGCAGGATTAAAACCGGAGATAACACTCTTACTCATATCAAGCTCGGCATATTCAGCCACATAGATTGCTTCTTTAACCAAACCTAATTTTATTTCAGATTGCAAGTTATCACTAGCATTAATCAATGTTAAGTTGGTTGCCATAACTAAAGTTTGGCTCTTAGTGAAGTCTATTTCTTCTTTATCATTATTGTAAGAAGCTACATGTAATGCTCTAGATCCATCTGGACTTGATACATAAGAAGACCTAACTGCTAAAGAGTTGTATAAGTTACATTGAGCACCATAATTGAAGTTATAATCTATTCTGTTAGATTTAAATGATACGGCTTTGCTTAAATTAACTTGTCCGCCATAAACATCAAAAGAATTCCCTGCAGAAAAACTTACCATAATATTTTCTAAGACGGTCTGGCTACCAACTCCTGCCATTAATAAAGCATTAAAGTTGTCTCCACTTTTTAATTTTTTTCCAGCATATTCAATTCTTACATAACGTAATACCCCAGAATTACTTTCTAAGTTTTCACCACCATAACTTATGTTTTCATAAGAGGCAGCTCTAAAGTTATGATTTACAGAAGACCCATTACCAAATTTATTAATCGGCGCATCTCCAAGAATAATGATTCCTCCCCAATCTCCTGCTTTTTTTACACTTCGGTTAGAAGTAAAAACAATAGGATCGGTTACTAAACCATCGGCAATGATAGTTGCTCCTTTGGTAATAATTAAAGAACCATTGGTTTTAAAATCACCAATAATTACAGTTCCAGGTTCTATAGTTAGCGTGGCATTATTTGTAACAAAAACATTTCCTAATAACATGTAGATGTTTTTCTTTACCAATTTGGTATCTGTAGTAATGTTACCCGTTAAAATTTCGGTTGCTTCGCCATATTCATTTTGATCTGGCTTAAATTCGGTCCAAGAATTCAACCAATTATTCGTGCCAATAATTCCCTTCTCTTGTTGAGAATAAACATTGGAAAACACAAATAGAAAAATGCATAAGAGTTGGGGCAGATTTTTCATAGTTATAATAGTTATTTATTAATCATAGAAGTTCTATTAATTATAGTTCAAACATATAAAATTATTCCACTAAATACAAATAATAACGATGAAATACATAAATCAATTTATAATTGTGGTATTTTCTTACATAAAATTGTTGTTTTATTTAGTTTATTGAAAAATAAAAGCAATTAATGGACTATAAAACAAGGTTATAAGTTAAAACAAGCTTAAAATATTATTGATTTTCTAAATGCTTGGATTAAAAAAATCGCAGCATTTTTTAAAGAAGCTACTTTAAAAAATGCTGCGATTTTAAGTCATTATTTTCTAAACATTTAAATAGGATAGTGTGAAAAATTCTAAAATTTAGAATCTATTATTTTCACTATATATATGTAATGATTTCAGTGTTTCTTCATAAAACAAAATAGCAGCAATTAAATTGGCTCTATCCGAATATGGCAGTATTTTATTTTGAAAATCCATGGTGCTTAAGAAATAGTTTTTGGTAGCATCAATTTGATTGTCTAGAGCACTCCTATTGTCTTTTGTATCGGGAATACCAAACGTAGACATGGTAACTCCAGGCTTTGTAGCAAAGGCTATATAAGGAAGTATTTTAATAATAATCTCAATACGTTCATTATACAATCCTAGCAATGAGCCTTTTTGCATTTGTTCTAACTCTTTTCTATCGTGATATTTAGAAATAGATACATCTTGACTGATAATACTTTTAGGTGCATCTTTATTTTGGGCTGTACCAATACCAGCCATTAATAAGAAAGTAAGACAAAATAAAGTAATTTTAGATTTCATGTTAAAGATTTTGGGGTTCTATAAAACAAATTTATGCAATTAAACGAAAAAAACAAGCGTTTTATCGATTATTTGATGTGTTTTTATATTTTTTCTTGCTGTCAGCATTAAAAAACAGCTCTAACATTCAGAAAACATTGCAATTATAATAATTTTCTTGTCTGAAGTGATAAATAGCTAAAATATAATTTTGAATGAAAAAAGAGACAAATCAGTTATTAATAATGTAACAAAAATTACCCCTTATAAAATAGTCATAATATAATATCCGTATTTAAATTTTTTTTTTAGGCATTTTACTTTCGGTACAATAAATGTTATTACTTTCGTTATAATTTAAAACGAACTAATATATGTTTAAATATTTTCTAATTTTAAGTCTTTTTGTTTCTTCAATTGGTTTTTCGCAAAATTCTGCATTTAAAGCTGGAGAGAAACTATCTTTTACTGCTTCGTACAATATGTCTGGTGTGCTAACAGAATTAGCACAAGTAAATATGGAAACCAGCGAGGTTAAAACTTCTAAAGCCACACTTCTAAGATTAAAATGTACAGCTGCTACTTATAGTAAATGGGATAGCTTTTTTAAAATTAGAGACCTTTACGAGAGTTATGTAAGTCCTACAAGCGTAAAACCATACTTATATAAAAGAGATATTTACGAGGGTGGCTACTCAAAATTTGTACAATATAATTACAGTCATTCTAAAGGCACTGTAAAAAGTTTAATTAGAAAGAAAAAGAAAGGTGGTGGTACGTACGACCAAAATAAAACCTTAAATATGTCTAGCGGTACTAAAGATATTGTATCTACAATTTACTATTTAAGAACTTTAAATTTAAGTTCTTATGCTCCTGGAAAAAATATCTCGTTGACAGTATTGTTCGATAATAAACCTACTGAAATTGTTGTTACCTATTTAAGTAAAGAAACAATTAACACAAACATTGGTAGCAAGTCATGCTATAAATTAGCTATATCTGTTAAAAATAGTAATGTATTAAAAGGTACAAACGATAACTTACTTTGGCTTACAGCCGATGAAAACAAAATTCCTGTTTTCGCTAAATTTAAAGTAGCTGTAGGAAATGGCGAATTAAAAATAAAATCTGCAACTGGATTAAAAAGTTAATATTATGAGAAAACTATGTATTGTTTTAGGAATTATCTCTTCCGTTTTAGCCCTTGTTTTATCGGTTTTACCTCTATCTAATCTAGCCTATTTTCCTGCTATTGCTGCCTTAGTATTTGGGTTTATTGCTTTTTATATGTCAAATAAAAACAACCAGTCAAAAAAAACCATTCAATTGGTCTTTTTATTAACTACAATTGCGTTTTCAATCTCTATTTACAAATCTATCTTTAATACGGTTGAAGTTGGTAATACTGAAGAATTAGAACAAAGAGAAATAAAATCTGAAGAAAAAGCCATCGAAGAACTTGAAGAATTAGACTTGGATATAGACGATTTAGATATAGACGAAAAAGAATTAGATATCGACACTGAAGATTTAAATCTGGACGATTTAGAGATAGAATAACTCTAAAGTTTCTTTTTATTTACTTATGGTTTTGAATTTGCCATTAGCTTAAAACATGATATAGCTACCTATCTTAAATTGTGTATGTAAAGTAAAGAACATAATAAGGACTCCATTTTTTAGTCATTTTATATTTACATGAACAATAAACAACCATCATCTTAATTAGAGATTTTAAGCTTGTTTTCCTTTAGCTATTTTTTTCTTTTATCAACTTTTTTTAGTTTATTTGATTTGTAATTAAGCTATTAACACTATGAAAAGTTTTTTATTTGCATCTGTATTGACGCTTGTTGGCTCTTGTGCTACTACAAAATACAGCACAAAAATTCAAACCCTGAAAGACAATATTAAAATAAATGATAGCGCAACTATTATTAAATATTCAAACACCATAACTTCTCCAGAACTAAGTAAACACTTATACAGTTATGCAAGCAAAGAATTTGAAGGACGAGGCACAGGTGAAAAAGGACAAAAAAAAGCAGCTAACTACTTAAAAGAATATTATCAATCTCAGGACATCACATCTCCTATCAATGACTCTGTTTATTATCAATATATTCCAGAATCTTATTTTCCAGGAAACACCAAGGCTACAGAAAATGTATTAGCTTATATTAAAGGAAGTGAAAAACCCGAAGAAGTACTAGTGATTTCTGCTCACTACGATCATATTGGCACCAAAGACAATATAATATATTATGGCGCAGACGATGATGCATCTGGAACTGTCGCATTAATGGAAATGGCCCAAGCATTTAAAATGGCAGCTAAAGATGGCTTCGGACCAAAGCGATCCATTCTTTTCTTACACCTTACAGCTGAAGAAATAGGCCTTGAAGGCTCCAAGTTTTATACAGAAAACCCCGTTTTTCCACTCTCTGAAACCATCGCTAATTTAAATATCGATATGATTGGACGTGTAGATTACTCACATCATGAAAACGACAAATACCTCTATTTAATTGGAGCAGATAGATTAAGTAAGGAACTACATATTCTTTCAGAAAAAATAAATGAAACCTTTTTTAATTTAACCTTAGATTATACTTATAACGATGAAAATGATAAAAACAGGTATTATTTTAGAAGCGATCATTACAACTTTGCGCAACATAATATACCCGTAATATTTTATTTTAATGGAGAGCACGAAGATTACCACAAACCTACAGATACACCAGATAAAATAAATTACAATCTTTTAAAACTTAGAACCCAATTAATTTTTGCTACAGCTTGGCAACTTGCAAATAGAGAAAACAGACTCATTTTAAACGAAAACCTATAAATAACAGGTTTCTGATGTTAAAATTTGTTAAAATCATCAAATCAACCTTCTAGGTTTAGTTACTTTTGTTTTTACTCATTATTAAAACATATACCTATGAAAAAAGTGCTATTACTTATTTGCGGTGTTAGTCTCGTATTATCCTGTGGCTCACAAAAAGCCGAAACATCTACACAAACAAACACAACTGCAAAGATAACTCCTGTAGATGTTACTAAATATGGAAATACCATTACGTCTGCTCAATTAAAAGAAGATCTTTACATTTTTGCTTCAGATGACTTTGAAGGTAGAGGAACTGGAGATCCAGGACAAAAAAAAGCAGTCAAATTTTTAAAAGATAGATACATCTCTTTAGAAGTTCCTGCAGCACTTCCTAATAATGAGTATTTTCAAAATGTGCCTTTAGAAAAATTAGGCGTACCAGAAGTGTCTTTTACTATAAACAATAAAACATACTCTAACATTGATGATTTTGTTTCTATTGCTTCTGTAGAAAATGGTAGTTTAAATGCTTCTGAAATTGTATTTGCCGGTTATGGGATTGAAGACGAAAAATATTCTAGTTATAATAACCTAGACGTTAAAGGTAAAATTGTTTTAATAAAATCTGGAGAACCTAAAGATGCCAATGGAAATTATCTAATTACTGGGACTTCAAATGCCTCTAAATGGTCTAATTTTAGAGAAGCTTTTGTAGAAAAACGTGATGCTGCCAAAGAAAAAGGCGCAGTAGCTGTTTTTGTTTATTATCCAGAAATTTACACAATGGCAGTCGCTCGTTTTGGTAAAGCAAACAGCTCTATTTCCCTTAAAGAGAAAAAAGAAAGCATGTTTTATATGCTAATAAATACAGAGTTGGCTAAAAACATCATGCCAAATATTGAAACTGAAGTTGACAACCAAACAATTAAAATGGATGTTACCTTAGATTATAAAAACATCACTACAGACATCAATTCTGAAAATGTTGCAGCTATTATTAAAGGAACAGAAAAACCAGATGAAATAATTGTTATTTCTGCACATTTAGATCATGAAGGCGTTAAGAATGGAGAAATTTATAATGGTGCAGACGACGATGGTTCTGGATCTGTAGCTTTATTAGAAATTGCTAAAGCCTTTAAAAAGGCTGCAAAAAATGGTCATGGCCCAAAACGCTCTATCCTATTTTTACATGTTACAGGTGAAGAAAAAGGCCTTTTAGGGTCTCGTTATTATACAGATGTCGATCCTATTTTTCCACTTGCTAATACGGTTGCTAATTTAAACATTGACATGATTGGTCGAGTAGACCCTAAACATGATGAAGGAGATGGAAACTACCTATACCTTATTGGTAGCGATAAGCTAAGTACCGAATTACACAACATTTCTGAAGAAGTAAATAATAAATACACAAACATTGTATTCGATTACACTTATAATGAAGACGACGATCCAAATCGTTTTTATTACAGAAGCGACCATTACAATTTTGCAAAAAATAATATTCCAGTTATTTTTTATTTTAACGGAACGCATGATGATTATCACAGACCATCTGATACACCTGATAAAATTAGATACGATTTATTAGAAAATCGTACCCGTTTAGTATTCTATACGGCTTGGGAACTTGCCAATAGAGAGCAAAGAATTGTTGCAGATAAAGCAAGCGAATAATAAAATTCAAACTGACCTTAAAAAAGCTTTCCATATTCGGAAAGCTTTTTTTATTTTCCTAAGTTTACAAAACTTATAAAATAGCACATGTCTTACGCAGATATAACAAGAAATAACAAATCCTCCATTAAGAAATTTTCTCATCAAAAACGGTTTCGTGTTGCCATGAAACTTATCGATTTGAAACCTCAAGAGCGTTTGTTAGATTTTGGAACTGGAGATGGTTTTTTACTTCAATGTATACATGCAGAAAATTCAAAGGCCAAGTTAGTTGGTTTTGACCCTTTAGATTTTATGTTTCAGGAACTAAAAGAAACCATAGAAAAAAATCAGTTAGAGCAAATTCAAATTACAAATAATCTAACCGATTTAGGCTCAAAATCTTTTGATGTAGTAAGTTGCTTAGAGGTATTAGAACACTTCTCAGAAACCGAACAAAAACGACGTCTTTTAGAAGTTAAAAATCAGGTAAAAGACGAAGGAAGAATTATTGTTTCTGTTCCTTTAGAAACAGGTTTTCCATCCTTATTAAAAAATTCAGTCAGATTTCTTATTGGTCAAAACAAAGAAGAAGCTAGTTTTAAAAACATTATAAAATCGTTCTTAAGTCTAAACATAGAAAGACAACGAGAAGGCTATATCTATACACATATTGGATTTGATCACAAAAAATTAGAAACTGTTTTTAAAACATGTGACCTAAAGATTTGTAAAAAGGAGTTTTCACCTTTTAAATATTTTTATGGCATTATTAATTCCCAAGTGTTTTACATCTTAAAAAAACAATAAAAATAGCCTGTAAAAAACTTAATTAGTTTATTTTTAGTGCCAGTTTAAAACCACTAATTTACTAAAACAATGCACATACCTTTATTACAAGACATATTAATCTTATTGGGTTTTTCGGTAGTTATTGTTTTTCTCTTGCAACGTGCTAAATTACCATCTATATTAGGTTTTTTAATTACTGGAGTCATTATTGGCCCCTACGGATTAAGTCTTGTAAAAGCTGTTGAGCAGGTAGAGATTATTTCAGAAATTGGTGTCATTCTCTTACTGTTTGTCATCGGTATGGAACTCTCCCTAAAAAAATTGGCGGCCATTAAGAAAACCGTTTTTATTGGAGGTTCTATTCAAGTAGGCCTCACCGTTTTAATTTCGGCTGGATGTTATTATTTTATGGGAAATAGCTGGAATGAAGCTGTTTTTATAGGTTTTTTATTCTCTTTATCCAGTACAGCCATTGTTTTAAAAGTGTTTCAAGACAGGAACGAAATGAACACACTTCATGGAAAAAATGCCTTGGGGATTTTAATTTTTCAAGATATTATTGTAGTCCCTATGATGTTGTTTACGCCAATAATTGCTGGCGAAAGCACCAATGTAACAGCTAGTATTTTAACCTTATTGTTTAAATCGGCTGTAGTAATTATCATTACAATTATAAGTGCTAGATATGTGGTTCCAAAACTAATGTATGCCATTGCAAAGACTAATAATAAAGAACTGTTTCTATTAACTACCATCACCATTTGTTTTGCTGTAGCTTTCTTAACCTCTCAAGCTGGATTGTCTTTAGCTTTAGGAGCTTTTATGGCTGGTTTAATTATTTCAGAATCTGAATATAGCCATCAAGCTACCAGCATCATTTTACCATTTAGAGAGCTGTTTATTAGCTTTTTCTTTATCTCAGTGGGAATGTTACTGGATTTAACTTTTTTCTTTAATCATGTAGGTGTTATTATGCTGTTGGTTTTAGCTGTTTTGCTCGTAAAATCATCTGTTACAGCTTTAGCTATCGCTGTATTAAAATATCCATCAAGAACAGTTCTAATCACTGGATTATCCTTATTCCAAATTGGAGAATTTGCTTTTATTCTTTCAAAAGTAGGACTAGAATACAACTTACTTTCGGCCGAAACCAATCAGTACTTCTTAGCTGTTTCTATTGTGTCCATGCTACTCACGCCTTTCATTATTATTTTTTCTGAAAATATTTCTGAAAAATTCTTAAATACCAGAATTGCAAAGGCTATATCTTCTACTCCAAAAGATCCTTTTAGTGAGTTAAATGATGATTTTGAAACAGAACTAAATAACCATCTTATTATTGTTGGATATGGCGTTAATGGATCTAATTTAGCTAAAGCATCCATGTATAGTAATATTCCTTATGTGGTGATAGAACTAAATGCCAAAACAGTAAAACGCGAAAAAGAAAATGGTATTCCCATGCTTTTTGGTGATGCCTCCGAACCTCATATTCTAGATACAGTCAACTTGTCTAAAGCGCGCTCTGTAGTCATCGCTATATCTAATCCTGAAAATACCAGAACTATTATTAGAAATGTCCGTAATATCAGTCAATCTGTTTATTTAGTAGTGAGAACTCGTTATGTAAAGGAAATACCGGAACTTATTGCTCTTGGTGCCGACGATGTGATTCCTGAAGAATTTGAAACTTCCATAGAGATATTTTCTCGAGTGCTTCACGATTTCCTAATTCCTGAAAATGATATTTCAGAGTTTATTGATCTTATTCGAGCCGATAATTACGAAATCTTCAATTCTAAAAAAAAGCTGCCTAAAACCTTCAAATCTACTAAAATTCCTAATGTGAATATTACCTGTCTACGTGTGAATGTAGATAGTGGCAAAATTGTTGGACGAACCCTTAAAGAAATGAATATTCGCAAAGAATACGGCATTAATATCTTGGCTATTGAACGTAAAGATAATGTGATAGATCATATCCAGCCTCACGAAAAACTCTTTCAAAACGATAAATTATATGTTAGCGGAAAACAAGAAGCTATAGAAGAATTTCATAGAGTTCTTAACTAAATAAGGAGTTGCTAATATGGAACAAATAGAAAATATACTTGTAAATACATTAGATGCTGAGACCATAGATCTTATTAATGAATACAAAAGCAAACCTCTATTAATCTTGTTTTATAACAACCAGTGTTTAGGTTGTACTGGACGTGCTATTCCTTTGGCATACCAATTTTCAAAAGAATACCCAAAACTTTCAGTTGTGGCAATTCACAGTTCGTTTGGAAATCAATCCATAAGTAAGCAAGATATTTTAGGAATTTTTACTTCAAAGGAAGTTCCCTTTCCTATTTATTTTGACCAGCAAAGCAAATGGTTTGATTTTTTTAAATGTGAAGGCACGCCACATTGGATTTTATTAAACGATAAAGCACAGGTATTTCGTTCTTTTTATGGCTCTCAAGACAACGCTCAAAACCGACTGTATTATGCCATTGAAGAACTTTTAAATAAATAATTTTATTTTAGAATATATTGTACGGACAGCGTGATCTGTCCCAAAGAAAAGTATATAAACAAAAAAAGCTCCACATTACTGTGAAGCTTTTGTTTTTTGGGTGGAAGACGGGATTCGAACCCGCGACCCTTGGTACCACAAACCAATGCTCTAACCAACTGAGCTACAACCACCATTTTAATTAGGTCTGCAAATGTATATCATTTCCCTTTTTTAACAAAGCATTTTATCAATATTATTTTAATTATTTTTTACTTTAAATCAAACAGGCTGTTAACCACAGGGTAACGTTCAACCGTAAATCCTTCAGCTGAATCAACTCCCACTAACCTACCCAGATCTTTTGCTCTATAAGCTATACTATCTGTAAAGTTTTTACTAGAAATTGGCGTTTCAGGCGCTTTACTCTTTGGGTCGTAAAATTGCGTTTTGTAAGCCATCACAGCCTCTGTCTTCTGATTCATAAATTCTGACACATCAACTACAAAATCTGGGGCAATAGGTTGCCATTGAATATAATGATACACTTGCTTTGGTCTCCATGGGTTTTGCCATTGGTCATCATCTGCATCAAATTTGGTGTCTATTTTTAACAACCCACTTAAAAAACAGGCATCACTAACCAACTGACTGCCTTTTCCATGATCTATATGCCTATCGGTAATAGCATTGCATAAAACAATCTCTGGTTGGTATTTTCTAATTATTTTAATAAGTTCTAATTGATGGTTTTTGTCGTTTATAAAAAACCCGTCAGCAAACTCCATATTAATACGGATGCTTGCTCCTAGTATGTTTGAAGCGTCTTCGGATTCTTTATCTCTGGTTTCAGCAGTACCACGAGTCCCTAATTCTCCTCGTGTTAAATCAATAATACCTACTTTTTTACCAGCAGCAATTTCTTTGGCTAGAGTACCTCCACAACCTAATTCTACATCGTCTGGATGTGCTCCAAATGCTAATATGTCTAATTTCATTAAAAATGTATTTATTCCGGATATCACGGAAATTTATTACTAAAAAACCTTTACAAATAAATTACTTCGCGCTTGCAATGGCTTGTTCTATATCGTTTATCAAATCTTTTTTTGATTCTATTCCAACAGAAAATCGAATTAAATAACTACTAATCCCTAATCTATCTCTCTCTTCTTGGCTTAACAAAGCATGAGATGTTAAAGCTGGCAACAACATGGTACTTTCTACACCAGCCAGACTCATAGAGGGTTTAATCAAGTTCAAAGCTTTTAAAAATTTAGAAGCATCTATGCTCTCATGCAATTCAAAAGACATCATGGCTCCAAAACTTTTCATCTGAGATTTTGCTAATCTATGCTCTGGATGACTCTTTAATCCAGGATAATAAACATGTGTCACTTCTGGATGCTTATCTAAAAACTTAGCCAACTTTTTGGCATTCTTACTTTGAGCTTTTACACGCAAAGCTAAAGTTTTCATGCTTCGTTCTAGCATCCAAACCATAAAATCACTTAAACTCCCTCCAAGGTTTTTGGCTACATTCCAAATAGCATCTATATGTTCCTGTTTTGCAGCTACAGCACCTGCCAATATATCGCTATGTCCACCTAAATATTTGGTAGCAGAATGAATTACGATATCAATTCCTAAATCTATAGGGTTTTGAAGAATCGGACTTGCAAAAGTATTATCAATAGTCGTAATAATTTGTTTGGATTTGGCCAATTTGGCTACAGCTTGAATGTCTGTAATGGTTAATAACGGATTGGAAGGGGTTTCAATATGAATTAATTTGGTATTAGGCTGAAGGGCTTTTTTAAAATCTGACATTTGATATCCTTCTGTAAAGGTAAATTCTATCCCATACTTGGGCAACTCCTCCCTAATAAAGTTACTGGTGCCACCATACAATGGATTCTGTATGACCAAATGATCTCCTGCTTTTAAAAAAGCTAGAAATGTGGTACTTACTGCTGCCATACCAGAACCAAAAATCATAGAAGCTTCAGCATGCTCTAAGGCTGCAATTTTTTTTGATAAAAATTCCTGATTAGGCGTATTAAAATAACGTGGATATCTTTTTACATCCACATCTTCAAACTGATAAGAGGTGGACATATATATTGGGGAAACAGCGCCTTTAAACTGTTCATCTATAATTTCTCCCGTATGAGTGCAAATGGTATTTAACCCCAGCGTTTTTTTAGTCATTTATATTAGATTTATTCTATAAAATTAAGAAAACTCAAGCCATAAAGAAAATTTAAATAGCACTTATAACATATCCCAAGCAAAAAAATAAAATCACATGATTGTGAATCCATTTAGAAATTAGTTACGAATCCTAAAACAAAATAATCCATTGCTTGTGAATAGTCTAAAAAAACTAAAATTTTCATTACTAATATATAGACCTCCCAAATACGAATAAACCTCTCAAAACACCATACATCCTTTATTATTAACAGTTTAAATCGTTTAAAGAATAATTTAGTAGTTTAACGATTAAATTGTTTTAAAAAGCCAACTCGGTATATTTTTGTATCTCCCTCCGTAATTAATAGCAAAAACATTTTATGTGAATAGAACTGTAATAGACAACTATTATAATTCTTTGTCTTACAAAAAATCAACCGTTATGATCAAAAAATCTACTTTTTTCGTACTTGTAATAACCATGCTTATTATAAGCTTTAATGGATTTTCAAAATCGATTAATGAAAGTGACCACTCATTTAATAAAGAAGCCAAAAGCTCTAATAGCTCTAATTACTTAGAAGGCTATGTGTCTTTGAGACCGGGTTTTAAAACCGGCTATATAAAAAATTCCATCTTCAGAAATATTTTTAACTGTCCAGTAGATTTTTCCGTTAACGTTGATGCTGGGACTTGTAGCGCTTTAGTGACTTATACACTTCCAACTACTGATGTTTCTGAAGGGAATATGACATTAACTTCTGCCCTTGGAAATGGTGACGTTTTTCCTGTAGGAACTACAGCTGTAACTTATGAAGAACGAGATGCAGGGAATGTAGCTACAGGTTTAACCTGTTCCTTTACTGTAACGGTTGTGGATAATGAAGTGCCTACCATTGTTTGTCCTGGAGATATAACTATTAGCAACGATGCTGGTCAATGTGATGCAGTTGTGACTTGGACGGCGCCTACTGGTGCTGACAACTGTGCTGGATCTACGGTAACTAGCTCGCACAATCCTGGAGATACCTTCCCAATTGGAACAACTACTGTAACTTATACAATTACAGATGCTGCTAGCAATGCTGTTAGCTGTACTTTTGATGTTACGGTTAGCGATACTGAAAGTCCAACAATAACGTGTCCTGCTGATATTATTGTAAGTAATGATGCCGGTCAATGTGATGCGGTTGTTACTTGGACAGCGCCTACTGGTGCTGACAACTGTGCTGGATTTAACGTAACTAGCTCGCACAATCCTGGAGATACGTTCCCTATTGGAACAACTACTGTAACTTATACAATTACAGATGCTGCTAGCAATGCTGTTAGCTGTACTTTTGATGTTACGGTTAACGATACTGAAAGTCCAACAATAACGTGTCCTGCTGATATTATTGTAAGTAATGATGCTGGTCAATGTGATGCGGTTGTGACTTGGACGGCGCCTACTAGTGCTGACAACTGTGCTGGTTTTAATGTAACTAGCTCACATAATCCTGGAGATACCTTTCCTATTGGAACAACTACTGTAAATTATACAATTACAGATGCTGCTGGATTAACAAACTCTTGTTCTTTCGATGTGACTGTTAACGATGCAGAAGCACCAACCATAACCTGTCCTACTAATATTACAGTAAACAACGATGTTGGTCAATGTGATGCGGTTGTGACTTGGACAGCGCCTACTGGTGCTGACAACTGTACTGGTTCTGTTGTAACTAGCTCTCACAATCCTGGAGATACCTTCCCTATTGGTGTAACAACTGTTACCTATACCATTACGGATGCAGCTGGATTAACAAACTCTTGTTCTTTCGACGTGACTGTAAATGATACAGAAGCACCAACCATTGCTTGTCCTGGAGATATAACTATTAGCAACGATGCTGGTCAATGTGATGCGGTTGTGACTTGGACGGCGCCTACTGGTGCTGACAACTGTGCTGGTT
>NZ_JAPMLM010000070.1 GCF_026410195.1 Xanthomarina sp. F2636L | reverse complement strand
ACTTTTAAAAAATGGTCATCACTAGACCAATCAATTGCAGAAAATGTACCTGAAACTATTGTACCTTCTCCAATATTAACAATGGCAATACCATTGGCATCAGTTGTTGGTGAATGCAATTCTGTATAGACATTGGTTTGTGCTATACCTTTAAGAATAGAAAACTGGATATCTATTGATCGATTGACAACCACATTGCCCAAGTTGTCTTTGATGACTGCTTTGTAGTTGATGTCGTTTTGGGCAAAACTCATGCTAGAAAGGATTATTACTGTTAAAAGTGTGATTGTTGTTTTCATAATAAATCAGATATTAGTTTATAAATCATGGATTTAATTTGCTACTTTAACAATTGAAATCCCACTTGGTCCCATTTGCCATAAATTTTCATGCGTTTGAAAAAAAGACCATTGATTGTATTGAACTTTGAGTTCATCGCCAGCATTAAGTTGAAGTATTCGCCACGTTGAAGGTTGCTGATTAAGATATCTAAATACGGTACCACTAACAGTAGCATCCAAATAAAGTAAGGTTGCATCCATTAACAATATTACCTGAGTTGTAGTACTGTTAAGAACCCTTACTTGCATTTTTCCGTCATATTCATTTCCAGTGATTGCACTATTATAAAAACTAGTATTCTGTCCCCAACCATAAAAAGATAACATATATGTGCCACTTTCCTCAACAATAAGAGGAGCAGTAGCCGTATAATCTACCCAAGTGTTTCTAATATTTTGAGAGGGGTATAAAGCACCTTCACTAGATTGTATGCTAGAAATTTTTTCAACTGTGTTCGCGTGCATAGCATACGGCACTGCCATAAATTGGGTGGTTCCCATATCCTCAAACGTGGTTCCTCCAGCAATATCAATTTCCACTTTCAAAAAATGGTCATCACTAGACCAATCAATTGCAGAAAAATCATCTGTTGTTGTACCTTCTCCAATGTTTACTATGGCAATGCCATTTGTATTTGTCATTGGTAGATGCGTTTCTTGGTAAACTTCTGTTACGTTTTCCAATATGGTAAATCGTATTGCTACTGATTGATCAGCAACTACATTGCCCAAATCGTCTTTTACGACTGCTTTGTAGTTGATGCCTTGCTGTGCAAAACTAAATAAGGTGAAAAGTAAAGCGAACGAAAGTAAAAATGGATTCTTCATGAGGGTTTGTATTTATGTTAGTCTTTTATGAATTTTATACTTTTAATAGTTTTATTTTTATATACAATATGCAGCTTATAAGTGCCCTTTTCTAGATGATTGACATTAAGAATGATCTTGGTTGTTGAAAATTTTTCAATCTTCCCTTCTATTTTTTTATACTTCATATGTAATTAATGAAGAGCTACTAACGGACTCAGAGGAGTTGCTATTTTATTTATAGTTATAAATGTATTTTAATCTTAAGGGACTATCTGTAAGACATGTAACATAAGCTATAACAGATGTAACATACTAGTGTTTATAGATGATTTTTGATGTTTTTGAAATAAAAAAAGAGAAAAGTGAAAATAGTAGAGACTCAATTCTAGCAAATTGAGGCACATGTAAAACAAAAATGAATGTTATTGTTATAAAGCAAAGTCGGAAGGCGAACAACCATAGGCTTCTTTAAAGCATTTTGAAAAATAAGAAGGATCGTTAAAGCCTACAGTATAGCCAATTTCTGAAACGTTGGCATCGCTTTTTTTCAGTAAGTCGGTTGCTAATTTTAAGCGTTGCGAACGTATAAACTCTGTGGCAGATAATCCGGTGAGTGCTTTTAATTTTCGGTGGAGTTGCATGCGGCTCAAACCTACAGATTTACTAAACTCTTCTATATTAAATGAAGACTCTGTAAGCTTATGGTCTAAGACGTCTTGTATTTTTTCTAAGAATTGTTCATCGAAATTAGATATGGCAATATCTTTAGGTCTTAAAACAATTTCCTGACTGTAACGCTCTCGTAATTTTAATCTGGAATTTATTAAGTTTTTAACTCTAGTTTCCAACCCTCTCATCTTAAAAGGTTTTACAAGGTAATCGTCTGCACCAGTTTCTAAACCCATAAAGCGGTCTGCATCGTCTGCCTTGGCTGTTAACAAGATAATGGGAATATGACAGGTACGTTCGTCTTGTTTTAAGGTTTCAGTTAATTGAAAGCCGTTACAAATAGGCATCATCACATCTGAAATAATGATATCTGGAATCAGTTCGATGGCTTTCTCTACACCTATGTCGCCATGGCTTGCTACCACTACTTGATAAGTGTTTTTGAAAGCAGATTTTATAAAGTTTCTAATGTCTTCCTGGTCATCCACAACTAATAAAATAGGAAGGTCTTCATCGATTGATTCTTCTAGTGGACTTTCAGCGTCAACCATCACATAATTTGTTTCTATAGCTGATGGAATAAAAGGGTCTTCAACAAGATCGTTTGGATGAAAATTTTCTTTGAAGATTGGTAAATCAACTTTAAATAGGATGCTGTTTACCGACGGACTTTCAACTGAAATTTCGCCATAAGATAAGGTGACCAGCTCTTTCACCAAAGACAAACCAATGCCAACGCCTTGCGCATTTTCATCTGCTTGATAAAACCGATTAAAGATATTCTCTATCTGTGTTTTAGTAATTTGATGACTGTAATTTTCTATACAAAACTCAAGCCTGTTTTCTATAATTGAAGTCGAACATCTAACATAACCACCTTCAGGCGTGTATTTAAACGCGTTGGACAACAAATTGATAACGGTTTTTTCAATAACATCTTTATCAAACCAAGCCTGATCCATTTCTGCAATATCTAAGGTGTAATGAATATTTTTCTGTTTAGCAATAAGTTGAAAAGACGACGTAATTGCTTTTAATAACAGGCTTAAATTACCTTGAACTACTTTCAGTTTTAAATGCCCAGATTCTAGTTTTGAAAGGTCTAATAGCTGGTTTACAAGGTTTAATAACCTATTGGAATTACGCTGAATCATTTGTAACTCGTTTCTATCCTCATCGCTAAGTTCTCCATGCTCCAACCGTTTGTCTATAGGTCCAGAAATTAAAGTTAAAGGGGTTCGAAATTCATGCGAAATATTGGCAAAGAATTTCGACTTAAAGGCATCTAATTCTTGAAGTTTATTGGCTGTTTTTTGACGGTTTCTATATAAAAAGAAAAAGAATAAACCAGCTATAGACGTTAAGCCAATACCTCCTAAAAGCATATAACGTTCGTTTGTTTTTTGTTGTTGGGACAGCTCGTTTAAAGATTTTAAAAGCGCTATCTCTTGTTCTTTCTCAATCGCTTGGTGTTTGGCTTCTAGCTGACGAGTGGTTACTTTATTGGATTCTCTAACAATATCTTTTCTTAGATTATAAGCTTGCTTATAATATTCATAAGCCAAGGGATATTCATTTCTATCTGCATGGCAAATAGCAAGGTTTTCAATTAGATATAAATAAGATCTTATGTTGGTAAGTTGTATGTTTTCAAAAATAATCTTAGCCTCTTGTAAATAAGGCATGGCTTTTTCACATTGATTCATTTTTAATCTATAGAAATATCCTAAACCACCTAAGGCATTTGCTAACTCCAAAGAATCTGTATGCGTTCTAAAATACATCAGGTGTTCTTTACGTATAGCTTCAGATTTTTTTAAACTATCCACATCATTATAATGACTCGCATAAACTCTATACAGCCAGGAGATGCTTTTATGATCTTCCTGCTTTAAATAATATTGAAATGCCAAATCCAACATGGCTTTGGCTTCTGTATGGTCGTCTTTTAGGTTTTTAGTATAGGCTAAGTCTTTGTAAATGGCAAAAATAAGCGCTTCATCATTTAGTTTTTTAGCATTGCTCAAAGCTTCTTCACCTAATATATTTGCAGTTTCAGTACCATCATATGTAAAGGTGTTTCTAGAAATGTTAGCACGAAGCAGAAGAGCCATAACGGTATTTTTATCCATATAGCTGTTATGTTTTGCAATAGAATCTATGCTAAGGAAATGTTTTTCGGCTGGTTCATAATTATTTTCAGAATAATATAACTTTCCTTTATTATATAGTAAAGAGATGGTGGTTTTCCAGGAGTTATTTTGTTTTGCTTGTTGAAGTAAATTATCTAAAGAGTCTTGTTTAACATCTTGCGAATACACAGATATCCTTAAAAAAACACAAAAAATAAGGAAGAAACTCTTCATTTGTTAATTTGGTTTGGCTGTCTTTTAAATGTACATAAATAATTTGAAATCAGCTAATTGTAAATTAATTAGAATACTGATTGAATAACTTTAGTACATTGAAGTACTTTTCTTAACTTCTTCCTCTGTTTAAGATAATTATATTAATTTAATCAATTTAACGGTAAGGTATTGGTTATATTGAATATATCTATTATTAGTTGGTTACCTCAAACACTTTAAACAGGTTTTTGCTTTTTGTGTTAGGTACTTCAGAAATGAATGCATATTTACCAGATTGTAAATCTACAGTAAAATAACCAGTACTTCCTGCTGGCATATCGTTAACACCACCTAAAAATGTGACTCCTTCTGGAACAGGAGTTATCAAACCTTTAGGGTCTGACCAGTCCATCCATGCCTCCAAAGCATCTTCACTAGCATTTTTATCAAGTTTTACAAGATTTATATCGTGTTGCATAAAGTTTTCGTGTTGTTTTTGGTCTTTAACATAAACAGAGAATACATGTTTCCCATTAGTGATTGGCTTATCATAAGTTATTCCTTCCTCACCTGAAAGTGTGATATTCACAGTTTCTTCTGGTGGTGAATTTCCACTATCTTCATTTATTACAATAATCGGTTTTGCCATTCCCATACTTGTATGAAACTTCCCATTAGGCATTTTTACATAACATTCCATAATATAATATCCAGGATCTAATTTTAAAGTGGTTATAGCAGTATGTTTTGGTGCAATTAAACCAGAGCCACCTGAAAAAATAATCTCTCCAAACCATGCTGGCAACTTACCAAAGGCTGCAAAACCCTCTTCTGCTTTACCTTTATTAATCAAGTCCATGCCTTCTTCAAAAACTGGTGCTACATCAGTTAAGGTGTTTTCTACCGATTTTCCTTCTGGATATTTGTCCATTAAAAAGAAATGGGTTTCATTAGACAGGTTTTGATACTTAAAGGTATTCCAACCAGTTGGAATGGTATCTACAGATTGAAATTCCATACTTCTGGTAACAATATCAATAACGTTTGAAGGTTCTTCAATCACCTCCTCTACTTCTACGATTACTTCTTCAATTGATTGATTTTTGTTTTCGTTTTTACAATTGAAAATAAAAAGAGCGATCAACAGTAACAGAGATGGCCTTAAAAAGTTTGGTTTCATAATATTAGTTTTTTGTTCATTTTTATAAATATAATGATTCAATAATTTTTAGTTTTTTGCCAGTTCTACTTTTGAGCTAAGTACTGTATTTTTTTCTAAAGCCTCTACTCTCTCTAAAAGTGTTTGCAATAGGTCTGATTGTTCTGTGTTGGTTTGCTCTTGTGCTGAAATAGTTAGGTTTTGACTCTCAATAATCTCTTGTTGTTCCTGAATGGCTTTTATAAGTACTGGAATTAACTCCGTATAACTCACACTTAAGGTTTTAGCTTCGTCATCATCTATATGTACAATTTCATTAATAATAGGTTGTACTTCTTGAGCTATTAAACCTAAAGATTTATAATCTCGTGTTCTATTTATCCAATTGTAGGCTACAGGGTTTAATTGTAAAATGGTTTCTAGACCGTAAGATAAAGGCGTGATGTCTTTTTTTAGACGACGGTCGGAATTTTGAGTTAAGGTACCTGCTAAACTAGCATTACCATTTTCATAAACGGTAAAAGCATTTGTACGATCAGAATCACTGGTACCATTGCCTACCATAAATAAACGTTTAAGGCTTATTGGAAAAGAATCTGAATAACGATTATACTTACCTACTGCTGTTGAACTGTTATCATATGCAGTTGTGTTATTTCCCATTGCTATTGAATAAGATCCAGAAGCAGTTGTGTTATATCCCATTGCTGTTGAATAATATCCAGAAGCTGTTGTGTTATATCCCATTGCTGTTGAATTACTTCTTGAAGCTGTTGTGTTATTTCCCATTGCTGTAGAATAATCTCCTGAAGCTTCTGATTCTAAACCCATGGCAGTGGAAAAACGTCCAGATGCCACCGTAGACCGACCCATGGCAGTAGTATAAAGATTAGATGCTTTGGTATCATACCCAATTGCTGTTGCATAGTTGCCTGTTGCCCCTACCGTAGTACTTGGTAACAGACTAGTGCTTATGTCTACTGCATTTCCACCTATGTTACCATAATTATTAGGATTTCGTCCCTTTAATCTCCAGCCTATACCATTGCCTTCATCTATAGCTTCTAATCCTGTTTCTTCAAGGGTATCTGCATATTCCTTAGTAATTAGAGTCTTTGGGTCTGTAATCTCCAAAACATCCAGACTAGGAGCAGTAATAATTCCATCCATATCTACATTTAACGCATTTGATCTCGCTCCAGTTATACCATTTCCAACCTGAAATACCATATTGATAGCGGCTGTATGGTCATTTAATCTACCAACAACTGTTGAATATGGATCATCAGCAATAGTTTGAACACCTATTGCTGTTGAATAGTTCCCAGAAGCCTCCGTATAATACCCCATTGCTGTTGAATAGTTTCCAGAAGCTTCCGTATAGTATCCCATTGCTGTTGATGCAATAGCTGAAGCATTAGCACTACGTCCCATTGCCGTTGTTGCAGGTGCAGAAGCTGTTGTGTTTAACCCCAATGCTGTAGAATAAGACCCTATGGCACCAAAAGTAGATGATGCTATATTGCTATAACTTAAATCAACAGCATTCTCACCAATATCACCGTGGTTATTAGGGTCTCTCCCTATTAACCGCCAGCCTATTCCATGTCCTTCATCTAAAGCATTAAGACCAGTAACATTAGATGCTGTTTCTGCATTTAACGCATAAGGAACCGTCTTGAATTCTGTGGCTCCCATATCTACCCATTCACTTTCAGTAAGAATTTGGATGTTTAAAAAATGGTTTTCATTAGCCCAATCAATGGTATTATAGTCGCCATAAACATGAGTTCCTTCGCCTATGTTTAAAACAACCAGTCCGTTGTTATCTGTAGTTGGATAATGTACTTCTTGATATACATTGGTTTGGGCTGCTCCTTGCAAAATGGCAAAGCTAACATCTACGGGAGCATTTGCGACCACATTGCCATTAGCATCTTTAATAATGGCTTTATAATTAATGCCTTTTTGGGCTAAACAACCTGTAGAAAATAGAACGGTAAAGACGAAAGTGAGTAGAGTTTTCATAAATATTTTAATTAGTTTATTGTCATTAAGTTAAAAGTGTTTTTTAATTAAAAACAGGTCGTTTTACAGTAATAGAACCAGTAACCTGGGTTGTAAAAGTATCTGCTTGATTAATATATCCAACTTGCATGTCTGCAGTAAAAGTTATTTTAAAATGCGCGTAAGTAACTCCTGTATAAACCGTTTGTTCTCCATAATCGGTTATGTTGGAGCTACCAGATATACTGTTCATAACATAATTACCATAGGTAATTGACATACCTGAACTCGTTTCGTTTACGTTAGGACCATAATCCAAAGCCTGGTTGTTGTTCATGGTTAAAGCCATACCTATGGAAATATTTGGTGAATGAACTTCATCCAATAAGCTTAAAATCATTCTATCTTCAATGTCACCTTCTCCATTTGTGGTTAGGGTTCTTACTGCCGAAACACCACTACTTCCATTAGTATTTGAAATGGTTCCGGAAAAAACATCTCCATCTGTTGCTCCACCAGTAAAAGTGAGCTCGTAAAAGTGTGATTCTTCCTGAGGATCTGGATTTTCATTTAAGGGGTTATCATCACTTGAGCAAGAATTATTAAGTATAAATAAAAATGCAATAAATACTGTTTTGCTTAATATTTGAATTGTTTTCATAATAGAGTTTTTCTTTTTTTATAAGAATTTTTATTGGTTACATGAGTTTTTTATAATCTTTTGTGTTTATTGAAAAGCTAGTTTCATCTAAAGCCACACAAGTCATTTTTAAGGTTTGAGGTTTCTTTTTTGAAGTGACAGTCATATTCATTTCAAGCATTAAACCATCCACCTGTTTCATCCACTCTTGATTGGCTTGGTTTTTTTTAGCGTCTATATTGTAAAAGGCTCGAGGGAAAGAAATATCGGCTTCTTTGGTTACCCAAACGCTTCCATTGTAGTCTTCACTGGATATTTTATACTCTCTGCAGGTATAATTCAATATAACTTTGGTATTATTGGTTTTCTCAATTTTTACATCATTATTGGAAGCATCGGTTTCATCTACAAAATCGTTTACATCCAAAGAGGTGGACATGAGCATTTTATTTCCTCCTGCTTCGGTAAACATAAACATGGTTTTTTTATCTAAATCCATGACATTAAACATGGTACTAGCGTTTTCAATAGTGTTTCCAAAGTAATTTTTATCCTTGGCCAAATAATAGGTAAAAGTGGTATTGTAGGTATCACTTTCCATTTGCATCACATATTTATGTGTGAAATTGTAAACAGATTCTGGCGATTTGCTTGTGGTAGTTGATTTCTCCTTTTTGGAAGATTTTGATTTCTTGGTTCCATCGCCTTCAAAAACCGAATCGAAGGCCTTATCGGTTTCTTTTTGTGCTTTTTGTTCTACTTTTCTGTTTAAAGCTCGATCTGCTGAGTTTGTTGCACTATTGGCAAGTCTATCAAATATTTGTGCTTGTGTTGAAAACACACAAAAAACACAAATGATAATTGTAAATACAGATTTCATAATTAATAAGTTTTTAATATTTATACTTTTATACATTTTTAATAAAAAGGTTAACCTATTAAATGCTTATTTTTTAATAAGCTTTCGAAGGATGGCATCCCCATTTTCCATATTAATTACTTTAAAAAGATAGATGCCTTCTTGTAAAGAATTCAAATTGGAAATTTTTAAATACCTACTCTCTGGTGTTTTAATCGTGTTTATTATTTCTTTTCCACTTATATCGAATAGTAAAATTTGAAACCTATTGTTTTGAAGTTTATTAGGAATTATAAAAGTTACCTCAGCATGAAAAGGGTTTGGAAACGATGTGATAGACTCCAAGTCGTTTTCTACAATATGTAATGTAGAATCATCGACTGTTACCGTAGCTGTACATTGAGACATATTTCCTTCAAAATCTGTAATGCTAAGTGTTACCGTATTTTCTCCAACATTTGACTCATCAAAACTGGACGGACTTACTTCCATAGTATCTATACCACAATTATCTGATGAACCATTGTCAATATCTGTTGCAGAAATACTAACAAAACCTGTTTCGTCTAATTCGACAGAAATATCTTGAGTCTGACAAATAGGTGAAATAGAATCTACATCATCCGCCATTCCGTTACAATTTTCATCTATACCATTACATTGAATTTCTGTAGCATCTGGATGGATATTGGCATCGGTGTCATCGCAGTCCAAGCTGTTTTCTGAATATCCTATTGGCACAGCACAACCTAAAATAGAATTATTTAAATCGCCAAAGGTATCCCCATCAACATCAGCATAATAGGTATTGGTTCCTAATAAAGTAATGGTGAAAGAACTGCTATTAGAGTTTCCTGAAGCATCTGTAGCTGTTATAACAATTTCTTGTGTTGTTTCGTGATTACTGATAACAGTTCCAGCTAATGGAGATTGAGACAAACTATTAACCGAACAATTGTCTGTTACTGTAACTAAATTAGTATAATCAGGAATTGTAAAATCGCAACCAGATGTTGGATTCACATTGAAATCGGACACCGAAGTTATGCTAGGTGCTGTTATATCCACAACGGTTACTATACTCAAACAAGAGCTCGTATTTCCGTAGGTATCTGTTTCGGTATAGGTGACTTGGTTTTCGCCTAAATTAGAACAATCGAAGCTACTAATATCTATTTCTGAAGTAACCACGCCACAATTATCTGATGAAGCAGATCCTATATCTGCTGCAGTAATGGTTACATTTCCGTTAGCATCCAATACGGCTTGAAAATCATTACAAACAACATTAGGGTCTGTAATATCTCCAATAAGTCCTTGTAAAGGGGTCATATTGAAAATAGGATCTTCTTCTGTGCCATTATATTCGTAAATGTTCACATAATAGCTGGTTAGTGGTTGTAATAAATTGGGTGGCACTAATTGTCCAGAACCTTTAAAAATGACATATCCATTTCCAATGGTATCTCCAAAACCATAATCGAAGTTAGCTGTGTAATTGGTAGCGTTAACAGGTGCTGCATTTAAAGGAGCCTCGCTTAAAATAACTATCCGACCTTCACCATTTCCAACGGTCCAATCTAAAATCAAATCGCTATCGCAAGGAGGCGAATAGGTTAAATTACTACAAATAATTGTAGGAGGATTTGGTGTTGCTTGAGAAGCTGTGCTTCCTGGAGTTAAATACAACTCGCCATTTTGATTGATAGCATATTCAAAAAAAGCAAAATGATAGTCGCTGGATAAATTTAAGTCCGTTAACTGAAACTCTTCCCCTGTGCCATTATAGACAACAAAATTATCCGTTCCTAATTCTTGACCTTGACCAAAACTAGCATCGGCTAAATAGGTTGTAAAATCAGATGGTTCGACATCTACTGGCGCGCCTTCTTTAGCGATAACCAAACGTGCTGAACCGTTTCCTCTGGCAAATTGAACGAGCATGGAAGTAGCACCAATATCTTCAAAATTAATATTAGATACTTGAATGGTTGGTCTTTCGCCATAGGTTTCAGCTTCAAAGGTATAACCCGGTCTTAAATAGGCTTTTCCAGAACTGCCATTATATTCAAAAAGTGCAAAGTGGTAATTCGTGCCTGGTTGTAAATTAAATACATTATCTGAAATAGCAGCGCCAGCATACAGCACGTAGTTTCCTGTGCCAATTTCATAACTAGAATTTCCATACCCACCACTATAACTACTATAATTCACTAAATCTTGTGGCTCTACATCTACTGGTTCATTGGCTCGTGCTATAAGTATACGATTAGCACCATCACCATTGGTCCAATTCACATTAAAGGAGGTGGTGGTTTTACTATTGATAAAAATATTATTTGTTTGTACCGTTGGATAGGAAATGGTTGCTTGACTGGTTTCAAAAACGGGATCTCCATTCATATCGTCAGTCACCAAATAATAGGTATTTGCTCCATTACCATTAAATTCAAAAACTTTAAAGTAATAGACAGTATGTGGTTGTAAATTGGTGAATGTGTGTCCAATATTCCCACTACCACTATAAATTACAAATTCATCTGGAGCTAATTCATAACCATTCCCAAAAGCTGTGTTTGCTGTATATTCATTTCCATCTACAGGAACAGCTGTCACAGGACTTCCTTGTTTGGCTATAACAACTCTTTTTTCACCATTTCCCCTCTGACTACTATTTAAATAGAAGTTAAACCTATTTCCGTCAATACCTCCAAAAGTCATATTATTAGCATTAATTGTTGGATAGGAAGTTGTAGTTTGACTAGCTGTAGCTCCTGGAGCAGGATTACTAGTTGAAGTAGATGTTAGATAGACTTTACCACTACTCCCATTATATTCATAAAGTGCAAAATGATAGGTTGTATTAGGTTCTAGATTGCTTATATTAACACTTGATCCTACCCATGCATATAAAACATAATTGCCAGAACCAATTTCGTAATTGGCAACCCCCATACCAGAACTAGAATTATTATAATTTGTTAAATCTTGTGGTTCCACATCTACAGGACTATTGGCTCGTGCTATGAGAATTCTTCCAGCACCATTTCCATTGGTCCAGCTAACCGTCATATTAGTACCTAATACATTACTAAACGAAATATTACTGGCTTGAGTGGTTGGATAGGTTAAAGTAGCTTGATTAGCTTCTAGAACGGGATCTCCGTTACTGTCGTTTGTAGTTAAATAATAAGCATCAGCTCCACTTCCATTATATTCATATACTTTAAAATAATAAGTAGTATGTGGTTGTAGATTGGTAAGTGTATGACCAATATTCCCACTGCCACTATAAACTACAAATTCATCTGGAGCTAATTCAAAACCATTTCCAAAAGCTGTGTTTGCTGTATATTCATTTCCATCTACAGGAACAGCTGTTACAGGACTTCCTTGTTTGGCTATAACAACTCTTTTTTCACCATTTCCCCTCTGACTACTATTTAAATAGAAGTTAAACCTATTTCCGTCAATACCTCCAAAAGTCATAGCGCTGGAATTAATGGTTGGATAAGCATTTGTTGTTTGACTAGCTGTAGCTCCTGGAGCAGGATTACTCGTTGAAGTAGATGTTAAATAGACCTTACCACTACTCCCGTTATATTCATAAAGTGCAAAATGATAGGTGGTATTGGGCTCTAGATTACTTATATAATCACTAGTTCCTGCTCCCGCATATAAGACATAATTGCCTGTACCAATTTCGTAATTGGAAACTCCAAAACCAGAACTGGAATTACTGTAATTTGTTAAATCTTGAGGTTCTACATCTACAGGACTATTGGCTCGTGCTATAAGAATTCTTCCAGCACCATTTCCATTGGTCCAGCTAACCGTCATATTACTTCCAAGTACATTACTAAATGTCATATTACTAGCTTGTGTTGTTGGGTAGCTTAAAGTAGCTTGATTGGCTTCCAAAACAGGATCACCATTACTATCGTTTGTTTTTAAGTAATACGTGCTGGATCCAGAACCATTATACTCATATACCTTAAAATAATAAGTGGTATGTGGTTGTATATTGGTGAGCGTATGAGCAATATTCCCGGTATCACTATAAATAACAAATTCATCTGGAGCTAATTCAAAACCACTCCCAAAAGCTGTGTTTGCTGTGTATTCATAACCATCCACAGGAATGGCAGATACCGGACTTCCTTGTTTGACTATCACCAACCTTTTTTCACCATTACCTCTTTGACCGCTATTTATGTAGAAATTAAATCTATTGCCATCAATACCACCAAAAGTCATAGCATTGGTATTAATAGTAGGATAAGCTTGCGTTATTTGATCGGCAATAGCGCCAGAAGTTGGATTGGTTAAAGATGTAGAAGTTAAATAAATCTTTCCGTTGCTTCCATTATACTCATAAAGCGCAAAATAATAGGTGGTATTGGGTTCCAAATTACTAATATTAACACTAGATCCTCCTCCTCCTCCATATACGGCATAGTTTCCAGTACCTATCTCGTAATTGCTAACCCCAAAACCTGCACTATAAGTATTATAATTTGTTAAATCTTGTGGTTCCACATCTACCGGACTATTGGCTCGTGCAATAAGAATTCTTCCTGTACCAGAACCATTGGTCCAACTAACCGTCATATTACTACCCAACACATTGCTAAATGTGATATTACTAGCTTGGGTTGCAGGATTAGTAAGTGTGGCTTGATTACCTTCTAAATAACTGGTTGTTAAATATTGGGTAGCAAAATCGCTTCCATTAAACTCGAAAATCTTAAGGTAATAAGTGGTACTATGTGTAAAGCCAGTAAGACCTATAGCATTACCAGTACCTTCATATACAACAAATTCGCCAGGAGCGATTTCATTTCCAGTACCGAAAGCGCCTGCTAAATAATCTGTTCCATCTACAGGAACTGCCGTAACTGGAGCACCTGCTCTTGCAACTATTATACGTTTGGCACCATCTCCTCTTGTAAAATATACATTGAAGCGATTGCCATCTATAGCAGCAAAAGATAAGTTGCTGGATGGTACTGTTGGTGTTTGTGCATGAATTAGGTTAGGAAGAATAAGTAACAACAGCGTAAGTGCAAAAAACAACTTGTTTTTTATGTGTGATGACTGTTTCATGATGCTTGGTTTTAATAGATTAATAGTTTACTTCTTGGTGTTTTCTAGAGCTTCAATGCGAGATTTTAAGGCATCATTTTCTGCCTTCAGTTCTTTAACGGCATTAATAAGCACAGGAATTAACTCTGTATAACTCACGCCCAACGTTTTTGCGTCATCATCTGCTACAGACACCACTTCACTAATAACAGGTTGCACCTCCTGAGCAATTAATCCGAGAGATTTATGATCTTGGTTTCTATTATTCCAATGGTATGCAACAGGATTTAGTTTTAAAATGGTTTCTAAACCGTAGGATAAAGGCGTAATGTCTTTTTTAAGACGTCTGTCGCTGCTGTGTACCAAAACACCTCCTACTCTAACATCGCCACCACTATGCTGTAAATACAGGGTTGAAGTAGCTCCATTATTTCTAGCCATGATTTCATTATTATCAAACACCATATTAGTACCGGTTTCTCTACCAATTAAAAAATACCCAGTCCCATCGCTTAAAGTAGCATTGTATCCATTGGTGACTTGTAAAAAAGTGGTTGGTGTATGCGTACCAATGCCTACTTTGCCATTTTTCAAGACGGTTAGAGCATTTAATCTATTTGCATTGCTTGTACCAAAACCAACTTCGAATACTGGGTCTGTTTCAATCCAAGATAAGGGATTACCCAAACTAACATTGTACCTTCCAACGGCCAAAGCATTATAACTTGAAGCTCTTGTATAACTTCCCATGGCAATTGAGTTACTTCCTAATGCTTCAGTATTATACCCCATAGCTGTAGAACTTTGACCTGATGCAACAGTTTCATTGCCCATTGCCGTAGAAGCATAATTAGAAGCTAATGTAAAATAGCCCATGGCTGTGGCATATTCCTCAGTTGCTGATGAATAATATCCCATAGTTGTAGCATATTCTGCTGATGCTACAGTATTATACCCCATGGCTATTGTATGATTCGCTGATGCTACGGTATTATATCCCATGGTTATGCTAAAATCCCCAGACGCTACAACATTTCGTCCCATGGCAACAGAAGAAATTCCAGTAGCTCCTAAAATAGAGTTAGTACCACCGGCAAAACTAATGTCTACAGCCTGAAAGCCAACATCACCATAACTATTTGGGTCTTTTCCTATTAAACGCCAACCAATGCCATTACCTTCATTTAGTGCCTCAAGCCCAGTTACATTTTTAGCCGTTTCTGCATTTTTAGCATAGGGCACGGTTTTAAACTCCGTAGTTCCCATATCTACCAAACCAGTTCCAGTATTTACTTTTGTGTTTAGAAAAGTGGTATCACTTGCCCAATCTATGGTTGCAAACGTGCCACTTACGGGTGTGCCTTCACCAATATTTATAATAATAAGTCCGTTAGCATCTGTGGTTGGGGTATGATTTTCTTGATACACATTGGTTTGTGCCACACCTTGCAGAATGGTGAATTGAACAGATATTAAATCGTTGGCAACAACGTTGCCAGAATTATCTTTAATAATGGCCTTGTAATTAATACCGTTTTGCGCCAAGCAAATGGTTGACAATAAAACGGCTAAAAGCAGTGTAATATGTGTTTTCATAGGGTAAGTTTTAGTTAGTATTGTTATTTTATAGTATGTGTTTTTTACCAGTAACCTGTATACTTCTGTGTTTATATTTAAGAAAGGTTAACATCAAAAAAAAATATTTAATGACTTGGTATCTCTCTTTCGTTTTATTTTATAATCTTAACCGATTTTATAACTTTATTGTTTAATAAAATCTGTAATTCATAATGCCCTTCTTTAAGATGGTCGATGTTTAGATAAATTTTATCGTCTTCATCATTTTTTGGATTACTAGGATGGCTTTTCATTTCTAGTGTTTTACGAGTAATTAAAACTAGATATAGAAATCCTGTTTGGATATAAGAGATGTTTCAAAACATATAAAATATGTTTCAAATAGGAATAAATTGCTGTGTTTTATGCTTTTGAGAGATACTCAGCCGGTGTACAGTCATACACTTCCTTAAAACATTTATTGAAGTACGAAGGGGAATTGAAACCTACTTGATAGGCAATTTCTGCCATGGTGGCATCGGAAGATTTTAACAATTGAACAGCCAGTTTTAAGCGTTGCGAACGTATAAATTCGCTAGTTGTCATGCCAGTAATGGCCTTTAATTTTCTGTGAAGTTGGGTTCGGCTTATTTGCATGTACTTGCAAAAAGTCTCACTTGTAAATTCTGAATTGCTAATATGTGTATCCAAAACCAATTGAAGTTTCTTTAAAAACTCTGTTTCTGTAGACGTAATGGCTAATTCTGGATTAATGGTTAACGTATTACTAAAGTGTTTTTGAAGTTTTATACGATTTTCAATCAATTTTTCGACTCTAATTTTAAGTTTCTCACTACTAAACGGTTTGGTTACATAAGCATCTGCCCCGGTTTTAAGACCTTCAATTTCATGATGCTCTCCTACTTTAGCCGTTAATAGAATGACTGGAATGTGACTGGTTAACTCGTTTGTTTTAATACCATGACAAAGTTCGATTCCATCTAATTCTGGCATCATAATATCACTGATAATTAAATCTGGAAGGTTTTCCTGTGCTTTTTCAAGTCCTATCTTTCCGTTTTCGGCTTCAAGAATATCATAGTTGTCAGAAAATATAGAGACAATAAAAGCGCGGATATCCGTTTCGTCTTCAACAATTAATAGACTTGATTTGTTGGTGTTGACTTCTGATATCAATTCATCTGTTTCTAATGAAAGGTTTTCAACTTTAAGCCTATCATAAATTTCTTCAGCAGTAAAAGCGTCTTTATTTATAGGAAGTGAAACGTTAAACTGTATTCTGTTTGCATCGATATTATTGGCTATAATAGTACCTTTAGAGAGAGTAACTAAATCGCGCACTAAGGCTAGGCCAACTCCTACGCCATCTGAAAGTTCATTATCTTGATAAAACCGTTGAAATAACTTACTCAAATCTTCTTTTCCAACTAGCTTACTAGAGTTTATAATTGATAATACCAACATGCCATCTAGATTAAGAGCATCAAAAATAATTTCACTGTTTTTTGGTGCATATTTTATAGCATTTGACAATAAATTAGAACTTACCTTTTCAATAACATCTGCATCAAACCAAACGTCTTTTAAATCGAAAATTTGATGTTTAATTGTAATGTTTTTCTGATTGGCTTGATACTGAAAAGCACTAACAAGCTGCTTAAATAAAATAGATAAATCTCCTCTCGAAACTCGAAGTTTTGTTTGTCCAGAATCTATCATAGACAAATCCAACATTTGGTTTACTAAATGAAGTAATCTGTCGGCATTTTGTTTTACTAAACTCAGTTCTTTTTTGTCGGTTTTGGAAAGGTCTGTTTTTGCTAATTGGTTATCTATGGGACCTGAAATAAGTGTTAGTGGCGTTCTAAATTCATGGGAAATATTGGTATAAAGCTTGGTTTTAAATTCGTCTAA
>NZ_JAPMLM010000007.1 GCF_026410195.1 Xanthomarina sp. F2636L | reverse complement strand
GGAACGCCATCACAATCTGCATCGTTTACATTAGAGTTTGTGTTAGTTGCGTCGTTATCATCACAGTCTTCACTGGTTGGAACACCGTCACAATCCGCATCATTGACGTTACTATTCGTATTGGTAGCATCGTTATCGTCACAGTCTTCGCTTGTTGGAACACCATCACAATCGGCATCGTTGACGTTTGAGTTTGTATTGGTTGCGTCATTATCGTCACAATCTTCTGACGTTGGAACACCATCACAATCGGCATCATTGACGTTACTATTCGTATTGGTTGCATCGTTATCATCACAATCTTCAGATGTTGGAACACCATCACAATCAGCATCATTGACATTTGAGTTTGTGTTTGTAGCATCGTTATCATCACAGTCTTCACTGGTTGGAACACC
>NZ_JAPMLM010000069.1 GCF_026410195.1 Xanthomarina sp. F2636L | reverse complement strand
CGGATTTTGAACTGCACCCAAAAAGTTAGACACTATTTAAGTGTATTTTTATGGGAAGAAAAGTCAAGTACAATTACGATTTCAAACTTCGCTGTGTAAAGCAAGTTTTAAATCATCATCAAACAGTAGAAGCTGTTTCAAAATTAAATGGTTGTCATCATACAACACTTCATGATTGGATTCGTTTTTATGAAAAATATGGCAAAAAAGCTTTGTTGCCAAGAAAAAACAAAGTCTATAGTTTACCTTTCAAAATAAAAGTATTGGAAGCTATCAACAAAGATTCACTATCCTTTAGCCAAGCTTGTTTGGAGTTCAATATCCCTACTAAATCTGTAATTATGAATTGGCAGAAGAATTACAAAAAGCTGGGTACCGAAGGCTTAAACCATAAAACTAGAGGAAAACCAAAAGCGATGGAATTTAAAAAGACAAAAAAGAAATCCAATAAACCTTTAACCAGAGAAGAGGAACTTCTATTGGAAAATGAATCCTTACGGGCAGAACTGGACTTGCTAAAAAAGTTTCAGGCCTTAATTCAAGAAGAGCAAAGCAAAAAGCGCAAGCCATAACAGAATTAAGGCATAAGTATGATTTAGAACTATTACTAAAACATACTAATATGGCAAGAAGCAGTTACTATTACCACCGAAAAAGAAATAATTTAAGCGATAAATATAAAGAGATAAAGCAATTAATTAGCAAGATTTACCATCGGCATAAAGGCAGGTATGGCTATAGAAGAATTACTCTAGAGATTAATAAAAAAGGTTTTATAATCAATCACAAAACCATATCTAAGTTAATGCGTCAATTAGGCTTAAAAAGCCTTATAAGAGCTAAAAGATATCAATCTTATAAAGGACAAATAGGTGAAACAGCTCCCAATATTTTACAACGTAATTTTAAGGCTATAAAACCAAATAGAAAATGGGCTACCGACATTACCGAATTTAAAGTCTTTGGGGACAAACTATATCTATCGCCTATAATTGATTTATTCAATGGTGAAATAATAAGTTATGAGCTATCTGAAAAACCAAACTTTAAACAAGTCGTTACGATGTTAAAAAAGTCTTTTATAAAGATACCTAATCAAGCAAACTTAATCTTGCATTCTGATCAAGGATGGCAATATCAAATGAAACAGTATCAAAGTCTATTAAAAGAAAAGGGAATTACTCAAAGTATGTCTCGAAAAGGGAATTGTTTAGACAATGCAGTAATAGAAAACTTCTTTGGTATTTTAAAATCTGAATTATTTTATCTAAATAAATATAAGTCTATAACACAATTGAAGCGTGATATAAAAGAGTATATAAAGTATTATAATAATGAAAGAATTAAACTAAATTTAAAAGGTCTGAGCCCGACCGAATATCGAGCTCATTATTATCAAAATTAATTATAAATTTGTCTAAGCTTTTGGGTTCACTCTATTTTCTATTCGGTTTGTATTTGCTAAATTAGGTGCTTAAACCACGCAACTAATCTTACACAATCACGTTGGCAAACATTTGAAAATGACAGATTCTAATAAAAATTTTAATATATTAATGGACAAGGAAACCCCAAAAATCACGAATGTCAATTCAAGAATTTTTCGAGTATTGAGTATGCTTTTAGATCATTTTATTATGATTTTTATAATTGTTCCACCATTAATTATGTTGATTATTTTAGGAGAAATAGGAATTTTAAAAATAAGTGATATGACATTTTATGTGGTTTTCTTCTCTATGATATTTATCTATATAAATAAAGACTTTATAAATGCCAAAAGTCCTGCTAAACGGATTTTAGGATATCAAGTTATTAATCTAAAAACCGGAAAACCAGCAAATGAATTGCAATGCTTCGTTCGGAATTTGACAATCTGTGTTGCTTGGCCTTTAGAAGTTATTATCGGATTTATAAATCCAGAAAGACGAATTGGAGATTTTATTGCCAACACCAAAGTTGTCATATCAGAAAAAGAAAAACTAAAATCAATATGGACTGATTTAAAAAGTATAACGCTAAAATTAAATTTTATCGGGATTTTAATAATCGGAGTAATTTATTTTTACGGTTTAAGTCTAATATTGCCGAATATGAATTAAAAAAACGTTTGCCAACACTGTGTATAAAAAATGCTTATTTTAGTGCTTAACCAAAAGGAAAGTGCGTGTTTGCTTTCTTCCGATTTTCGTTCCGAAAATCCTCTGACACAAACACGCACTTTTCATACACGAAACCGTTACAGGCAATCGCCTGCGGACGCATCCAGAAATCATTTTAAAATTTCTTTAGAGCAATTAATACATCGTTTACCTTTTATGGTAATTGGAAACCACCCAACAATACCAGTCCTTTTAAAGGATTTGTAATTGTGATATCCTAATTTACAAAGTGATTGTTTTAATAAAGTTTGTTTCATTTTTTAGAAATTTTAAAATAATTTTCCTCTGTATGCTCGATTGCCTGTAACGTCATCCGTAAGCACGCCTTAATTAAGGTCTTTGTGTTTTTGCTAATTAAGTGTTAACCGCTAGACCACAGCATGTAACACAGTGTATCGCGAATCAGGCGCACTTATCACTCTCCGTCAGGCGCGCCTGACTACGTGATACACGGATGACGTTACCTACAAGCTGAAAAACAGACCGCACGACGATTAAAAAACGACTTGATAAAGCCGAGTAAATTAAGAAATAAGTAAAGGCAATTTTGAAAATGACTTACTGCCGATAGAAATCTCTCAACTGCTGATAGAAATCTCTCAACTGCCAAAAGAAATCTCTTAACTGCCAAAAGAAATCTCTTAACTGCATTTAGAATTATAGCTACTACAATTAGAAATCTCGGGACTGCCAAAAGAAATATAGCTTCCGCCATTAGTATTCTTGCTTCCGCTATTAGTATTCTTGCGTCCGACGTTAGAATTCTTGCGTCCGCTTTAACAATACTTGCGTCCGCCATTTATATTTTCGCTTCCGCATTAACAAATCTTGCGTCAGCTTTAACAATTCTTGCGTCCGACATTAATATTCTCGCTTTCGCATTAACAATTCTTGCATCCGATTTAACAAATCTCTCGTCCGAACTTATAATACTGCCGAAAACATAAAGAAACAACGCTCAAAACGTTCATCTGATTAAAAGCAAAACGGAAAAAAAAGCCTGTAGGTAACACTGTGTATAAAAAATGCTTATTTTAGTGCCTAACCAAAGGAAAGTGCGTGTTTGCTTTCTTCCGATTTTCGTTCCGAAAATCCTCGCACGCAAACCCGCACTTTTCATACACGAAACCGTTGGGCACAAGTTTGACCCGTCCTGAAATATGTATACATGATTCTATCTTTAAAATATTTACTAACTTTATCTTCACAAGGCAAAATAAAAGCATAATTAGAAATGGACAGTTCCAAGTCAAATATAATTAAAGAGATTGCGCAAAATCTAAATTGCGGATTTGACTCCTATTACAGTTCAAAAACTAATGAAGTTATAAGTATTCCAAATTTCTCACAATTTTCGGACGAAGTTGAGTTTAAAGAAGCTTTTAAAGTTGATTTGGATAAAATAACTAAAAACGAATCTGAATATGTAAAAATTGAGGTTTTAGAAAGTTTTGAGTCGTTTAAAATTATGGAACGATTTGTTAGCCAAATGTCAGAAAACCAAATGAAATTGGAATTAGAGAAAATCTTACAAATGAAAAAGCCATTCCAAAATTTTAAATATTCAATTGAAAACTCAGATTTCAGAAATTTATGGTTTGTATTTAAACAAAATGAATTAGAGAAAATAGTAGAAAACAGATTAAAAAGTATCAGACTAAAGTAAACAATCAAATCATTAAATAATATTTGTTCAATTGCTCTTTATAAAAAACGCTGCTTCCTTATTCGGTTTTTTTTCTTGAATTTTAAACAGCCAAATTCGAAAACAATCAAGTAAAAATTTCAATATCTATTTAAATTTATTTTCAACAATTTTATAAAGATTATAGAAATTTGTGAAGTGATACTTATTACAAAAATTCATTTTACCATATATTTTGTAATACAACAATTTACAGTTTAAAATACAAACTATACATGCTTTTGGTTACAAAAGCACCCAAAAAGACTTCATTTGAAGTCAAAATCAACGGTCTTATTTTTTTGTGATATTTTTTTATCACACTTGTATCACATAAAATATCACAGAGTAAATCATTCAAATTTGACCATAAAATCAGTGAACTTATTTGTCAATTGGATATTTTATTTTTTGATGTATTGACCCTATAAACATATTAAGCTTAAAATTGTTTAACAAAAAATTTTCTACTTTTTTTAAACTGAATGTCCTACTTCCATCTGAAGAATAACTATGGAATGAATAATATTTATTATACTTATCATCTCTTATTCTATATATATCAAATAAAACCTTATCAAATTCCCTCACTAAATCACTTGGCAAATGACCTTCTATTCTTTTTAAAGTTTTTACATAATTATTCAATTCTTCTTCTCCTTCTGCTTTATCACTATTAATCTTCTTAGAGTAAATCCAAATCATTAATTGCATGAACTCCCTTGAAAATAAAAACTCATAAATTCTAGATTTGACTGCTTCATGATGACAATAATTTCCATTATGAACACTTTCTAAAAGCTCTCTAACATATGCAGAAGTTGTTTCGTTTTTCTCCTCTGCCTTTTTCTCAATTTTATCTTTTAATTCTTTTGGGATTCTAAAGTTAATTGTAGCATCATCATTTTTGATAGGTTGCTTCTTAGCCATATTTGTAGGATTTGGTAATTTATAATTTCACATTAAAAACTGTTTCTAAAAGAAACTTTTCTGCTGCTTCTTCTGTGATTAGTATTTTCTTTTCTTTCTTGGTCGTTTTCGGACTATTTTTATTCTCACTTTTTGACTGCAACGGATTGCCAACTAAATCTTGTATTATTTCGAAATCCTCAGCTGTTAAATTGACCTCTGGAATGTTCCGTTTAATTTCGGCTGAAGGTACAAAATGCTTTTGAAGATATTCCCAGTGGTTTTCAAATGCTGTCTTTTGTAATTCAAATGATAGTAAGGTCTCTTTATTAGCATCTGGAATATCTTCTTGGATGTGATCTAACATCCATGCTGACACCCTTTTGTAAAAAGCGACATCTAAACAATATTTCTTTGCTAGAAATTGAAAAGAATCTTCATCCAATTTGCTCCTCATTTCTAATAAAGCATAGATGTTCCTATCTAATTCAGCTGTTTTACTTAGTAAATAATAATTGGAAGATCCATTTTGAAGTGCCTTATTACTACCATCTGTTTTCATAAGAACTACAGTATCGAATAAAGCATCAAATTCTTTATCGTTCCATTTCTCACCATCCATTTCTACCCAAAACTTTCTAGGTATATAAAAGATAAGCGGTTTATATAAACGACTTGATAATTCTTTCTGCTTTTTGTTCAATGATTCTTCCAAATTATATTTCTTATGATTTTATTAATTCTGAATAATCGTCTGGAAATTCAGCATCGATATCACGTAAATATTTCTCAAGGGCTTTCATGGATGAATGACCTGTAATTTGCATCAATTTACTTTTAGCTTCAAATGGCGAAGACCCTTTTACTAACTCCCTATACAATTTAGTAATATATGTATGTCTAAAGCTGTATAAACCATAATCTGCTCCTAGATTAAACTTATCTTTCACTACACGCTTAAATCTTTTTGAAAAGTAATCACGTTTGTTACTTAATTCAGACTCCCAATTCCCTCCTATGCCATCTGGCGTAAACAAACTATCCCTTTTGTTTAGTTTTGAAAGGTCTGGTAAGTCTTGTAATAACAAGTCAGGTATGATTTTCGTTTTTAAAGGACTATTCTTCGCTTTAAACTGTATCCGCTTATTTGTGATGTCTAAATCACCTACACGCAACCTACACACCTCTATGGGTCTTAAAAAATTATAGGAAATGAACTTTATAAAAAGCAATAAGGTTTTATCTGTTTCTTCTAGATGTTCAAAGATAGCTTCTTGTTCTTCTTTAGAATAGGTTTTATTTCGTTGTGGAATGGATTTTAATACTGGTATTTTTTTTATAAAATTAGATGCAATAATGTCATTATCCTCTAATGCTTGCATGATGCTACTTAAATCCGTTCGGTAGTTGTTTCTATTTCTAGCACTGGTTTGATCTAAAATATGATTTAGAAACTCCATAACCAGCTTTTTATCAATAGCAGTAATTGATTCCAAGTTAGGGTAATGTTTCTCAACCCAAAGCAAAAAGTTTTTTAAACGGTTTTCATAACTTCGTTTAGTGGTGTCGCTAATTAGCTTTTCTTTAAATTTTAACCCTTTCTCAAATGCTTCTCTATATGTTAGCACTGGCTCTTGTGGTGCGACTTCCAATTCTTTTACAGCAGTTGATTTTTCTTTTTCAGAATGTTTGTCTATAACTGGGTTTAACCTTTTATCCTCGCGTTGCTGGTATCTTTGCGTATTATCTTCAAAAGGATTGAAGCCTTCTTTTAACAAGCTAAGAAGCTTCATTCTATAAACACTTAAAATGGCAAGTCTATCTTCTTTGGTTTCATATCTATTCGCATTACCATAGATATTTTTCATGCGTTGAAGTTTTCCAGTCTCTGGATGTCGATAGGAATAATACACATGCCAACGCTTCTTTAAATCTCCGTTGGCTGTATAAATTTTTGGGGCGGAAAAAATTTTCTTTTTTAACAAACTGTGCTCTAAAACGTGTTCATTTCCGTGTTCATTTGTAAGAAATTCGGTTAATATAAACATAAAAAAAATGGCTTTGTGTAGACAAAACCATTGATTTTAAACGAATTACATTTAGTAGCGGGAACTGGACTCGAACCAGTGACCTTCGGGTTATGAGCCCGACGAGCTACCTACTGCTCTATCCCGCGATTTAATACTAGAATGATTTTTCTTAGCTTTTAACTCTCGGCTCATAATACCGACTCAATCATTTTAGGACTGCAAAGATACAATGCTTTTTAGATATAACAAGTATATTTTAAAAAAAATTATTGCTCAATGTCTTTGGCTTGGAAATTAACAAGTTGTTCTGCTTCAAATTTAACAGATATTTGAATGGGATTGCAACAAACTTCACAATCTTCTATATAAACCTGTTCTAGTTGAGAACTATCTAAAAGCATCGAAATGGTCTCCCAACAATAAGGACATTGAAATTGGTGTTCTATCATACTATAAAGATAAAAAAAAAAGACCATCTTTTCAGATAGTCTCATATTGTTAATTAATCAATTAATACTTAATCATTATCCGTAATTACAGTTTCAGAATTGAATTCCAATAACATGGTTGGCATTTTTCCTTCTCCATCAATAACACTTACATATTCTCTATCAAAATTGTTATCGCTTACCATAAACGTGCTTAAATGAGATAAACTTGTTACCTGATAAGGTACAGATCCAGTTAATTCGTTACTAGCCAGTACAAGTTCTTTTAAATTCGATAATTGCCCAATTTCTGAAGGAATCTCTCCTACTAATTTATTATCTATCAAGCTTAATATTTCTAATCTGCTCAAATCTTTAAATTCTAATGGAATAGATCCTGTTAAAAAATTACTTCCTAACATAAGTTCTTTTAGATTTATTAAGTTTCCTATTGAAGTTGGTATTTCGCCAGTTAAGCTGTTACTGTATAATTTGATAACTCTAAGACTTGTTAGATTTCCTATTTCCAAAGGGATTTTTCCATCAAATTTGTTCATAAACAACTCTAAAGAAATCAAACTTTTCAAGTTACCTAATGTTGAAGGCAGTTGTCCTTCTAACTGATTAAATCCAAGATTAATTTTTCTTAGGTTTTCTAAATTTCCTATTTCTTGAGGAAGTGTTCCTTGAAGATTGTTGAAATGTAAGTTTAATTCAACTACTTTATAATCAATAACTGTTACACCATACCAATTTTCAATTGGTTCGTTTAAATTCCAAGTATTATTCCATTTTTCTCCATTTGTAGATTTATAAAGGGCTAACAAGGCATCTTTCTCGTTTTGAGATACTTCTGAAAATGAAAAAGTAGTTACAAAAAAACAAAATATGATAAAAGTAAAAGTCTTCATATGTCTTTGATTTGGGATTAATCTCAAACAATATTAGACGTTTTATAGATGATAAACAAATTTATTCGACGAAATGCACTTTTTGAAAAATTTCCTTTTGATTATAAATCAACTATTTATAAATTATCTAGTGTCTCTTGCACCGTTTCCCAATCTTTCATATGCTCTTCTAATTTTTGTTTTTTAGATTGATAATTATCAAAAAAACTAGCATTAGACACGGCTTCATCATAATTCGCAGCTAATTCAACATCCATTTCTTTAATGCTCTTTTCAAGTTGCTGTATTTTAGACTCTAAATTACTCAACTTATTGTTTAAAGATTTTAGCTTCTTTTGAGACTCATAAGACTGCTTGTTGCTTTCTTTAGATGTTTCTTTAATCACATCTCGTTTTTCAACTTCACGTAAATTTTCAACATTTCGTTGTTCCAAGTAGAAATCGATATCTCCTAGATATTCCTTTATTTTATGGTCTTTAAACTCGTAAACTGTATTGGTTAAGTCTTGAAGAAAATCCCTATCGTGAGACACCAAGATTAGCGTTCCTTCAAACTTTTTTAGAGCATCTTTTAAGACGTTTTTAGATTTTATATCTAAATGGTTTGTAGGCTCATCCATAACCAATACGTTAAGCGGTTGCAGTAAAAGTTTGGCCAAGGCTAAACGGTTACGTTCGCCTCCAGAAAGTACACGAACGTATTTCTCGGCTTCTTCACCTCTAAACAAGAATGATCCAAGAATATCTCTTACTTTGCTTCTGTTGGTTTCGTTTGCAGCATCAATCATGGTATCTAAAACGGTTTTATTCCCATCTAGATATTCGGCTTGATTTTGAGCGAAATAACCAATTTGCACGTTATGTCCTAATTTTAAATCTCCCTGATACTTTATTTCTCCAACTATAATCTTAGCTAAAGTCGACTTTCCTTGTCCGTTCTGACCAACAAAAGCCGTTTTAGTATCGCGTTCTATGGTTAGACTAATGTTTTTCAAAACCTGAACATCCCCATAATTTTTAGTAATATTCTCAGCTTCTATCACCACTTTTCCAGGAACAATCGATACTGGAAAATTAAGTTTCATGACTGCATTGTCATCCTCATCTACTTCAATCCTATCTATTCTATCCAGCTTTTTTATTAAAGATTGCGCCATGGTAGCTTTTGATGCTTTGGCACGAAATTTCTCAATTAGCTTTTCGGTTTGTTCAATTTGTTTTTGCTGATTTTTTTGTGTCGCCAGTTGCTGCTCTTTAAGTTCTTGTCTAAGTACTAAGAATTTGGAGTAAGGTTTATTGTAATCGTAAATTCTTCCTAAAGAAATTTCTATAGTACGATTAGTCACATTATCCAAAAACATTTTATCGTGAGAAACAATAACAACAGCTCCTGAATAGGTTCTTAAGAAGCCTTCCAACCAGATAATAGATTCAATATCCAAGTGGTTTGTTGGCTCATCTAATAATAACAAGTCGTTATTTTGAAGTAGAAGCTTTGCTAATTCGATACGCATACGCCAACCACCAGAAAAAGTGTCTGTTAGTTTATTGAAATCGCTTCGCTTAAAACCTAAACCTTGGAGTATTTTTTCAGTTTCACCTTGATAGTTGTAACCTCCAAGAATTTCATACTGATGTTGTAAGTCGTTTAAATCGACCATTATTTGATGATAACCATCACTTTCGTAGTCGGTTCTTTCTGCTAACTGAAAATTAATATCTTCTAATTTCGCTTCTATAGTTTTTAATTCTTTAAAAGCTTCATATGCTTCTTCTAGAACTGTGCGTCCTAAAACAAAATCAATGTCCTGTTTCAAAAAGCCAATGCTTAAGTTTTTATCGGAAGCTATCTGTCCAGTATCAGGCTCCATTTCCTTAGATAAGATTTTAAGCATGGTCGATTTTCCTGCACCGTTTTTTCCAATTAATCCAACACTATCTCCAGGACTTAATTTAAAAGTTAGGTCTTCAAATAAATATTCCCCTTGAAAAGAGACTGATAGATTGTGAATGTTTAGCATTTTTGTGACTCTTGTTACAGTGTGTTGTTAAATAAATTAATAATTTTGCAAAAGTAATAGTTTTAGCAATGATAAAAAAAGGTAATAAACTTTATAGCATATTTACGGGGGCTTGTCCTAAATGTCACCAAGAATCTATGTACTCTAATAAGAACCCATATATTTTAAAAGATGTTTTTAAAATTAATGATACATGTTCGCATTGCGGTACAAAATACAGAATTGAACCTTCCTTTTTTTATGGTTCCATGTATGTAAGTTATGGAGTTGGAATTGCTTTTGCTGTGGCTGCTTTTATTATTAGTTTTATATTTCTTGGCAGCAGCTTAATGACTGCATTTATTGCAATTGTTATTACTTTAATTGTTTTTGGACCTATTATAATGCGTCTTTCTAGAAATATTTGGATTAATCTATTTTTACATTACGACAAATCCATGGTTAAGAATCAAAACGAGTAATATTGATTTCCGATTGCAAAGCATGATTGTTTTCTATGTATTCAAAAAGTTGTTTGGCAACATATGGACCAATCATGACCCCTCTAGTTCCAAGTCCATTTAAAACAAACATATTATTATGTTTTGGATGTTTACCAACCAAAGGTCTTCTGTCTTTAACTGTTGGTCTTATTCCCGCTACTTGATGAACTACTTCAAAATCCCCAATTAAAAAGGTTTTAAGCTTGTTTAAGAGCTCTTCTCTTCCTTCTTTAGTAATATTGTTGGTTTTATCATTCCAGTTATAGGTTGCTCCAATATGATACAAATCGTTTCCTAGAGGCAAAACAAACACGCTTGATTTTAAAACATAATCTATTTTTAAGTCTGGAGCATAAATGGTTAAAAGCTCACCTTTAGATTCTTTTAAAGGAAGGTAATTGAAGAACGGATTTTGTTTTAATCCAAACCCTTCTCCAAAAACGATATTTGTTGCTGAAATATCTTGATAGGAAACACCTGTTTCTTGAGTTTTCAATTCGTTATAATGAAAAGCAGATTCCATTAGTAAGTTCTGATCTTTAAGATATGTTCTATATGAAGAAACTAAGGCGCTTGTATCTATTCTACCTGTATGTAATACTTCGCCAAAACCAAATTCTGCTTGAATATTAGGATTGCTATTTTTTATTATTTTAGATGAAAGATGTTCAGCTAATAACGGGTTATCTGATGCTAAAAACCAATTATTTTGTTCTTCATTTGAAGTAAATCGTCTGTAAACCGGTATCTTAAAATCTATTTTTATCTGAAGTTTCTTTTCAATTTCATGATACATTGGTAAAGCTAAATCTAATTGCTCTTTACTTTTCCAAACAGATGTAAAGCGTTTTAAAACTACCGGATTATATAAGCCACCAGCAACAACAGAAGATTGTTGCGACTGATTATCGAAAACCACAAAGCTTTTATTTGCTGCAATTAATTGCTCGGAAAAAGCAATTCCTGCCAGGCCACATCCTACAATTATATAATCTACTTTCATGGACACAAAGATACTTTGGTTTAAATTAATAAAACAAAAAAACGCTCACCATAAGTGAGCGTTTTAAATATTTATACTGAGACATTAATTAATATGCCCACATATCTAATTCGAAGTTTCTTATCTTCTCTTTAATTCTATCAGATTCTAATAGTTGCATTAAAGCATTTTCAGAAATATATTCGGTTACCTTACGGTCTCCATATACATTTTCTTCTTTATACACATAGCCATTAAAACGTCTGGAATTTAATAAGTGATCATAGGAAAAAGGCACTGCACTATTTTCGTTATTAAACGATTTTGCTTCGTGCAAAATATCTCTCGCGTCTGGGAAGAATACCCAGAATAAAGGAATTGGTTCTTTGTTTGCTTCATCATCAGAATCAATAAAGTTAACATCTGGAGCTGCAGGAGCTATCCCAAGAAGTCTATACTTTAATTCTGCTTGACGCTTATCAAAATACCATAATCCTTTAATCAAATAAGCACTAATATCGTATGAGGTAATATCACGTTTTATAATATATTCTGGATCTACATATCCATCAGCATTAAATTGTTCATATCCAATATCCAGAGTATCTACTTTAGACATGGCCGAACGAATATCTTTTAATGTACGTTTGGTTGTAAAATAAGAATCGTCATAAATATTTTCAATATTACCATCTTTTATATTTTTCCAAAGGACATCAAATAAAGAACGTCTTTCTTTACCAATATTATTGGTGTCCACTGGATAGTATAATGGAAAATTAACACGTTCGTCTAAAACCACTCTTTCCCAAGTCATTTTAGAAAACATAATGTCTCTATCGTCCACATAACCATATTCCAATGGCTTGTCGTTATCCACTTCTTTCTGAGCTTCGGTTCTTACACCAATTTGTTCAGGGCTTTTAGCATTTAAAATGTTAGCCTGCGAAAAGGAAGCAGATACAAACGATATGCTTAAAACGGTTAATAAAAAACTTTTATACTTCATCTTTTTAATTTTATTTATTAGGGCTTATCACGTAAGATGATAATTTCTATTAGTTTGCTATCTCAACAATAACAGCTGAAACTCCTTTTAATTTGTAAGAAGCATTTCCTCTAATTTGTGCTTTAATATCAAATATTGAAACTTGATCTCCACGTCTAGCTTTACGTAAAGCATTTTTTGCTTGAGAATTTAATTTAGTTCCATTTACAGAGACAGATGGCTGTCCTGGCACTTTAAATTTAAACGATGTAACTTGAATTGGTAATTCAAAATCAAAATCGTCTAGCATAGCACCAATAGTAGATATTTCAACAGAGTTACGTGGTAATTTTACAATTCCATCTTGTCCACTTATTGTTCCTGTTGGTTTTGGAATATCTTTAATTCTAAAAGTTGCTTTATCGCTTACTTTAGAGCCGTCAGGTAATGTACCTGTAACATTAATAGTAAGCTCTCTACCTGTACCTGGTTTCATGTTGTATTTACCAACTCCTGAACCTTTACTTAAACCTGGCGCACTTGCAGATACATTGTTATCTGAAATACCAGCGAAAGAAATGGTCATTGGGTTTGTTACACCACGATAAACCACATTCATTTTATCAGCAGAAATAGTTGCTGAATTTGGTTTAGGCACTACTGCATATGTAGACTTTACTGGAATAGATATAATTGAATCTCCTTCTTTAAATTGGAATTCACCAGTAATTTCTCTTTCTCCAACAGCACCTGCTGGGAAGTCTAAAATAGTTTTACCAGCTTGCATAGATTCTTTAGGTAACTCTGTACCATTAATTACCACCTTATCAGCTTGTAATGTATTATCTTTTTTACCTAAAATAATAGTTCCTGTAAAGTTTTCTCCAGAGAAGAAAGCTGTTTTACTTGGCACGACAATCGCGTCAAAGTTTGTTAATGAAGCTTCAACTTTTAATTTTCCAGCTAACATAGAAGATAAAACCTCAGATTCTGTAGTTTTAACGTCTGCTTGTAACTGAGTCATTTTAGTTAATGATGCTACTAATGGAAATCCTTTAAAGTTATGATCTAACCAACCTACAGTTCCTGCGCCACGTTTAACATCATCTGTTTCAAATTTTTCTTTTACATCTTCTGCAATCCCAGCCATATCCGGATTTTTAGACAACACTTCTACTACTCCATCTCTAAATGTAGCAATTTGGTTTAAAAATTCTTGTCCTTCTGGTTTTAATTTATCTCCTTTAAAAAAGAGATTATCAAGGTAATCTCCTTTGTCCATAACCTCATAATCTTGTGGGTTATCGACAGTTGCAGTCATATTTCCTTTTAGCTCTTGTAAATACGTATTAAAGTTATTCGCTAAAGAACTTATTTGGTCTGCCTGTTCCTTTAAAGGTTGATATTTTGTTGGTTGTTCAGAAACTTTTTCTGCTAAACCTTGCATAAACGCACTGTTTCTTTCTGTTGCTGCTTCGTTAGATTCGGTTAACTTTTCATTCATTAATCCAAATGCCGATAGCACTTCTTTCGACATATTAAGTGCTAGCATTGCTATAAACACTAAATACATCAAGTTAATCATTTTCTGCCTTGCAGATAATTTTCCTCCTGCCATTTCTAATCAGTTTAGTAAGTTAATTGTTGAATTAAATTTAGTTTTTTCAACTAATTAGTTTTTGTTCATTGCAGATAACATTCCTCCATAAACACCGTTTAATGATGATAAGTTAGATGCTAAAGATTGCATTTGCTCTTTTAATTTAGTTGCATTTTCAACAGCTTCTTCATTAATAGTAGCTTGACGATTAACACTATCTAACTGTACTTTATATAGACTGTTTAAAGATTCCATTTGTGCAGCAGCTAAAGATAATTCTTCACCATATTTTTTAGTAGCAGCAATAGAATCTACCGTTGGGCTGATTCCTTTAGCAGCGCCTTCGAAATTTTTAATGCTATCACCTAGGCTTGTCATTAATTCTGCATCTATTTTAGCATCTTTTAATAAGTTATCTAATTTTTTAGAAAGTAATCCTTCAGCATCTTTTGGTTGTTCTTGATTTTTAGAAAATCCTTGACCACCAGATAATTCTGGATATACTAATGACCAGTCTAATTCGTCATCAACAGGTTCAAAAGCTGAGATAGCAAATACAATAGCCTCTGCAACTAGACCAATAGTTAACATAACATTACCGGTTAAAGGTCCTAGTTCGAAGTGAATAATCTTGAATAAAGCTCCAACGATTACAATGGATGCTCCAAATCCGTAAGACATTACCATAAATTTCTTAAATGCTCTTGATTGTGCCATAATTTTAGTTTTTTTAGTTAAGTTTAAGTTACTACTTAAAGTAGATTAATAATAATTTATTTTGGTTATTTAATGGTATTAATTTGTTGTTGAATTTTTAGTTACTTCTGTTCCCATATAATCTTGAACAGTTCTAAATCCGATATAACTTCTAGCTGAATCTGCATATTCGTAATCTCTAGAACTTACTTGTAAATAGTATTTTACATCTTTCCAAGAACCTCCACGAACAACTTTACGTTTGTTATTTACATCGTTAACACTTGGGTTAATAGTAGACACATATTCGTAAGAAGAAGGATCATAAGATGCGCTTACCCACTCTGAAACGTTACCAGCCATATTATACAAGTTAAAATCGTTTGGATCGTAAGACTTAGCTTCAACAGTATATAATGCTTGATCTGCAGCATAATCTCCTCTTAAAGGCTTAAAGTTAGCCATAAAACATCCTCTATCATTTTTAGTATAAGGTCCACCCCAAGGATACGTTGCAGCTTGAAGACCTCCTCTTGCAGCATATTCCCATTCTGCTTCAGAAGGTAATCTGTAAGAGTTTACAAAGTGTTGTTTTCTTTCTTTTCTATACGCATTATGGTATAATGTTCTCCATTGACAAAATGCTTTAGCTTGTGTCCAAGACACACCAACTACAGGATAATCCCCATAAGCATCATGCCAGAAATAATCGTTATGCATTGGCTCATTATAAGAATAAGCAAAGTCTCTAATCCAGGTAGTTGTATCTGGATAAATTTCAACCTCTTCCTTAACAATGACATCTTTTCTTTTTAAAGATCTGTCTTTAGCAGCTTTTTGGATGTCCATATAAGAATATTGGAATTTGAATTTAGTCACATCCCAAGTTCTTTGTCCATTATAAGACTCCTCTAAAGGAATATACATAGTATCCATTACCTCAGCGTAATATTCGTCTGGATAATCTCCTGTATCAAAAACAATATCAATATCATGATTTAGTTTTCTTCCCTCGTAACCAGTTGGTCCTAAACCACTATAGTTATCGTACATGTACTTTTCGTACACAGTCATGTTCTCAGGATCTGAATCTCTAAAAGCGTATTCTCCAATCCCTCCATTTCCAGGAGTTTCACCAATCTCATCAGCAAGAATTGCTAATTTGGTTCTAATAGTAGAATCTCTTACCCAATTTACAAATTGACGATATTCGCTATTTGTAATTTCTGTCGCGTCCATATAGAATGATCTAACAGTTACTGTTTTTGAAGGCGCATCGTTAATGCCAGCAAGATCATCGTCTGCTTTACCCATAATAAAAGCTCCACCTGGTACTAATTCCATACCATAAGGCTTTTCTGGATGCCACTTCTTCCCTTTAACACCTACTAATTGACCCCTGTCTCCAGAGCCACAACTGACAAGTAATGCTAAAACTGCGGTTAATAAAATAAACTTCTTCATATCCATAGAAAACTCGAGGTTAATAATTTAATTTTGTGTCTTAAAAATTTTAAGAGCGTAAACATATCTATATATTTTTTAAAAAACAACTTTTTTTTAAAAAAAATTACGCTTCATCGTAAAAAATGTGCGCTTCAACGATGAAATACATGTTATTTAACATTTTCACTATACACAATTTTTTTGAAAGGCTTTATACCATCTATCTGGCAACTTATTATTACATGCATCTAAATAATCTTGGTGCATGCATGGTAATAACGTATGTCTTTTTAATTTAGTATTTATTTCTGATAAAAAAGGAATTTCTATCCACCAACGTTGTGTTTTAACACTTTTATAAAACACAAGTTCTTGCTCTTCTACCAAGGTAATGAACTTCTGATAGCTATCATCATTTAAAAAATCGTCGTCTTTAACTCTAAAATTGACTCCTTCAACAAAGTACCAGATAATTTGCGCCACCAACATAGACGTTATTGAATCGTCTTTAGAGGGCTTGTATTCATATATACCTATTGAAGACACCTTATTACTTATACCTGCGTATCTAGAAATAGCACAGATTTCTTTTCCATCTAAACCATTTGGTGATGTTTTTTGTCTGGCACTAACTTCAGATGCTTTTAAAGCATTCAAATCGATACTTACTATATTAGCATCTCTCATTACAGGTTCTACAATGGTGATATCTTTTGAAACCTGACCTAACCTATATGATTCGAAATATAATTTGTCCATTAAATCTATTTCCTCTTGCGAATTGAAATAGGTTTGATAGCCTACAGTTGCATAATTAAATAAGTTGTAGGGCTGATCTAATATAATTTTTCCAACAAAACTATCATTCTTAATTGGTTTAGCTGAATCTCCAATATCAAATTTAGAATCTACATTAACAATATTAACCATTGGAGCTAAGGCATCATAAGCACGATAATTGGCATAGGTTAAATCTTGACTTCCTCCTATAATAATTGGGATGATGTTTTTTTGAACTAAAATAGTTATGGTTGTTTTTAATGCAAAATACGTATCCTCAACAGATTCTCCTTTATTAATATCTCCTAAATCTGCAATGGTTTTATGCCAATTTCCTGGAAAAAGAGAATAAAGTGATTTTCTAATTTCATTTAAATCAAATTCTTCACCTATATAATTAACATTGTTTCTAGTTTCTAAAACACCTATAATAGCCAATTGAACATCCTCTAATTCTGGAACACCTTCTTGCTTAGAATGAATTTTGATTTTTTTTCCCAATGTTTGCTGAGATAACAGCTCGTTATGAGCAAGTACCGTATCGGAAACAGGAGAAAGAAAGTTAAAGTTCATTTAGTGATTCTTATTGTATTTAATTGATTATTTCTTTTTAGAAGTTGTTTTCTTTTTAACAGCTTTCTTTTTTGTTGCTTTTTTCTTTGGCGCTTTTTCTTCGATTATAGCTTTAACTTCTTCTAAAGTCATTTCGGACACGTCCACAGTTTTAGGCAATTCAATTTTTGTTTTCCCTTGTATAATATTGTGTCTTCCCCAACGTGCTTTTTCAACTTTAATACCTTCTTCTTCCCAATGGTGAATAACCTTATCTATCTCTTTTTGAATTTTTTCTTCAATAAGTGTTACAATATCTGTATCTGATAAGTTATCCCAATCGTATTTTTTATTCACATTAATAAACATGTTGTTCCATTTAATAAATGGCCCAAAACGCCCTTTACCTTTTTGTACAGGCAAATCTTGATACATATATATAGGAGCATCTGCCTTTTGTTTTTCTTTGATTAAAACAATAGCGTCTTCTAATTCTACACTTAAAGGATCAACACCTTTTGGCAAAGACACATACGTTTTGCCAAATTTTACATATGGCCCAAAACGTCCGTTATTTACCTGAACCTCTTCCCCCTCATAAACTCCTAGGTCTTTTGGAAGCTGAAACAAATCCATAGCTTCCTCAAAGGTAATGGTATTTAGTTGTTGGTCTGGAGATAAACTTGCAAAAGTTGGTTTTTCTTCGTCGTCTACAGTTCCTATTTGAACCATAGGTCCAAATTTCCCTAAACGCACACTAACTTGCTTTCCTGATTTTGGATCTTTTCCAAGAATTCTTTCACCAGATTCTCTGTCAGCATTTTCTTGAACATCTTCTACTACTGGATGAAAGTCTTTATAAAAATCTTTCATCATTTTTGTCCAATCTACTTTCCCTTCAGCAATATCATCAAAATCCTCCTCAACTTTAGCTGTAAAATTATAATCTAAGATATGTTCAAAATGATTCACCAAAAAGTCGGTGACAATCATTCCAATATCTGTTGGTACCAATTTTCCTTTATCAGAACCCACTTTTTCGGTTAACACCTTATCTTTTACTTGTCCGTTCTTTAATGTTAACTGAGAATAATCTCTTTCAACTCCTTCAACAGAACCTTTTTCAACATAATTTCTATTTTGAATAGTTGAAATAGTTGGCGCATACGTAGACGGTCTACCAATACCTAATTCTTCCAGTTGCTTTACTAAAGAAGCTTCTGTATATCTATAAGGTGCACGTGTATAACGTTCTGTAGCTGTTATGTAATTATTGATAAGTGTCTCGTTAGCTTTCATGGCTGGTAACATCCCTTCTTGTTCAGAATCTTCATCATCTGTCCCTTCAAGATACACTTTTAAGAATCCTTCAAAAGTAATAACCTCTCCATTTGCTGTAAAAAGCTCTTTATGAGTTGAAGCGCTAATTTTTACATTCGTTCTTTCTAATTCGGCATCACTCATTTGTGAAGCAATAGCACGTTTCCAAATTAAATCGTACAACCTGGCTTGATCTCTATCGATATCTACTGAATGGAGTGTAAAATCTGTTGGACGAATGGCCTCATGCGCTTCTTGAGCACCTTTAGATTTTCCTTTATAATTTCGAGGTTTACTAAATTTAGAACCATATGCACTTTCAATTTCTGCTTGTGCTCCTTTTCTAGCTTCATCAGACAGGTTCACACTATCTGTTCTCATATAAGTTATTAAACCTGCTTCGTACAAACGCTGTGCTAAAGTCATGGTTTTACTTACTGAGAAATATAATTTTCTAGATGCTTCTTGCTGTAAAGTTGATGTTGTGAATGGTGCAGCTGGCGATTTTTTAGCTGGTTTTTTTTCTAAGTCTGAAACCTTAAAACTGGCCGTTGCATTTTTTTCTAAAAATGCTTGAGCTTCGTTTTTTGCTCCAAAATTCTTAGGCAACTTAGCTTTAAACGCCTGGCCTTCTTCGTTAGAAAATTCGGCATCTATTCTATAAGATGCTTCAGGGTTAAAATTCTGAATGTCTCGCTCACGTTCTACTATTAATCTTACAGAAACAGATTGTACACGCCCAGCCGAAAGACCTCCTTTTACTTTTCTCCAAAGCACTGGAGACAATTCATAACCAACTATTCTATCTAATACACGACGTGCTTGTTGTGCATCTACCAAATCGTAATCGATACCTCTTGGGTTTTCAATGGCTTTTTGAATAGCAGCTTTTGTAATTTCATGAAAAACAATACGCTTTGTTTTCTCTTTATCTAGGTTTAAAGATTCTGCTAAATGCCATGCAATTGCTTCTCCTTCTCGATCCTCATCACTTGCTAACCAAACCATTTCGGCTTTTTTAGCTAAGTCCTTTAATTTCTTTACTACTGCTTTTTTATCTTTGGAAACCTCGTATTTTGGTTTAAAATCTCCATCTACATCTACTCCTAATTCTTTTGAAGGCAAGTCTGCAATATGTCCAAAACTAGACTCCACCTTGAAATCTTTTCCAAGGAATTTTTCTATGGTTTTAGCCTTTGCTGGTGACTCTACTATTACTAAATTCTTCGCCATTTATGATTTTTTAAGGCTACAAATGTATGTGAAAAAAAATTTATCTACCTAATTAATAAATTATTCAGGTGCTTTTTATCGATATTTTTTTGCTTTTAACTATAAAAAGTTCGGGGATTGTCTTATTTATAAAATTAGTTTGGAACGTTATCTACCTCAACAGAATCGTTAAACCCTACAGCTCCTTTATAAACAAAATAAACTGGTATATAAGCAAATGAGACTGTAACAAATATTCCAACAAAGCACATAAGCATCCCAACCAATTCAGCTAAAATTCCAGAAACAACAATTAATCCAAAGGTTAATAACCATTTTTTATGTCCTAGCTTAAATCCTGCTTTTATAATCTCTGAAGCAGACATATCTGGATTAAATGCAAAAATAACATTGACTAGAGTTATTGGCACAATAGCATAAATAAGAGGCAAGACACATAGCAACATGGAGACAAGCGAAATTCCAAAAGTCATCAGGGATAAAGCTATAACTTTTCCTAAATATGGTTTTTTTAAAAAATAGAAATAATCATCAGAACCAGCTATATTCAAATCTTTATGCTTACAAATTCTGTAAAAAGACGCTTTCATTCCAAAAGAAATAACCATTGCCACAATTGAAAAAATGAAAATAAAAATAAAAAAAGGAATCATTAATATTGGGTTGATATCACTAGTATCTTGATACGAATCTAGAATACCCATTCCTGTTAATGGCAAATACATCATTAAATAAAAAGGGATTAGTATAACCATCATTAATAAGAGCATAACCAAACCTTGTACCCATACTTTTTTAAACAATTCAATACTTTCGCTAAAAATATCTCCAAAATCTAATGTTGTGGAATTTTCTATTTTCTCTAATAAACTGTTAAAAGCATTCATAATATAGTTGGTTTAGTTATTTATATTTTTTTTACTCGTTATGACTTTCTACTATTTGAGCCTCTTCATTTTCATGAAATCCAACTACTTCTTTGTAAACAAAGAAAGAAGGCAAATAAACAATGGCCATAGTAAACAATAATCCAATACCACAGGCTATTATTCCAAGCATGCCCAAAATACCGGCAATAAACATGGTTATAAAAGTAATAACCCACTTTTTATTACCCAACTTAAAACTTATTTTAACAATATCAAGTTCCCCTAATTCTGGGTTATGAGCCAGCACTACAGAAAAAAAAGATAATGGTATATAGACATAAAAATACGGAATTATAAACAAAAGCTGAGCTAAAACAGCAATTCCAGTATAAATAATTCCTAACATAAATACTTTTGAGAAATAGACTTTTTTAAAGAAATAGAAATAATCATCAACTTCTGTCTCTCCCATAACAGTTTGCTTACACATTCTATAAAACGCTCCTAAAAAAGCAAGTGTTATCGTACTTACTAATATGGTTTGTGGAATACCGTAAATAATATTCGAAAAATATGTCTCGTAGAAAACTTCTAAATTAAATGTCTCTTGGAATGCATCGTTTTGTGGAGAAAGCCCAATTAGTGCAAAAACAAATATTAAACAAAGTGCAGAAGTTACAATTAACAAAATAGTTAAAAATCCTTTTAGCCAGATCTTTTTAAACAATTCTAGAACATCATTAATAAGATTTCCAAAGTCTAATGGTTTTGCTTTTTTAATTCTGGCTTCTAGTTCTATGTAGGTCATTAATTTGTTTTTTAATTAGCATTTAAAAGTAATTAAATTTTAGATTTAGAAATAGATATTTTAACACCATGTCACTTTGTCACTTTTCTTAAAATAATTGTATCTTTGCACTTGCTTCTTTTAGCAGGCATGAAAATTGACTTAAAATAGTTTTTATTTTAAATATGGAAAAGGTTATTGACGAAAGCAAACAAGGCGAAAGCTTAGTTTTAGAAAATAAAAAACAAAACACACGCAAACTTTATATAGAAAGTTACGGCTGTGCCATGAATTTTAGCGATAGTGAGATTGTAGCTTCCATTCTTTCAGACCAAGGGTACAACACAACCCAAACTCTTGAAGACGCCGATTTGGTTCTAGTCAATACCTGCTCCATTCGGGACAAGGCCGAACAAACCATTAGAAAACGTTTAGAAAAATACAATGCCGTAAAACGCACCAATCCAGGAATGAAAGTTGGCGTTTTAGGTTGTATGGCAGAACGCTTAAAAAGCAAATTCCTTGAAGAAGAAAAAATTGTTGATTTAGTTGTAGGTCCAGATGCTTATAAAGATTTACCTAATCTATTGGCAGAAGTTGAAGACGGAAGAGAAGCCATTAATGTGATTCTTTCTAAAGAAGAAACCTATGGAGATGTGTCGCCAGTTCGCCTTAACAGCAATGGAGTAACTGCATTTGTTTCCATTACTCGTGGTTGCGATAATATGTGTACGTTTTGTGTAGTACCATTTACTCGAGGTCGCGAAAGAAGTCGTGATCCGCAAAGTATTTTAGAAGAAATAAAAGACCTTTGGGCTAGAGATTTTAAAGAAATCACCCTTTTAGGCCAGAATGTAGATAGCTACCTTTGGTATGGTGGAGGCTTAAAGAAAGATTTTGATAAGGCTAGCGACTTACAAAAAGCAACTGCTGTTAATTTTTCTGGTTTATTAGACATGTGCGCTAAAGCATATCCAAAAATGCGCATTCGTTTTTCAACTTCTAATCCTCAAGATTTAACTTTAGACGTAATTGAAACTATGGCGAAACACGAGAACATTTGTAAGCACATTCATTTACCTGTTCAAAGTGGAAGCAATAGGATTTTAAAAGAAATGAACCGTTTGCATACACGTGAAGAATATTTTACATTAATAGATAATATTAAACGTATTCTTCCAGACTGTGCTATTAGTCAGGATTTAATTGCTGGTTTTCCAACAGAAACAGAGCAAGACCATCAGGATACATTAAGTTTATTGGACTATGTAAAATACAATTTTGGTTTTATGTACACCTATTCCGAAAGACCTGGAACTATGGCAGAACGTAAATTGGAAGACGATGTTCCTGAAGATGTAAAAAAACGCAGATTGGCAGAAATCGTTCAGCGACAACGCGAACATAGTGCTATTAAAACGGAAGCTTACTTAAATACTGTAGTAGAAGTTTTAATTGAAAAAGAGTCTAAAAAATCTGATGCTGAATGGTCTGGAAGAACCCAGCAAAATAGTGTGGCTGTTTTTCCAAAAGAAAATTACAAAATTGGCGATTTAGTAAATGTAAAAATAACCGATTGTACTAGTGCGACCTTAATAGGAGAAGCCATAGGATTATCAAAGAATAATGAATAATTATTCCAAATTAGTATCGATTATTTTTCATTATTCATTTTAATTCATAGTTAAAAAAACATGGAATCCATTCAAGCAACAAAACAAAGATTTGGAATTATAGGCAACGACGCCAAACTTAATCGTGCCATAGAAAAAGCTATTCAGGTTGCTCCTACTGATATTTCGGTATTGGTAACTGGAGAATCTGGAGTAGGAAAAGAAAGCATACCAAAAATCATTCATCAATTATCTCATAGAAAACACGGTAAATATATTGCTGTAAACTGTGGAGCTATTCCTGAAGGAACTATTGATAGTGAACTTTTTGGTCACGAAAAAGGTGCTTTTACTGGTGCCACACAAACACGTTCTGGATATTTTGAAGTAGCAGATGGAGGTACTATTTTTCTAGATGAAGTTGGCGAATTACCGCTTACAACACAAGTACGTTTACTTCGTGTGTTAGAAAACGGCGAATTTATTAAAGTAGGCTCTAGTCAAACACAAAAAACCAACGTTCGTATTGTTGCCGCAACAAACGTAAACATGTTTGATGCTATTAAAAAAGACAAATTCCGCGAGGATTTATATTACAGACTAAGCACGGTTGAAATCCACTTACCTCCTTTAAGAGAAAGAAAAGAAGACATTCATTTATTATTTAGAAAATTTGCTAGCGATTTTGCTCTAAAGTATAAAATGCCAACTATTAAATTAACAGACGAAGCCATTGCACTCTTATTAAAATTTAGATGGAATGGAAACGTCAGACAATTACGAAACGTTGCCGAACAAATTTCGGTTTTAGAACAAACAAGAACCATTAGCGCTGCCACACTTAATGGGTATTTACCAAATCAAGTAAGTAATTTACCAGCCATAGTAAGTAACACAAAGTCTGAAAGCGATTTTAGCAACGAACGTGAAATTTTGTACAAAGTTTTATTTGATATGAAAAGTGACTTGAACGACTTAAAAAAGTTGACTATGGAACTTATGAAAAGTGGTAATGCCAAAGACGTTCAAAAGCAAAATGAAGGGTTAATTCAAAAAATTTATGGAGACGAAGACGAAGACGAAGCAACTATTGAAGATTTAGAAGTTTTATCCATTGGTGAAAAATCGAATGACAATTTTGAATCACAAGTTGAACCTCAAGATAAATATCATTTTGCTGAAGAAATTGAAGAGGAAGAAACCCTATCTTTACATGATAAAGAACTAGAACTGATAAAAAAATCTTTAGAACGACATGATGGGAAACGCAAATTGGCAGCAGCAGAATTAGGCATTAGCGAACGCACCTTATATAGAAAAATAAAGCAATTCGATTTATAATACTTGCAATGAAATTATTCAAAATTACTCTTTTAGTCCTTATTTCGCTAACTATTTTAGGTTGTGGAGCATACTCTTTTACTGGAGCTTCCATTCCCGCCAACACGAAATCCTTTCAGGTTAATTATTTTCAAAATAATGCTATTTTAGTAGAACCTGGTTTAGACAGACAGTTTACACTTGCCTTACAAGATTTGCTTATAAACCAAACCAATTTAGAATTAGTAACTTTTAATGGAGACTTAGTTTACGAAGGTGAAATTACCGAATATAGAATCTCTCCAACTACGGCTACAGCAGATAATACAGCTGCTCAAAACAAGCTAACGATTACTGTAAACGTTCGTTTTTACAACAAAAAGAAGGAAGACGACGATATGGAACAACGTTTTTCATTCTATTACGATTATCCGGGAGACGCCAACCTTGTTGGAACTCAAAAAGTAACTGCAATTGAGGAAATTTTTGAGAGGCTAACACAAGATATTTTTAATGCAACTTTAGCTAAGTGGTAAACTAATGAATCAAGAAACATTTATAGAAATTCTTCAAAATCCTCAAAACACGACTCATGAGAATACGTCTGCGTTATCCGCTATCACTAAAGAGTTTCCATATTTTCAATCGGCTAGAGCTCTATATCTTAAAGGTTTAAAAAACATAGGAAGCTTCAAATACAATCAAGAATTAAAAACAACTGCTGCCTATACTGCAGACAGAAGTATTTTATTCGATTTTATTACTTCTGAAGAATTTCTTCAAAATAAAATCTCACAATTTATAAAACTAAACACAGCACATTTAAAAGATATCACTGTAGATATTGAGGATATTTCAGTAAATAAAAATGTGACTATAGATGACACTTTAAACAAACAAATTGAAGATACTACAGGCGTGTTGGATCCAAATTTATTTCATCCAAAAGTAAAAAAGGAAGAAATAGCTAACTTCAATTTAAATGAGAATATAGAAACATTAAATAAGAAGGCACCACAAGATAAATCTTCTCCAGATTCTATCTTGCAATTAGGCAAGCCCTTACAATTTAATCAAAACGAAACACATTCCTTTAACGAATGGTTGAAATTAACACGTTTTAAACCTATTGAAAGGTTTGATTCTGATGAAAAAAACACAAAAGAAACAAATATTTCTATGGATGATTCTCAATCTGATAGAAATAAAAAGTTTGATTTAATAGATAGGTTTATCTCCAAAAACCCAAAGTTAAAACCCCAGCAACACACTAGTAATAATGCCAATATAGCTGAGGAACAAATGATTCAAACAGAATCACTCATGACTGAAACTTTAGCAAGGATTTATGTGGAGCAAAAAAACTATAAAAAAGCAATTCAATCTTACAACATTTTAAGTTTGAAATATCCAGAAAAAAGTGGTTTCTTTGCAGACCAAATTAAAGCAATAAAAAAATTACAAGAACAAAACAATAAATAACAATGAGTACGTTTACAATATTTTTAGCACTAATTGTAGTTGTAGCCTTTTTACTAGTAGTAGTTATTATGGTACAAAATCCTAAAGGTGGAGGATTATCTTCTTCTTTTGGTGGTGGTGGAACACAACAACTTGGTGGTGTAAAAAAGACAACCGATTTCTTAGACAAAAGTACTTGGACTTTAGCAACATTAATGTTAGTATTAATTTTACTTTCTAATGTGGCTATTAACAGAGGATCAGGCGTAGTAGATTCTAAAGCTTTAGATACTGAAGCAACTACACAACCGGTTGTTCCTGTAACACCAGCTGCTCCAGTTCCAGCAAACAATACTGAAACTGAAACAGATTCAGAGTAAAATCTTTGTCTTAAATAAAACATCAAACTTGCCAACTATTTTTAGTTGGCATTTTTTTTTAAATGAAAATTTGTCAGCCAACCTATAATGGCACATTTTTAGCAATCTCCAATGGCAGTAAACAATTTATTAACTAAATAAAAAACAATATAACTATGGGCTTAAACATTAAACCTTTAGCAGATCGTGTTCTTATAGAACCAGTAGAAGCAGAAACTAAAACAGCTTCTGGAATTATCATTCCTGATAATGCCAAAGAAAAACCGCAACAAGGTAAAGTTATGGCTATGGGTAAAGGTACAAAAGACGAACCAATGACTGTAAAAGTTGGTGATACTGTACTTTACGGAAAATACGCCGGAACCGAACTTAAACTTGAAGGAAAAGATTATTTAATGATGCGTGAGAGCGATATTCTTGCAATTATATAATTGTAACTCCTGCTGTTGCAGGAATCTCACCAATCAACTTTCAAAAAATAATATTAAAACAAATAGTTTCCTGCATAGACAGGAATAAAAAATTATAACGATGGCAAAAGATATAAAATTTGATATAGACGCTCGCGACGGATTAAAACGTGGTGTCGATGCATTGGCAAATGCAGTAAAAGTAACATTAGGACCAAAAGGTAGAAACGTTATTATTAGCAGAAGTTTTGGAGCTCCTCAAGTAACCAAAGACGGAGTAACAGTTGCTAAAGAAATAGAATTAGAAAACGAGCTTGAAAATATGGGAGCTCAAATGGTAAAAGAAGTAGCATCAAGAACCAACGATTTAGCTGGTGATGGAACTACAACTGCAACTGTTTTAGCCCAAGCAATAGTAAAAGAAGGTTTAAGAAACGTAGCTGCTGGTGCAAACCCTATGGATTTAAAACGTGGTATAGACAAAGCTGTTGAAACCATTACTAAAGATCTTGAAAAACAAGCTAAAAAAGTAGGTAACTCATCAGAGATGATTAAACAAGTTGCTGCAATTTCTGCAAACAACGACGATACTATTGGAGAATTAATCGCTAAAGCCTTCGGTAAAGTTGGTAAAGAGGGTGTTATTACTGTTGAAGAAGCAAAAGGTATGGAAACATACGTAGATGTAGTTGAAGGAATGCAATTTGACAGAGGATATTTATCTCCTTACTTTGTAACGGATGCTGATAAAATGATTGCCGATTTAGAAAATCCATATATCTTACTATTCGATAAAAAGATTTCTAACTTACAAGAGATCCTTCCAATTTTAGAACCGGTGGCTCAATCTGGACGTCCTCTATTAATTATTGCTGAAGATGTAGATGGTCAAGCCTTAGCTACTTTAGTGGTAAATAAATTACGTGGCGGATTAAAAATTGCAGCAGTAAAGGCTCCAGGATTTGGAGACAGACGTAAAGCCATGTTAGAAGATATTGCTATCTTAACTGGTGGTGTGGTTATTTCTGAAGAAAGAGGTTTCTCTCTTGAAAATGCCGATTTAAGCATGTTAGGTACTGCAGAAACAGTAACTATCGATAAAGACAACACAACCATAGTTAATGGTTCTGGAAAAGCAGCAGATATTAAGGCAAGAGTCAACCAAATTAAAGCTCAAATAGATACAACTACAAGCGATTACGATAAAGAAAAGCTTCAAGAACGTTTAGCTAAATTAGCTGGTGGGGTTGCTGTGCTTTATGTTGGTGCTGCCAGTGAAGTTGAAATGAAAGAGAAAAAAGACCGAGTAGACGATGCTTTACATGCTACAAGAGCAGCTGTTGAAGAAGGTATTGTTTCTGGAGGTGGTGTTGCTTTAGTTAGAGCAAAATCTCTGTTAGAAAAAATTACAACTGAAAATCTAGACGAAGTCACTGGAATTCAAATTGTAGCTCGTGCTATTGAAGCTCCTTTACGTACCATTGTTGAAAATGCTGGTGGAGAAGGTAGCGTGGTTGTTGCTAAAGTTATGGAAGGAAAAGGTGCTTTTGGATTTGATGCCAAAACTGAGACTTATGTAGACATGCTTAAAGCTGGAATTATTGATCCTAAGAAAGTAACTCGTATTGCATTGGAAAATGCAGCTTCAGTTGCAGGAATGATCCTTACCACAGAATGCGCATTAATAGAAATTAAAGAAGATACTCCTGCCATGCCTCCTATGGGTGGCGGCGGCGGAATGCCTGGCATGATGTAACTTTAAAATAATTAAGTTAGCCAAATGGTGAATTGCCATGTAAACAATAAAAAAACGCCTCAAAAGATTGGGGCGTTTTTTGTTTCCGTATTTTTTAAAATGATTAGTTAAGAGTCATTGTGTCCCAGAGAAGGTTTATCATATTCTCGCCATCGCTATCTACATCACCACCTAGATTCATAGTCATGATGAGAATTCCTTCATCTTTTCTACCAACAGCAGAAACTTCATAGACCTCTATTTCACCTTTATATTCTAATTCGGCTTTTAGAATTTTAAGTTCTTCACCAGATTTTAAAGTTTTGTTATAATCTTTTCGTTCTAAAGTATAACCATAAGAAACGCTTTCTTTTGTTACTTCATTCAACATCATTTCTTGCAGCATGGTAGGGTCAAAAGCATCATATTTTTGAATAATTATTCCAGAACCACTCGCTGTCATCAGCATAATTTGTTCAATTCCTTCATCCAGTTGTGTTTTAGATACTTTGTGTCTTTTAGAGTATTTAAAATTATAAAATGTATCATTATATAATAAGGTGTCTTTCTCTTTTACCGAAATACGAATGGTTTTTCCATCAATATTAAACTCATAATCTTCATCTAACGCAATTTCTTGCGATTGGTTGTTAACCGTTATTATAAAATCGGTTTGAGAATAGGTATTAAAAAAAAATGAACAAGTAATAATAAATAGGAGATTTTTCATGAAATTTGGTTAGTTAATACGTTCCGTTTTATATAAAAGCCCACACATTTGCTTGGGCCGTTTTTCTGCTAAAATAGTTTTTTTTATTGTTATCTATTCCAAAATATCTGCAATAAGAGCTTTTGCTTTTAACCCATCTGTTTCATCAACGAAAATTTTGATTTCACCAAGAATTCCAGGATAAGAGGAGTCTGATTTATTGATTTCGTAATAAGTTATTCCTGTCTCGTCGAGAACATTTTTAATTCCCGATACTAGTACTTGAGAGTTTCCTGAATAAATTAAGATTCTATCCATCTTATATAATTTTTAAAAGTTATTCTAAGTTACGCTTTTTAAAGACAATTCTCAAAACTAAAAAAGCCTAAACTTTCGTTTAGGCTTTTTATATAATTAAATATTACTAATCATCTTTATGATCATCTACCACTTTTTCATCACGATACTTACAGCAGTCGTGTACACTATTATATGCCTCTTCTGTTGCTACCACATTTTTAGTATCGTGTCCAACAGCTGCAATATTGTTTTCAATAGTTTTTAAATCGGTTTTACGCTCATCATAAATAAGGCTCAACTCATGCGTACTAACATTCCACACAGCCGATTTCACACCTTTAGTTTTAATACAAGCTTTTTCAATTCGCTCTTTACACATGTTGCAAACTCCATCTACATCCATGGTAGCTCTTGCGTTTTTGTCTTGCGAAAAAGCTGTCATACCAATAAGCATGACTAATAATATTCCTAGTTTTTTCATAATATTTATTTTAGGTTGTTCTTGTTTAATTATTGAATTTTAAATCTTAATCCTGCATAATACGTACTTCCAAATACTGGTCCGTACACAAAAGTAGTATCAAAAAAGGAGCCAAAAGGATCATCTGCTGCTAAAATAGGGTTTTCTTGTCTAACATCTGTCATATTTTCTCCTCCAAAATATATTTCAAATTTAGGAGAAAACACTTTTGTTATTTGAGCATTTAGTGTTCCAACTGTTGGCGAGTATTCTGCCACTTGGTATTCTATAGGATTTGTTAAAGTTGAGGAATAACGTTGTTTGCTCAACCAATTATAAGTGGCGTCAAACTTCCAGTTAGCTCCATTGGATTTAACATGCGTTTGGTAAGAAGCATTTGCAAACAAACGATGTTGAGGGGTTAACGGATTTTCTAATTTCCCAGACATATATTCGGTTTTTACATCGTAGAATTTATAGGCCATTCGTACATCGAAATGCGTAAATACATTATAATTAAATTCAAATTGAAAGCTATTTGCATAACTTTCTCCTTTTAAATTATAAAAATTAACAGCTTGCGGATTTTCATAATCTACCACCACTTGATTTTGAAAATCGGTTCTATAAAAATCTACAGCCACATCTGCTTTTTTACCAAACAGATTAAAGCCTTGCAAGAAAGAGATTCCATAATTCCATGCTATTTCTGGATCAAGCCCATAAATATCTCCTCCAGAATTCAAAATATTTATAACCCTGGACGTTGCAAACATATTTTGGTTTTCTGTAAAAATATTAGCACTGCGTTTTCCTCTTCCAACAGATGCTTTTAAAGCCGATTTCTCCCAAGGAGAATAACGAGCATGTACTCTTGGCGTTACAAAAACACCGAATAAATTGTGATAATCTACTCTCACGCCTGCTGTAACATTTAGTTCATCTAAATTATCGTAATTATATTCAAAAAAGCCACCAAGTGAAGACTCAGTTCGCCCGTATTCCGTGGTGTTTACCAATTCGTTATAATGATCGTAGGAATAACTCAATCCGGTTTTAACCTTATGCCTTGAATCGCTAATAATAGTATTGTAAACAGCATTTGCATACAAACTATTGTGGACAATATCATAAACATTTAATCCAAAATAGGATTCTTGCTCATGCCAACTAAAGGCAGCCTGTAAACCCATACTTTGATAAGGAATATTTGTATTTACATAGCCCAATTTAGCTGCTGCTTCAAAACGCTGGGTATCTATTTCACTTCCCCATGCATTGGTTGTAAGCTTATCGGTATCAGGATTAAAATCTAGTTGTCCTGTTTGTTTTCCATCATTTAGGTATTTCACATTAATAAAACTTACCAGGCCTTTTTCTGGGTTGGTGTATTGCCAACGATTCATTAAATTAATCTGATTATAGATAGGCATATCCATAAAACCATCCTTATTTACATCGTGTTTTTTATTGTGGATATTTCCATGAATGTACAAACCTGTATCCCATTTATCCGAAACTTTGGTATTTAAATGTGTATTTAGTTCCAGTCTTTCATTGCTGCCTGCATAGACATTTACAAACAGTGGACTATCCGTTTTTGGCTTTACCAATTCAGCATTAATTTGTCCGGCAATACTTTCGTAACCATTTACAACACTCCCACCACCTTTAGTAATTTGGATACTTTCTACCCAGGTTCCAGGAATAAAACTCAAACCATAAGCCTGAGAAGCTCCACGGATGGATGGAATGTTTTCTGTAGTTATTAAAATATACGGACTTGTTAATCCTAACATTTTAATTTGTTTGGTTCCAGAAACAGCATCTGCAAAATTGACGTCTATAGATGGATTGGTTTCAAAACTCTCTGAAAGATTACAGCAGGCCGCTTTTAAAAGCTCATCACTACTTATATTCATCACGTTTTGAGACGATAAATAAGATTTAGCTGTTGTTTGCTTTCTGGATTTTACAACTACCTCGTCCAAACTGCTGGTAGGTTCTAGTAAATGGTGAATATGATCGGTGTTTTTTACAGATATTGTATCCGTTTTATATCCAACAAAACTAATAACCAGTTTTTTATAATCGGGTTTATATGGAATGGTGAATTTTCCATCAAAATCGGTTACAGTTCCAACGGTTGTATCCAACCAATATACGTTAGCTCCTGTTACAGGAATGTGTTTATTTGCTTCGTTTACTTCCATAATCATTCCTTTAATTTTATCTTGAGAAAAAGATAATACAGGAAGAAAAGCTAATAATATTACTATTTTTCTCATAACTGAACAGTATTAGTCTCCTTACTAGTTGCTACAGCTAGTATGATGCTGTTTTCAATAAGTTTAGTTTTTGGAATATTATATGAAACCAATTCAGTCTTAAAATGTTTTTTTAACTTCAGGAAGGTTTCTATAATTGCTTCTTTATAGTTATTACAGGTGGTACCTGCAACGCGATATCTACTTGTCATTATTAAATTTATATTTGATGAAAAATCATTTTACATTTCCGCAAAGGCGAAAATCGTCATAAATTCTCTTGACTTCTTTAGTCAGAAAAGCTCAAGAGAATGAAAACAATCTATGTATCAAATTATAAATACCTGATCGAGAACTTGTATGTCAACTATCAAGATTGGTGGAGAGTAATCTTTATGAGGTATTACCAATTCGGGTAAGCCTTCAAAAAGATTTAAATAAGAATAAGCAAACGTGCTAAGAAATATTTGTTGATCAAATTCTAAGTCTTCAAAAGAAGTCTTTTTAAGTTGGTCTTGACCTTTTAAAACCTCAACTTCATCTTTACAGCAATGCTTTTTTTCTTTATAATTAGCTGCTACAGTTTCCATATCCATGCCACAATTATTGGCTTTGGTAAAAATGGCAACATCTATTAAATTTTCGCCACAGTAGTGCTTTTCAACTGTAAAAGACAAGGTTGAAAACAACACCAAGCAAGCTAATGTTGCTGAAAAAGTTTTATGTAAAAATACTTTTATCACTTTTGCGAAATTACAAAAAAATCAATTGAAATCGAGATTTTATTAAAGGATTAACACTTACAAACGCTGCTTATGATAATAAAAAGCTGGAATAAGCAGTAAGGCAATTAACGGCTGGATTAAAAAGCGACGCACATTAAAAAACAGATAATAATCTTCTTGTCTTGGGTTAATTACAAAATAGAGAAATAAAGACATGAACACCACATAAGCGATGCTATATATAAGTGTAGAAAACTTTAAGATACTTCTATCTTTAAAGAGCACAAACAGAATTCCTAAAGAAATAATTGTATTCAACACATACCTTAGCGTAGTAGAAGCTGCCAGTTTTAAAACTTCTTGTCTTGGAGAATCTATATATAAATAATCGTTTTTAAAGAACGCCAAATAGGGATCGTAGAATAACTGTTCTTCAAAAACCCGAATGGACACTAATAAACATACTAAAACAAAAAACGATATGTATTTTAATAATTTATTCATGATTTTTTTGCGCTATTAGAAAACCTATTAACCCAAAACAACCAAAGCAAACAAACCATACCATAAATAATGGCTGGAAAAATAACGGTATGCAAAATATCTTTTCGCCAAGGATAGTGATATAATCCAACAGACAGAATAACAACTCGAACTAAATTAGCTATATAAATTAAAACACTTCCTGCAAGTAAATAAAAAAATGTGGTTTTAATTTTTCCTGCAAAGGCAATGATAAAAGACGCAAATAAGATAATAACACTTACCGAATTACACCCCTCAATAACTCGAGCCACATACTTATTATTAATAATTAATTTCATGGAAGGCTCATCTGGATGTGGAATAATTTGCGCATTATAACCAAAAGTTTCCAGTAACTCTTTACTTTGCTTAGCTACCAAATTGGTCATATAATCTGGGTAGTAGGTTTCGCTAGAACCGTATTGTAAATACAATTTATATGAAAAAGACAAAACAGCATATACCAAAAGAAAAGTGAGTATAAACTTGATAACTGTTTTATATTTTAAAATGAGTTCTTTCACAAAAAAATGAGTTTGTTTCCAACGTTAAAATTATACAAATTAGAAGTGAGTTTGCTGTCTTTTTAAATACTTTTGTTAAAAATTTTTGAACAATGACTTTCACATCACTAAAACCACAAATAGACACTATTATTTCTTCATCAGAAAAAACGGTTGATCAGCGTTTAAAAAACATTTGCGAACTTCTAGAAGCTGAAATTCCATATTACAATTGGGTAGGTTTTTATTTTAAAAATGGTGATAAAAACGAACTGAAATTAGGGCCTTATGTTGGAGAACCTACAGACCACATAATCATTCCTTTTGGTAAAGGTATATGTGGACAGGTAGCTGTTAGCAACACTAATTTTGTAGTTCCAGATGTAGCAGCACAGGACAACTATATTGCCTGCAGTATGACCGTAAAAGCCGAAATTGTGATTCCTATTTTTGTAAATAATAAAAACATAGGACAAATAGATATTGACTCAAATACACCCGATCCATTTACCGAAGAAGACGAACGATTTTTAGAATTTGTCTGTCAGAAAGTTGCAACAATTCTGTAGTTGTTAATAACTTTCTATTTAAGTTAAAAAAACGCTTCATTTTAGCCTGGCTACAGTCGTTATTTTTTGATTGAATTACCTACTTTTGCACACATAAAAACAACGAACATTCCAACACGAAATATTTTCGTTTTACTAAAGAATGGACAGACACACAACACAACTAAAATGAGCAACAACAAAACTTTTAAATCGGCTTTAATTTCTGTTTTCAGTAAAGACGGATTAGAACCTATTGTCAAACAACTTCATCTACAAAACGTCACAATTTATTCAACAGGAGGCACCGAGAAATTTATTAAAGATTTAGGTGTTCCTGTAGTTCCTGTGGAAGACGTTACGTCTTACCCTTCTATTCTTGGTGGACGTGTAAAAACATTACACCCAAAAGTGTTTGGTGGAATTTTAAACAGACAAAATAATGCAAGTGACGTAAAAGAACTTATCGATTTCGAGATTCCTCAAATTGATATTGTCATTGTTGATTTATATCCTTTTGAAAAAACAGTTGCTTCTGGAGCTAACAATCAAGATATTATTGAGAAAATTGATATAGGTGGTATTTCATTAATTCGCGCAGCAGCTAAAAATTATGCTGATGTTATTTGTGTCTCTTCCGTTGACGATTACAGCGAATTTTTAGAATTACTTCAGACTAAGAACGGTGAAACCTCTGAAGACGATAGAAAACGTTTTGCAGCTAAAGCGTTTAACGTGTCTTCACATTACGATTCTGCTATTTTCAACTATTTCAATAAAAATCATGAGATAACAACTTTAAAAATTAGCGAAACTCAAGGTCAGGTATTACGTTATGGCGAAAACCCTCATCAGAAAGGGTTTTTCTTTGGGAATTTCGATGATATTTTCACCAAACTTCATGGAAAAGAATTAAGTTATAACAACCTATTGGATGTGGATGCTGCCGTTAATTTAATGAACGAATTTAAAGGAGAAGCGCCAACTTTCGCTATTTTAAAACATAACAATGCTTGCGGTTTTGCACAACGCGACTCGATTCATCAAGCCTACGTAGATGCTTTAGCTGGAGATCCTGTCTCTGCTTTTGGTGGGATTTTAATTAGTAATACTGAAATAGATTTAGCAACTGCAGAGGAAATTCATAATTTATTTTGTGAAGTAGTAATTGCGCCTTCATTTTCATCTGAAGCTGAAGAGTTATTAAAAGGAAAAAAGAATCGCATTTTATTAATTCTGAAAGACATCAACTTACCACAAAAAACGGTTAGAACTTGTTTAAACGGTGTTTTAGTTCAAGATAGAGACCATTTAACTGATGGCATTTCAGGTTTATCTTATGCCACCAACAATAAACCAACAGAAAGCGAGTTAGAAGACTTAATATTTGCATCTAAAGTTTGTAAACACACCAAATCGAATACCATTGTTTTAGTAAAAAACAAACAATTATGCGCTAGTGGAACAGGACAAACCAGTCGTGTAGACGCTTTAAATCAGGCCATCCATAAAGCGCAATCTTTTAAATTTGACCTAAAAGGTGCTGTTATGGCTAGTGATGCTTTTTTTCCATTTCCAGATTGTGTAGAGATTGCAGATAATGCTGGAATTTCGGCAGTTATTCAGCCTGGTGGTTCTATAAAAGATCAATTAAGTATTGATTATTGCAATGAAAATAATCTGGCTATGGTGTTTACTGGAACAAGACATTTTAAGCATTAATTAAAATAATATCTTATTTTAATTAAGCATCTCATCGAAAAATGAGATTCTAAAAGAAAACCGAAGATAATTATTGCTTAACTTTTATTACATTTACAAGATTTGATTAACAACCCTCAAATAAACGACTAAAACGCATGGGATTTTTTGACTTCCTAACCGAGGAAATAGCGATAGATTTAGGTACTGCTAACACACTTATTATTCATAACGACAAAGTGGTTGTGGATAGCCCTTCTATTGTTGCCAGAGATAGAATTTCTGGAAAAATAATTGCCGTTGGTAAGGAAGCCAGCATGATGCAAGGAAAAACGCATGAAAACATAAAAACCATTAGACCATTGAAAGATGGTGTAATTGCAGATTTTGATGCCAGTGAGCAAATGATAAGTATGTTTATTAAAAATATTCCTGCATTAAAAAAGAAATTCTTTACTCCAGCTTTACGTATGGTTATTTGTATTCCATCTGGAATTACAGAAGTAGAAATGCGAGCTGTAAAGGAAAGTGCCGAACGTGTTAATGGAAAAGAAGTTTATTTAATTCATGAACCAATGGCAGCTGCTATTGGTATTGGCGTAGACATTATGCAACCTAAAGGAAACATGATTGTTGATATAGGTGGAGGAACTACTGAAATTGCAGTTTTAGCTTTAGGAGGAATTGTTTGCGATAAATCTGTTAAAATTGCGGGCGATGTTTTTACAAACGATATTATCTATTATATGCGTACACAACATAACTTATATGTTGGAGAACGCACTGCCGAAAAAATAAAAATTCAAATTGGAGCTGCTACAGAAGATTTAGAACTTCCTCCAGAGGATATGAGCGTTCAAGGACGTGATTTATTAACGGGAAAACCTAAACAAGTGCAAATTTCTTATAGAGAGATTGCTAAAGCTTTAGATAAATCTATTTTACGTATAGAAGATGCCGTTATGGAAACCTTATCCCAGACACCTCCAGAATTGGCTGCAGACATTTACAACACAGGTATTTATTTAGCCGGTGGTGGATCGATGCTTAGAGGATTGGATAAACGTTTATCGCAAAAAACAGATTTACCTGTTTATATTGCCGAAGATCCATTACGAGCAGTAGTTCGTGGTACAGGAATTACCCTTAAAAACTTACCTAAATACAAAAGTGTGTTGATAAAATAGCCCTAGCAAATGCAGCAAATAATAAACTTCATCATAAGAAACAAATCGTTTTTGTTATACTTATTGTTGTTTTCAATTGCTTTTGTTTTTACTATTCAATCGCATTCGTATCATAAAAGCAAATTTATAAATTCAGCAAATTTTTTGTCTGGAGGGATTTACAATTCTGTAAATAATGTAAGTGAATACATTCATCTAAGAACTCAAAATGAGCTTCTTCAAGAAGAAAACAACCATTTAAAATCAATTTTATACAATCAAAAAGACACTATAAACAAAACCTTTACAGATACGACTTATTCAGGAGTTTCTTATAATTTTACACCTGCCATTGTTATAAAAAACAGCTATTCTTTAAACAATAATATCTTGTTACTAAACAAAGGAAAAAGAGATAGTATTCAACAAGATTTTGGTGTTGTATCTCCTAAAGGCTTGGTGGGTATTGTTGACAATACCAGTAAAAAATATGCTACAGTTATTTCAGTTTTAAATACAAGCAGTAGAATAAGTGCGCAATTAAAAAAATCTAACCATTTTGGTTCTTTAGTTTGGAATGGGAAGTCGCCTTATTTAGTTCAATTAACCGAGATCCCTAAAATTGCTCCCTTAACTGCTGGAGATACTATTATTACTTCTGGACGTTCTTCTATATTTCCTAAGAACATTCCAATTGGAACTATAGATAGTTTCAATTTAGATGCTTCAGAAAACTATTATATTATTAATGTGCGTTTGTTTAACGACATGACAAGTTTAGAGCATGTTTATATTATTGAAAACAAAGATGCTAATGAAATAAATGCATTAATTAATAACATCAATGAATAGTCTAATTTTTACTCATACCTTTCGTTTTATCATCCTTGCTTTATTGCAAGTGCTAGTATTGAGTCATATCAATTTTTTAGGCTATATCAACCCATACTTATACATTATATTCATCTTATTATATCCTCTGAAAAACAACAGGATTGTTTTTATTCTATTAAGTTTTTTATTGGGTTTAACTATCGACATGTTTTTAGACTCGGGAGGTGTTCATGCAGCAGCATCTGTTACAATTGCATTTATTAGACCAGTTGTTTTAAAGTTTACTTTTGGTGCTGTTTACGACCACCAAACCATGAAGTTTAGCAATGTGGAATTTGGTTCAAAACTTACTTATATAGTCATCTTAACACTAATTCATCACTTTATTTTATTTTCATTAGAAATTTTTAACTTTTATAAAATAATTTTAATACTCCAAAACACGTTATTCTCCAGTATATTCACTATTATATTATGTGTATTGACAACCATTATATTTAGCAGGAGAAATTAATGAGACAATTATTACTTTTTATTACCATCATCTTAGTAGGCATTACCTTTATTGCTAGGCTGTTTTATTTACAGGTTTATAATTCTGAAGAACACAGTTTATACGATGATAATGCTATTAGAAAAGTTTACGATTATCCTAAACGAGGTTTTGTTTACGACAGAAATGGAAAACTTCTGGTTTCTAATCAACCTTCTTATGATGTGATGGTGATTCCCCGTGAAGTAAAACCTTTAGACACACTGGAGTTTTGTTCACTTCTAAAAATTGACATCGAACAATTTAAAAAAATCTATAAAAGAGCATATCATTATTCCCCAAGATTACCATCTGTATTTGTTCCACAATTATCTAAAGAAGATTACGCAGCACTACAGGAAAAAATGAGAAAATATGAAGGCTTTTATATCCAGAAGCGCTCATTAAGAGATTACCAAACATCTATTGGCGCCAACGTTTTAGGTTATATAGCCGAAGCTACTCCTTACCAAATAGAAAATGACCCTTATTACAACATGGGAGATCTTATTGGAAAGCAAGGGATTGAATTATCTTACGAAGAAGAACTTAGAGGTGTTAAAGGTATAAAATTTATTCAAAAAGATAGATTTAATAAAAATATTGGTCCTTATAAAGATGGCGTTTTCGACACACTTCCTAAACAAGGAAGAGATATTACCATTTCTATTGATGCAGGACTTCAAAAATATGGCGAAAGACTGATGCAGATGAAACATGGTGGGATTGTAGCCATTGAACCAAGTTCAGGAGAGATTTTGGCTCTAATATCTGCACCAACTTACGATCCAAATTTATTGGTTGGCAGACAACGTTCCAGAAATTTCACCAAACTTTATAACGACACCATAAACCGCCCCTTAGTAGATAGAGGTTTGTTACGTATGCACGAACCTGGATCACCTTTTAAAGTATTTGTTTCTTTGGTTGCCTTACAAGAGAATGCCATAACACCTCAAACCAGCATATATTGCACTGGAGCATACCATTATGGAGGCAGAAAACCTATGGGATGTCATTGTGGTGGTGGTAATCGAGATTTAGTTTTAGGGATTGCCAAATCCTGTAACTCCTATTTTGCAGATGCTTTTAGAAAAAGTATTAATATGTATCCAGATGCTAGTAATTCTATGGATATATGGAGCAACCACATAAAAAGTTTCGGATTTGGAGATTTCTTAGGCTACGACCTAGCTATTGGAAAAAAAGGAAACATCCCAAATGGTGCTTACTATGACAAATGGTATCCAGATTTTAGATGGGGAGCTACAACCATTCTTTCAAACTCTATCGGACAAGGAGAAGTTTTAGTTACTCCTATCCAATTGGCAAATGCTACTGCTGCCATTGCTAATAAAGGGTTTTATTACACACCACATATTATAAAACAAATTGATGGAGAGCCTATAGACGAAAAATACACAACAAAACATCAAACCACCATAGATCAAAAACATTTCGATCCTATTATTCAAGGCTTGCATGATGTATATAACAATGGTACAGCATGGTTTCTTAAAGTTCCAGATATAGAAATATGTGGGAAAACTGGAACTTCAGAAAATTTTACCATTATAGATGGGAAAAGAACTCAATTAACAGACCATTCCATATTTATTGCCTTTGCTCCAAAAGACGATCCTCAAATTGCTTTAGCTGTATTTGTTGAAAATGGTTATTATGGCGCTCGTTGGGCAGGAAGAATTGCCAGTTTAATGATAGAAAAGTATTTAAAAGGCGAGGTTACTTTAAAACAAATGGAAAAAATGGTTTTAGAGAAAAGCTTAGAAGAAGAATACTTAAAACCTTATTCAGGGAAACCATTTACGATTAATAGATAATGTACAGAGAGACCAACAGACATTTTAAATTCGACTGGATAACCATCATCATTTTCTTACTTCTAGTAGGTTTTGGTTGGTTAAACATTTTATCTGCGTCTCATGTTGGAGAAACTGTAGATTACTTTAATTTTACGCAACCATACGGAAAACAACTTATATTCATCTTTCTTACCATAGCGTTAATAATTCTTATACTTTCTATAGAATCCAAATTTTACGAGCGCTTTTCTAGTGTCATTTTTATCATTTCAATGTTATCTATGGTTGGACTGTTTGCCTTTGGAAAAAGTGTTAATGGCGCAACAGCTTGGTATGGAATTGGAGGTATGACTATACAACCTAGTGAATTTGCTAAAGCAGCCACAGCCTTAGCTGTTTCCAAGTATTTAAGCGACTTACATACCGATTTAAGACATTTTAAAGATCAAATTAAAGCTTTTATTATTATAACCATTCCAGCACTTTTAATATTACTACAAAACGATACTGGAAGTGCGGTTGTATATGCATCATTCTTTTTTGTCTTTTACAGAGAAGGGCTCCCTAAAATATATTTAACTATCGGATTATTACTTATTCTTATTTCGGTAGGCTCATTAAAACTAGGAGATATAACCACTGGTGTAATTGTCACTATAATTATTTTAGTTTATCACTTTACAAGACGAAAAAAACCTGCCATTCTAAAAACTGTATTTGCCATTTTAGCCTGTCTTATTCTAAGTTTTGGAGTTGAATTTTTATATGATAACATCTTACAAGCACATCAAAAAGATAGAATTAGTTTATGGTTAAGACTAGAATCCGATCCTGGCAAAATTGCTGAATTGCGTCGAGATATTTTATACAATCTCTACGAGTCTGAAAAAGCCATAAGCTCAGGAGGCCTCACAGGAAAAGGTTTTTTACAAGGCACTAGAACCACCGGAAAATTTGTTCCAGAACAACATACAGATTATATTTTTAGTACCGTTGGCGAAGAATGGGGCTTTGCAGGAACGTCCTTTGTGGTAATACTTTTTGTTCTTTTATTATTACGAATCTTGCATTTAGCCGAATTACAAAAATCGCAATTTAGTAGGGTGTTTGGGTATAGTGTTGCTTCTATTTTATTCTTTCACTTTATGATAAACATTGGGATGGTTATGGGTTTAATTCCTACCATTGGTATTCCTCTTCCATTTTTTAGCTATGGCGGTTCTGGACTTTGGGGCTTTACTATTCTGCTCTTTATCTTTATCAAGCTGGATTCTAATAGAATTAATGAGTGGTAATATCCAAAAACTTCAATCAGATCTTATAAAGAAACAATATATTCCTCTAAACCAACCGCTGTCTTAATATCTAGTTTTTTTCTTAGTCTATTACGTTTCTTTTTAAGTCCGTCCTTCGAGATATGCAAAACAGAACACAAATTATTAGGAGATATATTAATTTTTTAAAAGGCACAAAACCTAATGTCGATTTTATTATAAACAGCGAACCACAATATTCTATCTATGTAGAAGGTGTACAACCTGTTTTTCAAGTTCTGAATGGCATTCATTTACTGTTTATGAAGTAAAATTGTATGTATTCAAAGAACTGTTACTCTCAAAAACAGTTCTTTTTGTTTCCTAAATTTACTTTAATCTAAAATGAAACATAATTTAAAAACCCTTCTAATAATAAAAGCTCAAAATGGTCAGAATTTGTTTTAACTATATTAATGCCTAAGTCTTACAATATGTGCGTATTACTTAACTACATAAAAAACGCAAAATAATTACTAATTTAAATTTCATTATTTCGTACTTTTAATGGGTAATTTATTCTAAACAACATAGATTACCATAAAAAAACATGATTATGAAAACACTATTTAAAACACTATGTATCTTATTTGCTTCCGTTATTTTTACTAGTAATGCATATGCGCAAGTTAATAGCGATTATGATAAAACTATAGATTTCTCAAAATACAAAACGGTAAGTTTTGGAGGCTGGGAAAAAGAAAGCGACAAAGTATTAAACGATTTCGACAAGAAAAGAATTACAGATGCCTTAACCAGCGAATTTAAATCAAGAGGCTTCAATCTTGTGGAAGCTGATGGAGATGCTACCATTACACTATATTTAGTAATTAAAACAAAATCTAATCTTACTGCATATACAAATTTTAATGGTGGTATGGGCTATGCAGGTCGTTGGGGGTATGGCAGGGGTTTTTATGGTGGCATGGGTAACGCTAGTACCTCAGTTTCTGAAACTAATTATAGAGTTGGCACACTTGTTATTGACATGTATGATACTGCAGAAAAGAAACTAATCTGGCAAGGTGATATGACTACCGATGTTCAGGAGAAAGCTGAAAAGAGAGACAAGACGATTCCTAAAAAGGTGAGTAAATTAATGAAGAAATTCCCTGTTAAACCTAAGAAATAATATTTAAAATTTTAGTACACCCTTTAAAACTAGTTGATAACGTTTTATAATATTTATAAAGACTTAAAACCTGCAATCGACTTACTGAAAAATAAATTATGAAAAACACTGTATCAATATTTATCTTTATATTATTCTCGCTTATTGGACATTCACAACAATCCAATACAATAGATTCTACGGCTATTTATATTTTAGATCAAATGGCAGATAATATAGGGGATTTACAATCTGTAACTTTCAATTTAAGTAATTCTGTCGACGAATTTGATGATCAAAATCGAATTATTACACAATTTTCAAAAAGCACTATTAACCTTTCTGGCCCTAATAAATTATTAATTAGAACTGAAGGAACAAAGGGAAAAATAGGCTATTGGTATGATGGAACCTATGTTACCTATTATTCATTTGATGAAAACAATTATGTCACACTTGAAGCTCCTGAAACAACCATTGAAATGATTGACTCCATGCACTTAAATTATAATTTTCAATTTCCAGCTGCCGATTTCTTTTACCCGAGTCTAACAGACGATATAATAGAACAATTTGACACTATTTCATATATTGGTAAAAGAATTGTTCATGGAGAAGAATGTTATCATATTATAGCATCAAATGAAAAACTAAGTGTACAAATGTGGATATCAAATGAAACATTTTTGTTACCTAAACACTTCATTATAATCTATAAGGATAAATCGAATGTCCAATATGAGTCTACTTTCAGTAATTGGTATATAAATCCAATCATTCCAGAGTCGACTTTTTCTTTTATTGCCCCTCCCTCAGCAAGATTGATTAGCATCTTGAAAAAATAATAACAACATTAAAACAAAATTATGTCAATATATTTTTCAAATTTAAAATTTAAGGCGGGTATTTTATTCGTGTTTTTAGCATTTGTAATGCCTACAGAAGAATTACAAGCCCAAAGAATGGGGCACTCAGTATCTAGAGGTGGTGGACATACCATGTCAAGAGGTGGTGGACATACCATGTCAAGACCTGCTAGCAGACCAACAAGTAGACCTACTACTTCGAATAGAACTCCTTCTCGATCTATAAATGGAGGACATACAAAGTCTAATAACCGAAATTTCTCAAAGCCTTCGCATACGACTAGTAGGCCTGCAAATAATAGAGCAACAACTAGTAATGCTAAAAGTAAAGTAGCAAATAAAAAAGGGGCAAATAGCGCTCCAAAGCTAAATACGAACTCAAGAAATCATAAAACGTCTAACATTAAAACAAATGACATTAAAAGAGGTGATAGAACTAGAGGGGATGGAAACAACATTAATAGAGGAAATATCAACATTGATAATAGCAGAAACATAAACATTAATCGTGGTAATACATATGTCAGACCGAGTCCAGTTCATTATTCTAGACCTCCATATCGCTATGGTGGTTATGGTTATTACTGTCATAGACCATACTATTACCACCCGTATAAACCTTTTTATTGGGGTCCATATTACCACCCTTGGGGATATTTTGTAACCTCTCTAGCAACAACAGCCATTATTGTTAGTATTACGAACGACATTGACGACGACGATGACGAATACCACTATGAAAACGGTAATTACTACTTAAAAACTGAAGATGGTTTTGTTGCAGTTCAAGCTCCAGTAGGTGCTGAAGTCTCCGAAATACCTGATGAAGCTGAAAAAGTTGAAGTAAATAATACCACTAATTATTATTATGGGGGTGCTTTTTATGAGCAAAACAAAGACGGTTATATGGTTGTTCCTGCTACTGCTGGAACTATAGTGCCTAACCTACCTGAAGGTGGAGAAGAAATTAAAATAGGTGAAGTAACCTATGTGCAGTTTGGAGAAACGTACTATCAACCAATTCAAGTAGATGGTAAAGACATGTACGAAATTGTTGAAGTTAAAAAAGAGTAAAATATTATTTACACAACATTAGTAAAAAGCAGCAAATCAACACCTTGCTGCTTTTTCTTTTTTGTACTAGTCAGCAAATTAAAGTATCTTTATAAGTCATCTAAATAATTTTATTAAAAAAAATAAGAACATGTTATTAATCTTTAAAAAACCGTCACATGAAAACACAAATACTATTTGGACTTGTTATAATGTTTATTACAACCCTTAGCGCTCAAGAAAACAGAACTAGTGCAGATCCTGAAGATGGTCATGGTCTGGAAGACATGATTCAAAATCCCATTGCTAATATGGTGAGTATTCCTATTAACTACAACTTATCTATCAGCGACAAAAATTCAAATATTGTCAACTTTCAGCCTGTTCTTCCTATACAATTATCAAAAAAATGGCTGTTAGTTACCAGAACTATTATTCCTTTTATAAATGTTCCATCACAATCCGGTTACACAAACGGCGTAGGAAACGTTACTTTTCTTGGAGCTATTACTCCTGCAAATAAAGGCAGCTTTACTTGGGGTGCTGGTCCTGCAATTATGCTCCCAACTGGAATTAAAGGTCTAGGTTATGAAAAATTCTCTATTGGACCTTCTGTTGTTGCTTTAAAACAAAACAATGGTTTTACTTATGGCTTATTGTTACAGAACTTCTTTTCGGTTGCTGGTCCTAGCGATGTTGGAGATGTTAATTATTTGTACACACAAGTTATTTTATCTAAAAAACTCAACAAGGGTTGGTATGTTTATTCCAGTCCGAATATTACAGCAGACTGGAATGCTGCTAGTGACAAACAATGGACCATTCCATTAGGAGCTGGAGCTGGAAAACTGATAACGCATAACAGATACCTTCCAATAAATGTAAAAGCAGGCCTTTTTAAATATGTGGCACACCCAACAGATGCAGATTGGCTAATTCAAGCACAAGCTACTTTTATTTTGAAATCTAAATAATAAAGTTCAATTATTATCAGGAAAGGATTGTCCTCTTCACCAAACTCATTTAAAACAAGTTAATTTTTTATGTAAAACTTATTAATACAAGAAAGTCGATGGGTTTTAGTGTCCCATCGGCTATTTTAGTCTAAATATTGGAATTGTCTTAATAAAAATACTTTTGTAGCTTAAATAAATTAACCTACTTTTAATAGATAAACATCGTTATACACTAACAAATTTTTATTCTTACTTTATGAAAAACTTATTCCTTTTATGTATTAGCTTCTTGCTTTTTACAGGTTGTTTAAAATCCCCAGAAAGCCAACAGGTTGAAATAGTTTCAGACTCCTTAATAGTAGCCATGGACCCACTTCCATCTTGGAACGACAAAACAGCTAAAAAGGCTATTATTAATTATGTTACCGACATTACTAATAAAGAAGGTGTAAATTTTATCCCCATTGAAGACCGAATAGCCACATTTGATAACGATGGCACTTTATGGTCTGAACAACCTATTTATTTTCAATTAGCTTTTGCTATAGATCGCGTAAAAGCTTTGGCTCCTGAGCATCCAGAGTGGGAAACCAAACAACCCTTTAAAGCTGTTATAGAAAATGATATGAAATCTTTAGTAGCTTCTGGCGAAAAAGGACTCATGGAACTGCTTATGGTATCTCATGCTGGAATGACTACGGATGACTTTGAAAAAATTGTAAAGGAATGGATTAAAACGGCTAAACATCCTCGTTTTGATAAGGCTTATAATGAGTTGGTTTTTCAACCCATGCTAGAGCTATTAGATTATTTAAGGTTTAACGAGTTTAAAACTTACATAGTTTCAGGTGGTGGCATTGAGTTTATGAGACCTTGGGTAGAAGAAGCTTATGGCATCCCTAAAGACCAAGTAGTAGGCAGTAGTATTGCTTCAGAATTCGATTATAATGAAGGTAATCCAGTAATAAAACGTTTGGCTAAAATAAATTTCATTGATGATGGCAATGGAAAACCTATAGGTATCCATAGATTTATTGGAAGAAAACCTGTGTTTGCTGCTGGAAATTCTGATGGCGACTTGCAAATGTTACAGTGGACAGACTCTAATACTTATAAATCTTTTCAATTATTTGTGCACCATACAGATGCCGACAGAGAATGGGCGTACGACAGAGGTTCCTCTATGGGTGAATTAAATATAGGGCTAGACGAAGCTAAAGCAAAAAAGTGGACACTTGTTGATATGAAAAAAGACTGGAAAGTAATCTATACGTTTCAATTAGATGCTATATATAAAGAAGATTAACTAAGAAATTATATAGCTATCTAATATATCTTATTAGAATGAAACACTTTTTTTTCTTGCTTTTATGCCTATTCCTTTCTGTACTCCAAGTAAAGGCTCAAGACAGTATACCTGATCAAGAGATTAAAGTAAATCAACAGTTGTGGTTAGATTATAATTTTTTAAATTTAATCGATAGCACAAAAGTTTTAGCAACAGAGATAGGATATAGAAAAATAACTCCAAAAGTTTTTAATAGATTTCTTGTACATTCCACTTTAAACATACCTCATGAAAAAAGCCTTGACTTTTTAAATCTTAAGAAACCAATTATTGAGTCGTTCCAATTAGGAGCAGGGATTTATTATACGCATAACTACAACACAGATGATAACTTAGAATTTAGGTTAGCACAAGGATTTAAATTTCTTATTCCAACTTTAAGAGGCGTTAGTATTTCAAATTATATCCGTTTAGAAGAACGTTTTCAAAATACATTTAATAACTCTGGTTGGACTACTGGTTACCGCTTTAGGTATAGAATTTCAACTGAAATTAATTGGAAAAAACATCTTACAAAATTTACAGATGGAATTTATATTCCTCTAAGTCTTGAAATGTTCTTTAATTTAAAAAAATCAGACCGCTACAACGATCTAATAAGGATCTCACCAGGAATTGGATACAGGCTTAAAAACGAATGGAGATTTGAGGTATACCTTATATTTAATGAAACCAAAAATAGTACTGAAACTAATAAAAGTTCTAGCGATTTTATTTTGAGAATTAGAGTCTATAAAGGAAAACTATCTAACCCTTCTAAAGAAGTTCAATTAGAACAACTGCCCGAATCAAATTAAATATTTAATAATTGCATAAATGGTGTAAGAATTTAAAAACATTTACTTGTATATTTCTCATATTTAACTAAATATCAAAATTTTACTAACTAAACATGAAAAAACATGAAAAAACTTTTAGCTGAATTTATTGGAACTTTCTGGCTTGTGCTTGGAGGTTGTGGAGCTGCTGTAATTGCTTCTGGCGTAGAGAACGTAGGAATCGGCCTGGCAGGTGTAGCACTTGCATTTGGTTTAACCGTATTAACTGGAGCATATGCTCTTGGGCACATTTCAGGGGGTCATTTTAATCCGGCAGTATCTGTTGGCCTATGGATGGGTGGACGTTTTGATGCAAGGGATTTACCTGGTTATATAATCGCTCAGGTATTAGGAGGAATTTTAGGCGCGGCAATACTATATTTAATTATTAGTAGTTCAACTGATTTTACAGGATTTTCAGGACCAGGTGCATTTGCAAGCAATTTTTACGATGCCAATGTATATGGCGTTAACTATGGCTTAGTAGGAGCACTAGTAACAGAAATAGTGATGACCTTTATGTTCTTAATAGTTATTCTTGGAGCAACTCATAAAAATGCGTCTCCTGGTTTTGGCGGTATAGCTATAGGATTAGCTCTAACGCTAATTCATTTAATTAGTATTCCAGTAACAAACACATCTGTAAATCCTGCCAGAAGTACAAGTCAGGCTTTATTTGTAGGAGGTGAAGCTTTGGGACAACTTTGGATGTTTTGGGTGGCACCAATAGTAGGAGCTATACTTGCCGGATTGGTATATAAATTTATGGCTCCAAATAAGAACTAATTAATAAAAAATTGAATAAAAAAAGGCACAAAATATGTGCCTTTTTTTATTTTCTAAGTTCTAGTTTCTCCGCAAAATAATCACAAAAATCTTTCATAGTCGCAGTCATTTTATCATCTTGAGTAGCCCTATTAAACGTATCGCTCATCGCCACCAAGGTTTGATGAAAAAACAACTTCATTTCATCTACGGGCATATCTTTAGTCCACAAATCAATTCTTAAGGTTTCTTGCTCTTTACTATCCCAAACAGATAATAACATAGCTTTTGCCTCTTCATTCTTTATACCACCATCTTCGGCTGTCCAGTTTAATTTTTCAGGAACTCTATTCTCGTCTAGCTCAACAGTTAATTGAATTTTAGATGTTGTATTTGCCATTTATTTTTTTGGTTTAAAATTGGAATTATTAAATATATCTAATGGTTCTTTTTGCAACATATCTTTTAAAGATACATCATTATGCTTCATATAAGCTTTTACTATTTGCCAACCCATATAACGTCCTATTTGACCTGGAGACTCAGAATCTATCTCTTCTAAATAAAACTTTGAAAAAGGAGCTGGATTTATAAATCTATTAGGAAGTTTAGAGTCTGTACTAAACAACAGTTCTTTTTCAACAAAAAACCTCCATACTTCAGTTTCATTGGCTATTGTCCAATCCAATTGATTTTGGGTATAACCTATTTTTTCGGCGTCTGTTTTAAAAGGAATAACCACATCTTTAAAATACAGTTGCTTTCCATAATAAATCATTTCATCCAACAAGGTTTTTAATTCTAACTGATATATATACTTATCTGCATACTCCGAGGCCATATCGACCACAATTTGGTCTTTATTGAAGTTCTGCCTTATATACTTTTGATTGCCTAGATAAAACTCATGATCACTCCCTAAATAGGTGTCTAATGAAATTAAAACAATGGTATCTGTTACTATTACTTTATTTCTGTAATCTACATTTGAAGTCGTTGTGATAACTCTAGGTGTACGAAATTCAGCAAAATAAAAGGCAAGGTGTTGAAACAACTGCTTAATTTCTTGCTTTTCTTGTTGTAATGTTGGAAAAACACGTTCAGTTTCTTCGGATAATTGTTGTTGAATGGTGTCTTTTACTTTAGCTATCCAAAAGGAATCTGGATACTTTTCAGAAAACATAAAAGGATAGGCTTTCTTTGTTTCAGCTAAATTACTTGCTGTAGTTTTACCAAAAGCTTTATCGAATCTTTCAATAATAAAATCTATAGGTATTTCAGCTATTTCTTTCTCAATTTTATTATCTTTCTTACAAGCAGAAACAGATATTAGCATTAATAATAGCAGACTAAAATTCTTCATACAAAACAAAAAGGGTCTTAATTTTTATTAATAATGGGTTTCAATTACTTTTGCCATGCAAAGGTAAGGTTCTTTGTTTAAAATTCATTTAAAATGCAAACAGAAAAAGTTGTCAATCATATCGTTTCTTGGCTTAAAGATTATGCATTAAACGCAAAAGTTAATGGTTTTGTTATAGGTATTTCTGGAGGAATAGATTCAGCTGTTACTTCAATTTTATGTGCCAAAACCGGATTGGATGTTTTATGTCTTGAAATGCCTATCCACCAAGCAAAAAGTCATGTAACAAGAGGGCAAGAACACATATCATTTCTTAAATCGAAATATAAAAATGTAAGCGATATTAAAACCGATTTAACCCCTGTTTTCGAAGAATTTAAAACCGAAGTTTCGCTTGAAGGAGATCAAGCCATTGTAGACATGGCTTTAGCTAATACTAGAGCTAGATTACGAATGACAACCTTATATTATTATGCGGGTTTAAAAAAGTTATTGGTAGCGGGAACTGGAAATAAAGTAGAAGATTTTGGTGTTGGGTTTTACACAAAGTATGGAGATGGTGGCGTGGATTTAAGTCCTATTGCAGATTTGATGAAAACTGAGGTTTACCTATTAGCCGAAACGCTTCAAGTTCCAGAATCGATTATGAAAGCTGCTCCTAGCGATGGTTTGTTTGGCGATGCCAGAAGCGATGAAGAGCAGATTGGAGCTTCTTACCCAGAATTAGAATGGGCCATGAAGATGGTTGAACTAAACAAAACTGAAGACCTTTTTGAAGGTAGACAAAAAGAGGTTTTTAGAATTTATAAAAGATTAAACAATTCTAATAAGCACAAAATGAATCCAATTCCTATTTGCATGATTCCTAATAATTTAAAATAAAAAAATTATATTTTAACGGAAATTTACTATCTTTACTTATCATGTTACATTTTTTTTGCCTCAACAGTCTTAATCTTTAAAAACTTATTAAAATGATAAAACTGTTGGTTGTTGATAGTCACCCAATTATTAGAAAAGGTATTGAACTTCTATTTGTTGCTTCCAAAGACATTAAAGTTGTTGGAGGAGTTAGCAATGGCGAAGCTATTTTCGATTTTCTAAAACAGGAAGAAGCAGATGTAATTTTATCTGAAATAGATTTACCAAAACTTAATGGCATCACTGCTTTAAGACGTTTATCTAAAGAGTATTCTAATATTAAGGTACTCATGTTTTCTAATCAGCCAGAAGAAATTTATGCGCTTAACACCATAAAAGCTGGTGCATCTGGATATTTATCCAAAAATTCTAACATCATTACAATTAAAGAAGCCATCGAGAAAGTTGCTAGTGGAGAAACATATCTTAGCAATAATTTAGCAAGTCAATTAGCATTTGGCAGAGGCATTAATAAATCTTCTAAATCGCCTTATAAGAAACTTTCTACTAGAGAAATTGAGGTATTAAAACTTATTTCAGTTGGAAAAAAGAACAAAGAAATTGCTGAAGAGTTAGAAATAAACGAAAAAACCGTAAGTACCTATAAAGCTAGATTAATGAAAAAGCTACATGTAGATAATATTGTAGATTTAATTAATAGAGCGAAATTATTAGAGTTTTAAAGGGCTTTATTTAATTTCCTAGACAATAGGTTATCTAATTTCTTATAACCAACAACCTCTTCTAATATTTCTCTGTATTGAACCTCTAAATTGCCTTTTGTTTCTTGGCTTAACTCGTTTATTTTTTTACTAATTAAGAAACACCTTAAGCTTAAAATGGTCTCGTTTACTAATTGAGCAATCGTATCTGTTTTTTCTTTTGGGAAAATATTTTTACTGTGCCAGTTAGATAATGTATAACGCTCGTCTTCCATTAAAATGGTAGTCATTTCGCTTGCTACATCTGCATCTACATTATTTACAAAGTTATCTAATGCAAAGTCAGGATTTTGGTTTAAGGTGTCGATAATTTTATAATAAAGACCTTTAAATTTTATATTAGTAAACTCCATTTCGTCCTCCTGAAGATCTAAATATATTTTCTCAAAAACCTTGGCTTGGTGAACAACTGGCTCTAGAATAAGTTCGCTTTTATCGTTTTCTTTTAGAATTAAATCTTCAAAATCTTCCGTCCTGTTCCCATAAAGTAATAAGATTTGAATAATTTTTCGCTCTAATTCATATTGAACATCTACCTTGGTTTGCGATTGCTGATTTTTAATAACCTGAAAAGACTTTTGCTCTTCTTTAAATTGTTTGTTCGCTTCCTGAAAGTCTTTTTTTGAAGATTGTGCCAACGTACTATACAACACATCCTCACTAATTTCCATAATTTTAGAACACTCCTGAATATAAATTTCACGTTTTATTCTATCAGGAATTTTAGAAATACTATTAACAATATCTCTAACGGTTTCTGCTTTTTTTATTGGATCGTTTTTAGAAGCTTCAAATAACATAGAGGCTTTAAACTGAATAAAGTCTTGAGCATGGGCCTCTAAATAAAGTGTTAGCTCTTCTAAGGTGTTTTGCTTAGCAAAACTATCTGGATCTTCGCCTTCAGGGAATGTACAAATCTTCACGTTCATGCCTTGCTCCAAGATTAAATCGACACCTCTCAGGGAGGCTCTAATTCCTGCAGCATCACCATCAAAAAGAAGCGTGATATTTTTTGTCAGTCTGTTTATAAGTCGAATTTGATCTGGTGTCAAAGCCGTTCCTGAAGAAGACACCACATTTTGAATACCTCTTTGATGGAACTGAATCACATCTGTATAACCTTCAACCAGATAACAATTATCTTCTTTGGCAATGCTTTGCTTGGCGTGAAAAATACCATAAAGTACTTTACTTTTATGATAGATATCGCTTTCTGGAGAATTTAAATATTTAGCTGCTTTTTTATCAGTGATTAAAATTCGTCCTCCAAAACCTAAAACACGGCCACTCATACTTCTAATAGGAAACATAACACGTCCTTTAAACCTATCAAAACGCTTCTCTTCCTTTACAATAGTAACTCCTGTTTTTTCTAAATAATCTAGATTATAACCTTGTTTTAAAGCTTCGTCTGTAAAGGCTTGCCATTCGTCTAAAGAATACCCTAAATGGAATTTCTTTATGGTTTCTTCTGTAAAACCACGTTCCTTAAAATAGCTCAAGCCAATAGACTTGCCCTGGTCTGTTTTATGTAAAATATTCTGAAAATACTTACTGGCGTACTCACTAACCAAATAGAGGCTTTCACGTTCGTTTGCCTGCTCCTTTTGCTCATTGGTTTGTTCGGTTTCTTCAACTTCAATATTATACTTATTGGCTAAATACTTTATGGCTTCCGGATAGGTAAAATGTTCATGTTCCATTAAAAATGCCACGACATTCCCTCCTTTTCCACTTGAAAAATCTTTCCAGATTTGTTTTACTGGCGACACCATAAAACTTGGAGAGCGTTCATCGCTAAACGGACTTAAGCCTTTAAAGCTGCTTCCAGATTTTTTTAATTGAACAAAATCGCCAATAACCTCCTCTACGCGAGCAGTTTCAAATACTTGATCTATGGTGGATTTTGATATCAAATTAAAAAGATTAGAGGATACAAAATTACAATATACATCGGATAGTAAAAGTAATAAAACTAATTGTTTTTAATATTTAACTAAAAAAGACTTTTCAGGTTTAAAAATCCTGAAAAGTCTAATAAAAATTAACTACTTAAACTAATCCATATCAAAACGTAGACCTAATGAGATATTATTTTGGTCTATAACTTGATCTTTAAAAATGGTGGATAAATCGTATTTAGCATAAATCCCAACATGTCCCCAAGAAATATACGTGCTTAAACCATAAACAAAGTTATTGGTGTTGTAATCTTTGATTTTGTCTTTTTGGAAATCGCCATTCATATCATCATACTTCAACTTCTGCATAGACTGAAGCACAAAGCCTCCATAACCTCCAACTCCTATTTTAAACTTTTTATGTGTGGAGTATCTAAAATAGTTCTCTCGTTCAATCTTCTTGGAAGGTCCAAATTCAAAATGTATAGGAATGACTAAGTTGGTAGATCTAAATTTCGATTTACTTAAATTAATTGGGAATTCTTCTAAAGTCACTACATCATCCACTTCTTGAAAATACAGATTATCCTTAATATCCAATTTATTCCATTGAAAAGAAACCCCATATTTTAAACGTACAGCATTGCTATTATTTAGCAATCTGGTTTTCCATGCCCAACCTAACTCTACAAAGCCTGAGCCTCCTATTTTATATGGAGAATCGTTAAGAGATTGTCCTTCAATAATAGCATTGTTAAATCCTATAGCAAAAACTAAATCGCTGGTGGTACGTCGGTCGTACTTTTTTGGTTCTTTCTTCGTTTGTGGTCCAATATATAAGCTCTTTAAATCGTATTCATCAGATTCTTCGCTCTTACCAATAGTAATTGTAAAACCATCTAGATTGGCTCCAGTATCATAAGGAACATGTTCATTTCTTTCCAAGAGAGAAATTCTATTATCTAAAATTGCTAATCTGTTTTCAATGTTTAACGCATGTTTGGTAGCAAGTTCTTCTTTTAAGGTATTGGCAACTTCTTGTGTAATTTCGTTATTATCTAATTGTACATTAATGGCTTCCACATCTATTCTTAGCCATTCTTTTTCTTGGGTTATAACTTGTTCTTTCTGGGCTTCTAAGGCCTTAATCTTTTCACTGTTAGCATTTTCTTGTGCGGAGATTAATTGCACAGAAAACATAAGCACTATTAGTGCGAAGTATTTTGTAATTGTTTGCATAACTGTTTGTTTTTTTATTGATGAATTTGTTAATCGTTACGTTCGGCAACTGCAGTTTTTACCTTTTTGTAACTTGTTATTAAAGTTTCGAAAACTTTGTCTCTAAAAGACGACTCTATATCTTCTTCAACGTCTTGAAGTAGCGCATGAGCATCTATGGTTTGACCCTTATTTTTAATATTTTTAGCCAATTTTTGTTGTGCTTTTTTCAATAAGGAATCAATATTAGTTTGTGTGGTATGTGTTCTTTCTTGAGAATTTATTTCTATTAATTCTATGTCTGCTACAGAAGTTTCAAGAATTGTTTGTGTTTCGCTTTCTTCTGTCTTTTGAAGAGATGCAACTTGAGCTATTTCTGTATTTATTTTTGGTGAATTTGTTATACTTTTTGGCTTATTTTGGGCACCATTCGTTATTATTTCATCTTCCTTAAGACTTTTATCTGCTTCTTTAGAATTTTCTATGGCGACTAAAGTTTCATCAGGTTTCTCTTCATTCTTATTCTGAAATACTTCTACTTCATTCGTTTTAGTATCCACTATAACAGGTTTAGAATTCCTAGTTTCGGACGTATTAAGAAACAAATTCCCCATAAAAAGAATTCCTGCTAAACTTGCTGCAATTCCAAACCAAATAATTGTTTTCTTAAAAGGCTTCTTATTATCTGCTTCCAGTTTTCCTGAAAGGGTATCCCAAGCCTCGCTTGATGGCTCAAGAGTTCTTTTTTCAAGAGTATCCTTAATATCTTCTTCAAATTTATTTGGAGCCATAATTTGTTTTGTTTTGTTTATTAATCTGTTCTTGAAGCTGTTTTCTTGCTTTATATAATTGCGATTTCGAAGTCCCTTCAGAGATTTGTAAAAGCTCAGCTATTTCGGCATGTTTATAGCCTTCAATAGCATACATTACAAAAATCATTTTATATCCTTCTGGCAAATTATCTATTAATTTCTGAATCTCAGCAACTTCAAGACCTGTGTCTGTTTGAATTGAAAACTCCTTAGTTTCTATTAGCTGTTCAACGGGAAATTCAATGTGCTTTTGTTGTCTTAAAAACGAAATAGACTCCCTAACCATAATACGCCTAATCCATCCTTCAAAACTACCTTCTGCTTTATAGCTTTTAAGGTTTTTAAACACTTTAAAGAAACCATTTAACATAGCATCTTCGGCATGTTGTACATCTTTAATATAGTATCTACAAACACTCAGCATTTTAGGTGCATGCATTTCAAACAAAACGTGTTGTGCTTCACGATTGTTTTTTATGGCTTTTTTAATAAGCACTGATTCGTTTTTGTAGAGTTGAATTACTTTCACTTAAAGGGTTTTGTTCTGCTACTATTTATAAAGACGAAAAAATCATGCAAAAGGTTGCCTGACAGGTAAATTTATTTTGAAAAAATTAATTTAATAAAACAAAATCACTGTAAATGTAATGGTTAAGAGTTATTTCTTTATCAAAAAAACAAGTAAAGAATCAAGAAATAACCTTAAAAAATATTGTTTATATTGATTGGAACTAGATGAATGATCCCAATCTGTAAAAGATTGTAAATGATTAAATAATCGTTATCTTAGTCTAAATTATTAAATATGCTATTATGAAAAAATTTACCTTATTAATTACTTTATTATTAACTGTCAATTTTACTTTCTCGCAAGTGTTATTCGAAGACGATTTTGATGGTTCTGGTCCTGGTTTAGCAGGATGGACATTAGTAAATGTAGATGGACTTACTCCAGCTAGTGGTGTGTCTCAATTTACAAATGCATGGATTGAAGCAGATGACTTTGACAATCCTGGCGATGTGGTTGCTATGAGTACTTCTTGGTACGCTCCTGCAGGAACTGCTGACGATTGGATGATTACTCCTGCTATAACGCTTACAGATGCGGCCATTTTAACATGGGATGAGGAAGGACAAGACGCATCTTTTCCTGATGGATATGAAGTTCGATTATCTACAGCAACTACTGCGCTTGCCGATTTCACCAATGTATTATATACAACTACAGCAGCCTCTGGTGCCGTTTGGACATCTCAAAGTGCTGACTTAACTCCTTACCTTGGAGAGACTGTCTATATTGCATGGAGAAACAACTCAACAGATCAATTTATTTTAATGATAAACAATGTGATGGTAGAAGCCATTGCAGCATACGATGTGGCTATCTCAACTCCAGCTTCATCACTAGATCAATATACGCAAATACCACTTGGTCAAATTACTTCTTTAGGGACAAGTGCTACTATAGAAAATTTAGGTAGTGATGCCGTTACAAATGCTGAAGCTACAGTAACCATTACAGATGGTACAGGAACTGTTTATACCGAAACAAGCATACCTTACAATTTAGCTGTTGGAGCCAGTCAAGCCGTTACCTTTGCTGGTTATACTCCAACTTCAGATGGCACGTACACAGTAACTTACTCGGTAACTATTAGTGAGACAGATTCTGTAGCATCAAATAACTCAGTTGCTACTAGCACTGTAATTTCTGAAATAACCTATGCTAGAGATGATAATACTCCTACTGGAACGCTTGGTATTGGAGCAGATAATGGTGGATACTTAGGAAACCAATATGATATTATTGCAACTCAAGATATTGAATCAGTTACTTTTTCTATTGGAAATATAGGTGGTATATTAACTGGACTTAATGTTAAAGCAACCGTATGGGATATGGTTGGAGGAGTTCCAAATGCTATTATTGCAGAAACAGATCCAATAGTTATAACAGCTGTAGAAAATGATATGTATACAGCAACTATTGCTGGAGGTCCATTTTCTTTAACACCAGGACAATACCTTGTTGCTATTGAAGAACCAGATGCTGCAGCAGGAATGCCTACTGGTGAAAATATTCAAGTGGTTACAACTTCAGCCATTTTTACTACAGGAGCAACATGGGTAAATTGGCCTACCAATCCAATGGGAACTTGGGCAAATAGTGAAGATTTCGCTTTTGAAATTGCATACTTAATTCGTCCTAATTTCACTGCTGCTATTGTTGGTGTAGAAGATTATTCTAAAACTATTTCTGTTGGTTTATATCCTAATCCAGCAAGTAATATAGTTACTATTTCTAATCCTAATAAAGTAGAATTGCAAACAGCAACAATAATTGATGTAACCGGTCGTATAATTAAAACTTTCGACTTAACAGGAACACTGGATTCAGAAAGAACTCTTGATGTTTCTTCACTAGGTTCTGCAAATTATTTTGTGACTATAAAAAGCAGCCATGGATCAGTAACTAAGCAATTAATTATTAAATAACATAATTATTATAAATATAAAAAGCCCGTAACTAAACTAGTTACGGGCTTTTTTGTTGACGTATTTTGAGTGTTTTTTAAAAAATTATTTCTTTCTGTCAATCACATAATTAACCATTAACTCTAAAGAACTTTTAAAAGTAGATTCTGGATATATATGAAGAATTTGAAGGGCTTCCTCCTGAAATTCTTTCATCTTAGAAACAGCGTAATCTAAGCCTCCATTTTCCTTGACATAGCTAATTACTTCTTTAACACGCTTTTTGTCTCTATTATGATTTTTAATAGAATTTATAAGCCAGCGTTTGTCCTTTTTATCTGCCTGGTTAAGCACATAAATTAAAGGCAAAGTCATTTTTTGTTCTTTAATATCTATTCCTGTAGGTTTGCCAATAGCTTCATTTCCATAATCGAACAAATCATCTTTAATTTGAAAAGCCATGCCTATAAGCTCTCCAAATTTTCGCATACGTTCTACATGATCAGAGTCCGGTTTTACCGAAGCTGCGCCTAGACTACAACAAGCAGCAATAAGAGTCGCTGTTTTTTGACGAATAATGTCGTAATAAACCTCCTCAGTAATATCTAATTTTCTAGCTTTTTCAATTTGAAGTAATTCGCCTTCACTCATTTCCCTTACCGCTATGGAAATAATTTTAAGTAAGTCGAAATCATTATTATCAATGGAAAGCAGTAAGCCTTTTGAGAGTAAGTAGTCTCCAACTAAAACAGCAATTTTATTTTTCCAAAGCGCATTGATAGAGAAAAAACCTCTACGTCTGTTACTTTCGTCAACTACATCATCATGTACTAAAGTAGCTGTATGAATAAGTTCTATAACAGATGCTCCTCGATAGGTACGTTCGCTAATTTCGCCATTAGAAACCATTTTTGCTACAAGAAACACAAACATAGGTCGCATTTGCTTCCCTTTTCTGTTGACAATATAGTGTGTAATTCGGTTTAAAAGCGCCACTTTTGAAGACATAGACAACAGAAACTTTTGTTCGAAAAGTTCCATTTCATACTCGATGGGCTGTTTTATTTGTTCTACTATTTTCACTGAAGTATCAAATATAGCAATTCAAATAATATATTTAACTTTTATTTGCCAATTGCCCACAAGCAGCATCAATATCTTTTCCTCTGGAACGTCTAACAGTTACAGTAATGTTATTGGCTTCCAACATGGACACGTACATATCAATAGCCTCGCTATTTGCTTGTTGAAACTCGCCGTCGTCTATGGGGTTATATTCTATTAAATTAACCTTACTTGGTGCAAACTTGCAAAAAGCGATTAAAGCATCTACATCTTTCTTCTTATCGTTAATATCTTTCCAAACCACATATTCATACGTAATTCTATTTTTTGTTTTAGCATACCAATACTCCAAAGCTTCACGTAAATCGGCTAAAGGGAACGTTTCATTAAAAGGCATAATAGATGTTCTAACCTTATCAATGGCTGAGTGAAGCGATACAGCTAATTTAAATTTCACCTCATCATCTGCCATTTTTTTAATCATTTTAGGCACTCCAGATGTAGAAACGACGATACGTTTTGGCGACATTCCCAAACCTTCATCTGAAGTAATTTTATCAATAGCTTTTAAGACGTTATTGTAGTTCATAAGAGGTTCTCCCATCCCCATAAACACAATATTGCTTAAAGGTTTATCGTAATACAACCTGCTCTCTTTATCGATGGCAACTACCTGATCGAAAATTTCGTCTGGATTTAAGTTTCGCATACGCTTTAGCCTAGAGGTTGCACAAAATCTACAATCTAAACTACAACCAACCTGACTTGAAACGCAAGCTGTTGTTCTGGTTTTTGTAGGAATTAAAACAGATTCCACAATTAAACCATCATGTAAACGCACTGCATTTTTTATGGTGCCATCGTTACTTTTCTGCATGGTATCTACATGAATGTGGTTAATAACAAAATTAGATTCCAGCATCTGCCTAGTTTCTTTGGAGATATTAGTCATATCTTCAAAGGTATGAGCTCCTTTACTCCACAACCATTCATAAACCTGATTTCCACGAAAGGCTTGATCTCCTTCTTTAACAAAAAAATCTCGAAGTTGCTCTTTCGTTAATGCACGTATGTCTTTCTTTTTTGTTTCCATGTAATTGCAAAAGTAAGCAAAGGATTTTCGATTAGCGATTTTTTGATTTATGTTTTTTGCTTGATATAAAGAGATCCTTAGAGTTAAACTGAGTTATTTGTAGAAATATTCTTTAAAACACTTCGTTTTAATCCATGTTATCAAATAGAAAAAGCCTTGTAAAAACAAGGCTTTTCAAATAGATATATTTCGAAATTAAATAATTAGCATGGCATCACCATAACTATAGAATTTATATTTTTCTTTAATAGCTTCATCGTAAGCCTTTTTAATGAAATCGTGTCCTGCAAAAGCAGAAACCATCATTAATAAGGTTGATTTTGGTGTATGGAAGTTAGTAATCATACTGTTTGCAATACTAAATTCGTATGGTGGGAAAATAAATTTATTAGACCATCCATCAAATTCGTTTAAAGTTCCACTTGATGACACAGAGCTTTCAATGGCACGCATGGCAGTTGTTCCAACAGCACACACACGTCTTTTAGTTTTAATACCAGTATTAATAGTATCTACAGCATCTTTTTTAATGATTATTTCTTCACTATCCATTTTGTGCTTCGATAAATCTTCAACCTCTACTGGATTAAAAGTTCCTAAGCCAACATGTAAAGTGACTTCAGCAAGATTAACGCCTTTAATTTCTAAACGCTTTAAAAGGTGTTTAGAAAAATGTAATCCGGCAGTTGGAGCTGCTACAGCACCTTCATTTTTAGCAAAAATGGTTTGGTAACGCTCTTCATCTTCTGGTTCTACTTCTCTTTTTATGTATTTTGGAAGTGGTGTTTCGCCTAGTTCTTTAAGTTTTACACGGAAATCTCTATAAGACCCATCATATAAAAAACGTAATGTTCTACCTCTTGAAGTTGTATTGTCGATAACCTCTGCAACTAAAGATTCTCCTTCGCCAAAGTATAATTTGTTTCCAATTCTAATTTTTCTAGCTGGATCTACAAGCACATCCCAAAGACGTTGCTCTTCGTTTAATTCTCTTAATAAAAACACTTCAATTCTCGCTCCAGTCTTTTCTTTGTTTCCAAAAAGTCTGGCAGGAAAGACTTTGGTATTATTAAGTACCATCACATCATCTTTATCGAAATAATCTATAATGTCTTTAAACATTTTATGTTCAATAGTTTGTTTTTCTCTATTTAAAACCATTAAACGAGATTCGTCTCTGTTTTCAGATGGATATTCTGCTAATAATTCTTCTGGAAGGTCAAAACTAAAATGTGATAATTTCATAAGTGTCTATCAATTTTTATGTTAAAATGAAAGTGATTTGTTTTTGTAAAGGTTGCAAATATACAACCTGAAAGTAGGCGTTGTCAAGTATTTAGGCATTTATTATTTAGATACTTGAAATCCGATACCTTTTAAATCTTCCCAAAACGTTGGATACGATTTTGAAACTACTTCGGCATCATTGATTCCTATTGAAGTTACTAGAGCTAAAGGAGCAAATGCCATAGCCATTCTATGATCGTTATATGTATCAATATTTACTTGGGGATTTATAAATTTAAAAGCTTTTAAAAACAAACTATCCTCTGTAATGGAAACTTCACCTCCTAATTTTTCAATTTCGGTTTTAAGTGCCAAAAGTCTATCTGTTTCTTTTATTTTTAAGGTATGAAGTCCTGTTAATTGGCATTCCAATCCTAAAGCAAAACAAGTTATGGCAATGGTTTGAGCAATATCCGGAGAATTATTTAGCTGATAATTTAGCCTGTTCTGCGAGCAGAATTTTACTTTTGAAAGACTTACAGAATTATTTTGAAAGCTGGTTTCTACTCCAAAATCTTGATATATTTTTGCTAATATAGAATCTCCTTGCAAACTGTTTTGTTTATAAGAAGACAAAGTAATTTCTGTGCCCACATCACTTAAAGCCACCATACTATAAAAATAAGATGCTGACGACCAGTCGCTTTCAATTAACGATTGTTGATTGACGATTTCTGATTGTTGATTGACTTTAATAACATTATTATGAAAGTTTGTATTTACACCTATCTGATTTAACAAACTTAAAGTCATATTTATATAAGGAATAGAGGTGATTTCTCCTTCTAAAGTAAGTTCTAAACCGTTTTCCAGCTTAGGAGCAATAAGTAATAAAGCTGAAATGTACTGACTGCTTATATTGGCTTTTAAGGTGACTTTATTTTTAGTTAGACTCTTTCCTGTAATTTTTAATGGAGGAAACCCTTCAGACTCTAAATACGTGATTTCTGCTCCAAGATTTTTAAGGGCATCGACCAAAATTTTTATTGGTCGCTGTTTCATTCTATCTGAACCTGTTAAAACAACGTCTCTACCACTTTGTGTTGCAAAATAAGCTGTTAAAAAACGCATGGCTGTACCTGCATGATGGATATCTATATTTCTTGAAGATGTAGACAAAGCTTCCAACATAACCTTAGTATCATCAGAGTTTGAAAGATTATCAATCTCTATATTTGGATATAAAGCCTGTAACAACAACATTCTATTAGACTCACTTTTAGAACCTGTTATATTGATAGCTGACTTTTTATTTAAAGTAGATTTATTAAGTTGAATGTTCATAAGTATCTAGAAACAAGGGACGTCTTGACAACGCTAGATGTGACGTTTGTATTTTATTTTAGTTTTTTGTTATTATGGTGTCTATCGTGGTCGCGTTTGGTTTTAATATCCATTTTTTTATCGAAAGCAGCTTGTAAATCTATTCCTGTTTGGTTGGCTAAACATAAAACTACAAATACAACATCTGCTAACTCTTCGCCTAAATCTTTGTCTTTATCGCTTTCCTTCTCGCTTTGTTCGCCATAACGTCTAGCAATAATTCTAGCTACCTCGCCCACTTCTTCTGTAAGTTGTGCCATATTAGTGAGCTCGTTAAAATAACGAACCCCGTGTTCTTTTATCCAACTGTCAACTATTTTTTGTGCGTTTTTTATGTCCATGTCTATACTTTTTTAAGAACAATTTTTTCGGCTTGCTTACTGACCAATAACTCAAAAAACTTTTTAAACTCCTGGTAATTAGCTGGTAAAATTAAGGTGTTATTTAAGTCTAATGTAATTACCAACTGAAGCATCGAGCCATTTTCTTTTACTAAATATGTAAATTCGCCTTCTGTTTTATTATACTGTACTTTTTGATTTTCTGGCAAAGATTCTACCTGAAACCCTTCAGGCAACATAATATTTACCATGTATTTTCTTGAGGTAGGGAAATTTAAGTCTATTGGGTACTTTCTGTTTTGAAGTTTAAAAGGTGATTCTTTTATTTTCAAAAATAACAAAGGTGAAAAATAATAGTTATCCCCAATTTCCTCTAAAGCTTCATCTAATTGATATTCATAAGATAAAAGTACAGGTTTTATTGGAACAACCATATCTGCAACTTCAATATTTGAAACCTGTAAGTTTCCATTTTCAGATTCAATTTCTTTTATTAAATCGTCTTGTGAATAATTTTCAAACGTATTTCTATAATCTAAAGCACTATAATCTGTATATTGATTTCTAACTTTTCCTGTTGCTGATAAATCTGGATTTAGTTTCATGTTTAATGAAACAATTTCTTTTGAAGGGTTTTGAACAGATAAATTAATCCAGTCTGAACTTCCATCTTTACGGATTAAACGTCCTTGCCAATTTAATGCTTTAACCGGTATAACATTCAAACTAGTAAAGCTATCGGAAGCATCTAATAGTATAATTCCTTGTGCTGTATTAACGGCACAAATAACATAATTAAAACCGTTTCGAGTTGGAAACAATGGCACGCCATTGTCTTTGGTACTAATTAAAACTGGGTTGGCCTCTAATCCGGCTTCACGTAACATGGCTATTAAAATTAAATTAATATCTGCCACGTTACCTACTCCTTGTTTATATGCTTGTCTAACTCCTAAATCTGTATAGTAACCATGAAGCCCATTCCACTTAACTTTATGTTTTACAAAGTTAAAAATGTTATAGGTTTGTTCTATAGGGTCTGTAGCACCTGCTATGGCAGCACTTAAATCGTTACTAAAGTATCCTGATTTTTTTAATTGCTCACCAAAATCGTTACTATTATAAATGGTTGTAGTTACCCTCTCCCAATTAGTAGAATAATCTTTTCTTGGTTGGTTTGGATATTGAATATAATTTAAATCCATCTTCATGACGGCTCTATAGTTGTCTAAATTAGATACATGAGTTTCACTTTTCATGGCAGGAATGTTGTCTAAATTAGCAGTTGTTATATTTTCTGAATATTTCCAATCATTTCTACTAAAATCTGATCGAGCTTCTCTTCTTCCACCAGCATGTTCTATAGACGTTTGCATTTCTCCTGATAATGACACGGTTTTTTCTTTATAACTATCATTTAATTGCGGATAGTAAGCAGCCCTTAGATTCGGGTATTTTGAATAATTATAAAATTCTGGAGTTACCATTTTAAAATCTAATTTTCTAATAGGTATTTCCTGCTGAAATTCAATATCATCTATTCTAATAAGTTCTGATTGAATGGTATACTTATATTCTATAATGCAGCCTTCCTTAATATTAGGCATGGTAAATTTGGTTGTTAACCAATATTTATTGGTTTCCTCTTCGAAAATGCCATCATTTTTCAACTTGTCTTCAGTAATTTTATTCCCTTCTAAATTATAGGTATATGCTTTAAATCCTGTTAAGCTTTCTTCTAACTCATTAGATTCATTATAAAGTTTAATAGATTTTGTTGCTTGATCAAAACCCTCTTTATTATAAATTTTAATGCGTTCGTGAATATCATTTTTCTGAACAAACCCTTTACTTTCTATATATTCAAATTTGATTTCTTGACTTCTATATAAAACAGCTGCATTGGCTTCTGGATCTTCAGGGTCTGATGTTTCTTGAAGTTCTTCTTTGCTTATTTTTCCAAATTTATAATCTTGGGCTGTTGCCATCTGCAAAGCAAATACAGATACGAATAAAAAAACTAATTTCATGGCTTGGTTAGGTTTTTGAGTTAAATACTATCTTGGAGCTATCGTGTTTCTTTATACTTAAGCAAAAATCCCTAAATTCCTGATAGTCTTCTTTAGAATAAGTTCCTTTATTAAGTATCAATTCACGTTTGTAAGTTATAATATTATTTGCAGTAGTTATGCTTAACTTATAAGAACCAAATTTATTTTTAATAGTCACAGGTTCTTTAATAGCTTCCACATGCAGGCTATTTGAAAATTGAATTTCGTAGGTATCTACATCTGTATATCCTCTCTCAATTACAAATGGTAATTTTCTATTTTTATATCTTGGCGGTGTTTTTGTTATTTTATTAAACAAATTAGGTTGAAACAATAATCTATTTCCAGCTTTAGAAGCATATCTAGGTATTTTTACTTTAATATCTTCTGTAAAAACAATACTATCTTTATTATTATTAAAATTCATTTTTAGAATTTCTAGATTGTTTAAATCGCTCCAAAAATCGTTTTTATAGTATAATTCCTGTTCTTTTACAGTGGTTGTTTGGATGCCTTCATGTTTGCCATATTGCGCTCCTTTTGACTGGATTTTAATTTCTCCAATAACAGTTCCGGTATCATCTAGAATGATATCTGCCTGTATTTCTTGTAGATTTTCTTTTGCATGATACACTTTGGTACGAACAATTTTTCCACCTTCAGGAGTAATTATTAAGGCCTCTCTATCGTCTGTAAAATTAGCATTATAACCAAACGGATTGGTTTTACTTGTGCATTCAAGCCAGACATAATCCCCATTATTAGGTAAACATAAAATAGCATGATTGCCTTGGGTTGCCGAAAAATCTTGATCTATATCTATTAGGTTATCAGCTCCGTAAATAATAGTGTAATAAGAAGGTACACCAACTTCTTTTAATAAAGCCTGAGTGTAATTAGTTAAGGCTTTACAATCTCCATAGGCTAACCTATCTACATCTTGCGCCTCCATAGGCTTCCATCCTCCAATACCAACTTGAACACTAATATAGCGTGTTTTATCTTGCATATATTCATAGACAATCTTAGCTTTTTCCATGTTAGAATTAGCGTTTTCTGTAAGATATTTTATATTATTTTTAACGGCTTGAGGTAATTCTTGTGTCCCACTAATAAGGCTGTTATTAATCCATAAGCCAAAATCCTCCCAATTAGTATTAACTCCTTTTATACCTTCCATATCGAACTGGGTCAAGGCTGCTTTTAAAATTGGAGCATACGTTTTAAAGTCTGGACTGTAAGCTTCAGGCTCTATGGCTTGTAAATTTTCTGATCGATAATGAAAGTCACTAATTTTTTTAATGTTATACGCTTCAAAATTTGAAGTTTTTATTTTAATAGGAATTTCTGAAGTGTTTGTAATTTTATACTCGTTGTTTTCTGAACTTACATAAAACCCTTCAATGGGAAGCCAGCTTGGTATAAAAGCCGTAGAATTATAAATTACCTTGGTTTCAAAAAGAATGGTGTATGGATAATTAATTGGTGTATAATCTAGGTATTTTACGCGACTATCTGAATATAAAGTACCTCCTGAAACAGCACTAACATCCTTAAAATCGTTTTTTTTAAATTTCTTAATTTCCTTTCCGTTGGAGTTAAATACGCGAGCTTCAAGATTTTGAATGTTGATATTCTCGTCATAATGATGATAAGCATCTACTTTATAATCGCCTTCCTTATTTAAAACTGTAATAATTCTTTTATTGGTATATACCACTTTGTTGTAGGCAATGATATTTATTTGAACATCATTAAATCTAACCACAGCATTCGACTTTACTCTAAGTTCTAAAGGGATGGAATTTACATGAAGTAAATAATCATCCTGAGCTGCTATTTGCGTATAAATTAGTGAGGAGAGTACTAAAAGTATTATTTTTTGCATGTAGGTAACTTCTTTTCTCTATCTCAAAAATAGAATTAATTATGTAGAAACAAAGCTAAAAGTACAATTAATGCTTTTATTCTTTATTTTTAGTGTCAATGATAATGGTTACAGGACCGTCGTTTACAAGCCCCACTTTCATATCTGCACCAAATTCTCCGGTTTGAACTGGTTTTCCTAGATCTGATTCTAATTGTCTTACAAAAGAGTCATACAAAGGAATGGCAATATCTGGTTTGGCTGCTTTAATATAACTTGGCCTATTTCCTTTTTTTGTGTTTGCATGAAGCGTAAACTGGCTAACAACAATTGCATCTCCATGAATATCTTTTAAAGATTGATTCATCACATTATTTTCATCATTAAAAACTCGAAGATTTGTTATTTTATTGGATAGCCATTTAATATCTTCTTTGGTATCTTCATCTACAATACCCAATAAAACAAGTATCCCATTGGCAATAGACGCTACTTGCTTTCCATCAATGGTTACATTGGCTTTAGAAACTCTTTGAATAACTACCTTCATTTTTTACTCTTTTTCCCAAGTATCGGTTCTATAATGTTCGTCTTCCCCTTCAAGAATTTGTAAATAACTTCTATATCTAGAATAGGCAATTTCATCTCGATCTAAAGCATCTTTTACAGCACATTTGGGCTCGTCCACATGAATGCAATTATTAAACTTACAATCTTGTTTTAGCTTAAAAAATTCAGGAAAATAATCGCCAACCTCAGCCTTATCCATATCTACAACACCAAAACCTTTAATTCCAGGAGTATCTATAATTTTTGCTCCAAAACTTAAGTCATACATTTCAGCAAAAGTGGTGGTATGTTGTCCTTGCATGTGTTGACTTGAAATTGCTTTTGTTTTTAAATCTAATTCTGGCTCAATGGCATTGACTAAAGTCGATTTCCCAACTCCTGAATGCCCAGCAAACATGCTCACTTTATCTTGCATCAACGCTTTTACTTTATCGATATTCTTACCTGTTTCTGCCGAAATACCAATACACTCATAACCTATTTGCCTATAAACATGAGCTAAATATCTCACTTCGTTTAAAGTCTCTTCGTTATAAGTATCAATCTTGTTAAACAGTAAAATTGTTTTGATAGAATAAGCTTCGGCAGTTACCAAAAATCGATCGATAAAACTTGTAAAAGTTGGAGGATTATCAATAGTAACCAATAAAAAAACCTGATCGATATTTGAAGCAATAATATGTGTTTGCTTTGAAAGATTCACGGACTTCCTTACAATGTAGTTTTTTCTATCGTGAATATGTGTTACAATTCCAACAGGTTCATCGTTATTATCCGTATCTAAATCGAAATCCACGCGATCTCCAACAGCAATTGGGTTGGTGCTTTTTATGCCTTGAATTCGGAATTTCCCCTTAATTCGGCATTGATATGTAGCACCTAAATCTGTTTTCACAGTGTACCAACTTCCCGTAGATTTATATACTATTCCTGTCATTATTACAAAGATGCCATTATTAATTAATAATTAAAAGAGATTCGTTAATAATGGCACGAACTATTCATATTTAGCTATTAATAATTTTCTCTTGATGATTAATAGACTCTTGATGTACTGCTTTAAAAACACGTAAAATAAATTCTTCACTTAAATTCTTTTCTTCTCCTTGAAGAATCATTTTTCCTAAAATCTCATTCCAACGTTTGGTTTGTAAAACAGCTACATTATGAGATTTTTTTAGAGCTCCAATATCATCAGCCACTTTCATACGTTTGCCCAACATTTCTATTAATTGATGATCTATAACATCTATTTGAGTACGCAACGTGTTTATTTTATTTTTAAATTCTGCGGCTTCACCAATTTCCTTTCTAATACGTAAATCTTTGGTGTATTGAATAAGTGTTTCTGGTGTAATTTGCTGCGATGCATCGCTCCAGGCTTTGTCTGGATTATGGTGTGTTTCTACCATCAAGCCATCGTAATTTAAATCTAAAGCCGTTTGGCACAAATCGAAAATAATATCTCTTCGACCAGCAATATGTGACGGATCTAAAATAAGTGGCAAATCTGGAAACCGATTCTGTAAATCAATGGGCAATTGCCATTCCGGATTGTTTCTATATCTCGTTTTTTCGTAGGTTGAAAACCCTCTGTGAATGACCCCTAAATTATTTATTCCTGACGTATGAAATCTCTCTACAGCACCTAACCAAAGTGCTAAATCTGGGTTTACTGGATTTTTAACCAAGACTATTTTATCTGTTCCTTTTAAAGCTTCAGCAATTTCCTGAACTATAAACGGACTTACAGTTGTTCTGGCACCAATCCATAAAACATCCACATCGTGTTGCATGGCCAAATCCACATGATTGGCATTAGCAACTTCTGTTGCAGTCATTAAGCCAGTTTCTGCTTTAGCTTTTTGCAACCATTTTAAGCCTAAAGCTCCTACTCCTTCAAAATTTCCTGGACGCGTTCTTGGTTTCCAGATTCCAGCTCTTAAAACAGTTGTGTCACTAGCTTTTAATTGATGAGCAATGGTTAATACTTGTTCTTCGGTTTCTGCACTACATGGTCCTGCAATCACTAGAGGATGCTCTAGATTGAATGCATGTAACCAGTTTTTTAGTTCTTTTTTGTTTTCCATAATATTTTAATAATTCCAAAATTCAAGTCCTAAATTCCAATTGCAGATTAAAACTAACACCTGTTGGAATTTAGTTTTTGGGATTTGTTTTTTTTAATTATTGTATTCCGTTTAATATCTTTTTAATATGATTTGTATTCTCCATTTCATTAAAAATGTCGTCAAAATTATCAGCTTCCATAAACTCTTTAAATTTAGTAAGATTGCTTATATATTCTTCAAGAGTTTCAATAACATTTGTTTTATTTTGTTTAAAAATAGGGGTCCACATCTGTGGCGAACTTTTTGCCAAACGAACCGTTGATGCAAATCCACTTCCTGCTAAATCGAAAATATCTCGTTCGTTCTTTTCTTTCTCTATAACTGTTTTACCTAGCATAAACGCACTAATATGAGATAAATGTGATACATAAGCAATGTGTTTATCATGTGCATCTGGATTCATATAGCGCATATTCATACCCATAATTTTAAAAATAGTTAAAGCGCGTTCTTGCAATTTAAAAGCCGTTTTTTCTATTTCACAAATTATGTTTGTTTTGTTTACAAATAAACCTTCCATGGCTGCTTTTGGCCCTGAAAATTCAGTTCCAGCAATGGGATGTGTCGCTAAAAAATTTCGTCGTTTTGGATGATTCTCTACTGCTTTACAGATACTTGCTTTAGTTGATCCAGAATCTATTACCAACGTTTCGTCTGAGACTTTATCTAAAATTTGTGGCAGTAACATTTCTGTAACATCAACTGGTATGGAAACAATGACTAAATCAGCTTGGTCTAAATCATCAAAAGTAGCTTTTTTATCTATGAACTTTAGTGAAAGAGCCTCCTCTAGATGTACTTCATTATTATCAATCCCAAAAATAATAATCTCTGGATTCAGTTTCTTAACATCTTTGGCAATGCTTCCTCCTATCAATCCAACTCCTATAATATATATGTTTTTCATCCTTATTTAATTCTAGCAATAGCTTCTTCTATAATGTCTGTAGTCGCACAAAGTGAAAACCTAACATACCCTTCACCTTGACTTCCAAAAACAGTGCCTGGAGCTATAAAAATGTTATATTCTTTAAGTAATAAGTCGATAAACTCTTCCGATTTTATAAAAGGTGGTGTTTTTGCCCAAACAAATAATCCTGCAGCATTTTTATCATACGAACAGTTTAATTTATCAGCTAATTGCCAAATTAATTTGCGCCTTTCTTCATACACATTATTCAAACTTACATACCATAACTTTGAGCATTTTAAAGCTTCAATAGCACCTTTTTGAATGCCATAAAACATACCAGAATCCATATTGCTTTTAACTTTTAAAATATGATTTATATAATCCGATTTCCCCAAAACCATCCCAATTCTCCAGCCAGACATATTAAAAGTTTTGCTTAAAGAATTTAGTTCTAAACACACATCTTTTGCTCCCGGAATACTTAAAATACTTCTAGGGGAGTTGTTCAAAATAAAACCATAGGGATTATCATTCACTATCAAAATCCGATGTCTTTTTGCAAATGCTACTAGCTTAACAAAAAAGGCTTCAGTTGCAACTGCTCCAGTTGGCATATGAGGGTAATTAATCCACATTAATTTTACTTTTGACAAGTCTTTTTCCTCCAGCATTTCTAGATCGGGTATCCAATTATTATCTTCATTTAAGTTATACAAAACAGGCTTCGCCCCAACTAGGCTTGTAACCGAGGCATAGGTTGGGTATCCTGGGTTTGGAATAAGCACCTGATCTCCGGGATTTAAAAAAGCCATTGAAATATGCATGATGCCCTCTTTGCTCCCCATAAGTGGTAATACTTCTGTGTTTGGGCTTAAAAACACTTGAAACTGATCTCTATAAAAAGATACCATAGCTTCCCGTAGTTCTGGCAAACCTTGATAGCTTTGATATTGGTTAGCTTGAGCATCGTTTAAACTGGTGTTTAAAGCTATAATTACTTTTTGTGATGGCTGCAAATCCGGACTCCCAATCCCTAAATTAATGATTGGTTTGCCATTGGCTTCTAACAATCTTACTTCCCGAAGTTTTTTCGAAAAGTAGTATTCTTCAATGGATTGCAATCTTTGCGCTGCTTCAATCATTGTTTTGTGTTTTTATATTCTCCTAATATTTTAAATTCTTCGGTCATGATTTCCATAATGGATTTTGCTTTTTTATAATCTTCGAAATCTTTAAAAGTGATATCCACAAAAAAAGCATATTTCCAAGGAGTTTCAATCTTTGGTAAGGATTGAATTTTGGTTAAATTCAGTTTACAGTCGCTCATAACATTTAATATAGCTGCCAGACTACCTCTTTTGTGCTCTAATTGGAATTTTATGGATGCTTTATTTATCTCTTTCTGAGGTATTTCATGATTTTCTCTTTTGATTATCGCAAATCGTGTTTCATTGTTTCGTATAGTTTGGATACTTTCTGATATGATGTTTAATTCAAATAATTCTGAAGCTAATTTACTTGCTATAGCTGCCACTCCTTTTAAGTTTTTATTTTGAATTCGCTGGGCGACTTCGGCTGTATCTTTGTCTTCCACAAGTTTAATATGTGAATGCCTTTTAAAAAACTCTTTGCATTGTAACAAAGCCATGGGATGAGAAAATACCTCAACAATATCACTAATATCTTGCTTTGGCAAAGCCATTAAATGATGTTGCACATCTAAATAATGCTCCCCAACTATGTGCAAATTATGAGTGTCTATCAATGCATAATTAGGAATAATCGATCCAGCAATAGAATTTTCTAAGGCCATAACAACAGCATCTGTCGATCCTGAAACTAAGCTTTGTACTGCTTCATCAAAAGTCAAACATTCTTTTAATGTTACTCCACTTCCAAAGTATTGCTGAGCCACAATATGATGGAATGATCCTTTTACTCCTTGTATGGCTACAGTTTTAATCAAAATTATTCTTAAGTTTAAATTTTATCAAAAAAAAAGTCCCGATTTTCATCGAGACTTTTATATCATGTATTATTAATAAAAATTACATATACGAGGTCTCGTTTCTTCTGTTAAAAAAGAAATAATTCCAGTTATAATATGCAAAATTCAATGTTGCTTTCATTTTCAGACTGCTAATGTAGCTAATAAAATGAAAAAACAAAATGTATAGACTAATTTTTAATTGAAATCGTTTACTAAATAGTTATTTTTACAAAAAATATACAAGTTTTATGTCTATTGAAGTTGAAAACATCTCAAAAATTTACGGGTCGCAAAAAGCATTAAACAAGGTGTCGTTTAAAGTGAATAAACCAGAAATTGTTGGTTTTCTAGGTCCTAATGGTGCTGGAAAATCGACTATGATGAAGATTTTAACCACCTATATTGAGGCTTCTGAAGGACAAGCTAAAGTGAATGATTTTGATGTAAACACCAATAAACAAAAGGTGCAACAAAGTGTTGGATACTTACCTGAACACAACCCTTTGTACTTAGAACAGTATGTTAGAGAATATTTAACCTTTAACGCACAGGTTTATGGGGTTGAAAAAGAACGTATTGAAGAAGTTATAAAACTAACCGGATTAACTTCTGAGGCTCATAAAAAAATTCAACAACTTTCTAAAGGTTACAGACAGCGTGTAGGTCTGGCAAATGCGCTATTGCACAATCCAGATGTTTTAATTTTAGACGAACCCACTACAGGTTTAGACCCAAATCAATTGGTAGAAATCAGAACCTTAATTAAAAATATAGGAAAGGAAAAAACTGTTTTTCTTTCTACTCACATCATGCAAGAGGTGGAAGCCATGTGCGATCGTGTAATTATTATTAATAACGGAGAAATTGTGACAGACAAAAAATTAAAAGATCTAAGAGAAGGTCAAGAACAAATAGTTATTGTAGAGTTTGATTACAGAGTTGAAGATGCTTTTCTATTAAATTTACCTAAAGCAAAACAGGTCTTAAATACACACGATTTTATTTATGAAATCACCTTTTCTACAACAGAAGATATGCGTTCTCATGTTTTTGATTTTGCACATGATAATCAGTTGAAAATTCTTCAGCTGAATCAAAAAAACACCAGCTTGGAAAACCTATTTAGAGAGTTGACAAGTTCGCGCTAATTCCGAACTTCAATTTTATAAGTTCTGTGACAAGTAATACAAGAATTCAATAGGGTATTTAACTCTTTTTGTGCATAATTAAAATTATTATTTGCTTTTATGCTATCAGCTATTTCGTCAAATTTAGCGTGAACATTGAGTCCCATTTTTTTAAAACCAATAGGCAAACTAGCCATCATTCCTTGTGGAGCTTCATGCACAACATTCGCTCCAGACTGTCTGGCTGCTACATAAATCTGTTCGCTGTCTTTATTTAAAATACGTTCATTTATTTGCTGAATACTCTCTAAAAATCCACGCATCTCCTTAAGAGCAAAATCAGCGTTAGATTGAGATAATTCAATTCCTACACGATTATCTGATGTTTCTACAACACTTCCTTTAAAAACAAATACATAAATTAAACTAAGCGTACTTAAAAAAAATACAATTGCTAAAATGCTTGGTAACTTTTTCATGATAAACTCTCTTTTTTAAGAAATTATAATCTTTAATTTTATATAATTACGACCTACTCAAAAATTAGTTTTCCAGTATACAATTGCTCTACTTCTACCGTTGGGGGTTGATTTTTAGAAATTAAATCGCCTGTGCCACGTAACACTCCTGTTAAAGATACTTGCGGATTTACAATCATGTCGTTATAACCTCTATGAGAAATACTGACATTTTGAGCTATTAAACCTGCCCCTTCAAAACGTCCGGACCCCGAATAAAACCCCACAGATAAATTATTAGTTTCACCGGAAATATAAAAGGATGAAATATTATTAGATGCTATACTTAAACTATTGGAATTGACTTGTAGCTTAAAATCGCCTACAGTAAAATCTCCTTCTGATGCAAAATCTTCAGAAAACAAGCTTAAATTACTATAGTTTAAAACTCCATCGGACAAAATATCATACTGTGTCGAACACCTGATTTGGGTAATATTTGGAGCTGAAACATAAATTTTAGTGGGTTTGTAATCTCTGATAAAATTACAGGTATTATTATCAACTACACGCAACTGATTATCTACCACAACCACCTCTATATCATTGAGTAAATTTTTCCCTGTTTCAATTAGAACATGTGTTTCTGCAGCTTCTTTTAAAATCAATTCAATATTTCTATTGACAAATATTTTATGAAAATCCGGAACTGTTACTTCCTGTTGGACAATGTCTCCTGATTTTTGAAAACAATCATTAGTATCTTCGCTATCACAAGCAAAAAAGCTAACTAATATGAATATATAAAGTAGTTTTTTCATTTTTTACAATCTTATTCCAACACCAAACTCAACAGCTTCGGCTTTGGCGCCATGAGATTTCAAGGTTAATGCTGCAAACCACTTTTCACCAAAATAGCGTTTTGCACCAATTCTTAAATAAGTTCTGCCCTCAAAGTCGTATGGATAGTACACATAATAACCAAACTGTGTGACTACAGATAACTTATTAATAAACAATTCATGACCTACAAAAAGGCCAACACGTTTATAATCTTCGTCTCCTGAAACATTCTCTTCTGGGAAAGAAACGGACTTATAATAAATTAATTCTTTTAAAAACATGGAGAAAAAAACATCTGTACCTGCGTGTACCGCACTTTTATGAGACAAGCGTTTATCGGCATAAGCAGATAAAATATAAAACGGATATTGCCCACTTCCTATTACATCACTTTCATTAATACCAGTTCTAAAGGCTAAATTAAACTTTATAGGTTGGGTGAATTTTTCTTTGGTAATGGTTTTAATATACTCCGGATCAGCTTCATCTAAATTATAGGTCAATCCAACATTAAAAGCAATGGTATTCACACTGGTATTTGGGGCTTTGATATTGGCATTGGAATAATGCAAAAGTGAAAGTCCTGCTTGAATTCCAAACCTATCAAATATTCTTTCTTTCTTATAATTAAGCATCACGTAGGTGGCACTTAAAATAGTTGAACCAAAAGCTACATTTTTTGGATTATCCACCTTATCGTAAGGGTTGGTATTATATGCTAAACCCTGCCCAATCCGCAGCATTAAATTGCGTTTTAAGAAATAAAAATTATAGTGTGCATAAAGCGAATAATTATCACCCAAAACATCATTTTTGAGATCTTGATAAGCAAAAGAAACTCCCCAATCTGGATAACCATAGCGCTGTTCCCAGTCTTTTTCTCCAAAAGACTTTTTATTCCAGCTTAAAATAACCCCTTCCGGGTGACCTTTAATTAAATGAAGAATATCATTATTATGTAAGGCAATATTTCCTGTAAAATAATTAACATCGAAATACGATTTGCTCTGCTTTTCCTGAGAATAAACAATTGCGAAACTTAAAAACAAAAAGTAGGTTATAATTTGCCTCATTAATATCAATTATGTGGCAAAAATAGCAGAATATTTAAAATACCTGCGATGCTATGGCTTTTATATTATCACTTTTTCCCATGGAGTAATCATTCAGCACTAAAACCAATGACTTTTAACGCTTTTAGTTGGTGTTTTTCGCCAATCGTAAAATATCTCCAAACACGCCTCTTGCTGTTACATTTTTTCCTGCACCTGCACCTTGAATGACTAAAGGTCTTTCTCCATAAGATTCTGTAAATATTTCGAAAATAGCATCTGATCCTTTTAAAGACCCTAAAGTTGAATTTTTAGGAACCGACACTAATTGCACATCCAATTGCCCTTTACTCTGAAACAAATCGCCCGACAAGTCGCCAATATACCTCAAGACGTGATCTGGTTTTTGTGCTTCTTTTTTCTTTTGAAAGGTTTCGTTCAGTGCTTCTAAATCTCCTAAAAATTGCGATGTAGAACTATTTCTAAAATCTTCAGGAATGAGATTTTCTATATGAATGTCCTCAAATTCATTCTCTAAATCTAACTCTCGGGCAAGGATTAATAATTTTCTAGCTACATCGTTGCCACATAAATCTTCCCTTGGATCTGGTTCTGTATAACCTTGATCAATCGCTTCTTTTAAAATCTCTGAAAATGGTCTGTTTTCCGAAGAAAACGCATTAAACAAATAACTTAAAGAACCGGAAAAAACACCACGTATTCGAGTGATATTTTCACCCGATTCGTGTAATAATTTAATGGTATCAATTAAAGGCAAACCTGCACCAACATTCGTTTCATATAAATATTCCTTTTTGTTTTTAGCTAACTTTTCTCTTAAGGTTTTATAAAAACTATGAGATACGGTGTTGGCTATTTTGTTGGAGGACACCAAATCGAAACCAGCTTCCACTAAAGGAATATAGTTTTCAATAAAATCGGCATTTGCTGTATTATCAACTGCTATCAGATTTTCTAAATGGTGTTTTTCAGCATAATCGATAATAGCTTGAGCTGATGTGCTTCCGATGCCTTCAGTTTCTAAATCCTGTTTCCAATTTTCATCTATGCCAGAGGCGTTTAAAAGTACCTGTTTAGAGTTTGCAATAGCAAAAACACGTAATTGAATATGTCTTCGTTTTAAAATAGATTCGGCGTTCTCCAAAATCTGATCGATCAGCGTACCACCAACCAAGCCTTTTCCAAAAATGGCAATATTGATGTTTTTAGCCACGCCAAACACTTGTCCGTGAATCACGTTAAGCGCTTTGTGTAACTGATGTTTCCTAACCACCAAACTCACATTTTTCCCAGAAATGGTATTGTTGAATAATAAGGGAACAATCTGGTTTTTTATAAGCGCATTATAAGGCTGATGAAACTTACTTAAGTCCAATCCAATAATAGAAATAACGGATACATCATCAATAATGGATATCTTATGAACGTCTTTGGTGTAAAATTCATTTTCAAACTCTTGTTCTAAAGCTGCAACAGCATCTTTTGCACGATTGGAAGCCACAATAAATCCAATGCCACGCTCTGAGGAACCTTGGGCAATAATACTGACACTAATTTGGTGCGTACTTAAAGTTCTAAATATTCTGGCATCGACTCCCACTTTTCCTAAAAGTCCCCGTCCTTCAAAATTTATAAGCGAGACATGATCTAAAACTGAAAGCGATTTAATGCCCTCAACTGTTGCTTTTGATGTAATTAAAGTACCTTCATCTTCAGGGTTAAAGGTATTTAAAATACGCAGATTAATATTTTTTTCTATTAAAGGAACAATGGTTTTAGCATGTAAAATGCTAGCCCCAAAATTGGCCAACTCATTGGCTTCTCCAAATGTTAACTGATCTATTTTCTTGGCATCAGGAACCAAATCTGGGTTAGCTGTATAAATTCCATTGACGTGGGTATAGCTTTCCAGCTCTTCAGCATCCAGGTAATTTGCTAATAAAGAAGCTGTATAATTACTTCCGTTTCGCCCTAAAGTGGTCGTTTGGTTTTTTAAATTAGAGGCAATAAATCCGGATACAATATGAACAGTTTCTCCATTGTACTTTTCAAAATGTGCTTTTACATTTTGCTCTGAAACAGCTAAAATAGGCTGTGCGTCTCCAAAATTCGCATCAGTTTTAATTAATAGCCTGGCATCTGTAGCATGCGCTTTTATGGCCCGTTCTGTCAATAACTGCGTGATGATTTTTGTTGCTAGTATTTCGCCATGGGATAAAACTTCATCTTTAATTTTTTCACTATAATCCTCAAGTAAACTAACGCCTTCTAAAAGGGTATCCAACTTTGAAAATTCTGCTGAAAAATCAACCGATTTTAAAGGTTCTGTCTGATAGGCTTTAAAAGCTTCCAATTGTGTTTTATAAGCTTGATTAGTGGCTGCCTTTTCAAGAATTTCTTCTAATTCGTTTGTGGCATTTCCTCTGGCAGAAACAACAACCGCGATGTTTTGTTTGACTTTTACTTTGCTTTCTATTATGGAAAGTACTTTGTTTAAACCATTTCCGTTTGCCAAAGATTTCCCTCCAAATTTTAATATTTTCATGTTCTTTTCTTTTGTTTCAGGTTTAAAAATTCCTGAAATAATTTTTTCTAATTGATTGAATTCTATCAAAAACGCATCGTGACCGTGAATGGAATGGATTTCATTATAGGTCACATTTGGATGTGTTAATGCCATTTGTTTTTGTGTTTCCCGATTTTCTTCAGCCGTAAAAAACAAATCCGAATCGACTCCTATGATGTGAATATGGGCTTGAATTTTATCTAAAATGTTCAGACTATGCGCTCCGCCATTAGTAACATCAATGGTTTTAAGCAATTGATTCATGAGTTTATAAGATGCCAATTGGTAGCGTTCTTGCAACTTTTTACCGTGATGGAGCAACCAGCTTTCCACGTTAAATATCTGTAAATCGCTGTTTTTAGTACGGTGAAACCTTTCTTTAAACGAAGCTGGCGTCCTATAACACAACATGGCATGCATCCGTGCATCGTGCACCGGATTACTGGAATTAACCAAAAACTGTTCTTGGATCTGACAGTTGGCAATAAGCCAATCGGTCGCTTTCCAATCGGTAGCAACAGGAATAAAATGCCAAGCTAAATCTGGTTTTATAGCTAACATTTCCCAGGCAATACCACCGCCTAAAGAGCCTCCAATAATTGCAAATAGCTTTTCAATTTGAAGTTCTTTTAATCCCAATAAAAATACTGCTGCAATGTCTTTTGCTATAAAGCTTTTATAGTCTTCAATAATAAAATCGTCGTACCCATTTCCTGGAATATTGAAAGCCAAAATTGTATAAACCTGGGTATCAATCACCTTATCCTCTCCAATAAGATCCTTCAACCAGCCATCTGTTCCAGACACATTACTATTCCCAGTAAGCGCATGATTAACAAGTACAATGGGTGCCGTACCTAAAGGTTTTCCAAATAATTGGTAAGACAATTTTAAAGTCATTGTCTTACCAATTTCTAATTTGAAATTTGGAATTTGGATGTGTTTTAATTTTGACATTTATTAAATAGCATATTGTTTTTCAACCTCAAGACTTACCGGAGTCACGTTCAATAAATTATCCTTAACCGGACAACGTTCTTGAACTATTTTCAACCAAGACACAAGTATTTCAATAGACGCTTCTGTTTCTGGAATTAGCTTTAAACTAATCTCCTTGAATCCCGCTCTTTCTTTATTGGAAGTTCCAAATAGTGTATCAGGATTTATATTTCCTTCGACTTCAATTTTTAAGGAATTAATTGTAAATCCTAATTCTTTAGCAACCAAATGCCCAACAACATTTACACAGCCAGCCAATCCAGCTAACAAATATTCTACAGGATTTGCATATTCATCAGTTCCTCCTAAATCTTCAGGTTCGTCTATAATTAATTTGAAGTTCCTTGCTTTTGCAATGAATTTTGCTGGAGATGCACTTTCTCCATGTACTTTAAAAATTAAATCGCTCATAATTATCTTTTTTATAAGTTAGATGCAGTTTCCAAAACAGTTTCGTTAACTATTTTGAAGGTTGCTTTTAAATCGGCTTTTAAGTCTTCCACATCCTCAAGTCCAACAGACAATCTGATTAAATCTTGAGACACGCCTGCACTTGTTTGAGACACCTCATCTAATTGCTGATGCGTGGTGCTAGCTGGATGAATAATTAGCGATTTTGTATCCCCAATATTAGCGAGTAAGGAAAATATTTTGGTGTTATCGACTATTGTTTTAGCAGCTTCAAATCCACCTTTTACACCAAAAGTAACCAAACCACTTTGTCCATTCGGCAAGTATTTTTTAGCCAATTCGTGGTACTCGTTACGTTCTAAACCTGGATAATTTACCCAGGCAACTTCCTCTTGTTTTTCCAACCATTGGGCTATTTCCAAAGCATTTTTGCTGTGTTTTTTAATACGAATATCCAGAGTTTCTAAACCTTGAATAATGTTAAAAGCATTTGTTGGACTTATGGCTCCTCCATAGTCGCGTAAGCCTTCTAAAATCAATTTAAACGTATAAGAAGCTGCGCCTAAAGTATCGTGATAAACCAAACCATGATATCCAGCTGATGGCTCCGTAAATTCCGGAAATTTTCCACTGGACCAATCAAAATTTCCTCCGTCAATAATAGCTCCTCCTAAAGATGTTCCTTGTCCGCCAATATATTTTGTCAAGGAATGAATCACGATGTTTGCGCCATGGGCTATCGGATTTAATAAGGCTGGGGTTGCCACCGTATTATCAACAATAAAAGGCACTCTCGCTGCTTTGGAGTGTTCTGCAATAGCTTCTAAATCCAGCACATCTAACTTCGGATTTCCTAAAGATTCTACAAAAAAGGCTCTTGTGTTTTCTTGAACAGCAGCTGCAAAATTATCTGGTTCTGAGGCATCAACAAAGGTAGTTGTAATACCCAGTCTTGGTAAGGTAACATTTAGTAAATTATAGGTGCCACCATACAAACTGCTGGATGCTACAATATGATCTCCTGCTTTTAAAAGTGTTAATAATCCAGTAGAAATAGCAGCCATTCCTGAAGCAAAAACAACGGCTCCAATCCCTCCTTCAACAGCAGCTAAACGCTCTTGTAAAATCTGATTGGTTGGATTGTTTAATCGGGTGTAGATAAACCCTAATTCTTTTAAAGAAAAGAGATTTGCTGCGTGTTCAGAGTTGTTGAACACATAAGAAGTTGATTGGTAAATTGGTACAGCACGTGTTCCTCCGTTTTTTGTAACATCGTGACCTGTGTGCAACGCTTTTGTTGCGAAATTTTGAATACTCATTTTTCTAGTTTTTTGAGTTAATAAATGATTAAACCAAAAGTCAAATAAGCCTCGTTAGAAGCGTACCTAATAGAAAAATGTTAAAAAGAAAAATTGAAATCACAGATGAGTAATTTCGTATAAGTTATCTATCCAATAATTCGATAAATGAATCGAATATTAAGTAGAATGTAGCACCTTCATAGTATAGAACTAAGGGTTGCTAAGGCTTCAGCGGGTCTATTCCCTCCACCTTTCTTGATAACATTTCAGTAAGTTTTTGAACTTTGTGAGTGCAAATATTGCATTAGAAAAAGTTATAAACCAAATTTTTTACTAAAAAAACTAAAAACAATTTGCAATCCATTTTATTTTATTAGTTTTGCAGTTCAATTATTAAGAGGAAAAATTTGTCTGATTGCAACCTCTTCAATTTGATTCAGAATAATTCATAAAAAGATTCGGAAACAAGTTGGAAATAAAATGCTAAAGCAGTAAACATTCTACTCCTCTAGCAGCTTGCAATCATATTACATTTTCTGATTTAACAGTTTAAAAAACAAGTAATTATGCCTTATTTATTTACTTCTGAAAGTGTTTCAGAAGGACATCCAGATAAAATAGCAGACCAAATTAGCGACGCTTTAATAGATCATTTTTTAGCCTTCGACAAAGATGCAAAAGTAGCTTGCGAAACCTTAGTTACAACTGGGCAGGTTGTATTGGCAGGAGAAGTGAAATCGAACACCTATTTAGATGTTCAGAAAATTGCCAGAGACACCATTAACAAAATTGGATACACTAAAAGTGCCTATATGTTTGATGGCAATTCTTGTGGTGTATTTTCAGCTATTCATGAGCAGTCGGAAGACATTAATCGTGGTGTTGACAGAGCAAGCAAAGAAGAGCAAGGTGCAGGAGACCAAGGAATGATGTTTGGTTATGCTACCAATGAAACAGATAACTATATGCCTTTAGCATTAGATTTATCTCACAGGTTAATGCAAGAACTTGCTAAATTACGAAGAGAAAATAAAGATATCACCTATTTAAGACCTGATTCCAAAAGTCAGGTAACTATTGAATATAGCGATGATAACGTGCCACAACGTATTGAAGCCATCGTTATTTCTACTCAGCATGACGATTTTATACAGCCAAAATCGAAATCAAAAGAAGATAAAGATGCTGCTGATGAAGCCATGCTTGAAAAAATCAGAAAAGATATGATCGAAGTCTTAATTCCACGTGTAATTGCTTCGTTACCAGAACATATTCAAGTATTATTTACAGACAATATAAAATATCATATCAATCCAACTGGGAAGTTTGTAATAGGTGGACCACATGGGGATTCAGGCCTTACAGGGAGAAAAATTATTGTCGATACGTATGGAGGAAAAGGCGCCCACGGTGGAGGAGCTTTCTCTGGAAAAGACCCAAGTAAAGTAGATAGAAGTGGTGCTTATGCAACTAGACATATTGCTAAAAACTTAGTGGCAGCCGGAGTTTGTACAGAAGTTCTTGTACAGGTAAGTTATGCTATTGGCGTAGTGGAACCAACTTCTATTTATGTGGATACCTATGGCACTTGTCCGTTTAATATGACAGATGGTGAAATAGCGCAAAAAGTAAAAGAAATTTTCGATATGCGTCCATCTGCCATTGAAAATCGTTTAAATCTTCGTCAGCCAATTTATAGCGAAACAGCTGCTTATGGCCATATGGGAAGAGAGAGCAAAACTGTTACAAAAACATTCGAGCAAATAAATGGGGAAACAATAGACCTGGAAGTTGAACTATTTACTTGGGAAAAATTAGATTATGTAGATAAGGTAAAGGCTGCTTTCGATCTTTAAGCTGTATCTCTAAATAAGAATTGAATAAGCCTCAGAACTTTTGTTTTGGGGCTTTTCATTTGGTAGAAAATGCTATTAGAACTAATCCTGAATTAATTGAAACAATCAACCTAGAACAAAAAGGTTTAGACCAGGAATACTATATAGAAACTGACAAATAGTTGTATAATTATATCAGGATTAATTTTATAAACTGTATAGTTATTTTAGGACGAGTCAGGACGGGTCACAGTTCGTAGATAGTTCGTAGATCCTCCGTACATACTCCGTGTCAAAGCTCATTCACATTAAATGAACGATAATGGCACTGACAAAAGCTGGCAAAACGATTGGATATTACCATATAATGCATTAGCATACAAGCAAAACTATAAAGAGAAACTCTCTTATTAGTCCCTTAACAAATAGAAAATCAAACCCACATTGTAGTTCTATAAATTCTTTATGCCTTTCCAATAGCTTCCTAATGGCTTTCCCATACCTTTCCCATACCTTCCCTATGGAAGCCAACGTTTTTTCCTACAAAAAAACCCAACTATGAATTTACAGAGTTATAGGTCTATTTTTTCACACTTTCTGAAAACCTAGATTAACTAAATTCACTCTATAAAGCTAGATTTAAAGAACACAAAAGATTTAAAAACAAAACAAAGAAAACCATAGAATTAGGATTAACTACGTTGATCCTGACAAACACTTCCTGAAATTGAAAAATCAAACTGCTGCGCTGTTTATTTTTTTATTTTATAAAATATGCTTGTGAGTAAACTCACGCATATTTTATAAAATAAAAAAATCCACACGTCCGTGTGGATTTTTCGAGTTAAAGTGGGGAGAGCAGGATTCGAACCTGCGAAGACGTAGTCAGCAGATTTACAGTCTGCCCTCGTTGGCCGCTTGAGTATCTCCCCAAAACCGAATGCAAATATATTATAGTTTTTAATTTATTTTACTAAAAACGTTAATTTATTTAGTCTAAAAACACAAAAAACTTATAATGACATATTTAAATATATCACTATAAGTTTTAATATCTATTATCCGTTATTTAATCTAAACCTCCTTTTCTCTCTGGCGAACGTGGTTCTGGCCAAGTGCGTTGTTCTCCTGTTCTGGAATCTACTGGTAAAACAATTTTCTCAGTAGATGTTCTATTAGGGTCCTCGCAAGCCATATATACTAAAATAGCTGTAAGGATGGCGTTGCTTTGCACATCGTCAAAAACAATTTTATCATAAGTATCTATATTAGTATGCCAGGTATAATTCCAATAAGACCAATTTAATGAACTTAAATTAAAAGCAGGAGCTCCAGCTGCCAAAAAAGATGCATTATCTGAACCTCCTCCACTTGGTGAACCTGGGAAATTAGTTTCAATATGTTTTGTAATATCTTTTGGAACGGCTGCTAACCATCTAGTCAAATATTCATAAGAATGTAAGAATCCGGCTCCAGATAAATGAACAACTCTTCCTGTTCCGTTATCTTGGTTAAACATGGCTTGGGTGTTTTTTACAATTTCTGGATGATCTTCCACAAAAGCTCTTGAACCATTTAAACCTTGTTCTTCACTTCCCCAATGTCCAACTAAGATAGTTCGTTTGGGGTTTGGATATACTTTTTTAAGAATACGCATGGCTTCCATCATCACTAGAGTTCCAGTACCGTTATCTGTAGCTCCTGTGCCTCCATCCCAAGAATCAAAATGTGCTGAAAGTATCACGTATTCATCTGGTTTTTCTGTGCCTTTAATTTCTGCAATGGTATTTAAAGAAGGTGCTACACCTAAATCTTTAGACTCAGCCACTATTTTAACAACTGGTTTGTTGCCATATTCTACCAATCTGTATAACATACCGTAATCTTCTAACTCAATATCAACCGTTGGAATTTTTTTTGTTCTTGCACTAAATATCTTATTCGCTCCAAAGCCTTTCGACCAATAAGAAGTAATAATTCCTGCTGCTCCTGCTTCTTCTAAAGCTTGATTTATTTCACGCCTGCCATAACCTGTACGTTCCATATTGTTTCGCCACTCTTTAGACATTGAATCTCTTTCTTTTTTCATTTTTTCAAAAGACTCTTCAGTGGCAAATTCTTCCCAGTTGTAATCTGGACGCCCAGTTTTTTGATATATAGATGTCATAACAAATTTGCCTTTTACTGTTTTCATCCATTTTTGAAACTCTAAAGAATCTTTAACAGTTGGAATGATAACAACTTCGGCTGTAACACCTTTTGGTCCTGTACTAGGGCTCCAGGCTAGCTGCATCCCATCCAATGTTTGGACTCTAGGTTCTAACATATCAATATGAGTTATGCCTCTTTCCCAGGCTTTCCATTCTCCCCATTTTTCATTTCTAGCTGAAATTCCCCATTTTGAATATTTAGCCACAGCCCAATCATTTGCCTGTTGCATTTGTGGCGTTCCAACAAGTCGTGGCCCAATAACATCCATTAATTCATGCCCTAAGATTTCTAACTGCGAATTATTAGTAGCTTCTTCAATAATGTTTTTTACAACAGGATCTTGTTCTTGAGATTGAATACTATAATTAAATAGTAATACAATTACAAGAAAGAGTTTAAATACCTTTTTCATTTCTATTTGGTTTGGATTAATTTTATCAGTTATCCAAAATACAAATTATTCTATAAAAAAAACCTTTTCAAATTGAAAAGGTTTTGTAATTAGAATTTAGTTGAAAACCAATATTATAGAGAATAAACAGCTCTAAGTGTGAGATACCTTGGCTGAATAAAATATTCTGTTGTATTTACCGAAATAGAGCTTGTACTACTTTGACTTTGCGATTGAGTATTCAATAAGTTGGTAGCTTTAAGTTCGAATTCCCATTTAGCATCTGCATTTTTTCTATAGGCTAAAGAAGCATCCCAAAAATCGAACGTATTTATGGTTCTATCTTCATCGCTAAAATTATTATATGCATAAGATGTTTTAAAGGTTAAGCTTTCCCAAATTAAAGCATCGAATTCAATACTTGGCGCTTTGGTATAAAACTTACTTCTGCTGGAACCTTGGTCATTATCTTGAATGGTATAACGGTAAGCCACTTCCACATTAGGCGCTTTTTTAAAATTAGTTCTCAATTCTGCTCCATAAGTCTGTGAGTAATTCTCGTTTACAGATGGTGTATTTTGAATAAACTGATTAAATTTCGCATAAGTAAAGTTTCCATTTACCGAAGCTCTAAGTTTCCCAAAAGATCTTTGAAATCTACCATTAGCTGAAAGAGTTTCATCGGCATAACTAGAATTGAAAGAAGAGTTACTTCTAATAACACTTTCGAAATTGGTAATATTCCTAATTTGATCGATGCTTTTTCTATAGTTTACATTCGCAAAAACATTGGTATAATTAAACATGTTAAAACTAAAATAAGACAGATTAATATTATGTGCTGTCGCATTTTCCAACTCTGGATTTCCATAAAAATACGAATTGTAATTATTCATAACATAGCCACGAGCAAAGTTAGTAATGTCTGTAAATTGTGTTTGCATGGCGTAATTAAAAACAATTTGCTCACTCTTTTTCAATTGAATTCTCGCATCGAAGTCGGGTAAAACTCTAAAGAAATTATCCTTGTAAGTCTCCCCAAATTGACTGTTATTCACATTATAAGCATGTGCCGAAAGTCCAGGCGTCAAAGTGAATTTTCCTAATTTAATCGTGTAATGAACCCCTAAATATAAATCGGTAAAATTGTATGTTATATCATTAGTAGCTAAGCCATCATTATCAACCGGAATCGGATTATATTCAGAACCATCATCTAAAAATTGAAATAACTCAGACGTAAATTTTTGATTGCTATAAATGGTTCCAAGAGTTACATTAATATTACTCTTATTATTCAACACATTCCAATAATCAATTTTTCCATCTAATTGATTCGATTTAACACGTTTATCTTGTGCCACATTATAGTTAGATTGTGTGGTATCAAACCCAACCACATTAGCCACATCATCATAACTGCTTTTCTCTTCAAGAACAGCATTATAAAAAGGGTCTTCATCTTGAATTAAAGATTGAATTTCTAATGAAAAGATATTTGTTTCATCTAAAGTATAATAGTAATTCAGGCCTTGTTTTACACTAAACGGACTTGATTCTTCATTAATATCTGTATTGCCAAGAACAGAAGAGAACACGTTTTGCTCTTGTGTTTCTTTAGAAAATCTACCTAACACATCATAATCTAATTGATTGTTACCATTAGGCTTGTATTTTGTGCTAAGCTTGAGCATGCCTAAATCGCTTCGTTGAATGGTATTACTTTGTGTTGTTTCATCAGGAATTCCTAACTCTGGATCTGTATAAACAATATTATCATTTTCTTGTAATTCATTTTTACTATTAGAATAAATAGCAAAACCACTAATATCTAATGTTTCTTTAGGTGAATAACTGAAATTTGCTGCTCCAAAATTAGACACAATACTTTTGGCTCTATTATTTTGAAGGGTTAAAAAACCCAAATCATTATTTCCTAGATTGATGCTTGTTCCACTTTTACGGCTTGGCATTCTAAAACCCCCTGAAAAGTTAAAATAGTCTCGACGTGTAAATGCCAATTCCCCAATATTATTCATATCTCCAATAACATTAACACTTAGTTTTGGACTGTAATAAAAGAGTTTTGGCTGCACCAAATAGAGACCTTCATCCCTTGTCGCCCCACCTCCTGCAGTAACTGTACCAAACCAAAAGTTTTCTTTTCCTTCTTTAAGTTTGATGTTAATGGCTATATTATCTTGATTGTTTGTTACGGAACTTAATTGACCTACTTCAGAATAATTTTTTAATACCTGAACTTTATCGACTGCATTCGAAGGAATGTTTTTAGAAGCCAATTTAGAATCGCCATCAAAGAAATCTTTTCCATCGACCATCACTTTCGAAACTTTTTTACCTTCTATTTCAATTTCGCCATCGTTGTTTATTTCAACTCCAGGTAATTTTTTTAGAACATCTTCTAACTTCCTTTCGGTACCATCTTTAAAAGAATCTGCATTATAAACAATAGTATCACCTTTAATAGTTACAGGCATTTCGTAAACAAGCTCTATTTCATCTAGCGTATTATCATTTTGGAGTGTGAAATCTTTTGAAATATGATTGTCCTTAGTTTCAATAAGCTCATCGGCAGATTTCATACCGATATAACTCACTTGAATTTTATAACTAGAATTTTTTTCAATGGTAAGTTTGTATCTACCAACATCGTTAGTAATGCCGTAAGCATCCATGTTTTTTGTTTCCTGATTGATAGCTACCACGTTGGCTAATTCTAATGGGTTTCCTAAACTATCTTTGACTACGCCTTCAAATTTAACTTGAGAAAAAGCTGTAGTTGCTACTAAAATTAATAGTAGTGCAATTGTATGTTTCATTTTAGTTTCTTGATTGATTATAAATAAGAAAATTAATTACCTCTTCCACCACCTCGGCCTCCACGACCTCCATACATTTCTCGCATTTCTTCCATTTTCTTTTTCATGATCTCGTTATACTCTTCTTGCGTCACTTCTTTTCCTTTTGAAGGCTTTTTAATAGTTTCTTTTTCTTCAGGATTAAGTACAATTTTAGAACACAAAATAGTTGTTCTATCTGCATTTACTTCTAGAATAAGTCCTGGCAATCCCCAATACTCTCCTGGACCTTGGTTAACCGGAATTTGCATGGTGTACCAAGCTGTAACTTCAATAGTTTCTGGAACTTCAATTTCATCCATAAGGTCTTTTGTCTTCGTGCTGTCTGTTGCTTTTTTGGATTCATCTTCATTATTTCTTCTTCTCATACTTCTAAAATCCATTGCATCTACTTTTTTAGTTGCAGTTGCTTTAAAACAAGTATATTGACCAATTTGCTTTGTCTCTCCACTTAATTTCCAATCTAATTTTGGCAAAGAATCTTTTACTAAAAACTGTTTTCCAAAGAATTCTTGCTCTTGAAGTAATTGATTTTCTTTCACGTTTTTGTATTGTGAACCTCCTGTAAAACTTCCCATCATGCCTCTAAAACCACCACCTTGGCCTGGAGCTTCTAATTTTTCTTCTTCATTATAGGTGGATTCTGTTTTATCAAAGACTAAAAAATAGGTCTTTTCAAGCATGCTTTTCATTCGTTCTGCAATTTGCTTTTTTTGTTCTTCACTCATATCTGCTCTCCCAAAATTATCCATGTCGATGGTTGTTTTAGACAGATATGTAGCTTTACCTTGAAAATCCTGTTGTGCAAAAGAATAGGTTGTTGTTAAAAAAACAATTAAGACAGAGAATGATTTGAAAAGATGAGATGTAAAATTCATTATTTTAGGTTTCTGTTTGATTAAAATTCTTTACTTAGACATTAAAAGAAACGTTTAGTTTAATCTATTAAATTATAGTTTTCTTAAATAAACTATTATGGATGTGGTTATATCGAAATTAAACTGAGATTTAAATGGAATTTCGTACTTTTCAATTCGAAATGAAAACAGTCTTATACTTTATATTTTTTATTTCTTATTCCATTTTTGGACAAGAACCCATAGAAACTACTTTCGTTTCAAAAATCCCTTTTGAAGCTGATTGTCTTATAGGAATCGACAATTTTGGAACAGTGTATTATATTAATAAAAATACGCTATACAAAATTGAAGACAAAAATAACTACTCGTATAGCAATGTGCAATTTGGAAAAATAACCTCAGCAAATAGTTTTAATCCTTTAAAAATTACCGTTTTTTATGAAGATTTCAACACGGCTTTTATTCTAGATAATAGGTTTGCTGAAATTCTTAAAATAGACTTCAACAGTTTAGAATATTATAAAAATGTTTCTTTTGTATCTACCGCAAATGACAATGCTTTATGGGTTTTTAACGAAGACATTCAGCAGTTAGAGTTATTCGATTATAAAACACATAAAATAAGGGCAACCACCTTACCTATACAATCTAAAGCTTTAGATTTAAAAAGCAATTACAACTACGCCTGGATCTTAACTGAAAAGTTTCTTTATAAATATAATTACTTTGGAAGTTTGGTATATAAGATTGAAAATATGGGATACACATCGCTTGTTGAAAGCAATGACAAGATTTTTTTAGTTAAAAATAATAGTTTGACATTTTTTAATGAATCTGAAAAAGTATATCAATTAATTGAAACCCCTGAATTGTTAACAAAACAGTTTTTAGTAACCAATGAAACGGTGTATATTTACGATTCTAAAATTTTACACAAATTCCAACTAAACAATAAATAATTATGCACGTTGCAATTGCAGGAAATATTGGTGCTGGTAAAACCACACTTACTAAATTACTAGCCAAACATTACCATTGGGAGTCTCAATTAGAAGATGTAGTAGATAATCCATATTTGGACGATTTTTACAACCAAATGGAACGTTGGAGTTTTAATTTACAGGTGTACTTTTTAAATAGTAGGTTCCGTCAAGTATCTCAAATTCGAGAAAGTGGAAAGGATATCATTCAGGATAGAACCATTTACGAAGATGCCCATATTTTTGCGCCAAACCTTCATGCCATGGGCTTGATGACTAATCGCGATTTTGAAAATTACCGTTCGCTTTTCGATTTAATGGAATCTTTTGTCCAAGGTCCAGATTTATTAATTTATCTACGAAGTTCTATTTCTAATTTAGTATCTCAAATACATAAAAGAGGTCGTGATTACGAAAACTCTATTAGCATTGATTATCTAAGTAGATTGAATGAGCGTTACGAAGCTTGGATTCATGGTTACGACAAAGGAAACTTATTAATAATTGATGTGGATAATTTAGATTTTGTGGCTAATCCTGAAGATTTAGGAAGTATTATAAACAGAATTGATGCTGAGATAAACGGTTTGTTTTAATCGCTTTAAGAACCATCATATATAAACAAAAAAAACCACGCATATAGCGTGGTTTTTTTATATCTATTTGAAACGTTTTTATTTTATAATCTCCATCGAGAATTCCTCTTCAAGTTCAGCTCTATTAGATTTTACTTTAATAGATGAAGCGCCTTTTTTTAATTCATCCACCTTTGCTTTTACTTCAGTAAAAGTACCAGAAATAATACGTTCATCAACCTTAGTTTCATCATTTACAACCGTTGTAGTACTTACAACTGCTTTTGCCATTTCATCGTTTTTAACTTTAAACTCGACATATACTTTTTTAATAACATCATTTGAAATTGAAGTTTCAACATCTGTCATAGCAACACCTTCAGTAATAGCATGACCTCCTAAAATTGGAGCGATAACCAACCCAATTAAACAAGTTAATTTTATTAAAATATTCATAGATGGTCCAGACGTGTCTTTAAATGGGTCTCCTACAGTATCTCCAGTTACAGCAGCTTTGTGAGCCTCAGAACCTTTATATGTCATTTCTCCATTAATTTCAACACCTGCTTCGAAAGATTTCTTAGCATTATCCCATGCACCACCGGCATTGTTTTGGAAAATAGCCCACAGTACACCAGAAACCGTAACTCCTGCCATATAACCACCTAGCATTTCGGCAATTGCCATATTATTCATTCCAAAAATCATTGGAACGAAAGCTATAATTAAAGGAAATCCAATAGTTAATAATCCCGGTAACATCATTTCTTTTAAAGATGCTTGAGTTGAAATCTCAACACATTTATCGTATTCTGGTTTTCCGGTACCTTCCATAATCCCAGGAATCTCTCTAAACTGACGACGTACTTCTTCTACCATTTCCATGGCGGCTTTACCTACAGCATTCATTGCTAATGCAGAAAATACTACTGGCACCATACCACCTACAAATAACATGGCTAAAACTGGTGCTTTAAAGATGTTAATTCCGTCAATTCCTGTAAACGTTACATAAGCAGCAAATAAAGCTAAGGACGTTAATGCAGCAGAAGCGATTGCAAAACCTTTTCCTGTTGCAGCAGTTGTGTTACCAACAGAATCTAAAATATCTGTACGTTCTCTAACTATTGGGTCTTGTTCGCTCATTTCAGCAATACCACCTGCATTGTCAGATATTGGTCCGAATGCATCAATCGCCAACTGCATAGCTGTAGTTGCCATCATTGCAGAAGCTGCTAAAGCAACACCATAGAATCCAGCAAAGGCATAAGATGCCCAAATAGCTCCTGCAAATAATAATACAGAAGGAAAAGTAGAAATCATACCAGTAGCTAAACCAGCAATAATATTTGTACCTGCTCCGGTACTTGACTGTTGTACTATATTTAAAATTGGTTTTTTACCTAATCCTGTATAATATTCCGTTACTGAAGAAATAACAGCTCCAACAACTAAACCAACTAAGGTTGCGTAAAACACACGCATGGATGAAATTTCTTGTAAGCCTTCTCCAAAGAAATTCATTTTCATGGTTTCAGGCAACATCCAAGTAACCAAACCAAAACATGATATGGCAACTAAAGCAATAGATGTCCAGTTACCTATGTTTAAAGCTCCCATTACTTGAGCTTCTTTTGCATCGTTAGATTTTATTTTAACCAACATGGTTCCGATGATAGAAATAATAATTCCAGCTCCAGCAATTGCCATTGGCAATAAGATTGGACCAATACCTCCAAAGGCATCGTCAATCATTCCGCCCATATCTTTAATAACATAGTTACCAAGAACCATAGCTGCCAATACAGTAGCTACGTATGAACCAAATAAATCAGCTCCCATTCCAGCTACATCACCCACGTTATCACCCACGTTATCGGCAATAGTAGCAGGATTTCTCGGGTCATCTTCTGGAATACCAGCTTCTACTTTACCAACTAAATCGGCTCCAACATCTGCGGCTTTCGTATAAATACCTCCACCCACACGAGCAAATAAAGCTATAGACTCAGCTCCTAAAGAAAATCCAGCTAATGTTTCTAACACAATGGTCATATCCATAGTGTTTGTCCATTCACTTCCCATAAAAAACCAAAAGAAGAAAATAAAGAAAGCTGTTAAACCCAATACAGCTAAACCTGCAACTCCAAGTCCCATTACAGTTCCACCACCAAAAGAAATTTTAAGTGCATTTGGCAAACTCGTTCTTGCGGCTTGTGTGGTTCTTACATTTGTTTTAGTTGCTATTTTCATACCAATATTTCCTGCAAAAGCAGAAAATACAGCTCCAAAAATAAAAGCAACTACTATTAACCAATGTGTTGTTGGTACTATAAAAGACACAGCTGCTAAGGCAACACTTACTATAATAACAAAGATTGTTAACAATCTGTATTCGGCCGTTAAAAATGCCAAAGCACCTTCGTATATATGATCTGAAATTTCTTTCATCTTGCCGTCTCCAGCATCTTGTTTCATAACCCAAGATTGCTTTACAATCATATAGATTAATCCTAAAAGTGCCATTGCAATTGGCATATAAATCATCATTGATTCCATATTATTTTTTTATTTGATTAGTTTTTAGCAGCAGCAAATGTAACAAAATACCCTAACATTAAAAAACCCTTATTCAGCTAATGTGATAAGGGTTTAAAATTTTAAAATTTGTTGTTCTTAAATGGTAAAATCGCCATTTGTTTTATGTTCGCTCGTTTCATAACGATTTACACATTTATTTAAAATATCATAGGCTTCATCGGCATTTCCCCAACCTCCAACATCGACTTTCTTTTTTTCTAAATCCTTGTACACTTGAAAAAAGTGTTCGATTTCTTTAATTTGATGTGGATTCATATCAGATAAATCGTTTAAAATATTCCAGATAGGATCTGAAACTGGCACGCAAATAACTTTTTCGTCTGGACCTTTTTCATCTGCCATATGGAATACACCAATGGGTTTTACCTCAACCACACACATTGGGAACGTAGGCTCCCCTCCTAATACTAAAACATCTAATGGATCTCCATCCAATGCTAAAGTTTCTGGGATAAAACCGTAATCTGCTGGATACATCATAGACGAAAACAACATACGGTCGAAACGAATTTTCTTTAACTCAAAATCGTATTCGTATTTATTTCTACTCCCTTTTGGTATTTCAATTAATACATCAAAAGATTTTTTTCCTTTTGGACTCATATTTTTATATCTTACGTTATATCTTAAATATCTAAAAAACTCGCTTTTTTAAAACTACAAGCTGCATTTTTAGGGCTGCAAAGATACATAAGTCTTTGGGTTTGGGCAACTAATATTGCTTTTGTTGTGTGAAGTTCTGGTTAAAAAAATAAAGAGATTGGTTTTAATGAACTAAAAAAGAAATCCGAAACTACCTGTTACCCCAAAATTTCTTGCTCCTGGATTATCAAAATAATTTCCTCTAAAGTTAAAATCTATTCTAAATACTTTAAAAATATTACCAACACCAACACTATATTCGTAGTAAATTTCATCTGAAGGAGCAACTAAAGGAATATTTGATGGTGCACTAATAGTAATATTATCTTGGGACAGATCTCCCCACACGGCTCTAAAACCAACAATTTCTCGCCAATTAAGTTTTCTTAAAAAAGGGATTCTTGAAAATAAGCGTCCGTTAAAATTATGCTCCAAGTGCATCGCTGCATAGGTATCTGTAACAAATTCATAATAATTTAATTGTGAAAACGATTTATATACTGAAAAATACGACTGATTTCCTGGTACAATACTCAACAGTCCAAGAGGAACAGTTCCAAAAGTTTTTCCTGCTTCTAGAGTAGATTTAAGTCTTCCTATTCCTCCCAATTGCCATGGTTGCACGTAAGATATCTGTATTTTGGTATAGTCAAAATCACTTTTAAAAATATGTTTATCACCTAAACTAAATTGAGCAAAAATAGACGCATAGGTATCGTTTGCATTTGTACGTTCTACCCCATGACCAGTCATTTTTCTGCCAGGAAAATACGACACTGCAAAAGTACTTTCAAATTGTTTTAAATCGGACGAGATACCTGTTGGTGAATCTGGATCTACATAATCCAAACTAAAAGCATCTGAAGCCGAAGATAGGGTTCTATAATCTCCTCCTATTCTAAAAAGCACATTTTTTATAGGCTCCATTTCTATGGCTAATGCCGTTAACTTAATATTAGAAAGCTTGTCGTTTGGAGCTGTTGTAAAAACAGCATTCGAGGCCAAACTTCTTCCTAAAACATCTGTTGATGTGGTTAAGCTAGCTCCAATTTGTTCAATATCCCGTCTATGTCCTGCTGAAATAATAAGTCGGTTTTTTTTATTCAATAAATATTTAGCCGAAAAACCATATTTAAATTTATCGTCCTTAAGCCCATACGCCACAAAACCTTGTAAACGCCACAGATCGTTAGGTCCAAAATAAGTTCTTCCTCCTGCTCTTAAACGCAAGCCTTCAACATCATTATAACCAAAGCTTGAAAAAATGGGACCATAATCTAAGTTTAGCTTATCTATTTCAACATACCCTGAAGCCAATATACTTCCATAATTGTAAAGCCTTTTAAATTTACCAACTGTTTTAAGCGTATCCAGCATTTTATAAACTCCTTTTTCGTCTTTACTTAAGGCTTCCATTCGGTTTTCTTCCCAAAAGGCATCTTCTCGATTGTATGCATCTTTATTATAATTGAAAACTTCGTCTTTATAAAACTTATCGTCTTTTACTTCATTAAACACATAATTATCATAAAGTGTGGTACGTTTTCCGTAAATACCTCGGGATTTTTCCTTTTTATTGAAGGTGAAATCAGACATAAAGTAATCACGTTTTACTAAAAACACCGAATCGTTTAAAACCTCAAACTCCTGCTCTATATAAATTTCTTTTACCCAATTTATATTAGCACTCTTTGATGCTTGCATATTAATATCCTTAATGGCATAGGTTGTATCTGCCACCCAAAAATCACCTTTAAAGGTCAACTCGTTTTTACGTCTTGGATAATAAATAATATTGTAACACCATTTGTTATCAATGTAAGCACTGTCTGATAACACATAATTATAGGTATTGATTCCTGTTGTAGAAATAGGACTTACGAAGCTTTTGTCGAAGAATTTTAAGTAATTATCGTAAATATCATATTCAGAATATAAATCTTTTACAAAATCTATAATGGATTGATTGTTGCTAAAGCCAGAGTTTTTATTTCCTTTTAATTCAACTTTCTCTTTTTTAAGAATATTATCACCATATACTTTGGCAACTTCTTCATTCACAAAAATTGGTAAGTATGTTTTTCCAGTAACTTTAGATGTATCCACATGCTCGAAAACAAACTCCATGCCTTTAAATAGGCTCCCTTTCATTAAAGCACTATCTATGGTGTTGATATCAAATTCTACTTTCTCGTAACGATCGTAATTGTATTGTTTAAATTGTCTGAGTCCATTTTTCCGTTTGTGCTCCCATATTTTCTTCATAATAGCAATTGCGGGATTTTCTTCAGCTTTTTTTGATTGCTTTCCAGAAACTATAAGGACTTCATTTAAGGCAGAAGCCGATTCTATAATATTAAAACTTAGCTTGTAGTTTACTTTTTTCTCTAAAGGATATTCTATGGTTTCATAACCAATAAAAGAAACGATTAAAGTTTCCCAAGTACTAGAGGACTCCAAGTAAAAAGTTCCGTTTTCGTCTGTGATAGTTCCTTCTGAAGAATTTTTAAAAATAATATTCGCATAAGCTACTGGTTCATTGTTTTCATCAAAAACATGACCACTAACTTTTGTTTGAGAAAACAAAAAGCCCATACTAAAGAAAAATAATAAACCTAATAACTTGATTTTCATATTAACAAAAAAACTCCATCAACAATATTGCCAATGAAGTCAATTTAAACTAAAATAATAAAATTTTATTTATACAATACTTTTTTAACAGCTTTAATTACTTCATTACTATTTGGCAACCATTCTTCAAATAAAACTGATGAATAAGGTGCAGGAGTATCTGCTGTATTTATTTTTATAATTGGTGCATCTAGATAATCGAATGCTTCCGATTGTATAATATAAGTAATCTCTGTAGACACGTTCCCAAAAGGCCAAGCCTCTTCTAAAACAACCAATCTGTTGGTTTTTTTAACCGAAGTTAAAATAGTTTCCTTATCTAAAGGACGAACGGTTCTTAAATCGATAATTTCACAAGAAATACCTTCTTTTTCTAATTCATCTGCAGCCTTATAAGCTTCTTTAATAATTTTTCCAAAAGAAACGATAGTAACATCTTTTCCTTCACGTTTTACTTCTGCAACTCCTAATGGAATGGTGTACTCGCCTTCTGGCACTTCGCCTTTATCTCCATACATTTGCTCGCTTTCCATAAAAATAACGGGATCGTCATCACGGATAGCCGATTTTAAAAGACCTTTAGCGTCATAAGGGTTTGAAGGCACTACCACTTTTAAACCAGGCGTGTTTGCAAACCAACTTTCAAAAGCTTGAGAGTGTGTAGCAGCCAACTGACCAGCAGAAGCTGTAGGTCCACGAAAAACAATAGGACACTTAAATTGTCCACCAGACATTTGTCTGATTTTTGCTGCATTATTTATAATTTGATCAATACCAACTAATGAGAAATTAAATGTCATATACTCTACAATAGGTCTGTTTCCAGTCATGGTAGAACCTATGGCAATACCTGCAAAACCAAGTTCTGCAATAGGTGTATCGATAACACGTTTTGGCCCAAATTCGTCAAGCATACCTTTAGATGCTTTATAAGCTCCATTATATTCTGCAACTTCTTCACCCATTAAGTAAATACTTTCATCTCTACGCATTTCTTCACTCATGGCTTCACAAATAGCTTCTCTAAATTGAATTGTTTTCATTCCTGTTTGATGTCTTTCAAAACGAAAGAGCTGTTTTAATTAATACTAATTATAAAGGAGCACAAAAATAGCAATTATTCAGAATAAAATCGATATATAATATTGGTAAAAATAAATCATTAAAAATTATTTACATATACAATATATAGCATGGCTAAAAATAATTTGCTTTTTAACAAAATTTGTTATGCGTGCATAGTAAATATTTTGAATAAAATAAGTAACTTCGTAACCTCATTTCAGTTGGAGCTTCTCAAGGCATTATTTTAAGCTTGATTTATAGAACTTTCAAACTGAAAAAACAGAATTATAAACATATAAATTATTCAAAAGATGAAAATATTAGTATGTATTAGTCATGTACCTGATACGACTTCAAAAATTAATTTTACTGAAGGAGATACCAAGTTTGACACCAATGGTGTACAGTTTGTAATTAATCCAAACGACGAATTTGGTTTAACTCGTGCCATGTGGTTTAAAGAAAAACAAGGAGCTAGTGTAGATGTTGTAAATGTTGGAGGTCCAGAAACTGAACCAACTTTACGTAAAGCTTTAGCAATTGGAGCGGATGGAGCTATTAGAGTTAACACTCCAGCAACCGATGGTTTTGCTGTAGCACAACAATTAGCAAAAGTAGTTCAAGATGGTGGATACGATTTAGTAATTGCTGGACGTGAATCTATAGATTATAACGGAGGTATGGTTCCTGGAATGTTAGCTGGTTTAATAAAAGCCAATTTTGTAACTAACTGTATTAGCCTAGAAGTAGATGGTACAAATGCCAAAGCTATAAGAGAAATTGATGGTGGAAAAGAAACTGTCTCTACATCTTTACCTTTAGTTATTGGAGGCCAAAAAGGTTTGGTAGAAGAATCCGATTTACGTATTCCTAATATGAGAGGTATTATGATGGCTCGTCAAAAACCTTTAAAAGTAGTAGAACCTATGGATGCAAATACAGAAACAGCATCTGTAAAATTTGAAAAACCAGCTCCAAAAGGTGCTATCAAATTAATTGACCCAGATAATATAGATGAATTAATAAACTTACTTCATAACGAAGCAAAAGTTATTTAATAACCAAATTTAAAAAAATTATGTCAGTTTTAGTATATACAGAATCCGATAAAGGAACTTTTAAAAAAACAGCTTTAGAAGTTGCTTCCTATGCAAAAACAGTTGCAGATCAAATGGGAACAACCGTAACAGCCATTACATTTAATGCAGACGATACGTCTGTTTTAGGAAATTATGGTGTTGACAAAGTCTTAAAAGTAAACAACTCTCAATTAGAAACATTTAACGCCAATGGATATGCTAGTGCCATAGCACAAGCAGTTAAAAATGAAAATGCTAAAGTAGTTATTGTTAGTTCAAGTGCAGACAGTAAATATTTGGCTCCACTTTTAGCTATAGATTTAGATGCAGGTTATGCCTCTAACGTGGTTGAAGCACCTACAAGCACATCACCATTTACAGTAAAACGTACAGCTTTTACAAATAAAGCTTTTAACATGACAGCTATCAATACAGATGTAAAAATAGTTGGAGTATCTAAAAATGCTTTTGGTTTAAAAGAAAATTCAGGGAGTGCAACTGCCGAAGATTTCTCACCTTCTATTCCTGAATTAGGAGTTAAGGTAGAATCTGTTGATAAAGTTACTGGACAAGTAACCATTGCAGATGCTGAAACAGTAGTTTCAGGTGGGCGTGGTCTTAAAGGTCCAGAAAACTGGGGAATGATTGAAGAACTTGCAGATGTTTTAGGCGCAGCAACAGCTTGCTCTAAACCTGTAAGTGATCTAGGTTGGAGACCACATAGCGAACACGTAGGACAAACTGGTAAGCCTGTAGCATCGAACCTATATATTGCTATTGGAATTTCTGGAGCAATTCAACATCTTGCAGGAATTAATGCTAGTAAAGTAAAAGTAGTAATTAATACAGATTCAGAAGCTCCTTTCTTTAAAGCTGCCGACTATGGAATTGTTGGAGATGCTTTTGAAGTAGTTCCAAAATTAATCGAAAAATTAAAAGCTTTTAAAGCACAGCAATAAATATTTTTTTTAACTTGTATTGTTAAAAAGAACTGTTTAAATTACGTATTAACTTTCTATAACAGCTCAGATTTTGTGACATAAATAGTTCAAAATCGTCAAATATGCTTTTAAGCAGTTGGTAAAGTCCTAATTTAAACAGTTCTTTGTGTTTTAAAAATTTATGAGTTTAGTACGTCTTAATATCAAAGGAATTTCATACAGTCAAACCCAAAATGGTGCTTATGCACTCATTTTAAACGAAGTAGATGGCGACCGGAAATTACCTATTGTTATTGGTGCTTTCGAAGCGCAATCTATTGCTATTGCTTTAGAAAAAGAAATAAGACCTCCTAGACCTCTTACCCACGACCTTTTTAAAAATTTCGCAGACCGTTTCGACATTATTGTAAAACAAGTTATCATCCATAAATTAGTGGATGGCGTGTTCTATTCTAGCTTAATATGCGAAAGAGATAAAATTGAAGAAATTATCGATGCCAGAACTAGCGATGCTATTGCTTTAGCACTTCGTTTTAATGCACCTATTTTTACTTATAAGAACATTTTAGATAAAGCTGGAATTTATTTAAAAGTGAATCCAAAAGATGAGGAGGAAAACGAAGAAGACAGTATATTGGTGGACGATATTATTGCTGAAGAATTAGAGTCTGGCTCAACAAAAGACACCTATTCGAATAAAACTCTAGACGAATTACACTCTCTACTAGATGAAGCTGTAACAAACGAAGACTACGAAAAAGCTGCAAAAATTCGTGATGAAATTTCTAAGCGATAACTAACCTAACCTAACAAATGAAACAATTTTTACTAGCCTTTACAGCTATTTTTTTCGGAATTACTTTAACCTTACAAGCTCAAGAGATAGAAAAAAAATGGCAACTTGAAAGCATTCAAGATCAAGCTGGGGAAGAATTGAGTGTTAATCAAAACACAGATGCCTTAGAGCTTCATCAAGGTGTTTTCAAATTTTCAGTCAGTAAAGATTCATTACAAAGTTCTGGAGATTACATCTTTCAAAATAATTTATTGGTTTTTTATTACAATAAACCATTCGATTCTGTAAAAAGATACCGAATTAACGAACTTACAGATTCAACATTAGTATTTAAAGAAAAAGAAAACACCTATCACTTTTCTAGTAATAATAAGTCTTTTAACGAAGCAGTTGCCGTATCTGAAACAGAAGGTAGTATAAAGCCAAGCGAAGGTTTTTCATTTAATAGCCTATGGAGAGGTGTTTTAGGAATGGTTTCCTTAATATTTATTGCATTTTTATTTAGTTCAAATAAGAAAGCCATTAATTGGAAAACCGTTGGAGTTGGTTTAGCATTTCAATTATTAATTGCTATTGGTGTTTTAAAAGTCCCTTTTATTCAAAGTGGATTCGAAGCTGTTGGACAAGTTTTTATTAGCATTTTAGATTTTACAAGAGCAGGAAGTAAATTCCTTTTCGAAGGCCTAGTGGTAGATATGGACACCTTCGGGTTTATATTCGCTTTTCAAGTGTTACCAACCATTATTTTCTTTTCAGCATTAACATCTGTTTTATTCTATTTAGGATTAATACAAAAAGCAGTAAAATTAATGGCAATGTTGTTAAGCAAACTATTAAAAATATCTGGAGCAGAGAGTTTAAGTGTTGCTGGTAATATCTTTTTAGGACAAACTGAAGCTCCTCTTTTAATAAAGGCTTATTTAGAAAAAATGACCAAAAGTGAAATGCTTTTGGTTATGATTGGAGGTATGGCAACCGTTGCCGGAGCTGTACTTGCGGCTTATATTGGTTTTCTAGGAGGAGACGATCCTGCATTAAGGCTAGTATATGCCAAACACTTATTAGCTGCCTCCGTAATGGCTGCTCCAGGCGCTATTGTTATTTCCAAAATATTGTACCCCCAAACGGAAGAGATTAATTCTGAAATTGAAGTCTCTTCAGAAAAAATAGGTTCAAATATTTTAGATGCTATAGCAAACGGAACGACAGAAGGTTTAAGATTAGCAGTAAATGTAGGTGCCATGCTTTTAGTTTTTGTTGCTTTTATCGCCATGATAAACGGAATTTTAGGTTGGATTGGAGATTTTTCTACCATCAATACATGGATGGCAGCAAACACACCATATCCGGCACTTTCTCTTGAAGCTATTTTAGGAACTATTTTTGCACCTCTCATGTGGTTAATTGGAGTTGCGAGTGAAGACATTATGATGATGGGACAATTGTTAGGTATTAAACTAGCAGCTAGCGAATTTGTTGGATACATACAATTAGCCGACTTGAAAAACGTAGCTAATGCTGTCCATTTAAACTACAATAAATCGATTATTATGGCAACTTATATGCTTTGTGGATTCGCCAACTTTGCATCTATTGGAATTCAAATTGGTGGTATTGGATCTTTAGCTCCTGGACAACGTAAAACTTTATCAGAATTTGGTATGAAAGCCTTAATTGGTGGAACCATAGCGTCTTTAATTTCTGCAACTATTGCTGGCATGATAATAGGATAACAAATCCCTGCGAAAGCAGGAATCTCATTGTTTAAAAATATAAAATAGTACTTTTCAAAACACTCATAACAAATATTCGTTATGAGTGTTTTGCATTTATTGAAGTTCTATTTTTTCGTTAATAACTTTTAATATTAAAGTATCCCATCCATACTTAAAACTTGGTGCTTTTATCTATTTTTATCCAGACAAGAAAAATGTCATGTTGAGCGCAGTTGAAACTTCTATTTATAGAAATTCTATACTGCAAATAAAAATCAAGTTTAATTTAATGAGATTCCCACTTTCGTGGGACATGTTATGAAACAATATCTAGACTTAGTTAGCCACGTTTTAGAAAACGGTAATGAAAAAGGAGACAGAACCGGAACAGGAACAAAAAGTGTTTTTGGATATCAAATGCGTTTTGATTTAAGTGAGGGTTTCCCCATGGTTACCACCAAAAAACTTCATCTAAAATCCATTGTTTACGAACTACTTTGGTTTTTAAAAGGTGATACCAACATTAACTACCTTACTGAAAATGGTGTTAGAATCTGGAACGAATGGGCTGATGAAAATGGTGATTTAGGACCAGTTTATGGACACCAATGGAGAAACTGGAACAGTGATGAGATTGACCAAATAAAAGAAATTGTCGACACCTTGAAAAAGAATCCAAATAGCCGACGCATGCTGGTTTCTGCCTGGAATCCTTCAGTATTACCAGATAATTCAAAAAGTTTTAGCGAAAATGTAGCTAATGGGAAAGCAGCTCTTCCTCCTTGTCATGCATTTTTTCAATTTTACGTAGCCGATGGAAAACTGTCTTGCCAGCTCTACCAACGTAGTGCAGATATCTTTTTGGGTGTCCCTTTTAACATTGCATCTTATGCCTTATTTACTATGATGATGGCCCAAGTTTGTGGTTATCAGGCTGGAGAATTCATACATACGTTTGGCGATGCTCATATTTATAACAATCATTTAGAACAGTTAGAGCTACAATTATCCAGAGATCCAAAACCTCTTCCTAAAATGCTTCTTAACCCGAATGTAAAAGATATTTTTGATTTTAAATTTGAAGATTTCACTTTAGTCGATTATATACATCATCCACATATTAAAGGCAAAGTCGCTATTTAAGTTTAAACCAAACTCATGAAATACTACCTACTCTTATTCCTTTTTTTAGCAAATCTCATCACATTTTCTCAGGAATCAATAACTTCTGAAAACAGTTCAGATCCAGAAGACGTATCTTTTGCATTAGTTGAACGTGTACCAATATATAAAGGCTGTAATGAGAGCTTAGATAACAAGGCTTTGAAAGCGTGCTTTAATGAAAGAATGAACGCTCACATTGCTAAGAATTTCAATATAAAAGTGGCAGATAAATTAAATTTGCCAGATGAAACTATAGTAAAAATTGCTGTTTTTTTTAAAATATCTACTAGTGGTGACATAATAGATATAAAAGCCCGAGCACCTTACCCTGAATTAGAGGCTGAAGCCATTCGCACCATTAATTTACTACCCAAATTAAAACCTGGTTATGTTGATGGTAAACCAGTAAGAGTGCCATATTATTTACCTATTAAATTTAAAATAAGCAATCCTAAACCTGATAAGAACGAAAAATTTGCAGTTTACAGAGGTTGCAATGAAAATTTAAATTACGAGGCTTTAAAAGAATGTACTACTAAAAAAATTAAAGATTATTTACAAGTAAGTATCGATTACGAGTTAGCCGACAAGCTTTTTCCTACAGATAAAACAACGCAATTCTTGGTAAGTTTCACCATAAATAAAAAAGGGAAAGCAGAAAAAATAACTGCAAAAGCTCATAAAGTAGAGATGGCTGCCGAAGTGATAAATGTTTTGAAACGAATGCCGAAATTTAAAGAACCTGGCTATAGAAACGGGAAAGCTATAGATACCAAAATGGAATTTTTAATGACCATACATTTCTAAAGATTACTAGAAATTAGCTAAATTTACATAAACATTCAGATTATGTTCGGAAAGAAAAAAGAGACCCCACAAATAGATAAAGAGCAATTAGAGTTAATTAAAACTGCTCAAAAACGAATCAAGCAGAAGCGAAGCCTTTATATTCACTTTGTTTTATTTTTAATTGGCTCTCTTGCTATTATTGTTGCCAGTTTGGTTTTTGATGTTGGTGCAACAGTTAATCCATTAGGAGTTAATTGGTTTGTTTATGCCATTTTAATTTGGTTACTAATATTCTTATACCATGCTTTTAACGTCTATTTTACGAATAAGTTTTTAGGAGAAGCTTGGGAAAAACAACAACTAAATAAGTTAGTTGCCGTACAGAAAGAAAAAATTGACAAACTACAACAACAAGTTGAGAAAGATTACCCTCTTGTTACAGAAAAAAAAACACAATTACCTAGTTCAAAAAAATCTGAAGTTACACTAATAGTGGCGGCAGGAGAAAACGACGCCATTGGAAAAGACAACCAACTTATTTGGCATTTAAGCGACGACCTTAAACGTTTTAAACAACTTACTAATGGGCACCATATTATCATGGGAAGAAAAACTTTTGAAAGTTTTCCAAAACCTTTACCTAATAGAACACACATAGTTATTTCTAGACAAGCAGACTACCAGGTTCCTAGTGGAGTTATTGTAGTTAACAATATAGAGGATGCTTTTGATGCTGCTAAATCAGACAGGCAACCCTTTGTTATTGGTGGTGGAGAAATTTACAAACAAGCTATGACATTTGCCGATAAAATAGAAATCACCAGAGTTCATGAGAGTTTTGATGCAGACACTTTTTTCCCAAAAATAGACCCTACAATTTGGAAGGAAATAAATAATACCTATCATGCTAAAGATGAAAAACACGACTATGACTTTTCATTTTTAACATACACTAGAGTATAATCTAAAAACCAATCACCCAGTGAAACTAAAACGCAAAAGGCAGTTAGTTACATACCTCAATCTTTTAGATCAACCCATCCAATTTAACCCATTTGTTTTTAGTAGAAAATTTTTATTATGGGCCTTATTAGGCCTGCTTGGTGGCTTTATAGCTGGATTATATTGGATTACATTAGAGTTTTTAACCCATCAACTTGCCTTCTTTCAAGGTTGGTTGGTAATTCCTACTATGGCTATTTGCGGATTACTTGCAGGTCTAGTAATTCATTTTATTGGCGATCCTGGAGAAATTCAATTAATAGTAAATAACATTCGGTTCAATAAAGGAAAGCTAGATCCTAAAAACAATCCATCTATGCTTTTATCTTCCTTACTTTGTATAAGCTCCGGAGGGAGTTTGGGTCCAGAAGCTCCGTTAGTTCAGGTTATTGGGTCTTCGGGAACTTGGTTAGGGAAATTATTCAGATTAAAAGGCGAAGACTTACGCTCTATGAGCATTGCAGGAATGGCCTCAGGATTCACAGCCATGTTTGGCGCTCCTTTAGGAGGTAGTTTATTTGCCTTAGAAATATTACATCATGAACATGCGGTAGAATATTACAAGGCCATCATGCCCGCATTTGTTGCTAGCTGCTTTAGTTATGTTGTTTTTGCACTAATTACTCAGCTAGATCTTGGAACTTTATGGATTTTACCAAGCTATGAAATGCTAGATAAGTTCGATTTCTTATACGCCGTATTTTTTGCAATTATAGCTACATGCTTTGGTTGGTTTTTTATTTTTTGCACCAAGTTTTTAAAAAATCTATTTCAAAAATTACATGTTCCTATTTATATCAAAACATTAATTGGTGGAATTTTATTGGGAATAATCGTCTATTATGTACCAATTACAAGATACTTTAGTCACTATGAACTTTCTACACTCTTAACAAGCGACTTTTCAATTCAGATGCTAATTGCTATTTTATTTTTAAAAATATTAGCCATTTCCGTTACAGTTACCTCTGGGTGGCGAGGTGGATTTATTATCCCTTTATTCTTTACTGGCGCAACCTTAGGTCTAATAATTCATCACTTTATTCCATCCATAAGTTTATCGCTTACCATTGTAAGTTGTATGGCAGCCATAAATGCCTGCGTTACCAGAACTCCAATGAGTACTACAATTTTATTAGCAACCTTAACAGGATTCTCTTACTTTATACCTATTCTTTTTGCTAGTTTAACCGGTTATTTTTTAGCTCCTAAAATTCCTTTTATTAGTGCACAGATGACGGGTGAAGGCTAACAGACTTAAGCCTTCAGATAAAGTGTTGCCTTTAAATTGGATGACACTTAGATAAATTTTATAAGTCAATTAAAATAATTCTATTAGAGCCATCACCTAATATCAAAACAACTTGACAAAATTCTCTAGGATTTCTTATTTTTCAGTAATTTTACCACATGATAAAAGCGCTTCAGCTACGCATTAGTTTAAAAGAGGAAGAAATTCCGAATATTCTTCTAATAAAATCTGCCGAAAACCTAGGCATAACCAAGGACAAAATCTCTGGTGTAAAAGTACTTCGTAAATCTATTGACGCGCGAAAACCAAAAATAATTTTAAATTACAAAGTAGCCGTTTATATTAACGAGCCTGTTCCGGAAACTTCCGAATACACGTTTGATTATAAAGATGTTTCAAAAGCCAAACCTATACATATTATTGGTTTTGGACCGGCAGGAATGTATGCTGCTTTGCGTTGTATTGAGTTAGGATTTAAACCTATTGTCTTAGAACGTGGCAAAAATGTGCAAGACAGACGACGCGATTTAAAAGCCATAAATCAAGATCATTTTGTAAACGAAGATTCTAATTATTGCTTTGGCGAAGGTGGTGCTGGAACCTACAGCGATGGAAAACTATACACCAGAAGCTTAAAACGTGGAGATGTTAGGCGTATTTTTGAAAACTTGGTATATCATGGAGCTACAGATCAGATTTTAGTTGATGCACATCCACATATTGGCACTAATAAACTTCCAAAGGTAGTCACCAATATTCGTGAAACTATTATAAAATACGGTGGTGAAGTGCATTTTGAAGCTCGTGTAAGCGATTTCAAAATTAAAAACAATAAAATCCAAGCCATTCAATTATTAAATGGTGAAGAATTACCAGCTAATCGTGTCATTCTAGCTACCGGTCATTCCGCACGAGATATTTATTATCTGCTGCGTGACAAGAAAATTGCTTTAGAAGCCAAGTCGTTTGCCATGGGAGTTCGCGTAGAACATCCACAGCACATTATAGATTCCATCCAATATCATTGTTCTGGAGACAGACACGAACTACTTCCTGCAGCTTCATATAGTTTAGTCCAACAAGTAAACAACAGAGGTGTCTATTCCTTTTGCATGTGTCCTGGAGGTTTTATAGTTCCAGCTGCTACTGCCAATGGCGAAGTAGTTGTAAATGGGATGTCCCCCTCAAAACGAAACAACCAATTTGCAAATTCAGGCATTGTTGTGGAATTAAATGTGGATAGAGATTTTCCTAAATACGAACACTTTGGAGTTTTAAAAGGTTTGGAATATCAGAAAGACTTAGAGCGTTTAGCCTTCACTGCTGGTGGAAGAACACAAACTGCTCCTGCTCAAAGATTAACCGATTTTGTTGAAGGGAGATTTTCATCAGATTTAAATCCTACGTCCTATCAACCGGGAATAAATTCATCACCCTTACATTCGCTTTTACCAAAACTTATTGGTGGGAATTTACGTCAAGGTTTTAAAGCTTTCGGAGAAAAAATGAAAGGATATTATACTTCTGAAGCCAATATAATTGGAGTAGAAAGTAGAACCTCATCTCCTGTTAGTATTCCTAGAAATGAACATTTAGAACATCCGGAAATAGAAGGCTTATTTCCTTGTGGAGAAGGTGGCGGATATGCTGGAGGGATTGTTTCTGCTGCTATGGATGGAGAACGTTGTGCTGAGGCTGCTTGCCAATAGAGTTTTCTATCTCAATATCTAGTCCCACTGAATCTAAAAACTGCAACCGAAAACTAATAATTAATTCCTATTTTTGCAGCATTAAAATTAATACATATGAACGCATTTATATTTCCGGGTCAAGGCGCACAATTCTCAGGAATGGGTTTAGACCTTTACGAAAGCTCAACTTTAGCTCAAGAATTATTTGAACAAGCCAATGGTATTTTAGGTTTTTCAATTACTGATGCGATGTTTCAAGGAACAGCTGAAGATTTAAAAGAAACTAAAGTTACACAACCTGCTATCTTTTTACATTCGGTTATTTTAGCTAAAATTTTAGGTGATAGTTTTAAACCTGATATGGTTGCTGGACATTCTCTTGGTGAGTTTTCTGCGTTGGTTGCAAATGGGACTTTAACTTTTGAAGATGGTTTAAAACTTGTTTCTCAACGTGCTCTTGCCATGCAAAAAGCTTGTGAATTACAACCAAGTACCATGGCTGCTGTTTTAGGTTTAGACGATGATATAGTTGAAAAAATATGTGCTACTACTGAAGGCATTGTTGTTCCTGCAAACTATAACTGCCCAGGGCAACTTGTTATTTCTGGAGAAGTTGATGCTATAAACAGAGCTTGCGAAAGCTTAAAAGCAGAAGGTGCCAGACGTGCTTTAGTACTACCTGTTGGAGGTGCTTTTCATTCTCCTTTAATGGAGCCAGCTCGAGAAGAATTAGCAGCTGCCATTGAAAACACTTTTTTTAATAAACCTAATTGTCCAATTTATCAAAACGTAACGGCTTCTGCTGTTTTAGACGCTGTAGCCATAAAAACTAATTTAATTTCCCAACTGACTGCTCCAGTAAAATGGACCCAATCTGTTGAACAAATGATAACTGATGGCGCAACCTTATTCACTGAAGTTGGTCCAGGAAACGTTTTACAAGGCTTAGTAAAGAAAATTAATAGAGAAGCACAAACAGCTTCAGCCACTTATACAAAAGAATCTTAATGAAATTATCTCGAAATACATTTATTGTTCTTCTTATTGTATTTAATATTGCTTTAGATCAGATTACTAAAGTTTTAACTAGACTTTATGTTACTCCAGGAAGCGAAACACCAATAATTGGAAATATATTCACTTTACATAATGTAGAGAATGCAGGCGCATTTCTTGGAATGGGAAGTGATTTAAATCCAACATTAAGACTCATTTTTCTGTTAGCTCTTCCTATTCTTGTTTTAGGGTATGTCACTTTTCATATTATTACAAATAAAGATTTAGACAGAATGTCTTTAATAGGATTCTGTTGTATTGTTGGTGGAGGAATTGCCAATGTTTACGATAGAATAGTTTATGGTTCTGTAACAGATTTCTTCCATATAGATTTAGGAGGCGTGTTTAGAACAGGGATTTTTAATTTTGCAGACATGTCAGTCATGCTAGGACTTGGGCTCCTTTTATTTTCAGGATTAAAAAAAGGAAAAGAAACAAAAAACGCATAAAAAAAGCCTCTTATTTAAGAGGCTTTGATTTTTTTATCTTGCTAGATTACAAGCTTTGCAATCTTTAACTTCACCGTAATAGGTTTCTCGATATTTGTGAATTGTTTTAATTGGAATACTTAAAAAAGCTTTCTTAATATAAGTTACTTTTGTAAGTAGCTCTCCCATTTTAGGTGTGTACCTTTTCTCTTCAACTGTTTCTCTTTGTACTGTAATCAATTTCATATTTTCCGTTATCATTTGGTACAAAGTAACGAATTTGCATACAAAAAACCAAACAAAATAGCTTAAAAGACTGTTAATCAGAAACTTATTTTTAATCTGTTAATAGATAGGCTATATTATTATCAGATTGACATTATAAGAAGGTGTTTGTTAAAGAATTCTTAATTTTAAGACTTGGATATCTTTTGTTCCCATTTCCAAGCCGATTTCATAGCGTCATCTAAGGATAATTTTGAAGTCCATCCTAATTCTTCATTTGCTTTTTTAGTATCTGCGTAAACAGAAACTACATCTCCTTCTCTTCTTTCTGCTATTCTATAATTTAATTTTTCGTTAGAAACACGTTCAAAAGCATGAATAACTTCCAATACAGAACTTCCTGTTCCTGTTCCTAAATTAAAAACTTCATAATTAGATTTATTATTTTTCTCTAAAAGCCTTGATAGAGCTGTAACATGTGCTTTTGCTAAATCTACTACGTGAATATAGTCTCGAATGCACGTACCATCTGCTGTTGGATAATTATCTCCAAAAACAGCAAGCTGATTTCTTTTACCTATGGCTGTTTGTGTAATAAAAGGAATTAGATTTTGTGGTACACCAAGAGGCAATTCGCCAATAAATGCTGTTTCATGAGCTCCAATAGGATTGAAATATCTTAAAGAAATGGCTTTAAAATTACTGGTAACCTTACATAAATCCTGAATAATCTCCTCTCCTATCTGCTTAGTATTACCATAAGGTGATAAAGCAGGTTTAATTGGTGCCGCTTCATTAATAGGTAAAGCATCTGGCTCTCCATAGACCGTACAAGAAGAACTAAAAATAAAATTTGAATTTTCTAGTTTGGTATATTCTTGAAGTAAATACACCAAGGTATTGATATTATTTTCATAATACATTAAAGGTTCCTTGACACTTTCGCCTACAGCTTTACTAGCTGCAAAATGAATCACTCCATCAATATTATGGTGTTTTTTAAAAAACTCTTGAACTAAATTTTTCTCTTTTAAATCTATATTTAAAAACTCAGGTTTTATTCCTGTAATAGCAACTATACCATCTAAGACCTTTATAGAAGAATTTGAAAGATTATCGATAATTACTACTTCAAAACCTTTATTTTGAAGTTCAACAACAGTATGAGACCCAATAAACCCAAGGCCTCCTGTAACTAAAATTTTAGCCATGTATATATTCTATAATTTTAGATACTATGAATTTAATTTGCTCATCATCCAATTCGGTATGCATTGGTAAAGAAATAACATCTTTTACTAATTGGTTTGTAACTTCAAAATCTGCTTCGTTATAACGCGAATCTTTATAAGCTTTTTGTTTGTGAAGTGGAATTGGATAATAAACACCACAAGGAATATCATTGTCATTTAAAAACTTAACAAGTCCATCTCTGTCCACATCTTTTAATTTTAATGTATATTGATGAAACACATGATTTTCTGGTGCACCATATTCAAAAGGTGTTGATATTTCATCTATATGTTTAAACGCGTCGTTATATTTATTTGCAGCTTCTCTTCTAGCTTTATTATACCCATCCAATTTTTGTAATTTGATATCTAAAACGGCTGCTTGAATGGAGTCTAATCTGGAATTTACACCAACCACATCGTGATGATAACGTTCGTACATGCCGTGATTTACGATTCCTCTAATGGTATGTGCTAAATCATCATCATTAGTAAAAATAGCACCTCCATCTCCATAACATCCTAAGTTTTTAGAAGGAAAAAAAGACGTTGAAGCTACATGGCCAATCGTTCCTGCTTTGGCTTTTTTACCATTGCTAAACGTGTAAGTTGCTCCAATAGCTTGTGCATTATCTTCAATAACATATAAGTTATGCTCCTTAGCAATCTCCATAATGGCTTCCATATTGGCACATTGACCAAATAAATGCACGGGAACTATCGCTTTGGTTTTTGGTGTAATAGCTTTTTTTATAGCTTCGATGTCTATATTAAAATCGTCAGGATTTACATCTACTAAAACTGGAGTTAATTGCAATAAAGCAATTACTTCTACGGTTGCTGCAAAAGTAAAATCGGCCGTTATCACCTCATCTCCTGGCTTTAATCCCAAGCCCATCATGGCTATTTGCAAAGCATCTGTACCATTGGCACAAGGAATTACATGCTTGACTCCTAAATAGTTTTCAAGGTTTTTTTGAAACTCATGAACCTTTGGTCCATTAATGAAAGATGTGTTTTCAATAACTTCCTGAATGGCAGGATTAACAGCATCTTTTATATCTTTATACTGACCTTTTAGGTCAACCATTTGAATTTTTTTCATACCCTACGAAATTACGAAATTAGTAAACGTTAAGCAATGAAATTTTATTAAAGAAGTGTATTTTAGCAAGAAAGATTCAAAATTGCAACTAATTTATAATTTAGGGATTTACTTTACACAAATGGTATTGAAGGTGATTTCATGGTTCAACCTTAAAATAAAACTTGGCGTAAATGGAAGGAAAGATACTTTCAACATCTTAAAAAGTAAGATTTCTAAAACCGACAAAACCCTATGGTTTCATTGTGCCTCTTTGGGTGAATACGAACAAGGTCTACCCGTTTTTAAAGAGTTACGAAAAACACATCCAAACCATAAAATAATTTTAACCTTCTTCTCTCCTTCAGGATATGAGATTAGAAAAAACACAGAGATTGCAGACGTTGTAGTCTATCTTCCTCTTGACACAAAAACCAATGCCACAAAATTTTTAAATCTAGTTCACCCAGAATTAACTGTATTTGTAAAGTACGATATATGGCCAAATATTTTAAATGAGCTTAAAAAAAGAGAATTAAAAGCTGTTTTAATTTCGGCCTTATTTAGAGATAACCAAATCTACTTTAAGTCTTATGGTGGATTTATGAAAATGGCTCTATTTGCCTTTCAACATATATTTACCCAAGATGAAAATTCAAAAAAATTACTAGAAAGTATTGGCTATAAAGATGTAACTATTTCTGGGGATACAAGGTTCGATCGTGTTTACAGTCAATTAGAACATGACAATAAGTTGGATTTTATTGCTGATTTTAAAAATGATAAGCTTTGTGTAGTCGCTGGAAGCACATGGCCTGAAGATGAGATGTTGTTAGTAGATTACATCAATTCCTATGAAACCGACGCAATAAAATTTATTATAGCACCTCATAATATAAAAACAGCTCAGATACTAAAACTAAAACAATCCATTAATAAAAAAACAGTCCTCTTTTCTGAAAAAGAAAAAAGTGATATTTCTGAGTCGCAAGTACTCATCTTAGATACTATTGGATTACTTACTAAGGTTTATAGCTATGCAAATATTGCTTATGTAGGTGGTGCAATAGGTAAAACTGGCTTACACAATACTCTTGAGCCTGCTGTTTTTGGCATTCCAATTATTATTGGCCAACATTATGATAATTTTCCTGAAGCAAAAGCCATGATAAAAAATCAAGGCATGTTTTCTGTTGTAAATTCAAAAAAATTAACACAACTGCTTGACAAACTTATAAATAACTATAATTTTAGAAATGAAACTGGACAAAAAAACTTAGAATACATTAAAAATAATAGAGGTTCTGTCATCCAAATCATGTCTTTTATACGTACATATGAAGATTAATTTATAGAATTGAAATAATTATGTTAAAAATTGTTAATAAACTTGCAAAAGTTACACAATTAGTTATTAAATTCGCTCATTAATTTTTAACACTAAAACTTTAACTAATGAAAAAATTATTATTAAGTACTGTATTATTATTGTGCCTAAGTTTAACTTTCACTTCTTGTAGAGATACAAAAGAAGAAAACGCTGCTGATGCAATGGAAAACGCTGCTGATGCAATGGAAGAAACTGCTGATGATGCTATGGATGCTGCTGAAGAAGCTGCTAAAGATGCTGAAGAAGCTGCTGACAACGCAATGGATGCTGCTGGTGAAGCTATTGATGAGGCTGGTGAAGCTATCGACAATGCTGCTGATGCAACAGGAGAAGCTATTGATGACGCTGCAAATGCAACTGAAAAAGCTGCTAAAGATGCTGCTGATGCAACAAAAAAAGCTGCAAATGACGCTGCAAATGCAGTAAAAGGAGGTAACTAATTACATTATACTTCAACAAAATTATAAGACTCTCAATAACTTGAGGGTCTTTTTTTGTTTATAAATGACTAATATCATATCTGCAACATTATATTTTTTATAATTTTAGTCTAGATTATAAGCAACTAACAGTCTTGGCTTATTAAAACAATTAAAAAGTCATTATTTAGTTGTTGCTTTTGAAATAAAAACACAGATACCCATGAAGCAGATTCTATTACTAACAGATTTTTCTAAAAATTCCAAAAATGCTATAAACTACGCTTTAGCGCTTTTTGAAAATGAGGCTTGTCATTTTACTATTCTACACATTCCAACAAAATCAGTTTATACAACAAGCGATTTAATGTCTGCTGGTAATAAGAGTATTTATGATTCTTTAGTAAAAAAAGCAAAACATAAATTAGAGAAGTTTGTAAAAACGTTAGAGACTGCTTCGTTAAACAAAAATACTACGTTTGAACCTGTTGTTGATTACGATACACTTACAGATTCTGTAAACCAAATAATAAACAAAAATAAAATAGACCTAATTGTTATGGGTACCAATGGGGCTACTGGAGCAAAAGAAGTCATTTTTGGCAGCAATACCATAAATGTTATTAGAAAAGTAGATTGCTCTACTTTAGTTGTGCCTAAAGGGTTTTTATATAAAAAACCTGAGAGCATATTTCTACCATTGGATATGTTAGACTCTTTAAACAGCCATGCTTTTTTAAAACTAAAAAACTACATTAAACAGTTTAATACCTCTTTGAACATTCTAAGAATCAACCCAAAGGACGACACTTCTATAGAAGTAGAAAAAGATCAGGAATATATCCAAACACATCTTAAACATGTTACACATTCATATCAATTGGTCAAAAACATGGCAACACATGATGCTGTAGATAATTATTTACAAACGCAAGATATCGACCTTATGGCCTTACTTGTTCAAAAAGAGACAGCTTTTGAACGGTTTCTTACAGGTTCTGAAACAAAAAAAATAAGCCAAGACTTAAAAGTGCCTTTACTTATTTTACATAGTGATTAAACTCTTTTTGACACTTTTTGGTTGTACCATAATATGAATGAAATTGAAAATAAAAAGACTGCCTGAAAATCCATTAAAACTTTTAAAACTCAGCCTTATTTAATTTCTAACTAACAATATGGAACTTGACTAAGTTTTACTTTATAAGTAAAAAAATTTTAAAAGATTCAGACAGCCTACTATTAATATCTAGGGAGATATCTTTTCTTGGACACAAATTTAAGAATGAAAGCAAAGTTTTAAAATGATATCTATCAGTTATTTATGCTAAAAAAATATTCATCTATCATTCTGTTTTAATAACAGCTGGCAAAAAATTATAGATTTCTAATTTCAATATTCTTATTTGATTGATTAGTTTGTGAATCTTTTTTTCTGATTCGTTATATGTGTCTATAAAATAATTATCGCAAGCCAGCTCATCGCATTTTTTTTTATTTCTAATTTGATTTGCTTGAAAATTAGCATCAATTATTAGTTTTCCACATTTACTACTGTAATTGTTAAGCTCTTTTTTATAACGTTCTAGATCTTCAAAAAGATTCATTATTTTATTTTTATAAATATCGGCAGACATCAAAAACTGTAAAAAGTGTAATTCTTCTTTAAGAATTTGAAGTTTTTCAATTTGAGAGTTCATGGTATATTGCAATTCATCAATAGATTTTTCTCTATTAAAACTTTTATATTCTAGTTGCGTATTCATTATCTAACCATTTAAAAAATTATAACATAAGTGTTTCTACATCTGAAAGTTTTGGAATACAAGCGTTCCAATTATATCTGTCTTTAATTTTAACTCTAAAAGCATCTAATGCTGTAGGTTCACCATGAATTAAATAGACTTTTTCTGGAATGTTTTTAATGTTCTCCATCCAATCTAATAAGTCCTTTTGATCTGCATGAGCCGATAAACTCTCCATGTGTTTAATACTTGCTTTTACAGGATAATATTTACCAAAGAACCTAATTTCATGAGCTCCTTCCAGTAATTGTCTGCCTCGCGTTCCTTCTGCTTGATACCCAACTAATAAAACTGTTGTTGATTCTTCGTCTATCAGCTGTTGCAAATAGGTTAAAACTCTCCCTCCAGTTACCATACCACTTCCTGCAATTACTATTTTTGGACGTTTATCATCAATGGTTTCCCAGGTTTCTTTATAAGATTGAATAATATTTACATGGTTACACATAGCTCGATATTCTTCATCTGAAAGTTTATGCCATTTTGGAAACTGTTTAAACACTTCCAATACGTTATTTCCCATAGGACTATCAATAAAAATAGGAATGTTTGGAATTTTGTTTTTCTGATACAATTTCCAGAGAATATACATTAACGTTTGAAGTCTTTCTACAGCAAAACTTGGTATAATTAAGCTGCCTTTTTTATGAATGGTTTCCTTAACTAGTTTAGATAATATCTCTTCAACATCTTCTTCTGGATGCAATTTATTTCCATAGGTACTTTCAATAAACAAAAAATCTGCCCATTCTGGCCTTTTAGGTTTATCTAATAAATAATCGTTGACTCTGCCAATATCGCCGGAAAACACAAAGCGCTTTCCAGATATATCTAACTCGATAAATGTGGCGCCAATTATGTGTCCGTTATATTGGAATCTGTATGAAATATTTTCAGTTAATTTAATCCACTTATCATCCGCTTCTGCTTGAAACATTCTTATGGTTTTTTCTGCTTCGCGAATGGTGTAAAAAGGCAAGGCTGGATTGTGTTTTGTATAGTGTTCCTTGTTAGCCTTTTCTGCTTCTTCTTCATGGATTTTAGCACTATCCCTTAATATAATTTCTGCAATGGCAAGAGTTGGAGCTGTTCCAATAATTTTACCTTGAAACCCTTGTTTTACAAGTCTTGGCAAATAACCTACATGATCTAAATGTCCATGTGTCAACAAAACCACATCAATTTCTTCTACATCAACAGATAAATTAGTCCAGTTTAGCTCTCTTAATTCTTTTAAACCTTGAAACATGCCACAATCTATCAAGATGTTTTTTTCTGAAGTTTCAATCAAAAACTTAGATCCCGTTACCACTCCTGAAGCTCCTAAAAAATGTATTCTAACAAAATTTTCCATGACTTAGCTATTACATAGTTGTTTAATTTCTTTTAGAATTCTTTCTTTTCTAACTTCGGAAACACCTAAATGATCGAGATAAAAAGCATCTCCAATTAAATCTTTACACAAAACCACATCTCTACTTAGCAAAAACTGTTTTTCTCTTTTTGTAAGAAGTGTTGAAACCGTTATAGGATACAATCCTAATCTGTCTATTTTATCTTTTAAAGCATCCTCTTTGGGATAATCCCAACTTAGTAATTTTAAGCCTATACATTTTCCATATTGCAAGGCATCTTCCGTAAAACGCGTATTGGTTACAACCCAACCTTCATTCAAATTAGATTTATGTGATTTAGAATCCCAATGTGTTTTTACATCTTTAAATCTAGCTGCTATATAAAGAGGAACTTTTACATTGCAATTCCGGCCTTCTTCACTATGGAATTTACATTCCACAATAGTTGTTTCTTCATTTTTATGAGCTACAACATCAATCTCGTGAGTTACACAATGACCTTGTAATATTTTCCCAACTTGAGCTTTATATCCAGAATATGTAAAAATAGCTGCTATAAAATTTTCAAAGGGAAAACCTGTTGGACCAAGTTCGTATATAGCCTTTTTTAATTTGTATTTAGAAGCAAAATAGCTTTTCTTATTTTTCAATAAAGAAAAGGCTCTATTATAAATTTCTTTGGTTGAAATACCTTGATATAATTCGTCACGAACCTTATCAATTATCTGACTTACGAGTTCTTTATCTGCTCCGGAATGGTTTAAAGAGGCTCGTAACTTTTCTAACGAAAATTTTACCTTTTCGCCAGAAGATTTAATAATTTCTATGTTAGGATCCATGTTACAATGTATTACTTCCTTGCTTTTGCCGGTATCACCAAAAATGGAATGTTTAAATGAAACCCTATTTGACTAATTGTGGATTTGAAAAATAAATTTTCAAAAAACGAGTGTTTATTATTTATCATGATTAGCATATCGGCTGGAGACTCTGCTTGAAAATCGCTAATTGCCTGAGTTATTTCTTGATTTTTTACACTAAAAAACTCGAAATTTAAATCTTTAAATAAACTTGATAAAGTAGCTTTGTTTTTTTGTTGATTTGAAGCTAAATCTCTTCCATAAGATACATTCAAAACATTAATCTTAGTCTGATGCATTTTGGACAACTCCACAAGTGGCTTAACCTGTTCGTTTTTATAATCAATTTCATAATCTGTTGGGAATAAGATATGACTTGGTGCTTCAAAATTAAAACTATCTGGTATAGCTAGAACTGGACATTTTGCTTGTTTAAAAATATGAACTGCATTGGATCCAAACAGTACTTCTTTTGCACCTGTTGCACCCTTTGTTCCCATAATCACATAATCTATTTGGTGCTCTTTAACTTGTTCTGCAACCTCTAAAGTTAAGGTGTTAAACACAACTTGGCCTTTAAAACTATGATTAGGATTGTTATACTGCTCATTAATTCTTTTTTCAAAATCTTCTAAACTTTTAAGAGCCTGCTGTTTTACAATATCTTCCAAACCAATTTGCGAAGCGCTCATCATCACGTATTCTAGATGATACACAATAGGTGTATAGGTGTGCAGTAAATAAAATGTGCATTTTTCGTCTTTAAACAATTGCAATGCATAGGATATGGCATTCCATGAATTTTCTGAAAAATCTGTTGGTAATAATATCTTTTTCATGATTTTAATTTTTAATTAAATACGTTTAATGTTCTGTAAAGCCAAAAACGGAATTTCTAAGTGTAAACTAAGTTTAGAAATTGTGCTTTGAAATAAGATATTTTCTAAAAATGAATGTCTGGTATTTACCATAACTAACATATCCACATCATTTATTTCAATATAATTTAAAATTGATTTTGTAATATCTTTATTTTTAATGTTTAAAAAATTGATTTGATTTTTACACAATTCATTATTAATAAACCTTTTATTGTCTTCTTGCCTCATAGAGAGTTTATCACTTTTTGAAATATATACCACATCTATTTTAGCTCTAAAAGGCACTGCTAATTCGCAAAGTAATTTTAATTCTCTTCTCTTATATGGAATCATATAATTGGTAGGAAACATGATGTGTTTTGGCTGGGTGTATTTATAATTTTCTGGTATAGCCAAAACAGGGCACTGCACATATTTTAAAACTTGCAACGTATGAGAACCAAAGGTTAATCTTCTGTCGTTTGTTTCTCCTCTTGTTCCCATGACAATAACATCTATATTTTCCTTGTCAACAATTTTATCTGCTTCATCTACAAGAATATTATTGGTAGAAATTATGTGGTATTCATGTCTAGGGTTGGGTGAAATATCATTAATGAGTTTTAGGACATTCTCTAGCTTTTTAGTCGACGTTTTATGAACCTGCTTGGTAATTGTATCCAGTTTTTGTCTGTTCAATAACGTTTCGTCTGCATAGATTTCATCCTGATATGCGTGCATGATATAAAACTGACTTATATCGTACTTAAAAAGCTCCAAAGCATATTTTATAGCATTGAAAGCATTATCTGAAAAATCTGTAGGTATTAATATTTTCCTCATGGTATCAATATTGATTGTAGAGATAAAGTTAGCCAAAACATGAAGGGAAAACTATGATAAATATCAGAAGAAAAAATCTATATAAAACAAAAGCGAGAAAGATAATCTTTCTCGCTTTTTAGGTGTTCTATAGTATTTAATAACCTTTTTAAAAGTTATAAATCTATCTTATTTTATTAAGATAAATTAAATTCGGTTATATAATTACTCAAGAACCCTTAATTTGGTTATGTCCTTTTAAAACAATAACCTTTAACCATATAAACACTAATTTATGGTATAAAATTAAACATTTTATTAGAGCTATTTTATGATATATATCAGTTTAAAAAAAGAAAGCCAAAATTTAAAATTTTGGCTTTCTAAGATTAATAGCTTAAATCTAATAATGATTCCTCTTTCATTGTTAGATTATATTGAAGGCTATCTAAAAAGATAGTCCTTAACAAACTATACATCATGAATAACAAACTATCGTTTTAATATATCTCTAAGATAAAGCCAATTTTAAAAATTAAAAATGACATTTATCAGTTTCATTATTTTTTTATAATAATATTAATATGGAACTATATTATAGGCTATGTTTAAAAGAAAAATCCCTAACAGAAAAAGCAACATATAAATTACCTGAACAAATTTTACATTTATATAGTTAAGCCTCTTAACGGTTTGTTTAGGAAAGGTAAATAATGTTAACCCTTTAAATAATGCCATCCAACCTATTAAGGTAATTATAAGTTTCCAGTTAGGGTCCCAAATATTGTGAAATAAAATATTTAACAAACCAACTATAATGGCGACAAACGAAGTAATAATCAGGAACTTTTCATCTCTCAAATCATTAAAAACTTGTTTAATGCGTCTGGGATTAAAAGTAAGAATTACAAAAAAGATAATTAAATACCAACCCCAAAATTTAGCTAAGAAAATAGATGTATCCATAATTTATTTATTTAATTGTGTAATACTAAAAACGGAATATTAATGTGATAGCTTATTTCTTCCACTTTTGAATGAAACAGAATTTGTTGAAAATAATTCAAATTTTTGCCTATCATAGTTATCATGTCAACATCTCTACTCTCAACAAAACATTGTACAGCTTTTTCCACTTTTTTATTGGTTAAAAAATGAAAACTATGTGGGTTTGCATGAAAATAATCTTCAAGCAACTCTTTGTTTTGCATTTGATCTCTGTTTAAATCGGTTTGTCTTTTACTAATGTGAACAACTCTAAGAGCTGCTTGATTATCTTGAACTATTTTTAAAATTGGTTCAAGCGTATTGATGTTGTATTGCAATGAAAAATCTGTTGGAAATGCAATTTCTTCAATTTTCTTAAACGATGCGTTTTCTGGAACAACCAAAGTAGAACAAGCCACTTTTGTGATAACATCTCCCGCATTACTACCAACAATAACTTTTCTTAAACCAGAAGCACCTTTGGTTCCCATAACAATAAGATCAATGTTTTTTTCTTCTACATGTTCTCTTATAGATTCCACAAAAAAATTGTAATCGGAAATGGTATAGAATTTATGTTTTTTACTTTGTGGCTTGTACCCAATAATACGTTTTAACATATTATCCAATTGCATTTTTGCAGGTTTGGTATAAACATCTTCAATAACTTCCTGAGTAGGCAAATATGGCGCGTGACTTATGGCAGCGTGACTTAGTCTATTAACGTGTAGTAGGAAAAAATTACATTCTATCTTCTCATGAAAATCTAGAGCATACTTAATAGCATTCCATGAGTTTTCTGAAAAATCCGTTGGTAATAAAACATTTTTCATCATTCAATAACTTAAAACTCAAAAGTAAGCTTGAAGTGTAAACTATAAAATGATATAAATCATATAGCCCTTATTATAGGCCTTTTAATATATTTCCTTAAGCCTTTCAATATCTAGAATCTTTATATTTCTACCTTCAATTTCAATAAGGCCTTGTTTTTTAAAAAGGGTCATGGTTCTTATTAAAGTTTCAGTAGCAATTCCAGCCACACTTGCCAAATCGTTTCTTGAAATTCTGATAGGTTCGTCTGGTTTTCTATTTAACTTTTCTGAAAATTTAATAATAGTTTGAGCTGTTTTTTGGTTTACAGAACCATAAGCCATTTGTAGTAATTGTTCTTTTACATGAAATAAATTATCTGTAAGTAATTGGATTAACTCAAGTGTTACTTCATGATTGTTAACTAAAACATCTTTTAATATATTTTTAGATACACTTACTAAGGTTGTTTCTTTTATAGCCGTGGCAGACTCTTGATATGGAATATTTTGAATAAAAGATGTGTAACCAAACAAATCGTCTTCTTTATAAAGGGCTGTTATTAGTTCTTTACCTTTTTCGTCTAGACTATGGCATTTAACAATGCCTTTGGCTATTAAAAAAATAGCATTAGAATGTTCGCCTTGTTTATAAATATTCTGACCTTCTGTATAATGTATTGTTTCACCATTATCGTCTAAAAAATTCTTTAAATCGTTTAAAGTTCTTAAATCATCTTCCTTATTTCCTGAAACAGGTTCTTCTATGCTGTTTCTGGTTTCTTTAACAATAGCAGCTTTAGCTAATCTGCTTTCAATGGCACTTATTAAATCGGTTTCGTTAAAAGGTTTGGTTATATAATCGTCAGCACCTAAATTCATTCCTTTTCTAACATCTTGCTGTTCTGTTTTAGCCGATAAAAATATAAATGGAATATGTTTAGTTTTAGGACTTTTAGATAATTCTTCAAGAACTCCATAACCATCTAATTCTGGCATCATAATGTCGCAAACAATAATATCTGGAAGGCTGTTTTTTGTCATTTCAACTCCCATTTTCCCATTAGAAGCAGTTATTACCTTATAACTAGAAAGCTCTAATAACTCGGCTGTGTTTTCTCTTAAAACTTCGTCGTCTTCAATTAATAATATGGTTTTCATTTGTTGGTTTTTAAAAATCAAGCTTCTATGCTTCTTAGATTGGTTTATTTGGTATTGTAATTATAAAGGTGCTTCCTACATGTTCTTGGCTTACAAAGCTTAAAGAGCCACCTAGATTTTCTAAATGGTTCTTAACAATATTGAGTCCGATTCCTGTGCCCTGAATGGTTAATACATTTTCAGCCCTAAAATAACGATTAAATATATTCTTTTGGTCTGCTTCTGGAATACCAATGCCTTCATCTTTAATTTTAAAAACGGTTTGATGTTTATTTTGAGACAATTCTATGTCTATATGCCCATTTTCTGATGAATATTTAATGGCATTATGAACAATATTTGACAAGGTGAGTTCTAATATTTTTTCGTCTTGATGTAAAGACAAATCATCTATGTTTTCTGGATATTTTATTTTTTGACCATCTTTTAAAAGCATATTCGAGTTATAAATAACTTCGTTTAACACTTTACTTAACTTAAATGTTTTAAAATGATAGGTTACTTTTCCGGATTCCAGATTTTCAACCGATAGGAAATCGTTTAAAATATTGTTCAAATTATTTACAATATTGGTAATTGTGTCTATATGTTTATTTCTCTTATCCTGCTGATCTGCCAAAGTGTATTTTTTCAACAACATGGCAGACGTTAAAATTCCACTTAAAGGTGTTTTAAATTCATGAGACACTAATGATAGGAACTTGGTTTTTAACTCGTTTAACTCTATCTCTTTTTTAAGTGCTATTTTTAACTCTAGAGTCTGTTCTTCAACCTGTTCCTGTAAGTCTTTGGCATAACTTTCTAGTTGAGATTGTGTTTCTTCTATATATTTATTAGTTAAGTGTTTTTCAATAGTAATGCCTGCAAGTTTAACACCTACCTCAACCACTTGCTTATTTATATTTGAAAATGCTCTGTCTTCTTTTCTAAAAATAGCGAAAACTCCTAAAATGCTATTTTTAGAAGACATAATTGGTTTTGTCCAACTTGCTTTTATTCCATATGGTAAAACTAGATCCTTGAAGTTCTCCCATAATTCATGAGTTTCAACATGAGATATCATCGTTTCTTTTTCTAGAAATATTGCCATACCACTTACATCTACGTCCTTACCAATTAATATATTGTTTATAGTTTCTCCATAAGATTCTGGTAAACTTGGTGCTACCAAACTTTTTAATTTTTTCTCCTCTTGATTTAATAACAAAATGGAAACATAAACATCTTCAAACTGTTCTTCTATTAAGTAAGAAATATCTTTTAAAATGAATTCTAGAGATGTGTCTAAAACAATTAATTCCAGAATGTGATTTTGCTTAATTTTAAACAATTCCTGTGTCTTTCTTTCTGTAATATCGAGAATTACAGCAAAAAACACTTCTTTATCTTCAAAAACGGACAATTGCAAATGCACTTCAACAGGATAGGTGCTTCCATTTTTACGTTCATGAATTGTTTCAAACTCTAATTTTTCAACACGCTTTTTTAATAAGTCTTCCACTTGATTTTTAAACTTATCTAATGTGTATTCTGGCTTAATATCAACAGGAGTCATCTGCTTTAATTCATCTAAAGAATAGCCTAAATTTTTAACAGCTCCATAATTTGCATTTAAAAACTTTAAGCTACTAGAATCAAACACATAAATTTCATTTAAAGACTCATCTAAAATGGAGGCAAAATGCAATTCGTTCTCTTCTGCTAATTTACGTTTGGTAATATCATTTTGAATTCCCACAAAGTGCGTAATAATTCCCAAATTGTCTTTTATGGGAGTTATACTCAATTCGTTCCAAAACATGGTACCATCTTTTCTGTAATTACGTAAAATTACATGGCACATTTGTCCTTTAGAAATCGCATTTTTTATTTTGTTAATACTTTTTTGATCTGTATCGTCTGCTTGTAAAAATCTGCAATTTTTATATAGTATGTCTTCTTGAGAATAACCTGTAATTTTCTCAAAAGCTTCATTGGCATAAATAATTGGATGATCTTTTTGTAATGCATCCGTTATAACAATTCCATTACTCGCATGCTGTAAAGCCTTGCTTTTTACATGTAAATTCTTTTCAATTTCAACACGTTTTGTAATATCAATCACCAAGGCCATAACAAATGTTTCATCTCCAACAACCATGGGATTTAACCCCACTTCAATAGGAAAAACACTGTCGTTCTTTTTTACCCCATGCAGAACTCTATCCATTCCCATAGAGCGTTTCTCTCCATTTTTAAAAAACTCTTTAAAATATTTGGTGTGATTTTTATGAAAATTTACAGGTATCAAGCTGCTAAGTTGTTTGTTTAAAAGCTCTCCTTTATTATAACCAAACATTAGTTCTGTGGCCGAATTTAATGCAACTATTTCTTGATTTTCATTTACTATAACAATGCCTTCGGAAATGGCTTCGGATAAATTATGAAAAACATCATGGTTATTTGTTAGCATGGGAAATTTTAAATAAATATGAATCCTTAAAGTTAGCTATTTTTTATAATATCAATTCATTTTAAAGCCTAAACTAATGTTAGATTTTAGTTAAAACCAAGGTCTGATGGATATCATTTCATATCTATTTATCTATCTTTAAATTGTTTTTATAATCAACAACTTAGTATTATGAAAAACAAAAAGAATCTTAACGTGCCATTTTACGAAGTTCTTGGAAAACTATTTTACGCTGTTGCAGCAGCCGATGGAGTTGTAGAGCTTTCCGAGGTTAATAAATTAAAAGAAATTATCAGAAAAGAATGGCTCTTAGTTGACGAAACTGAAGATGCCTTTCAAACAGATGCTGCTTATCAGATTGAAGTGGTTTTCGATTGGCTAGACTCCCAAAACAACTTAAATAGCGATACGTTATTTGAAAAGTTTGTGTCCTATAAAAACGAACAAAGTCAATTTTTCACGCCAGCAATTAAAAAGTTGATACTAAAAACAGCTCATGCCATAGCCACTAGTTTTTCAGGCAAGAATAAATCGGAGCTTATTATTCTTGCAAAATTAGAAATGGAATTGAGAAAAATATAATCCATTAAATGCATATGAATCAATTTAAAGATTTGATTTTAGAAAACCCAACAATTTACAGCATACTAAAGTTTGTATTGATAGTTGCTTCCGTGCTTCTTGTCGTTCAATTTCTAAGACGTTTTTTAAGAAAAAATATTTGCGATACAACTGCGCGATATAAATCGCAAAAAGCTATAGAATTTATAGGGTATGTATTGTTAGTCATTCTATCTTTTTCATATTTTACAGGTAATATTAAAGATCTAACCTTAGCTATTGGATTGTTTTCTGCAGGAATTGCTTTCGCACTTCAAGAATTAATTTTAAGTATTGCAGGCTCTATCTATATTTATGTTGTTAATGTATATAAACCAGGAGATAGAATTGAAATTAATGGCATAAAAGGAGATGTTATAGATGTAGATAGCATGTATACGACCATGATGGAAATTGGTCAATGGGTTTCTAGCGATAATTACAGTGGACGAATTGTAAAATTAAGTAATGCCTTTGTTTTTAAAGGCCCTATTTACAACTACTCTCAGAACTTTCCTTTTATTTGGGACGAATTTAATCTACCTATAAAATACGGTTCGAATGTAGAATTGGCCAAGTCTTTAGTGATTGATATTGCTTCGAAGGCATTATCTGAATACACGGTTAATTCTAGAACAAAATGGAAAGAAGTGGTTAATAAATATTATATTGAAGATGCGCAGGTAGAACCTACTCTAGCCATTTCTTTAACTGATAATTGGATTCAGTTTAACTTAAGATATATAGTAGATTATAAAAAACGAAGGTTTACAAAAAATGAATTACAGGACAGCATAAGAAAAGCTTTTGAAGCCACAAAAGGCCAAGTTGTTTTTGCCTCAACAACTATTGAACTTGTTAAAATTCCAGATTTAAAAGTTGACATTAATAAGTAAAAGATATTATTTCAAATCATGAAGAGTTATTCGCTATTTACCATTTTACTTTTGTGCTTTGCCATTTTTGTGGTGGATTTCTTAGCTTTTTACGGGTTAAAATCTATTACCAGCCTTATGTCTTCGGATATTTTAAGACACAGTACCCATATCTTATTTTGGTTTTTTACATTCGGGTTGATTGCTGCCATAATTACCCTTAAAATTAGATTAGATGACATTCAACCAAGAAGAAAACAGTTGCTTATTTCCTCTTTATACGGTCTAACCATTTCATCTTTTATCCCTAAGATAATTTTTGTAATTGTTATGGCCATTCTCATTTTTACCAACTATGTATTTGACAAAAAAACCTTGCTCCTAATTATTCCGTTTATTGGTTTGTTTGCCGGCTTTTTACCATTTTTTGTAATAACTTATGGCATCTTTAAAGCTAGATATAACTTTAAAGTCCATGAGATTAGACTCTCTTTTTCTCATTTACCAAAAGAGTTCCATGGCATGAAAGCTGTTCAAATTTCCGATTTACACTTAGGAAGTTTTAATCATCGTTTTCATATTTTAGAACGTGCCATTAAAAAAATCAATCAGTTAGAACCCGATTTACTTTTCTTTACAGGAGATCTTGTAAATAATTATGCTTGGGAATTACGTGGTTGGCGCAAAGCTTTCAGGCATTTTTCACCTGAAATAAAAAAATATGCTGTTTTAGGAAATCATGATTATGGTGATTATAGCCAATGGGACTCCAAAGAAGATAAGGAAAAAAACTTTCAAGCAATTAAAACTTTTTATAAAGAAAACGACTTCAAACTCTTATTGAACGAATCTGAAATTATCGAAAACGAAAACGAAAAAATTGCGATTGTTGGTGTAGAAAATTGGGGAAATCCACCTTTTAAACAATATGGCGATTTAAAGAAAGCTTTGAATGACAGCAAAAATATTCCATTTAAAATTCTTCTGTCTCACGACCCTTCTCACTGGGACCAAGAAATCAAGAACCAAACCAATATTGCACTTACGCTGTCCGGTCATACACATGGCATGCAAGCAGCATTTAAATTAAAAAATAAAGAATGGAGTCCCATAAAATATAAATACAAACAGTGGGCAGGTTTATACAATCATAAACAGCAATATTTATATGTAAACAGAGGTCTGGGTTGGCTTGGTTTTCCTGGCAGATTAGGAATGAGACCAGAAATAACCTGTATTGAATTTAAAAGGGATGAATAGTTTAAAAAACATCTCACGAAAAAACGTTAAATTAGAAACTAAACCTATTGCAGGTAAAAAACAAAAATATGATTACAGATTTAGAAACCAAAGAATGTCATTTTATCCTTGAAAACAATTACATAGGTCATTTAGGATATATCTCTGAAAACAAACCTTATGTGGTACCAATTACCTATTTCTTTGATAAAAAAGAGGACCATATTATTTGCTATTCGGCCGAAGGACATAAAATACAAGCCATGCGAAAAAACAAGCAAATCTCTTTGCAAGTAGGAGAAGTACATTCTGTTAATCAGTGGAAGTCTGTGCTAGTTCATGGGGATTTTGAATTACATTTTGGAAACGAAGCAAGAGCTTATCTCCACGTGTTTTCTTTAGGTATAAAACATATTATTACTGAAACCGAGTTTCAAAAAGTGAATTTTATAAGGGAGTTTTCAAGTAAAATAGAAAAAGACGAAGCAGCTTTTATTTTTTTAATAAAAATTGATAGTTTAACGGGTAAAAAAAGAAACCAATAGCAAGATAGGATATGGCATATATAGATTATTATAAAATATTGGGTGTTCCAAAAAATGCGTCTGATAAAGACATCAAAAAGGCTTACAGAAAATTAGCTAGAAAATACCATCCAGATTTAAATCCCAACGACAAAGTAGCTGAAAAGAAATTCAAGGAAATTAACGAAGCTAACGAGGTTTTGAGTCATCCAGAAAATCGTAAAAAATACGACGAACACGGAAAGGACTGGGAACAAGCCGAAGCATACGAAAAAGCCAGACAACAGCAACAACAACATCAAAACAGTAGACAACAACAGTATTCTGGCGGATTTAACGAAAGTGATTTTTCAGATTTTTTTGAATCCATGTTTGGAGGTGCGTCTAGACAAGGAGGTCGTAGTACCATGTTTCGCGGACAGGATTTTAATGCCGAATTGCAACTGGATTTAAAAGATGTTTATACCACTCATAAACGCACCCTAGCAGTCAATAATAAAAATATTAGAATTACTATTCCTGCCGGAGTAGAAAATGGTCAGACAATTAAAATTACTGGCCATGGTGGAAAAGGAGTAAATAAAGGTCCTAATGGCGATTTATATATAAAGTTTGTTGTAGTAAACAAAACCAATTTTAAAAGAGATAAAAGTAACCTGTACAAAACAGCCAATTTAGATTTATACAAGTCTCTTTTAGGAGGAGAAGTTACTGTAGATACGTTTGATGGAAAGGTGAAATTAAAAGTAAAACCAGAAACCCAAAACGGTACTCAAGTAAAGCTTAAAGGCAAAGGTTTTCCTGTTTACAAAAAAGAGGGCCAGTTTGGAGATTTATACATTACTTATAATATAAAAACCCCTACAAACCTGACAGAGAAAGAAAAGGAATTATTTACTGAATTAGCAAAATTAAGATAATTATGGACAGAGAGAATTTAATATCAATACAAGAATTTTGCACGCTTTATAAGGTTCCAGAAACGTTTATAACATCCTTGTATGAATACGAATTAATTGAAATTACAACAGAAGAAAACACTCAGTGTGTTCGAATAACTCAGATAAAAAACATTGAAAAACTCATCCGTTTTCATTACGATATGGATATCAATTTAGAAGGTATTCATGCTATTTCGAATCTGCTGGATAAAGTTGAAAGTCTACAAGAAGAAATAAAAAAGCTTAGCAACAAAATAGATTTCTACGAAACTAATGAATAAAATAAATCATGATAATTAGAAAGGCTATATCAGAAGATGCCAAAGCAATCGCTCCATTTATGATGTTAGCCATGAATGACATTGTTTTTCATTTTATTGGCGGAAAATCTCCAGAGAAAGCCACTCATTTTTTAGAAACTCTAATTGTAGAAAAAGCCAATCAGTATTCTTTTGAAAACTGTTGGCTAGCAGAAAATGAAGACAAGGTTATTGCAGCAGCTAATATATATGATGGCGCAATGTTACAAGAACTAAGAGACCCTGTTGCAAAGACCATTAAATCCATGTTTAACAGAGATTTTAATCCTGATGACGAAACTCAAGCAGGAGAATTTTATATTGATTGCGTTGGAGTAGATCCAACCCAGCAAGGCAAAGGTATTGGATCAAAAATATTTCAATTCTTGATCGATGAGTATGTCTATAATAGAAATAAAACAATAGGCTTACTTGTAGATAAAGACAATCCTAATGCTAAAAGGTTATACTTAAAATTAGGGTTTGAAGTTGTGGGTGAAAAAACTCTAACTGGAAAAAAGCTAGAACACCTTCAATTTAAACATAAAAAATAACTTAAGATTATTATTGGGTATTTTGATATTGGAGTGTAATTTGTTATCATTACGAGCCAAAAAAACAACTTAAAAACCTTAAGTCCAAATCTAATATTAGTATGAAAAAATTGACCGTTCTTTCAATTGTGATACTTTTTTTTAGTTGTAATTCTAAGAAAATAATGGTTAGAAATCCTGCCGATGGAAATGGTTATATTGTTGGTGCAATTACTATTATAAACGAAAAACCAAAATACTCATCCTATGGATTTAAATTTAAACCTGAAGACAAAGACGTTACATGGTTATATAATGGCGATGGGTTGGCAATTTTACGAAGCAGTCCTCATCTTAAAATAGACAATAAAAAAGTTTATTTATTTGTTTTAGAATTAAAGGTTGGCGATTATGAATTTTACGATTATAATTTAGTAACAAACACAGGTATTGGGTACGCTATTAAGTCGTCTAAAAATAAATTCAACATTCCTTTTAAGGTCGAAGCAGATGCCATCAATTACATAGGAAATATTGCTTTTTTCCCTAATTACAATATAAACGATACGGTAATATTAATAAGCGATAATTTTGAAGAAGATTTAGGTTTATTAAAAGAAAAATATCCAAGAAAAAACTGGCAAATCATTCAAAATATCACATTAAAAGAAGGGCATATATCTAATACTCTTATCGAGTTTGAATAAATATTAATTATTATCTTTTGCTGCTTTTCTCTCTTCCTTTTCTAGCTTTTTAAAATAGCCTCGGGTCAAGAAGTTATGCTTTAAAGCTTCCATATTTTCGTTAAACTTCTCAGTACCTTCATTAATATTTTTGATGGACTCATCTAATTGCTTCACAAGATCAGGGTCATTAGATAAATAGTTTATTGTGCCTTCTCCATCTTTTATATTCGTAATAGTTTCATTTAAATTAGTAATTACAGACTGAATTTCTACACTTGAAGTTTCTAGATTAGTAATAATGCTCCTAACCTTATTAGCTTCTGTAGTATCGTTTAATAATACACCTGCTACACTTTCGTCTAAATCTATCTCGCTTATGAGCGAATTAAGATGCAGCATGGTTCTATTAGCTTCTTGACTAGTAAGTTTTAAATTTTCTAGAGTTAAACTTACATTATTTGCCATGAGAGTATCTTTAATTAACATCCCCAAAGTCCCCTTTCCTTTATTGATACTATTTACAATATCCAACAATTTAGATGTTAATAAGGCAGCATTTTCATTGGTAGTATTTAAGGTATTTAGCATTTCACCAGTTCCTATTTTAGTGTATGTTTTAATCACATCTCCTTGGTTTATATGGGCTGCAGACCCTTCACCTGGAATAATATTCACTATCATATTGCCTACCAAACCATCAGAACCAATAGTAGCAATAGCATCCTTTTTAATATGCTGAACCATTTTTTCGTTGATAATTAATTCCACATTAATAGTAGAATCGTTTATCATATTAATATTTTTTACCGTTCCCACATTAATTCCAGAATAACGTACGTTATTTCCTTGCATCAAGCCATTCACATTATTAAAATTAGCGCTTATGGTAAAGGTTTTATCGAACATGTTTTTTTGCTCGCCAATAAAATAAATGGCAGCTATAAAAACAATCATACCGAGAACTACAAAAAGGCCCAGTCTAAATGTCTCTTTTTTTGTCTTTTTCATTGAAATATTTTTAAATCATTTAAAAAATGCTTTCACTTGTTCTTCCTCAGACGAAGCCAATTCAGCAAAAGTTCCTTCAGCATAATTAGTACCATCTACTAATAAAATCATTCGTTCACTTACTACTCTGGCACAATCCACATCGTGGGTAATAATTAACGAGGATGTTTTATATTGTTTTTGCACACGCCTCATTAACTCAATAATTTCTTTGGATGTTATTGGGTCTAATCCACTCGTTGGCTCATCGTATAAAATAATTTTCGGTTTTAAAATTAGTGCTCTTGCCAAAGCGATTCGTTTTTGCATGCCTCCAGATAATTCAGACGGCATTAAATTAATAGTATGAGCCAAACCAACACTCTCTAAAGCTTCCATAACAAGAGGTGTTGTATCTTCTATTATTCCAAATTTTGCTTTATGTCTTCGCAACGGAAACTCTAGATTCTCTCTTACCGTCATAGAGTCGTAAAGAGCATTGCCTTGGAATAGAAATCCTATATCTGTACGTGTATCGTCTAACTCGACACGATTGAGTTTGGTAATATCCTTTCCCATTACTTTGATGGTTCCGGAATCTGCTGGCATTAAACCGACAAGACATTTTATCATGACGGATTTCCCTGAGCCAGACTTTCCCATTATTACAAGGTTTTCACCTTCATAAAGTTCCAAATTAAATCCATTTAAAACGTGATTATCACCAAAGGATTTTCTCAAATCTACAATTTCAAGCATGAGCTTTCTATCTTGTAATTCTTTAGAACTCTCTAATATGTTTTCCGTTTGATTCATTTGTTAAATTTCAAAAAATATATCGGTTACAAAAACAGCTATAAAATCTAACACAAATAGCAACATGGAAGCATAAACTACTGCCGAATTTGCAGCCATTCCAACACCAACCGTTCCTTTGTTACAAGTATAACCTTTAAAACATCCTACTAGTCCAATAGCAAAACCAAAGAAAAATGTTTTTATGGTTGCAGGAAAAATATCGCTAAACTCCAAAGCTTTAAACACCTTATTAAAATATAGCACAAAGGACACATCTCCTTTAGTATTTTCTATAATATAGGAGCCATAAAGCGCTACGGCATCTCCAAAAATCACTAAGATTGGAAGCATAAGTGTGGCTGCCAAAATTCTTGTAACCACTAGAAATTTAAACGGATTTGTTCCTGAAACCTCCATGGCATCAATCTGTTCTGTAACCTTCATAGAACCTAATTCTGCACCAATTCCAGAAGCAATTCTTCCTGCAAAGGTTAATGCTATAATTACTGGGCCAATTTCTCTAATTATAGAAATACTAACCATAGAAGGCATCCAAGATACAGCGCCAAATTCTTCTAAGGTTGGTCTCGTTTGTAAGGTTAATACTAGACCAATTATAAAACCAGTAACTCCAACCAATAAAATAGACTTGTTTCCAATATTATAACATTGTCGTAATAGTTCTCTAAACTCGAAAGGTCTAGAAAAAACCTCTTTAAAAAAACGACCAGCAAAATATGAAAGTTCGCCAACTTCAATAAAAAAAGATTTAAAAGCGTTTTTTGGTTTTTGCATGTGTTGCTAATATGAGTCTCTCAAAGATACAGGATGTTAGGTACTACCAAAATGATTATAGTCATGTTAATAGTTTTAAAATAAATGTATTTTTGACCCATATAGACACAAAACAATGAGTATAGGATTAGTTTTATCAGGAGGTGGCATGAGAGGTGCTGCGCATCTAGGAGCCATAAAGGCTCTCGAAGAACACAATATTTATCCAACACATATAGCTGGAACAAGTGCAGGTGCAATAGTTGGCGCTCTATATGCCTCAGGTTATAGTTGGGAAAATATTTTAAAGTTCTTTAAAACTATTTCGGTTTTAGACATTACTAAATATGCCATTAGTAAACCCGGCCTTTTAGATGCTAATAAATTTTATAATAATTTTAAAAAATATTTTCCTGAAGATAATTTTAGTGCTCTAAAAAAGGAGCTTCATATAACGGCAACAAATATTTTAAATGGAGATTTAGCTGTTTTTAAAGAAGGAGAGCTAATAAACCCCATCCTAGCTTCAGCCGCATTCCCCGGTGTTTTTTCTCCTGTAAAAATCAAAGATTCTTATTACGTAGATGGTGGGGTTTTAAATAATTTTCCAGTAGAACTTTTAAGGAAAAAGTGCGATAAAATTATTGGTGTTTATGTCAATGGTTTTGAAACCATAAACATAAAGGAATTAAAACATTCTCATCATGTAGCTGAAAGAGCATTCAAACTAAAGTCTGTAAGGGAAGATTATATGAAGTTTATAAAATGTGATTTAATTGTTTGTCCAAAAGGATTAGATAAGTTTGGAACATTCGACAAAAAGAATTTAAACCATATTTTTGATCTTGGTTATAAAACAACTATTGAAGCTTTAAAGACCTATGAAATAGGTGACAACAAAAAGAAAGAAAAAGCAAACTTCTAAACCATACGTTACATTTTATTTTAAAAGTTTCTTAATTCGTCTTGATAATTCAATATCTTGTAAAAATCTTGAAAAAATACAATGAACAACATGAATTTGAATTTAGCAGTACTTATAGATGGAGACAATATTCCATCGGCTCACGTAAAAGAAATGATGGAAGAAATTGCAAAATATGGCAATCCTACCATTAAAAGGATTTATGGAGACTGGACCAAACCTCACCTGTCTAAATGGAAAGATCTTTTACTGCAAAATGCTATTACACCCATCCAACAATACGCCTACACTACAGGAAAAAATGCTACAGATTCTGCCATGATTATTGACGCCATGGATATTCTCTACTCTAATAAAGTGAATGGTTTTTGTTTGGTTTCTAGCGATAGTGATTTTACAAGATTAGCAACTAGATTAAGAGAAGCTGGAATGCAAGTAATTGGAATTGGAGAAAAAAAGACACCAACTCCGTTTATTGTAGCCTGCGATAAATTTATTTATGTTGAAATATTAAGGACTCAATCTGAAAAGAAAGACGAAACTAGCAGCAAGGATAAAAATAAAGACAGCATCGATAAAATTACACCTCAAGTTATTAAATTAATCTCTACAACAATTGATGATTTATCTGATGAAGAAGGCTGGGCGTTTCTTGGAGACGTTGGAAGTTTATTACAGAAAAAACAACCTAATTTTGATTCTAGGAACTATGGTTTTGAAAAATTAACACCTTTAATTAAATCTACTGATAGCTTTGAAATAGAACAAAGGGAAACCCCTAAAAGCAAGCATAAATTAATTTATGTAAAGAACATTGAAAAGTCAAAAAAGAAGTCAAAAAAACAATAAACCTACATGAAACAAATACTACTAACAGGATTTTTTACCTTAGTTTTTCTAAGTACATCAATTGCTCAAAAACACAAACCAGCTTACCAGTTATTTAAAAACAATGGAAAATCGGCTAATTATGAAAAAATGATTAGCGATTTAGCTAAAAGCGACATGGTTTTTTTTGGGGAATACCACAACAACCCAATTTCGCATTGGCTCCAATTGGAAATGAGTAAAAGTTTCTTCGAAATTAAAGGTGATAAACTATTTTTTGGAGCTGAAATGTTTGAAAATGGCAACCAACTAGTTTTAAACGAATACCTCAACGATTTTTATGCTGAAGATAAAATGCTTCCAGAAATCACCCAATTATGGGGTAATTATAAAACAGATTATAAACCTTTAGTAGAATTTGCAAAAGATAACAAACTACGATTTATTGCTACCAATATTCCAAGAAGATACGCTTCCATGTTAAGTAAAAAAGGCATGGGTGTTTTAAAAGAATTAAGTCCAGAAGCCCTTGCTATGATTGGTCCCGATTTAGAAACTTATTTCGACCCAACCGTAAAGGCATATGCAGAAATGGCCGACCACATGGGTGGACATATACCTCCAAACATGCTGAATATTCAAATAGCTCAGGCCTCGAAGGATGCCACCATGGCACACTTTTCTCTTAAGAATTTTAATGAAGGAGATTTACTTTTTCATTTTGGAGGTTCTTATCACTCTAATTACAACCAAGGTATTATTTGGTGGATTAATAAAATTCAACCTGGTTTAAATATCAAATCGATTACTACAGTTATGCAATCTGAATGGGAAGAAATGAACAAAGAAGATAAAGCTGAAATTGCTGATTATATTATTGTTGTTTCGGATAATATGACGCAGACTAGAGGTTAATTATTATAATATAAGATCTAAAACAAAAATGCTTTATCTGTTCGATAAAGCATTTTTGTTTTTAAAATTTGCCTGTAAGAAAAAAGAAATATCATGTAAAATGGACTTCGCTAAGCCGAGTCCCGTATCAACATTTTGAGAAAAGCGAATCCAAAAGATTGGGTTGCTTTTTTGTTTTAAAAATTCATTGAAATAAAATAGGTTGTCGATATAAAGGACTTGGCTGCGCCGAGTCCTTTATCAACATCTTGAGAAAAGCCGATTCATAAAAATGAATCGCTTTTTTATTTTAAAAATTTGCTAGAAAGCGAGCTTTCCGCAAATTTTTAAAACAAAAAAGCCGAAACTTTCGTTTCGGCTTTTCATCTGTACTGAAGACGGGACTTGAACCCGTACGTCCTAATGGACATTGGATTTTAAGTCCAACGTGTCTACCAATTCCACCACTTCAGCTTGGTATATTTTTATCAGCGTATAGAGCGAAAGACGGGATTTGAACCCGCGACCTCCACCTTGGCAAGGTGATGCTCTACCCCTGAGCTACTTTCGCAGTTATTAATGAACGTACAATCTCTCGATTGCGGTTGCAAATTTAAAATATTTATGTGAATTGCAAAGCCTTTTTTGAAAAATAATACAATTTATTTTTAAGCCATCTTCTTCTTAATCAACATACGTTTAATTTCGTTCAATTTCATAAGCGCTTCCACAGGCGTAAGTGTATCAATATCAATGTGTAAAATCTCATCTTTAATATTCTCCAACAAGGGATCGTCTAAATTAAAAAAACTTAACTGCATCTCATTATCTAGAGTTTTTACTTTTTCGGTTAACTCTTCGCTTGAATGAGATTGTTCAAGTTTTTCTAATATTTTATTAGCACGATGTAAGACTTGCTGTGGCATACCAGCCATTTTAGCCACATGAATTCCAAAACTATGAGCTGAACCTCCTGGAACTAATTTTCTTAAGAAAAGAACATTATCTTTTAATTCTTTTACCGAAACATTATAGTTTTTAATGCGCTCGAAGGTTTCGGTCATTTCATTTAACTCATGATAATGTGTAGCAAATAACGTTTTTGCTTTTGCCGGATGTTCGTGTAAATATTCGCTTATAGCCCACGCTATCGAAATTCCATCATAAGTGCTTGTTCCTCGTCCTATTTCATCTAGTAGAACCAAACTTCTTTCGGATAGATTATTTAGAATGGAAGCTGTTTCATTCATTTCTACCATAAAAGTAGATTCTCCCATAGAAATATTATCGCTTGCCCCTACTCTGGTAAATATTTTATCGACCACACCTATTCTAGCTTCTTTTGCAGGTACAAAACTTCCTGTTTGAGCTAAGAGTACAATTAAGGCTGTTTGCCTTAGTATGGCGGACTTACCAGACATATTTGGCCCAGTAATCATGATGATTTGTTGCGTTTCTCTATTTAAAAAAACATCGTTAGCAATATAAGCTTCACTTGGCGGTAGTTGTTTTTCTATAACTGGATGTCTTCCGTCTTTTATGTCTAAATCGGTAGAATTATCAATTATTGGATACACATAATTATTATCGTTTGCTAATTGTGCAAAACCGCATAAGCAATCCAATTGCCCAATTAAATTAGCATTTTGTTGAACTGGCTTGATATATTGCATCATCCAAACAATTAATTCTGAAAATAATTGTTGCTCGATAACTAAAATACGTTCTTCTGCGCCAAGAATTTTGGCTTCGTATTCTTTCAGTTCTTCAGTAATATAACGTTCGGCATTGACTAAAGTTTGTTTTCTAATCCATTCTTCTGGAACTTTGTCTTTATGCGTATTTCTAACTTCAATATAATAACCATACACATTATTAGAACCTATTTTTAAAGAGGTAATCCCTGTACGTTCGCTTTCTCGCTTCAACATATTATCCAAATAGGTTTTTCCTGAGTGCGATAAACCACGGAGCTCATCTAATTCAGAAGAAAAACCTTCTGCAATAGTAAATCCTTTCAAAACGTTTACTGGCGCGTCTTCATTTAAAGTTTCCTTTATTTTCTCTCGAAGTACCTGACAACTTTGAAGCGTGTCTCCAATTACTTTTAGAGAATCGTTGTCGCTACTAGAGGCCAACGCTTTAATTGGCACAATGGCTTCTAAAGAGTTTTTAAGTTGAATAACCTCTCTGGGATGCACTTTGGCCGTTGCCACTTTAGATATTAAACGTTCAATATCTCCAATATTCTTAATGTGATTTTGAATTTTTTGAAGCTGTTGCGTGTTTTTAGATAAATAATCTACTACTTCATGACGTTGCTTAATTTGCTTCACATCTTTTAAAGGCAAAGCCAACCAACGTTTAAGCAGTCGACCACCCATAGGAGAAATGGTTTTATCAATAACATTTAAAAGTGTAACTGCATTATTATTGGTAGAATAATACAGTTCCAGATTTCTAATGGTAAATTTATCCATCCACACGTAGTCGTCTTCAGCAATTCTACCAATAGCTGTAATATGCTGTAATTTGTTGTGTTGGGTTTCACCCAGATAATAAAGAATAGAACCCGAAGCAATAATACCTTCGTTTAAATCTTCTATTCCAAAACCCTTTAGAGTATTTGTGTTGAAATGTTTGATTAAAGTTTCATTGCAATAATCAATCTGATATACCCAATCTTCCAGGTGAAAGGTGTGAAAATCGTCTCCAAAAACCGTCTTAAAATAATTTCGATTTTTCTTAGAAACAAGGACTTCACTAGGTTTAAAATTCTGAAGAAGTTTATCTATATATTCTTCATTCCCTTGAGAAGTTAAAAACTCTCCGGTAGTGATATCTAAAAATGAAATTCCTATTTTAGAATTGGACGTTGGGCTTGAAGAAGAACCAAAATAAACCGAACATAAAAAGTTATTAGACTTCGATTTTAGAACCTCATCATTAAAAGCTACTCCGGGAGTTACTAATTCGGTTACGCCACGTTTTACTATAGTTTTAGTTTGCTTAGGATCTTCTAACTGATCGCAAATAGCCACGCGTTCTCCAGCTTTTACTAATTTAGGTAAATAGGTATTTAAAGAGTGATGTGGAAATCCTGCCAATTCGGTTTCACTCTCGCTTCCTGCTCCTCTTTTTGTTAATATAATTCCTAAAATACCAGCTGTTTTTATGGCATCCTCTCCAAAAGTTTCATAAAAATCTCCTACACGAAACAATAGCAAAGCATCTGGATATTTCACCTTAATGGCATTGTATTGTTTCATTAAAGGCGTTACTTTTTTTGTCTTTTTCGTCATCTTGTCTTTTTCATTCCCGTGAAGACGGAAACCCTTCAATGGTTAAATGATTTATATGTGTTACTTTTGTGTAATATCTAGGGCTGCTAAAGTAACCATAATTTCATGTTTTGTAAAACCAAAGTTATATAAGTTATTTACAATTATTCATAATTTTTAATATGCGCAAACTAAAAAATAGCGAATTAGACAGATTAAGTATTGAAGATTTTAAAGACGTTAAAAAAACACCTTTAATTATTGTATTGGATAACATACGAAGTTTAAATAATATTGGCTCGGTTTTTAGAACGAGTGATGCTTTTTTAATTGAAAAAATTTATCTCTGTGGTATAACTGCAACACCTCCACATAAAGACATACATAAAACTGCTTTGGGGAGTACCGAAACTGTATCTTGGGAATATGTTGAAAACACCATAGACTTAGTTGAAAAACTAAAAAAAGACAACATAAAGATAGTCTCCGTTGAACAAGCTGAAAATGCCACGATGTTAAACGACTTTACCCCTAAAAAAGGAACAACATATGCCTTGATTTTTGGAAATGAAGTAAAAGGCGTGGCCCAAAATATTGTTAGCAATAGCGATGTGGTGCTTGAAATCCCTCAATTTGGCACCAAACATTCTTTAAATATCTCGGTGAGTTGCGGGGTTGTAATTTGGGATTTATATTCTAAACTATCTACTATAAAAAACTAATTTCATCAACTAAACACCTAATTAACAATAGAGTAGTTTTTACTTAGAAATTTCTCCTAAAACCCAAAGATAATCTTCTCGGTTTTCAACAAAATCTTTTTCAGAAATATCAATTATTTTCACATTTAACTCAGATTGATTTTTTAAAAATTCCAAATAGCCTGTGTTTATTTTATCTAGATACTCGTTGGCAATATTCTGTTCGTAATCACGACCTCTTTTTCTAATGTTTTCTTGTAAACGCTCTGTATTTTGATACAAATACACATACAATTCTGGTTTTGCAATGTCTTTATACATTAAATAGAAGAGTTTTCTATAAAGTTTAAACTCGTCTTCAGGCAAGGTTATTTTCGAGAAAATTAAGGATTTATAAATATCGTAATCGCTAATAATAAAATCTTTAAATAAATCTAGCTGGGATAAATCGTCACTAATTTGCTGATATCTATCTGCCAAAAAAGACATTTCGAGTGTGAAAGCATAACGCTTGGCGTCTTCGTAAAATTTTGGAAGAAACGGATTTTCAGCAAAGCGCTCTAAAATTAATTTCGCATTAAAATCTTTGGAAATCATAGTTGCCAAACTGGTTTTTCCTGCACCTATATTACCTTCAATGGCTATATAATTAAAATTTGAAAACTGAAATTGTTTACTTGGATTTTTTAACCAGATATTAACAGGCTCAATATCACTCGCATCTTCACACTCCTCCAATAAAACAGCTATAGATTTATGAAGTTTTGGATGTGATATTTTAGGTGCAATTTCCAATAAAGGTTTTAAAACAAATTTTCTTTTATGAAGCTCAGGATGTGGCACCTGAAGTTGCAGGCTATCAATTATTTCTTCGTCTACAAACAAGATATCTAAATCTATAATCCGGGATTGATAGCCTTTACTCTCATCTCTTATTCTTCCTAAAAATGTTTCAATGGCAAGTAACTCTTGCATAACTTTTTCTGAAGGTATTTCTGTTTCTAAAATAAGACAGCAATTAAAAAAATCGTCGCCTTCAAAACCAATAGCAGGTGTATTATAAACTTTAGAAATGATGTTTATTTTTCCAATTTTTTTAAAAATAAGATTAATGGCGTCTTGCAGATTTTTTAATCTGTCGCCTTTATTACTACCTAGAGATATGTAAATTTTTTGCCGTGTATCCATTGAAAAAACAAATTAACTAAAAGAAATTTTAATACCTTATATTTGTCAGGCCTATTTATCCACAATTTTAAATGAATTTAAAAGATAAACTTACTACACAACGACCCAATCACTATTTATCTACCTTATTTTTCGAAATATCTTTCGTAGCAAGCTAATGACAGATTTTCATTTTAAGAATTCTCATATATCTTTACGTTTTATAGGCTATAATACTTAACAAAAGCGTTTACATTAAAAAAAGAGACGGACTCCCTATAGTATTAAAGTTTTATTAAACTTTTGCTTTTTGGCAACTTTGATACTATTTTATACGTATATACTTACACAAACTTATCACATCACATGAAAAAAATTTTAAAAATTACTGGAATCACTTTGTTAGTTCTAGTCTTACTATTACTAGCCGTTCCTTTTGTATTTCAATCTAAAATAAAAGAGATTGTAAAACGAACCATCAACGAAAATTTAAATGCTCATGTGGAATTTAACGATGTTAGCTTAAGCTTTATTAGAAGCTTTCCTCAGGCACAAGTAGATGTTAACGATTTAGTAATTACAAATTTCGAGCCTTTTAAAGATGAAACCTTAGCTACAGCAAAGTCTATATCTTTAAATATGTCTATAAAAGAATTGTTTAAAAAGGCAGACGAAGATCCTATTGTGATTAATGAAATAAACTTGAAAGAAGCACTCATTAGTCTTAAAACAAATAAAAGAGGAGAAACCAATTACGATATAGCAAAAGAAAAAGACGAAAAACCAGACACTCCTGAAAACAGCTCTAAAGGATTTACCTTAGACATTAAAGATTACTCCATAGATAATAGTGCGTTAACCTTTTTAGATGAAGGCTCTAATACCACTTTTTATATTACGGAATTAAATCATTCAGGAAAAGGAACTTTTTCTGGTGATGTTTCTGAATTAGACACAAAAACAAGCGCTAGAGTAAGTTTAAAGATTGACAGTACAGAATATTTAAGCAATAACGACATTAAACTGAACGCTTTAATTGGTTTGGATTTAACTAACGATAAATACACCTTTAAAGAGAATAAAGCCTATATCAATCAATTACCAATCGAGTTTCAAGGCTTTGTGCAAATGCTTGAAGAAGGTCAGGAAATTGATGTTACGTTCGAAAACCCAGGTTCTGACTTTAAAGATTTTTTAGCAGTTATACCTAAAACCTATTCTAAAGATCTTGACAAAGTAGAAACTTCTGGAAATTTTAAAATTAAAGGAATCATTAAAGGTACATTAACCGAAGAAACCATTCCAACATTAGACATCAATATGGTTTCTAACAATGCGTCGTTTAAATATCCTGACTTACCAAAAGGAATTGATAATATCTCAATCAATGCTTCGGTTAAAAACATGACTAGACTTATGGACGATACGTATATGGATTTACAAACTTTGAATTTTAAAATTGATCAAGATGTCTTTAAATCTTCGGCCGTAATTAGAAATCTTACAAAAAACATAACAGTAAATGCACATGTAGATGGCATTTTAAATTTAGCCAATCTAAGTCAGGCCTATCCTATTGATTTAGAAAACGACTTAACCGGAATTTTAGTTGCTAAGCTAAATACCAATTTTGATATGGATGCCATTGAAAAAAATGCTTATCAACGTATTAAGAACGATGGAAATCTAAACTTAAAAAACTTTAAATATACTTCTGAAGACTTAGTAAATCCTATTGAAATTTCAGAAGCTGCCATAGCCTTTAATCCTGGAACAATAAAACTAATCACTTTTAATGCATCTACAGGAAAAAGCGACATAAAAGCCAATGGAACCATTAATAATTTACTTGGGTTTATTTTTAGCGATAAAAAACTTGAAGGAGATTTTAATGTGAATTCCGATGCCTTTTATTTAAGCGATTTTATGATGGAGGATGCTACTGAAAATTCAGAAAACAAAACAGTCAATTCTTCTGAAGCTTTTAAAATTCCAGCCTTCTTAGATTGTAAAATTAATGCAGATGCCAAAACAGTTTATTACGACAATTTAACCCTTAAAGACGTGAAAGGAAATCTATACATAAAAGACGAAAAAGCTGTTTTAAGAAACATGAGTTCTAATGTTTTTGAAGGAAAGCTCTTGGTAGATGGTTATGTGGATACAGCTTTAAAAACGCCAACATTTGTTATGAATTTGGATATGAGTCAATTTGATATTTCAAAATCTTTTAACGGTTTAGAACTGCTTCAAAGCCTAGCTCCAATTGCTAGTGCGCTTCAAGGCAAACTAAATAGTAACATTGCGCTTTCTGGAAATTTAGATGGAAATTTTACACCAGATTTAAATAGCATAAATGGTACTGCGTTTGCCGAAGTTCAAACTACAGAAATCAAGCCTAAAAATGAAGCTCTTGTAAACGCATTAAATGGCGCATTAAGTTTTGTAGACTTCAGCAAATTAGATTTAAAAGACTTGAAAACCAACTTAACTTTTGAAAATGGCATGGTAAACATTACCCCTTTCGATCTTCAATATAAAGACATTAAAATAAACATCAAGGGTTCACATAGTTTTACTAATAACATGAATTATAACGCTACTTTTCAAGTTCCAGCAAAATACCTGGGTAGCGACATTAATAGATTGATAGGGAAAATAGACGATCAAGCGGTAAATAATATTTCGATACCAGTTACAGCTAATATTACTGGAACTTTTAACAATCCAAACGTTAAAACAGATTTAACAAGTGGGGTAGCCAATTTAACAAAACAACTAATTGAAATTGAAAAACAGAAATTAATTAATAAAGGCAAAGACCAAATACTAGATTTACTTGGTGGCATAAATAACAATCAAACCCCAAGCAATCCAAAAGATTCTGTAGACACAAACAAACCCAACTCCAATCCAATAAAAAATGTGTTGGACGATATTATAAAAGGTGGAAACACAGAGCCTAAAGACTCAGCTAATAACACAAAACCTAAATCGATTAAAGATCTTTTTAATTATCCAAAAACCAATCAAACCAAACAGACAGATTCTATAAATTAATGGTATGATGAATCACAATTGTTTGTTAAAATTTACTGATTTACAAGTACTTAAGAAAGTTTTTGCAAAAAGAAACCACTTATTATTTGGATTTGTCAGTAAAAAAGTTAGATTGATAGATTAACACCATATAAAATAATCTGAATGAGGCAATTAAAAATTACCAAGCAAGTTACAAATAGAGAGTCTAAATCATTAGACAAGTATTTGCAAGACATTAGTAAACTTCCTTTAATTACAGCAGATGAAGAAGTAGAATTAGCGCAGCGTATTCGAGAAGGAGACCAACTTGCTTTAGATAAATTAACCACTTCCAACTTAAGGTTTGTTGTATCTGTTGCAAAACAGTATCAAAATCAAGGATTGACATTACCAGATTTAATTAATGAAGGAAATGCCGGTTTAGTAAAAGCTGCCAAACGTTTTGATGAAACTAGAGGATTTAAATTTATTTCGTATGCTGTTTGGTGGATTAGACAAGCCATCTTACAGGCTTTAGCAGAACAATCTAGAATTGTACGTTTGCCTTTAAACAAAATTGGTTCTATTAATAAAATCAATAAAGCATATTCGTATTTAGAACAAGCACATCAACGCCCACCTAGTCCAGAAGAAATAGCTAAAGAATTAGAAATGACTGTAAGCGATGTAAAGCAATCTTTAAAAAATTCTGGTCGTCATTTATCGATGGACGCGCCATTAAAAGAAGGTGAAGATTCTAGTTTATATGATGTTGTGAAATCTGGTGAATCACCAAACCCAGATAGAGAACTTATGAACGATTCGTTAAATCTAGAAGTAAATCGTGCTTTAAATACCTTATCTCAAAGAGAAGCAGATGTGGTAAGACTTTATTACGGAATTAATAACGAACAACCTATGAGCTTAGAAGAAATAGGTGAGACCTTTGGATTGACTAGAGAACGTGTTAGACAAATCAAAGAAAAAGGAATTCGAAGACTTCGTCATACTTCAAAAAATAAAATTCTAAGAACTTATTTAGGATAACCATAAATAAACATTTAACTTTAACCCTACTAAAAACATCAGATGATAAAAATTGAAATAAAAGAAGGAGAAAAAATTGATCGCGCATTAAAACGTTACAAAAAGAAACATCGTAATGTGAAGATTATGCAGAATATTAGAGAAAATCAATTCTTTACAAAACCCTCAGTGAAAAAGAGAAGACAATTACAAAAAGCTTCCTATATACAAAGTTTAAGAGACCAGGAAGATATATAAATATATATGCTTTCGTTTAAAGTATATACTTATAAATCGAAACCTTCAGAAGAAGAGAAACAAAACATTATAAGTTTTTTACACACGCATTTACAAGAATTTAGCGACACTAAAGAAGCTATCTCTAAATGCCTTGATTATGCTGTAAAAAATACTGTTTCTTCTTTTGGAGGTTTTGTTTTGGTTTTAAAAGAACAAGGTTTAGTTCAAGGCATTACTATTATTAATAAAACGGGAATGACAGATTTTATTCCAGAAAATATTTTAGTTTATATAGCTGTACATAAAAATGCCAGGGGAAAAGGTATTGGCAAAAAACTCATTCAAGAAGCTATCTCTTTAGCTGAAGGAGACATTGCTCTTCATGTAGAACCCAACAATCCTGCTATTAAACTCTACGAAAATCTTGGCTTTACCAATAAATATCTGGAAATGCGTCTTAAAAAAGACTAATCTCAGATAAGAGAAATAGTCACTACATAACCCTCATTACTTCGAACGTTAAAAACCGTTTCGTCTTCAAAAATTAAGTATTGACCTTTAATCCCAACCAATTTGCCTGTATAATTTGGTGTTTTCCCTAAATTTAAACTTTTGGGCTTTTTTGGATAATGCAACACAGGAAATTGAATATTTGTTTCCGAATTTGAAGCAATATAATAATCTTTAGCTTCGTCTGGAATATATTGTTTTAGTCTCTCTCTCCAAACTACTAAATCTTCATCTGCAATCTCATTTTTTAGCATAGTTCGCCAATTGGTTTTATCTGCTACATAATCTTTTAAAGCTATTTCAGTAATTCCGGCTAAGTATCTATTTGGCACTTCCACAATCTCTATAGCTTCATGGGCTCCTTGATCAATCCAACGTGTTGGCACTTGGCTTTTTCTTGTAACCCCAACTTTCACATTACTGGAATTAGCCAAATAGACAATATGTGGCTGCAATTGTACTTTTTTTTCATAATCTAAATCTCTATCCTCTTTATCTAAATGAGCTGTACTTAATTCTGGTTTAATAATCCAATCAGCAGCCTGAGGAATATCAAAAAAACAACTTTTACAAAAGCCCTGTCTATAAATTGGTTTATCCAAACCGCAATTTAAACATTGGTATTTTACAAATTGGATAGCTATGGTCTTTTCCAACAACTGATTCATATGGATGAAATCCATTTCAAACACTAAATAATATTGAATAGGTTCGAAAAATTCAGTTGTCATTTTTGTTAAAACACCTTGGTATGTCATGAAAAAAAGTCTTATTTTTATTTTTTTAAATATAATGCAAATATGCCAATTCCTATAGTAAATTCTATTGCTTCCTGGTTTTTAAAAAAACGGTTTCATCAAATAGACTTATTTTTAAAATATCCTAACGAAGTACAACAGGAATTGCTTCTACAACTAATTAATAAAGCAAAAGACACAGAAATTGGCAGGCTTTATGGTTTTGAATCCATATCTGATTACAAAACTTTTTCCGAACGTGTTCCTGTTTCAACCTACGAAGAATACCAACATAATATTGAACGTTCACGTCGAGGAGAAAACAATATTTTCTGGCCACAACCTATTAAATGGTTTGCAAAATCTAGTGGAACCACAAATGCGAAAAGTAAATTTATTCCGGTAAGTGAAGACTCGCTTGAAGATTGCCATTATGCTGCAAGTAAAGATTTACTCTGCATGTACCTAAATAATAATGAAAACTCTCAATTATTTACTGGGAAAAGTTTACGTCTTGGAGGCAGTAAAGAACTTTACAAAGAAAACGGAACTACCTTTGGCGATCTTTCGGCAATATTAATTGACAACATGCCTTTTTGGGCAGAGTTTAGCAGTACTCCTAGCAGTAAAGTCTCATTAATGAGCAATTGGGAGGAAAAAATGCAAGCAATCGTGGACGAGACCATTCAAGAAAACGTAACAAGCTTGGCTGGAGTACCTTCTTGGATGTTAGTATTACTAAATAACGTTTTAGAAACCACTGGTAAAAACAATCTATTTGATATTTGGCCAAACCTTGAAGTGTATTTTCATGGTGGCGTGAGTTTTCTACCTTATAAAGAGCAGTACAAAAATATTTTACCTAAAAAGGATTTCCGGTATTATGAAATTTATAATGCATCTGAAGGCTTTTTCGCCATTCAAGACCAGAATAATTCCAGCGAATTGCTTCTCATGTTAGATTATGGAATCTTTTACGAATTCATTCCCATGGACACTTATGGTACCAAAAATGAAAAAGTCATTCCATTAAGCCAAGTAGAAACAGATAAAAATTACGCTGTTATCATTACCACTAATGCTGGGCTTTGGCGCTATATGATTGGAGATACGGTGAGATTTACTTCCATAAACCCATATAGAATTAAAGTCTCAGGAAGAACCAAACATCACATCAATGCCTTTGGCGAAGAATTAATTATAGAAAATGCTGAAGATGCTCTTAAAAAAGTCTGTAAAAAAACCAAAGCAGAAATTGTAGATTATACAGCTGCTCCTATTTTTATGGAAGGAAAAGAAAAAGGTGCACATGAATGGTTGATAGAATTTAAAACACCTCCAACAGATATAAATTACTTTAAAGAGCTGCTTGACAATGCTTTAAAAGCTTTAAATTCAGATTATGAAGCCAAACGTTACAACAACATGACCCTAAACAAACCAACCATACATATGGCTAGAGAACAATTGTTTTACGATTGGTTAAAGCAGAACAACAAGCTTGGAGGACAGCACAAAGTGCCGAGACTTTCTAATTCTAGAGACTATCTAGATGCGCTGTTAGATTTAAATAAATAACCCGTCTTTAATCGGAAAAAAAAGTAAAAAAAATATTTATAACGAGTATTTTTTGTCCTTTGTCTAAAAATAGTGGGAGTCATTTTTTTCTTACACTTAAAATACTAGTTTTACCGTGCTATTAATTTTAACGATATCATTTATCTGGTATTTATATTAACTAAGTAAATACCAATTAGGTGTCGTTTTCCAACAGAAATTCCTTTAGAATTTAGGTGAATTTCAAAAATATAGTGTCAAATTATTAATTAACATCCATATACCCTAAATAAAAAACCACTCGTTTTTGAGTGGTTTTTTATTATTATTCTGATTTTCTTTTAAGTTCTATTCTTTAGATTTTCAACCAAATCCTCCGGATGAGATATATAAATAATACGTTTATCATCCATAATATCTTCAATAACCTCTGGATTACCAGAAACTAATAGCGGCACCTCTGTTTGTTTTAAAATAGCATCAAGTTTTACAGTAATTGGCTCCGTTGAAGGTGTTATAAACATGGATAGCATCCTTTTTGGGTTTACAACCTCAATAACTTGTTTGATGTTTTCTGTTGGCACATTTTGTCCTAAATAATATACTTTCCATCCCATATCTCTTGCCATATAATATGCTAACAATAAACCTATTTCATGGTGTTCATTTTCTGTTAAAAACATTAAAATTACTGGAGAATTTTTTTCAGGGTAAGGCAAAGCATCAATAGCAGAAAACATTTTCTTCTTTATTAAATTAGAAATAAAATGTTCCTGTGCAGGCATAACTTTATTAATTCCCCAAAGCACCCCGACTTGATTTAAAAACGGATAAATTAATTGAATGGTTGCAACCAATAAACCTTTCTCTTTTATATAGGAATTAAGAATCCTGTTAAAAACAACTTCGTCCATTTCAAGAGTGGCTATTATTAAGGCACTTATTTCGTCCTCCTGAGAATTATCCGATATACTATTAGTAATCAGGTCATGAATATCTTTTTCAGACATTTTATCAATCTTAGAAATTCTATACCCTTTTCTAGTAAGAATTCCAATGTTCATTAATTTTTTTAATTGAGAGTCTGTGTAGTACCTAATATTTGTATCTGTTCTTTCAGGTTCTAAAAAGCTATATCTAGTTTCCCACTTGCGTAAAGTGTGGGCTTTAACACCAGTTAGCGCAACTATTTGTGCCATTGAATATGTACTCATGTCTAATATTTTATTAAGCAAAGCTAAACAAAAAAATTACTTTAAACGATAGAAATAAATATTTTTGTCTAATTTTTTTTAATTTTTCTTTGACAATAAAATATTAATATCTATATTTGTCCAAGTTAAAACAAAAAAACATAGACAAAATGAAAACAAAAATCTTTTACCTCGTATTTTTTAGTCTCTCATTATTTATAACATCTTGTAGTAATGATGACGACAATCCAACTCCACAGCCTGAGCCTCAAGAACAAAACATTGTTGAGATCGCTTTAGAAACACCAGAATTAAGTTCTTTAGTAGCTGCCTTATCTAGAGCAGATGGAGATTTAGTAACTGTATTAAGTGGTAATGGACCATTTACAGTTCTTGCACCAACTAATGCTGCTTTTTCTGCTTTTCTTGCAGACAACGGATTTAGTTCTTTAGAACAAGTTCCAACAAATGTCTTATCACAAATTCTACTTAATCATGTGATTATGGCAGATGTAAAAGCAAGTGACTTATTATCAATGGGCTCTGGCTATACCTCAGGTAGTGCTACTGGAGCTGGAGGACAAAACATTAGCATCTATTTTGATACTTCAAATGGTGTAATGTTTAATAATATAGCTACAGTTACAACAGCAGATGTTAATGCATCTAATGGAACCATTCACATTGTTGATAATGTATTAGGTTTACCAGATGTAGTAGATCACGCTTTAGCAAATTCATCTTTTTCTAATTTAGTAGCTGCTTTAGGAGCTGCCGATGGAAGCCTAGTAAGTGTTCTTCAAGGAGAAGGTCCATTTACAGTTTTGGCACCAGACAATAATGCTTTTACTACATTTTTGGATGGAACGCCACTTGGAGATGTTGATACAGCAGTACTTTCTCAAATATTATTAAACCATGTTATAATTGGTTCTGCAGTAACTTCTAGCTTTTTAACAGATGCTGGTTCAGGTTATACTAATACTGGTGCTACTGGTGCTGGTGGAAATGCCATGAGTTTATACTTTAATACAAGTAATGGAGTAATGTTTAATGGTGTTTCAACAGTTGCTCAAGCTGATGTTGTAGGGACCAACGGAATTATTCATGCGGTAGATGCTGTTATAGGAATTCCAACTGTAGTAACTTTTGCAACTGCAGATCCTAATTTTTCAACTTTAGTGGCTGCCTTAACAGACTTAACACCAGCAACTGACTTCGCTGCAATCCTATCAAGAACTGAAGGAGGAAACGCAGATGGCATTAATCCAGATTTTACTGTATTCGCTCCAACCAATGATGCTTTTGATGCATTAGGGTCTGTTCCTGCAGAAGCTGTTTTAACCCAAGTTTTACTACACCACGTAATTGCTGGTACAAATGTAGCCTCTGGAGATTTAAACAATCCTGGCAATACAACTGCTCCAACTTTAGAAGGAGATAATGTAACTATTACACTTCCTGGAACTGGAGATAATATTGCTAATATTACTGATGGGTCAGGAGCAACAGATGTAGGTATTATAGCCGTAGATGTTCAAGCTGGTAATGGCGTGATACATGTTATCAACAAAGTGATGATTCCTAATTTATAAAAACTGTAAGTTTTATAAATTTTTTGAAAAAGAATAGATTTTAGTTAGTTAGTAGTAAGCCGATAACTCTTCTGGTTGTCGGTTTACTTTATTAAAAGTGAAAAATGAAAAGAAATAAGGTTGTCATTATAGGTTCTGGGTTTTCATCGCTTTCTGCGTCTTGCTATTTAGCAAACATGGGATTTGATGTGACAGTTTTAGAGAAAAACAAAACTGTTGGAGGTCGTGCTAGACAGCTAAAAAAAGATGGTTTCACCTTCGATATTGGCCCAACATTCTATTGGATGCCAGATGTTTTTGAACGTTTTTTTAGCGACTTCAAAACATCAGTTTCCTCTCATTACACTTTAAACAAACTCAACCCTGCTTATCAAATTTATTTTGGCAAAAACGATTCAGTAAGTATCACTGATAATTTTGAAGACATCAAACAAACTTTTGAAACCATTGAAAAAGGAAGTGGTAAAAAGCTACAAAAGTTTATAAATAAAGCTCATAGCAATTACAACATCGCTATAAAAGATTTGGTTTATAAACCAGGAGAACATGTTTTTGAAATTATCAATCATAAAACCTTTTTAAAACTAAGTGAATTTGTAATAACCATCAAGAACCAAGTTTCTGGATATGTAAAAAACAAGCAGCTTCAAAAAATACTCGAATTCCCGGTATTGTTTCTTGGTGCTAAGCCAAGCAACACGCCTTCTTTTTATAATTTTATGAATTATGCCGATTTCAAACTTGGCACTTGGCATCCCGAAGGTGGCATGTATGAAGTTGTTAAAGCCATGACCACACTTTCACAAAGTTTGGGTGTAAAAATAGTTACTGATAGTGAAGTTGAAAATATAGAAATTAAAAATAAAATAGTAAAAGGGGTTACAACAAAAACTAGTTATTTTCCTTGCGATATTTTATTGAGTGGTGCCGATTATCATCATACAGAAACCTTATTACCAAAAGAATTAAGACAATATTCTGAAACTTATTGGAACAAAAAGACTTTTGCTCCTTCTGCCCTATTATTTTATGTAGGCTTCGACAAGAAACTTGAAAACGTATCTCATCATACCTTGTTTTTTGATACCGATTTTGAAGCTCATGCTAAAACTATTTACGACACTATAGAATGGGCAGAGAAGCCTTTGTTTTATGCAAGCTTTCCCAGTATTACAGACGCTTCAACAGCGCCAGAAGGAAAGGAAGCAGGTATTTTTCTCATTCCTATTGCACCAGATGTTGAAGACACTCCTGAAATTAGAGAACACTATTTTAATCAACTAATTGAAAGAGTTGAGACCATAACTGGTGAGAAAATTAAAAACCATATTCTCTTTAAAGAATCCTATTGTGTGAACAATTTTAAAGATGATTATCATTCTTATAAAGGCAATGCTTACGGTTTAGCGAATACACTTATGCAAACCCATGTATTAAGACCAAAACTAAAAAGTAAAAAAGTGGATAATCTATATTTCTGTGGGCAGCTAACCGTCCCAGGACCAGGAGTTCCACCTTCATTGATATCAGGAAAAATTGTAAGCGATTTAATTAAAAAATATCATTAAAATGAAACAGCTATTTGACTCCTCAAGCCTCAAGTGTAGCAAAATTGTTACCAATACCTATAGCACATCATTTTCTTTAGGCATTAAACTTTTTGCACCTTCAGTAAGACCTCATATTTATGCTATTTATGGTTTTGTACGTTATGCAGATGAAATTGTAGACTCTTTTGAAGGTTATAATCAGCAAGATTTGTTTCACGATTTTGTGGACGATTATGAGAAATCTTTAGATCGAAAAATAAGTTTAAACCCCATTATCAATGCATTTCAAGAAGTAGTTCATAGATACGACCTACATAACTATGCTAATGATTTTTTAAAACGTATGGAAGCCGATTTATACGTGACAGATTATACAACCAAAGAGGCTTATGAAAACTACATCTATGGTTCTGCAGATGTGGTAGGCCTAATGTGTTTACGTGTGTTTGTAAATAATGACGAAGATAAATTTAACGAATTAAAAGAGGCTGCAAAACATTTAGGCTCTGCCTTTCAGAAAATAAATTTTTTAAGAGATTTTAAAGACGATGTAGAGCAACTTGGTCGTTCATATTTTCCTAACCTATCTCATAATGGCTTAAATAATCGCAATAAAAAAGAGATTATTGCAGATATTGACAAAGATTTAGAAGTTGCTTATAAAGGAATCATTCAACTGCCTTTAGAAAGTAAATTAGGTGTGTACATTGCATATAGATATTATTTGAAATTACTCAAAAAACTTAAAAAAGCAGATTCTGAGAAAATCATGAATGGCAGAATTAGAATTTCAAATGGACTAAAGGTTTTCATACTTACTAAATCGTATATCAGATATAAACTCAACTTTTTTTAATCTATAAATTAGTATCTTTCATTATGACTGTTTTATTATATATTTTAATAACCCTTGGTACTTTTTCTGTAATGGAACTGGTAACTTGGCTCACGCATAAATATGTGATGCATGGATTTTTATGGGTTTTACACGAAGACCATCATCAGCCAAAATACCCACACGTATTTGAAAAAAATGATGCTTTTTTTATCATTTTTGCTATACCAAGTATTTTGTTATTCTATTTTGGAGTTGTTCCAGAATTAAACTTTATGTTTTTTATTGGTTTGGGTATTTTTTTCTATGGTCTTACCTATTTTTTAATTCATGATGTATTGATACACCAACGTTTTAAATGGTTTAAAAACACTAAAAACAAATTTCTTTTAGGGTTACGCAAAGCACACAAAGTACACCACAAACACCTTGGCAAAGAAAAAGGAGAATGTTTTGGAATGCTGTTTGTTCCAAGTAAATATCATGATCAATATAAATAATTCATGGAATCTTATACCTATTTATTGGTTAATCTAGCTTGTATTTCCATACCGTTTATAGCTAGTTTCTACCCAAAGCATGCTTTCTACAAGGATTGGAAACCATTTTTTAAAGCCAATCTTATTGTGACTTTATTATTTGTGATTTGGGACTCTATCTTTACTGGAATTGGGGTTTGGGGTTTTAACGATACCTATTTAACTGGTATTAATATCCACAATTTACCTCTAGAAGAAGTCTTGTTTTTTATTTGTATTCCCTATGCTTGCGTGTTTAGTTATTTTGCATTTCAATATTTTTTTAAAACGAATATTTTACAGAAATCGCAAGCCATTATATCCTATATTCTTATTACTATATTTTTAATTGTAGCGATAATAAATTATAATAAATTATATACAGCAGTTACTTTTTTTGCTACTAGTTTGTATTTGATATTCCTAGTATATAAAAAGGTAGATTTATCCCTGCATTATCTTAGCTATCTTTTTGTCATGCCTTTCTTTTTTTTAAGTAATGGCGTGTTAACTGGAAGTTTTTTGGTGGAACCCATTGTGTGGTATAACAATGCTGAAAACTTAGGCATTAGATTAAGCAACATTCCAATTGAAGATTCGGTTTATGGCTTGCTATTGATTTTTATGAATATTGAATTCTATAATTATTTTAAATTGAAGGCATAAAAAACCACTCGATTTGAGTGGTCTTTTTTATACTATATCTCAATCTTAATGAACATTTTTAATAACTATTGGCTTTTCGCCTTCAACAATAATCAATTCAGTATGTCTAAACCTCACGTATTGCTCTCTAAAATCTTTAATAAAATCTCTTTCTTTTTTGTTTTTAGGTAAATCTTTAGGTGTAATTTTAGGGCTTAAAAAAGGTTCTGTTAATTTTCTTAATTTCTTCTTACTCTTACAAGAAAAAGTATACTGAAACAATTCTCTATTTAATTCATTATAAATTAAGACTAATTTTTTATCTATATGAGTGTAATAATCTGGATAACTTTTATCTTGATCATTTTTCTCTAAAGGATATGAGGAATCAGTAATATAATAAATTCTAAATATTTCATTTTCTTTATTATAATTATTCAATCCTCTTATATCCACTTTTACATATCCTACATGATTAAAAAGAGAATCGAAAGTTTTTGTTTCTTTAATATATTCCGAAATAGTGCTTATTAAAACTGTATCTGTTAGTTCAATTTTATGAATATCTAACTCTTGAGCTTGAACATTTAACAAGCTTAAAAAAATTAAAACTAATAACTTATAATCCCTCACAACTTTAAACAATGTTTAAATTAATCATAATGTGTTGCCTTTCTAATTTGATGAGTTTTCCAATATATTTCTAAAATTATCCCATAAGATTCTGAACCAAGATATGTTGGATGCCTATATATTTCGGTAATAGTTTTGCCATCACCTTCAAAATCTATAAACTTGAATTTCTTTTTTGGTGGCAAGTATTCCTCTAAAATTTTTCTAAATTTTCTTTTACTTTTATTTGAAAACTTAATATTAAGTACATCATCTATTGTTTTATTGTAAATAATAATCAATTTATTATCAATATAAGTATAGTAATTAGGATACCACCAATCTTCGTTCTTATCTAGAATTTCGATACCAACATCTTCAATTTTATAAACTCTTTTAAGTTCATTTCCTAAATTCGGTTTATTAACCGATTTAATAGAAACTTTAATGTAGCCTATATTATTAAACTCAGAAAAATTTTGCTTAGTTTCTTTAATATATTCCGAAATAGTGCTTATTAAAACTATATCTGTTAGTTCAATTTTATGAATATCTAACTCTTGAGCTTGAACATTTAACAAGCTTAAAAAAGTTAAAATTAAAAATGCATTTTTCATGATTCAATTTATTCTAATATAATCTATATACAACTTCAATTTTCCATAAGTTGCTCTGTAAGAATCAAAATCCTTTCCACCAAAGTAATCCATATTAAATTTGTATTTAAATGTATAGAAAATGACTTTTTAAGAGTATTTACTTAGATTTTACAATTAATGTGTCAGATTCAATACTAATTTCAAATCCATAATTCAAAGACGCACCATTAGTATAGTAACCGAAACAATCATTGAATTTTAAGATTTCTTCTTTATAAACCAGTATTTTATAACATCCATCTCCTTTTTTATTATTATCAAATAATATTTTACCTTTAACTCTGCTATTAGCTTTTATATTATAAAATAATGTTGGTTTTTCAATCGATGTAAAGACTTTTATACTATCGTAGTCAACATCACAATTATTTGAAATTGATATTCCGGGTTCTTTTCTCGGAAAACATGAAAATATTAGTAATGTGAAACTAAGTAATAACAGGGGAGTTTTCATTTTTTTTTATTATTACAAATTAGTAGGTATTAGTTGAGAATTGAACGTGGCCTTACATTCTATGGGATCTTGATTATTTAAATATTTTAAATCCCCATTAGTTAAAGCTTGAATTACATCTTGCAAAATATTTGTAGAACCATTTACAACAATATCTCCTCCAATCTGATTATGTAGAATGTCTGTCAAATCTAAATCTCCGAATGTGGTTGTCATAAGCCTTCCTGTTCTATTAGAACCTATAGAATTTAAGGCATGTTCAATATCAGGTAAATCTTCAATAGTAAAATGATTTATACTTTCTTTCTGTTTTTGTAAAGAATTATAATCAACATCTTGAATGTCGTCTTGTTTGCAGTTAAAGATTGTAAAAACGAATAAAATCAAGCAAATTGATATTAAGCTTAATCTAGACGATGTTTCGATGTTTCGATGTTTCGATGTTTCGATGTTTCGATGTTTCGATGTTTCGATGTTTCGATGTTTAAGAATACTTTTTCTCATAAATTAATGTTGTTTATTGTTATTAATTCAATAAACCTAATTAAAAAATCAATAAAATATATACGTGTTACTACGTATTTTTCCTACTTTTCGATGAAACACATGGTTATTGTTACGGTTTTCCCATACTTTTTAAAAAAATACTAGAAAAAACGCCAAACTTAAAATAAGTATAGTTTGGTGTGAATTTTTTTATAAAAACAGAAAAAACATCTGAAAATTATCATTCTGAACGTAGTCAAGAATACTATTAATTTTAATATATAACCTTAATAAAAAGATTCTTCGCTTGGCTCTGAATGACAGATTAATTGTTCTTTTGCCGTCTATTTAAAATAAAAAAACCATTTGTAAACGAATCTACAAATGGTTCTTTATTGGTAATATTATTCGAGTTTAAGAAACCGCTTTCAGTTTCTTAATAGTTGTTTTAGATAATTTTTCCTCAGCATAAGCTTTGGTTACTCTAATTTCCTTTTCTTCGGTACTTGGTAACTCAAACATGGCATCTGTTAAGATTTCTTCGCATAAGGAACGTAATCCACGTGCACCAAGTTTGTATTCAATGGCTTTTTCAACAATAAAATCTAAAGCACCATCTGTAATAGAAAAATCTATTTCGTCCATGGCAAACAATTTCTTGTATTGTTTAATAATGGCGTTTTTAGGTTCTGTTAAAATGGCTCTTAAAGTTTTGGCATCTAATGGATCCATGTATGTTAACACTGGAAGACGACCAATAATTTCTGGTATCAAACCAAAATCTTTTAAATCTTTTGGAATAATGTATTGTAGTAAATTACTTTGGTCTACACGCTCATCAGACATGGACGCACTATAACCAACGGCTTGCATATTTAAACGCTTGGAAATAACTTTTTCAATACCATCGAAAGCTCCACCTGCAATAAATAAAATATTTTCTGTATTAACTTCTATAAATTTCTGGTCTGGATGTTTACGTCCTCCTTTTGGCGGTACGTTTACAACGGTTCCTTCTAATAGTTTCAATAAGGCTTGTTGTACACCTTCCCCAGAAACATCTCTGGTTATAGAAGGATTATCGCTTTTACGAGCAATTTTATCTATTTCATCAATAAACACAATGCCTTTTTCGGCTTTATCTAAATTGTAATCTGCTGCTTGTAACAAACGTGTTAAAATACTTTCAACATCTTCACCTACATATCCGGCTTCGGTTAAAACCGTTGCATCTACAATGGCTAAAGGTACATTAAGCATTTTAGCTATGGTTTTTGCCATCAAGGTTTTACCAGTTCCAGTTTGCCCAACCATAATGATATTTGATTTTTGTATTTCAATATCGTCATCACTTGGTGGTTGCAAAAGCCTTTTGTAGTGGTTGTATACAGCCACAGACATCACTTTTTTTGTCGTGTCCTGACCAATAATATATTCGTCTAAAAACGTTTTTATCTGCTGTGGTTTACGCAACATAAGTTCAGCAGAAAGCTCGCTTTTATCGCTTTGTTTAGATTCTTCTAAAACAATGCCATGAGCTTGCTCAATACATTTGTCGCAAATATGCGCATCCAATCCTGCTATTAATAAATTTGTTTCTGGCTTTTTTCTACCACAAAACGAACATTCTAAATCTTCCTTTGCCATTACTCAATAAATTCCTAGTTAAAAATTCCACATTCCAAATCGTATGAAAAGAAATTGTTTTTCTAATTACATTTTAGCTACGTACTAAAATTTCATCAATCATTCCGTATTCTTTAGCTTTATCGGCTTTCATCCAATAATCTCTATCGCTATCTTTATATACTTTGTCGTAATCTTGTCCGGAATGCTTACTAATAATTTTATAAAGCTCTTCTTTTAAGATTAAGATTTCTCTAGCAGTAATTTCTATATCACTTGCTTGTCCTTGCGCACCACCTAAAGGTTGGTGAATCATGACACGTGAGTGTGTTAAACCACTACGTTTTCCTTTTTCTCCAGCACATAATAATACAGCTCCCATAGAAGCTGCCATCCCCGTACAAATAGTTGCTACATCTGGTTTAATAAACTGCATGGTATCGTAAATACCTAGGCCTGCATATACAGAACCTCCTGGAGAGTTAATGTATATTTGAATGTCTTTAGAAGAATCTGTGCTTTCTAAAAACAATAATTGAGCTTGAATGATATTAGCTACTTGGTCGTTAATACCTGTACCTAAAAAAATGATTCGATCCATCATTAAACGTGAAAACACATCGAAGATAGCAATATTCATTTGGCGCTCTTCAATAATGTTTGGCGTTAAGTTTGTAGGATACATGCTGCTAATAATCTTATTGTAGTATGTACTGCTTATTCCTTGGTCTTTTATAGCGAATTTTTCAAATTCTTTTCCGAAATCCATAAATTGTCTTTGTATAATTAAATTGAATTAAAAAGGCGTTAAAATTACAATTTTAACGCCTAAATATAAGGATAATTTAGTTAAATAAATATTAATCCTTAAACAGTGTCTCAGGATATTTATTTAATAATTACTTATCTCCATAAACTTCTTTTACAAATGCTTCGTAAGTAAGTTCTTTGGTTTTAAGGTTTGCTTTCTCTTTATAAAGCGTTAATAATTTCTGACTGATAATTTGTTCTGAAATTCTACGAGCTTCATCTTGATTAGATAAAACACGTGCTGCTATATCTTCTAATTCTTTATCTGAAGGATTCATTTGACCAAATTGAGCCATTTGAGCTTTAATCATGTTTTTTGCATGATCTTTAATATCATCCATTGTTACCTGAATGTCATTCTCAGTAATTAATTTCCCTTCTATTAATTGGTAACGTAAGCTTTTTTCAGATTTTTCGTATTCGTCTTTAGCTTCATCGTCACTTAATTGATTTTCTCCTGCAGTTTGCATCCATTTTGTAAGGAATTCTGCTGGTAAATCGAATTTAGTACTATCTACAAGATGCTCAGTAACATCGTTTAATAATTTCTGATCTGCTTGTTGTTTGAATTGCTTTTCAGCGTCTTCTTTAATTTTATCTTTCAATTCTGTAACAGATTTTACAGCATCTTTCCCAAATAATTTATCGAATAACTCTTGGTCTAAATCTGCTAATTCACGTTCGTTAATTTCAGTTACAGTAAATGTTACTTCAATATCTAATCCGTGAACATCATCATGTTCTAATTTTAAAGCATGCATTAATTCATGATCATCGCTATAAAGGCCTTTTGTTTTTAGAGTAATAACATCTCCAACCTTAGCTCCAATAAATTTCTTTTCAGTAGCTTTTCCTTTAAATTTATCTAAAGTTAAAGTTACTGTATTTTCAATACCTTTTTCTTCATTATTATAAGTACCTGTAACTTCGCTATCTTTAGTTACTTCTGTTTGCGATTTTAATTTACCATATTGCTTTTGGATATTTTTAATCTGATCGTCGATCATCTCGTCACCAGCAACAATAGTATAACTTGTTATAGCTTTCTTACTTTTTAATTCTACGTTAAATTCAGGTGCTAAACCAAGTTCGAATTCAAAAGATAATTTTTCTGAATCCCAATCTAAATCGTCTTGAGGTTTTGGAATTGGATGTCCAAGAACATCTAATTTTTCTTCAGTTAGATACTTATTTAAAGCTTCTTGTAATAATTTATTTACTTCATCAACCAATACAGCTTTCCCGTATTGCTTTTTAACCATTCCCATTGGTACGTGACCTTTTCTAAAACCAGGAATGTTAGCTGTTTTTCTGTAATCTGTTAAGATTTTTTCAACTTTAGCGCTATAATCATCTTTAGCGATATCTACTTTTACTACAGCATTTAATGCATCAATGTTTTCTCTTGTAATATTCATTATATTATGACATAAAAATTGGGTTGCAAAAATACATATTTTTTGCAACCCAACAAAGTTTTTAACGTATTGTATTTCAGCCTAGTTTACATCTTCTTTCAATACAGAAAATAAGATAGATTGAAGCAATGACAATAACAAGCTAAACAACAAGGCTATCCAAAACCCACTGACTGTAAAACCATCTATAAAACTGTTTGCCATTAAAATAATTAAGGCATTAATAACGAGTAGAAATAAACCTAAAGTGATTACGGTTATTGGCAAAGTTAGAATAACTAAAATAGGCTTGATAAAAATATTAAGTAAACCTAATACAATAGCTACAATTATTGCAGCTCCAAAGCCGGAAACCTCAACCCCTGGCAGGATATAAGCCAGTAAAACAACTGCCACTGCAGTTAATAATATACGGATAATTAAATTCATAAATATTAATTTAGTTAGATTGAAAGATAGGAAACTTGCTATAACTATCCTAGAAATTTTAAAACTTCATTAAAGAAGGCTTTTGGGTTTTCGGCATGTAGCCAATGACCGGATTTTGGAATGGTTACAATTTGAGAGTTTGGAAAATGACTTTTTATAAGAGACTCGTCTTGCAACCCAATATATTCTGATCTGTCGCCACGTAAAAAAAGTGTTTCTCCCATGTATTGCGCATGTATTGGCAAAGCTTCTCCTATTTCCTCTATATTTTCTTTTAATGCCTTTAAATTGATTCTTAAAGCTAGTTCTTTAGCATCATTCCAATACAAGTTTTTTAATAAAAACTGACGAATACCAAAATCTGAAATATATTTAGCTAATTGATCGTCTGCATCTCCTCTACTTTCCATGTTTTTAAAATTGAGACTACTTAAGCCTTTTAATATCAACTCATGATGAACTGGATAATATCTTGGTGAAATATCTGCAATCAACAATTTAGAAACAAGCTCTGGATATGTTGCTGCAAAAAGCATGGCTACTTTTCCTCCCATGGAATGACCAAGTAGTATAATGTCTTTTAATTGATGAGTTTCGCAATAGCTCTTTAAATCTTCAACTAATAAATCGTAATTAAAATCATTGCTATGAAAGCTTCTTCCATGGTTTCGCTGATCTAATAAATGAACCTCATAGTTTTGTTCACTAAACTTGGCACCAAGTGTTTTCCAATTATCACTCATGCCTAAAAAACCATGAAGGATTACAAATGGTTTGCCTTCGCCTAGTATGTTTGAATATAATTGTTCCATTGGTTTAAATTTTTTGAGGCTTCGACTGCTCTTCACCTTTAATTATTTACTTATTAGTGTAACTTATTACTAAAAGCTATTTTAGTCTCTGCAAATACATTTGTATCACATTCTCTACGCCTAAATATAAACTTTCTGAAATAAGCGCATGTCCAATAGACACCTCTAACAATCCTGGAACATGTTCTTTAAAAAACTTAATATTATCTAAAGACAAATCGTGTCCTGCATTGACGCCTAAACCTAAAGAATTGGCTAGTTCAGCACAAGCTGTATAAGGTTTGATTGCTGATTTATTTCCTAAACCATATTCATGTGCAAAAGCTTCTGTGTAAAGTTCTATTCTATCTGTTCCGGTAGCTTTGGCTCCTTCTATTTGTTTTAAATCTGGATCGACAAAAATGGAAGTTCTAATACCATGATCTTTAAACTCCTTAATAACATCTATTAAAAAATCTTTATGTTTTATAGTATCCCAGCCTGCATTGCTTGTTATAGCATCTTCAGCATCTGGAACTAAAGTTACTTGAGTTGGTTTTAATTCTAAAACCATTTTTAAAAATTTATCAACTGGATTTCCTTCAATATTATATTCTGTGAAAACTTCCGATTTCAAATCGTAAGCATCTTGATACCTAATATGTCTTTCGTCTGGTCTTGGATGAATGGTGACTCCTTCTGCACCAAAAGCTTGTACATCTTTAGCAAACTGAACCACGTTTGGAGTATTGCCACCTCTAGAATTCCTTAAAGTAGCAATCTTATTTATGTTAACACTTAATTTTGTCATGACCTCTATTTTAATACTACAAAAATACAAAGTCAATCAAGGTTATTGTAGTAATTTTTAATTAATTTGCAGGAACTTTAATTGAAACAATGAATCTTTCAGAATACATAATAAACGATATCAAACCACTTGATAAAGATGATAAAATTAGTGATATGCAACTTTTGTTTAATCAGCTTACCTACTCCCATATTCCTATAAAAAATAAAGAGGGTGTGTATTTAGGCTGCATGTCTGAAACAGATGCGCATTGTTTTAATAGTCAGAAGTCTATTTCTGATTACAGTCACGCCATTGAAGGTTTTTTTGTGAGACATCAAACCGTGTGGCTAGATGTTCTTGAAGCTTTTGCTCAAAACTCTTCTAACATTATGCCCGTTTTAAACGACAAAAATAATTATTTAGGCTATTATGAATTAAACGATGTGATTAGCTTGTTTAATGAAACCCCATTTTTTGCTGAAGGTGGAAGCATTTTAATTGTAGAAAAAAGCATTAACGATTATTCTTTTAGTGAACTTAGTCAGATTGTAGAATCTAACGATGGTAAACTATTGGGCGCATTTATTTCGAAAATGGAAAACGATTTGGTACAAATTACTCTTAAAATTGGCAATACTGGGTTGAATGACATCATGCAAACTTTTAGACGTTACAGCTATGTTGTTGTTTCTGGACATGAAGAAGACAGTTATCTAGAGAACTTAAAAGAACGTTCAGATTATTTAAATAAATATTTAAACATTTAATATGAAAATTGCAATTTTTGGTCAATTCTATCATAAAAATGCTGAGGAAGCTGTAGAAATTCTTCTGGACTATCTTTACGAAAAGAATACAAATGTATATGTAGAAGAGAACTTTTTCGACATAATTAATCACAATCTAACAAATAACAAGAATTACGATAAATTTAAAACCTTTCAATCTTTAGATAAAAGTTTCGATTTATTAATTAGTATTGGTGGAGATGGCACCATGCTTAGAACCACCACTTTGGTTAAAGATTTAGACATTCCAATTGTTGGTATAAATACAGGAAGGCTAGGTTTTTTAGCAACCATTCAAAACGAAAATATAATAAGTGCCATAGACGATATATTATCCGGAAACTATAAAATTTCTGAGCGCAGTTTACTTTCTATTAAAACCTCGCCAACATATTCAGAATTTAATGATTTAGATTTCGCTTTAAATGAAATAGCTATTAGTAGAAAAAACACCACTTCTATGATAACAGTAGAAACCAGGTTAAATGACGAATACTTAACATCTTATTGGAGCGATGGTTTAATAGTAGCAACCCCAACTGGCTCTACTGGATATTCCCTAAGTTGTGGAGGCCCTGTAATTACCCCAGACACCAATAGTTTTGTTATTACTCCAATTGCACCACATAATTTAAGTGCTAGACCTTTAATTATTACAGATTCTACCGAAATAAAATTAAAAGTTAATGGAAGAGAAGACAACTTTTTAATTTCTTTAGATTCCAGAATTGCGACCTTAAGCAACGAAACCATTGTAACAATAAAAAAAGCACCTTTTAAAATAAAAATGATAGAATTATTAAACGAAAGTTTCTTAGATACACTTCGTAAAAAATTACTTTGGGGTGAAGACAGACGCAATTAAACAATAATTTGTAAGAAAAACTGTTTTAATCCTATAACAATTTGATTCAAATTGCTATAGGCTAATCTTATTTATTATATTTGCAAACTTTTGAACATTTATGAGGTATTTAACCACAATATTTTTTTTCATACTAACTATTCAATTAAGCTACTCGCAAACCCATGAACTTGGTGTATTTCTTGGGGGTAGCAATTTTATTGGCGATGTTGGAGCAACAGATTATATTGCACCAAACCAACTTGCTATTGGTGGTATCTATAAATGGAATAGAAGTCCAAGACATTCATTTAGACTTTCTCTAATATATTCTGAATTAGAAATGAACGATTTAAAATCGGATGACCCAAGAAGACAAGAAAGAGGGTATCAAATAAATAATCATATTGTTGAAGCATCGTTAGGAATAGAATTTACGTTCTTAGATTTCGACCTACACCAAGGCACAAATAAAGCAACCCCCTATTTATATAGTGGAATTACGGCAGCTTATCATGATAATTTTTACTTTACAAAAAAAGGAGTCCTGGTTTCTGAAAACACAACGAGTATTGCTTATGGTATTCCTATGGTTTTAGGTTTCAAATACCGATTTATGGACAATTTTGTTATTGGTGCAGAAATTGGAGCCAGATATACTTTTAGTGACGAGATCGATGGAAGCGCTCCGGATTACGATAATGATGCTCCAAATGCCTTTGGAAACAAAAACAATAACGACTGGTACATGTTTACTGGAGTTACACTAACTTATACCTTTGGTAGAAAACCTTGCTACTGCGTTTTTTAATGGAATTAAAATCACAAATAAATACGAGTAAATTACCCAAACATCTGGCCATAATTATGGATGGAAATGGACGTTGGGCAAAACAAAAAGGCATGCTACGTGCTTTTGGACATGAAAATGGCACCAAATCTGTAAGGCAAGTAGTTGAAGGATCTGCCGAACTTGGTATAGAAAACCTAACACTCTATGCGTTTTCTACTGAGAATTGGAACAGACCAAAGCTTGAAGTAAAAACGCTTATGAACCTGCTAGTGGCTTCATTAAAGAAGGAAATTAAAACCCTTCAAGATAACGACATCAAACTTTTGGCTATTGGCAATTTAGAGGAACTTCCTAAGAAAGCACATAAAGAACTTCAAGAAGTAATTGAAAAAACAAAAGATAATAAACGAATGATTTTAACTCTTGCCTTAAGTTATGGTTCAAGAGAAGAATTAATAAATACAGTAAAAAAAATAAGCATTAAAGTTAAAAATAATATAATTTCGCCCGAAAATATTGATGAATCGGTTATTAATGAGCATCTTTACACGCAAAATTTACACGACGTAGATTTGCTTATTAGAACAAGTGGCGAACAGCGTATCAGCAATTTCCTTTTATGGCAAATTGCCTATGCAGAATTATATTTTACAAATGTACTTTGGCCAGACTTTACGAAGCAACATTTATATGAAGCCATTATTGAATATCAAAAAAGAGAACGAAGATTTGGGAAAACAAGTGAACAAATTAACTAATAAAGTACTATTGAAAACATACTTACTATTCATTTTTACATTGCTAGTTTTTGCAAATACTCAAAGCTTGCAAGCCCAAGAATCAAACCCACAAAATGGCCAAAAATATATAATTGGTGGCATTGTAGTAGTTGGTGAAACAAGTTTCAGCGAACAAACTATTATTACGTATTCAGGATTAAGATCTGGAGAAGAAGTTATTATCCCTGGTGATAAGATTAGTAATGCCATAAAAAAACTATGGAATTCTAATTTGTTCAATAATATTGAAATCTACATCAATAGAGTTGAAGGTAACGAGGTTTTTCTAGAAATTAGATTAGAAGATTTACCAGAACTTAACGAAGTTAAAATTAATGGTATTAAAAAATCTAAAAAAGAAAAGCTAATAACAGAAAACTCCCTAAATAAAGGCGTTAAAGTAACTGAAAACCTACTTACAACTACCAAAAACTATTTGGTTAATAAGTACAAAAAAGACGGTTTTTATAATACCAAAGTAAATATTAATACTATTGAGGTTGAAGACACCATTCAAACCTCTAAAAGTGTTATGAACATGGTTATTAATATAGACAAAGGTAAAAAGGTAAAAGTAAAAGAGATTCATTTTTCTGGAAATACGGTATTACCAGACTCAAAGCTTAAAAAAGCGATGAAGAACACCAAGCAGAAAAATATTACCCACATTCTTAAGCGTTCAAAATTTATCGAAGCAGATTTTAAAACGGATCTTAACAGTGTTGTAGATAAATATAAAGAAAACGGTTATAGAGATGCACGAATCCTTTCGGACAGCTTGGTTGTATTAGACAAAAAACACGTGGCAGTTTATATAGAACTGGAAGAAGGTGAATTATACACTTTTGGTAAAATAGATTTTATTGGGAACTCGGTTTATCCAGACGATGTATTAAGAAGAATCTTAAGAATCAATCCAGGAGAAACATATAATGGTGTTTTACTTGAAAAAAGAATTGCGGATACAGAAAATCCAGATGCTGTAGATATTACAAACCTATATCAAAATAACGGATATTTATTTTCAACTATTAATGCGGTAGAAATAGGTGCTGAAGGAAATGTAATCGATTTAGAAATTAGAATTTCTGAAGGAAAAGCAGTTCACTTTACAGATGTTACTGTAGTAGGAAACGATGTTACTAACGACCATGTAATATACAGAGAGTTGCATACAAGACCTGGTCAGTTATACAACAAATCGAATGTTATTAGAACTATTAGAGAGCTAAGTCAGTTAGGATTTTTCGATGCTGCTCAAATAGCAACCAACTTTAATAACCCAAACCCTAACGAGGGGACAATCGATTTAGAATACGTAGTGGTTGAAACAGGATCAAGCCAGATAGAATTACAAGGTGGTTATGGTGGTGGTGGTTTTATTGGTACACTTGGTTTATCATTTAACAACTTCTCATTAAGAAATCTTTTAAACTTTGAATCTTATAAACCTGTACCAAGAGGAGACGGACAGAAATTATCTTTGCGTTTACAAGCCAGTCAGTTTTATCAAACCTATAGCTTCTCGTTTACAGAGCCTTGGTTAGGTGGTAAAAAACCTGTGCAGTTTTCAACCTCTGTGTCTCATACAAAACAATTTTTATATGATTCACAAACAGGAAAAGCAGATAAAGACAAGCGTTTTAATATAACAGGAGTTTCTGTTGGTTTAGCGAAACGTTTAACTGCCCCAGATAACTTCTTCACCTTGTCTCAAGCAGTAAGCTACCAACATTATAACTTAAAGAACTATAATACAGGATTATTTACGTTTGGAGATGGGTATTCAAATAACTTAGCATACACCATTGGATTAAGCAGAAACAGTACTTATAACGACCCGGTTTTCCCTATTGGAGGTTCAAACTTTAGTGTAAGTGCTAAGCTAACCCTACCGTATTCTTTGTTTAATAATGTAGATTATAACGCCTTAAAGCACGAAAGAGAAGATTTAAGTGAAATTGTTAATGATCCTACTTATTCTGACGACGATCGAATTGCTGCCAACAATGGGATTGCAGAAATTGATCAAGAACGTTTTAAATGGTTAGAATTTTATAAAATTAAATTCAAGGCAGAATGGTATGCAGAAATAGTTAAAAAACTAGTTTTAAAACCTAGTGCTGAATTTGGTTTCTTAGGTGCCTACAATCAAGATAGAGGAGACATTCCTTTCGAGCGTTTCTTTTTAGGAGGTGATGGTCTTGGATCTTATAGTTTAGATGGAAGAGAAACCATTGGGCTTCGTGGATATCCAAATCAATCCATTCAACCGGTTGATGATAATGGCTTTCCAACAAACGATGGTGGAACTATATATAATAAGTTCTCTTTAGAATTAAGATATCCAATAACATTAAAACAGCAGGCAAAAATATTTGCTTTAGGTTTTATGGAAGGTGGAATTTCATATAATGCATTTAAAGATTACAACCCATACGATCTTAAACGATCTGCTGGAGTTGGACTACGTGTATTCATGCCTGCATTTGGTTTATTAGGTATTGATTTTGGTTATGGTTTCGATCCTGTACCTGGTCAAACCAGTCCAAATGGATGGGAAACTCACTTTATTATTGGACAACAATTCTAATTTGGCACGATATTTTCTATTAACAATTTGATTATTTAAATTGAGAATTAAAATTTTTAAAGTTAAATTTCGTTAATTTTGAAAATACTAATTCAAAAATAGACAGACAACATAAATAATTAACTGTCGTTTTTAGAATTTATAGACCCATAAATTATAAAATATGACACAGATGAAATTAAAAGTTCTTTTTTTACTGATAATAGTTTCTACAGTTAGTATATCTGCTCATGCGCAACGTGGTATAAGAATTGGCTATATAGATACAGAATATATTTTACAAAATGTTCCTGAGTATCAAGAAGCCACGGCACAATTAGATAATAAAGTTCAAAAATGGAAAACCGAAATTGAAACTCAATTAAGCGGAATTGAACAGAAACGTAAAGATTTAAGCAACGAAAAAGCGCTTTTAACCAAAGAGTTAATCGAAGAGCGTGAAGAAGATATTACGTTTGAAGAAAAAGAAATTCTTGACTATCAACAAAAACGTTTTGGTCCTAATGGCGATTTAATGATTCAAAAAAGACAATTAATTCAGCCTATTCAAGATCAAATTTTTGCAGCCGTTCAAGATATGGCTGAAAAAAGAAAATACGATTTTGTATTCGATAAATCTGCCGATGTGGTAATGTTGTATTCAGCAGAAAGATTCGATTTTAGCGACGAAGTTATACGAAGTATTTCTAGAACATCTAAGCGTACACAAGCACAAACTAGACAGGAAAGAAAAGCTGCAGATGCCGAAGAGAATCTTCCTGAAATAGACGAAGAACAAGAAGCTAGAGAAAAAGCTGCCGAAGAACGCAGAGAAGAAATATTAAACGAACGCGAACAAAAACAACTGGAAGCACAAAAGCGTAGAGACAGTATCGTTGCTGAAAGAGCTAGAATTAGAGAAGAAAAACTAAATGCTAGAAACACACAAAATCAAGATACAACCACAACCGAAGATGGAGACGTTGTAACTGAAGATGGCGAACCAGTAGAGCAAAAAACCAGAGAAGAAATTCTAGAAGAACGCAGACAACAAAAATTAAGAGATAGAGAAGCAAGACAACAAGAATTAAATGCTAGAAGACAAAAAATTCTTGAAGAAAGACAACAAGCAAAAGAAGAAAGAGAAAGACAAGCAGAAGAAAACAAAAATACTGATGGCACAGAGCCTGAAGACTAAATAACAATTAAATTTATAACACCTATTAATACTATTAAAAAATGAAACATTTTAAAACCTTTTTATTTGCAGCAGCTTTATTTATTGGAGCAACAACTTTTACTCAAGCCCAAAGCAAAGTAGCCCATATTAACACACAGGACTTAATAAAAGCGATGCCTGAAATGAATACAGCTCAAGCTGAAATGGATAAGTTAGGTAAAACTTACGAAGCCGATATTCAATCTATGGTTACAGAATATCAAAATAAAATGAAACAATACGAGGCTGAAGCTGCAACTAAAACTGACGAAGAAAATCAAAAACGTTTAGTTGAAGTGCAGACTATGCAACAAAATATTCAACAATATCAAGGGCAAGCTCAACAAGAAATGCAGAAAAAAGAAATTGATTTATTAAAACCAATTACTGAAAAAGCTAAAGCTGCCATTTTAAAAGTTGCTAGAGCTCAAGGTTTTGATTACGTTTTAGATTCTACTCAAGGTGGAGGTGTAATTATGGCTGACGGTAAAAACTTAGTTGACGATGTTAAAAAAGAATTAGGAATCTAATTTATTTTTAAAAAGTAATATTAAAAGCCACTTAAATCAAGTGGCTTTTTTTATTTTTGATTTTATGAGCAAACAACCTATTGGCATATTCGATTCTGGTGTTGGCGGCACTTCTATTTGGAAGGAGCTCAACCTGTTGTTACCTCTTGAAAACACCATATATCTTGCTGATAGTAAAAATGCTCCTTATGGTGAAAAAACCAAGGAAGAAATAGTATCTCTTAGTAAAAAAAATATCGATTTTCTTATAAGTAAAAACTGTAAGCTTATAGTTGTTGCTTGTAATACGGCTACAACAAATGCAATTAAAGTTTTAAGAGAAACTTATAATATTCCAATTATAGGGATTGAGCCAGCTATTAAACCGGCTGCTTTACAAACTAAAACCAATGTTATTGGAATTTTGGCCACAAAAGGAACACTTTCCAGCGAGTTATTCCATAGGGCTACAGATTTGTTTGCTAATAAAATAAAAGTTGTAGAACAGGTTGGAGAAGGCCTTGTGCAGCTCATCGAAAGTGGCAAGTTAAACTCGGAAGAAATAAAAGCACTTTTAAAAATCTATTTAAAACCTATGATAGAAGCTAACATAGATTATCTTGTTTTAGGTTGCACTCACTATCCCTATCTTATTCCTCAACTTCTAGAATTATTGCCAGAGCATATTAAAATTATCGATTCAGGAAAAGCGGTTGCTTTACAAACCAAAGCTGTTTTAGAACAACATTTACTTTTAAATACTTCTCACAACAAGCCTGAATTAATGTTTTATTCTAACAGAGAAACCTATGTATTATCTTCACTTTTAGAAGAAACATATCAAATAGATTATTTAGATTTTTAAATATGGTTAATCTTCTTTAAACCAACTGGAATACTTCACATAGTTTTCGGCAATTCTATGTATTTCTCCTGACAGCAATTCAGGACTTACATCCTTCACTTTTTTGGCTGGAACTCCTGCATATATACTTCCTGCTTCAACTCTAGTGTTCTGAGTAACAACTGCTCCTGCAGCAATAATACTATTACTTTCTATTACACAATTGTCCATGACAATACTTCCCATGCCAATTAACACATTATCATGCAATGTACACCCATGTACAATAGCATTATGACCAATAGATACATTGTTTCCAATATTTGAAGGGTGCTTCTGGTATGTAGCATGAATCACTGCTCCATCCTGTACGTTTACTTTATTTCCTAATTTAATATAGTGAACATCTCCTCTAATAACAGCATTAAACCACACACTACATTCCTCTCCCATGGTTACATTACCAACTATAGTAGCATTCTCTGCTATATAGCAAGAATTTGGAATTTGAGGTTTATTTCCGTTTACAGATTTTACTATTGGCATAACTATTTAGTGTTACATATTAAGATATTACAAGATAAAAAAGTGGTCTTTATATATTTCTGAAATTTCAAGAAGATATTATTAAAAAAAAGCCTTGAAAAATTCAAGGCTATATGTTTTAGTTAACTGCAGGACAATTACAGTGGTAACGTTCTTTTTTACAACCAAATTTATATCCTAATGTTATTTGATGAAAACCACCATTATTATAAACTACTGAGTTTGCCTGATATGAATACGTATAAGCAAACATAAATTGTTCGTAATCTATTCCTAAAATAGGTGTGATATATTGTAATTTCTGACTTGCAATTTCAGTTCCATCTTGATATTCAGCTCCATCCAAACTTCTTCTATAAGAAAGTCCTCCCCAAAGTTTACCAAACTCAAAGTCTTTATAAGCTTTTGCATTTACATCTATTGAAGACTCTTTTGTTCCGTCTTTATACATAAACATTAAAGAAGGCTCAAAACTCCATTCGCTGCCATATTTTTGAAAAACGTTTCCTGCACTTAAAATAAATTGTCTTGGATTATCGTAAGCAAAAAGTCCGTTTTCATTAGAATTTACTCCTTCATTTCTAAGCATATTCTTAACCGTAGCATGTGCATAAAAATTATATAGGAAATATGAAAATCCGAAATCTATATTAAAATTAGTAGCGCTTTGATCAATACCTGCAATAATAGGATCGAAAGGCTCATTTTGAAATGCAGTTTCGTCCAATTTATATTGTAAAGCACCAACACTTAAACCAAAAGAAAGCATGTTTAAATCTACTTCACTTCTAGAAAACATAATATGATGCGCATAGGTTAAATAAACCCCAGTTTGCGAATGATACCCATTTTTATCAGAATAAAGAATAGCTCCAATTCCAGAATTAGACTCTCCTATTCTACCATTAATACTCATGGTTAAAAGACTAGGTGCGTCTTCATCTCCAAACCATTGTTGGCGACCAGTTACTCTAACTTTAGCACAATTGGCTGCACCAGCCATCGAAGGGTGTATTAAGTAGTAATTATCGGTTAAATAATCTGAGTATACAGGCATACCCTCTTGAGATTTAGCCACTTGCATTATTAAAAACACAAAAGCTAACATATAAAACCTTTTCAATATCATAATTTTAGTTTTCAGGGACTCTGTTTAATTGATTGTTTTAAGTTGCTATTAATAAAACTAAATTCTAACAAAAAAATTATAAACAGAAACCAAATATATAAAAATTACTTTTTATCAGTCTCACAATAAAGATAAAGGTTTACAATATTTGGAGAATTTAAGATAAAAATATACGCGACTTAAAGCGAAAAAGTCAAATATATGGATATCTGAAGTTATCTTTTAGTATTTTTGTCAAAAATTTTAATCTTATGAATACTTTTGAGGTTTCAATTAAAGAAACTACCAATAATAGCATTATAAAATTCGAAATAAATCAGTTTATCACCCAACATAAAAGCTTCGAATTCAACAATATAGACGAGGCAAAAAACTCACCTTTAGCACAACAACTATTCTATTTGCCTTTTGTAAAAAAAGTATATATCTCTGGTAATTTTATAGCTATTGAAAGATATAACATTGTAGAATGGAAAGATGTACAGGAAGAAGTTGCTGAACAAATAGGAACCTACTTAAATGAAGGTGGTGTTATTGTAGAAGAAACAGCTGCTACAAAAAAAGTTCCAATTACTGTTTATGCTGAAGTAACACCAAATCCAACAGCCATGAAGTTTGTTGCTAATAAAAAATTAGTAGCAACTTCTTTTGAGTTTACTTCAATAGACGAAGCAAAAATGTCTCCATTAGCCTCCGAATTATTTCATTTCCCATTTGTAAAAAACGTCTTTCTTGACGATAATTTCGTTTCCATAACTAAATATGATATGGCCGATTGGAACGATATTACCATGGAGTTACGCGAATTTATTAGAAGTTATATTGAGCAAGGCAAAGAGATAATAGTTGCTAATGCTTCAAAAACATCAAAAAAAACTACAGAGCAATTAGATGAGAGTTCTAAGGATTTGGATGACATCTCTAAACAAATTATAAATATTCTTGAAGAATACGTAAAACCAGCAGTTGCAAGCGATGGTGGAAACATTCAATTTACTTCATACAATCCCGAAACTAAAGTTGTAGAAGTTGTTTTACAAGGTGCTTGTAGTGGGTGCCCATCGTCCACATACACTTTAAAAAGCGGAATTGAAAATATTTTAAAAGAAATGCTACAAGGGAAAGTTAACAGTGTAGTTGCTATAAACGGATAATTTTTTATTAACTTTAAGACTCATTAAAGTTTCACTTAAAAAAATTAAAATTATGGCAGTATTAAAAGTTATCGAAGTTTTATCTAATTCTAAAGAAAGTTGGGAAGATGCTACTAAAAAAGCAGTAAAAGAAGCTTCAAAAACTGTAAAGAATATTAAATCTGTATATATTAATGAACAAAGCGCCATTGTAAATGGTGATAATGTAACAGAATTTAGAGTGAATGTAAAACTCACTTTCGAAGTAAAATAATCTTACTTCATATATCTTAAAAAAAAGCGTTCTCCAGAGAACGCTTTTTTTGTGTCTTTAAATCCTTAACTTTGATATATGAAATATGTTCAGTTGTTAATATTCTGCATTTTAATAAGTTGCCAAGGACAAAAGAAAAAACCCATGAATCAAGCATATACAAACAATTTAATTAACGAAACCAGCCCATATTTACTACAACATGCATATAATCCCGTAGATTGGAACCCATGGAATGAAACTGCTCTTGCACAAGCAAAAAAAGAAAATAAATTATTATTAATTAGTGTGGGATATGCAGCTTGCCATTGGTGCCATGTTATGGAACATGAGAGTTTTGAAGATACTATAGTGGCCGAGTTAATGAACTCAAAATTTGTAAATATTAAAGTTGATAGAGAAGAACGTCCAGACATTGACCAAGTATATATGAATGCCGTACAACTTATGACGGGAAATGGTGGGTGGCCCATGAATGTGGTGGCACTTCCAGATGGCAGGCCAGTTTGGGGAGGTACTTACTTTAGAAAAGAGCAATGGCTGAGTGCTTTAGAACAAATCTCCGATTTATACAGAAAAAACCCTGAAAAGCTTTACGAATATGCCGATAAACTAGAACAAGGCATTAAAGCTATGGATGTGGTTACTTTAAATAAAGATGAAGCAGAGTTTTCTACTGAGTTTATTAATAATACTGTAAAAAACTGGTCTCAATATTTCGATCATCAGTTTGGAGGTTTAAAACGTGCTCCAAAATTTATGATGCCTAATAACTATCATTTTTTATTGCGTTATGGCTATCAAAACAAACATCCAGAAATACTAAAATTTGTAAATCTAACGCTCACCCAAATGGCATACGGTGGTCTTTACGATCAAGTTGGAGGTGGCTTTTCTAGGTATTCGACAGATGTGAATTGGCATATCCCTCATTTTGAAAAAATGCTTTATGACAATGCGCAATTGGTAAGTTTATATTCAGATGCCTACTTAATTACTAAAAACAAGCTTTATAAAGATGTGGTTTATGAAACTTTAAAATTTGTAGAACGTGAATTAACTGCTGAAAATGGGGCTTTTTATTCTTCCCTTGATGCAGATAGCAATACCCCTGAAGGTCATTTAGAAGAAGGCGCTTTTTATGTTTGGAACAAAGAAGAACTTCAATCCTTACTAGCTTCAGATTTTAAGGTATTTTCAGATTATTACAACATTAGCGATTATGGCTTTTGGGAAAACAATCACTATGTTTTAATTAGAAAAGAGACAGACGAACAAATTATTAATACACATAACATTAGCATTGAGATTTTAAATGAAAAGAAAAGAAAATGGAAAGATCTTCTTATAAGAACTCGTGAAAAAAGGTCCAGACCAAGATTAGACGACAAAACCTTAACCTCTTGGAATGCCTTAATGATAAAAGGCTATGTGGATGCCTATCGTGTATTTGGAGAAAAGTCATTTTTAAAATCTGCCGAAAAAAATGCTCAGTTCATATTAAACAATCAATTACGTGAAGATGGAGGTTTAAACCATAATTATAAAAATAATAAAAGCACCATTAATGGATATCTAGAAGATTATGCTGCAACTATCGAAGCCTACATTGTTCTTTACGAAAACACTTTGAACGATAAATGGTTACTTACTGCAAGAGACTTAACTAATTATGTTTTTGATTATTTTTATGAAGAAACCAATAGCATGTTTTATTTCACCTCCAATGAAGACCCTTTATTAGTCTCAAGAACTATTGAGTATCGAGATAATGTAATTCCTGCAAGCAACTCAATTATGTCAAAAAATCTATTTAAACTATCTAGATATTTTGACAATTCATACTATTATGAAACAGCTACCAAGATGTTGAATAATATAAAACCCGAAATACAAGAATACGGTTCTAATTATTCTAATTATTTAGATTTAATGATGAATTATACACACCCTTTTTACGAAGTTGCTGTTAGTGGAACAGAAGCAAAAAATAAAATTGAAGAATTAAACCAAGTCTATTTACCAAATAAAATACTTGCAGGTAGTACAGAGGAAAGTAATTTACCTTTATTGAAAAATAGATTTTTAGAAAATGAAACTCTTATTTATGTTTGTGTAAATCATGCTTGCAAACTTCCTGTTAAAGACAGTAAAAAAGCAATAGAACAATTAAAAAGCAAATAATATGAGCCTTATATCCATTTTTTTAATTTGCTTAGTCGCCATAGAACATCTCTACTTTTTGATTTTAGAAATGTTCTTATGGACAAAGCCAAAAGGGATAAAAACGTTTGGATTAAAATCTAAAACATATGCTGAAGACACAAAGGTTTTAGCAGCTAATCAAGGGTTGTATAACGGGTTTTTAGCAGCTGGACTAATTTTCACACTAGTTAACAACGATCTTAAAACCCTTTTATTCTTTTTAATTTGCATTACAATTGCAGGGATTTTCGGAGCCATTTCAACAAAAAAAATAAGCCTATTTTATTTTCAATCAATTCCTGCTATTTCAGCAATTATATCCATTATTATCTAAATTTGACTTAGAATGCATCTGTTTGCTATTGAAAATCAGATTTCAAAGTATTTTTTTTAACTTTGCAATCTAACTTAAAATATAAATATGGACTTAGAAAAATGGACTGAACGAGGAATTGAACTTATAACAGTATATGGCTTAAAACTTTTGGGAGCTGTTCTGATATGGATTATAGGTTCTTGGATTATTAAAAAGTTATTAAACGCTTCAAAAGCGATTATGAACAAAAGGGATCTAGAAGAAAGCCTTCAAAAATTCTTGTTAAATCTTTTAGGATGGGTTCTAAAAATTCTTTTAGTTTTAAGTATATTATCTCAAGTAGGAATTGAAACAACTTCTTTTGCTGCTATTCTAGCTGCTGCTGGTTTAGCTGTTGGAATGGCACTCCAAGGTTCTTTAGCTAATTTTGCAGGAGGTGTATTAATTATGATTTTTAAACCAATAAAAATTGGAGACTTCATTGAAGCTCAAGGTGAATCTGGTACAGTAAAAGAAATCGAAATTTTTACTACAAAGTTAACAACTCCAGACAATAAAGAAGTGATAATTCCTAATGGAAGTCTTTCTAATGGTAATATAACTAATTATAGCACGGAAGACACAAGGCGTGTAAACTTTAATTTTGGAGTAGGATACGACTCAGATATCAAAAAAACTAAAGAAGTTATAATGAGTGTTATTGAATCTAATCCCGCTATTTTAAAAGATCCGGCACCAGCAATAAATGTTTCGGAGTTAGGAGATAGTTCTATCAACTTCTTTACTCGAGTTTGGGTAAAGAAAGAGGATTATTGGGATGTAAACTTTGATACTATAGAACGCACTAAGGAAGCTCTTGATGCTGCCGGTATAGACATACCTTATCCACACCAAGTTGAAATACAAAAGCAAGGCTAAAAATTTTCTCTTTTAAAAAAGAGAACTTTAAGCTTAATAAATTAATTACAAACCTGTCTGTATTTAAAACCAGACAGGTTTTTTTATTATCTTTTTTTTGGCTTTAAGGCTATAAAATCTTTCAAATAATAAGGTTCAAAATAAGCCACATCTTCGAAGTTATTATTTTTGTATTTAGAATAAGCTATGGCACTCATCTCATTTGCTGATGGTAGTTTACTATCAATAAAATGAGCATTTGGATGCTGTATGATTGTTTTAGATTTTTCAACGCCATTTCCAATAAAATAAACAGGACCTTCTTCTAAATAATTAGCAAAAGAATCTGCTTCTAGAATTTGAGCTTCTACTAATCGAACTTCATTATATGTTTCATCAAAAACTGCCGAATACACTTCCATTCTTCTGGCATCTAACATAGGAATTATAATTCCTTCTTTAATATCAACCTGATGTGCTAAAGCTGCTAAAGTAGAGACAGATATAAGAGGTTTGTTTAAAGCAAAACAAAGCCCTTTTGCTGCCGAAACGCCTATTCTTAATCCTGTATAAGACCCAGGGCCTTTACTTACTGCTATAGCATCTAATTGGTTTGGTGTTAAATTATTTTCGGCCAAAAGTTTTTCTATATACACATGCAAACGTTCTGCATGAGAATAGTCTTTACTATTATCTTCTAAAAGTGCAAAAGTCTCTCCTTTTTTAGAAAGAGAGACTGAGCAATTGGTTGTTGATGTTTCTATATTTAATATAATGCTCACTATACTTAATCTATTAAAGATTTACCCAAGTAGAAATCTAATACTTTAGTTTTAAATACAAAGTCGTATTTCGCATTGGTAAGACCCGATTGTGCATTTATTAACTGTATTCTTGTTTGTTCTAAATCGAACGTATTTAAGGCTCCCATATTAAAACGTTCTTGGGCATTTTGAAATGCTAATAGCTGTGCTTCCAATGATTTTTTTGAAGCTTCAAAGGTTTTATAAGCAGCTTTGGCATCTGTAAATGCACGTTGAATGTTACTTTCTAAATTTAATTTAGTTTGTTCTAAATCTAAAATACTATTTTCTTGTTGAATTTTAGTTTTAGCAACATTAGTCTTATTGTCATAACCTGAAAATATTGGGATAGCAATATTCAAATTAAAACTATGAGCTTTTTGATCGTTTAATTGATTAAAAAAAGTTGCTTCATCTTTAGCAATATTTGAGTAGAATACATTTGATCCAAAACTATAACCTAAAGACACATCTGGCAAAAATCCACTTTTAGCAATTTCAGTACTAATTTGAGAGTTTTCTATGTTCTTTTCTGCTACTTTAACTTCTGGTCTGTTTTGATATGCATATTCTAAAATTGGAGTTACATCTTTATACAACAAAGCAGAAGAAGGGTCAGCTACTTCTTCAAAATCAACTTGAAAACCTTCAAATGGCAACTGTAGCAATTGTGCTAAAGACAGTAAGGATAAATCAAAATTATTTTCAGCTATAGTTAAATTTTGCTCATCTCTACTAGAGGTTGCTACTGCATCATAAATATTTGCTCTTGGTTGTACTCCTGCGTCTACTAATTTAGTTACACGCTCTAACTGTGCTTGAGAAAAGCTTAGTTGGGCTTGGGCTGTTTCAAGATTTTCCTTGTTGAATAAAACATTCAAATACCCATTAACCACGTTTAGTGAAATATCGTCTTTAATACGCTCCAACTCCATTTGGTTCAACTCATAATTAATTTGAGCTTGCTTATGTAAGTTGGTGTTCCTAAACCCATTAAAAACAGTCTGTCTGGCACTTATACCAAGGTTAGTACTATGGCTTGTTCTATCAACAAACTGTCCATCAAAAAGTTCTTGATTTCCTATTCCTAAATTTTGACTTGCATTTGCGCTAACAGTTGGCAAAAAATTTCCTTTCGTTTCTTTTATATCATACTCGTTAGAAAGGATGGTATTATTTCCTTTTTTAACCGTAATATTATTTTCTAAAGCATAATTTACACATTCCTCAAGCGTCCATTTTTTTTCTTGCGAAAAGGCAGATATACTTATAAAAACCGATAGTATGGCTGTTGTAATTATGTTTTTATTCATCATCGTCGTTATTATCTTTGGAGGCTTTATTCCAAACTTTAATTTTATCTCCTTCTTTAACACCTTCAACTATTTCAACGTTAATACCATCTGAAATACCTAATTCCACATATTTTTCTTCGAAAGTATTATCTCCTTTAAGGATCTCTACAAAAGGTTTTTCGGTAATTCTGTTAAATTGAAGCAAGGCTTCTTTAATAACTAAAACACTGTCTTTACTTTCCATGTCAATTTCAGCATTGGCACTATAACCAGCTCTAATTTTTGTTGAAGGCGTAACGGTAACATCTGCTTTAATAGTAAATTGGACGGCTCCACTTTCTTCTTGTCCTTTAGGAGCAACAAAAGTTAATTTTGCTGGAAATTCTTGTTCGTTTAACGCTCCAAGAATCACTTTAATATCTCTACCTTCTTCAATTTTTCCAACTTCAGCTTCATCTACTTTTCCTTCAAAGATCATTTTGCTCATATCTGCAATGGTAGCTACTGTTGTTCCTGCATTAAAACTATTGGATTCAATAACTTGATCTCCTTCTCGAACAGGGATTTCTAAAACAGTTCCTGCAATTTGAGCTACAATATTTGTGTTTGCAGAACCTCCTCCAGAAAGCGATCCTTGTCTTATAATTTGAAAATCGTTCTGTGCTTGAATTAGCGATTCTTTAGCTTGATTGTAAGATAATTCACTGTTTTCGAAATCTTGTTTTGAAATCACTCCTTTTTCAAAAAGTCCTTTGTTTCTATCGTAAAGAATTTGTGCATTATCTAAGGCTAATCTTCCTGTACGAATTCTACTATTGGCACTCGCTAAATTTTGCTCGTTTGGTACTACACGAATTTTAGCAATTAAATCGCCTTTTTTAACGATGTCACCTTCTTCAACTAAGATTTTATCAATAATTCCAGCAATTTGAGGTTTCAACTCAATTTCTTCTTCTGGATTCAACTTTCCTGTAGCCACAACTTTGGTGTTAATGGATGTGAAGAAAGGCTCTTCTACTTTAAAATCTTCTATAGCTTTAGAATTTGAGTCTTTAAAGTATTTAATTACCCATACAAAAAGTATTAGTAATATAATTCCTAAAATGATTTTTACTGTTTTATTCATGTGATTTTTATTATTATTCTTTGATTGGTTTTAATAGCTTGTAAATTATTTTTATTCTTCTCTTAGTGCGTCTATTGGCTTAATACTAGTGGCTTTAAAAGCTGGAATCAGTCCAATTAATGTTCCTAGGATTACTAATATTATTAGGGCAACAAATACAACCGTTATGGAAACGGATGCATTAACAATAACAGCTTCATCTCCTTGTCCAAAGGCTGAATCTATTCCTATAAGGATCCATCCACCAGTTATGATTCCAAAAAAACCAGCTAAAAGTGTAATAAAAACAGCTTCTACAACAATTTGTCTCTTAATTTCAAATGGCGTGGCACCCAAGGCTCGACGAACACCAATTTCTTTGGTTCGTTCTTTTACCGTTATTAATAGTATATTTCCAATAGCAAATACACCAGCAATTAGAGTTGCAATACCAACAAACCAGGTTAAAAACTGCATCCCAATTAAAAACCCTGTGATTTTAGCAAATTCTTTTCCGAGATTAAAACTTCCAAATGCCCGATTATCTTCTGGATGCACATGATTTAGGTTTTTAAGAATCAGTTTGGAATCTGCTTCAATTTGACTGATATCATATTCAGGTTTTCCAGTTATCATCATCCAACCTATTTGATTTCCTTGATTATAAATTTGTTGAAACGTAGTAAATGGTATATGAATATCACTCGTAGGTCCCATGTTGACATTTCCGTTTTCAAACATACCTATAACCGTAAAGTTCATGCTGTTAATTTGAACTAATTGCCCAATCATTTCTTCATCCTTTTCAAACAATTGTTTATAAATATCTTCAGAAATAACTGCAACTTTTTTATTATTATCTATGTCGTTTTGATTGATAAAACGCCCGTGAATCAACTTCTTTTTTTGTACTTTATCCAACAAGGGGAAATCTCCATTAATAGAGAAGGTTCCCGATAAAAAATTTCTTACTACAAGGCCTTGGTTTTGATTTCTTGGTACAACAAACTCGATACCTTCCACATTTTCTTCTACTATTTTTGCATCAGAAAGTTTTAATTGCACCCGTTTTCCTTCTTGAAAACCTTTAAAAGGTTTACTTGTATTCTGCCCCCAAACAAAAACACTATTAGTTGCAAAACTTCCAAAAAGTCTATTGAAGGAATTTTCTAATCCTCTTGCAGAACCTAGTAGGCCAATTAGCAGTAAAATTCCCCACCAAACACCAACCATAGTAAGCATAGATCTTAGTTTGTTTTTACTAAGACTATCCCATACTTCTTGCCATGTATCTCTTTCGAATAAAAATTTTATCATATTAATCGTCTCTTAAGGCTACAATTGGTTTAATCTTCGATGCTTTTTTAGCTGGTAAATATCCTGCAATTCCACCAGCAATAATTAGTGTAATGGTTGCGCCAATGACTAACGTTATACTTACGCTTGGATCTTTTATAAAATATTTCTCTAAACTTGGTCCAACAAATTCTAAAACTCCCATGCCTATTAACAATCCTACATAACCTGCTATAGCGGTAATTAAAACAGATTCCATTAAAATGATAGAAATAATTGATTTTGGCGAAGCTCCTAAAGCTTTTCTAATTCCAATTTCTTTGGTGCGTTCTTTAACTATAAAAATCATGATGTTACTAACACCAACAATCCCTGCTATAAGAGTTCCAAACCCAATAACAATAATAATTACGCCTAGTCCAAAGGTCATTTGGTTCACTGTTTTCGATTCATTAGCTAAATTTCTAACTCGAATAGCTCTTTGGTCGCTACTTGCAACATCAAAACGGTCTTTTAAATCTTTGGTAAGTGTGTTACTAAAAGCAATAGCTTTATTGTAATTCATGTTAGGGTTGTAGGTTAGATTGATTTGATCTACATAATCGTTATTACCATACACACGTTGTGCAGTACTAACTGGCATATATATTAAGCGCTCTTCATTGTCACCACCATCGTCTGTGAAAATGCCGACAATTTTATATTGTAGGCCATTAAGACTCAAATATTTTCCTAAAGCTGTTGTTTTTAAAAACAAGTCTTCTTCAACCAAACGTCCAATCACCACCACTTTGGATTTATTATCTAAATCTAATTGATTGATGTATCTGCCTTCTTTAATTTTTGTGTTTTCTAGAAATTGATGATCTGGATGAACGGCTCTTACCGAATAAGAGTTTTTTTCATTTCTAAAAGACGCATTAACATTTAAATAAATTCTAGAAGTTATAAACTGAACATCATCTCCATATTCTTCTTTAATATAGTCGTAATCTTTATTTTTAAATTGAATTTGTCTTCCAGCCTGATAGCCTTTATTAGCTTTAGTTGTTGTTCCTGATTGAATGAAAATGGAGTTATTTGCATCGTCTGCAAATGCTTCAGCAAAGGTGTTATTTAACCCATTTGCAATCCCAAAAAGTATGGTAAACAACAAAATAGCGAATGCCACAGTAAAACCAGACAGGACACTTCTGGTTCTGTTCATATTTATACTTTGAAATATTTCTCTCCAAAGATCTCTATCAAACATATTGTGAAGCTCTAACTTGTTCTACTTTTTCATCTTCCATAATCAATCCATCTTTTAAGCGTACAATGCGTTTACACATTTGAGCAATGTCCTCTTCGTGCGTTACAATTAAAATGGTTTTTCCTTCATCATTTAACTGTTGAATAAATTCCATGATCTCATAAGAAGTCTTGGTATCTAGTGCTCCTGTAGGCTCATCGGCTAAAAGTAATTTAGGGTTTGCTGCCAAAGCTCTAGCTATTGCAACACGTTGCTTTTGACCTCCAGATAATTCGTTAGGCAAATGATGTGCCCATGGCTCTAACCCTACCTTTCCTAAGTGAAACAGTGCTAATTCTTGTCTTTCCTGTCTTTTCATCCCTTGATAATATAAAGGTAAAGCCACGTTATCTAAGGCATTTTTATAATTTATTAAGTTAAAAGACTGAAAAATAAAACCTAGAAACTTATTTCTATAAATAGCGGCTTTCTTTTCGGTAAGATTTTTAATGGGAACACCATCGAGAATGTATTCGCCTTCGTCTGCTTCGTCCAACATACCAATAATATTTAATAAGGTGGATTTCCCGGATCCAGAAGACCCCATAATAGCAACCATCTCTCCACTATCAACAGAAAGATCGATTCCTTTTAATACATGCAAACTTGAATCTCCTATTGGATAGGATTTGTGAAGTTTTTTTATGTTTAACATATTTATTAGTTGTTGGTTGAATTAGCTTTATATAAGTAAGACTAAGTAAAAGCCAATTTGTTACAACAAAAGTAAATATAATTTAAAGTGTCGATTTCTTAGACTTGTTAAACTTTTTATAAATTAAAAAGCCTAAGCCACCTACAAGTATATATGGCACAGCCATTAAATAAACAATTCCGTCGTTAATACCTTTAGCAATTTCCTGGCCTTCCTGATTTTCTAAAACAGCGCGACACATGGCGCATTGTGCATTTACTTGTACAAAAAAGAGAAAAGAAAAAAGTGAAAAAATAATTTTGCGTTTCATATTTTAATATTAAGCGTAATAAGGGGAAATCATAAGATAGACAATAACTCCTGAAATGGCAACATATAACCATAAAGGAAATGTGATTCTTGCAATTTTTTTATGTTGTTTAAAATTTTCGGTAATGGCTCTTACATAGGTTATTAAGACAAAAGGGATAACAACTATAGACAAAATAATATGTGATATTAAAATAAAAAAATAAACATACTTGATGGCTCCTTCTCCTCCAAATTTTGTAGAATCACTTGTCATATGATACGCTACATATAGGATTAAAAATATAGCAGAACATCCAACAGCGGTTGTCATTAAGTTTTCATGAAGAACAATATTCTTATTCTTAATAGCAAAAAATGCTATAATAAGAATAACAGCTGTTAAGCCATTTATGGTGGCATAAATTGGAGGCAAAAAAGTTAATGGTTCAACGTTAAAACCTAAATCACGTAAATTAACCCCAAACAACGCAGCAATAATCAATGGGATTACAATAGATAAAACAATAATCCACTTATTATATTTTTTTATGTCTTGTGGAGAATGATTATTCATTAAGTAATTTTTTGATGTCTTCTTTTAACATACTAATTTGCTCTTCTTGTCCGTCCTCATCTACTTTTTCAGCTTCAGATATAATTCCATTATAATATATTAACGGATTCCCATTTAATATTCTTGAACGTATAAATCCATTTTTATCAATTAATGCAAAATTTCCAGAGTGCTCAAAACCGCCTTCCACCTCTTCGGCTTCAGCTGTATATAAATTAAAGCCTTTATTTGCCAATTCATAAATATCTGCTTTTTCACCTGTCATTAAATGCCAATTTGGATTTGTAATACCGTATTGAGAGGCATAATCTTTTAAAACCTCCATGGTATCATGCTCAGGATTTATGGAAAAAGAAGCTATTCCAAAGTCTTTATTCCCTTTAAAAGCATTTTGAATGTCTACTAAGTTTTTATTCATTTTTGGACAAATAGTTGGACAAGTAGTAAAGAAAAACTCCACTACATATACTTTACCTTCGTAGTCTTTATTGCTAATGGTATTTCCATTTTGGTCTGTAAAGCTAAACGATGGCACTTTTTTAGCTTCGCCATTTATTTCTAAGAAAGCTATTTGACTGTTATCTTCAAAATTATTGTCTTGACCTTGACTCATTCTATCACTTCTAGAAATATCTCCATTCTTAATTCGATCTACAATTCTTGGTATAAAAATAATTCCAAACACCAAGATAATAAAGGCCATGCCTATATACGAATAATTAGTTTTATTGCTCATTTGTCTGTTTTAAATCGTTAGATCTTCTCGTAGAAGAATCAAAATTTCCTTTTCTTTTTTCTCTGTATTCTTGAAATAACACGCGTAAATCGTCTGCACTCATTTTATTTTTTAATTCGGCAACCTCGATACAATTATATGCATAAAGTGGATATGCTGGTTTTTTCTTTTCTTTCTCTTTATCCGATCTATCATCAAGGCGTCCACGTTGTTTTAAATCTTTATCAATAATAAACACATCATGAGTTGATAAATCTGCCCCTAATGGCGATCTGGATTTTAAACTATGATACACATTTTTTATATCTTCTTCTTCTCCAAATAGAAAATGCCAATATTTTAAATCTTCGTAAGATTTAATTTCTTTTTTAAGTAAATTGAGATCCTCTTGTGTTCCGTGTGGCAACAACAATACTACTTGAAATTTCTTAAAGCCTTTAAATTTATCATACACTAATTCTTTTAGGTTTGAAGCTGCTATGGTATTACTTATAGGCTCTTTTCCTAAAAACCCTAATACGGTAATATGATCTTTTAAGACAATATCCTGATTATCTTCTGAAGTAAAATGATCTAAATCGACTATATTCTCATGAACCACATCCAACGGATTGTAATGGTGTTTTGCAGGAAAAAGCATTAATAGGAAGATTACAGGAAGAAAGAATAATATCCCTAAGGTTGCATAACGTTTTATTAGCTTCTTATTCATTTATAAGCTGTGTGAAGCATCGATTTTCATCTTGATAAAAACCGATGAATATAAATTATAAACTTACTTTAAGTTTTGTTTTGCAAAAATAAAAAAAGACGGTATATAAACCGTCTTTTAATATCTATTTAACTTTAATAATGTGTTTAAAAATCGTTTTTAACGAAGCCGTTTGTGAAAACACTTCCTACATATCCTCCTTCTTGCAAAAGAATAAATATTAAGTAACAAATCAAGAAAACACCTGTCCAAACAACCATACGTCTTAAGCTTGCTGTTTCATCTCTCATGTGCATGAAGTCCCAAGTAATGTAATAAGCTTTTACTATAGTTAAGATAATGAAAATCCAGTTTAAGATTTTCATTCCTATAAAGTGTCCATTAAGCATTTCAGGTTTATAGATACCTAAAATAACCTCAATTGCTGTTACAATGGATAAAAAGATTAATACACCCCAGATTTTTTGGGTATTGGATTTAAATTTAACTAATCCTCTAAATATTTCTAATTTATGTGTGTCTGCCATGTCTAAAATAAATTATTTAAAAATTATACTAAGTAGAAGAATGTAAATACAAACACCCATACTAAATCCACAAAGTGCCAATACAACCCTACTTTCTCAACCATTTCGTAACTTCCTCTACGCTCGTAAGTTCCTAAAATTACATTAAAGAAAATAATAATGTTTAGCAATACCCCAATAGATACGTGAAAACCGTGAAATCCTGTAATGAAGAAAAAGTAATTTGCAAATAATGGTGGACCATATTCATTTTGAACGAGGTTTGCACCTTCAACCACATTTTTTCCTTTAGTTTTTAATTCTTTTATAGATTCGTTTCTAGACAAAATAGTTTTGTGTCCAGTTGCGTTATCTACATAAGTTGTTTTTACCAATAAATTTGGATTAGCTTCAAAACCTGCTACAACCTCATCAATGGTATAACTTGGTAAACTGCTTTCACTGCTAAACCAAAGTCCATTTTTATTTAAATGTTGTGTACGGTCTACGGGTTGCCCTATAGCAAAATCCTTTAAAGCTACGCGATTTCCATCGGTATCAACAAATTGAATAATATTTCCACCATGAGTACCTACAGCTCCATACTCTCCTTTTATAAAAGTTGTCCATTCATAAGCTTGAGAGCTTAAGAATATAAATCCACCTATAACAGTTAAAAACATATATATGGTGGTTTTTGCTTTATCCATTTTATGTCCGGCATCTACAGCTAAAACCATAGTTACGGAAGACATAATTAAAATAAAAGTCATGAATGCCACGAAAATCATTGGATAATTTCCATGAATAAAAGGAACGTGTGTAAACACATCGTCTGCAATAGGCCAAATTTCGGCAAATTTAAATCTAGAAAATCCGTACGATGCTAAAAACCCTGTGAAGGTTAATGCATCGGAAGTGATGAAAAACCACATCATCAATTTTCCATAACTTGCATTTAAGGGTTTTTTCCCTCCTCCCCAAGTTTTTTCGTCTGTTCCAGTATCTACAACTGTCGTGTTCATATGTTTGGTTTAGTATTTATTTAAAAAAGTTGAACAAAAATAATCAATTTATCTTTCTAACGAAATTTACTCATCTAAAATTTAAGCACTCTAAATAAGGTTTGCCACTGTTTACTTGGCAAGTTGCTAAAAAGCAAGGGTATTTATTTCACAAAGTACAAAAACAAAAAGAGATATATCCATAGTATATCAATAAAATGCCAAAAGGTTGCAGCTAGCTCCATGCCTAACATTTTTGTAGGTTGGTACTTTTGTTTAAAATGATTATAAATTACCACAAGCAAACAAATAAGTCCTACAATAACATGTAAAATATGCACAACAGCTATTAAATAAATATAAGACATGGTAATATTACTAGTTGGTCCAGTAAAATTATATCCTAAATCGATGATTTGTTGAAATCCTAAAAACTGACTGGCAATAAAGACAATTCCAAGAATTAAAGTGGTAAACAACCAAAAAGTTGTTTGTTGTCTTTGATTGTTTTTTAAGGCTTTTTTTGCTAAAATAAAAGTGATACTACTACTTATTATTACAACTGTGCTTATTATAAAAGCGTTTGGTAATTGGAAATCGCTTAGCCAATCTGGCCTGGTGCTACTTACAACAAAAGCACTAGTCCAGCCTGCAAAAGACATGATTAATGATATAATTCCAAACCAGAGCATCATTTTTTTAGCTCTGCCGTGTTTTTCTTCTAATGTACCTTGGGTTAAATCCATGTGTTATCTAATAAACTTATCTATTACGTAAACTATTTGCAACAATGTTATGTAAGACACACTTGCCAACATAAGTTGTTTTGCTGCTAAAACAGTCATTTTTTTATATAATTGAATGGCATAATACAGCATGCCTAATCCTAACAAAAATACAATTATGGCTGAAATTGGCGTTAAGTATAAACTCCCAGTAAAACCAAAAGCTGGAACTATAGAAACTAAAATAGTCCAAACTGTATACATAATGGTTTGTACGGCTGTACCTTTATCTTGTTTTCCGGTAGGCAACATAAAGAAACCTCCTTTTTTATAATCGTCATATAAAAACCATCCTATTGCCCAAAAGTGAGGGAATTGCCAGAAAAACTGAATGGCAAATAAGGTTCCAGGCTCGATTCCAAAATTATTTGTAGCAGCAACCCAACCCAACATAAATGGAATAGCTCCAGGAATGGCTCCAACAAAAACAGATAACGGCGTTTTGGTTTTTAAAGGTGTGTAAGCACAGGTATAAAGAAATATGGAAATAGCTCCAAACATGGCTGTTTGTGGATTGATACTATATAGAATAGCAATTCCTAAAACAGTAAAAATAGAGGCAATAATAAAAGCTATAGTAACGCTCATTCTACCAGCTGCAACAGGCCTATTCTTGGTACGATCCATTAAAGCATCTAAATCTTTTTCAATAATTTGATTAAATGCATTAGAAGCTCCTACCATAAAGTAACCTCCAAAGGCTAAAAGCAATAACGTGGTATAATCTACTGTTTCAACACCTAAAAGATATCCAGCTAAAGAAGAAAAAACCACACTAACCGATAAACGGATTTTAGTGATTTCCTTAAAATCTGAAATAATAGAATGTTTAACCGTTGAAGTGACTGTTTGACTCAAAGTAATAAATGCTTTGCCTGAGGCTTTATATTGCGTTTGCAAAGATACTTTGAAAAGTTAATTCTACAAATCAAAATACCAATTAAATAGGTCTGTTCTAATTCCTATATTAAACCAAAGCGTATTACTATCTAGAGTATTCATTGTTTGGGCTTCGGGATTAAAATCTCTGAAGGTAACATCTGTAAAAATTTTCAGATTGGTTGCCGGATTAATTACATAACCTACTTGCAGATTTGTAAAGAATGTATTGGTTTTATTTCCTTGACCAACTTTAACGCCATTATCAAAAGGTCTTTCGTTATAATTTCTATAGATATCTCCTCCATAACTATAGTTATCGGTACCATCATTAAAATCTAACCCTCTGGTACCCATAACCATTTTAGCATTTCCAAACCAACGCTTGTAATGGTAACGCCCAATAAGAATAAACTCACTAAAATTTGAGCCCCAAAGATGCGCCATAGATTGATTGCTATGACCATAATTTAATACAGTGGTGTTATGCGAATAGGTATACGGTCTTACTCTGTTATATTCTGTTTGAAGCATTAAATTCTTCACTTTAAAAGCGTTGTAGTACTTAAATCCAAGTTGGTAGCCAAATTTATTCTTCCAACTTTTTTCTCCTCCAGTTATATCACTTAACGAAAATTCGTCTAATATAAATTGCCCATAAACATTCATATTATCATTTAATTTATATTTCCCAGACAATCCCATGAGTGCGTTTCCAGCTCCTTGACCAGTTTCAAATTCTATGGCTCTAAAAAATATAATAGGGTTTAAATAATTTATATCGAAGCCCCTATTGTTAGCATTATTCCAAATAACGGATTCAAACAGGCCGATATTTAATCTTTTTGAGACATTCCAACTTAAAAAATGAGTTGCCATATATTTTGGAAAGTAAGCTCCATCTACCTCATATTCTGGCCTTACATCTCTTAACCACATCCAGGTACTTGTATATTTTATTTTCCAAAATGTGGTGTTTAATTTTAAAAATGGATGAGGCGTAGCCACATCACTTATAAATAGCGAACGGTAACCATCTCCAATAAAGTTTTTACCATGTCCAAACTGTACATTCAAAAAATTAAAAGGCGTATAAGACAAGTAGGCTTCAGCTACAGGGTAATCGTAACCATTATTCTTGAATGCTTTTGCTATTCCACGCCCTGGAATTATAGCAGCTTCATCTGCAGCTTTAATAGATTCTGCATATTGATTGTAATATTGCGCAAAACGACCTTGGCTTTCAAAAAAAGACGTGTAAAAACTAAATTTCTTTCCGAAACCTCCTTGAATATTAACCCCTCTAGTGTTATTATAGGTGCTTGAAAAATCTGCTTCGGTATCTTTCCCTACCTCAAAATCGAAAATTGGGTCGATTGTAAACCAATAATCCTTTCCTTCTACTCTTACCAATCTTTCATTCCAAAGCTTTCTTCCAGCAAAGGTTTTTGTGTCTTTTGCTAAACTGTCTATTTCTGCTTGAAAGTTGTAGTAAACGGAAACATCCTCGTACATATAAGGTTTAGATGCTGTATGACTATTAGTACCAACTAAATTGACACTTCTATCGAACTTGGCATAATTATTATGTGTGAAAGGTATATTTAATTGACTTTTATATTCTTTATTTGAAAAAGGTACCAACTTCATGTTTACACTATCATATTCTTTTTTGGCAGCATTTTCTAACTCAGTTAATTCTTTATCTATATCCAGATCTTCATCTTTTAATAAATCTTTTGTAGCAACTGCTTGATTTACTAAAGGAATTTTAATGGCTATGGAATATTGTTTGTAAGTTGGTTTTCCATTATATGTACCTGGTTTTATTTTTGGAAGTTCTCCAAAAACACGTTTGGCTTCTTCTTTTAATTCTTGATATGTAGCATCCACATAAATAACTCGGAAATCACCTTCTTTACTTACTTCAAAGAGCACGACTACATCCCCTTTATAGTTTTCTTCTGTCACCTCTTGAGGGACTTTAAAATTATTAAAGACCTGATTAAAAATCTGGTTATCAAAACACTTTTGTAAGAGTTCTAAATCGACGGATTCGCATTCTGAAAAGACAGGTGGCTTTTCGTATAGAAAGTCGTTTTGAGCATAGACATGTACTTGAAAGAATAAAAAAACAATTACGAAGAACTTCTTCATATCCATATGTAAGATTAATTTGCGTTGAAAGATACTATTTTTTTAATAATGATGATATGAAAAAAAGAAATCCCGTTACAGTTCTTGTAACGGGATTTTATATAATTTAAGACACTAAATTCTTAATTTTGTACTTGGAATTTTATCGGTAAGTAATAAGGTACTCTTACTGCTTTTCCACGTTGTTTTCCTGGTTTCATTTGTGGTAATAAGCTAACTACCCTTATAGCTTCTTGCTCTAATCTTGGATGTGGCGCTCTTGCTTTAATATCTACAATTTCACCAGTTTTATCAATTTTAAAGAACACGCTAATTTTTTGAATACCGCTTAATCCTAAATCTCCAGCTAGGTCTGTGTTGAATTTTTTCTGAATAAACTTTTGCAGCTTTTCGTTCATACAAGCTTTTTTAGCTTCGTTGTTCCCACTTTCGCATCCTGGAAATACTGGAACGTTTTCAATAACTGCAAAAGGAACTTCAATATCTTCTTCTACCTCTTCTACTTCTACCTCTTCTACCTCAACAATCTCTTCTTCTTGACTTGTTTCTGTAGATTCGATAACAGTTTCTTCAACCTCTTCTTCATCTTCAACCACTTCAATCACTTCAGGAGCAGCAGGAGGTGGTGGAGGTGGTGGAGGTGTTTGCAATTGTTCTGTAATTGGAATTTCTTCTTCTAATTCTTCATCAAGATTTAATTGACCAATGTCTATTGCTTCTTTATCATACGTCTTATAATTAATAGTCTGATAAGTTACAAATAACATTAATGCTAAACCAACAGCAAAGAATAGTGAGCTATTACGGCTTACATTTGCTTTAGGATTTTTCTTTTGTTCCATGATTTTTAATTTTCCTGAATGCTAAAATAACCATTTATTTGGCAATAAAGCAAACGATTATTATTTTTTAACGTCTATAATAATTTTGTTATTTATTAAAATAGCTGCAAATAAAACACCTAGTGTGTTTGCTAATATGTCTAACATATCGAAACTTCTGGATGTTGTTAATAGCAATTGCAATACTTCAATAATTATACCAAAACCTACTGAAAGGAGAACACTCCTTAAAATACTCTTGCTTTTACTTAAATTAAATTTGAAATAGAATGAGTTAAACCAAAGCCATGCAAACAAGGCATAAGCTAAAAAATGAAATATTTTATCACTAAATGATGGAACAATATCTTCTACAGATTCTAAATCTAATTTCACTAAACTTAACAATAGCAAAGCTATGGTGTAGGATAGCGAAATTAATAAAGCATTTTTTTTAAGCACCAATTAATTCTTTGTAAGCATCTGCCGACATTAAACCATCTACTTGAGACATATCTGAACATTTTAATTTAATCATCCAGCCTTCTCCATAAGGATCGCTATTTACTTTTTCTGGTTCGTCTTCAAGAGATTCGTTAAATTCGATAATTTCTCCAGAAAGAGGTAAAAATAAATCTGAAACCGTTTTTACAGCTTCTACTGTACCAAAAATTTCTTCAGCATCTAGAGTTTCGTCAACAGTTTCAACTTCTACATATACAATATCTCCTAATTCGCTTTGAGCAAAATCTGTGATACCAATTGTAGCTACATCTCCTTCTATCTTAATCCACTCGTGGTCTTTTGTGTACTTTAAATTTGATGGAATATTCATTTTATATTGTATTTATTTTCGCAAATGTATTTATTCAAAATTATAATATCAAATAGATTTCATTAATTACCAAAATTATATCTTAAAGTAAGTCCTCCACGAATGGTTGTTTGTGGATAAGCCGTTGAAATAGCGTACTCTGAAAACATATAATCGAAGTAGAAAATTCCTGTTAGATTTTTACTAAATGAATAATCTGCCGTGAATTTTCCTGACCAAACCGTTTGACCAGAAGTTATTTGATTGTTTACTACGTCTAAATATCTAATAATAGTTTCGTTTCTTCTATATGATAAATCGGCTTTGAAATTTAAATCACTTACAATTCTTTTTGTAGGTCCTGCTAATTTCGATTTAATCCTAACGTCTTTAATTCTATAACCTAAGCCAATAATGTATTCGTTTCCTTGAATCTCAGTCATTAAATTATTGTCAAAACTTAAAGAAAGTAGTCGGTCTTTTTTAATTTCCGCCAGGATTTTTACAGAATTTTTCATTTCCATATCGATACGAACCAACGGACTAAACATTTCTGTTAAGTTAATATTACTGTAGATAGTTTCGTTTTTAAAGTTCCCTCCTTGATTTAATGCTTCTGGATCCAATGGATCATAATCTAAGTTAGATCTAAATTGATTAATAGTGTAAGAAGCTCGATATCCATGAATTAATGAGAACCTTTTAAAGTTTTTTCTAAACCATTTTAAATTCATTAATCCTGTATATTTAATATCCCAGTTTGGAATTGGGAAATCTTTTATAGCAGATAAGGAAATACCTCCTGCATCTTTTCCTGAATATGCCGACAAGAAAGACGGCAATAATACTGATTGGCTGTTTTTTCCAAAACCTACAGGATATCCTTCTGAATCTAGAGGATAACTAGAATTTCCATAATGTTCTTCGGCCAGTCTATTTGCTACTTTTAATCTATTGGATCTAAAATCGTCAAAAACTGCAGATTGGGTTTCATCACTTTTACTAAAAGCTGTACTAATTAATATGGTAGAAATACTATAGTTACCAAAGGTGTTTGGGGTTAAAGATTCGTATTCTAAACCATTCCCATAATCGTTAATTTTATAGTTTTCAGTATAGTTTTCAGCATACATTCTATTAGCAACTAAATCGATTTTTAAATCGTTAAGAGGTTCTATATTTACCGAATAATCGAGTTGCTGGGTTCTAACGGCAGAATATTGTTCATTAAAATCTTGATAAAGGGTTAACCATCCATTTTTAGCTGCTAAATGTCTTACATCTCTTTGGCTACCAAAGGTAAAGCCAACAGTAGGTTTCATGGTTCCAATAAACCCTGGAGTCCTTAAATATCCTGGTAAATATGTTCCATTAGTTTCAGAATAATTAACCTGTATTCTTTTAACACTTGTTAAAATATCTATTCCAACATTGGCTAATTTCTGTCCGCCATTTTTAGCTTTTGCAGGTTTTGCATCTGAGCCACTTTCAGGCGTTGCTCCACTTCCAGGTCTGGAGGCTGGAGTTGGCGACTTTCTAATGGTTTTCTTTTTAAGTCCTATATAATTATAGAACTTATTCATATTTAACGTGGTATTAATATTATGTCTGTTTGCGTTAGACACTGTATTTCCTAAATCGTAAGTCTGTCCATCTATTTCTAAATCTCCAAATAAATCTGATCCCTTTTGCCATTGGAAATCTCCACTATAAGAGTAAGTTGCATCAATAAAGCTAAAGGTTGGAATTTTATCTATTGGAATATCATAATTTACAGCTAGCTGTTGAAATTGCCTGTTTGGATCACCAAAATCAAAAAAGCCATCCCAAACACCTAAACTAGGGTCTTGTTCTCCATTTATAATATTGTCTTTAAAATAGTTTCTTACAATATTATGGTTAGAAGCCGTTAAGTTTAGTTGAAGTGATTTTGTTAAATTATAATTGATTGAATATTCATAATCGAAGGTGTAATTTCTTCTATAAAATTCATCTAAACCAATATTATTCCCTGTTAATTCTATTTCTCTAAATTTTTGTTGATTGAACTGACGGTTAATATTTGTATTAACAGTAAACATAGAAGGTAAGGGATTAAAATTAAAATCTTTTAATAATTTCCAATACTCTCCATTAAATAAGGAGTCATTCTTTTTAAATGGTTCTATAGAAACAGGTTGAAAATTGTAGGCATAATTTACTCCTGTTCTTACGGTTTGATCGATTGAATTTTCTATTTCAAAATCTCTATGTTTAATTTTATTGTAAGAATAATTAAAGGTCAGGTTTTCTACATCGTAAAAACGAGGTTTTGAATCGTTGGTTTTTATTTTTCTAACCCCTATAAAGTTTATACTCTTACGTTTGGTATAATTTTCTGACTGTTCTCTTATTACCTCTTTTTCGTCGTCTGTATCTGCTGCTTCAAGTCTAGATTCTAGAGTTAAATCCTTATAATATTGATCGTACTTAGGAGTAATTAACTCTTCACCCTGTCCATAATTAAATGGAATTTGAATTCCCCATTTTGGAGGTAATAATTGTCCAACATTGACATTAGTTACTACATCGTATTGTTCTACATCCTCACGACTTCTTTGATTAGGCCCTTGTTCTATAGATCCAAACCCTGTAGTACTTTTTCTTCCTGTGGCACTTACATTAGCAAAATCGGCAAAGTTGGTATCTACGGTTAAAATAGCTGCCCAACCTCCTTCGTTATCCATGTCTGATAAACGTAATTCGTTAAACCATAACTCTCCACATTTATCTACTCCAGATGCATTTTTAACTCCAACCATTAAGGTTCTAATATCCCCAAAATTTGGATTACCAATAATGGCGATACGCTGTTGTCCTAAAGTGTAGGGAGAATATTCTGGCACTGGGTTTTCACTTAATACATCGTCGATAACATCATAAAATGTTGGTGTTGTATTGCCTAAGGTTCCATTACTTATTCCTTCAGATTTTATATTCTGTAGTAATTCTAACGCTAAGTTAATTTCGTTTTCTTCAGGCCATAATAACTCTCTGGTTGTTCCATCGCTTACTTTTAATGGCACTTCTATTTGGTAGTAGTTCTGGGTTAAATCGTTACCCATTCTAATAAAACCAACTAAATCTTCATCTTGTAGTCCTGAAATATCACCTTCCTGAGCATGCATAAACATTCTTAAACGCTTGTACTGACGCATGTCTATATTAATATTTTTATAAACGGCTCTGGCATCATGAGATTCTAAATCGCATACGTCTAATACTAGAGATTGCTCATTCTGACGAATCACTGTATTATTATTATAAAACTCTTCTGGATCTACTCCTGGAGGTGAAATATAAATACCATCGTTTTCTATAGTTCCAATAATTCCAACGCTAAATTCTGTATCATCTAAAGCCGGGTCTCCTCCGTCTTCATCTAATGTTAGGTTGTATCTTCTCCAATCGCTTCTAACCAAATCTAAGGTTCCAAAACGGAAAACAGTTTTTTCAGAAAACTCTTTTAAATACATACGTGAAAAACGAATAGATCTAAGATCTGAAATACCTCCAATGGCTCCTGTATAATCTTCTACTGGAATTCTAAACTGAATCCAACGTGGTGTTACGGTTTGGCCATTAGGCAATGTTCTAACCTCGTCTTCTTTAATGTCAACAATAAATGGGTTATTAATATTTAAAGTTCCTGGTGTTAAATCTAATTCGTATTCGTAATAACTATCTATGGTATTCATTGTGTTATCACGATTTATATCTTCTACATCTGGTTGAGTTGTAGACCCTCTATTGGTGTCTGAAAACTCATCAGGAGAGTTTCCTTCTAGTCCATTATAACGCTTATAGCGATCAAAAATATCACCTTCTGCGCTTAAAAAATATTCGTAATTATCATTGGAAGGATCTGGCAAAGATGCATAATCTGAAAATATTAGCGCTTCTTCAGCATCATTATAACCATCAAAACCTACGTCTTGATTTGCTCGTTGATCTCCTGTTGTATCGAAAGCATAAATTAAAGACTGGTTTTGAGGATAGACCGTTTCCCAAGAAGGAGAGGTTGGCAACACACCAATAACATTTCCATCTGGTGGCAATCCATTTTCATATATTTTTCTACCATCTTTAACAACATCTTCAGAAATATTTCCAAGGTTAAATACTAGTTTTCCACCAGGGTTTGAAGTATTTTCTTGAAATGGGTCTTGTAACCAGAATTCAATATACTCTACGTTTGATTGCTCAAAATCTGTAGATGTTAATGCTCTTGTAATTCCAGCCCAACTTCTTTGTGGATCTAATAAAGTATTATTACTAATATCTACATTGGTAGTTTGGAAATTATAAGGTCCTCTTTCTGTAGGATAAAAAGCTAAATCTAAAGTATTAACAACGGTTGTTTGTCCTTGAGCAATATCTTGATTAGGAAATAATTCTTCGATAAAAACACGACTGGTGTATAAATCTGAAATATCATCGTCTGTAATACCATCAGGACTTCGATTACCATAGAAAATTGGATCAATATTGTACCAGTTTAGTAATGCTCTATCGTAACCTTGTTCAATACCATTTACATTATCGTCGTTAGCATTGATGCCCTGTGGACGACTTGAAATAAACCAAGATTGAGGCGATTTTATATCTATGGAATTCTGTGAACCTTCAAAATCATCAATATAAGATGTGGCTTCTCCATTAAATTCTGTTCCTTTTGGCGCTCCTGGAGCTAAATAAGCAAATTCTCCTCTAACAGCTAGATTAGAAGGTACGTCTGTATCAATATTTGGCAATTTATTAACCAATCTGGTAAAAAATGGTACTTCGGTAGAATAGTTTCCATTAATTCCAAAAATATGATTATTAATTGGCTCTTGTGCGTAGTTTGCTTTTTGGGTTATAGGTCTTTCATTTAAATGTAACCAAGTAGCACCTAGGACAAAATTTTCATTGAATTTATGCTCGACATTAAATCCAGTAAAACGTTTTGTTTGTTGTCCAAAAACGGCATTATTTTCTGTTGTAACCTGAATAGGTGTGTTTGAAGCTTTTAAGGCTTCATCTAAAATTTGAACAGTACCTTGCTGATAATTTACGGTATAATCTATACCTTCTACCAGCATTCTTCCACCTGCAGTTACTTTTACAGACCCTCTAGGCACATTAAAAGCTCCAATTGGAATTCCATCTCCTCCCGAAGATTTATAACGCCCCTTCATTTTAAACTTATTCTTATCTGCAGCTTCTAATGCTGCTGTTTTGGTTTCTTTATAAAGGATATCATAAACATATTTAGACTGGTTATCGTTGTAGGTTAGATCGTTGTTATAGTCTTCTCCTCCTCCAACTGATAATTTATCGAATAAATACTTTCCAAAAGGTTCTGCTTTAGTAAAGATTATTTTTCCATTTTGAGGTATCACTGTCATTCCAGGAACAAAATCGAAAAAGCCATCTCCATTTGTTTGTGGATCGCCATTAAAATTTAATCTATCTAAATTAAATAGACGTAATAAAGTTGTATTCTGAATTAAATCTTCTGGAGGTGTGCTTGCAGTTACTGGTGCTCCATTAATATCGACACCAAATGAGTTTCCATCAACTGGGGAAATAAAGTTTAATGGCGAGGCTTCGTTGTAGAAAATATTTAATTTAAAATCCTCTTGACTTAATTGGTAGGCTCCAGTGTTATAGATATTCTTCATCATTAAGTCCCAAATAGGTTGATTGGTATTTGTAATTGGACTTTTTAATAATTTCAGAATTAAATTGTTGTTAGTTACTGTTGAAATCCCTCCTGGGTCTGTACTTACACCTGTAGCATCTAAACCATCGTTTGCAAATTCTCCAACTTGATATACTTGTCCTCCAACGGTATATTGAAAGGATACAGCTAAAATTTCATCGTTATTTAACCTTTGATTTAAAGAGATATAACCTAGTTGAGAGTTTAAAGTATACTCTTGACCTTCCTGTAATTTTCTGGCATTCTCTAATTTTGCATAATCTGACCCTTCACTAACTAAGGTAGTTAATACACCAAACCCTTGTTGTACCGTTGCAATATCTCTAATTTGTTGGGTTAGAACGGAACCTGAACCAATTCTTGTTGGATCGTAATCGTTATTTCCGTTATTAGGAAATGCATTTGGCCCTACATTAATAAATCCTGGAGGCACAGGTTGCAATAAGATATTGTTAGCATTTGGATCAGGATTAGATTCACCTAAATCCTGTAGAGCGACTATATTTCTAACGTTTTCTGTATTATTATTTCTATTGGTTATCCAAACTTCAATTCTTGTAATTTGAACATTTGAATTTATAAACGGGTAGTTTTCAAGCGATTTATCGAAATTATCTCTAAAGTAATGCGCTAAGAAATAGTGTCTGTTTTCATCGTAATCTCTGGCGAAGAAATCAAACTCCTCAATAGTTCCTCCTCCTTGTGCTACTACGGTTCTGGTATCTGATTTTTGTTCTGAAAAGACTCCAGTAATTGTTGTTTTACCAAACTGAAGTTGGGCTTTTACACCAAATAAACTTTGAGCTCCTGTAATTAACGAACTATTCAAAGGCATACTTACATTACCTACTTCAATTTTCTGGATAATATCGTCTTCGGTAGGTGTATACTCAAGTTTTATCAGATTCTGAAAATCGAAAGTGGATTCTGTATCATAGTTTGCTGTAACCTGTAATCTGGTTCCAACTTTACCTAATAAACTCAAACTAATTCTTTGGTCAAAATCAAAAGTAAAATTACTTCTGTTTTGAGGTGAAAACGTTGGGTTGTCTTGTTTGGTAAACAAAACTCCTAAATCCATTTCAACAGAACCTTGAGGTACTACATTTATAGTATTTCCTCCAAATATAGTTTCAAACAAACCAGACCTCACATAAAATTCTGGAAGTAAGTTTTTTTGCTCTTCTTCCGAACCATCTTTCTTACCTTCGTAAGCATCTATCTTTTGCTTGTAGTATTCTTTTAAATTTTCTTGTAAAACAAGCTCCCTGTATTCTTCGGGAGTTAAAATTATTGGATAATTAATATTGAACCTTCCAACCGTTTCTGTATAAATATATCTATCTGTAAGTGGGTCGTAAGTATATTTAGTCTCTATACTTGACGGATTAGGCATATTTATATTTCCTAAGGTAAATCCTGTACTTGTAGAATCTTGAGGTGTTGGTGTTATTTGAGAAAAAGAGTATAAACTAAAAAGCAAGAAAATGCTAAATAGAATATATTGTCTGTTGGTTTTTAAATAATTATGGTTGGTTGTCCTCAAATCTTTTATAAATTTTTTAAAGCCTGTTTTATAATTACTTCGACACTTGCATCAGGTTGATTTGACATAATTTTATCTACTACGCGCTCGGATTGTTTTTTATTGAAACCTAGAACTTCTAAAGCAGATAACGCTTCATCCTTATTTGTATTGTTTTGTTGGGTTGAAAGTTCGTCAATATCATAAACTTTCAAAATTTTATCTTTTAAATCCAAAATTACTCGTTGAGCTGTTTTTGCACCAATTCCTTTTATAGATTGAATTAAAGCCACATCTCCAACAGCTATTCCTTCTCTAACTTGTTTTGGAGTTAAAGAAGATAACATGGTTCTAGCCGTACTTGCTCCTACGCCACTAACAGAAATTAATAATCTAAAAATTTCTCTTTCGGCCAATGATGAAAACCCAAACAAGGTATGTGAGTCTTCTTTAACCTGAAGGTGCGTAAATAATTTTAAATTTTCTTGATTAGGAATCTGTGAAAACGTATGTAAAGAAATATTTAATAAATAGCCTACACCATTACAATCTATAACAACATCGGTTGGATTTTTCTCAACAAGTTTCCCTTGAATATGTGTAATCATTAACAAAACTTTAATAAACTCTCAAATGTAATAAAATAATTCGCATTTTAAAGCCGTTTATTTTTCTAATGCTGCTTTAATTTCAAGTTCTTTTCTTTCTTTTTGTTGCGCATCAATTACAGCAATGGCTGTCATGTTTACAATTTCATCTACACTAGCACCCAATTGAAGGATATGAACAGGTTTTCGCAAGCCCATCATAATAGGCCCAATAGAATCTGAATTATTGAGTTCTTTTAATAGTTTATAAGTAATATTAGCCGATTCAAGATTTGGAAAAATTAAGGTATTTACCTTTTTTCCTGCTAGTTTAGAAAACGGAAATATCTCTTGTAACATTTCTCTATTTAATGCGAAATCTGATTGTAGCTCACCATCAACTGCTAAATTAGGATGTCTTTTATGCAAATAACTAACTGCTTCACGAACTTTCGTAGCTGTTTGGTTTTTTGATGACCCAAAATTAGAGTAAGAAATCATTGCCATAACAGGTTCTACACCAAACATTTTAACCACTCCAGCCGTCATTTGAGCAATTTTAGTTAAGTCTTCAGCAGAGGGATTTATATTAATAGCCGTATCACTTAAAAACATTGGTCCACGTTTAGTCATCATAACGTTTGTAGTAGCAATTCTGGTAGAATCTGGTGCTAAACCTATAAGTTCTAATACAGGCTTTACAACAGAAGGATAGGATCTAGAATAGCCAGAAATCATGGCATCTGCATCTCCTTCATTCACCATCATAGCAGCAAAATAATTTCGTTCCCTCATTATTTTCTGTGCAGAATATAGAGTTTCCCCTCTTCTCTTGCGTTGCTCCCAATAGGCTTTTGCGTACTTATCTTTTCGCGCTTCTTCTTCATCTGATTTTGGATCGATAATTTCCACATCAGCATCAAATTCTATTTCTTCTTTTAATTTTTCAATAGCGTCTCTTCTTCCTAAAAGTATTGGAATAGCTATCCCTTCATCATGTACAATTTGAGCAGCTTTTAACACATCTAATTGGTCTGCTTCAGAAAAAACAACTCTTTTAGGATTAATTTTAGCTCTATTAAGTAGCAGTCTAACAATTTTATTATCTGAACCTAAACGCTCTAAAAGTTCGTCTTTATATTTTTCCCAGTTCTCAATTGGCTCTTTTGCAACCCCGCTTTCCATAGCTGCTTTTGCAACGGCTGGAGGCACTTCGGCAATTAATCTTGGATCGAATGGTTTAGGGATTATATACTCTTTTCCAAAAGTTAATCGTGTTTCTCCATAAGCAACATTTACTTGTTCTGGAACAGGTTCTTTGGCTAGGTTTGCTAGCGCTTTTACAGCCGCCATTTTCATAGCTTCGTTTATTTTAGTAGCTCGAACATCTAGAGCGCCTCTAAAAATAAATGGAAAACCAAGAACATTGTTTACTTGATTAGGATGGTCTGATCTACCAGTAGCCATAATAATGTCTTTACGAGTATCGACTGCTAACTGGTAATCTATTTCAGGGTCAGGATTAGCCATTGCAAAAACAATTGGATTTTCCTTCATCGACAATAACATATTTGGTGTTACAATGTCTGCTTTAGAAAGGCCAATAAACACATCGGCGTTTTCCATAGCTTCTTCTAAGGTATCTATATTTCTATGCGAAGCAAATTCAGCTTTTTCTGAAGTTAAATCGTTTCTATCTTGTCTAATAACACCTTTGCTATCCAACATTACTATGTTTTCACTTTTAGCTCCAAAGGCTTGATAAAGCCTAGTGCAAGATATAGCTGCTGCACCTGCTCCACTAATAACAATTTGTACTTGATCTATTTTTTTATTGGAAAGTTCTAATGCGTTTAATAGAGCTGCAGCCGAAATAATGGCAGTTCCATGTTGGTCGTCGTGCATCACTGGAATATCCAACTCTTCTTTTAAACGTCTTTCTATTTCAAAAGCTTCAGGAGCTTTTATATCTTCTAAGTTGATTCCACCAAAAGTTGGAGCAATCATTTTTACTGTTTGTATAAACTCTTCAATATTTTCAGTATTTACTTCGATATCGAATACATCGATGTCTGCAAAAATTTTAAAGAGTAAACCCTTCCCTTCCATAACAGGTTTAGAGGCTTCTGGGCCAATATTTCCTAGTCCTAAAACGGCTGTTCCATTAGAAATAACAGCTACTAAATTTCCTTTTGCAGTGTATTTATAGACGTTATTAACATCTTTTGCTATCTCTAAACAGGGTTCTGCAACGCCTGGAGAATAGGCTAAAGATAAATCTCTTTGGGAGGCATATTTTTTTGTTGGCACCACCTGAATCTTTCCAGGGCTTGGCTTTGCATGATATACTAGGGCTTCTCGACGTTTACTTTGTTTGCTCATATAACTAACATTCTTAAATACAAATGTAATAATACTAAAATTTAAACTCTAATATTTTAAGAGTTGAATAAAAGAAGTCTTCATGTATTACGTCAATATTTTCTATATTTACTTATATTAGAACAACCATATGCAGTATCGATTAGGCTTTCTTCTCCTTTTTTCTTCAATCTTCAACTATGCACAAGAACCTATACATGTGTTAATTGACAGCTTAAACCTTGTAGAGAGTCCTCAAGAAAAATTAAAGCTTACCCAAGAAATTGCATTACTACTTAAAGATGAGGATTGGGATCGTGCCATAACTTATTTGGAATTATCTGAAAGTGAAGCAAAGAAAACTGATAATCCAGATATACATTTAGCTCCTATATATGTGACTGCTGCTAATATGTATAGTTTTAAAGATGTACTTGATGTTACTTTAGATTATTATCAAAAAGCATATAACATATATCGTAAGGACAACAATATTGATGAAGCTTCTAAAATAGAAAACAATTTAGCCATTGTATATGCCAAAATGAATAATAAAGAAGAGGCTCTTAAACATTTCCATGAAGTATATCTCTTTCAATCGAAAAAAAATGATTCTCTACGTATTGCTCAAATATTAAATAATATAGGTACTATATATTTAGAAGAAAACCTAGATTCCTCTTTACACTACTACAACAAGTCTCTTAAAATTTCTAAAAAACTAAACAACACGCCCTTAAACGCATATTTATTTACAAATTTAGGTCGCATTTACGATTTAAAAAAAGATAGCGTTAAAGCCAAAAGTTATTTTGAAAAAGCACTTTCAACAATAAAGAACTCTAATAAAAATAATGTAAAGTCTTTTGTTTATCAATCAATTTCTGAACACTATTTAAATATAAACGAAAACGATTCTGCTATTAATTATGCGAATAAAACTCTTATAATACATGAAGATAATGCTTATAACTTTGCCAATTTAGATGCTTTTAAAACACTCTTTACTGCATATTCAAACAAAGAAGATTTTAAAAATGCAGTAGTTTATTATAAAAAATTTAACACCTTAAGAGATAGTCTTAATATTGAAGACAAAGCCGTAAATATAGAACGGTTAAAACTTCAACAAGAATATAAAACCAGATTGCAAATACGCGAACTACAAGAAGAAAAACAGCAGTTTAAGTACTTCTTAATAGGTTTAAGTTTAGTCATTGGCATTCTAGCATTGTTAATATTAGTTATTAAATACAGAAATAGAATGACTAAAAACAAGCTAGAAAGAGAGTTACTAAAAACTAAACAGCAAGAATTAAGACATAGTTTAGATGCAAAAAACAAAGTACTTATTGGGAAAGCTATGACAGAAATGCATAGAACCGATATTATCAATGGTATTTTAAAAGATTTAAAACATATTAAACTAAAAGCTGTAAAAAAAGAAACACAACAAGCCATTGATTTTATATTAAAACGGTTGCAACGTGACTTAAACACCAATATTTGGGAGGAATTTGAAGTAAGTTTTGAACAGGTGCATAAATCTTTTTATAAAAATCTCACTAAAAATCATCCTAAATTAACTCCTAAGGCCCGAAGACTTTGCGCCTTACTTTTTCTTGATTTAACATCTAAAGAAATCTCACAGATTACAGGACAATCTTTCAAATCTGTAGAAAACGCACGAACCAGATTACGTAAAAAATTAGATCTTACCAACGAAAAAATTAATCTGTCTACGTATTTAAACTCTCTTTCCGTTAATTAATCCTCATTTACAAAATTTATTAACTAACTGTTTTTTAGAATGTTAAGTTTTTATGAGTGTGTTTTATGTGGTGATTTTATAAGATTGAGTGTTTTAACAATAGCCCAAAATTTTTAAATATTTCAGTCTAATATTAGATTTACACCAGCTAATTAAGAGAAGTTATGTCTTCACAAAAATCAAAAAAAAATGAATCTAAAAGCTTAGAACAGCTCTTAGAAGATTCCAAGGTAAAAAAAGAAGCCTTAAAAAAAATAATAGATAAAATGAATAAGAATACTAATAAACAATAATAATTATGAAAAAAATTACTCTTTTAATAGTTTGCCTACTTACATCCATTCTTGTAAAAGGACAATGGAATTCAGATACAGCTATAAACACATTAGTAGATCCAACTGTTTCAATAGATACAAAATCTATGGTAAACTCCCAAGGCGAGACAGTTATTGTTTACTGGAAAAACCTTTTACATCCAGAAAATTGGGACCTTAAACTTTACGTTCAAAAACTTGACGCTTCAGGTAATAAGTTATTTGGTGAAAATGGGAAGTTAATTAGCAATAATATACCTATGAATTCATTTACATCGCAATGGTCTTTTACTTTAGATAGTAATGACAATATGTATGTTGGGGCTACTGGAACTGATGGTAATGTTGGTTTTGCTTTTAAGTTAGACAGCGAAGGTAATAACCAATGGACTGATAGTGGTATTAGCTTAGGAAGTGGTTATTTAGTTAGAATCTTGCCTTTAAGTTCTGGTGATGTTTTAATTAGTTGGCTATCTGGTTCTTTTTCTGGATCAATCCAAAAATATAGTAGTGATGGAAATGCCATCTGGGCCAACCCTATAAATTTAGGCTCAGGAGCAGTTTCTGCTAATATGTACGAGTTATCTGATGGTAGCTTTACGTCTATCTATCACCAACTTCTATCAGGTATAACCTCAAAATTAATTGCACAAAGATTCGACACAGATGGACAAGCCGTATGGGCCAATCCAACCGAATTGTTTACTGCAGGAAATAATACTGTTTATAACGTTCCTTATAGTGGGCTACAAGATAATGATGTTATTTATTACTCTTATAAATTAGCTCATGACAATCGTTTTGATGCTTATGTTCAACGCATAAACCCAGATGGAAGTTTGCCTTGGGGAGATACAGGTGTAGATTTTGACATTGATCAAACCAATTACGAGCAAGAAATACAAATTGCAATGACACCAGGTTCACAACATATTTATGCATTATGTAGATATACTGAAAGTACACAAACATTAACAGGGGTGTATCTTCAAAAACTTGATAAAGATTCCGGAATGAGACTATTCACTGAGAATGCTAAAGAAGTTTATAGTATTGGAGCTGGCAAAAGTCCAACGAGAGATCTTGTAATAATTAATGAGCAACCTATTTTTTTAACTCTTCAAAACAACCATTTGCATGTTAATTTATTAGACTCTAATGGTGATTTTGTTTGGGAAGACGAGTCCAAACAGATTGCTACTTTTGATACTTTTAAGAGTTTTATAAACTTTAATAAAATCTCTAATTCTGAAATGGTAGCAGTATTTATTGAAGATAAAGGTGATGGAGAAAAAGTATATGCACAAAATTTTACAGATAATGCATTATCTGTAAATGATGTTGAGTTAATGGACGAAATCCATTTTATAAACCCAATTAACAATATACTTGAACTTAGAAGCAATTCCATCATTAAAGAAGTTACTATTTACAACTCTTTAGGCCAACTAGTAAGTAAAATAAGAAACAATAACTCACAGGCTCTTACTATAAATTCTAACAACTGGAATTCGGGAATATATTTAGTAAATGTAAAAACTTCACAAAACAAAAGTCAAGTAATAAAAATACTTAAAAAGTAATAATTAGATTGATTGATTGATAGCTAAAGCTCTTTTGAACGTTTTTCAAAAGGGCTTTTTAAATATTAATCATCTTTTAAAAAACGAATATTCCTTTTTAAACCTGAAAACTTAGTACGTTTTACTGCCGATTTTTGAAAAACCTTTCTAAAGGTCTCTTCGGTTATTTCTTCCCAATCTTTTTTACTCATTGATAGTAATTCTGGATGTGGGTTAAATAATGGTTCATTGTGCGGTTTTGAAAATCTATTCCACGGACACACATCTTGACAAATATCGCAACCAAACATCCAATCCTCAAATTGTCCTTTAAAATCGGTTGGAATATTCTCTTTTAGTTCAATTGTAAAGTATGAAATACATTTACTCCCATCTACTACATAAGGTTCTGTAATGGCTTGTGTGGGACAGGCATCGATACATTTGGTGCAAGTGCCACAATGGTCTGTAGTTATCGTGTCGTATTCCAAATCTAAGTCAATAACCAACTCAGCAATAAAATAAAAAGAGCCTACTTGTGGCGTTAATAATAAGGTATGCTTTCCAACCCAACCTAATCCAGATTTTGCTGCCCAGGCTTTATCCAGAACTGGAGCCGAATCTACAAATGCCCGACCTTCTACCTCGCCAATTTCATCTTGAATAAAATGTAAAAGAGATTTTAATTTATCTTTTATTATAAAATGATAGTCCGTACCATAAGCATATTTAGAGAGTTTATAAGTATCACCATCTTGTGTTTTCTCTGGATAATAATTTAGCAATAAGGAAACAACACTTTTAGAACCTTCCACTAATTTGGTTGGATCTAAACGTTTATCAAAATGATTTTCCATGTATTGCATGGAACCATTCATGTTTTTATTTAACCAGTTTTCTAATCTTGGTGCTTCTTCTTCCAAAAACTCTGCTTTACTTATGCCACAAGACATAAAACCGAGGCGTTTGGCTTCGGTCTTAATTAAGTTACTATATGTGGATTTATTAGTAGACATTAAATTCTTTTTTCAAAGGTCAAAAATGCATTTTTGGGTTTTAAGGTAATTAGTGGGGTAACATCTATGGTTTCAAAATTAGGGTTTATTTTATAGACTGAAATTAATTCGGAAACTGCAATTATCATTTCAAACATGGCAAAATTATTCCCGATACATTTACGAGGTCCTGCACCAAATGGAAAATATTGTGATGAGAATTTCCGACTACCATCTTGAAAACGTTCGGGTAGAAATTGAGTTGGTTGCTCCCATAATTTTGGATGGCGATGGATTTCGTAAACCGAAAACAACAAATTAGATTTCGCTTCAAAATCCAAGCCTTTAAAATGATCAGGTTCTATATTAACCCGATCTATAAAATAAACTGGAGGATATAAACGCATGGCTTCTTCTATAACCTGTTGGCAAACTTTTGATTTTGAAACCATGTCCATTAAATCTGTACTTTGTTCTGTTATCTCAAGACGTTCGTTATAAATTTTTTCTTGCCATTCTGGGTGTAGTGCCAGCAATTGTGTAATAAATGTTAAGGCATTGGAAGTGGTTTCGTGACCTGCTGTAAATAAAATTAAGATTTCATCAATAAGTTGTTCTTCTTCCATGGATGAGCCATCATCATATTTTGCATCTAACAACATATCTAACAGATCGTTTTCTTTAATCTGAGACAGACGACGTTCGTTAACAATTCGTTTTAAAATTTGTCGTGCTTCTTGTGTTAAATCAAGATGTTTTTTAATTTCTCCGCTCCATCTAAACCACCAACCTAAATAAGGTTGTCGCAATTCTTTAACTAACATTCTTTGAGCAGCTTCGGTGATAAATTGAAGTCGGTTAATATCTTCTTGGCTTGCAGCACTGCTAAACAAAGACTTTACAACCGTTTGAAATGCAAGATCATTTAAAATTGGAAAAACATTGATGGATGTATTCGTCCTAATTTTTTTATATTCAGTTAGAATAGCATTTTTAATGCTCTCTAAAAGATTCTCTAACTGCTTTTTATGAAAAGCCGGTTGAATAAGTTTCCGTTGTTTTTTCCAGAGTTCACCTTCCGAGGTTAATAAACCTTTACCAATATATTTTACTAAATCTTCCGTTTGGATTTTAGACTTTGTATAGTTTTTCTGGTTTTTTTGAAGTACATATTCAGCAAAAGCAGCATCGCGCACAAAAACAACACTATTTGAAAGACCTATTTTTAACCTAAAAACATCACCTTGCGCTTCAAAATTCTTATGATGAAAAGGCAATGGATTTTTAAGAATTCCCAGAGCATTAGTTAAAAAACCACTTATTGGAACGGTAGGTATATTATTTTTAGGTTTCAAAATTTAGATATCAGTTTCAAATCAATATTATTTACAAAACTAATTGGAAGAAACTAAAAATTGTTTTGAATTAGTATTGATTTGGTTTTTAAAACTTATAAGCACGACGGACTAAAACAAACCACCTTGAGTAGGTCCTTTTGTTCTCCCCAAGTGTTTATATGCCAACTCCGTTACTTCTCTTCCTCTAGGCGTACGCATAATAAACCCTTGTTGGATTAAAAACGGCTCATATACTTCTTCAATTGTCTCCGCACTTTCACTTACAGCCGTAGCTATTGTAGTAATTCCAACAGGACCTCCTTTAAATTTATCAATTAGAGTTGTTAGAATTTTATTATCCATTTCATCCAATCCATGGGCATCTACATGCAAGGCTTCTAATGAAAATCTTGCAATTTCTATATCGATACTACCATTCCCTTTGATCTGTGCAAAGTCCCGAACACGACGCAACAAGGCGTTGGCAATACGAGGTGTCCCTCTACTTCTACCAGCAATTTCTATTGCTGCTTCCATTGAAATAGGAGCTTGTAAAATGGATGCACTCCGTTGTACAATGGTAGTAAGTAGTTTGGTGTTATAATATTGTAATCTACTTTGAATTCCAAAACGGGCTCTCATTGGAGCAGTAAGTAAGCCTGAGCGAGTTGTTGCACCAATTAATGTAAATGGATTTAAATTAAGTTGTACTGTTCTAGCGTTTGGTCCAGACTCAATCATAATATCTATTTTATAATCTTCCATTGCTGAATATAGATACTCTTCTACAATAGGACTTAATCTATGAATTTCATCAATAAACAAAACATCACGATCGTCTAGGTTTGTAAGTAATCCAGCTAGATCTCCTGGTTTATCTAAAACGGGTCCTGATGTTACTTTAATACCCACATTTAATTCACTTGCTAAAATATGAGCTAAAGTTGTTTTACCCAATCCTGGAGGACCATGAAATAAGGTGTGATCTAAAGCTTCATCTCTTAAATTTGCTGCTTGAACAAATATTTGCAGATTTTCCAATACTTGATCCTGACCAGTAAAATCATCAAATGATAGAGGTCTTAATTTTTTTTCTACATCCAGTTCTTCTGGTGTAAAATTATCTCCTGTAGGATCCAAGTTTTCGTTCATGTGTATTTCCCACGGCAGTGAGAATTTTTTTATACTTATTAGTAAAAGTTGAAAAATAATTTCAACAAAAACAAATATAATGAAAAAGCCTTTCTCATAAATGAGAAAGGCTTTGATATTATAAATCTCCTGATGAGATTTCCATTTTTATGGAAATATTAATGTTGTAATTCTTCTTCTCCTTCTTTTAAAGGTACGTTCTGAGGAACAAAATCGACATCATGTCCTGGCTTACTATAATCGTATGGCCAACGGTATACATGAGGAATTGCTCCCGGCCAGTTTCCATGCAAGTGTTTTACAGGAGTTGTCCATTCTAGTGTAGTTGATTTCCATGGGTTTTGAGTGGCTTTTTTTCCAAAAAACATACTTGCAAAGAAGTTGTATAAAAATATTATTTGGAAAATAGCTCCAATAATTGCAAAAACAGTAATTACCACGTTTACATCATGTAAATCATCAAATAACGGAAAGTTAGAGTTTGTATAGTAACGTCTTGGAAGTCCTGCCATACCAATAAAGTGCATTGGGAAGAATACACCATAAGCACAAATAGCAGTTACCCAAAAGTGAATATACCCTAAGTTTTTATTCATCATTCTACCAAACATTTTTGGATACCAATGGTAAACCCCAGCAAACATTCCATAAAGTGCTGAAATACCCATTACTAAGTGGAAGTGAGCAATTACAAAATACGTGTCGTGTACGTTAATATCTAAGGCACTATCTCCAAGAATAATTCCAGTTAAACCACCAGTAATAAATGTTGATACAAAACCTATACTAAAAAGCATGGCTGTATTCATTTGTATATTACCTTTCCAAATAGTTGTTATCCAGTTAAAGGCTTTTACGGCCGAAGGAATCGCAATCAATAAAGTAGTAAATGTAAATACAGAACCTAAGAAAGGATTCATTCCAGAAACAAACATGTGGTGACCCCAAACTATCGTCGATAAGAATGCAATTGCTAAAATTGAAGCAATCATGGCACGATATCCAAAAATAGGTTTACGTGAGTTTGATGCCATAATTTCAGAAACAATTCCCATGGCTGGTAAAATAACTATATATACTTCTGGATGTCCTAAGAACCAGAATAAGTGTTCAAATAAAACTGGAGACCCACCTTGATAATGTAAAACTTCACCTTGAATAAAAATATCTGATAAGAAGAAGGACGTTCCAAAGCTTCTATCCATGATCAATAATAAAGCAGCTGATAGTAACACAGGGAAAGATACAACTCCAATAATAGCAGTTACAAAAAATGCCCAAATTGTTAAAGGTAGTCTAGTCATGGACATTCCTTTAGTTCTTAAATTAATAACAGTAACTATATAGTTTAATGATCCTAATAATGAAGAAGCAATAAAGATAGCCATAGAGATTAACCATAAAGTCATTCCCATTCCAGATCCACCTTGAGCCATTGGTAAGGCACTTAAAGGAGGATAGATGGTCCATCCGGCTGCTGCAGGTCCTGCTTCAACAAATAAAGAAGACAACATGATTACTGCAGATAAGAAGAATAACCAGTAAGAAATCATATTCAAGAAACCAGAGGCCATATCTCGAGCTCCAATTTGCAATGGAATTAATAGGTTACTAAAAGTACCACTTAAACCTGCTGTTAATAAAAAGAATACCATGATGGTACCATGAATAGTTACTAATGCTAAATAAATATCCGCATCCATAACACCTTCTGGCGCCCATTTTCCTAATAAAGCTTCGAACAATACATTTGGTTCTTCAGGCCATGCAATTTGCATACGAAACATAATAGACATTAATACCCCAATAACTCCCATAATGGTTCCTGTTATTAGGTATTGTTTAGAAATCATTTTATGATCCTGACTAAAGATATATTTAGTCACAAATGTTTCTTTATGATGATGCCCGTGATCGTCTTCGTTTGCGTGAGTATCTGCGTGTGTTGACATAATCTAATATATTCTTTTTAAAACCGTTTGTTAATTTAATTAATTAAAGAATTTTTAAATTCTTTTTGTTCCTTGATCCAAGCGTCGTACTCTTCTTGAGTTTCTACTATGATATTCATTTGCATGTTATAATGTGATTTTCCACAAATTTTATTACATAACAATAAATAATCAAATTCGTAAGGATCTAGAGCTGGTTCTCCTTTAGCAGCTAATTCTTTACTTTTTTCGACTCTAATTCTATTTATATTAGCCACCTTATCAAGCATCTCAGGTGTTTGACGCATATCTGCTGTCGTTATTGTTGGAGTAAAGCCAAACTGCGTAATCATACCAGGAACACAGTTCATTTGTGCTCTAAAGTGTGGCATATATGCCGAGTGCAATACATCTTGCGAACGAATTTTAAACAAGACTGGTTTTCCTACAGGCAGATGCACTTCGGATACTATAATATCGTCTTGAGCATTTGGATCTGATTCATCTAACCCTAAAATATTAGCATTGTCTAAGTTAATTAATCTTACGTTGGCTTTTCCTAAGGTATTATCATTTCCACCGTAACGGGCTTTCCAGTTAAACTGTTGTGCGTATAATTCGATGATTAATGGATCGTCTTCTTCACTCACATTCATAATAGAAGTCCAAGTAAACAGTCCGTAAATAATTAATCCAGCTAAAACAATTACTGGAATAATAGTCCAGATAGCTTCTAAGGTATTATTATCTGCATAGAATAGTGCTTTTTTACCTTTTTCACCTCTATATTTAAAAGCAAAATAGTGTAATAGATATTGTGTAATAGTTTGCACAATAAAAATAACTATCATAGAGATAATCATTAAGTTATCTATTTCAGCTCCATGTTCGGATGCTGCATTAGACATTAATGGTAAATCTCCCCATTTAACAAAACAAACGATAGTAATGATGTAAATGAAAGCCAAAAAAGCTAGCATTAAATATGCGTTTATTTTGTTGTCGTTATCTGTTGCTACTTGGTTATCTGATACCCCTACTTGAGCTAAATCAAATATTTTAACCATTTGCCATATGGCAACAGCCACAAAAAGTACTATTATAATTGTTAAAAAAGCTGTCATTGTCTTTTCTCTTCTTTAATTAATTTTTAATAATGAAAATGTTCACTTTCCTTTAAGAATGGATTTCTTTTTACTATTAAGGGAGCTTTAGTTAAAGCTGTAAATACGATAAATAAGAATAACCCTGCGAATAACATAACTGAACTGATTTCAGGAATACCAAAACTCCATCTATCACCAACTGTTGCAGGCATAATCATAACGTAAACATCTATATAGTGTCCAACCAAAATAATAACTCCAGCCATAACTACAAACCAAGGAATACGTTTATAGTCGCTATTCATTAATACTAAGAATGGGAATACAAAGTTTAAAACCATCATACCAAAGAAAAGTCCATTATAATCTTCAATACGAGTTACAAAATAAGTAACCTCTTCTGGAATATTAGCGTACCAGATTAACATGAATTGAGAGAACCAAAGGTAAGCCCAAAAAATACTAAATCCGAACATAAACTTAGCTAAATCATGAATATGACTGTCGTTTACTATTTCTAAGTGACCTTTAGATTTTAAGTAAAGAGAAATGAAAGCAATAACAGTAATACCACTTACTAACATTCCTGATAACACATACCACCCAAATAAGGTACTAAACCAGTGTGGATCTACACTCATAATCCAATCCCAAGACATAATAGATTCTGTATAGATAAAGAATACTAGAAATGCTGCTGAGATACGAAAGGTTTTTTTGAAATTACTGTCGTCTGTAGCCGAATCTTGTGCAATGGTAAATTTACGAGCAAAATGTCTGTATAAACTCCATCCTGCAATAAATATTAATCCTCTTACAGCAAACCAACCTATATTTAACCAACCTGATTTATTTTCTATTAATTTATCGTGTGCCACTACGTCTGGATCCATCCAAATAAAAAGGTTATAATGTCCTATAGTTCCAGATGCAATTGCAATTGCTAAAACAATCAGTCCTCCAGGTAATACGTACGATGTAATACCTTCCATAACTCTAAATAACACTGGAGACCAACCTGCCTGGGAAGCAAACTGGAGAGCATAAAAAGCTAATACACCAAGTGCAATCATAAAAAAGAAAAAAGCAGCGACATACAGTGCAGACCAAGGTCTGTTTGCAATTTGGTGTTGCACATGCTCCACGTGTTTAGTGTGTTCATCTACTTGATGTTCATCACCTACTACTCCTTGATGACTCTCTGAATGATCTGCTTCATCAGCTAATACATGAGTATCTGCTGCATGACCTCCACCATGATGAGATGTTTCTTCTGCGAGCATGGTTTCAACTTCTTCAAAAGATTTATGAGATGTCATAAAACCATATCCTACGCCCAATAGTCCTAAAATTATTAAGGCTATAGAAAATGTCTTTAATTTATTTGAGATTGTGTACATATCTATATTGAATCTTTATCTTTCTTACTTTTCTAATTTAGCTTTTAAATCTAATACGTAAGCAACTACTTGCCAACGTTCTTCCTCATTTAGCTGATTTGTATAGGAACCCATTGTGTTTTTTCCATAGTAAATGGTATGATAAATACTACCTTCTGTGATAGCTCTTCCTATATCATCGTATTTTGGGATACCCAATATTTTTTCTCTTTTAACAAGATTTCCTTGGCCATCCCCTTTTGTACCATGGCAAATACCACAGTAAATATCGTATAATCCTTTAGCTCTTTCTAAATCTATTTGAGTAGAATCTAAAGGGCTTTTTAAATTAGCTTTAGCTAATAAGTAATCTTCAATAGAATTTGTATAGTCAAAAGGAATATGTCCTCTAGGCACAGTTCCATCTACTGGTAATTGTGCTGCAACACCTGTATTAAAGGCAGCCGATTCTGAATACGTTTCATAACCTACAGGTTCATACATATCTGGCATGAACTGAAAGTTAGGTTTTGTCTTATCTTGACAAGACACAAACGATCCGACTATTAATGCTATAACCGTTATTTTTACTAAGCTCTTCATATTATAATATTAATGTGCTTCTTCTTTTTCAATTAATTTTATTTCAACTGCTCCAGTTTCTTTAAGTAAGTTCTCTAACTCAGTTTCATTTCCATGAACAGCAATTTCCATTAAAAAATGGTCATCCGTCGTTCTAAGGTCTGGGTTTTCAGCTTCTTTGAAAGGCCACATTCTACTTCGTAAATAAAATGTAATAACCATTAAATGTGCTGAGAAAAATACAGTTAGCTCAAACATAATAGGCACAAAAGCCGGCATGTTTTCTATATAACTAAAGCTTGGTTTACCACCAATGTTTTGAGGCCAATCTTCAATCATGATATAATCCATCATCACAATAGAAACTATTAACCCAATACAGCCATAAATAAAAGCCGTAATAGCTAATCTTGTTGGAGCTAGCCCCATTGCCTTGTCAAGCCCGTGAACTGGAAAAGGTGTATATATTTCTTCAATGTGATATCTTTCTGCCTTCACCTTTTTTACGGCAGACATTAATACATCATCATCTGTATAAATAGCGTGAATTACTTTTGAAGTTTCCATATATGCTACTCGTCGTTTTTAGTTTTATTAACTTGACTACCAGAAGTTCTTTCGTCTGCTCCTGTTCCTACTAAACTATCTCCTCTTTCTCGAATGTTTTTATAACGCTCTCCTGAAGATTTTAAAATAGTTTTCACCTCTGCTTGTGCAATTACTGGGAAAGTTCTAGCGTACAATAAAAATAGTACAAAGAAGAACCCAATAGTTCCAATAAAGATACCTATATCTACGAATGTTGGTGAAAACATAGTCCATGAAGATGGTAAATAATCTCTATGTAAAGAGGTTACAATAATTACAAAACGCTCAAACCACATTCCAATATTTACTACAATAGAAATAAAGAATGAGAACATGATACTTGTTCTGAGTTTCTTAAACCACATGAATTGTGGAGAGAACACATTACATGTCATCATTGCCCAATAAGCCCACCAGTAAGGTCCGGTTGCTCTATTTAAGAATGCGTATTGTTCGTACTCTACACCAGAATACCAAGCAATAAATAACTCGGTAATATAAGCTACACCTACTATAGAACCTGTAATCATGATTACAATGTTCATTAATTCGATGTGTTGAACCGTAATATAGTCTTCTAGATTTGCCACTTTTCTCATAATAATAAGAAGTGTGTTTACCATAGCAAATCCTGAGAATACTGCTCCAGCAACAAAGTAAGGAGGGAAAATAGTAGTATGCCATCCTGGAATAACCGAAGTTGCGAAGTCAAAAGATACAATGGTATGTACAGAAAGTACTAAAGGTGTTGCTAAACCTGCAAGTACCAAAGATACTTCTTCAAAACGTTGCCAATCTTTAGCACGTCCAGACCATCCAAAACTCAATAAAGAATAGATTTTCTTTTGGAAAGGTTTAATAGCTCTATCTCTTAGCATGGCAAAATCAGGAAGTAAACCAGTCCACCAGAAAACTAATGATACAGATAAATACGTTGAAATTGCGAATACGTCCCAAAGTAAAGGTGAGTTAAAATTTACCCATAGAGATCCAAATTGGTTTGGAATTGGTAATACCCAATAACCTAACCATGGACGACCCATGTGAATAATTGGAAACAAACCAGCTTGAACAACTGAAAATATTGTCATTGCTTCAGCAGAACGGTTAATTGCCATTCTCCATTTTTGACGGAAAAGTAAAAGTACAGCAGAAATTAATGTTCCTGCATGACCAATACCAACCCACCAAACGAAGTTAGTAATATCCCAAGCCCAGCCTACGGTTTTGTTCAAACCCCAGGTTCCGATACCGGTTGATATTGTGTAAATAATACATCCTATTCCCCAGAGAAAAGCTACTAGTGCTATAGAAAAAACTATCCACCAAGATTTGTTTGCTTTACCTTCCACAGGTTTTGCTACATCCACAGATACATCGTGGTATGATTTTTCCCCTGTAACTAAAGGTCTTCTAATAGGTGCTTCGTAATGAGACGCCATAATCCTTTTATAATTATTTTCTTAATTCGTTTATTATGCTTCGGTTGTATTTCTCACTTTAGTATGATACTGCACATTTGGTTCTGTGCCTACATATTCTAATAGGTGATACATACGATTATCTTCTAAAAGTTTTGCAACTTTACTTTCTTTATCATTGATATCTCCAAATACCATTGCGCCATTACCACATGCAGCAGAACAAGCCGTTTGGAATTCACCATCTTTAATTTCACGTCCATCGCGCTTAGCATCAAGAATTGTTTTTTGTGTTTTTTGAATACACATAGAACATTTTTCCATAACACCACGAGAACGTACTACAACATCTGGGTTTAAAACCATACGTCCTAAATCGTCATTCATATTGTAATCAAACTCATCATTCCCATTATAACGGAACCAGTTAAATCGACGAACTTTATAAGGACAGTTGTTTGCACAGTAACGTGTACCCACACAACGGTTATAAGCCATATGATTTTGCCCTTGACGTCCATGAGATGTCGCAGCTACTGGACATACAGTTTCACAAGGTGCGTGATTACAATGTTGACACATTACAGGTTGGAATGCTACTTGAGGATTTTCGGAAGCATCTTCCATCTCACCCAAAGCTCTAGCCGTAGCTAACCCCTTTGTAGTGTCTTTTTTGACAACATCTTCATCAAAAGTTTCTTCAGAAGAATAATACCTATCAATACGCAACCAATGCATATCACGACTCTTTCTCACTTCTTCTTTACCAACAACTGGAACGTTGTTTTCTGCATGACATGCTATTACACATGCTCCACATCCAGTACAAGCATTTAAATCGATTGACAAATTAAAGTGATGTCCGATAGAGCGATCAAATTCATCCCATAAATCAACATCTGGAGATGTCACTGGGGTTTCATTGTGGTTTAAAGACACAACAGGAACAGCGTTCCATTCTGATTTATCTTTTGTATTAAAAATTTCTAAAGTAGTTTCTTTAATAATATCTACACGTCCCATTAAGGTGTTATGCAACTGGATACATGCAAATTCATGCATTCCTGATGCTGCCGAAACACTTACATTTTGAACAGTATTAAAATCTTGGTATAACATATAAGCGTTAACACCAGTTTTCATTTCGTTTTTTAATCCAGCTGTTCTACCATATCCAAATGAAAGACCAACAGATCCCTTTGCTTGTCCTGGTTGAATAATTACCGGTACATTTTCTAAGGTTGTTCCATTTACAGTAACATTTGCATAGCTACCATTTAAACCTCCATCTGCAACATGCTCACTTCTTAACCCTAAGGCTTCAGCATCTGCTTTAGAAACAGTTAAATAGTTGTCCCAAGATGTTCTAGTAATTGGATCTGGAAACTCTTGTAACCATGGGTTATTGGCTTGTTGACCATCACCCATTCCAACTTTAGAATACAGTGTTAATTCCAAACCTTCAGAAACCTCAGAAGCAGCTAAAGCTTTTGCAGCTGAATTGCCTGTTAAAACAGACATCCCTAATGCACCACTTGAGTTTCCTGACGTTGAAGTAGTTGTAGATGTAACAAATTCATCTTTGTCTTCATCTTTAATACCAATTCCAACTGCTGTATCATGAATAATACCTCCAACTAAAGTTCTTTCTTTTTTATCCTTTAATTCAGTTGTAGACGTTTCTACAGTTTCTGTTGAACCTCCATCTAAACCACCACCAATTGATGCTCCTTTTATAAAGACTCCATCATGTAATGCCTGGCTAAAGGATGTACTTCCTAAGATACTCTCACTCCAAGTTTGCTTAATATAATCATGATAAGAAATATCATTTCCAATCCAATTTAATAAGGCATCTTGAAATTGTAGGGTATCGAATAAAGGACGAATAGTTGGTTGGATTAAAGCAAATTGTCCTTTCTTTAATTCAACATCTCCCCAAGATTCTAAATAGTGAGGAGCAGCAGCTATAAAATCTGTTTGTGTAGATGTTTCGTCTGCTTTCATGGAAAAGGTTACAGATAAATCTGTTTGTTCTAACCCTTCATAAAAGTCAGCTGCATTTGGTAATGTATATAGTGGATTAACACCACTCATGATAATAGCTCCTACTTTTCCTGCTTTCATATCAGCAACTAAAGCATTCACTTCATTATCACTTCCTTGTCTTGTTTTTATTGTTGTTGAAGCATCAAATGCTTTAGAATTTAAGTGTTCGTTAATTTCTAACACTACTGTTTGGGCATTCACATCTTGAATACCTGTTACAACAACACCTTTACTTCCTGCACTTTTAAGTTGAGAAGCAGCTTTGCTTATAGCATCTAAAATATGTTCTGGTAAATCTACAGAGACAGACCCACCTACTACTTCACTATATAGTTTTGCTAAAGCTAATTTTTGTTGAACTGGTGTTAAAGGCACACGCTTGTCTGCATTAGCACCTGTTAAAGACATGTTAGATTCAAACTGGATGTGACGAGACATTTTTCCTTTGGTAGGAATTCGTCCACTAGCATATCCTGAATCAAAACCTCCACCTTGCCAATCGCTAAGAAAATCTGCACCAACTGATACAATGATATCGGCTTTAGAGAAATCATAGTTAGCTAAACCTCTTTCATTATATTTAGCTTGATATGCATCTAAAGCAGCAGATTCTGAAATAGCATCATAAACCACGTGATTTACATTTGCAAATTTCTGTTTAAATTCTCCAATTAATTTAGTGGTAGAAGGGCTAGCAAAAGTTTGGGTTAATAAAACTATTTGTTTTCCAGAACCACTAAGTGCAGTTAATTTCTGACTAACTTCAGCGTTTAAATCTTCCCATGAGGTATAAGTGTCTCCTTTTACAGGACCTTGCATTCTCAAACTATCATACAGACCTAAAACCGATGCGTTTACTCTAGCATTTACGCCACCTTTAGTGGCTGCCATTGCATTGTTTTCAATTTTAATTGGACGACCTTCACGAGTTTTCACTAAAACGCTAGCAAAGTCAAAACCATCAGCTATTGTTGTTGCATAGTAGTTAGCTACACCAGGAACAATTACTTCCGGCTGTACAACATAAGGAATGGACTTAACAACTGGTCCTTCGCAGGCAGCAAGTGAAGCTGCAGCTGTACTAAAACCAACATATTTTAAGAAATCACGACGTGTTGTTTTAGAACTCTCTAATGAATTTTTATCACCTAAAAACTCATCGGTAGGGATTTCATTAACAAACTCGTTTTGTTGTAGCGCCTCAACAATAGAGCTATTTTCTTTTAGCTCCTCAACACTTTTCCAGTATTTCTTGTTTGATGACATATTATATAATTGAATTACTTCTTATTTATTATTTTTGTTTTAAATCTCAATAAAGAGACTTCTATTCTAATTGTTACTACTAGAAATACTTTCTAGTAATGACATTTACCACATTCCAGACCACCCATTTGAGCTACTGTAAGCTTATCTACACCGTATTTTTTAGATAATTCTTCATGAATTTTAGTATAGTACGCATTGTCCTCTACTTTTACATTTGTTTGTCTATGACAATCTATACACCATCCCATAGTTAAGGGAGAGTATTGAGACATAATCTCCATAGTCTCTACAGGTCCATGACAAGTCTGACATTCTAAACCACCAACTGTAACGTGTTGTGAGTGGTTAAAATAAGTAAAATCAGGTAAGTTATGAATTCTAACCCATTTAACTGGTTGAGATTCTCCTGTATAATTTTGATCTTCATCACTCCAACCTACTGCAGCGTATAATTTTTTAATTTCCCCATCGTAGAATTCTTTACTGTATTCTTCTGTAGCTGTAGATTCTGCTACCTCATAAATAGATTTATGACAATTCATACATACATTTAAAGATGGAATCCCTGAAGTTTTACTTACTCGGGCAGAAGAGTGACAAAATTTACAATCTATTCCGTTATCTCCAGCGTGAATTTTATGCGAAAAATGTATTGGTTGTACTGGTTGATATCCTTGATCAACTCCAACCTGCATCATATACCCATATACATAATAACCACTAGCTAACAACAAGAAAATAGCTGTTACCAGAACCAAAAATTGGTTTTGTGCAAAAGCTTTCCATATTGGAGTTCTTTTAGTTTCTTCTAAATTTACGCCTTTAGCCTCTGCAAAACGGTTTAAAGTACGTCTAACTAAAAATAGAGCCATGGCTAATAAAGCAAATAATAATGCTAAACCTCCTAGAATTACTTTGTTTGAGATTCCAGAATCTGCTCCAGTAGCCCCACCTACCGCTTCTGCTCCTGCAACTTGAGCTGGCACTTCTGGTTCTTGAGCTGTATAAGCTAATATATCGCTAATGTCTTCGTCTGATAACTGAGGGAAAGCTGTCATAGCTGCTCCTCCATACTCATCAAAAATCTTTTGACCATAAGAATCTCCAGACTTAATGACTGCTGAACTGTTGCGTATCCACGCAGCAAGCCATTCTCTATCTAAACCTTGCTCGTCTGCTAATGTTTGCTCTATATTACGCAAAGCAGGTCCAGTCATCTTCTTGTCTAATTTATGACAAGCAGCACAATTGGAATTAAACAATGATTTCCCTTTTGCAGGGTCGCCGTCTTGAGCGAAAATTGAGCCTGAAAGCGTTAGAATAAAAATCAAACTTATTGTAAGAATATTTCTGCCTAACTTACGGTTACTCACCTGTTTCATATTAATGGTTGAATTAACTTCTAAACTTTGGTATGATTTTTTCACTAATGTGAAGAAAAAATACATTTATAAAATCACTCGCAAAAGTAATATTAAAAGTCGATTTTAGAAATGTTAGGGAAGTGTTAATTGGTAATTTAGAGGAATTCTAAATAATAAATCTCTATAAAAATTAGTTTATAACACATACATTTGCATTAAATAATGTTGAAAATGAAAATATTGAACACAAAATATCGTCTTTTAGCCCTAATATTTATGGCCTCTTTTGTAAACATAAGTTTTGCACAAGAAGGCACAGTAATTATTAATCAAGATAAAGAAATAACCCAATTATTAGATATTAAGACCGAAATAAACTCTTCGGAGAACACTGCAAACAGATATAAGATCCAAATTTATTCAGGAAACAGGTCTGAAGCAGAAAAAGCACAAAGCACTTTTAAAAGCTTAGATATTGATTTGCTTTCAAAATTAGTTTATGAAACTCCTAATTATAAAATATGGGTTGGAAACTTTAGAGATAGATTAGAAGCAGATAGAGCGCTTAAAAAAGTAAAAACAAAGTTTCCTGCAGCTTTTATTTTTTAAACCTTTAAAAAGAGAGTAATAGTTTCTATCTAGATACAACATTCTAGAAGAACTTTAAAAAACACATGTTACTTTAAAACAAAAACAGCGACCCATGGGTCGCTGTTTTATTTATATATTATTAGAAATTATTTTAATTTCTTTTTAACTTCTACTTCATGGTAAGCTTCAATAACGTCGCCTTCTTTAATATCGTTGTAGTTTTTAATTTGCATCCCACAATCATATCCTTTAGCAACCTCTTTAGCATCGTCTTTAAATCGTTTTAATGAAGTTAACTCTCCAGTATAAACAACAACTCCATCTCGAATTAAACGAATTCCAGAATTTCTAAAGATTTTACCTGAAGTTACCATACATCCGGCAATACTTCCAATTTTAGATACTTTAAAGATTTCTCTAATTTCGGCTGTTCCAGTAATTTCTTCTTTAAGTTCTGGAGACAACATCCCTTCCATGGCGTCTTTAAGGTCGTTTATAGCGTCATAAATAATCGAGTACATTCTAATATCGATTTCTTCTTTATCAGCTATTTGACGTGCGTTACCCATTGGTCTCACGTTAAATCCAATTATAATAGCATCTGAAGCTGTTGCCAACAACACATCACTTTCTGTTATTGGACCAACACCTTTATGAATAATATTAACCTGAATTTCTTCGGTAGATAATTTTTGGAAAGAATCGGTTAATGCCTCAACAGAACCGTCCACATCTCCTTTAAGAATGATGTTTAATTCTTGGAAATCTCCAAGAGCAATACGTCTTCCAATCTCGTCAAGCGTTATATGACGTTGCGTTCTAACAGATTGCTCACGTTGTAATTGCGTACGTTTAGTAGCAATTTGTTTTGCTTCACGTTCGTCTGCAAAAACACTAAATTTATCACCAGCCTGTGGGGCACCATCTAATCCTAAAATAGATACAGGAGTTGATGGACCAGCTTCTTTTACTTCGTTTCCACGCTCATCGTGCATGGCTTTTACTTTTCCACTATTCTTACCAGCCAGAACATAATCTCCAACTTTAAGAGTTCCTGCTTGAACCAAAATAGTTGACACATAACCACGACCTTTATCTAAGAATGCTTCTACTACTGTTCCAGTAGCTGATTTATTTGGATTTGCTTTAAGCTCTAATAATTCAGCTTCAAGCAATACTTTTTCTAATAATTCTTTAACACCTGTTCCTAATTTAGCAGAGATATCGTGAGATTGAATTTTACCTCCCCAATCCTCAACTAATAGATTCATTTGCGCTAAACCTTCTTTTACTTTTTCAGGATTAGCTCCAGGTCTATCTATTTTATTAATAGCAAATATAATTGGCACACCAGCTGCCTGAGCGTGAGCAATGGCTTCTTTTGTTTGTGGCATGATAGCATCATCAGCAGCAATTACAATAATGGCTAAATCTGTTACTTGAGCTCCACGAGCACGCATAGCGGTAAAAGCTTCGTGACCTGGAGTATCTAGAAAGGCCAGTTTTTGACCATTTTCTAGTTGCACACTATAAGCACCAATATGTTGTGTAATTCCACCGGATTCACCAGCAATTACATTTTCCTTACGTATATAATCTAAAAGAGACGTTTTACCGTGATCCACGTGTCCCATTACCGTAACAATTGGCGCACGTTCTAATAAATCTTCTGGCTTATCTTCTACTTTTTCAATGGACTCTTCAATATCAGCCGTTACAAATTCTACTTCGTAACCAAATTCATCAGCAACAATACTTAAAGTCTCAGCATCTAAACGTTGGTTCATGGTAACCATCATCCCTAACGACATACATGCCGAAATAATTTGAGTTACAGAAACATCCATCATGGTTGCAACCTCGCTTGCTGTAACAAATTCTGTTACTTTAAGGACTTTACTATCTGCATCTGCAGCTTGTAAATCTTTTGCAGTTTGCTCTCTATGTTGATCTCTTTTATCTCTACGGTATTTAGCGCCTTTTCCTTTACTTGATTTCCCTTGAAGTTTTTCTAAGGTTTCACGTACTTGTTTTTGTACTTCTTCTTCGCTAGGCTCTTCTTTTACTGTAGTACGTCTTCCTTTTCCTGCTCCAGACTTACCTTTAAATCTGTCGTTTCCACCTCTTGATGGCGTACTTGTAGATCCAGGAGCTCCAGCTTTACTTATTCTACGACGTTTTTTCTTATTAGAACTAGCAGACTTATCGTCTTTTTTCTTATCGTCAGTTTTCTTTTTAGGTTTGTTAAATTGCGATAAATCAATCTTATCTCCTGCAATTTTTGGACCTGAAAGTTTCTGGTATTGTGTTTTTAATGTTTCGTCTTCAGCAGGTGCTGCTTCTTCTTTAGGAGCTTCCTTTTTAACAGGCTCTTTTTTCTTAGGAGCTTCTGCTTCAGGTTTTTTTGCAACTATTTCTTTTACAGCCTCTTTTGGTTTGTCGACTGCTTTTTCTTTAGGCTTTTCTTCTGCCACCTTTTCTTCTACTGGTTTTTCAACCTTTTCTTGAGGTTTTTCGGCTTTCACAGCTTCTTCCTCTTTCTTAGCAGGAGTTTCGGCAACTTTTTTGTTAGGCTCTAAGTCTATTTTACCAACTTTCTTTGGACCTGATAAAGTAGATTTTGCTTTTACAACTTCAGCTTCTTTAGCAGCAGCTTCTCTTTTTGCTCGAGCTTTTTCTTTTTCTTCAATCTCACGTTCACGCTGTTCTTTCAGAGCTTCTTTTTCCTTCAGCTTTGCTTCGCTAACTTCTTGAGAGGCCATTTTTTTATTGGCATCTGTTTGAAATTCGTCTGAAAGGACTTGATAAACTTCGTCTGAAATTTTTGTAGTTGGACGCTTCTCTATTTCAATGCCTTTGGTATCTAAATACTCAACAGCACGATCTAAAGAAATGTTTAACTCGCGTAATACTTTATTTAATCTAATTGTTTCAGCCATAAATTGCTTTAATATAACCTAAAAATATGTTATTCTTCAAATTCCTCTCTAAGAATTCTAATAACGTCAATAATTGTTTCTTCTTCTAAATCTGTTCTCTTTACTAAATCAGCAACTTCCTGTTCAAGGATGCTTTTTGCTGTATCTAAACCAGCTTTACTAAATTCTGCAATAACCCAGCTTTCTATTTCGTCTGTGAATTCAGATAATTCTACATCTTCTTCTGCACCTTCCCTAAACACATCTATCTCATAGCCAGTTAATTGACCTGCTAAACGTATGTTATGACCACCACGTCCAATAGCTTTACTAACTTCTTCTGGTTTTAAAATAGCTTCAGCACGTTTGTTCTCTTCGTCTATTTTAATAGATGTAACTCGAGCAGGGCTTAAAGCTCTTGTAATATATAACTGCAAGTTACTTGTATAATTGATAACATCAATATTTTCGTTTCCTAATTCACGAACTATGCCATGAATTCTAGATCCTTTCATACCAACACATGCTCCAACTGGGTCGATTCTATCATCGTAAGAATCTACAGCCACTTTTGCTTTCTCTCCTGGAATTCTAACTACATTTTTAATAGTAATTAAACCATCGAAAACTTCTGGTATTTCTTGTTCGAATAATTTCTCCAAGAACGTTGGCGATGTACGAGACATGATAATTGCTGGCTTATTACCTTTAAGCTCTACACTTTCAATTATACCACGAACATTGTCTCCTTTTCTAAAGAAATCTGAAGGAATTTGTTTTTCTTTTGGTAAGATAATTTCATTTCCTTCGTCGTCTAACAAAATTACAGCTCTATGACGAATATGATGAACTTCGGCTGTGTATATTTCCCCTACTAAGTCTTTAAATTGCTTATAGATGTTTGTGTTATCGTGTTCGTGTATTTTAGAAATTAAATTTTGTCTTAATGCTAAAATAGAACGACGTCCAAGGTCTATTAACTTTACTTCTTCCGAAACGTCTTCTCCAACTTCAAAATCTGGTTCAATTTTACGAGCTTCAGTTAAAGATATTTCTTGATTTGGCTCTTCTACTTCTCCATCTGCTACAACCACACGATTTCTCCATATTTCTAAATCTCCTTTATCCGGATTTATAATGATGTCAAAATTATCGTCGTCTCCAAATTTCTTTTTTAAGGCATTTCTAAACACATCTTCAAGAATCGCCATTAACGTTACACGATCAATTAATTTGTCGTCTTTGAATTCTGAAAACGATTCAATTAACGCAAGATTTTCCATATCTCTTTTGAATTAAAATTTTATCATAACTTTTGCTTCTACTATATCTTTGTAGGCAATTTCTGCCTCATTTTGCACAGTAACTTTTCCTTTACCAACCGGCTTAGGCTCTCTCGAGGTCCACTGTACTTTAATGTTATTGTCTGTTGCATCAACAAGATCTGCCTCTACAACCTGATCTTTAGTTTTAAGCTCTAAGGTTCTACCAATATTTTTCTTGTACTGTCTTATATTTACTAAAGGCGCCGTTGCTCCTGAGGAAGCTACTTCTAAAGAAAAATCCTGTTCTTCCCTGTCTAAATTATGCTCAATAGCACGACTTATAAACATGCAGTCCTCTACAGTAACACCATGATCGCCATCTATAACAACTTTAATGCTGTTATCTTCTGAAATTGACAGGTCGATTAAAAACAGATGCTGTTTTTCTTCTAGTCCTTCTTTTAATAAATTTTCTACAGTTGTTCTAAACATTTTTTGGTATAAAAAGAGGGGACTTTCCGTCCCCTCACATCTCTTAATTCTTACAACGGTGCAAATATACAATTTTTATATTGAATTACATAATGATTGAAATGTCAATTTTTATTCTTATTTTTAAAGACAGTTTTATGTATCCATTTAACAACCAACTATGAAAAAAATACTTGTACCAACAGATTTTTCCCAAGAAGCAGAAAATGCCTTAAAAGTTGCAGCGCAATTAGCCAAAAAATATGGAAGCGAGATTTATTTAACGCATTTGTTAGAACTCCCTTTAAGTCAAATTGACGCGCTTAGTCACCACAGCGAATTACCTGAGGCTATGTTCTTTATGAAATTAGCTCATAAAAAATTCAAAGACGTGTTGTCTAAAGATTATCTTGTAGGTATAACTGTTCATGAAACTGTTGATTTCAATCAATCCTTTTCTGGCATTGCCGATACAGCAAAACAAAACCATGTTGACTTGATTGTTATGGGATCTCATGGGGCTACAGGGTTTAAAGAAATGTTTATTGGTTCTAACACAGAAAAAGTAGTTAGAACATCTGAAGTTCCTGTTTTAGTTATTAAAAACGAGCATACTAATTTTGATATAAATGACATCGTTTTTGCTTCAGATTTTAAAAACGATAATAAAGACACCTACAGACAAGCAGCTGAATTAGCTCAATCTTTTAACGCAAAATTACATTTGCTAATGGTTAATACAGCTAGTAACTTTTCAACTACTGCAAATGCCAATGCAAGAATTTTAGATTTTATTAATGATTACGATTTTAAAGATTACACCATTAACATCTTTAATGATGAAAATGTAGAAAAAGGGATTTTAAATTTCTCGCATATTATAAATGCAGATTTAATTGGCATTAGTACGCATGGCAGACAAGGAATAGCTCATTTTTTAAATGGCAGTATTAGTGAAGATTTGGTAAATCACGCAAAAAGGCCTGTCATTACGTTTAAGATTTAACTCAATATGAAAAATCAAAAAAGCCTTTCAAAATAAATTGAAAGGCTTTTTTTGTTGGCCTACTAGGGCTCGAACCTAGACTCTTCTGGACCAAAACCAGACGTGTTGCCAGTTACACCATAGGCCATTGTGTAATTGAGTTTGCAAATTTAAAACAAAGTTTCGTTTGCGCAAGTATTTTTTGAATTAAATATTTCCTAAATACTTAACGTTTCCTTAAAAGTATTTCTAATAACATAATTATTGTTAAATTCGCCACGTTAACAAACATGGAACTTATGACAGAATTTAGCTTTAAAAGATGGAATACACTATTGGGATGGTTCTCCTTTTTAATTGCATTAATAACATTTAGTTTAACTGTAGAACCAACCGTAAGTTTTTGGGATGCTGGAGAGTATATATTAACCTCCTCAAAACTACAAGTTGGCCATCCACCTGGAGCTCCACTATTTCAAATGTTTGGTGCTTTCTTTTCCATGTTTGCTTTAGAGCCTAGCCAAATTGGTTTGGTCATGAATTTAATGAGTGCCGTTGCCAGTGCTTTTACTATTTTATTTATGTTTTGGAGTGTTACTTTACTGCTTAAGAAATTAGTAAAGCATCAAGGAGAGTTTACGACATCTAAAAAAATAGCTGTACTTGGATCTGCTCTAGTTGGAAGTTTGGCTTTTACCTTTACAGATTCATTTTGGTTTAACGCGGTTGAGACTGAGGTTTACGCCATGGCAACCTTAATTATGTCTGTGCTATTCTATTTAGGCCTACGCTGGGAACAAGATATGGACAAACCTCGTGGAAATAAATGGCTGATTTTAATTGCATTTATTATCGGGCTTTCTTTTGGAGTTCACTTTATGGGACTTTTAACTATTCCTGCAATTGGGTTGATATATTATTTTAAAAATTACAAGACTGTAACTGTCAAGAACTTTATTATTGCTAATGTGGTTTCAGTTGCCATATTACTTTTCATATTTAAATTGCTATTACCAAATGCTTTAAAGATTTTTAGTGCTTTTGAGATTTTCTTTGTCAACTCTATTGGGCTGCCTTTTAATTCTGGAACCATTATAGCAGGACTTCTTTTAATAGCTGCCTTTTATTTTGGAATAAAATATACTAGAGATAAAAACTACAAACATGTAAATACAGGTATTTTATGTTTGTTATTTATTTTTATTGGTTTTTCTTCATGGCTGATGCTACCTATTCGAGCGAATGCCAATGTGGTAGTTAATGAAAATAATCCTTCGGATGCCAGAGAACTTTTAGCATATTATAATTTGGAACAATACCCAGAAACACATCTTTTTTATGGGCCTTTGTTTACGGATCAATATTCTGGATTGGATGAAAACGAACCTTATATTGATGACAAGCCTAATTATGAAAAAGACCTTAAAACTGGCAAATACGTTATTATAAACGATTGGAAAAATGCCAAACAAAATTACAACCATGAGCACGCTTCTGTTTTACCACGTATGTGGAGTCAAGAAAACGCTACTAATTATATGCTGTTTTCTGGGTTTTTAGACTTCAAGATTAAGCCTGAATACCAAATGGAAAACGAGTTGCGAGCCACTGTTTCAGAATTTAAAAACAATGTCGCTCAAGGCATGGTTGATTATGAAGAATATCATGATTTCTTAAAGCAATTTGGGCAATATATTATTGTTGAAAAACCATCTTTAGGAAGCAATATTGCTTATATGTTAGAATACCAGTTAGGCTATATGTATTGGAGATATTTTCTATGGAATTTTGCTGGAAGACAAGACGATATTCAAGGAAAATACGATAACCATGGAAATTGGTTAAGTGGCATTAAACCTATAGACGAATGGCATTTAGGCTTTTCGCAAGACAATCTTCCTAGCGATGTGAAAAACAATAAAGCAAGAAATACCTATTACTTTCTACCTCTTATTCTAGGACTTATAGGCTTGTTCTTTTTGTTTCATAAAGACAAAAAACTATTTTGGACCATGTTGGTGTTTTTCCTATTTACAGGGTTGGCCATTCAATTTTACACCAATGTGAGACCTTTTGAGCCTAGAGAAAGAGACTATTCTGTAGTAGGCTCCTTCTATGTGTTTGCCATTTGGATAGGCTTTGGGGTCTATTCATTATTTGAAATTATTAGCAAATACACGTCTACTAAGTTCCTTGCTCCAGCAGTTACATTGGTATGCTTGATTTTAGTACCAGGGATTTTGGTAGCTAACAATTGGGACGATCATGATAGATCTGGAAAATACACAGCCAGAGCCATGGCTAAAATGTATTTAGATTCTTGTGCCGAAAATGGCATCCTATTTACTATAGGAGATAACGACACCTTTGCTCTTTGGTATGCTCAAGAAATTGAAGGCTATAGAACAGATGTTAGAATTGTAAATACCAGTTTATTTCAAACAGATTGGTATATAGACCAAATGAAGCGTAAGGCTTATGAAAGTGACCCTATTCCTTCGCAATTAACGCACGATCAATACAAATATGGTACTAGAGATTATATCATGAAAAGACAAATCTCCAAAGATACGATGCTTATTAAGGATTTTATGGATTTTGTCTCTAGTGATAACCCAAGAACGAAATTCAAATATATTTTAGAACAACAAGGAGAGGATGTCAATTATTATCCGTCTCAACTAATAAACTCAAACTATTTTCCTGTTGAGAACATTCGCGTACCTGTTAACAAAGAAAATGCTCTAAAATATGGTATTGTTAAGGAAAAAGATTCTGCTGAGATGGTGGATTATTTAGACGTTAAAATCACCGATAATGCCATTTTCAAAAACAGACTCTTAATGCTAGACATTATTGCAAATAACGACTGGAAACGTCCTATCTATTTTACTGGGGGTGCTTTTGGAAACGAAGATTATATCTGGATGAAAGATTATTTACAACTAGATGGCATGTGCTATAAATTAGTACCAATAAAGACACCTGTTGACAGAGCTAATCCATTTGATATGGGACGCGTTGATGCTGATTTAATGTATGACAAAGTAGTAAAATGGGATTGGGGGAATAGTGGTGATACTACAATTTATCACGATGTTGAAACACGTAAAAACTCCATTACTTATAGAGGGAATTTAGCACGCTTAGCCGAACAACTTATTGTTGAAGACAAATTAACTAAGGCTGAGGAAATAGCAGATATCGCTATGGACAACATGCCTGTGGAACAATTTGGCTACTACACGTTATTAAGACCTTTTATTGGTGTTTATTACGAAGTAGATTCTGATGAAAAGGCACAAAAACTTTTTAAAGATGTTTCTAAAAAGTATCAAGAAAATCTTACCTATTACAGCAAATTGGATGTAGACAGTCAATACAAATTAATTGAAGATATTTTAACAGATATTGAATGGTATAAAAGTATTCTAGATGTGCTTCAAGAATATGACAAAGATTTTTATAGAGAAGAAACAAAAATATTTACAAATTATTTAAATCTATTCAGTCATTTCTATCAAGGAGAAGACATGGAATCTGAACCTCAACAGAATCCAGATGTTCTGTTAGAAAAAGAATTAGATAGTTTGCTATTAGACATAAATAACTAAACCATGGAATTAATTCCAGCCAAACTTCCTCTGTTTGTAAAATGGCTATTTCCAAAGTATGTTTGGAATATTTCTACAGAGGAAAAGGTTATTTATCTCACGTTTGATGATGGTCCAACACCAAAAATAACTACCTGGACTTTAGATGTTTTAGAACAGTTTCAAGCTAAAGCTACATTTTTTTGCACTGGAGACAATGTGGAAAAACATCCTGATATTTTTCAAACAATAATAGAAAAAGGGCATGCTATTGGCAATCATACTTACAGTCATCCGGATGGTTGGAAGACTTCAACCGAAACGTATTTAGCGAATGTAAAACAAGCTCAGAGTATTATAAAATCTCAACTTCCACAAGACACAACCTGCAATCTCTTTCGTCCTCCTTATGGACAAATCAAAAAGAAACAAGGTCGCATCTTAATGAGCTTAGGATATAATATTATTATGTGGTCTGTTTTAGCTATAGACTGGAGTGAAAAAACCAGGAAAGAAAAGTCTTTAAAAAACGTGATTAAACATGCTAAAAAGGGAAGTATTGTGGTATTTCATGATAGCGAGAAAGCTTCAGAAAACATGCAATATGCCTTACCACAAGTTTTGGAATATTTTAGTGAGAAAGGCTATAGGTTTGAATCGCTAACATCAAAATCTCTGCTAAGTAATTAAACGTATTCCTGGATAATACCTATTAACGTATTTGCATCTTTTTCGCCACTATGTCGCCATTTCATTTCACCATTTTTATAAATAATTAATGTTGGTAAACCTTTTACTCTTAGTGCTTCGGCTAATTCTTTGTTTTTATCCACATCAATTTTAATAACCCTTGCTTTATCTCCTAGAGCAGCAGCTACATCTCTTAAAACAGGATGCATGGCAGTAGATTGATCATTCCATTCGGTAAAAAAATCTAGTAGTACAGGAATGTCTACGTCTATAAGTTCCCCAAATTTTGACATACTTTTTTAAGTTTATAAGTCAAATGACTATATACAAACCTACGTATTTTTTTAATAGCTTGTATATACGCCTTATAAATAGTAGGTTTCAACTATTATATAGAAATAAAAATACGCATTTTTAAATTAAAAATAACATCTTAAAGTCTATCAGGTTAAATCTTTTCCTTTTTTAAGTTCTATCACAGTTATTTCTGGCCAAATTCCAACTCTTCCAGGATAGCCAAGATATCCAAAACCTCTGTTTACATTGATGAATTGTCCCATTTGTTTATAAATTCCAGCCCAGTATTTATAGCGCCATTTTATAGGACTCCATTTAATCCAACCTGGAATTTCTATGCCAAATTGCATGCCATGGGTATGCCCGCTAAGCGTAAGGTGGTATTTATAGGTGTCGTCTATAACCACATCTTCCCAATGAGATGGATCATGACTCATTAGAATTTTAAAGTCGTCTTTATCAATATTTTCAGAAGCTTTCTTTAAATCTCCAGCTTTTTTAAAGACACCTCTTCCCCAGTTTTCAACACCAACTAATGCTATACGTTCACCATTTTTTTCTATAAAGCGACTGTCGTTTAGTAGTAAATCGAAGCCAATATCTTTTTGGATTTGTTTTAACTCTTCTAAGTTATTATGCTTTTCTTCTTTTGTATTCCAATCTACATAATCCCCATAATCATGATTTCCGAGAATGGAGAACTTACCATCGGTGGCTTTCAGTTTTCCAAAAACATCCATCCATGGAATCATTTCAGACGCTTTATTATTTACCATATCTCCAGTAAAGAATATGGCATCAGATTTTTGCTCATTCACTAAATTAACTGCATATTCAATTTTTTCTCTATCATCAAAACTGCCTGAGTGAATATCGCTTAACTGAGTTATTTTATAGCCATCAAAAGCCTCTGGTAACTCATCAAAATGCAAGGTATATTTTAGAACTCGAAAATCGTATTTTCCTTTATACATTCCATATAACAAGGAAGAAAATGGAATAGCAGCTAAACCTAATGCTAACCGACTTACAAATTTTCTACGTGAAGGCACGTGGAAGTTCTTTTTTGAAGGAGAAAATTTATAATATAAACCTGTTGTAAACCTGACAATATCTTCACTAAATAAAACAGGAACAAGCACCAGACTAATAGACATAAAAGCTAATAGAAATCCGAAGGCTTCACTTTTAGGCTGGGTTAAAACACGACTATTTGAGGCAACTGTAAATTGAATCACAAAATTTCCTACTACAGCCAAAGCAACAGCAATAAAAACGAAATAAGCCCATTTATTTTTAGTCAAAGTTTTTATGGCTTGATAACCATAAACCACCAGAAAAATGTAGGCTGTTCCAAAAAGGATCCAAAGTAACATATATATAATTTCAACAAAGATAATTGAATAGATTTATACTCATGGGTTTAGCAAAAACTTTAACCATCTGTTAAGAAAATAAAATGAGTGAGTACACGTCTATATTCATTCAAAAAAACAAGCAATATAAGAGCAAAATAAAAAATCATCTTTTTTTAACATTTAAAATAACCTATATTAGTTTACTAGCTAACTAAATACATATGTCCTTACGAACACTCTTTATTTTTCTCTCAATAACTTTTACATCATTTACTATAATAGCACAAAGCAAAACAGATGTAATTAATAAAGCGATAGATTCTATTTTCAATTCTGTTGAAAACGTATCTCTGGTCGAAGACAAAGTCAAACTTTTAAACACGAAATCTGGAGAATATAGATATACTAAAAACTCTCTTAAACTTGTAAATAAAGCCATTGACCTTTCTAAAGAAGCTAAAAACAATAAGCTTTTAGCCATGTCTTATTATTCTCTAGGTAATTATTATTTCTATAATACCCGACTAGATTCGGCCATGATTTATTTTGATAAATCCAACAACATTTTAAAAGATTTAGATTTACCTACACTAAAAGCATCCGTTTTAATTAGCAAAAGTGGTATCTACAGAAAAAATGGCAATAGTTCTAAAGCTATTTCAACTTTATTGGAGTCTAAAAAAATATTAGACAAAATAGACACTTTAGCTTTAAATCAAGAACAAAGAGAGAAATACAAGGGAAAAAATTTAGTATTAAACAATACACTTGCAAACTATTACAATCAAATGGAGGAATACAGCAAGGCTCTTGTTTATTACGACTTGGCTATTGCATCTGCTCTGCAACTAGGCTCTCAAGTTAATGCTGGTATTATTATGGCAAACAAAGGCGATTTACTTTTAAAAATGGGTGAATTTGAAAAAGCCTTAGACCTTCAAGAAGAAGCAAAAAAGAACAAAGAAGCTGGCAACGCTCCACAACGAACCATTATAAATTCTGATTTAAATTTAGGTCATGTACATTTAAAATTAAATCATTATGACAAAGCTTTAACCTATTTAAATAATGCTTATTCCTTTTACGAAAAAGAGAATAACCAACGTAAATTGTATGAGGTTCTGCTTTATAGAGGGAATCTTTATTTAGAGCTAAATAATACTAAACTGGCAGCTCAAGACTGCGAAGCATCAAAACAACTAGCTATTCAACAGAATGATATAGAGTTTATAACTGAAGCCTGTGAATGCTTATATAAAACCTACAAATCTTCAGGAGCATTTGATTTAGCTTTATTAAACCATGAAGACTATTTAAAAGCTAAAGATTCTGTTTTTAATGCGGCAAATGTTAAAAAGCAAACGCAATTAGAAATGCAATATGAGTTTGATAAAAAAGAAGAATTACAAAAACTCAGCTTAGAAGCAAAAGAAAGAGAGAGTCAGCTTTATTCTTATTTAGCATTTGCAGGACTTTTAATTGCGTCGTCTTTAGGCTTCTTTTTTTATAAGAATCAAAGAAAAAACAAATTGCTAGCCAGACAAAAAGTTTTACTAGAAGCCTCTATCGATGAAAAAAATATTTTACTTAAAGAAACACATCACCGTGTAAAAAATAGCTTCCAAATTGTTTCAAGTCTGCTCTATTTACAGTCAGAAAACATGGAAGACAAAGAGGCAAAAATAGCTATACAAGAAGCTCAAAACAGAGTTCGCTCTATGGTTCTTATTCATCAAAAACTTTATAATAAAGATCAGTTAGTTGGAATTAATACCGAAGAGTATTTTAATGATTTGGTAAAAGATATTTTTGAGAGTCATCAATTCCAAGAACAAGCTATTAGATACAAGCTTCAGGTGGAACCTATTATTTTAGATGTAGAAACCATTACGCCAATAGGGTTAATTTTAAACGAATTAATTATTAACAGCATAAAACACGCTTTTGAAAAGGTAACAGATAAGAGTCTCTTAACCATTCTATTTACTCAAGAAGATAAAGCATTAGTTTTAAAAGTTATCGATAATGGCAAAGGCTTTAGTGGCGAAGTAAAAGACAGCTCTTTTGGTATTAAACTTATGAAAGCACTCTCTAAAAAACTTCGTGCAGAGATACATTACAAGTCTGACAAACAAAAAGGAACAGAAGCTACTTTAATTGTTAAAAAATTCAATATTCTTTAGTATTTTAGAACGATAAACGAATTGTATTTTGAAACCATTAAGGATTTTTATTGTTGAAGACGAACCTATAATTGCTATCGCCATTGAGACGGCCTTATTAAAACAAGGCTATTTAGTGTGTGGAGAAGCAGATAATGTAGACGATGCTTTAATTTCTATAAAGGACACCAAACCAGATTTGGTTTTGTTAGACATTCAACTTGAAGGAGAAAAAGATGGTGTTGCACTTGGTGGAGCTTTAGACCTCTTACATATTCCATATTTATATCTCACTTCACAGACAGATCAGCTTACAATTAATCGTGTTAAACAAACCAAACCTCTTGGCTATATTGTAAAACCCTTTACAGAGCACAGTTTAAGAAGTAATATTGAAATTGCCTGGAATAACCACCTTCAAGAAGAGCCTGAATTCTTAAGCTTTTCTTCTAATAACATCATCCAAAAACTAAAGCAATCCGATATTTTATATTTAAAAGCCTTTGATAATTATTGCTATGTGGTAACTGCTCAAAGAGAATATTTAGTTCCTAAAACTCTAAAGTTTATATCCGAGCAGCTCAATCCTTCCATTTTCTTTAAAACACATCGTTCTTTTGTTGTAAACACTACCAAAATAGAATCTTTACACAGAAATGCAGTGTTTATTAACAATAATGAAATTCCTGTAAGCAGACATCAAAAAGAAGCTTTAAAGGCTATTTTAGAGGTATAAGAATCCATTTACTAGATAGAAAAAGTCATTCACTAAATAAAAGAGGTCGTTCACTAAATAAATAATTAAACATTGGTGGGTATTAATATATTTACTCAAAATCTGCCAAATGAGACCCAGCTACAGACCTATTTTTTTAACGTTTTTCTTTGTCTTTTATTTTCAAATATTCGCTTTTGCAGAAAGCAATAAAGTGATGTCCACAGCAAGAAATATATCTAATACAAGTAGTTTAACAACAAAACATATAGTCGTTTCTAAAAGCATGTTTAACACTTATGCTTTTAATAATAAAAATATGGTAAACTCTACCTCTTTAGTGTCTAAAACCATGTCTGTAGATTTCCAAATATTAGATAAACAAACGTATAATCAGTCTGCTTTAAAGAGAAAAAAGCTAATTAGACGAAAAAATAAAAACTAACTGAACATCAGTTCTATGTATTGTTTTGCAATATTATAACCCGTGTTCAAGAAAAATATATAAAGAAGCTATTAATTAATTTGAGGGAAGAGAAAGGAGAATATAAACTTTAATCAGTTGCGTTCTCCTTTTTTAAAACCATTTAAGAGTTAAATCAACCAGCTTTTGTTTCCAATTATTATACGGAGGGGTCAATAAATCTACAGCACCAAGAGTGTGTTGTTTTAAAACAGAGCGCTGATTGGTAAATTCCTGAAACCCGAAGATTCCATGCGATTTTCCTATTCCACTATTGTTAGAACCTCCAAAAGGCAGGTTATGATTTAAGAATTGTAGTAAATTATGATTTATACAAGTACCTCCTGCTCGTGTATTTTGAAGGACATAATTAATAGTTTTCTTGCTTTTACTGAATATATAAAGCGCCAAGGGTTTTTCTTTAGAATTAACATAGGAAACTGCCTCCTCGATTGTTTCGTAAGTTTTAATAGGTAAAATAGGCCCAAAAATTTCTTCCTGCATCAATTTGGAATCTTCCTGACTATCTAAAACCAAGGTTGGTTCTATAAAATTATCTGTAGCATTGTAATTTCCTCCAGACACTATACTGCCTTTATTGGTTTTGGTTTCCTCGAGGTAAGACACCAAACGATCAAAATGTTTTCTATTGACAATTCTACAATAAGAATCTGAAGTTTCTGGATTCTCTGAATAAAACTCCAGAACTTTTGTTTTAAAAAGCTCAATAAACTCCGATTTCAAACTTGATTTCAACAAGACATAATCTGGAGCAATACAGGTTTGCCCGGCATTGGTGAATTTTCCATAAATAATTCTCTTCACTGCTTTTTCCAAATGCGATCCATCGTCTATAATGGTTGGCGATTTCCCTCCTAATTCTAAAGTTACAGAGGTTAAATGCTCTGAAGCTGCTTTCATCACAATTTTTCCAACAGCAGGAGATCCTGTAAAGAAGATATGATTAAATGGCAGTTTCAATAATTCTTGTGAGACCTCAACTTCGCCTTCAACCAAGGCTATTTCTTTTTCTTCGAATAGTTCTGATACTATTTTCGCCATAACTTTTGAGGTGTTTGGCGTCATTTCTGAAGGTTTTAAAATAACTGTATTTCCTGCAGCAATGGCAGAAACCAATGGTCCAAACGTAAGATTAACAGGGTAATTCCATGGTGAAATAATCATGCAAACGCCTTTAGGCTCGTTTAAAATAAACGAACTACTGCCTAATAAGGCTAAAGGTGTTTCTACCTTTTGATGTTTTAACCAAGACTTTAAATTACTAGTTACAAAGTTAATCTCATCGATAACCGGATAGATTTCGGTAAGATCTGTTTCGAGATGAGGCTTTTTAAAATCTTTATAAAGCGCCTCTCTAAGTTCCTGTTTGTAGCTAACCTCTAAAGCGTGTTTTAAACGTTTTAGCTTTCTAATCCGCTCTTTATAAGAGGTGTTTCCAACCAGAAACTGATTGGTTTTTTGCTTATTAAATAAAGTTGCGTATCTATTATCGGAGTAATTCATTAATTTGTTTTATTTAAAAAAGTCGTTTATAAAAAAAGTGTCATTCAGAAAGAGTGCAACAACTGTAGAATCTTCTAATTATTAGGGATTCTATGCTTTCCTCTGAATGACACTTTTCAAAAAAAGAATAACATCAATCTGCACTCATTAACTCGCCTCTAGACTCTTGTTCTTTAAATTTTTGAACCAAAGCCAAAGCATCTGGAATCACATCACTACATAAAATAATAAGTGAGCCTTTTACAGCATTTTTAATAGCATAGGTAATGGCTTCTTTTTCTGAAGGAATGATGGTTGTTTTTTTATTTGGATCTTTCATTTTAATCCCATCATCCAGAAGTTTAATGAGTTCTTCTTCTGTTCTTCCTCGTAAGCGTTTGTCTTGACGAATAATAATTTCGTCAAACATTTCTGCTGCAATACTTCCTACTTGATTGGTATCTTCATCACGTCTATCGCCTACTCCAGCAATAATTCCTACTTTAACTGTGGCATCCAATTCATCTGTAAAATTCTTAAGTGCTAACATGCCTGCTGGATTATGTGCATAATCTAAAAGAATGGTAAAGTTTTCAAATTTAAAGAGGTTTAAACGTCCAGGAGTTTGGGAAGCCGAAGGAATAAAAGTTTCTAAAGCTGCTTTCATATCTTCAATACTAAAGCCTTGAATATTTGCAGTTATAATGGCTGGTAGCACATTCTGAATCATAAATTTTGCTTTCCCTCCATAAGTTAACGGAATGTTTTCAGCTTTCATGATACGCATTTTCCATTCGCCACGACAAATGGTGACATAGCCATTTTCATAAACAGCTGTAATACCTCCAATGCGTTGTAAAGCTTTAATTCTTGGATTGTTTTCGTCCATAGAAAATAAGGCCACATTACAATCTACAGCGCGTCTCATATCGTAAACCAGGTCGTCGTCCGCATTTAAAATAGCATAGCCATTAGGTAAAACCGTTTCTGGAATCACACCTTTTACTTTAGCTAATTGTTCTATGGTATGAATTCCTTTTAAGCCTAAATGGTCTGCCGCTACATTAGTAACAATTCCAATATCACATTTTTTAAATCCGAGTCCGGCACGTAATAAACCACCTCGGGCACTTTCTAGAACTGCGAAGTTTACAGTTGGATCTTTTAGTACAAATTCTGCACTTGCAGGACCCGTACAATCGCCCGTCATTAATAATCTGTTTTGAATATACACACCATCACTTGTTGTGTAACCTACTCGATAGCCATTCATTTTTGCCATGTGAGCAATTAATCTTGTGGTGGTTGTTTTTCCGTTGGTTCCTGTTACAGCGATAATAGGAATTCTCCCAGTATCTCCTTTAGGGAATAATTTATCTATAACATGACCTGCTACATTTCTAGGCAAGCCTTTGGTTGGCGCTAGGTGCATTCTAAATCCTGGACCTGCATTTACTTCCAGCACTGCGCCTCCAGTTTCCGATAAAGGTTTTGAAATATCTGTGGTAGCAATGTCAATTCCACAAATATCTAAATCGATAATTTTTGAAATGCGCTCTGCCATGGAAATATTGGAAGGATGTACAATATCCGTTACATCTTCTGCAGTTCCACCTGTACTTAAATTTGCTGTATCTTTTAAAATAAGTATCTCCCCATTAGGAATTACAGAATCTAAGCTATAACCAGCATCTTTTATAATGGTTTCAGTAAGCTCGTTTACTGTAATTTGAGTTAACACATTTTCATGACCATATCCACGTCTTGGATCTTTATTTACTTCGTCTATTAGTTCTTGAACCGTCAATTTTCCATCTCCAATAACATGAGCAGGTGTACGTTTTGCAGCAGCAACCAATTTATTATTGATGACCAACAAACGATAATCGTCTCCTTTGATAAATTTTTCGACAATAATGGCACCACTACGCGAGCTTTCCTTTGCGTGATTAAACGCTTCTAAAGCGTCTTCGTAATTTTGAATGTCGACTGTTATACCACGTCCATGATTTCCGTCTACCGGCTTGATAACCAAAGGAAATCCAACATATCTACAAGCCTCTTTCAAACTACGTTCACGACGAATAATATCACCTTTTGGAACTTCAACTTCTGCCTGTTCTAATAAATACTTGGTATCTTCTTTATCGCAGGCTAATTCTACACCAATACTACTAGTTTCGCTAGTTACAGTTGCTTGGATGCGTTTTTGATTTGCTCCATAACCCAATTGACAAAGCGAATATTTATTTAAACGGATCCAAGGAATACCACGAGACTGAGCCTCTTCAACTATAGATCCTGTACTAGGTCCTAATCGGGAATCTTCGCGAAGTTCTCTCATGTGCTGAATATCGTCTGTCATATCATACTCTTCCCCAGCAATCAAGGCTTCACAAATTTTAACTGAAATCTCAGCAGCATAACGGCCAACTGATTCTTCCATATAGGCAAAAACCACATTATATACACCTTCTTCCCCATAGCCACGCGTTCTTCCGAAGCCCACATCCATGCCAGCAAGCGTCTGAACTTCTAAGGCAATATGTTCAATTATATGACCCATCCAGGTACCTTCTTCCACACGCTGAAAAAACCCACCAGGTTCTCCCACAGAGCAACGATGCTCAAACATGGTTGGGAACATGGTCTTTAACCTATCGTAAAACCCATCAATTTTATTGGATGGCAACTCTTCCATCTCTTCAAGATCGAGAACCATAACTATTAATTTATGACGTCTTACTGACCAATAATTAGGTCCTCTCATTGCATTTATTTCTCTTATTTTCATAAATTATTAAGGTTTTGATAGTTTAAATTGAATTATCGTAAATATACAGAAATGTTTGGGATATTTTAAAGAGGAACTTGTTTTTGCATAGAAACGATTATGCATAATTCTAACTCATTAAAAATCAATTAAAAACATTTTAACTTAATCGATTTTTTTGAAAACAATTAATATTCCGGAAGCATTAGACAAGGTTAACCTGTTGTTTTCAATGGAATAACTGACACTGTTTTTTAGTGCTTTTAAAAATTCCGGTTCTTTATTTTTTGGTTGGCAGAGCATTTCAGTTGTAATAATATTTGTGAAACGAAGCAGGTCTTTTTCAAAAAACAAGTTTCCATGTATTCTATTACAACCTGCAAAACCCATAAAACTATTTTCTGAACTATTAATTTCTATGGTTGGGAACTCTTTTATAAAATCTGCTTTCGTCATTTTTTCACCATTTAAAGATTCAAGCACCCAAATATCATGAAGTCGGTAGTCAGTCATGTATTGACCACAACCTTCCATACTCTTAAACTCTCTGCCTGTTGTTTTCTTTAAATCAACAGAAACGGCATAAGGACGTTCTTTTTCAGACATCTTATTATTGCATTGTTTTTGAACGATTTGAATGTTTATTTGATGGGCTTCGGTTGAAAATTTATATAGTTTGACATTGGCATCCATAGCTAAAACAGGCTCTGAATGTGGTAATTTTATTGAATCTTTTGGAGTTTTAAATACGACTAAATCGCTAAAAATTTCTAAGTTCCAATTAGGTTCCGTGCCAGATGCTACAAAATATGGGGTTTGCTCATTAGACCTCATTTTGACTGTTGTTTTGGATGTTTCTGCTATATCCTTCTCTTTTTTGCTTGCTACTTTGTGTTTACAACTCAGCATGGCACATAGTAGTAATATATAAGTAAAATGAATTTTCATAACTTGAATAAGACTTTTCATCTTCATTTTTAATCAAGCATAAAAGTTAGCAATAAAAATGATATTTTGATTTTTTTAAGCAAATAAGTTTATTTTTGCATCTGAAAATTAATAGCAGAATATGAGTCAATCAGAAATAAAAGGAACACTTATTCCCATTGGAGGAAATGAAGATAAAGGTATGTGTAGTGATGAAAAACACACCTTAGAATTTATAGATGAAGGTATTTTATACCACGTAAAGCAGCAAGCTGGTGGGAAAGACGCCAATATAGTCGTTATTCCAACGGCATCGAGTATTCCAGTTGAAGTGGGTGAAAATTACTTGTCTGCTTTTTCTACCTTAGGTTGTGAAAATGTGACTGTTCTAGACATTAGAAGCAAAGAAGATGCAGAAAAACAAGCTTCAATAGATTTAATAAAAAACGCCAACTGCATCATGTTTTCAGGAGGTGACCAATCTAAAATTACCAATAAAATTGGAGGGACTACCATTCATAAAATCATGTTAGATCGTTACCAAAATGAAGTTGGATTTGTTATTGCAGGTACTAGTGCCGGAGCCATGGCCATGACTTCAGAAATGATTGCCGGGGGTAGTGCAACAGACGCTTTTGTAAAAGGAGCTGTAACTATGTACAAAGGGTTAGGCTTGGTTCCTGAACTTATTATAGACACACATTTTATTCAACGTGGTAGATTTGGACGTGTATCTGAAGCCGTAGCAAAATTCCCAAATCTTCTTGGTTTCGGATTAGCCGAAGACACTGGAATGATTATTAAAAACGGAAAGTGTTTAGTGATTGGTTCTGGAATGGTGATTGTTTTTGATGGTAGCAAAATTACCCATAACAATGAAAAAGTTTTAGATGAAGGAACACCCATGACCATAGCTAATTTAAGGGTTCATGTGCTTTCTAACGGGGACAGATATTATATTACTGAAAGAAAAGTTGGTGTATTGCCTATTGAGGCTGATTTTATCTAGGAAATTATTACGTGGAAACTCTCTTAGATTCGCTGAATTTTTAGGTAGAAATTGAAAATTCAAATTTCAAAGTAAATAAACAAACCCTCCGTCTATCCATCCTATATTCGGGCTAGCCACCTCCCTTTAACTAAAGGGAGGAGCCGAAAAAAGGAACAACTTAAGGACTGAAGTGATTGTTTTTCTACTAAACAATACGCGCACTAATACCTCTTTTACTTATATATAGAAACCTCTTCTTTTCCACTTGAAGATTTACTAGCTCGATACATCCCTTCTGTATTGAATGGCATGGCTATATTCCCTTTGGCATCTATAGCTACCAAGCCACCATCTCCACCTAATTCCAAAATGCGTTTGTTTATCACTTCATTTGAAGCGTCTTTTAAAGACATGTTTTTGTGTTCCATTAAGCAAGCCACATCGTAAGCTACCACACCGCGAATAAAAAACTCCCCACTTCCAGTACAGGAAATAGCACAGGTTTTATTATTGGCATAATTTCCAGCTCCAACCATAGGTGAATCGCCTACTCTTCCCCATTTTTTATTGGTCATCCCTCCTGTAGAAGTAGCTGCAGCAATATTGCCATCTTTATCGCAGGCCACGGCTCCAACGGTTCCAAATTTTGAATCCTTTTTTGTTGAGTGATCCAACTGAAAACTATCTGTATCTTTTATTTCCAGCCATTGTTTATGTCTAAACTCATCATAGAAATACGAAGGGTCTTCTAATTTATAGTTTAATTCTTTTGCAAACTGCATGGCTCCATCACCAGCTAAGAATACATGTTCGCTCTTTTCCATGACATCTTTGGCCAAACTCACTGGATTTTTAATTCCAGTTATTAATGAAACGGCTCCCGCATTTAAGGTTTTTCCATCCATGATACTCGCATCCATTTCATGAGATTCTGTAGCTGTAAACACAGCACCTTTTCCCGCATTAAACAAATGAGAATCTTCAAGTATTTTAACAGCTGTTTCCACAGCATCGGTGGCTTTACCTCCATTTTCTAAAACAACATACCCCTTATCTAGAGCCTCTTTTAAGGCTTGTCTATATTGGGTTTCAAGTTCTGGTGTCATCATGCCTTTTACTAAAGTTCCTGCACCTCCATGGATGGCTATTGAAAATGTATTCATACATCTATTTTTTGAGTTTCAAAGATACGTTTTGCATTTGAAAGTAAGCAGGACTCTATTTAAAAAGACAATATATTAGCTTTAAATTCCATACGAACTATTTACGAGGTCATCACAAAGTCACTACGCAGTCAAATTTATCCTAAATTTCACGAATTTTAACACTTTAGATTATGTGAATTCATTTTGTAGGAAAAAACGCTTGCTACCATAGGAAAGGTATAGGGAAGGTATAGGAAAGGTATGGGAAAGGCATAGGAAAGGTATTAGAAAGACACAAAAGAGGTTTAGGAATACCATGTGGATTTGATTTTTACTTATTAGGGATTTAATAGGGAAAGTTTCTCCTTTAAGTTTTGCTTGTATGTTAACGCTTCATATGGTAATTTCAAACTCCCTGTTCAGACTTTGTCTTTAACACCCTTTTTCACTAAAAGAGGCTGAGCTTTGACACGGACTATGTACGGACTATGTACGGACCATCTACGGACTATCTACGAACTACCTAAGAACTGCCAATAAAGTTGACCCTTCTTAAAATAGCTATAACCGTTACCAAAAAACCATTTGCCAGGTCAGATCTATTTCAAGATGAATCTGTTTAAAAAAAATTCACCTGTGCTTATTAAAAAACATATCGGTCTAATAACTTTTTCGTAGCTTTGAAATCCTTTCAAAATTTACACCATGTCCGATCAAAAACGACTTTTTTTAGTAGATGCTTACGCCTTAATTTTTCGTGGCTATTACGCCTTTATAAAAAACCCAAGAATCAACTCCAAAGGAGAAGATACCTCAGCCATTATGGGGTTTATGAATTCTCTACTAGATGTTATTAAACGTGAGAGACCAGACCACCTAGCGGTTTGTTTTGATAAAGGAGGAAGTACTGACAGAGTCGAACTATTTGAAGCCTATAAAGCCAACAGAGACGAAACACCAGAAGGCATAAAAACGGCTGTTCCATATATTTATGAGATTTTAAAAGCCATGCATATTCCAATTATGGTCAAAGAAGGTTACGAAGCCGATGATGTTATTGGAACTCTTGCTAAAAAAGCTGAAAAAGAAGGCTATCAAACCTATATGGTAACCCCTGACAAAGATTTTGCGCAACTAGTTTCTGAGAATATTTTTATGTACAGACCTATTTTTGGAGGTGGCTACGAAACCTGGGGTATCCCTGAAGTTCAGAAAAAATTTGAAGTTACAGATCCGTTACAAGTCATTGATTTTCTAGGCATGATGGGAGATGCATCCGATAATATTCCTGGTCTTCCTGGAGTTGGAGAAAAAACAGCAAAAAAGTTTATCAATCAGTTTGGCAGCATGGAGGGTTTACTGGCCAATACCGATCAGCTTAAAGGAAAAATGAAAGAGAAGGTTGAGGCAAATGGCGAATTAGGCTTGTTATCTAAACAATTAGCAACCATTATGCTAGATGTTCCTGTAGAATTTGATGCCAAAGATTTTGAAATGTCGGAGCCGGATATTCCAAAGGTGACAGAAATCTTTCAAGAATTAGAATTTAGACGTCTGATTGATAATTTTTTAAAAACCTTTTCGGCAGACGCCACTCAAGCAGCTCAAACAACTGAAAAAAAAGAAGCACCTAAAACCACTCCAAAAGAGGATAAATCGGCAGGAGCTGGTCAGTTTTCATTATTTGGTGGTGGGGAACCTTCAGCAAGCGACACGGTTTCAGAGCATTCTAGAAAAACTATTGAAACTAGCTCGCACTTTTATCAAAGTGTGGCAGCAGGCATGGCGACAACCCTCTTCATTAAAAATTTAATGAATCAAACTTCTGTGTGTTTTGATACGGAAACTACCAGTTTAAATCCGTTAGAAGCTGAATTGGTTGGAATTGCTTTTTCATGGGACATTGGCAAAGGGTTTTACTTACCATTTCCAGAAAACAAAACCGAAGCACAAGACCTTATTGAGCAATTACGTCCGTTTTTTGAAGCCGAGAATATTGAAAAAGTAGGACAGAATTTAAAATACGATATAAAAGTTTTAAGAAAATACGATATTAAGGTCAAAGGCAAACTGTTTGATACCATGTTAGCTCATTATCTCATCAATCCAGATATGCGACATAATATGGACGTATTGGCTGAAACGTATTTAAATTATACCCCAATTTCCATCACTGAATTACTAGGTAAAAAAGGAAAAAACCAGCTATCGATGAGAGATGTTCCCTTGGAAAAACAAACCGAGTATGCTGTGGAAGATGCCGACATCACGCTTCAGTTAAAAGAGCATTTTACCAAAGAATTAGGTGAGGCCAATACCCAAAAATTATTTGATGAGATAGAAATTCCGTTGCTTCGCGTGTTGGCAGACATGGAATTGGAAGGCATTAATTTGGATACCACATTTTTAAATTCACTTTCAGAACAATTAGATAGTGATATTCAATCTTTAGAAACACATATTTATAAAGAAGCCGGTGAGGAATTTAATATTGCTTCTCCAAAACAATTGGGAGACATTTTATTCGATAAATTGAAATTGGTTGATAAACCTAAAAAAACCAAAACGGGACAATATGCCACTTCCGAAGATATTTTATCTTACCTGGCCAAAGACCATGAAATTATTAAACACATTTTAGAATATCGTGGCTTGGCCAAACTAAAAAGCACCTATATAGATGCGTTACCATTACAGGTAGAGCCTACCACTGGGCGTGTACACACAGATTATATGCAAACTGTTGCTGCCACAGGACGTTTAAGTAGTAACAATCCGAATTTACAGAATATTCCTATTAGAACTGAACGAGGCCGACAAGTTAGAAAAGCTTTTGTTCCAAGAAATGAAGATTACACCTTATTGGCTGCCGATTATTCGCAAATTGAATTACGTGTTATTGCAGCCTTAAGTCAAGAAGAAACCATGATAGAAGCCTTTAAAAACGGAGAAGATATTCATGCTTCTACAGCTTCTAAGGTTTTTGGAGTTCCTATTAACGAAGTCACTAGAGAACAACGTAGTAATGCCAAAACCGTAAACTTTGGAATTATTTATGGCGTGTCTGCTTTTGGATTAAGCAATCAAACCGATTTGTCCAGAGGGGAAGCTAAAGAACTGATTGACACCTATTACGAAACCTATCCGAAACTGAAAAGTTATATTGGAAAACAAGTAGATTTTGCTCGTGATCATGGGTATGTGCAAACTGTTTTGGGAAGACGCAGGTATTTAAAGGACATCAATTCCAGAAATGCAGTAGTAAGAGGTGCTGCAGAGCGAAACGCCGTCAATGCACCTATACAAGGTAGTGCAGCAGACATTATTAAAATTGCCATGATACATATTCACAACAAACTAGAGGCTGGGAATTATAAAACCAAAATGCTTTTACAGGTGCATGATGAATTGGTTTTTGATGTGTATAAACCAGAATTAGAGGACATGAAAACGCTGATTAAAACCGAAATGGAAAACGCTTTTAAACTGCAGGTGCCTTTGGATGTGGATTTAGATGTTGGTGATAATTGGTTGGAGGCGCATTAGGAATGAACAGAATTAAATTTCAGTATAACGATGCAATTTCATTGAATGCCTTCAATCACAATTTTTTCATAACTTGCGTTCTTAACTTACAGACAATATAAGTGGCTTTAGAAGAAAAAATATCAATTGAAAATTTTGAAGATAAAAAATTCAAAATCAGACTTGTAGAATCTAAAAAAGATACAGAAGCTGCCTTTACACATTATTTACATAATCAAAAAAATGGAGTTTCTAAATTCTATAAGCCTGATGCATTAGAGCACGTGAAAAATTTATTTAAGTATAAATTTCCTGATACCACAATATCTAACATAGCAGCAGAAGAAGCACTTCAATATTTAATTTTTCAACAAGAAGAGATACCTTTTCCTGCTCCCGAAAAACCTGATTTTAAATTTATTGACCTTTTTGCTGGAATTGGTGGATTTAGATTAGCATTTCAAAACCTTAAGGGTAAATGCGTATTTACAAGCGAATGGGATAAATATTCAAAGTTAACCTACAAAGCAAATTTTGGTGAAGTACCTTTTGGAGATATAACCAAACCTGTAACTAAAAACTATATTCCTGATGAATTTGATGTTTTATGTGCGGGATTTCCTTGCCAAGCTTTTTCAATTGCTGGAAAACGTGGTGGCTTTGAGGACACTAGAGGTACATTGTTTTTTGATGTTGCAGAAATAATAAAAAAGAAGAAACCAAAAGCAATTTTTCTAGAAAATGTAAAAGGTTTAAGAAGTCACGACAAAGGAAAGACTTTAGCAACAATTCTAAATGTTTTACGAGAAGATTTAGGATATTTTGTACCAGAACCACAAATAATAAATGCAAAGGAATTTGGGGTTCCCCAAAATAGAGAGCGAATTTTTATCGTTGGTTTTAGAAAAGATTTAAATATTACAGAATTTGAATACCCAAAACCGATTAAGAAAAAAGTAACACTTCAAAGTATTCTAGAAACTGAAACAGTTTCAGTAAAATATTATCTATCGGAAACTTACATAAACACATTACGAAATCACAAAGCTAGACACGCCAGCAAAGGTAATGGTTTTGGTTACGAAATTATTCCAAATGATGGAACTGCTAACGCAGTAGTCTGTGGAGGAATGGGTAGAGAAAGGAATTTAGTATTAGATTATAGATTAACTAACTTTGTACCTGTAACTCATATTAAGGGAGAAGTTAATCGAGAAGGAATAAGAAAAATGACCCCTCGAGAATGGGCAAGACTTCAAGGTTTTCCCGACAGTTTTAAAATCGTAGTTTCTGACGCACAAGCATATAAACAATTTGGAAATTCAGTTGCTGTTCCAGCAATTCAAGCAACAGCGGAAAAAATAATAGAAAAACTTAACGGCAAATGATTACAGGAAATAAAGGTGAATGGAGCGAAATTTATGCTCTCTTCAAATTATTAGGTGATAAACAATTATTTCTTGGAAACAAAGATATTGAGAAACTTGAAGGTTTAGTATATCCCATAATTAAAATACTTCGCACAGAAAATAATGGCGATTTTGAATACTCCATTCAAGATGAGTTAATCATAATTTCAGGAAATGAAGAAGTCTTGAAAGTTCCAATTTCGGAATTTAAAGAAAAAGCTTTATTTCTATTAGGGGCAATTAAAGATAACAAAGAAAGAACATTTTCAGTCCCTGAAATAGAGGAGTTTATGCAATCCATTAATTGTATTTCATTAAAAGCAAATTCTTCTGCAAAAACAGACATTACAATTATAGTTCACGACCAAAGAACAAATCAGCAACCAACTCTTGGGTTTAGCATAAAATCTCAACTCGGAAACCCTTCTACTTTACTCAATGCTGGGGAAACGACAAATTTCATTTTCAAAATTATCGGTTTAATTTTAACTGAAAATCAAATTGAAAATATTAATTCAATTGAAACTAGAAGTAAAATAATGGATAGAATCGTTCAAATTCAAAACAGAGGTGGAGAATTTGAGTTTTTAAAACCCGAGCGACAAATATTTTCAAATAATCTTGTTTTAATAGATAGTCTACTTCCTGAAATTTTGTCTAAAATTGTTTTAAATTTCTATACGAGTGAGTTTTCACATTTGACTGATTTAGTTAATCTATCAGCCAAAGAAAACCCATTGAACTTTGACATTGAAAACGAACATAAGTTTTACGAGTACAAGATTAAACGATTCTTAACTGATGTTGCACTTGGAATGATGCCATCGAAAGTTTGGACAGGTCAATATGATACAACAGGTGGGTATTTGATTGTAAAAGAAAATGGAGATGTTTTGTGTTATCATATATATAACAGAAATGAGTTTGAAGATTATTTATTAAATAACACCAAACTAGAAACGGCAAGCTCAACTCGTCATAAGTTTGGGAAAATTTACGAATCAAATGGTGATTTATTGTTCAATTTAAATTTACAAATTAGATTTATAAAATAACCTGTTAATACACACTAGCTACATACAATAAGTATCATGTTTCTAACCTATAATCTGTCTAATTATAATAGAAATAGCTTCTGATTTACCTAAAATATTATCAAATTCTCTTAAAGAATCTTCATCTCTATAAACACCATTTCTATCATTCCAAACTAACCACTCAATTAAATCTTCACGAGACCAAGAATTCAATTCGGCTTGAAGCTTATCACCACGCAATTCCATTATTTGGTAATTTGGATGTCTTAACTTTTCTTCTTCACTTACAGACGTATACATGAGTTTTAATATATAAAATTTGACATATAAATGTACTAAAAATAGCATTATAATGCTAATAATTAGATTGTTAAAACACAAATATTTATCATCAAGAAAATAAAGTCAGAAGAAAATTTTTCACCAACTACCATGTATGATGATTATGCCGTTAATGAGTTATTATTTCATTGGCAAACACAAAACTCTGCAAGACCAGATTTAGGAAAAGGATTATCTTATATCAAACATAAAGAACAAAACAAACGAATTTTACTTTTTGTCAGAGAAAAAGCAAAAAATGAATATGGAAATAGTTTGGGTTATGTTTTTATTGGGGAAGGCGAATTAAAAGACTATAGAGGCTCTAAACCTATGAGTATAAATTGGGAACTTCAAGAACCAATGCCTCATTATTTGTGGAAAGATGCTGCCAAACTTTCTATTGGATAGTTTATTATTGAATGTTATAATTAACCTTTTTTTATTTAAAATTCATTTTTAGTAACAAATAGGTTATTTACACATCAAACATGTAAATGAATATGATAATAACTTTCTGTTACATGTAGCTTTTTATAAATTAATTATTACCAACCTCTAGAAAATTATAATTGAAAGACTATTTTCAGCTTCAATTTAAATTGTTAAATAGGAATATAAAACATTAAAAAAAGCAGAACTTTAATTAAAGTTCTGCTTTAGTATTTTAAACTTATTTAAAAATTATGCCATTTGCATGTCGTGCTTACCTTCATAAACTTCTTCTACTAGTTTTGAATTAAAGGCTTGCAAATCTTCTGGTGAACGACTTGTTACTAAGCCTTCATCTACAACCACTTCTTGGTCTACCCAATTGGCACCTGCATTTTTAATATCTGTTTTTATAGAACTATAAGATGTTACTTTTCTTCCTTTTAACACATCTGCTTCTGCTAATAACCATGGTCCATGGCAAATAGCTCCTACAGGTTTCTTGTTTTCAAAAAACGATTTTACAAAAGCTACTGCTTTCTCATTTCTTCTTAATAAATCAGGATTTATAACACCTCCTGGTAACATTAAAGCATGATAGTCCTTTTGCGAAACTTCGTCAATCGTTTTATCTACTTGATAGGTATTACTCCAATTTCCATCTGCCCAGCTCTTTATATTTCCAGCTTCCAAAGAAACGATGTGCACATCTGCTCCTGCTTCTTCTAAAGCTTTTTTTGGTTCTCTTAATTCACTTTCTTCAAATCCATTGGTTGCTAATATAGCAACGGTCTTTCTATTTAAGTTTTCCATTTTATTATATATTTTAATTAACAATTCGTTACTTCTAATATAAGCTTAATGAGGCCTGAACACAAGCAATTAGGGTGGTTTAACCCAAGATTAACGAATATTGTTAAAGAGTCTTAAATGAGAAAGACCCATTATGATACAGATTTATTTGAGGCTAAAAAACAAACAGAAAAAAATCTGAAAAATTTATATATAATCAAGAGCAAAAAAGATATAAACAAAGTTATCAAAAATAACTTTCCTCTCTATTTGGTAATCAAATATATAATCGTAAATTTGCAAACTCTTTAAAAGAGAGGAATGTTTAATCTATTATGCCTAAGCATAATAAAAAAATTAATTAATAACGTGGACACATTAAGCTACAAAACGATATCAGCTAACAAAGCTACTGTAAACAAGCAGTGGGTTTTAGTAGATGCTGATGGTCAAAGCCTAGGGCGTTTATCATCTAAAGTTGCTAAACTTTTAAGAGGTAAACATAAGCCTAACTTCACACCACATGTTGATTGTGGAGATAACGTCATTGTTATCAATGCAGAAAAAATCAACTTAACAGGAAACAAATGGGACGATAAAACTTACATTCGTCACACAGGTTATCCAGGTGGTCAAAGAAGTTTATCTGCTACAGAAATGTTTGGAAAAGATCCAGCAAGATTAGTAGAGAAATCAGTAAAAGGAATGTTACCTAAAAACAAATTAGGTGCCGATTTATTCCGTAATTTAAATGTTGTTGTTGGAACAGCTCATTCTCATGAAGCTCAAAAACCAAAAACAATTAACCTAGAAGAATTCAAATAACATGGAAGTAATTCACAAAATTGGTCGTAGAAAGACGGCTGTTGCTCGTGTGTATGTTGCCGAAGGAAAAGGAAACATCACGATTAATAAAAAAGACTTAACTAATTACTTTCCTACTGCTACCTTGCAGTACAAAGTAAATCAACCTTTAGTTTTGACTAACAATGATGGCAACTTTGATATTACAGTAAATGTATTTGGAGGAGGTATTACAGGTCAAGCAGAAGCCATCCGTTTAGGGTTATCTCGTGCTATGTGCGAATTAGATCCAGAAAACAGATTGACTTTAAAACCAGAAGGTTTATTAACAAGAGATCCAAGAATGGTTGAACGTAAGAAATTCGGTCAGAAGAAAGCTCGTAAGAAATTTCAATTCTCTAAACGTTAATATATCTTCAACAGGATGGGACATCTTTATTATAAGTATCTCCATCTTGTTGAAAACAAACAAAAAAATAACTCAGTTATTGTTGTCCATGATTATTCCTAAACAAGGAACATCAGGATTTAGTTTAGCATCTAAATGATTTAGGCGACTTGCAAAAGAACCACTAAATCATTGCTAATTCAACAGAACGTAAACTATTACAAAATGGCAGTAGAAGTAAAAGAATTACTTGAAGCAGGTGTACACTTTGGTCACCTTACGCGTAAATGGGATCCAAACATGGCTCCTTACGTATATATGGAGCGTAATGGCATCCATATTATTAACCTATACAAAACAGCAGCTAAAATTGAAGAAGCTGGAGCAGCACTTGCTAAAATTGCAGTTTCTGGACGTAAAATTTTATTTGTTGCTACAAAAAAACAAGCTAAAGATATTGTTGCTGAAAAAGCAGGGAACATCAACATGCCTTACATTACAGAAAGATGGCCAGGTGGTATGTTAACAAACTTTATTACTATTAGAAAAGCTGTTAAAAAAATGGCAACTATTGATAGAATGAAGAAAGATGGTACTTTCAATTCTTTATCTAAAAAAGAACGTTTACAAGTAGACCGTCAACGTGCTAAATTAGAAAAGAACTTAGGTTCTATTAGCGACATGACGCGTTTACCAGCTGCATTATTTGTAGTCGATATTAAGCGTGAACATATTGCGATTGCAGAAGCACAAAAATTAAACATTCCTATCTTTGCTATGGTAGATACCAACTCAGACCCACGTCAAGTTGATTATGTCATTCCTGCAAACGATGACGCTTCTAAGTCAATCGACAAAATTTTAACTTACGTAACTGATGCTATTGCTGGTGGATTAGCAGATAGAAAAGCAGAAAAAGATGCAACTAAAGCTGATGCACCTAAAGCTGATAAAAAATCTGCACCAAAAAAGAAAGCAGCAGCTCAAGAAGAGGAAGAATAAAAATTAATTAACACAATAATAAATAAGTCGTTTATTCTTTTCTACTGAAAATTGATTAAACGACTTTTTTAAATATTAAATATTAAAATGGAAGCTATGGTAAAAATTACAGCAGCAGAAGTAAATAAATTAAGACAAGCTACAGGTGCAGGAATGATGGACTGCAAAAAAGCATTGGTTGAAGCAGAAGGAAATTTTGATAAAGCCATTGAAGTTCTACGTAAAAAAGGACAAAAAGTAGCAGAAAAAAGAGCAGATCGTGAAAATTCTGAAGGTGCTGCTGTTTCTAAAATAAACAATGATAACACTGTTGGTGTTGCTATTGTTTTAGGTTGTGAAACTGATTTTGTTGGTAAAAACGACAACTTTGTAGCGCTTGCTAACGACCTTGCTGAAAAAGCAATTAACTTTAACTCTAAAGAAGACTTTTTATCGTCTGATTTTGGAGGGATGACAGTTGCTGAGAAATTAATTGAACAAACAGGAGTTATTGGTGAGAAATTAGAAATCACAGCTTTTGAAAAATTAGAAGCTCCTTTTGTAGGAACTTATGTTCACATTAATAAAATTGCAGCTTTAGTTGGTTTATCTTCTAAAGTAGATAATGCGGAGACTTTAGTAAAAGACGTGTCTATGCAAGTAGCATCTATGGGAGCAACCACATTATCTTATAAAGATTTTGATCCTGCTTTTATAGCCTCAGAAACTGAAGCAAGAATTGCAGTAATAGAAAAAGATAATATTGAATTAGGACGTTTAGGAAAAACTCTTAAAAATGTGCCTCAATATATTTCTATGGCTCAATTAACTCCTGAAGTATTAGCTCAAGCAGAAGAATCTGCAAAAGCTGAACTTAAAGCTGAAGGAAAACCAGAACAAATTTGGGATAAAATTCTTCCAGGAAAAATGGAACGTTTTATTTCTGATAATACGACTTTAGATCAAGAAAAATGTCTATTAGATCAAAAGTTTATTAAAGATGAAAAGCAAAATGTTGCGGAATATGTTAAATCTTTTGGTGATGTTGAAGTTACCGGATTTAAACGTGTCTCTGTAGGAGAATAATAAATTCCATCACCTGGCTGTCGCAGGCAGAAAGGAAAGCAGGAATTGCTTAAAATACAAACCACTACTCTTTTATAGAGCTAGTGGTTTTTTTATTTACAAAATCTCATTTTTTAAAAATTCAAAAAATAAAAATTTTATGTAGCTTTGCAAAACGCTTTATTCCTGTTGAAACAGGAATGATATTCATCTAAAAAACACATGAAATACAAAAGAATTCTCTTAAAATTATCAGGCGAAGCCTTAATGGGTAATAGACAATATGGGATTGATCCTGAAAGATTGGCCGAATACGCAAAAGACATCAAGGAAATAACAGAATTGGGACTTGAAGTTGCTATAGTTATTGGTGGAGGAAATATTTTTAGGGGTGTTGCAGGAGCAAGTAATGGTATGGATCGCGTGCAAGGAGACCACATGGGCATGCTTGCAACCGTAATTAACGGACTGGCTTTACAAAGTGCCCTAGAAGATGCAGAGGTGCCAACCAGACTACAGACTGCCATCCATATTGAAGAAGTGGCCGAACCTTTTATTAGAAGGCGCGCCTTAAGACATTTGGAAAAAGGTCGCGTGGTTATTTTTGGAGGTGGTACAGGAAATCCTTACTTTACAACAGATTCTGCTGCTGTTTTACGTGCTATAGAAATTAAAGCTGATGTTATTTTAAAAGGCACACGTGTTGATGGCATTTATAATGCAGATCCTGAAAAAGACTCTAAAGCAACAAAATTTGACCATATTACTTTTGACGATGTGTTGAGAAAAGGTCTAAAAGTCATGGATACCACAGCATTTACTTTAAGTCAGGAAAACGAATTACCAATTATTGTTTTCGATATGAATAAAAAAGGAAACCTATTAAAAGTAGTTTCTGGTGAAAATATTGGAACCAAAGTTAATTTATAATACTTACATTTACTTTTGGCTTATTTTTTGAATAGCCTTTAAAAATTAAAATTTAAAAGATGAACGAAGACATTCAGTTTATTTTAGACTCGGCAAAAGAATCTATGGATGCCGCTATTAAACATCTAGAAAAACAATTTGTAAACATTAGAGCTGGAAAAGCAAGTCCTGCCATGTTAGGAAGTGTGATGGTTGATTATTATGGTTCGCAAACGCCATTAAGTCAAGTTGCCAATGTTAATACGCCAGATGGAAGAACCATTACCGTACAGCCCTGGGAAAAAAACATGCTTCAAGAAATTGAAAGAGGGATTATGTATGCGAATTTAGGGTTTAACCCTATGAATAATGGCGACACCATTATTATTAATGTACCACCTTTAACAGAAGAGCGCAGACGCGATTTAGTAAAACAAGCAAAGATTGAAACCGAAGATGCAAAAATAAGTATCCGTACTGCCAGAAAAGATGCTAACGACGATATTAAGAAAGCAGATGTTTCTGAAGATCTTCAAAAAAATGCTGAAGCAGACATTCAAAAATTAACCGATAAATATGTTCTTAAAATTGACTCCTTAATGGACGTCAAGGAAAAAGAAATCATGACCGTATAATTTTAAAAGCGACTTAAAAAAGTCGCTTTTTTTATGCCTCTATTTTCCTCAATGAACGCTATCTTTTCCCCATGTATTTCCAATTAAAAAATTATTAAAACCCTGTTTTAATAAGACAATTTGAACATTTCATATTCAATATCAGGACTTTTTCCTTAAAGATTCATTTTAACAAGACATTATACTTAAAATCAGCGAGCAAATAGATTGCTTTTCCCTAACTTTGCGCCTGTTTTTATTTTAAGTATGTTTAAATTATTCACAAAAGGATTTTGGGATGTTATTGCACGTATTATTCTTAGAAATAAGATTGCAATCCTTCTTGCTATTGTCTTGGTTACTATTCTTTTTAGTACCCAATGGAAAAACATGCGCTTTACTTATACCGAGGCCAACTTACTTCCTGACGACCATGAGGTCAACTTAGTTTATTATGATTTTTTAAAGATTTTTGGGGAAGAAGGAAATCTGATTGTTCTTGGAGTAAAAGATTCATCGCTGTTTACGGTTGAAAACATCAATGCCTGGAATAAGTTCTCTGAGTCTTTTAAAAATTTAGATGAAATTGAAGCTGTTGTATCTATTAAGGATCTTCAGAAATTAATAAAAGATACAGAAAGCGAGCGTTTTAAGCTAGAACCTTTTATTACCGATTCAATCCATAGCTTAACGCAACTAGATACACTACAGCAAGATTTATTTGAAAAATATCCCTTTTACGATAACTTCCTGTTTAACAAAAACACTAAAACCATTCGTTCGGCTATCTATCTTAAAAAAGAGATTGTAAACACAGCTGCACGGAAAGATTTTGTTTTCGATCATTTAATGCCTAAAGTGGATGCTTTTGAAGTAGCAACTGGCTTAGATGTCCGTGTTTCTGGAATGCCTTATGTACGTACGCTTAACGCACAGAACATTGTTGACGAAATCGGAACATTTATTGGTTTGGCTCTGACTGTAACATCTTTAATTTTCTTTTTCTTTTTTAGATCGGTTAGAGCAACCCTTATCTCTTTATTAGTGGTTTCTATAGGCGTTATGTGGACCTTTGGCATTATAGGGTTTTTAAACTATGAGATCACAGTTCTTACAGCTTTAATACCTCCTTTAATAATTGTTATTGGAATTCCTAACTGTATCTTTTTAATAAATAAATATCAAAATGAGGTAAAACTTCATGGGAACAAAGTAAGATCTTTACAACGGGTTATTACTAAAGTTGGAAATGCCACCTTATTAACTAACTTAACTACAGCTTCAGGGTTTGCCACTTTTATGCTCACCCAAAGCACGCTTTTAAAAGAGTTTGGAATTGTAGCTTCATTAAGTATTATCTCTATTTTTATCCTGTGTATTTTAATAATTCCTATTATTTACACCTTTTTACCTTATCCTAAAGACAGGCATTTAGAGCATTTAAACAAGCGCTGGATTGGTGGTTTTACCAATTGGATAGAACGCATGGTAAAACAAAGACGTATTACTATTTATATTTCGGCTATCCTGCTGCTGGTAATTAGTATTATCGGCATCTATCAAATAAAAATATCCGGAAGCTTGATAGAGGACATGTCTGAAGAAGCTGAATTTTTCCAAGACATTCGTTTTTTTGAAGAAGAGTTTAACGGCATTATGCCTGTTGAAATTGTGGTAGATACTAAGCGCAAAAAAGGCGTGATGAAATTAGCTACCTTAAAGCGTATGGACCAACTGGAGGAAGTTATTTTAGAAACTCCAGAACTCTCTAAACCTATTTCTGTGGTCAGTCTTGTTAAATATTCCAAACAAGCTTATTACAATGGCAATCCTAAATATTACCAATTGCCGACCTCGCAAGAGAGTAGTTTTATTTTTAGTTATGCTAAAAACTCGACGTCCAATACCGATTTATTATCCAACTTTGTAGATAGTACAGGACAATATGCGCGTATTACCACCTTTATGAAGGATATTGGAACGGATAGAATGGAACGTATTGAAGACGACCTTCAGTCTAAAATAGATAAGGTTTTTCCAGAAGATAAATACAAGGTTACCATTACGGGAAAAGCTTTAGTTTTTCAAAAAGGAACCAAATATCTGGTTAAAAACTTAGCACTTTCCCTTTCTTTGGCCATTTTATTAATTGCCTTGCTTATGGCTTATATGTTCCGTTCGTTTAGAATGATTATCGTGTCGTTGGTACCTAACTTATTACCATTGGTTATTACAGCCGGTTTGATGGGCTATTTGGGAGTGCCTATAAAACCTTCAACCATTTTGGTGTTTAGTATTGCTTTCGGGATTTCGGTAGACGATACCATTCACTTTTTAGCCAAATACAGGCAAGAACTTCAGGCCAATCATTGGAAAATAAAAAAATCGGTTTATGGCGCACTTCGTGAAACTGGTGTAAGTATGTTCTATACATCCATTGTGTTATTCTTTGGATTTTTAGTCTTTACTTTTTCCAGTTTTGGTGGCACTGTTGCTTTAGGAGCTTTAGTTTCTGCTACTTTACTATTTGCTATGCTATCTAATTTATTATTACTTCCTTCGTTACTATTATCTCTAGAAAGAAGAATTGCCAATAAAGAAGTTTTAAAAGAACCTTCCATCAATATTATTCCGGAAGAAGATGAAGAAAACGATAACGACATTATAAACAATCATTAAGAAAATAAAACAAAGAATTACCTTTGTACACAAAATAATTACACCATGATATCGAGCACAATTGCAAACTTACTTTCAAAGAATAACAAATTACAAGATATTGAAGTAAAAGGTTGGGTTAGAACTTTTAGAGCCAAGCGTTTTATTGCCTTAAACGATGGTTCCACCATAAACAATATTCAATGTGTTGTAGATTTTGAGAACACAGACGAAGCTACTTTAAAGCGTATTACTACGGGAGCTGCTGTGCATATAAAAGGCTCTTTAACAGAAAGCCAAGGAAAGGGTCAAAGCGTAGAGATTCAAGTAAAATCTATTGAGATTTTAGGAGATTCTGATGCTGAATCGTTTCCAATTCAACCTAAAAAACACTCTTTCGAATTCTTAAGAGAAAATGCCCATTTAAGAACTAGAACGAATACGTTTAGTGCTGTTATGCGTTTGCGTTCTTCTCTTTCTTTTGCTATACATAAGTATTTTAACGAGAATGGATTTTACTATATGCACACCCCAATTATTACAGGGAGTGATGCTGAAGGCGCAGGAGAAATGTTTCGTGTGACTAATTTAGATGCCAAAAATCCTCCTTTAAACGAGAATGGAGAGGTTAATTATAAGGAAGATTTCTTCGGAAAAGAAACCAATCTAACCGTTTCCGGGCAATTAGAAGCTGAAGCCTATGCCATGTCTTTAGGCAAAGTGTACACCTTTGGTCCTACTTTTAGAGCTGAAAATTCAAATACTTCAAGACACTTAGCCGAATTCTGGATGATTGAACCAGAAGTCGCTTTTATGGATTTAGCTGGAAATATGGACTTAGCTGAAGACTTTATGAAGTCGGTTTTAAGCTATATTCTAGAGCATAATCGTGAAGACTTAGAGTTTTTAGAGAGTAGATTATTAGATGAAGAAAAGTCAAAACCTCAAGCCGAACGTAGCGACATGAGCTTAATTGAAAAAATTAAGTTTGTTGTGGATAACAATTTTAAACGAGTAAGCTATACCGAAGCTATTGAGATTTTAAGAGATTGCAAGCCTAATAAGAAGAAAAAATTCAAATATATTATTGACCAATGGGGCGCCGATTTACAAAGTGAACACGAACGTTATCTAGTGGAGAAACACTTTAACTGTCCTGTTATTTTGTTTGATTACCCTGCCAACATCAAAGCGTTTTATATGCGATTAAATGAAGATGGTAAAACCGTTCGCGCTATGGATATTTTATTCCCTGGGATTGGCGAAATGGTTGGAGGTTCGCAACGTGAAGAGCGTTTAGACGTTCTTAAAGAAAAAATGAAAGCTTTAGATATTGACGAAGAAGAATTGTGGTGGTATTTAGATTTAAGAAAATACGGAACTGCTGTACATTCTGGTTTTGGTTTAGGTTTTGAGCGCTTGGTGATGTTCGCCACAGGCATGGGTAACATTCGCGATGTGATTCCGTTTCCTAGAACGCCACAAAATGCTGAATTTTAAATTCCTGCCTTTTGACTTCGCTCAAGATAAACTTTGGCAGAAATCTTATTCTGATATTGATTCATATTTTATAGATTTATGGAGCTTTAAAGCTTTTGAAACCTTATAGGTTGTAAACACCATATTTTCATGTGTAAATAAATTGTTTTTATTTATTGTATAAAACATCTATAAAATCAGTATCTTCTATATTTATAAATAAACATTATAAATGTTTCATAAAACAATCTATATACATGTTTATTATAGATTGTTTTTTTTATTTTTATAAAGAACCAAATCATAATAATGCTTAAACAATATTTACAGTTTAAATTATCACAAAAGTTATCGCCTCAACAAATCCAATTGATGAAGCTGATACAATTGCCTACGCAAGCATTTGAACAACGCTTAAAACAAGAGTTGGAAGAAAATCCAGCCTTAGAAAGTGGAAAAGAGCAATTGGATGACTTTGATGACGATTTTGACAATACCAACGAATACGAGGATGATAATGAATCTATAAATGCAGACGATATTAATGTGGATGATTATTTAAGCGACGATGATATTCCTGATTATAGAACCCAAGCCAATAATTACAGTAGCGACGATGAAGAAAAAACCTTGCCTTATGCTGCTGGCACTTCATTTACGCAACATTTAATCAATCAACTGAATACGTTTAGATTAACGGATGACGAGTTTGATATTGCTGAATTTTTAGTAGGAAGCATTGACGAAAGTGGATATATCCGTAGAGAGTTAACAGATATTATGGACGATTTGGCTTTTACCCAAAACATTTATACTACAGAGGAAGAGATTAAAAAGGTGCTTAAAATAGTTCATCAATTAGATCCTGCTGGTGTTGGTGCGCGCAATCTGCAAGAATGTTTAAGTATTCAATTACATAGGAAACAGAAAAATCCGGATGTTGAATTGGCCATTGATATTATTGATAATGCTTTCGAGAAATTCACCAAAAAACATTATAAAAAACTACTTCAAAAATTCGATATTACCGAGCAGCAACTAAAGGATGCCATCGATGAAATAGAACGCCTCAATCCGAAACCAGGAGGTTCCTATTCTGGAAATAACCGTATGGTAGAACATGTGGTTCCAGATTTTGCTATTAAGATTGTAGATGGCGAATTGGAATTGACTCTAAACGGAAGAAATGCGCCTGAATTACATGTCTCCAGAGAGTACAACAACATGCTTAAAGGTTATAAAGAATCTAAGGACAAATCGAAATCGCAAAAAGATGCTGTGATGTTTATCAAACAAAAGTTGGATGCTGCCAAATGGTTTATTGATGCTATTAAACAGCGTCAGCAGACCTTATTTGTAACCATGAGTTCTATTATGCATTACCAAAAAGAATACTTTCTAACCGGAGATGAGCGCAAACTGCGACCAATGATTTTAAAAGATATTGCAGACGAGATAGAGATGGACGTTTCTACTGTTTCCAGAGTTGCTAATAGCAAATATGTGGATACGCCTTATGGCACCAAGTTGATAAAAGAATTCTTCTCAGAATCTATGACTAACGACCAAGGCGAAGAAGTTTCAACTAGAGAAATAAAAAAAATCTTAGAAACGGTTATTGAAGAAGAGAACAAAAGAAAACCAATGACAGATGATGCTTTAGCTAAAATATTAAAAGAAAAAGGATACCCTATTGCTAGAAGAACGGTTGCTAAATACAGAGAACAACTAGATATTCCTGTGGCTAGATTACGTAAAAAGATATAATAGTTTAGATTAAAAAAATGCCACGAATACACGAATATTAATTTAGTATTTGTGGCAAAATATTTTTCTTAATTCTGTTTTATAAATGTATAAATCCCGTCTGGAATAGTTATAGTATCTGGTCCAGAATAATCAATACTTGCATTTTCATTAAACTTCATATTAATTTTCGCTCTAATTTTTTCTACACCACCTTCTACAAATCGAGCCATTTTAATTTCACCCCATAATCCTAGTTTTGTTGGATCTAAAAGTGATAAAACAATAAAACGTGTATTTGACGCGCATTCAGGACATGGTGGTAATCCTCGATTGACAATCGTTATATATGATGAAACTATGCTGTTATCCAATCCATTATCAGGGTTAATTATTATTGGAATACCTATTGGTTCCATTAATGGGAATGTATTAACCAATTCTACACCGTTTTCTATATATTGATATTCGCCTACCAATAAATCTGCAAAATCACCGTTTCCATTATCATTCTGTATGATTTTATTGAAAATAATAGTTAAAGAATTATTCCCACTCTCCCATTTCCAAATCCCAACATAAGGATTGTAATCGTTATCAATGTCTTTTAAATAGGCATCATTCTCTGGAAGATCGATGCCAGTATCGTTAAAAATTGGTACAATGTTTTGTGCTTTGCAGCTTAAAACAACTAAAAAAATAATGTATGTTATAAATAATTGTTTCAAAAAATATTAATTCTGTTTTATAAATGTATAAATACCTTCTGGAATAGTTATAGTATCTGGTCCAGAATAATCAATACTTGCATTTTCATTAAACTTCATATTAATTTTCGCTCTAATTTTTTCTACACCACCTTCTACAAATCGTGCCATTTTAATTTCACCCCATAATCCTGGTTTTGTTGGATCTGAGATACTTAAAATTATAAAACGTGTATTTGGATCACATTCTGGACATGGTGGAAACCCTCTATCTATTGTCGTTATTACAATTGATGTTATATTATTATTTAAGGGGTCTTCTTGATTGATTATATTAGGAATTCCTATTGGCTCAATTAATGGACATGTATTGACCAATTCAACACTATTCTCTATGTACTTGTATTCGCCTAAAAGAAAATCAAAGTAATCACCACTCCCTGAAAGGTAATGTTCAAATTTATTAAAAATGATTGTTAAAGAATTACTCCCACTTTCCCATTTCCAAATACCAACATATGGATTATAATCGTTATCTACATCTTTATAATATCTATTTGTAATGGTTTCGTTTGTTTGATTACTTGTAACAGGATATAAGGGTGTTATTGATTGAGCTTTGCAGCTTAAAACAACTAAAAAAATAATGTATGTTATAAATAATTGTTTCAAAATAATTTTAAAAATATTACAAATTAGCACTCAAACTATTGCTTTATTAACGTGTATTCTCCATTGGGTACAGTTCCATCACCAAAAGCTCCAGTATCCACACTTTTTATTTCTCCATATAGTCTAGCGTCCAACTGTTCTACGCCACTTATTATTCTATGTCGCAACCACAATCGCCCACTTTGATAACTCTTCTGTGGATCATTAAAAAACAGTTGTACTCTACGCTCATCTGTTGTACAATCCTCACAGGGTAAGGGGTGAAATTTATGTAGAATAAGACTTCCTGCTATATAATGTTCAAAACCTTGGACACTCGAGTCGTTTAATAAAGGTAAAGTATTTATTATTAAATCTCCATTTTCAATGTATTGATACTCTCCTATAAGTATATCTCGATAGTAACCTCCAATAAGGAAATACTCTACTTTCTCTAACGTAATTGTCCAAGAAGAATTTCCATTATCCCATTTCCAAGTACCTACAAACTTATCCATGTCGTTGTTCATGTCTTTATAATAGGTGCCAGCAGGCAACTCTGGGTCTGCCATAAATAATGGGGATTGAGCCTTACATGATAAACATGAAATAATTGAAAATAATATAAATATATGTTTCATAAGTTTTTTGTTTTTTAGTTGCAGTTTTCGTCTATTAGTGGATTGTGAGGACCATCATACGTTTTTTTAGTCCATGACCACGTACTATCAAAATTTAATTGATAAAGTGAAACTCCTGATGGATAATCTTGTGTTGAGAATTCCAAAAACTTTTTTTGATGCTTTGTAGCATTTTGAATTTCTCCAGTGTGTTGATTATATCCTTTATACATATAATCTTGAATTTTTAGTGCAATTTCATCACTAGTGGTTTCATCATCAAGCTGTGTTACAAAAACTCCTAATTGACTTAGATCATTAATTTTTAAAGCATAAACTTCTTGAGGTGTTACTAATACATGTACCACTTGATGTTGGTGGTAATTATAACGGTTATAAATTTGATAAAAATTATACAAGTTAACAATATCCTCTGGTGAAAACATTGGAAATAATCCATTTTTTTGATGCATATGGATACCTCCAAAAGAATTACTGTTTAATGTATAACCTGTATAAGTTGGTCCTGTTTTATCAAACGGTACAGGTGTAATACTAACACTTCCATTATTATTATACATATCATATCCTTTTTCATTTTCTTGATCACTATCATCCACATCGCTTGTTAAAGCAGAAATAGCACCAGTAAAAAACGGGTTATCAAGTAGATTTTGCAATTCAATACAGTTTAATATTTCTTCTGTATGGTCTCTAAAATCTTCTGAAATTGGTGGAGATTCATTTATATAATCGAGAATTATGTTTATCATGGTTTCACAACCAATATTTTCAATCATGCTTGCCATTTTATTAATAGTCGATTCATTATCTGCGTTGTTAAGCCATTCTAGTTGTTCAGGTGTTAGGACAACCTCATTTAAACATTCTAACACTTCTTCTTTCGGTGTTTTTGTAATTTCATTTTGGTCTATTGAAGGCAAGGCTCCAACAGCTGGCTCACCATTAGAAGGTGTGCCACTGCCTCCTGCGCCTGTTCCACCTAAATTGCCATTGTATGGAAAATGACCATCATCTAAATCCCAATCGTCCCAATTACCATCATTCTCGTCTGAAGGGTCGGTTGAGCCATTTGTTCCATCATCTGGAGTATCACCCATACCTGGAGGACATGGAACATTATATTCTGTTACAAGAATGTATTGACCAGATGTATTAAGAAATATTTTTTGTCTAATACAGTCACCATCTCCATCAATATCAGTATAAACCCATCCATCTCCTCCAGATGTAGATGCTCCACCACTAGTAGTCCCTGTGCCCCCTCCATTACTACCTAAGCACCAAATAGTTTGGATAGCACCACCATCATCTGGTATATTATACAAACAACCATTTATTAAATGCATTTTTGCATTCATAAAATCTTGAAAATCTATAACATCAATCAAATCATCCTCTATAGGTAAAACAGAAATAAGAAAATGTTTCATTACTCCATTAATGTCTAAAGTGATATAAGAATATATATAAAACTCAATATCTTCCACATTGTCAATAATTACAAAATTTTCAAAGGTAGCTTCTGCCAAAAGAGGAGTCTCAATTTTAAATGACTAAGCTTCACCTCCATTGGAAGTGACATACAGAATTTCTTCTGTTAGTATTGAGAAAGACCCATCGTTAGCATCTATTCTAGAGTTTGAACCAGAGTTTGAATTAGGGTTAGAAGTTTTGTTTTTAGTCTTTATTTTATTAATATCAAAATTCTTTGATATTTTGTTTAAAGACTTTTGTAGCTTAGAGTTTTGCTGTACTTCATCCAAACTAAGAATTTGAGAATGGATGTCTGGATATTCTTTGGAATTGTTTTGTTCTACTCTTTCAAAATCGTCTTTCTGACACGTAAAAAACAAAACATTTAGAAGAAGAAAACAAATTATTTTAAATAATTTGAAGTTTGGCTGTTTGGCTGTTTGGCTGTTTGGCTGTTAATATTTGTTTTTTCATAAACAATAAAATCATTATTGATTAATATTCAATAAACCTATAAAAATAATTCAAAAAATATATACGCAGTAATAGGTATATTTTGGGCTTTTCGATGAAATACACACTTTCTATTACGGTTTTTCCGTAATTATGTATGGAAATCAATTAATTTCTTAATTTTAAACAAAAATTTGAATCAAATTTTAAAAAGTATTTCGTTTATATTTCATCCCATTCTCATGCCCATGTTGGGGGTGGTTTTTTACTTTTCTAAATCGCCTAGGTTTATTCCTATAGAAATTATACGAGCGAAGGTTATCTCCCTATTTATCTTAACTATTTTACTTCCTATTCTACTTTATTATTTATTAAAAAGTATTGGACGTGTACAAACCATTTATTTAAATAGCACACAGGAACGATTACTCCCTTTGTTTTTAAATGGTTGTATTATTGTTTTAGTCATATCTCGCGTGTTGCCTCCAACGGAAATTATTGAATTATACTACTTTTTTATAGGGATCTTAATTTCTACTTTGGCTTGTTTTATTCTAGCCATTTTAAAATTTAAGGCAAGCATTCACATGATTGGAATTGCTGGTGTTACCATGTTTTATATTGCTTTAAGTATCCATTTTAGCATCAATATCAACGGTACTTTGGCGCTTATGTTTATTCTAATTGGAGCTATTGCTACGTCTAGACTTCACTTAAAGGCACATACCAGTATCGAATTACTTATTGGATTTTTTATAGGGTTAATACCTCAACTTATTTTGGTAAACTACTGGTTATAAAATGTAGAAGATAAGTCCAAATTTAACGGCAGACATATCTATAGTATCAGGACCTAATGTGGCATCTTTACTTAAAATAGAGTTTAAAGAATAGTAAATATGAAAATTCCAAGTGTTATAACCTGTACTTAAGGTAAGACCGTATTGGAACTTGTTAAAGTCTTTAATATTGCTATTTTTAATGGTTCCAAGCTCTCCTTTATACTTGGTTGCACTCGCTAGTAAATAGCCCACTTTAAAACCTGGATATACACGCCAGAATCTATATTCTGTGGCAGTCGATGTTCGCCATCTAATTTCAAATGGCAATTCTAGAAGATAGGTTGAGAATTTGTTTTTTGAATAGCTAATGTCTGCATCGCTTAAGTTGGTATATTCTATATTTCCTGCTTCGTTTTCAAATACAAAAATATTGTGATTATAGGAGTTTATAGAAGCCCCCAAGCCTAAGCCAATACCGAAATTTCGTCTTTCGTTTAAGGGGAAATCTCTTATATACCCAAAATGAAAGCCACTAGAGAATCCCGTTTGTTTTACGTTATCTGGTTTATTGGCAAGTAGGTTGTAGGTTATAGCCAAGTAAAATTGATCTTCTTTATATTTAGTATCCACCACTTGTGTGCTATCTACAACAACCTCTTGGGAATAAACTGTAGCGGTACAACAAAAGGCCATTAAAAAGGCTAATATCAGCTTCATTTTAAAGTATAAAAATTACAAGATTAAATATAAAACAAAAGGCGTAATGATTGCTCAAAACGCCTTTAAATAATATAAAATTAAGAGTTTAATTATTGCTTCAACGCTTGTAAGGCATTACCTTTCTTGGTTGTATAATTAATTTTAAGTGCATTTACTTTTCGTAATTCTTGTTTGATATCTGTAACTAATCCCATATTAGCATCACTATCTACTTTTAAAGCAGTGGTTAAAAACGGAATTAATTCTTCTCTTTTAGAAGCGCGTTCTGCAGCAATAAAAGCAGGTATTTCGGATACTTCAGCAAATTTATCGTTTAATTGAATTCTTGCTTCTGTACCATAGGTTGATTTATAGTTACTACTAGGTTTCCCTGCATAAATATACATTACTAAATCTTTCTTATCTAGTTTCTCAACCTGATCTGCAAATGGTAAGTTATTATCAATCATTAGTGTGTTCTGTCTCATAACAGTTGCCACCATGAAAAAGAATAATAACATAAATACAATATCTGGTAAAGACGCTGTATTTACTGCTGGCATTTCGCCTCCCTTTTTCTTTTTAAATTTAGACATATTTTTTGTTTATCTAATTAGACTTTTTAGGTTCTGCTTCAGAGAATTTTTGCGGAATTAAAATTTTAATCTCTTCTAATTTTTCTTTTAAATTTGCTTTTTCTGCTGAAGAAGTTCTAGGGTCTGCATAACGTTTATCTGCTTCAACAAAGCTCATTCCTAAATTAGGAAAACTTCTTTCAAACTCTCTATTTCTTAACTCGTTATAAGCTGCAATAATCTCGTTTTGAACCGCTATATATGTGTCGTATTTAGTGGCTCTATCATTTTGTAACGAAATAATGGCTTTATCAAAATTATCTGAAGATCTAGGATTTTTACTTCCTTGACAACGCTTACATGCGTCTAGACCTGTTCCTCCACCATTGTCTAAAAAGGCAACAGCAGCTTTACGTAAGTCTTTAATCTTGATAATCTTTTCTTCTCCACCTGTTTTTAAGAACAATTGGTTGTTCTTATTCACATTCAGTTGAAAAATGTTTTTCTCTTTAATAATTACGTCTTCTTGTTCCGTATCATCAATTGGAGGCAACTTTCTGTTCAAACCAGAATCTGTCTCGATGGTTGTAGTAACCAAGAAAAATATAAGGAGTAAGAAAGCAATGTCAGCCATAGAGCCGGCATTAACTTCTGGTGCTGATCTTTTTGCCATAATTATTTATTAAATAGATTTTTTATTCCAGAGAAAGCCATAGAACCAATAGCTATAATTGTAAGGGCATAGAATGCGTACAATCCTGCTCCTACATATTTAGATGTTGCTTCTGTAACGTCAGCTCCTTTACTTGTAAAAGGTGTTAAGTCTAAATCTGTTCCTGAAGACATAGCATAAGAAATTACAAGAATAACTAAGAATGCTCCAACAGAGAGTAAGGTCTTTTTAATGTCACCTGCAAATAATCCTTTAATCACGTATACTAAAACTAAAACTAGTATAAGAGCAAGAACTACATAAGTAACATATAACATATTGTCTATCATACCATCATTTCCGGACATAATCATTAAAACGAGTATGAATCCTACTACAGAAAGTAGTCCAACAATAATTTTTAATATTTTATGTAAACTCATTGTATCATGTGTTTTAAGGTTATTATTACTTCTTGTGTCTAATCAATAAATCCATTAAAGTAATTGACGCATCTTCCATATCGTTAACGATACTGTCAATTTTAGCAATAATGTAATTGTAGAAAACTTGAAGTATAATAGCAACTATTAAACCAAATACCGTTGTTAAAAGTGCTACTTTAATACCACCTGCTACTAAAGAAGGTTGCATATCACCAGCAGCTTCAATTTTATCGAAGGCTTGAATCATCCCGATTACTGTACCCATGAATCCTAACATAGGAGCCAAAGCAATAAATAAAGAAATCCAAGATACGTTTTTCTCTAATTGTCCCATTTGAACACCACCATAAGCAATAACAGCTTTTTCAGCAGCTTCGACACCTTCATCTGTTCTATCTAAACCTTGATAGAAAATAGAGGCAACAGGTCCTTTTGTGTTTCTACAAACTTCTTTTGCAGCTTCAACACCACCAGATTGTAATGCGTCTTCTACGTCTTGAGTTAATTTTTTAGTATTTGTTGTAGAAAGGTTTAAAAAGATAATTCTTTCGATAGCGATTGCTAAACCAAGAATTAAACATAATAGAACGATTCCCATAAAACCTGGTCCACCTTCTATAAAACGTGTTTTTAGTTCTTGGTGAAATCCAAGATCTTCAGTTGCTACGTCGTCAGTTGCAGCTTCATCTTGTGATACACTAGCAACTGTTGCTGCTATTGATGCTGTTATGTTTGCAGTTGTATTTGCATTAACAGTTCCGAAAGCCATCATTCCGGTAATGGCTAGAATAGAAAATAATCTTTTCATTGTTCTTGTTCTTAATTTTATTAGTTAAAGTGTTAAAGATATAAAAAAAATACGATTAAAAAATAAAAATAACAGCAGAGAGGAAGGGATTCGAACCCTCGATACCCTTTTGAGGTATACACACTTTCCAGGCGTGCGCCTTCGACCACTCGGCCACCTCTCTAATTATATTATTTAATAATACGATAGGCAAATAACAAAAAAACTTTTGAAAGCTAAAAATTTTGACAGTTAATTTTACGATAATTCTCCCCTTAAAGTGGTTTCAAAGATGGTTTTGAAGGTGTTAGCCGATATTTTTTCTCCTAATAGATACATCAGTTTTACAATAGCAGCTTCTGTTGTGATGTCTTTTCCTGAAATAACGCCTATTTTTTTTAGCTCAGAACTGGTTTCATATTGTCCCATATTAACACTTCCACCAGAACATTGAGTCACATTTACTATTTGAATCCCTCTTTTTAAGGCATTATTTATTAGAGAAATAAACCAAGATTCAGTACTTGCATTTCCTGCTCCATAGGTTTCTAGAATAATTCCTTTTAAGCTAGGATTGTTTATAATACACTCTAAAACAGATTTAGAAATACCAGGAAACAACTTAATAAGCGCAATATTCGTGTCCAATGTTTTATGAACTACCAACTTTTTTTTAGTGTTTGGAACAAACAAGGCATCATTATTTACCTTTATATGTACTCCAGATTCTGCTAAATGTGGGTAATTTAAAGATTCGAAAGCTTCAAAATGTTCGGCATTTAATTTTGTTGTCCTATTACCTCTATATAATTTATATTCAAAATACAAACCTACTTCTCTAATAACTGGCTTATTATTTTTACGTAAGGAAGCCATTTGAATGGAGGTTATTAAATTCTCCTTAGCATCTGTACGTAAATCTCCAATGGGCAATTGGGAGCCTGTAAGAATAACTGGTTTTGCTAAATTTTCCAGCATAAAACTTAAAGCAGAAGCGGTATAACTCATAGTATCGCTTCCATGAAGTAAGACAAAACCATCGATTGTATCGTAATGTTCTTCTATAATTTCGGCCATTTGTAACCAGTATTTCGGATTCATATTAGACGAATCTATAGGCTCATCAAAAGAAACCGTTGAAATATGACAACTTAACAGCTTTAATTCTGGAATTCTTTTTAATAAATTATTAAAATCGAAAGCTTGTAAACCTCCTGTATTTGGGTTTTTAATCATTCCAATGGTACCACCAGTATATATTAAAAGAATGTTTGGTTTGGTTTCTGTCATGCTTATATATTAAAAACGTCTTTTGAATTTTGAGTAGTAATTTCGGCAATATTTTCCTGAGGTAACTTATAAAGTTCCGATAGTTTTTCTAAGACCTTTATTATATAACTACTTTCATTGCGTTTGCCTCTAAATGGTTTTGGTGCTAAATAGGGCGAATCGGTTTCCAAAACAATATGTTTTAAATCGATTTGATTGATAAACTGATCTATTTTACCATTTTTAAACGTCACCACGCCTCCAATACCTAATTTCATATTAAAGGAAATAGCGCGTTTTGCCTGTTCCAATGTACCAGTAAAACAATGAAAGATTCCGAATAGATCTTCACTTTTTTCTTCTTCTAAAACATCAAAAATTTCATCGAAAGCTTCGCGACAATGAATTACGATAGGGAGTTTATATTTTTTAGCCAATTGTATTTGATGTTTAAAGGCTTTCTTTTGAATTTCTAAGGTAGAGGTGTCCCAATACAAGTCTATTCCAATTTCTCCAATGGCATAAAATGAGCGTTCAGCTAGCAATTCTTCCACATGAGCAAGTTCTTTTAAATAATTTTCTTTAACTGAGGTTGGATGCAACCCAGTCATTAAAAAAACATTTTTAGGAAAATCGGCTTCCAACAGAAGCATCGCATCTGTATAAGACGAGTCGATTGCTGGAATAAAAAAGCGAGAGACTCCTACATCTATTGCTCTTTGAATCATGTCTTTTCTATCCTCGTCAAAAGCATCGCTATATAAATGGGTATGTGTATCGGTAATTGTCATTTTGCAAAAGTATAGGTTCTTTTACAAATAACCTTGAGACCTTTCAGGTTTTAGAAACCTAAAAGGTTTGTCCAAGACTTTATTTCAACTTATTAATAAGTTTCTGTGCTTCTTTGAAGTCTTCAGAATCTTTAGGCAGGGTTTTCAATACATTTATACTAGCTGCATCGTCTCCTTGTTTTAATTTACTCAAAGCTAAATACCAAATGGCTTTATTTTTATAAACAGAAGGCGTTTGGATGATATCATCGAAAAGCGCATCTGCTTCGTTGTAATTATTTAATTCTACTAAAGATACTGCTCTATATAATTGTAATTCCATATTATTGGTATCTGTTTTAAGTGCTTGTGAAAAATACGTTTCAGCCTCTTTGTAATTGCGACTATTAAAGGCTGTTTCTGCTTTGCTCAAAACCTCACTTTGTTGTCCTCTAACAGTTAAACTAATCGTGCCGTAATTGGCATAATCTCCATAAACCGGATTTGAAAATTGTTGTGCAAAGAAAAATCCGATGACTAAAATAGCTGCAGCAGCTAAAGAATAATACCACGGATTGATTCCTTTAAACCTTATTTTAGAAGATTCTTCTTTAGCAAAATACTTGGATGAAACAGATTCTAGATTTGCTTTAAAGGCCTTCTGTTTTTCTTCATTTTCTAAATGTGTTTCTAAAAATTTAGAAGCATGAACATAAGTTTTATAAGCTTTATTAAATTCTAAATCGTTTTGCAATCTATTTTCAAAAGCTACTATTTCTACTGCATCTAAAGCTCCAGACAGATAATCTTCAAATAGTATGTAATCTTGTTCTTGCATGGTTAAGATTTTAGGTTTTTAAAAGTTGGTGACTCTTGAATCCATTTGGTTAACTGTCCAATACATAAAGATTTCTTTTTTCTTGCATAGGCATAAGTTACACCTAAACTTTTAGCAACTTCTTCCATGGATTTAATCTTAAAAGTCGCTTTTAAGAGATCTTTACAAGCCTGTCCGAGTTTTTCAAACATGTCCTTATATAAACTGTGTTGTTGTTCAAATAAAGAGGTTTCAAAAGCGAGTTCTTGAGCGTCGTCATCTTTAGATAACACTTCCTCATTAATTGTTACCTCTTTATTACCAGTTTTTTTTAACTGATTGAGCCATTTGCGTTTACAGAGTAAGAAAAAATAGGCATCGAACGGACAAGTAAGTTTTAAATCTTTCTCTATGGCTTGATTATATATCGTGATAATGGTTTCTTGAATAATATCTTGGGCACTGGAAACATCTCCACTATTTTGCTTGATGTAATTAATAACCTTTGGCGCAAACTTATCGTAAATAGCCTGAATTATAAACGCATTGTTTTCAACCAAACCAACTATGTACTTCTGATCTTCGTGAATTTTCTTTTGGCTCATAAACCCTTTATTTTTAACGAATTTAAAAAAACTTCGCATAATAAGGGTAACAATTTTAAAAGGATATTGATATAAGGTTGTAAGCGCAAAAAAACGCGAAACACTAAAAAGAATATTAATCCATTAAAATTTTTAGTTATGAGACATTCACTAATAATTATCGCAGTAGTAGCCTTATCAATAATGCAAGTTAATGCTACAGACAAAAAAGTAATAGTAAACACTTCTAATGAAGTTGTAACAATTGCAAAAGAACATCTAGTCCAAATATTTGATTGGACAGTAACAACTAACAAGAATAGTTATTCAGGTACCTCGCCAGATTTAATTCATGCCAATAGAATGATTTCTCTTGTGAGTTCTGGAGAAGTTGTGTTAGAGAAAAAAATTGAAAGCTTTTATATGTTAAACTATGAAGCTGAAGACAATAACAATAGGTTATATTTTTGGGAAGTAGAAAGCAGTTTTGGTTATGCTAAAGGATTTTCATCTTCTGAAGATGATGCCAACAAAATGATAAAACTTGTAGCAAAAGGCGAAATTATTACCTCAAAAGTTATTATAAGTGGTACGGTTGAAAAAAGCCCAAGAAAAAAAGCCAAACTAAAGAAATAAAGATTGCTATTAATCGGGAACTGAATTATTAATAATGATTCAGTGAAAAGGGACCTTTCATTCATTTGAAAGGTCTTTTTTTTGCTTAAATCAAGTATCCCAAAAATTTGAGATACGTCATCGTGGCAAAAAAATATCAGTCTTTCTAAAACATATTATTCGGCAAAAATCTTTATTTATTAAGGTTTTCAACTTAAAATAATTTTTCAGAAACCCTTCATTTAAAATATTAAAAATAAAATTTAAAAAACGGGTAACAATTTTAAAAGCATATTGATATAAGGTTGTTAGAAACCAATTTAAAGAACAATGATTATGAAAAAATTTAAAACATTCGCAATATTATCTGTAATAAGTCTTTTTGTCCTTTCATCCTGCGATAATGACGATGATATGACAAACAATGTGTGTGACGATTCTTATGTAAATACAGCCATAACAAATGCTTTTTCCACAGCAAATGGATATGACGACTTACCAGAGTATATGGATTTAAAAACACATCAATATCGAATAAAAATAAATGCAGATGGCGAAATTTGCAGTGTTGGGTATCAAAATCCAAGTTCCTGGACAGGAGATTATGTTATTGAAATAATAAACGAAACTTCAAGTGCATCTTATTCTGGTACTCATTCTTTTTCACAAACACAGTTAGACTACCAAATAATTACTCCAGTTGCTGTAAGTGCAGGAGATATTATTAAAGTTATGAGAACCATATCAAATAACACGTCACTTAACGAAACAGTTGGGAGAGTGTTAAGAAAATCTGATTTCACAGATGTACCATATCCAATAACACAAGGCAATGTTGAGTTTTTAAGTTCTAACTTTTACGGTTCTGGAGGACCCGTACCAAATTTAGGACAACCATATATTCCTTTAGGTTTTAAGGTGAATTAAAAAGAACAGAAACGATTGCTAAAAAAGTGTATAAAATAAAGTTATGAGAAAATACTCTCAACTATAGAAATAAAGATTGCTATTAATCAGAAGCTGAATTAGAAGTAGTTCAGCAAAAGGAGACCTTTCATTAATTTGAAAGGTCTTTTTTATCATTATAACATCTCAAAAATTTAGAATCCTTCATAATAAAACGTAGCAATTAATATATGTTTTATATTATCTGACGTTTTGTTTAAAAAAACACCATTTACAAGAATCCTTTATTTAAAAGGGCTTTCAGCATTAAACAGATTTAAAAAAGTTCTTTTAACTAAAATTTCTAAATTAAATGAAAAAACAGGGTAACAAAAACAAGCTTGGTTTTATATAAAGGTGAATAACAATTTAAAACCTATTTAATTATGAAAACAACAAATCAATTTCATCTTAATTCAAACACTTTGAATATGGTGAATAAAACCTTAAAAACTTTTTTCGGAACTGCACTTATGGCTAGTTTGATATTTACCAGCTGTAGTCCGAACGAGGATGTAAATTATATTCCTACATCAGGTCCAGATAGACCAACAGCTCAGGAGTTTTCTAATATTAGACACCAAGCTTTAGAAAATATTACCCAAAACTTTCAATTTAATGCTGACGACGGTTTTATTACTTTAACCTCCACTCATGGTGTTAGTATTTCTATTGATGGAAACTGTTTAACTAAAAATGGCAATGCTGTAACTGGAATGGTAGACCTAGAATACGTAGAGGTGTTTGAAAAAGGAAATATGATTACTACAAACAAACCTACTATGGGAATTATGCCAAACGGAGATAAAGCCTTATTGCTAACCGGTGGAGAATTCTTTTTAGAAGCCACACAAGACGGCGTTACATTAGAAACAAATTGTGTTATGCAATTAGAAGTACCTACTGCATTAACAGGAGGAGCTGATAATGCCATGATTCTTTGGTATGGCAACATAGATGAGGATGGAAATCTGGCATGGGAAGAAGCTGAAGCCGAGCCTGGTACAGATGGAGAAAATACTGTTTTTACAGACCCTACAAACTATTACGTGATGTTTAATCAATTTGGCTGGACTAATATTGACAGATTTTACAACGACCCAAGGCCAAAAACAACTATTAATGTAACAGTTCCAATAGGTTTTAACAACACCAATAGTGGCGTATATTTATCATATGATGGTGAAGATTCTGGACTTGCACAACTGGATGCTTATGATCCGATTTCAGGGAAATTTAGTGAACACTACGGACAAATCCCAATTGGTTTAGAATGTCACTTAATTTTTGTAACAGAAGAGGATGGAAACTGGAGATATGCCGTAAAACCAGTGACTATAGCTGCAGACGGATCTACAGTTTTTAGTTTATCTGAGACTTCTATAGCTACAGAGAACGAACTTATATTACAAATTAATAATCTGCCTTAATTTAACCTTGAGAAAAGCGGTGGTTGTAATAACCATCGCTTTTTGTATTTTAGCAAGGACCTAATTATTCAAAAAATCATGAGAACCAAGTTTACTTTTATACTTTTATGCTGTTGCTTTCAATGGCTTTTTGCACAAAACACACCTTCTCAAGATTCAATTTCTCGTATTGCAACTATTAAACATCAAGAGGAAGGATCAGTAATCCAGTTTTTTCCTGAAACCCCAGCCTTAGAACAAATTGCCGGAGCACCAAAAGCCTTTTACTCTTATTATTGGGAATTTGATGATGGTAGCTTTAGCAAAGAAGAAAACCCAAAACACAACTATAAAACTCCTGGGAATTACGAAGTAAAACTTTGGGCAACCAATCATTACGACACTGGCAAACCTCCTAATTCCAGACCAAAAAAAATTAGGGTAAGTAAAACAGATGCTTCATTAAAAGACGAAGCTTCCATGACTGAAGATTTCACTCTTCAGCGCAATAGAGAACCCATGCCAGAGGAAGATATGGTATTAATTGTAAGCTATAAAAACTATTTAAATTATACGACAAACGGGAAATTATATCTGTTTTATAATGAACAGAAATACAAGGCAAACAACTTTAATGTTGAAGATATAAGAGCCTATCACAACGAAATACATATACCTAAAACGGATTTTGTTTACACTAATAAAATTGACAATTCTGATTATACCTTATTGGCTTCGGCAGAAAAAGAATATTTAGATTTAAAAGTCAAACCCCAAGATTCTACTATAAAAACCAATTTGCCTTTAACCCTAGAAACTTCAAAAGCCTATTATAGGAATTATGAGCAATTTGAGTTTAATAATATGGAACCTAACGAGGAAAGAAATTTATTTTTCACCTTAAAAACACCACCAGAAATGCTAAAAGATACGAGCGCCATAATTTCTGTTAGAGGAGTTTATGTACCAGATGCAAATTTTGACAACCACAAAGTGAAAGACATGGAAATGGAAATTGTAACCTCCCATGACCCTAATAAAATGGCTAGTAATGCAACATTTATGAATTATAGACTAGTACGTTTTAAAACCTTGAAATATAAAATTAAATTTCAAAATAATGGCGAAGGTCCAGCACGAACCATTCGTTTAGAAACGGATATTCCAGAGATGTTGGACAAATCGACTATTGAGGTTACAGATATGTATCCTAAATGTGAAATCTGTCCAAAAGAAGAAGTTCAATATAGCTGCTTGGATACCACCTTTACAGATACTCAAGCCATTTTTACTTTTAAAAACATTTATTTACCTGGCAGTGAACAAAAAAATGTAAAAGTCTACGATTCTACTAAGGGCTTTGTAAAGTACAATATTAAGTTTGCTAAGGATTTTCACAAACAAAAAACTAAGAGTCAGACAGCCATTATTTTTGATAAGAACGAGCCCATTATTACCAATTATGCCACGACAAGATTTGTTCCAGGTATTTCCATTGGTGCCAAAGTGGGTTATAACATGTTTTCAGACTTAAACAATTCTGAAAGTTATTTTTTAGGCGCCACTATTTCACCTTACAAATCCTATCGTTGGTATTGGCAAATAGAATTATTAAACAGTTTTCATACCTACAATGACAATACACTTATTAAAGATGAATTTGTAAGAGGAGCTGCAGGAATTGAGTTTTTACAACGCACTACCACTAATTCAAGTTATAAAAATGTAGATTGGGAAATTCCTGTGCTTATGCGCTACAACGTTAACAATTATATAGGATTGGGTGCTGGCTTGCAAGGCATGATAACCCTAAGCGAAAAACAAACACAAGATATTTTAATTGAACAATTTGAAGGTAATTCAGACGATTTTTTAATGAATAGCTCAGAAATCAGCAGTGAAAGCAAAGATGCTTTTAGCAATTTTAGAACTGGCTTATTGTTTGAAGTTACAGCAGGTTTTGCCCGAATTGGTCCAAGTGTGGGCGCCCGTTATGTGCTAAATTTTAAAGACAATTTTAATTATCTGCAACTCTATGCCATTTGGAAATTTTAAACTCTAAACATCTATTTTGTAGCAGCTTCTTATGAAAAGAAATCTATTTCTTTTGCTTTTTTGTATTGGAAATTTTGCCTTTTCGCAGAATTTAGAGGATACTATTTATTTAGCTACCGAAAAATTTATAGCAAATAAAAGCTTAGAATCTCTTGAAGAATTAAGTGAACAGGAAATCAATTTTAAAAATAAAATTTCCACCAAAGACGAACAATTAGCTTTTATTTTCCTGTTGTGTAACAAAGCCTATTATTTAAAAGACTTAAATAGGTTTAATCCAGCAATAACATCCTATGAAACGGCTTGGACATATTATAATGAGAACCAACTTGTCAACATTTCAGATTATGACATTATAGAATATTGCTTAAAACCTCTTGGGAATTTATACACTAAAACCAACAATTATACTGATGCTGAAAACACTATAAAACAATATTTATCTATAGCTGAAAAGAAGAAAGATAAGGTACAATATGTAGCAGGTATAATCAATCTTTCTGTGCTGTATCAAACTCGTGGGATGCACCAATTGGTTGTGGATTTAATAAATCAGAGCCTTGAAGTTCTAAAAATTGACTCTAAGCAAAAAGACAAATTAAACACGCTTAAAGCTTCTAGTTTAATAGCCTTAAATACATCCAAGAATTACAATTTAGAAAATGATATTATTTTTTCAGTTTCAGATGGGCAGTACAACAAACACCTATTGCAATATGAATTGGCTCTAAAAAACGGCGATTATACGTCGGCTTTAGAGCATTTTAATATGTCTACATTAATTCAGGAAAAAGATTCTCTTACAAAGAGAGAAATTGCTAAAAATTATCTGAAAAAAGGACAATTAGAATACTTACTCAACAATTTTGATAAAGCCAATCAAAGTTTACAATCAGCTTTACATATGTTTCTTCCTAACTTAGAGGAAAAGACCATTCCGGAAAAATCGACGTTGTATGCAGAAAACACGTTTATAGATATCTTTGATTTATTAGCTAGGCTACAAATCCATCCAGAAACAGCACTTATTTATTACGATTTAAGTTTTTATGTATCCAATTTATTAACTGAGAATCTAACCTCCCAAGAGTCGAAAATTGCGAATCAAGTAAGCAATAGAAATAGATCTGAACATTGTATAGAATTGCTTTTTCAAACCTATCAAAAAAACTCAGATACAAAAATTTTTACTCGAGCTTTAGCGTATACAGAGACATATAAAGCATCCGTTTTAAAAGGAGTTTTTCAGAAAAAATCATTATTAGAACTACATCCAAACGACGGTTTATTAATTAAAGAACAAAAGCTACTTCAGCAACAAGAGCAGTTAACAGATTTACTAATAAAAACACAATTAGGTTATCAAACATCAACAAACGATAGCCTGAACAAACAACTTTTAAACCTTAGTATTGACTTAAAAAATCTTCATTCAGATATTGAACTCAAGTATCCTCAAACGGAAAATAATATAGATGTTACCGGAATTCAAAAACAGCTTCAGGTGGACAAAACTAATCTGATAATCTATTTTTATGGAAAGCAGGCTATTTATCAGTTTATCATTTCAGAAAAAAATACATCTTTCTTAAAAATAGATTTAACGGATGCCGTAAAAAATAGTTTAACCAACTTTATTCATTTGTTTGATAGCCCTTCAGCAATCAATAATAATATTAAGAATTTTTCAAATCAAGCCTATAATTTATACCAACTGCTACATTTGGAAGACATCTCAAATTCTAAAAACCTTATTATTATTCCAGATGGTTTATTAAACTTTATACCTTTTGAAGCTTTACTAACTAAAAAAACGGAAAGCAGCAATTTTTCGGAAATGTCGTTTTTGGTATCACAACACGCTGTGGGTTATAATTCAAGTCTCGAATTTTATTTACAACCTAAAATCCCTTCAAAAAACACAAATCTTTTAGGTGTTTTTCCTGTATTTGAGAACAGCAATCAAATGCTAGGCTATTCGGTTGATGAAGCTCTAGCCATCAAAGAAGAAACCAATGGAACCATCTTAATGCATGCTGAAGCCACCAAGCAAAACTTTATGGATTTAGCTGTAAAATATGGTGTTTTACATCTTTCTACACATGCTACTGGTGGCGATTTCACCAATCCGGCAAGTATGGCTTTTTATGATGAACCCATGCTATTAAATGAATTATACAGTTTAAACATTAACCCAGAACTTGTAGTTTTAAGCGCATGTGAAACAGGGATTGGCAAACTTCAAAAAGGTGAAGGAGCAATGAGTATTGCAAGAGGATTTCAATATGCTGGTGCAAAAAATATTTTGTATTCCTTATGGCAAATAAACGATGCCTCTACAGCTAAGCTAATGACTTTGTTTTATAAAAATTATCAAAGTATAAATTCAGCTTTCGTGGCTAACAGACAATCTAAACTAGATTATTTAAATGATAAATCTATAAGCAATATAAAGAAGTCTCCATATTATTGGAGCGCGTTTGTTTACTATGGAGATCTAGTTCCTAAAAAGGATTCAAACCAAATAATGTATTATATCCTTGGAGTTTTAGTTGTTTTAATTATTGTATTTTTATTCTTTAGAAAACAAAAACACCATGACTGAGATTACTAATCTAAACCTGAAAGATTTTCTTTTAGAAAAAGGCTACACAAAAATTAAATTAAAGCTAACCAAAACCAATCATTTTGAAATTAAAGCGACCATAAATGGTGTTAAGGGTTTATTTATTTTAGACACGGGAGCTTCCAGTTCTTGTGTAGGTTTTGATGCTATAGAAACTTTTAAACTGAAAGCAAAAGACTCTGAGATTAAAGCTGCAGGAGCTGGAGCCATAGATATGCTTACCCAAATTTCTAAAAAAAATAAATTAAAAATTGGCAAATGGAAAAAAGACAAAGTAGCCTTAATTTTATTTAATTTAAGCCATGTAAATACAGCTTTAGTTAGCCATAATTCTCAACCTGTAGATGGCATAATTGGTGCAGATATCTTAAAAAAAGGAAAAGGCATTATAGATTATGAAAAAAAATATTTATACTTAAAACTGTAAGTAATAACTTATAAATTAAAATAATCTTACCTTTATGGACGAAACCTACTAACCAACAGTAACTATGCAAACTTCCATTATTATTGCTGATGACCACCCACTAATCCTAAAAGGTTTAAACGATTTTCTATTAGAAAAAAAATATAACGTATTAGCAAGTGCTGTAAATGGTAAAGAAGCTTTTGAACTTATTGAAACCCATAAACCTGAAATAGCCATCTTGGATATACAAATGCCTTTTTTAACAGGTTTAGAAATTGCTAAAAAATGCCAGGAATTAAATTACGAGACTAAAATAATCCTTATTACATTCGAAAAAGATGAAGCCATATACAAACAGGCCAAATCTTTAAGCATTTATGGTTATGTACTAAAGGAGTTTGCTCTTGTAGAAATTGAACATTGTATAGATGCCGTATCTAAAGACATTCCATATTTTAGTCAAGAGTTACTTTCTTATTTGGAAGCGGAAGAAGCACCAGAAGAGTTTAACACTTTAACTCCAACAGAAATTGACGTTTTAAAACATATTGCAGAAAACAAAACAGCTAAAGAGATTGGAGAACTGATGTTTATATCGTTTCGTACAGTTGAAAAACATAAAAGTAATATTCATAAAAAATTAAATATTACGCCTACAAAATACAGCTTACTGTTTTGGGCAAAAGAAAATAAGACCCATTTAGGGTGAAATATACGTAGTACTACGTATTGTTTGGTGTGTTTATAATACCGATATTTGTCTTGCTATTAATTAGTTCTTAGGGAGAATTATGAAAGCTCTAAATGATTCATTTTGTTTAGAGCTTTCTTCATTTATAACATTTACATCTTCATGATTTAAATAGATAAAGACTTTACCTTATAATTTGCCTCAGTTTTCAATTTTTTATAATATTCTTATAGGTCGTTTTTATAGGCTAAAAATTTATAAAAAACATCCAGGAAAGCACTGCAGATATGGCGGTTTTTTTATAGTAATCAGGCTTCTTTAAGAATAGCGAAAAACTCTTCTAAAAACTATTTCCTAAAAAATACGTAGTACTACGTATTGTTTGGCATTCAGTTTATTAAGATATTTACAGTGCTATTAATCAATTACCTTTAAGGGATATATTATAAAGCTCTGTGTGGTAAAAGACACAGAGTTTTATTTTCTTTTAAAAGTTATGGAACACCCTAAATCTAAAATTTTTAAAATCATGGAAAACGAGTCGGATTCTGTCAATAAATTTTTTATAATTGGATTAGTTATTGTTGTTGTAACTGTTATTTCAATCAATATTCTTGTGAATTTTTTTTAGTTAGTTATTTTCAAGAAAAAAGCGCAACCTAATTATTAGATTGCGCTTTCTTATTTAATACTATTTTAACTTTACTTATAATTCTAAAGCTTTTTTCACTTCATTATTCATTAATAATTCTGTTGGATTTTCTAAAGCTTCTTTTACAGCTACTAAAAATCCTACAGATTCTTTTCCATCTATTATTCTATGGTCGTAAGATAAGGCTACATACATAATTGGTCTAATTTCAACTTTTCCATTTACAGCAACAGGGCGCTCCACAATATTATGCATTCCTAAAATACCACTTTGTGGCGGGTTAATAATTGGAGTAGATAACATACTTCCAAAAACTCCCCCATTAGAAATAGTAAAGGTTCCACCGGTCATTTCATCTACAGTAATTTGACCGTCTCTTGCGCGAATAGCTAAACGTTTAACTTCAGACTCAACTCCTCTAAAGCTTAAGTTTTCAGTATTTCTCATTACTGGTACCATTAATCCTTTTGGTCCAGAAACCGCAATTGAAATATCTACAAAATCGTAAGAAATCATTTCGTTTCCATCTATCATTGAGTTTACTGCAGGATACATTTTTAAAGCTCTAACAACAGCTAAAGTAAAGAAAGACATAAATCCTAAACCTACGCCGTGCTTGTTTTTAAAAGTTTCTTTATACTCGTTACGCAAAGCAAAGATTGGCGACATATCAACTTCGTTAAACGTAGTTAACATAGCAGTTGTATTTTTAGCTTCAACTAAACGTTCTGCCACTTTACGACGTAACATAGACATTCTACTTCTGGAAGACCCTCTGTTCCCTCCTGTAGGCGTTCCCATAGAAGGTACGGCTTGCACAGCATCTTCTTTAGTAACACGACCGTCTTTTCCAGTTCCAGAAATACTTGAAGCTTCGATACCTTTTTCAGCTAAAATCTTTTTAGCAGCAGGACTTGCAGTTCCAGTTGCATAAGTTTTAGTTTCTGCAGCTGGTTTTTCTTCTTTTTTAGGAGCCTCTTCCTTTTTAGGAGCTTCCTCTTTTTCTGGGGCAGAATCCCCCTCTGGTTTAGATGCACTTGTATCTATTAAACAAACAACAGCTCCTACAGCAACAGCATCACCTTCTTCTGCTTTAAGTGTAATGATTCCACTTGCTTCAGCGGGTAATTCTAATGTAGCCTTGTCGCTATCTACCTCAGCAATGGCTTGGTCTTTTTCTACATAATCTCCATCTTGAACTAACCAAGTTGCTATTTCTACTTCTGTAATTGACTCTCCTGGTGAAGGAACTTTCATTTCTAAAATCATAATTATAATTTTATTTGTAACCTATTTGCTTACGTTGTTTTTGTTCTATTTCTTTTTTGTCCTTTTTAATAGATGATTTAAAGCTTAGGACAGGTCTTTAATCTAATTTATTTTTATACCAATACAGGCATTATCTACCTATATTTTTTATAACATCTCCTTTTACAGGAAGATAATCTCGTTTTAATTCGTCATTGACTAAAATCTTGTCAAAGTACATTTTTCCTCCTGTGGCAATATTCATATCCACTGTGTTCTGCAAACTAACATGTAGATGTGGTTCGGTTGAATTTCCTGAATTTCCACATTGACCTAACAAACCTCCTTGTCTTATAAACTGGCCCTCTCTTACAACTATAGATTGATATTTTAAATGTGCAAACAAAATATACTCTTTATTACTCGTTTCCAACACGATTGTATTTCCTGTAAGTTGTTCCGGATTTAATTCTCCTGGGATATTGTCTTCAACTCCAGTTATAACTTTTACTACTTTAGCATCGCATGGAGCAATAATTTCTTTTCCAAAAGCAAAATAATTTTCGTTTACCTTAGCATCTCCATGAAAGGACACGCCATCTTTCATTATTAAAATATCATAGGCAAATTTCTGATTTTCATAAGCCACATGATAATTTTCAGCTTCTTCCGTTCCTCCCCAAAACACATCCCATTCGTCATTAAAAGGCAGTTTCAGTTTGGTGCTATTTCTTTCTAGAAGCTTTAAGTTATCAGGTTTATGATAGGTTACCATCAAACCACCTATTCTGTTATTATTGTCTAAATAAACCGATAAATCTCTTACTTCCGAAGCAAAAGTTATTTTATAAATATGTGCTAAATCTTTCAGTTTGTTGAATTCAACTTTAGAAATATGTCCTAAATTTTTATTCAAATCTGTAAAAAAGGCTTTGGTCTTTACTAAAGGCAAAGCTTTTTTCATATCGTAATTATACATATTATATATAGCATCATAATTTTCATCATTATAAAACGATTCAAATTCTGACACCACCTTTTTATAGTTTTCCTTTTCTTGTGAAAAGGACACTATAGAGACAAGCAATAATAATACGAACAATCCTTTCTTCATTTAACGTTGATTGTTTTTGGTTTTATCGAATACAAAATCTATCACTTCTTTATGACGCTTTTTAGAACGTACCGAACTTCCTGCTGCTGGTGCACCATATGGTCTACGTGAAACGACTCTAAACGTTTTAGCTTCATCTAGATGCATTAACATATGACTATAAGCTCCCATGTTTCTAGGTTCTTCTTGAGCCCAAACAATATCTGTAGCATTCTTATATTTCTTTAAAATGGCTTTTATATCTTCTATAGGCAATGGGAATAGTTGCTCAATTCTTACTAAAGCTACATCATCTCTCTCTAGTTTCTCTTGCTCTTCTAGTAAATCGTAATAGAATTTTCCAGTAAGAAGTACTAAAGTTTTAATTTTAGCCACCTCTGCTTTTTCATCGTCAATTAGCATTTTAAATTCGCCATTTACAAATTCATCTACGGTAGAAACAACCAAAGGATGACGCAACAAACTTTTAGGTGTAAACACAATTAAAGGTTTTCTAAACTTAGCTTTAACTTGTCTTCTTAATAAATGGAACATATTTGCCGGAGTTGTACAGTCGGCAACAAACATATTGTCTTTCGCACAAAGTTGTAAGTAACGTTCCATTCTACCTGAAGAGTGCTCTGCTCCTTGACCTTCGTAACCATGTGGCAATAACATAACCAAACCGTTTTGAAGTTTCCACTTATCTTCAGCAGCCGATATATATTGATCTATCATAATTTGGGCACCATTACTAAAGTCTCCAAATTGTGCTTCCCAAATAGTTAAAGTTCTAGGGCTTGCCATAGCATAACCATAATCGAAACCTACAACGCCATACTCTGAAAGTAAGGAGTTATAAATATAGAATTTTCCTTGATCCTCACTAATTGAATTATGTAAAACAATTTCTTCTTCGCTATCTTCTACTTTTACAACAGCATGCCTGTGAGAAAATGTTCCTCTCTCAACATCTTGTCCAGAAATTCTAACATCGAATCCTTCTTCTAAAATAGACCCATAAGCTAAGTGTTCTGCCATAGCCCAATCTAACTTATCCTCGTTAAACATATCTTGTCTAGATTCTACTAAACGAGAAATTTTACGAATAAACTTTTTGTCTTTTGGTAATGAAGATAGTACTTTGGTTATATTTGCTAAATTTTCTTTAGGATAAGTGGTGTCCACAGACTTTATCATCTTATCTTCATCAACCGTAATATAATCTACCCATTCGTTTTGCATGAATGGTGTAATTTCTGTTTTTTCTTCTTTTCTAGAATCTTCTAAATTTTCTTCTAGTTTATCTTTATAATCTTTTTCTAACTTTTCAACATATCCTTTAGTAATTACACCTTCATCTAATAATTTATTCGCATAGATATCTCTAGGGTTGTCGTGTTTTGAAATAGCCCTATAGAGTTTTGGTTGGGTAAAACGAGGTTCATCACCTTCATTATGTCCATATTTTCTATAACCTAATAAGTCTATAAACACATCTCGTTTAAATTTCATTCTAAAATGAAGTGCAAATAGCATGGCGTGCACTACAGCTTCGACATCGTCTGCATTAACATGCAAAACGGGTGAAAGTGTTACTTTAGCAATGTCTGTACAATAGGTACTAGATCTTGCATCTAGATAATTGGTTGTAAAACCTATTTGGTTATTTACTACTACATGAATGGTTCCATTGGTTTTGTATCCGTCCAAATCTGCCATCTGAATAATCTCATAAACCAAACCTTGTCCTGCGATCGCTGCATCTCCATGTACTATTATTGGCAGTACCTGAGATGGATTATCAGCGTATTTATCATCTTGTTTTGCTCTTGTTATTCCTTCTACCAAAGCACCAACGGTTTCTAAGTGAGATGGATTAGGCGCAATATTTAAATTAATTTTTTTACCAGAATTTGTAACTCGGTCGCTAGTCCAACCTAAGTGATATTTAACGTCTCCGTCAAAAACCTCTTGTTCGTAATCTTTTCCATCAAACTCACTAAAGATATCTTTAGCCGATTTCCCAAAGATATTAGTTAAGGTACTTAAACGACCACGATGAGCCATTCCCATAACAAATTCTTTAACATCGTATTTGGCAGCAGTTTCTATTAATGCATCTAAACCTGGTATTAAAGATTCTCCACCTTCTAACGAAAAACGTTTCTGACCCACATATTTAGTATGTAAGAACGTTTCAAAAGATACAGCTTGATTTAATTTCTTAAGAAAGTATTTCTTCTCATCATTAGTAAAGTTTGGCTGATTGTCGCTGATATTTAGTTTTTCCTGAATCCACTGTATTTCCTCAGGTTTTCTAATATACATATACTCAACACCAATAGAACTACAGTAGATTTTTTCTAAATGATTAATTATTTCCTGGAGTGTCTTAGGGCCAATTCCAATAGCATCTCCTGCGCTAAAAACCGTATTTAAGTCTGATTTTGATAAACCAAAATTTTCAATCTCTAGGGTTGGAGTATATTTTCTACGATCTCTAACTGGATTCGTTTTAGTAAACAAATGCCCTCTAGTTCGATACCCATCTATTAATTTTATAACCTGAAACTCTTTTGTAAGGCTTTCTGAAACATGTTCGCAAGAAATTGCTTCTGAAGGCGCATCCACCATGCCAACGGTTTCGCTACCAAAATCGAAACCTTGGAAAAAAGCTCTCCAACTTGGCTCTACAGAATCTGGGTTTTTTAAATATTGATCGTATAATTCAGCAAAATATGCTGTATGTGCTGCATTTAAGAAAGAATATTTGTCCATATAAAATGAAAACTAAAACGTTTAAACTAAATTTATACAAAAGTACAACATTTAGTAAAATTAGATATGCTTTTATTATTTTTATACACTACAATTTTAACCAAAATCTACGTTATGAAAAAACAATCTCTGTTTAAACAAAAATCTCATGTTTTTATTCTGCTTTTAATTTGTTTGTTTACTACCCCACTTTTTGCACAAGAAAGTAATAATTCCCAAAAAAGTGATTTTTGGAATCATGTGCGTTTTGGTGGTGGGATTGGTTTAAGTTTTGGGAACGAATTTTTTAGTGGTACTTTGGCGCCAAGTGCAATTTATCAATTTAACAGACAATTTGCCTTAGGTGTTGGACTTAGTGGTACCTATAACTCTCAAAAATATTATTATAAATCTACTGTTTTAGGTGGAAGTATTATTGGGCTTTTTAATCCTATTGATGAAATTCAAATTTCTGCAGAGTTTGAAGAAAACAATGTAAATATTAATTGGGACAATAGAACAGGATTTGCTAACGAAAATTATTGGTATCCATCATTATTCCTTGGAGCTGGGTATCGTGCAAGAAATGTAACCATTGGAATTAGGTTTGATGTGTTATACGACAAATACAAAAGCACCTATGCAGATCCATGGATGCCTTTTGTACGTGTTTACTTTTAGGAGTATTGTTGTTTAAACCAAACTTTTTGCCACTCTCTTTGAAGTAATAAATAAGTTACTTGCTCAGAAAGTAATAATACATCGCTGCCATCTAATTGCTTAACTTTGTATTCTGGCACATCAATAATATATAGGAGATTTAAATAATCCATAAATTTTTCTTGGATTAATTTATAGATGGTTTCATGGAGCATGAGCTTTAAACTTGTAGGTAGAACATCTTCATCAAAACTCAAATCAATATTGGCATATAAAAAATCTTTATTTAACTGCTGCACCAATTTTTTAAATAAATTCAATTGGATGGATGTGTCCAGAATATCTTGGATGGTTTTTAATTGTTGCATTTATTTAATTGAAGTAAAATTTAGACATGTTCTATACATTCCTACTCATCAATTGCTTTCCAAAAGCCATGAGCTTTAATTTATTTTCTTTTGAAATATCTAATTTCTCTAATTCTAAAAATGCCTTTTCAGTATAACTTTCAATCTTTTTTTGTGTGGCTTCAGCAGCTCCACTGGAAACAAAAATATGTTTGGCAGTCTTAATTTTTTCAGAATGGTCGGTGGTATTTAAACTATAAAGGTGTTGTAATTCTGTTTTTTTGTTTGAAGCAGAAAACTCTACAGCTTTTAAATACAGATAGGTTTTTTTGTTTTCGATAATATCTCCTCCAACCTGCTTTCCAAAAGTTTCCGGATCTCCAAACACGTCTAAATAATCGTCTTGCAGTTGAAATGCAATCCCTAAGTTTTTACCAAATTCGTATATTATATTTTGATCTTTTTCACCAGCTTTTGCTACAATAGCTCCCATTTTCATGGCGGCACCAACCAAAACCGCTGTTTTGTATTCAATCATTTTTAGATATTCTAGAACTGTAACATCGTCTCTAGTTTCAAAATCGATATCAAATTGCTGACCTTCGCAAACTTCTAAAGCTGTTTTACTAAATAATTTTGCTAATGCTTGAAATGTTTCAGGATTATAGTTTTCAAATAATTGATATGCCATTATTAACATAGCGTCTCCAGAAAGAATACCTGTATTTAAATCCCACTTTTCATGGACTGTTTCCTTCCCTCTTCGCAAAGGAGCATCGTCCATAATATCATCATGAACTAAGGAAAAATTATGAAATATTTCAATACTCAAGGCTGCATCTAGAGCTTCTTTATAATCACAATCAAAAATTTCAGATGTCATTAAAGTTAAAACAGGACGCAATCGTTTACCTCCTAGTTTTAAAATATAGTTAATGGGATTATATAAAGATTCAGGTTCTCTCTTTCCTGTAAAACGATTTAAATAAGAAACAAATGCTTCTTGATAAAATGATACTTGTTGCATCGAACAAAAATAGTGTAATTAGAGGTATTTATACAACAAGTTTCATCAATATTAACAAATATCCAAAACCATGGAAACTTTTTAGGTTTTTAAAGTTTCCTATTGTACATTTGCACTCTATTATGAGAGACAAAATCCTTATTAGCGCTTCAGATATGTTTTTAAACTATGGGTTTAAGAGCGTCACTATGGACGATATTGCCAGCAGCATAGGCATATCTAAAAAAACTATTTACCAGCATTTTGACAATAAAACCAAGTTGGTTGAAGCAACCACACTCTATATGTTTGAACTTATATCTCATGGTATAGATTGTATTTGTGCCTTAAATAAAAGTCCAATTGATGAAATTTTTGAAATTAAAAAATTCACCATGGAGCATTTAAAGGACGAAAAATCATCACCTCAACATCAACTTCAAAAGTATTACCCTAAGATTTTCGACAAATTAAAAACCAATCAATTTTGCATCATGCAAGACTGCGTTACAAATAATTTAACTCGTGGTGTCAAAGAAGGCTATTATCGAGACACCATAAATATCGAATTTATTTCAAGGTTATATTTTAATACTATGATGTGTTTAAAAGATCCTGAATTATTCCCTTTAAATGATTTTTCCATGAAAACACTTATGGATAATTTTTTAGAGTATCATATTCGAGGTATTAGTACTCAAAAGGGTATTGATAAATTAAACAAACTCATAAACACGAAATAAAAACGCTAAACACAGACAACTAACAAACATGAAACATCCTCTTTCATTATTATTAACTTTATGCTTCACCTCTTGGCTGTTTTCGCAAGAAACTCCAAACAATTTCTCTCTACAAGAAGCTATAGATTTTGCACTAGAAAACAATCGAGCAGCCAAAAATGCTGTTAGAGATATTGAAGCAGCCGAAAAGCAAAAATGGGAAACTACAGCTTCTGGATTACCTCAAATTAATGGGGCTGTAGATTATCAAAATTGGCTAAAACAGCAAGTTTCTTTGCTTCCGGCAGAAATTGCTGGAGGCACACCAGGCACCTTTGTTCCAGTAACCTTTAGCCCCAAACAAAGTGTGAATGCCATAGCGACTCTTAATCAGTTATTATTTGATGGCTCGTATATTGTTGGGTTGCAATCGGCCAAGGTGTATTTAGAAATTTCTGAAAATGCAAAAACAAAAACAGATTTAGAAGTTAGACAAGCAGTCATAAACGCTTATGGAAATGTACTATTGGCAGAAGAAAATTTACAAATTGTAAATAAGAATATTGAAGTTCTTGAAAAAAACCTCAACGAGACAACCAAAATTTTCGAAAACGGATTAGCCGAAGAGGAAAGCGTAGAACAGTTACAAATTACTTTAACCGGCTTAGAAAGCTACCTAAACAATGTGGAGCGTTTAAAAGATTTATCTTATAAAATGTTTAATATAACTTTAGGAATCGATTTAAATGAATCTCTTGTTTTAACAGATAATCTTGAAACGTTAACGCTTCAAAACATTTCATTAGAACTTCTTGAAGCAGATGAAAATATTGAAAACAGCATCGATTATCAAATTGCTAAGAATCAAGAAGTATCAAAAGAATTACTTTTAAAATTGGAGAAAAGCAACTTTTTACCAAGTCTAAATGCTTTTGTAAATGCAGGATATAGTGGTTATGGTGAGAAATTTAACTTTGCAAACAACAATCAAGAATGGTATGGTTCTTCTCTTTTAGGTGTTAGTATGTCTATTCCTATCTTCAGTTCAGGCATGAGAAGTGCAGCAACCCAACGCGCACAAATAGATTTAGAAATTGCTAAAGAAGATTTAACAGAAACCGAACAACAATTAAAGTTTCAAATAGCAAATGCAAAAAGTAATTATCGTTTTGCTTTAGAAGAATACGAAAACAAACGCCAAAATTTAAATCTCTCTGAACGTATTGAACAAAAAAATCAAACCAAATTTTTTGAAGGTATTGCTTCGAGTTTCGATTTAAGACAAGCACAAACACAACTATATACTGCGCAACAAGAATATTTACAAGCCATGTTCGATGTTATAGCCAATAAAGCAGAATTAGAAACCATATTAAACACTGTAAACTATTAAGCCAATTAATCACTAATCACTCATGAAAAACATAAAACTCCTCATCATATTAGCACTCATTATCTCATCTTGTGGAGATAAAAAAGTCAAGTCTTTTGATGCTGTGATAGCATCTAATAATTTAACAGAATTAAAAGAAAAACGTAGCGAAATTGATACAGAGCAGCAAAAACTTAATGAGCAAATAGCTTTGCTTAATGAGAAAATTGCGCAATTAGATACTATTAAAAAGATTCCATTAATAACAACATTTAGTGCCAAGCAGGAAGTGTTTATGCATCAACTTGAAATTCAAGGAAATGTTACAACCAAAAGCTTACTTACTATTACACCAGAATATAATGGGATTTTAACCCATGTCTATGTAAAAGAGGGTCAAAAAGTTAATAAAGGTCAACTTTTGGCAAAAATTGATGATGGAGGTTTAAGTCAACAATTAGCACAATTGGAAATACAGACAAATTTGGCTAAAACAACGTTTGAGCGTCAAAAACGTTTATGGGATCAAAACATTGGAAGTGAAATCCAATATTTACAAGCCAAATCGGCATTCGAATCTCAATCTGAAGCCGTAAATCAATTAAAACAGCAAATGGCTAAAACCAATATTACTGCCCCATTTTCTGGAACCATAGATAATGTCATTACAGAACAGGGAAGTGTTGTAGTTGCAGGTCAATCGCAAATTCTAAGAATAGTCAATTTAGAAAACATGTATATTGAAACGGATGTTCCTGAAAAATATATTTCAGATATTACTATTGGAAAACACGTAGTAGTAGAATTTCCAATTCTAGGAAAAACCTTAGAAACCAAAATTCGACAAGTAGGAGATGTTATCAATCCGGCCAACAGAACCTTCAAGGTAGAAGTAAGCGTTCCTAATAAGGACAAATCCATAAAACCCAACTTAACAGCCAGACTTAAAATTAACGATTATACCAACGAAAAGGCCATATTGATTCCTCTCAGTATTATTTCAGAAAATGCACAAGGTGAGCAATACATATATATAATAACTAATAAAAACGCACAAGATGAAGGAGAAGTAAAACGTGTTATAATTAAAACTGGAAAAACTCAAGGAGACATTATAGAAGTGCTTGAAGGCATAGAGGATGGTGCAGAAATTGTACAAGAAGGCGCTAGAAGTGTTAAAGACGGACAAACCGTGAAAGTTATTGAATTACCTAATGGCAACAATAGCGAAAAAAACGAAAACTCTAACGCCAAAAACTAGCCAATAATGACTAAGAAAAAGAAAAAACAAGTCGATAAAGAATTTGGCTTAGCATCATGGGCTATTAATAATAAAACCACCATGTATGTGCTTATTCTGGTAATGTTTTACTTAGGAGTAGCTGCATTTTTCGACATGCCTCGTGAAAGTTTTCCAGAGGTAAACGAAACCAAAATATATGTAAGTTCCATCTATCCAGGAAACACTGCAGAAGATGTTGAAAAACTTATTACAGACCCTTTAGAAGACGAACTAAAAACAGTAAGTAACGTTGTAGAAATAACCTCAACCTCTCAAGAAGATTTTTCTATGATTATTGTGGAATTCGACGAGCATCTTACAGTTGAGCAAGCCAAACAGAAAGTAAAAGATGAAATAGACACCAAAACAGCTGGGGAAGATTGGCCTATGTCTAATGGTGCTAAAGTAAAACCAGATGTGTTCGAGTTGAGCCTTTCGGAAGAAATGCCCATTCTAAACATTAATATTTCTGGAGATTATCCCGTTGAAAAACTTAAAGAATATGGCGAATATCTTCAAGATGAAATTGAAGATTTATTAGAAATTAAAAAAGTAGATATTCGAGGTGCTCAAGACAAGGAAGTAGAAGTTGCCGTAGATATCTTTAAAATGATGGCTGCTGAAGTAACTTTTAGCGATATTATAAACGCCATAAACAACGGAAACGTTACCATGTCTGCCGGAAACTTAATAGCAAGTGGACAACGTAGAACCATTAGAATTTTAGGTGAAATAGAAACACCAGAACAACTTAAAAACTTTGTAGTAAAAGCTGAAAAAGGCCATGCCATTTATCTAAAAGATGTGGCAACAGTTACTTTTCATGAAGAAGACAAAACCACTTTTGCTCGCGAATTTGGTGAACCAGTAGTCATGTTAGATGTAAAGAAACGTGCTGGAAAAAACATGGTTGCTGCTGCAGAGCAGACACAAATTATTGTACAAGAAGCCATTGATAATGTGTTTCCTCAAGATTTAAAAGTCACAATTGCTAACGACCAATCTTCTGTAACCATTGCACAGGTAGACGATTTAGTAAACAATATTATTTTTGGAGTTATTCTTGTTGTAACCGTTTTAATGTTCTTTTTAGGATTTAAAAACGCCATCTTTGTTGGGTTTGCCATCCCTATGTCGATGTTCATGTCGCTAATGATTTTAAACGCCTTAGGTCAAAGTTTAAATACCATGGTACTTTTTGGTTTAATCATGGGTCTAGGTATGCTGGTAGACAACGGAATTGTAGTTGTAGAAAACGTCTATCGACTTATGGACGAAGAAGGCATGAGCAGAATTGAAGCAGCCAAATTAGGAATTGGTGAAATTGCTTTTCCTATTATAATTTCAACAGCCACTACGGTTGCCGCTTTTATTCCATTAGGTCTATGGCCAGGAATTATGGGAGAATTCATGATGGTTTTACCTATTACCTTATCCATAGTTCTAGGTTCCTCTTTGTTTGTCGCCGTTTTCTTTAACTCGGTATTAGTATCCCAGTTTATGGAAACTGAAGACAAAGACATGCCATTAAATAAAATTATTAGAACCACAATCATTATAGCGGTCATCGGTATTTTAATATTTATTTTTGGGGGAGAGTACCGTGCTCTAGGATCTTTAATGGTTTTTACAGCTATTATGCTTTGGGTTTATAGACTCTTTTTACGTAAATGGGCCAATAGCTTTCAAACAAAAACACTTGTAAAACTAGAGCGTTGGTATGAAAAGCAATTACGTTGGGCCTTATCGGGATGGAGACCTTATGGATTAACCATTGGAACTTTTGGTTTGTTGATTCTAGCTTTTGTTGCCTTTGGAATTTCACTATCCACACAACGAACTCAAGTAGAGTTTTTCCCAGACAATAAACCCAATCAGATAATTGTTTATATAGAATACCCACAAGGTACTGCCATTGAGAAAACCAATGCCATCACCAAAGAAATTGAGAAAATTGTTTATAACGTAATAGACGATAATCAGTATAAAGATGGGGATTACAACTTTATGGTAGAGAGTGCTGTTTCACAGGTAGGTGAAGGCGCTGGAAACCCTAGAGCAGATAGTGGTTCTTCGGCCGAGATGCCACACAAAGCAAAAATAACGGCTTCCATGCGTGAATATAAATTTCGTCGTGGAGAAGACAGTGAACTTTTACGTCAAAAAGTTCAACAATCCCTCGTTGGTATTTTCCCTGGAGTTCTTATTTCCGTGGAAAAAGACGAAAATGGCCCCCCAGCCGGATCTCCCATTAATATTGAAATTGAAGGAGACGATTACGACGAGTTAATTCGAACTGCTGAAAACATGCGTGAATTCATTAATAACAAGAATATTCCTGGCATTGATGAACTTAAAATTGATGTCAACAAAGACAAACCATCCATGAGAGTGGTTGTTGACAGGGAGAAAGCTGGAGAATTGGGGATTAGTGCTGCACAAGTGGGACAACAATTAAGGAATTCTATTTTCGGATCTAAAGCTGGAATTTATAAAGAAGATGGAGACGATTTTGATATATATGTGCGTTTTAATGAAGAAAATCGTTATAATACCAGTGCACTTTTTAATCAGAACATCACTTTTAGAGATAATACAGGACAAATAAAAAGTGTTCCAGTATCAGCCGTTACTAAGCACGAAAACACGTCTGGATTTAGTGCTATTAAACACAAAAACACAAGACGTATTGTGACTGTTTATTCGGCATTATCTCCTGGATTTATTGATGCAGGTGCCATTATAGCGCAAATTCAAAAAGAAATGAAAAGCTATAAAGGTATTTCTAAAAATATAAAAGTAGATTATACCGGACAAATTGAAGAACAACAAAAACAACAAGACTTTTTAAATGGCGCCTTATTAACTGGTTTAGGATTGATATTCTTTATCTTAATATTTCAGTTTAATTCCATTTCAAAACCAGCAATTATTATGTTGGCCATCTTTTTGAGCTTTATTGGAGTTTTTGGTGGTATTGTAATTACAGGAAGTTCTTTTGTTATTATGATGACTATGGTTGGAATTATTTCGCTGGCAGGAATTGTAGTAAATAACGGGGTGGTTCTCCTCGATTATGCCCAATTATTAATTGACCGGAAAAAACAGGAATTAGATTTAGACGATGATGAGTATTTAGAAGGAAAAGATTTATTCGAAACTATTGTAAGAGCAGGAAAAGCACGTTTACGTCCCGTATTACTAACGGCTATTACAACCATTCTTGGTTTAATTCCCTTAGCTATTGGATTAAATATTAATTTCTTTTCGTTTTTTAAAGAGTTTGATGCCGATATTTATATGGGTGGGGATAACGTTGTGTTTTGGGGACCATTGGCGTGGACAGTAATTTACGGATTATTAGTAGCTACATTTTTAACGTTAATAATTGTACCTGTGCTTTTCTATTTAATAACTAAATTTAAAATGTGGTTACGAAGCAAAATAAGAAAAGAAGCTAGAGTTGAAACCCTAGAAGAACAAAACTAAAATTATTATCATTTAAATTATTGCTTTCCCTAAGCAATAATTAATAGCGGAAAAGGCCTCAACAAATGTTGCGGCTTTTTTTATTTAATAATCGGTTAACTTCCTTAAATTTGCAACCTATTTAATAACTTGAGTTAAAAGCAGGCAAGTTCAAATTTTAATTTTTATGTATAGAAGTCATACTTGTGGTGAATTAAGAGCATCACACATCGATACGGAGGTCACTCTTTCTGGTTGGATACAAAAATCTCGTGATAAAGGGTTTATTGTTTGGGTAGATTTACGCGATCGATACGGTATTACACAATTGGTTTTTGATGAAGAACGCACACCAAAAGCCATGATGGAAAAAGCTCAAAATCTTGGTCGTGAATTTGTAATTCAAGTGACTGGAACTGTTATTGAACGTGCTTCTAAAAATCCAAACATTCCTACTGGTGATGTAGAGATATTGGTTTCTAAAATGGATATTTTAAACGAATCTATATTACCCCCCTTTACCATTGAAAATAAAACGGATGGTGGCGAAGATATTCGAATGAAATATCGCTATTTAGATATTCGTAGAAATCCGGTAAAAAACAGCTTAATTTTTAGACATAAAGTCACTCAAGAAGTTAGAAATTATTTATCTAATGATGGTTTTATTGAAGTTGAAACACCGTATTTAATTAAATCCACTCCAGAAGGTGCAAGAGATTTTGTAGTACCTTCTAGAATGAACGAAGGTGAGTTTTATGCTCTTCCTCAAAGTCCACAGACCTTCAAACAACTATTGATGGTTGGTGGCATGGATAAATATTTTCAAATTGTAAAATGTTTTAGAGACGAAGATTTACGCGCAGACAGGCAGCCGGAATTTACACAAATTGACTGCGAAATGGCTTTTGTGGAGCAAGAAGATATCTTAAATGCTTTTGAAGGTTTAACCAGACATCTTTTAAAAGAAGTGAATGGGGTTGAAATAAATGAATTCCCAAGAATGCTTTACGACGATGCTATGCGTTTATATGGAAACGATAAACCAGACATCCGTTTTGGGATGGAATTTGGCGAATTAAACGATGTGGCACAACACAAAGATTTTGGTGTATTTAATTCTGCCGAATTAGTTGTTGGAATTGCTGTTCCAGGAGGAAATAGCTACACAAGAAAAGAAATCGACAAATTAATTGACTGGGTAAAACGTCCTCAAGTTGGTGCTTTAGGTATGGTTTATTCTCGTTGTAATGACGATGGAAGCTATAAATCTTCTGTAGATAAGTTCTACGATCAAGAAGATTTAGCTAAATGGGCTGAAAAAACTGGCGCTAAACCTGGCGATTTAGTTTGTGTACTTTCTGGAGATAAAAATAAAGTAAGAGCGCAATTAAGTGCCTTACGTATGGAATTAGCAGAACGTTTAGGCTTACGTAAACCTAACGAGTTTGCACCACTTTGGGTACTGGACTTTCCATTATTAGAATGGGATGAGGATACAGAGCGTTACCACGCTATGCACCACCCTTTTACTTCGCCAAAACCAGGACAGTTAGAATTATTGGCTACAAACCCGGGAGCCGTAAAAGCTAATGCCTACGATTTGGTGTTGAATGGAAATGAAATTGGTGGAGGTTCAATTAGAATTCACGATAAAAAAACACAAGCTTTAATGTTCGATTACCTGGGCTTTACTGAAGAGGAAGCTAAAGAACAATTTGGATTCTTAATGAATGCCTTCGAATATGGTGCACCTCCACATGGTGGTTTGGCTTTTGGCTTGGATAGATTAGTTGCTATTCTTGGAGGTCAGGAAACTATTAGAGACTTTATTGCCTTCCCGAAAAATAATTCTGGTCGTGATGTTATGATTGATGCTCCAGCGCCTCTCGATAATAAGCAACTTGAGGAATTAAGTCTAAAACTCAACTTGAAATCATAAATAAAAAAATCCTGCAATTGCAGGATTTTTTAGTAGTTTTAAATTATGAGAAAGAAGATTATCCAAATTATCTTATATCTGGTATTAATTTTTACAGTAATTCTGTTTGCATTATATACCTATGCTTATTTTGTAATGAAAGATTAATTATAGTTTAAAACGACCCAAAACCTTTAAATGGAAGTAAAAAATTTAATAAAACAATTTATAATTTGGAGGTATAAACATATCTCTCAGAAAAACTTTGTTTTACTATTGAGTATTTTTGTAGGTTTATCTACCGGTTTGGCTGCTTTAATTCTTAAAAACATTACTTACTCCATTCAGGTATTCTTAGAAAAAGGAATTGTTTTTTCTGAAAATCAGTTGTATTTCATTCTACCTTTTGTAGGATTGTTTTTTGTATATGTCTTAAAAAAATACCTGTTTAAAAAAGAGATGATCCCATCGGTGCCTCCTTTTATTAAACGTGCTGTTCCTTCACTTTTATATTCGCTTTTAAGACAAAAAGGGTTACTTTCTTATAAGCTTATTTACCATCCTATTATCATGGCGCCATTAACTGTTGGATTTGGTGGTTCTGTTGGGTTATTAGGTCCGGCAATTACCTCAGGTTCTGCTATAAGTTCTAATTTAAGTAGGTTAATGCACATCGACAAGAAAACCAGAACCTTGCTTATTGCTTGTGCTACCGCTGGAGCTGTTGCTTCCATGTTTAAATCGCCTATTGCAGCCATTGTTTTTGCTGTGGAAGTCTTTAGTTTAGATTTAACCTTTGCTTCCTTATTACCATTATTAATTGCATCTATTTCTTCGGTATTAACCTCTTACTTTTTTTTGGGAGATGAAGTCCTTTTCAACTTCGAGCTTACCGATAAGTTTACCATTAGGGATACTGTTTTTTATATCATTTTAGGTTTAGGCACTGGAATTGCCTCCATATATTTCACTAAAATTTACTTTGCAATTTATGCCTTCTTTGATAGGTTTAAAACCAAGTTTACAAAACTCTTGGTAGGAGGTTTTGGAATAGGCGTCATGCTCTATTTTATTCCACCTCTTTATGGGGAGGGTTTAAGTTTTACAAAAGATCTTTTTGATGGGAATTATTTACACGCCTTAGGATCTACCATATTCGATGAATACTTAGATAATATATGGGTTGTAATTGTCCTTTTAATAGGCTTTACAATTTTTAAAGCTATTGCTATGACAACCACTTTTGCTGCAGGAGGTGTTGGAGGGGTTATTGTTCCTACTATGGTTATGGGAAGTGCTTTAGGAAATGTGGTCGCTAAAATTGTAAACAACATAGGTTTTGGACATCAAGTATCAGAGTCTAACTTTACTTTAGTTGGAATGGCTGGACTTATAGCCGGTGTGATACACGCCCCATTAACAGCCATTTTTTTAATTGCTGAAATTACTGGAGGTTATGAGTTGTTTTTACCTCTTATGATAACAGTAGCTATTTCCTATTTAATTACCAAAAACTATATGGAACACACCATCTATACTAAGGAATTAGCTGAGAGAGGAGATTTATTAACTCATGATAGAGATCAAAATGTTTTAACCACCATGAATTTAGATAGTGTGATTGAGAAAAATTTCATCACATTACATCCAGAAATGTCTTTAGGAGACATGCTTCATGTAGGCGTTTCAAAATCGAATAGGAATCTTTTTCCTGTTATTAATGAAAACCAGATTCTTGTTGGAATTATTCTTTTAGATGACATCAGGAATATCATGTTCGACCAATCTTTATACAATACGACTTCGGTTGAAACATTCATGCAATTACCTCCAGGACGAATTGAATATGAAAAAGATAGCATGAGAGTAGTCATGAAAAAATTTCAAGATACAAATGCCTGGAATTTGCCTGTCATTAAAAATGGGAAATATTATGGCTTTGTGTCAAAATCAAAATTATTAACAGCCTATAGGAACGAATTAATTAACTTTACTTAATGACAAATTCTATTTTAAAAATTACCATATTCATTCTTTTTATTCTTTCTGTAGGTAGCATTTTAGCTGGCTATTTTTTAGAAGCAGATAACTCTGAAAAACTAATAGGTTTAGGCGTTGTAGGGCTTTTTATTTTTGTATTTCCTCTATTTTCATATTACAGATGGAAAGATAGAAATCTTAAAGATTATATGATAAACAAAGAGAATTTAGATAAAATGCGTGAGTATAGGGAAAAGAAGAACTCTTAATTTAAATTTCTTTTTTGTATAAAAAAGCGTTTTAATAATTGCGAAGCTTCTTCTTCTAAAACTCCACCAATCATAATGGTTTTAGGGTGTAATTTTGCTTCCAAAGCTATGCAGCCTCTTTCTTTGTCTCTAGCACCATAAACAATTTTACTTATTTGGCTCCAATACAAAGCTCCTGCACACATCTGACAAGGCTCTAAGGTCACATAGAGTGTGCAATTTTGAAGATACTTTCCTCCTAAGAAGTTAGCTGCAGCAGTAATGGCTTGCATTTCGGCATGAGCTGTTACATCGTTTAAAAGCTCGGTTAAATTATGTGCTCTTGCAATAATACGATTATCAATTACTATTACAGCTCCAACTGGAATTTCACCTGTATCAAAAGCAATTTCGGCTTCCTGTAAAGCTTTTTTCATAAAATAGTTGTCGTCAAACATGTTTTCCATAGGATAAAAATAAAAAAAGACAGCTATAAAATTATAGCTGTCTTAAAATTTTTCAGTTAAAAAACTATTTAGTTTTTGATAATCTTATGATTAGCACTAAAAGATTCTCCATGAATATTTAAAATATAAATACCTGTTTGTAATTTATTGATATTCAATTCCACTTGATTAAACAACTCTGCTTTTTCAGAAAGCACTTGTCTTCCATTAATATCTGTTATAGTAAGTGTTACTTGACCATAATTTTTAGCTGTTTTAATAAACAAACTTCCATTTGTAGGGTTTGGATACACTTTATAGTTGTTTGAATTAAATTCACTCACACTTAAACTTGTACAGTTTGCTAAAGAAGGATCATCAGATGGAGGCATTGTAAAATCTTCCACTTGATCTGTTCTAGTAAACCCTAGCCCTTGAGATGCGTTTAAACCAACACCTCTATTAGCAAACACTTCCCAAATTAAACATTGGTCTTCTCCTCCAGTTAAAGCTAAATCTGCAGCTAAAAGCCCATCTCTACCTGCAACAAATCCAGGACTACAGTTTTGTAATTTCAACCCATCAAGAACTAGTTGCATTACCTTATTGTTTCCACCTGTTCCATTATATAAGTCGGTATCAAAACCATATTTATCTACATAGGCCCAAGTTAAATCCCATAGAATAGTCCCCCATATAAACCCAATTCCGTGTGGGGCTGCTACATTTGCTGAATCGTTGGTATCAATATATGTATAATCGTTTATAGCAAAATCTGTACTGTATGGTGCTAATCTAATTCCAAGACCATTTGTAGGTTGTCCTATTGCATAAGTTCCAATACCTCTTGCGTCTTCCGGCTGATCACCTGGTTTCATTGTTAGCATTAAACCAAACCAATCGGACCAACCTTCTCCCATTTGTTCTGGATTACTTAAACATCCTGCAGCAGCTGGACCCCCAGCTAACCTATTTGATATACCATGACCATATTCATGAGCAACAATTCCATTATCGAAACTACCATCCAACATAAAAGCATCCGGACCTTGTAAAGTCACATTTAATGTTTGTGTTTGCATAGCTGAAATTAATATTTGACCATTCTCATAATTCATAAACACAGAAGGAATTATAAATAATGGATCTACTTCTCCAGCCATATTTACATAAGGCACATAAGCAGGATCGCCATCTGGGTTATTGTGATTTACAACAATAACAGCAACAGCTCCAGCATCTTGTGCATTTTGAATTTTATCTACAAATGGGCAAGTACCTCTTATAACAACTGCAATTTTACCAGCTACACTTGATATTGGATTACACCCTTCATTTGGCAAAGCTGTACCATCGTCCACTAATACTAGATCTGCTGTAACTGGTGTACTACCTATTCCTGTAATATTATTAGGAGGTGTAGTTGCAGGATTAACAGCTGGATAAGCCCCAGCAACCGTACTGTTATTAACAGTTACTAAATTTTGAATCCCTCCTGGAATAGACCATAGGTACATTTGCATTTGTGGATTTTGTCCATCTGGTGGTGTTCCAAAATTAGCGTTATCTGTACCTCCACCATCTTGTCCTTGGGCATTAACATAATCACTTCCTAAACCACCACTACCGTAATTGTTTTCTTGAAAATTTCCTGAGGCTTCATCAAAACCATATTGATACCAAATATCATGCATGATGTTATTTACATAAAACAAGTTCGTTAAAGAAACATCTTGGTATCCTGAAGGATCTTGACTAATGTTTAATGGAAAATCAAAATTTAAAGATGCTGTTCCATCAGGTGAATCACCTGGCGTGTCAGTAGCACTCGTATCTTCATAAGCATGTACATTGTTACCTCTTGTAATGGTATATTCTGCACCTGCAGCTCCATTAATATCATGCCATCCGTAAGGAGAGGCGTTATCGTCTGCTGGAGAACTTAGCAAAGTTCTTCCTCCAAAACTTGGTGCTTCAACAGGAAAAGCAAACACATTATATTGCGAGCCATCGGCTAAAAAAGAATTGGTTTTAAACAAACTAAAATCATCTTTTACATTAGCATGAAAATCATGATTTGAATGGTCTCCATCTCCAAAACTACAAGACACAACCCAATCATTAGTATCAATAATATTTCCTGTTACAGCATCAACTCTTAAACTCCACCAGTTTTTGCCATTTAAAGTATGAATACTTAAATCCCAAGAAAGTTTTAATTCCCCTTGCTCTGTTAAAGTATAGACCAATTTAACCGGGATGTTAACCTGAGATACACCTCCAGTATTGTATAGGTACACTTTATCTTTTTCAGATAGTAATTCCAAGCCTTGAATAGTTCCTAAATTTAATTGTGAAACAGCATTTTCAATAGCGCGTTGTGCATTAATTTGTGGAGTGATTGTATTTATTTTCTCACTAATGTTACTTATTAAGCTATTGGCATAATAAAAAACAGCATCGTCTTTTATGGCAACACTCGAAATAGCATTGTAAATTTCAATACCTTGAAAACGTTGATTGATATAAACATGGTTTATTTTTGTACTCTTAGAAAAGTACTCATTGTTTACATACAAATCTTGAATATCATTTGCTGTTAAATGATATTTAGCTTGATTAAGATTTAAATAGTTTTTAATAACATTATTATATTCAGAATTAGTTAAGTTATGTTGTGCAAAACCTACAAATCCAAATAATAACATGCCAACTAATAATAGTTTTTGGAAGTAATTATTTCTCATTCTTTTAGAGTTATTTGTTTTTTGAATTTCACAAATATAACTTGCTTCTGCTTATTATGATAATAAATATGAAAATACTTCTCAAAGTCATCAAATTAACTTCTATTTTAATAATTTTACTGAATATTTCACAACAACATCAATGGAAATTTTGAACACTGTTAATTCTCCTGAGGAATTACGAAAACTACAAATTAATAAACTTCCAATCTTAGCTAAAGAACTAAGACAGTTTATTATACAAGTTATTGCTACAAAAGAAGGCCATTTAGGTGCAAGTTTGGGAGTAATAGAATTAACTATTGCTTTACATTATGTTTTTAATACACCTGAGGATCTACTAATTTGGGACGTAGGACATCAAGCCTATGGACATAAAATATTAACTGGAAGAAAAGATTGTTTTCATACCAACAGGCAGCTTCATGGAATAAGTGGGTTCCCAAAAAGAGATGAAAGTGAATTTGACTCCTTTGGAGTTGGACATTCTTCTACATCTATCTCTGCTGCTTTAGGAATGGCCATAGCATCTCAATTAAAAGGTGATTTAAAAAAGCAACATATTGCCATTATTGGAGATGCATCTATAGCCAGTGGTATGGCTTTCGAAGGTTTAAATCATGCTGGAGTTACCGATGCCAACCTATTAGTCATTTTAAACGACAATGCCATTGGAATAGACCCTTCTGTTGGTGCGCTTAAACAATATTTGACTAACGTAAAAAAAGGCACTCAAAAACAAGATAACATTTTTGAAGCTTTAAATTTCGATTATTCTGGTCCAATAGATGGTCATAATATTTTTAAGATAATCTCTGAACTAGAACGACTTAAAACAGTAAAAGGACCAAAATTTTTACATATAATAACCACTAAAGGAAAAGGGTTAAAACAAGCCGAAGATAACCAAGTTACGTATCATGCCCCAGGTAAATTTGATGCAGATACGGGGGAGTTGGTTCCAAAAACAGGCTTAAACGAACCTCCAAAATATCAAGATGTTTTTGGTTTTACCCTTGTAGAGTTAGCTAAGAAAAACAAACAAATTATAGGCATAACACCTGCCATGCCTACTGGGAGTTCTTTAAAGTTTATGATGGAAGAAATTCCTGAACGTGCTTTCGACGTTGGTATTGCTGAACAACACGCCGTAACACTTGCTGCTGGAATGGCTACCCAAGGTCTTATTCCTTTTTGTAATATCTATTCCACATTTTTACAACGCGCTTACGATCAAGTAATTCATGATGTGGCTTTGCAAAGCCTACCTGTTATTTTTTGTTTAGATCGTGCTGGTTTGGTTGGACAAGATGGCGCTACACATCATGGTGTATTCGATTTAGCCTATTTACGCTGCATTCCAAATCTCATTATTTTTTCACCTAGAAATGAGATAGAGCTACGTAACATGATGTTTACAGCACAATTAGGAAAGTTAAGCCAACCAATAGCCATAAGATATCCTAGAGGCAAAGGCACAACTACAAATTGGCAAAAAGATTTTTCAGAAATAGAAATTGGAACTGGTATTCAATTAAAAAAAGGGGATAAAGTAGCAATTTTAAGTATAGGTGCTATTTCTAAAAACTGCACTGAAGCATTAGATTTATTAAACGAGTACCATTTGGTTTCTCATTATGATATGCGTTTTGTTAAACCTTTAGATGAAAAACTCTTACATGATATTTGTAATACGTATCATACTATTATTACTGTTGAAGATGGATGTTTAACAGGCGGATTTGGTAGTGCTATATTAGAGTTCGCTTCAAAATATAATTATAAAAATACATTTAAATTGCTTGGTGTTCCAGATCAATTTATTGAACATGGGACAACTGAAGAGTTACAAAAAATATGTGGTATTGACTCTCTTACAATTTCAAAAAACATCTCTAAATATTTGTAAATATGTATGTAGTCATTAGAAATAAAAAAAGGATGGTCAAATTGAGCCATCCTTTTTTTATAACAACTTAAAAAATTATTTTATAATAAACTTTTTAGTTTCAGTATAACCATCTTTAGAGAAGTTGGCAAGATATAATCCTGAACTTAAATTTAAAGACAATTGCTTCTTCCCATTAGAATTCATATCTAAAGAAGTATTATATACCTTTTGACCATTTAAGTTAAAAATAGATAAATCCATTTTTCCTAGATTAGATTTAGCTGAAATAGTTATTTCTCCATTAGAAACTGTTGGGTATAAGCTTAAATCTGAAGCAAGAACATTTTCTTCAACACTTAAAAAGTCTGCTGTAAACATTCCAGAGAATACACCTCTACCATGCGTAGCAGCAAAAACCATATTATCGTTTCTAAGGTCTAAATCTAACACCTTAACATTACTCATACCATTATAAGCTTGATTCCACGTAGGACTAGAATTAGAGAAGTTTTCTGTAAACCAAACACCAAGTTCGGTTCCAATAATTACTTGTTCTAAATTTAATGGGTTTTGTAAAATAGTTTTTACAGGTAAATCTGGTAGGTTACCATCTTTAGCTTCCCAATTTGCACCTCCATCACTAGTGTACCAAACATTATTAACTCCATAATTATGTACTGTTACAAATATGTCGTCTTCAGTTTGTCCAAACTCAACATCAGAAACACTTCCAACAATTGATCTATTCGCTAATTCTGTCCAGGTTGGACTTGCAGTATTCGCATTCTCAATTAATATTATATTTCCTAAACGATCACCTACAAGCAGTTTAGAAGAACTTGTTGTATAAGGAGATACGGTTAAAGCTGTAACAATTGTTACTAATTCAGCATTTACTAAGGTTGTTGCCGATAAAGTTCCTGATGATTTAATACCAGAATATCTTCTAATCCCTGGATCAGCACCAGACTGATAATTAGAATATAGGATATCTAAATTAGAATCTAACGCTTGTGGGTTAATAAATGATCCATTGTTATCATTTGAACTAATTGTAACGTTAGATCCAAGAGATCCATCTGCGTTTAAAAATCTTAAGTTTATACCAGCATTATACACATAGTTTCTAATAAAATATCTATCTGTACCATCTTGATCGAAGAATGTATATCCTCCATCTCCTCCGTAAGGTTCTACAGCATCGTCCACACCATTTGGATTTGCATTTTGTAATAACTGCGTCCCATTATCTTGTAAACCTCCAGCAAAGTAATCTCCTGAAAGTGCAGTTGTTGGAGCTACACCAACCGTATAAAACTGGGATGTATTATAACCTGTATTTCTAGATTGTGTCGTTGTCCCTCCATTTGAAGAATAATAAACACCTCCATCATTTCCAATAGCTATTTTATTAGAATTATTATGTCCAAATGCTAATATATGTTGATCTGCATGTACTTCCTGAAACCCGAAACCACCATACCAGTGAGAGAACTGATTCCACGTTGTTGCTCCATTTGTTGATTTGAACATGTCTATTCCACCAGTGTATACGATTTCATCATTTATTGGATCTACTTCTAACAATAAATCGAAAAAAGCTTGACCTCTAGTAAAATCAGCTGCAGAAATCCCTGTATCCGCATCGTTTGGAAGAGCTTTTGTTTGTACTAAAAAAGTTGGTACAAAAGCTGTTGTTGTTTTCTTGATAGTTACACCAGAGGTTGTTTCAGCTAAAACATAAACTTTATCCGGAACAGTTGAAGATACTGCAATTTGAGTTCTTATTCCTCCTGCAACTTCATAAACCAGATTAAAGGTGTTTCCATCCGTAGAAGAAAAAATTGTTCCTCCACCATCTCCATATAGTTTGCTATTGGTAGTGGACATCCAAATTTTACCGTTAGGTCCTATTTCTAAATCGTTTGGAGCATATTTATGTCCATCTGCTGTTAAAGGTAAACTAACTTCACTCCAGTTTGCACCTCCATCTACCGACTTATATAAACCATAAGTTAGTCCTCCAATAGTTGTAGCTGCATTTGAAGAACCATATACAGCATCACTAGCTGCTACATAGATTTCAGAATTACCAGCATTATTTCTTACTTTAACATCGTTAATTTGCTGAACTCCTGGCACTACCATAGCGGTAAAATCTCCAGAAGCCGGATTTAAGGATCCATTTACAGTACCTGAGGCCATTGCAGCCTCTAAGATATCTCCATCTGTCATGCTAATCATAACCGATGGGATAGTAATAGTTGCATCTGTTCCACCCATTGGTACAGGCTCTCCTGGCACATTATTTAATACAATAGCACCAATTGCGCCAGCATTTTGAGCATTCTTTACTTTATCAACAAAAGCACATTCTCCTCTTCTTATTACTGCAATTTTTCCCGTTGCGCTAGGTCCAAAAGAAGTACATCCTTGAGTAGGAACTCCCGAAGGATCGTTTGCCATGATAAAATCTCCAGTGATAGTTGATGTAATTTCTGGTCCAAAAGCAGTTGTTGGAAAAGATTGATAGTTTCCAGCAACTCCAGCAGGTGAATTTACTGTTATTGTAGAAGCTGAAACAAAATAACTAGTTCCAGTGTTTCCTCCAAAAATATTGGTCCAAGTGTCTCCACCATCAGTAGACTTCCATAACCCATCTCCATTAACAGAACCATCTGTATGACCTACGTATGATTCTCCTGTACCTACATAAAAGGTATTTATATCATTAGGATCGTAAGTAATTACTGAAACTGCTAAATTCTCTGGAATATCAACTCTTGTCCATACACTATTTACACTAGAAATATTAGTGTTTTTCCATAAACCACCACTTACACCACCAGCAAAAACAGTATTATCTGAAGCATCATTAGGATCAAACATGACAGCCCTAGTTCTACCTCCTACATTGTTTGGACCTCTTTCAAGCCAACCGTTGTCCATGGCATCTCCAGGTACTCTTCCATTTATTAAATCGTTTTCTCTTTGCTCTAAAAGCTCCTTTTGAAGTTCTGCAACCTTATAAGGTGTTGGTCTTCCTAATTCTGGATTCATGGTTAAAATCCACTGTTCTTCGTTATACTTGTTAGGCGTTAACCTATGTTCTTTTCTTTCTTTTTTAGATAATAATAAAACTTCTTTAAAAGGATTATTATCTAAGTGTTCTTTGTGCTTTTCCTTCAATTCATCTACTGAAACTAAAGCCTCTTCATTTTTTGTAGCATCATCACTTTTCATGATAGCAAATACAGCTAATCCAATAAGTAAAACGCTAAAAATTAATAGGGAAATTTTCTTCATGTTTATTTTTTTTAGAGTTGCTAAAATAAGTGAATTATCATAGATAACAAAAAACATGAGCAGAATTTAACAGTTAAAGGTCTATATTTCATATTCTTAAAATAAACCTATTAAGGCATTTTAACTGTAAATTTAAAATAGCAATAGAAATTGACTCAGTAATTATTCAATTTCTGCATAAAATTGTTGAGTATCAACCTCAGAAGTCGTTGATCCATTCATTTCATTTAAGACTAAAAAACAAGCAAAAACAACAAATATGATGACAATTGCTCCAAAAATATTTTTTCTCATTTTAGTTAATTTATGTATTTGATTTGATAAATATATAGATAAAATCGATAAAAAGCAATATTTATCGACAAGACGTTTATTTAATATCATCTACAAAGCAATCGCTTTTATCTTCTTGTATTTTAATATAGCCTGACTATCGGACAATAAAGACACATAATGACATACACTTAAAAGCTTGGTGTAAGTTGAGCTTTCTTCTTCAAAATAAAGATCTGGGATACTCTTTAGAATCAACAAATCGTAATGAGAGGCTTTTTCTTGAGTCTTATTTACAAGCGCTTTTGTATAGACACCTAAAAGTGTTTGTATAACTTCAAAACCAACAATTTCTTTATCGATTACTTCTTCGGACTGATAGACCTTTTTTACACTTATTTTAATAATGTCATTAATTTGAGCTTCATACTGACTTTTATCTAACAAGCCAGTAGAAAAATTATCGTTTAAAATAGCTTCTTCGTTGGTTAGAAACACATCAACCGCTTCATTAATTAAAGTATTAATAGCTAAGGCCCGCAAATAGCTTATGCGGTCCTGGGTATTAGAAAGCTGATGATACTTTTCTGAATTAATTGTATTCTTTACCAGATTAATAAGATATTCTAAGGCATACTCCTCTTGGATAAGCCCTAAGTTAATTCCATCTTCAAAATCTATAATAGTATAGCAAATATCGTCTGCAGCTTCTACCAAATAGGTTAAAGGATGTCTAGAAAAACTGAAATCTTCATCGGCACCTCTTTTTATCAAGCCCAACTCCTTTGCAACATCAACAAACAGCTCTTTTTCACTTTGAAAAAACCCGTATTTTTTATCAGCAATATGATTTGTCGGTTTTTTTGGCAATGACTCTTTTGGATATTTTGTAAAAGCGCCAAGCGTAGCATAACTTAAACGCAGGCCTCCTTCTCTTCCTATTCTGCTTTGGGTAGCAATTTTAAATCCGTTGGCATTCCCTTCAAAATCGCATAAATCTTGATATTCTTTTAAGGTTAATTCCTTTTTATACTCTTTTCCTGCTCCAGATATAAAGAATTGGCCAATAGCTTTTTCTCCAGAATGTCCAAAAGGCGGATTTCCAATATCGTGAGCCAATGCTGCTGCTGCTACAATAGCGCCAAAATCGTTTGCCTGATAGCCATGGATGGTTTGTAAATGGGGATATTTCTCAATTAGCTTTGCTCCAACTCTCCTCCCTAAGGTTCTTCCAACAACACTTACTTCCAAACTATGGGTTAATCTGGTATGAACAAAATCTGTTTGAGACAAAGGAATTACTTGAGTTTTATCTTGAAGACTTCTAAACTCTGATGAGAATATAATTCTATCGTAATCTACTTCAAAGCCCAAACGTGTTTCGTCTTGTTCTTTTCTTAAGCGCTTATTTGTATCTCCATAACGTTTTAAGGAGAGTAATTGTTCCCAGTTCATAGTTCCTATTTATCTGCTGCAAGATACATTTTTTAACGTTTTAATACATCTTCATAAATAAACAATTCAAATGAACTTGGTGTTAAGATATCATTTCTAAAATCAGCGTCTTATGTAAACTCAATAACATTAAGCTAACCGTTTTATTACAAAGGCATAATCTAGGATTAACAGCCACTTTACATTGTTGGGGTTTCTTTGCATCAACAAAAACACTAAAGAACTAAAATTAATAATGAAACATATTTTTCTCTTTTTTTTACTATTTATTTCATTAACTACTTATGCCCAAAACACGGGTTCTTTAACCGGAAAATTAATCGACTTAGATTATAACAACGAACCATTAGTTTTTGCCAACATATTACTAAAAGGAACCATAAAAGGAACCACATCAGATTTCGATGGTTTATATAAAATGAATGATCTTGAACCAGGAACTCACACTGTTATCTATAGTTTTATTGGTTATGAAACGCAAGAAATTGAAGTTGAGATTATAGCAAATAAAGAAACAGAAATGCATGTTTCTATGAAAGCCAGCGCGGCTTCTTTAGATGAAATTATCATTCAAACAACAACTAGTAGAGAAAGTGAAGCTGTTTTACTATTAGATCAAAAAAAAGCTGTTGAAATAAAGCAACATATTGGGGCGGACGAATTATCTAGAAAAGGAATTAGTGATGCTGCAGGAGCTGTTACAAAAATCTCTGGCGTTTCCAAACAAGAGGGTTCCAGTAATGTTTATGTTCGTGGTTTAGGAGACAGATATTTAAATACAACTCTGAACGGGCTTTCAATCCCTTCTACAGATGTTAATAAAAAGAACATCGACCTGGACATCTTCTCTTCAGATATTATTCAAAACGTATCAATAAGCAAAGCTTATACCTCAAAATTTTATGGTGACTTTTCTGCAGGGAATATAGATATTTCTTCAAAAGATTATAATGGAAATGGTTTTTTAGATGTTTTTACTTCTACTGGCTTTAATACCAATGCCATTGACAAGAATTTTGTTAGAAGTGAAGGAACAGGTTATTTTGGATATTATGGAAGATACGACCAAAATCCATTTGCAGTTATTTTATCTCATGGAGTGGATCCAGTAAATGCAGGCTCCCCTATTAATGTGGGTTATGGCGCTTCGGCAGGAAAATCTTTCGACTTTAAAAATGGATCTCGTATCAGTGTATTCGCTACAGCTTCGTTTAAAAATAATTACGAATACAGAAAAGGGTCTGCCGTAGATTATACGCTTACCGAAAAAAAGGCCTTTATAGATAATGCTGAAGAATATGAATACGATACCACAATAACTGCCATGGCGAATGTGAATTATCGTCTGGATGATAACAATGCTATTAAATACAATTTCTTATTTATAAATAATTCTTCAGATGTTGTAGGCTATTTTGGAATAGATGGAAAAGGAAGAAACAGAGATGCTCAAGCCAATTCTGACGAAGGTTTTTATCAAATGAATGTACAATTCGACCAAACTCAAATGTTTGTCAATCAATTATTAGGAACTCATACTTCAGGGAAATTTGATATAGATTGGGCTTTTGGTTATAACTCTGTATTCTCTAAACAACCAGACAGAAAACGTATTAGCATTGAAAACTACCAATATGCCTTAGATAACGACATTGATACAAATCCTATTTTTTATAGCAATGTGGTATTTGACAACCAACGTTACTTTCAAGATATTCAAGATGAAGAATTGAACGGAAGAATAAATCTGGCCTATAATATCAACGAAAAACTAAAATTGAACTTTGGACTTAACGGAAGAAGTAAACAGAGAAATTTTGAAAATATTCGTTATGGTTATGACATTGTAGAAAATGGCTACCAGATATTTGATGTAAACAATTTTAATAGCATTTTTACTTTAGAAAACTTAAATCTCAACCCTGAGGATAACGGTGTTTATGAAATAAAAGTCATCAATAATATTCCAACTCTTTCAAATACCAATAGACCTGGATTACCAGAAAACACTTATATAGGTACATTAGATGTTTTTGCCGGTTATGTAGACGCTGAAATTACAGCAGGTGAAAAATGGCTATTTGTTCCTGGCATAAGAATGGAATCTATTAAACAAGATATTGCATTCGATGTTATTAACTTAGGAAATCAAGGTAAAAATAAAATCACTTCTAATGAGAACTTCTTCCTACCAAGTTTAAATGTAAAATATGCCTTAACCGAAGAGCAGAACCTTCGCTTTTCTGCAAGTCAGACGGTTTCTATCCCAGAATTCAAAGAAGTGGCACCTTTTGTTTACGAAGATATTTCTACAAAAATTGGTGGAAACCCAGATTTACTAGACAAAGGATATTCAAAAATTATTAACCTCGATTTAAAATACGAGTGGTTTTATACTAAAAGCGAAATTATATCACTAGGGGTATTTACCAAAGAAATTAACGATCCTGTAAACCTAGTTGTTGGTGCAGATGCTACAGGTACACAGCGTTATTTTAGAACAGGAGATAAGGCAAATGTATACGGAATTGAAGTAGAATTAAGAAAAAACTTAATAAGCGATGAAAATAAAAACCCAAAGTTATCTCTAGGTTTTAACGCTACCTATATGAAAACTAAACAGAATTTATATAGTACTAAAGATGGAAATTATTACGATGTGAGTTTTAATAAATCTGAAGACCAACTTCAAGGTGCTTCTCCATTAATATTAAATGCTGATATCAACTACTCTCCAACTTTTAGAAACTACAAACCCATAGCTAATTTAGTATTCTCTTACTTCTCTGACAGAATAGACGCCTTAGGCTCTGGACAATTAGGAAATGTTGTAGAAAAAGGTGTTCCAGCTCTAGATTTTATATGGAGAAATAACTTTAATAATAAGTTAGAAATAAACCTTAGCATTAAAAACCTGTTAAATCCAACCATAGAATATTTTAGAGAAACAACCTTAGGAGATATTGCCGTAAACTCGGCCAATGGTAAAGGAATTACAGATTATAAAAAAGGTATGGACTTAGGACTACAACTTAAATATAAATTTTAAACACAATTAATAAACAATCAAAATCAAACTAGAAAAAAAATGAAAAACAACTTAATTTTTGGATTAGCAATAGTAAGCATGCTTTTCTCTTGCTCCACAGACGACACATCAGACATTAACTTACCTGATAATAATTCAGGCAATGAAACCCCTGATTCAGAAACTATTTTTCTCTCGGGCACTTATAACGAAGATCTTATTCTAGACGCCAACAATACATATAAAGTAAATGGCTCTTTAATCATGGCTAGCGGAACTACACTAGAAATTCCAGCTGGAATGACTATTAAAGCTTTAGCTTCTGGTGCTAATGTTTATGTAGCTATTTCTCAAGGTGCAAAAATAATTGCTAACGGAACAGCAAGTAATCCAATTGTATTTACATCGGATGCTTCTTCGCCTTCTGCTGGAGATTGGGGAGGCTTAATTCTCTTAGGAAAAGCGCCAATTAACTCTGTTACAGGAACGGCTACCTCAACTTCAGAAATTGCCAGCTTACCATTTGGTGGAACTAATCCTACTGACAATTCCGGAAGTCTACGTTATGTACGTGTAGAATATTCTGGAGGTTCGGCAGATGGACAATCAGAAAACAACGGTTTCTCCTTCTATGGGGTTGGAAACGGAACTACCGTTGAATATATCCAGGCTTTTGAAGGAAAAGATGATGGTGTTGAATTTTTTGGAGGAACAGTAAATGCAAGCTACGTTTCGGTTATCAATGCTCAAGACGATTCTATTGACTGGACAGAAGGTTACACCGGAACCATTACTAATGCTTATGTAAAACATGGAGACATTCATGATAAAGGTATTGAAGCAGATGGTTATAACACCGATTTTAGCAATGCAGGAGGGTACTATTCTAAACCAACAGTTACTAACTTAACTATTATAGGTCAGGGTTCTTCAACAGCAAACGAAGCCATAAGATTAAGAGCTGGAACCCAAGGCATCTTTAATAATGTTTTAATTGAAGGTTTTGAAGAAGCTTTCGATATTGATGGAGATGCAGGAGATAATCCAACTGGCGCAGGAGTACTTAATGGTAACCTATCTGTTACCGATATCACATTTATAGATGTGACTTTAAAAATGAAAAATGATACTGCCGAAACTTTTACGGAAGCAGATTTTATTTCTGGAGAAGAAAATGGAACAGGAACAGATTATGCTTCTTGGGGAGCATCCTGGACTGTTGAATAAACAATAATAAATTAGTCTAAAAAGTAAAAAGCATCCCCAATTTGGGATGCTTTTACTTTTTAAGTATCATACAATTTAATTGAGATGCATGCTCGCGGACTTCTTAGTCCATTCACTAACACTTGCGATTGCATTGTTATTATAATCTACTTCTTTTAAAGTTTTATCATTCCAATAAAACCATTTGCCGACTTTCTTCCCATTATCATAATTTGCAGAAATTGCTTTTTCACCTGCTGTGTTAAAACTCAACCACTCACCTTGAAGTTTCCCATCTAGAGAATAAGTCCCAGTTTGGGTTATTAGTCCATTGTCGTGATAATAAATCACTTCAATTAAGTTGGTGTTCTTGTTGAATTTTAATTCTCTCCCTTGTGCAAAAGAGCCCACAGAAATTAAGAAGGTGAAAAGCATGATCATGTTCTTCATAATTATTGGGTTTATATGTTCTATTTCAAATATAACTATTTGGAAACATTAAGGAAACGTTTTATTAACATTAAATTTACATTAGAAGCTTAAATATTTGATTTTAAATGAAGTAAAAACAACTATAATTATTATTATTTTAATAATTACTTAATGTTCCAGTTACAATAAGGTCATTAATAATGCTGATCTTTGGACTGTCTTAAGACAATTAAATAAGTAATTTCATATAATCTATTAGTTTTTGTCGACTATATTATCATGAATTATATGGCTGCTTTTGGCCAAGGCAGCCTTTTTAGCATACCTTAAATTTAATATTTAGGAAACATTAATTTAATATTAAAGTTAGTTCTTTGTAGCGACAAAAACTAAAGCCTAAAATGAAATTTAAAGTAACTTTAATTATTTTATTAGTTTCCTTCCAATTTGTAACCGGACAAGAAACATCTTCTTCAAAATTTGGAAAAGGCATCTTAAATATTGTTGGACAAGACAGCACTTGGTCTATGAAAGTTGGTGCTAGAATGCAATTTTTAGCTCTGGCTAGCTGGGAAAACAATGATGGAGAACTTATGAATGGTAAAACAGCCTTTTTAGTAAGAAGAGCTAGATTAAAATTTGATGGTTTTGCTTTAACTCCAAAATTAACATATAAATTACAATTGGGGTTTACCAATAGAGATATGGCTGGAACCTCAATTTACACCAGTAATACACCAAGATTTATTTTAGACGCATTCATGATGTGGAATTTTTACAAAAATTTCGAATTGTGGTTTGGACAAGCAAAACTTCCTGGAAATAGAGATGGTATTATTTCTTCTGCAAACCTTCAGTTTGTAGATAGATCCATTTTAAGTGCAGAGTTTAATATAGATAGAGATTTAGGAATCCAACTTAGGCATTATTTCAACCTAACAGACACCTTTGTTATTAGAGAGGCATTAGCTATTTCTCAAGGTGAAGGCAGAAATATAACCACCGGAAATGCTGGGGGTTTTCAGTACACAGGACGTATAGAATTGCTACCCTTAGGCTTGTTTCCTAATAAAGGAGACTATATTGGAGGCTCTATTTACAGACCCGAAACACCCAAAATAGCCATTGGTGCTACTTACGATTTTAACCATGATGCCGTTAAAACCAGAAGTAATCAAGGTGTATTTATGGAAACAGATTCAGGTTTTTATGAAACAAATATTTCTACATTCTTTATAGATGCTATGTTCAAATATAAAGGCTTTTCTTTTATGGGAGAATATGCAGACCGAAATGCCTCAGACCCAATTGCAAAAGATGAAGAAGGTGTTCCTACAGGACAAATTGTACAAGTTGGAAAAGCTATAAATCTTCAGGGTGGCTACTTATTTAAAAATAATTGGGAAATAGGAAGTAGATTCTCCACGGTAGATTTAAGCAATAGTACGGTTGGACCAACTCAGGTTGACGAATATACTTTAGGTATTTCTAAATATATTGTTGGACATAAATTAAAAGTCCAATCAGATGTTACTTATATAGATACAGAAAATATTAATAGCCGATTGGCATACAGGCTTCAGTTTGAAATTCATTTTTAAATCATAACATTTAGATAACATATCTATTAAAAACACAATAGATATTTGCACATTCTTATTAGAAATTAATTTATGGAAAATATATACCTATTAATGATTGTTGCTCTAGCTGTTTTAGCTATTGCAGATTTGGTTGTGGGAGTAAGTAATGATGCCGTAAACTTTTTAAATTCGGCAATTGGTTCTAAAGCCATTTCATTTAGAACCATCATGATTGTAGCTAGTATTGGGGTAGCTGTTGGTGCTGTTTTCTCTAGTGGTATGATGGAAGTGGCCAGAAAAGGGATTTTTAATCCACATGAGTTTATGTTTAATGAGATCATGATTATTTTCATGGCAGTCATGATAACAGACATCCTGCTCTTAGACTTTTTCAATACTGTTGGAATGCCTACATCTACAACAGTTTCTATAGTTTTTGAACTTTTAGGAGCCTCAGTAGCTATGGCTTTAATTAAAGTGGCTCATGATGGAGGTGGCTTATCAGATGCTATTAACTACATTAACACGTCTAAAGCCACGGAAATCATCTTTGGAATCCTCCTCTCTGTAGTCGTCGCATTTACCATAGGAGCCATGGTACAATGGGTTGCCAGATTGTTACTTTCTTATAATTTTGAAAAGAAAGCCAATTGGGTTGGTGCTTTATTTGGTGGATTAGCCCTAACATCCATAACGTATTTTATCTTTATGAAAGGCCTAAAAGGGATGGCATTTACCAAACAATCCATCAGTTTTTTAAATGGTGAAACCATAAACAATTATTTAGAACATGAGGTATTTCTTATTCTAACCATAAGTTTACTCTTCTGGTCTCTTTTATCCTTTCTGCTTATTACTTTGGCAAAAATTAATATTTACAAATTAATTATTTTGGTAGGTACATTTGCTTTAGCCCTAGCTTTTGCAGGAAACGATTTAGTAAATTTTATAGGTGTTCCAATTGCTGGGTGGATATCTTACTCTACATGGGTAGATTCTGGAGTTGCAGCAGAAGCTTTCAGTATGGGCTTTCTTGCAGATAAAGTTCCTACTCCTACTTTCTTATTAATTGGAGCTGGATTAATTATGGTTGTAACCTTATGGTTTTCTAGCAAAGCAAAAGCCGTGGTTAAAACGTCTTTAGACTTATCAAGTCAGGAAGAAACCAAGGAGCGATTTCAACCAAATTTCTTATCAAGAGGTTTTGTAAGGTTTGCCATTTTAGGATCTCAAATGTCATCTTATATTTTACCAGAATCATGGCAAGCTAAAATTGAGAAACAATTTGAAAAACCTGTTATTTCATTAAAAAAGGATAAAACATACGAATTACCTGCATTCGATTTAGTTCGAGCTGCCATAAACTTAATGGTTGCTGCTGTACTAATATCTATTGCAACCTCAATGAAGTTACCTTTATCTACTACTTATGTCACATTTATGGTCGCTATGGGAACCTCTTTAGCAGATAGAGCTTGGGGAGCCGAAAGTGCTGTTTATAGAGTAGCCGGAGTACTAAATGTTATTGGAGGCTGGTTTTTTACAGCTTTTATAGCCTTTATTTCAGCAGCAATCATTGCTTACTTCTTAAATTGGAACGTTCAGGTGATGGTGCCTATCTTCTTATTAATAGCAACTTTATTATTGGTTAGAAGTTATATTTCACATAAAAAGAAATCGGATAATTCAAAAACGGAAGACAGCTTAACTCGTGCAGAGAGCAGTTCCATTCAAGGAGTCATCCATGAAAGTGCAGACAATATTGCTCATGTTATTAGACGTGGTAATAAAATCTATACCAATGCTATTAACGGCTTAGCAAAACAGGATTTAACTTTACTTAAAAAGAATAAAAAACAGATTGTAAAACTATCTGATGAAGTAGATGAATTAAGAGATCATATCTTTTATTTCATTAAAAACTTAGATGAATCTAGTGTTGGCGCAAGTAGCTTCTATATTAATGTATTAGGATATCTTCAAGATATTACCCAATCTTTGGAATATATTACAAAAGTGAGCCACAAACACGTAAACAACAACCATAAGAAACTTAAATTTAGTCAGATAAAAGAGTTAAAGGAAGTAGACGAACGTTTTGAAAGACTGTTTAACAATACAAGAAATGCTTTTGAGTCTCGTTCTTTTGAAGAAATTGGTCTTATTCTAAACAGAAAAAAAGAAATTGTATCTTTGGTTACAGATAAAATTCAAAAACAAGTTGAACGTACTAGAAACGAAGAATCTAGTCCTAAAAACACCACCTTGTATTTTAGCTTACTTTTGGAAACAAAAGATTTATTAGCAGCCATAATGAATCTTCTGGAAGAATACCATGGAGCGTTCGATAGCACGATAAAACCTGCTAAAATTTCGGAAGAGAATACAACAGATTAAAACAATTAAATAAACACTAAAACAAAAAAAAGCGTCTCGAAAGGGGTGCTTTTTTTTTATAACACTTATTTAAGTTTATTATATTACTAAAGAGTCTTAGTCTTTCATCTCTTATGAATAAGTAACAGCTATCATTTATTTTAACAAACTGTCGTTTAAAATCTCAATTCCCTCACCCATATTAATAACTGTTTTACAGTTTACAGCAACCAAGAAAGTTTTTTACGAAAAATAAAGGCATAAAAAAAAACCAGCTTTCACTGGTTTTTTAAAATTGATTAATAGCAACCATCTATAAAATGAAATGCTAATCCCTTAATTAATAGCAAGACAAATATCAGAAAAAAAATAGCTCATAAACTAGATATTGTATAGTTGGTAGAAAAAACTGTATAGTTGGTAGTTTTATGTACTTATTGTACAAAATATGTGAAAATTATAACCTATTATACAGAAATTAGCACCAATCATACATCTATGATAATAAACCATACAATATATTATTATATTTGAATATATGATAAAAGCAGTAATTGTTGACGACGAGCCAAAAGCTATTAAAAGCTTAACTTGGGAATTAGAAAATTTTAGCAATGAAATTGAGATTGTTGAGACTTTTACAAGTCCTGAGAAAGCTATTACTTATTTAAAAACGTACACCCCAGATTGTTTGTTTTTGGATATAAACATGCCTACCATGGATGGGTTTCAGTTTTTAGATGGTATTAATCATAAAGATTATGCCGTTATTATTACCACTGCATATAATGAATATGCCCTAAAGGCTCTAAAAAACGAAGCCATTGATTATTTGTTAAAACCTATAGATTCCGACGATTTAAAAGAGACTATTGCTAAAATTAAAAAGTTTTATACCAGCAACTTATCTATTGCTAAAGTAGAGGAAGTGCTTTTAAATTTTAATGCCAACTTAAAGCATCAAAAAATAATCTTAAATACCGATGGAAAACTCGTGTTTTTAAATATTGACGATATTTTATATGTAGAATCCGACGGAAACTACAGCACCTTTTTTATGATTAACAATCAAAAAATGGTTGTTACTAAAAAAATCAAAGAAATTGATGCTATCTTACCAGAAAATTATTTTTTTAGAATTCATAATTCATACATCATAAACCTGAATAAAATTAAAGAGTTTGTAAAAAACGAAGCTTATGTGGTTATGGATACGGACGAGAAAATTCCAGTTGCCAGACAAAGAAAATCAGACTTTCTAAATAAATTATAACATATGAATTGGCTCTTTAACAGTCTTGTTTTAAATTTTAAACCGCATTATAAAGCCTTTTTATTTCTCTTGGTAATAGTTTCTGTTTCTACAACAAATTATGCCCAAAATGATATTGACATTAACTATAAAAAAATTGTAAGCAACGTTTTAGAAAAAAAAACAAAGAACTATCATTATTTAGATTCTGTATTTAAAGATTTTTCAAAAGACACGCTAAAGATGCAATTTTTAATGAAGGAATCTAAAAAAATAGCATTTTTAGAAGGGGAAAGTTATTCTTTAAACATGCTTGGCGAAACATATAGAAATCTATCTTTTTATGAAAAAGCTATTGAAACTCATGAACAAGCATTAGAAAAAGCCAAAAAATCAAAAAACATAGATTTACAAGTTATTAGTTTAAATATGCTAGGTGTTGTTTACAGAAGACAAGATGTAATTAGAACAGCATTGGATTACCATAAAGAAGCTCTGGATTTAGCCGAGACTGTAAAACCGGCTTCTAAAGATCTTAAACACAGTATTGCTATTTCTCAAAACAGTATGGGCAATATCTATTTAGTCTTAAAGCAATACGACATGGCTTTGCGCTTGTTTAATAAATCTTTACTTATTGAAGAAGAGTTAAACAACAACTTAGGTCTTGCTATTAACTATCATAATATTGGTTATGCCCAAGAGGCACAAGGCTTTCTAGATAAAGCTTTAGCAAATTATAAAACATCATTAGAATATAATAACCTAATAGATTCAGATATAGGGCGTGTTATTTGTTATAATAGTATAGGTAAACTGGACATTTTAAAAGGGGATTATAAAACTGCTTTACCCTTTATTGAAAGCGCTCTAGAAAAAGCAAAAATAATTAACGACAAGTATTATATTTCTACGTCATACTCCAATTTAGGTTTTATTTATTTAAAGACTAAAAACTTTAAAGCTTCTGAAGCCAACTTAAACGAAGCTTTAAGAATGGCAAAAAAATATAATTTAAAATCTCAGGAATCTGAAACTTACAACCATCTTTCGCAACTAGAGGAAGAATTAGGTAATTATAAAACGTCTCTCACTTATTATAAGCAATCTGTTGATTTAGATAAATCTATTACCAATGAAAAAAACTTTCAATATGTAAACGATTTAATTTTAAAATATGAAAGTGAAAAGAAAAATAACCAGATTAAAGCCCTTGCTAGCGAAAACGAAATTGTAAAACTAAAGTTAGTTCAAAACAGAAAAATTTTATTATTAAGCCTTCTAGGAGCTTTTTTAGTCATTGGTTTTTTTATAATTCTACAAAGACAAAGACAATTAAAAAACGAGAAAAAAATTGTTACTCTCGAGCAAGAGATGTTAAGAAACCAAATGAATCCTCATTTTATTTTCAACTCTTTAAACTCTATTAAACTTTATATAATTAACAACGAAAAAGAAAACGCTGTTTATTATCTAAATAAATTCTCTAAGCTTATTAGAAAAATACTTATTGCTTCTACCGAAAAAGAAATTTCTCTTCAAGACGAATTAGACACCATGTCTTTATATATGAATATAGAGAATATGCGCTTTTCAAACGAAATAAATTATCAAGTTAAAATAGACAATACAGTAAATACATCTGTTATTAAAGTGCCCTCTTTAATCCTTCAACCTTTTTTAGAAAATGCTCTTTGGCATGGACTATCTTCTAAATCTGGAACTAAAAATATCCTGATGGAAGTCTACCAAAACACTCCAGATTATGTTTCCATAAACATTATAGACGATGGAGTTGGCAGATCTGTTTCACAACAAATCAAAGAAAAGAAAAAGTTAAAACGAAAATCTGTTGGAATAAAAATCACCAAAGCACGTTTAGCCAATTTCTCTAAAGGTTTTGTAAACGATTATAAAATAGAAATTAAAGATTTATATACCAATGGGAAGGCTTCTGGAACCAAAGTTATGGTTCATATTCCTATAAAATCGGTTGTTTTAAAAACAGCTTAAAACACTTTTTATAAAAAATAAAGAATGATGATTAAAACTTAAAAACCACCTGCTTTTTTTGTATTAAGTAAATTAATTGTTTACTCTGAGTCTCTAAACTACAATCTCTCAGATAAAAAAATAGAGCGCTATGAGTTTTTTCAGAGCGCTCTATAAAACATTTAATAGACCGTTACAGTGCTATTTAATTTACTTCATTTTTTTTATGAACTTTAAAATGCTCTAATGGCGCGTACCCTACGAGACTGGCCCTTACCACCGTTGTATGCAATATTATCATCAAAACTCCAAACTGCTGCGTGTGCAGGACCTGTCTCTCTAGAGGTGAAATATACATTGGTTGTATCTAACTCTGTGCCATTATGAAGTAAAGATTTAGAATTAATAATAGCCATATTATCATCCATATATTCCATTTGATATTGACTAGGTAAAAACCAATCGTTATAACCACCACCTGTGTAGGCTCTAGCCAAACCTGCTGCGTAATCTGTTTCTACTGGCCCTTGTACTGCTATTATAGCGTCTGTATTAGAACTTCCATCCAAATAGCTAGTTGCCCCAGTTGTAACAGCGGCACCGTTATACCATTGTATACCAGCACTTTGGTCTTCAACAGCACAAACTAAACCATGCTGTCCAGATGCGTCTATCCAAAACACAATACCACCTTCTCTATATTGACCTATAGCAGGAGGTTCAATAGCCGATATTCTGGCGTCTAATTCTGCCAATACGGATTCGATACCTGTTAATCTTGCATCAAAACTTGCTATATTTAAAGCAATTTCATCATCTACATAAATTTTAGTAGCTGCGTCTTGATCATCCGTTGGATTTACCACATCTTTAATTTGTTCATTGGCAGAATTTCCAAAGGCCATAACATTTGCTAAATTTTGACTTTCGTCTGCTCTTTTTGCATACAAAGCATAAGGAACAGCCGTCATTTCTGTAGTACCTACCTCAGTTCCGTTTAAGGAAACAGTAAGATAATTGGCGTCTTCACCCCAATTTAAAGTATTATATGTTCCGGAAATGGCACTACCATTACCTATTTGCAAATTAAATAAACCATTAGCATCTGTTGCTACACTGTGGTTTTCTATATAGCTTGCTGTAGCTGTAGGACTTCCAAATTTTAAAGCAATTTGTATGGCTATATTTGAATTTGTTATAGGATCGCCAGACGAATCGCTAGCAACACCTTGGTAATTAATAAAATCTTGTTGTGTGTTTTGTGCATAACCTGTTAAGCTAACACACAAAAGGAATACGAAAGTTTGTAAAAATGTTCTCATTATGTTATTGTTTTATGATTTTAAATGATTTTGAATTTGTGGTGTCCGTAAAGTGTAGTTGTACCAAATACATTCCGCCGGACAAGTGACTTAAATTTAAATTTTGTAAAGCTTTATTAATAGTATATTTCCCAACCTGTTTTCCTATGGCATTATAAATTACAACACGAACATTCTCATTATTATCCGGTATGCTAATGTTTACAATATCTGTAACTGGATTGGGATAAATTTTAATAGTTTTACTTTCTATTAACTCTTCTACAGTTAGTGTGGCATTACTATTGACTCCAGCCAAAAACCCTTGGTTAATATTAACTGTTGCCGCTTTTAAACCAATAACGGGTTCGCCAACTGTACTGGTTAACTGGTAATTGGAGTTACTATTAGTGCTACCTGCACTGGCCACCACTTGCTTGTCTATATTTTGAGCAAAAGTGCCAAGCACAAAGCCAAATAATAAAATAAATGTTGTTTGTGTTTTCATACTGATGATAGTTTAATGGTTAATATTTTATAAAATTGTCGTTCTATTTTATAGACTTCAATTCATGATCCCTCATGTAGGAAGCTTAAAAAATTGGACAGCGACACCTTTTAATGTTATAATTGATAAAAGGTTAACATAAAGTGGGATATTTTTTACATTTTAGTCACTTAAAATGTTTTTTTAAAGAAAAAAGCATCTTGGATGTTGATAATCAATATATAAAGACAAAGCGTTTAATTTTACAAAAACACCCAAATACACAGAATAATGAAACCATATAAACAAATATGGATATCAACATGAATAAAGAAAATGAAATAAAGTCTTTTTAACTATTTTCTGAAGAAGTGCAGAAAACTCCATATAAAATAAACAATACAAATACCAAGTTTAAAGAAACTACAGCCTTAGAATTAAGAAAAATTATATGCAATTAGGAGTAAAGAAAATAAAAATACCAATTAAATTAAAACTTAGGCAGCAAGTTTTTTGCGTTTTCTATATAAAACCACAAGTATTAAGAGTATGCCTATACTACTAACCACGTACCAAACCGTATGATCTTTCTGGTCAACAATTGGCGAAATATCACCCGAAACCACAAATCCTGCCCAATAATAAGGATGCTTTAAAGACATCACCTCTTTAGAGGTATTTAAAAAATCTTGTTTTGCTTTTTTTAAGGCTTCTGCTTTATCATTTCCATCCTTTAGATGCTTATAGAATGACACCATAATTTGCTGAGTCGCATTATCTGGCACACTCCACAAACTAGATAAAACAGATGGCACACCGGCAGCCGTAAAAGCTGTATTCATCGACACAATGCCTTTTCCTGTTTTTAACTCGCCAACACCAGTATTACAAGCACTTAAAACAACCATATTGGCATTTAGGTTTAAGCCATATAATTCGGAAATATATAATTCGTAGTCTTTATCTGTATCTGAAAACACTAAACTACTCAATTCAGAATCTTCGTCATTTAAAAAAGAATGCATAGACAAATGTAAAATAGAGTAATTGTTAGATAGCTCTTGAAAAGCAGCTTTAGACGCCTCATTATGAGTATATACAACGCTATTTTCAAATAGTTTTGAAATAGATTGCACTTCTTTAATTGCGCCCGCTAAATAATAAGGTTCCCCTCTTACTGCTAATTGCGTCTCTGTTGGAGCATATAAATTGTACGAAGGAGCAAATAATGCAATCTTATCATTTTTATTCTTAACCTCTATGGGCGAATCTATAAAGCTCAATACCGAAGCATAACTTATTTTTGTCTGATTTAACAAGTAGTCGTTGTTTGAGACTAAAAGCTCAAAAGGTAAATAATGCAAAATACCATCTGGTATTATGTAGATATTGTTTTTACTTCCCACCTCAGCATCTTGAAGTAACCTATTATATAAAGCTTCTGATTGTTTTTTAATATCTGCTACCGGGGCTTGAATATCTTTAACTTTTGAAAGTAAATTGGTTACTTGAGGTTTTAAACTGGCATAGTTACCTAGTTTTGTAATTTGTAAAATATTATTATCATAGATAATTCTGAATATATCTTCATCTACTATTCTAAACTTAATAATATATCGATTATTAGTTAGTTCCTTTTGATTGCGAGAATGTGATGTGTTTATAACCTTAGAGATGTAAAAATCTTGCTGTTTTATTTGGTTTTGTACAGCTTCTAATTTTAAATTTTCTTCGAAAACAAGTTTTTGAATACTATCTGACTTTTTTAGAATATTTTTCTTTTTCAAATAGGTAATATTAGATCTTATGCGTTGCTCGTCATGGATAAGCTTATCTGTTTCCGTTTTATTAGATTGAGATCTATTTGCGATAAATGTATTTAATAAGTATTTAGCTTCAATAGTTTCAGTGAAATTTAAAAACAAACTTTCTTCCGCTTGTGAAAGTTGGTTGTTTGAAGCTTTGTCGAAGAAGTAAACGCTTATTTTATCATATATTTTTTCTAGCTTTTCATTTAAAAACTCATGATTAAAGTTAGACTCAAATTGTTTTAAAGCAATTTGGTATATTGTGTGTTTTAACCCATCATCTTTGAATGAGGATGCTTCCTGGTTTTCGATAATATCTAATAGGAATTTAACATCATTTAAAACCAGACTTGGCGTAAAATCTTGATAAGTCATCGTTTTTATATCGAAATCTTTATTGTCTTCCGAAAATGCTTCAAGCAGCTTATTAATATCCGTATAAACTTTCTTTTTATTGTTATTATAACTTAATGCGATATGACTAACCAAAATTTCTTTTTCAAGAGATGGTCCTAAATTATCTTGAGTTTCAATTTTTGCTAAAAGTTTTTCGGCTTCTGCATCTTGTTTTTCATCAATATAGATTTTTATTTTTTCTATTATAAATTGATCTTCAAGATTCTTAAAACTTAATTTTTTATGAAATTCCAACCCTTTATTAAGGTAGGCTAAAGCTTTATCATTGTTTTTAGTTCTGTAAAATGAAGCCACATTTAAATAGGCTGTTGCAATAAAGTCTGTTTCTATATCGTCTAAGGTGTTTTCAGAATTAATTGTTTTCATCTCATCAAAAAGAGCTAACATGAAATCTTCTTGATTTGTTTCCCGATATATCTTTATTAAAGAAGCTCGAAATTGCAAATCTCTTTTAAAACCAATTTTTCCTCTGCGAGATTGCTGCGCCAAATCTGCATTGTCTTTGTACAACTGCATGGCTTTTTTTAAGTAATTCTCAGCTTTTTTATAATTCCCCTCTAATTCCTCATAATCTGAAAGATTGGTATAAACCCCTATAAAGTAATCCATATTAGGATCTTCTATACTCTTAAACATCGCTTCAGACTTTTTAAGATATTCTAAGCGTTTAGATGGAATGTTTAAAAACTCATAACTATAAACTAAAGCTAAATCCAAGTAAATACTTGCCATATTATTGGCATTTCCAAATTCTATTTGAGGGTACAAAGCTTCAGCCTGTTTTAAAACACTTACAGATTTATTAAGTCTGCCAACCACACGAGATACAACCCCAGAAGTATGCAAGGTTTTCATCAAAACAATAGAGTCTATTTCTTGACATTTATAGTGTTGCTCTATAGATTTTGCTACATACTTGTCAGTATCGGTCATACTTCTCATGTAGTTATGTGCAAAAATATACATGCGTCTATATGCTTGATAAAGTCTTTCTGGTTTTGCACCAGAAGCTTCAAGTTCTAAAACTTGTTTTTTAAGATTCTTATAGGCATCAGATTTGAGCTCTGCATTTGAAGTTGCAAGTTCGTTTTTACTCATTTCTAATAATAAATTTAGAAATGCCAAGGTGTCTTTTTGTTGCGTTTGTGCAAATTCAATGGCTTTTTCTCTTGGTTCTATAGCCTCTTTAAATTTAAATTTAAGTTGAAGAGAATCTGCTTTTTCAGTATAGGATTGCCAGGTGGCTTGACTAAATACCGAATGAAAGCTACAAAAACAGATGAGTAGAATACTCAATTTTCGCATAAGTTATAGGACTAATTTGGGATTAGCAATAACTCCTAATATACAGCTTTTACTGAAAAAACCGTTGTTTTTTCCTACTTTTTCTCATTTCTTTGAATGTTCTTTTCCAAATACACACCCTAAACACCTCTCCCATAGCCTCTTATATGATGTATGTTTAAACAAAAAAAAGGAACAGCTCTAGAGAACCGAGCTATTCCGTCAATCAAATATAATTTGCTATTAATATGAGATTGTTTTTATTTTATATGTTTTATTAAAGTGTTCTGGTATGGGTTCTGTATCGAATGAAGACTTTCTTGATTTAACAAAGTCTGGATGCAGCTCTATATAGTATGTTCCAGGTGCTAAGGATTGACTCGATTTTATTCGAGAACGTCTACCATTGGAATTTGGAGAGTCTGGATCTAACCATTCATGAATGATAGATACGGTAGAGCCATCTGTTTTAAATAAACGCATCTGAATGGTCATATCACTCGGCATGTCTAAAACCTCTGACTCAATAAAACCTGGCTCAGTTAAATTAACTTTATACCAATCGTATGTTTGCTCGTCAAAAGAACCAACACCATAACCTATATGTCCTGCTATGGCATAAGCCTCGATAGTTTCGTCAAAAAGTATTTTTTTAGCAGTTGCTTGTGTATCATTGCTTTCAAAACAATCTACACGACTAAAAAATTCCCACTCAATGGTATAAGATACAGGATAGTCGTCTACTGGTGCATTAAAAAACGGAAATACTTCTAATGAAAAAGTGGTTCCGGGATGAACCGAAAAATAAGCTTCTCTATTTAACTCATTATTCGTGTTTGCAGAAGATCCTGAAACTATAGCGCCACCTGCATCAAGATCGTTAGATATGGTCAACCAAGGTCTCAAATCAGGATGGTCTTGAGTTAATAAAACGCGTACGTATCCACCTCCAGGGTCTGATGGAATTGTAATTACACCATCGTATCTATCTTCTTCATTTGGCGCAGTCCATTCGCTATTTATAGTTCCAAAAGCTGGTGTTGCAGTATAGGGTTCGCAATCATTTACCTCAATTATTGGCGGAGGTGTTATAGGGCTGTCATCGTCGCTACTACAAGAAACCATAGCGAAGCCTAAAAATAGCAGGCCTAAAAATAAATAGGGTTTTGTGTTCATAGATTTTTTATCCATCATTTTTATGTTTTTTTATTGTTAATATTACCCTTTTGTATCATTTTTATTAAAAGGTAAACATAGCTTGTTAAAAACTTTATCTTTACTTTATGTTTACATTAATTCAATTTTTGTACTAAATGACAGAAAACAAATTGTTAATAGCCCTAAAGAACGATGATAAATTTGCTTTAAAATCTATTTATTTAGAATACAAGCTTCCTTTTTTAAACTTTGCCAAAAAGTTTAACATCAGCGAAGACGATAGCTTAGACATATATCAAGATGTTATAATTTCTTTACGAGAAAACTGTATGAAAGGACATCTGGACAATATGAAAAGTGAACTAAAAACATATCTATTTAGTATAGGAAAATATATGATTTACAAACGTTTAAAAGAAAAGCAAAAATTACATTTAATAGATAGAGTTGTTGAATCTAGCAATTTAAATGACGATCATTTTAATGAAATTGATTACAGTTTTAATTCCAAACAAAAACAAATTCAAGAGGCTTTTAATAAATTAGGGAAGCAATGTCAAACCATACTAAACCTATTTTATGTTCGGGGATTTACTTTGGAAGAAATTGTAGACGAACTAAAATACAACAATTACAACGTAGCTAAAAGTCAGAAATCAAGATGTTTACAAAAAATAAAAGACATAATTCTTAATAGCAAATAATGGAAAAAATAGACTTGATAAATAAATACTTTGAAGGAACGCTTTTGAAAGACGAGTTAAAAGAATTTAACAAATTACTACTAAGCGATAATGATTTTAAAACAGAGTTTGAATTTCAAAAGGAAATACAAGAATCTTTAATTTTAAATGATAGAGAGCAAACAAAAAAACAGTTACAAGACTGGGATTTAGAATCCAGCAATAAACCATTTAAGTATTGGGCAGTTGCGGCAGGATTACTTTTGCTCTTAAGCATCTCTTTTACATGGTTTTTAACGCAAGAAAAACAAAGTAACGAAGAACTATTTATTGCTTATTTCGAACCATATCGAAATATTGTTCATCCCATAGTTAGAGGAGAAAGTAGTTCTGATGTACAAACAAAAGCTTTTGAAGCTTATGAGGAAAAAGATTTCGATAAATCAATTACACTTTTTAATAATATTTTAAAAAAGGACAGCAGCAATACGGTGATAGCTTTTTATAAAGCGAATGCTTTATTACAAAAGAACCAAACAACGGAAGCCATATCTATTTTTAAAGAAAACATCAAGTCGTCAGAATCTTTACAAGATAAAAACTTATGGTATTTGGCCTTAGCTTATGTAAAAGAAAACCATCTAGAGGAAGCTACAAAAACCTTAAATGAATTGGTAGCATTATCTGACTACAAATCGGAAGAAGCCAAGATTTTACTTGAAAAGCTGGAATAATTTTTTTCTAAAAAACACCAAACCTAAACCTGGAATTATAAGCCAAAACCAATACGTATTGGTTTTAGTTTCAATAGGGGTTACATCTCCCGATATTACAAACCCTGCCCAATAGAATGGGCGTTTTAATAACACATCGTCTTCATTTTTTAAGTAATCTAATTTCGCTAATTGCAGGGCCTTGTTTTTGGGAAATCCTTTTTCTAAATACGTGTAAAAATATAGCATTATTTGAGCTGTTTCCTTATCGGGCACTTTCCATAAACTGGTTACTAAGCTAGAAACACCAGCATAAGTAAATGCTTGAGATACATTAACAAGACCTTCTCCTTTTTTTAGCTTTCCAGCTCCGGTTTCGCAAGCACTTAAAACAGCTAAATCGGCATTTAAAGAAATGTTATAAAGTTCTGATAAAAACAACTTACTATCCTTACCTGATGAAGAAAAACTTAAATGAGAAAATTCGGGATTAGATTTATTGATTTCTGCGTGCATGGCCAAATGTAAGATACTGTAATTTTTTGCTGTTTTAAGAAAAGCTTCTTTATTAGCTTCTTCACCTAAAAAAACATCTGCTCCAAATAACTCGCCAATTTGCATGGCTTCTAAAGTTGCTCCTTTTAACTGGGCGGCTTCATCTTTATTTTCCTCCAACTGAAAACTACTATTATAAGTTGGCGCATAAATGCCTAAACTATTTTGTTTCGATTTAATTGAGTTAATCTGCTCGTTAAAAAGCAGTAAGGACGAAGCATAACTAATACTTTTACTTTCTACTAAATATTTGTTATCTCCATCGATTATAGACTCAAAAGGAAGATAATGTAGCACATCGTCTAAAATAAAGATTAGATTAGTATGGCTTGAATTATCCAATAAACTGTTTGGAAAAAGCTTTTCATAAGCTTCTTTGGCTAATATTTTATAGGTGTCTGTATTTGATTCTTTTAAAGAATGTGCAAACTCATTTAAAAACTCATTAAGCTTATTATTTTTTGGAAGTTTATGAAGTTGTGTGGCATCTTTTGTAATAGTAAAAACAAAAATGTAATTTTCTGTAAAACAGTATTTTATAATTTTTTGATCAGATTGAAGCTTAGACTTTAAATCGCTTATTTGAAATTTATTCTGTGTTTGATTAAAGTATGAAAAGTAGTTTTCTCTATACCATTGATTTAAAGAATCAATTTCTTTCTCTGTATCAAAAATTTTGGATTTTAATGTTTTTTGATATTCCAGACCGTTATTATCGCTTATAAACAGTTGCTTTTTATAAAAATGAAGTGCATTTTTCAAATCACTTTCTTTATTTAAAACAACCTCTGGAATATTAATGTTTTTTCTTTCAGAACTATTTAAAAACCGTTTCCAACTAATTTTAGAATTCGACTCTTCTATTTTCTCTAAAACACCATCTAAAATACGTTCGTTGTTTATTAATAAAGAAGTTTGCAAAAGTTGTTCGTTAATTTGAATAGCGATAGCATATACTTTATCGTTGAAGGATGTGAATACATAATTTTTAGAAAAAATATCAGAGACCATTTTACTCAGATTGTGAGCTATTTCTAAGTATAATTTTTTATGAGTTTCTCTGTAAGCAAGTTCATAATTTCTGCTGGCATCTAATAACAAATTAATATAGTATAAGTGGCTATATGGCTTGGAATTTAAATAAGTTAAGTCTTTTATTTCTATATCTTCCAATGGGTCTTTTAGCAAATATTTAAACGCTTTTTTATAAAATGCGTCCATGGACTCAAAACTTTCTAAACGCCCTTCCAGGTTAGCCTCTTGTGCGTATAATTGCATTAATAAATATGGGTCATTTTTCTCTTTTGCGCTTTCTATCCAATGCTTTATTCTTGACTTAACCTTAGCATAATTTTCATTGTTTATATATAATTGTATCAGATTCAACTTATCACTTAATGTAAACACTGGAACCTCATCTTTGCTCTCTAGGCTTAACACCTGCTCGTAGATTTTTATGGCCCGATTAGCATCTTTCTCTTTCAAGATGTTTGCTTCAAACCTAAGAAGTCCCATTTTATTTAATAATAAAAAATGCTTGTAGTAAGGTACGTTATGAGGGTTGTTTTCCGGATCGTCTATCCTGTAGTTGTCAATAAAATCCATTGCCTTTTTATTATAAGCAAAGGCATTAAGTGTATCTCCTTTTTTTAAGTTAAGTTTTGCGTAATATCGCCATAATTCTAATTGCGTTCTTCCTTTAAAGACTTCATTAGACCAGTTATCTATATTGGTTTCTTTATCGTTTATAAGGTTTTCAGACTTTATTAAATACTTTTCGGCTGTATCATAATCGCCATGCTGTAAATACCATGTGTTTAACGAACCGTAAGCAATATTTAAAAAACTCTTATCATGATAAGATATATTTTCCCAAATATTAACCACCTCTAAATAGGTGTCTAATTCCTTTTTATAATAACCTACAAACCCATAAACAATAGCTAAATGATGTTTCTGAATAGCAACATCCACATTCATTTCTCCTTGATTTGAAACATTTAGTTCAATGGCTTTTTTATAGCGTTCGGTAACTTTAGAATAGTCTCCAAATTTTCCCAACACAAACCCAATATTAAACTCGGCTTCAGCAAGTAATCTATGGTTATATGCCAATGTATCTCCAAAGACCTTTTTAGCTCTCTGAGCTTCTTCTATAGATTTTTCCCAATTTTTATTATTATAATACTGCTCGTATAAATATTTATGGATATGTCCTTTAAAATAAAGGTCTTTAATGTGGTATTTCTCATAAAGAGCTAGAGCCTGATTTGATTGAGTTATGGCAAGAGGAAAGTCTGAATGAAATTGACTAACTAAAGCATCTGCAGCCATTTTTTTAAGTTTTGCTACATGATATTCTGTTTGTGTTGTATCTAAATAACTAGAAGCAATCTGTTTTCTAATTTTTTGTAGTCTCTTATAATCTTTTTCAGTGTAGTATTCTGATTTATTGTAATAAATAGAATCGGCAAGAGCTTCTAAATTAGAAACCTCTGTTGGGTTTTGAGAAAATATAGAATGAACACTTATGAAGCAGATTGTATATAGTAAAACACTTAACTTCATAAGTTATTATTTACTTATTATGTGTAGCAGCTACTTTTTCCAGTTCCATATACCAATCTTCCCCAAACTTTCTAATAAGGGCTTCTTTAACAAATTTATAAATAGGTACTTGTAATTCTTTTCCTAATGTACAAGCATCATCACAAATTTCCCATTTATCGTAGTTTACAGCCGAAAATTCGGTATAATCTTTTACTCTAACTGGATAAAGGTGACAAGAAACCGGTTTTTTCCAGTCGATAATTTTTTGATTATTGGCTTCTTCAATAGCACAAAGAGCAGTGCCTTTTTTATCGAAAATAACATAAGCACAATCAGCTCCATCAATTAAGGGTGTTTCAAACTCATCGAATTCTGTAACAATAAAAGTACCTTGTTGTTCAATAGCTTCAATACCTTCCGGTCTTAAAAGATGTTTTATTTTAGGATAGATATCCTTAAGAATTTCCGTTTCATTTTCTTCTAATGGTGCACCAGCATCTCCATCAATACAACAAGCACCTTTACAAGCTGAAAGATTACAGACAAAATCTTTTTCAATTATATCTTCTGAAACGATGGTTTTTCCTAGTTGAAACATAAAAAGCAATGATAAATAAAGTAACTGCAAAGATACATTATAAAAAGAAAAATTAAACCCATAAAACAAGGAATAATCATTCCAAATTATCGAAATTTGCAACAGCTTTAAATTTTAATAAGATGAAGATTTTTAAAATTATATTATCATTAATCGCAATGGGATTAATAATTTACAACTTAACTCAAGTGGATTTTAACGCGCCTTTTGAAGGAGACAGCATCATCGCATTTATAACCGTTCTTGCTTCCTTGTGTGCTTTAACTTTATTGCAAATTTTAAGAATTTCGAAAAAAATTGAAAAACAATCTAAAGTCCGAAACTAATGTTCGATGCATTAATAATTGGTGGTGGCGCCTCTGGGCTATCTTGTGCTTTGGTTCTAGGTTCAGCAAAAGACAAAGAATTTGCTAAGGGTAAAGAGATTGGTATTATTGCTCATCAAAAAACCTCTCATCTACAAACAGCCTTGTTTAATAATGTATTAGGATTAAACCCTGGAACTACTGGAGCATCCATTCTTGAAAGTGGTACACAACAACTGACTGCTTTATATCCACATGTACAACAGATAACTCTCGAAAAAGCAACAAACATTATTAAAACAGAAACCGGGTTTATAGTAAAAACTAATAAAGCCGAGTATAGATCCAAACTAGTTGTAGTAGCCGTTGGCTATACGGATTTAATGACCATTAGTGGTCTGGATGATTTTATAGAACCTCATCCAAGAGCAAAAGCCGATAAAAATAGAATTTGGTTAAAAAACACAGATCATAAAATAGCAGAAGGGCTTTATGTTGCTGGCACCTTAGCTGGTTGGCGAAGTCAGTTTGCTATAGCAAGTGGCAGTGGAGCTCAAGTAGCAACCGATATTTTAACGCTGTGGAATGATGGAGAACACACGAAGATTCATGATAAGATTTAGTTAATTCTCTCTATTACTCAATTCAATAACCTCTTCAATCATAATGTCTGTTTGATTGATTACTTCCTCAAAAGCGCCATTACCAAAAAGTTGGTCGGCCAAAGTGGCTTTAATATATTGCTTCACCTCTTGGTTATAGGCTACAAAAGTGATGTTAGCCTTTGTTTTTTCGTTTAAGTAATCTTGAAAATTCAAAACCATATCGTCGTCAAACTGGAAGTATTCTATAAATTCTGCTCTAGAAATACTATCGTAAGCATGGCGGTCTTTTTCTAATTCTTCAAACACAAAATTGTTGATGAACCCACGTCTATCTAAAAACGTTAAAGTTTCGTTATGCATGCTTAAATCTAAGGGCACAAACACATCTGGGATAATACCTCCACCTCCATAAACCACTTTCCCTTTTGGAGTGGTAAATTTTAAAGAATCTGCTACTTCTATTTTTTCAGGATCTAAGAGTTCGCCACTTTGTAAGCGAGCGAAGTAATCATCATAATAATCCTTATTTCCATTTTGGTAAGACCGTTGTATGGAGCGACCCGTTGGGGTGTAATATCTGGAAACCGTTAATCTAACAGCAGATCCATCTCCTAATTCCATTTCGCGTTGCACCAGGCCTTTCCCATAAGACCTACGTCCTATAATAGTTCCTTTGTCATTATCTTGCAAAGCACCTGCCACTATTTCGCTAGCCGAAGCTGAGTTTTCGTCAATTAAAACATAGACTTTTCCGTTTTCAAAATCCCCTTTTTTGGTAGCAAAACTCTTGTCTATATCCCCACGTTTATTTTTAGTAAACAAAATGAGTTTATCGTCTTCTAAAAATTCATCTATAATCTGTTCTGCAACTCCTAAAAAACCTCCAGGATTATTTCGTAAATCGACTGCTAGTTCTGTAATTCCAGCTTTTTGCAGTTTGGTAAGTTCTTTTTTAAATTCTTTATAAGTGGATTCGGCAAATCGGTTAATTTTTATATAACCCAATTTATCTGTTAATTTATAAGCAGCATCGACAGATTTAATGGGAATGTGATTTCTCTTTACAGTAAAATCTAAAAGGCTTTTTTCACCTCTTCTATACACCTTTAAATCTACAAGCGTATTTATTGGCCCTTTAAGTTTTTTTATAATTTCGTTATTGCTTAGGTCTTTTCCAAAAATAGAGTCGCCATTGGCCATAATAATTCGGTCACCTCCAATAATACCTGCTTTTTGGCTTGGGCCATCGTCAATGGTTCTAATAACCGTAATGGTGTCTTTATAGGTATAGAAATTAATACCAATCCCCACAAAATCGCCTTTCATATTATCTGCCACACGCTCCATGTCTTCTTTAGGAATATACACAGAATGTGGATCGAGCGTATTAAGAATTCCGTTTACAGTAACGTCTACAATGCTATCTGTATTTACATCTTCTATATACTCGTAATCTATATAGTCAATAAGTCTATTAAGTTTATCTTTTTTACTGTTTTTAGTGAATAATCTATCTGAGGTATCAGAAAAATTTAATTTCCCACCAATAAAAATACCAGCTGCAATAGCAACTCCAATTATAAGTGGTAAGTATTTTTTTTTGAGTTTCATGTTGATATTTATTATTGTTTTATGAAAGACATATCATGAAAACAATTACTTTTTTTCTAAGTATTTAAAAACCAAATAAGTTTGTTTCTTTAAGCTTTTAAATCTTCAATTAAAACAAGTTCAATCCCTGCTTTTTTTAGAAATTGCAAACCAGAATCGTCTTTATACGCTTCCTTATAAACCACTCTTACAATGCCAGCTTGGTGTATTAATTTACTACATTCTTTGCACGGAGACATGGTTATATACAAGGTAGCACCTTTACAAGATTGGGTAGAAGAAGCTACTTTTAAAATGGCATTGGCTTCGGCATGCAACACATACCATTTGGTATAGCCGTCGTCGTCTTCACAAAAATTTTCAAAACCTGTTGGGGTGCCATTAAATCCGTCGGAAATAATCATTCTATCTTTTACAATAATGGCGCCCACTTGTCTGCGTTCGCAATAGGATAATTTTCCCCATTCTTTGGCTATTCTTAAATATGCTTTATCGTATTTAAGTTGTTTGTGTTCTTTCATATTTTTTCACAAAGTGAAAATTTCATTTAATAATATACAACGAAGATAGGCTGTTCGTATTTTAATTACAACCAGAGAATTAAAGATTTATGAAAACTTTAGGTAAATATGACCGTTTGGTTTAAGCTAAAAAGTCGCTCCCAATAATCATAGGAATTACCAATCCTACCACAATTGCCGAAAGGACCATTACCCAATCGCGTTTTGAAAATCTAAACACAGTTTGAATAATATAGCCTAAAAACAGCACCACAAACACAATAATTATTTGAGCTAGTTCTATTCCTAAAGCAAATTCTAACAGCGTTATAAATTTATTATCAGACTGTCCTACCAACATTCTAAACTCTCTAGCAAAACCTAACCCATGAACTAGTCCAAAAAATAGAGTTGAAAAAAAGAGCACGCCAACCTTTTCTTTTTGTGCGCCTTTACCAGCTGTAAAGACATTAAAGAGTGCCACAATTAAAATGGTAATTGGAATTAAAAACTCAACCAACTCGCCATTAACGCTCACCACATTATAGGCTGCTAAAATTAGAGATAAGGTATGGCCTAAAGTAAAGACAGTAACCAGCAGTAACACTCGTTTCCAATCTTTAAACAAATAAGGAACTGCTAAAACTATTAAAAAAAGAACATGATCGTAGCCATTGATATCCAACACATGATTCATACCATACTCTACGTGAAACCAGAAATTATCGAACATTATTTATCGTAGTTTTTAGGGTGGTTTCAAAGATACAATTTATAATGAAATGGCAATACCCTTAGCGTGTAATCGGTTGCATAATTTCTAATTTTTATGATTTTTTTCAGGATAATCAACCGTAACCGGAATGCTTGTTTGAGAGCCGTAAAGTTTTATTTCTGTAATATCCGCAGGCATGTTAAGACCATTTTCCATGATAACTTGTTTAACATTTTTTACAACCCCACTTTTTACTTCCATGGCTCTTTTTCGGTATTCCTTGGTTTTAGTCCAAAATAGAATTTTTAAATTCACCGTACTCACACCTAAAGAATCTACCACAACAAAACATTCGTGATCTTGATTTTCAATAACGCCTTCGGAATTTCTAACAGCTTCCAAAATAACTTTTTTAGCAAGTTCAATATTGTCTTCGTAATCTATTCCTACCATAAAATCTAGCCTAAAATAACCATCTTCGGTATAATTGTAAACCGCTTTTTTAATAATATCGCTATTGGGGATATACACGTCGCGACCATCGAAGGTTTTTAGTTTGGTATACCTAAATTCTAGGGCTGTAATTTTTCCAAAAATAGTATCCACCATTACCGTATCATTTACATCAAAAGGTCTACTAAAAGACAGAATAATTCCTGAAATAAAATTTTCTCCCACATCTTTAAAGGCAAATCCAATAATAACTGCCCCTGCCCCTGCAGCTGTTAACATCCCAGCAGCAACTCCTCCAAGTCCTGCAACATTTAAGGCCAACATCAAGATGGATATAACAACACCCAATTTTACCGTTTTGGATAAAAAGTTAATCATTAATGGGTCTTGGGTTCTTAGCAGAATGGTTTTTTTAAAAAGTCTGGAAATAACATTTGCCAATAAAAACCCAACAATAATAAGTAGAATAGCTAAGATGATTTTTGGAATGCTGGCAACAAAAGCATTCCAATAGGCTTCTAAGGATTGCTCGAAAACTTGGATGGAGTCTATCATGATTATTTGTATTAAAAGTTAGTAGAGGCTTAAAATACAAGATAAAAGAGAATTCTCTTATTCCATTTAAAAATATTGTTGACTCGAAGTTATAAAAAAACAATAAAAACCAAAGCAAGATGTTTGCAGTTAATGGAATAAAAAAATCGCAAAGCGCTATAATTAAGCGTTTTACGATTTATATAGTACTCAAGGTGGAAATCACCTGTCTTAATTTTATTTTTACTCTAACTCAATAAAACCGTTGTATATCTTTTATAATTAAGGGTTTGTTTAGTTTTTGTGTTAAAACATAATTAAAAAAGATTAAGCTAAATTAATCAAAATTAATTAACTTTCGGCAAAAATTCGGCAAAATAAATTGAAGTGAATGTAAAATACTTTATTGTTAAAGGTAAGAAAAAGTATTTAAGTATCTATGTTCGTTTTTGGGACAGTAATAGAATTGACCAAAAAACAAGAACTGGCTTCAGTGTGTTATTTAATGATTGGTCTGAAAAAAAACAACGGTTAAAAATAAAAGCAACAACAACAAATGTTGATTTTATTAATGACAAACTAAATAACCTGGAGTTATTTCTTTTTGATAAATACAATAACGATTATAACAACAAAAAGCATATATCAAAAGCATGGCTAAAGAACAGTGTTTTTGATTTTTTTGGAAGAGTTGACAAAAACGATGAATATAAAGCATACTTAGTTTCTTGGGTCGAAAAATTTGTTAAAGATGCACCAAATCGTTTATATAGAGGGAAGCTGATAAAGCCTAGGTCTGTTAAAAACTACAATGGAGCTTTAAACAAACTAAAAGCTTTTGAAGAGCATACTAAAAAGCGTTATCGTTTTGAAGATATAGACCTTACCTTTCACCAGGAGTTTATTCACTTTTGTAGGGATGTAGAGAATCTTAATAACAACTCAATAGGCAATTTAATTTCAAGAATAAAGACGTTTTGTAGGGAAATTGAATTTGAGGGATATAATGTAAACCCTCAGTATAAAAGCAGCAATTTTAATGCTCCTAAAAACGAAACGTTTGATACTTATCTAAACGAGGAAGAGATAAACAAAATCTTTAACCATGACTTTAGTGATAATATTAGGTTAGATAATGCAAGAGATTTATTTGTTATTGGTTTAAGAACTGGACTTAGAATATCAGATTTTTTGAGAATTGATAAGGGAAACATAATTGGAAATGTAATTAATATTACAACCTTAAAAACGGAACAGAACCTTACAATTCCAATTCACCCACAATTTCAAAAGATTTTGGAAAAAAGAAATGGTGAATTCCCAAAGAAAATATCAGATCAAAAATTCAACAAGTATATAAAAGAGGTTTGCCAAGTAGCAGAAATAAACACCCCTACCTATGGAGCCGCAATTAAAGAAGGTTCAAATAAAAAGGAGCTGGATATATACCCAAAATATAAATTAATAAGCAGTCATACATGTCGCAGGAGTTTTGCAACAAACTTGTTTTTGGAAGGTTTTGAGGCTTCGGTAATAATGATGGCAACTGGCCATAAAAGTATTAAACAATTTTTGCAATACATAAAAGCATCACAGGATGAGCATATCAAAAAACTTAGTAAATATTGGGAGAGTAAAAACAAGTAGTAATTATGAAAACTGATTTTAAAGGTATTATTACCCCCTTTGATTGGGATAATTTAACTTCTGATGTTGTAAAACAACTACTGAAAAAAAATATTATTTCAGCTACAGGAAAAATGAATCTTAATAATGATATAGTATCGGCATTTTCAGATGATGGATGGTGTGGTGCTCGTTTGGTTTTTGATTGTGTGACTTATTCATTAAATAAAAAAGTTGTTTTTGAAATTTACGAAGCATTAAAGGCTTACACAGAAAGGAAAGAATTTATAGAAGATTATTTTAATTCTTTAAGTATAGAATTGAGCAATTTTTTGTTAAAAAAAGATAAAATAAATTTTATAAATAAAACCTATAAAAATCAATTCGAAATTTTCAAAAACATAATATCACAGGATTGTGATTTAGATGATCATGGAGATGTTTTTTTTGGTCTATGTAAAGAAAAAACAGGGACAGAAAAATGGAAAGAATATGTGTTTGATTGCATCCAGGAAAACCACATTATTATTTGTCACTATATTTCTAATGGAGAGTATAATGACACTTCAGTTGAAGTTTTAAAGAAACTTTTTGAGGAATATGCTTATTTTGATTTTGTTACTTATTGGGAGGAATGGTTTTTTATTGTGGAATTACAAAGTTTTTGTGAAAATGAAATTTCAAGATTAAAGGAAGTATCCAGGAAAAGAGAAAAAAATAATTTCAGCAAAAAAAGATTACCCCCTTTACAACAATTATGCTATGTTGATAAGTTAAGATCAAGGTGTTTAAGGAATCGATTTTCTTCTTTGGATTATAAGTACCAATTGAAACATTTAAATAATATAACGGGTGGAAGAATTTATGATGAAAAATTGCAATTAGAAACTTTGATAGAGTTGGTCGATATGGATCCAAGTGTCTTTAATGATTGTTTATTAGAGAATCATTCCGAATATGCTCGCAGATTGAAAAAAATCGCCAATAGCTCACTATCAAATATAAGAAAGAAAATCAGTCTCTTTCTCCTGCCTAAGCCTTCTGTGAACAAACTAGATCCAGATATTTATAAAAAGGATTTAGATAAATACAACACAGCTCAAAAAAAGATAAGTATAGCCACCACCAAAATAGAGCAATATTTTTTTTAATGTATTGCGTATACTCTGCGCATACCCAATTTTTAAAGAAGATTAATCGCCATTAAGTTTGCTTGTATAAATAATAAAAATACAAGCGATGGTTAAACAAGTTCTACAAATTGAAAACACCAATAATGAAGATTTCAAAAATGAAATTTTAGGTGGTGTAAAAAACATCCTTTTAGATTTTTCTAAACAGGAAAACAAACATGACAAACTTCTAACTAGAGAGGAAACAGCTAAAATGTTATCTATTTCTTTAGTTACTCTTTGGAAATACACCAAAGAAGATATTCTTCCAGCCTTTAGAATAGGGACTAAAGTACGTTATAAAAAATCTGACGTATTACAAGCTCTTCAACAAATGAACCAATTTGAAAAATAAAACACACAATCCTAAGATGAATTGTGTGTTTTTAATGTCTTTAGTATTATCGCCAAATTATACAGACAATGTAAAAATACATATTATCATCGATAACACCATAATAATATGATAAAAAGCGAAACGAATATTGGAATTGATGAAATTCTAAATGAAACAAATAATCTTTTAATCTCTATTGAAGATGAAAATGAAAATAAAGGACTTTTTAAAGTAAGATCTGCAAACAAATGGATTGAAAAAGCAAAGACAAGACCAATACCAAAGATGTTGTTTGGTGAATTATGGTTTGAAAATGAATTATGTATATTATTTGCAGACACTAATTTAGGTAAGTCAATATTAGCCGTTCAAATAGGTAATAGTATAAGCAAAGGGGAATATATAAGAGGATTTAAGTTAGAAGCAAAAAAACAATCTATTTTATATTTCGATTTTGAACTTTCAGACAAACAGTTTGAAAACCGTTATTCTAAAGACTTTGATCAGCACTATAGATTTGGAAACGATTTTATTCGAGTAGAAATTAATCCTGATGCAAATATCCCTACAAAAGAAACATTTGAAAGTTTTTTAAATTCTTCTTTGGAACAAAGTATAATAGAAACCAATTCTAAAATACTAATTATTGATAATCTTACCTATTTAAAAAACGAAACAGAAAAATCAAAAGATGCATTGCCTTTAATGAAACATTTAAAGACTTTAAAAAGCAAATATGGACTTTCAATATTAGCACTAGCTCACACACCAAAACGAGATTTGTCAAAACCTATCACTCGAAATGACTTAGCTGGCAGTAAAATGCTAATAAATTTTGTTGATAGTTGTTTTTCTATTGGAGAAAGCCACAATGACAAACAATTAAGATATATAAAGCAGATAAAAGCTCGTAACACAGAAATAATTTATGACACTGAAAATGTTGTTGTTTGTCAAATAGATAAACCTCACAATTTTTTACAGTTTGAATTTATTGATTATAGTAGTGAAATTGAACACTTAAAACAGATCTCAAAAGAAGATAGGGAACAATTAGAAAATAACATTATTGAGTTGAAAAGTTCTAAGCCAAATTTGAGTTTGAGGGAAATTGCAAATCAGTTAGGAACTAATCAAATGAAAGTAAAAAGAACATTAGATAAACATAATAAGCTGTAACATGTGTAACAATCGTAACATAAGTTACATATGTTACTACTGTTACATCAATATAGTCCTATGAAAAATTACAGATTCATATTAGAACCATATAATGGAATAAAAACACGTTTTGTTTGCCCGAAATGCCACAAAAAAAACAAGTTTACTAAATATGTTGATTTACATACAAACGAATATTTACATGATTATGTTGGTTGTTGCAACAGAAAAATAAAGTGTGGTTATCATTACACACCTAAACAATATTTCGAAAACAATAATATTTCATTGATTAAAAGCAATTATTTCATAAAAACCGAGATTAAACAAAAACCAAATCCTAGTTTTATTGATTCTGATTATATGACTAAAAGCAAGAACAGTAAAAATCCTAATTACTTTATTGATTTTTTAACTAATCATTGGAATAAAGAAGTTGCTTTTGAGTTAGCAGAAAAATATAATATTGGTACTTCAAACAATTGGCAAGGTGCAAATGTATTTTGGCAAGTTGATATAAATAACAATATTCGAAGTGGTAAAATAATGCTTTACAATGCTTCAAGTGGTAAGAGAATAAAAAAGCCTTACAATCATATTAATTGGGTGCATAATATTTTAAAAATAGAGAACTTCCATTTAGAACAATGTTACTTTGGAGAACATTTATTAAATGAAGATAAAAACAAACCCGTTGCAATTGTTGAATCAGAAAAAACAGCTATTATTTCAAGTGTGTATTTGCCTGAGTTTATTTGGTTAGCGTGTGGAAGTGTCAATAATCTAAATGAATCAAAAACAAAAGTTTTAAAGGGTAGAAATGTTGTTTTGTTTCCAGATCTAAATTGCTATGATATTTGGAACAAAAAAATTACAGTTCTCACAAAATTAGCAACTTTTAGAACATCTACTTTATTGCAAGAAAAAGCAACAGAAAAAGAAAAAGAACTAGGTTTAGATATTGCAGACTATTTAATAAACTTAAAAATATAAATGCAACAATACTGCAACAACAACAACAAAATTATTGTTGTTGTTCTACAGAATCATTATTGCAACTAGAATCAACCTTTTAAACAACTAAAAGAATAAAATAAACAGCAACAACAAAGAATAAATCATTGTTGTTGCTATTCAACAGAATCATTATTGCAACTAAATCAGCCTTTAGGTAACTGAAAGAGTAAAATTCGTTCATTTTGGGAACTCATCATAAAATCTAAACACAAAATATGGTCGTTCCACTTTCCTTTTGTTTTACCAATAATTTATGAGCTCTTCATATAATTACTTACATATATCAACATTTTAACTTACATTTATAAGTATTACAAAAATCAACTAAAAAATGAACAAACTAGTAAAAATCATATTATACGTTTTTAATATAATAGCACTAGGAATCGCAATATATTGGTTTAACGCCGATCAAAGTCCAGAACCATTAATTGTCATAATTAGCCAATTTTTAGTACTAATAACATTAATTTTTGAATCAAAAATATCAAATATTGGAATTTCAAAAGTAGCAAAATCAAAAGTTGATGTAGAAGTTAAGGCTAATGACGATAGTAGTATTATCATTTCTGACATTAAGGATAGGTCAAATATTAAAGTAAAAAGAAAATAAATGCCTAATTTTATTACTAATTTATTTTCGACTAAGAAAATTAATGTTCAAAATGTAAAAAACTCTAATGTAACGGTTTTTAATTTTGAAAATGTTAATCTAAAGTCTAAAGAAGATCTTCAGATTCTCCATTCTCAAAGTGAAATTGAAAAAATAGATTTAACTGCAAAGGATTTTCAAAAACTTATTGGAGATATTAAAAATGAAAAAGGAATAATTCAGAGAGAAATTTTCAGTTCCGATAAAAGTCAAAACAACCTAATTAGTGCATTTCTTGGAAATACAGTACTTGATGACACATTGGAAAAATGTGTAAAAATTGAAAATAAAATAATTTTATTAGGTAACCCTGGTCTTGGAAAAACAACTGAATTAAAGAGATTAGCTATAAATATTTTAAATGATTCAGATAATAAACTAATTCCAATTTATAGAAATTTAAAAAACTTTACTTCAAGTGATAATATCGAATCTTTATTATTCCAAAATTGGAAATCTTATAAAAATCTATTATTTATTTTTGACGGAATTGATGAAATTCAAAATATTCAATATTTCAATTCAAAACTTGAAACTTTTATTTATTATTTAAACACAAACGAAGTTGAGTTTAAATTCATTTTGAGTTGTAGAACAAATGTTTATGAAAGCTTAATTAAAAACATTTCAGATTTCAAGGTTTATTATCTACGAGACTTGTATTACAATGAAAGTATTAATCTATTAAAATTAAAATGTGGAACTGCCATTATTGACAGCCTTACATTTGATAGTACAATTACAGAATTTTTAAAAAATCCTTTTCAGGTAAATATATTAGCTGATTATATAAAAGAAAACAAAAAATTACCTTCAAATTCTTCTGAATTATGGGAGAGTTATATAAGTATAAGATTAACGCATGACGATAATCATAAACTAGTAAAGAAAGATTTAAATGTACCACTTATTAAAAGGCTTTCGATAAAAACCTCTTTAGTAAATGAATTAATGCAAAGAAATACAATTTCAAATGATGAATTATATGAGGTTGCAAGTTCGAATTCTTCTGACTTTAAAGACTTTAAAAACAATCCTTTAATTGATAAAAACAAGGAATCAAATGAATGGTTTTTTGAACATAGAAACATTCAAGAGTATTTTGCAGCAACAGCTATTTCTGGAAGAGATATTCATGAGATATTAGAGTTTATTCAAATTAATGAATTGGGTAAAACACATCCTTCACTCTTTAACACTATTACTTTTCTAATCAATTTACTAGATAATAATTCAGACACTTACAAAGGGTTAGTAAATTGGTTAATTGATAATGAACCTGAATTATTATTTAAAGCAGACTATAATAGAATTGATTTAGAAACAAAAATTAAAGTTTTTCAAACTCATTTTAACAATGAGTGCGTCGAAAAAACCTTATGGATAAATACAAATAGAACATTTGAAATAAAAGAAATTGCACAATTCGCTAATTGTTCCGAGAATTATGAGTACTTACTAAATATACTTTCGAAGAGTTCTGATTACCACATAAGAACAACAAATTCTGCAATAAGTATACTTTCATTTTTTGATATTCCTGAAGATTCTTTATCAAATTTAAAAGAGTTATTATTCGAAAAGTTAAATGACGAGGATTTACATATTTCTATAAAATCCGAGCTATTATATTTAATTAAAAATCAGAATTTAACTAATGACGACGAGGCATATTTAAAATCTATTTTTGAAGTTTTTAAAAATGAAACTCATAAAGCATTAAACAATAATCTATTACTATTATTAAGTGAGAAAGACGATATTGATTCCTTCTTCGCTTATATAAAAGAAGAATTTTTAAGAGCACATAAACTAAAGGAGAGACTTATTCCTGATGAGACAATAAGAGGGAATGAAATTCTTATCAATAGTTTAATTTTAAACCTAACATCAGCGGACAATTTTTTAGAATTAGCTAAATATTTTTTTAATGATAATTCTTCTCTTTATAAATATGATGATTATCTGAATAAATTGACTTCAAAATTGTTAGATTTCATCAAACAAGACCCTGAATTTATAGATAAAATATTAGATAGTGTAATTGATGATGTCAGCTATCATATCCACGATAAACTATTATCTGAATTAATAGTTAAGAGTAACTCTAGAGATAGGGCTATAATTCACTTATTAAAAAATCAAGACTTTGAGAAAGTAGATTATTTTATAGCTGGTATTATTTCTGAATCAGAATTAAATGCTGTTGTAAATATATTAATTGAAAAAGAAATCTCAGTTGAAAGAATTGAACGTTTTAGAAATTTCATTGCGAATTTGAACATAAGAAGATTAGGTATGAAATTTGAGAGATTGATGAAACGAAAAGGGATTAAATTTAAAGAACCTTTACTTACAGAAACAAAAGCAAAAAGAAACAAAAGAAAATATGAAAAAGGACTTCAAGATAATTTAAACATACTTTTTAGTAAAAGAAGATTACTAAAAAGAATAAAGAAGTTTTTTAGAAAAAACAAAGCTGAAATTAAACAAAATGAGTTGCATGATATTACAATGGATTGGTACAAAGAAAACGGACATGGTAATGTAATGGAAACATCTTTAAGCCTTATTCAAACTCTTTTATATCAATATACAAATGGACCAATTTCATATGACATTGTAAAGAAATACCTTGAGAATGATTACTTAATTTATAATAAAATTAAAACCATTCTAGAGGAATATAAAAAGAGTAATAGACCTTTCAAAGTTTCAAAAAAACAAATAAAAACTATAGAAGAATGGTGTTTATTAAAATGTTCACAAATTGATTTTGATAATATTGTAACAATTCCTCAACCAAATACATTTAGATATAATCAAAATTATAAAATATTTGAATTAATCTTTTTCTTTCAAAAGGAGTTTGAGTTTAGTTTACCTCAAAATTTCCTTGTCAATTGTATTCAATACTATGAATTTGATAGAAGTTCTGAAGTTGATGAAAGTTTCTTGAGACTAAAAGATTTAATAAACAATGAAACTTTATTTAATGAAAGAATAATTCATAATATCAATAATGAAACGTTAGTAGGTTTAGCAATATCGAAACATATGGAATACGCATTAAATAATAATCTAGAAGATGCTTTTCCTCAAATACGAAATTTATTCATGAATCATGAATCGATTTATAATGATAGTAGAAAAATAGAAAAATATATTGAAATAACTGGAGACAAGGATTTATTGCTTGATAGCTGTAAAGCTTTTGAAGGTCATAAATTTTGGTCTATAATTAGAATTATGATTGATATGGAATTATTCCCAGAATATTGTAAAAAAACCTCATTAGATTATTTAGAAACAGGAGATGATACTCATCGCTTAGACGCATTGAATGTTTTATTTGAATTAAATGATCCCATTGCGATTAAATACTTAATTAGTTTCCTAGAAGATAATACCATTGTATCTTTAATGAATGTTAAGCTCTTAAATTACAGTTCTATTAGTGATTTCAGTATTTTAGAAACTCTTTTTAAATTAATTTATGATGATAAGATTTTAGATGATTTTGAATCTAGTCGTTATAGAGAATTTATAATGAATTACATATCAAATATTTCTAGGTCAAAAGATGGGTTTGATAATGTAAATTTAATCCTAAATAAAAGAAAAGAAAAATTAGCAAATAAAGGTGAAGATTTATTTTATATCAATTTATTAATTGATAAATCTGAAAATAGTTATATAAATTCAAATTCAAAACCTTATTTATTTGAAGAAGCCTTATTAGAAGCAGATAAGTTACTTGCTTTATAATTCATTACACATATTCCACTATTCTTCTATTGTCGTTTTGTTAAAAGAGTGTTCCAACAAACAAACCTAAATTGTCCTCTTCTTGCTAAATTCAGACAACCTAATAACTAAATTTTTAATATAGTCTTTCATTTATATTCAACTATTTTCTACAATTTCAATTTCCTCATCAGTTAAACCATAAAGCTCATAAACCATTTATCAATAGTAGTATCTATATTAAATTTTTTCATCAAACTTTTCTTTAGTATTTTCAAAAGCTTTCCAATCCCAAGTTGAATCAAATCCATTCCAAAAAACTCTAATTTTATAACCTACATAGCTCGTAATTACAATTTGCATATCATCAAATTCAAAAGAAATATTGTTATTATTAGAATCTTCCCTTAAATATTCTAAATTTTCATCAATTATACTCTGTATTTTATTTAAAAATAAAATAGCCTGTTCTTTTTCAAGATTTTTAAAATCATACCCTTTATAAATAACTCCATATTCATTCCAGTAGTCACCCCAAAAACTCAATATCATCCCAGATTTATTTAACTCTTCACATTTATAAATTAAAGTTGTTAATTCTCCTGATTTTGAATCTTCTAAAGGTGATAAGCTAAATTTTAGAACATTATTATTTGTCCCTAAAACATTTTTTAATAGAAAACTTTTAGCTCTAGTTAATGAATTTTCTTGTTTCCATTCATTTGTAATTGCAAAATCACCTTTTTGATTCCATCCTTTTACAAGTACAAAACCATCTTTTGTAATCTGAGAAAAAGATAATGTTGTAGTAAACATTAGAATAATTATTGTAATTCTTTTCATATTATTTAATTATAATTAATTATTGTATTTGTGCTTTAACTATTCTCTACAATCTTAATTTCATCTTCTGTTAAACCATATAACTCATAAACCATTTGGTCTATTTCTTTATCAGTTTGGTTAATTTGGGTTTTTAAAGCAACTGCTTTTTGTTGTTCTGCTATAAAGTAATCTTCCCATTCTGCTTCTTCACCTAAAGACAAAACTATTTTCTTCTTTTTAAGTTCTTTTATAAAATCTGCATAGGTAAGCTCATACCAGTTTTCTAGTTTTTTAGGTAGCTTTTCTAAACCTTCAAATTTTCTTTGTAGTGTTCTTTGAAATTTACTAGATACTTCTTGCAAATCTTTGTTTAAAGTTAGCATTTGGTCTGCTTTTTCTATGAATGGCTTTTGGTTTGAAAGTGAGATTTTTGGAATAGGAATTTTACTAAATAGTTCTCTACCTTTTCCTCCTCCAAAATTAAATATTAAAGAAAAATAAAACTGATATAATCTTGAATTAAAAAAACTAGTTAAAAATTTTAGGCTTGTATTAATACTAGTTAAAAAGAAAAGTTTATTGTTACAATATATAATATCATTTGTACTAAAGAATTCAATAGAATTACCAATTTCATTATAATATACCTTTTCATTATTAAATTCATCTAAATATGCACAGCTTCTAAGATTATAAGGAGTATCACCTTTATCACCTCTATTAGATAATTGAGGTTCAAATTGCTCTAAATGACTTTTAATTGAAGGATAATCTTCTATTTTAATTCTTGGCACATTTTTATAACCATTATGACTATTTATTAAATATAAATTGGCATAATCAATACAATATCTATGTACATCTCTACCTCTTAAAATAGGTTTAATAATTTCTGAGTTTTTTGCATCTTCTTTAATCAATTTATTTTTTACCTCTTCACTAATTATAAATGCTTCATTTAAACCAGTCTTTATACCATAATTTATTTTAATATCCCAATCTTTTAATGGCTTGCCAAAGGATTCAATTTTTTGTTTTATTTGTAGCTCTAGTGGGCTTGAAACTGTCCAAACATCATCATGTTTAAAGGAAATAATTACTTTTTTATCTTCATAAATAGTAAAATCTAAAAAGCTTTTTTCTTTAGTTAAATCCATAGCTTTAAAGGAGTTTCTGAGTGTATTTAAATCTTTTTTAAATATAAAAAGGTTAGAATCTACAGTTGCACTTTCAAAAATGCCAGAGCCTAAATCTATAATTTCTATTGGTTGGGTATTATCAATAAAATAATTCCTTAAAGATTTCCCATAATTTGCTTTCATCCATTTGTTAGATGTTATAAAGCCTAGTAATCCATTATTTCTTAGTATAATATTGCCTAATTCATAAAACAAACAATATAAATCTCCTGTTCTTTCAAAAGTTTTAAAGTTTTGCTTTTTTAGGTCATTAGCTATTTCTCCCATACTTTGTATTTGCACATAAGGAGGATTCCCAATAATCACATCAAAACCACCTTTAGCAAAAATATTAGGAAATTCTTTTTTCCAATTAAATGCTTTGTCTCCAGCTATTTCATGGTCATCAATTAGACTATTACCACATTTTATATTGTTGCTTAAATCATTTAATTTCCTGTTAGGTTGAGCTGTTCTTAACCATAAAGAAAGTTTAGCAATTTCAACACTTTCTTCATTTAAATCAACACCAAACAAGTTGTTTTCTAGTATGCTTTTCTCCACATCACTTAACACCATAGCATCACCAAAGAGCTTGGCTTGTAGCTCATCTATATAACCATGTTCTGCAATTAAGAAATCTAGTGCTTGGTTTAAAAATGCCCCAGAGCCACAAGCTGGGTCACAAATGGTTAATTGTAAAAGCCAATCTCTATAAGTGGTCAATTTATCCATTAAACCTTTAATGGTTTTCTTTTGTCTTTTCTTGTCAGTGATATAGTCTGCTTCTACTATTTCAAGTTCAGCCTTCTTGTCTTCACATAACTTGCCTACAGTATTTTCAACAATGTATTTGGTGATGTATTTAGGTGTGTAAAACACACCATCTTTTTTTCTTTTAGATTTAGATTTATCTACTGCTTGTCCTTCTAATTCAGCTTTAACTTCATCTATTTCATTGAGTGAGTTTTCAAAAATGTGTCCTAGAATGTTGACATCAACTTCACTATCAAAATCATAATCAGACAACTTTAAAGTATGCTTGTATAATAAGTCATCATCTATAACGATGTTATCTAATACTTCATTAGGCTTAAATAAGCCACCATTATAGGCATAGACATCATAATTCTTACCTTTAAAACCTGTGTTTAAATAGCCAAAGTATTTTTTAAACCTATCAAAAAGTGGTGTGTAAGCATCTAAATCCTGTAGTTTTTTCCATTGGCTTAATACCAATCTAACAGAGTTTGGGGGTAATAGATGTCTGTCCTCAGCAAAGAATAAAAACAAAAACCTATCTAGTAAAGTTTGAGATTGTTTAAATAATGTTAGGCTATCAAATTGTGGATTTAAGCTAACTAGATTCTGGTATAATTCTCTTTTAAATACCGAGTAGTCTTTATACAGGCTTTTAGTAATCACATCTTCCTCACTTAATGAGTCCTTCTTGACTTTAGAGGGTATGTCTTTACTTATGTTTTCAAAGGCTAAACATAAGTACAGTAATTCAAAATCCTTTTCAGTAAGTGTAAATAAGTTGAATTCTATATGTTCAATAGCATTATCAATGTAAAACCTTATTTTCTCAAAATTTGAAGTAATAACATAAGTACATTTAGATTGGTTATTCTTGTACCCAAAGGCTTGTGTTTCTATTTTGCCTAAGTCAGTTGTGTTCATTCCTTTAAGCTCTATTACAGCTTTAACATCATCATTGATAATAATAGCTCCATCAGCTTTTTTACTGTCCTTTACATTCTTGAGTTCTGTAGTTAGATTAAAGTTAGGTTCTGGGTTTAATGTGTAGCCTAAAACCTTTACAAATAGTTCTCTTAAAAAGCCTTCTTGAAACTGCTCTTCTTTACTATTTCTAATATTGTCTTGTATCTCTAGGTTATGAAAATAGGCTTGGAACAGTTCCCATTTAGTGGTAATAGATTTAATGTTTTGTGTTTGTAGATATTTTGTAACTACTGTATTTTGGAATATTGGCATTGGCTAGTTTAAATTATTGACTAAAAATAGCAATAAAAACATAAATGTATTAAGAAAACTAGTAATTTAGATTAATCCAAATTAAATAAAATTAAAGCAAATTCATTTGGTAAAACAAATAATATTTCGGCAAAATTTCGGCAGAAAATTAAATAAAAAAGCTGTAAATCATTGTTTTACAACGCTTTACAGCTAATTCAAGTACTCAAGGTGGGAATCGAACCCACACTCCGAAGAATCGGATTTTGAATCCGACGTGTCTACCAATTCCACCACTTGAGCTAAGTAGGTTACAAAATTAGAAAATAAATTACGACAAACAATTAAAAATACTCTCTTTTATGCATTTGGAGTTGAAATAAATTCCTAAATTTGCACCTCGTTAAACAAAAACGGATTAATTCGTTATTATACAACAGATTACCAATGCCAAACACAAACACAGAAGCTAAAATTTTTTCGTGTACACAGAGTAAAGATCTAGCAATACATATTGCTAAAGCTTATGGTGTGGATTTAGGTAATGTAATCACTTCAACCTACAGTGATGGTGAATTTCAACCATCTTATGAAGAATCTATTAGAGGTACCCGTGTATTTATAATAGGTTCGACACATCCTGGTCCAGAAAACTTAATGGAAATGTTATTAATGCTCGATGCTGCTAAGCGTGCATCGGCTAGACATATTACAGCTGTTTTGCCTTATTTTGGATGGGCAAGACAAGACCGTAAAGATAAGCCAAGGGTCCCTATTGCTGCTAAATTAGTAGCAAAAATGCTGGAAGTTGCTGGAGCTACACGAATTATTACCATGGATTTACATGCCGATCAAATACAAGGTTTTTTTGAAAAACCTGTAGATCATTTATTTGCATCCACCATATTTTTACCTTATTTACAAAGCTTAAATTTAAACGACATAACCATTGCCTCTCCAGATATGGGAGGATCGAAAAGAGCTTATGCGTACTCTAAAGCTTTAGAAAGTGATGTGGTAATTTGCTACAAGCAAAGAGCTAAAGCCAATATTATTTCTCATATGGAACTTATTGGAGATGTTACTGGTAAAAACGTTGTTTTAGTGGACGATATGGTAGATACAGCAGGAACCTTGACAAAAGCAGCCGACTTAATGATGGAACGAGGCGCTTTAAGTGTTAGAGCCATTTGTACACATCCTATTTTGTCTGGAAATGCTTACGAAAGAATAGAAAATTCAAAACTAGAAGAATTAATCGTTACAGATTCTATTCCTCTTAAACAAAAAAGCAACAAAATTCGCGTATTAAGCTGCGCAGAACTTTTTGCTGGAGTAATGCAAAATGTGCATTATAATAAGTCGATTAGCTCTAAATTTATCATGTAGTTTTCAGTTAAGTTCAACTACTATAAATTAGGTTTTTTGACAATTAAAAAAGAATATTAATAATAACTATATATTTTAAACAATGAAATCAATTACAATTAACGGATCTCCAAGAGAAAGCGTAGGCAAAAAAGCAACAAAAGCCTTACGTAATGCTGGCCAGGTTCCTTGCGTATTATACGGAGGAGATAAACCAGTGCATTTTACTGCTGAAGAATTAGCATTCTCAAAACTGGTATATACGCCTAATGCGCATACAGTTGTGATTAAGCTAGAAAATGGCGATACATTCAGTGCCATTATGCAAGACATTCAATTTCACCCGGTAACAGATAAAATCTTACATATCGATTTCTATCAGTTATTCGAAGACAAACCAATCATGATGGAAATTCCAGTTCACTTTGTTGGAAATTCTGTAGGTGTAAAAGCTGGTGGTGTATTACGTAAAAACTCTCGTAGATTAAGAGTAAAAGCATTACCAAAAAACTTACCAGATTTTATTGAAGTAGATATTACTCCTTTAAAAATTGGAAACAAATTATATGTAACTGCTTTAGAAAACGAAGCTTACAACATTATGCATCCTGAAAACACAGTGGTTTGTCAAATTAAACGTGCAAGAGCTGCTATGGCAATTGCTACTGAAGATGATGACGAAGATACTGAAGGTACAGAAGGAGCAGAAGGAGGAGAAACTCCAGAAGCTGCTACTGAAACTCAAGAATAGACTTTAACAAGTTTTAAATTATATAAAAGCATTCTGCCTCGATAGTCATCGGGATTCAGAATGCTTTTTTTATTTTTGTTTAAACAATAAAATGTTTCACTTCTTTAAAAAAATATTCAATAAACAAAATTCTTTGGTACCTACTGAAGATACAGACTCCATGAAAAAATTTTTAATTGTTGGTCTTGGAAATATCGGTGAAAAATACGCAAACACCAGACATAATATCGGCTTTAAAATATTAGACCATCTTGCACATAAAGAAGCCTTAACATTCGAGACTCAAAAACTAGGAGACATAGCAAGCTATAAATTTAAAGGAAGAACCTTTATCTTACTAAAGCCAAGCACCTATATGAATTTAAGTGGGAAAGCCGTGCTTTATTGGCTTACAAAAGAAAAAATAGCTTTAGAAAATCTACTAATAATTACAGACGACCTAAACTTACCCTTTGGCAGTATTCGTTTAAAAACAAAAGGCAGCGATGGTGGACACAACGGATTAAAAGATATACAAGAAAAATTAAATACCACCAACTACAACCGATTTAGGTTTGGAATTAGCGACGAATTTCACAAAGGATCTCAAGTGGATTATGTACTAGGAGAATGGAACGAAGAAGAAAACAAAAATCTTCCAGAACGTCTAGACAAATCTTTTGAGCTCATTAAATCTTTTGGAACTGCAGGCATAAACAATACCATGAATACCTTTAATGGAAAATAAAAAAGGGAAGCTACTTAGCTTCCCTTTTTGGTATTAATTTAAAGCTTATTATTCAACAATTATTTTTTGGATAGTTTGTCTTTCGCCATCATTAACTTTTACTAAATACAATCCGGACTGAACCTTGTTCATATTGATAACTTGATTAAAATCGGTAGAATTTAAATACGTCTTATTAAATACAGTACGCCCTCTTAAATCATAAACTTGAACATGAATATCCTTATTGGAAGTCGAGTTTAAGTGTATCGTAAACTCTCCATTATTAGGGTTTGGAAAGATAGAAAACACTTCAAACGTATTTTCAGCAATAGAAACCGTTGGGCTTGTGCAGAGCTCCAAAGACCATGAATTCCAAGTTCCTCCATCACCACCTGCATCATCAACAACAGTTAAAACCCAGTTTCCGGCAGATAACTCGCCATTTAAATCATTTAAGTTTCCTTCAGGTATATAACTTCCTGTAAAGGGTGGTGTTCCTGCAGTTATTAATCCATTTACTCCATCCATGTCAAAAACAGTATTAATATAATTATCTCCACTACCTCCATTATCTGATGTAAGCTCCACAATTGTTCCTAAAGGACTTGTTATAAAAATATCCAAATCTGCATCCCATGTATGTGTTATATTAATTGTAACATTTACATCTGTAATAGGAGCATCTTCAGCAATAACAATAGTAGAGGTGTATGAAATGCCTCCAGTAGTAGAAATAGTGGTATTTGGGTTAACTGTTGCTGTATTACAAGAAGGGCAAGCTGCTCCAGAAACCACAGAAATATAATCTGTTAAAGTAAGCGTGTCTGATCCAAAAGCGTTAGTAACAACTAAAGTTACATCGTAGGATCCATCTGCCGCGTAAGTAACCGTTGGATTTTGAGCTGTTGAAGTTGCTGGTGTACCTCCTTCAAATGTCCATGCCCATGAAGTTCCATTGGGAGATGTTTCATCCATAAAATTTACAGTGTTGTTCAAATCCAAACAAATACTTTCATTATCTGCACTAAAAGCAGCAACAGGTGGCCCATCTAATGCCGGCAAGGTATAACCACAGGCTGATAAGCCTGCATGAATGTCATTTATTTCAGTAGTCGTATAATTTAAGTTTATAGCAGCTTGGTAAACTGCTACTGCAGCATCATTCTGATTTGAAGAACTATTTGTCATCCCTAATCCTTCGTAGAAAATCTTATCCATTCGTTGTTGCCCAATTTCATCCCAAACGGTCATTAAGCAACTTGCCCAAATTTGTCCATCTGTATGGATAGAACCCGTTAAGCCTCCAGGATAAACAGCTGAATAATTGGTAATTCTTCCATTCCAACACGTGTTATGGCCATCCCAATTAAAGACATAATTCCATGCAGCATCGGCTGAAGTCCAATAACCATTTGCAATACTTACACCTCTATTATAAGATTGAGCGACATAATCTCCTGAGCCTTCGCTCAAACCATTCACCTGTGATAAACCACCAGAAGTAACCCAATCATGAAGTCCATGACCTAGCTCATGATGAATAACATCAGAATCTTCAGCATCATCTACACAACCTTCACCAAAAGCCAAACGTCCAGCACCACTAGTATAATAAGAATTATCTGCACCATTTGCGCCATGTGGATCAAATTGAACACCACCTGCATATTGGTAAGGCATAATATTGCTGCCTAAGGTATTGTTAATATAATCCATTAGATAATCAATATGATAATAAACATTAACAGCTTCAAAACCTTGCTGATCTCTTGTAAAATTGAAATCTGAAGAATTTTGAGTAAACAAGCCTGTATTAGGAGCATCAAAATCAATTATTTCTGCACGAGGACCAACTAAAGAATAGGTGCTTCCAGTTTGAGTAATATCATTTAAAACAACACTAACTCTTGCAGCTTCAAGTTCTGGGGTATTCGCATCATTACCATCTACATAACCACTTGTTCCATAAACAACGGTGTTAGAGGATAATGGATCTGGATTAAAAACCATTCCTGTTCCAACTGCTCTTCTATATACTTCAGTTGTGCCATGATCTTCTTTTTGATTGCAATCTGTATTATGATTTCCTTTTTTATGGTCGCAATTATAATGTGCCATATCTGCCACTTTAAATATTTCTCCGGTACGAGCATCCACAAACACATGCCATTCACCTAGAGGATTACTTGTTAAAATAGTTATCTCATATGCTAGGCGCGCTATTTTGGTGTTTTTATAAACCATTAAACGGCTATCATTGTAAGTTACAGCATTCTTAACATCTAAATAATCTAATGCCATTTGGTAAGCTCCTTCTTCGGTCACAGATGGTTCTACGTTTGCCATATTTACATTTGGTTCATAGCTATTCATAACATAAACCACTTTATTTTGTGGTGAAATGGTAATCGTTAATTCTGCCTTATTAACAGGATAAACTCCTGAATACTGACGATAACGCACTACCGAACCTGCATTTGTAGTTCTAGTAGCATGATGATGTAGATTTACAATTTCATTTTTCTTAATTCCAAATCTTTCAGATTCATTAGTAATATAGTACATAGCCATTGTTTCTGGCGTTCCCTGAGGTACTTCGTAATTTAATCCATAAAGCGCTATGGGTAGTCCAGTTTCTAGATTAAGACGCATATTGCTTTTAATCTCAGAGGTCACTTTTTCATCTGCTTCAAGACTAATTTCAAAATCTCTTACAGGCATTGGCTTTTGGGCCATTAGATTCATACTGAACAATAAAGCTATAAGTAATAGCAAGTTCATTTTGTTCAATAAGACTTTAGTAATTTTAAATTGCATAGTTTGTTATTTATTTGTTTAGATTTTAAAAGTAAAAAAAATACTGGTTAATTTGTTTTTTAAGTATTGAAAATCAATATGCAACATCTAAATATGTTAAAATGTTGCATAAATCCATACTAATTGTATAATTAGGACTGGCTATCTATAAATATCTTGTTATTTTTATTTAAATTTACAACTTACTCTTAAAACAACTTTTTTAATTATTAAATTATGAAACAAAACAACTTAAAAAATGCTATTGGTTTATTTGTGTTTTTAATGGTTTTTAGTTTGCATGCACAACAAAAATCATCTACAAAAGCCATTTCGCATGAGCCTCTACAATTAACAGAGGATAATCAAAGACATTTTAACGAAACAGGATTTATAAGATGTGCTACCGTAGAAGTGGAAGCACTACGTAAGCAAAACAATCCTAACATTCAATCGACAGAAGAATTCGAAAATTGGTTAGCACCTTTAGTAGAAGCTCGTAAACAACGTGTAGCACAAGAAATAGCTGATGGCACTTACAGAAGAGCTGTTGTTAATATTCCTATTATTTTCCACGTAATTACAAATACTGCAGGAGATGCTAACGATTTGCCTGCTTCAATAATTCAAGCTCAAATAAATCAATTAAATATTGATTTTAGAAACTTAGCAGGGAGTACACATCCTTCTGCCGCAGATGCAGAAATTAATTTTATTCCTGCTATGGTAGATCCATCCGGAAACCCTTTACCAGAACCAGGTATCGATAGAGTTTATGGGTACGCAGGTGCACAATCACAAGCAACCATGAATGGCGGTATTAAACAAGCGACAGTTTGGGATCGTTCTTTATATGCAAATATTTGGACTGCAAATCTTAGTGGTGGTTTATTAGGGTATGCACAGTTTCCTTCTAATTCTACCTTACCAGGGATGCCTGCTGATGGTGGCTCTGCTTTAACCGACGGTGTTGTAGTATTAGCAGGAAGTGTTGGTTCTGTTTCTAATCCAGGAACAGCTGCTCCTTACAACTTAGGACGTACATTAACACATGAAGTGGGACACTGGATAGGTTTAAGACATATTTGGGGAGATACTTCCTCTTGTACAAACGATGATTATTGTGCAGATACTCCTGACTCTACAACATCTAATGGAGGATGTCCAACTATAGACAGATGTCCAAGTGATGGTTTAGGTCCTGATATGGTTGAAAACTATATGGATTATACCAACGATGCTTGTATGAACATCTTTACTTTCGATCAAGTAAATAGAATGTTAACGGTTCTTGATAATGCTGATGGTATTTCAAACTTACCGAATTCAACAACTGGTAGTTCTTCACCAATAATTTCTTTTAGCACTCCTAATATGAATGAAGTTGAAGGGACAAGCTGTACTTCTCGAGACATAAGCGTTCCTGTAGTTATTGGTTTAGGTGCATCAGCAAATGCTACTGTTACTTTTTCTGCCAGTGGAACTGCTACAAATATGTCTGATTATGAAATTTTAACACCTAGTGTTATTTTTCCAGCTGGATCTAATGCAGCTCAAAACCTAATAATCAGAATTTATGAAGATGCTTATATTGAAACTGATGAAACAGTTATTATAAACATGTCATTAAATGCTGGTGGTGGTGATGCAGAATTAGCAACTAACGGTAATGAGACATTAACACTTACCATTTTAGATGATGATATTGCTCCAAATCCAGGTGCTGTTACTACTTTATTTAGTGATGATTTTGAAAGCTATACTGATTTTATAATTGATGGTATAGGAGATTGGATTACTATTGATGATGATGGCTTAGACACCTATACAGGTGGAACAGCTACTCCTACTTGGCCAAACGCTAATGCTGCCATGGCTTATCAAATTTTTAATCCAGCAGCAGCAGGAGTTACCAATGCAGCCTCTGGTACAGAAACAAGAGATTTTGATCCACGAAGTGGTGCAAAATATGCAGCAGCTTGGGCAGCAGTTCCAGGTGCAAACCCAGCAAATGACGATTGGTTAGTATCTCCAGTCCTTTCTTTGGGAGCTTCTGGGAACTCTGTATCTTTTTGGGTAAAAGCCATGTCTAATTCTTATGGTCCAGAAAATTATAATGTAGGCGTATATGTTGGCTCCGGTTCACCTACTTCTGGAGCAGATTTCACTTTAATATCTCCTGCATCATTAACAGCTCCTTATGGAACATGGACTGAAGACACATACGACTTATCAGCTTATAACAACCAAGAAATTAGAATTGGAATACACTGTATTTCTGCAGATAGATATATGTTTATGGTAGATGATTTTAGTGTTACATCTTATTCACAAAACTCTGTTCAAACGGCTATTAACACAGGAGGTACAGCTGCTCAAATAGATTTAATAGGCATGGGTTCTGCTTATGCTTATGATAGTGCTTCTGGCAACATTATGGCTAACATACAAAACAATGATAGTTTTGATTACGGTTGTGCTAATATTGCTGTAACGCGTGCTGGTAATGGAGCTCAAATGTATGAGAATCCAGATTCAGGTGAATTTGTAATGGACAAAGCATTTAATATTGATACTGATGCTGCTAACACAACTGGTGATGTTATGACTTCCTTTTATTTTACTGAAGCTGAAATCTCAGGTTGGGAAAGTGCTACAGGACAAGTAAGAGCAGACTTATATATTATTAGAGAAGTAAGTGGAAGTGTTGAAGATATTGTTCCTGCAACTCTTGGTAGTTATGGATCAACAGGTGTAACTCTTGAAGGAAGCTTTACTGGTGCTGATGGAGATTTCTATTTTGGCCCTCTAAATGCTTATTTAAGTGTAGAAAACTATGCTCTAGATAACAACATTGGATTATATCCTAATCCAACTACTAATACTCTAAACATTTCTGTAGCTAATGTAAACGAATTGCCTGATAGCTATTCTATTTACAACATGTTAGGACAAGTTGTACTTAGTAAGCGTATCGCTAACGAGGCTGATTTATCTATCAATACGTCTAGCTTAAGTAACGGCATGTATTTTATTAAAATAGCTAAAGAATCTAATCAAGTTTCTTTACCTTTTATTAAGAAATAAATCTTAATATTAAATAAATCTAAAAGAGGATTGATGTTTATCAATCCTCTTTTTTTTTATAGCTATTTTTTTGCCTTATGTTAAATTTTCATATCTAATTCACACTAAATAAACTATTGAGGTGTTTTTTTAACATTTTTTTATACTTTTATTGAATATTCCATTTTTTTATAAAATAGCATATTAAAAAATTCTTCATGCTCAATTTTCAATATGTTTTGAATATGGTCTTTTACAACGTATAACAAAGAGAGAAACTTTAAAAACACTATAACCAATAAATCACTGCTTTATGAAAAAAATTACTTTAGCCAAACTAGTTTTTATACTATTATGTATGCCTGGTTTTTTAATGGCACAAGAAAAAAATACACAAGAAAACACCAAGTGTTTAACAGACCTTTACAATGCTGGATTGATTGCAAATAACCCAAGCATGATGGGTAGCGAGACATTTAAACAGCAATTAGAAGCAAAAATTCAAGAAATATGTCAATCTCCACAACGTAGAGCTGTGGTTTCTATTCCTCTTGTTGTTCATGTCTTACATAATGGCGAGCCTATTGGTACTGGAGCAAACATTTCGGACGCACAAGTACTATCGCAGGTTACAGTTATGAATCAAGATTTTAGAATGATAGTAGGAACTCCTGGTGAAAGTACTGCTGGAGGTGTAGATGTAGAAGTGGAATTTGTCATGGCTCAAAGAACGCCAGATGGATGTCCAACCAATGGAATTAATCGTGTAAACATTTGTCAAGACGGAACACCGAGTTTTGAAGACATTGATTATTGGAAAACACAAACCATTTGGAATCGTGATTTATATATGAATATGTGGTCTTCTAAATATGTAGGTGGCATGGATGGTTATTTAGGATTTGCCCAATTTCCTGGTGGTCCAGCAAATACAGATGGCGTTAGTGCTGGTCATACCTATTTTGGAAGTTCTGATTACGATGATGGCACATTCCAATTAAGTGCTCCATATGATAAAGGACGTACGATGACTCACGAAGTTGGTCATTATTTAGGATTATATCACACCTTCCAAGGAGGTTGTGGGGGAACTGGAGATGAAGTTGCCGATACTCCTGCTGTAGATTCACCTAATTATGGGTGCCCAGTTGGTCATGTTTCATGTGGGACTTTAGATATGATTGAGAATTATATGGATTACACAGACGACACCTGTATGAATACCTATACTGCAGGACAGAAAGTTAGAGTACAAGCCGTATTAGCGTCTTCAAGATTAGGTTTAGTTTCATCAAATGGTGCAGACCCAATTACTGCAGTACCAAATGATGCTGAGATAGCTATTGAATGTTTAAGTACCGTACCTTGTACAACAGATGTTAACGCTAATATAAAGATTATAAATTGGGGAACTTCCACCTTAACGGCTGCAACCATTAGCTATGATGTAGATGGAGCTGATGCTACTAACTACAATTGGACGGGTTCTTTAGCTTATGGGGAATATGCAACAGCAACTCTTCCAACAATTTCTGCAAGTGGTGGTACTCAAACCCTAAATGCAAGCATTATAAATGTTAATAGCACTACAGATGCACGAGCCTGTAACAATGTAGATTCCCAAGTTTTTTCAAGCTCAGGGTCTTTCACAACAAATGAGGTGAAACTACATCTTGTTCCTGATAATTATGGTTCTGAAACTAGCTGGACTTTTAGTGATGCATCAGGCAGTGTTCTATATTCTGGTGGACCATACACAAATGGCAACACAACTCCAATTGATGAAATTTTCACTTTAACTGCAACTGGATGTTATACCTTTACCATAAATGACTCCTATGGAGATGGCATGTGTTGTAATTATGGTAATGGCTCTTACGAATTAAGAACTGCTGATGATACTTTAATTTTTAGTGGTGGACAATATGGAAGTTCAGAAGACACATCTATTATTGTATCGTCTTTAAGTACTTCTGAATTTGAATTAAGCAGTACCATAAGTATTTACCCTAACCCAACTAAAAATATATTGCACATTAAAACGACTAATTCCAATGTGCCAGACAGCTATGCAGTTTACAACATGCTAGGGCAAGTTGTTCTTAGCAAGCACATTGCTAACAAAGCTGATTTGTCAATCAATACGTCTAGCTTAAGCAATGGGATGTATTTTATTAAAATAGCTAAAGAATCTAATCAAGTTTCTTTACCTTTCATTAAGAAATAAATCTTAATACCAAATAAATTTGAAAGAGGATTGATGTTTATCAGTCCTCTTTATTTATTTTTGGAGAAATAATTCAATCTTGAAAATTTACAAGTCACTTAAGCTCGATTTTGATTTCAACACCGTTGTAACCATTGGCACTTTTGATGGGGTCCATATTGGACATCAAAAAATTATTGAACGCTTAGTACAGGCTGCCAAAAAGAGTCATTTAAAATCTGTTGTCTTAACATTTTTTCCTCATCCCAGAATGGTATTACAAAAAGATGCCAACATCAAACTCATTAATACCATTGACGAAAGAAGCTATATTCTTGAACAACTTGGATTGGATGTCTTGGTTGTGAAAGAATTTACTAAAGAATTCTCGCGTTTAACGGCTGAAGAATTTGTTATTGAAGTTTTAGTAAAGCAACTTCGGGTTAAAAAAATTATTATTGGTTACGACCACCAATTTGGAAGAAATAGAGCAGCCAATATAGACGACTTAAAAGTCTTTGGAAAACAATACAATTTTGAAGTTGAAGAAATTTCAGCTCAAGATATTAATGATGTTTCAGTAAGTTCCACAAAAATTAGAAAAGCTTTAAGTGAAGGCAATATAAAAATTGCCAATAAGTATTTAGGCTCCAATTTTATGCTTAGTGGACATGTTGTAAAAGGAAAAGGTTTAGGAAATACCATCGGGTTTCCAACAGCCAATTTAAACATTACAGAAACCTACAAGCTCATTCCAAAACAAGGTGTGTATATTGTTAAAGCAAGCATACAAGACCAAACCGTTTTTGGGATGATGAATATTGGCTTCAATCCAACCATTGATTCCAATAACGAGCAATCCATAGAAATACATTTTTTCAATTTTAATCAGTCTATTTATAGTGAATCCTTGGTTATTGAATTACTGGATAGAATTAGAGACGAACAAAAATTTAATTCGGTTTCCGAACTAAAAGAACAACTCCTAAAAGACAAGGAAACCTCTTTAAAACACATCGCTAAGCTCCATGCTAAATAACTTTCTCTTTAAACATATAGACAATAGTTCTTTAATAGTTTTCAGAATTATTTTTGGTCTCTTATGTTTTTTAGAATCTGTTGGAGCTATTTTTACGGGTTGGATTAAAAGAACCCTTATCGATCCAGAATTTACGTTTTCGTTTATAGGTTTTGAGTGGTTGCAGCCTCTACCAGGTAACCTGATGTACCTTTATTACTTGGTCATGGGGATTTTTGGTTTGTTCATCATGGTTGGGTATAAATATCGCTTTAGTACCATCATGTTTACCATTCTGTGGGCTGGCACCTACTTTATGCAAAAAGCATCTTATAATAATCATTATTATTTATTGATTTTGCTTAGTGCCATTATGGTTTTTCAACCAGCAAATAGGTATTATTCTTTAGACGCTAGAAACAACCCAGACATCAAAAACATATCCATGCCAAATTGGTGTCGTCTCGTTTTTATTTTTCAAATGCTTATTGTCTACTCCTATGGAGCCATTGCCAAGATATACCCAGATTGGTTAGACACCACCTTCATTGAAATTTTAATGAAAAGCAAACAACATTACTTTCTTGTAGGCGACTTACTTCAACAAAAATGGATGCATTACTTTTTGGCCTATGGTGGTATTTTATTCGATGGATTAATTATTCCATTGTTACTTTATAAACCTACTAGAAAATGGGCGTTTTTTGCATCTATATTTTTTCATTTATTTAATTCTTTTGTGTTTCAGGTGGGCATCTTTCCATATCTATCCTTGGCATTTGCACTTTTCTTTTTCGAACCAAAAACTATTCATCAGCTCTTTTTAAAAAAGAAACCTTTTTACAGTGAAAATAAAATTATAATTCCTTCATATAGAAATCTATTAATAACCGTAGGTGCCATTTATTTTACTATCCAAATTGCACTTCCTTTAAGACAACATTTTATAAAAGACCATGTACTTTGGACCGAAGAAGGCCATAGGCTGTCCTGGCGAATGATGCTGCGCTCCAAACAAGGTTTTTCTGTCTTTAGAGTTGTTAATAACAGAACTCAAAAACCTACCAATATTAAATTAACCGATTATTTAAGCAATAAGCAGATTCATTTAGTTTCCACTAAGCCAGATGTTATTTGGCAGTTTTCGCAACGCTTAAAAGATATCTATGCAAAAAAAGGAGAAGACGATATTTCTGTTTATGTGGATTGTAAAATTAGTATCAATGGTTCTCCTTATAAACAACTTATAGATCCAGATATAGATTTAACTAAAGTAAAATGGAATACTTTTAAACACTGCGATTGGATTTTACCCTCTAAATAAACACACAAAATATTACAAAAGTGTTTATAATTCTTCCCACAAAAACATCTAGCAATTAAACTTACTAAGTAGGATTAAATCTCTTGGCAATTCCTTAAATTTGTTGCTTAAATTTCATAAAACATGTTACAAGTACCTTTTATTAGAGAAAACAAGGAAGACGTTATCAAAAGATTAGCTGTTAGAAATCTAGATGCTACAAAAATGATTGATGAGGTTATTTCTTTAGATGAAGACAGACGTCAAACACAAACACTTTTAGACAACACATTGGCAGAATCCAATACCTTATCTAAAGAGATTGGCAACTTGTTTAAATCCGGAAAAGCTGCTGAAGCCAATGTTTTAAAAGAAAAAACTATTGAACTTAAAGAAGCAACTAAAACCTTAACTGAAACACTTAACGAAAAAGTTGAAGCTTTAAACCAGTTGCTATATAAGATTCCAAATGTGCCACATGCTTCTGTTCCAAAAGGAAGTACAGAAGACGACAATGAAATTGTTTTTAGTGAAGGGACTATCCCTACACTACACAAAGAGGCACTTCCACATTGGGAATTGGCTAAAAAATACGACATCATAGATTTTGAACTTGGTAACAAAATAACTGGAGCAGGATTTCCTGTTTACAAAGGTAAAGGAGCCAAGTTACAACGAGCTTTAATTGCATATTTTCTTGATAAAAATACAGCTGCAGGTTATACAGAGTATCAATTACCTCTTTTAGTAAACGAAGCTTCTGGCTTTGGTACTGGGCAACTTCCTGACAAGGAAGGCCAAATGTATCATGTTACTGAAGATAACTTATACTTGATTCCAACGGCTGAAGTTCCAGGAACGAATATTTTTAGAGATGTTATTTTAAATGAATCCGATTTACCAATAGGAATTACTGGTTACACCCCTTGTTTTAGACGTGAAGCTGGAAGTTATGGCGCTCATGTAAGAGGTTTAAACAGATTGCACCAATTTGATAAGGTTGAAATTTTACGTGTGGAACATCCAGACCGTTCTTATGAAGCTTTAGATGACATGGTAGAACATGTAAAAACCATATTAAAAGAATTAAAATTACCATACAGAATTTTAAGACTTTGTGGTGGAGATGTAGGTTTTACTTCTGCCCTAACCTTCGATTTCGAAGTGTTTTCAACAGCACAAGACAGATGGTTGGAAATTTCATCTGTTTCTAATTTTGAAACTTTTCAAGCTAACAGACTCAAGCTTCGATTTAAAAATAATGAAGGTAAAAACGAATTGGCTCATACTTTAAATGGAAGTTCTCTAGCCTTGCCAAGAGTTCTTGCAGGTATTTTAGAAAATTACCAAACCAAAGATGGTATTGAAATTCCTGACGTTTTAGTACCCTATACTGGCTTTAAAATAATTGATTAATATTGTAGGATTATTCTTTTTTTATCGATAAAACGCTAAAAAATAACGTTATTCAACGATTTTTTAGCGTTTTTCTTTGTTTATTAATTATTTTTTTTCATGTTAGTAGTCCCAAATAAAAAAACCTACTTATAATGAAAAATGTTGTTCGTATTTTTCTACTCATTGCCTTAGTTGTTTTAGCAAGTAAAGTTTTGTTTTCAGATTTTCATATTCCAAAATCCGAAAATAACACATTAACTGCTGCTGCCACTAAATAATTGATTTGGTAATTAATAATTGCCCCAATCGAGTAATTGAATCATGTAAAGTATACAAGATTAATAGCACATTTATTTTGGTTGGTTAAATGCCTGGAGATTCTTCAGGCATTTTTTTATGTTATATATTTAGTGAAAACCGGAAACTTTCTTCAATCTATCCTAAATCATTCTTAAAAATCAAGATTCATACAAAATCTAAAAATCACATTTGTTATATTTACACAAAGTAATGCCATGAGGTTTCTATTCATTTTAAGTTTTTTATGCTGTATTAACATGTTTTCGCAAGAAGATATTGTTGCAGCCGAGTACTATAAAAATGGTGATTTCGAGAAAGCTTCATTGTCTTATCAGAGATTGTATGATAAATCTCCAAATAACAACTCTTATCTTCTTCAGTTAGTAAAATCTCTTCAGCAATTAGAAAAATACCAAGATGCTGAATCCTTATTATTAAATCAGATTTCAAAACTAAATTATCCTCCATTACTTATTGAATTGGGTTACAACTATCAGTTACAAAACAATATTATTGAAGCTGAAAAACAATACGAAAATGCTTTAGCAACCATAGATCAAAATCCGAATTTTGTTTTTATAATAGGAAAAACATTTGAAGACAGATCTCTGTTGGATCAAGCTATTACGGCATACGAGAAGGCCATGCTTTTAAAACCAGATTTAAATTTCAATGTGCAATTAGCACGTATTTATGGAGAACAGGGCAATGTGGAAAAAATGTTTGAAAGTTATTTAAATTTTGTAGAGCTTAACGATACATATATCAACACGATTAAACGTGCTTTTAGCGAATTTATAAGCGAAAATAGCGATAACGAAAACAATATATTACTAAAACGCATTCTTCTTAAGAAAATTCAAACAGATCAAAATTTACTTTGGAACGAAATGTTAAGTTGGCTTTTTGTTCAGCAAAAAGATTACAACAGAGCTTTTACTCAAGAAAAGGCTATTTTCTTTAGACAACCAGAATCCTTAGACAGAATTGAAGAGTTGGCACTTATTGCTTCTGCAGACAAGGAATATCAAACAGCTTTAAATATTTTTGCATATCTCACAGAAACAGCTCAGGATTTAGACACCAAACTTAAAGCCTATTACCACTTAATAAACATAAAAACGCGAATAGCTACCAAAGCCGAATACAAAGATATTTTAAATGAATATGACATCATTTTTAACACCTATGGTAAACACACGCAAACCCTGTCTATACAAATTTCTTATGCACATTTTTTAGCTTTTTATAAGCACAACCCAACAGATGCAGTCACTTTTTTAAAACAAAGTTTAGAATTGCCTCTCAATTCCTTTCAAGAAGCAGGAGTAAAAATGGAATTAGGCGACATACTAGTTTTACAAGAGAAATTTAATGAAGCCCTAATTTATTATACACAAATACAACGCAATTTAAAAAATAGCACTTTGGCTCAAGAAGCACGTTTTAAAGTTGCAAAAACCAGTTATTACAAAGGCGATTTTAAATGGGCAGAATCGCAGCTTAAAATCTTAAAATCTTCTACCTCGCAATTAATTGCTAATGATGCGTTAGATCTCATGTTGCTTATTACAGACAATAAATATGAAGACTCTACACAATCAGCTTTAAAATTATATGCCAAAGCAGATTTAATGGATTTTCAAAATAAGCCAGATGCTGCCATTTCTCTTTTAGATAAAATTCTAAAAGAGCACAAAGGTAAAACTATCGAAGATCAAGCATTATTCAAACAAGCGCAATTATTCGAAAAAAAACAGGAATACCATAAAGCTGAAGCAAATTATCAATCCATTATCACTCATTTTAGTGATGAAATTCTGGCAGACGATGCCTATTTCCATTTGGCTGAATTATATAAATACCAATTAAATCAGCCTGAAAAAGCCAAAGAACTTTACGAGAAAATCATCTTTAATTACCAAGATAGCATCTATTTTGTAGAAGCCAGAAATAGATTTAGGTCGCTTCGTGGCGATGCTATTAATTAATTTCATTTAGGACTATAAGTTAGTTATTCTTAACATTCATCTAAAAACATCATATGATGGTAGCTGAAACCAACAGATTAATTATTTCAAAATTGACATTATATGATGCTCCGTTTTTCTTAGAATTGTCAAATTCTCCAAATTGGATTAAATACATAGGTGATAGGAATTTAAAAACAGTTGATGACGCCAAAACATATTTAAAAGAAGGTACAATTAAAAGCTACGAAGAGTTTGGTTTTGGCTTTTATAAACTTCAGCTTAAAGAAGAAAAAGGTAAACCAATTGGAACCTGTGGTTTAGTAAAAAGAGAGCGACTGGACAACGTAGATATTGGGTTTGCCATGTTGCCAGAATACGAAGGCAAAGGCTTCGGCTTTGAAGCCTCTGAAGCGATTTTAAAACTAGCCAAAGAGATATTTAATTTAGATAAAGTTTTAGCTATAACCTTACCATCCAATACAAATTCAATAAAACTATTGGAGAAGTTAGGTTTATCTTTTGAAAAAACGGTAAAACCTTTTGAAGATGAAGAAGAACTTCTGTTATTTGCAAAGGATTTATGATATTTATAACTTAAGACATGATTATATACAACGTTACAGTTAACTTAGAAGAAAGCATTCATGACGAATGGCTTACTTGGATTAAAGAACACATACCGCAAGTATTAGCCACTGGAAAATTTACTGAAGCAAAATTAACCCGTGTTTTAGTAGAAGATAAAATTGAAGGATTTACCTATTCCATTCAATACAGAGCTAAATCTAGAGACCATTTAGAAGCTTATTATATGCATCATGCAGATATTTTAAGACAAGATGGTTTAAAGCGTTTTTCTGATAAAATGCTGGCTTTTAGAACTGAATTGGAGATTGTTGACGAATATTCAGTTACTTTTAACTAATTATAAAAAAAATTATTGTGTCTAAAGACCATCAAGTAAAAGCAAAAAAATATTTAGGACAGCATTTTTTAAATGATGAATCCATTGCCGAAAAAATAGCAAACACTTTATCGTTTAAAGGTTATAAACACGTGCTAGAAATTGGACCAGGAATGGGCGTTTTAACAAAATACCTCCTTAAAAAAGACACAATAACACATGTTATAGAGATAGACTCAGAGTCTGTAGCCTATCTTAAAAACAACTATTTAAATTTAGCCGATCGGGTTATAGAGCAAGACTTTTTAAAATACGATTTAAATCTGGTTTTCAACAACCAACCCTTTGCTATAATTGGTAACTTCCCTTATAACATCTCTACACAAATTCTATTTAAAACTTTAGAGATGCGAGATCAAATCCCAGAATTTTCAGGGATGTTTCAAAAAGAAGTTGCACAACGTATTTGTTCGAAAGAAGGCAGTAAAGTATATGGAATTCTATCTGTATTAACACAAGCTTTTTACGATGCTGAATATTTATTTACAGTTCCACCTAACGTTTTTAACCCGCCACCAAAAGTAGATTCTGGAGTACTATTGTTAAAACGAAAAGAAAACTATACGCTTGCATGCAATGAAGCCTTACTTTTTAAAGTGGTAAAAACTGGATTTCAACAACGCAGAAAAACACTGCGTAACAGCTTAAAATCTTTCAATTTATCCGATATTCTAAAAGCAAACAGTATCTTTGACAAACGTCCAGAACAATTAGCTGTACAAGAGTTTATAGAACTTACACAATTGATTGAGAATGATATTAACGAATAAAACCTTTGTCGTTTCGACAGAGTCAAAAGACGATAAATCTCATGTCTGAAGAAAAAGAAAACATACAATTTGAATTAACGGATGAACTTATAGAACAAGTAGAACAACTTATCGAAACAAAAAACGATAAGGAGCTCCACCTGTTATTAAATGAGTTTCATTACGCTGATATTGCCGAAATTTTAGATGAAGTCAACCTAGAAGAGGCCATGTATGTTATCAAACTTTTAGATTCTGAAACTACTTCGTACGTATTAATGGAACTCGATGAAGACAATCGAGAAAAAGTTCTTAGAAACCTATCGGCTAAAGAAATTGCAGAAGAAATTGAAGAACTGGACACTGATGATGCTGCAGACATTATTGCCGAACTTCCTGAAGAACGTCAAGCAGAAGTTATCTCTCAAATTGAAGATCAAGAACACAAAGCAGAAATCACAGAACTTTTAGCCTACGACGAAGACACTGCAGGTGGACTTATGGCTAAAGAACTCGTAAAGGTTTATGAAACATGGACCGTTGCTGGTTGTTTACGTAGAATTAGAGGTCAGGCTAAAGATGTTAGAAGAGTCCACTCCATTTATGTGGTAAACAAACAAAACAAACTAATTGGTCGCTTATCTTTAAAAGATTTAATTGTTGCTAAAAGCGATCAAAAAATTTCAGATATTTATATTACTAGCGTCGACTATGTAAAAGTAGATGAAGACTCCGAGGAAGTCGCTAGAATTATGCAAAAATATGATTTGGAAGCCATTCCAGTGGTTGATGAAAACATGGTACTTCTAGGTAGAATTACTATCGATGATATTGTAGATGTTATTAGAGAAGAAGCCGACAAAGATTATCAAATGGCAGCAGGTATTTCCAAAGGTGTAGAAGCAGATGATAGCATCTGGAAATTAACTATGGCAAGATTGCCTTGGCTGTTAATTGGAATGTTTGGAGGTTTAGGTGCTGCAAGTATTATTGAGTATTTTAATGAAAGTATGGGAAGTTTTATCGTGCTTTTAAGTTTTGTGCCTTTAATACAGGCCACTGCCGGAAATGTAGGTGTACAATCTTCAGCCATTGTAGTTCAAGGTTTAGCTAACGACAATGTAGATGGGAATATAATAAAACGCCTTTTTAAAGAATTTTTATTGGGATTAGTTAATGGTTTTGCCATTGCTTTAATTGGGATAATTATTACTCATTTTGTATTTGGCACCCCTTATACTATCTCAATAACCATAGCAATTGCATTGATAGCTGTTATTATTATGGCTGCTTTAATTGGAACATTTATTCCAATCTTCTTAGATAAAAGAGGTATTGATCCTGCCGTTGCTACTGGCCCGTTTATCACCACAAGCAACGATGTTTTTGGCATACTAACATACTTTTTAATAGCAAAACTGATCTTAGGGTTTTAATTATGAAAGTCCTCCATCTAGACACAAATCATCCATTATTAATAAAGCAATTAACCAATTTAGGGTTTCAAAACGATGAAGATTACACCTCATCAAAACCTGAAATTGAAGCTAAAATCGCTCAATATGACGGTCTCATAATTAGAAGTCGGTTTTCTATAGACAAATCGTTTTTAGATGCTGCAAAAAACTTGAAGTTTATTGGACGAGTTGGAGCTGGTTTAGAAAATATAGATTGTTCCTATGCCGAAAGTAAAAACATCTATTTAATCTCTGCTCCTGAAGGTAATAGAAATGCCGTTGGCGAACATAGCTTAGCCATGCTTCTATCGTTATTCAATAAACTTAATAAAGCCAACCAAGAGGTTCGAGAAGGCAAATGGTTACGCGAAGACAACAGAGGCATTGAATTAGATGGAAAAACCATTGGCTTGATTGGTTACGGAAATATGGGAAAAGCTTTTGCCAAAAAACTCTCAGGCTTTGATGTAACGGTTTTGTGTTATGATATTAAAGATAATGTGGGAGATAAACATGCCATACAAGTATCTTTAGCGGAATTACAAAACAAAGCAGATGTGCTTAGCTTACACACACCACAAACCTCATTAACACTCAATATGGTTAATAATGGTTTTATTCATGCTTTTAAAAAATCATTTTGGGTTATTAACACGGCTCGTGGAAAAAGTATTGTAACAGAGGACTTAGTCACCGCATTAAAAACTGGAAAAATTTTAGGTGCTGGATTAGATGTTTTGGAATATGAAAAAGCCTCCTTTGAAGATATGTTTACCTCTACGATGCCAGAGCCTTTCCAATATTTAATTCAAGCTGAAAACGTGATTTTAACACCTCATGTTGCTGGTTGGACTATTGAAAGCAAAGAAAAATTAGCGGAAACCATTGTAGATAAAATTAAAGCGAAATTTTGTTAACTTTATAACTTAAAGAAAACAAAACCATGCAATACAAAGCATCATCTCCTGATGAGTATATCAAACAGGTTCCTGAAGAACGAAAGGAAGCGTTAAAAACACTTAGAAAAACCATTAAAGACAAGCTTCCAAAAGGCTTTGAAGAAGGTATTCAATATGGAATGATAGGATATTATGTACCTCATAGTATGTATCCAGATGGGTATCATTGCGACCCAAAAACACCTTTGCCTTTTATGAGTTTTGCATCTCAAAAAAACTCCATCAACCTATACCATTCTGGAATTTATGCCAATCCAGAAATACACGATTGGTTTGTAAATGAATATCCTAAACACAGCAAACGCAAGTTGGATATGGGGAAAAGTTGTATCCGATTTAAAAAAATAAACGAAATTCCATTTAACTTAATTGCCGAATTATGTGAAAAATTAACCGTTGACGAATGGATTGATATCTACGAGACTAATATTAAAAAGAAATAATAACTAAATAAGACTCCTGTCATCACAGGAAATAAATATGAAAAAACGCGTTACAGGAATAGGAGGATTATTTTTTAAAACTAAAGATCCGAAAGCCTCAAAAGACTGGTACAAAAAACACCTGGGATTTAATACAGACGATTATGGCTGTACGTTTTGGTGGAAAGATAAAGATGGCAATGAGTGTTCCACGCAATGGAGTCCTTTTGCTGAAGACACTAAGTACTACGAACCCTCTAAAAAAGACTTCATGTTTAATTATCGTGTAGAAAATTTACACGAGTTAATGGCTGCTTTAAAAGAAGAAGGAGTTACTATAGTTGGAGATATAGAAGAATACGATTATGGCAAGTTTGGTTGGATACTGGATAACGACGGAAACAAAATAGAACTTTGGGAGCCTATAGACAAAGCTTTCTTGTAAATAATGCTTTTCGTGTTTTCTTTGAATCTTCATTAAAAACAAACAAAAAAACTCCCTGATTTTCACTATCTTTAATAGGCGAATTCTAAATTTAGAAATCATGTCTGAAGAAAATAAAAACTTTGAAGATGGCACCTATCAAAATGGTCCCAAATATTCGAATGAGGTTTTAAAAGATGGTAAAACCATAGCTATTATTGCACACATGACCATTATTGGATGGATTATTGCGTTTGTTATGAACAATAATGCCAAAAATGCCTATGCTTCATTTTATATTAGACAATCTCTGGGAATCATGCTAGGTATCTTAATCTTTAGCTTTGTTCCTGTAATTGGTTGGCTTATAAATGTTGGGTTCTTTATATTATGGATTATTAGCCTAATTGGCTCTTTAAGTGGCGAATTAAAACATATCCCTTTTATTGGTAACAGATTCCAGGAGTGGTTTCATTCCTTTTAAACATTTAATTTTCTATTGTAGGTTGATAATCCAATGGAAGTGCATCTCCTATTCGTTGATTTCCCATATTCCCAAAAAATGTTATCGCTTTTACAGGAGAATGGTTACCAAAACCATCAATATAAAAGCATTCAATATCTTCATTTGGGGTAAGTTTTGAAAAACTTCCAAATACATCCGATATAAGAATTGGTCTATGTAAGCAGACTTCTTTTGAATTTGAATCTTCGGTATCATTAACATTTAAAGAATATCTTGGAGCCACTTCTTCGTTTTTGTAAAAAAATTTAAATCCTTGTTCAAGTAAATTATCTGAATAAATAGCTCTCATAAAATGTAGTACAGAACCTTGATAAGCCATACTACGTCTTTTTTTGTTTTTCTCGATAGAATTTTCATTGAGGTCTTTATAAAATGACGTGCCTTTATAATATACTGTACCAGGTTTATAAACAACACTTGTGGTATTTCTTATGGTATTTACCAAAGTATCTTTAATATAATCAATTTCAAATTCCTGTAAATCGTATGTAATTTCATAATCTAAATACTTGTTTAAAATACGAATTGGGGTTTTTGAAGATGCTGATAATTTTTTTACTTTTATATCATACTCTAATATAATATCGTCTTCGTTCAAAATCTCACACGACTTGGCTTGTTTAGACTCTCCTAAGAAGTGCTTTTTAAATTCATTCAATTTTCGCTTTTGAGACCAAGCTTCTTTGTCGTCTTCAGAACGTTCTTTTTTTCTTGACTTTTTGTCTTTGGAGCTTAAAAACACTTCGTTTAAAACACTTAGTTCTTCCTCTAAATAAAATTTATAAACTATATCTTCAACATAATTATTCTGTACTATTTTTTTAAACCCTAAAAATGAAACCACTAAAGATGTGCGAATATCTTCGTTTAGATCAATTTTAAAAAGACCTTGACTATTTGTAATCGTTCCTCTAGTTGTATTATTAAAATAAACTGTAACCCCTTCCATAGGTTCTTGGGTTGCTTTATTATAAACAATACCAGAAACTTGCTGAGCTTTTAAACTAAAAATTCCTAAAAACAGAAAAAGAGAGATAACTATTTTAAAGTTATTGTTTTCCATAGAGATGAATAAATTAAGGACGTTTTATGACTCGTTTTGTTCAGAAAGTTTCTGCTCTAATTCCGCTTGAAACTCTTCCATTACAGGTTTTACAGTACTTTCTGGTAAATCGGCAATTTTAATATACATCAAACCATCAACCGAGTTATTAAACAAGGGATCCACATTAAAAGCTACCAATTTGGCATTTTGCTTAATATACTTTTTAAGTAAAACAGGTAACCGCAAAGCACCTGGTTCTACCTCATCAATAATTTTATCAAATTTGTTTAAATCGGCTTCTGTTTCGTCAAATACAAAATCCTTATCAGCATCTTTTAATTTTACTTTAAACTCTTTTTTAGGATGTACATATTGCGCAATGTATGGATCGTAATAATGAGATTTCATAAACTCAATCATTAACGATTTTGAGAAATTTGAAAACTGGTTGCTAATACTTACTCCACCAATTAAAAATTTATGTTCCGGATAACGTAAGGTAGTATGCACAATTCCTTTCCAAAGCAAAAATAATGGCATAGGTTTTTGCTGATATTCTTTAATAATAAAAGCACGACCCATTTCTATGGATTCGCTCATCATTTTAAATAGTTCTGGCTCGAATCTAAATAAATCTTGAAGATAAAACCCATCAATTCCATATTGTGCATATATCTTAGAACCTAAGCCCATTCTATAAGCTCCAGCTACAAGCTCCTTCTCACTATCCCAAAGAAACATGTGGTGGTAATAGGTATCGAAAGTATCTAAATCTATGGCTTCGTTTGTTCCTTCTCCTACTTCTCTAAAGGTTATTTCACGCAGTCTTCCAATTTCTCTTAAGATGTTTGGAATTTCTTTTGAAGTAGCTAAAAAGACTTCGTAATTCTTACTTTGTAACAATCTGCAATCTCCTTTTCTTAGAGCCTCAACCTCTTGATTCATTATCTCTTTAGAAATTGGAGTTACAATTCGTTTTGGTGGTTTTGGCACTTTTAACGAGGTGGAAATATTACTTAATAAATTACCTTTCTCGTCAAAGGAATTAGAAAGCATATAAGTTTTCTTCCTTAAAAACTCGGAAAATTCTTTAAGGCCCTTATGTTCATTTTGGTCTGCTACCGAAATAGGCCTACCTATTCGAACTTTAATTATTCTTCGTTTTTGAGTTAATAATTCCGAAGGTAGCTTTGCCGTTCTAAAGGTGTCACTAATTTTAGATAACTTATAAAAAAGCGGACTGTTTTTTGCATGAAAATATATTGGAACTACTGGCACATCAGCTTTTTGAATAAGTTTCATGGCAGATGCCTCCCAGGGTTTATCAACCAGTAGTTTCCCATCTTTATAAGTAGACACTTCACCTGCCGGAAACACTCCTAAGGGATGACCATCTTGCAAATGTTTAATAGCATTCTTAAAACCTGTAATACTTGATTTTAAATCCTTTCTGTCTTCAAAAGGATTCACCGGCATGATATATGGTTTTAGAGGTTCTATTCTATTTAATAGAAAGTTGGCTATTATTTTAAAGTCATCTCGCTGTTCGAGCATTAATTTTAAAAGTAAAATGCCATCAATTCCTCCAAGAGGATGATTTGAAACAGTTATATAAGCACCTTCCTTAGGCAAACGCTTTAAATCCTCTTCGGGAATTTCAAATTTTATTTGAAAATCGTGTAAAATACCATTTAAAAAATCAACTTTTTCTAAATGTTTATTTCGATTATAAATATTATTAAGTGTGGATATTTTTAATACTTTCATAAGTATCCATCCAGCAAAAGTCCCAACAAAACCGTAGGAATCTAATTTTATGGCTTTAGCCACTTCTTTGGCCGACACTAACCCTGTATCTTGTTGCTTGGTCATGAATACAAATGTAATGAAAATGTTTATTTAGTAACTATTTGCATAGTTTCGTGCGTTAATTGTTTAAGTAGCACCTCTTTATCCTTCTCTAACTGGCCTATGGCTTCATTATTATAATGTCTAATGGTATATAATGAGACGTTTTCGTTACAAGTTACTTTAAATTTAGCTTTTAGATGTTGTAATAACTTATCTAAATTCTGATACATATTATCTACACATACCGAAAAACTAATGGCTGAGTTTTGAATCACATCAACTTTCATCTTATAGAGATGAAGAAGTTTAAATATCTCACTAAGATTATCTTCAACGATATATGAAAAATCTAAAGATGACAAGGAAATTAACACTTGGTTTTTCTTTACTATAAAACAAGGGATTTGAGGGTCAAGTCCAGCTTCTTTACACACTTTTGTACCTGCATTCTCTGGCTTTAAAAACGATTTTACAAACAATGGGATTTCCTTTCTTTGTAATGGTTGTAACGTTTTTGGATGAATTACAGATGCGCCATAAAAAGCCAACTCAATAGCTTCGCGATAAGAAATTCTATGTAGGAGCTGTGAGTTTTCAAAGTAACGTGGATCGGCATTTAAAACGCCTGGAACATCTTTCCAAATGGTTACACTTTGAGCATTTAAGCAATAAGCAAAAATAGCTGCTGTATAATCACTTCCTTCACGACCTAAAGTGGTTGTGAAATTATTAGAATCGCTTCCTATAAACCCTTGAGTAATGTTTAATTGGGTTCTGTTAAAATTGTTTGTAATGCGCTCTTGAGTTTCTTCCCAATGAACTTTAGCACTTCTATAATAATTATCTGTTTTTATAAACTCTCTAACATCTATCCAATGGTTTTTTAAGCCCACATCATTTAAATATTCGCTAATAATAACTGAAGAAACTAATTCTCCAAAACCAATAACCTGGTCGTAAACAAAATTATAATCTGGCGATTTATTTGTATCTAAAAACGATTTTAACTCATTGAATAAAACTGTTACTTTTTTATATGCCTTGTGTTTTTCATCATCAAATAAGTCTAATAAAATGGCATTATGGAATTTTATAACTGCTTGAACAGAACTTTGTAATGCGCTTTTATTATTAAAATAATCAGTAATAACAACTTCTAAGGCATTGGTGGTTTTCCCCATAGCCGAAACTACTACCAAGGTATTTTTATAACCTGTCTTATTTAAAACGTTTATTAAGTTTTTTACGCCTTTAGCATCTTTAACCGATGCACCTCCAAATTTAAATACTTGCATTATAGTTTTGATAAATATGCTTTAATTCCTTTTTCATCTAGTTGAACAATATCCCAATCTCTCATAACATGTGCTCCTTTCTTTTCATAAAAAGCTATGGCTTCTTCGTTCCAGTCTAATACGTCCCATCCAATTCTTTTAACCCCTAATTGATTGCCATGTTTTACAACTTCATCCAATAATAATGTTCCTATATTCTTGCCTCTCATGTTTTGGCTTACAATTAAATCTTCTAAATGTAAAACGGGTCCTTTCCATGTAGAATAACGCATATAAACCAATGCAATTCCTACAATCTTATTTTCTACTTCGGCAACAAAACACTCAAAACTAGGAGACTCTTTAAACCCATCATGTTCTAAATCTGTAACAGAAATTTCTACGGCATCTGGCTCATTTTCGAATACTGCTAATTCTTTTATTAAATTAAGAACAGCAGTCATATCATCCTTTTTAGCTTTCCGAATAGCGATTTTCATATAAAAAATTTGGGTTAAAGATAGTTTAAAGTTGCTTATTATCTGTTATTAATATCTTTTGAAAGCCTTGTAGTTTGTTAAAAAATACGATATTTGCAGGACAATCAACACATTGAAACTTCATGTCAAGAAAAAATCAAACTTTAGGAGAGTTTATCATTGAAAATCAATCGTCTTTTAAATATACTTCTGGAGAATTATCTCGACTAATCAACTCCATACGTCTGGCAGCAAAAGTAGTAAACCACGAAGTAAACAAAGCAGGTTTAGTTGATATTATTGGAGCAGCAGGAGACACGAACATTCAAGGTGAAGACCAGCAAAAACTGGATGTATATGCCAACGAGAAGTTTATTCAAACTTTAAAAAACAGAAACATTGTCTGTGGGATTGCTAGTGAAGAGGAAGACAGCTTTATAACTATTAATAGCCAAGATGAAAACAATCAAAATAAATATATTGTTTTAATTGATCCTTTAGATGGTTCATCTAATATTGATGTGAATGTATCTGTTGGAACTATTTTTTCTATTTACAGACGTGTAACCCCTGTTGGGACTCCTGTAACTATCGAAGATTTTCTTCAAGAAGGTAGCAAACAAGTTGCTGCAGGTTACGTCGTGTATGGTACGTCTACCATGTTAGTTTATACTACTGGAGATGGTGTTAACGGGTTTACTCTAAACCCAGCTATTGGAACATTCTACCTTTCACACCCTAAAATGGAATTCCCAGAAAATGGTCATATTTATTCTGTAAATGAAGGAAACTATATTCATTTTCCACAAGGTATAAAAGATTATATTAAATATTGCCAGATGGAAGAAGAGGACAGACCTTATACCAGTAGATATATTGGTTCTTTGGTTTCAGATTTTCATAGAAACATGATAAAGGGTGGTATTTATTTGTACCCGAAAAGCTCTAAGATTTCAAATGGAAAATTACGTTTATTGTACGAATGTAACCCAATGGCATTTTTAGCTGAGCAAGCAAATGGAAAAGCAAGCGATGGTTTTAATAGAATTATGGATATTAAACCTACCGAATTACATCAACGTGTTCCTTTTATTTGTGGCAGTAAAAACATGGTAGATAAAGCTGAAGAATTTATGCGAAATGCCAAATAACAGCCAACTATAAAACATAAAAAAAAAGCGAATTATTTTAAAAATAATTCGCTTTTTTTATTTCAGATAAATTAATTATCTATTCATGTTTTTAATTTCTTCGGAAAAGGTATCTAAATCAACACCATTACTTACCAGCGTTAACGCTTTATCCACAACATACTTAACATTGTCTGGTCTAAAACCTAAGCCCACAGCTATCTTTTTAAGAACAACCTCTTCACTATCTCCTTTAATATGATCTACATAAACCATTCTAGATAAATCGTATAAACGTTCTAAACGTCTATCATAAGATGTTGGTGGGTTAATTGGGTGAGACTGATAATCTTTTAAGATAATTTTATATTCATCATCACTAATATCTAAACTTCGAGCCAAACGATCTAAAAACGCTTTCTCATCAGCTGTTATAATTCCATCATCCATGGCTACTCTAACTATGGATGCAAAATGGTCTGCGTTGCGTTGTTTAAATCCGCTATCAAATAAATCTGAAAATGACATATAATCTTGTTTTTTAAAGTGCTACAAATATAATCAAAGATACTACCTATTAAAATATAAACTTCGTTTTTTTAATGGACAAAACATTGCTCAATTCAGGAAATAAATTAAACTATTATTAAATACTAACCTTTATATTTGCAATTCTTAGAATCTTTGATTCATAAAAATACATTGTCTTGAGTAAAACTCTTCTCTCGCAAACATATGCACAGGCTCTGCAAACGCAAAATCTGCAAACTGCTATTGCCAAAAACCAAAATAAAACACATTTAAAAGGTCTTGTAGGCTCTTCCTTATCTTTTGTTTTAACTGAAACATTTAAACAAACAGACAAACCTTTTTTGCTTGTTTTTAACGATAAAGAAGAAGCTGCTTTCTATCTAAACGATTTAGAAGTTATGCTGAATGACAAAGACGTACTTTTTTATCCTGGAAGCTATAGAAGGCCTTATCAAATAGAAGAAACAGACAATGCCAATGTACTTTTAAGAGCTGAAGTTTTAAACCGAATAAACTCTCGAAAAAAACCAGCTATCATAGTTACTTATCCAGATGCTTTATTTGAAAAAGTAGTTACAAGAAAAGAGCTAGAACGCAACACTCTTAAAGTTTCGGTTAGCGATAATTTATCCATCGATTTTGTTAACGAAGTCTTGTTTGAATACAAATTTAAACGTGTGGATTTTGTTACAGAGCCTGGCGAATTTTCAGTTAGAGGTGGTATTGTAGATGTGTTCTCTTTCAGTCACGACGAGCCTTATAGAATCGAGTTTTTTGGAGATGAAGTAGATAGTATCAGAACCTTCGATGTAGAAACGCAACTTTCAACAGAGCAAATAAAGAAAATAAGTATTATTCCTAATGTTGCTAATAAGCTTATTGAAGAACGCAGACAGAGTTTTTTAGATTATATAGCTTCAAAAACAGTTGTTTTTACTAAAAATAGCGATTTGATGTTTTCCAGAATCGACGATTTTTTCGAAAAAGCTGAAGAAGCCTTTAAAAACCTAACTTCCGAGATAAAACATGCCGAACCAGAAGAATTGTTCTGTAATGCAACTTTATTAAAAAAGCAATTACTAGATTTTACTTTAGTCGAATTTGGAACTCAAAACATTTTTAATAACGACAGTACAATTACTTTTAACACTACACCTCAACCAGCTTTTAATAAACAGTTCAATCTATTAATTGAAAACCTAAACAACAATCACGAGAAAGGTTATACCAATTATATTGCTTGTGTGAGTGAGCAACAAGCCAAACGTTTTCATGATATTTTTGAAGATGCTGAAGAGGAAGTTCATTATAAAACTATAGTTCTATCTCTTTACCAGGGCTTTGTAGATAAGGATAATAAAATATGCTGTTATACAGATCATCAGATTTTTGAACGCTACCATAAATTTCATTTAAAAAATGGCTATGCCAAAAAGCAAGCTATTACCTTAAAAGAGCTTACAAATCTTGAAATTGGCGATTATGTAACTCATATAGATCATGGAATTGGTCGTTTTGGAGGGTTGCAGAAAATTGATGTTGAAGGTAAAAAGCAAGAGGCTATAAAATTGGTTTATGGCGAGCGTGATATTTTATATTTAAGCATTCACTCACTTCATAAAATTACCAAGTTTAACGGAAAAGATGGCAAACCTCCAAAAGTTTATAAATTAGGATCTGCAGCTTGGAAAAACTTGAAGCAAAAGACCAAAACCAGAGTTAAGGAAATTGCCTTTAACCTGATTCAAATATATGCCAAACGCAAGTTAGAAAAAGGCTATCAATATCATCCAGATAGCACCATGCAACTAGAACTAGAATCTTCATTTATTTATGAAGACACACCTGATCAATCCACTGCTACAGCAGATATTAAAACCGACATGGAGAGTGAAAGACCTATGGACAGACTGGTCTGTGGCGATGTTGGTTTTGGTAAAACGGAAGTTGCCATTCGAGCTGCTTTTAAAGCTGTAGATAACGGCAAGCAAGTAGCTGTTTTAGTGCCAACAACCATATTAGCTTACCAACATTCTAGAACGTTTAAAGAGCGATTAAAAGATTTTCCGGTGACGGTAGAATACGTCAATCGTTTTAGAACTGCTAAGGAAAAAAAGGCCACTCTCGAAGGGTTAGAAAAGGGAACTGTAGATATTATCATTGGAACCCATCAGTTAGTAAATAAAAATGTCAAGTTCAAGGATTTAGGCTTATTAATTGTTGACGAAGAGCAAAAATTTGGAGTGGCTGTAAAAGAAAAACTAAGAACTCTCAAGGAACATGTAGATGTTTTAACTTTAACCGCTACACCAATTCCAAGAACCCTTCAGTTTAGCTTAATGGCGGCCAGAGATTTGTCGGTTATTACCACACCTCCACCAAACCGGTATCCTATAGAAAGTCATGTGGTTCGCTTTAGCGAAGAAACTATTAGAGATGCTATTACTTATGAAATTCAACGTGGCGGACAAATTTTCTTTATTCATAATCGCATAGAGAATATTAAGGAAGTGGCTGGAATGATTCAGCGCTTGGTACCAGATGCCAAAATTGGAATAGGTCATGGGCAAATGGATGGGAAAAAATTAGAACAACTTATGTTGGCTTTTATTAATGGGGAATTTGATGTTTTAATCAGTACAACTATTGTAGAGAGTGGCTTAGATGTTCCAAATGCGAACACCATTTTTATCAATAATGCCAATAATTTTGGTTTAAGCGATTTACACCAAATGCGAGGTCGTGTAGGACGAAGTAACAAAAAAGCCTTTTGTTATTTTATAACTCCAGAGTATTCTGCTATGACCGAAGATGCTAGAAAACGAATTACAGCTTTAGAGCAATTTTCAGAGCTTGGAAGTGGCTTAAACATTGCCATGAAGGATTTAGAAATTCGTGGTGCCGGAGATTTATTAGGTGGAGAGCAAAGTGGATTTATTAATGATATTGGATTTGATACCTATCAGAAAATACTAAATGAAGCTATAGAAGAACTTAAAGAAAATGAGTTTAAAGATTTATATGAAGATGATGGCAAAGAAAAAGAATACGTAAAAGATGTAACCATAGATTCCGATTTAGAAATGCTTTTCCCAGACGATTATGTCAATAATATTTCTGAACGTTTAAATCTTTACACACAGCTTAATAATATTAAAACCGAAGAAGAACTTCAAAAATTCGAATCAGAGATTGTGGACCGTTTTGGAGAGTTACCAACCCAGGTAGTTGATCTATTTAATAGTGTTAGAATTAAATGGATTGCCACTAAAATGGGAGTTGAAAAAGTTATAATGAAACAAGGCAAACTTATTGGGTACTTTATAACCGATCAAAAAAGTCCATATTATCAAAGTGGTAGTTTTACAAGAGTTTTACAATATGTGCAATCTCATCCTGGTGCTTGTAAAATGAAAGAAAAACAAACTAGAAATGGGTTGCGTTTATTACTAACTTTCGAAAACATTAAAACCGTAAAACAGGCTTTGTCTGTTTTGAAACCTATTGTAAATTAAAAATGATAAAATGCATTTTCATAATGCGTAAGCTCTTCGGTGGACTTGTTTTTTATAATGGCAATAATATCAAAACGAGTTTCTAATGTAATGTCGTTTTCTACTAAATAGGCGTCCATGGCTTTAACAAGAAGCTTGATTTTTCCTTGACTAACAAAGCTCTGAGGATCACCAAATATATCAGAATTTCTGGTTTTCACCTCTACACAAACAATAAAATCCCCTGTTTTAGTTTTGGCAATGATATCCACTTCGGCACGATCGTAAAAATAGTTACGCTCTAAAATCTCATATCCTTTTGTTAAAAGATAATTGGTTGCAAATTCTTCGCCCCATTCTCCAAGTTCGTTATGATATGCCATGTTTACTTCCCACGAAAGTGTGAGTTTTTTTTAAGAAAGCGAGAATCTCATCCTTACTTTCTAATTAACCTATTTATGAAATAAAAATTCATTTTAAATATCTCATTTTCAGGCTAAAGATAACCAACTCCCCTCCATTTTACAACAGCCAAATGATTATTTCAAATTGAAAAAGTAAATCCTACAATAAGTAGTACTTTTACATTTTAAATAAAGCAGGTATAAAATGGCTACTATTAAATGTCCCAATTGTGGTGTTTATAATACAGATAGAGATTATTGCGAAAAATGCAACACTGTTCTTTCCTATAAAATTAGACGTGAAATTGCTTTAAAGAAAGAGGAAGAACAACGTCAAAGAGAGATGGCCTCCAAAGAAAAAAAAGAATCTTTCTTTGAAAAATATAGTAATCACCGATTTCTTTTAGTACGTATTTTAGTAAAAATAATCCGTTCTATTTGGCTTGTATTTATGGCTATTGGGATGTTTATTGCTTGGTTAATTTCAGCTGTAGTTGCATGAAAATTCTTAAAAACCCAATTCTTATCACTTTCTGCTTAATCGCTTTGTTTATTTATGGAGCAAATAGATTAGCCTTACCCCTTCCTAATTGGATTTACTTTTATGTTAACGATTTTCTATGCATGCCCATTGTTTTAAGTATCAGTTTGGCTGTCCTTCGTTTTTTTAAAAAAACTGATAATATTTACGTGCCTTTAAGTATTATACTAATTATGACAACCTATTACGCCTTTTACTTTGAATGGCTTATGCCGCAACTCAACATGAGATATACTGGAGATGTAATAGACGTATTTCTCTATTTTATGGGAGCTGTTTTGTTTTATTTATTTCAAAAGAGGTTGTTTTAAGCAAGAGTTTTTAATCTTCAAAAACAACAGTTGATTGATCCTTTCCTACACTCATTTTAACTGTATCTCCCAGAATCATTGCACGATTATCTTTTTCATGTCCAGCTGGCATATTAAAGGCAATTGGAAAATCATATTCAGAAAGTGCATCTAGAATAAGTTGCTCGATAGAAGTTCCCCAGACCGTTGTGTTTTTTCTAATTTTACTCATATCTCCAACTAGAAGTCCAGCACAATTATCAAAATACCCAGCACGTTTTAGACTTTGCAGCATACGATCTATATGATATTTATATTCTCCAATTTCTTCAATAAATAAAATTTTTCCACTAGTATCTATACTTGTTTTAGAGCCTAACATGGTATGTAATATTGTAAGATTTCCACCCACTAAAGGAGCCGAAACAATTCCAACTTTATTATAATTAGATCCCTTTAATGTATAACTTAAAGAATCTCCAAAAATGGCCTTTTTAAAAGTACCAATGCTTTCAATTGTATCTTTCGGATTATCCGATAAACTTGTGCACATGAGTGCATGAATAGTCTCAAATCCTTCGTTGTGAAACTGATTATGTAAAGCTGTAATATCGCTGTAACCTATCAGCCACTTTGGGTCCTCCTTTATTTTTGTATAATCCAATTTATCTAAAATCCTAACGGTTCCATAACCTCCTCTAGCACACCAAATAGCACTAATTGTAGGGTCGTCCATCGCATTTTGAAAATCTTCACAACGTTCAGCATCTGTTCCTGCAAAATGATTGTTTTGATTAAAAACATGCTTTCCAAGCACCACGTTCAAGCCCCAACTTTTAAGTAGGCTTTTAGCTTGTTGTATCTCGTCAGTTCTACCTTTTAAAATTCCTGAAGGTGCTACAATGGCAACTGTATCGCCAGCTTGTAAAAATGGAGGTTGTATCAATGTGTGTATTTTTTGCGTTTGAAGTTCTTGTGCCGAAAGCCTATGTTTTCCGAAGAAAAAAACCAAGCATAACAAGGGTAATATAAAGGTGATTTTTGTCATAATGTAAATGTACATTTTTTTTCTAAATTGCCTCTAAAATGCGTACTTTTGTACACTTTTAAAAATTAAATAATGTCAAAAAGATATACCATAACAGCTGCTTTACCATACACAAATGGACCCATTCACATTGGTCATCTAGCAGGTGTTTATGTGCCAGCAGATATTTATGCCCGCTATTTACGTTTAACTGGTAACGATGTTGCTTTTATTTGTGGAAGTGATGAACATGGCGTTCCTATTACCATTAAAGCGAAAAAAGAAGGGGTTTCTCCTCAAGATGTCGTGGATAAATATCATGCTATAATAAAAAAATCTTTTGAAGATTTTGGTATTTCTTTAGATAATTATTCAAGAACTACTGCGAAAATTCATCATGATACTGCCTCAGAATTTTTTACAACTTTATACGATAAAGGAGAATTTATTGAAGAAGTTACCGAACAATTATTCGACGAAGAAGCCAATCAGTTTTTAGCAGATCGTTTTGTAGTTGGTACTTGTCCTAAATGTGGCAACGAGGAAAGTTATGGCGACCAATGTGAGGCTTGTGGCACAAGTCATAATGCCACGGATTTAATCAACCCGAAATCGGCCATTACCGGAAATACTCCAACCTTAAAACAAACAAAACACTGGTTTTTACCTTTAGATAAACACGAAGACTTTTTAAAAGAATGGATTTTAAAAGGTCATAAAAAAGACTGGAAACCTAATGTTTACGGACAAGTAAAATCTTGGATTGACGATGGTTTACGACCAAGAGCCGTAACAAGAGATTTAGATTGGGGAATTCCCGTTCCTCTTCCTGATGCCGAAGGCAAAGTGCTTTATGTATGGTTCGATGCGCCAATTGGTTATATTTCTGCTACCAAAGAATGGGCAGAACGCGAAGGAAAAGATTGGGAACCATACTGGAAGGATAAAAACACCAAACTAGTTCACTTTATAGGAAAAGATAATATTGTATTCCATTGTATTATTTTTCCAGCTATGTTAAAAGCCGAAGGCTCTTATATTTTACCAGATAACGTTCCTGCAAACGAGTTTTTAAACTTAGAAGGCAATAAACTTTCAACCTCTAAAAACTGGGCGGTTTGGTTACCAGAATATTTAGAAGATTTTCCGAATCAGCAAGATGTTTTGCGCTATGCCTTAACAGCAAATGCTCCAGAAACAAAAGATAACGACTTTACATGGAAAGATTTTCAGGCAAGAAACAACAACGAATTGGTTGCTATTTTCGGAAATTTCATTAACCGTGTGGTAGTCTTAACGAATAAGTATTACAACGGAATAGTTCCGGAACCATCCAACTTTTCTCAAGTGGATAATGAAACCCTAGCTGCAGTTAAAGCCTATCCAGCTGTTATTTCTAGTTCTATTGAGCGTTATAGATTTAGAGAAGCTGGGCAAGAATTAATGAATTTAGCTAGACTGGGAAATAAGTATTTAGCAGACGAAGAACCTTGGAAGGTAGTTAAAGAAGACGAAGCCAGAACCCAAACCATTATGTTTGTGGCACTTCAAATTGCGTCGGCTTTAGCCACTTTAAGCGAACCGTTTTTACCTTTTACTTCAAATAAATTAAAAGCTATTCTAAAAACAACATCAAACACTATTGAAACTTCTTGGAACGATGTTTCTACAAAAGATATTTTACTTCCTATAGGGCACCAAATTGGAAAAGCTGAATTATTATTCTCAAAAATTGAAGACGAAACCGTTCAAGCTCAAGTTGATAAATTATTAGCTACCAAGAAAGCAAACGAAGCTGCTAATAAAAAAGTTGATCCTGAAAAGGATACCATTAGTTTTGAGGATTTCACAAAATTAGATTTAAGAGTTGGAACTATTTTAGAAGCTGAAAAAATGCCAAAAACTAAAAAGCTTTTAGTCTTAAAAGTAGATACAGGAATCGATATAAGGACCATTGTTTCTGGAATTGCTGAAAGCTTTACTCCAGAAGAAGTTATTGGAAAAAAAGTAACTGTTTTAGTAAATTTAGCTCCAAGAAAGCTTCGCAGTGTAGAAAGCCAAGGCATGATTTTAATGACAGAAACTCCTGAAGGAAAATTAGTTTTTGTAAATCCTGATAATGAGAATATTACTAATGGCTTGCAAATAAGCTAATAAATGGAACACACTCAAGACTTAAAATCTCATTGGAACAAAGCTTACGATAAAGAAGATAATCAGTTGGGTTGGTTTGAAGAAAACCCAGCGCCAACCATGCAACTTATAGAAACATGTCAGCTTGAAAAAGATGCTATAATTTTAAATGTTGGAGTTGGAACTACCAACCTCATCGATACTCTTTTAGACGAAGGTTATACAAACCTTATTGCAAACGATTTAAGCGATTTTGCCTTACAAAAGCTAAAAAACCGCATAAAACAATCGCATAATTACGACTTAAAAATAATTACTGACGATTTAACAAACCCATCTGAATTACAAGACCTTAAAAACGTCAATCTATGGATTGATAGAGCCGTACTACATTTCTTTTTAAAAGAAGAAGAACAAACTGCATATTTTAATTTGATTAAAAAAATAGTAAATAAAGATGGTTTTGTCTTGATTGCTGTTTTTTCTCTGGATGGTGCAGAAAAATGTTGTGGCCTAGACTTAAAACGCTATAATCTTGATACGCTAAAAGACGCCTTAGGCACAGATTTTAAATTAATAGATTCTTTTAATCATACGTTTATAAATCCTTTTGGTGGCGAGCGTCCTTATGTTTATACTTTATTCCAAAAGATATAATCTTAAAACATTCTAAATTACAATTCCACTAAGGGATAAGCACCCTTTACTACTCAAATGTTGGGAAGATTTCTTAGCTTTGATTAAACATTAAAATTATGCTATCAAAAACAATAGAAAAAGTATTAAACGATCAAATAAGGATTGAATCAGAATCTTCTCAAATATATTTAGCAATGGCTTGTTGGGCAGAGGTTAAAGGTTTGGAAGGAATTGCTGGATTTATGTACGCACAGTCTGATGAAGAAAGAGATCATATGCTTAAATTTGTAAAATTTGTAAACGAACGTGGTGGTCATGCGCATATTTCGGAATTAAACGAGCCAAATGTTAAGTTTAAGTCTTTTAAAGAAATGTTTGAAAAACTCCTTGAACATGAAATTTTCGTTTCAGAATCCATTAACAATTTAGTAGATATTAGTTTACAAGAAAAGGATTATGCCACTCATAATTTCTTACAGTGGTACGTGGCCGAGCAGATTGAAGAAGAAGCAATGGCAAGAACTATTCTGGATAAAATAAACCTAATTGGAGATGATAAAGGAGGTCTTTATTTATTTGACAGAGACATTCAACAACTTACTATAAGCTCTGCTTCAAACGATAGCGTTTAAATTTTTAACATTTTAGTTTATTTAGATTCATTAAAAATAATTACTTTTGCCTCATTACTTAACACCTAGTATTTGTTTTGGGAAAAAAGAAACAAAAAAAAGAGAAGAAAAAAGCTCTAAAAAAACTGCAAGCATCAGGCATTATTATTGCCGATAAAGTTAAAAGTAGTTGCTGCGAAAAATACAAGAAAAAGGAAAGCAAACGTTGTAAAAAATGTCCTTGCTTCGACCTTTTAAAAGACGTGGCTTAATTCATAAAAATATATTCTTAATAAAGGTGTCTTTAAATAAAGACACCTTTATTTTTTAATTTATATTTAAAAAATAGAAAATTCTTTCAATCATATAAAACTTAAATTTTTTCACTCTTATTTCAATCTTAAACATCATATTTATCTTTGTACATTTTAGACATAAAAATATGTGTTTTGGCTACCTTTGCTAGAAATTTCAAACATCTAAATTTAATTCCTTTCCGTAAATAAATGCAAACAGATTAGTTTTTTATGCTTTTGCATCAATCTACTAACACCTTGTTCTTTAATTTTGAATCAAACACAAAACCATTAATTTATGAAACATTTAATTCTATTAGTTTTTAGTGTCTGTCTACTTTCATGTGGAGGATCTAAAACCGTTCGAGATTCCAAAAAGGTTATTAAAGGCGAATGGACTTTAAATTCTATAAGCTATAGCGAAGCTGGCACTTATAATACAACACTTTTTAACGATGAATCTAAAACCTGCTTTGAAGGCAGTACGTGGCAATTTATTCCAAACAACAACACGGGTTTATACACAATTAATAATCTAGATTGTACAATGGGAGAACGCTATTTTGTTTTTACCATTCAAGAAATAGATGAAACAACTGGCTTGTATGACTTCCTCTTAAAACCAACAAATAAAAAGGGAAAATCGGAAACCAATCAGGGATTTAGACTAAGATTAAGTGCTTTGTCAGACACTAATATGCAGTGGCAGCAAACCGTAATGGTAGACAATAAGCCTTTTACTATAAATATGAACTTTACAAAATAATAATATGAAGACTTTAAATATAAATACATATAAAATAATAGTACTTGCAAGTATCTTTTTAATAAGTTTTACTAGCTGTAAGTCTGTAGATAATGCAAATAATAAACAAAAAGGCGCCGTTATAGGTGCTGCTGGAGGCGCTGTTTTAGGGGCAATTTTAGGAAATAACATTGGAAAAGGTGGTAATGGCGAACTTGGCGCTGTTATTGGTGGTGTTGTTGGTGGTGGTGCTGGCGTTTTAATTGGAAATAAAATGGACAAACAAGCCCAAGAAATTGAAGAAGAAATTCCAGGAGCTCAGGTAGAACGTGTAGACGACGGAATTGTAGTTACCTTCGATGAAAATAGTGGCGTATACTTTGCTACAGATAAATTCAATATTAATAGTGCTTCTCAAACAACTTTAAATAAATTAGCAAATGTGTTTAAAGAATATCCAGACACAAATATTTTGGTGGTAGGACATACAGATAGTGTTGGTGCTGAAGCTTATAATATGACACTTTCTAAAAACAGAGCTTATTCTGTAACAAATTACTTAATTTCTACAGGAGTAAGTAATGGTAGATTTACTACAAACTGGTTTGGAGAAACACAGCCTATGCACGATAATTCCACAGCTGAAGGCCGTGCAAAAAACAGACGTGTTAATATTGCTATCTTACCAAGTAAGCAAATGATAGACGACGCACAAAATCAAGCAAACAATTAAAATAAATAAAACATGAAAAATAGATTATTAGGAATTTGTGTATTTGCACTGCTTTTAATTACAAGTTGTAATTCGAATAATAAAAAGCAACAAGAAGTCGAAGCAGAAACAACAAAACAAAATGATGAATTAGTAGATATGCATACCAGCGAAAATGCATTAGATTGGGAAGGCACCTACACAGGGACACTTCCATGTGCTGATTGTGAAGGCATAGAGAAAACTATTAAGCTTAACAATGATCAAACTTATGTTGCAAGAGATATATATTTAGGTAAGAAAGATGGAGATTTTGATAGCCGTGGTTATTTTAAATGGTTAGAAGACGGACAAACAATTTTATTATCAGATGAAAATGAAACTAGTTTTTTTGTAGGTGAGAACACCTTAACACAATTAGATAAATCTGGAAATAAAGTTACTGGAGAGTTAGCAGATTTTTATATTCTGAAAAAACTACAAAATAATTCTACTAACACTTCAGAATTTACAGACACCAAGTGGAAATTAGTCAAATTAATGGGGAAAGACATTACAGATTCTGAAGCTTTTATTTCTTTCGCAACAGATGAAAATAGAGTTTTTGGAGATGCAGGATGTAATACCTTTACTGGTTCTTTTAAAATAGAAAACGGAAGTCAGTTAGAACTTTCTAATGTAGCTACAACCATGAAAGCTTGTCCAGACATGACAGTTGAATCCCAATTTATGGAAGTACTTAATACAGCTGATAACTTCTCTTTAAACGGAAATACCATGACACTTAATAAAGCAAAAATGGCTCCTTTAGCTGTTTTTGAAGCCGAAGAATAAACATTATTTAAATTAATCCATATTTAAAAACCCAAGTATTTTTACTTGGGTTTTTTATGTAATAACTAGACCCTTTAAAATACATATTACTACAATAACTTCTTAAATCTTACTTTCGCTCTAAACAAGGTCATTTTTCAAAGTAACTCAATCCTAAATTAGTATATATGCCTATCTTTGAGAATTGATAATTTTCTGCAATTAGAAAATTTTTAAACAAGTCTTTCATTTAAATTAAAATCCATGAGAACAATTGCATTTTTTCTGAGCCTTTTCTTAAGTGTCCACGTTGCTCAAAGTCAACAACAAATGACTCCAGAACTACTTTGGCAAGTAAAGCGCCTTAGTGCTTTAGGTCTAGACAGTCAAGGAAATCAACTTTTTTATCGCGTATCCACTCCAAATATGGAAACTAACGGATTTGACTCCAAATTCTACAAAATTCCTGTAAATGGAGGAACTCCCGTAGAAATAACCAAAGATGATGTTGCGGTTGCTGATAAAAACATCTCGCCTGATGGTCGTTTTAAAATGTTCGATAAAGCAGTTGCTATAGAAGCTATTCATAGTAAAGATGTGTATAAGTCTTTAGAAAAATCGGATGCCTATATTTTTACAGATTTAGATAACAGACATTGGGACACTTGGTACGACGGAAAATTCAACCATGTTTTCTATAAGGCAATCAATGCTGAAGATACAGATGCTATAGACATTATGCCTAACGAGCCATATTATAGTCCGCAACGTCCTTTTGGTGGCGACGAAGATTATATCTGGGCTCCGGATAGTAAGAGTATTTACTATGTAAGTAAAAAATTAAAAGGAAAAGCTTACGCTACCAGCACCAATACAGATATTTATAAGTACAATTTAGCCACAAAAACTACTACCAATATTACAGAAAAAAATCGTGGTTACGATATGAGCCCAGAATTTTCAAGTTTAGGCGCTCTAGCATGGTTACAAATGAAAACCGAAGGTAACGAAAGTGATAAAAACGATCTGATTGTTCTAGAAAATGGTATCGAACAAAACCTAACTGCACGTTGGGATGGCACCGTAAGAAGTTATAAATGGAGTAAAGATGGAAAGAAAATTTACTTTACGGCTCCTGTAGATGGTACTATTCAATTGTTTGAGGTTAATTACCCTGGAAAAAAACGTATTGCGCCATTAGTGACTCAATTATCTGAAGGTCCTTTTGATGTGACTAGTATTGTTGCAGAATTAAACAATAGCCTACTTGTTACACGTACTGATATGAATCATGCTGCCGAAGTGTTTCGTTTCGATTTAAAGAAGAAAGATTTTGAGCAGATTACAAACGTTAATACCGATTTTTATAGTAAAATCGATATGCCAAAAATTGAAAAACGCTATGTAACCACTACAGATAACAAACAAATGTTAGTTTGGGTTATCCTTCCTCCAAACTTCGATGCTTCTAAAAAATATCCAACGTTATTATACGCTCAAGGTGGTCCACAATCGCCATTATCGCAATTTTATTCGTATCGATGGAACTTCCAAGTTATGGCCTCGCAAGGATATATTATAGTAGCTCCAAACCGAAGAGGTATGCCTGGACACGGCGTTAAATGGAATGCAGATATAAGTAAAGATTGGGGCGGACAAGTTATGGACGACTACCTAAGTGCTATTGACAATCTTGCCAAAGAACCTTATGTAGACAACGATAGACTTGGTGCTATTGGTGCAAGTTTTGGAGGATATTCGGTGTTTTATTTAGCTGGAATCCATGAGAAACGCTTTAAAACTTTTATCTCTCACGATGGCGTTTTCGATACCCGAACAATGTATGGCACCACCGAAGAATTGTTTTTTGTAAACAACGATTGGGGTGGGAACTATTGGGATAAAGACAATAAAACAGCTCAAAAAGCGTATAATGAATTCAACCCAATATCTAGAGTTTCTAAATGGGATACTCCCATATTAATTATACAGGGAGGAAAAGATTATCGCGTGCCAATCGAGCAAGGTTTAAGTGCATTTCAAGCAGCACAACTCTTAGATATAAAAAGTAAATTACTTTATTTTCCAGATGAAAACCATTGGATTCTACAGCCACAAAACGCCATTGTCTGGCAAACAGAATTCTTTAAATGGTTAAAAGAAACCTTATAAAAACATCAAACCCCTTTTAGCTAAAAAAGGGGTTTATTCTTTTACGCAATTCACAAGAAAAATCACAGGTCTTACCGCAAATATCTTCATATATTTGTAGCTCAACCTATAGATTATATTAAGCATGTCGATGATTTCCTATATCATTTCCCAAACACAACTTTCGGACGTTTCTGTAAAAAACACGGTAGAATTATTAAATGAAGCCTGTACGGTTCCGTTTATTTCACGTTACCGAAAAGAACGAACAGGTAATCTGGATGAAGTTCAAATTGGAGACATCGTTAAATACAAAGAACAATTTGAAACCCTAGAAAAACGAAAAGCAAGTGTTTTAAAGGCTCTGGAGGAACAAGAAGTTTTAACAGACGACTTAAAAATAAAAATTGAAACTACTCAAGATTTAACCACACTTGAAGACCTTTATTTACCCTTCAAAAAAAGTAGAAAAACCAAAGCTGAAACTGCTAGAAAAAATGGTTTGGAACCTTTGGCTAAAATCATTATGAGCCAAAATGCTTCAGATCTAGAATCTATTGCTTATAAATACGTAAAAGGAGAAATTGCTTCTGTTGAAGATGCTTTGGAAGGTGCGCGCCATATTATTTCCGAATGGGTAAATGAACGTACAGATGTTAGAAATAATATTCGTAAGCAATTAGAACGTTTCGCCATGATTTCTTCTAAAGTAGTTAAATCCAAAAAAGAGACTGAAGATGCACAAAAATTTCGAGATTATTTTGAATGGGAAGAGTCTTTAAATAGAATTCCTTCTCATAGATTATTAGCCATTTTAAGAGCTGAAAAAGAAGGCTTTATAAAAGTGAAAATTGAGATAGACCAGGAGAAGGCTTTGACAAAAATTGAAGATAGGATTATTCGATCTAATAATGCCTGTTCCAAACAAATTGAAATAGCCATTCAAGATGCCTATAAGCGTTTGTTATTTCCATCCTTATCTAATGAGGCGTTGCAGAATGCCAAAGAAAAAGCCGATGCTTCTGCCATAAATGTCTTTGCTAAAAACCTTAAACAATTATTATTAGGATCCCCTTTAGGTGAAAAACGTGTTTTAGCCATTGATCCTGGATTTAGAACTGGCTGTAAAATTGTGTGTTTAGATGCCCAAGGAAATTTAAAACACAACGAAACCATCTATCCGCATCCGCCAAAAAGTGATTCCCTTGGTGCCATGAAAAAAATAAGTTCACTTTCTGAAGCCTATCAAATTGAAGCCATTGCTATTGGAAACGGAACAGCCTCGAGAGAAACCGAAGCGCTTATTAGAAAAATTCATTTTAAAAATGATATTCAGGTATTTGTAGTCAGCGAAGCAGGAGCTAGTATTTATTCGGCTTCAAAAATTGCTAGAGACGAATTCCCAAATTATGATGTAACTGTTCGTGGTGCTGTTTCTATTGGACGACGTTTACAAGATCCGTTAGCCGAATTAGTTAAAATAGAGGCTAAATCTATTGGCGTTGGACAATACCAGCACGATGTGGACCAAACAAAACTTAAAAGCGAATTAGATACCGTTGTAGTAAGTTGTGTAAATGCAGTAGGCGTAAACATTAACACAGCGAGCACAAGTCTAATGAGTTATGTTTCTGGAATTGGACCAAAACTAGCAGAAAATATTTTTAATTACAGAACCGAAAACGGCGTGTTTAAATCTAGAAATGCTATTAAAAAAGTACCTCGTCTTGGAGAAAAAGCTTTTGAACAGGGTGCTGCATTTTTGAGAATTAAAGAGGCTAAAAATCCGTTAGACGATTCTGCTGTACACCCAGAAAGCTATGTTATTGTTGAAAAAATGGCTAAAGATTTAGACAAGCCTATTTCAGAATTAATTGGTAATTCTACACTACTTCAAAAGTTAGACTTAAAAAAATACTGTACAGATTCTGTGGGTTTACCAACACTTCAGGATATTATAAAGGAATTAGAAAAACCTGGATTAGATATTCGTGAGCAGGCTAAAGTCTTTACTTTTAATCAAAATATAAAATCAATAACCGATTTAAAAGAAGGGCAACTTCTTCCTGGTATTGTAAACAATGTTACCAACTTTGGTGCTTTTGTAGATATAGGAATTAAAGAAAGTGGCTTGATTCATATTTCTAATCTGGCAGACCGTTTTGTGAGCGATGTAAACGAGCATATAAGCCTACATCAACAAGTAATTGTTAAGGTGTTAGAAGTAGATGTAGCACGAAAACGCATTCAATTAAAGCTTCATAAGTAAAAGGATTAAGATCGTTCCGAAAGCTTTCGGAACTTATAAAGCATAGAATATAGACCTGTTTAATTACGTATTATTATATATCCTAAAAATTAAACCCAGTCTAAACTCTCAATTGTGACTAAAGCCTCATATAAAAACAAAGATATTGTCAATTGAAACTATATCCATAATACTTTTTATTGATTGGTGACAACATATTTTAATAAAACTGGATAATATTTTATCATACTTGGTTAATTTAGTCTCATCAAAATCTGGAAATAGGACGTACATTTGCAGCTTCAAATTAAGAAGCTAAATAGTTTTCAGATGAAAAAGGCAAGAATCGCGTTGTTTATTGGAATAGTTTGTATTTCTATATTCCCTATTTTGGTTAAATTAAACCTAACTCCAGGAGTGATATCAGCATTTTATAGAATGTTGTTTTCCTTGTTGTTGTTATTACCTTATGTTTTAATATCTAAACAATTTAAGGTACCCAGTCTTAAAATGGCAATTTTAGCCATTATTTGCGGGGTTGTTTTTGGTAGCGATGTCGCAGTTTGGAATATTGCTATTCAAGAGTCTACCGCTACTCAGGCATCTTTATTAACGAACCTCTCTCCAGTTTGGGTGGGTGTTTTAGCTTTGTTCTTTTTAAAGGATAAACCAAAAACTAACTTTTGGATTGGTACCATGGTTGCTGTTTTTGGGATGATGATGCTTGTTGGTTTTACCGTATTTAAAACGCTTGATTTCGACTTAGCGTTTAGTTTTGGTATCCTATCAGGAGTTCTATACTCTGTCTATATGCTACTAAGTAAAGAGGTTTTGAAGAAAATGAATGTTATTACTTTTATGACTATAAGTTTGGCAGCTTCATCTATATACTTAGGAGGTTTAAGCTACGCTATAAACGAACCCTTTTCCGGTTTTTCAAATGCTGGTTGGTTGGTATTAGTTATTCAAGCTGCTGTTTGTCAGCTTGCAGCCTGGTTATTAATTAGCTATGCAACACAGCATATGCGCGCTACCAGAGTTTCAGTTAGTTTGTTGGGGCAAGGTATTTTAGCTTCTATTTTAGCATGGTTATTAATAGACGAAGCTATTTCTCTACAAATGGTTTTTGGTGGTTTTGTATTACTTTTTGGAATTCGGATTACTTTTTACGAAAAGCAAATATTATCAGCTTTTCAGTCTACAACGAAATCAGTAAAAAAACGTGTTTTAAAACATATCTAATTTCTAAATTTTGAAATAAAAAATTAAAGTCTAGAGTTGTTCTATACTAATTTTTCCAGAACAGCTCTAGATTCACTACCATAAATACCATCAACAGTTATTTCATACTTTTTTTGAAAAGCTCTAAGTGCTGCTTCTGTTTTAGGGCCAAAAACGCCATCCGCACTTCCACTTAAAAAATCTAATTGTTTTAAAAGTTGTTGTAATTGTTTTACGTGATTATTACTATCGCCTTGTCTTAGATAACCTGTTGGAATTTGTAGGTCGCTATTATCATGATCTGTTAAGCTTATAAAGTCTAAAATTCGATCTAAAGGATAGGTTTGAATATTTACCTCATCGTCTTGATTACCACCGAGACAATAAATAGATTTTCCACTCTTGGTATAACCCATAAAGAACCCCACATGTCCTCTCCAATCATCTTTACTCCCTCTCCAAAAAACAACAATATCTCCTGGTTGAGGCCATTTGGTTTTTTTACCTACTTGCAACCAACTTCTGGCATTTGGTTTATTCGATCTTGGTAAATTAGCTTGCATAGCTACCCAATTTGCAAAAATACTACACCAAGCAACTTCATCGTTACCAAAATTTAAGCCTGTGGTTTCTTGATATTCTAAAATACGTTCGTTGTGCTTTTCTCCATGGATTTCTTTTTGGCCGAGTTCGCCCAAGGCAATTTTTAATGTGTCTCCTAGCATATCTATTAAAATTTAAAGATTTATACGATTGCTATTAAACTAGAAAGGAAGATAATTTTTACTAAAATAAATAAAAAAAAGCGACCTAAGTCGCTTTTAATCAAGTATTTTAATGTTTTATTTACTTAACATCAGTAATTCGTCACACAGAACCTCTGTTATGTATCGTTTATTACCATCTTTATCTTCCCAAGAGCGGTTTGTTAATTTGCCTTCTACGGCAATCTCCTTTCCTTTGGAAACATACTCTTCTACAACTTTTACCAAGCCTCCTCTTACTACCACATTATGCCAGTATGCACGTTCTATTTTTTGACCATTTTTGTCTTTGTAGCTATCGTCTGTAGCCATTGAGAATTTAGCCATTTTGTTACCATCTTCGAAATTGATTATTTCAGGATCTTGTCCTAATCTTCCAATCAACTGTACTTTGTTTCTAAGCGTTTTCATAATTTTAAATTTTAATGCCTGTCCGAAAACAAGCGGGTTAAACAGTTAATACTATTGAATATCGTTCGGTCAATTCAACGGTACAAATATGCAATCACTTCCAAATATTAGTCGGTTATTAACTAATTAAACTCGTTTGTAAATGTTTGTAGTCGTTTGTAAACGATTTTTTATTCAACTTTAATTCATACCTTTAACAGTAATGGCAAGACTTATAAGTTATTTTTATCCCATTACTAAAAAAATTGAATCGGATATTAACGGAACCTTAGAAATTACCTGGTATAATGGAAAGAAGCATTTAAACACTAAAAATGCTAACTATTCTTATGGCTCTTTACAACGGATTTTAAAGTTTGGATTAGAAAAAATAGAACTTTCAAACGTAAATTCTGTTTTACTGCTTGGTCTTGGGGGTGGTAGTGTTATACAAACACTCAGAAAAGATTTCAATTATAAAAAAAATATAACCGCCATTGAAATTGACCCAACAATTATCAACATTGCTAAAGACGAATTTCAACTTCAGAACAATCAACAATTAGAGATTATTTGTGCTGATGCGCTCCAATATATTGAAGAAAATAAATCTACTTTCGACCTGATAATTATCGATTTATTTATAGACACACAGGTTCCTAAACAATTCCTTGATCTTCCGTTCTGGGAAAATATCCTGCAACGGAAATCTACAAATGGAGTTATTTTATTTAATGCTTCTTTAGAGAATTCGATGAATACAGAATTGAAAACTATTATCGATTATTTAAAAACTCATGTTTACAAAGTAAGCGTTTTTGAGAAGGTGAATAATACCAATACAATTGTTATAACAAGACCTTTATAGATATATTTTACCTTACATCGTTATTGTTTCTTGGCATCATCCTTAGTTATAAAATTATCTGTATATTTATTTTTAATTACACTAACTTTTTGAAACCAATGGGATTACTTAAAAAAATATTATTATATCTGTCGGTTATTTTAATATACATAGCTTTAATAAAAACTAGTCCAGAAACCCAATTTAATTTAACTCAAGAAGATGGATTATTTGAAAATGCAGGAGCCATTGCATTCTTTCTTGCTTTTATAATTTTTACCTATTTATTCATTCAATCAAAACATTTAGAGAATTTGTTTTTTGGGATAAAAACAAAAAGGAACATATTCTATATTTTACTTGCTATACTATTTTTAATCTCATGTGGCGAAGAAATTAGTTGGGGACAACGCATTTTTGGATGGAGTACTCCAGAATCTTTAATGGAAATGAATGCCCAACAAGAAACAAATTTTCATAATTTATGGTTATTCCAGTCTTACAATAGCGATGGATCCTCTAAATCGTTTATGGAACTATTTTTAAATGCAGGCAGACTTTATACAATTTTTTGGATGCTTTACTGTGTGTTGATTCCTATTGCCTGTTCAATTTCTGTACAAATAAAGAAACTTGTTAACTATATAGGAATTCCTATAGTCCCTTTATGGATTGGTGGTTTTTTTCTTGTAAATTATTTTAGCCTATATGCAACTCTTTATATTTTTCATTCGCATATGGATGAAGCAAATAGAATCAATGAGGTAAGAGAATCGTTTCAAGCCATTGGGTTTCTAATTTTTGCTTTTTACAGTCTCTCTAAATATCGAAAAGCCATGCAAAATCGATAATTAAAAATTGATAACATTCTTACATCTAGCGATAAAATTTAAAAGAAAATAGATTCTGGACAGGTGCTTGAGGAATCTATTTCATTCCAAATCTCAAAAATCTCTTTATACGTTTTATATGAATAATGTATATCTTTATAATTAAGTCCAAATTCCTGAGCTTATGAAATCTATTTTAGCTGGTGTCATTTTTTCACTAATCGCATATCTTGGTTTTAGCCAAGGTCAAACCATAAAATTTTTAGAGAATAGCACGTCTCCAAAAGCTAACTTAGACGAGGTTTCTTGGATTCAAGGCTATTGGCTTGGAGAAGCTTTTGGTGGAATAACCGAAGAGTTTTGGAGTCCTCCCCTTGGAGATTCCATGATGTTTAGCTTTAAACTTGTGGTTGATAATAAGGTGGTATTTTATGAAATAGGTGGCATTAGACAAGTTGGTGAAACCTTATTATTACAATTAAAACATTTTGGAAACGATTTTAAAGGCTGGGAGGAAAAAGATGAAACTATCGATTTTAAATTGGTAAAAATAGAAAAGAACAAAATCTATTTTGATCAATTTACTTTTGAAAAAATTTCTGAAAATGAAATGAATCTCTATGTGGTTATCTCAGATCAAGGACAAAAGGAAGAAGTGAAATTTAATTACATACGTCAGTAACATGCAAAAGCAATGCCCAGAATGTGGTGACAAAATAGTTGGGAGAATAGATAAGAAATTCTGTAGTGATGCCTGTAGAAATTCTTATAACAATCGGGTGAATAAAGATTCTAAAAACCTGATAAGAAATACCAACAACCGATTACGAAAAAACTACCGTATTCTAGAAGAACTCAATCCAGATCAAAAAACCAAAAGTTCTAGAGCTAAACTAATAGAAAAAGGTTTTGATTTTAATTATTTCACCAGCATTTACACCACTAAAGCCGGAACGGTTTATTACTTTGTTTACGACCAAGGATATCTACCTCTGGAAGGAGATTATTACGCTTTAGTAAAACGTGAAAGTTAAAAGTGATTTAACTTCTACCAATTACTTAAGTTCTAACATCTCCTTATAGGTTATTTTTGATAGATTTTTTATATTTTTAAAAGAAATCAAAAAAACCATTGAATCATGACTTATTTCTTTTCAACAATTTTAGAAAACATAACCTTTGAAGAAGCAATTACTAAAACAAAAGCGGCATTAAAAGAAGAGGGGTTTGGTGTATTATCTGAAATAAATATAAAAGATACTCTCAAAAACAAATTAGATGTAGACTTAGACCCATATATAATTTTAGGTGCCTGTAGTCCAAAACACGCTTATGAAGCTATAAAATCTGAACCAAATATTGGTGTCTTTTTACCTTGCAATGTCATTGTAAAACAAGTCAGACATAAGACGTTTGAAGTATCTGCTGTCGACCCTATTGCATCCATGGGGTCTGTTGAAAACAAAAACTTAGGCCAAGTAGCAAAAGACGTTGAGGGAAAACTTAAGAAGGTGATAGCTCGTTTAAAGTAAAAACAACAAATACCATCCATCCTGGACATATTTCTGCTAAGATTTACATTTTAAAAATTAGCACTAAAAATAGTACCATTACCAAAAAACTTATTAAAAAATAAGTTTTTAAATATATAGAAAAAGCCATCAAACATTAAATTTGATGGCTTTTTTGTTTTGATTGAAAACCTAATTATGAGTCTAAAATAGATCCAGTAGTCCCGTTCTTTTCTATCCTAACAGAACCAATAAACACCCAAATAATTTTCTAACATCAGTTGACACTCACCCTCACTCACTTTTAAGTTTTCCTTAACTTTTTTCAATTACATGATTTATATCATGTTTTAATAAAACCTACCCACATATTTTTGTATAAAAGATAAAAAGGTCTTTTAAACTAATTAACCAATAATCATATGTTATCAAAAAAACAAGCACGCGCGTTTTTCCTGGGAGGGACTGTGGTAACCTTTCTTATTTTTATAGGACTAACCATCTTCTCTCTTAGTAAAAGTCAAGATCAAACTAACCATGAGGGCATTACCGAGGCAGTTGTTCGAGGGAAAATCTTATGGGAAGAAAACAACTGTATGGGTTGCCACACACTTTTAGGGGAAGGTGGCTACTACGCCCCAGAACTTACTAAAGTATTAGACAGAAGAGGCGAAGGCTATATCAAAGCCGTCTTAATGTCGCCAATTTCATGGAATCCCAATGGAAGAAAAATGGTAGCTTACGGATTTACCAAAGAAGAATCCGACGATTTAATAGCATTCTTTGATTGGATTGGAGGCATTGATCTTAATGGCTTCGACCATATTGTATCTCCTTTAGCCAAAGACAAAATTGAAAGACAAACTAAATAACCAACTAACAGATGAAATATAAATCTCAAAAAGTAGCCTATTGGTTTTTTGCCTTTTCTATGCTACTACTCGTATTACAACTTGTCTATGGTTTCATTATGGGTTTTGCCCGTATTGGAATGGATGGACTGCATGAATTTATTCCTTTTAATACGGCAAGAGCCGTTCATACCAATCTTTTGGTAGTTTGGTTGCTCTCTGGTTTTATGGGAGCCGCTTATTATATTATTCCTGAAGAAGCTCAACGCGAATTAGTAGGTGTTAAATGGGCTTATGTACAATTAATCTCCCTAGCTGCTGTAGGCGTTGCTGCTGTAGTAGGATATCACTTTAATTGGTGGGAAGGAAGAAAGTTTTTAGAAATCCCAAGACAATTAGACTACTTGGTAGTTGCCAACGTCCTCTTATTCTTAGGACTTATCTTAGCCACACTTTATAAGGGAAAACGAAAAACCACAACAGCCATGGTACTTACCATGGGGCTTGTATTTGCTGCCTTACTATACATTCCGGGAATGTTGCCTTTCGACAGTCAGGTAACCGATTCCTTTTTTAGATGGTGGGTAGTTCACTTATGGGTTGAAGGTGTATGGGAATTAATTATGGGTGGTATTTTAGCCTTCCTATTAATTAAACTTACTGGAGTAGACAGAGAAGTTATCGAAAAATGGCTCTATGTGATTGTTGGTTTAACCTTCCTCTCAGGAATTTTAGGTACAGGTCACCACTACTATTATATTGGTGTAAATAAAATCTGGTTAGTTGTTGGAGGTATTTTCTCAGCTCTAGAACCTTTAGCTTTCTTAGCTATGGCCTTATTTGCTGTAAATATGTATAGAAAAGGTGAAAAGAAACATCCAAATAAAATTGCTTTATTCTGGACCATTGGTTCTGCCATTGTTTCTTTTGTAGGTGCAGGTTTATTAGGATTTGCACATACCTTACCACAAACAAACTTATACACCCATGGAACTTTAGTAACTGCTATGCATGCCCATCTAGCATTTTGGGGAGCTTATGCCATGATTGTCCTAGCCATTATTAGTTACTCACTTCCAAATATGACTGGAAGAAAACTCTATGACAGTAGCGTAGGACGAGCAGCATTCTGGTTATCTAATATTGGAATGGTTGGAATGACCGTTGCTTTTGGAGTTGCTGGAGTAGCACAAGTATATTTGGAACGAAAATATAAAATGGACTTTATGGAAGTTCAAAATGAAGTGAGTATTCATTTTGTGGTTCTTATTTTATGCGCCACTATGTTTGCCACTGGAATTGTTATGTATATCTGGGATTTCTATAAACACGGAAAACCCACAGATGAAGCCTTAGATTTAGAATCCGATTTATAACACTTAAAATAAAAAAGGTCTTTTGGTTGTATATAGACAATGAAGTTCAATTTGCTCATACCTGACAATTACCCCACTTCAAACATCTTTAACTAAAGGGCCTTTTTAAATTTTATTACTCATGAACGAAACATTAGTAACATCCGATTTAAAACCAAATATTTTGAAAACAGAAACCCAACATACAGATACCAACATCCCTTTCTATAAACCAATAGCCAAAGAGGTCGAAGTATTTGAGCAGGCCTACAAAAACAAAATCCCTGTGTTACTAAAAGGCCCAACTGGAACTGGAAAAACACGTTTTGTGGAGTTTATGACCCATCAGTTAGAGAAAAATTTAATTACTATTTCCTGCCACGAAGAAACATCTTCTACAGATTTAATTGGACGTTATATTATTAAAGGTGCCGAAACAGTTTGGATAGACGGACCACTTACAAAAGCCGTAAAAGCTGGTAACATTATCTATTTAGATGAAATTGCCGAAGCCAGACCAGATGTTATTGTAGCCATTCATTCCTTAACCGATCATAGAAAAGAGTTGTATATCGATAAGCTAGGCGAAACCATCAAAGCACATCCAGACTTTATGTTGGTTGCTTCATTTAATCCTGGATATCAGAAAGGGTTTAAAGAATTGAAGCCTTCGACCAGACAACGTTTTATTGCTTTGGCTTTTAATTACCCGAATGAAAAGGATGAAGCTGAAATTCTAATCAACGAAACTCAAATCGATATATCTACAGCAAAAAAATTAGTTTCTATAGCCAATAAAATTAGAAATCTAACGGAATTAGGTTTAACCGAAACCGTTTCCACACGCTTATTAGTAGATGCTGCCAAATTAATCCATTCTGGTTTAGGAAAGCGCTTAGCTGTGCGTGTGGCTGTGGTAGAACCTTTGACAGACGATACAGAAATTACAGATGCTTTAGCAGATCTATGTGATTTAATGATATAACTGAAATTCTTGTCTAAATAAAGAATCATGTTCGAACCAGATGAATTCATCTTTTCCAAAGTAGCCTCTTTTTTGAAGCGTCGTAAAAAGAATGCTCAAGAAACACTGGAACATGCTGTTAAGTTAGAGGATATCAAACAAAGACTTACCATTTTCTCTAGAGCTATAACGGGTCAAGCTATCGAAATTTTTGAAGCCGAACGCGAAGGTGGCTATAAAAATAACAGCTTCTTCTTACCTACTCGTTTTTCTGAATTTCAAAGTATCGAAAAAAATATCAAATTCTATATTTTTAGAGTGGTTTATCTCTCTGTACAAAAGAATCTAGGTTTAAATTTCACTACTGAAGACGAATTTACTTTAGAATCTGCCCGAGAAAAAGCTTTTGAAACTTCAACATTAGTTTTAAATGACATGTTTCAGCAATTCCCTATAACTAAAAGAATTCATCAGGAATTAATTTCGTATTATTTCAAATTAGCTACCGAAAAAACACCTGAAGATTTAACTTTTATCTATGGAAAATGGATGCGAAATGATCCGGAAACCTTAAAAAAGTCTGTTTTAAAGAATATTTCAGAACAGGTAAAACAAGCCATAGATCACGAAATAAACACCATTTTAAAAGCCAATGCAGTTGAAGAAATTAGCACCTTAGAAATAGATAAAAAGCAGCAGGAAGATTATGTCATGACACATAATTTTGAAAAAGCTGAAACCGCCGAAGAATGGGAAGGTGGTTGGAGAGATTTTGATGGCGACGACGATTTGGATGATCATGAAAATGCCTTAGAAGACCTTAACATGAAACATACGGTCCGTGTGGACGACCCTGTTCACTCCATTTATCAAGCAGAATTTATTGAAAACACTACTATATCGGAAAGTGCCGAATTGGATACCGAAGCTCCACATATTGCTTACGACGAATGGGATTATACCAAACGTGAATACAAACCTGAATTTTGTAAGGTCTATCCAAAAATTCAACAAGAAACCGATTCTGCATATTATAAAAGCACGCTTCAAAAAAATGCGTCAACTCTGGCTGGTTTACGTAAAATGCTGACTTCGGTTAACAATAAATACCAGCAACAACGCAGACAAAACCAAGGAGAGGATTTCGATTTAGATGCGTTAACAGATTTGTTTGTGGATGTGCATTCAAGACATACACCTTCAGAAAACATTTATCTCTCAAAACGTAAAAAAGAAAAAGATTTATCCATTTTAATCTTATTGGATATCAGTCTTTCCAGCGATGGTTATGCTGCAGGAAATAAAGTTATAGATGTAGAAAAACAAGTCTCCATTATTTTTGGTGAAATTTTAAATGAATTCAACGTCGATTTCTCCATCAACAGTTTTTATTCAAAAACTAGAAACTACGCCACCTATTTAGCTTTAAAAAGTTTTGATGATACGTGGGATCAAGCCAAATACAAAATTGGAGCTGTAGAACCAAGTGGATATACAAGAATTGGAGCTGCATTGCGTCATTCAGGCGCTTTACTAGACAAACGAGATACTAAGAATAAATGGGTCATTTTAATTTCGGATGGAAAACCCAACGACTACGATAAATACGAAGGAAAATATGGCATCAACGATGTAAAACAAGCCCTTCGAGAATTAAATCAACGTAACATCAATTCTTATGCTTTAGCCATTGAAGCTCAAGCAAAATATTATTTGCCACAAATGTTTGGGCAAAACCATTATCAAATATTAACAACTCCTGTAGAATTACTGCAATCTTTAGTAAAACTCTACGAGAAAATTAAACATCAAAGTTAAAATGAATTCCTATTTACCAGAGATAGAAAAGTTGGACCAAGGACATCCTTTGCAAATTTATTATCAAGAAAGTGCCTTGATTCAAGATTTGATATTAGAATTATATGATGTGAAAGTTTCAGAAGACTTTCAAAAATATTTCAATATTTTCAATAAATTAACAACCATTGAAAAACGCTTTAAACGCAAGGAAAATCAGCTTTTCCCTTATTTAGAGAAACATCATTGGAATGGACCTAGTCAAGGTATGTGGTCGTTTCATGATGTTCTAAGAGAGCAAATCCGATTATTAAACGCACATAATGAGACGAGAGATTTAGAAAAAATCACTGAAAATCTCCCTTATTTATTGGAAGGAATTAAGCGACTCATGCTAATTGAAGATCAGAAATTATTTCCGAATGCCATGCGTTTATTAACCAAGGAGGATTGGGAAGAGTTTTATCAAGGCGATGAGGAAATTGGGTGGATGCTTAAAGAAAAGCCGGCTCCTTTTCCAGCTAAAGAACCAGAATACATTCATCCAAGTGAAGATCATACAAAACGTACCCAAAGCTTCTCTTTAGAAAACACATCTCATTATGATGAAGGTTATATGACTCCTGAACAGGTGAATTTACTATTGAAATTTTTACCCGTAGATATTACTTATGTGGACGAAAACGATAAGGTTATTTTTTACAACCGAGGTGAAGATCGCGTATTTGCACGAAGTAAAGGAATTATTGGAAGAGAAGTGCGTTTTTGTCATCCCCCTAAAAGTGTGGATATGGTTTTAAGAATTTTAGAAGAATTTAAAGCTGGCAATAAACATACGGCTGAATTCTGGTTCAATTTTAAAGGACAAATCATTTACATCAGATATTTTGCTGTCAGAGACCAAAATAAAGTTTATAAAGGCGTTATTGAAATGTCGCAAGATATCACCGAAATTCAAAAATTAGAAGGACAAAAAAGACTTTTAGATTGGGACTAAATCATACATTATGAATCAAGCAACAACAAAATCATCGCTTTACTATCCACCTGGAGGCATTTTAATGTGGATTATTATTTACTTAGAACTAATCACTTTTGGCGCTGTTTTGGTTGCCATGGTTTGGTATAGCAAAGACGAACCTCAGCTGTTTCACGAATCTAGATTATTATTAAATACCAGCTTTGGCGCTATAAACACCTTGTTCTTATTAGTTAGTGGTTTTTTTATGGCGCTAACAGTTGGTAGTTTAAAAACTCAAAACATAAGCAAGTCAAAACTGTATTTGAAACTAACCATGCTTGGTGGCCTTTTGTTTTTAGGACTGAAAACCCTAGAATATTCAGATAAAATTGATGCAGGTTTAACCATGGGTTACAACACCTTTTTCTCATTTTATTGGATGTTGACCTTGTTTCACGTAATTCACGTTATAGTAGGTTTGGTCATCTTAGCTTCGGTTTTAAGAACTATGGTTAAAAAACCAGAAAATCTCATTATAGAAGATGTTGAAGCTAGTGCAACGTTTTGGCATATGTGTGACCTTGTTTGGCTCCTATTGTTTCCTGTAATTTATTTAATTTTTTAAAAATGAAGAAACTACCTTTCTTAATCGTCTTAATTATATTGGTAATTCTAACTGTGTTATCTGCACTTGTTTCCAATTCAGGTATTGGAAATGGGCCTCAATATATCATGCTACTTTCGGCCTTAAAATTTTTAGCAGTCGCTTTTTATTTTATGGAATTACGCCATGCTAACACTTTTTGGAAAGTACTTTTAATTGGCTGTTTAACTATTTTTATTGGTTTGGTCTTAATTATTTAATCTGAATCAGCTCCAAGAATATCAAACTTTTTTAAAGAAATGTAACGTCCTTTCTCTTTAATTTCCTCCACAAATTGGGCTACGGTTTTATCTTTAAAATCTTTAAATATCTTATTTTTAAAAGCAGAAACGGTAAAATGAACAGGACAAGGATTATCATCCCCACATTTTGAAAGTCCTAAAAAACACTGATTGAATTTATCGGTACCGTCTATAACAAGGATAATATCCCAAACGGTTTTTTCTTTGTTTTCTTCACTTAAATAAAATCCGCCATAAGGCCCTTTAGTAGAAGTTACTAGGTGACTTTTATTTAACTGCTGGAGTAATTTAGCTAAAAAAGGTTGAGGTACTTCTAATTCTTCGGAGATAAATTTTACACCAATTTTATGTTTTTCATCCGAGCACATTCCTAAGTAAAGAATAGATCGAATGGCGTATTGACAGGCATTAGATAACATCTTATTTTTTTTCAAAGATATAAAAAGATACTTTTATCCTATATTATTTAACAATAACTTAATTTATGATTAATATCATAAATTATAATGCTGACTAATCTTAAATTCGTCTCTTGTTAAATTCGTAAATAGTTATACACCTTGGACTTAAAAAAAGAGATCCTACGTTTAAAAAAAGAAAAGAATGCTGTTGTTTTAGCACACTATTATCAGGTGCCAGAAATTCAAGACGTAGCAGATTATGTAGGTGACAGCTTAGGCTTATCACAGAAAGCAGCTGAAACTGATGCCGATATCATTGTATTTGCTGGGGTACATTTTATGGCTGAAACAGCTAAAATATTAAACCCAACTAAAACGGTTGTTTTACCAGATTTAAAAGCTGGTTGTTCTTTGGCCGATTCTTGTCCGCCAGACGCATTTCAAATTTTTAAAGAACAACATCCAAACCATGTAGTGATTACTTATATCAACTGTTCTGCAGAAATTAAAGCAATGAGTGATATTGTTTGCACCTCGTCTAATGCCTTGAAAATTGTAGAATCAGTTCCAAAAGAAGTTCCAATTATTTTTGCGCCAGATAAGAATTTAGGACATTATATCAGCAAGGTTTCTGGTCGTGATTTAGTGCTTTGGGAAGGCGCTTGTATTGTACACGAAGCATTTTCCATAGACAAACTTTTAAATTTATATAAAGAACATCCTGGCTCAAAAATTATCGCTCATCCGGAGTCTGAAGCTCATATTTTAGATGCTGCCAATTATATAGGTTCCACAGCTGGAATGATTAATTATGTAAAAGAAAATCCACGTGAAAAATTTATTGTAGCTACTGAAGCTGGTATCCTTTATAAAATGCAACAAGAAGTCCCAAATACTCTTTTAATTCCTGCTCCTGCACAAGAAGACAACACTTGTGCCTGTAGCGAATGTGCTTTTATGAAAATGAACACCTTACAAAAACTATACGATTGTTTATTGAATGAAAGTCCACAAATTGACGTGCCGGAAGCTATTAGAAAACAAGCTTTAATTCCAATTGAACGCATGTTGGAACTGTCGAAATAAAACATGAAAACCCAATTACTCATTATTGGTTCCGGTGTTGCTGGCTTAACTTTAGCAATAAAGTATGCCGAAGCTTTTCCCAAAAAAAACGTCATCATTGTTACAAAAGGTAATGAAGACGAATCCAATACCAAATATGCTCAAGGTGGCGTGGCTGTTGTCTTGGATGATAAAACCGATTCCTTTCAAAAACACATAAAAGACACTTTAATTTCTGGTGATGGTTTATGTGACAAGGCCATTGTAGATATGGTTATTACCGAAGGTCCCAAACGCTTAAGAGAACTCATGCTTTGGGGTGCTCAATTTGACCTAGACCCAACTGGAAATCTCGATTTAGGAAGAGAAGGTGGCCACAGCGAATATCGTGTGGTGCATTATAAAGATATTACAGGTTATGAAATTGAGAGAGCTTTATTGGCTCGTGTTCATCAACTTGAAAACATCACACTTTTAGAGCATCATTTTGCCATAGATCTAATCACGGAGCATCAATTAAATCAAACCACAGAAAACACAACTTGTTTTGGAGCTTATATTTTAAATCAGAAAAGTGGAGAGATTTTAACCCTTCAGGCAGATAGTACCGTTTTGGCAGCTGGCGGCATTGGTCGTGTCTATGGACATACAACCAATCCAATGATTGCCACAGGTGATGGGATTGCTATGGCATATAGAGCTAAAGCGATAATTAAGGATATGGAATTTGTTCAATTTCATCCAACGGCTTTATATACAAACCAAGAAGGTTCTGCTTTTTTAATTTCGGAAGCCGTTAGAGGCTTTGGAGCCTATTTAAGAACCAAATCTGGCACACGGTTTATGCCAAATTACGATGCACGTGCTGAACTAGCTTCCAGAGATATTGTGTCGCAAAGTATTGATAGCGAACTGAAAATATCTGGCGATTCTTGTGTGTATTTAGATTGTAGGCATTTGGATGTAGAAGCCTTTAAAAATCATTTTCCAAATATTTATCAAACGTGTTTAGAAAACAACATCGACATTGCGAAAGATTGGATTCCAGTAGTACCTGCTTCACATTATTTATGTGGTGGTATTGAAGTGGACTCCCATGGAAAAACATCTATTACAAATTTATTTGCTTGTGGAGAGTGTAGCAGAACGGGACTTCATGGCGCCAACAGATTGGCTTCAAATTCTTTGTTAGAAGCATTGGTTTATGCACATAACATCTACAAGTATCACTGCGAAAACCCTATTTCAAAAGTAAATCGAGAGCTTCCAGATTGGAACGATGAAGGTACAAGCATTCCAAAAGAACATGTTTTAATCCAACATAATTTAAAGGAATTGCAAGCTCTAATGCGTGATTATGTTGGTATTGTAAGAAGTAACGACCGTTTAAATAAGGCTATATTGCATTTAGATGTTATTTACAATGAAGTTGAAACACTTTACAAAACTTCTAAAGTTACTACCACGCTTTGCGAATTAAGAAACATGGTGAATGTAGCCCATTTAATTATTGGCCAATCTTTAAAAAGAAAAGAAAATAAAGGGGGATATTTTAATGTAGATAATTTATAGACTTATTTCCAGGTGTGTCCCTTTAAGTCCATGGCTGCTTTTAAAATATCTTTCTGACTAATCTGCCCAACTAATTTGCCATTTTCAACAATTGGAAAACGTCTTCTTCTGGAGTCTAAAAATTTATTAGCAGCATCTAGTACATTCATATTCCCATCTATGGTTTCCACGTTTCTTACCATACGTTTGTCTACATTATCAATTTCTTCAGGCATATTGTAATATCTACTTTCACTTATTTGTTTTAAACAGTCTCCTTCAGAAATCATACCAATCAATTCATTGTTATCATTAACTACAGGGCCTCCAGAAATTTTATATTTAATTAAAGCATCTATTACATCCTCTACAGATTGCTCTGGTTTAAACGTAATTAGGTCTTTAGTCATAATATCGCTTACCTTAAAAGGAAACTCTTGAGATGTATCTTGCTGTTGCTTTCTAGCTCCTTGAAAACTCTTTATTGCCATGGTTTTTAGTTTAAAAGTGAATCTTAAATATACTTGTTTTTAGCGAGTTATCCTAAAAAAAATAAGTGAGATAATTTTTATATTTTTATAAAAACTAACTAATCACATAAACCATGTTTAAAAAAGCCATTTCCATCATACTAATTATTGCTGCTATTTATTGGAGTTTTTCAGCATTATTACCTAGTAAAATTTCTACTATCGATGCGCCAGATAATTCATTTTCTACACAACGAGCGTTAATTCATTTAAAGGAAATTTCAAAAAAACCACATTATGTAGGAAGTCCAGATCATGAACGGGTTAGAAATTATTTAGTAACTGCTCTAGAAAATTTAGGCTTAGAAACTGAAATTCAGGAAGGATATATTTTAACAGATTGGGGAACAATTACGAAACCCAAAAATATTCTTGCTAGAATTAAAGGTTCAGATAATTCGAAAGCATTACTATTGCTTTCCCATTATGATAGCAAATCGCATACATCTCTAGGTGCAAGCGATGCTGGTTCTGGTGTAGTTACTATTATTGAAGGTTTAAGAGCATATTTACATGAAAATAGAACTCCTAAAAACGATTTAATAATTCTATTTTCAGATGCTGAAGAACTAGGGTTAAATGGTGCTTCTTTATTTGTTAATAAGCATCCATGGGCAAAAGATATTGGCTTGGTTTTAAACTTTGAAGCTCGTGGAAGTGGAGGCCCGAGTTATATGCTCATGGAAACCAATGGCGGAAACAAAGAACTAATTTCAAATTTTATAGCTGCCAATCCAGAATATCCTGTAGCAAACTCTTTGGCATACAGTGTTTATAAAAAGCTACCTAACGACACTGATTTAACCCGGTTTAGAGAAGATGGTAATATAGATGGTTTTAATTTTGCTTTTATTGACGATCATTTCGACTACCATACTGCTTTAGATTCTTACGAAAGATTAGACAGAAACACCTTAGAACATCAAGGCAGTTATTTGATGCCTTTATTGAATTATTTTTCTGATGCAGACCTAAGCAATTTAAATAGCAACGAAGACAACATCTATTTTAATGTCCCACTATTTAAAACAATTAGTTATCCATTTTCTTGGATTACACCCATGTTAATATTAGCTTTTTTAATTTTTATAGGCCTTATTTTTTATGGATTAAGCAAAAGAACCTTGCATGCTAAAGAGATGGGAAAAGGAACTCTGATGTTTCTTGCAGCCTTAATAACTAATGGTATTATCGGCTTTTATGGATGGAAATTTTTACTTACTATTTATCCAGATTACACTGAGATACTTCATGGTTTTACCTATAATGGACACACTTATATTTGGATGTTTTCTGTATTATCCTTAGGGATTTGTTTTTGGCTGTATCATAAAATTTATAAGCCAGAAAACACGGCTAGCTTATTAGTTGGTCCTATTTTTATTTGGATTATTATATGTGTCTTAGTGGCATTTGAACTTCCTGGTGCGAGTTTTTTCATTATTCCAGTATTCTTTGGATTAATTAGTTTATTTGTTTTGGTGAGACAGAAACAACCAAATTTTCTATTAATGGTGTTATTAACATTTCCGGTTTTAACCATCATGTCTCCATTTATAAAAATGTTCCCAGTTGGGTTAGGCTTAAAGCTCCTATTGGCTTCATCGGTATTGGTAACTTTAATTTTTGGATTATTACTTACCGTATTTGGATCTTTTAGGCACAAAAACAGATGGTCTTATGTCTTGTTTTTAATAACCATTAGCGTCTTTATTTCGGCGCATTTAAATTCAAGTTTTAATGATGAACATCCAAAGCCAAATAGCCTTGTTTATTATTTTGATACAGATATTAATGAAGCTGTTTGGGCAACTTATGATAACATCTTAGACCCATGGACCGAAGCTTATCTTACTAAAACTCCAGACACAGACCATGCTATTTCACAAACCACTTTTGGCAGTAAATACAATACACGTTTTAATTTTAGTAAAAAAGCACATATAAAGCCTATAAACAAACCCTATGTTGATGTTCAAAAAGATACTATAATTGGAGAAGACAGACATCTTAAATTATTTATTTCACCTCAACGTCATGTTCATAGAATGGACATTTATGCCGATTCTTCAAATGTCTTTACTTCCTTTAATGTGAATGGACTTGAAATTGAAAAAAATCAAGATGGTATTGTGTTTTCTAATAGGGATTTCAATAGATTATTTGAATATTATGTGGTAGATGAAAAATTCTTAGTATTGAATTTTACGGTTCCTAAAAACCAAAAAACCTCTTTAACTTATTACGAATCTTCATTTGATATTTTAAACAACGAATTATTTAGAGTTCCTGAAAGACCGAAAAATATGATTCCGAAGCCTTTTGTTTTAAATGATGCCGTTATGCTTAAAAAAACGATTGTTCTTGATTAATCTTTTTGTAAACAATTAGCATGTTTTTAAGACATTAACTCATTATTTTTTATAGTTTTGGCAGTCTAAAAAAAAACACAACACGTATAATCACATGAAAAAAATCATCATATTAGCATGTATAGCTATGAGTTTTAGCTTAAATGCACAAAACACTCAAGAATTATTAAAGCATTATGAAGCTTACTATAAACAAATGAAGGCTCAAGGAGACATGCAAGGTATTATTAATGGATTAACACATTTAAATATTCTTATGCCTTCTACTGAAAGACAAGACACTTTAGCTTATTTGTACATGAATGATGGTAAATTTGTACAAGCTTTAAATACCATTGGAGTTGATGTTAAAGAATCTGATACAGACATGGCTGTAGAAATTAAAGCCGTTTCTTTAAAATCCTTAGGCCAACCAAAATTGGCTATAAAACAATTTGAAGAGCTCTTTAAGAGAACTCAAAATGTAACACTTACCTATGAGTTAGCAGAGCTTTACATCCAAAATCAAAATTTAATTGAAGCTGCTAAACAAGTTGAATATGGTTTATTACACGTAGAAGACAACATGCAAAAAACCTACTACGAATCTCAACAACCTTATCAAGTACCTTTAAGAGCTGGTTTTTTATATCTTAAAGGTTTAATCACGTTTAACCAAAGCAAAGAAACAAATATTGATGCCGCTGTCTCATATCTTGAGCAAGCGCTTACCATAGCTCCTAACTTCAATTTGGCTTATGTAAGTAGATCTGCTTTATTAGGACAAAAAGAGCAACCAGTGAAAAAAGATTAATTTATTGTTTGTAGTTTATTATAATTTAAAAGAAAAAATCATCTATCTCGACACTCGAAAATAGATGTTTTGTAAAGTAAAAAGTAATTAAAAGCGTTTATGAAAATAGACAATTTTTACTGGATAACAAAATATATTATAAAGCAACTAAACCCTTATAGATTAAGCTTTTATAAAAAAACAAATAAGCATATCTTCTGCAGGAACTTCTATATCTTGAAAGCCATATTAATCTAAAATAAAATAGATAAGTCTCTTAGTTAAAACCAAAAAAAAAGCCAACATAATTGTTGGCTTTTTAATTCTAAAAACTTCCTGAGGAAGTTACCAAATTCTAACTCTATTTTCAGGAGCGATATACATACTATCACCTTCTTTAATATTAAATGCTTCATAGAACGCATCAACATTTAATAAAGGTTGTACAGCACGATTCATTCCAGGAGAATGTGGATCTGTTTTTATTCTGGTTTTCAAAGCGTCATCACGCATTTTTATTCTCCAAACAGTTGCCCAACTCATAAAAAATCGTTGTTCAGCAGTAAACCCATCAATGTCTTCAGGTCTTCCATTTTCTTTAAAGTCTAATTGTAAAGCATCGTACGCTGCAAGTACTCCACCTAAATCTCCAATATTTTCTCCTAAAGTAAACTTCCCATTAATATATACATCTGGCAACACTTCAATAGCACTATATTGATCTGCTAATTGTGCCCCTAAAGCTTCAAATTGCTCTAAATCTTTATCTGTCCACCAATTGTTTAAGTTTCCATCTTTATCGAAACGTGAGCCAGAATCGTCAAAACTATGAGAAATTTCATGTCCAATTACAGCTCCAATTCCACCATAATTAACAGCATCATCTGCTTGGTAATTATAGAATGGGGGTTGTAAAATTGCTGCAGGGAATACAATTTCATTATATGAAGGATTAAAATAAGCATTGACTGTTTGAGGTGCCATATACCACTCGCTTTTATCAACTGGTTTGCCTAATTTTTCAATATCTTTATTAAAATTCCATGCACGAGCATTTAATGAGTTTTGAAGATAAGACCCACCGTTTTCAACACTTTCGATCTCTAAATCCGAATAGTCTTTCCATTTATCTGGATACGCTATTTTTATAGATGTAGCTTGTAATTTTTCAATGGCTTTTTGCTTTGTTTCTGGGCTCATCCATTCTAAATCATTAATACGGTGTTCAAAAGCTAAAATAACATTTCTAATCATTTTTTCGGCTTTAACTTTTGCTTCAGGTGGGAACATTTTATCTACATAAAGCTTCCCTAAAGCTTCACCAATAGTTCCGTTTAGAGCTCCTAAGGCACGTTCATCTCTTGGACGCTGTGCTTTTGCTCCGTTTAATTCACGACCATAAAACTCCCAGCTTGCTGTTTCTAAATCTGTGCTTAGTTTTCCGGCTGCGCCATTAAAAGCATTCCAACGTAAATAAGCTTTCCAGTCGTCTACATCACCGTCTGCCAATACTTCTTGCAAACGATTGAAATAATTTAAATCGCCTACAATAACTGTATCCAATTCTTTAACACCTATGCCTTCAATATAATTTCTCCAATTTACTGCTGGCACCATTTTCTGCACCTCTTCTATAGATCTTGGGTTATAACGTTTTCTTGCGTCACGTCTATCTACTTTATCCATTTTAGCTTCAGCTAAACGCGTTTCAAAAGCTAAAATTTGTTTAGCTTCAGCACTAGCATCAGCTTCTGTTTCACCCAAATACTGTAGCATTCCAGTAATATAATTAACGTACTTTTCACGCTTTTCTTTAGAATCAGCATCATCTTTTACATAGTAATCACGATCTGGCAAACCTGTACTACCTCCTCCTAAATAAGCGACATTACGATTAGAGTCTTTTGGATCTGAACCTACTCCAAAACCATATAGGCCACCTCCTCCTTGAGGTTCCATTTCTATCATATAGGCTTGTAAGTCGTCAATGTTTTTTATAGCATCAATCTTAGCTAAAGTAGGTTTTATAGGATCCATACCTTGCTTATCACGACCAATAGTATCCATGATTGTTTGGTAAAGGAAAACAGCTTTTTCTTGGTCTGAACCAGGTAAAACCTGTATTTTAGAAATATCCTTATTATCAGACATTGCTGCTTCAAGAATACTTAAAGCATCAGCATCTGTTTTTTTACGAAGTTCATTAAAACTTCCCCAGACTGATTGATCATCTGGAATTTCAGTTGTCTTTAGCCAGGTTCCATTGACGTAATTAAAAAAATCTTGACTTGGTGCCACTGAAGTATCCATGAAATCCACATTAATTCCAGGTACTTTCTCTACTTCTACTTGTGCCATGTCTTTTTTTGAATCATCTTTACAAGCGACAATGCCTGCAAAAGCTACAACACTATATAGCGATAGCTTTAAAAATTTTCTGTTCATAGGGTTTAGGTTGAATTTTTAAGTGTGAAATTTACTAATAATTAAGAGTAATATATTTAGGTGAATTAAAGATTAACAAAACCTTAAGAATTAAGGTTTTGTAATTTTTTGGGATTCTCTTTCTATCTTTTTATTCATTTGAAGATTTAAATTAGAAAAAGAGACTAAGACCTCTTTGATGGTAAGCATGATATTTTCTGGACTTTCGTTCGAAAGATTTACTACACTTTCTAGTTTGTACAATTTTGTTTCTAAAGCAATAAGCCTAGACATTGTGGCTGGAGAATTTACTTTGTCTGGAATGGATTGCTTTAAATCGTTTATTAAAGCTTCTAGAATTTCATGATTGTCTTTAAAATACGTTAAATCGGCTTGTTTTATATTTAAAATAACCCCGTTTAACTCATTATATTTAATCCAGTTTTTTGTTAATACTTTAACCTTAGAATCTAACAAGTATTCTGTGTAGTTTAACTTCTTAATCTCTTGTTTGGAAAGTGTTGGCAAAGGCACTTCTTGTTCTTTTGTTTCTTCATTACCCATTCCGCATGAAAACAAACAAGTTATCAAGAAAAAATTAAATACTAATTTCATATAATTTTATATTGAATAGCAAATATATAGATTTCATGTTTTCACATCCTATTGTTTAGCAATTGTTTAATAAATAAGGTGCTTTTTTAAGTTAATTTTATAAGTCTTCAGCAAAAATCTTGTTATTTTTGAATATTATAAAACCTTCAATAATATGACTCCTAAAATATTAATTATTGGTGCTTGTGGCCAAATAGGATCCGAATTAACACATAAGTTAAGAAGCATCCACGGAAAAGATAATGTAATTGCCAGCGATATAAGTTATACTAATCTAGATATAGTAAATTCTGGAACTTTCGAGATTTTAGACGCTCAAGATTACACATCTGTAAAAGTTTGTATAGATAAACACGAGATAAATACAGTATATTTAATGGCAGCCATGTTGAGCGCAACTGGAGAAAAATATCCTATGAAAGCTTGGGATTTAAATATGGAGTCTTTGTTTCACGTTTTAAATTTAGCCAAAGAAGGTTTTATTAAAAAATTATTTTGGCCTTCAAGTATTGCTGTTTTTGGACCCACAACACCCAAAGAACAGACCCCACAATACACCATTATGGAACCTTCTACAGTCTACGGAATGACCAAACAAGTTGGAGAACGTTGGTGCGAATATTATAATAAACAGTACGGCGTAGACGTAAGAAGTATTCGTTACCCAGGAATAATAAGTTGGAAAACAATGCCTGGTGGAGGCACTACAGATTACGCTGTTGAAATTTACCATAAAGCCATAGCTGAAAAAACATACGAGTGTTTTTTATCTGAAGACACAGAGCTTCCAATGATGTTTATGGACGATGCCATTAAAGCAACTATAGATATTATGGATGCCAAACCTGAAAACATAAAAATTAGATCATCCTACAACCTGTCAGCATTAAGTTTTACTCCTAAAGACATAACTCAATCTATACAAAAACACCTTCCAGAGTTTACAATAACTTATAATCCAGATTTTAGACAAAAAATTGCTGATACTTGGCCAAACAGCATAGACGATTCTAAAGCTCGTGTGGACTGGAATTGGGAACACAGCTTTTCTTTAGATGATATTACTTCTGAAATGCTTACCAATCTTGAAAAAAAGGTACTTCAAAAAAATTAGACCTTTAATCTATAAGCAATTTAATATTGTAGCTTTTAGACTAGAACATATTTGTGGTTCACAAAAAAAGAAATTAACATAAGTTTCTTATAACCAGAAAGAAACAAAACAACAATCGTACTAGCGAGCTTATTTGAGTTCGCTTTTTTTGTTAAACATCTTTACCAAGTCCTAATAAGCAATCTTAGAAAAGTGCTTTATTTTAAATTTATATGATTCTAATTATATATTTTTAGACCCAACATATCCCCTAATAAACCAAAATCCCCATGAAAAAAAATTACTTATTTCTATTATTCTTAATAGCTTTTTCTTTTAATTCTTATTCTCAAATCACAGCTTCAGAAGATTATTCTTATGAAGTAAGTGAGCCTTACGAAGTTATCGATGGTTATAAAAAATACTTTGTACATCAAGACAAAATGGTCTCCATAAAAATGAGAAAGAAATCTATCTACATTCAACAATTTGATACAAAATCGCTCAAAGAATTGATTAGAAAAGAATACGATGAGAAAGATATTCTTCCAGATAATTATCATCCAGAAGGGATGAAACAACTTCAGAATAAAATTTACTTTTTTTATTCGTCTTGGTCAGGAAGAAAAACGCAACGTGAACGCTTATATTATTTAACTATAGATGTAAATACGGCTAAAATTATTGGCGAACCAGTACAAGTTGCCGATGTAGAAGGCAAACTTGCTGGTTCCTTTTTAACGCTTGTATCTGTTATGGGAATCCCCTTTTCTATGGCAACCGTTGATAAATTTGATATTTTAACTTCAGAAGATTCAACTAAAATATTAATTCAATACCGAAAAAAACCTGAAGTAAAAAGAGACACTAAAAGTCATGATATTATTGGCGTAAATGTATATAATTCTGATATGACTCCAATTTGGAACAAAGAATTTAAAATGCCCTATACAGAAAGAAGAATGGATTTATTAGACTTTGCTGTAGATAATGAGGGCAGAGGTTATATACTTTCTAAAGTTTTTAAGGATGATAGTAATGAAGATAAAAAGAAAAAAAGAGACGAACAAGCTAACTATCATATTGAACTTTTTAGATTATTACAAGGTCAGAGCGACATAGCCAAAACAAAAATAGAATTGGATGGTATTTTTATAAACGGAATAAGTCTTTTTGAATCTAAAAACAATCAATTATTTTGTGCAAGCTATTATAATAAAGGATTATTAAAAGGAAATTTTATTAGTAAAAAGCATAATAAAAGCAGTGCTGATGGGATTGTAATTTTTAAGCTATCCAAAGAAGGTGAGGTTTTAAAAACCTATACTCAAGAAATTCCTCTAGAAGTAATAAACATGTACATAAGCGATAGAGCTAAAGAAAAAAACAAAGACAAGGAGGAAGAAGGCGAAGCAGAATTACAAAACATGGTCTTGAGAGACTTAATTATCCATAACGATGGAAGTCTAACAATGGTAGGCGAACAATATTTTATGGTTGAGCATCGCACACAAAAATCTGTTTATTATACATACCATTACTACAATATTTTAATAACAAAAATTAATCCGGATGGGACTTTGGCTTGGATGAATAAAATCCCTAAAAAACAAATTGGAAAAAAAGGTATAGGAGGCATGTCTTATACCTATTTAAGCACTTCAAGCTATCATTATCTTTTGTTTTTAGACAACGTAAAAAACATGGAATTACCTAAAAATGAATTCCCACATAAACACAGCGATGGAAAAGGTGGTTATTTTACATCTTATAAAATAAATGATGTTAGTGGCGAAGTAACTAAAGGTAGCGTATTTGACACACGAAATTTAACTGAAGATTTTAATGCACATCAATTTTCCACAAATCGAGTAATAAAAATATCCGATTCGGCATTTATCGTTGAAGTATACAAAAAGAAAAAAGAGGATGTTCTTGTTAAAATAAGTGTAAAATAAAATAATATACAAATACGTAATTCTACGTATGTTATTACAACTTAAGTTATACTACATTAGCCATATAATTATTTAAAACTATAATCATGAACAAAATATTATTTATTGCATTCTTACTTTCCAGTACTATTGTATTTTCTCAAAAATCTAAGGTTGAAGAAGGAGATTGGAAAAACTTAAAAGACATTTCTGCTTACAATTTAGAGTTTGATTACTCAAACCTTGAAATTCCTAAATACGATTCTGAAGAAGAATTTTTAAAAGACAAAATGGCTAAACGTGACGAAAAAGAGCCTGGAACTGGAGAACAGTTTAAAGCATCTTGGTTTGCAGACAGAGCAGACCGTTACGAACCAAAGTTTATTGAGTCTTTTAATAAGCGTTTTGACGATGACGAAGTTAAAGTGGATAAGGATTTAGCTGACGCTGAATACACCATGAAAATTCATACCACTTTTATGTATGCTGGATATAATGTTGGTATAAAAAGACAAAATTCTAAAATAGATGCAGTTATTTCAGTTTACAAAAACGACAATCCAGACACAGTTATATTTTCGGTAAAATACACAAAAGCTGAAGGTAGTGGTGCCATGGGTTACGATTATGATTCTGGCTACAGAATCTCAGAAGCTTATGCTAAATTAGCAAAAACTCTAGCTAAAGACATAAGCAAAAGAGCTAAGTAATTAGCACATTAAAATTTAAAAAAAGCGAGCCTAATTGGACTCGCTTTTTTCATTTCCCATTTCTATTAAATGAGCTAAAGTCTTAACTATTCTGTCGTGTTTTTTTACAAACGGATTAGTTTGATCCCAAACATACCCAGCCAAAACAGCACAAATTTGTCTTTTAACTTCTAAGTTTTCTGGTCTGTGAAAAAACAAGGTTTGTAAATTTCCTGTGTACCATTCCTTAACATAGGTCGCAAAAACGGCCACTCCAGATTTTATATAATCAGAATAATCTGTTTCCCAATCCACTTTTTCGCCTTTTAATTCCCTAGAAATCAATTTAGCAGATAGCAGAGCAGATTCTGTAGCAAAAGTAACTCCCGAAGAAAATACTGGGTCTAAAAACTCGGCACTGTTTCCTGTTAAAGCAAAACCTTTTCCATATAAATGTTTTACAGATTTTGAATAGTTTTTTATATTAATTGGTTCGAATAAAAAATCGACATCTTTAAATCTATCATAATAATAATCAGACAGTTTTAACATTTCTTGCATTCTTTCGGTCGTGCTACCTTTAAAAGTATCCATGTATTTTGTTTTACTAACAAAACCCAAACTGGTATTTCCATTAGAAAACGGAATAACCCAAAACCAAGTATCTTTATCCAGAACATCAAAAGTAATTAGCGTGCCTTCTTCACCTTCTGCTCTGTTCACATCTTTTACATGAGTGAAAAGTGACGAATGGTCTGGCAAAGCCGAAGGTTTATCTAAATCTAATAACCTTGGCAATACACGTCCGTAACCACTAGAATCTATAATATACTTGGCACGAATAGCATAAGAGTTTCCATGTTCATCTTTTACCGTTGTTCTAGAAGTACCATCTGCAGCAATGTCAACATCAATTACTTCATGGTTGAAAGACACATCCACACCATTTTTAATTATTTCTTTGGCCAAAATATCATCAAAATCGGCTCTTGGCACTTGCCATGTCCAATCCCAACCTTCCGTATGTTTATCACCAAAATCGAAATTACAAACAATGTCTCCTCTTAAAAAACGAGCGCCTGGTTTCAATTCAAAATTAGCAGCTTTTAAGCAGTCCAAAAGGTCAACCTCATCAAAATGATCCATACATCTGGGTAATAAACTTTCCCCTATTACAAATCTAGGAAACACGCTTTTTTCAACAACCTTAATATTATAGCCTTGTTTATTCAAGTAAGCTGCTGCAACACAGCCAGATGGCCCTGCGCCTATGATTAAAACATCAACATGCATATCGTTCATGGTCTTTGTAGTATTAATTCATTAATTATTATAAATTTGCAATCCAAAATAACTACTTTAGTTTAAGTTATTAAAATTTTAATTATAAAATTACTGAATAAATTATAGATGCTAACATTTAACGGGACATTAGGAATAGAAGATTTTTATAAAGTTATTTTTGAAGGTAGCCAAATACAAATTGATAATCAGGTATATAAAACTGTAGAAAATAGTTTTAATTTCCTAAAAAAATTCTCAGAAGATAAAGTAATATATGGTGTTAACACAGGTTTTGGACCCATGGCACAATATAAAATTAAAGATTCTGAACGTATTCAATTGCAATATAATTTAATTAGAAGTCACGCTTCTGGAACCGGGCAACCCATTGCTCCTATGTATGTGAAAGCAGCTATGCTTGCAAGGTTAAACACCTTGTCTTTAGGAAATTCTGGAGTCCATGTTTCTGTTATCGAATTAATGACAGAACTAATAAATAAAGATATAACCCCATTAATATACGAACATGGTGGTGTAGGTGCTAGTGGAGATTTAGTACAATTAGCGCATTTGGCACTAGTATTAATTGGTGAAGGTGAAGTTTTTTATAAAGGTGAAAGAAAAGCTACACAAGAGGTGTTTAAAACCTTAGACTTAAAACCTATTTCTGTAGAATTACGTGAAGGTTTAGCTTTAATGAATGGCACTTCAGTTATGACAGGGATTGGAATAGTAAACGCTATTTACTCAAGACAATTATTGGGTTGGATGACTTCTGCATCGGCCGCCATAAACGAAATTGTAAAAGCATACGACGACCATCTTTCCTACGAATTAAATCAATCTAAAAGACATGCTGGACAACGCAACATTGCCGAAGCCATGCGTGAACATTTAAAAGACAGTCAACTTACCAGAAAAAGAGAGCATCATTTATACTCTAAAAACGATAACGTTTCTATTTTTGAAGACAAAGTTCAAGAATATTATTCTTTGCGTTGTGTGCCACAAATTTTAGGCCCTGTAATAGACACCCTTAACAACGTTGAGAATATTTTAATTGAAGAAGTAAATTCTGCCAACGACAACCCGATAGTTAATGTAGAAAAAAAACACGTCTATCATGGAGGAAATTTTCATGGAGATTATGTCTCTTTAGAAATGGACAAACTTAAAATAGTTGTTACCAAATTAAGTATGCTTTCTGAAAGACAACTTAACTACTTACTTAATTCAAGCCTTAACAATATGCTTCCACCATTTGTTAACCTTGGGAAATTAGGTTTAAACTTTGGAATGCAAGGCGTTCAATTTACGGCTACTTCTACAACTGCTGAAAATCAGACACTTTCCAACCCAATGTATATACACAGTATTCCTAACAATAACGACAATCAAGATATTGTTAGTATGGGAACAAATGCTGCCCTGATTACTAAAAAAGTCATTGAAAATGCCTATGAAGTTTTGGCTATTGAACTAATCACCATTGTACAAGCAATTGAGTATCTTCAAGTTCAAGACAAAGTCTCTTCAAAAACTAAAAAAATGTACGATGAAATTAGAAATTTAGTTCCTATCTTTACAGAAGACGTTATTATGTATCCTTATGTTAACCTTGTTAAAGATTATATCATTAACAATAAAACATAAAATCAAATTATAAATTATGAAAACTAAATTACTATTATTCGGACTGCTTTTTTTAAGCATAAATATTCACGCTCAGGAATTAGCTCTTGCTAATCAAAGTGGTAAATACGGATATATAACTAAAACAGGAGACTGGCAAATAGAACCCAAATTTAAAGTAGCTAAAAATTTCTCGGAAGATTTAGCTGAAGCTTCTAACGATGGAAAAACCTGGGGTTTTATAAACCGTAAAGGCGAATGGGTCATTCAACCTGCTTTCGATAAAACCAAAGAATTTAACTCTGGTATTGCTGTTGTTTTAAAAGACAAAGAGTGGTTTTATATTAATACCAAAGGAGAGCCTACTCTTACAAATGTTTCAACGGAAAAATTATACGATTTTAAGAATGGCTTTGCCATAATAAGACAAGAAGATCAAGTTGGTTTTATTAATACTAAAGGTGAAGTTGTTGTTCCAACAAAATTTAAAAAAGTTTTCAACTTTGAAAATGGTTATGCCAAAGTTCTGGAGAATGAAAAATGGGGATTAATCGATCCTTCTGGAAACTATTTAGTAAAAACAGAATACGACGGAGTTAGTAATTATTACGATGGAAATATAGTCGCACAACTTGGTGATAGCCATGGCCTTATTATTAACAAGGAGTTTAAAATTGTTTCTGGAGCAGAAAAGATTTGGGATTTTTCTAATAATTCTGAATATACTTATGCCAAGAAAGGAGACAAAATGGGCTATATCAATAAAAATGGAGAATGGATTATAGAACCTACTTACGATAAAGCTCGGGCTTTTATTAATGGATTAGCTCCTGTAATGAAAGATAAAAAATGGGGTTATATTAATACCAAAGGAGACGTTATAATAATGTTTCAGTATAAAGATGCTGAAATATTTAGCGAAGATGGGTTAGCGCCTGTAAAATCTTCAAAATCATGGGGTTTCATAAATACCGAAGGACAATTGGTTATCGAAGAAAAATACGACATAACTGCTGGAGGATTTTCAATCTTTCAAAAAAATAATCTTAAAGGATTTAAAGATGGTTTAGCAAGAGTGAAAGAAAAGAAGTCTTGGACTTATATTAATACCAAAGGCGAAGCTCTTAAAGACTTGTGGTTCGATAATTTAGAATTATTTAATTAATATCTAGATTAACATAAAAAAATAAACGCATGAAATGTGCCCTAATAACAGGTGGTTCTAGAGGGATTGGGAAAGCTATTTGCAAACAACTAGCCAAAGATACAGACTACCATATATTAATAAATTATAACAATAACAAAGCTGCAGCTCTTGAAACATTAGAAGATGTTAAAGCTGAAGGAAACACAGGAGACATTCTTCAATTTAATGTTTCAGATGCCGATCAAGTTAAATCAGTACTTGATACTTGGCAAGATAATAACAAAGATGCCACCATTGAAGTAATTGTAAATAATGCTGGAATTACCAAGGATGGTCTATTTATGTGGATGCCTCAAAGCGATTGGCAGGACGTTATTAATACATCATTAAATGGATTTTTCAACGTTACCAACCATCTTATTCAAAAGATGTTACGTAACAGATATGGTCGTATCATAAATGTGGCTTCAGTTTCTGGTGTAAAAGGGACAGCAGGTCAAACAAATTATTCAGCTGCAAAAGGCGCTTTGGTTGCTGCAACAAAAGCTTTAGCTCAAGAGGTTGCAAAACGTAAAATAACGGTTAACGCCGTAGCACCAGGTTTTATTAAATCGGATATGACTGCCGAGCTAAATGAAGCCGAATTAAAAAACTTAATCCCAATCAACAGATTTGGGGAACCAGAAGAAGTAGCTTATGCTGTGTCGTTTTTAGCTTCAAAAAAAGCTTCATATATTACCGGCGAAGTTATTAATATCAATGGAGGAATTTATTCGTAAATTACATTAGAGGATGAGGAGAGTTGTGATATCAGGAATGGGAATTTATTCTTGTATTGGAGAAAATTTAGAAGAAGTAAAAGAATCTTTATACAAAGGCAAATCAGGTATAGCTATAGATCCCGAGCGTGTAGAATACGGTTACCGTTCACCTTTAACAGGTATTGTTAAATCGCCTAATTTAAAAAAATTACTTTCTAGAAGACAACGTATTAGTCTTGGAGAAGAAGGTGAATATGCCTACATCGCCACATTAGAAGCTCTAAAGAATGCTAATATTTCTCAGGAATTTTTAGACACTCACGAGTTTGGAATCTTATATGGAAATGATAGTACAGCTAAATCTATCATAGAATCTAACGATATTATTAGAGATAAAAAAGATACTACTTTGGTTGGTTCCGGAGCAATTTTTAGAGGCATGAATTCTTCAGTTACCATGAATCTTTCAACCATTTTTAAATTAAAAGGCATCAATTTTACTATAAGCGCTGCCTGTGCTAGTGGATCTCATTCTATTGGAATGGCTTACCAGTTAATTAAAAGTGGATTACAAGATTATGTAATATGTGGAGGAGCTCAAGAAATAAACAAATTAGCCATGGGAAGTTTTGATGGCTTAGGTGTATTTTCTACAAATATTGAAAATCCGCATCAAGCTTCACGCCCTTTCGATATAAATAGAGATGGTTTGGTACCAAGTGGCGGAGCAGCCACTCTAATTCTTGAAACTTATGAGTCTGCTGTGGCAAGAGGCGCAACTATTTATGGAGAAGTTTTGGGTTATGGGTTTTCTTCTAATGGAGACCATATTTCAACACCTAATGTAGATGGTCCTGCAAGAGCTATGAAAATGGCAATTAAACAAGCCGAACTAAATGCTTCCGATATAGAATATGTTAATGCTCATGCTACTTCCACACCTGTTGGAGACGCCAATGAAGCCAAAGCTATTTTTGAGGTTTTTGGAGAAAACGGACCTTATGTAAGCTCTACCAAATCCATGACTGGACATGAGTGTTGGATGGCTGGCGCAAGCGAAGTTTTATACTCCGTTCTTATGATGCAAAACAATTTTATTGCACCAAATATTAATTTAGAAGCTCCAGATGAGGCAGCATCAAAATTAAATTTAGTTAACAAAACGTTAAATAAAAAATTTGATGTATTTTTGTCGAATTCATTTGGATTTGGAGGGACAAATTCAGCCTTAATAATTAAAAAATAATAGTGTGGTAATGAATAAAGAGGTTATTATTGAAAAAATAAACGACTTTCTTATCGACGAGTTTGAAGTTGAAAGTGAAGATATATCGCCAGAAGCTAATTTAAAAGAAACGCTAGAGTTAGATAGTTTAGATTTTGTAGATCTTGTGGTTGCAGTAGAATCTAATTTTGGGGTTAAATTAGTGGGTGAAGATTTTGTAAATGTAAAATCCTTAAGTGATTTCTATACGCTTATTGAGAATAAATTGGTCTAAATACTAGACCTTACAATATATGGCTGCAGAATGGCAAGGTAAATCCAAAGGAACCGTTCTAGGATATAAAATCTTCGTGTTTTTTATGAAGAAGGTTGGAATGGATGCTGCCTATTTTATATTGTATTTTGTAGCTACTTATTTCTGCTTGTTTTCTAAAGATAGTAACAAATCCATTTATTACTATTTAAGACATCGTTTAAAGTATTCTAAAACTAAAAGTCTTATTAATATCTTTAAAAGCTATTATGTTTTTGGACAAACCATTCTAGATAAAATTGCTATTTCTTCAAACCTAAGTCATAAATTCACATACGAGTCAGATGGGGTTCATTTAATAACTGACACTCTAAAGCAAAAAAAAGGAGGCATTTTAATAAGTGCTCATGTTGGGAATTTTGAAATTTCTGAATATTTTTTTGGCGAACTTGAAGAAAATGCATCCATCAGCCTTCTTACCACAGACATAGAACATACCAACATTAAAGCGTATCTAGATAGTGTAAAAAAGAAATCTAATATCAACTTAATAATTATAAAAGATGATCTTTCGCATATTTTTGAAGTCAATGCCGCTTTAGCAAGAAACGAAATTGTTTGTATAACAGGAGATCGCTATTTTAAAGGTTCCAAGTTCTTAACCGAAGAACTTCTAGGTAAGGAAGCCAAATTTCCAGCAGGTCCTTTTATGCTAGCTTCCAGACTTAATGTACCTGTATTGTTTGTTTATGTTATGAAAGAAACTAATAAGCATTATCATTTATATGCTAGAAAATCTGAAGCAAAACATCGAGATGCTCAAGGTTTATTAAAAGAATATACAGAGAGTGTTACTTGGATGCTTAAGAAACACCCTTTACAATGGTTTAATTATTTCGATTTTTGGAATGCCCTAAAATAATAACATCAAATGAAAGAAGTTTTAGTTATACATTACTCTCAATCTGGACAATTAACAGACATTATAAATAACATCGTCTCGCCATTTAAAACGGACGAAACAAACCTGACATTTCTTAATATTGAAATGGAAACCCCCTTTCCTTTTCCTTGGAATAAAAAACAGTTTTACGGCGTATTTCCTGAAACATTCCTTCAAATTCCAGAAAAAACTAAACCTGTTCCTAAAAACACTCTCAATAAAAAATACGACTTAATAATATTTGGTTTTTCAATATGGTACTTAACCCCATCTTTGCCAACCACTTCTTTTTTACATTCTCCTGATGCAAAAAAACTGTTTGCCAACACTCCTGTAGTAACAGTAATTGGTTGCAGAAATATGTGGATTATGGCTCAGGAAAAAATGAAGAAAAGACTTCAGGAACTCCAAGCTAATTTAGTTGGAAACATTGTATTGGCAGATAGACATATCAATCATATTAGCGTAATAACCATTGCCCAATGGATGTTCTCTGGAAAAAAAGAACGTTTTTTAGGTATCTTCCCTAAACCAGGAATTGCCCAAAAAGATATTGATGCCTCCGTAAGGTTTGGTCCAATCATAAAAAAGCATCTTTTAATAAATAATTACACTACCTTACAACAAGATTTATTAGCAGCAAATGCCTTAAAAATAAAACCGTTTTTAATAACGGTAGATAAACGTGCTAATATTATATTCTCAAAATGGGCAAGTCTAATTCGTTCTAAAGGCGAAAAAAATAGCACAAAACGACAGTTATTCGTTAATATGTTTAATTATTATCTTTTATTTGCTATATGGGTTATGGCTCCAATTGTATTTATCTTATTTTTGTTGACTTATTTGCCCATGTACGGAAGACTGAAAAAGCAAAAAGCATATTATTCATCTGTGGCATTAAAATAGAAGGTGTAAAAAATGAAGGAAGTTTATATTACTAAAATATCAAAGTTTTTACCTAATCGTCCTATTAGTAACGACGAAATGGAGGATAAATTAGGAATAATCGATGGGAAAGCCTCAAAGGGAAGACGTATCGTTTTACGCAATAATCAAATAAAAACTAGATATTATGCTATTGATGATGATGGTAACATTACTCATAACAATGCACAATTAACAAAAGAAGCCGTTGTAAAACTATACGACGACAACTTAAAACCAGATGATATTGAGTTATTATCATGTGGAACATCAAGTCCAGATCAAATCCTGCCATCTCATGCAGCCATGGTTCATGGTTTCTTAAAAAATGGAAATACTGAAATAAATTCACCTTCTGGAGCGTGTTGTTCTGGAATGAACGCTTTAAAATACGGATTCTTAGCCGTCAAATCTGGACAAACAAATAATGCTGTTTGCACAGGTTCTGAACGTACGTCTTCCTGGATGAAATCGGATACATTTGAAGACGAGTTAAAACACTTAAATACTCTTGAAGACAATCCAATATTAGCTTTTAATAAAGACTTTTTACGTTGGATGCTTTCGGATGGGGCTGGAGCTTTCTTACTAGAAAACAAACCTAACGGAGATCTTCCTCTTAAGATTGAATGGATGGAAGGCTACTCTTATGCTTACGAATTAGACGCTTGTATGTACGCCGGAGCAGACAAATTAGACTCTGGCTTTTTAAAACCATGGAGCGAATACCCATCAGAAGAATGGAGTAAAAAATCACTTTTCGCCATGAAACAAGATGTTAAACTTTTAGGCGAAAATATACTTGTAAAAGGTGTTGATAGCTTAAAAATGGCCATCGAAAAACACGGAGTAAAACCTGAAGACATAAACTATTATTTGCCTCATATTTCCTCATATTACTTTAAAGAAAAACTATATGAAGAAATGGTAAAACAAGGCGTAGAAATTCCTTGGGAAAACTGGTTTATAAATTTAACCAATGTTGGAAATGTTGGAGCAGCTTCTATCTACATCATGTTAGAAGAATTAAAAGAGTCAGGAAAACTAAAAAAAGGAGATAAAATCTTACTTTCTGTTCCTGAAAGTGCGCGTTTTGCATATTCATATTCGCTTTTAACCGTTTGTTAAAATGATACAACAACAGTTGCCAATTACAGATATTTCTCATCTCATTCCACAAAAATCACCTTTTGTAATGGTAGATTGTTTATTAGATTTCTCTGAAAACAAAGTAGTATCTTCATTTAAGGTATCAGAAAACAATCTGCTTTTAAAAAACAATACCTTATTAGAATCTGGGCTTATAGAAAACATGGCACAAACTGTGGCTTTACACACAGGTTACGATTTTTTTCTTAAAAATGAAATCCCTCCGACAGGTTATATTGGTTCTATAAAAAAGGTTGAAATTTTAAAACTACCTAAACTAAACGATATCATTACGACCAAAGTAGATATTTTACATGAGTTTAATGGCGTTACCATGGTTGCTGTAAAAGTATTTAATGCATCTAATGAAGAAATAGCCTCTGGCGAAATGAAAACTGTTATTGCTAACTAATGAATTTTCACGAATTAGACATAAAGAAATTTCTGCCTCATAGACCTCCTTTTTTAATGGTGGATCATGTATTGACTATTGACGATGAACATGTTTCAACTTCCTTCACCATAAAACCTGAATGTATTTTTAACGATCAAGGTGTTTTTAACGAAGCTGGAATGATAGAAAATGCTGCACAAACCTGTTCGTCTATAGTTGGAAAAAGTTATTTCGACGAAGGAGATTTAGAGGGTACATCTACAAAACTAATTGGTTTTATTAGCGCTATTAAAAAAATAACAATTAATTCTTGTGCAGAAGTTGGAGCGACCATAACAACTAAAGCCTATATAAAATCACGTCTTAATACAGACCAATTTACCATGTGTGCTATTGATTGTTTTATCTCTGAAAACGGTAAAGAATTATTATCTTGTGAAATAAATTTGGTGATTCAGGAACTGAAATAAATTCGACATGAAAAAAGATGAAGTCCCACAAGATAAAAGTAATTTAGAGACTGCCAATTTTAAAGAATTGTGCTATGCTGTAGATGAAAATGGCGAATATACAACCGTTAATAGTTCTGGTTGGGATCCAAAAACCATTGCCCTAAACAAAGCTATTGAAGATATTAACGAACGGGTTGAAGATGCTAAAAAGCGTGTTCTAAGTAATCAAACAAGTCCTATTGAATATTATATGGAGCTGCATAAAATGGATCTTGCAATTTTAGCTAGTTACGTCGGACTATGGAAATGGCGAGTAAAAAGGCATTTCAAACCAAGAGTATTCAATACATTATCCAACAATATCTTACAGAAATATGCGGATACGTTCGACATAAGTCTCGAACAATTAAAAAATATCACCCTTCATGAAAATTGAATTTACACATCATCAATCTGCACATTGCGAAAACGGTGTGATTTCTAATTTAATGAAGCATCATGGCTATAATATAAGCGAACCCTTGGCTTTTGGTATTGGTTCTGGTTTACTATTTTGCTACATTCCATTTTTAATGGTCAACCATGCTCCTGCTTTTACGTATAGAGCATTACCTGGAATAATCTTTAAGCGTTTTGCCAAACGTGTTGGCATAAAAATTAAGCGTGAAAAGTTTAAAAATCCACAACAGGCAAAACTAAGATTAGACGAAAACTTAAAGAATAGTAACCCCGTTGGACTTCAAGTTGGTGTTTATAATTTAGTTTATTTCCCAGATGAATATCGATTTCATTTTAATGCGCATAATTTAGTGGTTTACGGAAAAGAAGACGACACCTATTTAATTAGCGATCCTGTTATGGAAACTGTAACAACGCTAAACGATAAACAATTAGAAAAAGTACGTTTTGCAAAAGGAGCTTTTGCGCCAAAAGGACATATATATTATCCCGTTCACTTTCCTAAAGAATTAGATTTAGAGAAAGCCATTGTAAAAGGCATTAAACACACCTGCAAAGATATGTTGGCTCCAATTCCTGTTTTAGGTGTAAAAGGAATTAGACATACAGCCAGACTTATTAGAAAATGGCCCAAAAAGAAAGGTATTAAAAAAGCCAATCATTATTTAGGACAAATTGTTAGAATGCAGGAAGAGATTGGAACTGGCGGAGGTGGTTTTAGATATATTTTTGCTGCTTTCTTACAAGAGTCTAGTACAATTATAAATAAACCTGCCCTTTCTGAACTCTCTAAAGAAATGACTGCTATTGGCGATTTATGGCGAGATTTTGCCGTAGATGCTTCTAGAATTTATAAAAACAGAAGTGCCAAAGAAGATGCATATAATAACGTGGCCACACAATTAGAAGTTATTGCAGATAAAGAAGAAGTATTCTTTAAAAAATTAAAGAAAGCTATAAAATAAGATGATTAACATTGAGCACATTTCTAAAAAATATAAAAATGCAGATAATTATTCCTTGTCTGACTTAAACCTGCTCATTCATGAAAAAGAAATTTTTGGTTTATTAGGCCCAAATGGTGCAGGAAAAACCACACTTATTTCAATTTTATGTTCTCTAATTAAACCTACGTCTGGCTCTTTTTCTATAGCTAACTTAACGTATCAAAAAAACAAGAACCAACTTAAACAGCTTATTGGAATAGTTCCTCAGGAATATGCTTTATACCCGTCGTTAACAGCTTTTGAGAATTTAAAATACTTCGGCAGCATGTATGGTTTAAAAGGAAAATCCTTAGAAAACGACATCCATAAGCATTTGGAACATTTAGGACTTTTAGCTTTCGCACATAAAAAAATCGACACATTTTCCGGAGGTATGAAGCGTCGTGTTAATTTAATTGCAAGTATCCTTCATAATCCAAAAGTCTTATTTTTAGACGAACCAACGGTTGGGGTAGATGTACAATCAAAAAACGTGATTATCGAATTCCTTCAGGAGTTAAATAAAAATGGCACCACCATTATTTATACCTCGCATCACCTAAACGAAGCCGAAACTTTTTGCTCTAGAGTTGCCATTATTGATCACGGAAAACTGATTATAAAAGGAAAACCACAAGAATTAATTGACCAAAGTGAAGGTTCTCACAATTTAGAAGATGTATTTATAAGTTTAACCGGAAAAGCCTTAAGAGATCATGCATAAATTAATGGCTTCAGCATATAAAGAATTTTTATTGCTCATTCGCGATATTGGAGGTATTGCCATACTTTTTATCATGCCACTGGTGCTTATAGTTACTATTACATTAATTCAAGATAGCACCTTTAAAACTATTAGCGACGCTAAGATACCTATCTTAATAGTAAATAATGATCATGGAAATGTCTCTGAAACCATATTAAATGGGTTAAAAGATTCTAACACATTTGAAATTATTCTAAAAGACACAGAAGAGATAGCCAAAGATCTTGTCTTTAAAGGGGAATATCAATTAGCCATTATTATTCCTGAAAATCTAACTTCTGGATTAGAACAAAAAGTATCTCAAAACGTCGATGGAATTATTGCTAAATTTGGCTTAGAGGAAGAAACAGATTCTTCTTCTAACACTATTATACAAAGTAAAGAAGTCAAATTATATTTTGATCCAGCTACGCAAATAACCTTTAAAAGTTCGGTTAAAAATGGCATTGATAAAATGGTTTCAAAAATAGAAACACAATCTATTTACAAAGCCTTCCAAGAGCAAATAACCGATGATCCAACAGAAGCCATTTTTGAAACCGAAAATTTTATCACTTTCAAAGAAATTCTTCCTAAAGAAAACAATAAAGAACTTATTCCTAATTCGGTTCAACACAATGTACCAGCCTGGACTTTGTTTGCCATCTTTTTTATAATTGTACCACTTTCAATCAATATTGTTAAAGAAAAAAGTCAAGGCACGTTTGTTAGATTACGAACTAATCCCGTGTCTTACGCCACTGTTTTAGGAGGAAAAACCCTTATTTATTTAGTGGTTTGCCTCATTCAATTTGTTCTAATGTTAATGATAGGTGTATATTTATTTCCTGCTATTGGTTTGCCAACTTTAGATATTTCAGGCAGATTACCTTTACTTTTTATAGTTGCAATTTTTGCTGGCTTAGCAGCCATTGGTTTAGGTTTATTATTAGGCACTATTGCAAAAACTCAAGAACAATCGGCTCCTTTTGGCGCTACCTTTGTTGTTATTTTAGCTGCTCTTGGTGGGGTTTGGGTTCCTGTTTTTATCATGCCTAAATTTATGCAAACACTCTCCAATATTTCGCCAATGAATTGGGGCTTAAATGCTTTTTACGATGTATTTTTGCGTCATGGTTCATTATTAGATATATTACCAGAAATCAGCTTATTATTCCTGTTTTTTATTGCAACCACATTAATTGCCATAGTTTATAATGAAAAGAAAAACACCGTTTAACCCAAAAGAAATCACCCATACAAGTCAGGTACGTGTACGCTTTGTGGAAACAGATCCATTAGGGATTGTTTGGCATGGCAACTACATTCAGTATTTTGAAGATGGTCGAGAAGCTTTTGGCAGACATCATGGAATTTCTTATTTAGATCAAAAAGAATTTGGCTTTGCTACTCCCATTGTAAAATCGAGTACAGATCACAAGCTGCCTTTACGTTATGGAGATATTGCAACTATTAAAACTATTTATGTAGATAGTCTGGCTGCTAAGATGGTATTTCGTTATGAAATTTATAACCAAAACGACCAATTGGTTTGCACGGGCGAAACTATTCAAGTATTTGTAGATAAAATTGGGGAAGGCGATTTATGGCTAACTCTTCCATCGTTCTTTAAGGATTGGAAGAAAAACGTAGGTTTATTGGATGAGTAACGCTTACGTGTCATATAATAATATTGTTTCATCACTTGGTTTTTCTAGTGAAACCGTTGTAGAAAACATTCGCAACGAAGTTTCAGGTTTAAAATTAATTGATAATCCTCAAGTACTTCCAGAACCTTTTTATTCGGCTTTAATTGATTCTAAAGAACTAGAAAATAAGTTTCAAAAACTTCAACCAAACAAAGAATATACTCGTTTAGAAAAAATGATGATTTCTTCTTTAAATGAAGTCATTCAAAAATCAAACATTCCATTAAACAAACGTGTTGGTTTAATTATTTCAACCACCAAAGGCAATGTTGATGCTTTAGATAAAAACAATCTATTTTCTAAAGAACGTGCTCATTTAAGTGAATTAGGAAAAAGCATCAAAGAATTTTTTGGATTTAAAAATGAGGCTATTGTTGTTTCAAATGCCTGCGTTTCTGGCATTTTAGCAGTGGCCATTGCAAAAAGATATCTTCAACAAAACACGTACGATCATGTATTTATTGTAAGTGGCGATGTGGTAACCGAATTTATACTTTCTGGTTTCAATTCATTTCAAGCCTTAAGCCATAAACCTTGTAAGCCTTACGATAAAAACAGAACAGGAATCAATATTGGCGAAGTAGCTGCAAGTGCTTTAATCACTAATAATTCTGAAAATCTTTCAAAAGAAGCAGTCGAAATCCTTGGTGAAGGTTCTTGTAACGACGCCAATCATATTTCTGGACCATCACGAACTGGCGAAGGTTTGTATAGAAGTATAAAATCGGCTTTAGAGCAAGCAAAATTATCAGCAAGAGATGTCGATTTTATTTCTGCTCATGGTACTGCTACCTTGTTTAACGACGAGATGGAAGCTATAGCAATCAATAGATTAGATTTACAAGATACCCCATTAAATAGTTTAAAAGGTTATTTCGGACATACCTTAGGAGCTTCCGGATTATTGGAAACTATAATCGGAATGCATTCATTAAATAACAACACACTTTATGCGTCGAAAGGCTTTGAAACCTTAGGAGTTTCTAAACCTATCAATGTGATTAAAAAAACTACATCAAAAGAATTAAATACTTTTTTAAAAACAGCCTCAGGTTTTGGAGGTTGTAATACTGCCATCATATTTAAAAAATTAACACATTAAAGTTATGTCTAAAAACCCTATTAAAGCTATAGATGCCATTCAAGAAGCACAAAAAATTGCTTTTGCTCCTTTTGTATTTCAGGCCGTTGTTTCATTACGAAAACTTGGAATTTTCGATCTTATTTTCGAAAGAAGAAAAAAAGGAGGTATCTCAATAGAAGATATCGCAAAAGAATTATCTCTTAGCGTTTATGGTGTAGGTGTTTTATTAGAAATTGCTGAAAGCTCTAATATAGTATCTAAAGACGAAAGCAATCTTTACGAAGTAACAACTATTGGTTATTATTTAAATTCTCATAAAACCGTAGATGTCAACATCAACTTTACACAAGAAGTTTGCTATAAGGGCTTGTTTCATTTAGAAGAAGCAATTAAAACTGGAAAACCTTCAGGCTTGAAGGAATTGGGAGATTGGAATACCATTTACGAAGGTCTATCAAAATTAACACCTGAAGTGCAAAAATCTTGGTTTGAATTTGATCATCATTATTCAGATGATGTATTTCAAGAAGCTCTAGAAACTGTTTTTAGAAACAATCCTAAAACTATTTACGACGTTGGTGCAAACACAGGGAAATTCACCATTAGTGGAAGTAAACACAACGATTCTGTTTCCATAAAAATGGTCGATTTACCAGGGCAATTAAAAATTGCACTTGAAAATGTAGCCGAAGCTGGTTTTGCAGATAGAGTTACTCATCATGAAATAGATTGGCTATCTGAAAACCCGAAATTGCCAAAAGGAGCAGATACCATTTGGATGAGTCAGTTTTTAGACTGCTTTTCAGAAGATGAAATTCTAACCATTTTAAAAGCCTGTGCAGCTGCAGTAAATGATGATGGTGAAATCCTTATTATGGAGACATTTACAGATCGTCAACGTTTTGATAATGCTAAGTTTATTCTTGAAGCAACCTCACTTTATTTTACGGTTATGGCAAATGGAAACTCTAAAATGTATCCAGCCAAAGTATTCATGAAGCTTATAGATCTAGCAGGATTAGAGCTAAAAGAAGATATTGCTGTTGGAGAATATCACACCATTCTAGTTTGTAAAAAAAAGTAATTACTAATGAATACTAATTATAACATATCATCTTATTGCCATATAAAGAATCAACAAGTGTCTTTAAATGGATCTGTTATATTTAGTGAAGAATCCTTAGAATTTTCAGAGTTTATTAAAGCTGCTTATAAAGCTCTGAATACAAAGTATCCTAAGTTTTTCAAAATGGATAATTTAAGTAAGTTGGCATTTTTAGCGGCAGATATTTTACTTAAAAATGAACAAATAGATTCAGAAAAAGAGAATGACATCGCTTTGGTGTTTTCTAATAGTGCATCCAGTTTAGATACAGATTTAACCCACCAAAAAGCCATTCAAGATAAAGATAATTATTTTCCAAGTCCAGCTGTTTTTGTATACACCCTACCAAATATTTGTTTAGGAGAGATAAGTATTAAATATAAGCTCTATACTGAGAATAGTTTTTTTATCTTTGAACGTTTTAATGCCGAAAATTTAATGACCTACTCAAACAGTTTGTTAGAAACAAATAAAGCAAAATCAGTGCTTTGTGGATGGGTGGAGTTAGAAGGTGAAAATTACGAAGCCTTTTTATATTTGGTTTCAAATGAAGGCACAATTAAACACAATAAACAGAATATAATAACACTTTATAATACATAATATGGAAGCTTTAAAACAAGAATTAAAAGAGAACATTATCGAGCAATTAAACCTTGAAGACATGTCTGTAGAGGACATTGCTGACGATGATATGCTGTTTGGAGATGGTTTAGCCTTAGATTCAATTGACGCTTTAGAATTAATTGTAATGCTAGATAAAAACTATGGTATCAAATTAACAGATCCGAAAGAAGGGCGTACTATTTTTGAATCCATCAATACCATGGCTGCTTATATTACCGAACATAGATCTAAATAAGCAATTGCTGCACAAGCAGGAATCTGAAATATATGAGTAAAGGAGTTGCAATTACCGGAATGGGAATTATATCTGCCATTGGAAACAATGTTGCAGAAAATTTTCAGTCGCTTGTGGAAGCTAGAAAAGGAATTTCAAGAATTTCCAAAATAGATACCATCCATAAAGATGATATTATGGTGGGTGAAATTGCTTATTCCAATCTAGAATTAGAAGAGCTTTTAGGTTTAACTCCAGAAAATAATTATTCCAGAACTGGCTTAATTGGTGCCATCGCCGCTAAAGAAGCTATTAAAAATGCTGGAATTAAAGATATTAATAAATACCTAACAGGTATCGTTTCTGCAACTAGTGTTGGAGGTATGGATATGACCGAGCAGCATTACTACGAGTATCTTGAAAGTGATACAAACCGAAGGTATATTGCTAGTCACCATGCTGGAGATTCCACTCAAAAAATAGCAGAGCAATTAGGCATAGATAAAGGTTTAGTAACTACAATAAGTACGGCTTGTTCCTCGGGCGCCAATGCCATAATGCTAGGAGCCAGGCTTATTAAATCGGGACAATTGGATCGTGTTATTGTTGGAGGCTCAGATTGTATGTCTAAATTTACTATCAACGGTTTTAAAACCTTGATGATACTTTCAGACACATACAACACACCTTTCGACGAGAATAGAAAAGGTCTCAATCTGGGAGAAGCTGCTGCTTTCTTGGTTTTAGAATCTGATACTGTTATAAAAGCTGAAAACAAAACCGTTTTAGGCTATGTAAAAGGTTATGGTAATGCGAATGATGCCTTTCATCAAACAGCTTCTTCAGATCATGGAGATGGAGCTACTTTGGCTATGGAAAAAGCACTAAAGATTGCCGATTTCAGCGCTAAAGACATTGATTATATAAACGCTCATGGAACGGCTACTGGAAACAACGATTTATCTGAAGGCCGAGCCATAATTCGTGTTTTTGGAGAAGAAAACATCCCTGAATTTAGTTCCACAAAAGCTTATACAGGTCATACTTTAGCAGCAGCTGGAGCTATTGAAGCTGTATATTCTATTTTAGCATTGCAAAATAATGTGATTTTTCCGAATTTGAATTTTAAAACTCAGATGAAAGAATTTAATATCACACCACAATTGAAACTTAAAGAAAAAACCTTGAAAACAGTCATGTCTAATTCCTTCGGGTTTGGAGGAAATTGTTCCACAGTTATTTTTTCAAAAGAGCAATAATTGATATTAACTATGAAAAAAGTCTACATCAATAGCATCTCAAGTATCACAGCTCAAAAAACCTTTGATAATTCAGAGTTTTTAGACAAGCTTATTATACATGAAAATCAAGTTGTTTTTGCTGTAGAACCTAATTATAAAGATTATATTCCTCCAGCAGCTGCCAGACGTATGGCAAAAGGAATCAAAATGGGAGTTGTAGCTTCTAAAATGGCTTTACAAGAGGCTAATTTGGAACAAGTAGATGCTATAATTACAGGAACTGGAATGGGTTGTTTACGCGATTCTGAAAAGTTTTTAAGTGCCATAATAGATAACAACGAGCAGTTTTTAACACCAACATCTTTTATTCAATCTACACATAATACTGTTGGAGGACAAGTTGCCTTAGAGCTGCAATGTAAAGGCTATAATTTTACTTATGTCCATGGAAGTAATTCTTTTGAATCTGGATTATTGGATGCCAAAATGCAATTGGAATTAGATGAAGCTCAAAACATTTTGGTTGGTGGTGTCGACGAATTAGGAGATCATACAACCAAATTAAACAAAATTATACATCATATTAAAGATGAAAAAATCTCTTCTATGGAGATTTTAAACTCTAAAACAAAGGGAACTGTTTTTGGTGAAGGTGCCAATTTTTTCGTCTTATCTAATAAAAAACAAGCCTTTTCTTACGCAGAGATTCTTTCAGTAAAATTGTTTAACACCTTAGATCATACCGAACTTAACGAAATAGCTTTGAGTTTTTTAAATGATAACCATCTCAGTGTGGAAGATATAGACACTGTTGTTTTAGGAAATAATGGAGATGTAGAATTTGATAGCCATTACTACCAATTAACTTCAGGTATTTTTAAGAACACTCAACAAGTCTGCTACAAACATCTTATTGGAGAATTTAATACAGCCTCTCCTTTTGGACTGTGGGTTGCCTCCAAAATATTAAAAAATCAAACGGTTCCCGGAGCTTTAAAAAAGAACGATTTAGCAACTTCTTCTTTTAAATATATACTCCTTTATAATATGTATCGTGGAGAAAATCATAGTTTCATCTTACTTAAATCATGCTAAACTTTAAAAATGTAAACAGCTTAGCAATTATTTTATTAATAAGTTTAATAGTCGCTTACATTTTTCTTGGTATTTCTCTTTGGTGGTTTGTTTTATTAGGGTTTTTATGGTTTACTATTACGGCTTTAGGTTCTGGGTTGATTGGGTGGAATTACCATTTAAAAGCACTTAACTCCAACTCTTTAATTTCAGAAAATCAAGTTGCTATTACTTTCGACGATGGCCCTAATCCAGAATTTACACCTAGAGTTTTAGAACTCTTAAAATCTTACCAAGCTAAAGCAACCTTTTTTTGTATTGGACTAAACACAGAAAACTATCCAAAGCTCATCAATAATATTATAAATGAAGGGCATACTATTGGAAACCACACCTATTCACACCACAATATGTTTGGGTTTTTTAGTACCCAGCAAGTAATAGATGAATTAAAACAAACCAACGACCTTGTTCTGGAAAAAACCGGTTTAAAACTCAAGTTATACAGACCAGCTTTTGGAGTAACTAATCCAAGAATTAAAAAAGCTCTTGAAATTACCAAACTTCAGGCTATAGGATGGAACAAACGCTCTCTAGACACAACCAGTTTAAACAAGGAACATGTTTTAAAACGTGCTTCAAAAAATTTAAAAAAAGGCGATGTTATCTTATTACACGATTCAAGTGAAAAATCTTTATGGGTTTTGGAACAGTTATTGTTAATTTTACAGAAGAAAGATTTACAAGCTGTAACAATCGATAAACTTTTTAATATAGAGCCTTATGCGTAGTGTTTTAATTCTTTTACTGTTTATATCCGTTTCAGTTCATGCACAAACAAAAATGTCTGCTCCAGAAGCCGAGGCTTTAAAAACCCTTGTTAAACAACAAGCATTAACTACTAAAACCATTTCTAGTAATTTTACCCAATACAAACATTTAGACTTTTTATCCAACGACATTGTTAGTAAAGGAAAACTTGCATTTAAAACCCCTGACCTTGTAAAGTGGGAATATACTGAGCCCTTTATTTATGCTGTAATTTTTAAAAATGAAACTCTATTTATAAATGATGAAGGCAAAAAAAATCAAGTAAACATGGGTTCTAACAAGCTGTTTAAAGAATTAAACGGTTTGATAATAAACAGTATTAAAGGTGATATGTTTGATGACGAGGCCTTCGAAATTAGTTACTTTAAAAAGGATAAATACAGTCGAGTACACTTTATTCCGAAGGATAAAAAATCTTCAAAATTTATTTCTGCTTTTCATATAACATTCAACGAAAAAGGCGATGTTCTAGAAGTAAAAATGATAGAACCATCAGGAGATTTCACTAAAATTGTTTTCACAAACAAAGAATTAAACAAACCTCTTGCTGATGCGATTTTTACTAATTAGTCTTTGTTTTTTTGTGGTTTCTTGTGGAAGTTACCCTGAAAAGCAAAACTTCCTAACAGAAAATTCGACTTCACAAGAAATTGAAAACCTTTACTTTTCAGATCCTAGCATAGACTATGTCTATAAAGCATCTATTGATGTTTACGACAGAAATTTTAGTGGACTTTTAATCATCAAAAAACTTACAGACAAAGAACATCGGGTGGCTTTTACTACGGAGATGGGCAACAAAATGTTCGATTTCTCCTTTACTGAAGACAATTTTCAGGTGAATTTCATTTTAGATGAACTCAACAAAAAGATGCTCATCAACATATTAAAAAAGGATTTTAAAGTCTTAATTTTAGAAAACCCGTTAATTTCTAATAGCTATTCTAAAGAAAATAATCAGGTTTTTGAAACCTTGATTTACAATAAAAAACATTATTATTTCACTGAAAACAACCAGTTAAATCAAGTGATTAAAACTAAAAACGGAAAAGAAAAAGTTCAGTTTTTATTTTCAGAAATAAATAATCATCTTGCCAACCAAATTGAAATAAAACATCAAAATATTAAACTAAAAATTAAATTAAAATCTATCACCCAATGAAAAACCTACTTTTATCAATAGCATTTATTGCTGTTAGCATATCAACATACTCTCAAGTTAAAGTGCGTCCGGGATTACGTATGGGTTTAAATGCTTCGACAGTAACAAATCATCATAATTCCGAAAGAGTCCTTGGACTTAATGGAGCCATGTTTGTGAACATCCATTTTGCTAGTTTTTACGAATTACAACCAGAATTAACATACTCCAATCAAGGATATAAAGCCGAACGTTTTTCTGGAGTAGTTGATCCTTATGACCCTTATTTTTCTTCTTCAGAACAGGATGTGAATACGCATTATTTGGGCTTAGCCATTGCAAATAAATTTTATTTTGTGCCAAACCTTGGTCTACATCTAATTGTTGGCCCAACTTTAGAGATTAATGTTTCAAACAACTCTTACTACGACGTCACACCAGTTGATCTATCTTTATTTGGAGGTATTGGTTACGAATTCCCTATGGGACTTGGAATTGAAGCTAGATTTAAACAAGGAATCATTGATGTTCGCGATAGCTTTTACAATTTTAATGACGAATATTACTATGAAAACAACAAATTAAATTCTGTGTTTCAGTTTAATATCTATTATAAATTTGGCATGTAATTCGTCTTTGAAGAACATTTGTGATTATTCTTAAAAACATGAAAAACTTACTGCTATCTATCTGTTTTATTTTTGTTGTAAGCATTTCCCTCTCTCAATCCAAAAAAGGGATTGGTTTCCGTGGAGGTATCAATATTTCTAAAATAACAAATGCCAGCTTAGAACATAAAACTAATGCCTATTTTGGAATATTTTATCAGACAAGAATCTCAGATTTCTATGCACTACAACCCGAATTAGGCTATTCTAATCAAGGTGGAAAAACAAAGAATGAAGGTTTGATTTATGTAGAATATATTACTATTGGGGTAACAAATAAATTCTTTTTATCTCCAGGTTTGGGCTTATACCTGTTGGCAAGACCAGGTTTAGATCTCGATATAGACGACACATTAATCGGGCTAATAAACAGAGGCGAAGGAAGTGGTAATCAAGCTACTTTTATAGATTTTAGCATGTCTTTTGGGTTTGGTTTCGAATTTAAAAATGGTTTAGCTATAGAAGCACGATATAAACAAGGATTAATAGATGTATATTCCGGCTCTTTTCATAATTTTGACTCAGAATTATATCAAGATAGGAGCCAGTTTAATTCTGTTTTTCAAATTGGTCTCGCTTATAAATTTAACACTAGTAAAAAAGATTAGTCATGTTGCTAAAAGATTTTTATAAAATAAATGCGCTTAATGTAGTCGATAATATAACTACTGCCAAAATCACCATCAACAAAAATCACGACATTTTTAAAGGTCATTTTCCTGGTAATCCTATAACTCCTGGCGTTTGTATGATGCAGATAATTAAAGAACTCACAGAGCAAATTGTCGATAAAAAACTTTTTATGGAATCGTCTAGCAATGTGAAGTTTATGGCCATTATCAATCCTGAAAAAACACCAAACTTAGTATTAGAATTAGACATTAGTGAAACAGATACAGGCTACAAAGTAAAAAACAGTACCACTTTTGACGAGACTGTGGCATTAAAATTGACTAATAATTATAAAGTCATCTAAAATATTTTTATTGTGAAGTTTCTAACCCTTTTTTTATCCATTATAAGTTTTTTTACGCTTTCTCAAAATCTGAGTGAAGTTCGTATGGCTTATAAAGAAGCGACTCAGGACAAGGAAAACATGTTGGTTTTTTACAACATGCTTAAAGATGTCAACAAAGAAAATAATGTGTCTTTGGTTGCCTACAAAGGAGCTGCCATTGCTTTAAAAGCGAAATATTCTGAAACTCTAAAAGATAAAAAAGATGGTTTTATTGAAGGCGTTTCATACATAGAATTTGCCATAGAAAAAGAGCCAAATGCCATTGAGCCTCGCTTTATTAGATTAGGTATTCAAGAAAATACCCCAAAAATTTTAAAGTATAAAGACCATATTGACGAGGATAAACTCTTTCTATTGAAACAATTTGAGCACATTTCTTCAGAGAATTTAAAAGGACATATAAAAGACTATATTTTACAATCTAAAGTCTTTACGGATGAAGAAAAATCAGTAATTTCGGATCAATAACAAAACAATGCTTCATAGAATTGAATAACGAGCTTATTAGACAAAAAATTACCAATTTAAACGTATGTGTCATCATTCCAACATACAACAACCATCGTACTCTAAATCGAGTTTTAGATGGAGTTCTAGAACTAACTAGTAATATTATAGTTGTTAACGATGGTTCTACAGATACTACTTCAACTATTTTAAAGGATTACCAGCAGCTTCAGCAAATTCATTTTTCAGAAAACAAGGGAAAAGGTTTAGCGTTAAGAGAAGGTTTTAAACATGCCATTTCTTTAGGTTATAAACATGCTATTACTATAGATTCTGATGGACAGCATTTTCCTAGCGATATTCCAGATTTCATTGCGGAGCTAGAGAATAATTTGGGCAAAGACCTATTGGTTATTGGTTCTAGAAATATGGAACAAGAAGGTGTTCCTGGAAAAAGTAGTTTTGGAAATAAATTTTCAAACTTTTGGTTTTGGATAGAAACTGGTATTAAACTTAAAGACACCCAATCTGGATTTAGATTGTATCCGTTAAATGTAATCAAAGACCTGAAATTTTACACCAATAAATTCGAGTTTGAAATTGAAGTTATAGTAAAAACGGCATGGAAAGATGTGGACGTTATAAACATGCCCATTCAAGTGTTATATGACGAATCTGAACGTGTATCACATTTCAGACCTTTTAAAGATTTCACCAGAATTAGCATCTTAAATACATGGCTTGTATTTTTGACTTCTATCTATTACTTCCCTAGACGACTTTTTAGAAATATTAAAAAAAAAGGACTTAAACGATTTTTTGTAGAAGATTTATTAGGTCATAACGACTCACCAAAAAAGAAGGCGCTATCTATTGCTCTAGGAACCTTTATAGGTTTTTCGCCTCTTTGGGGATTTCATACCTTTTTAGTTCTATCACTCGCCATTTTTCTAAAATTAAATAAAGCCATATCTTTTGCCTTTTCCAATGTGAGTTTACCTCCTTTTATTCCGTTTATTATTTATGCGAGTTTGGAATTAGGTCAATGGGTTTTAGGTGAAAAAATCTCTTATTCCATTGAAGAAATGATGGATAATTTTGAAGCAATTGAACATCTAAAAACGTATATTGTTGGAAGTTTTACCTTAGCAGTTATTGGAGCGATTGTTTTTGGACTAATTGGATATATTTTCTTTAGCTTTTTTGATAAGAAGAATATGGCATTAAAAAATGATTAACCTTTTTTATAACATACACACCTTTTTAGCCTCAAGAAAAATTCTAGGCTTTTTTGCTTTAGGGCTTCTTGTTTTAAGCCTAGGTTTTCTAGCTTCAAAAATTACGTTTGAAGAAGATATTACCAAGCTTATCCCTATTAACGAAGAAAATTCCAATCTTCAGAAAGTTTTAAAATCGGTTAATTTTGCCGATAAGATTATTGTAAACATCAAAAAGGAATCTTCTGGCTCTATTAACGATTTAACACAATACGCCACACAGTTTATCGATAGTATCAATACTACTTCCAGTACCTATTTTACTAAAATTCAAGGAAAAGTTGAAGATGAAGAAATTCTTAATACTTTAGATTTTGTCTATAACAACTTACCCCATTTTCTAGACCCTTCAGATTATAAAATTATTGAAAACAAACTCCAAAAAGATAGTATTGATGCCATTACCACTGCCAATTACAAAACCTTGATTTCGCCGTCTGGAATGGTAGCTAAAGAAACCATTTTAAGAGATCCGTTAAGTCTTTCTTTTTTAGCCTTAAAAAAATTACAACTTCTAAGTTTTGGCAATGAGTTTACAATGCAAAATGGCTTTTTATTGAGTAAAGATAAAAAACACATCCTTTTATTTATTTCTCCTACTTATCCATCTAGCGAAACATCTGAAAACGCTCATTTTGCAGAACAGCTTTATAGTTTAAATTCTAAATTAAATAAGGAGTTTAAAGGCAAAATTAGTAGCGAATATTTTGGTGGAGCTTTGGTAGCAGTTGCCAATGCCAAACAGATAAAAAAAGATATTCAATTAACCGTTGGAATTGCTGTTACAGTCTTATTACTAATCTTAATTCTTTTTTATAGAAAGCTAAGTGTGCCTCTTATTCTTTTTGTACCAACTGCTTTTGGTGCTTTATTAGCAGTAGCTTTACTCTTTTTAATTAGAACAAAAATTTCGGCTGTTTCCTTAGGAATTGGCTCGGTATTACTTGGAATAACTCTCGATTATGCCTTGCATATTTTAACGCATATAAGAAGTAACAATAATGTAAAAGCACTGTATCAAGAAATTACCAAACCTATTTTAATGAGCAGTTTAACTACCGCTCTTGCGTTTTTATGTTTACTCTTTTTAGATTCTCAAGCGCTTCAAGATTTAGGCCTGTTTGCAGCTATTAGTGTGCTTGGAGCTTCTTCTTTTGCTTTAATTTTTATTCCTTTAGTTTATAAAGACAAAAGTAAAAGCTCTAAAAAATCCACTGTTTTAGATAAAGTAGCAAGGTATCCGCTTCATAAAAACAAATGGGTTTTAATAGGTTTAGTTTTGCTGTTTTTTATGAGTTACTTTACTTATACAAAAGTAACTTTCAACAACGATTTAGCTAACTTAAACTTTGAACCAACTGAACTCCGCGAAGCCCAGGATAGATTAGATGCCTTAACCAATATAAATTCTAAATCCGTTTATATTGCAGCTTACGGCAATAAAGAACAAGATGTTTTAATTGCAAACGACAGCATTTTTTCAATCCTAAAAAGTCTGAAAGAAAAAGATAGTATTATTGGGTTTAGCTCTATAAGTACCTTAATAAAATCTACTGAAATCCAAGAACAACAATTAGAAACTTGGAATAGTTTCTGGACAGAAGAAACCAAGCAAATCACACAAAAAAACCTGATTGAAAGTGGTTCGGAATTAGGTTTTAAACCTAGTAGTTTTGAAGAGTTTTACTCACATTTAAATTCAGATTTCAACGTTTTAAACGTTGACGGTTTTAAAGATTTTAAAACTATTTCTGTTGACGATTATATTGCAACCAAAAACGATTTTACAACCATTACTACCTTAGTTAAATTAAAAGACGAACAAGCCGAAAACTTGTTTAACAAATTTGAAGACAGCTCGCAAACACTTGTTATTGACAGAAAACAAATGAACGAAACCTTTTTAGGTAATCTTAAAAACGATTTCAATAGTTTGGTTGGCTATTCGTTTTTTGTAGTTTTACTGCTTTTATTACTTTTTTACAGAAGCTTTTCTTTAACCTTAGTAACCCTCCTCCCTATTGCCTTAACTTGGTTGTTAACCATAGGAGTTATGGGTTTATTTGGAGTAGAATTTAATATTTTCAACATCATAATAACCACCTTTATTTTTGGTTTAGGAATCGACTATAGTATATTTATCACCAATGGCTTGCTACACGAATTACGAACAGGAGAAAGCTCCTTACCAACTCATAAAACATCCATTTTACTTTCTGTAATTACAACTATTTTAGGTGTTGGTGTTCTCATTTTCGCTAAGCATCCAGCATTGCATAGTATTTCCTTGGTGTCATTAATTGGAATTTCATCGGCCATGTTGATTTCCTTTACTATTCAGCCATTGTTATTTATCTTTTTCGTAGGAAGTAAACACAGTAAACCTTCGCCAATCCTCATGTTTATTCACTCTTCTATCTCTTTTACCTATTATGGCTTAGGAGGTTTGTTTTTATCCTTAATCGGCATTGCTGTTATGAAAGTAGTACCAATAAGTATGAAAATTAAAATGAATTGGTTTCATAGAGTCATGTCGAAGTTTATGAAATCAGTTTTAGATTCTTATCCCTTTTTTAAAACCAAAGTGATAAACGAATCTCATGAGACATTTGAAAAACAAGCCATGATTATTGCTAATCACACCTCTTTTCTAGACATTTTGGCTATTGGCATGTTGCATCCAAAAATGATTTTCTTAGTCAACGATTGGGTTTACAACTCGCCATTCTTTGGAAAAGCAGTCAAACTTGCTGGTTTTTATCCCGTATCTAGTGGTATTGAAAAAGGTGTGGATCATCTTCAAGAAAAAGTCAATCAGGGTTATAGTTTAATGGCTTTCCCTGAAGGAACGCGTTCATACACTAATAAGGCAAAACGTTTCCATAAAGGAGCTTTCTTTTTAGCCGAAAAATTTAAATTAGATATCGTTCCAGTAATGATTCATGGAAATTCTGAAGTGCTGCCAAAAGGAAATTTCGTTATAAAAAGAGGTGTTATTTCAGTTAAAATATTAGATAGAATCCCATTTAAAAGTGATTTTTTTAACGGTACAACCAGAGATACAACAAAAAAAATTAGTACTTATTTTAAAAATGAATTTAATGTTTTAAGAGCAAACATTGAAGATGAAAGCTATTTTCATAAGGTTGTTTTGGAAGAGTTTAGATATAAGGGTGATACTCTTTATAAACAAGTAAAGTTAGATTTAAAAACTAATAAAACAACTTATAAAACCATCATAGATTCGGTTGGAGAAAAAGATGGTATTTTGCATTTTTCGAAAACTTGTGGGCAATTGGATTTCTTATTGGCACTGGACAGACCTGATAGAAAAATCTTTACTCATTTTGAAGATAAACCTATTAGTGCCATCATTAAAAACAGTTATTTAACTAATAATCATTATAAAATTTCGGTATTAGATACACCTGAAGAAATTTTAAAACAAAAAGGCAATGTTATCATTCTGGATGATATACATGTAACTAATGAACAACTTGAAACAGTTATTTTAAATGGAGTTAGTACAGTTATATTGCTTCATTCAAATATAGAATCAGCTTCAGAAATAATTAAAAACCATACTTTTAAGATAGTACATCAAACAGATCAAATAATCATATTAACCAAAACAGTAAGTCCTTGAAACCAAAACCTAAATACGATGTTGTAATAATTGGCAGTGGCTTAGGAGGTCTGGTCTCAGCAGTCATTCTTGCAAAAGAAGGTTACAGCGTTTGTGTTTTGGAAAAAAATCAACAGTATGGTGGTAATCTTCAAACCTTTGTTAGAGACAAATCAATTTTCGATACAGGCGTTCACTACATAGGAAGTTTAAGCAAAGGACAAAACCTTTATCAATACTTCAATTACCTGGGAATTATGGAAGAGTTGGCATTAAAAAAAATGGATGAAGAGGGCTTTGATGCTATTACTTTTGATGACGATGAAAAGGAATACCTTTATGCCCAAGGCTATGAGAAATTCATTGAAATTTTAGTTGCAGATTTTCCAGATGAAGAAGCAGCCATTCAAGCTTACTGTAATAAAATAAAAGAAACCTGCGATAAGTTCCCACTATATAGATTAAAACCTGGCAGACCTTATGCAGATGGAGTATTTAAACTACAAATTCGAGAGTTTTTAGAATCCATAACAGATAACAAACTCTTACAAGCTATTTTGGCTGGAACCAATTTTTTATATGCAGGAGATGGTTATAAAACGCCATTTTATGTGCATTCTTTATCAGTAAACTCATACATTCAAAGTTCTTATCGTTGTTTAAATGGAGGCAGTCAAATTACTAAATTATTAATCCGAAGACTTTTAGAAGCTGGTGGTGAAGTATACAAATATCACGAAGTTGTAAAATTTAAGTTTGAAGATGAAAAAATAAGTTCTGTAATTTGCGAAAATGGTAATGAAATTCAGGGAAATCAATTCATCTCAAACATTGAGCCTAAGCTTACCTTAGACCTAATTGGGCAAGGAAAACTGCGAAAGTCCTATGTCAATAGAATTAAAAACATAGAAAGTACCATTGCTGCTTTCAGCCTATATATTGTCTTAAAACCTGATTGTTTTAAATATATAAACAAGAATTATTATCATTTTAAATCGGTTGATGCTGTTTGGAATGGACAACATTACACCCAAGAAAGTTGGCCAGAAAACTATATGCTTTCCATGGGAATCAAGAAAAATAACGACGAGTATGGTGATAATATAACTATTATGACCTACATGCGTTATGAAGAAGTGGAACCTTGGGAAAACACTTTTAACACAGTAGCTGATAAAAATGATCGTGGGCAGACTTATGAGCAATTCAAACAAGAAAAAGCCGAAAAAATCATCATAGAATTAGAGAAAAAATTTCCAAATATTCGAGAATGTATTTTGGAAACCTATACCTCATCACCTTTGTCATATAGAGATTATATTGCCACCAATCGCGGTTCTATGTATGGTTATTCTAAAGATGTAAACAAATCCATGCAATCTTTTATTTCACCTAAAACCAAAATTGACAACCTCCTTTTTACTGGACAATGTTTAAACATGCATGGCATTTTAGGTGTAACTATTGGTGCTGTTGTAACCTGTTCGGAAATATTAGGGCAGGAATATTTATTAAACAAGATTATTGAAGCTAATAAACCCACAAAAACTAAAGAAACATGAAGCTAGTTTTTAAGATACTCTTTCTGTTTTTGATATTTAGCTTGAGCTCTTGTGGAGTTTCAAAATCCATAAAAGATGTTCCAGATGTTAGTAGTTATAATCTCAATATTCCGGAGCGTGAAAAAGTTTCCGATACCTCTTTCACCACTGAAAATGGCTATCTAACAAAAAATAAATTTGGTCAATGGGAATTATATGTTGCTGGAGATCCCTATCAAATTGGCTTAAATACTGGAAGTTTAACCAAAGAGCTTTTTGAGAAACAAGAACATGCTTTTTTAAGTAAAGTGGACGAGTTGGTACCCTCAAAATTCAAACAATCTCTATTGCGAAAAATGTTGGCTTGGTACAACCGTAAAATGTATTTACATGTTCCAGAAGAATACAAAGCAGAAATTTTAGGGCTTTCTAAATATGCAGGAGACGATTATGATTATGTAGCAGACGATTATTTACGAATGCTTTATTTCCATAGCGCTCATGATATTGGTCATGCGCTTCAAGACCTCATGTTAGTAGGCTGTTCATCCTTTGCTGCTTGGGGAGATAAAACGGAAGATGGGAAATTAATTATCGGTAGAAATTTCGATTTTTATGCTGGCGACGATTTCGCAAAAGACAAAATAATTTCCTTTGTAAAACCAACAAAAGGCTACAATTTTATGTCTGTAACCTGGGCTGGCATGATTGGCGTTGTTTCTGGAATGAACAATCAAGGTTTGACTGTGACAATCAACGCTGGGAAGTCTGATATTCCATGGGTGGCCAAAACCCCAATTTCTATTCTTACTCGCGAAATTTTACAATATGCCTCCAATATTGAAGAAGCCATTGCAATTGCTAAAAAACGACAGGTATTTGTCTCAGAATCCATTTTAGTGGGAAGTGCTAAAGACAATAAAGCCGTTACTATAGAAGTGTCTCCTAAGAATTTTGGAGTTTATGAAGTTGAAAATTCCAATCAGTTAATTTGCTCCAATCATTTTCAAAGTGAGGCTTATGCAAATGATGAAAAAAACAACAAACACAAGGCTGAAAGTCATTCGCAATACCGTTACGAACGTATGGAAGAGCTTTTAAATGAAACTCCAAAAATCACTCCAGAGCTAGCCGTCGATATTTTGAGGAATAAAAAAGGTTTACAGAATAAAACGATTGGTTTTGGCAATGAGAAAGCTTTAAATCAACTGTTGGCACATCATGGCATTGTTTTTAAACCTGAAGCAGGGTTAGTCTGGGTGTCCGCAAATCCGTATCAATTAGGTGAGTTTGTCGCTTATAATTTGAATACTATTTTTTCTGAAGGACCAGAAAACAAGCAAGCCATACCATTAAATAATAAAGAGCTAACTATAGAAAAAGATCCGTTTCAATATACTCAAGCTTATAGCAATTATGAAACCTATCGTATATTAAGTAGAGAAGTTTCTAAAGCAATAAATAACGATGATCATTTGGATCCAAACATATTAAACAAACTAAAAAACAGCAATCCAGAGTATTGGAAAGCCTATTATTTGATAGGAATATATCATTATGAAAAAAAGTATTACAGAGCGGCATTAAATGCTTTTGAAATAGCAAAAACCAAAGAAATTACAACAGTTCCTGACCAAGAACATATAGATTTGTATATTAAGAAGATTAAAAGGAAATTAAACGAATGATTCCCGAGATAGAAAAAGCATCCGCACAAGACATAAAAACCTTTCAAGAAGAAAAATTGAAGGATTTACTGCAGTATTTAAACACACAATCTCCATATTACAAACGTATGTTTAAAGAGCAAAACATTGATATAAATTCCATCCATAGACTTGAAGATTTAACAAAAATCCCAACCACGACAAAAGATCAATTACAACAATACAACAACGATTTTCTATGTGTTCCTAAAAACAAAATCATTGATTATGTTACGACTTCAGGAACTTTAGGAGATCCGGTAACTTTTGCATTAACTGACAACGATTTAAACCGTTTGGCACACAACGAAGCCATGTCTTTTTCATGTTCTGGAGTTACAGAAAACGATATCATGCAGCTAATGACCACTATAGACAGGCGTTTTATGGCCGGCTTAGCATATTTTTTAGGAGCCAGAAAACTAGGTGCTGGTATTATTCGTGTGGGAGCAGGAATTCCGGAATTGCAATGGGATTCTATTTTAAAATTTAAACCTACCTATTTAATTGCTGTGCCATCGTTTTTATTAAAACTAATTGAACACGCCAAGCAACATAACATCGACTTAAAAAAATCTGGAGTAAAAGGAGCTATTTGTATTGGAGAACCTTTACGAAATCAGGATTTTTCTTTGAATACCTTAGCTGAAAAAATTACCTCTCAATGGCAAATAGACTTGTATTCAACTTATGCTTCCACCGAAATGAATACGGCTTTCAACGAATGTGAAAAGCAACAAGGTGGACACCATCATCCGGAATTGATTATTGTTGAAATTTTAGATGAAAACGATCAACCAGTTTCTTCACATGACGTTGGAGAATTAACCATTACTACATTAGGAGTTGAAGGTATGCCCTTGCTTCGTTTTAAAACAGGAGATATGGTTCAAGCTCATACAGAAGCTTGTGGTTGTGGTAGAAACACCATGCGTTTAGGACCAGTTGTTGGGAGAAAAAAACAAATGATAAAATATAAAGGCACCACCTTATATCCGCCAGCAATGGATAATATTTTAAACGATTTTAACGAAGTAGAAAGCTATATCATTGAAATTTCAAGCAACTCGATTGGTACGGATGAGATTTACATTAAAATAGCAACTAAAACTCCAACGGACAATTTATTATCAAGAATTAAAGACCATTTTAGAGCTAAATTACGCGTGTCCCCACGCATTGAAATTCTGGATAAAAAAGAAATTCAAAAATTACAATTTCCTATTATGAGTAGAAAACCCGTTATGGTTATTGATAAACGGCATAACGAGTCTTAAACTATTTATACATTAATTAGGCTATTTCCAATTCTGGAATAGAAACTGCAATTAATTCTTCTTTATAAAACTGAAGATCCATTTGAATCTTTATATTTTCAGAAGCAATGGATATTTGAAATAGATTTTGATAGTAAGCAATACCTTCAAACAAATTACTTTTAAAAGCTTCCCATTTTTTTATTTGTTTGGTTGTAACCTCTTCTGAAATAGTTGCTATTTCATTTCTTAAATAATCCACATACATTTTCAATTCTTTTACAAACATATTTGGTCGATTTACATTTGAAAGTACAGATGCATTTCCATAAATATGCTGCATCATGTTAGAAAGAGACACTTCTTTATCAAAATAAGCCATATTTGGTCCTGGACAAATTACGACACCTTGTGCCTGGCCTTTTATTTTGATATCGTTTTCTAGATAAGATGCATTTGCCAACCCAACACACAAACATGCTTTTTCGGTGATTTTTGCTTTGGCATTTTCATACATACTTGAAGAAACTTCAGATTTTTTAGTTTCTAATTCTTTCAGTTTTACATCTTGATATTTTTTTGAAGCTGTACAAATTCCTTCTGGTCCAAATTCTTTGCTCAAAGCTAAAAATTTCTTCGGACAAGAGCTTCCTGGTTTATTATCGTCGATACGTTTTTGTTTAAAAAACTCGTTGGTGGTTCCTTTAATAGTATTAAAAGGAACTCCTAAAGGGGAAATTCCACTTAAATACAAATCTTTTTCTTGGGCCTTAGCCAATAAATCTCTGGTTTCCTTATCTACCGAAGTAGCTTCTGGCACCAATAAAAATGGCGTTCCCCAACCTACAGAATCTACCTGGTAATTTTCTAGTAGAAATTCGTGTTCGACTGCGGTTCCCACACCACCTTGAACCGTAAGTTTTAAATCTAAGGGATGTTCCGGAACGGCTAATCCTTTTAAACTTAATCCTTTTACAAAAACATCATGAGTATCTTGGATTAATTCAGATTTTTTGTTTTTAAATTCCTCTAAAATTGGTCCTAATAAAAAGCCTTCTGTTGCAAAAGCGTGTCCGCCACAATTTAAACCAGATTCAATTCTGTATTCTGAAACCCAAAGTCCTTTTTTTGCTAAAAACTTTCCTTGAATGGTTGCCGAACGATAATCGCTCACTTTCAAAATAATCTTCTTTTTTAAATGTCCTTGACTATCAGGAAAGAAGTCGGTGAAATTTTCAAAGTAACTATATAATCTCGGATTCATCCCAGCTGAAAGTACTACAGAAGAGTTTAGATTACTATTAGCGAAACCTCGAAGAGAGGCATGAGCATCATTAAATTCTACTGGTAATTGTTCGCCTTTAATAAAATTATCCTTATCCACTTTAGTCATGATATTAACATCAATGTCTCCAGCTTTTAAATGGGATTCTAAGTAATTCTGTATATTTTCCTTTAGCGCAGAACCTTCATTCATTAAATTAGAAAGTCCTTCTTTAATTGTGGATTTATTAGGTAATGTAGCCATGAAATTATCTAAGGCTAATTTACTTTCTGATAATTCCGTTTTAAATTTTGAAAATTTTTCTTTAACAATACTATCTACCAAATTCAAATAAGACGTAATACGTTCGGCACGATAATCTTGTGCTTTTTTTGATATTTCTTGATATGGGATGTCAAATTTCTTACTGTAAAAGGCATTCATTTTTTCCATGAGCTCGTCGTCTATAATCGATATTACTGACGAAATACCAAATGGAGCTACGCGAATAGGACTGTCTATTGTAAAAGCTAATCCCATAACTGGAATATGGAAACTGTGTAAAGATTTAGGTAAAGTCATCTTTTAATTTTTTTAAAAATTAAATAAGCTACAAATATGACCAATCCATTTGGGCTAAAAGATGACAAATATCATACCTTTTAGTCTTTTTTAAAATTTAACATCATTTAAAATAAAAGAGCTTACAATAAATAGGCTCCTTATTTAAAAAACAATATTAATTAATCAAATTTTAAAAACTGAAATGAGTACTAATAGATTTTTTTTTAATGTCAGAATTAATACTTCCTAGGTAATTTCAAAAAAAAATGAATAGTCTATAAAGTAATACACTATTAATATTTTTTAGAGAGTATCAATGTTGCTGATTTTTTTGAATTTTTTAGTTAAGAATTAAAACATTTCATAAAGTGTTGTTATTATAACACCGTCACAATTATTTAATTTAAGAGACAATAACTGTCTTTTATTTTTTACGACCAAATTAAAAGGAGGAGCTAGTAAATCTATTCCACTCTGCTTTTTTAGTCTAATTCCTTGTCCTGAAATAATCTCTTTATTGGGTTTAAAATCTCCTTCTGGGACATGTTCAGTTAAAATAACATATTTAAAATTAGTTAGCTTTTTAATTATGTTTTGTACTTCTGAATTTGATAAATGTTGTAATACTTGTCTCAATAAAGCACAATCTCCAGAAGGGAAATCGTCCGTAGCAATATCAAAACAATGAAATTCTAAATTTTCTTCTTTAAACATTTCTTTATTATACTCAATTAGATCTGGGACTATATCTACAGCAACATATCTCTTAGTATATTTCACCAATTCTTTTCCTACATTGAAATCTCCACAACCTAAGTCGCAAACTACAAGTGGGTTTTTAAAAGAAATTAAAAACGATATTAAAACATCTAAATAAGGATTTACTATCTCTGGGAGATGTGATCCTTCGCCAGAATAAAAATCTGAGTTATCCCTACCCCAAAGTTTCATTTCGTAAATCTGTTCCATAGCTTCTTTAGTTGGCCAGGGCTTATTTAATTTTTTTATTACCACTTCTTTTTTCTTCATAAACGTGTAATCTGTTTGTGCAACAATTAGAATTTTACAAAATAAGATGAAATTTATTAATATACCTGTTGCACCTATTTCTATAAAAGTATGTATTCGGGTATTTAATTAACCTATGTTCAACCTAAAGAAAACAAAAAAGCCTTTACATCTCTGTAAAGGCTTTCTATTGTTAAGCTCCTCCTCTTGGGCTCGAACCAAGGACCCTCTGATTAACAGTCAGATGCTCTAACCAACTGAGCTAAGGAGGAGTGTTGTTTTCTTTTAGAGTCTTTTTTCTGACTTTCACATTTTCTAAACTTACCATAAATTACAGCAGTTAAGTAGTGTGTTTTTTCGCGTTAGCGAGCGCAAATATAAATTAAATATTAGTTATTGCAAACTATATTTTAAAAAAAATTAATTAAAAATAGCTTTAAAAATATCGTTCCCGTTGGCGAACAAAACTAAAGCAATTAATATGAAAAATCCAACCATTTGAGCATACTCTAAAAACTTGTCACCTGGCTTTCTTCCAGAAATCATTTCATAGAGTAAAAACATGACATGTCCACCATCTAAAGCTGGGATAGGCAATAAATTTAAAACCCCTAACATAATAGATAAAAAGGCTGTAATACTCCAAAATACTTGCCAGCTCCAAAAGCTTGGAAAGATATCATAGATTGCTTTAAATCCTCCAACACCTTTATAAGCACCAGTACTTGGTGTAAAAATGGCTTTGAATTGTTTTATATATGAACTTATTTTTTCTTCTGTTTTTATAAAGCCAACCGGAATTGATTCAAAAAAACCATATTTTTGAGTTTCAAACTTGTAGTATCCTAAGGCTTCTAATGTTTCATTGGTAGCACGAGATGCATAAACCAGACTCAATTTCCCATCGTTACTAACTTGAAGTGGAATTTGTAGCTTTTCCTGATCTCTTAAAACCGTAGCTTCTACATCTTGTCCTTTTAAAGTTTCAAGAGCAGGAATTACTTCATCGATATATTTTGTTGACTGGCCATTAAAAGCAGTGATTATATCTCCTTTTTGAATACCACTTCCTTTATTAAAAGAAGAATCTGGTACTTCTGCAATAATAAATGGCATTCTTAAATCTATAAACGATTTTTCTTTAGAATCTATTAATTGAGCTAAAAAATCTTCTGGTAAGGTCACGGTTGATTGTTGTCCATTTCTTTCAATAACAATACTTTTTCCAAATAATACTTTTTCAGAAATCTGTGAAAAATGTTCAATTGTTTCCCCATCAACAGAAAGAATTTTATCCCCAGTTAAAAGTCCTGCTTTTTGTGCAGCTGTACTTTCAACCAAAACACCATCTGTAATGTTTTCATTTGGCAAGATTCTATCTCCATAAAAATAACTCATGCCTATATATATAACTACAGCCAATAAGAAGTTAACAGTAACCCCACCCAACATAATAATTAAACGTTGCCATGCTGGTTTTGAACGAAATTCCCAAGGTTGTGGTGGTTGCGCCATTTGCTCTTTGTCCATGCTTTCGTCTATCATTCCTGATATTTTAACATATCCTCCAAGTGGTAACCAACCTATTCCATAAACAGTATCCCCAATTTTTTTCTTGAATAAAGAAAACTTAACATCAAAAAACAGATAAAATTTTTCAACTCTGGTTTTAAAAAGTTTTGCAGGAATAAAATGTCCCAACTCATGTAAAACAATTAATAATGAAAGGCTCAATAAAAATTGAGATATTTTTATAACAAACTCCATGTAAATTAGTGTCTAATGTAAATTAATTTGCAAAAGTAATGTTTTAGCATCATTTAGAAAACAATTACTCCTGTAATACCTAGTTTTTTAACACGGATTTATTAATTATACCTTTATTAGTGTGTATTTGTAAGAAAAACAAACCTGTAGACAAGGATGAGAAATCCAACTGACTAGACCATGGTGTTGTAAACAATAGTTGGCCAATAGTGTTGTACACATTTATTTTATTAACAGTTATATTTTCGGGTTTAGAAATTGTTATGCTTTGTTTTGTTGGATTAGGATATATATTAAATTGGATATCTAAATCTACATCTTTTATACCCAAAGTCACAGTATTATACCTTGAAATTATGTCTTTTTCGGGGTCGAAAATAATATTATCAACAGGAAAAGTAACCTCTCTTAAAAACATTTCATTATTAACAGTATTGTTTAAAACCAAATCTAAAACCCCTCCTGAGGTACCTATAACTCTAATTGGAACTGGGGCTTCAAAATATGAAACAGATGAATGACTTTGCGTTTGGGAAATTGAAACTCGAATTTGATCTGTACTAGGCTGATGCCATTCTATAGAATAACTTGGATATCCCTGATTGTATACCCAATCGCTAAAAAATTCCGTTAAATCCTGTCCGCTTGTTGTTTCCATTATTTGCTTATAATCTTCTGTCTTAGCGTATCCATAAGACAGGTTTGAATCGTTTAAGTAATTTTGCATTCCTTGAAAAAAGTTGGCATCACCCACTTTTTTTCTTAACATATGAGTTACCATGGCGCCTTTATTATAGCTTAGTCTGCTGCTAAATATTCTACCTATATTCAACGTATCAGAATCTGTTAAATAGACAGCGCCTCCATTTTGGGAGGTAATTGAGTTATTTAATGAATTTTTCCAATTAATAAATGAATTATTACCATCTAAGTTTTCAACCACAAGCCCAGATAAATAAGTAGCAAAACCTTCATTTAACCAAATGTCTTTCCAACTACCACAAGTAACTTTATCACCAAACCATTGATGTGCTAATTCATGAGCAATCAAACCTCTTCCAAAGCTTCCCATAAAAGACACTGTGGTGTGCTCCATACCTCCACCCCAGCCAAATTGAGCATGTCCGTACTTTTCGCTTGCATAAGGATATTCTTGAAACAAGTTAGAAAAAAGATCCATTATATCTACTGTTACTGGAGTACTAGCCTGAGCCGAAGCTAGGTTTTCAGGATATACGTAATTAACAATTTCAAAAGGATTTCCATTGTTTTCTACAGTATGAGAGTACACCGAGTAATTGGTTACCGCTATAGCTACTAAATACGCAGGAATTGGATATTGGTGCTTAAAATGTGTGGTTTTATTAGTACCAATTATGGTTTGACTTTGTTCCAATCCATTGGCAACAGCAACATATTCTTCGTTTGAAGGATTGTTTACTGGAGTTGTAATATAAATATCAATACTATCTATTTTATCAATTAAATCTTGTTTACAAGGCCACCATCCTTTAGCGCCATAAGGCTCTGAAAGTGTCCATATTATTGGATCGCCATTATGGGTGTTCTGTTCGAAAGACCCAAATCCAGAACTCACCGGGTTTCCAGAATAGCTTATGGTTAATGAATCTAAAACACCCACATTTTGAACCTGATTTAAAGCTATTACAACCTCATCTTCTGAGTTTTGCACAAAAGAAAGTGGATTTCCACGTTGCAATACTTCAGAGACAACCATATTCTGAGTAAGCTCGAAAGTAACTTCTGAGAGATTCTCCTTGGCTTCAAAATAGGTAGTGACATCACCTGAAATAAAGGCTTGACTAGGATCGACATTCAATTCTAATCTATGATATGTTACATCGTAATTTCCTGTATTCATATTCACTCGTTGAAACATTTTATTTAAAGCAGCTTTTGTTTCAGCTTCTCTAATAATTTCCATCGATTTAGTAAAATCTTGTGCGTAAGAAAATATAGGCACAAGAACAAGTAAGTAATTTAAAAATCTATTCACGGTATTGTATTTAAGATGTTAAAAATACCGAATTAAACACTTATCTATCGTATTTTTGCAATCAAATCTTACAAGAAATTTCAAATTAAAAGGAAATGCTTTCATTTTTTAAAGACTATAAATACTTTGCTATAGTATTTGCAACCCTATCAATTATCATAGTTACCATTATTTACAACATTTTTGATGTTTATAAACCACTTCCAATTTACCAACCAGCAATGGTAAACACCGAAATGGTAGACAGTACCATTCAATATGTAAAAAAATATCATAAAATTGCTGATTTTAGCTTAACTAATCAAAACGGAGAAACCATAAATCAAGATACTTATAAAGACAAAATTTATGTAGCCGATTTCTTTTTTACTACCTGTCAGACCATCTGTCCGATTATGACGGACCATATGGTTTTAATTCAAAACGCTATTAAAGAAGATGAAGATGTCATGCTGCTTTCTCATACTGTTACTCCGGAAATTGATTCGGTGCCACAACTAAAAAAATATGCAATTGATAAAGGGGTTATAGATAGTAAATGGAACTTAGTAACAGGCAACAAAAAAGAAATTTATGCCTTAGCACGAAAAAGTTATCTAGCTGTAAAAACAGATGGCACTGGAGATGAATATGATATGATCCATACCGAGAACTTCATGCTTATAGATAAAAAACGTCAAATTAGAGGTTATTATGATGGCACAAATTCTGAAGATATTTCACGATTGCTTGATGAAATTGAAATCCTAAAAGAGGAATATAAATAGTTTTATAGTTCACAATTTTTTTAGACTAAAATTTTATACTATTTTTGCTTCTTTAAAATCAATCTAAATAAGCTTGCAAGTTACACTAGCACATCTAAAACGAGGAGAGAAAGCCATTATTACTGATGTTTCCTCCATTTATATTCCTTTAAAATTACTAGAAATGGGTTGTTTACCAGGAAATGAGGTCGAACTTCTTCAAGTAGCTCCATTTTCAGACCCTCTGTATCTTAATATAAACGGAACGCATTTGGCTATAAGAAAAGAAACAGCTATCCATGTTTTAATTGAAATTTGTAATGAGTAAACAAATCAACGTCGCCTTAATAGGGAACCCAAATACTGGAAAAACTTCGGTTTTTAATGCCTTAACAGGTTTAAACCAAAAAGTTGGTAATTATCCAGGTATCACAGTCGAAAAAAAAGAAGGTATATGTAAACTTCCTCGTGGCGTTAAAGCCCATATTATAGATTTACCTGGAACCTACAGCTTAAATGCATCCTCTCTAGACGAAAATGTGGTTATAGAATTGCTTTTAAATAAAAACGACAAAGACTTTCCGGATGTTGCAGTAGTAGTAAGCGATGTAGAAAACTTAAAAAGAAATTTACTTTTATTTACTCAAATAAAAGATCTAGAAATCCCTGTTATTCTTGCCATAAACATGGCAGATAGAATGAAATATAAAGGTATTTCTTTAGATGTTCCTTATTTAGAAGCAGAACTTGATACCAAGATTGCTTTAATCAGCACCAGAAAAAATAATGGAATTGATGTTTTAAAAGAATTGATTTCAAATTATAAAGACCTTTCTATTAAGCCTTGTTTGAATGCATCCGAAATTGATAAAAAATATTTTGATGATCTTCAAAAGGTTTTTCCAAATCAGTTGTTATATAAGCTTTGGTTAGTTATTACACAAGATGTTAACTTTGGTAAAACGGATAGAAATGAATATGAAACCGTTGAAGATTTTAAAACAAAATCTAAAGCTGACCTAAAAAGGTTACAGCAAAAAGAAACAGTAAAGCGTTACCAGTTTATTAATAATGTTCTTAAAAAAGGGCAAACCATAGACCTGAGTACAGCTAAAGATTTACGTATAAAATTAGACAGGATTTTAACTCATAAAATTTGGGGTTATGTTATATTCCTGCTAATTCTACTCCTTATATTTCAAGCTATTTACGATTGGTCTGCCGTGCCAATGGACTTTATTGATGCTTCTTTTGCCGCTTTAAGTGAATGGACCAAAGACTCTTTACCCACAGGAACTTTCACCAATTTACTATCTGAAGGAATTATTCCAGGGCTAGGAGGAATTGTGATATTTATTCCACAAATTGCCTTTTTATTTCTCTTTATTTCTGTGTTGGAAGAAAGTGGTTATATGAGCCGTGTCGTCTTTTTAATGGATCGAGGAATGAGACGTTTTGGTTTAAGTGGAAAAAGTGTTGTGCCATTAATTTCCGGAACTGCTTGTGCCATTCCTGCTATTATGGCCACTAGAAATATTGAAAGTTGGAAAGAGCGGTTAATTACTATTTTGGTAACACCATTTACTACCTGTTCGGCCAGACTTCCAGTGTATTTAATTATTATCGCGTTAGTGATTCCCGAGGGAAGCTTTCTAGGAATGAGCTATCAAGCTTTAACTTTAATGTTACTTTATTTAATAGGATTTGGAGCTGCCTTGATTTCTTCCATGATTCTGAATAAAATATTAAAATTCAAAAGTAAATCGTTTTTTGTAGTAGAAATGCCAAATTACAAACTGCCTTTAATGAAGAATGTTGCTTTAACAGTAATTGAAAAAACAAAGTCGTTTGTGTTTGGTGCGGGAAAAATTATTTTAGCTATTTCTATAATTTTATGGTTTTTGGCATCTTATGGCCCAGGAGATGAATTTAATAATGCTGAAGAAATAGTTACCGAAAAATTTGCTTCACAAGATTTATCCGAAGAGCAATTAGAAAACGAAATAGCCTCTCAAAAATTAGAATATTCCTTTATCGGTTTAACAGGAAGAGCCATAGAACCAGCCATTAGACCTTTGGGTTACGATTGGAAAATTGGGATTGCCTTAGTGACATCATTTGCAGCTAGAGAAGTTTTTGTTGGTACATTAGCAACCATTTATAGTGTAGGTAACGACGAAGAAGAAACTATTAAAAACAGAATGGCTGGAGAAGTAAATCCTATTTTAGGTGGGCCACTATTTAATTTTGCTTCAGGAATTTCCTTATTGCTATTTTATGCTTTTGCCATGCAATGTATGAGTACACTTGCCATAGTAAAACGCGAAACCAATAGTTGGAAATGGCCTATTTTACAATTGGTATTAATGAGTGCTTTTGCCTATGTGGTAGCCCTAATTGCTTACCAAATATTGATTTAAAGTTTTAATGTGAATTACGACTAACAAATTTATGAATGATCTTCTACAAAATATTTTAGCCTTTGCAGCACTTTTTTTGGCTGTGGCTTTTTTGGTGAAGAAATTTTTCTGGAAAAAACCCAAATCAAAAAAAGGAGTTAAGCCACACGATTGCGATAATTGCCATTAAATATTTATTCTTTATTAGCTATTTCTAACAGAAGATAATACGCTTCTATCTTAATTTTTTTTCTAGAATTTAAATTGGGTAAAATTCCAAGAGCTGTTATTGTAGATGTTTCGGAAGTAAATAAGGTCAATAACTTTTCATCCATTTTCTTTCCAGGTTGAAAAGTCAGATTTTTTTGCTCTATTACTTGGTTATCTTTTAAAATTTCAATCAATACAATAGCTTCACCTGCCCATATACAAGTTACATCTTCAGGACATCGAGAATCCGATAATACATCAGAAAACTTTATTTGAACATCTTCTACCTGATAGGTTTTTCCTAAAAATAGTTTTGCAGCTATCTTTGGAGCTTCCACTTTTACAAGGGTCGAATCTTGAGAAAAAGCGATCAAGAAACTAAAGAAAAATAAAAAAAATAAAGCTTGTTTCATCATATAAAATGTGTAAAATAGGCCTGTATTATATTAAGACAATTATGTTTTTTGGATATATAAATTTTGTGCCACACTGTTAGAAACTACCATTTCTAATTCGTTTACTTTAATTTTTATCGAACTATCAAAAGCTTCTTTATGTAAGACTTCAATTTTTGTTCCAAGCTCTATCTTGTTGTTGTTTAAATATTGCAAAAACTCTGAAGAACTATCGTTAACTCCAACACATTTATAAGTTGCGTTAATTTGCGCCTGAGCCAACGTTATTTTGTCAATAAAAGTAAAGTCGCCATGTTTATCTGGAATGGGATCTCCATGTGGATCGTGAGTTGGATGTCCTAAAAAAGCATCTAACTTATCAATTAGTTTTTGAGATTTTATATGCTCTAACTGCTCAGCTAATTCATGAACCTCATCCCAAGAAAAATGTAATTTATCTACTAAAAACACTTCCCAAAGCCTATGTTTTCTAATCACGTTAATAGCAATCGTGCTACCAGATTCGGTAAGTATGGCGCCTTGATATTTTTTATAATCTACATAGTTTTTTTCAGCTAGCTTCTTAACCATATCCGTTGCAGACGAAGCTTTTGTACTCATAGCTTCTGCCAATGCATTAGTGCTTACCATTTCTTTACCATGTTTACTTAAATGGTAAATGGCTTTAATATAATTTTCTTCTGTTAAGGTTATCATTTTAAATTTTAAATACACACAAATATAAAACAATTAAATAACAAATAAATTTTTAGACTAATCTAAAAATTTATTTATCTTTGACAAAAATATATTTAACATGAGACTAACATATTTGCTGTTATTTTGCAACTTAGGCCTTATTGCTCAAAACAAATTTTCAATTAAAGGAACTATTACAAGCGACAACGAAACACTTCCCTTTGCAAGTATTTATTTAGAAAACACCATAAAAGGTACAACATCCAACTACGATGGTAAGTACCTTATTGAAAATATAGAGCCTGGAACCTATCAATTGATAGCGTCTTTTACAGGTTATAATACTGTAAAAAAGGAAATTAAAATAACCGATAAAAACAGCAACGTCAACTTTAATTTGGAAAGTGGTGAGTCTCTAAATGAAATAACCATTTCCGGAACTTTAAAAGCTGTCTCCAGGTTAGAAAGTGCTGTTCCTGTAGAAGTATATACTCCAACTTTCTTAAAGAGAAATCCAACACCAAATATTTTTGAAGCTCTACAAAATGTCAATGGAGTAAGACCGCAATTAAATTGTAATGTTTGTAATACTGGAGATATTCATATTAATGGTCTAGAAGGTCCTTATACCTTAGTTTTAATCGATGGAATGCCTATAGTTAGTGGCTTGTCAACTGTTTATGGGCTATCTGGAATTCCAAACTCTCTTATTGAGCAAGTAGAAATTGTAAAAGGTCCAGCTTCATCACTGTATGGAAGTGAAGCTGTTGGTGGTTTAATCAACATTATAACCAAGTTGCCAGAAAATGCTCCCTTATTTTTTGCAGATAGTTATATTTCTGGTTGGGGAGAATTGAATGTAGATGCTGGGTTCAAAACTAAAGTAGGAGAAAAAGCTTCTCTATTATTTGGTGCAAACTATTATAATTACAGTAACCCAATTGATAATAACAACGATAATTTTACTGATGTCACTCTTCAAGATCGTATTTCTGTATTTCAAAAATGGAGTTTTCAACGAAAAAATAATAGACAGTTTTCTTTAGCTGGAAGGTATTTTTATGAAGATCGCTGGGGAGGAGAAATGCAATGGAACTCGAGTTTTAGGGGTGGTAATGAAGTTTATGGCGAAAGCATCTATACCTCCAGATATGAAATACTTGGCAACTACCAACTTCCAGTTAATGAGCGGATAAACTTCCAATTTTCATATTCAGATCACGATCAAAATTCTGCTTATGGTGATACATTTTATATGGCTCAGCAACGTATTGCTTTTGGTCAGTTAATATGGGATAAACAGCTAAATAACCACGATCTCTTATTTGGTACAGCCTTGCGCTACAATTACTATAACGATAATACCACAGCCACAGATATAGCCGATGAAATAATAATTCCTTCACTTTTTATTCAAGATGAAATTGCTTTCAATACAAAGCAAAGCCTGTTACTTGGCTTGCGTTACGACTATGATAAACGTCATGGTTCCATCGTTACACCACGAATTGCATACAGATTTAAACCAACTGAAAACGATATTATCCGATTAAACGCCGGAACAGGGTTTAGAGTGGTCAATTTATTTACAGAAGAACATGCTGCTCTTACCGGAGCTAGAGATGTTATTATAGAGGAAGAGTTAAGCCCAGAAGAATCTTATAACGTGAATTTAAATTATCTAAAAAAAATATATACCACAAGTGGCATGCACTTTACTTTCGATACTTCTGCTTGGTTCACTTATTTTACCAATGCCATTATTCCTGATTACGATACCAATCCCAACCAGATAATCTACTCCAATTTAGATGGGTATTCCGTTTCTAAAGGTATTAGTTTTAATGTGGATGCTGTTTTCGCAAGTGGAATCCGCGCTTCTGTAGGTGCTACTTTCCAAGATGTTTCACAAACTATAGATGGTGAAAAAGTGAAGCAAATGTTAACTGAGCAGTATTCGGGAGTTTGGTCGCTTTCATATAAAAACTATCCAACAAATATAACCATAGATTATACCGGAAACCTTTTCGGACCTATGCGTTTACCTTTACTAAGCGACTTAGATCCTCGACAAGAATACTCTCCGGTTTGGAGTATTCAAAACATTCAATTTACTTATGATGGTTTTGAAAAGTTTGAAATATATGCAGGTGTAAAAAACCTATTAAACTGGACGCCTAACAAAGGAAATCCGTTTATTATTGCAAGAGCAGATGATCCTTTCGATGAAAATGTTATTTTCGATTCCAATGGAGATGTTGTCGCAACACCTGATAACCCGTATGCCTTAACTTTCGATCCCAGTTATGTGTATGGCCCTAATCAAGGTATCCGATTATTCTTTGGACTTAGATATACACTTTTTTAAAAAATACTCATTTTTTTAGTAACTTCGCAATAAATATTTAGACTCATGAAAAAATTAGTTTTTAGCTTATTAATTTTTGGACTTTTATTTAATTGTAAAAACGCCCAAGAAAGCAATGGCAAACTAAATATTGTAACAACAACTACCATGATTACCGACTTGGTAAGTAACGTGGGGGGAGATAAAATTAACATTCAAGGTTTAATGGGATCTGGAGTCGATCCGCATCTTTACAAAGCCAGTGAAGGCGACGTTTCTAAATTAGCAAATGCAGATATTATTTTTTATGGTGGCTTACACCTAGAAGGGAAATTAGTTGAAGTTTTCGAAAAAATGGGTCATCAAAACATTAAAACCATTGCCGTTTCTGATGCTTTAGATGAAAGCACACTTATTTCTTCAGAAAGTTTTGCCGGAAATTACGATCCACACATTTGGTTTAATATCGATTATTGGATTCAGATTACAGAATATGTAGCAAGGAATCTATCTAAAGAAAACCCTGAAAATAAATCTTTTTTTCAGGCTAATTCAAAAACCTATATAGAAAAATTACAGGTTTTAAAAGAAAAATTACGCGCAACTATAGAAACTCTTCCACAAGATAAACGTATTTTAGTAACTGCCCATGATGCTTTTAATTACTTTGGGATAGCTTTTGATTTTGAAGTAGTTGGCCTGCAAGGCCTTTCTACTGCTACTGAAGCTGGAGTTCAAGATGTTCAAAAACTTGCAGCCTTTATTATTGACAAACAAGTTAAAGCCATTTTTGTTGAAAGTTCTGTTCCTAAAAGAACTATCGAAGCCCTGCAAGCCGCAGTAATATCTAAAAAACATGACGTGGCTATTGGAGGTACTTTGTATTCCGATGCATTAGGAAACGCTGGAACTCTTGAAGGCACTTATATTGGCATGTTTGAATACAATGTGAAAACCATTGTGAATGCATTAAAATAAGCGATCTTACTATTCAGGAATTTCCTTAAAGACTAGTAAATAATGAAAACGACAAAAATAAAAACTAGGTGAGCGAAATAAAAATTCAAGAAAAAACTCCTGTTTCCGAACGCAAGATGGCGGTACAAGTAGACGATTTAACTGTTGCTTACAACTACAAGCCCGTACTTTGGGATATTGATTTAGAAATTCCAGAAGGGGTTCTTATGGCTATTGTTGGCCCAAATGGTGCCGGGAAATCCACCTTAATAAAAGCCATTCTAGGAATATTAAAGCCAATTGCTGGAAGTGTAACAATCTATGGAAAACCTTATGATGAGCAGCGTAAACTAGTAGCTTATGTGCCACAAAAAGGAAGTGTAGATTGGGATTTCCCAACTACGGCTTTAGATGTTGTAATGATGGGAACTTACGGAAGTTTAGGCTGGATAAAACGTCCGGGGCTAAAAGAAAAAAAATCCTCGCTCGAAGCTTTAGAAAAAGTTGGTATGTTAGCTTTTAAAAACAGACAAATCAGTCAGCTTTCAGGTGGGCAACAACAGCGTATCTTTTTAGCTCGTGCATTAGTGCAAGATGCCTCTATTTATTTTATGGACGAACCTTTTCAGGGAGTTGATGCTACCACAGAAATTGCCATCATCAATATTTTAAAAGAATTGCGTAAAGCTGGAAAAACAGTGATAGTAGTACATCACGATTTACAAACTGTTCCAGAATATTTTGATTGGGTAACCTTTTTAAATGTGAAGAAAATTGCTACTGGACCTGTTAAAGATATTTTTAATGATGATAACTTAACAAAAACCTACGGAATTAATTATAAAGTAAGCATTCAAGAATAATGGATATTCAAGAGTATTTTTCTTTAGTTTTCAGTGATTACACTTTACGAACCATCACCTTAGGAACTGCCATTCTAGGTGCTGTAACCGGAATGTTAGGTAGCTTTGCTGTGTTGCGAAAACAAAGTTTACTAGGAGACGCTATTTCTCACGCCGCTCTCCCTGGAATTGCTATTGCTTTTTTAATTACTGGGTCTAAAGACACAAACACTTTACTTATTGGGGCTTTGATAAGTGGTTTAATTGGCACCTTCTGGATTAGAGGAATTGTAACCAAAACTCATTTAAAATCTGATACAGCTCTAGGACTAATTCTTTCATTATTTTTTGGATTTGGAATGTTATTGCTAACTTTTATTCAAAAACAACCCAATGCGAATCAAGCTGGGTTAGACAAATACTTATTTGGACAAGCAGCTACTTTGGTAGAAAAAGATGTATGGCTTATGGCTATTATCACAGGATTATGTTTGTTCGTTTTATTGTTTTTTTGGAAAGAATTCAAATTATTTCTTTTCGATGCCGACTATGCTAAAACCCTTGGTTTTAATACCAACTTTATTGATATTCTTATTACTTCTTTTATTGTTTTAGCTATTGTTCTAGGTTTACAAACTGTAGGGGTTGTATTAATGAGCGCCATGCTTCTTGCTCCTGCTGCTGCTGCAAGACAATGGACAAACAGCTTATCTAAAATGGTGTTTTTAGCTGCCATTTTCGGAGCGTTTTCTGGAGTTTTTGGAACAGCCATCAGTGCCAGTCAGAATAATCTATCCACAGGACCAGTCATTGTAATTGTCGCTTCTGTTTTTGTGGTAATTTCTTTTATATTTTCGCCTAGCAGAGGCTTGTTATTCCGTCAAATTAGGTTTATAGCTAACAGACGTGACTTAGAACAACAAAAAACCTTGGCATTTATGTATCATATTGCAGAAACGCATGATAATATTTCACATCCACATACCATTAAAATCTTAAATAACTTTCAAGGGTATACTCGGAAAACGCTTCAAAAGTTAGTAGATAAAGGCTATGTTACCCTAGATGGAACCATGTGGAGTTTAACTGAAAAAGGCTTTGAAACGGCAGCTAATTTATATAATCAACAAGCCCTAAAAGATGAATAATGCACAAATTGAAATACAGTTAATTGCTAGTTTGGTGGCTATTGCTTGTGCTATTCCTGGTACGTTTTTAGTTCTTAGAAAAATGGCTATGATTAGCGATGCCATTAGTCATTCTATCCTACCTGGGCTTGTGGTTGGTTTTTTTATAACTCAAGACCTCAACTCGCCTTTATTAATTTTACTTGCGGCTTTAACTGGAGTAATAACGGTTGTTTTGGTAGAACGCATTCAAAAAACAGGTTTGGTAAAGGAAGATACAGCTATTGGCTTGGTGTTTCCTGCCCTCTTTAGTATTGGGGTAATTTTAATAGCTAAAAATGCCAACGATATTCATCTAGATGTGGATGCCGTATTATTAGGAGAACTAGCTTTTGCACCCTTTGACAGAATTTTTATTAGTGGAATAGATGTCGGACCAAAATCTCTATGGATTATTGGAATTATCCTATCCATTACAATTGGATTATTATTTGCATTTTTTAAGGAATTAAAAATAAGTACTTTCGATGCTGGTTTAGCAGCTTCTTTAGGTTTTTCACCAGCCTTAATTCATTACGGATTAATGACGGTAGCTTCCGTTACAACCGTTGGCGCCTTTGATGCCGTTGGAGCCATTTTAGTCGTCGCCTTAATGATTGCGCCTGCAGCTAGCGCCTATTTATTAACCACAGACTTAAAAAAAATGCTTGGCTTAGCCGTAATTTTTGGTGTATTTAGTGCTATTTCAGGTTATTGGTTGGCGCATTGGCTAGATGCTTCCATAGCTGGGTCTATCACAACCATGTTAGGATTGCTGTTTTTAGTCATCTATTTATTTGCACCAAGTAAAGGACTAATTGCTGTCATGTATCGAGAAAAACAACAACGTACAGAAGTATCTTTATTGACCTTTTTACTTCATTTAAAAAATCATACAGAAACGCGTGAGCGTCATGTTAATCATTTACAAGAACACATCAATTGGCAAAAGGTAAGAGCTAAAACTGTTTTAGATTTGGCACTAAAAAACAACATGATTCTAATTGATAAAAATATTGTGTCTTTAACTCAAAAAGGAGACGAATTTACATCTAAAGCTATCGACTATATTATTACCAACGAGGACGCACAAATAGAAGATATGAAAGATGATTTCTTCTTATTTAGAGGTTAAGAAAAAATCTCATGATGGATTCTTAACAAACTGCTTATTGTTTTTTAAGAGTTCGGCCTATGAGCCAAGGTATCTCCGATTTTATAACTTTTAAGGTTGTTGGAACTTCACGCTTATTTGTATCTCTAGAGGATTTTGTATTAAAACGTGCTTGAGTATGATTCAAATCTAAAGTAAATTTTGAATCAAAATCGGTTTCAATTGTTGTAAAGTGAACCATCTTTTTATCCAACTTCCAAGTTCCTTTCCCGAATATATTAGTTTCAGGAGGATTCGAACCATCCAGTTTTTTAAAACTATGGATATTGAAAGTTCCATCTGGATGTAATATTATTTTTTCGCCAAAGCTCCCGTTGGAACCTTCAAAAATGAATTGATATGTTCCTGTAATAGTTTTAGTTTGCGAAAACACAGTCGTTTGAAGAATGACTAAAGTTAAGAAAATAATCTGTTTCATAATAAACTGATTTATCTCAGATTATCGACAAAAATTATACCAAGACTTAAGTGCATTTTCAGATGCTACTAAAACCCTCGCTCCTTTTGCAGCTGCTCATAGGCTTCTTGAACCTGACGGAATTTCTCTTCAGCGCCCTGTTGATGTTCTTTTCCTAAGTGAATCACTTTATCTGGATGGTATTTTTTAGCCATTTTTCTATAAGCTCCTTTGATTTCAGTTACTGTAGCTTCTTTTGTTATTTCAAGGATTTTATAGGCATTATCGCTGCTGTTATAAAACATGGCTTTAATACTTTCAAAATCTCGATGACTGATGCCTATGTAATTTGCAATAGTTTCAATAGACTTCACTTCGCTTTCAACAATAATACCATCGGCTTTAGCTATTCCGAATAAAAAATGAAGCAATTGTAATCGTGATGGATGATCCATCATTTGTCTAATTTGTAAACAAACCTGACGAACAGGGATTTCTTGTTTATTTAGTTCTTTAAACAATTTAAAAGCATGGTTAGCCCTATCTTTTCCATACATTCCTACAAATTGCTGTCGAACGAAATCAAGTTCCTTTTGATTTTGTTTCCCATCAGCTTTTATAACAATGGACGCTAAAATTAATAAGCTAACTTCAAAATCTCCAGATTGGGTTCGTCTAGCTTTTTGGTAGGTTTGTTGCGAATCGACTTTAATTGTTCCCTTAGAAAATCCATCGACAACACTTCCTAAAATCATTCCTAAAATAGCACCAATTGGACCACCAAAAGACCATCCTATAGCTGCGCCAATCCATTTTGAAAAATTCATGTATTATTCTTTATTTTTTTCTGAACATCCTTCTCTTGTTACTACAAACTCAGAACATCCTTTTTATTACAATCTTAATATTTGGGTAAATATACTATTGTTAGTCGTTTTTTTAATGAAATTGTTACCTATTCCAAATAAAATAAAAGCTGCATACAAATTATCAAACACGTTAAAAGACTGCTAATATCCATATTCAACTGAATACTTTTTCCGTATCTTTGCAGTCTAAAATATTAATCTTAAAAATTAAAAAATATGTATCCAGCAGAATTAGTAAAACCAATGCGCGAAGATTTAACCAAAGTTGGTTTTGAAGAATTACATACTGCCGAAGCTGTGGATAATGCTTTAGCAAAAAAAGGGACTACTTTAGTTGTTGTAAACTCTGTATGTGGTTGTGCAGCAGCTAATGCGCGTCCAGGAGCAAGTATGAGTATTAAAAATGCAAAACATCCTGATAATTTAGTTACTGTTTTTGCAGGTGTAGATAAGGAAGCTGTTGATAAAGCTAGAGAACACATGATTCCATTTCCTCCAAGTTCTCCTTGTATTGCTTTATTTAAAGACGGCGAATTAGTTCACATGTTAGAACGTCATCATATTGAAGGCCGTCCGGCAGAAGTTATTGCAGATAACTTAGTAGATGCTTACAATACGCATTGCTAGTATTTTAAATATCATTCATTCTTTAAATAAATGATCCTTGAATATAAAACCACGATTTTTAGATTGTGGTTTTTTTGTTCTTAGTTATCAAAAATATAATTTTGTAGCATGGAAAAACTTTTAGCCTATATTTTAACGTCCATTTATGCTGTAGTCTTTTTAAGTACTTTAGCGATATTCCATCCCATTCAATGGTTTTGTTTTAATGTTTTAGGATATCAAGCCCATAAAAAAAGTGTGGATGCACTTCAGTTTTTCATCATGAGATGTACTAATATTTTGGGCACGAGATATACCTTCACCAATCCTCATAAAATTGCTACAAATCAGCCGTTAATTATTGTGGCTAATCATCAAAGCATGTACGATATTTCGCCTATTATGTGGTATATGCGTAAACATCACCCTAAGTTTATTAGTAAGAAAGAACTAGGAAAAGGGATACCAAGTGTATCTTATAATTTACGTCATGGAGGTTCGGTTTTAATAGATAGAAAAAACCCTAGACAAGCTTTGCCAGCCATTATGAAATTTGGAGAATATATTGAAAAAAACAACCGGGCTGCTGTTATTTTCCCAGAAGGAACCCGTAGTAAAAACGGACATCCAAAACAATTTCAAACAAAAGGTTTAGAAATGTTGTTTAAGAAAATTCCTTCAGCGACCATCGTTCCTATTAGCATTAACAACTCATGGAAAATGTTAAAATATGGTAAATTTCCAATGGGAATTGGAAATCATATCCAATTAACTGTACATGAACCTATAAAATTATCTAACTTTGAAGATAGGCAAGAACTTATCAAACAAGTTGAAAAAACTATAGGCTCGAGTATCAGCCCTTAAAATTCTAAATTATGTCGTTAAAAAATATCAGATTGGAAGTAATGAATCATTTAGAGAAGGACGTAGATTCTTTAATTGAAAAATATTTAATTCCTGTAGACAGTATTTGGCAGCCTACAGATTTTTTACCTAATTCTGAAGGTGAAAACTTTATGGAAGAAGTCAAAGAAATTAGAGAACTTTCTAAAGAACTCCCATACGATTTTTGGGTAGTTTTAGTTGGAGATATGATTACTGAAGAAGCACTACCAACTTACGAATCTTGGTTAATGGATGTTGAAGGTGTAGACCAAATTGGAAGAAACTCTTGGGGAAAATGGGTAAGACATTGGACGGCCGAAGAAAACCGTCACGGTGATGTTTTAAACAAATACCTCTATCTATCCGGACGTGTTAATATGAAGGAAATTGAAAAAACCACCCATCATCTTATTGCTGATGGATTTGATATTGGCACAGACCAGGATCCTTATAAAAACTTTTTGTATACTAGTTTTCAAGAATTAGCCACTTATATCTCTCACAACCGTGTGGCAAAACTAGCAAAAGACAAAGGAAATAAGCAATTAAGTAAAATGTGTAAAATTATTTCTGGAGACGAAATGAGACATCACCATGCATATTGCGAATTTGTAGAACGTATTTTCAAGGTAGATCCAAACCAAATGATGATGGCGTTTCAGCAAATGATGAAATTAAAAATAACCATGCCAGCACATTTTTTAAGAGAATCTGGTGGTAAAATTGGTTCTGCTTTCGAAGAATTTTCTAACACGGCACAACGAATAGGAGTTTATACATCTAAAGATTATGTGGATATTTTAGAAAAACTTATTGTGCGTTGGGAAATTGATAAAATTACCAACCTTTCTGATGAAGCAGAAAAAGCACGTGATTATTTAATGAAACTTCCTTCTCGTCTTACAAGACTATCTGAACGTATGAAAGTTCCTGAAAACTCCTATCAGTTTAAATGGGTAGAGCCTATTGGGAAATATTAAAATGCAACAGAAAGAACAAATTGAAAAAACAATCAGCTTTGTAAAGAAAACCCTTGCAAATGCCGAAGGTGGACACGATTGGTTTCATACACAAAGAGTGCTTAATAATTGTTCACTCATTTCTAAAAATGAAGAAGTGGATACATTCGTTGTTTCACTTGGCGCTCTCTTACATGATATTGCCGATAGTAAATTTACCAAGGGAGACGAAACCATAGGACCTAAATTAGCCCGGGAATTTTTAACAAGTATTCAAGTAGACCTAGATACTATTAATCATGTGGTGCTAATAATTGAAAACATCTCGTTTAAAGGAGGCAACCTAACTCAAGAATTTCAATCGCCAGAACTGGACGTTATTCAAGATGCCGATAGATTAGACGCGCTGGGTGCTATTGGTATTGCCAGGACTTTTAATTATGGTGGTTTTAAAAATAGAGCGCTTTATAATCCAGAAATTGAGCCCAATCTTAATATGAGTAAAGAGGAATATAAATCCTCAACAGCTCCAACAATCAATCATTTCTACGAAAAACTCCTTTTATTAAAAGATAGAATGAACACCAAAACAGGTAAAGAAATTGCCACTAAAAGACACGACTTTATGCTGCAATATCTTGAGCAATTTTATGCGGAGTGGGAGGGTATAAAATAAGAGATTCTGGTTTTACTTAAATTTATTTTTCTAAGTTCTTTAGTGTTCATTTAGCTTGATCTTAAAATTATAACATCTTTTTAACAACCTAAAAACACGTTAACTATAGATATTTTCGATATTTTTGACCTTTATCACTAAACTTGAGAATATGAAAAAATTTATTTTATCGTTAACCGTTCTTTCCATGACATTTTTGTCGCCATTATTGGCCAACGAAGGAATGTGGTTTTTAATGCATATAGAGCGTTTAAATTATCGCGATATGCAAAAAATGGGACTTCAATTAACTCCCGAAGAAATTTACAGTATCAATAACCAGAGCTTAAAAGACGGTATTGTTCAATTTAATGGTGGCTGTACAGCTAGTATTATTTCCGATAGTGGTTTGGTACTTACCAACCATCACTGTGGATATTCGGCTATTGCAGAACTATCAACTGCAGAACAAAACCATTTAAAAAATGGCTATTGGGCTGGTTCTTTTGAAGATGAATTAAAACCAGAAAGCTTATACGTTCGCTTTTTTGTTAGAATGGACGATGTTTCAAAAAGAATTCTATCTCAGGTAAATGATAGCATGAGCGAAAAAGAACGTGAAGCTGCTATTAACAAAGAAATTGCAAAAATTGAGCAAGAAAATAACGAAGGTGGTAAATACACCGTTTCTGTACGTTCTTTCTACCAAGGAAACGAATTTTACTATTTTGTTTACGAAGATTATAAAGATGTTCGTTTAGTAGGAACTCCTCCAGAAAGCGTTGGAAAATACGGTGGAGATACGGATAACTGGGAATGGCCAAGACACACAGGAGATTTCTCTTTATTTAGAGTTTACACAGATACAGATGGAAATGCAGCCGATTACGCTGAAACAAACATTCCTATGAAAGCAAAGTACCATCTTCCGGTAAATATCGATGGAGTTAAAGAAGACGACTTTGCTATGATTTTAGGATATCCGGGAAGAACAAACCGTTGGATGCCTGCTCAAGGGGTGGAGCAAAACGTAAAATATGCATATCCTGCTTGGGTTGAAGGTTCAAAATTAAGCATGGATGTTATGAAAAAGTATATGAATAAAGATGAAGCTGTTAACTTAATGTATGCTTCAAAATATGCTAGTATTGCTAACTATTGGAAAAATAGAGGTGGAATGATTGATGCGTTAACAGCTCATGAAACCGTTAAAACAAAAGCCAAAGTTGAAAAGAAATTTAACAAATGGGCCAATAAAAAAGCCAATAAAGAAGAATATGGAGATGTTATATCTAACATCAATAAATATTATGCGCTTACTAACGAAAAAGCAAAACACGACAACTATTTAGTTGGGATGTTGCGTTCTAGTACATTTGCAGCCTTACCATATAGGTTAGGTGGCGCTTTTGAACAATATGCTGATGCAAACGAAGCAAAACGCGAAGAAATGCTTCCAAGACTACAAAGTTTTGTAGACAATGCTTATAAAGACATTTACCTGCCTTTAGAAAAAGAAGTTTTAGCAAAGCAGTTAGAATTATACACTACAAAATCTAACTATGATTTACCAGAATTAATTACTGAAGTTGGAAGTAAAAACAATAACGATTTTACATCTTATATCAATTCTGCTTTTGATTCTAGTATTTTCTCTTCAAAAGAAAAAGTAGAAGCTTTTTTAAAGTCTCCAGATAAAGCTGTTATTGAAAATGATGAATTATATAAGTTATCGACAACTTTACTTACTAAATACCGTGAAAACCCTGAAGCTTTAGTACAACCTGAAAATGACTATCAAAAATCGTTTAGATTATTAGTTGAAGGTTTACGTGTTTCTGGATTAAGCAGTATTCAATATCCAGATGCTAACTCTACATTGCGTTTATCTTACGGAAAAGTAAGAGCTTTACCAACTAATGAAAACAAAAGTAACGATGCAGAAGTAAACAACTACACAACCTTAAAAGGGATGGTAGCAAAATATAAAGCAGACGATCCTGAATTCGATTTACCTCAAGACATGTTAGATATTTACGAAACAAAAGATTACGGACGTTATGCTAATGAAAAAGGCGAACTTCCTGTAAACTTCTTATCGGATAATGACATTACTGGTGGAAACTCTGGATCTCCTGTTATTAATGGAAAAGGTGAAGTTATTGGATTGGCTTTCGATGGAAATATTGAAGCTATGGCTGGAGATGTTATTTTTGATGCCGATTTACAACGTACCATTAATGTAGATATTAGATATGTACTTTGGTTGATAGATAAATATTCTAATGCACAGTCTATTATTGACGAATTAACTATTATAGATAATTAATTTTATCTAGTTATAATAAATAAAAAAAGCGATTTCATTATTTGAAATCGCTTTTTTGTATTTAACAGATTTTATACTAGAATTATTTTCCAGGAAAATCTGCTTTACGTTTTTCTAAAAAGGCTGTAGTTCCTTCTGTGAAATCTTCGGTTCCAAAACAGTTTCCAAACTCCTCAATTTCTACCTGATACCCATCCACGCTATCTTTAAAATTAGCGTTAACAGCTTTAATTGCTCCTTTTATGGCTACAGAAGAATTTCGCATGATTTTACCTGCAATTTTTTCAGCAAGTGACAACAGCTCTTCTGGACTTGTAATATGATTTACCAAGCCATAAGCTTGCGCTTGATTGGCGTCAATCATTCCAGCCGTCATAATCATTTCCATAGCGCGTCCTTTTCCAACTAATTGTGGTAAACGTTGAGTCCCACCGTAACCTGGAATAACTCCAAGAGATGTTTCTGGCAATCCCATTTTGGCATTATCGCTAGCTAATCTAAAATGACAAGCCATGGCTAATTCCAAACCTCCTCCAAGTGCAAAACCATTAACGGCAGCAATTACTGGAGTAGATAGATTTTCAACAAAATCGAATAATAACTCTTGACCTTTGGCTGCCAGTTTACCTCCATTTGAAACATCGAAATGTGCAAACTCGCTAATATCTGCTCCTGCCACAAAAGCTTTCTCGCCACTTCCTGTAAGGATAATAACTTTGGTATTGGCATCTTTATTTGCTGCGTCTAAAGCATCATGTAATTCCTGAATTGTAGCTTTGTTTAAAGCATTCAGTTTACTAGGTCTGTTAATGGTAAGTGTCGAAATTCCATTTTGGAAATCAACTAAGATATTTTCGTAACTCATTTTGTATTATTTTATGTTAATTAGCTTCCTTTAAAAGCTCCAATTCTTTTATTTCTGAAATATCAGAATCATAAAAAACAATAAAAGTATTTTTAGAAGCATCAATATGGATTCTTGCTCTAGAATTGGAAAAGTTTAAAGTATGAATTTTGTCTAAATCTTTATCATTAGTGGTAAAAAAAACTAAACCTCTTTGAGATCTCCAGATTCCTTTGCCGAAGACATTTTCTTCTTTTAACTCTTCATTTTTGTTATTTATTTGAAAATGGTATAAAAACGTACGATCAGAATTTAATCTAATTGTCCAGGTCATAACATCTCCGCTATCTGTATTTAACGTTTTCACGTATTTGCCTGTGATTTTTTCTGACTGAGCAGATAAGCTTAGATTAAAAGTTACTAAAAATAATAAAAGGGCGTATTTCATATTTTAATATTTCGGTTAATTTTTTGGGAAGGTCACTTTAAAAGTGGTACCTATATTTTTTTGAGATGTAAAGGTAATACTTCCTTTATAAGTTTCCACAATGTTTTTTACCATTCCAAGTCCAAGTCCCATCCCACTATTCTTTGTGGTAAATTTAGGCTCAAAAATCTTCTGGCTATTTTCCTCTGTTATACCAATCCCATTATCTGAAATCTCTATAACAACCTGATTTTTTTCTTCTGATAATTTAACAACAATAAGTTTATCTTCTTGCTCTTCTGGAATAGCTTGGATACCATTTTTCACCAAATTAGTTATAACTCGAATGAGTTGTGTTCTATCAAACTCGGCCATAATATCTGATTCATCACATTGAAACACGATATAATCTTCACTAAAAATATCTAAAGCCAAGCGCGAAATTTCTACTACATTCAACATTTCATTTTGTTGGGCTGGCATTTTTGCAAAGTTTGAAAACGCTGAAGCTATAGAGCTCATAGTATCTATTTGTTGAATAAGTGTTTTTGAGTATTCGTCTACTTTCTGATGAATGTTTTCATCCATAGGATCAAATTTTCTCTGAAAACTTTGCACACTTAATCGCATGGGTGTTAAGGGGTTTTTAATTTCATGAGCTACTTGTTTTGCCATCTCTCTCCAAGCTTGCTCACGTTCGCTGGTGGCTAGCTTTACAGCACTTTCCTCTAGTTGATCAATCATGCTGTTATACGACTTTACCAAAGTTGCTATCTCTTCACTAGAAGATTCAATTTCTATTTTTTTGTTGCGCTTTTCAAGTCTGGTTTCATTCATTTTATCACTTATGGTTTTAAGTGATTTTGTAATATATTTTGAAAGAAAATAAGCCAGACTAATAGCTATAATCAACATGAGCAAATAGGCATAAGATAAGCGCTCCAGAAACTCATTAAGTTCTTTATCCAAAAAATTATCATCCTCCAGATATGGTAAATTTAATATGGCTAAAGGTTTGAATTTTTTATCAGTAATATAAGAATAGGAAGATAAGAATGCTTGGTTATTCTCGAAAGTTTTGCTCACATATCTATGCTCAATAGTATTAGATAAGGTATTTAAAACTTCAGAATCGAGACATTTTGTAAGCGAATCCGTTTCAAAAGTTGCCCTAGAAGATTTTATGAGTCCCCCATCTAAATCGTATAAATTAATTTGCAGTTTATGGATGGCTGCAATTTCATAAATCTCTTTTTTAAAAATTAGAGGCATGGTTTCGGTAGAAACAGGATAGGTTGTTTCTCTAATTGTATAATTAATGCTCTCCCGAATATTTTCTTCTTTTCGATCTAACCTGTCGTTGTGATAATCTCTAGCCTCCTCGTTATATTGATAAACTGTTACAGCAGCAATTAATACGGATGCTAACAATACCAAAAGAATCATGGCTAAAAATATGCGAAGTCGTAAAGAGTATTTTCCTAAGTACATGGTTACAATTGTGCTGAGATAAATATAACAATAATCAAACCAAATGTACTTTTAAGCTGGCTTAAATTATAATTTAACATGAAGAATGAATCTATTGAAATTATAGGTTAAGCATCAGGATTTTTCTCTCTAATTCTTTTATACATTTTAAAACCTAACATAATTAATACGCCCAAAACAAAGATACCAATGACACCAAAAACCCAATTGATGGCGCTTTTTAAAATCACTAAAAATACTACTGCAAAAAGTATAAATGTGGCTCCTTCATTCCAAAGCCTCATGAAATTAGACGATTTTTTAACCACATTATTTTGTAACTGCTTGTAATAGATATGAGTTTTATATTGATAGAGATACAAAAGCAACACAAAAGTTAACTTAACGTGCATCCAGGGCTGTTGCAGCCATTGTGGTTGTAAAATTAATAACCAAACAGCAAATATGGTTGCCAAAATAGCCGAAGGCCAAGTTATAATAGTCCACAATCTTTTTGCCATAAGCCTCAATTGCTTTCCTAAAATTTCTTTTTCTGGTGAAGACTTATGAAATGCTTCAATTTGATAAACAAAAAGTCTTGGAATGTAGAACAAACCTGCAAACCAAGTAATAACAAAAATAAGATGAAGCGATTTTATGTAATTATAATATTCCACAGTTTAAATGTAATTATTCTTTTTCAGTTGATTGAATTAAAAGCGTCGATTTTATTTCCTTATTTAAATAATAAGCTGTGACAATAGTTGCTAAAATATCTGAAATTGGAAAGGACATCCAAACACCTAATTCACCATAAAACATAGGTAAAATAAGAATTAAAGGAATAAAAAAGAAACCCTGTCTGGTTAATGTCAACAAAAGCGCAGGAATGGCTTTCCCTATCGCCTGAAAATATGCTGCTCCAATAAGTTGAATGGCAATAATAGGTGTGGCTGCAAAAACCCATCTCATGGCCGTTGGTGTTTCCTTAAGTACTTCTGGATTTTGAGTAAATAGATTAGTTATAGCTTCTGGGAAAATCATAAGAAGTATAAAGATAATCGTTGCCAAAAACACGGCATATTTTATAGCTGTGTTTATGGATTCTCTAACTCTTTCATATTTACCTGCTCCATAATTAAACCCTGCTATTGGTAAAAATCCTTGAGTAATACCAAATACGGGAAACAAAGCAAACATGAGCATTCTTCCAACAATAGCATAAGCTGTTACGGAGGTTTCTCCTCCTAAATCGAAAAGAATATTATTCATAAACAGATAAGTAACACTTACAACAGCCTGTCTAGCTAGGGTTACAAAACCTAAAGACCCAATTTCTGAAACGATAGATCTTTGAAGTCCGAAATGCGAAAAATTTATTTTTAATTCTGAATTCTTAGAAAGAAAATACCAGGAAATAAATCCGAAACTTAATAAGTAAGCAGCAGTAGTAGCCCAAGCCGCTCCTTCCATACCAAAATCTAAGATATTGATAAACACATAATCTAGAAACAAGTTCCCAACAGAAGGAATCATCATGGCATACATAGCAAATTTTGGTTTGCCTTCAGCCCTAATAACGGTATTTCCCAACATAGACAAAGCTAAAAATGGGATTCCATATAGTATAATGGTATAATATATTTTTGCAGGTTCAAAAATAGCTCCTTTTCCACCAAAAGCAGGGATAATTGCATCCACATAATACAGCCCCAAAATAACCATGGAAACGGTTAATAACAAAGTCAAGGTTATTTGATTCCCAAATGTTTTTAAGGATTTCTCAATATTATCTGCACCTAAAGCTCTGGATATAATGGAGGAACCTCCAATACCAATAGCCATACCTAAAGCAGCAATAAAAAAAGAAACAGGCAACACGACATTTATAGCTGCAATGGCTGTAGAGCCAATCCAGTTACCAACAAAAATAGTGTCTACAAGAATATTTAACGACATGACCAAAATACCTATGGATGCCGGAACGGCCTGCTTAACTAAAAGCTTTCCAATAGGCTGTATCCCTAAATCTTGTGAAGATACATTTGCCATTAAACGCGTTCTGCAATACTAGGCTCTGCCCAGTTTAAAATCCATTTTGCAAGTAATTTAACCCAAGGATCATCATCATTTAAACACGGAATGGTTGTAAATTCTTTACCACCAATTTCATGGAAAATTTCTTGTCCTTCCATGGCAATTTCCTCTAAAGTTTCAAGACAATCGCTAACAAAAGCAGGTGTTACTACTGCCATATTTTTAGTTCCTCCTTTTCCTAAACGTTCAATAGTTCTATCGGTTGGAGGTTGTAACCATGGATCGAAACCCAATCGGGATTGAAAACTATTAGAATATGTTCCTGGTGCTAAGTTCAGTTTTTTAGCAACCAACCTAGTTACCTCAAAACATTGGTGTCTGTAGCAATATTCGTGAGCACTTGATGGTGTTATACAACAACTTCCATCTATTTTACAATGAGATTTAGTAACGTCTCTTTTAAAAATATGACGTTCTGGAACTCCGTGATAAGAGAATAAGAGGTGTTCGTAATCTTTATCCTTTAGATGTGTTGAAATACTATTACTTAAAACATCTATATAATCAGGATCATTATAAAATGGAGGGAACTCAGTAATTTTTAAATTAGGAAAATGCTCTTTTCTCAGTTTTTCAGCAAGTACCACAATAGTTTCGGTGGTTGCCATAGCAAATTGCGGATATAACGGCACTAATAAAACCTCATCTACACCTTTATCTACTAATTCTTGCAAGCCTTTTTTAATAGTCATACTTCCATAACGCATGGCTAAGGTTATTGGGTAATTTTCAACTTGTTGTTGTACCTTAGCTTGTAATCTTTCAGAGATAACAATTAAAGGAGAGCCTTCTTCCCACCAGATTTTTTTGTAGGCAGCAGCTGATGCTTTAGGTCTGGTATTTAAAATAATTCCTCTTACGATAAGAGCTCTTGCCCAAAACGGAACGTCTATAACGCGTTCATCCATTAAAAATTCGTCTAAATATGGTTTAACATCTTTAGCGGTTGGACTTTCAGGAGATCCGAGATTTACAAATAATACGCCTTTCATATTTTTTATTTTGTTTAGCTATTTGGGGAACATGAAAAATTGAAATTTCATTTTTAAAAAACAGCAAATAAATTTAAGTCTGCGAAGATACCGACATTATATATTTTTTTGGAGTAGTTCCATATTTCTTTTTAAAGGCCGAAATAAAATGGCTTGAAGTACTATAGCCCACTTTTAAACCAACCTCGTTAACATTTAGGTCTCCAGTTTCTAATAATTTTCTAGAAACTTCCATTTTATAATCGAATAAAAAGCTAAATACAGAATCGCCATAAATTTCTTTAAAGCCTTCTTTCAGCTTTCTTAAACTTAGTTGAATTTCATCTGCCAATTCTTGTAAAGTTGGAGGCTCTGCCATTCTTGAAATTATAATGTCTTTGGCTTTCCTTATTTTAATAACATTGGTTTCATCCACTAAGAAAGGACATTGTTCAATATTAGCTTCTTCGCTTCTATTAAAATACAAGCTCAATAACTCATAAGCCTTTCCTTTAAAGTATAGATTTTTAATAGACGAGTTTAAATTATAATTTATTAACTGATTAAGCACAATGGCCATGGATGGTGAAATTTTTCCGTCTTTATAATATTTTTTATCGATGTTATCTTCGCTCAAAAAAGTTATATAATCTGCCTCCTGAGAAAACAAACTGTGAAATTTCTTAATAGAAATTAATACAGAAACCAACCAAGAATTTGGACTCACCACTAAATGAATAGGCAAGTCGCGCTGTGGGTTATAAAGTAATAACGAATTTTCATCCTGAATGTCAAGAGCATATCTTCCTTTATTAAAAACAAATTGACTAGATCCTTTTACGCAGTAATGAAACTGTATAAAATTACTATCTATCTCACGATCAAGCGCTTCAAATACTCCACTTTCGTTACGATAAGTTAGAACAAAAAAATCTTTCTCAATTTCCAACTCATCAAAAGAACCTTGAGCGATATTTTTTTCAGTACTAAAACTTGGTCTCATTCTTTTTTATTTAGATTGATTCTAAACTAAACAGTCTAAAAGCATTGATATAAGGGCAAAAGTATGATAATTATCATATAATATTAAAAAATATAGTTAAAAAGCGACTAACGACACTTAAAGTTCTTTGAGCGTTACTTTTTATCTAAACATAGATATACATTTGTTCCTCAATTCCCAAGTTAGGTATGGAATATATGAACACATCAAAAACAACTTACTTTTATGCCATTGGTTTAAGTTATAAAAAAGCCGATGCCGAAGTTAGAGGACATTTTAGTTTAGACGAGCATGCTAAAAATAATTTATTACAACAAGCTAAAGAGGCTGGCATTGAAAGTTTAATTGTAACTTCTACATGCAACAGAACAGAAATATATGGTTTTGCTGAACACCCTTATCAGCTTATAAAATTACTCTGTGAAAACACCAAAGGCACAGTTGAAGAGTTTCAAAATGTAGCTTATATCTTTAAAGGTAAGGAGGCTGTTTCTCATATGTTTAAAGTTGGTTCTGGTTTAGACAGTCAGATTCTTGGAGATTTCGAAATTATTAGCCAACTACGAACAAGTGCCAGAAAGTCTAAAAAAGAATCCTTATTAAATGCCTTTCTAGAGCGTTTAATTAATGCTGTTATACAAGCTAGTAAGCGTATTAAAACTGAAACAAATATTTCTTCTGGAGCAACTTCTGTTTCTTTCGCTTCGGTTCAATATATAATGAAAAATATACCAGAAATTACCCATAAAAACATCTTACTTTTTGGTACTGGAAAAATTGGTAGAAACACCTGTGAAAATCTTGTAAAACATACTAAAAATGAACATATTACCTTAATTAACAGGACTAAAAACAAAGCTGAAGAAGTTGCTGGAAAATTTAATTTAATCGTAAAAGATTATTCAAATCTACAAGAAGAAATAAATCAATCAGATGTTTTAATTGTGGCTACCGGAGCACAGAATCCAACGGTAGACAAACATCTTATTCAATCTAAAAATCCGTTATTAATTTTAGATTTATCTATTCCAAAAAATGTCAATAATAACGTAACCGAATTAGAACATGTAACGCTAATCCATTTAGACGATTTATCTCAAATTACTGACGAAACCTTAGAAAAACGCAAGGCACAAATTCCTTTAGCAAAGCAAATTATAGTTGAGGTTGAAACAGAATTCAATAGCTGGTTAGAAACCAGAAAATTTGCACCAACCATTAAAGCTTTAAAATTAAAACTAAACGATTTTAAAATTGCTGAATTAGATACGCAACGCAAAAAATTATCTGGTTTTAATGAAGAACAAGCAGAGATTATTAGTAATAATATCATTCAAAAAATTACAAATCATTTTGCTCATCACTTAAGAGATGAAGCAATTCCTACAGATGAAAGCCTAGAACTCATAAAAAAGGTTTTTCAATTAGAAGCCACTACAAACCATGTCTAAAATAATTAGAATTGGAACTCGCGATAGTCAATTAGCACTATGGCAAGCCAAAACAGTACAACAACAATTAGAACAATTAGGTCATAAAACAATACTCATTCCAGTAAAATCTACTGGCGATTTAGTTTTGGACAGACCCCTTTATGAGCTTGGTATCACCGGTGTTTTTACCAAGACTTTAGATATTGCCATGTTAAATGGAGATATCGATATTGCCGTTCACTCCTTTAAAGATGTTCCTACTATTTTACCAATTGGTATAGTTCAGGCGGCTGTTATAAAACGTGGCAACATAAAAGACACCTTAGTTTTTAAAAATAATGAAGAGTTTTTATCCTCTAAAGATGCCGTTGTAGCTACAGGAAGTTTGCGTCGTCGTGCACAATGGTTAAATAGATACCCTACTCATACCGTAGTTGGTTTAAGAGGAAATGTTAATTTAAGACTTAAAAAACTTCAGGATAATTCCGAATGGAATGGAGCAATTTTTGCTGCCGCAGGTTTAGGAAGATTAAATATCAAACCAGAAAACATTATCAATTTAGATTGGATGATTCCTGCTCCTGCACAAGGCGCTATTATGGTAACAGCCTTGGAAGAAGATGAAGAAGTTAGAGCTATTTGCGCTGAATTAAATCATGAAGAAACCGAGATTTGCACAACTATAGAACGTAAATTCTTAAACCTTTTAGAAGGAGGATGTTCAGCTCCTATTGGAGCTATAGCATATATTAAGAATGAAGAAGTTATTTTTAAGGGGGTTTTATTAAGTCCTGATGGAACTAAGAAAATTGAAGTAACAAGAACTGAAAAACTTGGAGAACACAAAGATATAGCTCAATACTGTTCTAACTATGTTATAGAGCGTGGTGGAAAAACTTTGATGGATGGTATTAAGAATCAGAACAAAAAAACCAATATTTATTCAACAAAGTCTTTAACCGAAGGACAAATGAAGCTTTTAAACGATGATCTTGTTGCAACCAGTAACGATGCTATTAAAATAAGTTTAAATAGAATTCCAGCTGCCATTTTAAAAGCTCCAATGAAAAATGTAATTATTACAAGTCAAAACACCGTTGAAGCTATTTTAACAAATTGCCCTGCAGAGGATTTAAAATTTGAAAACATCTACTGTGTTGGTCGCCGCACCAAACGTATGGTGGAAAAGCGTATTGGGAAAGTTGTTCACTCTGAAAATTACGGAAAAGACTTAGCCAATTACTTAGCTGAATTCATGGAAGGAACCGAAGTTAATTATTTTTGTAGTGATTTAAGATTAGATTATATACCACATATTTTAACCGAAAATAATATAAAAATCAACGAAATTCAAGCTTACCAAACAAAATACGATGCTATTGAGGTTGGCCAAGATATTGAAGGTGTTATGTTTTACAGTCCTTCAACTGTTCAAAGCTTTATTAAGAAAAACCATGCAAATGGAATAGCTTTCTGCATAGGCGACTCTACAGCTTTAGAAGCAAAAAAACATTTTAAAGACGTTCGAGTTGCTAAAATTCCGACTGTTGAAAGTGTTATTGAATTAGTAAACGAACATTATAACTAAGGTTATTACAAGAATTAAAGTACAACTAAAAATATTCCCGAATATTCAGGGATGACAGAAAATATGAGCATAAAAAACGATTTATTTTTAAGAGCATTAAAAGGTGAAACCGTAGACCGTCCTCCAGTTTGGATGATGCGTCAAGCTGGACGGTATTTACCTGAATTCATGGAAATCAAAGAAAAATACGATTTCTTTACACGTTGTAGAACTCCAGATTTAGCTAGTGAAATTACCGTACAACCTATTCGTAGATACGGAATGGATGCTGCAATTTTATTTAGCGATATTCTGGTAATTCCACAGGCCATGAATATTGAGGTGCAAATGAAACCTAATTTCGGACCTTATTTACCAAATCCTATTCGTACTCAAAAAGATGTGGACAACGTAATTGTACCAGACGTTACCGTAGAGTTAGATTATGTATACCAAGCTATAAAACAGACCAAAGAAAAACTAAATAACGAAGTGCCGTTAATTGGTTTCGCTGGTTCTCCATGGACTATTCTATGCTATTGCGTACAAGGTCAAGGAAGTAAGAATTTTGATAAAGCAAAGGAATTTTGTTTTACAAACCCTATTGCTGCTCACCAACTACTTCAAAAAATTACAGATACTACCATTGCCTATTTAAAAGAAAAGGTAAAGGCTGGCGTGAATGCTGTTCAGGTTTTTGATTCTTGGGGAGGCATGTTGTCTCCTGTAGATTACCAAGAATTTTCTTGGCAATATATCCAACAAATTATCGATGCATTAAAAGATGAAACTCCAGTAATAGCCTTTGGAAAAGGTTGCTGGTTTGCTTTAGAAGAAATGTCAAAATCTGGTGCTTCAGCCCTCGGAATTGATTGGACATGCTCAGCTCAAAATGCACGGTATTTAACTGGTGGAAATATTACATTGCAAGGAAACTTCGATCCTACAAGATTGTTTTCTCCACCTGCAGAAATCAAAAAAATGGTACATCAAATGATCAACGATTTCGGAAAAGATAAATATATTGTAAATTTAGGGCACGGAATTCTACCAAATATTCCGCTAGATAATGCCAAAGCATTTATTGATGCCGTTAAAGAATACCGAGAATAAAAAATGACTTTTTCCACAGAAACATTTAAACTTGAAGCGCTTAAACCTGAAGACGCCTCAAGTTTAAGTGCTCTGATGATTTCTAATGGAAAAAGTTTTCAAAAATATTTACCTAAAACCTTAGAGCAAAATCTTTCGGAAGCTGCTTCTAAAATATATATCTCCAATAAAAATAAAGCCTCTAAAAATAAAACAGAGTACACTTTTGCTATTAAAGATATTGAAACTAATGCTGTGGCAGGTTTAATTACTCTAAAAAGCATTGATTATCAATTAAAACAAGGTGAATTTGCTTATTGTATTGGCAAAAAATATTCGGGGAAAGGTTGGATTACACAAAGTATAAAAGCAGTCTCTAACTTTGCTTTAGAAGAGTTAAGATTAAGAAATCTGCACATACTTATTCACAAAACAAATTTAAGCAGCATTCAGGTAGCTGAACGTTGCGGGTTTATCTGGTCTAGAACTTTGGAAAAAGAATTTGTTTTAGAAAAATCAAGTGTAGATATGGAGCTATATGAGCTTCACTATTAAAAAACAAAAAAATGAAAGATAAATTTTACCAATACATACAAGGGCTACAAGATAGTATTACATCGAAACTAGAAGCTGTAGACGGTAAAGCCAAATTTCAAGAAGACCTTTGGAAACGTTCTGAAGGTGGTGGCGGAAAAACCCGGGTTATAGAAAATGGGCATGTGTTCGAAAAAGGTGGCGTAAATATTTCTGCTGTCCATGGCGAACTTCCAGAAACCATGCGTAAGCATTTTGGCGTAAAAGACGCCAATTTTTTTGCCTGTGGATTAAGCTTGGTCCTACACCCAAAAAGCCCAATGGTTCCAACAGTTCATGCCAATTGGCGTTATTTTGAAATGTACGATCCAGAAGGAAATATTGTAGATAGTTGGTTTGGCGGTGGACAAGATTTAACACCTTATTATTTGTTTGATGAAGATGCCACACATTTTCATAGAGTGTGTAAAACAGCCTGCGACAACCATCATCCAGAATTTTATCCAACCTACAAAAACAGATGTGATGAATACTTTTATAATTCGCATAGAAACGAAGGTCGAGGTATTGGAGGTTTATTTTTCGATTACTGCAAAGCTACAGACAACATGAGTATGAAAAACTGGTACGACTTTGTAACTGAAGTAGGGGATAGTTTTTTAGAAGCTTATGTACCTATAGTCGAAAAAAGAAAAGATTTACCTTATACAGACACACAGCGTACCTGGCAAGAAATTCGTCGTGGACGCTATGTAGAATTTAATCTAGTGCATGATAAAGGTACGCTTTTCGGTCTCAAAACTAACGGAAGAATAGAGAGTATTTTAATGAGTTTACCACCTCATGTACAATGGGTTTACAATCATCATCCAGAGCCTGGAAGCGAAGAAGAAAAATTAATAAAAGTACTCGAAAATCCTAAAGAATGGATTGTTTCTTAAAATTCAAAATCAATAAAAAATGAAAACAAAATTCTCTATTTTATTATTTTTAATATCCTGTATTTCCTTTTCTCAAATTAAAGAAAAGAAATTAGATGATCTCATTCAAAACACTTTAGAAACCTTTGATGTTCCTGGTATTTCAGTAGGAATTATTAAAGATGGCGAAACAATATATTCAAAAGGCTTTGGTGTAAGATCTTTGACTACAAATCAAGAAATGACTGATGAAACCTTAGTCGGAATTGCATCGAATTCAAAAGGATTTACTGCAACTGCTTTAGCCATTTTGGCCGATGAAGGTAAATTAAGTTTTAATGACAAAGTTTCTAAACATATTCCTGAGTTTAAAATGCATGATGCTTATGCTTCGCAGGAAGTAACCATCAAAGATTTAATTACACACCGTGCTGGTCTTGGTTTAGGTCAAGGCGATTTGATGTTTTTCCCCGAAGGAGGAAGTCTTACGGTTAACGACATTATCCATAATGTAAGATATTTAAAACCTGAGAATTCTTTTAGAAGCACTTTAGATTATAACAATATAATGTTCATTGTTGCTGGCGAAGTTATTCATAGAGTTTCTGGGCTTTCTTGGGCAGAATTTATAGAACAAAAGATTTTAAAACCTGTTGGAATGACTTCAAGCTATGGAAGTTATAATAACGCTAAAAAGGCAAATGTTTCAAATATTATTGATGCTCACGCCCCTGTTGATGGCAAAGTAGTAGCTATTCCTCACGATTGGAATGAAACTGCAAATGCGGCTGGTGGAATTATTAGTAATATTAAAGATATGAACACCTGGGCAGTGTTTTTAATGAATGGTTTTACAACAAAAGAAGGTGTAAAACTTGTTACAGACAAGCAAATTTATCAATTATGGAATCTTCAAATAGCAAGCCCTGTATCTTTAAAAAACTCATACGATTCTAATTTTCGTGGTTATGGATTAGGTTGGTTTTTAACCGATGTGAAAGGACATAAACAAGTATATCATACGGGTGGATTAATAGGAACAGTTACACAATTTACATTAATTCCTGATATGAATTTAGGAATTGTTGTACTTACCAATCAGCAAAGTGGTGCTGCATTTAGTACCATTACTAATACTATAAAAGACGCATATTTAGATGTTGAAGATAGAGATTGGCTAAAAAAATACAACGAATTAATGACCAAGAGAAATGCTGAATTTGAAAAAGAAAAACAAGAAGTTTTTGCAAAATCGGAGGCTTTTAAGAAAGATAAAAAATGTCAGATAAAAAACGAGCAAATTATAGGAACATACACAGATAATTGGTTTGGAGATGTAGAGATTTTAAACGACGGAAATACGTTACGAATTTCCTGCAAAACTTCTCCAAGATTAAAAGGCGAATTAATTCCTTATTCCTCTAATGTTATGATTGCAAAATGGGATGATAGAAGTTATGATGCCGATGTGTTTGTAAATTTTCAATTCGATGAGAATGGAAATGCTCAAGGCATGAAATTAAAACCAATTTCTGATATTACCGATTTTAGTTTCGATTTTGAAGATTTAGATTTGAAGAAAAAAGAATAATCACATTGCAAAACCAATAGACCGAGATTAACATGCTATGCTATTGCGGAAATAATAAAACCTATCAAGAATGCTGCAAAATGTTTCATTTAAACGATGGAAAAACGGAAACAGCAGAACAACTTATGCGTTCTAGATATAGTGCTTTTGTTTTGGCCAATGGTGATTATTTAATGCAAACCCATCATAAATCTACAAGACCAATAGCAGAAAAAGAAGCCATTGTAAAATGGGCTAAATCTGTAAAATGGATAAAACTTGAGGTGCTTAAAACCACTAAAGGTTTGAAAAATGATGAAGAAGGCACAGTTATATTTAATGCTTATTTTAATGAAAACGGTACCAATAACAATATTCATGAAAAATCTGCTTTTATAAAAGAAAATAACACATGGTATTACTTAGGTTATGCCAAAAATTAGAAATTATGTATCCAATAAAAAGAAACCGAAGACTAAGATCTAACGAAGCTATTAGAAGCTTAGTCCGAGAAACTATTATTTCTCCAACAGATTTTTTAGTACCACTTTTTGTGGTTGAAGGCAAAGGAGTGAAAGAAGAAATTGCTTCCATGCCAAATTATTATCGTTACAGTTTAGATTTACTTGAAAAAGAAGTCAAAGAACTCTGGAATCTAGGATTAAGGTCGGTATTGCTTTTTGTAAAAGTTCCCGACAACTTAAAAGACAATGCTGGAAAAGAAGCTATAAATCCAAAAGGATTAATGCAACGTGCCATTAAAACTGTTAAAAATGCCTGTCCGGATATGTTAGTAATGACAGATGTGGCCATGGATCCATATTCTATGTACGGACATGATGGTATTGTGGAAAACGGAATGATTTTAAACGACGAAAGTGTCGATATACTCACCGAAATGAGCTTGTCTCACGCCAATGCTGGAGCAGATTTTGTAGCACCAAGCGATATGATGGACGGTCGTATATTAAGTATTCGTGAGGCTTTTGAAGACGAAGGGTTTTTAAACACGGGAATTATGAGTTATTCGGCTAAATATGCTTCGGCATTTTATGGTCCTTTTCGCGATGCTTTAGATTCTGCTCCGGTAGATTTAAAAAACATTCCAAAAGATAAGAAAACGTACCAAATGGATTATGCCAACCGTTTTGAAGCCATCAGAGAAACAGAAATGGATATTGACGAAGGTGCAGATATCGTCATGATAAAACCAGGACTTTGCTACCTAGATATTGTTCGAGACATTAAAGAAGAAGTAGATGTTCCAGTAGCAGTTTATCAGGTTTCTGGCGAATATGCCATGCTTAAAGCTGCTGCAGAAAAAGGCTGGTTAAACCATGATGCCGTAATGATGGAACAAATTACAGCTATGAAGCGTGCTGGAGCAGACATAATTGCTTCTTATTTTGCTAAGGATGTAGTAAAACTAATTAATAAGTAACATTTAGTATTCATATATAAAAAAATAATATTTATATTTCACTTTTGAATTTAAAAAGACCTACTATTTCAGACCTAAACTACCTTTCCAACCAATGAATATTTCACTTAAACTTTGTTTTTTAGCTATTTTATCTTGCCTAACATTTAATCAAGTTCAAGCTCAATTAGAAGCTCATTTAATAGATGGAGACGGATGGGCAAAAGGGAATTACATTGAGATAGGAATAAATGAGAAAGGAGTTTTTGGAGCAAAAACTATCAATAAGCCTCCAAATTTTCATAACAATAGAGAGTCGGATGGCGTTGGTAGGTTTGGGTTTATTGCCAATCCACTTGGAGACGGATGGGTCGATTACGATGGAGATTTTTTTACACCTGGGTCTCCTGAAGAAGGATTTACCATTGAAATAGATGGTGCTAATTATAGTAATAATAATGTAGATGACACATTTCAAATCCCGGGAGAAATTACCAATGTAAATCTTATTTCTTCAGATTGTTTCGAAGATTCGTCCCAAATTACTTGGGAAGGAAACATAAACGGCTTAAACATAAAACGTTATTATAGTGTCACTCAAGATGGTCTATTTATTCAAATGAAAACCATTATAAAAAACTTATCTGATACTCCAAAAACCAATGTGTTTTTTATGCATAATGTCGATCCAGACAACAATGTAACTCTAAGTGGGAGCTATGAAACCGACATGAACTTATTTTCTCAAGCCAGTTCTGTAACAGATAATGTTTGTCTTATTACAGCATCTCAAGACCCTCTTGGAACTCCACAGGATATGGATGGATCTCATGTAAGTTTTTATTCACAAAACGAAAATATGAGAGTGACATATGGTGGATTCAATAATCGTTTCGCCAGTGCTATTTGGAATGCAAGCTCTGCCTACGTTGGCATAGAAGGCAGTTCAAGAGATAACGTAGATGAAGCCATTTCTTTAGCTGTAAAACTTAATAATATCGATGTTAACCAAACCGTTGCTTTCACTTATTATTATATTTTAGAAGAGATTGATGATTCTTTCATTCCTCTTATTGTAAATATTTTTCAAGAAAACCCAACCGTTTGTGACGGAACCGATGGTAGAATTGTGTTTTCAGGTTTAGAGCCTGGAGAATCTTACACAATCAACTATGAAGATGACGGAGTTTTTGTTCCAGATGAAACATTTATTGCCGACGAAGATGGGGCTATAGCAATAGAAAATTTAGACGCTGGAACCTATGATAATATTAACATAACTTATGCTGCTTGTAACACGAGTATCGATACTGTTTTTGAATTATCAGATCCAGAGTTCCCAGACTACACTATTGAAAAAGAAGATGTAACAGATTGTGCCAACGTTAATGGAAAAATTATATTACATGGGCTAACTCCATATACAAATTACATATATGAATATACTTATAACGGGGAATTAATTGGTCCTAACAATATTGAGGCTGATGCCAATGGAGATATTATTCTAGCAAATCTGGATAGAGGAACTTATGCCAATTTTATAATAGAACAGTATGGTTGCATCACTTCTAGTAATGAAACCATTGAAATATATGGCCCGCCATTACCAACATCTTATGATATCCCTGAACAATTTTATTGTGATGAAGATTACGATTATATAACAAATATAGATCTTTCTGGAGCAGATGCATTTATAATTGGACCAGATAATCCTGCAGACTTTAATATCACTTATCATGAGACGGAGTTAGATGTTATGAACAACGTTGCCGTTTCAAAAACAAATTATACCACATCAGGCTTACCTAGTTATACCTTGTATGCCAAAAAAACAACTTTAAGCAACAATTGCTATTCGTATATGCCTTTTACTATCACTATTCAGCTTCCTGCTGTATTTGAGATAAACGATGATTATTTATGTGTAAATAGTGATGACACCCCAAATACATTTTATTCACTACCAATATTATCAACTGGTTTATCTGATACTTTACATACTTTCGAGTGGTACTTTGAGGGTGCTTTAATTCCTGGAGAAACATTCTATAAACTGACTGCAAATAATTATGGTAATTATTCGGTAAATGTTACTATAAATGCTACAGGTTGTTCCATTGAAAAACAAGCTACTATTTTACCTTCTGGTCCACCTCAAACCTTAGATGTAAATATTGTTACTGAACCATTCTCAGACAACCATGTGGTAGAAATTATAGCTGTAGGACATGGAGATTATTTATATGCTATGGATGAGGGGCAATATCAAGAAAACCATGTGTTTTATAATGTTCCTAGTGGATATCATGAGTTTCATATAGGAGATGCCAATGGCTGTGGAACTGTAACAGTTGGAAAAACTCTAATTGGTTATATGAAGTATTTTACACCAAATAATGATGGTTATAACGATTTTTGGCAGATAATTGGTGTTGAAAAACTTAAAGAACCTAGAATTTATATCTTCGACAGACAAGGAAAACTTTTAAAAGATCTGGATCCACACAGTAGTGGTTGGAATGGGACTTTAAATGGAGAGGTTTTACCTAGTTCGGATTATTGGTTTAAAGTTATTTTTAAAGATGATGATAATAATGATCGTGAATTTGTATCACATTTCAGTTTAAAACGATAAGAATAAGCAAACATAATCGATACATATTAGCTTCTTCTTAGAATAGAAATTATTTAGGAATAGAAACTACAAATTTGGCACCTTTACCCTGCCCATCACTAAAAGGCTGAATGGTACCTCTATGTTTTTCAACAATTTTTTTGGTTAAATAAAGTCCTAATCCTGTAGTTGGTTCTCCGCTAGTCCCTAAATGACCTGGTACAAATTTACTAAAAAGTGTTTCTTTGGTTTGTTCGTTAAAACCCATTCCATGGTCTTTTATTATAATTTGGACTGAGTTTTTATCTGAAACTCCAGATATATGTATTTCATCATTTTTCTCAGAAAACTTAATGGCATTATTTAATAGGTTTTCAAACACTTGTTTCATACCAATGGCATGTCCATACATCATTAAATCATCTGGAACCGTATTAATAACAGTCAACTGTTTCTCATCAATACGATTCTTATAGTCAGCAATAATCTCATTAATTATTTCTGAAACTGATAAGTTTTCAAAATTTTTAAAACCAACCTCTATATGGTTTGCTTTTAGAGTCTTAAGCATTTCTTCAAGAAATTTAAGTTGCTTGGTTGAAATTTCATTCAATAAATTCAAATTTTCTTCTCGTTGTTGCGCATCATCTCCATCTTCTTTTAAAAAATTAATTACTTCAAGGGACTGTAAAATTGGTGTTCGTAAATCATGAGAAATCAATTCAATAATGTCTTGTTTCTCTTTGTCCACTTCATCTAAACACTCAATTGTGTATTGAATATTCTTTAACATGTCTCCCACCTCATCGGTGTAATTAATAGGTAAGTTTGGAAGAGTATTATTTTCTACATAATCTTTCAATGCCACTTCACCTTTTATTATAGGCGCTAAAAGAGCATTTAAAACTCTTAAAGTTAATGCTGTAGCTAATAATGTTAATCCTAAAGTAATTAAAATAAATGTTGTAGTTGAAATAGAGGTTGCAAATAATGCATAAAATATAATACCTAGTAAAGGGATGTGAATCCCTAAGAAGGCAACAAAAAGAAATTTATAAGAGTATTTTTTAAGAATTGAAATTTGAGAAAGAGTATGGTAGGTTTTCATGTTTATAAATTTGAGATCTGTAATATGTTTTATGCAATATGATGTTTATTTTCATCACTTTATATCAAAATGAAATATTTCTATAAAATGACATCAATCTAATCTGTTTAATTAAAAGGCAATTGCTTTTCATTCAATCAAATCCTATTTTGAGTGAAAGGTAAATCTAACATGGCAAAAGACACTAAAATACTAAGTATAGATTATCTCTAATAAATTTAATTTTAACTCTTTTGGAATTATCAGATTTACAACACATTATAAAAACTAAAGTTTCCTAAAATTCCTATCTTACCATATAGTCTAACTCTTTTAATATTCTTAAATTAGCAGGAAACAAAACAAACATTAATGAGTACACTCCTTCTTTGGGCCACAGTTTCTATATTTTTCTCGTTTTTATGCTCCATTTTGGAGGCTGTTTTACTAAGCGTTACTCCTACTTTTATTAGTGTAAAAAAACAAGAAAAGAAAGATTATGCTTTTAAGCTAGAAGCTCTTAAAGCTGATGTTGATCAGCCTCTAATTGCTATTCTTACCCTAAATACCATTGCTCACACGCTAGGTGCTATGATGGTTGGAATTGAAGCTGAAAAACTACCTTATAAACTAGAACTCTTCGGAATAAATACGGTTGGAATTGTATCGGCCATCATGACTTTGTTAATTTTAATAGTTTCAGAAATTATCCCAAAAACCATTGGTGCTTCTTATTGGAAATCCTTGGTAGGATTTACAGCAACCTCTCTTAATATTTTAATTTTTCCTTTAAAATACACAGGGATTTTATGGCTTTTAAGACTCACTACCAAGCTTATTGGAGGTAAAGGACATGGAAGTGTTTTAAGTCGTGAAGATTTTCATGCCATGACAGATATTGCCGAAGAAGAAGGGGTTTTTCATGAATCGGAAAGTAAAGTTATAAAAAACATGCTAACCTTCAAAGAGGTCTTGGCAAAAGATGTTATGACGCCCAGAACGGTTATGACAATTGAAGATGAAGACCAAACAATTCAAGCTTTTTTTAAAAATAATGCGAATATAAAATTCTCTAGAATTCCTGTTTTTACTAATAATCCAGACAATATTACAGGCTTGGTTTTAAAGGACGAAGTATTTAAAGAAATGGCCTTTGGTAATGGTAGTAAATTACTTTCAGACATTAAAAGAAATATCATTATAGTTAATAGAAGTATGCCTATTCCTCGATTGTTTGAGCAATTAATTGAAAGCAAAAATCACATGGCTTTAGTGGTAGACGAATACGGTTCGGTAAGTGGATTGGTAACCATGGAAGACGTTATTGAAACTCTTTTGGGGTTAGAGATTATGGACGAAAGTGATGATGTTCCAGATTTACAACAATTAGCTAGACGCAGTTGGGAAGCCAGAGCACAGCGTCTTGGTTTAATAGACGATATTAACCCTGACGAATAATGAAAGATTGCATTATAAAAACACCTCTAGGCTTTACTAAGATTGCTGGAGACGAAAATGGCATTTCATCTATTATTGTATTGAATTCCGAAGAACCAATTACTGATATTATTCCCTTAGAATTAGAGGATTGCGTGCAGCAACTCACAGAGTATTTTGAAGGTTCTCGTACAGATTTTGATTTAGAATTACATCCAGAAGGTACAGATTTTCAAAAGAGAGTCTGGGACGCCTTATTAAAAATCCCCTTTGGAAAAACACTGTCTTATCTCGAACTTTCCAAACAACTTGGCGATGTTAAAGCTATAAGAGCTGTTGCCAATGCTAATGGTAAAAATCCCTTATGGATAGTAGTTCCTTGTCACAGAGTTATTGGTAGCGATGGCAGCTTAACCGGTTATGCTGGAGGTTTACACAGAAAAAAATGGCTGCTAGATCACGAAAGTCCGTATAAACAACAATCCCTTTTTTAATTTAAATTTTCATGTTTTTTCAAAATTTAAAATTCAACAAAAACATATATCTTTAGTCCTTAAAACCTTCTTAAATGAAATACCTCAAATTTTTAGTTTCCCTGCTGCTTCTTATTGGCATTTTTTTCATTTTAAACACTAAGTTCGGGGCAATTCCTGCTCTAGGTGAATTTTTAAATCCAGCTAAAGGAATCTGGCAAAATGAACAAACCGAATCTATTACTGGAAATGTAGAGATTCCTAACCTTTCGGAGAAGGTAACTGTGCACTACGATGAAAACCTTGTGCCTCATATTTTTGCACAAAACGACACAGATTTATACCGAGCACAAGGTTATATTACAGCCAAACATAGACTTTGGCAAATGGATTTCCAAACCTTTGCAGCTGCCGGAAGATTATCTGAAATTATTGGTGAAAAAGCTTTGGATTACGATAGAGCCCAACGCAGAAAAGGCATAGGTTTTGGTGCCGAAAACGCCATAAAGAAAATGGAAGCTGAAGATCCAGAGATTATAGAGCTTCTAGAAGCTTACAGCGATGGAGTTAATAGTTATATTCAATCTTTAAACCCAAAAGACTATCCTGTAGAATACAAATTGTTAGGCTATCAGCCGGAATTATGGGCTTTAGATAAAACAGCCTATTTACTTATGTATATGACAGATATGTTGTGTAGTAGAGAGCACGATTTAGAATATACCAATGCCTTGAGGTTATTAGGTGAAGAGCGATTTGATTTGCTATACCCAGATTTTTTTGATGTAAACGATCCAATTATTTCTAAAGAAACAGATTGGAGCTATATAGAAACCGCTATTACTGAAACTCCACTTAGCGAATTACCCTTAGATTCTATTGCGGAAACCATGGAAAAACCTCACGCTAATAATGGGAGCAATAATTGGGCGGTATCTGGTAAAAAATCTTATTCTGGTAATCCCATTCTTGCCAACGATCCACACTTAGGCCTTAATTTACCGTCAATATGGTTTGTTATGCAATTGGCTACGCCAAAACATAACTCCTACGGTGCAACCCTTCCTGGAGCCATGGGCGTGGTTTCAGGTTTTAATACAGATATTGCATGGGCAGAAACCAATGCCACAAGAGATGTCAAGGATTGGTATAAAATTGAATTTAAGGATAAGAGTAGAACTCAGTATAAATATAATGGTGCTTGGAAAGATGCTACCTTAAGGGTTGAAGAAATAAAAATTAACGGAAAAGAAACCTTTATAGACTCGGTAATTTATACCCATCATGGGCCTGTAAGTTACGATCATACTTTTAAAGGCAACGGACAAGAAGTAGGTTATGCTATGAAATGGATTGGGCATATTGGTGGTAACAATCAAAGAACTTTAATCGATTTAAACTCATCAAAAAATTACGACGATTACTTAGCAGCTCTTCAACATTGGGTGGCTCCAGCTCAAAACTTTGCCTTTGCATCAACTTCAGGAGATATTGCCTTATGGATTCAAGGGTTATTTCCAAATAAGTGGCAAGGACAAGGAAAGTTTTTAATGGATGGCAGCAATCCAGATCACGACTGGCAAAGCTTTATTCCTAAAGAGAATAACGCCTTTTCAAAAAATCCAGAACGTGGTTTTGTAAGTTCGGCAAATCAACACCCTGTAGATAAATCTTATCCGTTTTATGTGTTTAACGATGGTTATGAAACTTATAGAAACCGTGTGATTAACGATTTCTTCCGTTCAAAAGAAACCTTTAACATTCAAGATTTTAAAGACCTTCAAAACAACAATTATAACTTAAGAGCATCTGAATTATTGCCATACATGTTAGAACACTTAGATACTTCTAGCTTGAGTAACGAAGAACAAGAAGTTTTAAAACTTATTACAACCTGGGATTATAATAGCGATATCGATAAAATTGCTCCGAGTATTTGGGATTTATGGTGGAAGAAATTATACCCATTAACCTGGGATGAATTTGATGATGAAAACATAGCTTATATGAAACCGTTTATGTACCAAACCATATATTTACTTAAAAACTATCCAGAAGACGAACTTATGGATATTGTAGCAACACCTGAAAAAGAAACAGCTAAAGACCTGTTTTTAATTACTTTTAAAGAAACAGTTAAAGAGCTTAATGAATGGAAGGAAATTCATGGCAATTATAACTGGCAAGCTTATAAAGCAACTTATGTTGGACATTTATTACAGGGGTTACCTGCTTTTTCCAGATTCGATTTACCAATTGGAGGAGACAGACATACCGTAAATGCAGCCGATACCAATCATGGTCCTTCTTGGAGAATGATTGTAGAAATGACATCGCCACCAACCGCTTTAGGAATATATCCAGGAGGTCAATCTGGAAATCCAGGCAGTAAATATTACGATAATTTTATTGATCGTTGGGCTGTTGGAGAATATTTTGAAGCTCTCTTTATTCAAGATCAAAACAACACAGAAGGCGTAATTTCCACCCAAACTTTAACTCCGTAATCATGACAAAAAATATCATTAATTTTATAGTAACAATAATCTTAGCCATTATTCTTTCACAGTTTTTACCTTGGTGGTCGGTTATGGTAGCAGCCTTTGCCACAGGTCTGTTTTTTAGTTTGAAACGTGCTTCGGTATTTGTCGTACCTTTTTTAGCTATTACTCTTTTCTGGGTGGCCTATTCCTTTTGGTTAAGCAGTACTAACGATTTTATTCTAGCTAAAAAGATGGCCGTATTATTACCTTTAAATGGAAATGCTTATCTTTTAATTTTAGTTACGGGAATTATTGGAGGTCTTGCTGCTGGAGTTGCTGGAATATTTGGAAAACAATGCGTAACTTTATTATCTAAGTCTTAAAAATTGTTTAGATGATTAATAAATTAAATCTCGAGAATATTCTTTTTCTGGACATTGAAACTGTTCCAGAAAATCAGCATTTCTCAGATTTAGATAAAACCAAACAAGACCTTTGGGAACAAAAAACCCAATATCAAAGAAAAGACGAATTTACTGCCGAAGAATTCTACGATAGAGCAGGCATTTGGGCCGAATTTGGTAAAATAGTCTGCATATCGGTAGGCTATTTTAAATATCAAGGAGGTATTAGAACCTTTCGGGTAACTTCTTTTTACGGAGAAGAAACCGATATTTTAAAAGATTTTAAAAATCTACTTGCCTCATATTTCAGTCAGACCAAACACTTATTATGCGCCCATAATGGAAAGGAATTCGATTTTCCGTACATCGCCAGACGGATGATTATTCATGACATAGAATTACCTTATAAGCTGAATCTCTTTGGTAAAAAACCTTGGGAAGTACCACATCTGGACACTTTAGAATTATGGAAATTTGGCGATTATAAGCATTATACTTCTTTAAAATTATTGACTAATATTTTAGGAATTCCTTCGCCTAAAGATGATATTGATGGTAGTGAAGTCTATCGGGTTTATTACGAAGAAAAGGAAATAGACCGGATTATTACCTATTGCGAAAAAGACACGATTGCTGTGGCTCAAATCTTCCTGAGACTCCGTGGTGATGAACTACTTCATACTAATGAGATTGTGAATATTTAATACCTCTTTCACCTGATCCAAACATACAAAACCAAAAAAAAAAATCCAGAGCTTTCACTCTGGACTTCTTCATTTAATAATTAATTATGATTATTGTTTAATAAATTTCTTAGTCATAATCTCTTCACCATCATTCACTTCTATAAAGTACATGCCAGATTTTAAACTGCTCACGTTTATTTCTTTAATGGAGTTTCCTTTTAACACTTCTTGACCAATCATATTGATAATTCTGAAAGATCCTGAAATATTTCCAGGTAATTTTACATTCAGAATAGCACCTTTTACAGGATTTGGATATAGTAAGAAGTCATCTTCAGAAGTAAAACCATCATTGGTATCTAATGTTCTAATAGCTTGAAGAGAGTTTCCTTTTCCTCTAGAACCAGAACCGACTCCTCTAATAGTTACCTGATCTATATAAATATAATCACTGTTATTGCTTGCATCACATTGGAATCTAAACTGAGAGTTGCTAGCAAAATTATATTGCGAGGCATCTAAAGTTACGGTTGCCGTATAAAAGGTGTTATTATCAAAGTTAGTTCCTCTGGCATAACTTGCTACTGTAGTCCAACTAGAACCATTATAATAACGCAACCAGAAATCTTCGTTGTTTTCCATACTGTATGCGTAGAAATAGAATTCCACTTCCACTTGACCATAAGCGGTTAAATTAAATGAAGGTGAGGTCATTGCTGAAGCTGTACCAGAATTATCTCTTAACCTAATAGAGTAGTTGCCTTCGTAAGAGCGTGATCCTGAGTAACGGTAGCAATCGCTTCCCCCATCAGACCATCCATCCCAACCAGATTCGAAGTAACCCTCGTGAAGCACTTCTGTACCACCTGTTGAACATGGAGCACAAGATGAACCTCCACAATCAACTCCGGTTTCATCACCATTTTGAATACCATCTGTACATGTTGGAGCTGGTGCACCACCTAAACAGAAATCAGTGGCTTCTGAACTTCCAAAAGAACTCCCAGAAACTAATGTTCCAGTAGAACCTGTAACAGAGTAATTTCCATTACCGTAAGAGCAGCAGATGCCATCGCCATAAGTGTCCGTGATTGTGAATGTATAACATCCGTCTGGTAAACATAAGGTTTCAGAGATAGTAGATCCTCCAGCTGCAGACCCATAAGTTCCACCAGAAGCTACGGTTGTACCTGAACTATTTTTAAGTGACCATGCTGTCTCAGCAGGATAATTATCAAATTTAATAGATACAATAACTTCATTATCTGTACAAGAAGTTTCACAAGGTGCACAATCTGGTCCACCACAATCTACACCTGTTTCATTACCGTTTTGAACGCCATCTGAACAAGTTGG
>NZ_JAPMLM010000068.1:5000-840832 GCF_026410195.1 Xanthomarina sp. F2636L | reverse complement strand
CACAAGATGAACCTCCACAATCAACTCCGGTTTCATCACCATTTTGAATACCATCTGTACATGTTGGAGCTGGTGCACCACCTAAACAGAAATCAGTGGCTTCTGAACTTCCAAAAGAACTCCCAGAAACTAATGTTCCAGTAGAACCTGTAACAGAGTAATTTCCATTACCGTAAGAGCAGCAGATGCCATCGCCATAAGTGTCCGTGATTGTGAATGTATAACATCCGTCTGGTAAACATAAGGTTTCAGAGATAGTAGATCCTCCAGCTGCAGACCCATAAGTTCCACCAGAAGCTACGGTTGTACCTGAACTATTTTTAAGTGACCATGCTGTCTCAGCAGGATAATTATCAAATTTAATAGATACAATAACTTCATTATCTGTACAAGAAGTTTCACAAGGTGCACAATCTGGTCCACCACAATCTACACCTGTTTCATTACCGTTTTGAACGCCATCTGAACAAGTTGGGGTATTTCCACCTCCATCACATTTTGTTGAAGCTCCAAGACTAGCTCTAGAACCTCCTGGAAGTAAGATTGCACGCATTCTGTTTTTCTGACCTTGTGTATATAGATTCATACACGCATCGTCGCTATAATCCATATAATTTTGTACCATATCTGTGGTTCCACAAGACACATGTCCGGTAGCACAACCATAGTTTGCAGCATCTGAGGTTGGTGTATCGCTAACATAATCGTCTACAGAACATCCACCATCGCCCCAAATATGACGCAGGTTTAAAAAATGACCTACTTCATGAGTTGTTGTTCTTCCTAAATTGAAAGGAGACGATAGGTAAAATCCAGAGCCTCCTTCTATACTTCCAAAATAATTTGGACCAATTACAACACCATCAGTAGATGCACTTCCTCCAGGAAATTGTGCGTAGCCTAAAATTCCTCCTCCAATATTACATACCCACATATTTAAGTATTGTGATGTATCCCAAGGGTTTACACCACCTTGAGCTGACTTTTTCATCGCATCGTTGGTTCCCCAAGATGTTTTTGTTGAAGACTTTCTAGTAATTCCATTGGTTGGATTTCCATTAGGATCTACAGTCGCCATACAAAACTGAATCTGTGTATCTGCAGCTTGAGACCACGTGTTGTTGGCATCAGAATTCATTCTTCTAAAATCGTCGTTTAATACTTGAATTTGCGATAAGATTTGTGCATCGCTAATATTCTCGTTAGAATTGCTGTAAATAACATGGACAACCACAGGAATTGTTATAATAGAACCATCAATTCTATTTTGTTCCATGTTTTGAATCTTGTTTTGAGTGTAAGTTTCAATTTGAGCCATTTTTTGCGCTAGACCAGGGTCTTGTTGCATTCTGTATTCTAAGTTATCCATAGAAGCACAATTTCGCTCTTGAGCAAAACTGTATCCACTAAAAAACAAACATAAAATTACTAGTGTGAGGGTTTTTTTCATGATAATAATTTAATTATTTTGGTTAATATTTATTAAAAATCCCATGAATGTAACTTTTTTTTGTGAAAATGGTAATATTAAAATTAATATTTTCGATAAAAAACAATAGCTTTTAATTTATTTACGGAAAAACCGTAATTAAAAATTGCAAAATAGCTACATTTACGTATGCAGAAAACTCATTTGCTTCATATTAAAAATTTATCTATTTCCTTTATTTCCAATAAGATTGAGAAAGAGATTATCCATAATATTTCCTTTAATTTAAAAACCAATCAAATTCTTGGAATTGTTGGAGAATCCGGTTCTGGAAAATCGGTGTCGTCTCTTGCTATACTTGGATTATTACCAAAACAAATTTCAAAAACAACCAATGGAAGTATTTTGTATGATGGTGTAGATTTAACTAAAATTAATTCCAAGGATTTTCAAAAAATAAGAGGGAACGATATTGCCATGATTTTTCAAGAACCTATGAGTTCTTTAAATCCATCCATGTCTTGTGGAAAACAAGTATTAGAAATTTTATTACAGCACACAAAACTCTCTAAAAAGGAAGCTAAAACTGAGACTTTAGAACTTTTTAAAAAGGTAAAACTCCCAAATCCGGAACGCGTTTATAGAGCTTATCCGCATGAAATCTCTGGTGGTCAGAAGCAACGGGTTATGATTGCCATGGCAATAGCATGTAAACCTAAAATTTTGATTGCAGACGAACCAACAACAGCTTTAGATGTTACCGTTCAAAAGGAAATTATTTTACTCTTAAAACAGTTGCAGGCTGAAGAAGACATGAGCATTATTTTTATTTCGCACGATTTATCTCTGGTATCTGAAATTTCAGATCGGATTTTAGTTATGTATCAAGGGAATATTGTAGAGCAAGGTTCTGTTCTTCAAATTTTTAAAAGTCCCGAACATATTTATACAAAAGCCTTGATCAACTCCAAACCTTCCCTAGATGTGCGATTAAAAAGACTTCCTACCATAAAAGATTTTATGAATGAAACTACGGATAGGTCTATTGTTTCTAGCGAAGACAGAAAGCTATTTCATAAAAACATTTATTCTAAAGCACCATTATTAGAAGTGATTAATTTGGAGAAATCTTATATTTCTAAACCTGGTTGGTTTTCTAAACCTGAAGTTTTTAAAGCTGTAGATCAAGTTAATTTTAAATTATATGAAGGTGAAACCCTTGGTTTAGTTGGAGAATCTGGTTGTGGGAAATCTACTCTAGCAAATGCCATTTTACAATTGGATAAAGCCACATCTGGGTCTATTTTATATAACGGATTAAATATCAATAAACTAACTAAAAAAGAAGTAAGAAAACTTAGAAAAGACATTCAAATTATTTTTCAAGATCCTTATGCTTCATTAAATCCACGAATTCCTGTTGGGAAAGCCATTATGGAACCAATGAAAGTTCATGGTATTGGAGTTTCAGAGAAAGAAAGAAAAAATCTCGTTTTAGATTTATTGCTGAAAGTTGGTTTAGATGAAACGTATTTTAATAGATATCCTCATGAATTTTCTGGAGGACAAAGACAGCGAATTGGTATTGCGCGAGCCATTTCTATAGAGCCAAAATTAATTATTTGCGATGAGTCTGTTTCCGCTTTAGACATTTCTGTTCAAGCACAAGTACTTAATTTGTTGAACGATTTAAAAGAGAATTTTGGATTTACTTATATTTTTATTTCACACGATCTAGCTGTGGTAAAATATATGTCCGATCAATTAATTGTAATGAATCAAGGACAAATTGAAGAAATGGACGATGCAGATGTTATTTATAACCACCCGAAGAAAGACTATACCAAAAAATTAATTCATGCTATTCCAAAAGGGTTATAGCATGAATATTTTTTTAGTCAAATACAGTAAACTTTTAATAAAGCGTCCAGTACTTTGCAAACTTGTATAAAGTTTGCTCTCGTAATTTGTAGGTTGTTTAGGTAGATTTGAGGCAAAATTCATAATAAGTAGGTTTTTGGTAGATTTGGGTTTTGTTTTCTTTAAATCTTAAATTTATAATAGATTTGGGGCAAATTACAAACTCAATTTTTTAAAGAACTAGGTTAATTAGTTGTTTTGATTTGGTTCTGCTAATATGAAACTTTTTTTGAGTTACTCAGCTAAAATACATAATAAATCGATGAAATACATTAAATTTTAACATTTAATAAAAATTATTATTACTTTTCCTACAATGAGTTATTGAAAATAATAAGTTTAAAAAAAGAAAAGCCATAATGTCTTGAATGTTAATAATACATATCCAAGACATTATGGCTAAAATTTATATAAAGTGTTTTAGGCTTTTAAATATTCTAAATACTCATTTCAGGAATATCACCCTCAACAATTAAAGTACCTTCTGTAGCTTTCTGGATTTCTTCTACAGAAACTCCTGGAGCACGTTCTAAGAGTTTAAATCCATTTTCAGTAACTTCTAGAACGGCTAGATTAGTCACCACCTTTTTAACACAGCCTACGCCCGTTAAAGGTAAACTACATTTTTTAAGTAGTTTAGAGTCGCCCGCTCTGTTGGTATGCATCATGGCAACAATAATATTTTCGGCACTAGCAACTAAATCCATGGCACCACCCATCCCTTTTACCATTTTTCCTGGTATTTTCCAATTGGCTATATCGCCATTCTCTGCTACTTCCATTGCGCCAAGAATGGTCAAATCTACGTGTTGTCCACGAATCATAGAAAAGCTCATGGAGGAGTCAAAAAAACTAGCTCCAGGTAAAGCGGTAATAGTTTGTTTTCCTGCATTTATAAGATCGGCATCTTCTTCGCCTTCAAAAGGAAAAGGCCCCATTCCTAGAATTCCGTTTTCACTTTGGAATTCCACTTCTATATCGTCTCTTACATAATTAGCTACTAGAGTTGGAATACCAATTCCTAGATTAACATAGTAGCCATCTTGTACTTCTTTAGCTATGCGTTTAGCAATTCCTGTTTTATCTAACATAATTTTATTTGATAATGTGTTAATTTGATGATTTGAAAATTAGCTTTTTTTACTAGTTGATATAATTTTAGAAATAACTAGAATTACAGATTTCAAATCTTTTAATAATTTTTCATTTGGATTCGGATAAAACTCAGATGACTCACAAAGTTTTAGCCAATACTCTAATTCATCAGCTTCTTTTGCTGAAATTTTAAATTTATGAATAAAGTCTTTTTTACTTTCAGCATTTTGAGCTTCTCTAATATTAGCTCCAATAGAAGTACCACTTCTAAAAATTTAGGACGCCATTTCAAATTTGTTTTTAGCTCTAATTTCTTCAGAAAATGAAATAACATCAATAGCTAGTGTAAATGTTAATTTTACGATTAAATTATCTTTGTCATTTTTCATTTTCAAATCATTTAATCATCAAATTGATTAATCTCTTTGTCTAACTGTAAGTTGCTCAATACGTTTCTCATAAGCTTCCCCTTGAAAAATACGTTGTACAAAAATACCTGGAATATGAATTTGGTTAGGATCTAGAGTTCCAACAGGAACTAATTCTTCCACCTCAGCAACGGTAATTTTTGCAGATCCACACATGGCTGGATTAAAATTTCTTGCTGTTCCTTTAAAAACTAAATTCCCTGCTGCATCGCCTTTCCAAGCTTTTACAAAAGTAAAATCGGCTTTAAAGGCATGTTCTAAGACATACATTTTTCCATTAAACTCTCTTACTTCTTTGCCTTCTGCCACTTCAGTTCCATAACCTGCAGGTGTAAAAAATGCAGGGAAACCAGATTGCGCTGCACGGCAACGTTCTACCAAAGTTCCTTGTGGAACTAGTTCTACATCTAATTCGCCGCTTAACATCTGACGTTCAAACTCGTCGTTTTCACCTACATAAGACGAAATCATTTTCTTTATTTGTTTTTTATGAAGTAGTAAACCCAGGCCAAAATCATCGACTCCTGCATTATTTGAAATGCAAGTCAAGCCTTTTAAGTTTAACTTTACAAGCTCGTTGATGCTGTTTTCTGGAATCCCACAAAGTCCAAAACCCCCAAGCATAAAGGTCATATTATCTTGAACCCCATCAAGAGCTTCATGAACATTTGCCACTTTTTTATTAATCATGTTACTGTCATTTTATTGTAGTGGAAAAATACGAAAATCTAAGAACGATTTCTAGTATTTAGGAAGAATTTAATAAGAATTACAACTTATAAGATATCTTAAACATAAGTATTCTTGGCATGATAAAAGTTTTACTATCACTTATTAAAAAACTAGAAAAAGAATTTTGTTGTTTATATTTTGTGTCAAATATATTAGTTACTGCTATTTCAAATCCCCAAGGAGAATCCTCTTTATTATAAAATAAAGAAGCATTTGCATTATCAAACCGATTATTAAAGGTAACACTCTTGTTTTTATAGGCATCTAAACTATAATTCATTTTAAGAATAAAATCGTTTAAAAAATCATATTCAAGGTTTACAAAAAAAATGTCATTCTCAAATTTTGTTTTATTGTTAAATGCTTCATACGTATTAAATTCTTTGGTATAGCCTATATCAAAATTTGGCCATTTTTTAAAAAATGTTTCAAGACTTAATGTAGATGATACCCCTTTTGAGATATTCTTATTGGTTTCATTGTTTAATAATTGATAGAAATCATTATAACTATAACTAGTTCTAAATTTATAACGAACTTTATTAATCTTTTTTGCAAAGGCTCCATTAAAAGACCATGTATTCTCTGGTTGGTCAAATAAAATTAATGTGTCATACTGATTGATACCCTGTAACTGGGTTACAGTTTTAAACTGTTTTACTTTTTTATTGTACTTAAGCATTGCATTAATACTTAGCCCTTTAAATAAGCTAAATTTATAATAACTTAAACTTACTGAATGATACAATTGATTAGCTAAAGTAGGATTCCCTTTAAAAACGCTATTAAAACTAGACAACACAAAATTACTAGCCAATTGGTCAACCGTTGGGAATTGCGTATTTAATTGATATTTAAAGTTGATTTTTTCACTATTATTAAATTCCAATTTTGTTGTGAATTGAGGCAAAAGCAAAGCTTTGTTATTTGTATAACTCAAATCAAACTGTTTGGTATTCCAAAAGTAAAAATGATAATATAAAGCTGGTTTAAAAGTAGCAATCCCAATTTGGAATTTGTATTCTAACCCTATAAAGGTGTTGAAGAATTGATAACTAAAATCGTTGCCAAAACCAGCATCTGAAAAATTGTTTACTTGTCCATCTGTAAGCACTTGTTCGTCATTAGTATATAAATCACTAAATGCGACATTTGTCCCAAAACTCATGTATAAATGATTGTAATTATTTAATACCCAATAATCTTTAATTAACCCATTAAAATTGTGTGTTTTCAGTTTTTTTGTTTGAAAAACATTATAAAAAACATCATCTTCTAATGGAATTAAACCTTGTAGAATTTGCTGATTTGATAGCCAGTTAGTGATAGGCTTATCATTTTGAAAATTATAAGTGGCTTCAAGAACTCCTGTATGGTCCTGCGATAATTTTAAACTGTAATTTACATTTTGTTTTATGTTTAAGTTTTTACTATCTATTTGCGTTTTAATAGTATTGTTTTGAGTTGGATTTATGGTATTAATAAAACCATAACTATTCAAATTCGAAACTTTAACAAAGCTATTGAAAGCCAAATCTTCTTTAAAACTAGGCTCGTAATCTAAAGTGAGTTTTGCAATGGTAAAAAAGGTGTTAAATTTATTGTTTTCGGTTCTAGTTTCATTAAACGGTGTTGTGTTGTCTAAATATACATTCTCGGTAAGATCTAAAGTTTCTGTTTTAGAGTTATTTGTTATTACATAACCACTAATATCTGTTACAGGACTAATAGCTTGTCTAATATTTAAGGCCCCAAATTGATTGGTATTTGATTTAAAATCTTGATTGATTAAATACTTTGCAAAATCACTATTCATTAAATTAAGATAGCTTCCAGCATCTTCAATAAGCTTTCCAAAACCACCTTCAAACTCTAAATAATCATTAAAAGTAAATCTCTTATTTCCTGTATTGTTTAAATCTCCAATAAAATTCAAATTGGTTTTAGGGCTGTAATAAAATAATTTAGGATGAACAAGATATCGTTCTTTAATCCCAGCTCCAGCTTCAACATCTCCAAAAACAAACTTTTTTTTATCTTCTTTAAGTTTTATATCCAAGGCCATATCTTCGCTATCTTGTAAGCCTTTAAGCATGGCAATCTCATTATAGTTATCTAACACCACAACTTCTTCTACAGCATCGGCAGGAATATTATTAACTGCCAACTTACTGTTTCCAGTAAAAAACGTTTTTCCTTCTACTAATACTTTCGTAATTTTTTTACCTTGGGCTGTTACATTGCCATCACGATCCACTTCTATTCCAGGAAGTTTTTTTAAAACATCTCTAAGTTTACGTTCCTCACCAGTAATAAAAGCATCCGTTCTATATGTAATGGTATCTTTTTTTACCGAAATTGGTATTTTATATGTTAAACTAACTTCATTTAGTTTACTAACGTCTTCAACTAAAACAAAATCTTTATTCATGTCTTCGTTATAAGTAATAATATTTATTTCTTTCGGGAAGTATCCTAAATAACTTATAGTTAATTTATACTGTTGTTCAGATTCAAGTTTTAATAAAAAATTACCTCTAGAATCTGTTATGGCAAAACGTATGTCTTTGTTTTCTAATTCAGGGATAGCCAAAATATTAGCATATTCTAAAGGGCTTTTTAGAGAGTCTGTAACCTGACCCTTTATGGAGATATTTTGTGAATAAGCAGAACATACTGACAAAAGAAGTACAACTTTCAACAATATGTTTCTTATAATACAACTCATAAATTAATCTCTAGAATACGATTCCTTTAATTTTTTAAAAAGGTTTAAATTAATAGAATTAGGATCGCTTTTATACTTTTTCGTTAAATTGTTATAAAGGTTTTCTATAATAACAGAATAAATTATATACCATGATATTTCTTAAATTAAACTCTATACGATAACTCCTTTAAATAAAAATAGAATAAGGAAAGATGCTGTTATTTTTTTAAAAACATAAAATTAAATTAAATAGCCATATAGGTTAGTAATATCTATATGGCTATTTAATTTATAAGCAATTTTCTAGTCCCATTTTAAAACAACCATCAGCTAAAAAGCCATCGACACTAAAATATTCATAAATTAAACCTTCATAATAACATGAAATATCTTCATGAAATGTAATAAAATTTAAAGAGTCTAGTTAACTTTAAATATTTAAGCATGCGCCACGATTAATCTTCTATATAATTCTCCATTTTTTTGTTTAAATTCCCAACTAAACTTTCAAATTCTTGTTGGGTCATCGCTTTAGATTCATCCACTTTTTTAATCTTTACACTTACTAATGGCTCTATTTTATCTACTGTAACTACAGCTCCTTTTAAATTGACTTCTGCAATTAAACCAGGTAATCCCATAAAAATATCTGGACCAGACTGAATAGGGATTGTTGGAATAAACCAAGCTTCAACTACAAAGTCTTCTTTTGTTATTATGTCAAAATAACGACCTTCTGCTTTCATTGCATCATAGCCTAATATTTTTTTAGTTTCCTTCTTTATTTTCCAATTAAAAACATAACCCTTCCTTTTTACAACATAATCTTGACCTCCTAAATTTCTAAAAAAAACAATGCTGTCTTTTTTAAAATTGCTGTATACCTTTTCATTAAATGAAGCAAACCTTTTTGCCAAAATTAATTGCATATGTTCTTGGGAATATTCGTTTACTTTACTTAAAACATTTTCCGACTCAAAGTAAGAATATTCTTTACTTGTTGTAAGAATATAATTTACATCTTTCGCACGATTAATAACTTGTTCTGTAAAACGTTTACCTTTTTCGTCCAGATTATCAATGGAACCATGAAGTTTAATTTCTGAAATATAATAAGTTACCTTATAATATTTTGTTTGTGAGAATAAACTTGAAAAAAAACCAAAAAAAATGAGGCACAAAATAATCTTTAAAGTGCCATTATGTGAAAATAGAAAGTTCATTTTTATTATTCGAATAAAGCTTGACAATTTGCTACAAGACCATTAAAATCACCAACATTGCCAATGTTAACTCCACCATAATATTCATTGAAAAGGTCATGATAAAAAGAAAAACAACTTTGTTCTGGTTCGAAAGCTAATAATTCTAATTTACTGGCTACTGTTTCATTATAATTTGTTGTATGAGCATTTAATGATATTAACATTATATGAATTGTAGTTAAACTATATAATTTTTTCATGATTTCTAAAATTTTAAACCTATTTAATTATTAAATAACAAGTTGATTAAACTAAATTGTTGGCTTTTGATAAAGCCCAGAAGTTTTAACTTTAGAAGTTTTGTTTTTGAAGTTTTAATTAGTCTTCAAATAAATATTTTGATTTTGATTTTACTAGTTTTGAATAATCAGTTTCAGATATTAAAGTGCCTTTTTTTGGAATACTTAATTCTGAGTTTTCATTTTGTATATTAAGCTTTATTTCGGAAGCATAATAATACATTTTATCATCTTGAGTAGCTTCTAAAACAAGTCCAGGAAGCCCATCCATTCCTTGTGGTCCAAAAGGAAATGGAATTTCTGGTGTAAACCAAACGGTTGTTGTAAACTCTTTATTGGTATTTGAAATTGAGTTACTAACATATCTAATTGAGGTAGCTTTATAACACAAATATTTTCCAATCTGTTTTGTTTCTTTGGTAATTTCCCATTCTAAGCTTTTAAACTGAATTGAAATATTAAATAGTTCATCAGAAAACCATTTTTGGATCATTTTGTTTTTATTATCTAAATCTACATAGTAATCTCCATTAACAAACACAGACGCAATTTTATGAGAAAGATCATTGTCATCTATTCCCAATTTTTTTATTTGTTTAAAAACACTAAATTGATTATTAAAAACTAAACGACATTCTATCTGATTTATAGCTTTATTTATATCTTCAATTCTGTTTTTAATTTGAGGATCCATTTTTGTATTTAAATCTTCTTTCATGAAGATCTTATAATTTACTTCATTAATGCTTTGAGCATTGATAAAAACACTAATAAATACAAATATTAGGATAGAAAATAATTTTATACTATTAAGTTTTTGTTTTTGCATGCTTAATATTTATTTTTTTATTAGTGTTTTATAACTGGTTAACAGCCTTGTATCAATAATAAAACAAGCTCTGCTCCTTGATCTTCAGACAAACCACTGTTTGCCATATGATAAAATGCAATTGCTCTTGCTTCATCTATACAATCCATCGTTTCGCTTAAAGCTACTTGATTATTTAAATTTTCATTCGCGTTTAAGTTAGTTGTTAATAAGAATGCAAATGCAACTATACTAAATACTTTTTTCATAATTTCTAAAATTTTAAACCTGCTTAATTAATTATATAACAGGTTGATTAAACTAAATTGTTGGCTTTTGTTAAAGTCCAGAAGTTTTAACTTTAGAAGTTTTTGAAGTTTTGTTTTTTTGAAGTTTTATGCTATTTGCTCAATTTTGGGAGAATATAAAAAACTGACGCCAGTGTGATCTTGATCGTGTTTCAAGCAATTTTATCAAGACTTCAAAACCCAATGCCATTGCTTTCAACAAGTCAAACTTATAAAAAAAAAACTTTTTACATAAGCATTTTTAAGAAATTTGCGCATTTCATCGAAAAGTTGGTAAACCCATTACGGTTTTTCCGTAATTGGTTTATTTACAAAACGTTTTAGAGTAAAGAATAAAAAAGCCATTCTAAAAAGAATGGCTAAATTAATATGTGTGTATTATTTCATCTATTAGAAATCCAATTCATCAGGCACCTCAACATCTGGTGCGTTGGAATCTGTACTATTATTTGGATCGTAATTGTCACAATCTACTTCAATGGTAAGTTCTAAAGGTTTTTCAAAATCTGAGGTAGAAATTTCTAAATCTTCATCTGCATAACAACTCTTCATATAAACTCCCCAAATAGGTAAAGCCATGGCTGCACCTTGCCCATAAGTAATGGTTCTAAAATGTGTCGCTCGATCTTCGCCACCTACCCAAACTCCAGTGACTAAGTTTGGCACCATACCCATAAACCAACCATCACTTTGGTTTTGTGTGGTTCCTGTTTTTCCTGCAATAGGATTTTTAAATTCGTATGGATATCCCGTGATAATCTCTCTATAATCTGCGCGATAAGCATCGGCTCCCTTAGTTCTTAATCTAACTCCTGAACCACCTTCGGTTACACCTTCCATTAATTTAACTGTAACATAAGCTGCTTCTTCACTTAGGACATCTCTAGATTCTGGTGTAAATTGATATAAAATAGTTCCATTTTTATCCTCAATATGTGTTACCATAACTGGTTTGGTATAAACTCCTTGGTTAGCAAAGGTCGAATAAGCTCCTACCATTTCGTAAACACTTAAATCGGCAGTTCCTAAACCAATTGAAGGTACCACAGGAATATTGGCTTCTACACCTAGTTTTTTAACTAAATCTACAACAGGTTGTGGCCCTACTTTATCCATTAATCTAGCTGTAATGGTATTTATAGAATTTGCCAAAGCACTTTTTAGCGTACGTGAACCACCATATTGCCCATCGGAATTTTTAGGTGTCCAAGGTTCTGGGTTTCCAAATTTTCCAGCTTCAATGGTTATTTGTGTATTAGGCAACTCGTCGCAAGGAGATAAATGCAATTGATCTATAGCTGTAGCATATACGAATGGTTTAAAGGTAGACCCTACTTGTCTTCTAGCTTGCTTTACGTGATCGTATTGAAAATGTCTGTAATTTACACCACCAACCCATGCTTTTACATGTCCTGTTTGTGGATCCATAGACATCATGCCTGTATGTAAAAACGACTTATAATAACGCATAGAATCCATTGGTTTCATAATGGTGTCAATCTCTCCTTTCCAGGAAAAAACAGTCATCTGAGTTGGTTTATCAAAAGATGCGATAATCTCGTCGTCGTCTTTATTTAAATCGTATTTCATATGTCTCCAGCGTTCACTTTGTTTCATAGAACGCTTCATTAGTGCATCAATTTCAATTTTGCTCAATTCCAGAAAAGGTGCTGTTGGATTTCTATCTGGTGTATTTTGATGGTCAAATTCTGCTTGTAGCCTTGGCATGTGTTGTTGTACAGCATCTTCGGCATATTTTTGCATTCTAGAATCAATGGTTGTGTATACTTTTAAACCATCGCCATACAGATTGTATTTTTCTCCATCTGGTTTTGGGTTATTCTTAATCCAATCTTTCATAAAACCATCTAGATAAGCTCTAAAATAAGTTGCAATACCATCGCGATGTGACTGTGGAGAATAACGCAACTCTAATTCTGTTGCTTGAAGCGAGTCCTTTACCTTTTCAGAGATAAAATTATATTTCGCCATCTGGTTTAAAACAACGTTTCGCCTGTTTCTAGTTCCTACAGGATTTCTATGATCTCTTGGGTTATAAAGCGAGGAGTTTTTAAACATCCCAACCAACATGGCAGATTCTTTAATGTCTAATTCGTTTGGTTCTTTGTCGAAATAAATACTAGCTGCTGAACGGATTCCATCACCATTATTACCAAAATCGTAAATATTAAAATACATAGCAATAATTTCTTCTTTGGTATATTGACGTTCTAATTTAATGGCAATAATCCATTCTTTTAGTTTCTGGGTTATTCTACCAATTGTGTTGGTAGAGCCTTCACCATGAAACAACTGTTTTGCCAATTGTTGAGAAATGGTACTGGCACCACCACCTCCACCTAATTTTGCAATTGCTCTTAAAGTTCCTCTGGCATCTATTCCTGAATGCTCATAATATCTTACATCTTCCGTTGCAATTAAAGCATCTATTAAATGCTGTGGTAAATCATCGTAATCAACAGGTGTTCTATTATCGTTAAAATAAAATTTACCTAAGGTTTTTCCGTCTGAAGAAATAATTTCGGTAGCTAGATTTGTTTTAGGATTTTCTAATATGGTATAGTCTGGAAGGTCTCCAAAAACACCCCATGATGCTAATAAAAATAGCGTGACAACAAATAAAATGCCTGCTATAAACAGTTTCCAAAACCATCTAACGTAGCTTGAAAAATCTTGATTCTTTTCTGTTTGTTTCTTTTTTGTTTTAGCCATAAATTTATTTTGCAGCTGGTTTTTCTATTCTAAATCCAATATCTGTAATCCCTTCTAAATTAACAACACCATTAACCTTACCGTTTTCTCTCATGGCATGTTGAATATTTACAGTATAATCTCCTGTTTCATTAAAAACAACTTGCTCTTTATACCACAATTTGTTTTCTTTTACATCTGCAAATCCTGTGCCTAAAAATTCGCCATTAGGCTGTGTCATTTTATATTCTAAAGTGTCTTTTAAGGTCTTGCCATGAGGAAACTTCATTTCAACAATTAAAAAAAGGTTGCTATATTTATACTCGTTATTGTTTCTTAAATTAACATATAGGTTATACGTATTTAAGGTGTCTGGTGGATGTATTTTAAAACTAATAATAGAATCTTTATGCCATTTATTAGGTACCGATTGGTATTTGTCAAACACACTATTAGAATCGCAAGACGCGATTAGAAACGCCAAAAGAATTAACAAAACACTATTTCGCATTATTTTTTTTGTTTTGAGGTTTTCTTCTTTTTTTGTTTTTGTTTCTTTTATTTTTCTTGTTTGGTCCTTTAGAATCAAAACGCGTTAAACTATCTTGTCCTACAACGTTTTCAAATTCGCTTTTAGTATCTGCTATGAGATCTGAAGCATATTCTTCTAAACTAGCTACCTTTTCTTTTTTCTTGTTTAATTCTATAATTTCTCTAGCTTGCTTCGTTGTTATCACGTGCCAATTACTCCATTCGCCTTCGTAAGCAAACCACATATGACCTTTAAAAATATCTGTTTTCTGACATACAGCCGTTCCTTTTTCGGTATACAGTTTCACATCGGATTTAGGAAAATCTTTAAGTGCATCTAAGTAAGTGTCTAACTCGTAATTAAGACAGCATTTTAATTTTCCACATTGTCCTGCTAATTTTTGAGGATTTAAAGAAAGTTGCTGGTAACGTGCAGCTGAAGTACTTACCGAACGAAAATCTGTTAACCAGGTAGAACAGCATAATTCTCTTCCGCAAGATCCAATCCCTCCAAGTCTTGAAGCTTCTTGACGAAAGCCAACTTGCTTCATCTCGATTCTGGTTTTAAATTCCCTTGCATACATTTTTATAAGCTCTCTAAAATCGACACGATCTTCTGCAGTATAGTAAAAAGTGGCTTTGCTTCCATCTCCCTGAAATTCAATATCTGAAATCTTCATTTGAAGCCTAATATCAATAGCAAATTGGCGTGCTTTCACTTTCATTGGTTCTTCTTTGTCTCTATATTCAGACCAAATATCAATGTCTTTTTGTGAAGCTTTTCGGTATATTTTTAAGGTTTCTTCATCAGTTTCAGAAACCTTTTTTCGTTTCATTTGAATTCTAACAAGTTCCCCTGTAAGGGTTACCATACCCACATCATGTCCAAATTGTGCTTGAGTAGCAACAATGTCTCCAATGCTTAAAGTTAATTTTTCTGTATTTTTATAATAGTGTTTTCTTCCATTTTTAAAACGCACTTCTACCCAGTCAAAAGGTTCTTGACCATTAGGAAGCGTCATATTGGCTAACCAATCGAATACAGTTAGTTTATTACAGCTATCTGTGCCACAAGTACCATTGTTTTTACAACCCTTAGGTTGTCCATCTTTGCCTGTTGAGCAAGTGTTACAACTCATATGTTTTATGTATATATAGATTCTGAAAACCGTAACAGCCTCCAGAAGAAGATTAATAATTCTTTTAAAGATGTAAAGATAAGATTATTTATTAAGTTAAAATACTTATAGCCTAGCTTGCTTTCTGAAAATAGATACATATTTAATGTGCTGTAATACAATTATTTAAAAAATAATACTCTTTTAAAAACAATGTTTTAAACAATTTAATGCTCACATTTTTATTTTTTTACGATAAAGGTTTAAATCACTTAAAACTATCATTATGAAATCTATTTTTACTTTTTTTCTTGTAATAACCTTAATCATATCATCTATTTATAACACACAAGCTCAAGACTTAGAGCCTCGTGGAGGAGAATTTATTTTCAATCCTGATAAAGTACCTTGTTTAACAACTGATCAAAGAGAAGCTATTAAAATAGAAACCAATAATAATATTGAAGCCTTAAAACTTCAAAACAAATTGGCTTTTAATGAAAGTAATAGCCGTGGTGGACATCCATTATTTATATGGCCGCTAAAACAAGCAGATGGCTTTAGCTATAATAACACTTGGGCAATATCTGGCTATGTAGATCATAATTCGGCTTACCCTAATCAATTAACAGATTATAATTGTGGTACAAGAACTTACGATGCTGCTAGTGGTTATAATCATCAAGGGGTTGACATGTACTTATGGCCATTTATATGGAATCAAATGGACAATGGTCAAACTGAAATTATTGCAGCTGCTCCCGGACAAATAATTGCAAAAAATGATGGCCAGTTTGACAGAAGTTGTGACTTTAATAACAATATCTGGAATGCAGTTTATATTCAACATAACGATGGTAGTATTGCTTGGTATGGGCACATGAAAAATGGTTCGGTTACCACAAAAAATGTTGGAGATATGGTAACTTTAGGAGAAGTTCTTGGAACCGTTGGAAGTTCTGGAAATTCCACAGGTCCACATTTGCATTTTGAGATATATACCGACAACTCTTACACCCAATTGGTAGATCCATTTATGGGAACTTGTAATAACATGAATTCAACTAGTTGGTGGGAAACTCAAATTCCATATAACTACTCTGGAATCAATGCTGCTTTAACTCACACTGCTCCGCCAGTTATTTTCCCTACTTGTCCTACACCTGAAACTCCAAATACGAGTGATAGTTTTCAAGTAGATGATACAATCTATTTTGCTATCTATTTAAGAGATCTTGTCGCTGGAACTAATGTCCATTTATCTATTATTAAACCTGATAACACCTTTCTATACGATTGGAATTTTACTAATCAAGCTACGCAATCTTCTGGATATTATTATTGGTACTACACTGGTGTGTACGACCAAGAAGGTGAATGGAAATGGGAAGTAACTTATGCTGGTGAAACGGTAACACACACCTTTAATATAGGTGCGTTAAGTGTTGATGACGAGGTTTTAGAACCAATAACTATTTTTCCAAACCCTACAAGACATAGCATATCAATAAAAACAACAAAAGTATTAGAGTCTGCTTCTGTTTACGATATAAGTGGGAAATTGATTAAATCTGTTAATTTCAATGAAACCTCAGCGTACAATATTGATATTTCAAATGTATCGAAGGGCCTGTATTTTCTTTCGGTAGTTTCTAATAAAAATGAACAAGAAAGTTTTAAAATTATTAAACAGTAGTTTAGTTAAATTCAATCTCGTAATTAAGCCTGTTTGCCATAGATTTTAATTCTTTTTCAGATTTAAAAATGTTAGACCATAATTGCTTACTCCAACCAATTTTTTTGGAGTAGGTATTAAAACTTTCATTGTTATAATCAAACCCATCCTTCCAGAATTTTTGTGGCGAGACATAACAAAACGTATAATCGAAAATTAAACTAGAAGCATTTGTGCTTTGGTTTTTAGGAATGTTATTAGGTGCTAATAAAGTAATATGATTTTCTTTACACTGCGTTCTAATATCTTTAATTAATTTTGGATAATCATCTCGAATGCTATCTAAATCGAAATCGTTGTATTCCGTATTTCCAATTTTTTGAATGGGACGAATTTGAAGTATATCAAAACTTTCGCCATTAAAATGCTTAAAAAAATCAGCCAATTCGTAAAAATTATCTTTGTTGAAGGTATAATTAATGCGAACTTTAAAATCGTATTGCTTTTTTAATTTTTCAAAAGCTTTAAAAGCATTATGAAACTTTTCGTAACTGGCCTTTTGCATAAAATTTTCATAGCTTTCTTTATGAACACCATGAAGTGAGATAGTAAACTCGCTTAAGCCTGCTTTTAAAAGAGCTTCAATTTTTTCTTCGTCCAACAAGTTTGCATTGGTAGTAATAGAAATATAAGGCACTTTATAGGTTTTCCCCAGCTCAACAACTTTAACTAAATCTTTATATAAAGTTGGTTCGGTACCACAGCCTATTTGAAGTTTTAAAGCACGTTTAAAAATGGTTTTAGCCACTTGGTTTAATTCGTCTTCTTTAAATTGTCCTTTTAAGGTTTTTACATAATCAGCATCTGTAAAGTAACACATTTTACAGCGTAAATTACAGGCCATAACTGGATCTATATTAACTGCCAGATAGCGTTGATTAAACTTATGCAACATATAGAGTCCTAGAAACTTAATTCTATGACTTTTAATTTTTCTATTGAGTTGTAAGAGTTTGTAAATATTCATTTTATTGATATTTAATCAATTTATTTTAACGCTAATTATGTTTACTGGACATGCTTTTGAAGCATTTTCGCAAGCTTCCAAAATAGTATAATCGTTAGATTTTAATGTGAAAAATCCTTTCTTTTCAACCCCATGTAACAGCACAGTCTTTCCGTCTTTTTTCGACATCTGAAATTGGCTTGGTGCCATTTCTACACAATAATTACAACCAATACATTTATGGCGTTGTAAGGTAACAATTACCATTAGGCTTCTACTTTATTTTCAACAATTTTATATAATTTATCCGATGGTCTAATTCTAAAATCCATAGGAATGGTTACCAAATCTCCCTTAGAGCCTATCTCCGATTTTACATCATTAATCATCATCTCACGTACTTCCATTTCTTTGGCTCCTGTTGTTGGGCCTGTAATTAAAATGGTGTCTCCAACAGTAATATCGAAAGCTTCAATTTTAAATTCTCCAATGTTTGCTTTAGGGTAAAAGTGTGTGCCTTTCCCTAAATACACTTTCTTTTGAGTTGCATGAGAACCAGAGCTATTGCTCCATTCGCCTAATTTCTGACCTAAATAATACCCACTCCAAAATCCACGATTATACACTTTTTCCAACTCTTGCATCCAGGAAATAACTTTTTCTTTGCTGTAAGTTTTATTGGCTACACTATCAATCGCATCGCGATAACATTTAATTACTTTTGCTACATATTCTGGCGCTCGTCCTCGACCTTCAATTTTTAGAACTTTTATTCCGGCATCAACAATCTCATCTAAAAAATCGATGGTACATAAGTCTTTTGGAGACATAATGTATTCGTTATCCAGTTCCATTTCGAAACCAGTTTCCTGGTCGATAACCGTATACTTTTTTCTACAATTTTGTTTGCAAGCACCTCTATTTGCTGAAGAATTATGTGAGTGCAAACTCATATAACATTTTCCAGAAACAGCCATACAAAGCGCTCCATGACCAAAAATTTCAATTTCAACCAATCTCCCTGAAGGGCCTTTTATTTGATCTTTCTCTATCTGTTCGGTTATTTTTTTTACTTGTCGCAGACTCAACTCACGACTCAATACCATGGTATCGGCAAACAGGCTGTAAAACTTAACCGTTTCAATATTGGTTATGTTTAATTGGGTGGAAATATGCACTTCCATTCCAATCTCCCTTGCTGAAGCAATTACAGCTTGATCCATGGCAATTACTGCTGTAATATTGGCTTCTTTAGCTTGTTTTAACAAGGTTTTTACAATAGATAAATCGTGATCGTAAATTATGGTGTTTAATGTTAAATAGCTTCTAACATTTTTCTTTGCGCATCTTCTGGCTATTTCAGGTAAATCGGCAATCGTAAAATTTACCGTTGCACGAGCTCTCATGTTTAATTGTTCGACTCCAAAATAAACCGAATTTGCACCGTTATCCAGAGCTGCTTGTAAAGACTCGAAGTTTCCTGCAGGTGCCATTAATTCTATATGTTGCATAACCAGAAGATTAAGGTGTTTTACTTTTAAAATTATCAAATATGTTACGCAAATCGGTTTTATAAGGTAAATGGTCTGCTCGTCCTTTTTTAAAGATGTCATTACTATTACCTTGTCCTTTACGCAAAGCTTTTTGTTCCTCGAAAGTTAACTGGATAATTTCCTGACAATGTGAAGAACAGCAGTTTTCCATTTTTTCTTTGCAAGCCTCACACTGAATAAACAATAAATGACATGCAGAATTAGCGCAGTTTGTATGTAAATCAGCTGGTTCGCCACATTGGTGGCAATGTGCAATTACATCGTCTGAAATACGCTCCGAACGACGTTCATCGAACACAAAATTCTTTCCAATAAATTTATTTTCTAAACCTTTAGCTTCAACTTGTCTCACGTAATTAATGATGCCTCCTTCTAGTTGATACACATTTTTAAAACCTTTGTGTTTGTAGTAAGCACTTGCTTTTTCGCAACGGATACCTCCAGTGCAATACATGACTAGTTTTTTATCTTCTTTATGATCTCTTAAATCTGCTTCAATAATATCTAACGATTCCCGAAAGGTATCCACATCTGGAGTTAGGGCATTTTTAAAATGTCCTATTTCACTTTCGTAATGATTTCTCATATCAACCAAAACGACGTTTGGATCGTCAATAAGCTCATTAAATTGTTCAGCTTCTACATGAATTCCTAGATTAGTCACATCAAACGTATCATCGTTTAATCCATCGGCTACAATTTTATCGCGTACTTTCACTTTTAGTTTTAAAAATGAAAAATTATCGTGTTCAATGGCAATATTCAATCGCACATTTTCTAAAAACGAAATGGTATCTAAATGGTTTTTAAAAAGATTAAAATTATCTGCTGGGACTGAAAGTTGAGCGTTTATGCCTTCGTGAGCGACATAAATTCTTCCCAGAACATCAAGTTTATTCCAAGTTAAGAATAAGTGATCTCTAAAAATTTCAGGATTATCAATTTTGGCGTATTTGTAGAAAGAGATGGTCAAGCGTTCTTTTCCCGCTTGCTCGATAAGTTCGGCTCTTTCTTTAGCGCTTAAGGTATTGTACAGTTGCATGCTATACTAATTTTTTAAGGTTAAAGATTATTTTTGCTGCAAAGGTAATGTTTTTTATATTTTTATAGATTTCCTTAAACCAAAAAGCACTTTATAAAAATTTATAAAGTGCTTTAAGTAGACTAACTCGTTATTAATATTTTTTAATTTAATTTCTAAATCGAAAAAACATTGTTACGAGTTAACCTCCATCGGCTTTACAGTTACTATTTATAAATATAGCCACTGAAACACCTAGTGCATTAATACATTTTTTAAAAAATTTCATAGTCTTTGACACTTTTAAGTTTAAACTAATCATTTATTAAAAGCGAGTGTTTATTTTTTTCTTTTTCACAGTTAAAATTTTCCCACTTTATATAGTAGATGCAGAAAGTATAAAAAGGTTGCGTGATAAAATTGTAAACTGAAAAAAGAAGTAGTATTTTAGCATCACTTTTACAAGATAAAATATAGAGAAATGAGCAACGAAAAAGAAGCAAAATTAAAAGCATTAAAACTTACTTTAGATAAATTAGATAAAGCATACGGTAAAGGAACAGTCATGAAAATGAGCGACCAAGCGGTTGTTGATGTCGATGCTATATCTTCAGGGTCTTTAGGATTAGATATTGCCTTAGGCGTTGGTGGATATCCAAGAGGACGCGTGATTGAAATTTATGGTCCAGAATCTTCTGGTAAAACAACGTTAACCTTACACGCTATTGCAGAAGCTCAAAAAGCTGGCGGTATTGCTGCATTTATTGATGCAGAACATGCATTTGATAGAACATATGCAGCCAACTTAGGAATTGATATTGATAACCTTGTTATTTCGCAGCCAGATAACGGAGAACAAGCTTTAGAGATTGCTGATAACCTAATTCGTTCTGGTGCTATAGATATTGTTGTTATTGACTCGGTAGCAGCTTTAACACCAAAAAGTGAAATTGAAGGTGAGATGGGAGATTCTAAGATGGGGCTTCATGCTAGATTGATGTCGCAAGCCTTAAGAAAACTAACAGCTTCGATTAGCAAAACACATTGTACCGTAATCTTTATTAACCAATTACGTGAAAAAATTGGGGTAATGTTTGGAAACCCAGAAACTACAACTGGTGGAAATGCCTTAAAATTCTACGCTTCTGTAAGATTAGATATTAGACGTTCTACACAAATTAAAGAAACAGATGGGAATGTAACTGGAAACAAAACCAGAGTTAAAGTGGTGAAAAACAAAGTCGCTCCTCCTTTCAAGATGGCGGAATTTGATATTATGTATGGAGAAGGAATCTCGAAAGTTGGCGAGATTTTAGATATTGCTGTAGATTTTGAAATTATTAAAAAGGCAGGATCGTGGTTTAGTTATGGCGAAACCAAATTAGGTCAAGGTAGAGATGCTGTTAAAGCCTTAATAAAAGACAATCCAGAATTACAAGACGAACTGGAACAAAAAATTAAAGCTCAGCTAAAAGCTAATAAAGAATAAAGAAAAAAATCCCGACTTGTATCGGGATTTTTTAATATCTCACGCAACCTTTTTATACTTTCTGCATCTACAAGATAAATATGTATTTTTTAATGAAGAAATTTGTAGCCTACTATTTATTGGTTAGTTTCATTTTCTCTTGTAGTACTAGCGACGATAGCGCACAAGATGTTTATTATGAAATTCTACCTGTAGAAAGTGCTATTGTGCCAGATCAATTCCATTTGGGTGACACGTATGAGATTACTTTAACCTATATTAGACCTTCCACTTGTTATGCCTTTAATAACATTTATTTTGTACAGGAAGCTAATGAACGCACAGTAGCAGTTGTTGCTTATGTGGTTTCTGGAAATAATAATTGCGAAACATTAAATGAAGAAATGGAAACTTCGTTTAATTTAAAAGCAACCCAAAGCGGATCTTATATTTTTAAATTTTGGCAAGGAGGCAACAATTATATGGTTGTTGAAGTTCCAGTAGTAGATTAATAACTTTATTAAATTAATACGTAATCATTTGGGTTTAAAACAACTCATACAAAAATGTAGTAATAATGATACGAAAGCACAGGCAGAACTATATCAACTCTTTTCGGGTAAATTGTTTTCTGTTTGCTTAAAGTATTGTAAAAACTATGCTGAAGCAGAAGATAATCTGCAAGATGCTTTTGTGATTATTTTTAATAAAATATCGCAATATAAACACAAAGGTTCTTTTGAAGGTTGGCTAAAACGAATAACCATTAACACAGCATTACAACGCTATAGAAATCAAAGTGTTTTTGAGATTATTGATGATACAAATATCGAAGATGTAGAAGTAACTGTTGAAGACGACGATGTTTCAATCGAGTTTCTTTTACAGATAATTCAAGAATTACCAGACCGATACAGATTGGTTTTTAACCTCTATGTTTTAGATGGCTATTCACATAAAGATATTGCAGACATGTTGGAAATTTCAACAGGAACCTCAAAATCTAATTTGGCAAGAGCTAGAAAGATTTTAAAAGATAAAATTGAAGATTACAAAACAAGTTTAAACACGCATACCTTGTAATGAGTGATAAAAAACATATAGATAGAGTTTTTCAAGAAAAATTCAAAGACTTTGAAGTGTCACCAAACCCACAAGTTTGGAACAGCATTCAAAACAAATTAAACCAACCACAAAAAGACAAAAAGAAAGTATTTCCTTTTTGGTATAAAGTTGCTGGAGTTGCAGCTCTATTACTTTTAATGTTAACGGTTGGAGGTTTATTATTGAATAATAATTTTTCTATTAACACAAACAATACAAAGGTTGTAGATACTGAAAACACTTTAAAAGATGCTACAAACCCTTCTAATGAAACTGATATAAATTCAACTATTACAAATACTTCAAACGAAAAAAATAAGGTTGTAAATAAAGTTTCGACTTCTGAATCTCAGATTAGCAACAATACTAATAAAGATGAAGATGCTTCAGATAAGTCACAAATAGCTTCAGAAGAAGGTCTTCAATCAAAACCTTTCAACAATAATAATATTACAAACCTTTCTGTTAAAAAAAATATAACCGATACACGAGTTACAGAAAACACAAGTTCCAAGAGCAAAATGAGTACAGAAGAAAAAACTACTGAATTCGATGTTAAAAGCTCAATTGAAGATGGAAAGAATTCAACAAACCTCTCAACATCTAACAGTAAAACCGATTCACGACTAACTAAAAACTCTCCGACAGAGAGCAAAAAAACTTCGGATAAGTACTCGAATAAAAATTCTAATAACACCAACAACTCTACTAAAAACAATAATATAGCTGTAACACAATCAAACTCTAAAGATGGTAAAACCAATTTAGAATTCGATAATACAAAAACTGAAAATCAATTACAACAATTAAGCAATACCACAACAGAAACTGGGATTGCCATAGAAGAAAATACAGAAGCTGAGGTAGAAGAAACTGTGGAAGAAGCACTGAACAAAACAGACTTAACCATAGAAGAAGCTATTGCAGCTAACCAAGATCTTATTGAAGAAGAGAAAGATGACATAATAAACAGGTGGCAAGTATATGCTAATGTTGCGCCTGTTTATTATAATTCGATGGGAAAAGGCTCTCACATTGACGATCAATTTGCAAACAATTCTAAAACCGGAGAAGTAAATACCAGTTATGGAGTAAATGTTAGTTACAATCTAAATAAGAAACTATCCATACGTACAGGATTAAGTTCTTTAAACTTGAGTTACGACACGAACGATGTTATTCTTTACGAAAACATAGCAAATAGTAGCACAGCTCCAAGTCCTTTAAGAAACATCAATTTATCTGAAGGTTACAAATCTCTTACAGCTATTAGTGCAGATAATTTAAGCGTTGGTCAAATAGATAATTCTTTAAGTCCAAAGTCGAATGCCGCAATTAGTCAGCGCATTAGTTATTTCGAAGTTCCTGTGGAGTTAAGCTATCGAATTGGAAACAAAAAATTAGGACTAAACCTGATTGCTGGTTTTAGTTCATTTATTTTAGATGGCAATGAAGTATATTCTGAATTAAACGATGAAAACACGTATATAGGAGAAGCAAACAATATAAAAAGCATGAGTTTTAGTACCAACTTTGGGGTTGGACTAGACTATAAGTTTACAGAAAAATTTAAGTTCAATCTAGAGCCTACTTTTAAATACCAATTAAATGCGTTCGAAAATACCTCTGGTAATTTCAACCCATATATTATTGGTGTTTATACTGGTTTTAGTTATAAATTTTAGTTTTTGGTTGGTTAGATTAATTTGTTAATTTCAAAGAAGTTTGAATAACAATAATCAAAAAAGAAAGCTACTCTGTGCCAAGAGTGGCTTTTTTTATTCGTTACTTTCTAAGGTTTTTAATATTGTTGATCGTGCTTTACTATTCACTTCTTTCGTGTCTTTAATAGTTAGTCCTTCCGTTTTAATAAAGGGATGAATTTTAACACGCATACGTCCTGGACCACCGCTAAAAAAAGTATAAGAAAATCGTTTTTTGTTATCCATAAACGTCATAGGCACCACAGGAATCTGATGGTTGATGGCCAATCTAAAAGCTCCATCTTTAAAAGTATCTAAAACAATAGCTTCGTCTGGAACACCACCTTCGGGAAAAATACAAATACTTAAACCTTGTTTCAATCGTTTTTGAGCTCTTAAAAACACGGCTTTTCTACTTCTTTCGGAGCTTCTATCTACTAAAATACAAGTGCGTTTATAGAAAAATCCGAATAGTGGAATTTTAGACAACTCTTTTTTTCCTACAAAAACAAAGGGTTTTTTTACCGATACCAACATGAGCATGATATCTGCCATAGATGTATGGTTGGCAATAAACATGTAGCTTTTGTCTGGATTTGGAACTTGTTCATGTTCAATTTTCCAAACAAAACCCATTCCAAACAAAATAAATTTTGCCCAAACTCGAGCTATTCTAAAAAAATATGGATACCAAGACTCTTTAAGTATAGAAATAATTAGAAATGGAAATAAAACGATAATGGGTAAGGCTACAAGTATATAGAACCAAATGCGATATAAAATCCAAAACAAATACTTAAATATTCTCATAGGGGCCAAAACTACTTAAATTTATTGAGCTATTGTATCAAAAAAATTACCTTTGTAACTTGTAAAAAAAAATAGAATAACTAATTAAAAAGATTCCTGCTTTCGCAGGAAATATTATGGCAAGAATTTTAACAGGCATTCAAAGTACAGGAACACCACATTTAGGAAATATTTTAGGCGCGTTAATTCCAGCTATTAAAATGGCTAACGATCCTAAAAATGATTCTTTTCTGTTTATAGCAAATCTACATACCCTAACGCAAATTAAAGATGCTGAACTTTTACGGAACAACACATATTCTACAGCTGCAACCTGGTTGGCTTTTGGTTTGGACGTAGAAAAAACAGTTTTTTACAGACAAAGTGATATTCCTCAAGTAACAGAATTATCCTGGTATTTAAGTTGCTTTTTTCCATATCAGCGGTTAACACTTGCGCATAGTTTTAAGGACAAAGCAGACAGGTTGGAAGATGTTAATTCTGGTTTGTTTTATTACCCGATGCTTATGGCAGCCGACATTTTGTTATATGATGCAAATATTATTCCTGTTGGAAAAGATCAATTACAGCACATAGAAATGACACGTGATGTGGCTTCTCGTTTCCATAATAAAATGGGAGAGACTTTTGTTATGCCTGAAGGAAGTATTCAAGAAAACATCATGATTGTTCCTGGAACCAATGGTGGAAAAATGAGCAAAAGTCAAGGTAATATTATTAATATTTTTTTAGATGATAAGAAACTTCGCAAGCAAATTATGACTATTGAAACGGATAGCACAGCGCTTGAAGATCCTAAAGATTGGAAAACTTGCAACTGTTTTGCTCTTTACAGTTTATTGGCTTCTGAAGATCAAATTGAAACCATGAAAACCAATTACGAACTAGGTGGTTATGGTTATGGACATGCTAAGCAAGCACTTTTTGAATTAATAATTGAAAAATTTGCAACAGAACGTGAACGTTATCATTATTATATGAATAATATAGATGAGATCGACAGACTTTTAGCCATAGGGGCAGAAAAAGCCAAAGTTGTGGCTAATGATGTGTTAAAGCGTGTTCGTGAAAAAGTAGGTTACTAAGTTTCAAAATTTTATAGGTTCATTTTTAATAGTATATTTAGTTTTTAAATAGCTATTAAATGAAGCGTTTATTCTTATTTCTTTTAATTACAACATCTATTTGGAGTTATGCTCAAGATGGAGAACGCTTTGCTTCCAATAAAAAATTCTATCTAAAAGGGAATTCTGCCATTATTGGAAATAGTATTGTAAGCACAGATGCTGTAGCACCTTTTAACGAAGATTCTGAAATTAACGATGTACTAAAAATGCAGTATATAGACGTTGACAATAACGCATCGACATTTAGTTCTAGCCAGGCCAACCTACTCCTTAATAACGAAGCTTCATCTATAAAATATGCCGCTTTATATTGGAGCGCTATTTATAAATATGATAAAGGTGTTCGTAGAGTTATTAACTACGAAAAAATGGTCTATCAAGGTAAAGATGAACGCGATACCATTGTTAATTCCATATTGTTTAAACTCCCTGAGAGCGACTATCAACCTATTCATGGAAATATTATCTTCGATAGTTACCAAACCAATCTCTTTAACGATACAAAACCTTATGTTTGTTATGCAGATGTTACCCAGTTGCTAAAAAATGCAAACACCATAGATGGCACGTATTCGGTTGCAAACATAAAAGCTACCGAAGGCTACGTTTCTGGAGGTGCTGCTGGTGGTTGGCTATTATATATTATTTATGAGAACGATTTTGAAACTGCTAAATATTTTACTACTTATAATGGTTTTGTTGGGGTTGATAGAACGATTACCGAAATTACTTTTAAAGATTTTAAAACCGATGAAGTTGGCAATATCAAAACGTCTCTTTTAATTGGCGCTTTAGAAGGCGACCAAAAATATAAAACAGATAATTGTGCTATTTTAGATACTGAAAAAAAATCGCCTGTCTTATTATCAAACAAAGAACGCCCAGAAAATAATTTTTTTAATAGTAAAATAACTATTGAAGACGAAGCTTTTTTAGACCGAAATCCTAACAGTTCCAACACTTTAGGTTTTGATGTTTTAAAAATGGCCATTCCAAATAAAAACAATCACATTCTATCTAATAATTCTTCGGAAGCTACCATTCAATTTAAAACAAAAGCGGATGGATTTTATTTATTTTTTGTGGCTTTTGAAACTGAAATAAGTCCTATTTATCTTGAAGGAAAAAGTAATGAAGAGACTTTAGTTGTATTTGAAAATGAAGAACCTACCGAACTTCTTGACGTTGAAATAAAAGAGAAATCAACCGAAATTCCTGAGCCTAAATCAGACGTTTCAAAACCTGTTAAAGTACAGCAAGTCTCAACTCCTAAACCAAAAAAGAAAACTGGTTTAGAACGTATTGAAAGTTTAAAATCCATTAGCATTCCCAATCTTCCAAAAGGATATTATTTAGTAACCAATGTGTTTTCAGTAAAAGAAAATGCTGATAACTGGATGAAAACTTTGGAAGAAAAAGGACACGCACCAAAGTCGTATATCAATCCCAAAAATAATTGGAATTATATTTATTTAGACATGAATGAAGATGCAAACACCATTTATCAAAAACAAAAAGAGCTTTCAAAACTAGATTATTTTCAAGATATCTGGATTCTAAAAATAAACTTCTAAATAATTTCGAAAAGTTTTCCAGGCAAAGGTCTAACTACGCCCTTAAGTTCCATATTTAATAAAATACCAGCTATTTTATAAATAGGCAAGTGACATTCTAAGGCAATAACGTCAAGAAGTTGTTTATCTTTTTCTTTTAGATAGTTATAAATTACTTTTTCTTCATCATTTAATTCTACAAACAATTGCTTTTGTACTGGTGCTTTCTTTTGTTCCTCTAATTCCCAATTCAGCATATATGGAATATCTAACGGAGTGGACAACACATGAGCCTTTTGAAATTTAATCAAGTTATTGCATCCCAAACTTTGGCTATCTGTTACTCTTCCTGGAACAGCAAACACATCTCTGTTATAGGAATTTGCAATATCTGCAGTTACCAAACTACCTCCTTTTTCGGCAGATTCAATAACAATAGTGGCTTCACTTAAACCAGCAATGACTCGATTTCGTTTTAAAAAGTTATTTCTATCAAAAGGATCGCTACTCCAAAAATCGGTAAAGAATCCCCCATTTTTTTCAACCTCAGCTACATATTTTTTATGTGCTTTTGGATATACTTGATTCAAACCATGAGCCAAACAGCCTATAGTTTGTAAGTTATTATTAATGGCTGCTTTCTGAGCTGTAATATCTGTTCCATAAGCAAATCCAGATACAATTACTGGATTAAAAACGGCTAATTCATCAATTAATTTATTGCAAAAAGCCATTCCGTATGTGGTAATTTTCCTTGTACCCACCACACTAATTATGCGTTGTTTCTTTAGATTGATATTCCCAGACTGAAACAGTAAAATAGGACCATCAATACAGTGTTTTAATTTTTCAGGATAATCAGAATCTGCAAAATATAAGGTAGTAATATTATTCTGTTGAATGTATTTTAACTCTTCTTCAGCAGCTTTAAAATGATGTTTGCTATATAAATCTCTTATAACCAAGCTTCCAATACCATCAATTTTAAGGAGGTTTTGTTTCTTCTCATTAAAGATCGCTTCAACAGAACCACAATGCGAAATCAGCTTTTTAGCTGTAATATCACCAATGTTGGGCACGTGCTGCAAGGCCAAAATATATAGTAAACTATTTTCAGTCATGTTAATATTTTGATAATGAGACTACAAGTAAAGCAATTTTATCATGTTAATAAATAGTTAAGCCGAATTTTTGTTCGCATTCAAAAATTACTAACTTTGTTTTTATGCAATTAGAATCTTACATAAGCGACTTACTATATAGATATGAATGTGTTACAGTTCCTGAGTTTGGAGCTTTTTTAACACAACGTGTTTCGGCTACCATTCACGAGACTACAAATGCCTTTTATCCTCCAAAAAAGAAACTATCTTTTAACGAGCAAATCCAGGCAAACGATGGTATTTTAACCCATTATATTGCCGATGTAGAAAAGATTCCTTTTGAAGAAGCTTCAAAGAAGATTGAAAAACGTGTTAAAGCCTTAAAATCTTATCTCACTGAAGGGGAAACCATCTCCTTTAATAATATTGGCGAGCTTTCATTAAATAATGAAGGCAAGATGCTTTTTGAGCCTTCTTACCATTTAAACTATTTAACAGATGCTTTTGGTTTATCGCAATTTGTGTCTCCTTCTGTTAACAGAGAAGTTTACAAAGAAGCCGTTCAAGAAATTGAAAAAGTAATTCCAATTGCAGTTACTCCAGAAAGACGCAAGTCTAGAGGGTATTTAAAATATGCTGCTGTAGCAGTAATTGCACTTACTATAGGTGGATTTGTTGCTTCTAATTATTATGTTGAAAACATAAACTCTCAAAATCAAATAGCTCAAGAAGAAGCCAATCAGCAACTTGAAAGTAAAATTCAGGAAGCTACTTTTGTTATCGAGAATCCACTTCCAGCCGTTACTTTAAACGTGAAAAAAGAAGTTGGCAATTACCATATTATTGCTGGTGCCTTTAGAGTTGAAGAAAACAGCGACAAAAAAGTAGAAGAGCTTAAAAGCTTAGGCTATGATGCTAAAAAAATTGGTGTCAACAAATACGGTTTACACGAAGTGGTTTACGCTAGTTACCAAGACCGTTTAGAAGCTTTAAGTGCTTTAAGAGAGGTAAAACGTTCGCATAATACAGCCGCTTGGTTGTTGGTGAAAGAATTAGACTAGTTTTGTCCTTTAGAGGGAGAAATGACCGAAGAATCTATCGTTCTATAATTACGAAACTTTGATTAATAGATTCCTCCTAATGGTGGAAATCGAAGATTCGATGATGTCAATAACAATGCCCTTAAGAAGCCTGCCTGCCGTCAGGCAGGAAGGTACGACTGAAGAATCTATATTTTTATAATTAACTCTACTTTAAATAATAGATTCCTCCTCTCGTCGGAATGACAAATTATTACAAAAAAAACGTAGCGATTTTTCGTTGCATTGTATTTCATTTTCAGTGACAAAATTTTCATAATTCGTAAGTTTAAAATCCAAAATGGGCTTACCTTTGCATTTCATTTAATAAATGTCAACCCATCATGTCTATAAAAACCCCGAAACAATCTAGAACCATTATGACAGACTTAGTGCTGCCAAGTGAAACCAATCCGTTAAACAACTTATTTGGTGGCGAATTACTTGCTAGAATGGATCGTGCGGCTAGTATTGCTGCTAGAAGACATAGCAGACGTATTGTGGTTACAGCTTCTGTAAACCACGTGGAATTTAATCGTGCTGTTCCTGTTGGATCTGTGGTTACGGTTGAAGCTAAAGTATCTCGTGCGTTTAGAAGCTCGATGGAAATTTACTTAGATGTTTGGATTGAAGACAGAGAATCTGGACAAAAAACCATAGCCAACGAAGCTATTTATACCTTTGTAGCAGTAGATGAAACCGGACGTCCCGTACAAGTTCCTGAAATTACTCCAGAAACCAAATTAGAAAAAGAACGCTTTAAAGGCGCTTTAAGACGCAAGCAATTAAGTTTGGTTCTTGCTGGAAAAATGAAGCCTAAAGATGCTACAGAGTTGAAGGCTTTGTTTGTTTAGTGTTTTTTTAAACTAAAAAAAAAAGCCTCTTATTCTAATTTAGAATAAGAGGCTTTTAATAATCAATTTATGAAATATTGCTTTGATAAATAATTTTCCAATTATCCACTTCTTTTTGTAAAACATATACTAGTAACGACACATCCAAGCCATCGCCGTAAATATAAACGGTAACAGCAGCTTTTGTGTAATCTTTACTAAACTCTACATTAGAAAAACTTATAATGGCATTAACACCATATTCTAATTTCTCTATATTTTTAATTTGTTTTTTAGGCAGAAACACTACATTCTCATTACCAATAAATTTAATAAAGCTCTTCTTATCTATTATATTTCCTTTATTGTTCTGTTTTTGCAACTGCTCTACTAAAGACCAATAATCATGGTTTATGCTTACTTTCTCTTTAAGTTTACCTTCATTATATTTATAAAAATAATTTGAAATATTGTTTCCAAATTTATCATTTACAAAATTTTCATTTATGGCATACTTTAATTTTTTACCACTTTTAGGTTTAGAATCTATAGAAATTGTATCATGTTTTTCGTTAAATGAAGGAAGCAGTTTTGGAATACTATTATAAACAATTCCTATAACTTTTATCTCTTCGTTGTTGTTTTGACAAGAAGAACACAAAATAACTAGAAAAACTAAAATATAAATAACTCTTAATTGCATACTTCACTATTTTCTACTATGATTGGTCTATAACTCTCATATATTAAATCCATTTCCATTGAAAGTAGATTATCAGCATCCCATCTTCTTATACCATCCCAAGCAAATGCTTTGTAATAATCTATTGGATAGCTATTGTTGTCATATACCCTTAAAGCACTTGCTATTGGGTTTATATATTTATTTGTCATATATATGTGCTCAATATGACCATCTCCATATAAATCTTTATAGTGTTTATATTTTTCAAACAATAAAGACCTATTATTAATATCAATCCCAGATTCATATTCTACAACATATTTAGTTAACTCTGCATGTATAGATTCATGGAGAATCATTTTTGCTATATCAATAGAATTTGTATTAATATCTTCAATGATTATTTTGATTATTCCTGTCTCTGCAAAATAATTATCATCCGTACAAGCTAGATCAGTCATGACACATTCACCTACAGTAAATATTAGGTTTGCATTACGGTTGTCTATAAAAGCACCTACTGTTTCTCTAAACAGTGATGAATTATCGGCTTTTAACTTATTATAAACGCAATTTAATTTTTCATTTGCTAGAAACGTAGAGTCTAAAATAACATTATTTGCATGATCAAAGTATCCACCTTCATTCATCGCCTCAATACCAGCAACAACAAAATCCAAAGTAGCTGGATTGCTGCAATTATCTCCTTTTCCTAAATAATTAGCAAGTGCTTTAATCTCGCTAGAGCTTGCGCTATTTAACCATGTTTGTATAGACGTATTGCCATTGAATGCATATTCGCTTAAACAATTGGCAACCTGTTGATCAAAAGGTATAGAAACCGTTGGAGATGTGGCATCCTCTTTTGGTTTAGGGTTGTTGGGATCAGTTGGTACGCCTCCTCCTGAGTTGTTTTCTCCATCTGGTATCTCATTATTATTAGGAAACTCTTCTGGACCATTTCCTTCTGTATTTTCTTCAGTACCATTTGTAATCGAAATTTGAATTCCAACACAATCACAAAAATTTCCTGAATCAGGATTAACCCCTCCAACATGATCGGGTACATTACATGCACATACATAAGATGTAGTAAAAGTTGTTTGTATTTCCTTATTAAACACATCGTCCATTAAATTTACTTCATCAATATCTTCTTTAGCTATCTTATTAGTTAAATCTACAAATTGCTCATTAAATAAAGCCTCTTTTTCACTTTCTGATAGGTTATAGGACACCAAGGACACTTTGTAGGTGCCATCAGCTTGTAAAGAAAATAAAATGTTTTCCAAGGCTACGGTTGGGTTGTCCCTTATTACTGGAAAGGTATAAGAGTGGTAACTGCCATTAGTGTTTTCCATATAGGTGGCAACATCTGTATCTATATAAAAATCATAAGCACTGGAATGTACCAATCTGTTTTGTGGGCTTGAGCCTTTTGTTTCTGTTTGCTTCTTGATTTTAGTTATGGAATTTACCAAAAGGTTGTTTTGTTGCACTGTTTGATAGTTTATTTTGGTAATACTATACTTGGTTTTTAAAGTTTGTGGGGTATGTTCCTGTTTTATAAATGAATCATCATCTTTTTGACAACCAAGTACACCAAACAATAAAACTAAGATTAAACTTTTAGATAAAAAACGCCTTAGCTTTACGCTTTTAAAATTTTGAATTTTGAATTTTGAATTTTGCTCATAATAAATAATTTTTAAATTTATATAGCATAAACCTAAAAGTTAAATTTAAAATATCTTCTACGTGTTACTACGTATTTTTCCTACTTTTCGATGAAATGCATGGTTGTGGTTACGGTTTTTCCGTAATGGATTGGGTATTGATTAAGATATTATAGAAGAAATAGATTCCTCCAAGCATTTAAATTGAAGATGTGACGTAGTCAATAACACAGAGACTCTTCGCTTTGCTCTGAATGACAAATCACATCTTGTAAATCTCCCAAAAAAGGTTTCAAAATGTTATCACATCTTGTAAATCCAATCTGCTGGATTTTGAGTGGAGCTATCTTTAAAAATACTAAAGTTTAATTGGGTTTCTTTGTTAGAAGGGTTGGTAAACACTTGTCCTATTTCTTGTTTGGTAGATACATTATCCCCTTTTTTAACATACACTTTCGAGAGGTTTTTGTAAACCGTTACATAATTACCATGTTGTATTAAGACCGAAAGATTACCATGTTTTATGGCTTGTACAGCAAGTACTTTTCCGTTGAATACAGCACGAATTGGAGCCCCTTCTTCTGTAGCTATACGTACCCCATTACTCTGTATCATGACTGTTTTTACTACCGGATGTGGTTGTTTTCCATAACGCAGTTTTACAATACCTTTTTCTACTGGCCAAGGCAGTTTTCCTTTGCTAGACACAAAATTACTTGCTAATAGTTTGTCTTCGGGTGTTAAAGCAAAACCTGTAGAGGTAGTCGTTGTTGTTTTACCCTTCGTTTTATTAGATGCAGCAATAGCCTCACGGATAATTTTTTCGATTTCACGATCAATTTTATCTGCTTCGCTTTGCTTTTGTCTGATTTGTGAGGTGTAATTATTTAAATTTTTATTGATAGAAGCCATCAGGCTTTCTTGCTGTTTTAATTCGACTTCCAGTTCTCTTTGTGCCACTCTATTTTCGTCGATAAGCTTTTGTTTATCTTCTTTTTGTTTTAATAAAGCTTTGTTAGTTTCTTGTAATTCGGCTGTTTTAATTTTAATAGATTCTCCTTGCTCTTTTTGGTATTCTGCATACTGATTGATGTATTGCACACGCTTATAAGCTTGTTGGAAATTGCTAGACGATAATAAAAACATGACTCTGCTTTGTTCACTTTTACTTTTATAGGAGGTAACAATCATTTTAGCATAATTGTCTTTAAGTGTTTGAAGCTCGTCTCTTAATTCAGTAATTTTCTTTTGATTGGTGTTTATTTCTCGAGTCAGTAAATTGGCTTGTTGATTGGTAATTTTTATCAAATTTCTACGCACACTCACTTTATAACTCAAATCTTCAATAAGAGATGTTTGCGATTTCTTTTCAGATTTGTTTTTGAATAATAAATCATTTATTTGCTTGATCTCTCTTCTAAGTTCCTGACGTCGCTCCTCTAACTCTTGTTGTTTCTTGCTTTGTGAAAACCCAACCACACTACTGAAAGTAAAAACCAGTAGAAATATGTATTTAAAAGTGTTTTTTTGCCTCATTTATTTTAAGACTATTTCTTCGAATCCTGAAGGTATGCTAAAAGGATATCTTAAATCTTGGTTCAAAGATACAGATTTGAATTCCATTTCTATAACAGTTTCTTTGTCTCCTTCCAACACAATTATTTTAATATTTTCAGGCAAACTTTGTTTCTCTACTTTTTGGTAATTTAAATAATCTATTTGAAGAAATCTCGCCTCAATAGTTTGAGCCAACTGTTGTGAATCCATTTTAAAATGGCTTGGATTTATAATATAAAACAACTCAAAAAGCGCTAATTGTTCTTTGGGCTGAAACAGATATGCATCGTTATTTACAGACATGCTAAAATCTGTTTTGTTTAGCGGATACAAAGGGTCTCCAAGCAACAGGTTTTGTACTTTTTCAAAATCCAATTCTGTGCCTAAAATATCACTTAAAAAACGAAAATCTCCATCGAAATAGGTGTTGTCCAACTTGTTGTAATACCTTACCTTTTCAGGCGTAATCATTACTCTAATTATATTAAAAGACGAGCTAATCCAGATTATTTGGTCTTTCAGCATTCTAAACGAAACTGTGTGTGTTTGAGAGTCGTTTCCTTGGGTGTAACCTATTCTAACTTTAGCCTGAAGGGTTTTAAAATCTGCCGAAATTTTAGAATTCTCTTTGATAACTTCTTTTGAAGATAAATTTAAATTTACAGAACCATCAGAAGCTATTTTCGTGGATTTACATCCCAAAAAAGTCACTAACATGCATCCTATAACTAGATATTTTTTAAGAAAAGGTAATTTCATTAATTTGGAGATTCTAACTTATTGGCTTTATCACTAAACGCTTTGGCTTTATTTGTATTGTTTAACTGCATATAGGCTAAGCTAAGTTGCTTATAAAAATCGGCTTCCATTTTCGTGTCGTCTATTACGTAATCAAGTCCGGTTTCTAAAGCATCAATAGCTTTTTTAGGCTTTTCAAGTTTATTTAATGCCACACCGTTAACTAAATACAGTAAAGGTTGAGAGGGATATTTTAATAAAGCATCTTCACTTTTAACTACAGCTTCATCATAGTGTTCTAAGTCGATATTTAAAAGAAGGACATTTTTTAATACACTAAAATTATCAGAATCTATTTTTAAGGCTTCGTTAAAGTACTCCAAGGCTTTAGGTTTATCACCTTTTGTTAAATAGTATTGTGCTAACTCTATTTGACTTTTTTCATTGGTATCATCTAAGGTAAAGCTAGTTGCGTCAACCAAATCTTGTTCATATTCCGGGTTTTCTCCAACAAACTTCACAAAATCGGTTAAGACCATCATTTTAGCATCTGGATTTATTTGTGGACTTTGAAGCACAACTTTCATAGAAGCAATAGCTAGTTCTGGATTGTTTTCTTCTAAATAAAACTTGTAAAGAGCCAAGTGCACCAATTGTGAGTTTGGCTTAATTTCCAAGAGTTTTTTTGCCGTTTCAAAAGCTTTTACTTTATCGTTGTTTTCGCTATATCTATAAATTAAAGCCAGATAATTTGATTCTTCGTCAGGATTATCTTCAACCCGAGTTTCTAAGTTTTCAATTTGGTCCTTTTTTCTACCAGTTGCCGTATAAATTTGATTTCGCATTAAATCTCTAGAAGGCGTAATACCTTGTTCTTTATCTAATTCGTCTAAAATCTCCAGGGCATCGTTATATTTTTTAGATTTAAAATATAACATGGCCAGATCTTCTTTATAATCTGGATGATATTTTACTAACTGCTTAACTGTTTTTATAGCCTTATCCGAATCATTTTGTTCTGCATAAATACTGTAAAGTTCATCTAAATACCACTCATTATCCGGCTGGTATTTTATGGCTTTTTTTAAAGCATCTTCTGCTGCTCCAAAGTTTTTTAACAGATGATAATTTTTTCCTAATTCAAAATAAAAAACAGATTCCTTTTTATCTAGGTCAATACATTTTAGAAGTGCAGTTACTGCACGATCGTAATTTTCAATTCCCTTTTGTTTTAAAGCTTCATAAAAGAATTCCTGAGTTTTATCTTCAACGTCTCCTAAATCATCGTCTGGGGTTTTATTGAAATCTATTTGCGCATAATTTATCTGTGGAATGAAAATTATTCCGAAGAAAAAAATGAGGATGTAGATTTTGTTTTTCATATTTAAATAGATGCTTCGTCGAGCACAGAATGATATTCTTTGTTATTCTAAAACCGAATAGTCGCCAATACTCACTTTTGTAAACTTACCATCGTAAGTAACATAATTACCTATCATTGCGTCGTCTAAATTAGCGTTTTTAATAGTAGTATGGTTTTGTATTAAGCTATTTTTAACGGTTGAAGTCTCAATCGTACAATTGCTACCAATAGAAACATTTGGGCCTATGGTTGCATTGTTTAAAACCACATTTTCACCTATAAAACAAGGCTCAATAATAGTAGAGTTATTATTTATAACTGTTGAAGCAATTAGTTGTTCTTTACCATCAGCTTGCAAAAAACCTAACATTCTAGCATTGGTTTCTATAGTTACTGGTTTGTTTCCACAATCCATCCATTCGTCTACTGTTCCGGTTTTAAATATCTTTCCCTTTGCCATCATTCCTTTAATTCCATCATTAATTTGATATTCTCCTCCATTAATAATATTATTATCTAGCACATGTTGCAATTCGTCTTTTAAAACAGCTACCTCCTTAAAGTAATAAATCCCAATAACAGCCAAATCACTAACAAAGGTTTTTGGTTTTTCAACCAGTTCGATAATTTCTTTATTATCATTTAACTTAACCACACCAAAAGCATCAGGCTTATCTACTTGCTTCACCCAAATTACAGCATCTGCTTCTGGGTCTAAATTGAAATCGGCCCTAATTAAAGTATCAGCATAAGCAATAACTGCAGGTCCAGAAAGAGATTCTTTGGCACACATAATGGCATGACCTGTTCCTAAGGGTTGATCTTGACGATAGATGGTAGCTTTGGCATTTAAACTTTTTGCAAGTTCTTCTAAGCTAGAAACTACATCGTCTCCAAACCACGCTGGATCTCCAAGTACAAAAGCGATTTCTTCGATAGGCTGATTTAAAACCTTTACAATATCCTTTACCAATCTATGGACAATGGGTTGTCCGGCAACTGGAATTAATGGCTTTGGTACTGTTAAACTATGTGGACGAAGACGAGAGCCTCGTCCTGCCATGGGTACTATTATTTTCATCTTTTAAAGTTGAGTCGTTTTTTGTTTAATTATTGATTTACTATTTGATTAAAAATCGTTAATCATAATTCATTAATCATTTTGTTCCAGTGCTTCCAAAACCACCTTCACCTCTTGAGGTTTCGGATAGTTCTTCAACTGTAATCCATTCTGCACGTTCGTGTTTTGCAATAACTAATTGGGCAACACGCTCACCATTTTCTATAGTAAAATCTTCATTTGAAAGGTTTACAAGAATTACACCAATTTCTCCTCTATAATCTGCATCGACCGTTCCTGGGGAATTTAAAACAGTAATTCCTTTTTTGGCAGCCAAACCACTTCTTGGTCGTACTTGCGCTTCGAAACCTATAGGCAATTCGATAAATAGACCGGTTTTTACAATGGTTCTTTCTAATGGCTTAAGTGTTATAGATTCGGTTAAGTTTGCTCTTAAATCCATACCTGCAGACGCTATAGTTTCATAGTGTGGTAAGGCATGAGTGGATTTGTTAATTATTTTTATATTCATGTTTATTGTCGCTAAAGTGGTAATCTATTTTAAATTATAATATTTTGAGACCTAAAAGACCTTAAGCTATGTTTTTTTTAATAATCTTTTTAAATCATTTTTTTCTAGTTGAAAAACTAAAGCTAAAAATACAATTAATGCTGAAATTCCAACAACATAATTCCCTCTAAATCCATAAAACGTTATCGATGAAAGTCCTATTGACAGAAATAAATACCATGAGATTTTTTTAAGATTATAAGGAATTGGGTAATATTTTCTTCCGTAATAATATGATATCACCATCATGGATGCATATGCAGCTAATGTAGCAAAAGCAGAACCTACATAACTAATTATAGGAATTAACCAGAAATTAAGGGCTAAGGTTAGAAGAGCGCCAAATACTGAAATATAGGCACCAAATTTGGTTCTATCTGTTACTTTATACCAAACTGATAGGTTATGATAAATTCCTAAACACAAATTAGCCAATAAAATAATTGGTACAATTATCATGGCTTGCCAATAGGCTTCATCTCCAATTAGGATTACTTTTAAAACATCGGCAAAAACGACAACTCCTAACAAAATAATTGAACCAAAAATGACAAAGTACTCAAGAATTCTAGCGTAATTCTTTTTAGGGTTTTCAGTATTTACATGACTAAAAAAGAAAGGTTCTACACCCAGTTTATAAGCCGTTACAAAAAGCGTCATAAACATGCCTAATTTGTAACAGGCAGAATACATACCAATCTCAGTTTTCGCGATATTTTCTGGTAAGAGCTTATCTAGAAGAATTCTATCGAAAGTTTCGTTTATAGAAAATGCAACTCCAGCAATTAGAACGGGAAAAGCATAACGCATCATCTGTTTCCAAAGACTTGTATTAAATGTGAATTTAATTTTGAAGTAAAAAGGCAACATTATTAACAAAGTGACAGCACTAGCTACCAAATTGGCAATAAAAATATAGTTGATTTCAAAATTAGGTTTGTATATGGATGCCAACAAAGAACTTTCTGTTGCTAAGTCTTTCAACCACAATAGGAAGAATAAATTTAACCCTAGATTAATGACTACATTTAAAATTTTTACAAAAGCATATTTTACAGGTCTTGCATTAGCTCTTAACCAAGCAAAAGGAATGATAACCAAAGCATCTAGTAATAAAATCCATATAACTAGATTGATGTATTCGGCTTTAATATCTATAACACTTGCAATCTGATTTTGAAAAGCTAAAGCAAAAACAAAAAAGAAAATGGATGAAATAATTAGGGATATGGAAGAGGTTCCAATGACTTTCGATTTATCATCTTCTTTATGGAAAAACCTAAAAAAAGCTGTTTCCATTCCATAAGCCAAAATAACATTAAATAAAACGAAATAAGAGTAAATTAAAGACACATCTCCATAATCTGCAACAGATTTTAAGACGCTTTCGTCTGTGTGTAAACGCACTAATAAAAAACTTAACATTCGTGGTAGCACTGTTGCTAAACCATAAATAAAAGTTTGTTTAAATAGAGATTTTAAAGTACTCAAGTGGTTGTTTTTATGCTGCTAAATATACAGTTTTATAAGATGCCACACAACGAATTAAATTAAGGCTCTCTTGGTGGAGCAGAAGGATATTCTTCTTTGGGTTTTTCTATGAGGTTATTTACTTTTAGATATTTGGTTGTTTCGTTCTCAATATAACTGATAACACACTCCTTATCTGATAATTTAAAAGAGGAATTGGCTTCTTTATTTGGTTGTTTGTTACCAAATTCTTCTTGTCCATTATTACTCATAATAAGGTCTTCTCTTTGATTGTCTTTAGTTTTAATATTTGCAACGTATGCTATTTTTCCAATTTCAATTTTAGCTTTATAACCTCTAAAATAAACAGAATCGAAAACCACATTGTTTTTATTTGAAATCACGTTTATTAGCATATGGTATCCTGAACCTCCACCTTGTACACCTGCAATCCATCTTTGAAAACTCACTTCACCTAACTCAAAAGAGGCTTGTTCTTGAAGCTTTTGAGCGCTAGAACATTGTGTGAATGTTATAAGGATACTTAAAATTAAAATAAATCCCAGAAACTGCTTTTGTGTTTTCATTGTGTTAGTTGTTGTTTTTATAAAGATACTAAATCAAATTCTGTTCCATAAAAAAACCTCACTTATACAGTGAGGTTTTACTATTTATAAAATTTGGCACTTTCGTACAAATAATAATCTAATTATTAAGTGCTTCAGCTCCACCAACAATCTCGAGGATTTCGTTGGTTATAGCAGCTTGACGTGCTTTATTGTAAGTTAATTTTAATTGATCTCTCAACTCAGTTGCATTGTCTGTTGCTTTATGCATAGCAGTCATACGAGCACCATGTTCTGAAGCAAAAGAATCTCTAATTCCTTTATATAATTGGGTTTTTAAAGACTTAGGAATTAACTGCTCTACGATTTCTATTTTTGAAGGTTCAAAAATATAATCTAAATTTACATTCGCATCTGCTTCAATTGGAACAATTGGTAAAAATTGTTCTGTCATAATTTCTTGTGTCGCAGCATTTTTAAATTTATTGTAAACAAGTACTATTTTATCGTATTCGCCAGTAACAAATTTATCCATAAGGGTTTGTGCAATATCCGCAACATTATCGAAAGTTAAATCATCGAAAATAGTACTTTCATTTGCAACAACTCTATTGGTCTTTTTAAAGGCATCGTTTGCTTTTTTACCAACTGCTATATAAGAAACTTCTTGGTTAGCATAAGTAACTTTAGTTAATTTACTTACCTCCTTTATAATGTTAGAATTAAACGCACCACATAATCCTCTGTTAGAAGTAATAGCAACTAAAAGTACTTTTTTAACTTCTCTTTGTTCTGAAAATTTACTTCCAGAATCTGCATCTAAAGTGGCACTTAAACTTTGTAAAAGCTCTGTTAACTTATCTGCATAAGGACGCATTGCTGTAATAGCATCTTGTGCCTTCTTTAATTTTGCAGCAGATACCATTTTCATGGCACTGGTAATCTGCATCGTGGAAGATACCGATGAAATTCTGTTACGTATTTCTTTTAAATTTGCCATATTTTAGAATATGAAATAAGATTCCCACTTTCGTGGGAATATTAATTATGCTTTATATTTTCCTGATAAATCTTTTGCTACTTCAGTTAAAACATCTGTAACTTCATCAGTTAATTTACCTGCTTTTAAAGTTGCTAATACATCTGCATGTTTCGCTTTTAAGAACTCGATAAAATCTCTTTCAAACTCTTTTACTTTAGCAACTGGCACATCTCTTAATAAGTTTTTAGAACCTGCATAGATAATTGCTACTTGGTCTTCCACTTTAAAAGGATCGTTTTGTGCTTGCTTTAAGATTTCAACATTTCGCTTTCCTTTCTCAATAACATTTAAAGTAACAGCGTCTAAGTCTGAACCAAATTTCGCGAAAGCTTCTAATTCACGATATTGTGCTTGATCTAGTTTTAAAGTTCCTGATACTTTCTTCATAGATTTAATCTGTGCGTTACCACCAACACGAGATACAGAAATACCTACGTTAATTGCTGGACGTACTCCAGAGTTAAATAAATCTCCATCTAAGAAGATTTGTCCATCTGTAATAGAAATTACGTTTGTTGGAATATATGCTGATACGTCACCTGCTTGTGTCTCAATAATTGGTAAAGCTGTTAATGATCCACCACCTTTAACCATAGGTTTTAAGGTTTCTGGTAAATCGTTCATTTCTTTGGCAATAGCATCGTTATTGATAACTTTTGCAGAACGCTCTAATAATCTTGAGTGTAAGTAGAAAACGTCTCCAGGATACGCTTCACGTCCTGGTGGACGACGTAATAATAAAGATACCTCACGGTAAGCAACTGCTTGTTTTGATAAATCATCAAATACAATTAAAGCTGGTCTACCAGTATCTCTAAAATACTCTCCAATAGATGCTCCTGTAAAAGGTGCATATACTTGCATTGCCGCAGGATCTGATGCGTTTGCAGCAACTATTGTTGTGTAAGCTAAAGCTCCTTTTTCTTCTAAAGTTTTAGCAATTAAAGCTACTGTTGAAGCTTTTTGCCCAACTGCTACGTATATACAATATACAGGGTTTCCTGCATCATAAAATTCTTTTTGATTTAAAATGGCGTCAATACACACTGCTGTTTTACCAGTTTGTCTATCTCCAATAACCAACTCACGTTGCCCTCTACCAACTGGAATCATAGCATCAATTGCTTTAATTCCTGTTTGTAATGGCTCAGTAACTGGCTCTCTAAAAATAACACCTGGAGCTTTACGCTCTAAAGGCATTTCGTATGTTTCACCAGAGATTGGTCCTTTTCCATCAATAGGGTTTCCTAATGTATCTACCACACGACCAACAATTCCTTCACCTACTTTAATAGATGCGATACGTTCTGTACGTTTTACTGTAGAACCTTCCTTAACTCCTACTGAAGTTCCTAATAGTACAATACCAACATTATCTTCTTCAAGATTCAGTACAATACCTTCTGCACCTCCTTCAAATTCAACTAATTCTCCATATTGAGCGTTAGCTAATCCGTAAGCACGTACAATACCATCACCTACAGTTAATACTGTTCCAACTTCGTCCAATGTAGCTCCTGCTTCGAAACCTGATAGTTGTTGCTTTAAGATTGCTGATATTTCAGCTGGTTTTACTTCTGCCATCTTTTTAAATATTTAGATCCTTCGACAAGCACTGGGCAAGTCTTAGTTTAATGTAAATTCTCTTTTTAACTTATTTAATTTGTTCGCAATACTTGCGTTATATTGAGTATCTCCAACACGTAGAATAAAACCTCCTAGAATGCTTTCGTCTACCATACTTTTAATTTCAACATCTTTACCTGTAAGCTCTTTAACTTTAGCCAATACCTTTGTTCTTAATTCGTCTGTTAAAGGCACTGCTGTTGTAACTTGAGCTATTTGAGTTCCAGTTAATTCGTCAAATAAAAGATTGTATTTTAAAGCAACTTCTTGTAAAAGTGGTAATCTTTTATTTATAATTAAGGTATCAATTAAATCACTAGTAAGTTCATTAGAGTCTTTAAAAACATCTAATAAAACAGATTTTTTAATTGAAGAACTCACAACAGGACTTTGAAGCATATTGTTTAAGTCTGTGCTTTCTGCTATAGTCTTAGCTATTAGCTTCATATCATTATTTACAATCTCAGTTGTATTTTTATCTGATGCTAAACTTAAAACTGCTTTTGCGTAACGTATTGCTGCTCTTGCTCCTGCCATTATGTATTAGTTTAATTTTGCTTCACCTAACATAGACTCAACCAATTGTATTTGTTTGTCTTTGTTAGAAAGTTCTGCACGTACTACTTTTTCAGCTATATCAATAGATAAATCTGCAACATGTTTTTTAAGTTCTGCCATTGCGGCTTTCTTTTCGCTTTCAATGGCTGCTTGAGCTTGTACTATTATTTTGTCTGCCTGGGCTTGTGCTTCACCTTTAGCATCATCAATTAGTTTGTTTTTAATATCACGAGCATCTTTAAGTAATGCTTCACGTTCTGCTCTAGCTTCTTTTAAAATACGCTCATTATCGGCATGAAGATTCTCCATTTCTTTACGAGCATTTTCAGCAGATGCTAATGCTGTTTTAATACCATCTTCTCTATCGCTTACAGCTCCAAGAATTGGTTTCCAAGCAAACTTTTTTAAGACAATTAGTAAAAACAAAAATGTAATTACTGTCCAAAAGACAAGTCCTAAACCGGGTGTAATTAAATCCATTCCTTAATTTATTTAGTTTTTAATCCCACTAGGTGGGTATACTTTTGAGGTTTACCTCAATTAAAATTTAATTTTTACGTATAACTCTTAAGAAATAATCCTCAAGGCTTACTAAATTTAAAATACAGAGATAACCAACCGTTATCTCTGTATTTAATAATCATAATTAAACGATTAATGATGCAACAACACCAAAAAGTGCTACTGCCTCTACGAAAGCTGCTAAAATTAGCGCTGAAGTTTGGATTTTTCCTTGGATTTCCGGTTGACGAGCCATTGCGTCCATAGCAGACCCACCGATTTTTCCAATTCCCATTCCAGCTCCAATTACTGCGATACCAGCTCCGATTGCTGCAATTCCTGTAATAGTCATAATATAAAATTTAAATTAATTAATGTTCTTCTTCAGTGGCCATCCCGATATACAAAGCAGATAGCACGGTAAAAATATATGCTTGAATTGCAGTAACTACAATTTCAATCAATAAAATAAACAATGAAAATGCTACAGATACCGGAGCAACTGCAATAGATTCAAAGATAAAAATAAGTGCCATTAATGACAGGATAATAATATGTCCTGCCGTAATGTTTGCAAATAAACGAATGGTTAATGATATTGGTTTAACAAACATTCCCACAATTTCTATAGGCATTAAGAATATTTTCATTGGCACTGGAACTCCAGGCATCCAGAAAATATGCTTCCAATAATTTTTGTTTCCACTTATAGTTGTAATAATAAAAGTAAACGCAGCCAAGGTTAAAGTAAAAGCAATGTTTCCACTTACGTTAGCTCCATTTAAAAATGGTATTAATCCAAAAATATTATTAATCCATATAAAGAAAAATATGGTCAATAAATAAGGCATGTATTTTTTATACTTATAATCTCCAATCATTGGCTTCGCAATCTCGTCGCGAACAAAAACGATTAAAGGTTCTGTAAATCCAGCAATTCCAGTTGGCACTTTATTGTTAGATTTTTTATAAACTTTAGCTGATGTTAAAAAAATAAGTAGTAAAACAATTACCGAAACCCACATCATAAACACATTTCGTGTTATAGAAAAATCTAAAGGCAAACTAGCGTTTGCTGGGTAATGAGCTTCATCAAACACTATTTCTTGTGAACTAGCATCTAATTGGTATATTTTTTCGTGGTATTTTACAAATCTAGCTCCATCTCTTTCAACTATTTGAGTTCCAGAATCGTCATGATGAAATTCGCTAGACATAAAAGTAACCAAACCTTGATCTGTCCATAAAATGATAGGTAAAGCAATGGTTACAGGCTTTCCGTTCCAATCAAATGGATGGTACTCATGCGCGTCTTTAACGTGATGCATGATCATCTCTTTGGCATTGAACTCTTTACCGTTCTCGTTCTCTGGGTTTTCTGACGCATATCCAACAAATGAAATTGCTATAAATAATGCAGAAAAAAATACGTTTCTAAAGGTGCTTAATGTCATTATGTATTGATTAAAAATACCTTGCTTTAAATTCCGTGCAAATGTACGTACATTATATTAATTGTCAAACACTTTTTTTATGATTATTTAATGCTTTGAAAATCAATATGTTTTATGGTTTCTTTTGAAGAAAAGTTGTTAAAGAATAAACTTCAAAAAACAAGTATAAAAAATAAGGGATAAAAAAGTTAAATACATCAGGTTGTTTTTTCTCCATATCTGACAATATAACTGGCAATAAAAATGCAACTGATAATATCATTTTTAATAAAGTAAAACCCATAAATAAGTTAAATATCTCGGCTTTTCCTCTAGAATATTGAAAATTGATTACCGAATAAACTAAAGTAGTAACAACAAAATGGAACACATAAACTTGCCACAAAGGAACCTTGTAAGTGATTGATTCAAAATGAGAAAGTAAGTAGCTATGTATACCTAATAGAATAAGGGTAAGTACAACGTTTTGAATTAAAAACGAAAGTTGTCTGGTTTTAAAAACTGGATTCATTTAATTGTCTTCTTTTGAGATTGCAATAATACGTCTTATTACAAAAACAATGGCAAAAATTACAAACACTAAAGACAGAATAATCGTGTAGAGGTTGTATTTGTTTGGAAAAGCATTGTCTAATTTTACACCAATAAATGCTCCAATGCCTATAATAGCAAACATTTGAAAAGCAATACTTGAGTAACGTGCGTAGTTATTAAGCTGTTTCTTGTCCGGGTTTTGATGTGTCTTTTTGCTCATTTTTTGAGTGAAACTCTTTTACCGCACCTTTCATGGCACATGTAACATTAAATGTAGCTCCTGGTTCTACTTCCAGTTTTCCTAATACAACTTCACCTTCAATATGTGCTGAAGATTTTAAAGTAAGTGTTCCAGATAAAGATAATTTTCCAGAAAATTTGCCTTCAAAATGAGCATCAGTTCCATTAAGAGTTCCTTTTATAGATCCAGATTTTCCTACAACTATTTTTCCAGGTGTTTTTAAATTACCTTCTATGGTTCCATCAATTCTTAAGTCGCCTTCACTTATTAAATCACCAATAATTTTAGTGCCTTTAGAAATGATATTCTGACTTGAAATGAGGTCTGTATTTTGTCTGTCTTTTTTATTATCGGAAAACATAATACTAATTATTTGGGGTTATTGTAAATTTAAATACTCATCGAAATTCTTATGAATTTGAATGATTCTATAGTTAGATGAAGATACTGAGAAAAAGTCATGAATAATTTTATCTTTTTTCTTTTCCTGAAGCGATTGCGCATAGCCTGTGGCTCCATCTTTACTTTTTAATCCATGAACAATAACAAAAGTTGTTGTTGGATTATACACGTCAACAGAAAGTGATAAATCAAAAACATTTACATTCTCTATTTCTGCTTGTAATTTTGTTTTAAAAGCCTCTAATTCTTTTTCAGAGGGGTTTGTGAAATAATAAACTATTTTAAAGTTTGTATCTGCTTCATTATCAATAAATTCTTTATTAGCTAATTTTGGCAAAACATCATTTATAATTTCCTGTGCTCTTACACCTTCTGCAGTATTAGCATAGTTTAAAGCTACAAAATTTAAGGCATTTGTATAAGCCTCAAAACCTCGTAGTCTTCCTATAGCAGTGGCTTTTAATAATTCGAATTTTGGAACCATAGGATCTCCTTCAAAAGAAGTTGCATAAGATTCTGCTTCTGTTATTACCTGGCTGTATTCTTGGTTTTCTAACTTGCCATATAAGGCTTGATAAATATTTTCCGGACTGTTTTCATCTCTTAGATTTGCAGCATCTGGATTCTTTAAAATGGTAGCATATCTAGAATCTGGGTAATTTGTAATAATATCGTTTTTAGTTATAGAAGCTTCATCATTTTCATCTAAAAGCAAATAAATTTTATACAAATTGTATTTAGAAGGTAATACCAGTTTCTGCTCTGGATCCATAGCTAATAACTCTTGAAACCTATATTTAGAAAGTTCGTATTCTTTAAATTTTTCTTTATAGATAACAGCTAATTGATAGTATGCAAAGTTTCTCTCTTTTGCAATACTATCTATTACTTTTTGGTCTGTAGGAATTTGAGAGATATAGTGTTCCGGGTCAAAAAGCTCGTTGTTTTCAACTAGGGTTTCTTCAGATTCGTTAACTGTGGTGCTTATGTTAGACTTAGTTCTGGTGGACCATCTCCAATCGTCTTCTAGAATTCTATTTCCCCATTTTTTAAGGAAGTCGTTTTTACCATAAGCTACTGTTGTCGGGTTATAAAAATAAAAACTAGATGCTCCAGGAGGCATGTTTGGACCTCTTGAAGATTGTGCTTTTAAATCATTAGAAGCCGAAAAACTATTTTTACTATCAACCGAAGCCAAATTTTGATTTATATTAGCATACTCTTGTTCTAACTCCTTTTGTTCTTGTTCTTCTTGGGCTTTAATTTTTAGTTTTTCGGTATAATCTGTAAAGTAAGCCAATTGTTCATCAGAGTTTAATCTAGTTAAACCAATAATACTATCGTTAGAATAAGCAATGTCTTCGTAATAAATAACATCGTCTAGATTATCTCGTTTTCTTTTAATAATCCTATAAGGCTTTGTATTTTTAACCATGTTTAACATGGTGCTGTCATAATAAGCTCCAGCTATTTTATATTCGGTATAATCGAAAAAGTAATCTCCTAATATTTCATAGTTAATAGCTTTTAATCTTTTGTCGCTAGAATTGGTTCTTAAAGATCTGTTATAATATTCTACAGCTAAGGAATCCTGATTGCTTCTACCATAAAAATTACCTATTTGGTGATAAATTTTATCCAAATAAGGTCTATTTTCTCTGTTTTCCTCTATCTTAGTTAAGGTTTCTACCAATAAAACTTTATCTCCATTAGCATGATCAAAATTGTTTGCTTTTTCTAACTGAGCTGCAATTAAATAAATACGAGGTGTTTTTCGGTTTAGCTTTATCACTTTGTCAAAAGCCATATTAGCGCTGTCTATATAGCCAAGTCTGTTATATAATTGCCCTTGAATATATCGATATCGCCCACGCTCATCATCGTTTTTCGTGTTTAAACTAGCAATATTTAATTGGGTTGCAGCACTATCTAAAGCTTCTAAATTAATATAGGCTTGGGCCATTGTAGAAGTGGCATCTGCTAAATCCTGGCCTTTTAATTCTTCTTGTTTAAATAAACGTTTTAGATTTTCTATAGCCAGCTCGTCATTTTCTAATCTCAGATTTGTTTTTTCTCTCCAAATTTTTGCTTGATTAATCTTATCGCTTGCAGCGTATTTATAAAGAATGTAATTGAAAGCTTCTAAAGCTGGAACAAATCTTTGATCAAAATATCTAGCTTTCCCTAAAAGTAAATAAGCTTCGTCCATTTGAGGATTAACTTCTTTCCCTTGAATATTCATGCTGTGCATTTGTATGGCTTTCACGGCCTTTTCTTCTGCTCTAGAAAAACGTTCGTTTTCATTTTGTCCAGGAAGTGTAATTTCATCTGAAACTTGCATTCGTTCTATGGGAAGAATACCCCAATAATTGTCTTCGTAGGTTGCATTAAGATCTTGTCTGCCTTCTTCCAAAGCCAAGTAGCCATTATAGAGCGTATTGTCTTTTGCTGAAAGTGCGTGATAATTCCTACTTAAAAAGGAGTCTTTTTTTCTAGAACAACTCGCTATCAAAAGCGTGATGCAAAACAGGAATAATATGATTCTAAAAGATGTGCGCAACGTGGATTGTATTTGGTTTAAGTTTAAACTAAAATTAGCTACATTTATTATGTATAGCCGTAAAAATAAGGCATCTTTTTGAATTATTTGTAAAGAAATATATCAAATATAACTTCTTGATAGTTATGTAAGCAAAAAGCGATTCCTATTTTACTTACTTCTTGAGGCTTAAATAGTTTCCTTAACAACCGTTTCATTGCCAGCAAAATGAGCTTCTAATTCTTTTAAAGTAGCAGCGCTTGTGGCTAAATCCTTAATAACTTCCCCTTTATCTAAAACTACAATTCGTTCGCAAACATCTGTAACATGCATTAAATCGTGACTGGAAATTAAAACGGTAACTTCTTGAGTTTCGGCTAGGTTTTTAATAATGGTTTTTAAACGTATTTGAGTGGTGGGATCTAAATTTGCAAAAGGCTCATCTAAAATAATAACTTCTGGATTTCCAATTAAAGCGGCCACAATACCTGCTTTTTTCTGATTTCCTTTACTTAAATCTCTTAAATATTTTTTCTGATTTAATATTTCGCCATGGAAAAAATCTTCAAACTGAGATAATAAACTATCAACATCTGCTTTGTTTTGACCACGAAGTTCGCCAATGAAATAAAAATATTCTTCTGGAGTTAGATAACCAATTAAAAAACTTTCATCTATAAAAGATGCCGTAAAAGGTTTCCAGTCTTCGCTATTATTCACTTGAATTCCTTTATTTATTATTTGTCCTGTACTTGGCTTAATTAGATCTAGAAGTAAACTAAAAAAAGTAGTTTTTCCTGCGCCATTATTTCCAACCAATCCAAAGCTTTGACCTTTTGGAATTTCTAAATTTTTAATATTTAAAACAGATTTACTGCCGTATTTTTTTGTAAGATTTGATGCGTTTATCATGAGGTGTGTTTATTAATTGTCCTGACTAAAAGCCTGAATCATTTTATATTTTGAATCTAAATATTTATCTGTAATAAGGTTCATGAGTTTTTGATGAAAAACAATCCCAATTAAACCAAAAACAGTAAGTAACAAGCAGCCAATTTCGAAACTAAAAAAATAATACGAAGCTCCAAATATAGCTAAAGGCAATAACATTAATGGAATACCAATAAGCCATTGTACGGCTCCAGTACCTTGATAATTAAAAGCTGCACGTTGGTTTAAATCTATTTTTTTTCTATTAAAAGATCCTCCATATAAAATTACATGTGTATTAATACCAATATTATAAATAGCTGCAGCCAAATGTGCCAATAAAATTTTCCAACCAAAATACACATAAGGAATACTCAAAATGAATAAAATAACAACACTTACTGTCATTAAAGTAAATTTGGATTTTAAATATTGTTTGTATTTAATATTCTGGCTCATAAGCATTTTGTAATAGCCACTATCCCAAGCTGGAATAAACTGTCCAAAATTGATTAAGAAAATACCCGTTACAAAAATTCCAATAAACGCATAAAACCAAGGCTTGTCTTGATAGACAGGGTTTGGATAGAAAACTAAGCCATATAACAAACCTAATATTAATAAGAAAACTGAAGATCTTGGGCGTTTGTTTCTCCAAATTAATTTTAAATCCAATTGCATAAAAGGAGCAGCATCTCCAAATTTTCTGGTCCACTCCAAATTAGAAGCTTTAACTTCTTGAGATTTAGATTTTAATGAACTGTCTAAATATAATTTATTCTTAAGTTTACCAAAGTTTACAACATATAGAACTATTAAAACTAGTATTGGAATTACCACAAGAAATGGTGTTTCATAAAAGGAAGAAACTGCACTTGAAACTAAATCTGTAAAAGAAATTAAATTGAAATAATTAATAGCAAATAAACCTCCGGCAAATACAATAATTGGTAAAAAAGAAAAGTCTGTTTCAGACGAAAAACTCTCTATTATAAAATTTAAATAGTTAATAATTAAGGTGATAATAAAAATGCCAACCATCCAGAAAATAACTGAAACCAATGGGTAGTTGTTAATTATCAACATTACTCCAAAAGGAATTATAGCAAAAAGTGGCAAGAAATTAAAAAATGAAAAACTAGACTTTCCTAATACATAATGAACCACTTTACTTCTTTTAATTGGTAAGGTTAGTAAGGGTTTTACACTCATAACTGGTAATTTCTGAAAGAAAAAACGCATAAGTAAATCGCCTAAAAACCAATAAAATAAATAGCTGTTTACAATTATTAATGGATCTTGATCTGGAAATGCGTCTTTTAAAAGTGGAAATAAAGCAATTCCTAAAGCCAAGAATGTTACTACAAAATACAAAGCAACAAAAACAAGAAGAATATTTAAAGCCATACTTTTTTGCCAATAGGCAGACCTAAAATACTGTTTCCATTCTAGGTTAATAAAGTGTTTAATTTTCATTTTATTCTAGTCGGTTTTTATTATTAGTAATAATAATGCACATTTTGTTACAATCAAACTTAATTCCTAACTCTATTTCTTATTTTTGTCAAAAATATAAATATGTCACATTTTCATAAACTTACTTTAAAAGAAATTTTAAGAGAAACAGACAAATCTGTTGTATTAAGTTTCGATGTCCCAGAAGATTTAAAAGCCACCTTTGCATTTAAAGCTGGTCAATATATTACTTTAAAAACCACTATTAATAATCATGAAATTCGGAGAGATTACTCCTTATGTTCTTCTCCTAAAAGTGGCGATTTAAAAATAGCTGTAAAAGAAGTTACAGATGGTACATTTTCGGCTTATGCTAATAACAGTTTGAAAGTTGGTGATGTTTTAGAAGTAGCTTCACCAAAAGGGCGTTTTGTTTTCGAGCCAAATGATTCTAAAACTAAAAACATTGCTCTTTTTGCTGCAGGATCTGGTATTACACCCATTTTAAGCATCATAAAATGTGCTTTAGAAGAAGAAGTTTATAGTAAAGTGATTCTTGTATATGGAAACAAATCGACTAAAAACACCATGTTTTTACAGGAACTTTTAGACTTGCAACATCAATATAAAGACCGTTTTTCTATCCAGTTTGTATTTAGTCAAGCAGATGAAGAAGATGCTATTTTTGGACGTATTGAAAAAAGCACCGTTAATTTCGTGATGAAAAACACGCATAAAAACGTGGTTGTAGATGCCTTCTATTTATGTGGCCCAGAAGCTATGATACACACAGTAAAAGATGTCTTAACCGAACATAACATCCCTAAAGAAAACGTGCATTATGAGCTTTTTAAAGCTGCAAAACCTGCAGATGTAAATGAAGAAGAAATTGCAGATGGAAAAACTAAAATTACAGTTGTTGTAGATGATGAAGAAACCACGTTCGAAATGTCTCAAAAACAATCCATTCTTGAAGCTGCTTTAGATGAAGATTTAGATGCGCCTTACTCTTGTCAGGGTGGTATTTGTAGTAGTTGCTTGGCTAGAGTAACTGAGGGTGAAGTGACTATGAGACAAAACAATATTTTAACTGATAGTGAAGTGGCTGAAGGATTGATTTTAACCTGTCAGGCACATCCAACAACTCCAACTGTGAAAATAGATTATGATGATATTTAAGTCATCCTGTTACTTTATAAAAGAAGTGGATTTATAGCTTTTGAATAAAAGTAATTTAAAAATATTGAAGAGATCTTTTAGGTTTTAAAAACCTAAAAGATCTTTTTTTATAGAAGAGATTCTATCTTTTTTATAATTGTATTGGGAGCGATACTTTTTGATGCTTCCTCATATCCTTCAGGGAACTTGTTTCCATAAATAGATGTTGGAATAAGTGGGAATTGTTCTCTATTTGAAAGCAAAGCAAAATCTTCTGGTTGATTAAAAGGTGCAAAGCCAGCAAAAGGATGTGTAACTCCCCAAATAGTAATTACTTTTACTCCTATCATGGCTGCCATGTGTGCATTTCCGGAATCCATAGACAACATGATATCTAAATTTGAAATGACATCTAGTTCTTCATTTAAAGATAATTTTCCAGCTAGATTAATCACGTTTTTATACTTGTTTTGAAAGCCATCAAGAATGTCAACTTCTTTCTTTCCACCTCCTAACAATAAGATTTTATAATATTCAGAAAGCGTTTCTATCACTTGTTCCATTAAATCTAATGGATACATTTTACTTTCGTGAGCTGCAAAAGGAGCTATTCCAAGCCATTTTTTAGTATCTGTACCAACAATATTTTGCAGTTTAGAATTTAAGGCAACACGTTTAGGAAAACTAGGATTTGTTAAATCCAATGGAAAACCTAGTTTTCTAAAAACATCTGCATAACGTTCGTGAGTGGATTTTAGTTGTTGAAAGTTTTTACCAGAAACCAAAGCTTTTTTTTCTGCTCTCCCTTTATCGATTTGCACAAAAGGTTTTCCTAAGATAAAAACTTTTAAAATATTTGTTCTTAACACATTGTGCAAGTCTGCAACAGCATCAATATTTAGATTTTTCAACTCTTTTGAGAGGTTATAAAGTCCGAAAACACCTTTATGTTTTCCTTTTAAGTCGGCTGAAAAAACAGTGATATTTTCTAAATCTCTAAAAAAAGGTGCAAAAAACTCTCTGGTTAAAATGGTTAATTTTATATCAGGATATTGTGTAGTAAATGCTCTTAAAACAGGAATTGTCATAGCAACGTCTCCCATAGCTGAGAGACGAATAACTAGGATGTGTTTTGGTAAAGACATAGAACAAACGTAATGTCATATTGAGCGCAGTAGAAATATCTATTTGATTCTTCACTTCGTTCTGAATGACATTTATTTTTGCGAACGAAGCACTGGATTTAGCTCGTCGTCGTTGTACATTTTCATTTGTTTGTACACTTTCATGTATTTATCGCCTTTTTCAATATCGCTTAACAAGGTATCGATAGCTGTTGATAAATCTACACGTTGTTCCAACAAAACATCTAGTTTCTTTTTACAAGCAGCAATATGTTCATCAGAAGCATCTGTACGCGTAGCTTCTTCATTCATATGATATACTTTTAAAGCCAAAATAGACAATCTGTCAATTCCCCAAGCAGGACTTTCTGTATTGATAGTGGCATCAGCTTTAGGTGTTACATGTTTATATTTTTCAAGAAAATAGCTATCAATATATTCTACCATATCTGTTCTGTCTTGATTTGAAGCATCAATCTGACGTTTCAGTTTTAAAGCAGCAACAGGATCTATTTGTGGATCGCGAATAATATCTTCGTAATGCCATTGAACCGTATCAATCCAACTCTTTCTATAAAGTAAATGTTCTAATAAATGAGTTTCTTTGTTATACGGATTTTCAAAAGGTTGGTCGACTGTGTTTATAACATGGTATTTTTCGATAACGTCTTGGAAAATTTTATTGGCTTTGTCTGTAAACATGATTTTTATTTTATTAAACACAAATCTACATAATTTTTTAGCTAAAATATTTTTAAAGCCTAAGGAATGTAGATTCCCGTTCACATTATATTAAATTTAGAAATTACAAACGTAAATATAAGCCTAATTAATTAACTTTACCACTCAATAAATTAGTACAGATATGTATATTCATAACTTTTCAGATAAACAAACCATATTAAATACATTTATAGCAGAAATGCGAGATGTTAACATTCAAAAAGATAGCATGCGTTTTCGAAGAAATATTGAACGTATTGGCGAAATTTTAGGTTACGAATTAAGCAAGACGTTAAGCTATAAACCTACAACTATAACAACGCCATTAGGTATTTGCGAACTAGAAACCATAAATAACGATGTGGTACTTTGTTCTATACTAAGAGCAGGAGTTCCTTTACACAACGGACTATTGAATTATTTTGATAAAGCTGAAAATGCGTTTATTTCAGCATACAGACATCATAAAGAAAAGCCTGAGAATTTTGAAATCATCGTAGAGTATCTGGCTTGTCCAAATTTAGAAAACAAAACCTTAATTTTAGCAGATCCTATGCTTGCAACTGGACAATCTATGGTGGCCACTTTTGAAGCTTTAAAGCCTTTTGGAACCCCTAAAAACATTCATCTAGTAAGTGTTATTGCTGCACAGGAAGGAATTGACTTTATAGAAAACTATTTTGAAAAGGATACGCATTTATGGGTTGCTACAGTAGATGAGAAACTCAATGAAAAAGGCTATATTATTCCTGGTTTAGGAGATGCTGGCGACTTAGCTTTTGGTGAAAAATTACAGAACTAAATTAATTACTGGCACAAGAATTAGTACCCATATTAAAATTTCTTTAAACCAATTTTCAGATATAATTTCTAAATAGTTTGCCATAATAATTGACAATGGAGCAAATAAGAAAATAAATTCTGCACCTGTTTTTTCAGGTGAAATTACGATAACGGTAATAGCTATCAATGCAGCTAAAAGCACTAATATGTATGATGGTTTGTAGCTTCTAGACTTTGTTTTTATATTGATAATAAAAAATACGACTGCCCAAGCAAAATAAGATAAAATAACAGTAGCGGAGATTACAATCTGAGTTGTATTTAACATGCTAAAATCGAAACTTATATCTGTATTTATATTAGAAAAGTAACCCATTACATCTGTATTTGTTAACAGTAAAAAACAAAAACTTATGATAGCTACTGTTAAAATTCCAACAAATGGAATGATCCAATTTTTAACATCGGCTATAGTATATAATAAAAGAGCTGCAAATATTAAAATATAAAAAAGTGATGCCCAAAAGCTTAACAGCGTAGCAAGGCTAATCCAAAAAGCTGCATCAAACACTTTTTTATTAACATGTTTCATGGTTCTAATGCTGATAATTCGTCTTAAAGCAAATAAAATAAAGAGGTTTGCTATTAAAAGCTTAGAATTTAAAAATGTTTGTGGCATCATGACCATAAACAAGCTGAAAAACAATATTTTGTAACTATTACTTTTGGTCAAGTCGTTTTTTCCAGATAAAAAATCGAAAACGAAAATTGATAAAACACAAATAACAAAAAGGGATATTTGTTTAAGTATTAGAAAAACATCGACTGTTTCCTTTATGCTATAGACTTTAGTTATTGTAAAAGCAATTAACAGCAACAAAGTTACTGCTACAAAATGAATAGGTTTTGCTCTGCTAAAAAAACTAGAAATCATGTATTGATTTGTTTAAAATTTTCTTCTGAAATTAATAAGTAAAAGTAAATTACTAACTTTCTTTCCTATTTATTCAGATTTAGATTGAAAAAATATGTAATTTTGTAAGGTAAATATATTGATAATACCTTATAAGCTCTTATTGAGCCTAAAATTTATATAAAATGAAAGACTTTTTTTACGCCATTCAAGATTTATTTGTAGATATATTATTTGCTCCATTTGACGCTTTAAGAGCATTAGAATTAGAGAGTTGGTTTGCAGCAAATGCTGTTTCTTGGTTATTTATTATTGTTGGTTTTGTAGCCTTTTTATATTGGATGAAACAATTAAAAGGATATAATGACTCAAACGATGATGATAAAAGCATTACATCTCATTCTTACTTATAAATCGAAACCAATATCTTTTCGATAATTCATCTTATCAAAATGTAGTTTTTCTATGTTTTGATAAGATTTTTTTATGGCTTCTTCATACGTATCACCAAAAGAAGTAATTGCCATAACTCTACCTCCCGACGTTATAATTTTTCCATTTTTATTTATGGCGCCAGCATGAAACGGGATGGAATCTATAACATGTTCTAAACCTGTAATTTCTTTTCCTTTTTCATAGGCTTCTGGATAACCACCAGATACTAACATGACCGTTGTGGCTGCTCGTGGATCTATTTCAATGTCTATCTTATCAAGTGTTTGATTGGCTATGGCTTTAAATATTTCAACCAAATCTGTTTTTAGTCTTGGTAAAACTACTTCAGTTTCAGGATCTCCCATTCGAACATTGTATTCAATTACTTTTGGGTGGTCTCCTACTTTAATTAAGCCTATAAACACAAAACCTTTGTATGGTAAATCGTCTTTTTTTAAACCTTCAATAGTTGGTTTTACAACGCGTTCTTCAATTTTATTTAAAAAGTCATCAGTAGCAAAAGGTACTGGAGAAACAGCTCCCATGCCACCAGTATTTAAGCCTGTATCACCTTCACCAATACGTTTATAATCTTTTGCAGTAGGTAATATTTTATAATTCTCCCCATCTGTTAGAACAAAACAACTTAGCTCGATTCCATCTAAAAATTCCTCGATTACTACTTTGTTGCTAGCTTCGCCAAATTTAGCATCTATTAACATACTTTTCAATTCGGTTTTGGCTTCGTTTAAATCGTTTAAAATCAGCACACCTTTTCCTGCTGCAAGTCCATCTGCTTTCAATACATAAGGTGGCTTTAAGGTTTCTAAAAAGGCATAACCTTCTTCCACATTGGAGGAGTCAAAGCTCTGGTATGCAGCTGTAGGAATGTTATGACGTGCTAAAAATTCTTTAGCAAATTCTTTACTGCCTTCTAATTTGGCGGCCGCTTTTTGAGGTCCAATAACAGAAACATGCTTAATGTCTTCATCCTTTAAAAAGAAATCGTGAACGCCTTGTACTAAAGGGTCTTCTGGGCCAACCACGACCATTTGAATTTGATATTCCAAAACAGCCTTTTTAATAGCTTGGAAATCGGTTACTTTAATATCCAAATTATTTGCAATCTGAGCTGTTCCAGAGTTACCCGGAGCCACGTAAATTGAATTACATAGAGGGCTTTGAGCTATTTTCCAAGCAAATGTATGCTCTCTACCACCAGAGCCAAGAATTAAAATGTTCATGTTGTGAGTTGTTTGCACAAAAATAAAACTAATGCTTCGAATACACGAATAATTTTTGTTTACTTTACAGAAAATATGTTTTTCTGTTTTGAATTTATTCGATCTTTCTTTAAAACTCAATGGCTTTCCAATTAAGGAGGCTGAAATTGCTTTACGAGAGATTCAAAAAAAGTCAGATATAGAATTTGAAGCTCATATTATCGAAAAAAAGCAAGCCATTGTTAGTCATCATTTAAAAGAGACACCATTTTATAAACAACTTGCAAAACATGTTAATCCTTTAGATTGGAATTCCATTCCAATTATGACTAAACGCGATTTACAACAGTCGTTAGATGAGCGTCTATCTATAAATTTTACTCGTAAAAACGTTTATATCAACAAGACGTCTGGCTCTTCTGGAAATCCCTTTGTATTTGCTAAAGACAAGTTTTGTCATGCTTTAACCTGGGCACTTATTAAAGATAGGTTTGGTTGGTATCACTTAGATTTTAATAGTTCCAAACAAGCGCGATTTTACGGTATTCCCTTAGATAGGAAAGGATATTATAAAGAACGTTTTAAAGATGCTCTAAGCAAGCGCTATAGATTTTCTGTATTTGATTTAAGCGATAAAGCGTTTCATGGCTATTTAGAAAAATTTAAATCGACCAAATTCGATTATATCAACGGATATACAAGTTCTCTTGTTCAATTTGCAAAGTTTCTTCAGAAAAAAAATATGCTATTAAAACAAGTTTGTTCTAGTTTGAAAGCATGCATTGTTACCTCTGAAATGCTTTTTGAAGATGATAAGAAACTCATGGAGTTGCAATTTGGAATTCCTGTAATTAACGAATATGGTGCTTCTGAACTTGATATTATTGCTTTCCAAAATCTTAAAAATGAATGGCAGGTTACTAGTGAAACATTATTCGTAGAAATTTTAGATGACAACAATAAAATATTACCTCATGGTGAAGAGGGAAGAATTGTCATTACCTCATTTTACAACAAAGCGCATCCATTTATTAGATATGATATTGGAGATATTGGTATTCTTTCAAAACAAAGCACATCTAAAAAGCCTATTTTAGAAAAACTTATTGGAAGAACTAACGACATGGCAATCTTACCAAGTGGAAAAAAAGCTGCAGGTTTAACTTTTTACTATATCACAAAAAGTATTATTGAAGACGATGGACATGTAAAGGAATTTATAATAGAGCAACACAAAAAAGATACTTTTATTATAAAGTATGTTAGTACAAAAGTGCTTTCTCCAGAAAAAATGACACTTATTTCGAATGAAATGGAGCATTATTTAGAAAAAGGTCTTCAAGTTAATTTTGAACGACTAAATCGATTAGAACGTTCAAAAAGTGGTAAATTGAAACAATTTTCATCCTTATTAAAAGAAACCGAATGAATATTACCATAGTTGCAGGTGCACGACCAAATTTTATGAAAATAGCTCCAATTATTGAGGCCATTAAACAAAAAATATCAGAAGGTTTTGATATCTCTTTTAGACTTATTCATACAGGTCAACACTACGATAAGAATTTGAGCGACACCTTTTTTGAAGAATTAAACATTCCATTTCCTGACACCAATTTAGAGGTTAAAAGTGGTACACAAGCCGAGCAAACAGCTGCCATAATGATTGGTTTTGAAAAAGAATTACAACACAACCCGTGCGATTTGGTAATGGTAGTTGGAGATGTTACCTCAACCATGGCTTGTACCATAGTAGCCAAAAAAACTGGTGTAAAAGTAGCGCATGTAGAGGCTGGGATACGTTCGGGAGATATGAATATGCCTGAAGAAATAAATAGAATTGTAACCGACAGCTTAACTGATTATTTTTTTACAACCTCAAACTATGCCAATAGTAATTTAGAAAAACTTGGAGTATCTAAAAACAACATATTCTTTGTTGGAAATGTAATGATTGACACCCTCCGTAAAAATGAAAATCGTTTTAAAGAACCAAATCTTTGGAGAGATTTACGCTTAAAAGAGAAGGATTATTTTGTTATGACGCTTCATAGACCAAGTAATGTAGATGAAGAACTTCAACTTAAAAAACTGATTACTAAAATTGTCGAGTTAGGAACAGACTTCCCAATAATTTTCCCAGTACATCCAAGAACCAAAAAGTTATTACAAGGCTTAAACTTACATTTTGAAAATCTGCATTATGTTAAACCCTTGGGATATTTAGAATTCAATTATTTAGTAAAACATGCAAAGGTTGTATTAACAGATTCAGGAGGTATTACTGAAGAAACAACCATTATGAATGTGCCATGTATTACACTTAGAGATTCAACCGAAAGACCTGAAACATGTGAAATTGGAACCAATGTATTGGTGGGAAACGATTTTGAAAAAATATCTGAAGCTTTTAATAAATTATACTCTGGAAGTTGGAAACAAGGTCAAGTTCCTAAATTATGGGATGGTAAATCTGCTCTAAGAATTGTAAGTCATTTAATAGAAATTTACCAATTATAGTGAAAGAGGTTTTAATAATAACTAGTTATTTCCCACCAGAAACTGGAGCTGCATCCAATAGGATGTTTCATTTAGCTGAAGGTTTACAAAAGGAGAAAATAGATATTTCTGTTATTACTCCTCTACCAAATTATCCTACTGGAAAAATCTTTAAAGAGTATAAAGGGAAATTTAAGTGTACAACTATTGAAAACAATATAACTATTCATAGATTATGGCTTTATGCAAGTAACTCTAGTAATAAATTTTTGCGTTTGTTTGCTATGTTTTCTTATAGCTTTAGTCTGATATGGTTTTTTATCTGGAATAAGATTCCACAAACAGTTATTGTACAATCTCCACCTTTATTAGTTGCTTTTACAAACATGTTTTTTTTGAGATCGAAAAACAGAAAGCTTATTTTAAATGTGAGTGATTTGTGGCCCATAGCTGGACTGGAATTAGGTGCTCTAAAAAAGAGTTTCACCTACAAAGTGTTAGAAAAAATTGAGCGTTTTAACTATAAAAAAGCTGACCTTGTTTTAGGTCAGAGCGAAGAGATTACAACTCATATAAAGTCTCTATTTCCAAATAAAGAAACTTATTTATATAGAAATTATCCAAATTTTGAAGTCCCAAAATTAGGAAGTACAACTTCGTCTGAAGGAAACATAAAAATGGTTTATGCTGGTTTGCTTGGCATTGCTCAAGGCATTTATAAGTTATGTGAACAATTGGATTATTCTAACTTAGAGTTTCATATTTATGGCCGAGGAGCAGAGCAAACCAAAATTGAAACCTTTATTTCTAATCATCCTGAACTACCTATTATTTATCATGGTGAAGTTTCGCGAAAAGAACTTCATAAGGAACTTTTAAAATACGATTTAACCATTATTCCTTTACTAAATAGAATTTATGGATCTGTCCCTTCAAAAATATTTGAATATGCCAGATTAGGCTTACCTATGCTCTATTTTGGTGGAGGTGAAGGCGAGGACATCATTAAGATTCATCAATTAGGCTGGATTGCAGAAGCAGGCAATTACGAAGCTTTAAACTTAAGAATTTCAACTATCAAAAAATTAAATTTGAACTTGGAGTTAAAAGAAAAAATACAGAAAACTGCTTTAAAAGAATTCAATTTCGATAGACAGTTAAGCAATCTAAAAAGTATTCTTTAATACGCTTTATCTTCACCTTTTACAGCATTTAAGAAGGTTTTTAGAATTATTTTAAGATCTAATAAAAGTGACCAACTTTCAATATAGAAAATATCGTATTTAACACGACCTATTATATCTTTATCTGTTTCTACCTCGCCTCTAAAACCACTTATTTGAGCTAAACCAGTAATCCCAGGTTTTACAAAGTGTCTCACCATAAATTTGTCGATTTTCTTTGCATACATATTAGTATGACTAACCATATGTGGTCTAGGCCCAACCACAGACATATCTCCAAAAAGCACATTAAAGAATTGTGGCAATTCGTCAATACTAGTTTTTCTTATAAATTTACCCACTTTTGTTACTCGCTGATCATTTTTTGTAGCTTGATATAAATGCGCATCTTTGTTTGGCATCATGGAGCGAAACTTATAACAATCGAACTCTTTATAATTAAACCCATTTCTAGATTGTTTAAAAAATACTGGGCCTCTGGATTCTATTTTAATTAGCAAAGCAATTAAAGGCGTTAGCCATGATAAAAGAAAAACAATAACTAAAGATGAAAAAAGTATATCGAACGATCTTTTTACAAACTGATTTACAGAATCTTCTAAAGGAATGTTTCTTAAGGAAAGTATGGGTATGTAATCGTAATATTCATATTTCAATTTTTTGGAGTGAATATCTTTATTGTCGGGTAAGAATTTGAGAATCTTCAAATTATTATCTGCAAAATCTATAATTTTATGTACTTGAGAATTTGAAAGCTCCGAAACAGAACAATATATTTCGTCAATAGACTCTTTAATTATAAAATTAAAACACGATTCTAAGCTAAAGGACTCTTTATCTTTTAAATTAAAAGTTTTTTTGTGTATATATCCATACTCTGGATTATTATTAAAAAAACTTTCTAAAGCAGTAGTCTGTTTATTTTTTCCTATTATCGCTGTAATCCTGTAATTTCCACCAAAAGAAGATCTATATTTTTGAAGTAAATAATACAGTGTAAATTTAAAAACTCCAATTAAAAAAAGAGTGGTTAATGTGTACTTAATTATAGTTGCAGGTTTTATATCTAATTCATGATTAAACCCCGAAAAAGCAAGCATGAGTAAGGTAAATAAAACCAACTGTTTTAATATTAAGGAAGCTATATTTATTTCTCTAGAATATCTATAAACTTCATAAAATTTGGAATAAATAGATAAAACAATCCAAGCACTTGAAATTAACAAAACAAATACTATAGGGTTTACAGTTTTAAAAAAGTACAATAAAGCAAGCCCATTTATAATACTTAAATCAATTAAGTATGAAATGTACTTTATATAACCTGAATATCTACCTTGTTTAAATGCAGTCACTATTTTTTAATATGCTTAGAAAAATCTTTATGTTCACTTTTATAAAGTTCCTCTTCAGTTAGTTCTTTAAAGTAATTATATGTTTTTAGCATCCCTTCTTGCCTATTTATTTTTGGTTCCCAATTTAATAGTTTTTTGGCTAAAGAGATGTCTGGTTGTCTCTGCATAGGATCGTCTTTTGGTAAATCTTTATAAATTACTTTTTGATTTGTTCCTGTAAGGTTAATGATTTCCTCGGCAAAATCTTTGATGGTAATTTCGTGAGGATTCCCAATATTTACTGGATACGAGTAATTGCTAAACAGTAGCTTATAAATTCCATCTACTTCATCGCTTACATAACAAAAAGATCTAGTTTGAGATCCATCACCAAAAACAGTTAAATCTTCGCCTCTTAAAGCTTGCCCCATAAAAGCTGGAATTACACGTCCATCGTTCAGTCTCATTCTTGGTCCATAGGTATTAAATATACGTACTATTCTTGTTTCTACTCCATGAAAACGGTGGTATGCCATAGTAATTGATTCTTGAAATCTTTTGGCTTCATCGTAAACACCTCGTGGGCCAATGGTATTTACATTTCCATAATACTCTTCGTTTTGTGGATGGACTAAAGGATCTCCATATACTTCGGAAGTAGATGCTATTAAAATTCTAGCATTTTTTGCTTTTGCAAGTCCTAATAGGTTATGAGTCCCTAAAGACCCAACTTTAAGAGTTTGAATAGGTATTTTTAAATAGTCTATTGGGCTGGCTGGCGAAGCAAAATGTAGAATATAATCTAGTGGTCCATCTATTTTTACAAACTCTGTAACATCATGCTCTATAAACTGAAAATGAGGATTGCTTAATAGATGACTAATATTCTTTTTGTCTCCTGTTATAAAGTTATCCATACCAATAACCTGAAAACCTTCATTTATAAATTTATCGCATAAATGCGAGCCTAGAAAACCAGCTGCACCAGTAATTAATACTCTTTCCATCTTAAATAATTTAACTATTTACTAACAGCTCGTCTTCCAATTGAGCTATAGTAAAAACCTTCTGCTTTAACATCTTCCACATCATATAAATTCCTTCCATCAAAAATTACAGATTCATTCATATTTTGTTTTAACCTTTTGAAATCTGGTGTTCTAAAAATACTCCATTCTGTACATATTATCAGAGCATCTGCTTCTTTGGTAACTTCATACATATTTGAAGCATAATTTAATTGCTTACCAAATTTATTCTTTACGTTTGGCATGGCTTCCGGATCGAAAACATTGATATTTACCTCGTGTTTTAAAAGTTCTTCTATAATATATAAGGCTGGAGCCTCTCTAATATCATCTGTTTCAGGTTTAAAGGCTAATCCCCAAATGGCGATGGTTTTGTCTTTTAAACTATGGTTAAAATAAGTTAATATTCTTGGAATTAATATTTTCTTTTGAATATCATTTACTTTAATAACGGAGCTTAAGATATCAAAATTATAATTGTTATCTTTTCCTGATTTATGTAGTGCTTTAACATCTTTAGGAAAACAAGAGCCTCCGTAACCAATACCTGGAAATAAAAAGCGCTTCCCAATTCGAGAATCTGTTCCCATACCTATACGAACCATATCGACATCTGCACCAACTTTTTCACAAAAATTAGCTATTTCATTCATAAACGTAATTTTTGTTGCAAGAAATGAGTTAGCAGCATATTTGGTTAATTCGGCAGATTTTTCGTCCATAATGATAATAGGGTTTCCAGAACGAACAAATGGTTTATAGAGTTTTTCCATGAGTTCTGTTGCTCGATCTGAACTCGAGCCAATAACAATACGTTCTGGCTTTAAAAAATCTTCTACTGCAAAACCTTCTCTTAAAAACTCAGGATTTGAAACGACATCAAATTCTACATTGGTTTCTTTGGCTATGGTTTCTTTTACCTTATCTGAAGTACCAACTGGAACCGTACTTTTATCTACAATAACTTTATAATCTGTAATTAATTTGCCAATATCTGAAGCTGCACCTAAAACATAGGATAGGTCTGCAGATCCATCTTCATCTTCTGGAGTTGGCAATGCTAAGAATATAATTTCACCGTGATTTAACCCTTCTTCTAATGACGTAGAAAATTTTAACCTACCTGCTTTAATATTTCTTTCAAAAAGGACATCTAGTTGTGGTTCATAAATTGGCACAATACCTTCTTCCATTTTTTGGACTTTGGCTGTGTCAATATCTATACAAAGTACATTGTTTCCTGTTTCAGCTAGACAGGTTCCTGTTACTAGACCTACATAGCCTGTTCCTATTACTGATATGTTCATTTAGTTTGCTTTAAGTATGACAAAAATAGGAATTATTTCATATGATGTGCTTTTTTAGTATTTATATTGGTTTTTAAAAACATATTATTATGAATATATAATGTATTAATATAAAAACTTATAATACTAATCTTTTTTTCAACCTATTTTTTAAACTTTTTCTTGAGATTAAAATTGGACTTATATGATTGGGGCTATCATCCAATAAGCTATAAGAGTTTTCTTCTTTATTGTATTTAATACTCTTATTAGAATTAAAATATGAATAAAACATCTTCTTTTCAATAAACATTTGATTATCATCGTTTTCTAAAAGAAGACTTTCTATGGTTACTTTTTCACTCTTTTTATATTTTTGAAAAACAAATTGTAATTCCAATGGCTCTTTGTTTAAGCAAAACTCAACAAATCTACCTTTAATATTCCCTTTTACCCTATGCTTTTCATTATTTTTATCCGTATACTCCAATTCTAATAACTCCCTGTGAGACATTAAAATCTCTATTCTAGCTCTGAAATTAAATTCTTCTCCATCACAACTATCAAAACAAGAGGTTGTCATGAGTGGTAAAAAACATAGAACAAAAAAAATTATATAAGAATATTTCATAAGTAAATTAATCAAATATATAAATTAAATACACTTATTATATACTATAGTAAAATTAATCTTATTACCTTAGCTTTTAAATTAATTTGATTAAAATCAATGAAAATTGGAATAGATGCGAAGTGGTATTTTAATGGGCACCCTAGCGGTAAAGTTGTTGTAGAAAATCTTGTTAATCAAATTATTGAAGTAGACTCCTCCAATGATTATTACATATTTTTAGACAAGAAAGACAAGAATTTTGTTTTCCCCTATAAACAAAGTAATATTCATTTAGTATATGTGCCAAACAAGGTTAATGCAATTACTAATTTTTTTATTCTCCCTTTTTACACATATAAACACAAACTAGACATTTGTCTTTATCAAAATTACGCACCTTTATTTGGTGCAAAAAAAAGAGTTAATTATGTGCATGATGCTTTGTTTATGGATTTTACAGAATATTTTTCTCTTACCGAGAGAATCTATTTTTGGCCCATGAAGTATTTGTCTAAGTTTTCTAATCATGTTATAACTATCTCTCATTCTGAAAAAGAAAGGATGGCAAACCACGGGTTTTCTAGTAAAGAAAACATAAGTGTTGTTCATCATGGTTTAGGGTTAACAAAAGAATCTAATAGTTTTACTAATAATTTAGAGATATTTAAAAAATACAATCTCCCTCAAAATTATATTTTATATCTAGGCCGCTTAAATGTTAGAAAAAATATTCAAAGCCTTTTAAAGGCTATGCCAGATGTAAATGAAAATACGGGGTTAGTTATTGTAGGCAAGGATGATCATAAAACTATGGATTGGGATAGACTCATAAATCAATTAAATATCAAAAATCGTGTTTTTAAATTAGGTTTTGTTCCAGAAGATGATATTCCATTTTTATATAAAAACGCAAGTGTTTTTTGTTTTCCATCATTTGCTGAGGGTTTTGGTCTGCCTCCGTTAGAAGCCATGTTCTACAATACTCCTACTGTGGTATCTAAAACCACATCATTGCCTGAAGTTTGTGGTGATGCTAGTCTCTATGTCGATCCAAAAAATGAAAAGGAAATAGCTAGCCAAATAAATAAGATTCTATCAGACGATACCGTTAGAAAATCTTTGATTGCTAAAGGAAAAATAAGAGTGAAGTCTTTTAGTTGGGAAAAAGCTGCTAAAGAAGTTTTAACTATATTAAAATCTGTGTAATTTTTTATGGATTTATCTATTATTATTGTCAATTATAACGGAGAAGAATATTTAACTGATTGTTTAGATTCTATTGAAAAACAATGTCAAGGTTTTTCGTATGAAATTATAATTTGGGACAATGCTTCAAAGGATAATTCTATTGAATTTTTGAAAAATAATTACAGTAATAAAATAAAACTTTTTGCCTCAAAGGACAACCTAGGCTTTGCTGGTGGAAATAATGCTGCAGCAAAACATGCTCAAGGTAAATACTTTTTTTTATTAAACAATGATACCATTTTATTAAACCCAATGAAACCTATATTGGATTTAATGAGGAAAGATTCTAAAATTGGTGTTTTAGGTATTAAGATGTTAAATGGAAATAAGAACTACACAATTTCTAGTGGCTCACTACCAAAACCATATCAATTAATCTATTTTAAATGGTTTTCTATAATTAATAAAGAATTTGCTTCTGGTATGTTTTCTAATAATAACCCAATTGAAGTAGGCTGGTTGTCAGGATCATTTTTAGTTACTCCAAAAAGCTTGTGGGAAGATATTGGTGGGTTAGACGAGTCCTTTTTTATGTATGTAGAAGATGTTGATTATAATAAAGAGGTTGCTAAAAGAGGCTACAAAAGAATGTTTATGCCCAATCTGGAATACATACACTTTGTCGGGTTTAGTGGCGCTAAAAACAATTTACTGGTTAAAGGGTACCGTATTTATATTAAAAAGCACTTTAGCGGGTTAAATAGATTAATTGCAAATTTTTGCTTAAGTATTAATGAGCTTGTTAAAAAGGCAAAGAAAAGTTACTAGATATAACAAACTATTTTTTATCTTTATTACGCTTATTAATAATTTCAGATAATTCTTCCATATACTTTTCTGCCCCTAAAGAGTTATAATGTCCTCTATCAAAATAATATTTAGGGTCTGAAATAGGATTGTTTTTAATTAGCCAAAGATTAAAGCTATTAGAATAATCATCTAACCCAAAAGCAATAGGTTTTAATTTAATAAGTTTTAATTCTTTTGATTGATTTGTTTTTATAGGTTGTTTATTTTGCTCTACAAGTTTTAAATAATCTGTGTTTCTTTTAATTAGGTTTTTGTTATTGGGCGAATGCTTTAAACTTTGATCCAATGGATAAAACCCATTTTGTTGAGCAATAATACCTTTTAAGGGAAGTACCCCATTTATATTATACTTAAAAATATCAAAAACCTGTCCGATACATAATTGATTTTCAATAAAACCAACTAAATGGTAGTAAGCTTGAGTATATTCTTTCCTGGATGTGAAATAATTAATTCCTCTAAATGCACGTTTTGTGTCTAGATAATAATTAGATCTTACAGAGTGTAGATTTTTTTTCCCTATAAAGCTGTAAGTAATGTTTTGAACATAAATATCTTTTTTATCATAAAACTTTTTTGTGTGAAGAAAATTGTCCATTAAATACTCTACTTCTAATGTAAATGTTCCAGTAGCACCTAAATTAAACGCAGATTTCCCGGTTTTACTTTCGAATAGAATTGGGTTTATATGACGATATGTTTTACTAGAACCAAAGAAAAAGGCATCAAAATCTTTATTTGAAGTTTTCAAAAACTCCATTTTTTGCGCTACTTGCTTATTCCCCCAATAATATGGAACCATTAATTTTATGGCTTTTAAAACAACGAAAAGCACAGCTGTAAATATCAATATTTCTAATAAGAATTTTTTCATAGTCAAATTAAAATTGAAAATATATAAATTCGTTTTTGCCGGATAAGTACTGAATAATTGTTAAACACAAAAATAAATATAATACATAACGGCTAATTTTATTTTTAGGCATATTATATAAACCAAAAGAGTATGCTCTATTAAACCATTCAAAAACGAACATAACTATTATAAAAAAAGTTACGACATATAAATTTTCAGTTTCCAACCCTACTTTATTTAAAAATGAATTATCAAAAAACATATTTTTAAACATATGCTCTAGATAACCAAATCCTTCTTGAATATTATTAGCCCTAAAAAAGACCCAAGCAAAGGTTACAATGACAAACATTCTGAATACCTGAATAACCTCTACAAAATTTGGAAAAATTTTATTTTGAGCTATAACATCAAGGTTTTTTCTATTACGTTTTAAGAAAATTAACGGGATGTAGCATAACGCATGTAAAAAACCCCAAAAAACAAATGTCCAGTTAGCACCATGCCAAAACCCACTGACTAAAAAAATAACAAAAATATTTCTCAGCTGCAAAATCTTTGATACTTTACTACCACCTAACGGAATATATACATAATCCCTAAACCAAGTAGAGAGTGAAATATGCCAACGTCTCCAAAACTCAGCAATATCTCTTGAAAAGTATGGAAAACTAAAATTTTGCATTAAATCAATACCAAGAAGTTTAGAAACGCCAATTGCAATATCAGAATATCCAGAGAAGTCACAATAAATCTGAATAGCAAAAAAAACAGCTCCAAGTATTAAACCTATTGAACTAAAATTAGTGTAATCGGCAAAAATTGGATCTACAAATGCGGCACAACTATCTGCTATTGCGACTTTCTTAAATAATCCCCAAAGAATTTGTCGCATACCCGATTTTGCCTTTACATAATCAAAAAGTCTTTTGTTCTCTATTTGAGGTAATAAATTAATGGCTCTTTCGATTGGTCCAGCAACAAGCTGTGGAAAAAATGCTACGTATGTGAAAAAGTTTAGCATACTTTTGGTTGGCTCTAATTTGTTTCTATACACATCTATAGAATAACTTAAAGTTTGAAATGTATAAAAACTTATACCAACAGGAAGCACAATGTTTAATGTGGTAACACTTGGTTTATAGCTAAAAATACTGCAGAAATCGACAAAGGAATCTATAAAAAAGTTAAAGTATTTAAACACCATTAAAAAGCCGATATTAACAAATAAGCTTGTAAATAATAAAGCTTTTCTTCCGTTTACTTGCTTTTTTAATTGAAGCCCAATTAAATAATCTACTAAAGAGCTAAAAATAATAAGAGAAAGAAACCTGTAATCCCATAAACCGTAAAACAAATAACTAGCAGCTAACAAAAAAATATTTTGTAGAATTAATTTTTTTGATAGTATCCAATAAATAATAAAAACTATTGGAAGAAATAATAAAAACTCAATTGAATTAAATAACATAAATTAAATTTTAAGAGCTTAGTTCGTTCTGAAATTATTTTAACTTCAAACTAATCATTATTATATAAATAATTAATAATTTGAACCTGCAACACATTGTTAAGCCATACTTTTTCTTCTTCGCTTAAAGTATTTTTCCAATTCCCTATTTTCCCTTTATTAAAGGTTGAACTTTTAGAAGAAAAAATACTATTACATATAGATTCAAGCTCATCCTTATTTATGTCTACGGATATAAAATTCGAAATATTTTTTACAGCATCCACCTGAAGTTCTTTACTTCCACCCCCATTTGGACCAATTAGGTGTTCAAATTTTACACATAAAACTTCCGGTTGGTTTAACCACGGCTGGAATTTATCTAACACTTCTGAAAAAGGCTCAAGCACATCATGTTTACCCTCTATCATAGCTTTTAATTTATCAAATCTTGTATTGTACTGCCTAATTAATTTGTGAGACTTTTGCGTTGTGTCCATTTTTTCAATGTAATTTAAATGAGACAAAAGGACATCTCTTGGATCGCGTATAAGATGAATTATTTTAATGTTGTTTTCATTAACTGTTTTTATTATTGAATCATGAAATTGCATATGCGATAACAAAAACTGCCCCTTTTTTAATGATGATATTACAGGTAGTTTTGATTCAACAGGGTTTTGTGTTTCTATTTTAAGTGTTCTTTTTCCACAATGTCTCATTAATGGAAGTTGAAAAAACAAACTTTCTAAAAGATGTGTTCCAGATTTTGGCAAAGAATTTAACACGACTTTAGGTCCTGTTTTTTTTCCTAATTTTTGTGATTCCTGCAGCCCATGTAAATATATTTCTTTCTTTTTTAAAAGGTAATATTTATATTTTTGATATTGATTTTTTGCTTTCATAGGTACTACTTGTTATCATTAATAAAATATACATTATCCCAAAAAACATTATTCCTCTTTGCCTCCATATTACAGACTCTGTAAAGAACAAAGCCATCGTTACGATAATAAATGGAAAAAGAAAATGAACTTTTAAGCTTCTTTTTAAGCCAAATATCAATACCAAGATAAGTAATATTATACCTATTAAACCAAGCTCTGCAAAAACCTGTATGTATTGATTATGAAAATTATAGGATTGAAATGCTTTTGGAGTGTTTAATTTTTGATGTATCGTTTTTATTTCTTCTTTAGAAGCATCAATACCCACCCCAAAAACATACTCAAAAGGTGTATTTACAATATTGGTAAACACTCTTACTTGTAAAAGCCTTGCTTCTAGCCCTGTATATACACGTCCTTTCTTAAATGATTCTTCTTTAAAGATTTCTACCAATGAAGTGTCAAACTCTTTTAAAAACCTACTTTGAACAGGCTTAAAAAATGTGAGTACCCCAAAAGTTAAAACCGCAATAACGATTACAGATGATAGTTTTAGAACGTTACTTTTTATATTAAAAAATACTATACCCACACCAATTAAAACCGTAACAAAAAGTATCATTTTAGAGCTTAACATAATTAAAAATACAAATAAAATAGCCGACACCAAGAGGCTCCATATATTCTTTCTATTATGGCTATTTAAAGTGCACAAAAAAACAACTGATACTATATAGGAAACGTAAATAGCGTTTAAATCAAGAGGAGAAACTAAATCATGATAATATAAAAAACTCTTATATTGATATTTATGGTATTTAAAAGCTGCAATCGCTAAAAAAACAACTCCTAAAGCTGATAAAAAAACAGCGTACACATTAAGCACTTGTTTTAGTTTTTGTTTAGATAATTTTGGTAAAAACACACCAACTATTGCAAAAATAAATAAAGAGCTTTGCCTGCCTATGCCATGTAATGTTGAAGCGTAATCCTGAGACCATAAAACAGAGGCATACAAGGTAATGGAAAAAAACAATAGTGGAAAGAATTGTTTATTGGGCATAAAACTCTTCTTCTTTATAATCCAAAAGAAAGAATATAATGACCATAAAGCAAAAGCTAAATTACCTAAAAAATAACCAAATGGAATAGAAATAAGTAACAATAGACTTACTGCACAAAATCCAGATTCCCAAGATTTATTTATCTTGATCATTGTGACATTGTATTAAATAATCTAAATATTGCTTGTTTATTATTGGCCAATTATACTGAACTTTAATCTTTTCTATATTATTTTCGATCTTATTAAAATTTTGATCTTTTTTAACCGTTAAAATTAAATTCGATATTTCATTAACTGTCTTAAAATAAAAAGCATCTTCTTCCAAAATAGCCTTGTTAAAAACATTATTATGAGCTGCAATTAATGCTCTAGACCCCATAGCCTCTAACAAAGAAGGGTTTGTTCCTCCAACTGAGTGTCCATGAAAATAAAGTAACGAATAACATCTTAAATGATTTAAGAAATCTAAATCGTATATAGCTCCTAGAAAACGTATATTACTATAATTTGAATATTTATCTTTTAAATATCTTCCAAAAACCGTTGCCTCCATATTTCCAACTACACAGAATTTACGTGATGATTTACTTTTAATAAAACCATCTAAAATTAATTCAATATTGTTTTCTGGTTCCATTCTAGCTATTAAAACATAATACTGTTCTGTCAATAAATCAAAATCAGTAATTAGCTTTTTACTTGTAGGTAAAAATATATTAGCTCCATAAGCTATGAATTTAGATTTTACTTGGTATTTCTCTTTTAAATAGATTTGAATACCTATTGAGTCAGAAATTAAATAATCACTTGTTTTAATAGCCCACTTTTCTGCATACATAAGAAACTTTTGAACTTTCTTTGAGTATTTACTTCTTTTCCACTCCAATCCATCCATGTTAGTAATAATAGTAGATTTATTAGGAAGAAACTTTCCCCATATAGAGTTACTAGTATACCCTAACTGTAAAACGATATCAAAGTTTCTTTTTCTTGCATCTTTTATGCAAATTAAATCATAAATAAACTGGCCTGCTGTTCCTATCTTAGATTCAGGATCATAACAATGAATTATAGTAACGTTTTTATATTTTTTTTCTTGATACGGGTGATTATGCGAATTATATACAAAAATTTCATGGTTTTCCTGTTGTGCATAGACTGCAAAAAACTCTGCAAATTGCTCAAAACCACCATGGTAGTTTGGTATTCCTCTTGTGCCTAAAATCCCTATTCTCATGCAATTTTATTATAATGTAATTGTAAAAAAAGTAACGCTCCTAAAAATATTGAAACAACATCTTTTGGATTAAATATTCCTGAAATAATAAAGCTAGTAAATAAATAAAATATAGCAATGCCAGAAATATAATTATTAATGAATTTTAATTTATCATTTCGTGATCTAATATAAGATTGCAAATAGAGGTTTAATAAAAAGAGAAGATAGAGTGAAATACCAATAATTCCGGTTTTAAAAAATACATAAGCATAACCATTATGTATTTTAGGAATATACTGCATATGTTCGTTACCAAGAGGAGCAACAAACCCCAGATCAATTAGCGAGCCTGACCCCATTCCTATTATAAATGGTGTAATGCTTTTTTCTGCACGCATGGTCTCAAAAGCTCTTTTCGCTTCATAAGCCCTCCAATGATCCCAACGTTCAGAAGCATCATCCATATTAACATCAGTAGTAAATATTTCACTTGGTGCTATTTTAAGTTTATATAAAAACCCTTCAAGACCACTAGCACCACGTTCAATATCAAATGAAAATAGCGCTTTATAAAACACTAAAATACCTATCATTATTGAAAAGCCAATTATAATAGCTTTCTTGGTAATTTTTGTATAACCTTTTGATGCTAATAGCAAAATTAAAAAAGCCACTACCATTGTTCTTGAAAAATAAAAAATAAATGAAGTGGCCAAAATTAGATAAGTTAACTTTTTATACCGAAAAGAAATTGTGAAATATTTATCTTTCTTATTTAAAACTAACAAAGTGCAAGCTATTAACAACAAAAAGTTATCTTTCCCTCCAATATATCTTAGATATGTTATTTCAAAAATTCCTGTTGTTATAAGAGAGAAAAGTATTTTCGAAATATGAATAACAGATAATAATAAACCAAGAAATATTACGGTTTTAAAAATGTATTCTTTGTTTTTTATCTTACTAGCTAAAACATATCCTAATAACAAATAAAGAAAGGGTTTTAATAAGTATACTATATCCTTAATAGTATTATATAAGGTATTATCATAAAAAAAATACGCAAAAAAACTGATAGCCAAAATACCAAATAACAACGATAGCGATGTTAATAAGGTATTTGTAAACCTTAAACTTTTAACTAAGGGCAAAAATGACAGTAGAAAGATAGATAATAGAACATTGACCTCAAGAGAGTTGATAATAAATGGTACCAATAAAACTATTGAATACATCCAAATGTATAATTTATTATATGAAATAGTTATTCCTTTCGTGCTCATTTCCTATCTATAATGACCAATTAGACAAGTCTATGCCTAAAAGTGATTGTAAGTTTTTTATATCTTCTTTATAATAATTATTTAAAAACAATTGATCTTCTGGTTTTAATTTTGGTTTCTCTGCTTCCTTATATAATATTTCTTTATTTAAATAATCTTTCAAAAATTCTGGAAATAAATGTTTCAGCACTTTAAGTTTACTTTTATACTTTAAAAATCCTTTTGAAATGTTTCCCCTATGTGTAACATATGGGTTATGAACTTTTTGAAAATCAATTTTATTGACTAAAGAGTTATCAATTTTTAAAAAATCAAATATTTCTCTTAAGTACTGTTCTGTGCTTTTTATAAAATCTTCATAAATTATAATTTTTACATGTTTCTTATCAAAAACATCTAAATATCTAACTACTTGTTCGTAATATAAACCTATATCTAAATACATATGGGCTTTACCCCAAACTTTTGGTTCTGCAAATTGGTCCTTTAATATTGCCTGTTTAAAATTATTTTCCAATTGGTGACCATACTTTAAATCCATTAAGTAATGAGAATAGGCTCTGTGTATAGGGCTTCTAAGCAATATAATAATTTTAGTATTAGGAAAGTCAGAATATATATTTTTTGCAGCATCTTTATCCCATAAATAAGAAGGGGAAGCATCTGCTAATATTTTTTGATTCCGAGCTTCTTCATATAAAGAAAAATAAACGTTTTTATCGTTAATCATTCTCTTGTGGCATGTTTTACCTTTTTTTGGAATTATATAATCAGCAGGGTTATCAGACTCGGCATTTGAATAAAAATTTGGTTCTTTAACCCTTGGGAGAAAGATCTCTGGATGCTGTGATAAATAGTTATATAAAGATGTTGTACCACTTTTAGCAGCCCCAACAATGAATAAGTTTATATTTGGCGTTCTGTTTATCATATCTATTCAAGCCATTTGGATAAATCTCTATCGATAAGTTTTTCTAAACTTTTAATATTTTCTAAATATAGCCCTTGTAAATAATATTTAGATTCTTGGTCAATGTTTTCTTTCTCAAGATTTTTTTTCTGAATAAAGCTTGTAAATTCTATTCTAAGTTTTTTTGGTACAATATTTTTAAAAAAAGATTTTAAGAAAGAATCTTCCTTTTGTAACCTTGATATAAGTTTTACTTTTGGTCTGCCAGATATGTTTTGATTTCCTATTTTTTTAAACTGTATTTTATCAAGATCTAAAAAAGTAACAACTTCATCTAATATTCTGTCAGGGTTTTTCTTAAAGTCATCATATAGAACTATTTTTACAGAATTAAACTCTTCTAGATAAGCTTTTACTTGATTATAATAAAACCCTCTATCTACATAAAAAAAGTCAAAATGAGCATTTTGTTCCATTCTCGTTTTTTCACTCTTAACGGCTTCTAGAAAGCTTTTATCTTCGACTAAATCTCTAACCTTCATCATGTATTGAGAAAAAGCTCTTTCGATAGGGTTCCTTAAAATAATGAGGATTTTTACATCTTTATGGTTAGGAATAGTTTTTCTAATATTATCTATAGTCTCCTTATAAAAATACAAGTAAGGGGTAGAGGATTCACCTCTTATGGCTCTATCCCGGCCATCTTCAAAAAGTGCTTTATAAGCCTTTATTTCTGTTACAAATTTAACTGGTCTTCCTGTAGTGAAGCTAATGTTTTTTTTGTCCTTAAACTTAAAAAAGCTAGGCTCTTTCCAGTCTGTCATAAATACATTTGGATGCTGTTTTAAGTATTCATGTATAGTTGTTGTTGCTGCTTTTGCAGTTCCAACTATTAGAAAATTTGGCAAATCATTATTCATTATATCTAAACTTTAAAAAAGGAATGTAAAAAGTAACATATTTTAATTTACTGTAAACATACACAGCTGAACAAACATTTAAAATAATAGTTCCTGAAACTGACACTAATGCCGCTCCTACCATACCATAGACTGGAATTATAAAATAATAACCAACTACAACAAATAAAGCTGTTGTTAAAATAATATTTCGTAAAGCCTTCTGGTTACCTGTCATGTTTAAAAAAACACCAACAGACCCTGTGGTCGCGTTTATTATTTGTCCGAAAATTAGAATAATCAATACTGTTTGCCCCAATAAAAACTCTTCTCCAAAATAAGTCAATACCATTTCAGAATTAACTAGAAGAACTATTGAAACAAATAGTGAACTCCAAAAAATAAGCTTTGAAGATTGTCTAATTACTTTTTTTAATTCTTTTTTTCGGTTATTCCAATATAATTCTGAAAATTTTGGAGCTGATATGGTGTTAACAACTGTCAAGGCTAGACTAACTAATTGTGCCAACATAACACAAATATTATATATTCCAACATGTTTTGTTGAGGAAAACGTTTCTAAAAAAAATACTCCAGAAAAAGCCAGCACAAAAGATGATATTGAAATGACCATCATTGGCATTGATGTTTTTACAAAACTAGTCCTTTTTAAAGATATTTTTTCTTTTTTATTACCTAACTTTTTTAAATGTGTATATATAAATATTACAGATATTAAAAAGGTTATAAAAACTCCTAAAGCTAAAGCATATATTGGGTTTAATAGCCCGCTATTTAATAAGGAAAAAAACAAAACAATGAGCATTACTAAATAAATACTGATGCTCCTTAAAAACTCTGAAACTTTTAACAGCTTTAACCCTCTAATAAATTCTACGTTAATTAAGTTTAAAGTAAAAAATGGTAGTGTAAATGCAATGATCTTAAGTGCTGTAGTATAATCTGAATTTTCAAAAACATAGGTAGCTATATAATCTGAATATGTATAGATAAAAACTGCAACGATAAGTGAAATAGGAAGTGCTAATTGATTGAAGTATTTAAATATAGCTTGTAAGTATGAGGACTTATCTTTATTACTACTATACTCTCCAACATATCTTAATACAGAAATATTAAACCCTAAAGCACAAATTAAGCCAATAGATCGTAAAATTTTATTAGAAAGACCGTAAATACCTACACCTTCAGCTCCAAAATCTTTAGAAATTAATTTTAGGACTAAATAGCTAAATAGCATTCCTAAAATTTTTAAAACAAAAGTAATTGAACTACCAGATAATAACTCTTTAAAATTTTTATCTGAAGATATTTTTTTTTTAATTTTTTGTAGCAACTATAGTTTTTGGTTTAGGAGTATTCAACAAAATTAAAAAATCTTTTCTTCTAGCTTTTCAATTAAAATTGGTCTAAAATTAAATCCAGGTAATGTATTTTTCTTTTCTTTCTTAACAACAAATGTATTTGTCTCCTGATTAAAATCTGTTAACAGATTTGGGTTAAAAAAGTTCCAAATTTTATTTTTAGGAATTTCAAAACTCCTTTGGCTCATGTTAAAATTTGCCTTATTTATAGAAAGACCTTCATTAATACCTCCTTTAAAATTTACTCTCATATCAGTTGGATATACATTAGCAGGCAATGTAAATAAAATGTCTTGAGGCTCATTTTTTCCTATAACACTTACTTTTACAAAATCTTTGGGGCTATACTGTAATGTCTTCTTTTCCGTGTATCTTAACAACAAATCCATATCTGAAGCTACAACAGCATTCAGGGTAACTTGAAGTCCCTCTTCTTTAGGTTCTTCTTTAACTTGGTTTTCTACATTATTTGCGTCATTATCTATATTTTTATTTCCCTTTTTGTCATCTTTACAAGACACAAGAGCTATGCAAAATATAAATACAAAATATAAATTCTTCATTTAGTGAAATTTTATAATTAAACTATCATTCCGGCAGCAACAGTTTCATTGGTTGCATCATCCACAAGAATAATACTTCCTGTTGTTCTATTCTCTCGATAGGAATCTACCATCAATGGTTTGGTCGTTCTTATTTTTACTTTAGAAATATCATTCATTTTTAATTCTGTATCCCCTGTAATACGGTCTAATGTATTGATATCGTATTTATAAACCACCTCCTTTATCATGGCTGTTTGCTCGTTAGAAGTATGACGAATAGAGTATTTAGCACGTGGTTTTGCTGGACTGTTATTTAACCAGCACAACATAACTTCTATATCTTGCGATGCTTCTGGTTTGTTATTAGAACGCACAATCATGTCTCCTCTACTAATATCTATATCGTCTTCAAGCGTTATAGACACAGACATGGGCGCATAAGCTTCATCTAGTTCTTTGTCTTCTAGGTTTATCCCTTTTATTTTTGAAGTAAATCCAGATGGCATAATCGTTACGGCATCTCCTTTTCTAAAAATACCACTTGCAACACGTCCTGCATACCCTCTATAATCAATATACCCTTCGCGTTGTGGTCTTAAAACGGTTTGTACTGGGAAACGTGCATCAACTTTATTAATATCACTACCTATATGCATGGTTTCTAAAGTATGAAGCATAGGGGCTCCTTGATACCAAGGCATATTTGTAGATCTGTTTACAACATTATCTCCATTTAAGGCACTCATTGGTATAAAACGCACATCTGTTACTAATAGCTTAGAGGCTATTTCTTCAAATTCTCTAACGATCTTATTGTAAACTTCTTCTGAAAAATCAACTAAATCCATTTTATTTATACACACAATTATATGTGGTATATTAAGTAAAGAAGCTATAAAAGCATGTCTTTTAGTTTGCTCAATCACACCATGTCTAGCATCTATTAAAATGGTTGCCACATTAGCAGTTGAAGCACCTGTAACCATATTACGTGTATACTGAATATGTCCAGGTGTATCTGCAATTATAAATTTTCTCTTTGGCGTTGTAAAGTATCTATAAGCTACATCGATAGTAATCCCTTGTTCGCGTTCGTCTCTTAACCCATCTGTAAATAATGCTAAATCTACATTTTCAAGACCTTTTTTCTTACTTGTATTTTCAATGGCTTGTAATTGGTCTTCAAATATTGATTTAGAATCGTATAGTAAGCGTCCTATTAAGGTGCTTTTACCATCATCAACACTTCCTGCTGTTGTAAAACGTAATAATTGATTATTGTCTAACATGTTTATTCTTTGAAATTCTGAAAACTCCTAAATTAAATTTAAGGTAACATTTTCAATTTTAATTTATTAATCTAAAAGTATCCCTGACGTTTACGATCTTCCATAGCAGATTCAGAACGTTTATCATCCGTTCTATTTCCACGTTCTGTTTGGCGCATACCTGATACTTCTTCGGCAATTTTTTCTAAGGTGTCTGCATCAGATTCAATACCTCCGGTAATAGTAATATCTCCTAAAGTTCTAAAACGAATTTTCTTTGTTACTATTTCTTCGTGGTCTTCTAATACCAAGAACTCTGAGTTTGGAATCCAAGAGTCTTGTCTCCAAACTACCTCACGTTCATGAGCGAAATACAATGATGGAATGGCTATATTTTCACGTTTAATATAATTCCAAACATCCATTTCTGTCCAGTTACTAATTGGAAACGCTCTAAAATGTTCTCCTTGAAAATGCTTACCGTTAAAAATATTCCATAATTCTGGGCGTTGATTTTTTGGGTCCCATTGTCCAAAATCATCTCTATGTGAAAAGAAACGTTCTTTAGCTCTAGCCTTTTCTTCATCACGCCTTCCACCACCAATAGCACAATCTACCTTATTAGCTTCAATAGCATCTAATAATGTTGTTATTTGCAAGGCATTTCTTGTCGCGTTTTTACCTTTTTCTTCAGCTACACGACCATCATTAATAGATTCTTGAACCGAACCAACAATAAGGTTAACACCCAGTTCTTTTAAAATATCGTCTCTAAACTTAATGGTTTCAGGAAAATTATGTCCTGTATCTACATGCATTAATGGAAACGGAATTTTAGCAGGATAAAATGCTTTTTTAGCTAAATGTGCAACTAAAATTGAATCTTTACCACCTGAAAACAAAATAACTGGATTTTGAAATTGAGCCCAAACTTCACGTAAAATAAAAATGGCTTCGCTTTCTAATTCGTCTAAATAATTTAAATAATACTTACTCATTTTTGAGTTTTAATTTTGGTGTTATATATTCTACGATTCGTTCTGCTGCTGCTTCAACCGATTCGTTTTCTGTATTTATTTCAATGTTCGGGTTTTCTGGTTCTTCATAAGGGGCCGAAATACCTGTCATGTTTTTTATTTCTCCAGCTCGAGCCTTTTTATAAAGTCCTTTAACATCACGTCTTTCACATTCTTCAACGCTGGTATTCACATATATTTCGACAAAGTTAACATCTTTAACGATACTTTTAATATTCTCACGATCTTTTTTATAAGGTGACACAAAAGCTGCAAGTGTTACTAAACCAGCATCAATCATTAAATTTGCTGTTTCGGCTATTCTTCTAATATTTTCTGTTCTATCTTTTGGTGAAAAACTTAAGTCTTTATTTAGACCTTTTCTAATATTATCTCCATCTAAAGTATAGGCATTAATACCTTGTTGAAATAATTTTTGCTCGACTACATTTGCAATAGTTGATTTACCAGAACCTGAAAGGCCAGTAAACCATAATAAAAAGGAATTGTGCTTATTAAATTTCCTTCTATCTTCTACTGATATTAGGTAATTATGTGGGATAATATTTTCTTTCATCTGTACATTTTATTTTTTTACTAGTCAGATAGCGTTTGCTTTTTAAGATTTTGTTTTTAACCAAAACAGTGACAGCTCATTTCGTTTATATTTTTTGTACACATAAATGCTAAATAGCAGAATTGGAAATCTTTTTAATGATTCCTTTTTGGAAAAAAGAAATTACGAATTTTTCCTAATGGCAGTTTTAACCATATACGCTCGTGTAAATAATATAGAATAAATTTACTAAATAACTCAATAATTGCAATATAAAGTGCTATCTCGCCAAACACATCCAAGATGGCTCCAGAAATTATAAATGTCATCGTTGTAGCAATTAATCGCCACGACATAGTTTTATACAAAGTTTCTTTTTTTGTAACCACACCATCTTTTAAGACGTGTTGCCATACTCTTTCGTGAAAATAATAAACTGCTAGTTTTATAAAAAACTCAATAAAACCTATTTTCAATGCATCCTCAATACTACAGTTTCCTGAAAGGCAGGTAATTAAAAGCACCACCAAAATAGTATCTGACGTGGCAACAATTCGCCATGAAATACCTTTTATTATGCTGCGTAGATGAGACTCCTTCCTTATTGCTGTCATTTATCTTTTATTTAGAAACTAGGAACCAAGGATTTAACAAGTTCTTTTTGTTATATAATAAAGGCTTATTTGTTTCTTTTGAAATAACTTCTATACCAACGGCATTACAAATAGCTTGTCCTGCAGCTGTATCCCATTCCATAGTTGGCGCAAAACGTGGATACACATCTGCATTTCCTTCTGCAATCAAACAAAACTTTAAGGAGCTTCCTTTTGAAACAACTTTAACTTCTTTCCCTGATTCTTTAAGAACATCCATATAGTCTAAAGTCTCTTGGCTCATATGTGAACGACTACCAACTACTTGAATGAGATTTGAATCTCCTGATTTTGGCTGTAACGATTTAGCTTTTTCTATTATCTTTTCAATATTTACATCAGGTGAATCTAATTCAACTTTAAAGCCTTTATTTTTTTCAACATCAGCGTAATACAAAACTTTAGTAGCCGGAACATAAATAACTCCTAATACTGGTTTTCCATTTGTAACTAAAGCAATATTAACCGTAAACTCGCCGTTACGTTTGATAAACTCTTTAGTACCATCTACAGGATCGACAACCCAACATGTTTCCCAAGTTTGTCTAACAGTATAATTTGTTTGTTTGTTTTCTTCTGAAATAATAGGAATTTCTGTAGGTATCAAAAAAGTATTAATAATGTCGTTTGCCTTCTTATCAGCTTCAGTTAAAGGAGATTTATCGTCTTTAATCTCCACATTAAAAGCTGTATCATAAACTTCCATTATTACTTTCCCTGCTTCTAATGAAGCTTTTATGGCTGTTTGTAAGTTTTTATTCATTGTAATTTTTTAAAGCTTTTCTTAAACTATCTCTCCAATGTGGAATTTCAATTTGTAATGTCTGTTTTATTTTAGATTTATCAAGTACACTAAACGGTGGTCTTTTAGCTGGAGTTGGGTACTCTATAGATTTAATAGGCAATAATTTTATTTTAGAATCTATTTCTTCAAAAATAGCCTTTGCAAAATCGTACCAACTAGCTACACCTTCGTTACTATAATGATAAACGCCATATTGGTTGATTTTTTTAGAAATTAAGTGTAAGATTATAGACGCCAAATCTGTTGCATAGGTAGGTGTGCCTATTTGATCTAAAACTACATTTAATTCCGTTCTTTCCTTTGATAATTTGATCATGGTCTTCATAAAATTATTACCATGTTCGGAGTATAACCAAGAAGTTCTTAATATAAAATAATGACTTAGATGTTTTTGTATTTGGATTTCTCCCTGAAGTTTTGTTTCACCATAAACACTTATTGGATTGGTAATAGCTTCTTCATTATAAATACGAGTTTGATTCCCATTAAAAACGAAATCAGTAGAAATGTGAATTAAGGTCGTTTGATATTTTTGACATGTTTGTGCCAAATTTTTTGCACCAAGCTCATTAATTCTAGTGGCATTTTCAAAATCACTTTCGGCTTGGTCTACTGCCGTGTAAGCTGCACAGTTTATGCAGTAACTTACAGTCGTATTCTTAAAAAATATTTCTAAGCTTTCTCGGTCAGTAATGTCCAGATCTAAATAATCTGTATATATAAAATTAAAATTAGTTGTTTCTAAATCCTTAATACAGCTTGCTAGTTGCCCATTTCCACCTGTAACTAATATATTAATCATAGTTTTGCGTCCACTAATTTTGGTAAAACTACATCTTTTTCTGAAACTAAGAGAGATTCTTCAGGTAATTGCCAATTTATGTTTAATAAAGGGTCGTTGTAAATAATACCACCTTCAGATTCTTTATTATAGTAGTTATCACACTTATATGAGAATATTGCAGTATCACTTAAAACTACAAATCCATGAGCAAACCCTCTTGGAATAAAAAGTTGTTTTTTATTGTTTTCTGTTAATTCTACAGCAACATATTGAGAAAAAGTAGGAGAGTTTTTTCTAATATCTACAGCCACATCTAAAACCCTTCCTTTAATAACACGAACTAACTTGGCTTGAGCATGAATCCCTATTTGATAATGCAGACCTCTTAAAACTCCTTTGGTTGAAAAAGATTCGTTGTCTTGAACAAAATTGGTATTGTTTCCAGTTAACTGATTAAATTGATTCTGATTAAAAGATTCAAAGAAATAACCTCTTTTATCTTTAAAAATTCTAGGTTCTAATACAAAGCAACCTTGTAATTTTGTTTCTAATACTTTCATTTATTTTTTATTCAATAAGCCCAATAAATTTTTTCCATAACCACTTTTTAAGAGTGGTTTTGCTAGGTCTTTGAAGGTGTTTTCTGATATATATCCCATTTCAAAGGCCGCTGCTTCTATAGAGCCTATCTTTAAACCTTGTCTTTCCTCTATGACTTCTACAAATTGAGAAGCCTGCATTAAAGATTGAAAAGTTCCTGTGTCCAACCAAGCTGTACCTCTATCTAATATGCTAACATTAAGATTTCCTTGATTTAGATATTCTCTATTAACATCTGTTATTTCAAGTTCGCCTCTATCACTCGGTTTTATGTTTTTAGCAATATTAACTACGGAATTATCATAAAAATAAATTCCGGGAACTGCATAATTAGATTTAGGCTTTTTTGGTTTTTCTTCAATAGAAATGGCTTGTCCTTTACTATCAAACTCAACCACACCATAACGCTCAGGATCGTGAACACGATAAGCATAAATAACACCTCCTTCAGGATTGTTATTACTTTGAAGTAGTTTAGCTAATCCTGTACCATAAAAAATATTATCTCCTAAAATAAGTGCAACTTTATCTTTTCCAATAAAATGTTCTCCAATTATAAACGCTTCAGCTAAACCGTTTGGGTGCTCTTGTACTTCGTATTCAAAGGTGCAACCATATTTTTTTCCATCTCCTAAAAGATCTTTAAAGAGGGGCAAATCTTTAGGGGTAGAGATTATTAAAATCTCCTTAATTCCAGCATACATTAAGGTTGAAAGTGGATAGTAAATCATTGGTTTATCATAAATAGGCATTAATTGCTTACTTACAGATAATGTTAAAGGGTGTAATCTGGTTCCTGATCCTCCTGCTAGTATAATTCCTTTCATTAAAATTTTTATTTTATATTGCTTGCTTGCCAATGGGCAAAGATGAAAATCTAATTATATTGTTTATCGTAATAAGATTGATAAGTACCACTAGTAACACTTTGTAACCAATCTTCATTATTTAAATACCATTCAATGGTTTTTTTTAAACCTTGCTGAAAAGTTACTGAAGGTTGCCAACCTAATTCTTCTTTTATTTTTGAAGCATCAATGGCATATCTTAAATCATGTCCTGGACGATCTTTTACATAAGTAATTAATTTTTTTGATGATCCGTTTGGTCTATTTAAAGCTATATCCATTTGCTCGCATAGCAAATTAATTAAATCTATGTTTTTCCACTCATTAAAACCTCCTATATTGTATGTTTCTCCAGTAATACCTTTATGAAAAATTAAATCTATTGCAATAGCATGATCTTTAACATACAACCAATCTCGTGTATAATTTCCATCTCCATAAACAGGAAGTGGTTTATTATGAATAATATTATTAATAAATAAAGGAATTAATTTCTCTGGAAATTGATTTTGCCCATAGTTATTGGAGCAGTTAGATATAACATATGGTAATCCATAAGTTTCTCCATAAGCTCTTACAAAATGATCTGAACTGGCTTTAGAAGCAGAGTAAGGGGAATTCGGATCATAAGAAGTTGTTTCTGTAAAAAGACCTGTTTCGCCTAAGGTTCCATAAACTTCATCTGTACTTATATGATAAAATAGCTTATTTTTATAATCATCTTTCCATAACTCTTTAAAAGCATTTAATAAAATCATAGTGCCAATAACATTTGTTTTTACAAATGCCAACGGGTCTTCAATTGATCTGTCTACATGCGACTCGGCAGCTAAATGAATAACACTAGTAAACTGATATTTGTCGAAAAGTTTATTTATAGCTCTTTCATCAGTTATATCTACTTTTAAAAAAGAGTAATTTGGCTTGTTTTCAACATCTTCTAAGTTCTCCAAATTACCTGCATAAGTCAAACTATCTAAATTATATATATGATAATTTGGATAATTTTCAACAAATAGTCTCACCACATGAGATCCAATAAAACCTGCTCCTCCAGTAATTAAAATAGTCTTTTTATGCTTCATAATTTTTTACGTATACAATTGTTATTCTAGAAAAATACACCACACATAATAACATAAAAGCTAAAATTGGAAATATTAACGTGTATTTTTCATACCATTCTGATGATTTATTACCAACTTCTTGAAAACTAGAAATAACATCGAAAAACACATCTTCCTCAATTTTTTTCTCTTCTAATTGTTTTAAGTCATTTCTTAATTTCATTTCGGTATTTAGTAGATCGTATTCTCTAGTTTTTGTTTTATCTGAACTTAAGGAAAAGCCTTCTCCTCCTAGACTAAATTCTGTTGGCTTTTGCTGAGATTCGTCCTTTAAAACAGTTATATATATTTTTTGAAGAGAATCTACTTGAGCTATTTGATCTATAATATTTGCTTTTTGAATGGCAATTAAAGAATCTCTTTTTTTCATTTTCTTTAAAGAATAAATGTTTGTAAAAGAGTTATTTAGTCCTTCTTCAAGTTTAGGAAAAATATCTTTTTTTAACGCTGTTACACTAATCTCAAAAAAATCACTAGAGTAAATACTTCTATTCTCTACAAAATCATCATAATTTATGTCTTTTGCCCTAATACTATCTACATTTTTAATAAAGTTTTCAAATTGAAGAATACGCTCATTTTCTGTTTCAGGTCCAGGTTTAATATCAAATTCCTTAATATCTTTAACTTCATCCTCTGACAACACAAAAAGGGAGGAAAGGGTATTATAGTTCTCATTTTCAATTAAAGCATTAAAATAATTAATGTTGGTTATTAACTGGTATTTTGATTCAAAATACGGTTTAACAAGCATTGTAGAAGCGTAAGATTCAGGTTTTAATTTATCTAAAACGTAACCTAAAACTCCAGCTAAAATCATGGTTAAAATAATTATTTTAAAGTTGACAATAAAGGCTCTAAGGGTATAAACAATAACTGTTAAAATAGATTTAAAAATAGATTTAATAAAACTAATTATATTATTAATCCCTTTCCCAATTAGGCTAAAAATAACAACTAAATCAATTTCTTCCGAATTGTTAGAGCTTTTGTTTTCTTTATAGTTTTCGTTCATGTTACGTGGTTAATTAAAAATTTGTTCTAATATTTTTCGTGTAATTAAATATGTTGGTTTTACTCCAGAAGTTCCTAAACCTCCTGAAGCTAATGTACTTCCTGTTTCTAAAGGGTTATCACTTGCATAGTAAGCATATCTTACTTTTACATTTGGATTAATACTGTGTCTTACTTTGGATGCTGCCTGGATGGCTTTTTGGTAATGTGCTCCTTCCATTTCTAAGCCAATAACATTCCATGTGGAGTTAAAAAAGAACTTTAAAATTTCTTTATTCTGCAAAGACGTTCCTAAAACCGATATCATAGATCCCTCATAAACAGCTACTCCATGTCCATCTAAATCTTTTTTACTCAATTCGTTTTTAAAAGGATAGTTATCTGCTGTTCCTTCAAAAATATGTGCTGAAGGAATCATAATATCTCCTTTTCCTCCTTCTAAAATGCCCGCTTTTCCCATAATGGAAATAGACTCCACATTTAAATGTATTTTATTTCCGTTGAATCGAATAGGTTTTAAAAGTTCATCAATAGTTTCATAAGCCTGCTCTCCAAACGCGTAATCCATGACGAATATAACTGGTTTTTCGGAATTTTTAAACGTTTCACTAACGGCAATATCAATTTTCGAAAAATCTATTTTTGCTGTATCAAAAATTTGGACGTCAATATTAGTTCCAGAACTATCCGGAATATATATCATGCCATTTTGCAAGGCTTCTTTGGTTACTTTATTTCGTAAATCTTTGTTATCCTTATGACTAATAGCTTCATAAACTTCAAAGATACTTTTCTTTTTTACAATTGTTTTTAAAGCTGAAGATGCAAAAAGAGAATTCATAACACTATGCATATTTGCACTAATAATATGAATTGGCCTTTCTAAAAGGTCGTTTTTATTTAAGATTTCTTTAATATTATTTGACCAAATCTCTCCGTGAATATGATGTCCTAAACGCTCTCTTAAAACAGGACTAAACGTTACTGTTCGTTTATTATTATTTATTACTTCTTCAATGGCTAGCTTTCCTAACCAATAAACAATATGAAGTAATCTTTCAGGTTGAGCCTCTATTGCAAACTGACCGTAAACCGTAACTATTTCATTAAACGTTCTTCCTAAAATATTTGCTGTATGAGATATGGCTACTTCTCTTTCTTCTTGGGTAAGTTTCTTTTTAGATAGAACAGCCTTTTCTAATTTTTTCCAATCTCTTGTTGTATTTCCTGCTTCGTCTATTAAAACTCGTTTACTTATTTTATGAGACTCAATAAATATGAATGTAAGGTGGGTAAGAATATCATAAATTTCCGAGCGACCTCTAGTAATTTCAATATTCATTTGCTCATTATCTATACGATAACAATTTCTTCTTCTTTTTGGTGGGATTATTGGTTTAAAATGCGAATTTGCATAACCTTCATCACTTGTTAAGTTTATAAATGTACATTCCTCAATCCCTTGAGGTAATCTATCAATAACATAGAGTAAGCCTTCTAATTCAGCTTTTTCTTCTCCAATAGAACCATAGATTTCTGGTCTTAAAAGCAATAATGCTTCGCGAAGTGTTTCTCCAGAAACTCCCATAGGCTTGTAAAAACCTCTGTTAAACAAGTGCCTCATGGTAATATACATTCTTTCTATGGCATTTGAGCTTTCTTGAGCTCTCGTTCTCTCATGATGTTTTATTTTACTCATAAACTTAATTTAGCTAACAAATATAGTATTATTTAATCAGATTTTGGACTTCAAATACATTCGCTATGTTTCTATCGTTTGAAAGTCTTGCAATTTTATTCTGTCCTCCTAATTTTCCAATAGATTTCATGTACTCCTGAAAACCGTTTTTCTTTATTTGAGTTATTTTTAATGGCTGTAACACTTTGCCGTTTATTAAATCGAAATAGTAGCTGTTTTGATTTTGTAAAGAGCTATCTATTTTATTTGAAAATTCCTCAAAATTTAATGGTTCATTATCAAATTCTATAAACCATTCGTGATAAGGCAAACCATCTTCAGGGTTTATTTGTGGGGCAACTGTAAATTCGGTTACTTGAATTTGACTTCCTTTAATAGCTTCTTGCAATGCTTGTTCTACTTCCTTTCCAATAACATGTTCTCCAAAAGCAGAAATAAAATGTTTAATTCTTCCGGAAACAATAACACGATAAGGCTTTAATGATGTAAACTCTACCGTATCTCCAACATTATAGGCCCAAAGTCCAGCATTTGTTGAAACTATTAGCACATAATTTACACCTAATTGAACATCTTTTATGGTAAGACGTTTGGGGTTTTCATTAAAAAATTCATCAGCTTTAATAAATTCATAAAAAATACCTGATTTTAACTGAAGCAACATGCCTCTTTCGTTTTGCTTATCTTGAAATGCAAAAAACCCTTCACTAGCTGGAAATAGCTCGATACTGTCTACTTTCCTACCAATTAAATTCTCAAATTTAGATCTGTAGGGTTCGTAATTAACGCCTCCAAAAATAAAAAGATTGAAGTTCTTAAAAACGTCACCAACCTTCTTACCTGATACCTCCTGAATCTTTTCAAAATACATTTGAACCCAAGATGGGATTCCCGAAATAACTGTCATGTTTTCTGGTAATGTTTCTTTAACTATTGCACTTACTTTAGTTTCCCAATCTTCAATACAGTTGGTTTCCCAAGATGGCATTCTGTTTTTTTGAAGATATTTTGGTACGTAATGAGCAACAATTCCTGATAGCCTTCCTAATTTAATGCCATTGTTCTTTTCTAAAATTGGACTGCCTTGAAGGAAAATCATTTTTCCATCTACAAATTTGCTATTTCCTGTTTCTGCTATATACATTAAAATAGCATTTCTGGCAGCTTCAATATGAGTTGGCATACTTTCTTTAGTAATAGGAATATACTTAGCTCCAGAAGTAGTTCCTGAGGTTTTGGCAAAATAAATTGGTTTCCCTTTCCACAACACATCTTTTTCTCCAGCAACTACACGTTCTACATAGGGCTTTAAGTCTTCGTAATCTCTTATAGGAATACGTTTTACAAAATCTGCATGGGAATTGATACTAATAAAATCATGATCTTTTCCAAATTGCGTTGCTACTGCAGAACTTATTAATTCTTGAAAAACGTTTTCTTGAGTTTCAATAGGGTTATTTGCCCATTTTTGGACATTTTTATAAATACGTTTTGCAAATGGTTTGGCTAAAGCAGATTTTATTGAAAACATTAATTAAAGTCTATAAAATTAGTTGGATTAATTGGGTACCCATCTTTCCAGAGTTCAAAATGTAAATGTGGCCCAGAAGACAACTCTCCTGTATTACCTGAGGTTGCAATAACTTCACCAGATTTTACCAATTCGCCCTGAGATTTCGTTAGTGTTGCATTGTGCTTATAAACAGAAATTAATCCATTGTTGTGTTCTATTATTATAACATTTCCTGTTTCAACTGTCCATTCAGCAAAAATAATTGTTCCATCTGCAGTAGCTTTTACTGGAGTATTTCTTTCAACAATAATATCTACAGCATAATGTTTTTCTTCAAAGTTATAAGATTCCGAAATGGTTCCAGTTACTGGAGGAAATAACACAAAATTAATTTTGGAAGTTGCTGTTTCAAACAAATTATATTTATCTTCTTTAGCTATTTTTTCACGTAAAAGAGAGTCCTCTCTAGATGGGCTTAAGTTAATTTCAGATACATTTATTCTGGCTTCTTCTAAAATAGAATCTCTATTAAAATCTACCGAACTTATCTCTCCTTGAAGTACCTTCTTTATGGAGGCGTAGTATCTTTCATTTACAGCAATTGCCTGCTGTAAAGAATCTGTTCTATACGTTAATTGTACAGCTTGCTTTTTTAATGCAGTAGAAGAGTATCCAGGAATATATTCTCTTAAAGACGTAAATGCTATTAATAAAGTGGTTCCAGCAATTAACAGAATTGAGGATAAAGACATAACCACAAACACATTTAAGCGAGTTAACTTAAACGATAATCGTTCTTCGAAAGTGTCTTCGTTAAGTATCACCAAGCGATACTTATGAAGTAATTTCTTTTTAAACTTTTTAGATTTCTTTTTGTTCTCTGACATACTGCTAACAAAATTAAATAAAATTATCTCACTAGTCGATGTGCTTTATGCTAAAGTTGTTGTTAAAACGGTAATATTAAACTTTAATTATTAACTTTGCACTTTAAAATAAATCTATATGAGTTTATATATGTTACCCTTAGCAATTGGACCTTGGCAAATAGCACTTATTGTTGTTATTGTGTTATTATTATTTGGAGGAAAAAAGATTCCAGAATTAATGAGAGGTTTAGGTAGTGGAATTAAAGAATTTAAAGACGCTAGCAAAGAAGAAGACAAAGCAAAAGACACAAAGGAATAGTCTTTTATTATAGCATAAAAAAGCCCAACAAATCTTTAGATTTGTTGGGCTTTTTTGATGTTTAATCTTTATAAGCTCCTTAATCTTCTATTTTTAGAGATCTTATAATAGCTTCTAGCTCAAACATATAATCACGTTTTTCTACCGAAGGTGCAAAGGCAAACCCTTCTATTACCAATAATCTATTATTAATTTTATCATCAATAATATAATTAATAAACGGGCCAGACATAAACGCATCTTTAACATCCCAAAGTCCTTTAGTTTCAATAGCTTGTTTGTTATCTATAATGGTTTCGAAAACAGCTGGAGCATAAGCTTCTTCGGTAATCATATAAGTTCCTTCTGTAGGCCCAGGTATATGTGCTTTCCCTATAGAATCTCTTAATTTTATAATCTGGTCCACTAAACTATCATCTTTTTTTATGGCGTTGTAGGGTAATTCGAAAATCATTAAATTAGTTGTTCCAGTGGTTATATCTTTACGAATCCAGAAAAATTTATCTTCTTCTTTTGCTATTCTATAAGCCGTTGGAAAATTTAAAGTAATGCCTAGTTTTTCTTTTAAGCTCTCGTTACTATGAAGCGATAATTTAATACGTCTTTGTTTCTCTTTTACCTCTTCGGTTTTAAATGCTGTAACTATTTTTTGCTTATTTTCTTCTATCTGCTGAATGATTTCACTATCTGTTTTTCCAGTTATAAGTACTAATTTTTGAGGTTTTGCATACACATCTGAAGCTATTTTTATAGAAGCTTCGCCTCCTTTTTCAACTTTAAAAACGGTTCTATTTTTAGTAACAAATCCAGTAAAAACTGCTGGAGGAATCTGACTCATATTAAATAAAGGCTCATCTTGAGGTAGTCCGTCTACAGGAGCTGCAAGCACATCCCTAATAGCTTCGCCAATATTACCTTCCCAAAGATCATTTTCTATGACAACTGATAAATTATTAATATTTCCAGAGGAATTTGAAAGGATTTTTTGATTTGAAGAGTTTTTTTTGCCACAACTAATCACGAACAAAAGTGAAAATAAAAATAGTGTTTGTTTCATCTGTATCATTTTTTAATGTTTTGAAAATAAAGAAAATAACAAGTCTTCGTTTTCATAAATTAGCGCATTTGTATAAGTTATTTAAAGTTTATCCTTTAGAAACTTTAAGTTTCATTCCAGGCTTTAAATTACTACCACTAATATCGTTCCAATCTCGAATATTTTGAACAGAAACTCCTGGGAATTTTTGAGAAATGCTCCAAAGTGAGTCTCCACTCTTTACAGTATAAATTTTTTGGCCACCAGAAGTTGTTGTTTTTGTTTCTGATTTTGATGTACTTGTTTGTTGTGTTGTTACTGGATTTTTTGGATAAATAGTTAATCGTTGCCCAATCCTAATATTATTACTACGCAAGCCATTCCATCTTTTAATATCACTTACTCTTACCCGATATTTTCTTGCAATAAATCCTAAATTATCGCCACTTTTTACCCGATAGGTCATTTTAGATTTCGCTTCAAAAAATTGTGGTAAAGGTTTTTCTCGTTCCTCTATTTCTGCTTTTGCTGAAGCATAAATAGTAGATTCATGGGTTACAAACTTTCCAATAGATGTTCTTGGTAGTCTTAAGTAATAGTTTTTATTTTCTATAAAAGGAATAATATCTAGTTTATAAGATGGATTTAAAAATTGAAGCTCTTCGATTGGAATTTCTGTTGCTTCAGAAACCTGATCGAGCGTGATCATTTGCTTTACTCGAATGGTGTCTGTTTCAAAACCATGAAACTTAGGTTTTTCAGAAACAAACCCATGTTCGTTAGCATATTCAAAAATATACATAGTTGCTAGAAAAGCAGGAACATATCCAGCTGTTTCTCTTGGTAAGTTATGACGAATATTCCAATAGTTTTCGTAACCTCCAGAACGTCTAATCGCTTTTGATACATTTCCAGGACCAGAATTATAGGCTGCTAAAGCCAAATCCCAATCTCCAAAAATTTCATAAAGTTTAGATAAATATACAGCAGCTGTTGTTGTAGATTTTATTGGATCACTTCGTTCGTCTACATAACTACTTACTTCTAGCCCGTATTGTTTTCCTGTTGCAAACATAAATTGCCATAAACCAGTTGCTCCAACACGTGATTTAGCTCTTGGATTTAAAGCAGATTCTACAATGGCCAAATATTTCATTTCCAAGGGAATGTTGTATGCATCCAATTCTCTCTCAAACATTGGAAAATAATAAGCACCTAAACCCATGATACGCTCAAAATAATTTCTTCTATTTTTTAAGAAGTTTTTGATAACACTTTCTAAAGAAGGATTATACTCCACATTAAAAGGGGTTTTGGCATTTAATCTGGCAAGTCTAGCTTTTAAAGTATCTGTTGTTAATTCTGGGTATTCAACAGTTTTATAATCTAACTCTGAAACCGTTTTATAAATGGTGTCATAAAGGGTATTATTATAAAGTTCTTCTAACCATTTTTTATCAAATTCTGAAGCTAGTTCTAAATCGTGTAGTGAATCCAGTTCTGAAATTTTTGGAATGGCCTCTATCTTTTTCTTATAAATAGTTTTTCCATCAATAATAGTATCAATCACAAAGTTCTCACCTTCAATCAAGTCTGCTTTAGAAAGTTTTTCATTTAATTTTTTAACTTCTAAGGTATCTTGAGCATAAGTCATACTTATACTTAAAAAGATAAAAAAGCTACAGATTCTATTTAAATTCATGTTTATTTACTTGTTTAACTATAGTAAACGTGGTTGCTGTTAATTTCTTGCTTTAAAAACAATTATAAAGATACACTATTTTGAATGTTAATCTAAAATAGCCGCAATCCCAGGAAGTGTTTTCCCTTCTAGACTTTCAAGCATGGCACCACCACCTGTACTTACATAACTTACTTGATCTTCGAAACCAAATTGTTTTACTGCAGCAACAGAGTCTCCTCCTCCAACTAGAGAGAAAGCGCCATTTTTAGTAGCTTCAGCAATAGCATAGCCTAAAGCAATAGTACCTTTAGCAAAGTTTGGCATTTCGAAAACTCCAAGAGGTCCATTCCATAATATGGTCTTAGACTCTAATATAACTTTAGAGAAAAGCGCTTCGGTATTTGGACCAATATCTAGTCCCATCCAACCGTTTGGAATATTGTTAACCTCGCAAGTGTTAGTATGTGCATCATTACTAAAAGCATCAGCAATTATAGCATCAACTGGTAAATGCACTTGCACATTTTTAGTTTTAGCTTTTTCTAAAATTTCAAGAGCTAACTTTAATTTATCATCTTCAACTAATGAGTTTCCAATAGCTCCTCCTTGAGCTTTTATAAAGGTAAAAGTCATGCCTCCACCAATGATTAAGTGATCTATTTTATCTAAAATATTGTCTATAATGGTGATTTTTGAAGACACCTTAGCTCCACCAAGAACAGCACAAACAGGTTTTTCTCCTGTTTTCATTACCTTATCGATACTTTTTATTTCTTGTTCTAATAAATAACCAAAACATTTTTTTTCTGGAAAAAATTGTGCAATCACTGTTGTTGAAGCATGTGCTCTATGTGCTGTTCCAAACGCATCGTTTACATAAACATCTCCTAAACTAGCAAGTTGTTCTGCAAATAATTTATCTCCAGCTACTTCCTCTTCGTGAAAACGCAAATTCTCTAACAATAGAATCTGACCTGGTTGTAATTTATTAGCAGCATTTGTAGCTTCTTCACCTATACTGTTAGAAGCAAAAGCAACTTCAACACCTAAAACATCTTCTACAGCATCTACAATATGTTTTAATGAATACTTATCTTCTTCCCCTTTTGGTCTTCCTAAATGCGACATTAAAATACAACTTCCTCCATCTTCTAAAATTTTAATAATAGTTGCTTTAGCAGACTGGATTCTCGTGTTGTCCATTACTTTAAAGTCATCGTTTAAAGGCACATTAAAATCTACGCGAATTAGCGCTTTTTTATTTTTAAAATTAAAGTCGTTGAGAGTTTTCATAAGATTAGATTTTGTGTGACAAATATAATTTTTTCATTTCAAAAAAAAGAGATGAATTCTGTTATCTTTGCTTTATGCTTTTTAGTGAAATTCTAGGTCAAGAACATATAAAAACCCACTTAACACAAAGTGCTGAACATGGCCGTGTGCCACATGCACAACTTTTTGTTGGTCCTGAAGGTTCGGGCACCCTACCAATGGCTATTGCTTATGCGCAATATCTGTTATGTAAAAATATTGAAGGTGAAAATACAGGTGGTAATGAAGCTTGTAATTTAAAATTCAGTCATTTATCTCATCCAGATTTACATTTTGCTTTTCCAGTTGCCACAAACGATAAGGTTAAAAAACATCCTGTTTCTAATATGTTTTTAGAGGAATGGCGTGAATTATTATCTGAACAACCTTATGGTAACTTATTCGATTGGTACAAAAAGCTTGGAATAGATAATAAACAAGGTCAAATTGGTGTAGATGAAGCAACCGAAATTGTAAAAGCCTTGTCCTTAAAAGCTTATGAAGGTGGTTATAAAGTGATGCTGATTTGGATGGCTGAAAAAATGAACACACCTGCAGCCAATAAGCTTTTAAAACTTATTGAAGAGCCACCAAATAAAACCGTATTTATTCTAATTGCTGAAGACGAAGAGCAAATTATAAACACCATTAGGTCCAGGTGTCAAGTTTTACATTTTCCTCCTTTAGCTGAAGATATTATTAAAGATGCCATTGTTAAAAACTATAACTTAGAAGTAGCAATTGCAACAAAAATTGCACATCAAGCCAATGGAAACTATAATAAGGCCTGCGATTTAGTCTATCATGATAGCGAAGATACTCCTTTTGAAACATGGTTTATTTTTTGGATAAGATCTGCTTTTAAAGCGAAAGGAAATAAAAGTGCTATTCACGATTTAATTTCCTGGAGTGAAGATATTTCTAAAACAGGACGTGAAACACAAAAGCAGTTTTTACAATTTTGTATGGTATTTTTTAGACAAGCGCTTTTGCAAAACTATCAAGCAGAAGACTTGGTATATTTAGAAACTAAAACAGAAAATTTCGATTTAAAAAAATTCGCACCTTTTGTTCATGGTAACAATATTCTCGAAATTACTCAAGCCTTACAAGATGCCATTTACCATATTGAACGTAATGGAAATTCTAAAATAATTCTTACTGATCTCTCAATAAAGTTAACCAGATTACTTCATAAAAAAGGCGATTAAATGACAGACTCTAAAACCTGGTTTGTTATTATAAATCCCACTTCTGGAAATGGCTCAAGTAAGAAAAAGTGGCCTGAGATACAGAAACTTCTTATTACTTACCAATTTACGTTTGAGTTTGTATTTACAGAATACGCCAATCATAGCACAGAACTAATACAAACAGCTATTAGACAAGGGTATAGACGTGTTATTTGTATTGGTGGAGATGGAACTTTACACAATATAGTTAATGGTATCATGCTTCAAAAAGAGGTGCCTTCTAACCATATTCATATTGGTGTTATTCCAATAGGAACAGGAAACGATTGGGTTAAAACTCATCATATTTCAAATCATTTAGAAAAAGCCATTCAAACCATTAAAAATGGAGACTTAAAACAACAAGATGTTGGAGAAATAGAACTTATAGGTTTAAATAGAAATCCCATATATTTTATAAACCTTGCTGGCATTGGTTTTGATGGTTACATAGTTAGCAAAGTGAATAAATACAAGCATTTTGGAGCATTAGCCTATGTTACAGGAGCGATTTTAGGTTTGTTTTCATTTAAGAATTTTCATTCTAAAGTAATTATAGATACCCAACTAATTGAATCTAAAACCTTAATGATTGTTGTTGGATTATGTAAATATTCTGGAGGTGGTATGCAACTAACTAATAATTCTAATCCATTTGATGGGTTATTCGATGTTAGTATAGCGAAAAATATTAGTAAAGGGGATATTATTAAAAATATACTAAAGCTATTTACTGGTGAAATTACCAATCATAAAAAAGTAGAAACGTTTAAAAGTAACGCCATTTCAATAGAGGTTTTAGATAATACTAATCCAATTATTGAAGCAGATGGAGAGGTTGTTGGCATTGGAAACTTACATATTTCAATAAATACGAAAGCATTTTCATTTTATTGTTAAAAAAAACGCCAAACTTTCGTTTGGCGCTATATTTATAAGAATCTAAAAATTAGTCTTTTTTGTAATCTGCATTTAAAGCTTCTAAAACGTTTTTTGTTAAATCGTTTGCTTCTGCTCCATACATAACACTTCCGGCATCGTTACTTCCAAAAATATAAGTATATCCATTTTTCTCTCCATATTCTTTTACATATTTTTTAACCTTATTAAGCAAAGAATCAATTTCTGCTTGACTTTGTTGTTGAATTTGTTGTTCTTCAGCCTGAATACCTTGTTGAAGCATTTGTTGCTTCTGACCTAATACTTGATATTCTTTTTGAGCATCTGCATCTGACATTTTCTCTGCTTTTGCCTGAAATGCTTGTGCTTCCATTTGAAAAGCTCTTCCTATACTATCCGTTCTTTTTTGGAAAGCTTCCACTTTTGTTTTAAACTTTGCTTCAATATCAATTTTCTCCTGATAATTATTAACAACTTCACTATTGTCAATAAATCCAGTTTTTAATGATTCATTACAAGAAACCAATGTTACAATTGCCAAAGCAATTAAAAATATGTTTTTCATTTTATGTTTTTTAAAATTTGTCGCAAATGTAGAAAAGTAAAAGCTATTGTTTTAAAAAATAGCTGATAATTTAAAAATAAAGATAATCTATTGAAGATCTGTTATACTATAAATAATTCTAATTAAAATTAGCTTTAACAGATGCGTTTTAAGCTGCTTTCAAGATTTTCGCACCTTACACCACATTTATGTGTGAAATTCTTTAAATAAACTGCTTAAATAAAGAATTAGCTGTTTTTAATCACATAAATTAAAGAAGAATACTCTCCAGAGCGTTTTGCCTTGAGATTTGAAAGCCATCCAACTCGAAATGCATTAATAATACCTAGTGAGCTTTTTTTATATTTTTCTGATAGCATGCTTACATAATAAGCATCAAATATCATAGGCAGTGTTTTTTTTACTTTCATCTTTTTTGATGAAATTATCCTCGAAAGAGATTCTTGAGAAAAATGCCAAAGGTGTCTAGGTACATCAAAAGCTGCCCAAAAACTTTTATAATATAATGCATCGTAACTTTTATAATTTGGAACAGCAATTATTAAAGTGCCATTTGGTTTTAATAATTGTTTAAAAATAGAAAGTTGATTTTCTAGATTTGGCAAATGTTCTAACACATGCCATAGAGTAATAACGTCAAAACTATTTGGCTCAAATTTTGAAAGTTGCTCAATTTCAAAAACCGCATGATTGGTTTTTTTATTAGCAATGTCTCTTGCGTGCCTATTTGGTTCGATTCCATAAACAGTCCAATTATTTTGTTGGGCTACTTGTAAAAAATCTCCCGTACCACAACCAATATCTAAAAGGTGTTTTTTGTTTGAAGAGAAAGAATTGATCAATTTTAATTTTCGCTTTAGAGAAATATCACGAACTAAATGATACACTTTTTCAAATAGATTTCTTTTTGAATCTGTATGAGAAATATAGTCTTCCGTTTTATAATATTCTGGAAGACGCTCTTCGTTTGGCTGAGGATATGTTTCTAAAAAGCCATAAGTTTCATTTTCAATTATCTGAAATTCTTCACCTGAAACTGAATAATCTTTTACTTTTAAGTATATTTTTTTGTTCTTCATAAAAACAAACTCCTGCTCTTTAGAAATTAAAATTAACATGATGTTCCACGTGGAACATGTTTCAAACTAAACATTTTTTATCTTCCCATATATACTAAAAGTACAGATACATCACTAGGTGAAACACCACTAATTCGAGAAGCTTGAGAGATGGTAACTGGTTGTATTTTATTCAGTTTCTCCCTAGCTTCCATACTCATGGATTTTAGTTTTGAATAATCGAAGTTTTTTGGGATTTTAATATTTTCTAGTCTACTTAATTTGTCAGCATTATTTTTTTCCTTCTCTATATAACCTGAATATTTAATTTGAATTTCGGCTTGTTCGATAATTTCATTATCCAAATCGTGCTCTTGAATATAAGCTTCCACAACCTCAACTTGTTTCATATCTTCTATGGTAATATTGGGACGAGAAAATATTTTAAACATTTTATCTGATTGCTTCATTAAAGCAGAATCTTTATTCTCTAAAATAGGATTTATCTCTTCATGTTTTACACTAGTCTCTGCAAAAAACTGAACAAATGCCTCGGCTTTATTTTGTTTTTCTTCCATTCGCTTCATACGCTTATTTGAAGCTAAACCAATCTCAAAAGATTTAGGAGTCAATCTAAAATCTGCATTATCTTGTCGCAACAACGTTCTATATTCTGCACGCGAAGTAAACATGCGATAAGGCTCTTCTGTACCTTTTGTAATTAAATCGTCTATTAAAACACCTATATAAGCTTCACTTCTACCTAGAGTAAAAGGCTCTCTTTCTTGAACTTTTAAGGAGGCATTAATTCCAGCCATTAAACCTTGAGAAGCTGCCTCTTCATATCCAGTGGTTCCATTAATTTGCCCCGCAAAGTATAAACCTTCAACCAACTTGGTTTCTAAAGTGTGTTGCAATTGTGTTGGTGGGAAATAATCGTATTCAATAGCATAACCAGGACGGAAAAACTTAACATTTTTAAATCCTGCTACAGAACTTAGAGCTTTAAATTGAACATCTTCCGGTAAAGAAGTAGAGAACCCATTAATATACATTTCAACCGTATTCCATCCTTCTGGTTCAATAAATAATTGATGCCTATCTTTATCTGCAAATCGGTTGATTTTATCCTCAATAGATGGACAGTATCTTGGTCCTAAACTTTTAATACGCCCATTAAACATTGGTGATCTATCAAAACCTTCACGAAGCAAATCATGTACTTCCGGACTAGTATAGCTCATAAAACAAGAGCGTTGTTTTGAGAGCGATTTTGTGACATCTAAATATGAAAATTTTTCTGGATTCTCATCTCCTGGCTGTTCTATCATTTTTGAAAAATCCAAAGACCTACCATCTACTCTTGGAGGTGTTCCTGTTTTCATTCTTCCAGATTCAAAACCCAAACTCACTAATTGTTCAGTAATTCCGATAGCTGATTTTTCACCGGCTCTACCACCACCAAAATTTTTATCCCCTATATGTATTAACCCATTTAAAAAAGTTCCATTAGTTAATACAACAGATTTGGTTTTTATAACAAGTCCTAGAGAGGTTTTAACTCCTGTAACTTTATGATTCTCCACAACAAGACCAGAAACCATTTCTTGATAAAAATCTAAATTAGCAGTATTCTCTAACATCAAACGCCAATCTTCTGCAAAACGCATTCTATCACTTTGCACACGAGGGCTCCACATAGCAGGACCTTTAGATTTATTCAACATTTTGAATTGAATGGCAGACGTATCACTTACAATTCCACTATAACCCCCTAACGCATCGATCTCTCTTACAATCTGTCCTTTGGCAATTCCTCCCATAGCTGGATTGCAAGACATTTGGGCAATATTTTGTAGGTTCATGGTAATAAGTAAAGTCTTGCTACCCATATTTGCAGCTGCTGCTGCAGCTTCACTTCCTGCATGACCACCACCAACTACTATAACATCATATACTGTATTAAACATAATTTATTCCTATTTTTTTTAAAACCTTCGGGTGAAGAAAGCAATTGTTCCACGTGGAACAATTAAAGTGTTATTTGTGAAATTTCTGATTTCAAATGAAATATTTTGCAAATATACGCTGATTTACTGAATATTAGCAAGTTCTTTGAGGTAATGATTTTCCTTTTCACGCATGAGTTTTACCTCTTCCGCTGTTTTATCTTTGTATCCGCAATAATGTAATACACCGTGAACCATTACGCGATGTAGTTCATCAGTATTGGACACATTAAAATCTTTAGCATTGTCCGACACTCTTTCAGTAGAAATATAAATATCTCCTTGTATTATTTTTCCTATGGTATAGTCAAAACTAATAATATCTGTTAACGTATCGTGTTGTAAAAATTCAACATTTAATTTGTGCAAATAATCATCGTTACAAAAAATGTAATTGATCTCTCCTAAATTATAGTTTTCATTTAAAATAACGCCTTCTAACCAAGTAGATATTTTAGATTCGTTTTCAAGTTGAAATGCGTTTTCTGAATTGTAGCTAATCATTTTCCTGTTTAAAATAGTCTTTAACTTTTTTATTATAAACTGGCTGCAAAGGTAAACTTTGTCTGTTTAAAATTTCATTTGTATTAAAATATTCTTTCGCTTTTGGAATTTGATTATTGGTATTATTATCAAATTCATTAGAATTTGTTTCTGATTTACGTTTGGTATCCTGGCCTTGTTGAAACGTTGCATTTTCCATTTTTAGTAATTGGTGTTGCAGATTCATCATTTTTTCAAGGGTTCTATGTGTAAAGCCCTTATTTAGTAAATCCATTTCCACTTCTTCCATTTGCTTTATTAAATTGTTGCCTGCAGGATTTATTCCTTCCTTAGCTAACTTATCTTCTAATGCTTGCCTTAACTCTTGCTGTTGTTGATAAATTCGAAATAATTCTCCATTCAATTCTTCAGACATAGAGCCTTCACCTTGACCTTGATTTTGGCCTTCGCTCCCAGACTTACCATCTTTACCATCCTGACCTTCCTTATCACCCGTCTCACCTTTCTCTCCATCCTTACCTTTATCACCTTCTTTTCCTTGTTCTCCTTCATCTTTAGGTTTACCGTCTTGACTCTTTTTCATGCCCTCCTGCATTTGCTTATTAAGTTCTTCCTGACTCATAATAATGTCTGGTAAACCTTGTTCAGGCTTGCCTTGTCCGCCTGTACCCTGTCCGCTAGCTTGCATTTGCATGGAATCCATGACGTTACTTAAAAAATCTGCCAAATTATTAGCTGATGTAATGGTGTATTGCTGATTGGAAACACCTTGGAATATATTATTTTCAGAAAATTGGTCTAAAGATTTATCGATATTATAAAACACTTCTGAAATTTCCTTATTTACAAATTCAGATAGTTTAGGTTGTCTTAGAGACAACGCAAACAAACTATCATCTATATGCGAAAAGTGCTCTTTTAACGTATATTGCTTTTTTAAATAGGTAGCATATTTGTTATGGTTGACTTCAATAGTTTTAAACTGATTCATTAAAACTTCTTGATCCAAAGAAAACAAAATGAGATTGTCTAAAATTTGACGAAGCATAGCAATGTCTTCTTGCATTTGCTCTCCTCCTCCCATCATTTGCATTCCTGCTTGCATTTTCTTGCTAAGGTTTTTCATTTTTTCTCCAGCTTGCTTTTGCTTTTTAGCAGCATTTTTCTGATTATCTTGAGCGTCTTCCTCCTGTTCCTGGGCTTCGTTGTCTTCTTTCTTTTCTAATTCCTCAGTAGCTTCTTCTTGATCCTTTTTAATAGCTTCCTCATGCTTTTCATCATTGGGAAGTTTCAATGGATCTATTAAACTTTCATTTTCCTTTTGAAGTTTTTCCATCTCTTTTTGAAAATCTTCAAACTCCTTATTTAACTCTTCCTGTTTTTCTTTAGTATTTTCCTCCTTTGTTTCGTTAGAAAGATCTAATTGTTTTTTAGCTAATTCATCTAACTCCTTTTGAAGCTTTTCAAGCTTTTTAGACACATAGTATTTTTTTGTTAATTCTAACAATTGCTCTAAACTTCGCTGTTTATTTTTATTTTGTTTAGCAAGTTGCTCTAGCTTTTCAGAAAGTTCTTCTTTATTTATTTTCTCTTGGAGCTTTTCTAATTCTTCAAGAAGTTTCTCATCTTTTTTAAGTTGCTCTTCATTCTCTTTTAAACGCTCTTTTAAATCTTCTTTAAATTGGTCTTGCTCTTTATTTTCCTTTTGAAAATTCTCTAAATTCTCTTTAAGATGCTTATTAAAATTCTGCATCATTTCCTCTTGCTGCTTTTGGCGTTTTAAGAAGTTTTCTAATTGACGTTTGTCGTTAAAATTTAGTTCGGCTTTTTCTTTTTGGGTTTTAGAGAGAGCTTCTAATTCTTTTTGACGTTCCTCAAATTTTTCAAGTGATTTATCTAAACTTTGAATGGTTTCACTTTGTTGCTCCAACTGCTTTTTTTCCTCCTCTTCTTGAGTTAATTTTCTATAGGAATAAACGGTACTTTTCGTGCTTTTAAAATTATTTAAAGCATCATTATCAAACACTTGAAAAAACAAATTATAACTTACACCTTCTTGAAGTTGTAATTGATTTGGAAAAGCACTGATAAAATCTGCCACATTAGAATTTGAAATTGGAATAGGCTCGAACCTTATATATTCCTTATTATCAACAGGATAGTAAACTAATTGAAGTTTTCTCAAACCATAATCATCACTAGCTTGTCCATGAAAATAAAGTGATTGTTGGTCTAAGCTATCCACAGCCATTTTTAAGGTTAATTCAGGATATTCGTCTGAAATAACATCAATGCTGTACGATAACGTTTCGTAGTTCTTGAGTTTCGAATTACTTGTTGTTAAGCTGTAATCTAATGGCCTTGATACTTGCTTTGTAGCTTCAAATTTATCCGAACCTGTTTTAGTTAATTGAAGAGTATCTTTAGAGAGTAATTGAACTTGTTCTGTTGCCTTGGTAGCTAATTTCCATGTAATTTTTGTTCCTTGTGGAACAATGGCATTTCCAGTACTTTTTAAAACCTCATCTGATCTTTTCGTGTAAGAAGGATAATCTAAGTGCATTTCAAAATTAAGCAAACTTGGCACTTCCACCACATTTAAAACATACGGTTTAGAGTTAACATTGTTAGCTGATAATTGAAATTCAACGTTAGTTTTAGGCTTGGAAAAAACATATTCAAAATTTCCTGCACTTATTTGTTGTAACACATAAGTCTCATTATTAAACGTAATATTTACATTGTTTGGGACTACATCTCCTGCTGTTGAAACTAATAGTTTAAAATTCTTATTCTCGTTGGTATTTAAAGATTCATTAAGGATAAAAAACTGAAAAGGGGCTGGTGGCTCATAAGCTGTTTTATAATTTACTACACGATTATAACTATCGCTAAACCAATTAATATGTCCAGTTACAAATGTTAGAAGTAAAATTACAACTGGAATGGCAGCGTATTTTAAATATTTTAGATTTGACTTAAAATTAACTGCTAATTTGAATGGGATGGGTTGTAATTCGGACGATTTTTGATCGATACTTGCTAGTAGTAATTCAGACTCTGTTGCATCTTCTTTTAATTGAAGAACGTTTAGAAGCTTATCGCTAACTTCAGGGAAATGATTGCCTATTATTTTTGAAGCATCTTTATAATTAATGCCTTTTTTAAGCTTGAATAATTTTGCCAATGGAATAGCAATAAACTTAAAAAACAATGACAACTCTACTCCAATAAAAGCCCAAAATAAAACCGTTCTAGCAGTTGGGTTTAACCATAGCACATATTCTACAAAAAGAGTAAACAAGAAATACAAAAATCCTAAAGCAAAAAACAAGATAGTCCCTTTTAGCAATTCGTTGGTATAAAATCGCTTAATAAACTGTTCTAACTTTACTTGTATGTCTTCAAATCTTGCCATTTATTTCAAGTATCTTTTTCTTAACCAATAAAACTACAATAATAATTTTACTCTGAAATATATAGATTTGGTAAAACTTAGTTAATTTTCGGATAATTGCTAAAAAAAAAGCCAGGTTAATGATTTTTCATAATGAATAATAAATTGTCTTTATTCTATTTTCTTTGCTCTTTCTGCTTCTCTGCTCTATCTTTGCATCTTCAAACAAAACAACATGTCAAAACAAGTTAGAGTGCGTTTTGCACCAAGTCCAACAGGACCTTTACATATTGGAGGTGTAAGAACAGCACTTTTCAACTATCTTTTTGCTAAAAAACACAATGGAACCTTTATTCTTAGAATTGAAGATACAGACCAAAACAGGTTTGTTGAAGGAGCAGAAAATTATATTATTGAATCCTTAAATTGGTGTGGTATTTCATTTGATGAAGGTCCAAGGAAAAACGAAAAGTTTGGTCCTTACAGACAAAGTGAACGCAAGCATTTATACAAAAAGTTTGCTGATAAATTGATTGCATCCGGTCATGCTTACTATGCATTTGATACAGCTGAAGCTTTAGATTTACATAGAAAAGATCACGAATCAGAAGGGAAAACCTTTATCTATAATTGGCATAATCGATTAAAATTAGATAACTCTTTATCGCTTTCTGCCGAAGAAACTAAAAGTAAATTAGATGCAGGTGTAGACTATGTCGTTCGTTTTAAATCGCCTCAAGATCAAACCCTTCATCTTAAAGATATTATTCGTGGAAATATTACCATTGATACCAATGTTTTAGACGATAAGGTTTTATTTAAAAGCGATGGCATGCCTACTTACCATTTAGCAAATATTGTGGACGACCATTTAATGGAAATTACCCATGTTATCCGTGGAGAAGAATGGTTACCTTCTTTAGCTTTACACTACCAATTATATGATGCTTTTGGGTGGGAAGCACCTGAATTTGCACACTTACCACTTATCTTAAAACCAACTGGAAAAGGAAAATTAAGTAAACGCGATGGCGATAAGTTAGGGTTTCCTGTATTCCCTTTGGCATATAAAGATCATAAAACAGAAGAAATTTCCCGTGGCTATAGAGAAGATGGCTATTTTCCAGAAGCTGTTGTAAACTTTTTAGCCTTTTTAGGCTGGAACCCTGGTACAGAACAAGAAATTTTTAGCTTAGAAGAATTGGTTCAAGCTTTCGATTTAAGTCGTGTAAACAAAGCTGGTGCACGTTTTGATCCAGATAAAACAAAATGGTTTAACCATCATTATATGCAAGAACAAAATAACGATGTACTTGCAGAACAATTTCAATTGTTGTTTCCAGAAGAGCTAAAAGATATCGATGTGAACTACGTTTCTATGGTTATTAACTTAATAAAAGAAAGAGCCACTTTTGTAACAGATTTTTGGGATTTAGGGCATTTTTTCTTCGAAACTCCATCAAATCTTGATGAAAAAGCTGTAAAAAAGGCCTGGAAAGAAGATTCTCCAGAACTTATGAAAGAATTAATAACTATTATTTCTTCTGTTGAAGATTATACGGTTGAAAACATTCAAACTGAAATTAAAGGTTGGATTACTTCAAAAGAAATTGGTTTTGGCAAAGTGATGATGCCATTACGCTTGGCATTGGTTGGAGCTTTACAAGGTCCTGAAGTTTTTGATATTATGTATTTAATTGGGAAAGATGAAAGTGTGAGACGAATAGAAAATCTAATCAACACATTATCATAAGTAATTAAATAACCTCACGATAAACTAATATTATACCTATAACTAAGAAAATTACAAGTCCGATGACAATATTAATATTGAAAGAATATAACATATAATCGAATTTTTTCTCGCGTTTAATTTCTTTTTTTAATAAATAGAATAAATATGAACCACAAGAAATAATTAAAAATAATCCAAGTAAGAATTTATAAATATTCATAAGTTGATTAAAAGCATTTTGTCATTCCGACGAAAGGAGGAATCTATTAAGTCATTTTTTGAGATTCTTCGCTTTGCTCTGAATGACATTACTTAAAATGTAATCATTGCTGTAAAGGCCATCATAGATTGGTTTCCTTTTATCTTTTTATCATTTCCTGTCAAGTCTAAATTACTATCGTTTAATTTATTAAGCATATTGGTAAAACCATAAATATACTGTGCTTTCAACCTTAAAAATCCAAATCCTGCCGATGCTCCAATAGCGCCATCTACATTAAAATTGGTAATATCTCTTAAATCTTTTGCTGTTAAATTTGTATAGGAGTCAACAATATAATTCTCGTAAGCTTTGTCTTTTATTTCCAAGTCGCCATTGTATTGAATCATTGGTCCAACATCAATAGTTAAAAAACTTTCGATGAGTTTAACATGCATTAATAAAGCAATTTGAGCTGTAAATACTTTATAGTCCACGAATTCTTCAGTAGGACTCAATAAAAGTGGTCTGGCTGCAATACCAACATTATTTTCAGACAATTGAATGGTATAACTTACATTGTACCATTTGTGAGGAATATCAACCGTTGCCGAAGCTCCTGCTTGCCAACCATTACCTTTTTTGGTTGTAAAATTATCTGTTAAAATATCATATTGAGTGATTCCTCCATAAATTCCAAAACCGTTTTTTATATTATAATTTTTATGCTGTCCAAAGGAAACTGTAACAAAACAGATACAGAATACTACTAATACTATAAGTTGTTTTTTTTGCATGATTGTTCTTGTGTAATTGTAACAAATATAACTTAAATTAGTAGTCATATATTTTAACACCTTAAAAAAAAACCTATTATGTCCATTTTATCTATACCTATTATAATAATTTGTTTATTCATTTTTATCTCTTTGTTTTTCATTGTAAAACAACAAACAGCTGTTATTGTTGAGCGTTTTGGTAAATTTCAAAGTATTCGGCATTCTGGTCTGCAATTAAAAATTCCTTTAGTCGATAGAATTGCTGGAAGATTAAGTTTAAAAATTCAGCAATTAGATGTTATAATTGAAACAAAAACTTTAGACGATGTATTTGTGAGGTTAAAAGTTTCTGTTCAATACAAGGTAATAAAAGAAAAAGTATATGATGCTTTTTATAAATTAGATTATCCTCATGAACAAATAACCAGTTATGTTTTTGATGTGGTTCGTGCAGAAGTACCAAAAATGAAATTGGATGATGTCTTTGTTAAGAAAGACGATATTGCTTTAGCTGTAAAAGCAGAATTAAACGATGCTATGTCCGATTATGGGTTTGATATTATTAAAACCTTAGTAACAGATATAGACCCAGATGCTCAAGTAAAGCAAGCTATGAACCGTATTAATGCTTCCGAACGTGAAAAAATTGCAGCTCAGTTTGAAGGGGATGCAGCAAGAATCTTAATTGTTGAAAAAGCAAAAGCCGAAGCAGAAAGTAAGCGTTTACAAGGTCAAGGTATTGCAGATCAACGTCGGGAAATTGCAAGAGGTTTAGAGGAGTCTGTTGATGTTTTAAATCGTGTAGGTATTAATAGTCAGGAAGCGTCTGCCCTAATTGTTGTTACACAGCATTACGATACCTTACAAGCTATAGGAGGAGAAACTAATACCAACTTAATATTATTACCAAACTCGCCGCAAGCAGGAAGTAATATGTTAAACGATATGGTAGCTAGTTTTACAGCCAGTAACCAAATTGGCGAAGCCATGAAGAATTCTAAAAAGAAAAAGGAAGAGTAATTAAACGTATTTAATACATTTACCCATAAAAAAACCACCAACTTTTAAAAATTGGTGGTTTTAATTTTTATGATTCTTTCTTTGCAATTAAATCTTTTAAAATGGCTAAGTATTTTTCCAATTCTTCAATTGAAATGTTAGGATGTTCCATATTGGGTATGGTAATCGGGTTTTCGTCTAAATACTTATAACTGACAGGGTACTTCTTCTTGATATAAAGTAATAATTCTGATATTTCTGTTAGTAATTCTTTCACAGTTTTCATAATAAAATTCCTATTAAGATAAAACTAAAAGATAGTAATAATACCTATGTTTTCAAAGCTAAAACAGCTAATTTTAAGCAACTTAGTTTTTAAACGGATGTCTTTCTTCCCAATCTTGTTTGGGATTCATGAGTTTAAAAACATATTTTAAAAGAGTGTTCATAATCCAGTTAGTATGTTTCATATAAATAACCATTTTTTTGGGTTTTGCACCAACTGAACTTTTAATTGCCATAGCTGTTCTGGCATAAACTATGGAAGAAAAATTGTTTTCTATTCCAAAAGAAACCATATCATAAAGCATGTTTAAATACAACTGATTTTGATATTGATGTTCGCTATCATAACCCAAGAAATAGGTTTCTAAATGTGTTTTATTTAAAACTAAAGTATAAAAACCAATCAACTGATTATCTAAATAATAACCATACACTTTGAAATTAGCTTTTAGATGCTTTTTAAAGCTGTAAAAATGATTTTCCGGAAGTATAAACGTGTTTATTTTTGCATGGTCTGAAACGTTTCTATAAAGCGTATGAAGCAATTTAGAATGTTCTTTTATGTCTTCTAGCAGCAATTCACGCTTTTCTATGTTTATAGCCTTTTTTCTTGCTGATTTATATCTATCTCGATACTTTTTATTTAAATCGGATATATAATCATCAAAATGGTTCCAATGACTTTTAATTTCCATAATCATGTTAGGCTGAACCGATACTTTATGGATAAGATGCTTATTAAATAAACTTGATTCTTGATGAAAAGCATCATCGTAAAAGAAATCTTTCAGCATAATCATTCTAATACGTTTCTTATGGCTAATTTTTATATCTTTTTTAAGCTGAATAATGGCTTGATATAATTGAAGCAAAAACTCCTTTTGAGAAATACTTTCAGCATTAAAATACAAACCATGTTGTCCGGTATGTGTTAAATTTCCAGCAACAAGCAAGTTTCCTTTTAATAGTTTTGAAACAGTGTTTTTATAAATTTCAATTAAATGTGTATCCGTTTCATTTCTAAACATATCTTTTAAATATAATGCTACACGTTGAATAATAGCGATTCCAACTAAAGTTTCACCTTTAAAAACACCTACATAAAACGTAGACATATTATTTGGTGACGCTGTTTCTAAGGCTTGAAAATAATCTGTTTGAAGAAAAATATCGTGCGTGGCAAAGCTATTCCACTCAAGTGGTAATTGCTTATAAGAATTAAAAATTTTAAAATATATCAAAGTGAAAATTAAAAAAGACTGAAAATATCATCTTTCAGTCTTTTAATAAATTAATTCATTACATAATTAAATCCAGCCACAGACAATACCACCCATAATGGTAACACATATTAACCAATAAGAGCTATTAATGAAGATGTATTTCCATCTTTTACGTTCAAACATAGCATTAATTGCCATCACAGGAAATAATAATAAAATGCCAGCTATAAAACCATGTAATGCACCATGTTTAAAAGTTCTGAAAGCCATGCCATAATCTGCCATAAAAGCTTTGTAAGATGGTAATGCATTGGAAGCATCTCCTCCAACCATGCCTAAAGCACCTGTTTGATGATTGGTTAAAAATTGTAAAGCAAATGCTAATAGGAAGGAGAATATAAAAGTCAACCCAAAAATAAGAGCCATATTTCCTCCTTTTAAATCGTTAGTCGTTAAACCAGATTCTTGCATCCAAGCTTTACCAAATGTTTTTGGATGATACCAAATAAAACCCATAACTAAAGGTACTAAGGCAGCAACCGCAATAGCTAAAAAATTATAATCCATAAAGATAGTTTGTTAGTTTGTTTGCGAAAGGTACTTAAAATAACCGAAATAATAGATATAAAAAAACCTCGAACATCTTGATTTCGAGGCTTTCATAATAGTTTGTAATTATTTAAAGAGCTTTAGCTTCTGCTACCAAAAGCTCATTTTTATCTTCTAATGCTTTCTCAATAAATTCGTTGATATCTGCATTTTTATCTTGACCGTTTTTAATTAAAACACCTAAAGTTAACATCGTTACAATACGTGTTCCAACCTTTTTTAAAGCTGTATTGAACAAGGGTTGAAGCTCATCATAATTAACATTCTTAGCTAATTCTAAGATTTCAGCTTTCACCTTTTGTTGCTTGTCCTCAGGAAGATTCGTATATTTTTTTCCAAATTTCTGAATGACATCAATAGCTTTTCTCTGTGGCTGATTTTGTTTTGGTTGATTTTGATTCTTATTGTTTGAGGGTTGTTGTTTGGCCCAAGAATCTTTTAATCCAACTGTTTTATTAAAAACTAGTTTATCTGAACAGGAATCGTTATCCACATTAAAATAACCAAGACGCTGAAATTGGAACCTGTCTCCTGCTTTTGCTTCAAGCAAGCTAGGCTCTACATAAGCTTCAATAATTTTTAAGGATTCAGGATTTATAAACTCCATAAAATCTTTATCTGGATGTGCATCTGGAGCTTCGTTTAAAAACAATCTATCATATTCTCTAACTTCTGCTTTTATAGCATGTGGAATAGAGACCCAATGCAGAGTACCTTTTACTTTTATGCTTGAATCTTCTGTATATGTACAATGAATTTCGGTAATATTTCCGTTAGAATCTTTTATAACGCTTTCTCCCTTTATGATATACGCATTTTTTAAACGCACTTCTTTTCCTAGAGTCAGCCTAAAATATTTATTATTTGCTTGTTCTTTAAAATCTTCTTTTTCTAAATAAATCTCACGGGAAAAAGGTACTTTTCTAAAGCCTGCAGAATCATCTTCCTGGTTATTTTCTGCTTCAAACCATTCAACTTTTCCTTCAGGATAATTAGTGATAACTACTTTAACCGGATCTAAAACAGCCATAACTCTTGGTGCTGTTTTATTTAAATCTTCGCGAATGCAAAACTCTAATAAAGCCACATCAATGACATTATCCCGTTTAGCAACTCCAACGGTTTCCACAAATTTTCTAATGGAATTTGGTGTATAACCACGACGACGAAGACCAGAAATTGTAGGCATTCTTGGATCATCCCAACCTGATACAATCTGCTCTTCTACCAATTTAAGCAACTTACGTTTACTCATAATAGTATAGCTTAAGTTTAAACGTGCAAACTCTCGTTGTTTTGGAAGCATTGGAAGAGTTTCTGGTTGATATTTGTACACTTGTTCCTTAAACCAATCGTAAAGCTCTCTATGAGGTTTAAATTCAAGGGAACAAAGGGAATGCGAAATCTGTTCTATATAATCACTTTCCCCATGCGTCCAATCGTACATGGGATAAATACACCAATCTGTTCCAGTTCTGTGATGCGCTTTCTTTAAAATACGATACATTAACGGATCACGCATCAACATATTTGGATGTTGCATGTCTATTTTTGCACGGAGTACATGTGAACCTTCATTAAATTTACCATCCTTCATACCTTGAAACAAATCTAAATTCTCTTCAATACTTCTGTTTCTATAAGGTCCATCGACTCCTGGTTGCGTTGGTGTTCCTTTTTGTTCGGCCATGACTTCGCTGGATTGCGAATCGACATAAGCTTTACCTTCTTTGATAAGAGCTACAGCCCAATCGTATAACTGCTGAAAATAATCTGATGAATAAAGTTCGTTAGCCCAAGTATAGCCTAACCATGATATGTCTTCTTTAATAGCATCTACATATTCTTGCTCTTCTTTTGCTGGATTGGTATCGTCAAAACGGAGGTTTACAGGAGCGTTATATTTTTCACCCAAACCAAAACTTATTCCAATAGCTTTGGTATGCCCAATATGTAAATAGCCATTTGGTTCTGGTGGAAAGCGAAAACGTAAGGCTTCTTTTTTTAAGCCATTAGCTAAATCTTCTTCTATGATATGCTCAATAAAATTGAGTGATTTTGATTCTTCAGACATAAGATATTCTTTATTCAAAATATGAAGCACAAAATTAAGTAATTTTAGACTAAATGTAACATCTGAAGCGTTTTTCATACCTATAATTAAACATAAATCATGCAACACAGAAATTACGAATGTCCAAAATGCCATAATCGCAGCTACGAAATGGATCAAATGCAAGCAACCGGTGGATTATTTACGAAACTTTTTAATATTCAAAATAAAAAGTTTACATCTGTAACTTGCAAAAAATGTACATATACAGAATTCTATAAATCGAAAACAAGTGCCATTAGTAATGTTTTTGATTTCTTCACAAATTAATTATGTGCAACAAATTTATTTTAGAAATTTATTCAAACTGACATTTTGAATAGTACTTTTGTATTATGGGAATAATTAAAGTTGAAAATATAAGAGTTTTTGCACATCATGGTTGTTTAAAAGAAGAAACAGCCATAGGTTGCGATTATAGAGTGGATTTAGAGGTAAAAGCAAATTTAAAAACATCTGCTAAAACTGATGATTTAATGGATACGGTTGATTATGTTTTTTTAAACCGAATTGTTAGAGAAGAGATGTTAAAACCATCTAAACTACTGGAAACAGTAGCTAAACGCATTTTAAATAGAATTTTTGCTGAAGACAAATTAGTAAAAAAAGTAACTATTTGTGTTAGTAAATTAAACCCTCCTATTGGTGGTGATGTTGAAATGGTTACAATAAAAATAACTGAAAAGCGTAAAAAATAGCTTGTAAATAGCGAATGACCCTAAAATTTTTTACATTTGCAGTCATCAAAAATAAGCCCTTTGTTTAAGTGTTGCTATTAAGACGCTAAAATATAGGTATTATAAGGTGTCGTGGCCGAGTGGCTAGGCAGTGGTCTGCAACACCATCTACAGCGGTTCGAATCCGCTCGACACCTCTAGAAAGAGTTACTTATTTAAGTAGCTCTTTTTTTTATTTTAAATTTTAAGAAAATTTAGAGTAATATATTTACAATATTTCGAAAATATTGAACCTAAATTTAGTTTAATTTACTACAAGGAATATGTGACGAGACAATCTCAAAATAAAATTTTAGACTCTAATCTGATTGACTCTTTTATAATTAGCTATGTTAATTAAACCAAACAGCATAACGCTGTCTTCTTAATTCCAAGGCCAATTGTTCTTCCATTTTAAGAGCCTCTGTTCTGGAGCTTATAGGACCGATATGATTGAATAGACTTGGCCTTAAATAGGAACCGTATTTTTCTACAATATTCGAGGAAAGTTTATGGCCTTTTTTATTTCTATATCCTGTTTTGTGTTGTTCAAAACGTTCTTTAGGGGTTTTACTTGTCATTCCAACATATAAACATTCTAAAACACCATTGAATTGTGGGTTGACTTCCCGAAATTTTCTGTTTTCAGTAAAAACCCGCTTGGATAATTCTACAACATAAATACGATATTGAATCTTTGCCATTTTTATAATTAAAAAGTTGAACTATTACAAGCCAATTATTAAACAATTAGACAGGTGTAGATATAAAAATTAGTCCTTTTTAATAATATTTATTTGCTCTAGCTTATCTTTAATTCGTTCTTTTTCTTTCGGAAAAAAGCCCTGAATCAATAATAGAATTCCGAATCCTAAAATAACTAATGAGACTATTTTTTTTGTTTTAAAAATACGTCTAGGAGTTAGTTTATTTTTAAGAGTTTTAGCTGCTATCATTTTTAATAAATCTACTACAAAATAAACTGCTAAAATAGTTCCTAAAAAAACAAAAAGTTCTTGATTGGTTTTTGTTAAAGAGCTTCCAATAACTATAAAACCTAACCAACCCAAAAGCACGCCAACATTAATAAAGTTTAATAAAAAGCCTTTAATAAAGAGCATTCCAAATTTCTTTTTAATTTCAACGGTATGATATTCTCTAACAATTTCGCGAAAAGATTTGGAGGTTTTTATAAAAGAAATAAAGCCATAAACAGCTAGAAGCACTCCTCCAAAAATCAAGAAACTTGGATCATCCTTTATTTTATGTAAAAGCTTGGTGGTACTATAAAAGGCAACAATAATGAAGAATATGTCTGCAAGAATAACCCCTAAATCAAATATTAAAGCACTTTTAAACCCTTTTGTTGCGCTGGTTTCTAAAAGCACAAAAAAAACAGGTCCAATAGTAAAGGACAAAATAATACCGAAAGGAATTGCTGTAAGAATAGCATCTTGCATACAAAAGAGGTGTTTCTACAAAATTACATAATTTTTTTAGCGATTTAAAGATAAAGTTACTTGTAGGTTAATTCACAATAATAAAACAAAGAAATAATACTAAGGATTAATCTTTACGGATTAGTTTACCACCAAATAAAATATTTTCTTTAACTGTTTCTGGGGTACCATAAATATAAGCTGTTCCACCCGCTTTTACTTTAACATCTACTTCTTTAGTAGCTTTTACATGAGCTTCACCTGCAGCTCTAATATTTATTTTTGCTGTTTCAGTTTCTAGTTCTTTCCCTAAAAAAGAACCACCAGTTGTTAAATCTATATTTTGACTTTTAGCTTGTCCTGAAATACGAATTACACCTCCCGTAATGGCTTTAGCTTCTACAAAAGTGACATCTTCAATCATAAGTTTGATGCTTCCTCCTTCTTGAGCTCTTACATCTATCTCAAACTGTTTCATAACATCGTTAGAACTAATAAAAGTACCTTCATTAGCATCAATAACATCTAACTTTGTATAATATAATTGAACTGTAGTTTCATCTCCATTAAAGGTTTTTGCAAGAGACATTTTTATTTTTAAAGTTCCATTTTTATTAACAAGAACAACATCGCTTGTATTTTTTCCCGTAATAATCACTTTATTGGTATCTGATTTTATAAGCTCAACCTCAATTCTATCGTATACTTTAAGCTCTTTAAAATCTCCTAAATTTTTCTCTACTTGTGCATTTATACTAGTGATTGCAAATAATAGACTTGCAAAAATTATATGTTTCATTTGCATAATTAATTTTTATAACATTTAAATTAAATGTTCTAAAATTAAGGTATCAAAAACTATTCCTCATGTTTTCCTATTAAAGAAAAATCTAAATGTTTTTTAACTAAATCGGTATCTTTTACCTTCACAATAACTTCATCACCAAGTTGATACATAATTTTATTACTCTTTCCTATTAAGGCATAATAATCTTCATCAAATACATAATGGTCGTCTTTCATGTTTCGAACACTAACCATCCCTTCACATTTATTTTCAATAATTTCTACATAAAGTCCCCAATCTGTAACACCAGAAATAACACCTACAAATTCTTCGTCTTTATGGTCTTCCATAAACCTAATTTGCATGTATTTTATAGAATCTCTTTCTGCTTTTGTTGAAAGGTTTTCCATATTACTTAAATGGTTGCATTTATCTTCGTAAACCTCTTCGTTTACAGATTTTCCTCCATCTAAATAATGTTGTAATAATCTGTGCGCCATAATATCTGGATACCTTCTAATTGGTGATGTAAAATGACTGTAATAATTGAAAGCTAAACCGTAATGTCCTATATTATGTGTGGAATATTCGGCTTTACTCATGGTTCTAATGGTTAATGTATCTACTAAATTCTGTTCTTTTTTTCCTTGAACATTTTTTAATAAATTGTTTAAAGATGAAGAAATACTCTTACTATCCTTAAAATCTAGTTTGTAACCAAAACGTCCTACTACATTTTGAAGTGCCGCCAATTTACTTTCGTCTGGTTCGTCATGAACTCTATAAATAAATGTCTTTTTGGGAGCTTGTTTTCCAATAAATTCAGCTACTTTTCTATTGGCTAACAACATGAATTCTTCAATTAGTTTGTTAGCATCTTTACTGGTTTTAAAGAACACACCAACGGGATTAGCTTGTTCATCTAAATTAAATTTTACTTCTACTTTATCAAATGAAATTGCTCCAGAACGCATACGTTGAGAACGCATAATTTTTGAAAGTTCGTTTAGCTTTAAAGTAGCAAAAGCTATTTCTGGGGTTGTTTTATATGCTTTTCCGCTAATAGCAACTTCAGCTGGAATATTAATATCTATTTTATCTAATTGAGAAGCATTGGGTGATGTTAATGTTGGATTATTTTCAATAATAGCCTGAGCTTCTTCATAAGCAAATCGAGCATCGCTATAAGTGACTGTTCTACCAAACCATTCGTTTTTTACTTCGCCTTTTTGGTTCATTTGAAAGACTGCCGAAAAGGTATATTTCTCTTCGTTTGGTCTTAAAGAACAGGCATTATTTGATAAAACTTCTGGTAACATTGGTACCACACGATCTACTAAATAAACTGAAGTAGCACGTTCGTAAGCTTCATCGTCCAAAATAGTATCTGGTTGCACATAATGAGAAACATCTGCAATATGAATTCCTATTTCAAACAACCCGTTATCTAAAACTCTAAAAGATAAAGCATCGTCAAAATCCTTAGCGTCTTTTGGATCTATGGTATAAGTTAAAACATCACGCATATCGCGACGTTTAGCTATTTCTTCTTTGTTAATTGAGGTATCTAATTTATTAGCATAATCTTCTACTTCATGAGGGAAATCGTATGGCAAACCATATTCGGCTAAAATAGCATGTATTTCGGTATTATGTTCTCCAGGTTTTCCAAGAACTTTAATAATTTTTCCTGAAGGAGAATCGGCTTTTTCTGGCCAATCTTCTAGAGTAACAAGTACTTTATCACCATCTTCTGCCTTATTAATTTTATTAATAGGAACAAAAATATCTGTATACATTTTGTTACCATCTACAACTACAAAAGCATAGTTTTTATGAATTTGGATTACACCAACATATTCGCTTTTAGCACGTTTAATAATATTGGTAATTTCTCCTTCACGTTTACCACGTTTAAGACGTTTGTAGGCGTAAAATTCAACTTCATCTCCATGAAGCGCTTTGTTTATATTATTTGAAGCAATATAAATATCATCTTCAAAATCATCGCTAATAATATATCCAGAACCTCTGGAAGCCATATCTACTATACCAGTGTGATATTCCGTATTTACAATGGCTTTATATTTACCACGTTCTACTTCTTCAATTTCTTTTTTAACTTTAAGTTCTTGAAGTTTTTTTATAATTTGATTTCTACTACTTGCATCGTTGACACCAATTTTAGCAGCAATTTGTTTATAGTTGAAGGAATTGTTTCTATCTTTTTTTAAAATACTTAGAATGGTATTTGTAAGGTTGGAAATCTTGTTGTGTGAAGGTTTCCTTTTTTTCTTTTTTGTCATGTATTAAATGTAATCATATTGAATTTCATAAAGTTAATCGAAATTCGGTTATTATATAGCGATTTAAGTGGAGAAGTTTCGCTAATTATTTTTACAAAACTACGTTTTTAATATTAAATACTTATTTCTTTAATATTAAGTTAACGTAAAAAGGCTTACAAATTAATGTAAACCTTTAATTTTTATGAATAATATTTAGTTACTTACTCAATAACAAGTTGCTTAGTAGCTTTACCTTGATTAGTTTCTATTTCTATTAAATACATACCTGGAGATAAATGTGTGGTATTAATTATCTTTTCTTTTGATGTACTAATTAACTGACCTAAAATATTATAAATGTTTACTTTTTCTAAAATTATGGCTTCTTGTAATTTAATAGTTACTTGGTTTTGTGCTGGATTTGGGTATAAATTAAAATCTATTGAATTATTTTCTTTAATTGATAAAGCTTCAGTTAAATCAAAAACTCTAACGTGTCCAGAATCAGAACCATTTCCAGCATTATGGATAGCTCCAATAGCTACTATACTACCATCATTGGATAAGGAGACACTAAAACCACTAAGATCACTAGAAGCTTCACCATCGATATCATCACCTATTTGAATCCATGATCCTCCTTGATTTTTATATATTCTAACATGTCCAGAATTAGTACCATTTACACCATCATTAAAATAAGCACCAATAGATACTAAAGTACCATCATTAGATAAAGAAACACTATTGCCACTAAGATCACCTACAGCTTCGCCATCAATATCTTCACCTATTTGAGTCCAAGCTGTTCCATTATATTCATACACTCTTACATGGCCAGAATTAATACCATTTCCATCATTATATTTAACACCAATAGCTAGTATACTACCATCACCAGATAAGGAGACACTACCATCACTATCTTCATCAGTATCTTCACGAACAATATCAGCACCTATTTGAGTCCAAGATCCTACTTGGTTTTCATAAACACTTATTTGTCCAGAATTATCGTTATTTCCAATAGTTTCAATAGCTATTCTAGTGCCATCGTTAGATAAAGAGATACTATTACCTGTTTGATAATAAGTAGATTCGCCATCGATATCCTCTCCTATTTGAGTCCAAGATGTACCATTATATTCATAAACTCTTACATGGCCAGAATTAGATCCATTTTCATTATTACCAAGAGCACTAATAGCAACTATAGTACCATCACTGGATAAGGAGACTCTTCTTCCACTTCGATCACCACTACGTTCACCATCTATATCGTTGCCTAATTGAGTCCAAGATGTTCCATTATATTCATAGATTCTTACATGTCCAGAAGCAAACCCATTTACTCCTTCATTATTAGGTGCACCAATAGCAACTATTGTACCATCGCTAGATGTAGAGACACTACTACCACTAAGATCACTAGAAGATTCACCATCTAAATCTTGTCCAATTTGAGTCCAAATTCCACCAATATTTTCATAAATTCTAACATGACCAGGTGCTTGAAATATACCACCACTAATTCTATTATAACGACCTCCAATAGCTATTATAGTTCCATCACTGGATATAGAAACACTATAACCACTTTCATCACCAGCTCCTTCTCCATCTATATCATCTCCTATTTGAACTTGGCTAAATAATAAACATGGAATGAATAATAAAACCAATATAAATTTTTTCATAGTATTATTTTTTACAAAACTAAAATTTTAATTTTTAAAAAATAGTTATCCACATATATATAGATAATCATCTTTTTCTTTTAAAATTTAAAAAAATATTAATGATGATTATAGCTTGTTAATAGCAGGTATAACTTTATTAAGTTTTATTTTGAAATGTGCTTATTGACGTTCTATTAATATGTAGTTAACAATAGATTTACATTTAAAAGCTTCATTTATAGGTTAATTTTGAAAGCTATTAACAACTGTTGATAACTGTTTTTATATGTTAACTTGTTATAAGTATTCCTAAAATCTGTGTTTATAAAACTAAATTTATAGCTGAAAAGTTGTCCAAAAATAGCTGAGTTATATTTAGGTTATTAGAAGTCAGTTTTTGATTGGAAAAATTTCTGGATAAACCATATTTTATTTTTAAAAAATTATAAACAGTTATTAACAGGTTGTGAGTTTTATTTCATAAAGCTATTAACAATCTATCCCTTTATTAACAAGGCTTCATAGAAATACATCTAATAGATATGATTATAAATTACTTAGCTTATTATAGTTATTTATAAAGACTATTTATTCTAAGAATTAATTTTGAATGTATCTTAATTATAAAATTTTATATAAAAATAGCTCTTCAAATTGAATAAATAAATTAAAAAGAATCTGTTTATAGATATACTAAAGAAATAAATGTCATTTTAAAATTTAGTAACTTTATAGTCTTAAAAGAAATGATTTTTCCGAGCTGTCGGAAATAAATTAAAAAATAAGTTTATGAAAATTTCTATTGGTAACGATCATGCTGGAACAGAATACAAATTTACTGTAATTAAACATTTAGAAGCTAAAGGTTTTACAGTTACAAATTATGGAACAGATTCTAATGAGAGTGTGGATTATCCAGATTATGTACATCCAGTTGCAAAAGATATTGAAACTAAAAAAGCCGATTTAGGTATTATTATTTGTGGGAGTGGAAATGGCGCAAATATGACGGCTAACAAGCACCAGGGAGTTCGTTCTGCTTTATGCTGGACCAAAGAAATTGTAGCACTTGCAAGACAACATAATAATGCCAATGTATTGAGTATTCCTGCACGTTTTACTGCATTACCGCAAGCACTAGAAATGGTCGATACCTTTTTAGAAACTGAATTTGAAGGAGGGCGACATGAAAATAGGGTGAATAAAATTCCTGTGTCCTGTTAAATGAGTCAGACACATCACCATCATGTACAATCTTATAAAGATATAAAAGATAGAAAGCTATTACTAGCTATTTTTCTTAACATTTTAATTACGGCTGCACAAATTATTGGTGGATTAGTCTCTGGAAGTTTAGCTTTATTAAGTGATGCCTTACATAATTTTAGCGATGTTATTACTTTAATAGTTAGTTATATTGCTTCTAAATTATCTAAACAAAAAGCCTCTATAAATAGAACTTTTGGTTATAAACGTGCTGAAATTTTAGCCGCTTTTGTAAATGCTGCTACTTTGGTAATTGTAGCTGTGTTATTGATTATTGAGGCTGTAAAACGATTTAAAAATCCTCAAGAGATTGAATCTAATCTTGTTATTTGGTTAGCCTTAATTGCTATTTTTGCTAATGGTTTTAGCGTATTATTACTAAAAAAAGAGTCAAAAAATAATATTAATATTCGTTCTGCTTATCTCCATTTATTAACAGATATGTTAGCAAGTGTGGCTGTGCTTATTGGAGGTTTACTCATGAAATACTACCAGATGTTCTGGGTAGATAGTTTCTTAACTTTTTTAATAGCTTTATACCTGATTTATGTAGGACTGGATTTATTGAAAACTTCTACAAAAATGCTCATGTTGTTTACACCAGATCATATAAATATTAAAGAGGTGGTTAGGCTTGTTAATAAGTTACCAAAAGTAAAAAAAATACATCATGTACATATTTGGAACTTAAGTGATGACGAGCTGCATCTAGAAGCACATTTAGATTTAGAAGAAAATATTAGCACTAAAGAGTTTAATGAGTTGTTATTGGAGATTGAACAAGTCTTACACGACGAGTTTAATATCAATCATGTAACCATTCAACCTGAATATAAAAAGGAAGACCCAAAAGAAGTTATTGTTCAAGATTAATACCTCGTTATGAAATTTAAAACATTCTTATTTCTTGCTTTAATACTGGTTTTTTCCTGTTCAGAAGTTACAGATAACATTATAGAAAACAATGTTCCTGTTCCAAAAAATTTGGAAGTTGGTATTAAAAATAATACAGATTTCAGATTTATTAGATCTGAAATTATTGCTGATAATAGTACCTTTGTCTATCAAATTTTAGAACCTGGCGAGTTTTCTGAGTTTTTAGAAATGTATCAAATTTATTCTGAAGCTGAGATTAGAATTCAAACAGCAGATGCTTATTTTTCTTTTTCACCTTCTCATTTTAATGAAGATACTAAAGTAACTAATGGTTTGTATTATTTTGAAATTAATATGAATTCCAACCAAACGATTTCAATAACCAGAAAAACTTTTTAAGATGCTTCATATTATAACCAAATCTTTTGAGGAATTAAGCAAACAAGAACTCTATCAGCTGCTTCAATTACGAGCAGAAGTTTTTGTAGTTGAACAAGAATGTGCTTATCAGGATGTGGATGGAAAAGATAATAAAGCGCTTCATGTTCTTGGTTTTAAAGACAATAAATTAGTGGCATATACACGTATTTTTAAACCTGGCTTTTATTTTAAGGAAGCTAGTATTGGAAGAGTTGTTGTGTCAGAAAACGAAAGACAACATAAATATGGTTATGATATTATGCAAGCATCTGTTGATGCAATTAAAGCGTATTTTAATGAAACAACCATTAAAATATCAGCGCAATGTTACTTAAAAAGGTTTTATAATAATTTAGGTTTTATAGAAACTGGCCAAGAATACTTAGAAGATGGTATTCCACATATGGCTATGATAAAAAACTAATTTCTTTGTCTTGTTTCTCCTACATATGTGATTAAAATTTCTACACGTCTATCGAATTTAGGTTCGCCACCAAGAGGAAATTTTCTACGCATTCCAACATATTTCATACGTCTTTTATCCACACCTTTTTTGGCTAGGTAATCGTAAATATATTTAGCTCTAGCCACAGATAGATTTCGTTGTTTGGTCTTTCTATCAATAGCATCTCTACTGTATTGTGTACAGCAAACATGTCCTTGAATGGTAAAGTAGATATCTTTTCTTTCAACCAAAACATCTGCTATGTCTTCCAAAGTTTTTTTAGATTCAGGTAGCAAGACACTATAACCGGTTTTAAATAAAATATTATTTAATAGAATTTTATCACCAGCTTTTAAATTTTCGTCTTGTAAAGATTCGGCAACATCCTTCTTTTTTGGTTGTACAAGTTCTCTTGGAGGATTGTATGGTTGGACTATAATTTCAACTTTTCTATTTAAGCCTCTTATTTTATTAAGATCTTCTTCTTTTATAAGTTTAACTAGAATTTTACCTTTTCCATCTACATTCGTAATAATGGTTTCATCGAATTCGTTATTGGAGAAAATGGTTTTAATAGCATTGGCCCGCTCTTGAGAAAGCACTAGATTGTAAGAATCACTTCCTCTATCGTCTGTAAACCCGTAAATAGATATTTTTTCTATGTCAAGTCCTTCAATTTCAGATAGAAACATAAGTAATCTATTATGCTCTGTTGGAGGGACTTCATATTCATCAGTTTCAAAATAGACCTCATGTGTTAGCTCTGTTTGAGCAGTGACACTAAAACCAATAAATAATAATGTTAATACTAATATTTTTTTCATAAGAGGCACATGAAGTTTCAAGTAAATATAAGTATTTACATTGAATATTTCAATGGAACTAAGATTACCTTAAATAGTCTTTATATTTTATAGGGTTTGAGAGGATATTTGTGGCTTTTTGAATTTCTAAATTATGAGTTTTATAATAATCATACAAGCCTTCTCTATACGCATAACGTTTTACAATTTCGTCTGTTAATAAGGATAAAATCTGTTCTTTATTTTCGTTGATAGCCAACTCTTTCGAGTTTTGTAAATTGGATAATAAGTTGTTATAATCTGCTTTTATATTATCGTCTAATTCTTCTTTTATAGCATTGTCGTAAACAGTTTTTAAAGATTTTTCGGTTTCTGTTATAAACGAGAAGTTATTGGTGCTTAAATAGTTTTTAAAGTCTTTAAAATCTGAATCTTTTAATTTAAAATCGTCTATTTCATCTAAATCTGAATGCTTATAATAGTAATCTGTTGCGTAATCGAAAATCAAATAATCGTTTATAATGGCATCAGTAATAGCTGAATTATTAGATATTTCAAAGGTTTCATCTGGAAGGACACCTCCTCCATCAAATACAGGGCGACCATTTTTAGTTTTAAATTCATGATATTCTTTACTATCAATTCTTACAGCGTTTCCTTCGTCATCTCTATTTAGATAATCTAAAGCTTGAATGCAACGTCCAGAAGGTGTGTAATATCTTGAAATGGTAATTTTAATTTGTGTGCCATAGGTTAATGGTTTAGGTCGCTGCACCAGCCCTTTACCAAAACTTCTAGAACCGAGAATAACAGCTCTATCTAAATCTTGTAATGAACCCGAAACAATTTCGCTGGCAGAGGCACTACTTCCGTTAATTAAAACCACTAGCGGAATTTCTATGTCTAACGGATCTTTTTGTGTGTAATAGGTTCTATTATACTTTTTTACTTTCGATTTTGTAGTAACTACCAATTGTCCTTTAGGCACAAATAAATTGACCACATTTACAGCTTCGTGAAGCAAACCACCTGGATTACTACGTAAGTCTAAAATAATACGTTCTGCACCTTGAGCTTTTAAATCTTTTAGAGCATAACCCGTTTGCGAAGAGGCTTTATTATTAAAAGTACTTAACACAATATAGCCTGTTTTTTCGTCTATCATAGAAAAATGAGGCACAGCATCAATTTCTATTTCAGAGCGTTTTATAGTTGCTTCATATTCTTTTCCTTGACGTAAATAGGTAACTTCTACAGAAGAGTTTTGTGTGCCTTTAAGTAAATCGCCTGCATCGTCTTTATAGTTAGAAATAACCAGGTCTCCCACTTTAATAATTTCGTCACCAGCTTTTAAGCCAGCTTTATCTGCAGGATATTCTTTATAGGGTTCTACAATAACCAACCTGTCTTGTAGAGTTCTAACTTTAGCTCCAATTCCCGTATAATCTCCTGTTCGCCTTATGCGTTCTGCTTCAACATCCTGTTCGTTATAGAAATTTGTGTACGGATCTAAATCTTTTAGCATGCTTTTTATGGCCGTATCCATTAAATCGGCAGGATTGGTTTCATCCACATAATTCATATTAATTTCTTTGAATAAGGTGGTAAAAATCTCTATTTGCTTAGCAATTTCAAAGAAATCATTTTGAAAGGCAGAGCCTGTAAAAAAGATAGTAATAGTAAATACCGGAATGACAATGAGTCTCTTAAATCTGTTCTTCATAAGAAATTTATTCTTTAGTGCTTTTGTCTACAAATTTTTGAAGTAATAGTTTCATTTTAGCTTCAACTTCAACGAAAGTTGGTTTTTCTTTCCCAATGTACAAAATCATAAACGCATATTGTGTTGTTAAGTTGTTAAAGTAAGACGCTTTATTTAATCTATATGCTTCACGTAATAGACGTTTTATACGAATTCTGTCGACAGCTTTTTTAAAATTTCGTTTAGAAACGGAGACTCCAGCTTTTACTAAGACAGTCTCATCAAAATTAGTTTTAAGATAAATCATCCTTAAAGGATAAGCTGAAACCGATTTTCCTTCTAGAAATAATTTCGAAATAAGGGTTTCGCTTTTAAGCTTTTCTTTTTTTGGATAGGATGCGTTCATAAATTTTAACAATAAAACAAATGTAATAAATACAAATAAGCTTTAAGCCTCCTTTTTTAATATGATATAAGTCATATTTTATTTTACAGATTTCCTGTAACTTAAATCTTTAAAATCAATATACTTTAAAGATGGGAAATTTACATGTTACAAAACTTCAAAATAAAAAAGAACACGCAAATTATATTCATCATTTAATGAACGATCTAGAAGCTTTAGATTTAATGCTTGAAGGCAATTTAATTGAAAAAGAACCCTTAAGAATAGGAGCAGAGCAAGAGTTTTTTATTGTGGATAAGGCTTTTTTTCCAAACAATAATGCTCTTGATATTTTAGAAGATATCAACGATGCCCATTTTACTACTGAAATAGGAAACTTTAATTTAGAAATTAATTTAGATCCAGTAGAACTTAAAAGTGATTGTTTTTCCAAGTTAGAACATCAACTAACCACACTTTTAGAAAAAGCAAAACAAGTAGCAAAAAAGCACGATTCTAAAATTTTATTAACTGGAATACTTCCTACACTATCTTTAAAACATATTACTGTAGATAATATGACTCCTATTCAGCGATATTTTGTATTAAACGATGCTGTAAAGGAATCTAGGAACCAAGATTTTCATATTCATATAAAAGGTGTTGACGAACTTAGTTTAATACATGATTCAGTTATGTTAGAAGGTTGCAATACCAGTTTTCAAATGCATTTACAAATTCATCCAGATACGTTTATAGATAGCTATAATTGGGCACAAGCCATTGCAGGACCTGTATTGAGTATTTGTACCAATTCTCCTATGCTTTTTGGAAAAGAATTGTGGGCAGAAACCCGAATAGCTTTATTTACACAAAGTGTAGATACCCGAGCAAATTCTTTTTTACTGAATGAAAATCAGTCGCGAGTTAGCTTTGGAAACAATTGGGAAACAGGAACCGTTACAGATATTTTTAGAGATAATATTTCTAGATTTAGAAGTTTGGTTACTTCAGAGTATATTACAGATAGTGTCGACATGATAGAACGTGGCGAAATACCAAAACTTAAAGCTTTGGGTTTACATAATGGTACCGTTTATAGGTGGAATAGAGTCTGTTATGGTGTTGGAGAAGGCAAACCTCATTTAAGAATTGAAAATAGATACATTCCTTCAGGACCAACAACTACAGACGAAATTGCAAACATGATGTTTTGGGTTGGACTTATGCATGGAAAACCTGCAAATTTTGAAAATATCCATGAGAAATGGGATTTTAAAGATGTTAAATCTAACTTTTTTAGCGCAGCTCGTTATGGCATGGGAACCCAATTTTTTTGGGATGGTAATTATATGTCCAGTCAGCAATTAATTTTAGACCACTTATTACCAATGGCCTATAAAGGCTTATATAGCGTAGGGGTAGATCCTGCTGATGTTGAAAAGTATCTAACTATTATTGAAAATCGTGTAAAATCTTATAATGGATCGCAATGGCTTATTAAAAATCACAGACAGTTATCTAAAACAAAAAGTAAGTTTGAAACGGCTCAAATAATAACTTCAGAATTATATGAAAAACAAGAGCACAACTATCCAATTGGATCTTGGAATATGATTAAAGAAAATGAAATTGAACTGGACAGAAGTACTTTTTTTGTAAAACACACCATGAGTACAGATATTTTTTCTGTTCATAAAGACGATAGTTTACAATTGGTTAAGAATATGATGACTTGGAAGAAAATTAGGCATATGCCAGTTATTGATGAGACTAAAAAATTGGTGGGACTAATAACTGACACCGATGTTAAAGAACTTTCAAAACTAATTATAGATAAAGGTATTTCAGTTGAAGAAGTCATGACGAAAGACCTGATTACCATTTCTCAATATGACGCTTTAGAAACTGCAAAAATATTAATGAAAAGTCATCAAATTAATTGTTTACCTGTTTTGGAAAAGGGGAAATTAGTAGGTTTAATTACTTCAAAAGATTTTATTAATTGATAACACAAGTTAGAAGCAACGCTTTAGAAAAAGAAATCCAGATAGAGAGACTATTGGCTAAAGTTTCTGGTGATAAAGATGGACCTACACTTGTTTTTTTTGCAGGTATTCATGGCAATGAAACAGCTGGAGTATTTGCCTTAAACAATGTTATTAAAAACATTTCAAGTACTAATTTAAAAGGTACAGTATATGCTATTTCCGGAAATTTAAAAGCCCTTTCTGAAAACAAAAGATATCTTGAACAGGATTTAAACAGATTGTGGACTCAGGAAAATTTAGATGTCTTAACTTATAAGGAAAAATTAACTTTGGAAGAAAAGGAACAACATGAAATATATAAGTTACTAAATGATATAAAAGAAAAACATTCCGGACCTATTTATTTTATAGATTTTCATACAACTTCTAGTAAAACTTTACCATTTATTACCATAAACGATGCTTTAATCAACAGAAAATTTTCGCAACTATATCCTGTTCCTGTTGTTTTGGGCATTGAAGAGTATTTAAATGGTCCTTTACTAAGTTACATCAATCAATTAGGTTATGTGTCTTTAGGATTTGAATCTGGTCAACATGATGACATAGATGCCGTTTTAAATTGCGAATCTTTTATTAATTTAAGCTTGTTTTTTACTCATGCCATGGATAAAAATGTACTTACAGATTTTGAATTTCATTGGAACAGATTGAAACATCAATCTAATAACATGGCTGATATTTTTGAAATAACCTATCTCTATAAAATTAAGTCTAAAGAAATTTTTAAAATGCGTGAAGGTTTTAAAAGTTTTCAAACCATTTCCAAAGGCATCCATTTAGCCGAAAGTAATAAGCAAGCTATTTACTCTAAATATAATGCCAGAATTTTTATGCCATTATACCAAAATCAAGGAGCAGAAGGCTTTTTTATTATTAGAAGTATTTCTCCTATTTTTCTTAAAATTTCTGAGTTTTTACGTAAATATAAACTGGATAATCTATTGATTTTTCTTCCAGGAATTTCTTGGTATGATAGAACTCAAGGTATTTTATCAGTAAATTTAAAAGTAACCAAATTTTTAGCCAAACAAATTTTTCACATCTTTGGATTTAGAAACCAGCAAATAGATAAAACTCGTATGTTACTCTATAATAGAGAACGGGTTTCTAAGCTTGAATTGTATAAAAATGAAACTTGGTTTAAGCAATAAAAAAACCTGCTAATTTTTTTAACTAGCAGGTTTTTTTATGTTTATTCTAAGCTTTATAATATTTAAAACTCAAATTTGTTATTCACTTTATTAACATCTGCCATCCATTCTTTTGGATCTATTTGAACTGATTTAATAGTTTTAGATGCTTCAAACGTATAGGTAGGATATGCCCAAGCCCAGTCTGATAAAGGAGTAGCTGTGGTTGGTTTTTTACCTCTCATCATGCGTAAAGGAATATAATAATCTTCGGTTGTTCCATCAATATAAGTAATGGTTAAATCTATTGGCATTGGCATGATTCCAATACGCTCTAAAGTAATGGCATTGCCACTAACAGCTTTTACACCATAATCAATAGTGTTAGTAGTTTTGGTAAAATCTGTTAAGTACCATTGTAATTCTAAATTTGAAACTTTTTCAGCCGTACGTATAAAATCATTAGAGGTTGGGTGAGTAAATTTAAAATCTTCATAATACTTTTTAATCGTAGTTTTTAAATTTTCCTCTCCAATAACATAAGCTAATTGCTGTAAAAATACGGCTCCTTTACTATAAGCTGAAATCCCATAGGATTGGTTGTATTCAAATCTATCTGCATGCGTAGTTAAAGGTTGTTCTTTCCCAGAAGTTGCTAAGTATAAATAATTTCTATAAGCACTTGCAACAGGATTTGTGTCTTTGGTTCCCATTACGACATCCATAGCATAATCGCTAATATAGCTTGTAAAACCTTCGTCCATCCAATAGTATTTAAGCTCGTTAGTAGCTAGTAAAAACTGAAACCATTTATGAGCTAATTCATGAGCTGTAACGCCAACTAAACTACCTAATTTACGTTTTCCAGTAATTAAAGTACTCATAGCGTATTCCATACCTCCATCTCCACCTTGAATAACAGAGTATTGTTCGTAAGGATATTCACCAATATGTTCACTAAAATATTCCATTAACTCAACTGTTTTAGGCTGTAATTTCTTCCAGTTTTCTAAATACTCAGCTTCTAATGTTTTTTTATAAAAGAAATGTAGCATTGGACCATCAGGAACTTGCATGGTTTCATGAATATATTCTGGATCTGCAGCCCAAGTAAAATCATGTACTTTAGGAGCTTTAAAATGCCAAGACAGCATATCTCCTTCAGGTTGTTTTACTTCTCCAGTTTCGTAACCATGACCAATCTCGTTAGGGTTTTGTAGGTAACCAGTACCTCCAACGACATAGTTTTTATCGATGTTTATGGTGACATCAAAGTCTCCCCATACCCCATGAAACTCTCTTCCAATGTATGGATCAGCATGCCAACCTTCAAAATCGTATTCTGCTAATTTTGGATACCATTGTGTCATTGATAGAGCTACACCTTCAGAACTATTTCTTCCAGAACGACGAACTTGAACTGGTACTTGACCATCAAAAATCATATCGAAAGTTATTATTTCGCCTGGTTGGATAGGTTTGTGTAATTGTACCTGTAAAACAGTTCCAACAACATCGTAATTTAAAATAATCCCATCTTGCTTTAATGAGGTTACATTTATATAACCAATTTCGTCTGGTGTTAATTTTCCAATTCTATCACCAACACGTCCATCTGGATCTGCGATAGTTTGAGATCTTATATCCATTTCACTTCCTGGTTGGAAAGCATTAAAATATAAATGATAATATACTTTAGTTAATACATCAGGAGAGTTATTGGTATAAACCAACTGTTGGGTTCCAGTGTATCTGTAATTGGTTACATCCATGGTAATATCCATTTTGTAATCTACATGCTGTTGCCAATATCCAGTATTGTTTGCTTTTTTATTTGGCTCTATTTCTTTGGTATTTGCAGTTGAAATAAGAAAGCCTAAACTAAAAAGTAATAAAAAGGAATTTTTCATTTTAAATGAATTAAAAAACCTCACCTTTTAAAAGGTGAGGTTTTGGTTTAATATAATATTATTTAGATAATTGATCTGCCATAATTAATGCGTTATATGCATTTACTATTTTGCTAGATTTAGATAATTCTCCAATAGGTCTAACATCTTCTGTATCTCCTCCAACCACTACTTTAGTAGATAAAGCTAATCCAGAATCCATAATAATTTGTTTTACTTGAGCTCCAGATAATTTTGGATAGTAAGAACGAATTAAAGCAGCTACCCCAGCAACAGCAGGGGCAGCCATAGAAGTTCCTCCTTTAGTGTCGTATTCATTTTCTGGAGTTGTTGAGTATATTTTAGCTCCTGGAGCTAAAACATCTACATTAATTTTTCCGTAATTAGAAAAACCTGCAACCATATTAGCTCCATACTTAGGTTCTAAGGCACCAACTGTAATAAAGGTGGTTGATACTTCTGGACCATTGTTTACTTGATCGTTAGGATAGCATTCTTTTTGGTCTAAATCAATCCCCTCGTTTCCTGCAGCATTTACAAATATAACATCATTATCACTAGCGTATTTAATGGCATCTCTTACCCAGTCGCTATGGGTAGAATAATATTTACCAAAACTTCCATTGATAATACTAGCTCCATTATCTACAGCATATCTAATGGCTAAAGCAATATCTTTATCGTACTCATCGCCATTTGGAACAGCTCTTAAGCTCATAATTTGCACATTATTTGCAACACCATCTGCACCTTTTCCATTCCCACGTTCTGCAGCAATAATACCAGCAACATGAGTTCCATGACTTTCTCCTTTTTCAGAAGGCATCACGTTATTGTTACCGTATCCAACATCAGATAAATCGTCTGGATTATCTCCAGTTGTTCTTCCATTAAAGTCTTTATTTAGGTTGTAGTTTAATTTGTCTGTAAAATAATCTACACCTTCTTTAATTGATTTTAACGCTACTTTCGTGTCATCAAAACCATTTCCGTACATAAAGTTTAATACTCCCATAGCCTTGGTTACACTCTCGTCTTCTGTTTCAATAGCTTGAACATCTTCTTTAGTGTAATCTTCTTTACCTATGAATTTTGCAATCACATCATCAGCACTTTTTACTTGTTCATAAATTTGATCGTACTGTGCTTTTCTTCCAACAGTTTCTTGGTATTCCTTGTCGTATTCAGCTTGAGCTTCAGCATATTGAGGATCTGTAGTGTCACCTTTTGCAAGAATACGTACATATTCTAATTGTTCATCGTAGGCATCTCCTAAAAAGTTCCATCCATAAATATCGTCTACATAACCATTTTTATCATCGTCAATACCGTTTCCAGGTATTTCTTTTTTGTTAGTCCACAAAACACCATTTAGGTCTTCATGTTCAATATCAATACCAGAATCTATAACTGCAACAATAACTGATTGACCTTTTTTATTCTTTATAATTTCAGCATAAGTTTTTTCAACGCTCATACCTGGAATAGTATCTTTTACAAGATCTAAATGCCCCCAAGTTTGTTTTTCGTTTTCAGTTAATTCTGATACTTTTAAAGCAACAGAATCTATGTTTTCAACAGGTGTTGATACAATATCAGCACCTCCACCACAACTAGATAATGTGGCAGCAACAAGTACTGAAAGCATAAAAGGTTTCATTAATTTCATTTTAATTTATGTGTATTAGTTAAATATTTCATCACAAGTATAAACATTATTAAGTCGCACGCCTTTATCTGTATGTTTTACTGTAATAATCTCGTTATGTGCATCGTGCTCCAAAAATAAGTAATAATTATTATTTGCCGCTAAATTCAGGAATTTTTCTTTTTCGTCTAGAGTTAACAAAGGCCTTGTATCATAGCCCATTACAAAAGGCAAAGGTATATGTCCAGCAGTAGGTAATAAATCTGCCATAAAACAAATGGTTTTTCCTTTGTAGTTAATCATTGGGATCATTTGTTTGTCTGTATGTCCGTTTGCGAAAAATAGATCGAAACCTAGTTCTGAGTTTTTTAGGATATCTGTATCTGGTAGCGAGGTAAATTTTAATTGACCACTTTCTTCCATAGGTAGAATGTTTTCTTTCAGAAAAGAGGCTTTTTCCCTATTATTAGGTTGAGTTGCCCATTTCCAATGGTCTTTATTGCTCCAAAAATGAGCATTTTTAAAAGCTGGTTCGTAACCTGTCTTATTTTTATTCCATTGAACAGAGCCACCACAATGATCAAAATGAAGATGTGTCATAAAAACATCTGTAATATCGTCTCTATGAAAGCCAAATTGTTTTAAGGAATTATCAATGTTGTTATTCCCCCAAAGATAATAGTAGCCAAAAAACTTATCGCTTTGTTTGTTACCCATCCCTGTGTCAACTAAAATAAGTTTATTACCATTCTCAATTAACAAGCAACGTGCAGCAATATCAATCATATTATTGCTGTCGGCAGGATTGGTTCTTTGCCATAAAGATTTAGGAACAACTCCAAACATGGCGCCACCATCTAATTTAAAATTTCCGGATTCAATTGGATATAATTTCATAATGTCTGCAAATTACTAAAACACCTTATATAAGTGAAAATTATACATGGATATTAGTTGTTTTTTAACATTTGAATTAGGTTCTCTAAAGAATAATTAATTTGTTGCTATTAAATATTAGTCCTAATTTTATAAAAAATCATTTATGAAAACACTAACCCCAGGACCTTTAAAAATTAAGAAAATGAAATTACTTCGGTTTGGGAGAGATTTTAAACCAGATGAAGAAGTGATTTTAAGAGACTACTTAGCCATTGAGCGTACTAGACTAGCTAACGAACGTACTTTGCTGTCTTATATTAGGTCGTCTTTATATTTATTGCTTGGAGGTATTGCATTTTTTCAGCTTAAAGATTTTCCTAATTTCAAGTTTTTAGGACTATTGTCCTTAGTATTTTCAGCTCTCTTTTTTATTATTGGCTTATACAGGTTTGTTTTACTTAAAAAGAGCTTAAAACGCTTGTATTATATGTCTGAATCCAAAAATGAGGATTAAAATTTTCATATTTTTCCTTACATCCTTTTTAAACTTATTTATTGAAGCTTTTTTACGTATTAATAGTATGAAATTTATAGCTTTAAAATAAAAAAACATTATTTTGCCATGGTTTTTTTATTTAAAATGAACATCTCTTTTAAGAACTTTATAAAAAAGGTGTCACCTTAGAACTTATATATGATTGAATTAGCAGGCATTATTATACTTGGCATATTAGCACAATGGGTAGCATGGAAACTTAAAATACCAGCTATTTTACCTTTAATCCTTATAGGTTTGTTTGTTGGACCTATTGCGGCAGAGTTTTTAAGTGAAGATGGCACCAAGTGGATTGAACCTAGATGGAATGGGGAAGAAGGACTTTTCCCAGGTGGAAGCTTGTTTTACTTTGTGTCTTTAGCAATTAGTATTATTTTATTTGAAGGCGGTTTAACTCTTAAAAAAGGTGAAATAAAAAATGTAGGTCCAGTTATTACCAAGTTAATTACAGTGGGATCTATTGTAACCTTTTTTGGGGCTGCCATTGCAGCACATTACATCTTTTACTTAAGTTGGGAGATTTCTTTTTTATTTTCAGCTTTGATTATTGTAACCGGACCTACGGTAATTACGCCTATTTTAAGGAATATTCCTCTTAAAAAAGATGTCTCGGCCGTTTTAAAATGGGAAGGTATTCTTATAGATCCTATAGGAGCCTTAGTTGCTGTATTAGTATTCGAATTTATTAGTGTGGATGCTGGAGGAGAATTTACCAAAACAGCCTTTATAGAGTTTGGAAAAATTGTGTTATTTGGTACCACGTTTGGATTTACTTTCGCTCATGGGTTAAATTTAATTCTCAACAAGAAATGGGTACCACATTATTTAATGAATGTGTTTTCTTTAGCAGCTGTATTAGGAGTTTTTATTCTTGCCGATGAGTTTGCCCACGAATCTGGTTTACTTGCCGTAGTGGTTATGGGAATGGTTTTAGGAAACTCCAAGTCGCCTTACTTAAAAGAATTATTGTATTTCAAGGAATCTTTAAGTGTTTTGTTAATATCCATTCTGTTTATTCTTCTGGCAGCAGATATTAATTTTGAAGATTTAATGTTAATCTACAATTGGAACACAGTCATCTTATTTGCCGTAGTTGTATTTGTTTTAAGACCAATAGGTGTATTTTTAAGTACTCAAGGTTCTAGTTTAAAACTAAAAGAAAAATTATTTATTAGCTGGGTAGGTCCTCGAGGGATTGTTGCGGCTGGTATTGCTTCTTTATTTGGATTAAAGCTGGCTGAAGAAGGTGTTCCTGGAGCCGAATATATTACCCCTTTAGTATTTATGATAGTATTAGGAACCGTTATCCTCAATGCTACAACGGCTAGAATGTTTGCTAAGATAGTTGGCGTATTTTTAACAGAATCTAGAGGAATTTTAATTGTAGGTGCTTCTAAACTCCCAAGGTTATTAGCACATTATTTGGAGAAAAATGGCAGGCATGTAGTCTTGATTGATAGCAATCAGAACAATATCGCCAAAGCTGATGAGCTTGGTTTAGAGGCCATGAACACCAATATTTATTCAGATAAATTATTAGATAATATTGAACTTAACGATATGGGCTTTTTAATGGCCTTAACAGGAAATACAGATATTAATAAGTATGCTATTAAACAGTTTGGAGATAAATTTGGTGAAAATGGTTCTTATAGGTTGTTAACATCTACAGAAATGTTAGAATCAAAAGATAATATTCCTTCAGAAGGTATTTTCTCTTATACAGACGATTTTAATTCTCTAACTAATGTTATAAATAAATATCCTTCCATTCAAGAGATTGAATTGAAAGATAAAGAACATTATTATGATTTAATTGAAATTACAAGTAAAGACGAAGACATAATTCCTCTGTTTATAAAAGATCATGAAAACGATTTGTTTGTGGTAAAAGCAGATAAAGAAGAAACTCTTGAGAATTTAGAGCCTGGTTGGAAACTGGTTTATATTGGTAAGCCTTTTGATGTAGAAGATGTAAAGAAAGAAACCAATGGCGTGAAAAATCGCGAAAGTAATTAGTTATTATAATTAAATAAAAAGAAGCAAAAAATCATAAAACAAACCTAGTTGTTTTATGATTTTTAAGCTTCTTAGTTTATGTTTTAAGTACAAGCTAGTACCTAATCGTTCAGTTTTAAAACAGCCATAAATGCTTGCTGAGGTATTTCAACATTTCCTACCTGTCTCATACGTTTTTTACCTTTTTTCTGTTTTTCAAGAAGTTTACGTTTTCTAGATATATCACCACCATAACATTTAGCCGTTACATCTTTACGTAAAGCTTTTATAGTTTCTCTAGCAATAATTTTTGCTCCAATGGCTGCTTGAATTGGAATATCAAACTGCTGTCTTGGAATTAATTCTTTTAACTTTTCACACATTTTCTTCCCAATATTATGCGCGTTATCTGCATGAATTAATGCGGAAAGAGCATCAACAGGTTGTGCATTTAATAATATATCTACACGAACTAGTTTGGATGTTTTCATACCAATTGGATGGTAGTCAAAAGACGCATATCCTTTTGAAACTGTTTTTAATCTATCGTAGAAATCGAAAACAATTTCAGCTAAAGGCATATCAAAAGTCATTTCAACTCGTTCTGTAGTTAAATAGGTTTGATTGAGAACCATACCTCTTTTTTCAATACATAAAGACATGACGTTTCCAACAAAATCTGACTTAGTAATAATGGTAGCCTTAATATATGGTTCTTCAACACGATCTAAACCTGAAGGATCTGGTAAATCGGTTGGATTATTAACAATAACAGGAACATCTGGATGTTTTCTAGTATACGCATGGTAGCTAACGTTAGGAACTGTTGTAATAACAGTCATATCAAATTCACGCTCTAAACGTTCTTGTATAATTTCCATATGAAGCATTCCAAGGAAACCACATCTAAACCCAAAACCTAAAGCGGCAGAACTCTCTGGAGCAAACACTAAGGAAGCATCATTAAGTTGTAGTTTTTCCATGGAGTTTCTTAACTCTTCGTAATCTTCTGTATCTACAGGATAAATACCTGCAAAAACCATTGGTTTTACATCTTCAAAACCTTCAATAATATTGGTTGTTGGATTTTTAGCATCTGTTAATGTATCTCCAACTTTTACTTCTTTTGCTTCTTTTATTCCAGTAATCACATATCCTACATCTCCTGCTTTTATTTCTTTTCTAGGGTATTGCTTGAGCTTTAAAGTTCCTATTTCATCAGCGAAATAACTTTTACCAGTAGCTATAAACTTAATATTTTGCCCTTTTTTTATAGTACCATTTAGAACTCTAAAATAGGTTTCTACTCCACGAAACGGGTTGTAAACCGAATCGAAAATTAAAGCTTGTAAAGGCTCGTTTGGATCACCTATTGGAGCTGGTACACGCTCTATAATGGCTGCTAAAATATTATCTACACCAAATCCTGTTTTCCCACTTGCATGAATAACTTCTTCTGGTTCACAACCCAACAAATCGACAATATCATCAGTAACTTCTTCTGGGTTAGCACTTGGTAAATCTACTTTATTAAGTATTGGAATAATCTCTAAATCGTTTTCTAAAGCAAGATATAGGTTAGAAATAGTTTGTGCTTGAATACTTTGCGCAGCATCAACAATTAATAAAGCCCCTTCACATGCAGCAATAGAGCGAGATACTTCGTAGCTAAAATCTACGTGGCCAGGCGTATCAATTAAATTTAAAATATACTCTTCACCTTTATAAGTATATTCCATTTGTATAGCATGAGATTTAATAGTTATACCACGTTCACGCTCTAAATCCATACTGTCCAATAGCTGTTCTTTTTTCTCACGTTCTGTAACAGTACCAGTATAATCCAATAATCTATCTGCCAAGGTGCTTTTACCATGGTCAATATGTGCTATAATACAAAAGTTTCTAATGTGCTTCATAAAATCTAAATCCTAGCTAAAAAACTAATTTGCAAATATAATTGTTTTAAAATAGCTTTAAATATTAAAGACTAACTAAATGAAAATAATTTATTTAAGGATTTCCGTAAAAATATATTCAAAACAATCTTTATATTGTAGCCCCAAACTTGTTTATGAATTTTAAACGAAATTTCTGTTGTATTTTTCTTGTCTTTTTACTGCCTTTTTCAGTATTAAGTCAGGATATATCTATAATGGGGACTGTTAAAGATATAGATAAAAACCCAGTTTATTTCGCAAATATGGTTTTATTTTCTGCTAAAGATTCTTCAGCAATTAAAGGAACTTCTACCAACGAACAAGGTTTTTTTGAATTAAAAAATATTAAGGAAGGTAATTATTTTATTAAAATAAGTTTTATTGGTTTTAAAGATTTTGATAAATCTATTCAAGTGTCTTCTAAAGATATCAATCTTGGTGAGATTACATTGCATGAAAATAACGAAGCTTTAGACGAAGTTAATATTGTGGTAAACAAACCAACTATTAAAAAAGAGGCTGATAGATTGGTTTTTGGTGTTGAAAATACAGCTTTATCTGAAGGAAGTCTGCTTCAAGTAGTTAAAAGCACACCTGGAGTTTTGGTCATGGATGGACAAATAATGGTTAAAGGTTCTTCTCCAACAGTTTATATTAATAACAGAAAAGTACAATTATCATCCGATGAATTATTCCAACTTCTAGAGGGGTCTCCTGCAAATGCCATAAAATCTGTTGAGGTTATTACTAACCCATCAGCAAGTTACGATGCTGAAAGTGGAGTTGTTTTAAATATTATTATGAGTAAAAACTTGGTAATAGGTTATAGAGGTAGTGTGTTTGCCAATTATACTCAAGGTGTTTTTCCAAGGTATAACTTTGGGATGACTAATTATTTTAAAACCGATAAGATTAATTTATTTGCTAATTATAGTTATACTGATGAGAAAATTAATAGAGATAATGATGATGGCGTATTTTACTTAGATTCTAATAATCAAATTGAAAATATTTGGAGATCTTCTGTAAACAGAAACACTTGGACTAAATCTCATAATCTTAACTTTAATTTAGATTTCCTATTAGATGAAAAAAATACCTTAAGTGTATCTTCAAACATGTTATGGACACCATATTTTAAATATAAAATAGATAATAATACCAGTGTTTTTGATGCTAATAATGTGTTCCAATCCAGATTTGAAGCTGATAATTTGTCTAACGATGATAAGTATAATTTAGGATTCGACTTAGATTATGTCCATAAATTTTCCAACAGTAGTTTAGCTTTTAATAGTCATTTTACCATTTATGATTACAATAGATTTCAAGAATCTTCTAGTAATTATTACGACCAAAACAATAACTTTGTTGAACCAACAGCTTTTAATACTGATTCTAATCAAGAAACACAGATTTTTACAGCTCAATTGGATTATAAGCATTCAATTAATGAAACGTCAAACTTTGATGTTGGTTCAAAATATTCAAATATTACCACTGAAAGTGATATCACTCGTTATGATTATGATTTTAATACCAACCAGCAAATATTAAATACAGCAAATTCTAGTGCATTCCATTATAAAGAAAATGTTTTTGCTGCCTATGCAAACTATGATAAGGTATGGGATAAATGGAGTATAAATGCAGGTTTAAGAATGGAGCAAACAAATGTTAAAGGTGTATCTATAACCAATAATCAGACAGATAAACGAAACTATTTGGATTGGTTTCCAACAGCAAGTATTAAATATCAAGCAGGAGACGTTCTAAGCTTTTATACTAACTTTAAACGAAGTATTGAAAGACCTAGTTATACAGATTTAAATCCGTTTACCTTTTTCTTAAGCGATAATACTTTAGTGGTTGGTAACCCCAATTTAAATCCAACCTATAAGGATCATTATGTTATAGGGTCTACCGTCACGTCATTTTTAACTTTAGAGGCTTATTATATTTATAAAAAAGACAATATCTTAGAGCTACCATTTCAGGATAATATAAATGAACAAATCGTTTATTCTCCATTTAATGTTGATAAATCTGTAGAGTTTGGCTTCGATTTTATTTCTTATTTTAATATTACAGATCGTTGGTTTGTTTATGCGGTTACATCTTTTTATAATTCCAAAGAAGAAACCAACACGCCTAATGGTTTTATAAAAGCTGATAAATGGACTAATTATAGTGTGTTAAGTAATGATTTTACGTTTTTGGAAGACCATAGTTTATCTGTGAATTTTACGTTAATATATTTATCCCCCAATTTACATGGTTTTATGGAGGTTGCAGGCGTTTTAGATTCCGAGCTATCCATCTCTAAAACGATTTTAAAGAAAAGAGCTGTTATTTCCTTAAGTGCTGCAGATTTATTTAATTCAGGAGATTATGATACAACAACACAGTATTTAAATCAGCGTAACTATTATAATACCAATATGGATAATAGATATGTAAAACTTGGATTTAGGTACAAGTTTGGAAATACTAAATTACAAACTAACGAACGCCAGAAAGAAGTTAAGGAAAGAGAACGTATTAAGGAACGTGATTAATCAAGCTTTTTAAACGGTTTATAAAAAGCAAAATTCTTGCTTAAAAACAAGCCACGAATACACAAATATTTTAGAAATAATTCGTGTATTCGTGGCTAAACTTTTGGTGTAAAATCTTAAAAGATAAAGAGTATTAGTCTTGCCATTCTGCAATAAACAAATTGGTATCATGTCCACCTCCATTATTTCTATTGGAAGAGAAAATTAGTTTTTTCCCATCGTTTGAAAACACTGGAAAGGCATCAAACGTATCGCTATGTGTAATACGTTCTAGATTTTTACCATCTAAGTCTATCATATATAGATTAAAAGGAAATCCACGTTCAGATTCAAAATTCGAAGAGAATAAAATCTTTTCTCCAGAAGGATGGAAAAACGGACTCCAATTGGCATTTCCTAGGTTGGTTAATTGGCGTAATTCGCTTCCATCTGCATTACAGATGTATAACTCCATTTCGGTTGGTTGTACCAAGCCTTCAGCTAATAAATCTTTATATTCTTTAATGTCTTCTTCAGTTTTAGGTCTTGAAGAACGGAATATTAGTTGTGTTCCATCTGGTGAAAAGAAAGCACCACCATCATAACCTAATTCGAAGGTAATTTGCTTCACGTCGGTTCCATCAATATTCATTGTATATAGCTCTAAATCGCCACTTCTATCCGAAGTAAATACAATTTTATCCCCTTTTGGAGACACTGTTGGTTCAGCATCATAACCAGGTTCGTTAGTAAGTTGCTTAATAATGTTGCCATTTAAATCAGCCACAAAAATATCATAGGTATCATATATTGGCCAAATGTATTTACCATTTTTACGTAAAGGAGCTTCTGGACAATCTTCCCCTCCTAAATGTGTGGATGCATAAATAATATGTTTGTTATCTGGTAAGAAATAAGCACATGTAGTCCTTCCTCTTCCTGTACTAACCATAGGGGGTATGTTATCTTCAAACGTTTCGTCCACATTCATCAAAAACATTTGATCGCAGTTTACATTCCACCCTTTGTGGTTGGACTGAAACACTAATTGTTTATCGTCGAAACTCCAATAAGCTTCAGCATTATCACCGCCAAAAGTAATTTGTTTTAGAGACTTAAAATGAACTTCATCTGCATAAATTAGAGTGTCAACCCATTTTGTGGCACCAGATTTGGCATCAGCAGATTGAGATTTATCATTTTTACATGAAGTTATTAAGGCTAAAAATAAAATACAATAAAAAAATCTTAAATACATAGACATTGATTAAAGTTTAAATAAATGGCAATTATTCCATAATTTTGTCAAAAATAAGATTTATAATATGAAGAAAATATCGTTACTCGTTTTTTTTATAACGCTTTTAGGTTGTAAACAAGAATACAAATATGAAAATAAAATAAAAGAAGATGTTATATTTCTATCAGACGATAAGCTAGAAGGTAGAGAAACTGGTACTAAGGGAGAGCAAGAAGCAGCTGCTTATATTGTTGAAAGATTTAATCAATTAGGCCTTGAAGGCAAAGGAACAGATGGGTTTTACCAAGCCTTTACTTTTAAGCCAAAAACAGATCCACATAGCGAAGTAAGTTATACGGTAAATCCTGAAGATTCTACAGTCACAGGTACAAATGTTTTAGGGTATATAGACAATCAAGCAGAAAACACAATCATTATTGGCGCGCATTACGATCATTTAGGCTATGGCAGTGATGGTTCCCTTCATAGAGGAGAAAGAGAAATCCATAATGGCGCAGACGATAATGCTAGTGGTGTTGCAGTTATGATAGATTTAGCAGCAAAGTTAAAACAAGCAAACACCTCAAATAACTACTTGTTTATGGCTTTTTCTGGTGAAGAAATGGGCTTACTAGGCTCCAACTATTTTACTAAAAATTCCACGTTAGATTTAAGCAAAGCCAATTACATGATAAACATGGATATGGTTGGTCGCTTAAAACAAGATAGCACCTTGGCAGTTTATGGGGTAGGCACCTCTCCTCGTTGGAAACAAACTTTATCTGCAACCAATCCTGGATTTAAACTTATTGAAAATGAATCTGGGGTAGGACCAAGTGACCATACCTCTTTTTATTTACAAGATATTCCTGTGTTACATTTTTTTACTGGGCAGCATGACGATTACCACAAACCTGGAGACGATGCTGAAAAGCTAAATTATGAAGGGATGGATGCCATCTCAAACTATATTTTTGATATCATTACTGAATTGGATAAAAGTGGAAAACTAGCCTTTAGAAAAACAAAAAATGAAAGTGAAGAAACGCCTCGTTTTAAAGTTGGTTTAGGTGTAGTTCCAGATTATTTATATGATGGTGAAGGTATGCGAGTAGATGGTATAAGTGAAGATAAACCAGCACAAAAAGCAGGTTTACAAAAGGGTGATGTTGTTGTAAAACTTGGCGATAGTACTATTGTCGATATGATGAGTTATATGAGGGCTTTATCGGTTTTTCAAGCTGGAGATTCTACGCAAGTAGTTGTTAAGAGAAATGGCGAAAACGTAGAAGCAAATATTCAGTTTTAAATAAATTAGACTAATAAAATAAATACAGGTGGTAAAAATAGGTAACATAGAACTTCCAGATTTTCCTTTGCTATTAGCTCCAATGGAAGATGTTAGCGATCCTCCCTTTCGTGCGTTATGTAAGGAGCAAGGAGCAGACGTTGTTTATACCGAATTTATTTCTAGTGAAGGCTTGATTCGTGATGCTGCTAAAAGCGTCATGAAACTAGATATTTATGAAAAGGAACGCCCTGTTGGGATTCAGATTTTTGGTGCCAATTTAGAAAGCATGTTGCAAACCATAGATATTGTAGAAAAATCAAATCCAGATATTATCGATATTAATTTTGGTTGTCCTGTTAAAAAAGTAGTTAGTAAAGGAGCAGGAGCAGGTATTTTAAAAGATGTGTGCCTCATGGAACAACTTACAGCCGAAATGGTAAAACGCACCAACATTCCAATTACTGTAAAAACCAGACTAGGATGGGACCACGATTCTATTCGAATTGTTGAGGTTGCCGAAAGACTTCAGGATGTGGGCTGTAAAGCCATAGCTATTCACGGTAGAACAAGAGCCCAAATGTATAAAGGCAATGCCGATTGGAGACCTATTGCAGAGGTAAAAAACAATCCAAGAATGCATATTCCTGTATTTGGGAATGGCGATGTGGATACACCAGAACGGGCTATGGAAATGCGAGATGTTTACGGTTTAGATGGTTGCATGATTGGACGTGCCACCATTGGAAACCCTTGGTTCTTTAAGCAGGTAAAACACTTTTTTAATACTGGAGAACATTTAAGTCCGGTAACCTTAGAAGCACGTGTAGAAGCTGCTAGACGACACTTACAAATGGCTATTGACTGGAAAGGTGAAACTCTTGGAGTCTTTGAAACCAGACGTCATTACACCAATTATTTTAAAGGGATTCCAAATTTTAAAGAATATAGAATGAAAATGGTTACTAGCGACGAATCGAAGGATGTGTTTGCAGCTTTTGATGAGGTTTTAGATGTGTTTTCGGACTACCAATTTGTGTAACTTCTAAATTAATTCCTTTAAATTTTAAAATAACATATCAGATTTTAATTTAACTTTCAACCAGATTTTTAGAAATCCTTACCGATGCTATTTTCGAAGCTATAACGCCTAAAACAGAAATAGTAACAAATACAATCAGTACATTTTCTGCTTTTAAAGTCACTGGATAAGGCAAACTTTGCGTAATCATTATAAGTGAAAAAGTTTTTTGTAGCCAAACAATCAAGCAGCCTAAAATCAAGCCAATTAATCCTCCAACAATACTCATTAAACTACCTTGGAGGAAAAAGATATTCCGAATATTTGAAATAGTAGCTCCCAAACTGAATAAAGTCTTTAAAGTGTTCTTTTTATCCAAAATCATCATAATAATGGAGCCAATTACATTAAAAAGTGCAATAATTAGCACGAGAGTAAAAATTAAGTACACAGCTAAATTTTCTGTATTTAGCATTTTATAAAGTGCATCGTTTAATTGCGTGCTATTTTTTAAACGTATTTTATCACCTAAAACCAAAGAAATGTCTTTTCTGGCTTGTTCTTCAGTAACATTATCTTTTAGTTTAAATTCAAGAGCAGTCACTTCATTTTCCTTGTAGTTAAGTAGGGCTCTCGCCATTTCAATTGGCGCATAAATATATTTATCGTTTAAGTTTTCATTCACATCAAATACCCCAACATTTACAGCATCAAAAGTATTGAAAGCTTGGTTTACAGAAGTAATTTGTCCTTTTCCAGGTTTAGGAACATATAGATTGATACGTTTTCCATAATTTAAAACTCCAAAGGATAAGCTGTTAGCAATTCCCCATCCGGAAACTATTTGATTGGTTTTCTGGTTGAGCCAACTTCCTAAAACAACCACAGAGTCGATGGAGTTTACAATTTCAAAATTCTCATCAACTCCTTTAATATAAGCATTTAGGTAGCTTTTATCTTCAAACGTAACAAACACGCGCTCTTCGATTATTTTGGAATAGGATGCGACACTTTCTAAGTTGTTTAACTTTGAAAATTCATCTTCAGAAATTAAAAAAGATTTTCCAACCGAAGCTTCAGCTTTTAAATCTGGATCAATTATGGAAGTAAATTGAAGTGTAAAATCTTTTAAACCGGCAAAACCAGAAAGCACAATAAATAGAGATGCCGAACCTAGAATAACACCTATAGCAGCAATAATGGTAATAAAATTAATAGCATTGTTAGAGCTTTTAGAAAGCAGATAACGTTTGGCTATGTATAACGAAAAATTCAACTACGATTTTTTACGTTTATCTAAAAGGTCTACTTTTTTTATTGGATTATCCTCTCCTTTTAAAGATTGGTCTATTTTATCGATATACTCTAAGGAATCGTCTAAATAAAACTGAAGTGCAGGCATCCGTCTCAATTGGTGCTTGGTACGTTGTGCTAATTCATGCTTAATTAAAGGTGCATTAGACTTAATACCTTCTATAAGTTCTTTGCCTTTATCGTTAGGAAAAATACTTAAATAAACCTTGGCAACAGATAAATCTACAGTCACTTTTACCTTAGAAACTGAGATTAAAATACCTTTCATTCCACCTTGCGTAGCTGCTTTTTGAAGCACATCTACCAAATCGCGTTGTAAAACCGATCCTATTTTTTTTTGTCTTTGACTCTCTTCCATAATAATACATTTTTAAAGTCATTTAAATTCTAATTTCTTTAAATTAAGAATCTTGACATTTATTGTAAAAGCCCATAAGGGATTTTTATAATGCAAAAATAACCATATTTAAAGATTATATTACTTTTGAAGTGAAAATTCGTAACTTACTATAAAAGTATTAGAAAATGAATAAGATTGAACATATTGGTATTGCTGTTAAAAACTTAGACGAATCAAACAATTTGTTTGCAAAACTTTTTGGAAAACCCCATTATAAAATTGAAGAAGTTGCTAGCGAAGGTGTAAACACCTCTTTTTTCCAAGTAGGTGAAAATAAAATTGAATTACTTGAAGCCACTAAAGCCGATAGTCCCATAGCAAAATTTATAGAAAAAAAAGGGGAAGGCATCCACCACATTGCGTTTGATGTGACTGATATTGAAGCTGAAATAGCTAGATTGAATGGGGAAGGGTTTATTGTTTTAAATGAAACTCCAAAAAAAGGAGCAGACAATAAATTAGTGGCATTTTTACATCCAAAATCCACAAACGGTGTATTAATTGAGTTGTGTCAAGAGATAAAGGAATAAAAATACTTTGAGAGTATTAAAATATGTAGTAATATTGCACTCTCTTTATAAAAAAAGAGAAGTGTCGAGTTAGCTTCAATGCTAATGGGTCCTATAACTCAGCTGGTTAGAGTATCTGACTCATAATCAGAAAGTCCCTGGTTCGAGCCCAGGTGGGACCACAGGTAAAAAAAGCCTTTACAGAAATGTAGAGGCTTTTTTATTTCTAGGCTTTTAACGTAAATTCTATTCCTTCATTATTTACTGAATGAACGTCCAAATCTCATTCATTTTTTATTTTTCATAAGACATATTAACATATCATAAAAAATATTTTTAAATCAAGCTTCGTGTAAACCCTAGGCATTCTCTAATATGATCAAATTTTAAGATTTATAATTCATCCTAAAATTTATAAATGTTGATAAAAATGTGGAAAACCAAACAGAGATTTCAAATAAACATAAGAATAAAAGTAGACCTTTATGATCGCGAAATTTCTAAACCCTCAAACCAAAAATCACATGAAAATCATTTCGGTTTTAAAAAGAGACTTCCTAACGGAACCCTTTGACTTAAACAAGATTACCAACGCTATTTTAAAGGCAATGACAGCCGTTCAACACGGAGAATTAGTAGATGCTGAACGTATTTCTAACATGGTTTTTGACTCGTTGTTAGAGCGAAAAAAACTGGATCCAGATTATATTCCTACTGTCGAAGAAGTACAAGACTTTGTAGAAACAAAACTGATGGAAACTGGTTTTTTTGATGTTGCTAAAGCATATATTTTATATCGAAATGAACAGTCTAAAAAACGTAAATCCAATATTTTTGAAAAACGTATAAATTTAAAGCCTTACGAGTATCCAGAATTATACGAATATGTGCCAGCCATTAGACATTCGTATTGGATTCATACCGAGTTCAACTTTACAAGCGATATTCAGGATTTTAAAACATTACTTACAAGTCAAGAACGCACGGCTATAAAAAATACTATGCTTGCTATTTCTCAAATTGAAGTAGCAGTAAAAAATTTCTGGGGCGAAATTTACCATAGAATGCCAAAGCCAGAAATAGGTTCTGTAGGTGCTACATTTGCCGAAAGTGAAGTGCGTCATCATGATGCTTACTCACATTTACTTGAAATTTTAGGATTAAACGAAGAGTTTAAAAATCTTAAAAAGAAACCTGTTATCATGAAGCGTGTGCAGTATTTAGAAACTGCTTTAAAAAATGCAAAAAGTGAAGACAACAAAGAATATGCAGAATCTGTTTTACTTTTTTCACTTTTTATCGAACACGTGTCGCTGTTTTCTCAGTTTTTAATCATCATGGCATTTAATAAGCATAAAAATATGCTAAAAGGAATTTCCAATGTGGTGGAAGCAACTTCTAAAGAAGAGCAAATTCATGGCGATTTTGGTATTGATGTCATAAAAATTATTAAAGCTGAAAATCCAGAATGGTTTGATGAAGATTACAAAGTAATGATTCAAGACATGTGTCGTGAAGCTTTTGATGCTGAAAGCAAAATTATAGATTGGATTTTTGAAGATGGCGAATTAGATTTCTTACCAATAAATGTGATTAACGAATTTATAAAACACCGATTTAACGCTTCTCTAGAAAGCATAGGAATTGATAAAATATTTGACATCGATAAAAAACTTCTGGCAGAAACAGAATGGTTTGACGATGAAATTATAGGCACCAAACACGGCGATTTCTTCGTAAAACGCTCAATCAACTACAGTAAAAGAACACAAAGTATAACCAGTGATGACCTTTTTTAATATGAACAACGAAAAACTTACCCTCAATACAGAAAATTCAGAAGTTAAAACCTCAAACGTCAACGACCTACTTGTAAAATCAAGAAAAGAAGCACTTAAAAACAATCAACAACAAACCAATCAAGGTTTTGAATGGTTAACAGATCATAGCCGAAATTTTTTGTCTATGGGCTATATTTCTAATGGAATGACTGCCGAACAACGCATTCGTGAAATTGCGGATCGTGCAGAAGAAATACTTCAAATTCCAGGATATTCTGATAAGTTTTATGGTTATATGTCTGAAGGGTTTTATTCTTTAGCATCTCCGGTGTGGTCTAACTTTGGAAAGAAAAGAGGTCTTCCTATTAGCTGTTTTGGATCTCATGTGTCTGACGATATGGGGAATATTTTATACACCCAATCAGAAGTTGGAATGATGTCTAAATTAGGTGGAGGAACATCTGGATACTTTGGTAAAATTCGTCATCGTGGTGCCGAAGTAAAAAATAATGGTCAAGCCTCTGGAGCTGTTCATATCATGCAACTTTTCGAATCTATGGTAGATGTAGTAAGCCAAGGTTCTGTAAGACGTGGTCGTTTTTCACCATATTTACCTGTGGAGCATCCAGACATTATGGAATTCTTAGAAATTGGTACAGAAGGAAACCCTATTCAAGAATTAACCCATGGAGTTACAGTAACCAATCAATGGATGCAAGAAATGGTTGATGGAGATAACGAAAAGAGAACCATTTGGGCAAAAGTTTTACAGAGAAGAGGAGAAATGGGATATCCGTATATCTTCTTTAAAGATAATGCTAACAATGCTGCAGCCGATGTATATAGAAATGAAAAGCATACCATTTATGCCAGCAATTTATGTACGGAAATCATGTTACCATCAAGCGACGACTGGTCTTTTGTTTGCGTACTATCTTCTGTAAATGTATTGCATTACGATAAATGGAAAAATACAGATGCAGTAGAAACTATGGTATATTTTCTAGATGCCGTTATTACCGAATTTATCGATAAATTAGAAGTTTATAGAGATTCTGAAGATAGAGAAGACCGTCAAACCTTCTTATTTATGGAACGTGCTTATAATTTTGCAAAAGAAAATAGAGCCTTAGGTTTAGGTGTTTTAGGTTGGCACTCCTTATTACAATCTAAAATGTTACCATTTAACAGCCAAGAAGCTTATAATTTAAACAGTGAGATTTTTAAACTTATTAAAGAAAAGTCATATAAAGCTTCAGGGGAATTAGCTGAAGTATTTGGAGAGCCAAAAGTACTTAAAGGATATGGCAGACGTAATGCCACCTTAAATGCTATTGCTCCAACAACCTCTTCGGCGTTTATTCTTGGGCAAGTATCTCAAGGAATTGAGCCAATCTGGTCTAACATTTATGTGAAAGATATCGCTAAAATTAAAACCACGATAAAAAACTCATATTTAGAAGATTTATTAGAAGAAAAAGGACAAAACACACCAGAAGTATGGCATAGCATTAGAGATTTTGATGGTTCTGTTCAACATCTGGATTTCTTAACAGATTTAGAAAAAGACGTATTTAAAACCTATTCTGAAATCGACCAGATGGATATTATTTATCAAGCTGCAAATCGTCAGAATCATATAGACCAAGGTCAATCTGTAAACATTATTGTGCATCCAGATATGCCTGTTAAAGAGATAAACAAAATTCATGTTACTGCATGGAAATTAGGTTTAAAATCTTTGTATTATCAGCACAGCATGAATGCTGCACAGAAATTTAAACAGAAAAAGGAATGTACTAGTTGTGAAGCTTAATTACTAACAAGTACGTTTTAAAACTATAGTAAAAACCCATCTTTTTAAAGATGGGTTTTTATTTACAGATCATCCGTATTAAATGTTACATATTACTTTTTTGGATAGGAAACCTTTGAAGTTCCAAGGGTTCCATTATACTTAAACGGAGCCTTGTCATAATAATCTATGGATACAGGAGACCCTAAATCGCTCCCAAAATCGAGACAGTCATTTGCGGTAAATACCAAAGGTGCAGTAATAGGAACCTGGCCTTGTGCCACCTCTTTTCCATTTACTTTAAGAGACACATTCATTGGAGAACCTGGTTTTGGAGAAACCAATCTCGAAACCACGTCAATTTTAACGTCTCCTTTTGGTAATTTTGTTTTGGATTTAATTTGCGTTCTATTGATTTCGAATAGGTTGTATTCGTAACATAAATAACCGTCTTTTACATAACAAGATAAACCTCCAGAAAAACCGCCAAGCGCATATAGAACTCCGTTGGCATTTTCTGGAACAGTTATTTCCATACTTACATTATTATCAAACTTACCTAATTTAGGGGCTGTAAATTCAGGCATGCGTTCTATACGTCCTGTAAAGGTCCAATCTGTATAAGGCGTTGCGGGTGCATCTTCTGGGTGATAGATAACAGACCATAAACCTCCACCAATAGGCAGATTTTTGTATTTAGCAGATTCAACTAAGAACATATTCTTCATTTCCGCCAACTTTTCTGGATTCTTTTTTGCTAAATCATTCGCCTGGCTCCAATCTTCTTCAATATTGTATAGTTCCCATGTGTCTTCTTCAGGATTCCAAGTGGCTGCACCTTCTGGAAGACCAGGAACCCAAGGATTTCTCAATCCGAAGGCAGAAGCAAACCAACCGTCATAATAAAGTCCACGACTTCCCATAATATCAAAGAATTGTATTTTACGCGTTCCGTCAGCTGTTGGGTCGGCAAAGGTGTAATCCATGCTAACGCCATCAATTGGGTCTTGAGAGAAACCGTTTACCACCATCGGTTCTTCAATATCCACTACTTCATATATGGTAGGTACAATGTCGATTACATGGTGGAATTGTGGTCTTGGTGTCTTGTCTTGTTTAATTTTATTAGGCCAAGAAACTGCCATTGGCTGTCTAGTGCCTCCAAAATGAGCTGCCACTAATTTTGTGGATTTGTAGGGTGTAGAACCAGCCCAAGCCCATCCAGCATTGTACATATTGTCTGTTTTTGGCGAACCTAATACATCCAAACCTCCAAGTTCATCTAAAGCATCAATATGTTGTTGTATGGTTGTTGGAATGCCATTTTGTGCCAAGAGTTCACTGATACTTCCGTTTTGCCCTTCGGCTGAAGAACCATTATCTCCCCAGATGTAAAATATAAGGGTGTTGTCTAGTTTGTCTTGTTTTTCAATTTCGTCTATAAGTAAACCTACATTATGATCTGTGTGCTCCGCAAATCCGGCATATACCTCCATTAACCTGCTTTGAAATGCTCTTTCAGACTCAGGTATTTCATTCCAACCTTTCATGGTTTCATTGCGTTCTGTAAGCTGGGCATCTTGTGGAATCCAACCCAAGTCTTTTTGTCTTTTAAAGGCTCTCTTTCGGTATTCGTCCCAGCCATCATCAAATTTACCCTTATACTTATCTGCCCATTCTTTGGCAACATGGTGAGGTCCATGTACTGCACCAGGAGCCCAATACATCAAGAAAGGTTTGTCTGGAGAAAAAGCTTGTTGTTCTCTTAACCACTTGATGGCATCTTCAGTAATATCTTCTGTAAGGTGATAGTAATCGTGGCCTTGTGTGGTATGCGGATGTTCAACTACAGTCGTGTTTCTAACCATATGTGGCTCATATTGTGAAGCTTCACCTGCTAAAAAGCCATAAAAATATTCAAAGCCATAGCCAGTTGGCCAGTAATCAAAGGGTCCTTTAGATGTTGTTAATTCGGCAGGGGTATTATGCCATTTTCCAAATGCACTGGTGTTATAACCATAAGCTTTTAAAACTTCGGCAACGGTTGCTGAAGTTTTTGGAATGGTACCACTAAAACCGTCCCAATCGTTCGCTAGTTCTGCTATCTGACCATTACCAACAACCGTATGATTTCGTCCTGTTAATATGGATGCACGTGTTGGAGAACACATAGCTGTGGAATGAAAACGATTATATGAAATACCCATATCGGCTACTCGGCTTAGATTAGGTGTGTTTATTTCCCCACCATAAGTAGAAGGTGTGGCAGGTCCAGCATCGTCAATTAGTATTATAAGGATATTTGGTGCGTCTTTTGTTAGACGGTCTGGATCCACCCGTTTATTATAAGTGGAGGTCTGCATGGTAAGCCCAGCTTGACTTGCTGAAGGTGTTGGGGGAAATGGTAATACCTCTTGTCCATTAATGAAAATGGGGTAGATAAATAGAACTACTACTGCTAGAGTTTTTAATAGTGTAATTTGAGTTTTCATAGGATTAGCCTTTTAGAAAATTAGTATCATAAACCAAAAATAAGCAGAATCCATATATTATATAAGTTACATACCGTTACTTAACGGTTACATGGTAAAATAAAATAAGGTTATAAAAGAACTTGTTTTTTTGATGAAAACAAGATAATAGGGAATGTTTTTTTCTGTTTTTGATTAACGAAAAAAGCATGTTAATTTTTTAATGTAATTGTATTACATTCATTACTTTTTTTTGTTAATTTTATATCATGACCAAACTGCCAGACAATAGTGCGAAATTAGAATTCTCGAAGAAGGAAATATTGCAGGAATTGGATACGATTTTATCAAGTGATTTATTTTCGCGTTCTTCTGTTTTATCGAGTTTTTTAAAGTTTATTGTTGAAGAAACGTTAAAAGGCAATACCGAAGGTTTAAAAGAATATACCATTGCTGTGAATGCTTTGGGTAAATCGGTAGATTTTAATCCACAAATTGATGCCATTGTAAGGATACACGCTGGGCGACTTAGAAGATTACTAAACGAATATTATACCACTTCTGGGGTTGCAGATGTTATAAAAATTGAAGTAGTTAAAGGGACGTATGTACCAGTGTTTAGAACGCATTTAATCAAAAAGCCAAAAATAGAAACAAAGTCAGTAAAAACACCAACTGTATTTTCACGTTCAAAACTTACTCTTGCGGTTCTTCCTTTTAGAAATTTATGTCCCGATAACGACTATAAGTTCTTTGTTGACGGCTTTGGGGAAGAGCTTACCAGACTCTTTAGTAGGTTTGAAGATATTGCTGTAATTGCTCATCATTCTACCCGAAAGTATGCCACCAACCCTGAAGATATTCGAATTATTGGTTCAGATTTAGGTGTGCATTATATCATTTCTGGCTCGGTTAAACGTTCATCTGATAAAATTTGGGTAAATGTAGAACTTTTGAAAACCATGAATGGCATGCAAGTTTGGTCCAAAACATACAATTATCCTTTAAATATTGATAACCTAATAAACATTCAGGATCAGATTGTGGAAAATGTTTGCTCGGTATTGGGTGGGTACTATGGATTCATTATTCATGAAAACTCTAGATTTATTGAGCCACTTGCTTCTAATTTAAACTCTTTTGATGCTGCTTTTTGGAATTACTACTTCCACATGAACTATTCAGAAGAGACTTATCTAAAAACTCGAAAGGCTTTAGAAAATGCTATAAGTCACGACCCAAATTATGCAACTGGTTTAGCTATGTTGGCCGAGCTATATGTTCTGGCTCATTCTTTAGGTTACCCAACTGTAAAAGACCCAGTGCAAGCAGCTTTTAAGCTCACCAAAAAAGCATTAAAAATAGATCCTAGATGTCAACATGCCAATCATGAATATGGATGGCTTCAAGTTTATTTACAAAATAAAGAAGAAGCCGTTAAAGCCTTAGAATATACTTTAACGCTAAATCCTTATTCAGTTTCGTTAATGGGAGGTGTTGGGTTTAATTTGGCTTGTGCAGGGGAGTATGGACGTGCTGAAGTATTACTTACACAATCTTTATCTCTTAATCCCCATTGCCCTTGGTGGTTTTATTTTGGTTTTTTCTTAGTGTATTATCAAAAAGGAAATTATCAAAAAGCACTTGAATATGCTAATAAAATAGAAACCGTAGATGTCTTTGTTGCCTCTCTGACAAAAGCATCTGCCAAAGCCCAATTAGGTTTGCTTAAGGAAGCTCAAGAGGATGTTAAAATATTAAATAAAGAATTTTCAGAAATTATGAAAAATCTTTATCCAACCTTAGAAGCTTTTCTGCTCGATAAGTCTTTGGTTAATAATATTATTCAAGGAGCTAAAAAAGCTGGAGTTAATTTGGATTAGCCTTTTTCCTAAATAACCGTTTTTAAAAAATATCACTTCTCGTATTTAAACTAGATACCACCTCAACTACAATAGTGGTATGTAATTATTCTTAATTACATTTAACCGTTAAGTAACCGTGTAACACTTACAATTAATGTTTAACTAATTTATATTTACAGTATTATTAAAATTTAAGTTAATTTCTCATGAACAAAAAAATGATTCCTATTGTTCAATTATTTCCAGATTTTGAGGAAAAAATTGACTTTCTGTTTCAAACTGATGAAAATTTCAGGGATTTATGTTCAGATTATATGTTATGTGCATCTATGGTATTAGAAGATCAAATTTTAGAATATAAAGAATTACTGAGAGAGTTGGAAGCCGAAATTTTAAAAGAAATTTTAAAGAATAGTAATAACTCTTAAAAATAATTTAAACAACTATTATAAGAAGGCTATTATATTGAATAAAAATAAATAAATTGCATTAAATTTAATAAAAAGAAAAAAAACTAAGATTTTATCAAGTAAATATCAAAAACATTATGAAAAAACTAATAAATCTCTTCGCCGTTATACTTATAAGTGCTTTAACAGTTACTGCAGGATACGCACAAAATAACGACAAAAAAAAAGGAACATACTCGCAAACTACTAAGATTCCGGAGGGCATAACTACTCCTGATGTAGTAGAAACTTCAATTGGTACTCTAAACTTTTTCGATGGTACGCCAACACCCGAAACTGTGCAATTGGTGTATGATAATCTGGACCGCTCGCGTGGAGTAGATGCCTTTTTGAAAGGTATTCAAGGTGCATCTGTAAAAGGCTTGATGGATGGGCCAAAAGAAATTGGTGCGAATCTAAAATTCAACGATATATTAATTATGGACAAATTACTGGACTCAAAAGGGATATTCCTTACCGGTAACACGTCCACATTGTATGTTACTACTACTTTAGATTTAAAAGCACACGGCCCTATGGTTGTTGAAGCTCCTCCGGGATTATTGGGTGGATTCAACTCTGCCTGGTTTGAGTATATCAGCGACATTGGGGTTTTTGGCCCTGACAAAGGTAAAGGTGGTAAGTTTTTAGTGCTGCCTCCCGGTTATGAAGGAGATATCCCATCGGGTTATTTCGTTGTAAAATCCTCTACCTATAAAGTGTGGAATTTTATGCGCCTGTCTATTGCCGATGGTTTAGAGAAAGCTGCAAAATTGGCAAAAGATAACGTAAAAGTATATCCCTTATCAATGGCGGATAATATTCCTGAAATGAATTTTGTAAGCTCGTCAGAGAAAGCATTTAATACTGTTCATCACAACGATTACTCTTTCTACGAAGAGATAAATGAAATTATTCAGTATGAGCCATTAGAAATGCTGAATCCTGAAACAAGAGGTCTGTTTGCTTCTATTGGTATCGAAAAAGGAAAACCCTTCGCACCTGACGAGAGAATGAAAAAAATACTAACCGATGCGGTAGCCATCGGGAATGCTACAGCTCGGGCAAATGTATGGTACCCAAGAGTTGAAGGTAGCGGAAACACCATGGAGGGTATTCAAATTTACCCGGACTCTAACAGTTCATGGGTGATGGCCTTTTTAGACAAGAATGTATTCTTCAATGGCAAAGATGGCCACACTATGAATAGTGATGCAAGAGATTTCTACTACTACGTGTATACCGTAGTAACACCAGCCATGGCAGTTTCTATTCCTGGAAAAGGTTCGGATTATGCGATGTCTTTTGTCGATGCAGATAAAAAACCAATGGATGGGTCTAAAACCTACAAAGTTACTTTACCTCCAAATGTGCCGGTAAACAACTTCTGGGCATTTACTATTTACGATACCCAAACACGGTCTATGTTGCAAACCGACCAGCCAAAACCGAGTGTAGGTAGTCAAACCGAAGGTTTTAAAGCAAATGCGGATGGGTCTATGACCGTATATTTTGCACCTGAAGCACCTGAAGGATTTGAAAACAACTGGCTACAAACCATTCCGGGAAAAAGCTGGTTTACCATTTTGAGAATGTATGGCCCTCTTGAGCCATGGTTAGATAAATCTTGGAGACCAAGTGAAGTGACTGAAGTTAAATAATACATTTTAAAAATAAAGTAAGAAGTACCCTAAAAGGCACTGTTTAATCATATTTCCCAAACCATTAAATAAACACAAAAAAAATGAAAAATAAGTCAATTAATATTCTCGCGTTAGCACTTATTGGTGCATTCACAATGATGTCAAGTTATGCACAAACCGGAAAGATTTCGGCACAAGAAGCGAAGAGAACTAAAGCAGCAGGAATCGCTGACAATGTGCAAACTGTTGCGGGTGATCTGGAATTTTTTGACGGGGTTCCTGTTGGGAATACCAGCGAGTTGGTTTATGACTACCTCGACCGTGCCCGTGGCGTAGATGTTTACCTCGATAATATTGGTCCCGTTTCAATTTACAGCATTCAGGAAGCCTTAAATGAACAAGGGGCTGATGGCGCAAACAAAGTCGCGCTTTGGGAGCAATTAATGGATTCGCGTACGCCAGTTATTACCTCTAACACATCTACTATGTATGCCTATACATGGACTGATTTGGCAAAAGACGGACCAACGGTTATTGAAATTCCACCTGGGATGTTGGGATTTTTAGATGATGCATGGCAACGCTTCGTAGGCAATATGGGCATTACCGGTCCCGACGAAGGAAAAGGCGGCAAGTATCTTGTAATACCTCCGGGATATGAAGGCGAGACACCTGAAGGTTATTTTATTCTAAGCCCCCCAACGAATAGGAATTTCCTTTTCTTAAGGGGATCTATAAAAAATGGATTGGAAGCCGCATCAGATAACTTCAAAAAAGGATTGAAAATTTATCCTTTAAAGGATAAAGCCAATCCAGCAGCTACTGAATTTGTAAATATGTCGGGCCGTACATTCACGACTATTTTTCCAAGTGATTTGGAGTTTTTCGAAATGTTAAACACCGTTGTACAAGGAGAGCCTATTGAAGCCATTAACGCTGAGGTTCGTGGCGAACTGGCTGCAATCGGAATTGTAAAAGGAAAGCCTTTCAGTCCCGATGCGAGAATGAAAAAGCTACTAACCGAGGCCGCAACTTTAGGAAATGCTGCTGGTCGTGCCATTTCTTATGCGCCCCGTATTCCCGGTGTGGAGATTTACCCGGGTTCTGGCCTCAATTGGACAATGGGGTATGCAAACAAAAACACTACTTTCCAAAAAGACGGTATCATGGATTTAGATGCGCGTGCATTTTTCTACTACAATGCAGGTGGCGTAACCCCGGCAATGGCTGTAACACGCGCTGGTGCTGGCTCTGATTATGCATTGAGTATGTTGGACAACAACGACCTTGTATTTGACGGATCTAAGACTTACAAGTTGCATTTGCCACCAAATGTACCTGTTAAAGATTTCTGGGCTGTGACGCTTTACGACACACAAACGCGTTGTCAATTGCAAACCAGTCAATTGTTCCCAACTGTAGGTAGCCAAACAAAAGGTTTTGTGCAAAACGAAGATGGTTCGTCCGATCTTTATTTTGCGCCAGAAGCACCAAAAGGAAAAGAGGGAAACTGGTTGCAAACGGTACCCGGCAAAAGCTGGTTTATGCTTTTAAGAATGTATGGACCAATGGAGCCATGGATTAACAAAACTTGGAGGCCAAGTGAAGTTATGGAAGTTAAAGAATAGTCGAAATAGACATTAAAATTACATATCAATGAAATTAAAACACACATTACCAATCACATTTAGCGTAATTCTACTCATGGCAACAGGCTGTCAACAGAAAAACGAAGAAGCAAAGGCTGAAAACCAGACAGAAGAAAAAGCTATGGAAACCAATTCTATAGATGATATAAAATCGAAATATAATACAGATGTTCCTGCTAAAATATTAACGCCTGATGTAGTAGATACACGCATTGGAACTTTAAACTTCTATGATGGCATGCCATCGGAAGAAAGTACACAAAAAGTTTACGATAATCTTGATTTTATGAGAGGTGTCGAAACATTCTTAAATGGAATCCCAGCTACTTCAATAGAAGGTTTTCTATTAGGTTCTCAGGAATTAGGAGCCAAAAAATCAAACCAAATTATACTATTTGATAAACTATTGGATTCAAACCCATTATTGTTGACAGGAAATACCAGTACAGTCTATGCTTCCGGTTTTCTCGACCTGCAAGCAGATGGACCTACAGTTGTAGAAATACCTGCAGGATGTGGACCAGGTACTGTAGATGATGCCTTTTTTAGATTTGTGGTAGATATGGGTTTTCCTGGACCTGACAAAGGTAAGGGGGGTAAGTATCTTATCCTTCCACCAGATTATGATGGTGATATACCTGACGGTTACTTCGTTGCGAAATCAACGAGTTATGTGAATTGGCTTATTTTAAGAGGCTTTTTAGTTGATGGAAAACCAGATGCATCGGCCAAAATGTTTCGTGAAGGTTTGAAAGTTTATCCATTGAAGGATAAAGACAATCCGCCAGCAATGGAGTTTATTAGTGGATCAGGTAAGAAATTCAATACTATCCATGCAAATAATTACGATTTTTATGCAGAATTAAACGAAGTAATTCAACGTGAACCTTCAACCTTTTTAGAGCCAGAATTACTCGGGTTATTTGCCAGTATTGGTATCGAAAAAGGAAAGCAATTTAATCCAGATGAGAGAATGAAGGCTATTTTAACCGATGCCGTTGAGGTAGGTAACGCCACTGCGCGAGCTATTGTATTTAGATCAAGAGAAAAAGAGGCTAACATTTTTGAAACGGGCCATTGGGAATCCGGATTTATTGGCGGAAGCTACGAATGGCTTAAAGACAAAGGAAGAGGAGGTCGTTATTTAGATGCCAGAACACGTTTTTTCTATGCAGCAACCGTAAACACTCCTGCTATGGTCTTGGAAATGGTGGGTGTGGGTTCACAATACGCAATAGCTTTTGTTGATTCAAAAGGAAACTATCTGAAAGGAGATCAAAATTACACGCTCAACATCCCGGCAGATGCGCCGGCTAAGGATTTTTGGTCTGTGGTAATGTACGATCCGCAAACACGTTCTGAATTGCAAACAAGCCAGCCACTTCCAAGTGTGAGCAGTCAAAGATCACCCTTGGTGAAAAATGAGGATGGGTCGGTAACTTTATATATTGGTCCCAAAAATAATGCGCCAGAAGGCAAAGAGGCCAATTGGTTGCAATCGGTTCCAGGAAAAGGATTCTTTGCAGTATTTAGACTTTACGGGCCGCTCCAGCCTTGGTTTGACAAAACTTGGCAACCAGGAGATTTTGAGTTGGTTAAATAACAAGTATTTATAGAAATAAATTATAAAACATCTAGCTACTTTTAAATTTAGCTAGATGTTTTTTTGTGTGTAAAAATGAACAATGTGCAATCAAACCTTATTTTTGTATATTTAAACAAGCTTTTTTAAAGACCTTTTATGAAATTACTTATTCCATTATTTTTTGTTGTATGCTTCGGATTTAATTGTTCAGCTCAAAAAGTATTCTCAGTGCAATATGCCAATCAAGCAGATGTAAAAGTATTTGTTGTGGATTATGAGAATCAGGCAGACTTAAAGGTTTATAAAGTGAAGTACGCCAATCAAGCTGGAAAAAATGATGGAAAATGGTTTTTTACAGATTATGAGAATCAGGCTAAAAAGACCATCTATTATGTAGATTATCAAAATCAAGCCGATTTAAAAATATTTTTTGTCGAATATGAAAATCAAGCTGGTTGGAAAAATAAATCAAAACAGCATTTGATGTATTGAGAAATTTAGGCATTATTTAAATTTTATAAAAAAAAAGACTCTTGGAAAAATCTAATACTATTGGACTTGTTTTATCGGGTGGTGGCTATAGAGGCCTCGCTCATATAGGTGTTTTAAAAGCTATGGAAGAATTAGGGATAAAACCTAATTATATTTCTGGAACTAGCGCTGGAGCTATTGTAGGATCATTATATGCAGCTGGTTATTCATGGCAAGATATTTTCGATTTTTTTACTAAAACCGAACTTTTTTCCCTGAGTAACTACACCATATTAAAGCCCGGATTAATTGATGGAACTAAGTTTGAAAATACGCTAAAAACATATTTGGAAGCCGACAGTTTTGAGAGCTTAAAAATTCCAATGTATATTGCTACTACAGACTTATTGGATGGTAAAACACATTTTTTTCATAAAGGAAACATCATAAAACCTATTATTGCTTCCTCTTCAGTACCTGGTGTTTTTGCACCTGTTTCTTATAAAGAACTCTTTCTATGCGATGGCGGGGTTACCAACAACTTTCCAATTGAACCCCTACAAGTTTATTGCGATAAAATAATTGGAGTCTATTTAAATTCACTTGTAGAAACTTCAACAGAAGGTTTAAAAAGCACCAAATCTGTGTTAGAACGTGCATACCGAATTTCTCGGGTAAATGCTTCTGAAGGAAAATTTAAAGATTGCCATGTATTTATTGCCCCTAAAGATTTAGGAAATTATGAAGTATTTTCTAAAAAACATATCCAAGAAATTTTTGAAATGGGCTATCAAGAAGCTAAGTTAAAACTAAAGGAAGAATTTTAAAATCAGTTGCTAAAATAATAAGAATTAACTCTCTTTCGACTTTTTAATTATGGCTTTTAGTTTCTCCTTTCTCAGAGCTTCTTCTGCTTTTTTCTTATTAATTTTTCTATTAAGAAGCTTTGTGTGTTTCGCCTTGTTTTTTGTGTTTTTCTGACCTTTAGGTTTTGGCATGAGTTTTTATTTTTATTCAACTTCTATTTTAGTTAAAAAACTTAATTTTTAAGCAAAAGAAATCAATATAGTGTTAAAAATTGGAAATTTAGTTAAATTTAAGCGTAGCAATTCTGTTTTAGAGCTATTAATATCTGTTATAAAGTACGTATACAGTTATTAAAATAATAAATTTGTAACTCAGAAAAAATTGCTTGGAAGAGATCAAAAATAAAGACATAGAACAACCAGTTCTAGCCAAAAAGAAACGGTTTAGATTCTTAAAAATAATTGGAAGAATTATTTTAGGCATCCTCCTACTTTTATTTTTGCTCATTCTATTTGTTAGAAGTCCTTGGGGACAAAATATAATTGTCACTAAAGCAGTTTCTTTTTTGTCAGATAAAACCAAGACTAAAGTTGAGGTTGAAAAGCTGTTTATTACGTTTGATGGAGATATTCAGTTAAACGGTTTATATCTGGAAGATACCAAAGGTGATACCTTAATTTATTCCAAACAATTGGAAGTAAATGTCCCTTTGTGGGCTTTAATACAAGGCAATGGCATTGGTGTTGATGGCCTAGAATGGGAAGGTGTTCGTGCCAATATTACCCGAAAAGATTCTATAGAAGGTTTTAATTTTCAGTTTATTATTGATGCTTTTGCCACCCAAGACACAACAACTGTTGCCGTAGACACTACCTCGGCACCAATAAACCTTATTTTAGGAAATCTGAATTTCAAAAATTTTGACGTCGTTTATAAAGATGCTGTTACAGGTATAGACAGTCGTTATAAATTTGGTAAACTCCTTGCAAACATGGATAAAACCGATTTAGAAACCATGACTTTTAAAGCCTCTAGCTTAGAATTAGAAGAAAGCCATATTAAATTTTTACAAACCCCTGTTCCACCTACACCAGATTCAGAAGAGAGTACCATGCCTCTATTTAGCGTTGAAGAATTAACACTAACAAACGTTTTTGCCAATTATCAAAGTAAAGCAGATAGACTTGCTACAACATTAGACATTAAAGAGCTGTATGCTGAGATTCCGAATATAGATATAGCCAATCAACTTTTTGAAGTAGATGAATTTAGCCTTAAAAATTCTTCTATTTCTCTTAAAACAGAAACAGAAAAAAATGTTGTTACTGAGAAAGTCGATGAGGTTTCAGAAGATATAGAACAAGATATCCAAACCTTCGAATGGCCAACCATCCAATTAGTTATAGGCGAAATAGATTTAGAAAATAATAATTTCAGTTATTCTGCTAATAATGAAAAAAGTAAAAAAGGTACTTTTAATGCCAATGCTATCGAGTTAACCAACATCCAATTTCAAGCTGAAGATATCAAGCTAAAGGATAAAATAGCCGAGTTGCAATTAGAGAATGCTTCCCTAAAAGAATTTTCAGGTATCAACCTAAATAACCTGAAATTCAAATTAAACGCAACAGATAAGCAGCTAAAACTTTCCAATGTAAAAGCAGCTCTAAATAATAATTCGCTACAAGGTAACTTCCAATTAGATTATCTAAGTTTAGCTAAATTAATTAGTGTTCCAGATCAATCTAAGGTAGCTGTAAATATGCCTTCTTTTAAGGTGTCGCTTAACGATTTATTTTTATTTCAACCAGATTTAAGGGAGAACGAATATCTAAATATTTTAAGTAAAAACCGTGTTACAGGTAATATAAAAGCTACTGGTTATTTGTCTGATATTAATCTGTCTAAAATGATTATTAATTGGAGTGACACTAAAATTTCGGCAAATGGAAACATTCAGAATATAACCCAAATAGATTCTTTAGTCTTTAATATTCAAGCTTTTTCTGCTGTTACAAAACGTTCAGATATGGTTCAATTTGTAAAGGAAGAAGAGCTTGGTGTAAGTCTGCCGGAAGATGTAGAGTTGGTGGGAAATGCTTCAGGAAATCTCAATAATATTCTAGCCAATGCAACTCTAACAACATCTCAAGGACTTGCTACAATTGAAGGGAATTTTAAAAATTCAGAAACTTTAGAATTTAATGCGGACCTTGCTGTAGAAGATTATAAACTAAACGAACTTCTAAAAAATGAACAATTAGGCACTTTAAATTTAAAATTAGATGCTCAGGGAAAAGGCGATCATATTAATAATTTAGACGCTACCTTAAATGCAACTGTTTCCAGTTTTAAATACAATAACTATCACATAAACGATCTGAAATTAATTGGAGATATTAAAAATGGCTCAGGAACCATTAGCTCTAATTATAAAGATAAAAACTTAAATATGAATCTGGATGCACAAGTGGTTTTAGATTCTATTTCTCCAGAAGCTTTTGTTGATTTAGATATTATTGGTGCCGATTTGCAAGCCCTAGGTCTCATGCAACGTGATATTAAAACACGCATGAAAATGGCGATTAACTTTAAAGGAAACAGTCAGAATTTTGATGCTAATCTAAAGGTGAACGATGGTATTTTTGTGTACGACAATAAGTCTTATTTGTTAGGAACTGTAAACGCTATGGCGCATATTAAACAAGATACCACCTCGGTATCCTTTAATAACAAAATGCTCGATTTGGTTTTACAATCCAACTCAGACCCTCAAACCTGGACAGCTTCTTTAAGGCATCATGCCTTGAGATACTTTTACCGAGACGAAACAGCTCACGATAGCACATTCCAAGGTGTTAACTTAAAATTTAGAGGAAATATAAGTGAAAGCTCTATTTTAAAAGATGTGTTTCTAGTAAATCTAAAAGATTTAGATACTGTAAATATTGCCGTAGATTTTAATGAAAAAGAACGCAAACTAACTGCCAGAATAAATGCGCCACATATAAATTATAACGACTTATTAGTGGATAGTTTGGCGTTTTCTATGGATACCGATCAGGAAAAATTTAATTTTAATTTAGGCTTTAATCAAATTAAAGCAGCACCTTTTCATATTCAAAAAACCATTATAGAAGGAAATCAGGTAGATAACGAACTTTCTTTAAAATTACTGGCTTATCATAAAGAAGAGAAACTAATTCAAGCTTTTAGTAATATTACTGGTACTAGCGAAGAATTACGTTTTCACGTGTTTCCCGAGGATTTGATTTTAAACAAAACATCTTGGAATGTTCCCGATTCTAACGAGGTTCTTATCTATGATAAGAAATTAGTTTTTAACGATTTTCATTTTAGTAAAAACGAGCAATCTATAGAGGTAACAGATAAATTACCAGAAATATCAAAAGAGCATATAGCCATAGATTTTAAAAATTTTAAACTAAATGAATTCTTAAGTTATTTAAATCCAGATAAAAGTTTAGCTTCAGGAAATCTGAATGGAAATTTTATTCTTGAAGAACCTTTTAATGATACAGGTATTGTAGCTAAAATGGATATTTCCGAATTAGAAGTTATGGAAGTAAATCTTGGAACCTTAGATGTTAATGCGAAGTCTTTAGGAGGAGATACGTACGATTTTAATGCGCAATTGTCTGGTGGAGAAGTAGATTTAGATTTAATTGGAGACTATGTTGCAAGAGAAACGGGAGCTAATATCGATCTAAACTTAAATATTCATAAATTTAATATGTCGGCTTTAACTGGTTTTTCTCAAGGTGAAATAACAGAAACATCTGGAAACTTTTCAGGGAAATTTAAATTAAATGGAACCACGAAAGAACCTAAATATGAAGGGGAATTACAGTTTAATGATGCAGATTTTAAAGTGGCAATGTTCAATTCGGCTTTTACCTTAAAAAATGAAACCTTAAACATTGATAATTCTGGTATTTCGATGAAAGATTTCACCATTCGAGACGAAAACCTAAACACCTTTGTCATGTCTGGAAAAATAGGAAGCAAATCTTTTATCAATCCAACATTTGATCTGCAAGTAGATGCTCAAAATTTTCAAGTGCTAAATGCCACTAAAGACGATAACGATTTTCTTTATGGGAAAGCAAGTTTTAATGGCACTGCAAAAATTACTGGTGATCTGCAAATTCCTAAAATAGACATGGATATGAGGGTGAATTCAGATACAGATCTTACTTATATATTACCATCTGCCACTGTAAATATGGAGGCTCGGGACGGTATTGTAACTTTTGTTAATAGAGAAAATCCTGATGCTATTTTAACAAGAACTAAAGAAAAAACGGCTAGAATAACAGGTTTCGATATTAAAGCCCTTTTAAAAATAGGAAAAGAAGCAGCTGTTACTATTATTATAGACGAAGAGACAGGAGATAATTTTAAAGTCTCTGGAGCAGGAGATTTTAATGTTACCATGAATCCAAATGGTGTTTTAAGACTTTCTGGAGTGTACGAAGTAACTTCCGGGCATTACGAGCTTAATTTATACAAAATAGTGAATAGAAAATTTAATTTAGTTCCCGGGAGTAAGGTTACTTGGTCTGGAGATCCATTTGATGCTAAATTAGATGTTAAAGCGGTTTATGAAGTTGAAACATCTTCATCTTCTCTAATGGCGCCTATCTATTCTGGAAGCGATCCGGCTGTTAAAGGAAAATTCCGTCAGGTATTGCCTTTCTATGTGTTCCTAAATATAGATGGAGAACTTATGGAACCAAAAATATCTTTTAATTTAGATATGCCAGAAGACGAACAAGGTGCTGTTGGTGGGCAAGTTTACGGACGAATACAACAATTAAATAATCAGGAAGACGACTTAAATAGACAAGTGTTTTCTCTATTGGTTTTAAATAGATTTTACCCAGACGCTGGCAGCGATGGAAGTCAAGGTGGTGTAGCTTCTATTGCCAGAGATAATCTAAACGATGCCGTTGCGGACCAACTTAATATGTTTACCGACAAGATATTAGGTAATACAGGCTTCGAGCTGGACTTTGGTTTAAATAGCTTTACAGATTATCAAGGAAATTCGCCACAACAAAGAACGCAACTGGAAGTAGAAGCCCAACAAAAATTGTTTAACGATCGGGTTATTGTTCGAGTAGGAAGCGAAGTAGATATAGAAGGAAGTAGTTCCAATGGTGAAGAAACACCAATTATTGGAAATGTTAGTATAGAGTACTTATTAACAGAAAGTGGACGCTATCGTTTAAAAGGTTTTAGTAGAAATGAATTTGAAAATGTTATCGATGGCCAAACTGTTGTAAGTGGAATTGCTTTGATATTCACACAAGAATTTAATAAATATAGTGAACTTTGGGATGCCTTATTTAAAGCCCAAACAGAAGAAGAAAAAAGAATCAAAGAAGAAAAAGAAGCCGAGAAAGAAGCGGCTAAAGAAAAACAAAAAGAAAAAGAAGAAAGTACTAAAAAAAGTATTGAAGAAAAGAAGAACTAACTAAGCTCAATTCTGTTTAAACAGGAGTAAACTGAAAAACGAGTGATAATATAATTTATAAGTTAATTTGAAATTTAGTCTAAAATATATAGGTCTCTATTTGTTCCTAATTGGAAGTTTATACTCATGTGGTATTACCAAATATATACCCGAAGATGAACGCTTATATACTGGAGCTACGCTTACTATTGAATCGGATAGTGTTATAAAAAATGAATCTGGTTTAAAAACAGATTTGGAAACTGTATTGCGTCCAGAGCCAAACTCCAAGTTTCTAGGGATGCATCTTGGACTGTATTATTACTATAAAAATCAAAAGGAAAAACCAGGATTTATTAATCGTTGGTTTTATAAACAATTTGGACAAGACCCTGTTTATCAATCCGATGTTGAAACTTATGCTGTTGAAGAGTTATTATTAAACCGATTAGAAAATAGAGGGTTTTTCTATAGCAGCGCCTCTTCAGACGTTGAAGAATCTGATAAAGAAGCCTCAGTCAAATATGTGGTAAAAGTACCAAAACCATATAGAATGGCCAGTTATCAATTGGATTCTTTACCTGCGAGTATTGAAGAAACCATGAAGCAGATAATTGCAAAATCGCCTTTTAAAGAAGATATGCGTTTCGATTTAAATAATATGAAATTGGAACGAAATCGTATAGATAAAGAGTTAAAGAAAAGAGGTTATTATAATTTTAATAATAATTTTTTAATTTTTGAAGCAGACACCAATCGCTACGATAATAGAAAATTCGATTTATTTCTGAAGTTAAAAAATGAAGTTCCTAAAAAAAGCTTGATTCCATATAAAATTTCAAAAATTAATGTTTATCCAAATTACGAAGTTTCAGACTCTGCAAAAATAACACCAACTCGCTACAACGAAAAGAATTATATTCAAAAGGAGGAGTTTTTCAAACCTAAATATTTAGATCCGTTTATTGTTATTCAAGATAATCAATATTACAATCCCGAAGATTCCAGAAATACGGCTAGACGACTTTCCACCATTGGGTCTTATAAGTATGTAAATATTCAATATAAGGAGATAGATACTATTGCATCTGATAGCTTAGGGCATTTAGAAGCCGATATTTTTCTTTCGCCATTAAATAAACGTGCGCTTCGAGCCGAGCTTCAATTAGTAACCAAATCCAACAATTTTGCTGGTCCTGCTTTAGAATTAACTATGAGTAATAGAAATTTATTTGGAGGAGGAGAAATATTCAATATTAGTCCTAAAATAGGATACGAAAAACAATTGGGTGGCGATAAAAGTGCAGGTAATAGTAGTTTAGAACTAGGGTTAACAAACGAACTTATTTTCCCAAGAGTTTTGTTTCCTGTTAAGATTGATAATAATTTCTTTAAATATTCTATTCCTAAAACTAAAATCTCTTTAAGCTTTGATTATCTAGACAGAACAGATTTATACACTTTACTCTCAGGAACGACCTTATTTGGTTATGTATGGGATGCTAACCGGTTTGTTACACATGAAATTAATCCAATTTCTTTTAATTATACGGAATTGCTTAAAACCACTCCGGAATTTGAAGACATACTAGATAACGACCCCTTTTTAAGACAAAGTTTTGAGCAGCAATTTATAGCAGGTTTTACTTATGCATTTACCTATAATGAAATGGTAGACGTACGAAAAAAACATCAGTTTTATCTTAATTTCACTTTTGATATTGCTGGGAATACCATTGGACTTTTTGGTAAGGATCAAGGTCCGGAAAAACCAAAAACAGTTTTTGGTTTTGAATATGCTCAATATGCCAAAGCAGATATCGATTTACATTATCATTTTAATTTTGCTAAAGAACAAGTTATTGCAGCCAGACTTTTTGGAGGATATGGAATGGCTTATGGAAATTCGGAGGTAATTCCTTTTGTAAAACAGTATTATTCTGGAGGTCCTTATAGCGTGCGTGCTTTTAATATTCGCTCTTTAGGCCCTGGAACCTATAATGTAGAAATAGATGGTACAAGCAGTAGTGATTATTTTGATAAAACTGGAAATATTAGATTAGAAGCAAACTTAGAATATCGCTTTCCAATTGTGTCCTTTTTAAAAGGAGCTTTATTTGTAGATGCTGGAAATATTTGGAATTCGGTAGAAAATCCAACCTATAATGGGAAGGATAAATTTACAAGCGATTTTATAAGCGAATTAGGAATGGGTGCCGGAGTAGGCTTAAGAGTCGATATACAAAGTTTTGTGATTCGTTTTGATTTAGCAGCACCTTTTCATAATCCATCCTTGCCAAAAGGAGAGCGTTATAAATTTGACGTAGATGCCTCTGTCTTGAATTTTGCTATTGGATACCCATTTTAATTTTTAGTTTATTGATAATGAAATCTTATAAATAACAACTAGCATTACAACAAATAAAAAGGATATTATAAATATAACAATTTGTCTTTTTTTAAGTTATATAATCACTATAACTATTATTTATTAGAATTAAACGATATTTTGCATGATTATAATACAAAAAACATATATTTGATAAATAATATTGTAAGTAAATAATCCAAGAATATCGCATTTCATCGAAGAATTTTGCGTTTCATGGATATTTTTTGTCGTTTTTATTTTGATAAGTCGCTTTTTTTTATACATTTACAACCTAATGAAGATACAAAACAAAAAAATGGTTGCCTCAATCTTATTTGTATTAATAAGTTTTGTTTGTGTTGCTCAAAGTACACCACCACCACCATTACCACCTCCGCCACCAGGACTTCCAATAGATGGAGGTATTTTGGCAGGCTTGTTTATTGGTATTGTTTTAGGGGTGAAAAAATTATTAAAGCGTTAGTTTAAACTCATTAAGCGAGTTACATATTTTCCAATTACATCAAATTCTAAGTTTACTTCAGTTCCTTTTATAAAACTTTTAAAATTTGTGTGTTCAAAGGTATAAGGAATAATTGCTACACTAAAAGAGTCTTTTTTAGAATCTACTACAGTTAAGCTTACTCCATTTACAGTTATAGACCCTTTTTCAATGGTTATATTATTCAAATTACAGTCATATTGAAAAGTGAATTTCCAGCTACCATTTTCATTTTTAATTTCTGTACAAACAGCAGTTTGGTCCACATGACCTTGAACAATATGTCCATCTAATCTATCGCCAAGTTTCATGGCACGTTCTAGATTGACATAATCGTTTACCTTTAGCTGACTTAAATTCGTTTTACTTAGGGTTTCTTCAATAGCAGTTACTGTATATTCATTTCCAGAAATATTAACGACAGTTAAACAAATGCCATTATGAGCTACACTTTGGTCTATTTTTAGCTCATTTGTAAAATTGCAGCTAATGGTTATGTGTAAATTAGTCTGCTCTTTTATTAAATCTTTTACTACCCCAACACTTTCAATGATTCCAGTAAACATATTTGTCGAATATTTGGTTAAATTTGCAAGTGTAAAATTACAAACAAAAGTTATCTTATTAAATGAAGAACGAAGAAAATATAATTGTAGGCATATCTATAGGAGACTTAAATGGTATTGGCGGTGAAGTAATTTTGAAAACATTCGAAGATGCCAGAATGTTAGAATTTTGCACACCTATAATATTTGCATCCGTTAAAAATATTACTTTCTTAAATAAGCATTTCGATTTAAATTTAAATTTTAATGGTATTAATAACTTCAATCAAATTATACAAGGAAAATTAAATGTATTCAATGTATGGAATGATAGAGTGAATGTAGAGTTTGGTAAAGAAGATCCTGAAATTGGAGTATATGCTGTAAAATCTCTTCAAGCTGCAACCACAGCTTTAAAGGAAAATAATATTGATGTATTGGTAACAGCTCCAATAAACAAACACAACATACAATCCGAAGAGTTTAAATTCCCAGGGCATACAGATTATTTGGCAAAAGAACTTGAAGGCACTAGTTTGATGTTTATGGTATCTAATGATTTAAGAGTAGGTTTGCTTACAGACCATGTTCCAGTTAAAGATATTTCAAGCCATATCACAAAAAAACTAATTAAAGACAAGTTAAATATCATTTACGAATCTCTTGAAAAAGATTTTAAAATAAGAAAGCCTAAAGTAGCCGTATTAGGAATCAATCCACATACTGGAGATAATGGGGTTATTGGAAAAGAAGACGACGAAATTTTAAGACCAACCTTAAGCGAAATAAGAGATAAAGGCAGATTGGTTTATGGTCCATATGCAGCAGATAGCTTTTTTGGATCTAAAAATTATAAAAATTTCGATGCCATTATTGCTTCTTACCACGATCAAGGATTAATACCATTTAAGACACTTGCTTTTGGAAAAGGCGTAAATTTTACAGCCGGATTAAACAAAGTTAGAACCTCACCAGACCATGGAACGGCCTACGAAATCGCAGGCAAAGGTGGAGCAGACGAAAGTTCTTTTAAAGAAGCTGTTTTTACTGCTATTCAAATTTTTAAAAATAGACAAGAATATGAGGATCTAACAGAAAATGTTCTTAAAACAAGGCAAAAAAAGATATAAACAAAAAAATGTTTATAAGTTGCATTGTGTAAATAATTATTTGTTATATTTGCAGGCTCAAATTAGATGTGAAAATGAAGCGATTGAAAGAGTTTACAATTCCATTTGTAGGACTAAAGCAAGGAGAGCATCATTTTGAGTATCAAATTGATAATGCGTTCTTTGAACATTTTGAGTATGAAGAATTTAATAGTTCGTCTATAAAAGTAGACGTTCTATTCAACAAAAAAACAACTTTGTTTGAGTTAAACTTCAAAATTTCAGGAACTGTAAATATTAATTGTGATATAACAAATGAAGCTTACGATCAGGAAATTTCTAACGAGTTTGACATAGTAGTTAAATTTGGAGAAGAATTAAACGAAGATGAAATTGATATATTAATTCTGCCACATGGCGAATATGAACTTAATATTCAGCAATATATCTACGAGTTTATTGTTTTATCAATTCCAACAAAAAGGATTCATCCTGGAGTTGAAGATGGAACTTTAGATTCAGAAATACTCGATAAATTAGAAGAATTAAGCCCAAAGCTTAAAGAAACAAAAGAAACTGAAGAGGAAATAGATCCTCGTTGGAATACATTAAAGAAACTATTAACGGATAAATAAACATAGAAAATGGCACATCCTAAAAGAAAAATCTCTAAAACAAGAAGAGACAAAAGAAGAACACATTATAAAGCAACAGCACCTCAAATTGCTACGTGTCCTACAACAGGAGAAGCACACTTATACCACAGAGCTCATTGGCACGAAGGTAAGTTATATTATAGAGGACAAGTTCTTATAGATAACTCTGAAGTAGAAGAAAACTTAGCATAAATACTATGCATGCATATAAAAAAACGCTCACTTGTGGGCGTTTTTTTTGTTTTAAATTTTTATAGAAGTCAAAAACGACTTAATTTGCATTAAATTAGACCAAAATGAATTGTTTTTTATACATTTCATGATTATTTGATTGATTTTGCAATAATTTTGAGTCAAATTAACTTGATATACTATGAGTAAAATCTCAGCAGCCATTACCGCTGTAGGTGGTTATGTACCAGATTATGTGTTAACCAATAAAATGTTAGAAGACATGGTTGATACAAATGATGAATGGATTACCACAAGAACAGGAATTAAAGAAAGAAGAATTCTTAAAGAAGATGGTAAAGGCACATCCTTTTTGGCTATTCAGGCTGCGCAAAATCTTATTCAAAAAAGTGGAGTAGATCCTAAAGACATAGAGTTGGTGATTGTGGCTACGGCTACGCCAGACATGAAAGCTGCATCAACTTCGGCTTATACTGCAACTCAAATAGGTGCAGTGAATGCTTTTTCATTCGATTTAGAAGCAGCGTGCTCTAGCTTTCTATATGGTATGTCTGTGGCTGCTAGATATATAGAATCTGGAAAGTATAAAAAAGTACTATTAATAGGTGCAGATAAGAACTCATCCATGATTAATTACAAAGATAGGGCAACCTGTATTATCTTTGGAGATGGAGGAGGAGCTGTTCTTTTTGAACCTAATCAAGAAGGCTTAGGTTTACAAGACGAATTTTTAAGAAGTGATGGTGCTGGAAGAGAATTTTTACAAGCCACTTATGGCGGATCTTCTTATCCATCTACTCCAGAAGCAATAAAAGAAAATAAACATCAGGTATTTCAAGATGGAAAAACCGTATTTAAAAATGCCGTATTTAATATGGCAGATGTAGCTGTAAAAATATTAGATAGAAACAAATTAACTATAAAAGATATTTCTTGGTTGGTGGCTCATCAAGCAAACAAACGTATAATTGACGCCACAGCTAATAGAATTAAATTAGAAGAAGAAAAAGTGATGATGAATATTGAAAAATATGGAAACACAACATCAGCAACCCTTCCTTTATTATTAAATGATTACGAATCTAAACTTAAAAAAGGCGACAATTTAATTTTTGCTGCTTTTGGAGGAGGATTTACTTGGGGCTCTATTTATTTAAAATGGGCTTATAACTCCTAAACTAACTACTAAATAAAATTTAATATCTAAAACTATGGATTTAAAGGACATTCAAAACTTAATTAAATTTGTTGCTAAATCTGGAGCAAGTGAGGTTAAACTAGAAACAGAAGATGTAAAAATCACTATTAAAACAGGAAGTGATGACAAACAGGAAACAACAACCTATGTACAACAAATACCTGTAACTGCACCAGTTGCACAAGCGGCCGCTCCTGTAGCACCAACAGTGGCTAACGAAGCTCCTGCTGCTCCAGTAACTACTGCAGAAGATTCAAAATACATAACAATAAAATCTCCTATTATTGGAACCTTATATCGTAAACCAGCTCCAGACAAACCCGTTTTTGTTGAAGTAGGTCAAACTATTAAAGAAGGAGATGTATTATGTGTTATTGAAGCCATGAAACTATTTAATGAAATAGAATCTGAGGTTTCTGGAAAAATAGTAAAAGTATTAGTTGACGACTCTTCTCCTGTAGAATTCGATCAACCATTATTTTTAGTTGATCCGTCATAACAATTTAATCCGAAATTTTGGAACCAATTCACATCAACATAATACCTAGAATAAAATTCTATGATGTGACATTTAAAATTGATTCTTTAACATTGGAATAAAATTTTTAACACTTAAAAAGTTATGTTTAAAAAAATACTAGTTGCCAATAGAGGGGAAATAGCACTACGAGTTATTAGAACCTGTAAAGAAATGGGCATAAAAACGGTAGCCATCTATTCTACTGCAGATGCAGAAAGCTTACATGTTAAGTTTGCTGATGAAGCTGTATGTATTGGTCCACCACCAAGTAATCTATCATATTTAAAAATGTCGAATGTTATTGCAGCTGCAGAAATTACAAATGCAGATGCCATACATCCTGGTTACGGATTCTTATCAGAAAACGCTAAATTTTCTAAAATTTGCGAAGAACATAAAATAAAATTTATTGGAGCCTCTGCTGAAATGATTAACCGAATGGGAGACAAAGCTTCAGCAAAAGCTACTATGAAAGAAGCTGGTGTACCTTGTGTTCCTGGAAGCGACGGCATTATTGAAAATTTTGAAGAATGCGAAAAAATAGCTAAAGAAACCGGTTATCCAGTCATGCTTAAAGCAACTGCTGGAGGTGGCGGAAAAGGTATGAGAGCTGTTTGGAAACCAGAAAAGCTTAAGGAAGCTTGGGAATCGGCAAGACAGGAATCTAAAGCAGCCTTTGGAAATGACGATATGTACATGGAAAAACTTATTGAAGAACCAAGGCATATTGAAATTCAAATTGTTGGAGATTCAAAAGGAAAAGCTTGTCACCTTTCAGAAAGAGATTGCTCTATACAAAGAAGACATCAAAAACTTACCGAGGAAGTTCCATCTCCATTTATGACTAACGCTTTGCGTAAAAAAATGGGTGATGCTGCAGTTAAAGCTGCCGAATATATTAAATACGAAGGTGCTGGAACTGTAGAGTTTCTTGTAGATAAACACAGAAATTTCTATTTCATGGAAATGAATACGCGTATTCAGGTTGAACATCCAATTACAGAACAAGTAATTGATTTCGATTTAATACGAGAGCAAATTCTTGTGGCTGCTGGCGTACCAATTTCAGGTAAAAATTACACCCCTAATTTACATTCTATTGAATGTAGAATAAATGCCGAAGATCCTTTTAACGATTTTCGTCCATCACCAGGAAAAATAACAACCTTACATGCCCCGGGAGGTCATGGAGTGCGTTTAGATACACATGTATATGCTGGATATGTAATTCCACCACATTACGATTCTATGATTGCGAAGCTTATTACAACGGCTCAAACGCGTATTGAAGCTATCAATAAAATGAAGCGTGCTTTAGACGAATTTGTCATTGAAGGTATTAAAACAACCATTCCTTTCCACAGACAATTAATGGATCATCCAGATTATCTTGCTGGAAACTACACCACGAAGTTTATGGAAGATTTTGTGATAGAAAAGCCAACAGAAGATTAAAACTAAAACTCCGAATGTATGTTCGGAGTTTTTTTGTTTTCAATGGAGAGTTCCTTTCTTAAACATAAATGAGGTCCTACAATAGGTTAATCCTTAACACAAAATCATTATTTTTACTTTCAAGTAATTAACAATAAATGAACCTGTCTTACTGGGAAATAAAATCATGGCTCACCAATATCGATTATACCATTGTTGGCAGTGGAATTGTAGGACTTAATTGTGCCTTACAATTAAAACAACGTTTTCCAAAAGCTAATATTTTAATTTTAGAAAAAGGCATGTTGCCACAAGGAGCCAGCACTAAAAATGCAGGTTTTGCTTGTTTTGGCAGCTTAAGTGAAATCTTGGACGACCTAAAAACACATTCTGAAGCAGATGTTATTACCTTGATAAAACAACGCATGGACGGGTTGTTGCTTTTAAGACAAACGCTATCAGACCAAGCTATTTATTATCAGCAATTGGGAGGTTACGAATTATTCACAAAAGAAGATACACAGCTTTTTGACACTTGTTTATCAAAAAGAGAAGCTGTAAATACATTACTAAAACCCATATTTAAGGAGGATGTTTTTCAGATAAAAGAGAATATATTCAACTTTAAAAATATTCAAGAAACCTATGTGTTTAATCCTTTTGAAGGACAGATAGATACAGGGAAAATGATGGAAGGGTTACTTCAAAAGGTACAATCAAAAGGAATCAAAATTTTGAATAATATTTTGGTTGAAAGCTATGTAGATCAATCAGAAAGTGTACAGGTAAAAACTAATAAGTTAGAGTTTCAAACTAAAAATCTCATCTTTACAACCAATGGGTTTGCTTCACAGCATATTTCTGAAGAAGTAAAACCTGCAAGAGCTCAAGTGTTAATTACAAAACCTATAAAAAATCTTCATATTAAGGGAACCTTTCATTTAGATAAGGGTTATTATTATTTTAGAAATATAGACGATAGAATCCTGTTTGGAGGTGGAAGAAATCTAGATTTTAAAGCCGAAGAAACCACTGAATTTGCCCAAACAGAACGCATTCAAAATAAATTAAAAGACCTTTTAAAAACAGTTATTTTACCTAAAACAGATTTTGAAATAGATTATAGTTGGTCTGGGATTATGGGCGTTGGTTCAACTAAAAAACCCATTGTAAAACAACTGTCAGATCATGTGTATTGTGGTGTAAGACTTGGAGGCATGGGAGTTGCTATTGGAAGTTTAATTGGTAGAGATATAGTTGATTTAATAGAATAGGATGCTTAAAAGATTTTTCAAATTTATTTTCAAACTTATTATTGGTTTAATTATCTTCTCTGTAGGGATGGTTTTTTTGTATAAATGGGTTCCCGTTCCAGCAACTCCTTTAATGTTTATTAGAAGCGTTGAAAACTTTCAAAACGATAGGCCTTTTGCTTGGAAACACGATTGGGTTTCTATAAATAAGATTTCAAAAAATTTACAATTAGCTGTTATTTGTAGCGAAGATCAAAATTTTTTAAAACATCATGGTTTTGATGTCGAAGCTATAGAGAAAGCTTTTGAAAATAATAAAAAAGGAAAAAGCATCAAAGGCGCTAGTTCCATAAGTCAGCAAACAGCTAAAAATGTATTTTTATGGCCGCAACGCAGTTGGTTAAGAAAAGGTTTGGAAGTATATTTTACGTTTTTAATAGAAACCATTTGGTCTAAAGAACGCATTATGGAAGTGTATTTAAATAGTATTGAAATGGGAAATGGTATCTATGGAGCCGAAGCAGCAGCTTATTATTGGTATAACAAACCAGCTGCAAAATTATCGCAATACGAAGCAGCTTCTATTGCCGCCATTTTGCCAAATCCGTTGAAATATAAAGCCAAACCAGCTTCTAATTACATAGAACGCAGAAAAATCTGGATTGTGAGACAGATGGGTTATTTTGGAAAATTAGATTACGAAAAAGCACATGGAAAATAAATTAGAATTAAAGCAACTCTTATATTTTCAATGTGTCGAATTTTGTAACAACCGACTTTTAAACATTCAAAAAACCATTGAAGAAATTCAGGAGTCTCTAACTTCTGAAACTAAAAGTTCTGCAGGAGATAAGCATGAAACAGGACGAGCCATGTTGCAGTTGGAACGAGAAAAAGCAGGAAATCAACTGGCTGAAATTCAAAAATTACAGGAAGCCTTATCTAAAATCGATGTTACTAAAACTAATAAAGTTATAGGTTTAGGAAGTGTTGTTTATACTACTCAAGCCAATTATTTTATTGCTATTAGTGCAGGAGAATTAAAGCTTAATAATCAGGCATTTTATGCCATTTCTCCAAATACACCTATTGGGAAATTATTAATTGGTAATCAGGTTGATGATACAATTATATTTCGGAATTTTAGTTTTGATATTATTAATGTCCAGTAAAGCCTCAAAAATAAATAATTGGAGGATATAACAAACAAACTAACTTAAATTGATTGATAGCTTAATAGTTGTTTTTTGTAAAACATTCAAATTGAGATTTTAGTTTTTTAGAGTTTTTATTATCTACCTTTCCTTCTATCTTTTGACCACTTTCGGTAATAACTCTAAACATTGACAAATTTTCAGTTGATAAAAGTTTAATATCAGTTTCAGTTAAAGTACTTACAATTTGGTTAGTTATTGAGAATGTACTCATAAAGCGATTTTTACTTTTAAATACTTTATCTATTTTAAGTTTTATTAAACTCCCTTCTGTTTTAAGAATATATTCAACTCCTTTTGTAAAATTTATATCAAATATATCTGCATCGTCAGCAGATACATTATTGACAATATTTAAAATGGCATAAGGCTTATTGGCTTCTTTGTCCATTGCTACAAGAAGTTTAATGTCGTAACCTTTACCACTGACAATGGTAGATTTTGAATCTAATTTTCCTCCCCATAGTTCTGTTGTTACCTCTGTCATTTCATCTTTATTGGAAATGTGTGCTTTACATTTTTGCCCATAACAGGTAATAGTTGCTAGAAATAAAATAATAAGATTTAATTTTTTCATTTGAATCGTTTTTGGTTTCACACGAATATGAAGCATTATTTTATATCATAAAACTTCTAATGAAAATGTGTTAATGCTTAGTGAAAATATATGGAATAGAGTTGCTGTCGATATTAAATAAGGAGGAATTGGTCGATTTAAGAAAGAGATTCTTCGCTTCGCTCTGAAATCGAAGATTCGACGCAGTCAATGACAGAAGTCGTTCCCTCATTCTGAAATTGAAGCTTCGACGCAGTCAATGATAAAACCCTATTTTACAACCAACTTTTTTTGAAACGTTCTATGATTCGCATCTTGTACTTGAACCAGATACATGCCTGTAGATAATGATTCAATATTTATTGAATAAGCATCTTTTGTAGATAGAACTTTTTGACCTAATTGATTAAACACTTCAACAGATTTAATAGCGTCTATTCCTTTGAACGAGACAATGTCTCGTGCTGGGTTTGGATACATAGTAAAACTAACTTGTTGAAATTCATCAATAGATAGTGTTGAGGTGTTGGTCATGAGCCAGGTTTGAGGCTCTATATCATTATCAACAATAGCTCTTCCTGTAAGAAGAACATCTGGTTTCCCATCACTATTATAATCATGAATATCAACTGTACCACTTGAGAGATTGATTGGATTTCCCATTTGATCAGTAAAAATATATTCATCTCCAAAAAATCTAAAATTATCAGAGCCAAAAAGTATTTTTGTGATAAGGGTATTGTCTAAAAGTTTTCCTAATATGATTGCGTCCATATAACCATCATTATTCAAATCTGAATATTCTGTTTCTCCATAATAGGTATTTGGTAATCCTGTATATGCTGAATTGTAATTTTGAAAATCAAGATTTCCAAGGTTCTTAAACAACATAGTTCCAGAATCACTAGTACCATTTGGTCCAGTTACTGAAATATCATTCAATCCATCATTATCTAAATCAATAATAGCTACATGAACACGACTTGGTGTATTTTCTAAAACAAAAACCTGTGTAAATACACCATTTCCTTGATTTTCAAAAACCGCATCTACCTCAGCAGAAATAATCACGAGATGTTTTCTACCACTATTATCAAGAAAGCCAGATTCATAATATCCAGCGTTTGCTGGTGGAATATTTGCTGGTGGTGAAGCTGAAGAAAAAGTACCATCGCCATTGTTCTGTATTAAACCTACATCTGGAGTATTTCCGGTATATGCATATCCACTAAACAAGAAATCTTCAAATCCATCATCGTTTATATCAATAGCTGTAATTGTTGCTCTGAGATAACCGATATCATAGCTTGAATAGACTTCTGTGAAATTAGCACTACCATCCATAAGAGCTCTAAATATCCTTAGCTCTTGAAATAAGGTAACAAATGCTATATACACATAATTATTTTCATAAAAAAAAGCTGTGCGAGGTTCATCTGCCTGTAAATAGAAATTATATTTTTCTATCCAGTTTAGATTACTATCTTGGCTCATTAATTTAACGGCACCATTAGTTCCTGGTGCTCCATTAGCAGTCTCTCCACCAATTAATATAGCTCGTTCATTTGTTGATGAATCAATAGTTACCCAATCTCCACAACCATACATAGCTGGAGGTAAAGAAGTTGCTGAAAAATTTATTTGAGCATATACTCCAAAAGATGTTAATACAAACATCAATACTGGTAAAATTACTTTCATAATCTGTCTTTTTAAGAAGTCAGATAAGTTTCTGCAGAGTTTGGAGCTACAGTTTTAAATGGTATTTAAATATAGATAAAATATAATTTTAATCTTTTTAAAAACCATGTAAACATAGGCTTACATGGTTTTCCCCTCAATTAATAGCTAACTTTTGCTATTGTTTTGTTTTGCAGGTTCTACATTTTGATAATGAGAAGGCTGTATAAACGTCATTAAATTGATAATTATTACAATTTTTATTCCCACAGCCAGCAGCTCTGCAATTATCACATAGATACCAGTCGAAATTACATGTGGTGCATTTACCTTTTTTTTGCATTATTTAACTCTTTAAAAGTAAATTATTGTTTAAACGCTCTAATTGAAAAGTTATGGCATTATTTAGACCATTGTATAAGTCATAAAATTCTTTGCCTTCTTTTTGCTCTATAAGATTTGACCAATAGTTATCATTATACATTAAAGAGTTATATATTTTCTGATAATCTTTCTTGAATTCTCTTGTTCCATGGTCTATGAAAAAATCTGTATTACTTTTACACCTGTCTCTTAAATCAAGGAATAAAGAATATCTTTTATTTATTTCTGGCAATCTTTTTTTTCTATTATACCAAATTATAAATTTGTAAACACCATAACCAATCAATGCTATTATGGCAAAAGGCATCATGACAGCAATTACAGTTAAAAAAACGAATGCAATTACGGTAATTATAGAAAAGGTATTGTTGTTACGCATCGCTTTCTTGCTCAATTAATATATGTCTAGCTATATCTGTTTGGTTTATATAATAACTATTAACTGTCCTTAAACACCATTTATTATTAACCTTAAATAAGAAATAGCCAGATCTGCAAGAATGATACCTTTTAATAAACGCTTTTAATCCATATTTAAAACCTTTATATTTAGTAATTCTATACACATAATTAGAACAAGATTCATGATAAATACATCTTGGTTTAAGTGATGATGGCTTAAAAAACCAGTAACAATTTATAGAAAATAATAAAATGTATTTCATGTTATTTAGTAAATACTAAAAAGCCTAAATTTATTAGAACGTCTGGCTTTGCTCCAATTCCAAAACAGCCATTGCTGCCAGCTATTAAAGTTTCGGTAGTATAAAAATTATAAAACTTCCAACCATCAACTGCTTGTTCGTTAATTAATTGTTCCATTTCTTGCGCTACTTTATTTGCGTTTTGTTTATTTTTTATAAACGGATTAAATGGGACTACTTTTGTGTTCATAATATATTTAATTTTTAAGTTGAACTAAATATCACACAAATAAATAAACTTAAATAATTCTAGTGAAAATGTATTTTTAGGTAATGAAAATCTTTATAATAGAATTAATAATATTATAACCATGCGAGTATTCTATTACTTAAAAAGAAGAGATTCTTCGCTTCGCTCTGAATGACAGAAGTCGTTCCTCCTTCTGAATGACAAGATTATGACTCACTAAAAAATTGAAGATTCTAAATAATTAAATAAAAAAATCTTCGGTTTCACAAGAAGCCGAAGATTAGAGGTAGTAATTAATTATTACTATTTCTTTATTAACTTTTTTTGAAACGTTCTATGATTGGCATCTTGCACTTGAACCAAATACATTCCTGTAGATAATGATTCAATGTTTATTGAATGTGTATCTTGTACTGAAAGTACCTTTTGACCTAATTGGCTAAAGACTTCAACAGATTTAATCGTATCTATTCCTTTGAACGAGACGATGTCTCGTGCTGGGTTTGGATACATAGTAAAACTAGCTTGTTGAAATTCATCAATAGATAGTGTTGAAGTGTTGGTCATGAGCCAGGTTCGCGGTAAAGCAAATGGACCAGCTCCAACACCAGAATTCCCTGTAAACAAAATATCTAGCCTGTTATCATTATTGTAATCATAAATATCTACAGAGCCCTGGATAATATACAAAGTATCTGAATTACCCCATTCATCCTGAACCGTAAAATCTATTTCTCCTCCCGTAAATTTGAAACTGTCAGATTGTAAATATATCTTATTTACAAATGAACCATTTAGTCGCTGTGCTGCAATAACTGCATCGGGTAACTGGTCGCCATTAAAATCAGCATATTCTATTTCTCCATCCCATACGTTTGGTAAGCCGGTAAAAACAGAATCATGTGATTCAAAATCAAGATTTCCAAGATTCTTATACAACATGGTTCCATCATTTGAACCATCAACAGAAAAAATAGAAATATCATTCAATCCATCAATATCTATATCACTAATAGCAATATGCGAATAACCTCCAGCATCGTTTAGCGTAAATTCCTGAGTAAAAACTCCATTTCCATGGTTTTTAATAATATAACCAAAACCAGGATCAATAACTACCAAGTGTTTTTTACCACTATTATCTAGCATTGCAGATTTATACTGTCCATTATTTACTATTGGAATAATTGCCGGAGCTGAAACCAATGTCATTGTTCCGTCGCCATTGTTTAACAATACCTTGGCATCTGGAGCATTAATTAACCAGCTATATCCACTAAATAAAAAATCTTCAAATCCATCATCATTTATATCAATATTGGTAATGGTTTGATTTGAATAATTTATGGTATCGGAATAAATTTCTGTAAAATTTGTATTCCCATCCATTAAGGCACGGAAAACTTTTTTGCCGTAATCCTTGGTAATAATAGCGATATAAATATAGTTATTTTCTTCAAAAAAAGAAACTTTTGAGCCTATAGATTCTAAATTAAAATCAAATAATTCTGTTCCATCTATCGCAAATAATTTAGTAGATCCATTTTCGCCACTAACATTCGTATTTTTGCCTGCTATCAATACAGCACGCTCTCCTGTTGCTGAATTAATCGTTATAAATTTACCAGCACCATACATTGAATTAATATAAGGTTGAGTTGCATCAAAAGTAATTTGGGCAGTAACGCCAACGGAAAAGAGTATAGCAATAAAAAGTAGTAGTTTTTTCATAAATAGTAAGATTTAGTAGGATTAAAAATGCATGATTAAAATGAGTTAAAAAATTTTTAGTGAAAATGTATTTGTGGCTAGTGAAAATCTATAAAATAGAGTTACTGATATTATAACGATGCGAGTATTCTGTTAGTTAAAAAGAAGAGATTCTTTGCTTCGCTCTGAAATCGAAGATTCGATGCAGTCAATGACAAACAATTACCCATAAAAATGCTTCAGTCGGTTATTAACTTCTTCTTTATAGGTATTATTAATGGTAAATTCCTGGTTTTTAATACAGAGTCTGGAGCCATTTATTCTGCCATCCATAACGTTAGTAGCTATGTTTACAATGTAACTTTCGTTGATGCGCACAAAGTTATAAGGCAGTGTTTTTTGTAAATCGCGAAGTGAGGTTTTTAAAAAATAATAGTCCTTGTTTTTGGTTTGAAACCATAGATAATTGGCACGAAGGCTTTCTTCGGTTTCATTTTCGTTTATATAAGGTCTTACGGTAAAAAATACAATGTCATGGTATGGAACTGGCACTCGGGTTACTTGGCTTTTATCTAGTTCTTTTATTTCGTCTAGATAGCCAATTAAACCCATAACGCCTTTTTGGTTTGCTGGTGGCTGGTTTTGCTGTTGTCTATGGAGAACGGTTTGTATTTTCCTAAGCAGTTCGTCTATATTTAAACGAGGTTTTGTTTTTACTATAAAGTCGTCGTGGTTGGTATGTAAGCCTTTGTAAAAGGTGGCATCATCTTCGTATTGGGTCACATAAATAAATGGAATGTTATAAACGTCGTGCAATTGTTTGCCTAGATCGAATCCTGTTTGTTCACCTTCCAGATTGATGTCCAAAAGCACCAAATCTGGACGTTTTGTGTGGATGCTAGCTAGTGCTTCTGTAACACTTGGTGCATAATCGGCAACTGTGTAAAGGGCTTTGCTTAGTTTAGCGCGTAAACGTTCGTACAGGATGGCTTCGTCTTCTACAATTAAGATGTGTGCTTTCATGTTTTTTATTTTTTTGAAACCTTGCAGGTTCTGTCTTTAATCAGGTTTATTTATTTTGGAAATTGCATGTTTAAGTGAACACCGTTTTTTGATTCTAAATGATACGTTCCTTTAAGTTGTTGGCTTAACAGTTTGATAATGCGCAAGCCAAAAGAAGGACTTGTTTCAGGATTAAAATCTTTGGGCAAGCCTTTGCCATTATCTGATAGTGATACGTTAATAACACCATCTATTTCTTTTAATGTCATTTCAATTTTCCCATTTGCATCATTAAAAGCATATTTATAGGAATTGGTAATAAATTCGTTTATGATTAATCCTAACGGAAATGATTTTTCTGGGCTTATTTTTATGCTATTGTCTATATGTTGCTCTATGGAAATATTATTATTGGGAAACGACTGCTGGACATTATTAGCTAAGGTATCGATGTATTTTTTTAGGTTTAAGTCGGTGACATTGGCACTTGCATACAATTGTTTATGTACTTCGTTAATGCTATCTATTCTATTTTGAAGTTCGGAAAGTTTGTTGTTTATAGCGTCGTCGTTAAATTCATCTTTAACCACATCAATAAAGGTATCAATTATCGATAGGTTATTTTTCACCCGATGATGCAGTTCTCTTTGAAGGTTTTCTATAGCTTCTTTTTGCTTTTTATTGCGTCTGTAATAAAACCCAAAAACACCAAAACCAACAAAAGCCATAGCCAAACCACCAGCCATTTGCCATTTGCGTTTGCTTTCTAAAGCTATAAGCTCTGCTTGTTCAGCTTTTTCGGCTTTGAGTTGGAGGTTTTCTTTTTCTTTGAATTCAGTCTCTAATTTCGATTCTGAATTCAGAATAGTATTATTAAACCTAACTTTGTTTAAAGAATCTTTATAATTATGTAATCTATTTGTAAAAGCTAGAGCTTCTTTAAAATTATTTCTTTTTTTAAAGGACAGAATTTTTAAGTAAAGTAGATTTTCTTTATGGTAGGATTGCCAATTTTCTTTATTGACAGTATCTTTGCTGACTTCTTTTAACAAAGATTCTCCTTTTGAAATATCATTTAAATTTATTAATGCTTCAGCTTTTGACATCATTGCTGAATTAATTGCGGATTGCACATTAGTCTCTTTGGCAACGATAATTGCACTATCAGCATATTTCAAAGAAGCATAATATTCCTTTTTCTTACTATATAAAAATGACAAATAATTTAGTTGGTCAAAAACCATTATTTTATATTTGCCTTTCTTATAGTTTTTTAGAGCAATTTTAAAGTGTATAGCTGCTAAATCAAGTTCATTAATATCTGAATATATCCTACCTAAAATTCGATTGAAGGTAGATTTATAGAAATCGGAATTTATTCTTTCTGAAATTAGTAAAGCTAATTTCGCATATTCTTCAGCTTTTTCATATTGTTTTCTATCTATTAAAGACCAACATAATCCCTCATAACTTCTCATTTCAACAAAACAATCATTACAAACTAAACCATCACTACAATTTAATGCCTTTTTATAATTATCTAATAATAATTCATCATTCTCAGTGTATGAGTATACATATCCGAAACAGACGTACAACTTACATTTCCCTTCAATCGTTGAATTATTTTTAATAATTTCAATTCCTTCATTTAAGATTGAAAGAGCGTTGTCGTATTTATGCCAATCAGCATAAATATAACCAGCTTGGATTATACATTCCAGTTGATGTTGATAATCATCAATTGATTCGCTTATTTTTTTTGCTTTTAATATAAAATCTATTGACTTTTCAAAGTCGTCAAAAACTAAAGCTGTTGAAAGTGCTTTATATCCTGATATTAATCCTTTAGGTATATTATTCTTTTCAGATAACTTAATTAACTCATTTACATTATCAATGTCATTTTTAATATCATAGTCGTCATCTTCAAATCCAACTAATTCTACTAATAAGTCAATTTTTATTAATTCTTTTTCTTCATCTTGAATTCTGTTTTTCAACTCATCAATCTTCTTCGAATTCTGTCCCCAAGCTAAAAGAACAAAAAAACTAAAAAATGTAGTTAAATATAGTTGTCTCATAGATAATTTATTATCCCTAAATATAAATGTTAAAATTTTAACATTCAATAATTTCGTCAAAAATATAGAATCAATTTTTCATTCAATTTTATATTATTTTCATTCAAAAAAGGAAGATTTTCACTTTAATTTAAGATAGTAATAAAAACTTGTGAGTTTGGTAGAATGTATTGCGAGTTCTCAAAAAACACAATCTCTCTTTTTAATTCTGCTTCAATCAAATAATAGGTTCCTTTAAAATAGCATTTTTTTACAGTAGCTTTTAAATCTGATGTCTCAACAATCTGTAGTTGATGCGCGTAAATAATATTTCCGTCAATCACATTAAATTCTCCAAAAAAGGAAGCGATTAATGGCGTTTTTGGATTGTTGTATAAATATTCTGGAGTATGGTTTGCCAATATTTTATGGTTGTTTAAAACAATCATTCTGTCTGAATATGGTAAAATATCTTCCTTATCGTGCGAAGCTACAATACAGGTAATGTTTTTCTCTTTTAAATAATTGAACAAACTTCGTCTTAGGTTCTGTTTTTTAAAATTATCGATATGACTGAAAGGTTCATCTAATAAAAGTATTTCAGGTTTATTAGCCAAAGCTCTTGCTAAGGCTACTCGTTGTTTTTGTCCACCACTTAAAAGCTTTACTTTTTTATCAGCAAAAGGAGTGAGTTCTACAATTTCCAAAAGTTCTTTTATTCGGGCTTGCTTTTCTTCTGGATAAAAATTAGATAGGTGTTTTCCAATGTTTTCAGCTACAGTAATAAAAGGCATTAAATCGAATTCCTGAGAGACGTATTTCATGAAATCGTAACCTACAACTAAGTTGTGTTTTGGTCCAAGAATTTCAGTGTCTTTCCAGAAAATTTGACCTTCATTTACATCTAATTCTCCATAGAGTAATTTTAATAAGGTGCTTTTTCCAGAACCACTTTCACCAATAATAGATACATATTCTCCAGATTCTACAGAAAAACTAATGTCTTGTAAAATAGGATTTTTTTGATATTTAAAAGAGATGTTTTTTACCTGTAGCATGTTACAAAAATAGGATAAAAAAAGTCGTTTGAAATTTCAAACGACTTTAAATTTATTGAATAAACTTTAGCTTTTTACAGCTTCACTTATTTTTTAAGCAAGGTTTTAAAACCCATATTATAAAGCGTAAACCCGAAAACATCCGCATGTTGCTCGATGGTTTTACTTACTGGAGTCCCTGCGCCATGACCTGCGTCTGTTTCAATACGAATTAGGGTTGGATGAGCTCCAGTTTGTTTGCTCTGTAATTCGGCAGCAAATTTAAAACTATGTGCTGGCACGACTCTGTCGTCATGATCGCCCGTAGTTATTAAAGTGGCAGGATATTCCACACCTTCTTTAATATTATGCAAAGGCGAATAGTTCTTTAAATATGTAAACATCTCCTTATTATCTTCGGATGTCCCATAGTCGTATGCCCAGCCAGCTCCCGAAGTAAACGTATGGTAACGGAGCATGTCTAAAACACCCACAGCTGGTAAAGCCACTTGAAATAAGTCTGGACGTTGTGTCATGGTTGCTCCAACTAAGAGTCCACCGTTAGATCCCCCTTTAATAGCTAAATATTTTGAAGCAGTGTATTTGTTATCAATTAAATATTGGGCAGCTGCAATAAAGTCGTCGAATACATTTTGCTTTTGCATTTTAGTTCCGGCATCATGCCATTTTTTTCCATACTCACCACCTCCACGTAAATTAGGAACGGCATAAATACCTCCTTGTTCCATCCAAACCACATTGGCAATGCTAAATGCAGGCGTTAAACTGATATTAAATCCGCCATAACCATAAAGGATGGTAGGGTTGTTTCCGTTTAATTCTAACCCTTTTTTATGAGTAATAATCATTGGTACTTTTGTGCCATCTTTTGATGTGAAAAACACCTGATTGCTTTCGTATTCATTCGGATTAAAATCAATCTCAGGTTTGCTATACAGTTTTGAAGCTCCAGATTCTATTTGGTAATTGTAGATATTTCCAGGAGTAATATAATTGGTAAAGGAGTAATACAATTCAGTTTCATCTTTTTTGGCTGAAAAACCTCCAGCAGACCCAAGTCCAGGAAGTTCTACTTCGCGAACTAGTTTCCCGTCGTAATTGTATTGAAATACTTTTGAAACAGCATCTACCATATAAACAGCAAAGAGATAATGACCTGCTTTTGAAGCCGACAACACATGTTCTGATTCTGGAATAACATCTACCCAATTTTCTGGATTAGGATTTGATGCCGATACTTTTACAACCCGTTTATTGGGTGCATTTAGATTGGTTAATAAGTATAAAGTCTCTCCTTTATTTGTAATAAGTCCTGTATCACTATCTGTATTACCTATAATTTCAACAAAAGGAGCATTGGTCTTATTTAAGTCTTTTACATATAATTTATTTCCAGACGTAGATACTTTCGGATTTATAAATAAAAATCGATCATCTTCACTAACATTTCCAGTAATATATCGATGTTTTTCTGCATCTGTTCCTCCATAAATAAGAAGGTCCTCTTTTTGTGGAGTTCCTAATTTATGATAAAAAACTTTATGCTGATCTGTTTTTGCAGAGAGTTCACTCCCTTCTGGTTTGTCGTAACTAGAATAGTAGAAGCCTTCGTTTTTATACCAAGAAACACCACTAAATTTAATATCTACCAAAGTGTCTTCTAGGATATCTTTAGTTTCGGTATCGATAAGGATGACTTTTCTCCAATCGCTACCTCCTTCAGAAATAGCATAAGCAAGCATCTTGCTGTTTTTTGAGAAAAATAAGCCTCCTAAAGACGTGGTTCCATCTTTACTAAAGGTATTTGGATCCAGAAAAACTTCTTCTTTTGTATCGTCTTTTTTCTTTCTATAAACAACAGATTGATTTTGAAGTCCATCGTTTTTAAAATAGTAATTATAGTCGCCTTCGGTTGAAGGAGCGCTAATTTTTTCAAAATTCCAAAGTGTCTTTAAGCGTTCTTTTAAACTGTCTCTATAAGGGATTGTTTTTAAATAGTCTTGAGTTACCTTATTTTCTTCTTTAACCCAGGCAGCAGTTTCAGGACTTCTGTTGTCTTCTAGCCATCTGTAGGGATCTTTAACTTCTGTTCCAAAATAAGAGTCTACAGTATCTACGGTTTTAGTTTTAGGATATTTCAATGACGTTTCTGGTTTTTTAGTATTTGTATCGCAACTAAAAATAACAGTTGCGCATAAACAAGAGATAATAATTTTTTTCATGAGAACTCTATATAGATGGGTTTAATACAAAACTTGATTAAAAAGATAAACTTCAAAAATAGCTAAAAGCCTTAACTATAAATGCAAAGGCTTTGTTAATTAATAGAATGCAAAAAGACCGTTTTCGAAAGAGAAAACGGTCTTTTAAAATTAACACTAATTATTATAATATTATAAATCGAACTTAATTCCTTGAGCTAATGGTAACTCATCAGAATAGTTTACTGTATTTGTTTGACGTCTCATATATACTTTCCAAGCATCAGATCCAGACTCACGGCCTCCACCTGTTTCTTTTTCACCACCAAAGGCACCACCAATTTCAGCACCTGAAGTTCCAATATTTACATTGGCAATTCCACAATCTGAACCAGCAAACGATAAGAACTTTTCAGCTTCTTTCATCTCATTTGTCATGATAGCAGAAGATAATCCTTGAGCAACACCATTTTGTTGTTCAATAGCATTTTCAACCTCTCCAGAGTATTTCATTAAGTATAAAACAGGAGCAAAAGTTTCGTGCTGTACAATTTCGTAATGATTTTCAGCTTCAATAATAGCAGGTTTTACGTAGCATCCGCTTTCGTATCCTTCACCTTCTAAAACGCCACCTTCAACTAATACATTTCCACCTTCAGCTTTTGCTTTTTCAATAGCAGCTAAATAGGTGTTTACAGAGTCTTTGTCAATTAATGGTCCAATATGGTTTTTCTCGTCTAATGGGTTTCCAATAGTTAACTGTCCGTATGCACCAACAATAGCATCTCTTACTTTATCGTAAACAGATTCGTGAATAATTAATCGTCGAGTTGAAGTACAACGTTGTCCGGCAGTTCCAACAGCACCAAATACAGCACCTGGCACAACCACTTTTAAATCGGCTGTAGGAGTAATAATAATGGCATTGTTACCACCTAATTCTAATAAAGATTTTCCAAAACGTTCTGCAACTGTTACACCAACAATTCTTCCCATTCTTGTAGAACCTGTAGCAGAAATTAATGGAACTCTCGTGTCGGTAGTCATCATTTCACCCACTGTATAATCTCCTGTAATAATATTTGAAATACCTTCTGGTAAGTTATTTTCTTTTAAAATTCCAGCTATAATATTCTGACAAGCTACTGCGCATAAAGGTGTTTTTTCTGAAGCTTTCCAGATACATACATCTCCACAAACCCAAGCTAAAGCCGTATTCCATGCCCAAACAGCTACTGGAAAGTTAAAAGCCGAAATAATTCCAACCACACCTAAAGAATGCCATTGCTCACGCATAACGTGACCTGGACGTTCCGATGGGATGGTTTGTCCGTTTAATTGTCTTGATAAACCAACTGCAAAATCGCAGATATCAATCATTTCTTGAACTTCTCCATAACCTTCCTGGAGAGATTTTCCCATTTCGTAAGAAACTAACTTTCCTAAAGGTTCTTTTAATTCACGTAACTTATTTCCAAATTGACGAACTATTTCACCACGTTGAGGTGCTGGCATATTTCTCCAAGTTAAAAAAGCAGCAGATGCTGTTGTTATAACTTTTTCGTAATCTTCTTTTGTGGTCGATTTTACTTTACCAATTAATTGCGCGTCTACAGGAGAATAGCTTTCAATAACCTCGCCATTGGCAAAGTTATTAGAGCCTGTAGAAGTCCCTTCATTTATATCTTTTACTCCAAGTTGTTTTAGAGCTTTTTCAATTCCGTAATCGGTAGCAATTGCTTCCATATTTGCTTAATTTTTTTACTGATTATTAATTAATATCACAAAGATAGGAATAAAATGTTGTTTCTCTGGAGATAGGTTTTCGAAATAACGTAACTTTAAGACTTGTATTTTAAATTTTGTATTTATGAGACCCTACCTGTATTTTTTGCTTTTATTTTTAGTTGTTTCTAGTTGTAAGAATGAAGAAGAACTAAAGGCTTTTTCTAATAGCAGACAATTAGCAAATGACACTTTAGAACGATCAAAAGATAAAAATGAAAAAAAAATCAATGAATTTGCCATTGTTATTCATGGAGGCGCAGGAACAATTTTAAAAGAAAATATGACTAAAGATGACGAAGCAGCTTATAAGTTAAAATTAGAAGAAGCTGTTCGCGTGGGATATGAGATTTTAAAAAATGGGGGAAGTAGTTTGGATGCCGTAGAACAAACTATTCGTATAATGGAAAACTCTCCTTTGTTTAATGCAGGAAAAGGAGCTGTTTTTACAAATGCTGGTACAAACGAATTAGATGCTTCCATTATGGATGGAAAAACCTTAAATGCAGGGGCTTCTGCAGGAACAAAAACAGTAAAAAACCCGATAAGTTTGGCAAGAACTGTTATGGAGCATTCTCCACATGTTATGTTAGCAGGACATGGAGCAGATATATTTGCACAGGAACAAGGTTTAGAAATTGTAGATTCTACTTACTTCTATACTGAAAGTAGAATGAACTCTCTAAAGCGCGTAAAAAGTCATGAAGAAAATAAAAAGAAAGTTAATAAAACAGCATTTTATGATGCTACTATTAAAGACTCTAAATTTGGAACGGTTGGTTGTGTTGCTTTAGACAAAAGCGGAAATTTAGCTGCAGGAACCTCTACCGGAGGTATGACCAACAAACGTTGGGGAAGAATAGGTGATGCTCCAATAATTGGAGCAGGAACTTATGCCAATAATAATACCTGCGCTGTTTCTAGTACAGGCTGGGGAGAATTTTTTATTCGCGGTATGGTAGCTCACGATATTTCTGCATTAATGGAATATAAAGGACTTTCGCTTCAAGAAGCTGCTCGTGTAGTTATTCAAGAAAAAATTCCAGATCTTGGGGGTGATGGCGGGATTATTGCCGTTGATAAAAATGGGAATATGGTCATGGAATTTAATACAGCAGGTATGTATCGAGCCTCCATAAATGATAAAGATGAATTATATATTGGGATTTATAATGACTAAAACAGTTCCATATTATGCAGTTATTTTTACTTCAATTCAAAATGAAGATGTTAATGGTTATCCAGAAATGGCAGAGAAAATGGAATCATTAGCCAAACAGCAAAAAGGGTTTTTAGCAATAGAATCTGCAAGAAATCATATAGGAATTACTGTTAGTTATTGGGAAAGTTTAGAAGCTATTAAAACATGGAAACAACATTCCGAACATCTTTTAGCACAACAAAAAGGAAGAAGCCAATGGTACCATTGGTATCATGTTAGAATCTGTAAAGTAGAACGAGAATACGACTTTTCATTATCGTAGCGAATTTCCTTTGGCAGCCCACCAAGGATGTACTTCAACAACCAATCTACCAGCTTTAACTAAAGGGTCTGAGTTGGCAAGACTATCTGCCATTTTTAAAGTAGGTACATTATATACCGTTATGCCACGAATATCACCGTCGTCCCCAAATGGCCCAATTAAATCAGCATAACCTTCTTGATACATTTTAGATAAATGTTCTAAATGTGCTTCTTGTAACATAGCAGCCTCCTCTTCATTTTGATTCCTTATCGGACCACTTTTTAAAAAAGCCATAAAATATTGCTGCATTAAAATAGTGTCTTGAGTTTTTGGGTTGATGTAATTGAAAGTTTTAAAACCCATTGAGTTTAATTCTGCTTTAATCTCTTTGTCAGTTTTTTCAATAGGAACAACATTAATTTTTTCAATAATAGTATCTATTTTTACAATGGTATCTGTAATTTCAATAGAAGTAGGGTCTTCTAGATTGTCTATTGAAGATCCTTGTTTATCCTGTTTACAAGCTGAAAAAACAATAAAACAAAGGCTTATTAAGATGAGGTTTTTCATAATATAAAATGTTATTTTTTAGTCCAAGATTTATAGGGGCTTTTACTTAATTGAGAGTTATAATATTTGGTGTCTCCAGTAACTTCTTTGTCTAACCAAGCAGGTTTTATAAATAGTTCAGTAACATGGTTTAATTCTATTTCAGCAACAATTAAACCTTCGTTTGCACCATAAAATTCATCTACTTCAAAAGTGTGGTTTCCCTTGTTTATTAAATATCTGGTTTTTTCAATCCGGCCTTCTTCACATAAATTAAAAAGAGCTTCGGCATCTGTTTTAGAAATTTCTTTTTCCCATTCAAATCTAGAGATGCCATTATTTGAAGGAGGTCCTTTTACAGTTATAAAACCTTGATTATCAGTAATTCTTATCCGAACAATCTTATTTTTATCCGAGCTTAGAAATCCTTGTTTTATATGGATTTCTTTAAAGGCTTCTTTTTTATAAGTATTGTTTTTAACTAAAAATTTACGTTCAATTTCTATCATATTTATTGCCTATGAAAAAGGGTACTTTAATTATTAATGGCTATTTTTTTAATTTCATCCGATGGGATTAGTATAGTAGGATACGAGTTATTTGCGAGAAAAACCATGCATTTGACGATACTTATAGGATGAATGGATTTATATTTTGAAAGAGAACCCAATAAAAAAGGGTTAACAAATTTCATAAGAAGTTTTGCAACAGACTCTCCAAATCTCTTTTCGCTTCTATTTCCTCCAATTAATGCAGGCTGTAAGATATAAGTATTTGTAATTTTCTCCATTAAAATAGCTTCTTCCATCCTTCCTTTTGTTCGGTTATAAAACAAATTGGATTGTTTATCTGCTCCTAATGCAGAAATAACAATAAATGTTTTAATGTTATTTTCTTTACTAAGTTGTGCTGCCATAACAGGAATCCCATAGTCTATTTGAAGATACTGTTCTTCGTTTGGAGTTTTCGCTTTTGTGGTACCAATGCAGCAAAAAACTTCATCAGCATTAAAGTCCTCTTTATGAGAGGTTAGATCTAATAAATCTACGAGATGTTCTTCAATTTTATCATGTTTGATACCACAAGATGTTCTTGAAAACAAAATAATTTTATTATATCTGCTATCTAAAAGTAGTTTTTCCAGTAACAAACCTCCAGTTAATCCAGTAGCTCCTAAAATGATGGCTGTTTTACCCATTTCGACACGTCATTTTTGATAAAGATATTATAAATTTACATGATGTCAGACAATTTACCCATTCGAAAAATTATTCATGTAGATATGGATGCTTTTTATGCATCTGTAGAGCAAATGGACAATCCAGAATTGAAAGGTAAACCCATTGCAGTAGGAGGTGGTGGAACTCGTGGTGTGGTAAGCGCTGCCAGTTATGAAGCTAGAAAGTTTGGAGTTAGAAGTGCTATAAGTGGCGCACAAGCCAGAAGGAATTGTCCAGACTTAATATTTATAAAACCTCGTTTTGACAGATATCATGAAATTTCAAAACAGATTAGAAAAATTTTCCATGATTATACAGATTTGGTAGAACCATTATCCTTAGACGAAGCATATCTCGATGTTACTGAAAATAAAAAAGGAAATCCAAGTGCCAGTTTAATTGCCAAAGAAATAAGAGATCGTATTTTTAAAGAGGTTGGTTTAACAGCTTCAGCAGGTATTTCTGTCAATAAGTTTGTTGCTAAAGTGGCTAGTGATTACAACAAACCTAATGGTCAAAAAACAGTCAATCCTGAAGAGGTTATACCTTTTTTAGAGGCGCTAGATATTAGAAAATTTTATGGAGTTGGCAAGGTAACTGCCGAAAAAATGTATCAATTAGGTATTTTTACTGGTAAAGATTTAAAATCTAAATCATTAGAATATTTAGATACTAACTTTGGAAAGTCTGGAGCTTTCTATTATTACATAGTTCGAGGGATTCATACCTCTGAAGTGAAACCCAATAGAACTAGAAAGTCTTTAGCTGCAGAGCGCACTTTTAATGAGAATTTATCAAGCGAAATCTTCATGCTTGAAAAATTGGAACATATAGCTCAAGAGGTTTCCAAACGCTTAAACAAAAACAAAGTATCTGGAAAAACAGTCACCTTAAAAATAAAATACAGCGATTTCACCTTACAAACAAGAAGTAAAACGTTGCCATATTTTATGAGTGATAAAGATTTGATTTTAGAGGTTGCGAAAGACTTGTTATATCAAGAAAAATTAAGTAATTCGGTAAGATTGCTTGGTATTTCAATGTCCAATTTAAATAATGAAAAGAGCAATAAAAAACCAAGCAAACCCGAATATAAAACGGTAAGTGTGCAATTGCAGTTTGCGTTTTAAAAATTACAATCTGTAATCTCAGTAACTCGAAGCGTATTAACCATGCCTTTTGCTTGTATTGGCATAGCAGCTAAACTCACTAACATATCTCCAGGCTCTAAATATCCTTTTTTACATGCAATGGCGTTAACGTCTTCTATAGTTTCGTCTGTACTAACAAATTTATCGTAATAAAAAGCCTTAACTCCCCAAAGTAAATTTAGTTGAGTTAAAATTCTTTTGTTGGAAGTGAAAACTAATATATGTGCACTTGGTCTCCAAGCCGAGATTTGAAAGGCTGTATATCCACTATTGGTAAGTGTTGAAATAGCTTTAGCATCAATTTCATTAGCCATATTTGCTGCGTGATAGCAAATAGACTTAGTAATATATCTTTTGGTTCTAATATGTGGTGGTACTTGTGGCACCTTAATTAAAGAGGAGTCTTCAACACTTTTTATAATGTTGGACATTTGTTTAATAACTTGAATAGGGTAACTCCCAACAGAGGTTTCCCCAGAAAGCATAACAGCATCTGCACCATCCATAACAGAGTTTGCAACGTCGTTTACTTCAGCTCTTGTTGGTGTTAAACTAGAAATCATGGTTTCCATCATTTGTGTGGCAATAATTACTGGAATTCTAGCCTGCTTGGCTCTTAAAACCAATTGTTTTTGAATTAAAGGTACTTCTTCAGCTGGAATTTCAACACCTAAATCGCCACGAGCTACCATTAAACCATCGCAATATGCTACAATTTTATCGATATTCGCAACAGCTTCAGGTTTTTCAATTTTTGCAATAATTGGAATTTTATGATCGCTATGTTTGCTTATTAATTCTTCTAATTGCATTAAATCTTCAGCATGACGTACAAAAGAAAGTGCCATCCAATCAACTTTTTGTTCAATTGCAAAAAGGGCATCTTCTATATCTTTTTCGGTAAGTGCTGGTTGCGAAATATTTGTATTTGGAAGGTTTACCCCTTTTTTAGAACGTAAAGGTCCTCCTTGAATCACTCGAGCTACCACTTCTGTTTTTCTATCTGAAGAAACCACTTCGAAAATTAACTTCCCATCGTCTAATAAGATTTTTTCTCCAGGATTAGCATCTTGAGGAAACTTATCGTAAGTCATATAAACACGTTCTTTGGTGCCTTCAAAACGTTCGCCAGTTGCAAAAACAATTTCATCTCCCTCATTTACAAAAACTTCACCTTTCATGTTCCCAACACGTAGTTTTGGGCCTTGCAAATCGGCAAGAATGGCTGCGTTATAATCAAATTCGTCGTTTAGTTCACGTATCATCTTAATACGTTCTTCTACGTCTTTATAATCTGCATGAGAAAAGTTTATTCTAAACACGTTAACACCTTCATCTAACATCCCTTTTAAAATTTCTTTGGTGCTAGTTGCTGGGCCTAATGTGGCTACAATTTTGGTTTTTTTTCTTTTTAACATTAATTAAATATTAAATTGTTTTTTGATTTAAGTTGTTCTACTTCTATTTGATAGGCCGTAATAATATGTGGAATTTCTTGAATTTTGTTTATTATTTTAAGGCTCTTATTAGTGGGTAATAGTTCGTCGTTAATTTTTAATAAAAAATTAATTTTTTTCAATTCTGGTAGCAAATAATTGGTTTCAATAATTTTTCCAGAACCTGTAAATAAGTCGTTATCTAGTATTGGGTTTGTTGTTTCTACCTTGCAGGTGTTTGATACTAAATTCCAAACGACTAATTGTTTGTGATCTTCCCATTCGTAAATGGAGTAATTGGCATTGTTTTTAAAATCTAGATCTAATTTTTTTCGTTTAAGATTGATGTTCAATTTTGAGTTTAAAAAATAGGCAAGTCTATAATCTTCTATGGATGTATGAATTCCAATGAGCGTAAAATCTGCTTCATCAAAAAAATCGTCTAAGCTAAGTTTTTTTATTGCCATGATAAATATTATCATGTAAATATAAGATATATCCTGTTTAGTAAAGTTAAGTTTTGATTAATCTTAACACTATTAAATCTAGATATAATAAGGATTTTAGAAATCTTTGGATATTTGTTTTTGAAAAACAAAATAGGCGCGTTTCGATGCTTTTTCTTCAGCTTTCTTTTTTGAAGTAGCTCTTGCTTTTGCAACTACTTTCTCGTTTATTGATAGTTTTACTGAAAAGTGTCTTACATCGTCGTTACCTGAATCTTCATATACATGATAATCGAAAGTTTTCTTTTCTTTTTGACACCATTCAATAAGTAAGCTTTTGTAGCTTATTACTTTACCTTCCAGCGTTTCAATATCTACATAAGGAATAATAACTGTTTTATAGATGAATTTTTCACAGTATTTATAGCCTTTATCAAGGAAAATAGCTCCTACAAGTGCTTCAAATAAATTGCCATGAATATTATCTCCAAACTGTCCTTTTGGAATTTTACTTTCAACAAGACTAATTAAATTCAGGTCTTTGCCTAGTTCATTTAAATGTTCTCTACTAACAATTTTAGAGCGCATTTTTGTTAAATAACCTTCGTCTCCACTTGGAACTTCAATGTATAAATGTGAAGCGATAACGGCTCCAAGCATAGCATCTCCTAAAAACTCTAAACGTTCGTAGTTAATGGTATTGCCTTGGGTGTCTTTAATATTCATAGAACGATGCGTAAAGGCCGTCTTATAGAAGTTTAAAGATTTAGGCTTAAAGCCAAGAGTTTTGTGAATAAACACAAAAAAATTCCCGTCATTTTTAGAACGGGAATTTAATATGTTTCGAATGTGTTTCATTCGTTAGTCTAATCTAGTTTTTTGAATAATACACATGCATTATGACCTCCAAAGCCAAAGGTATTACTCATAGCTACTTTAACGTTTCTTTTTTGTGCTTTGTTTAATGTTAAATTAAGTTTAGGATCAATATTTTCATCAACAAACTCATGGTTAATTGTAGGAGGAACAATTCCATGTTCCATCGCTAAAATGGCAGCTATTGATTCAATGGCTCCAGCAGCTCCTAACAAATGTCCAGTCATAGATTTTGTTGAGTTGATATTAATGTTTTTTGCATGGTCTCCAAACACTTCAGAAATGGCTTTTAATTCTGCAACATCTCCTAGAGGTGTTGAGGTACCATGTGTGTTGATATGATCAACTTCTTCAGGTTTTACTCCAGCATTTTCTAAACAATTTTTCATTACAGCAATCACACCTATTCCTTCTGGATGTGGTGCAGTCATATGATAAGCGTCGGAAGATAAACCTCCCCCAAGAACTTCAGCATATATTTTTGCGCCTCTTGCTTTTGCGTGCTCATAATCTTCAAGAATAATAGCTCCAGCGCCTTCACCTAATACAAAACCATCTCTGGTTGCGTCAAAAGGTCTTGAGGCTGTTTCTGGACTTTCGTTTCTTGTTGATAAGGCGTGCATGGCATTAAATCCACCCATTCCGGCAATAGTTACAGCTGCTTCGCTTCCTCCGGTTACTACCACATCACAATGCCCTAAACGTATATAGTTTAAAGCATCAATCATAGCATTTGCTGATGAAGCGCAAGCAGATACAGTAGTATAGTTAGGACCCATAAAACCATGTTTAATGGAAATGTTTCCTGGAGCTATATCTGCAATCATTTTAGGGATAAAGAATGGATTAAATCTTGGTGTTCCGTCTCCTCCTGCGAAGTTTAAAACTTCATCCTGAAACGTTTCTAAGCCACCAATTCCTGCTCCCCAAATAACACCTACTCTTAATTTATTGATAGCATCTAAATCTAATTTAGAGTCTGCAATGGCTTCATCTGAAGCCACCATAGCATACTGTGTAAATCGATCCATTTTACGTGCTTCTTTCCTATCAAGAAAATCGGTTGCGTTAAAGTTTTTTAATTCACAAGCGAATTTAGTCTTGAACTTTTCAGTGTCAAAATATGTTATAGGCGCAGCACCACTTTTTCCACTTATAAGCGCTTCCCAGTATTCTTCAATGGTATTGCCTATTGGTGTTAGTGCTCCTAAACCAGTAATTACAACTCGCCTTAATTCCATAAGTCTTTGTGAATTATTTAGCTGCTTCTATATAAGAAATAGCTTGACCAACTGTTGCAATGTTTTCAGCTTGATCGTCTGGGATTTGGATATCAAATTCTTTTTCGAATTCCATTATTAATTCTACAGTGTCTAATGAATCTGCTCCTAAATCGTTTGTGAAGCTAGCTTCAGTTACAACTTCGTTTTCATCAACACCTAATTTGTCTACGATAATCGCTTTTACTCTTGATGCAATGTCTGACATAATCTTTTAATTTTAAGTTTTAATTAGTTGGCAAAAATAAAAAACTTTATTTTTAAAACACACCTTTAGTATAAAAATGTGTGTGTAATTTACTAAATAACCCTGAAGTATTTTAATTTTACCTGCTAATTGTTAGTATTTAATCTTTTTTTGTTCAAATAACGAAACAATTTAATTTGTAATTAAAACAAGTATCATCAATATTAGCAAACATTCTCTTAAATTTGAACACTATTTTCACCAATCCATTATTACATTATATATGGATTAATTAATTTAAATAGATGAAACGTATTGTAATTTTTGCTTCCGGAAGTGGAACGAATGCTGAAAACTTAATCACTTATTTTAAAAACAGAAACCATGCTTCTGTTATTCAGGTATTGACTAACAATCCTCATGCCAAAGTTTTAGATCGCGCTAAAAATCTAAAAGTAAGCGCGTTGTCTTTTAATAAGATAGCTTTTACAGAAACAGACGATGTGTTAAATCTTTTAAAAGCCAATAAGCCAGATTTAATAGTATTGGCAGGCTTTCTGTGGAAATTCCCAGAAGCTATTTTGAAAGAATTTCCGAATAAAGTAATTAATATTCATCCAGCTCTTTTACCTAAATATGGTGGTAAAGGGATGTATGGAACTCATGTGCATGAAGCTATTGTTGCCAACAAAGAAATTGAAACAGGCATTACCATTCATTATGTAAATGAAAATTACGATGAAGGCGCCATAGTTTTTCAGGCTACCTGTAAGGTTTTGCCTTCTGATTCTGCCGAAGATGTTGCTGCTAAAATCCATGAATTGGAAATGAATCACTTTCCAAAAGTGGTTGAAGAAATTTTGAAATAAGATTTTCTCTATTGTAAGAAGGACAAATATGTCGAAGAAAAAGAAAAAATATTATACCGTTTGGAAAGGGCATCATACAGGAATCTTCGAATCTTGGGACGATTGCAAAGCTCAAATAAAAAATTTTGAAGGTGCTCAGTACAAGTCTTTTGAGACTTTTGATGCTGCTAAAAAAGCCCTAAACGGTAATTATAGAGACTATATTGGTAACTCAAAAAAATTCATGTCTGGTTTATCTCAAGAACAACTAAAAAAAATAGGACAACCAAACTACCATTCTATTTCTGTTGATGCAGCTTCTTCTGGAAATCCAGGTGTTATGGAATATCGAGGAGTAGATACCAAAAGTAAAAAACAGCTTTTTATCCAAGGACCTTTTCAAGAAGGCACCAATAATATTGGAGAATTTTTAGCTTTAGTTCATGGGTTAAGTTATTTAAAAAAGCATCAAAGCGACCGGATTATTTATACAGACTCTAAAACAGCTATGAGTTGGGTTAAAAAGAAAACCTGTAACACAAAACTAGAACGCAACGAAAAAAACAAAGCCTTATTTGAATTGGTTGAAAGAGCCATAAGCTGGCTTAATTTGAATACATATAATACAACTATTGTAAAATGGGAAACCAAAGCTTGGGGAGAGATTCCTGCAGATTTTGGAAGAAAATGATTATTTATTTAAAAAAAACTTTCGCAAATTCGTAGCTAAATACCTTATATTTGCACCAAATTTTCAAACCTCAACATGAGCAAATTAGTAATAGTAGGAACCGTAGCTTTTGATGCTATTGAAACCCCTTTTGGAAAAACCGATAAAATCCTTGGTGGAGCAGCAACCTTTATTGGACTAGCAGCTTCACAATTTAACGTAGATGCCTCTGTGGTATCTATTGTTGGTGGGGATTTTCCTCAAGAATATTTAGACCTCTTAGCGGATAGAAACATCGATATCTCTGGTGTTGAAATAGTAAAAGAAGGAAAAACGTTTTTCTGGAGTGGAAAATATCATAACGATATGAATTCCCGTGATACTTTAATTACAGAGCTTAATGTTCTTGAAAATTTTAATCCAGTTGTACCAAGTGAATATAGAGATGCAGAAGTGGTAATGTTAGGTAACTTACACCCTATGGTTCAAATGAGTGTGCTTGACCAAATGGAAAGCAAACCCAAACTAGTCATTCTAGACACTATGAATTTTTGGATGGATTGTGCTTTAGAGGATTTGCTTAAAGTTATAAAACGTATTGATGTTATTACCATTAATGATGAAGAAGCTAGACAACTAACCGGAGAATATTCTTTAGTTGTTGCGGCTCAAAGGATCCACGAAATGGGACCAAAATATGTGGTGATAAAAAAAGGGGAACATGGCGCTTTATTGTTTTATAATGATAATGTATTTTATGCACCAGCTTTACCATTAGAAGAAGTGTTTGATCCAACAGGAGCAGGAGATACTTTTGCTGGAGGATTTGCGGGATATTTAGCAAAAACAGAAGATGTATCTTTTGAAAACATGAAAAATGCTGTTATATATGGATCTACACTGGCATCCTTCTGTGTGGAAAAATTTGGAACCGAACGCATGATCAATCTAAAAAGTAAGGATGTGCATCAACGTTTACAAGAATTTAAAAACTTAACCCAATTCGATATAGAATTAACATAAACAAACGCGCTCCAAATTGAGCGCGTTTTTTGATTAGAAACAAACAACAACATATTTTACCATGAGTGACGCTTTAAAACATGAATGTGGAATTGCACACATAAGGCTTTTAAAACCTTTAGAGTTTTATCATAAAAAATACGGAACTGCTTTTTATGGCGTAAATAAAATGTATCTCATGATGGAGAAACAGCACAATCGTGGTCAAGATGGTGCAGGGTTTGCAAGTATAAAGTTAGATACCAAACCGGGTGAAAGATATATAAGTCGTGTGCGTTCTATAGCACAACAGCCTATTCAGGATATTTTTGCACAGATAAACGATAGGATCAATAAAGAAATGCAAGAACACCCAGAATATAAGGATGATGTTGCTAAACAAAAGAAAGAGTTACCATACATAGGCGAGGTACTTCTTGGCCATGTTAGATATGGTACTTTTGGTAAAAATAGTGTAGAAAATGTTCATCCATTTTTAAGACAGAATAATTGGATGCACAGAAATTTAATTCTTGCCGGGAACTTTAATATGACCAATGTTAATGAGTTGTTTGATGAGTTGGTTAGAATTGGTCAACATCCAAAAGAAATGGCAGACACGGTTACTATTATGGAAAAGATTGGTCATTTTTTAGACGATGCTGTAGCCAAAAAATACAAACAACTTAAAAATGAAGGCTATAATAAAAATGAATGTAGTCCATTAATTGCCGAACGTCTTAATGTAGCAAAAATATTGAAACGCTCTTCAAAAAACTGGGATGGAGGTTATGCTATGGCTGGACTTTTAGGTCATGGAGATTCTTTTGTTTTACGTGATCCAGCTGGAATTAGACCCGTATATTATTATAAAGACGATGAGGTTGTAGTCGTAGCTTCAGAGCGTCCAGTAATTCAAACAGTCTTTAATGTGGCTTTTGAAGACGTTATGGAATTAGAACCAGGACATGCCATTATTACTAAAAAATCTGGCGATGTTTCAATTAAGAAAATTATTGAACCATTAGAACGAAAAGCTTGTTCTTTTGAGCGAATTTATTTTTCTAGAGGAAGTGATGCTGAAATTTATCAAGAACGTAAAACTTTAGGAAAGTTATTAATGCCTAAAGTTTTAGAAGCTATTGATAATGACACTAAAAATTCTGTATTTTCTTATATTCCTAATACAGCTGAGACCTCTTTCTTTGGAATGATTGAAACTGTTGAAGATTATCTTAATAAGAAAAAGACACAAGCTATTTTAGATGGAAACGGAAAACTTTCTGCTGAAAGGGTGACTCAAATTTTATCTGAACGTCCACGTATTGAAAAAATAGCTATTAAAGATGTTAAGCTAAGAACTTTTATTACTGAAGATAGTAGCCGAAACGATTTGGTAGCACACGTTTACGATGTTACTTATGGTGTTATTAAACCAACAGACAACTTAGTGATAATTGACGATAGTATTGTAAGAGGAACGACTCTTAAAATGAGTATTATTAAAATGATGGATCGATTACATCCTAAAAAAATAGTTGTGGTTTCCTCTGCCCCACAAATACGTTATCCAGATTGCTACGGAATAGATATGGCTAGATTAGAAGATTTAATAGCTTTTAGAGCCATGTTAGAATTGTTGGAAGAAAATAACAAATATCATTTAGTACAAGAAGTTTACGAAAAATGTAAAGCACAAGTAGAATTAGAAGATAAGGATGTAACAAACTTTGTAAAAGATTTGTATTCTGAATTTTCAGATGAAGCCATATCAAATAAAATAGCAGAATTAATTTCAGACGATTCTGTTAAAGCTGAAGTGGTAGCCATTTTTCAGCCTGTGGAAAATTTACATAAAGCCTGTCCTAAAAACTTAGGAGATTGGTATTTTACAGGAAATTACCCAACATCTGGAGGAAATCGTGTTGTAAATAGAGCATTTATTAATTTTTTCGAAGGAAATAAAGAACGTGCTTATTAGTTAAAACATTAATTTTTAACTGTTTGTCTAATAAAAAATGTCTTTTACCCGAAAAATTTGTAGTTCATCTAAAATATTAAAATTCTTAAATAAAATAAAACTACATTAGACGTACCATAACATAAGTAGGTTAAGTTCATGGTAGATTTGGGGCAAAAAAAGGTGAACTTTCGTTCGCCTTTTTTTATTTTCTTAGTTTGCAAATCATTTAGATCCAAAACAAAAAAACATCATAAAAATTTTTCAAAAATGTAATATTTAGCCTTAAAAAGACCGTATTTACTCTTTTAGCCTAATTTATAAGCAGTTTATCTATTTATTTTTTTTTAGAGTACTTAGCATTATATATTTGGCCTTACCATAACATAAGTAGGTTAAGTTTATGGTAGATTTGGGGCAAAAAAGGTGAACTCTCGTTCGCCTTTTTTCATTTTTATACCTGAGTGAATTTACATCTCTTTTTATTCCTATGAAGATGGAATTTTTATGCATTTTAATTATGATCAAAACTCACATTTAAGTTCAAAAAACAAGTTTATTTTTATTTTGTCATAAAAAAAAGCAAACCCATTGGGTTTGCTTTTCATTATAATATAAATGCGTTTTACTTATTTAGCTTCAGCATAACGTCTTTCAACTTCATTCCAGTTAATAACATTAAAAAATGCATTAATATAATCTGGTCTTCTGTTTTGGTAGTTTAAATAATATGCATGTTCCCAAACATCCAATCCTAAAATTGGTGTACCACCACAACCAACTCCTGGCATTAATGGGTTATCTTGGTTTGGTGAAGAACAAACTTCTACCTTTCCACCTTTATGAACACATAACCAAGCCCAACCAGATCCAAATTGTGTAGCAGCAGCTTTACTAAAAGCATCTTTAAATGCATCAACAGATCCATAAGCTTCAATAATAGCATCTTTTAAACCTCCAGATAAATATCCTTTTCCTTCAGGATTCATAACCTCCCAGAATAACGAGTGGTTGTAAAAACCTCCACCATTATTTCTAACAGCTTTATTATTCATATCTAGGTTAATAAGGATGTTTTCTATTGTTTTTCCAGCTAAATCTGTACCTTCAATAGCATTATTTAAGTTATTTGTGTAACCTTGGTGGTGCTTTGTATGGTGTATTTCCATTGTGCGTGCATCTATATGAGGCTCTAAAGCATCATAAACATATTTTAATTTCGGTAATTCGAAAGCCATAATATTTTGTTTTAAAGTGTTAATATATAATTCTTTCAAATTTACGGATAAATAGCAGCAATTAAAAATAATAAATACCTATCAACTCATCGATAGTTTTTATCTTGTGTAAAAATTTCTGTTTTATGAAAAAAAAGAGTTCTTTTTTGGTTTACAATGCTTCTGCAGGAAGTGGAAAAACGTTTACCCTTGTAAAAGAGTACTTAAAAATAATTTTAAAGTCTCCTTTTAACGATACGTTTAAAAATATTCTTGCCATTACGTTTACTAATAAAGCAGCAAGCGAAATGAAGGAGCGTATTATTGAAACCTTAACGACTTTTTCTTCTGAAGATATTTTGAGACAGTCTCATGATATGTTTCAAATAATTAGTGAGGAATTAGAAATGACCCCTCAGGAAATTCATCTTAAATCAAAATTATTATTAAATACCATAGTCTATAATTATGAAGCTTTCGATATTTCTACAATCGATGGATTTACACATAGAATAATAAGAACCTTTGCTTACGACCTAAAATTACCCTTAAATTTTGAAGTAGAATTAGATCAGGATACATTATTAAATGAAGCCGTAGACAGATTAATTGCCAAAGCAGGAACTGAAAAAGAGCTAACGAAAGTTTTAGTGGATTTTGCTATTGAAAAAGCCGATGACGATAAAAGTTGGGACGTGTCTTTCGATTTTAATAAAATTTCAAAACTATTGATTAGTGAAGACAATATGCCTTTTATTCATGCTTTAAGAGATAAAACACTTGATGATTTTAAAGTTCTTAAAAAGCAATTACGACATGATATTAAAACCACTGAAGAATTGATTGTTCAACAAGCAACAGGTATTTTAACTCTTATTGAAGAAAGCAGTTTGCAATTTGATGATTTTTCTGGCAGTTATTTACCAAAACATTTTCAAAAATTGGCGAGTAAAAATTTCTATGTTGGTTTTGATGCTAAATGGCAAGAGGATTTGGAAAATAAAACGCTCTATCCAAAACGTGTTTCTCTAGATATTGCTTGTATTATTGAATCGATTCAGCCACAGATAGCTTCAGCTTTTAACGATACCAAGAAGGCATTTTTTCATTATAAATTTTTAAAGGCTTTTTATAAAAATATCACGCCATTATCTGTTTTAAACGTTATTAATAAAGAGGTAAACATCCTAAAGGAGGAACAAAATAAAGTGCTTATTTCAGAATTCAATGCCTTAATAAGCAACGAAATTAAAAACCAACCAACTCCTTTTATTTACGAACGCTTGGGGGATAAGTTTAAACATTATTTTATAGATGAGTTTCAAGATACATCTGTTTTGCAATGGGAAAACTTAAAACCATTAATGGGTAATAGTTTATCTCAAGAAACTCCAAATAACGAAATTGGTTCTGTCATGTTAGTTGGAGATGCTAAACAAGCTATTTATAGATGGAGAGGAGGAAAAGCCGAACAGTTTATTGATTTGTTTAATGCGTCTGAAAATCCGTTTCATATAACTCAAGAGGTGGTTAATTTGCCAAAAAACTTTAGAAGTTTTCAGGAGATTTTAAAATTTAATAATGGATTTTTTGAGTTTTTATCCAACACCATGTTTGGAGATGAAAATTATAAACAGTTGTATCAAAAATCCTATCAAGAACCAACAAAAGACAAAGAAGGCTTTGTTAGTTTAGAGTTTTTGGATATTGGGAAAGATGACGATTCTTATCAATTATATACCGAAAAAACTCTTGAAAGTATCCAAAATTGTATAGAAAACGGATTTACCTATAGTGATATCTGCATTTTGGTTAGAAAGAAAAAAGAAGGTGTTGCAATTGCTGATTTATTAAACGAACATCACATCCCTCTTATTTCATCTGAAACCTTATTGTTGAAAAATTCCCCTGAAGTTTCCTTTATTGTAAATTTTTTGAGACTCATTCAGCAACCAAAAAATAACGAATTCAAAATTCAGGTTTTAAATTATTTAGCGAATGCTTTTAAAGTAGATGATAAGCACACATTTTTTGAGTCTTTTATCCATTTAGACTTGCCAGATTTATTAAAACAACTAGAAGATTATAATCTACAATTAAATCATAATCAATTGTTGCAGTTGTCTTTGTTCGAATTGGCAGAAACTGTAGTTAGATCGTTTAATTTGGTTAAAAAGTCTAATGCCTATGTGCAATATTTCTTAGATTTTGTTTTTGAATATTCGCAAAAGAAACTTTCAGACTTATCAGGCTTTATAGAGCACTTCGAGAAGAAGGAACATAATTTAAGTATTGTATCTCCTTCTGGGCAAGAAGCTGTTAAAATTATGACTATTCATAAATCTAAAGGCTTGGAATTTCCTGTAGTTATTTTTCCTTTCGCAGATTTGGATATTTATAAAGAAATAGAAGCCAAAGAATGGTTTCCCTTAAACAAAGACATCTTTAATGGATTTTCTTATACTTTATTGAATTTCAATAAAGATTTTGAAAATTTTGGAAACATTGGAAGTCAGATTTACAATAAACATCGTTCAGAATTAGAATTAGATAACATCAATTTAATATATGTGGCATTAACCAGAGCTGTAGAACAACTTCACGTTATTTCAAAAAAAGACATCAAAGCAAAAGGAGAGGTAAATAATTCAACCTATTCAGGGTTTTTAATCAATTATTTAAGTTATTTAAATCTGTGGAACGACAATCAATTAATATATAGGTTTGGAAATCCTTTAAAAACTTCAGAAAAAACAAAAATTTCAAACCACACCATAGAACAAACAGAGTTTATTTCCACACCAAAACAGAGCCATAATATAAAAATTGTCACTAATTCTGGCTATTTATGGGATACGTTACAAAAAGAAGCCATTGAAAAAGGGAATTTAATTCATCATTTAATGTCTAAAATAAAAACCCATACAGATGTCGATTTTGTTATGGACGAATTTATTAATGGCAATCTCATATCTCCAGATCAGGCTTTAATATTAAAAGGCATTGTTTTAAATATTATTTCGCATAAAAATTTAGAGCCTTACTTTAATACGGAAGCTTCTATTTATAATGAAAGAGATATTTTAGGAAAATCAGGTGACATTTATCGTCCTGATAGATTGGTGATAAACAGTGAAAATGAAGTAACAATTATAGATTATAAAACAGGAACTGAAGACAACAAGCATTTAAAACAACTTGAAGCATACGAAAATATACTGTTAGAGATGAATTTAACAGTCTCCAAAAAAATACTTGTTTACATAAATGATGGTATAGACGTAAAAGAATTTTAAATTTGTAAAAACAACGAAGATATGTACGGAAAAATTAAAGAACATTTAGAAAAAGAAATTAAAGACATAAAGGATAATGGTTTGTTTAAAACAGAACGAATCATTACATCTGCTCAAGGCGCAGAAATAACCTTAGATACAGGCGAAAAAGTCCTAAACTTTTGTGCCAATAATTATTTAGGACTATCCTCTCATCCACAAGTTATTCAGGCTGCTAAAGACGTTATGGATACGCATGGCTTTGGTTTGTCGTCTGTCCGTTTTATTTGTGGAACACAGGATATTCACAAAAAGTTAGAATCTAAAATAGCAGAATTTTACGATACAGAAGATACTATTTTATATGCAGCAGCTTTTGATGCTAATGGAGGTGCCTTTGAACCGTTATTTGGGGCTGAAGATGCTATTATTTCAGATTCCTTAAATCATGCATCCATAATAGATGGGGTGAGACTTTGTAAAGCAGCAAGATATCGTTACAAAAACAACGATATGACAGATTTGGAAACTCAATTAATTGAAGCCAATAAAAATGGGGCACGATTTAAAATTATAGTTACAGATGGAGTGTTTTCTATGGACGGTTTAGTAGCTCCATTAGACAAGATATGTGATCTAGCCGATAAATATGATGCCTTGGTGATGGTAGACGAATGTCACGCAACAGGATTTATAGGAAAAACAGGAATTGGAACACTTGAAGAAAAAAATGTTTTAGGAAGAGTCGATATTATTACTGGAACTCTTGGAAAAGCCTTAGGTGGAGCCATGGGAGGATACACAACAGGAAAAAAAGAGATTATAGATTTATTGCGTCAGCGTTCAAGACCTTATTTGTTTTCAAATTCGTTAGCGCCTGCAATTGTAGGCGCATCTATTAAGGTATTTGATATGTTAAAAAACGATACTTCTTTAAGAGATAAATTAGAATGGAATACAAATTACTTTAAAAAAGGAATGAAAGAAGCTGGATTAGACATTATAGATGGAGATTCTGCTATAGTTCCAGTCATGTTGTACGATGCAAAATTAGCTCAAACTATGGCAAACCTACTTTTAAAAGAAGGAATTTATGTCATAGGATTCTTTTTTCCAGTTGTTCCAAAAGAAAAAGCCCGAATAAGGGTTCAATTATCGGCTGCACATGATAAAGAGCATTTAGATAAAGCCATAAATGCCTTTATAAAAGTGGGGAAAACCTTAGAAATAATTTAAAAAATTTATACAAACAAGCAGATTTTAGGTAAATTATTCAATATTTTTCTATATTTGTCTTTGTTAATAATATTTAACAACTTACTTTTGCTTACAATTAACACTTAAAAATTAAATTTTTGAATATGAAAAATCTTAGCAGATTATTGTTCGCAATGTTGCTTATGTTAAGTTTTAGCAACATTAATGCACAAGATGAAAACAATCCGTGGGCTATTAGTCTAGGAGTAAACGCAGTTGATTTCTATCCAACAGGAGAAGATGCTCCCCTTGGTGATTATTTTGACGAGTACTTTAATGCTCGTGATCACTGGAATATCTTACCTTCATTATCAAGTCTTACTGTTTCAAAGTATTTCAGTAATGGTTTCTCTTTTGGAGTAACTGGATCTGTAAATAAAATTGAAAGTTGGGGAGATGCTGATGTGAGCGATTTAACTTATTACGGAGTAGATGGAACTGTAAAATATAGTTTCGGAAAATTAATCAACTCTAAAGTAGTAGAGCCTTACCTAGGAGTAGGTGGTGGTTACACATGGGTAGACGAAATTGGAGCTGGAACTCTTAACGGAGCTTTAGGTCTTAACTTATGGTTTACTGAAAACATTGGGTTTACTTTACAAAGTACATACAAACATGCTTTCGAAGATTATTTATCTTCACACTTCCAACATTATGCAGGTTTAACATTTAAATTTGGTGGAAAAGATACTGATGGTGATGGCATTTACGATAATGATGATGCTTGTCCAGAAGTTGCTGGTTTAGCTGAATTTAACGGTTGTCCTGATACTGACGGAGATGGTATTGAAGACAGTAAAGACGATTGTCCAAATGAAGCTGGTTTAGCTGAATTTAACGGTTGTCCTGATACTGACGGAGATGGAATTCCTGATAATTTAGACGAATGTCCTACAGTTGCTGGTCCTAAAGAATTAAACGGTTGTCCTGATTCTGACGGAGATGGTGTAGCTGATAAAGATGACAAATGTCCTAACGAAGCTGGTCCTGCAGCAAACAATGGATGTCCTTGGCCAGATAAAGATGGTGACGGTGTAGCAGATAAAGACGATTTATGTCCTGAAGCTCCTGGAACTGTTGCTAATAATGGTTGTCCAGAAGTAACTGAGGCTGTTAAGAAAGCTTTAAATGCTTACGCTAAAACAATCTTATTTGATACTGGAAAATCTTCTATCAAAGAACAATCAGCTGAAGTGTTACAAAACATTGTTGGAATCTTAAATGAATATCCAAACGCTAAATTTAACATTGAAGGTCATACTGATAGTGTAGGTAGCGACGCTCTTAACATGAAGTTATCTAAAGAAAGAGCTAGTTCTGTAATGAACTACTTAATCACAAACGGAGTTGCTTCTAGCAGACTTTCTCACGAAGGTTACGGAGAAACTAGACCTATTGACTCTAATAAAACTAGAGCTGGTAGAGCCAACAACAGAAGAGTTGAAATTAACTTAGTAAAATAAGCTAATTATAACATAAAATAGTTTTAAAAACGCTCCGAATTTTCGGAGCGTTTTTTATTTTTATACTATGACAACATTTATTCATGAAGTACTTAAAACACTAAAAGAAAAAGGCGAAAGCATTTCTAACCTTACTTTTATTCTACCTAGTAAAAGAGCAGGTATCTTTCTTAAAAACGATATAGCTCAAGTTTGGGAGCAAACTGTTTTTTCTCCTGAAATATTAAGCATTGAAGAGTTTACAAGCAATTTATCCCAATTAAAGCCAATCTCTAATATTGAATTGCTTTTTGAGTTTTATACAGTTTATCTAAAACTAACTCCTCAATCAGAGCAAGATTCTTTTGAGTCCTTTTCAAAATGGGCTCAACTAATTATTCAAGACTTTAATGAAATTGATCGTTATCTCATACCTCAAAAAGAAATACTTAATTATTTAAGTGCCATACAAGACATAAACCATTGGTCACTTCAAGAGAATAAAACAGAATTTGTAAAAAAGTATCTAGCTTTTTGGAATAAGCTATTAGATTACTATAACGAATTTACAGATAACCTTATTGAAAACAATATGGGCTACCAAGGTTTAATTTATAGAGAAGCTGTAAACAATATAGAAACTTATATCCAATCAAATGCCAATAAAAAGCTCATCTTTTTAGGTTTTAATGCATTAAATAAAGCCGAAGAAACCATTATTCAAGAACTTCTTCAAAATGACATTGCTGAAATATATTGGGATATAGAAAGAACATACTTAGATAACCCATTACATGACGCTGGTTTGTTTGCTAAACAATATAAAGACACATGGACTTATTTTAAGTCAAATCCTTTTAATTGGATAACCAATAATTATAGACAAGAAAAAAATATTTCAGTTTTTGGGGTTCCAAAAAATATTGGACAAGCCAAACAAATAGGCTCCTTATTACAGACTATAAACAATAATCAAGGGGATTTAAGCAAAACTGCAATCGTTTTAGGAGATGAAACGTTATTACTTCCAGTATTAAATTCATTACCAGATGCTGTAAGTGCTTTAAATATAACCATGGGATTGCCTTTAAATTCCGTACCAATAGCCACTTTGTTCGAAAAGTTATTTTATTTACATAAAGACACAAGTAAAAGCTATTATTACAAAGATGTAATAGGACTCTTAACCCATCAAAACATCAGTCCTTTATTTGAAATTAGCAATAGAACTAAAGTAACTGAAATAGTTGATGTCATTCAACAAAACAACTTAGTTTATTTAAATCTAGATCAATTAAAAGCGCTTTCAGAACCTTTTGAGGAAATTATAGACATGTTATTTGCTAGCTGGGAAAACAAAGTAGAAAGCGCCTTAAAACAAACACAAAAGTTAATACTTACCATAAAAAATTATTTAGATAAGGAGAAAGCCCAAAACTTATTAAACCTGGAATACCTCTATAGATTTAACGAGTTGTTTAATGAACTTACTAGACTACATTCAAAATATCCATATTTAAAAAGTATCAACACCCTTTTTGAAGTTTATAAAAATTTATTAAGTACAGAAACATTAGACTTTAAAGGGGAACCTTTGCAAGGTTTACAGGTTATGGGAATGTTGGAGTCACGTGTGTTAGATTTCGAAACAGTTATTATTTCCTCGGTCAATGAGGGTATTTTGCCTTCTGGGAAAAGTAATAATTCTTTTATTCCTTTCGATGTAAAATTGCAATATAATCTCCCAACTTATAAAGAAAAAGATGCTGTTTATTCTTATCATTTTTATCGACTGATTCAGCGTGCAAAAAACATTTATATTCTTTATAATACTGAAGCAGATGTGCTAAATGGTGGCGAAAAAAGTAGATTTATCACCCAATTAGAACTAGAAGATATCCATAATATATCACATCAAGTGGTGCTCCCAAATGTTCGCTTACCAAAAACAGAATTAAATCAAATTAAGAAAAATACTAACGTTTTAGAACGAATTAAGGAAATAGCAGAGAAAGGTTTTTCTCCTTCCTCATTAACCAATTATATTAGAAATCCCATAGATTTTTACAATCAGAAAATTTTAAAAATTGGAGAATACGAGGAGGTAGAGGAAACTGTAGCGGCTAATACTTTAGGTAATGTTATTCATAATACCTTAGAAGATTTTTATAAACCTTTTGAAGGTGAGTTTATAACAATAGAGATACTTAGCCAAATGAAAACTCAAGTAGACAAGAGTGTGACCTACCATTTTAAAGATCTTTATAAAGAAGGAGACATTACTAAAGGGAAAAATTTGATTATTTATGAAATTGCAAAACGCTATTTAAACAACTTTTTAAATTTAGAAATTGAAGATCTAAAAGCTGGTAATCAAATAAAAATACTAGCAATTGAAAGTGAAAATAAAGTTCTTTTAAAAATTGATGAACTAGATTTTCCAATTTTCTTAACGGGAAAAGTAGATCGTGTGGATCAATACAATGGGACAACCAGAATTATTGATTATAAAACTGGAAAAGTAGCTCAAAATCAAGTTGAGGTCATTAATTGGGAAGAACTAACAACAGATTATACTAAATACAGTAAATCCTTTCAGGTTTTGTGTTATGCCTATGCTATGTTTAATGACGCTAAAGTTAATTTGCCACTTGAAGCAGGTGTCATTTCATTTAAAAACTTAAATGCGGGATTTTTAAAGTTTTCTAAAAAAGAAAGTGTGTACGATAGAAATAAAAATACAGTTATCTCTGAAGACATCATACAATCTTTTGAAACAGAACTAAAAAAACTCATCTTAGAAATATGTAATGTGGAAGAGAATTTTGTAGAAAAAGAAATCTAATAATGGAAAAAAATCTTGTTTTATATAGAGAAAATCAAAAACCAATTGTTTGGGACGCTTACTTTAAAAAAACTAAGAAACAAAAACCCTTGGTCATTTTTTGTCATGGTTATAAAGGATTTAAAGATTGGGGAAGCTGGGATTTAGTTGCTGAAGCTTTTAAAAATGAAGACTTATTTTTCGTGAAATTCAACTTTTCTCATAATGGCGGAACCGTAGAGAATCCAATAGATTTTCCAGATTTAGAAGCTTTCGCCGAAAACAACTATACCAAAGAACTCAATGATCTTAACGACATGTTAAACCACTTGCTTTCTAAAGACAATCCATTTATCAATGACATAAACCAAGAAAAAATAATTCTTATTGGGCACTCAAGAGGTGGAGGAATTGCCACTATTTTTGCTTCGGAAGACACTAGAATAACATCTTTAATTACTTGGGCAAGTGTGTGTGATTTTGCTAAGAGAACAGCCACAATAGGCGATTTGGATCTGTGGGAAGAAAATGGTGTAAAGTATGTTTTAAATGGAAGAACTAAGCAGCAAATGCCTCACAATTATCAGTTCTATGAAGATTTTAAAGCAAATAACTCACGATTAAATATTGAATTGGCTACAAAAAAGTTAAAAATACCACATCTTATTATACATGGAGATATGGATCCATCAGTTTCATTTGATGAAGCAAAAGCATTACATACATGGAACCCTAATAGTGTTTTGATTTCTATTGATAACACCAATCATGTGTTTGATTCGAAACATCCATGGGATGATAAAAATATGCCAGACAAATTGAAACAAGTCGTAGAGAAAAGCATTGATTTTATAAAATAAAAAAACGCCTTTATAAATTATAAAGACGTCTTTACCATTTGTGGAGAATATCGGATTCGAACCGATGACTTCTACGCTGCCAGCGTAGCGCTCTAGCCAACTGAGCTAATCCCCCAAATTATTTTTTTGCCACTTTCTTCCAGAACAAGTTTTAAAGATACTACTTTAAAGCAAATTAAAGTTAATTTATTTTAATCCACTTAAAACTAAAACGGGCAAGGTGCTACTTTGAAAATCTTTTTTCAAAATAGTATTTTTTTCCCAAAGTTTGTTGAAAAATCCACGTTTACGTCTTACAACACATAATAAGTCTGGATCGTTGTCTTTATAATGTTCTAAAACTCCTTGAAAAGTAGTCGCATTTTCGGCGTAAGTTGTATTGGTAATAATAGGTTTTAACTCCTCATCTATATCAAAATCACCATCATTATGAAAAGGTGTTTTTACCAATAATAAATTTACAATAGACTTAAATTGATTTTTAATATCAAGTAATGGTTTTAAAGCATCATCTTTTTTAATAATGGCAGATTTTAAAGCCATTAGAATATAAATAATTGGTTTGTAAATATAGCCTTCAGGAACTATCAATGCAGGAATATTAGTTTGCTTTATAATTCTTCCTGAAGTTTTTCCTAAATAAACCTCTTCTTTCACAGAATTTGTTCTAGGCTCCAACATAATAAGATCTATGTTTAAAGATTTAGATTTTGCTTCTAAAGTTTCTACCAATTTGCCTTTATAGGTTTTAATATATATTTCAACACCTTTAGTATCAACTTTGGCAATATGTGCTTTTAAAAAGTTTAAACTTTCACGTTCTAAAATTTCATCAACCTTAATCATTGTTCCAGCTTTGGAATAAATATTATAAATTTGGACAACAAATAATTTTGCGTCAAACGCTCTAGCAAAGTCTACTGCATATTGTAAATGACTTACAGCATTTGGAGATGAACCAACAGGAACTAATATATTCTTCATAATCAATAAATAAAAACTAAATTTACACGATAATTTGTGCAAAAGTAAACATTAAAATTGATTCGGAAAGCTACTTATAAGGATATTGATAGCATTTTAGAAATAACTCGGGCTTGTGCTGATTTTATGATTAATAATGCTGTTTTTCAATGGAATGAAAATTATCCAAGTAGAAAGGCTTTTGAAAATGATGTATCTAGAGATGAATTATTTCTATTAGAAAAAGAGTCTAAAATTTTAGGTTGTATTGTTATTTCAACTTTTATGGATGAAGAGTATGTTCCTATTACATGGTTAACTCCAAATAATAATAACATTTATATTCATAGATTGGCTGTACATCCAAACTCACAAGGAAAAGGTTATGCGCAAAAACTGATGGATTTTGCTGAAACATTTGCTGTGCAAAACCATTTCACATCCGTTAGACTAGATACTTTTTCCCAAAACACCCGAAATCAAAAATTTTATGAACTTCGCAATTATAGAAAAACGGGAAAAATTTATTTCCCAAAACAAAGTAAGTTTCCTTTTTACTGCTATGAATTAATCCTGTGAGCACAAATATTAGTTTAAAACATATAAATAAATTAGCTATTCCAGCTTTAATTGCTGGAGTGTCTGAACCTATTTTATCATTAACGGACACGGCTATTGTAGGAAATGTAGATTTTAATGCTACCGAATCTTTAGCAGCTGTTGGTATTGTTGGTGCTTTTATTTCCATGCTTATTTGGGTTCTTGGTCAGACTAGAAGTGCAATTTCATCTATTGTTTCACAATATGTAGGAGCAAATAATTTGGACAAGGTTAAAAATTTACCAGCTCAAGCCATTTTTATTATTACTTCGTTAAGCATTTTAATAATTTTAGTGACTTACCCTTTTGCAGAGCAAATATTCAAGCTTTATAATGCCTCCAATATTATTTTAGATTACAGTATTGCTTATTATAAAATTCGTGTGTTTGGTTTTCCTTTTACATTATTTACTATCGCCATATTTGGAACTTTTAGAGGATTACAAAACACATATTATCCTATGATTATTGCTATTGTTGGAGCATCCTCAAATATTGTATTAGATTTTATTTTAGTGTATGGAATAGAAGGTTTGGTTCCGGCCATGCACATTCAGGGAGCAGCTTACGCAAGCGTTATGGCCCAAATGTTAATGGCTATTTTATCTGCTTATTACTTATTAAAGAAAACGCCTATTTCTTTGAAATTACATCTTCCATTTAATAAAGAAATGAAACGTTTTACGGTTATGATTCTAAATTTATTTGTTAGAACGTTAGCGTTAAATGTCACGCTTTATTTTGCAAGTGCTTTTTCTACTAGCTACGGAAAACAATACATTGCTGCTTATACTATTGCCATAAATTTATGGTTTTTAGGAGCTTTTATTGTAGATGGTTATGCAAGTGCCGGGAATATTTTGTCTGGAAAACTATTAGGAGGAAAAGAATACAATAAACTTATTGAATTAAGTAATAAGCTTATTAAATATGGAGTTTATTTGGGTTTATTTTTAGCTATTCTTGGAGGCCTATTTTATTATTCTATTGGCACTATTTTTACTAAAGAACCAGAAGTGTTAAAAGAATTTTATAAGATATTCTGGATGGTTTTAGCCATGCAACCTTTATGTGCTATTGCTTTTATTTTTGATGGTATGTTTAAAGGTCTAGGTAAAATGAAGGATTTAAGAAACCTTTTACTGCTTTCAACGTTGCTCGTGTTTGTTCCTATATTATTTTGGCTAGATAGCATGGACCTTAAACTATACGCTATTTTTACAGCTTTCACCTGTTGGATAATAGCAAGAGGCTTTCCTTTAATTATAAAATTTAGAAGAGAATTTTTACCACTTAGTCAAAAGGATTAACTTTATAAAAAATTAAAATGATGTTTGCAATTATAAACTTAATTCAAGAAGTTGATATTAACGAAAAAATAAAAGAAGCCCCCGATGGCTCCTATGAAATTGGCGTGTTTATTGGAAGCTTATTGCCTTTTGTAACTCTTGTTATAATTGCATATTTAATTTATAGATATAATAAAAACAGAATAAATAAAGAATAATATGGATTTTTTAAACTTTTTAAGCGGAAACGGTTTGTTTCTAATTTTGGCAATTGTACTTGTAGTAATTTATGTGTATAACCGTAGAAAAAATCGTTAAGCTAACGTGTTTTTAACCAACCTGTAATACTCATCCTTTCTGTGTTTACAGGTTTTACTTCGTGTTCTATAATCTGGCTTTCAAAAATAACCACACGTCCTGGAAACGGATAAATAACCTTTTCGGTTTCTTTTTCGTTTTCATCTAAGTACAATACCAATTCACCACCATTTTCCGGTAACCAACCATCTTCATTTAAATAACATACAATAGAAAGTTTTCGTCTGTCGTCATTTTGAAAGGTGTCTATATGTCTTTTATAATATGTGCCTTTAGGATATAAGGCATAATGAAATTCTTTATGTAGAATTCCTAAGAAACAGGTTTTGTTTAGATAGCTCACCAAATTATTTATCTTATTAAAGAAAATCTTTTCGGCTTCATTGGCCTTTAACTCATCAATCCATAGAATAACATCGCCACGAATCGATTTTATGATTATTTCATTTAAATGATTTCCAATAGCTGCTTTTTTAAAGGCATCTTCTTCATGTTTTTCTATTAAGGATTGTCGTAAAACCGAAACATCTTCAGCTGTAAAAAAATCTTCAATTACAGAATATTGTTTTTTTAAAATATCTTCAATAATAGACTCATATTGAGGATTCTCAATAAAAGATCGGTCTTCAAAAAGCTGATTCATTCTTTATAAAAAATTTAAAAAGTGCGCAAATGTAGACTAAAAACCAATTGCTTTTACAAAACAACTATCTTTGCATTTATAATAAAACATTCAATGAGTAAAATTAGAATCACTAAGCAATTTTCTTTTGAAACAGGACATGCGCTTTATGGCTACGATGGAAAATGTAAAAATGTTCATGGACACAGTTATAAACTGTCTGTAACAGTAATAGGAACACCAATTTCGGATACAGATAATGTAAAATATGGAATGGTAATTGACTTTGGCGACCTTAAAAAAATAGTAAAAAGTGAAATAGTAGACGTCTTTGATCATGCTACCGTTTTTAATAAAAACACACCACATGTGGAATTGGCCAAAGAACTTGAGATAAGAGGACATAGCGTGCTATTGGTAAATTATCAACCAACCAGTGAAATGATGGTGATTGATTTTGCTGAAAAAATTAAAAAACAATTACCAAATCATATTTCTTTATTTTCTTTAAGACTCCAAGAAACAGATACTAGTTTTGCGGAGTGGTATGCTAGCGATAATTAGTTTTTAGCTGAAAAACCCAAACATTAAGATTTCTGTCTTGGCAGGAATTAATTATATTTACTTCATGAATATTCCCAAAGGAAAAAAAATCTATTTCGCTTCTGATAATCATCTTGGAGCACCAACCCCAGAACAATCACGTCCTCGTGAACAAAAATTTGTGGCTTGGTTAGATGAAATAAAAGAAGATGCTGCAGCTATTTTTTTAATGGGAGACTTGTTTGATTTTTGGTTCGAATACAAAACTGTTGTACCAAAAGGCTTTACCAGAACTCTTGGGAAGCTTGCAGAAATTAGCGATTCGGGAATTCCTATTTATTATTTTGTTGGAAATCATGATCTTTGGATGAATGGTTATTTTGAAGAAGAATTAAACATTCCTGTCTATCACCAACCCAAAGAATTCACTTTTAATAGCAAGACCTTTTTAATTGGTCATGGAGATGGTTTAGGTCCAGGAGATAAAGGATATAAACGCATGAAAAAGGTGTTTACCAATCCATTTAGTAAATGGTTATTCCGTTGGTTACATCCAGATTTAGGGGTGAAATTAGCACAATATATGTCTGTTAAAAACAAACTGATTTCTGGAGATGAAGATGCCAAGTTTTTAGGTGAAGACAAAGAATGGCTCGTACAATACTGCAAAAAAAAGGAAGAAGAAAAACATAGAGATTATTATGTGTTTGGTCACAGACATTTGCCTTTAAATATCGATATAAGCGAAACCTCAAAATATATCAATCTTGGTGATTGGATTGGATATTATACCTATGGAGTTTTTGATGGTGAAGTTTTGGAGTTGAAAGAATATTAATCATCCCTCTCATGTTCCTCAATATCTTTTCTTAAATCTAATTTTCTAAACGAAGGAGACACAATTCCCGTAGTAATTACAGTTAGCAGTGTCATGGTTCCACCAAAAACTACAGCAGTTACTGTTCCCATAAGTTTGGCTGTTACCCCACTTTCAAAAGCACCAAGTTCGTTTGAAGAACCTACAAACATAGAGTTTACAGAAGATACTCGTCCTCTCATATGATCTGGCGTTTTAATCTGTAAAATGGTTTGTCTAATTACCATAGAAACTCCATCTGTAACACCACTAAAGAAAAGTGCCACTACAGAAATCCAGAAAATAGACGATAAACCAAAAACAATAATACAAACCCCAAAGCCAAAAATGGCTACTAGTAATTTCATACCTGCGTTTTTGCTAATAGGAAGATAAGCAGTTGCCAACATGGTTAAAAAAGCACCAACAGCTGGTGCTGCACGTAACACCCCAAAGCCTTCACTGCCAACTTTTAAAATATCTTGAGCAAAAATAGGAAGTAGAGCCACGGCACCACCAAAAAGAACAGCAACCATATCTAAAGTAATGGCTCCTAGAATAGCTTTGGTTTTAAATACAAATCGGACACCTTCCTTTAAACTCTGCATCACAGGTTCTCCAATTTTAGGATTTAAAATAGGTTTCTTTTTAATTTGAGTTAAAACAAGTAATGAAAACATAACCAAACCAAATACAATACATAACGACCAATGTACGCCAATAACGCTAATTAAAACACCAGCAGTTGCAGGCCCTAGAACGGATGCCATTTGCCAAGTGGAACTACTCCAGGTTGCAGCATTTGGGTATATTTTTTTCGGAACAATTAAAGCAATTAATGAGAAAATAGTTGGTCCAAAAAACGAACGCAAGAACCCTCCAAAAAATACCAAAGCATAAATACAATACAGAATGGAGTTTGTAGACCAATCTTGAACTATTCTTGGCCAGGTCAATAAAAACAACCCTAAACTTATAAGTGAAAACAAGGCAATACAAAGAGCCAATAAATTTCGCTTCTCTTTTTGATCTACTATATGTCCTGCAAATAAAGCCATGGATAAAGCTGGAATAATTTCCATAAGCCCAATGATACCAAGTGATAATGGATCTTTAGTTAAACTATATACTTGCCATTCTATCACAATAAATTGCATAGACCAGGCAAAAACCAAAGCAAAACGCAACAATAAAAAAATGTTGAATTCTTTTATTCGTAAAGCTGCGTATGGATCTTTTTTATTGGGATGTTTCATAGTATCCAGACTTTTTAAGTCTTGAAATTTCGGAATTGAAACCTAAAAGGTCTTTTTATAATTTTGCACAAATGTATCATAGAAAGATGTCTTATTTTAGTTTTTAACAAAAATCTAAAATAGGAATATTTTTAGTCTCTAAGGTCTCTCAACTTCAATTGAAGTGAGGTGTGGCCTTGCCAATGATTTTCATCTATGGTATAAACAGCTTTAAACGTATTTTTGTTTTTAATTAAATGTAGCTTGTCTCCCAAATTAAAACCAATGCAGACCAATTTTTCATCTCCTCCTTGTGATACAGTTATGCGTAAATGTTTATCGTCTTCTCCAACACATTTGCCATAACCTGTATCTTTTAAATTTTCTGTCATGAAAATAGGTGTCATATTTCCAGGCCCAAAAGGCGCAAACTGGCATAAAATGCGCCATAGTTTCCGATTTATTTGATGTAGATTAATATTAAAATCAATTCTAACTTCAGGTACTAGTAAATGTTTATCAATTGTTCTTGAGACTTCATCTTCAAAAGCCTGTTTAAAAGCTTTGTAATTTTCTTCTTTAAGCGTGAGTCCTGCGGCATATTTATGACCTCCAAATTGCTCGATATGTTCAGAACAAGCTTCCAAAGCATTATATACATCAAAACCTGAAATAGAACGTGCAGAAGCTGCAAGTCTGTCTCCACTTTTTGTAAATACCAAGGTTGGTCTATAATAGGTTTCTATAAGTCTTGAAGCTACAATACCAATCACACCTTTATGCCAAGTTTCATGATAAACAACCGTAGTAAATCGGTCCTGCTCATTATCTTTAATTATTTGTTCAAGAGCTTCTTCTGTGATGCTTTTATCTGCTTCCCGTCTGTCTGTATTAAACGCTTCTATTTCTTCTGCATAGGTTTCAGCTAATTCAAAATCGGTTTCGCTTAATAAAGTCACGGCATAGTTGCCATGTTTCATACGTCCTGCAGCATTTATTCTTGGAGCCACAATAAACACCACGTCTGTAATAGTTAAATTTTCTTTATTTACCTGATTGATAATAGCCTTAATTCCAGGTCTTGGATTGTTATTAATAACTTGCAGTCCCAAATATGCCAAAACGCGATTTTCTCCAATAATAGGGACAATATCTGCTCCAATAGCCGTAGCTACTAAGTCTAAATATTCGGTAAGTTCTACTACAGACTTTCCCTCTCTGCTTGCTAAGGCTTGAATAAGTTTAAACCCAACACCACAACCACAAAGTTCTTTAAATGGGTAGTTACAATCGTTTCGTTTTGGATCTAAAACGGCCACAGCATCTGGAAGCTCATTTCCTGGTCTGTGATGATCGCAAATAATAAAATCGATACCTTTTTCTTTGGCATAAGCTACTTTATCAATAGCTTTAATGCCACAGTCTAAAGCGATAATTAGCGAGAAATCGTTGTCGTGAGCAAAGTCGATACCTTTTATAGAAACGCCATAACCTTCGTCGTATCTATCAGGAATGTAGGTGGCAATTTGCTCTGATCTTGTTTTTAAATAGCTTGACATTAAAGCGACTGAAGATGTTCCATCCACATCATAATCCCCAAAAACCAAAATATTCTCATTTCTGGACAATGCAAGTTCGATGCGTTCAACAGCCTTATCCATATCTTTCATCAAAAATGGATCATGTAGCTGATCTAAACTTGGTCTGAAAAATGTTTCAGCGTCTTCATAAGTTTCAATTCCACGCTGCAATAACAAAGTAGCCACTACCTCATCTACTTGAAGTGCTTTTTGCAAGGAAACTAATTTTTCAGTTTCAGGTTTTGGTTTAAGGGTCCAGCGCATATTTTATAGGAATTAATATGTGTCATTCAGAGCGTAGCGAAGAATCTTTATAAGATGCTTCGACAAGCTCAGCATGACAGAAACTATTTATTATGATAATGTATCGACGTATTTACCGTTGCAAACTTGCGAAACATTTCCATAACGCCACAGTATTTATCGATGGATAAATCGACGGCTTTTTTAATTTTTTTTTCATCTAGGTCTTCACCGTAAAAGTGATATTCTACCGAAACGCTGTGGTAATATTTTGGATGCTCATCGGTTAATTCGCCATAGGTATCCATTCTGAAATCAGAAATTTTCACTTTCATTTTATCTAAAACAGACACCACATCTAATCCAGAGCAACCTGCTAGAGCTGAAAGCATCATGGCTTTCGGACTTAAGCCAGAATTATGTCCTCCGTTTTCTGGAGATGTGTCCATTAAAACCGTTTTTCCGTTTGGATTATCCGATTCAAATTGCATGTTGCCTTTCCAATGGGTGGTTACTTTATTCGTGTTTGCCATGTTTAATACTTTTTTAGTTACTTATACTTTCAAAAATACCAATAAATAATTGACTTTACTATTGAAAAGACTTTTAAGGAAGAGATGATTTAATTTAGGATATGTAGACTAAATCATTACTTTAATAAGTTTGGAAAAATGTCTCGCTAAAATTTAAAAACTTTAACTCTTTGTAATATACTTATTCTATAATAATGGAGACTTTTCTCTGTAATACAGGAATAACCTCCTTCTCAAACCAAGGGTTTTTAGACAACCAAAATCGATTTCGTGGAGAAGGATGTGGTAAAGGCAAATAAGTTGGTAAATAGGTTTTGTATTCGGCGACTGTTTCGGTTAAGGTCCTTTTGGCTTTATCTTTTAAATAATATTTTTGAGCATACATACCAATTAAAATAATCAATTCCACATTTGGCATTTTATCCAATAATTGTCTATGCCATTGAGGTGCACATTCTGGTCTTGGCGGTAGATCGCCAGATTTTCCTTTTCCGGGATAGCAGAATCCCATTGGAACTAAAGCTATTTTACTTTCGTTGTAAAAAACTTCATCAGTTATATTAAGCCATTTTCTTAACTGTTTTCCGCTAGGATCATCCCAAGGAATCCCGGTTTTATGAACCTTTAACCCTGGAGCTTGACCAATAATAATGATTTTGGAATCAGCATGAGCGGAGACTATAGGTCGTGGACCAAGAGGTAAATAATCTTTGCAAATGGTGCATTGTCTGACATTATGTAATAGGTCTTTCATCAATTCGAATTATGTTATTTCAAACGTAATAAAGAATCTTTTGGAAAAATACTTCACTTAGAATGTATTCAGTACAAACTCGCTCAGAGAGATAAAATTAATTAGCCTTTTAAAGGCTTTCCTCCAACAACAATCACAATTTCTCCTTTTGGAGGCTTGTTAGTATAATGCTCAAGTACTTCTTTAGCAGTACCTCGAACGGTCTCTTCGTAGAGTTTCGTTAATTCTCGAGAGACGGAAACAGGTCTGTCTTTTCCAAAGTATTCACAAAAATGGGTCAGGGTTTTAATCAGCTTATGCGGACTTTCGTAAAAAATAATGGTTCTAGTTTCTTCAGCTAAAAGTAAAAGTCTGGTTTGACGCCCTTTTTTAACTGGCAAAAAGCCTTCGAACACAAATTTATCGTTTGGTAAACCAGAATTTACTAATGCTGGAACAAAAGCAGTAGCTCCTGGAAGGCAATCCACTTCAATATTGTTTTCAATACAAGCACGAGTCAGTAAAAAGCCAGGATCCGAAATAGCTGGCGTTCCAGCATCACTAATTAAAGCCATGCTTACACCACTTTTTAATTTATTGATTAACCCTTCAACCGTTTTATGCTCGTTATGCATATGATGCGATTGTGAATGGGTTGAAATCCCAAAATGTTTTAATAGTTTTCCTGAAGTACGCGTGTCTTCGGCTAAAATTAAATCGACTTCTTTTAAAACATCAACAGCTCTAAAAGTAATGTCTTTCAAGTTTCCAATAGGAGTTGGTACAATATAAAGCTTACTCATTAATGAAATTTACTTTCAAGAATTCCCATAAAACGCATTTCAAATTCTTCTTTATCTTTCCAGTTATTATAATCTGGTTTTACCACATTTTGAATTAGATTTTCAGCTTCTTCAAAAGTGCTTGTAGTATTAATTTGTGAAAGAACTCTGTCATAATCAGATGCTTCACCATTAAATAGGTGTTTTATAAAAGCTAATTTATCATTTAACCCAATATGTAAACCTCCACTTTTAAGTTTATCATTTAAAGATTTTTTAGAGTCGTCTTTTTTGTTACTGATGGGTTCAAATTCAGGAATTTCGTCAAACCCTGCAGTTATTTCTTCAAAATCGTTTTTATGGTATTGTTTTTTAGGTAATGTTTTTTCGAAAATAGCATCTATATGTTCTGCTTCTAGAGGCATTTGTGCCACCATATCTTTTATCTTTTCAATGGCAGGTTCCATAATATCATCATGGTCTCTCTCGTCTAAATTGACATAAGTTTTATCTTCAAACTCTATATTATCACTCACTTTATTATTAAATGCAACATCTAGCATTCCAAAAAAAGAGGAGTCACTTCCTATGGTTGGTAAATCGTTGTTAAGATTTTCTTTAGCAAATTTTAAAACGGTTAATTTCTCATAAAGTGCTGCCACTTCTTTGTGCATTTTATCAATATTATCCTTGCCTTTTAACTTCAGAATTCTGTGAGCAATGCTCATTAATTCGGCTTCAAGTTTCTTCTTCATAACTTTTAAAATTTAATCTATTTTATGGGTTTGATTTTTAATAAATTTACGCCACCTTTATACAAAACGAAATATCGCTTTGTTTTAGTGTTAAAATTACAAAATGTTTCTCGAAAATACAGTAAATCATAAAGAACAATTTGGTTGGATTGAAGTAATCTGTGGTTCCATGTTCTCTGGAAAGACGGAAGAATTGATTCGTAGACTTAAACGTGCTCAGTTTGCCAGACAAAAAGTAGAGATTTTTAAACCTGCAGTCGATGTGCGTTACGACGAAGACATGGTGGTCTCTCACGATGCTAACGAAATCCGTTCCACTCCGGTTCCAGCTGCAGCCAACATTCCAATCCTGGCAGATGGTTGCGACGTGGTTGGTATTGACGAAGCCCAGTTTTTTGATGATGAAATTGTTCGCGTATGTAACGATTTGGCAAACAAAGGTGTTCGTGTTATTGTAGCTGGCTTGGATATGGATTTTAAAGGAAATCCTTTTGGGCCTATGCCAAACCTAATGGCAACAGCAGAATATGTTACTAAAGTTCACGCCATTTGCACCAGAACTGGAAATCTAGCTCAATACAGTTATAGACTATCTAAAAATGATAATTTAGTTTTACTTGGAGAAGTAGACGAATACGAGCCTTTAAGTCGCGCCGCTTATTTTAAAGCTATGACTCGAGATAAGGTGAGGAATATGAAGGTGAATGATGTTGAAGAAATTTCTCCTAAATCTGATAAATAGCATGTCCAATACGCAAGAAACAGTCCTTGAAATAGATTTAAAAGCACTTCAAAACAATTACAAATACTTAAAATCTAGAATTACCAACGGAGCTAAATTAATGGCCGTTGTTAAAGCTTACGCTTATGGGAGCGAGTCCCAGGAAGTTGCTGCCTACTTAGAAAGTTTAGAGATAGATTATTTTGCCGTTGCCTATACTAACGAGGGTGTTGCATTAAGAGATTTTGGAGTTACAAAGCCCATCCTGGTTTTGCATCCGCAACCTGTAAATTATTTAACTATTATAGAGCGCTGTCTAGAACCTAGCTTATATAATTTTAAAAGTTTGAATAGTTTTCTTGAAGTTGCTAAAAAAGAAAAGCAAGAAAACTATCCCATTCATATTAAGTTTAATACAGGCTTAAATAGATTGGGTTTTGATGAAGCAGATATTGAAAACATACATGGTAGGTTGCTAACAAATTCTTCAGTAAAAGTTACATCAATTTTCTCTCATTTAGCCGCTAGTGAAGATTTAAACGAGAAAGAATTCACCTTAAATCAAATTCAAGCTTTTAAGTCTATTTCAAATAAATTTATTAAAGTGGTTGGTTATAAACCGATGCTTCACCTTTGTAATACTTCGGGGATATTAAATTATCCTGAAGCTCATTTAGATATGGTTAGAAGCGGGATTGGACTTTATGGTTTTGGAAATTCAGCAAAAGAAGATGTTCATTTTACACCTATTGCTACTTTAAAATCGGTTATTTCTCAAATTCACACTATTGAAAAAGGAGAAACAGTAGGATATAATAGAGCTTTTAAAAGTGATAAATTAATTCGTACAGCAACTATTCCAATTGGGCATGCCGATGGTATTGGCAGACAATACGGAAATGGAAAAGGCTTTGTAACCATCCATAATAAACCGGCTTATATTGTAGGAAACGTCTGTATGGATATGATTATGGTTGACGTTACAGACATTGAATGTAAAGAAGGAGACGAAGTAATTATCTTTGGGAAACAGCCTACAGCATCTAAATTTGCCGAACGTGTAAATAGTATTTCTTACGAAATTATTACAGCCATTTCACAGCGTATCAAACGATTAATAATTAAATAATGGCCACTTTAGGTTTTTTTATTTAAATTCGTATTTATACTAACAATTAAAACACTAATTATGTTAAAAGAATTTAAGGAATTTGCCATGAAAGGCAATTTGGTAGATATTGCCGTAGGTTTTGTAATGGGTGCTGCCTTTAAAGAGGTGGTTACAGCTTTTACTGGAGGAATTGTTTCTCCTTTAATTGGATTAATATTCAATGCAGATTTCAAAGATTTACGATATAAATTACAAGATGGAACATTAAATGATGCTGGCGAAATGGTTGGAGAAGTTTATTTAGAATACGGAACGTTTTTTACTAATGTTATCGATTTTATTATTGTAGCCTTTGTGATGTTTATGGTTGTAAAAGCTGTTAACAGAATGAAGAAGAAAGAAGAGCCTGCTCCAGAAGCGCCAAAAGGACCATCAGACAATGATCTTTTAATAGAAATTAGAGACGCCTTGAAAAAACAATAAATTATTTAGAGTTTAATTGAGAACAGCTTCATTTTATGGAGCTGTTTTTTTATGTTATTTTTTGAAAGATGCCCTAAATTAATTTATAAATTTGCTATAAATTATTTAAGTCATGAAAGTAGCAATAGTAGGGGTAACAGGAATGGTTGGAGAGGTTATGTTAAAAGTTCTAGAAGAGCGTCGATTTCCCATTACGCAATTAATTCCAGTAGCTTCAGAAAAATCTGTTGGGAAATTAATCTCGTTTAAAAATATAGATTACCCTGTGGTTTCTTTAGATACAGCTTTAAGAATGCAGCCAGATATAGCGTTGTTTTCTGCTGGAGGAGAAACCTCTTTAGAATGGGCTCCAAAATTTGCAGAAGTTGGTACAACTGTTATTGATAATTCATCAGCATGGCGAATGGATTTAAGCAAAAAACTAATTGTCCCAGAAATTAATGCCAATGTACTTACAAAAGAAGATAAAATTATTGCAAGTCCAAACTGTTCGACAATACAAATGGTGATGGCTTTGGCACCCCTTCATAAAAAGTATAAAATTAAACGTATTGTAGTTTCTACCTACCAATCTATTTCTGGAACTGGTGTAAAAGCTATTAAGCAATTAGAAAACGAATTGGCTGGAGTAAAAGGAGAAATGGCGTATCCGTACCCAATTCATAAAAATGCTTTGCCACATTGCGATGTGTTTTTAGAAAATGGATATACCAAAGAGGAAATGAAATTGGTGCAGGAAACTCAAAAAATTCTTGACGATAGAACCATAGCTGTTACAGCAACTGCTGTACGTATTCCAACTTCTGGAGGACATAGCGAGGCTGTAAATGTGCAGTTTCAAAATAATTTTGAAGTCACAGATATTCGTATTCTTTTAAATAACACTCCCGGAATTACAGTGCAAGATAATGTGGAGGTAAATACTTATCCAATGCCCATTTATGCACATGGAAAAGACGATGTATTTGTGGGAAGAATCCGTAGAGACGAGTCGCAACCAAACACTTTAAATTTGTGGATAGTGAGTGATAATTTAAGAAAAGGAGCCGCTACAAACACCATTCAGATAGCAGAATATTTAGTGAAAAACAAACTTGCTTAACTAAATAATTAATTAAGATAAATATTTGTTTTTAAGTAATTTATTATGCTTATTCGGTATTTATTGTAAAATAGTTATTAAATAACTACATTTATAGCTATTTTAATAATAAATGATTAAAATCTACTTTCCCTACTTTTTAATTTTAATATGCTTTGGATTTTTTTCTTGTGCATCAGATGATGATTATATCTCAAACCCTGAGCCAGAGCAAATATCTCCAGTTAATTTTAATATAGATGAGGTTCCTTATCAGACACTTTCAGAATACAATTTTTTTGATGGAGATATCAAAAACTTAAAGCCTGTTTTTGGCGTTTTGCCATTTGAGCTTAGTTCTCCTCTTTTTTCAGATTATGCACATAAAAAGCGATTTATTTGGATGCCAGATAATGTAAGTGCAAGTTATGTTAATGATAGTTCTATTTTTAACTTCCCTATAGGTACCATTTTAATAAAGAATTTTTATTACGAAAATGTGCTTCCGGATTATAAAACCAAAATTATAGAAACCCGATTAATGATTAAAAAAGCTGAAGGTTGGATTTTTGCTGAATATATTTGGAATGAAGGTCAGAATGAAGCAAATTTCGATTTAAACGGGAGAGATGTTTTTGTGCAATGGGATGAAAATAGTACGATTAATAGCGTAAATTTTAGAGTGCCTTCTGGTGCAGAATGTCATACTTGCCATAAGTCGGGAGATGTTTCCATTCCAATTGGACCTAAACCTAGAAATATAAATACCCTTTTTAATTATGGAGGTGAAACTAAAAACCAATTACAGAAATGGGCTGAAATGGGTTATTTAGACGCTTCTTATCCTAGTGATATTGTAACTTTACCAAGTTGGGATGATACCACACAGTCTTTAGAATTACGAGCAAGATCCTATTTCGATATTAATTGTGCTCATTGTCATTCAGAAGAAGCGCATTGTGCGTATAGACCTGTTAGATTTGATTTTGAATCTTCTTCCAATCCTATTAATTTAGGAATTTGTGTAGAGCCAGACACAGAAATACCAGACTCAGGATTAACGCATATTGTTAATCCAGGATCTCACGATAGATCTGTTTTATATTATAGAATGAATTCGGTTATAGAATCGGAAAGAATGCCACTATTAGGAAGAACACTAAAACATGAAGAAGGTGTTCAACTCATTCGAGAGTGGATAAACTCCTTAACAACTCCATGCAATTAAACACCTAAAATCATGAAAAAAATTATTTTATTATTTGCTTTACTATTTAGTAGCTTTTACTCGATAGCACAAGTTTTAAATCAGCCAGCTAATTGGCCTAATTCAAGTTGGACTCTATCTGGTTCTTTTGAAACAGACCCCTTAGTCTTTACAGGTAATCCAACTACAGATTCTTCAACGTTTTCTTTTGATGATGATGAAGGTGGTAGTGCCTCTGTAAATAATGTGGCCGCACAATCACCAACAATTAATTTAACAAGTGCATATAATGCTGGAGAAACTGTATTAACAGTTAACTCTAATTACATCTTAAACGTCTATCAAAATGAATCCATTACACTACAGTATTGGGATGCAGATGCAAATGCTTGGGTAGATTGGGGTTCGCCTTATGAAGATGATACAATAAGTCCTCCTACATATGATTTCTGCTCTGGAAACTTCAATGCTTTTAATAGTATAGAATTAAATATTGCATCTTTTTCTAGCACACAATTATCAGGATTTAGATATAGAATTCATTATAACGATAATGGTTCATATGGTTGGGGTATGTGTTTTGCATCACCTACCATAACATCCACAATTCCTCCAGCTTGTTTAGTTGTTTCAAATATAAGTGTTGCCGGAATAACACATAACTCAGCAAATATTAGTTGGCAAGCAGGAGACAATGAAACAGCATGGCAAATAGTAGTTCAGCTTGCTGGTTCTGCTGCTCCAACTTCAGGAACTGCAACTAGTACAAATAATCCTTATCCAGTAACTGGTTTAACTCCCGATACAAATTATAAGGCTTATGTTAGAGCTAATTGTCTATCGGATGGTTATAGCGAATGGGCTTCTATAAATTTTACAACCAACGAGGCACCACCAAATCCAGGTGATTTTGTTTTTATTAGAGATAATACTTTTTCTATGAGTGGGACTAGCTACGCTGTAGTCGATATGAACAATGATGGCTTGGACGACTTAATTGCAGCCACCTCATCTAGCATTAATATCAATCATCAAGTGTCTGGTGGTTTTGCTTTAACAAATTATCCAGCTCCAACAGATTATGGACCAGGTTGGAGTATTGCTGCTGGAGATTTAGATGGAAATGGTTTTAACGATCTGTTATACGCATCAGGATATGGGGTTTCATTTCTTAAGGCAAATAATGATGGTACAGCGTATTCAAACTCCTTTAATACGTCGTCTTATGTGTTTTCACAACGGTCTAATTTTGTGGATATAGATAACGATGGCGATTTAGATGCTTTTGTTTGTCACGATGTACAACCAAATGTTTATTTTATAAATGATGGCACTCCAAGTGCAGATTTAACGTTTTATCAAGGACCCTCTTCAGAGTTGCCAAATGGAATAGGTGTACACCCTAATGGAGGGAATTATGGTACTGTTTGGGTAGATTACGATAACGATAGAGACCCAGATTTATTTATTGCTAAATGTCGTGGAGGAAACGTGACTCATAAAATAAACGAATTATGGAGAAACGATGGAAATGGAGTTTTTGTAGAAGTCGCGCAAGGAACAAACATGGCAGATCCAATCCAAACGTGGTCTTCGGCTTGGGCAGATTTTGATAATGATGGTGATATGGATGCTTATATTGGTGCAAGTGCATCGTCTGATGGCTCACACAAATACATGATTAATAATGGAGATGGAACATTTACAGATGCAACTGCAACAGCAAATATTAGTAGTGCTCCTTATGGGATTGAGAATGCGCCTGGAGATTTTAATAATGATGGGTATGTAGATATTTTATCTAATGGAAGAATATTATTAAATAATGGTGATAATTCCTTTACTGTTGTTTCAACAGATATGCCACCAAGTGGTGCCATTGGGGATGTCGACGGAGATGGTTTCTTAGATGTCTTTAACGGAAGTTTATACAAGAATAATGGTGGAAACGGAAATAATTATATCATGATTCGTACACAAGGAGTTCAAAGTAATTATAATGGTATTGGAGCACGAATAGAGATCCATACAGATTCTGGCACACAAATTAGAGATGTTAGAAGTGGAGAAGGGTTCGAATATATGAGTTCGTTAAATGTACATTTTGGTTTAGGCACAGAAACAACTATCAATAATATGGTAATTTATTGGCCATCTGGGGTGGTAGATAACATTTCTAATCCGTCTGTAAATATGTTGCATACAGTTATTGAAGGTCAATCTTTAAGCATTCAAGACGAAACTCTTTTAGATTTGGTGATGTATCCCAACCCAACAGAAAATGTTTTAAATTTCACATCTTCTTCTGATATTTCAAATAAAGTAGCTACTATTTTTAATTTAAATGGGAAGAAAATTTTTAGCTCAAAATTGAATAACACCTCATTAGATGTATCAAATCTTCAAAGTGGGTTTTACATTTTAAGATTAGAAGAAAAAGGAAAAAGCGTCTATAAGAAATTCATTAAAAAGTAATTTTATAACATCAATACAAAAGCCACTCTAAAGAGTGGTTTTTTTATTTATAAACTATTTGGAAGGGTTTTTGCGTATATTATTATACAGATAGAACAATTAGATTTTAACCTATGAACAAGAAAGAAATTCAACATTTGTATTGGAGAGCTGGATTTGGAATCAACCCAAAGCACTTAGAATTTCTATCTTCAAAAACTAGGAAAGAGGTAGTCGCTGATTTATTTTTTCAATCTAAAGAATATGCTCCACTACTAATAGATACAAGTGATTTCGATACCCTTACTTACGAACAATTTACAAAAAGTAAAAAAATTCAAAGGGCTTATATTAAAAATAGCAGAGATAAAATTAAGGAATTAAATCATGCATGGGTAGATGCTATTTTATATTCTGATAGTGTTTTAAGAGAAAAAATGACTTTGTTTTGGGCCAATCATTTTGCATGTCAGGATAAAATGATTATGTATGTTCAAAAATACAATAATACACTTCGAGAACATGCTTTAGGCAATTTTAGGGACTTTGTAAAAGCTATTTCACGAGAACCTTCAATGATAGAATACTTAGATTTAAAACAAAACAAGAAAGACACTCCAAATGAAAATTTTGCTCGCGAATTAATGGAGTTGTTTACACTTGGAGTTGGTAATTATACCGAAAAAGACATTAAGGAATCTGCCAAAGCTTTTACAGGTTATAATTACGATTTTGAGGGTAGTTTTGAATTTAACGACAACCAGCATAATAACGAATTCAAATATGTGTTTGGAAAAGCTGGACGTTATGATGGAGACGATATTATTGACATTATTTTAGACCAAAAAACATCAGCAGAATTTATATGTAAAAAATTATATCGTTATTTCGTTAATAACCAAATTAACCAAAGCCACATTGATGAAATGACTCAGGTATTCTACCCAAACTATAATATAGAATCGGTTTTACATTTTATGTTTTCTCAAGATTGGTTTTATTCAGAAGAACATATTGGGAATAAAATAAAATCTCCCATTGAATTAATTGCAGGAATCTCGCAAGTAACTCCATTAAGTTTTAAAAATACAGATCAGTTAATTAGAATTGAAAGAATGTTAGGACAAATCTTGTTTTATCCACCAAATGTTGCAGGTTGGAAAGGTGGAAAAAATTGGATAGATAGTAATACCTTAATGTTACGTTTAAAATTACCTTCCATATTGTTATCCAATGCTAAAATAGCAACAAACAAAAAGGGCGAATTTTATGATTCATTTAATGCCTACAAAAAAGGAAAAGCTACAAATACACAATTTAAAACGTCATCTAACTGGTTGGCTTTTAAGTCTAATTATCAGAATGTATCAACCAAAGAGTTACCCCAATACATTTTACAATGTTCTATAAATAAAGGAACTCAAGATTATTTAGAAACTTTGAGTATTAATAATAAACAGGATTATTGTGTGCAGTTAATGTCCTTGCCAGAATATCAAATGTGTTAGTTATGGATAGAAGAAAATTTATAAAAAACTCATCGTTGGCAAGTGGCTTGTTTTTTGTGCCAAGTTTTGTAAAAGCATTTAGCAATCATATATCAACTGAAACAGGTTATAAAAGGTTGGTTATTATTCAACTTACTGGAGGAAATGATGGCTTAAATACTATTGTACCTTTTAGAGATGATAATTATCATAGAGCCAGACCAACTATTGGTTTAAAAAAGGATGATATTATTCATTTAGATAAAGACTTGGCTATGCATGGCAGTCTGCAATCCCTTAAAAGGTTATACGATAAAGGTTTTGTATCCATTATTAATAATGTTGGGTATCCAAATCCTAACAGGTCGCATTTTAGAGCTACAGATATATGGCAAACAGCAAGTCGTTCTAATCAATTTTTACAAAGTGGTTGGATTGGCAGATATTTGGATCAATTTGGAAAGCAACCATACGATGCTATGGAATTAGATCAAAGTTTATCTTTAGCTTTAAAAGGTGAAAATCAAAATGGAATGGCCGTTCAAAACGCATACTATTTTTATAAAACAACACAAGATCCATACTTAAAAAACGTTTCTAAACACTATAAAGAAGCGCATTTAAATGAGCATAATTTAGGCTATTTATACAAAACTATGATAGATGCAGAGTCTTCTGCAAAGTATTTATATGAAACGAGTAAAACCGTTTCATCTTCTATAGATTATCCAAACAATTCTTTTGCAAATCAGCTTAAAACCACAGCTCAATTTATTAATTCAGGATTAAAAACCAGAGTTTATTATGGCTCGTTAAATGGGTTTGACACACACGTGTACCAAGAAAACACTCATAAAAGACTATTAAAAATGTATGCTGAAGGAATAGATGCATTTGTAAAAGACCTACAGTCTAAAGATACGTTTAAAGACACTTTAATTTTAACCTTTTCTGAATTTGGAAGACGTGTTCAACAAAATTCAGGACATGGAACCGATCATGGTTCTGCCAATTCGCTTTTTGTAATTGGAGGGAATTTAAAAAAACCAGGAGTCTATAATAATCTAGCCAGTTTAAGCGATTTAGATAATAATGGAGATCTTAAATTTGAAATAGACTTTAGAGATATTTATGCAACGGTTTTAAATAAATGGCTGGATGTAAACCATGAAACTGTCTTGCTTAATAAATTTAACCAACTTAATTTTATATAAAAAAACCTTGCTTAAAAACAGATAAGACTGTTTGTAAAACAAGGTTGTTATGGTAATTGATTAATAGCAAAACGAAAGTATTAAAAAAAGAGCTTCAATAATAGATTAAATTATAGTTGGTAGTAACTACTGTATAAATGGTAGGTTTTTATGTATAATTAACTTTTAACTATACTTTACTTTTCTTAAAATCCGAATAGCTTCTTTATATAGTAGGTAGGTTTCATCTCCATATGCTTTTAAAAAAGGTTTGGTTTCGTTTAGCTTATCTATGGCTTCGTGAAACAAATTCAAATAACAAATAAGGTAAGTAGCAGGAAGATTTTTTAAGTCGGTTTTTTCGTTCTTATTAAGAACAAGCCCTTTCTTAAGTTTTTCTAAAATAGCATTGTTGGCATTGTAAATATGATGAAGTGCTTTTTTATCGTATTGTGGTGCTTCAAAAATTAATGTGGTATCAATATTATAACTTACGTTATCAGAAAACTGAATAACGGTTTCTTCTAAAGGATAGTATTTGTATGAGTTTTGCAGTCCTAAACTCACATATTCAATAATTTTAAAGGAATTTTCATCATAAGAAATAGATACATCGTCTAATGTAGAATAGAACAAACGTACCTGTTCGTTTATAAGTTTAATATCTACACGAGAGTAAAAAACTTCGTCTTTAACTTCTTTTTTTTGTCCAGACCAACACAATACAAAATACTCTTTAAACACTTTATATTTTGGGTTAAAATCTTGTCTTGTTTTTAAAAAATCGAAAACCCCATCAAGTGTGTGCTCAATATTGTTTTGGGAATTGTTTTCAATGGCTGTTACAATATTGGAATTTACATCTTCTATCTCAATGTCGAACACTTTGGGCATGCTCATACTTCCATCTCTAAAAAAAACAGAGCCACCATAATATTTCCAAATATTTTTACGAAGCGTGGTGAGTTTGTCTATCGACCTAATAGTTACTAACCCAACCACTTTGTCATCTGGTAAGTGCGGAAAAGGAATGTTTTCATACTGAACAATTGGAGGATTTGTTAGATAGGCATTGATGAGGTTTTGAATTTTACTATCATCAAAAAAATCGACACCAATTATTTGGTTGTCTTCGTCCTCAACCCCAATAACTATGTAGGAGTTATTTTTTGGGTTACTATTTGAAAGTGCGCAAACATGCTTTAAAAATTTGGCTTTTCCTTCTTTTTGGCCAATATCAATCATACGCTTTTTATCGTAAAAGCTATTCTCATCGTTATGAGCTAATAGGTTTTTTATGAGTAGGCGCTTGTTGATCATGTTCACTACCCTTGAAAGAGGCAATCTTTTTAATTAAAATTCTTTTTTTACAATAGTCGACGAAGCTTGTGCGGTTGGAAATACTAATAAATCGGCAATATTAACATGAGCAGGTCTGCTAATAGCAAAATATATAATTTCAGCAATATCCTGTGGTTGTAGGGCTTTATAACCTTTATAAACATTATTGGCAATAGCGTCTCCTTTAAACCGTACTTGAGAAAATTCTGTTTCAACCAAACCAGGGTTTATAGCGCTTACTTTTATGCCAAAGTCGTTTAAATCTATTCGCATACCCTCAGTAAGAGCTAGAACAGCATGTTTGGTGGCACAATACACATTTCCTTTAGGATAAACTTCTTTCCCTGCCGAAGAGCCAATATTAATAATGTGTCCCGTTTTGCGTTCTGTCATCTGTGGAATAACAGCCTTACTAACATACAGCAAACCTTTTACATTTATATCCATCATAGCATCCCAATCGTCTAAGTTTCCAGTCTGTATAGGATCTAGTCCATGTGCATTTCCAGCATTATTGATTAAAATATCGATATTTCTAAACTCGTTTGGAAGAGATTCTATGGCTTTAATGGTTTCAATCTTGTTGCTTACATCAAAATTAAGAATGTGAACTTCGGTTTGTTTTTGTAATGCGTCTTGTATGGTTTGCAAGCGTTCTTGTCTTCGTCCACATAGTATTAGATGAATACCATGGTTGGCAAATTCATGAGCTGTTGCTCTGCCAATTCCACTTGTAGCTCCTGTTATTAAGGCTATTTTTTTCATTGAAGATATTATTTATATTTCTGCTTTTACGAAAAACTTTTATTTGAACTTTAAAATTATAAAAGATAATAGTCTTAAAGTTATCTAAACGTGTTAATTTTTAACCAATTATTAACAGCTAAACAGCAAAAAAATTAACAATTTGCATGGCTCAATTAAGGATGCTATATTCGAGACTTTAAAAAAATAAAAATGATGGAAGATACAAGTACAATTGATATTAAGTCGATTAACGAGAAGATTGAAAGAGAAAGTGCTTTTGTTGATTTACTTACTTTAGAAATGAACAAAGTAATTGTAGGTCAAAAACACATGATGGAAAGGTTGCTTATTGGTTTACTTGGCCAAGGACATATTTTATTGGAAGGTGTTCCGGGACTTGCAAAAACTCTTGCAATTAATACACTTGCTCAAGCCGTTGATGGTAGTTTTAGTAGAATCCAATTTACACCAGATTTATTGCCAGCAGATGTAACGGGTACTTTAATCTACAATATGAAGGAAAACGACTTTAAGATTAAAAAAGGACCAATCTTTGCAAATTTTGTTTTGGCTGATGAGATAAATAGAGCTCCAGCAAAAGTGCAATCTGCATTACTGGAAGCCATGCAGGAAAAACAAGTAACCATTGGAGACGAAACTTTTATTCTGGACAAACCATTTTTAGTAATGGCTACCATGAACCCTGTAGAACAAGAAGGAACCTATCCATTACCAGAAGCTCAAGTGGATCGTTTTATGTTAAAAACAGTCATCGACTATCCTAAAATGGAAGACGAGCAGCTAATTGTTCGTGCCAATTTAAAAGGTGCCTTCGAAAAAGTAAACCCAGTGGTTTCTGTCCAACAAATTTTAAATGCACAAAAAGCCGTTCGTGAAGTTTACATGGATGAGAAAATTGAAAAATATATCTTAGATATTGTGTTTGCAACACGTTATCCAGAAAAATATAAACTTGCCGATATAAAACCATTAATTTCTTTTGGAGCGTCTCCACGTGGAAGTATTAACCTTGCAACAGCTGCTAAATGTTATGCGTTTATTAAGCGTCGTGGGTATGTAATTCCAGAAGATGTAAGAGCTGTAGTTTACGATGTGCTTCGTCATAGAATAGGTATTACTTATGAAGCCGAAGCCGAAAATATAACATCTGTAGAAATCATCAATAAAATTATAAACGAAATAGAAGTACCTTAAATAGTTCAAAGTTTCAAATTCTAAATTCAAAGTTATGCGACTTTGAATTTTAAATATTAAATCTTGAATCTAAAAAATGGATACTAAAGAATTACTAAAAAAAGTACGAAAAATTGAGATTAAGACACGTCGTTTGTCTGATCATATTTTTGGAGGCGAATATCATTCAACCTTCAAGGGGCGTGGTATGACTTTTTCTGAAGTAAGAAAGTATCAATATGGTGATGATGTAAGAAACATTGATTGGAATGTAACAGCTCGTTACAACGAACCACATATTAAAATTTTTGAGGAAGAACGCGAACTCACTATGATGCTTATGGTAGATGTTTCGGGTTCAGAATTATTTGGAACAGAAGAACAATTTAAAAACGAAATTGTTACTGAAATTGCTGCAACTTTAGCTTTTTCAGCAACCCAAAATAACGATAAAATTGGATTAATTCTATTCTCAGATATTATAGAATTATATATTCCACCTAAGAAAGGACGTTCGCATGTACTTCGCATTATTCGTGAATTAATTGAGTTTAAGCCTAAAAGTAAACAAACCAATATTGCAGAAGCTTTAAAGTTTTTATCGAACGTGATGAAGAAAAAAGCCATTGTGTTTCTTTTAAGCGATTTTATTGCAGACGATTATAATCAAACCTTAAAAATAGCTGCTAAAAAACACGATCTTACAGGAATTAGAGTGTACGATAAAAGCGAAGAAGCCATTCCAAATTTGGGAATGGTACAGATGCAAGATGCAGAAACAGGAGAGAATCTATTAATAAATACATCTTCAAAATCTGTAAGACAGAATTATAGCAAATTTTACAACGATAAAGTCCTTTACTTTAAGGACAGCTTTACAAAATCTGGAGCAGGTTCTTTAGATTGTCGTGTGGACGAAAGTTATGTGAAAAAGTTATTAGGATATTTTAAAAGAAGAAGCTAAAAGATTAACGACTTATGATTAACGATTTTAGATTTATGAGTTTTTTCACTTCAAGCTTTAATTATAAGGCATGGAGCCTGTTTTCTATATTCTTTTTTCTTTTTTCTTATATTTCTTTTTCACAAGATATCTCATCATCTATAGATTCTACATCTATTAAAATTGGAGAGCAAATAACGTTTCATATTCAAGTTGAAACAGATTCTACAGACTTAGTTGTGTTTCCAGAAGGTCAAACCTTCATGCCACTTGAAATGATAGAATCTTATAAAGTAGATACTACTAAAAAAGATGCCAGATTCCAGCTAATTAAAAAATATGGCCTAACCCAATTCGATTCTGGTAATTATACCATTCCAAGACAAAAAATTCTAATTGGAGATAAAACATTTTTTACAGATTCATTAAAAGTGCTTGTAAACAACATTGTAGTAGATACAACAAAACAAGGACTATATAATATTAAACCCCTAATTGAAGTTGAAAAAAGTGCAGGTAATTGGTGGAAAACACTCCTAATAATAATTGCATTTATAGTTCTTGTTGGTGGTTTGTTATATTGGTTTTTATGGCGAAAAAAGCCATTAACTGAAGCCGAAGAAATAGCTTTGTTACCACCTTACGAACGTGCCAAGTTAGCTTTAAGGAAATTGGATGAGAGTCATTATTTAGAGAATTCTGAAATTAAAGAGTATTATTCTGAATTAACTTTCGCTATTAGAAGGTATATAGACGAAAAGGTTTACGATCGTGCATTAGAAAGCACTACAGATGAGTTGATTTCAAGATTGAATCTACTAAAAGAAGGCAACAAAATAGATATAAGTAAAGAGACGCTTAAAAATTTAGAAAGCATTTTTAAACGTGCGGATTTAGTAAAGTTTGCAAAATCTGCACCAGATGTTGAGTTAGCAAAATTAGATAGAAATACCATCGATTTAGAAATAGATCATGTAAAAGAAGTTCTTCCAGAACCAACCGAAGAAGAAAAACTACTCAACCAACAATATAAAGAAGCACAAGAACGTAAAAAGAAACGCAGAAAAGTGATCCTAACAAGTGTGGCAGCAGTTCTAGTTGTAATTGCCATATTTGTAGGTTTTGGAATAAAATATGGATTTGGTTATGTAACAGATACACTTCTTGGAAACGATAGTAAAGAATTGTTAGAAGGCTCATGGGTTAGAAGTGAATATGGCGTACCACCAATTGATATTTCAACGCCTCAAGTATTAAAAAGAGACAATCCTTCAGCTCCAGAAGATGTTAAAACCAAATTAAATACCACAGCATTTACATCAGGAATCCTTCAAGATAACATGTATATAAATGTGAGTACCACAACCTTCCAAAATCAAGGACAGGACGCCGAAAAGAAGGAAGTGGATCTAGCAAAAGTAGCAGCAGAAAGTATAACCGATCTTGAGAAAAAAGGTGTTACTGATATTTTTGTAAAACAGGAAAAATTTTCCACACCAAATGGAGCCGAAGGTCTAAAAACATTTGGAACCTTAAAAATACCTATGTTACATTCTGAAGATTTTACAGAAGCTAATTATGTCTTGCTTCAATTTGCTTCGGATAATAAAGATGTGCTACAGCAAATTTTACTTACATGGTCTACAGATGATAGCTATGCCGAAAAAATATCAGAACGAATTATAAACTCTATAGAGCTTAAAAAAGTAAATCAATAATGTTTGAAGGGATTGAATTTTTAAATAAGGAATTTTTCTGGTTGTTTTTATTACTTCCATTAGCCATTCTATGGTATGTTTTTAAGTTCAATAAGCAAACAGCTGAACTTAAAATGTCCAGTTTGAAAGGTTTTAAAACAGGAAGTTCTTTTTTACCAAAATTAAAACACTTACTATTTGTTCTACGCTTATTAGTATTAGCATTATTAATTACAGCTATGGCCAGACCAAGAACGGTCGATGTATCTACAAAAACCAAAACCACTCGAGGCATAGATATTGTTATGGCAATTGATGTTTCAGCAAGTATGTTGGCAAAAGACTTAAAACCAAACAGACTTGAAGCATTAAAAGAAGTAGCAGCAGAGTTTATAAAAGAAAGACCAAACGATAGAATTGGGTTGGTGGAATATGCTGGAGAAAGTTATACAAAAACACCAATAACTAGTGATAAAGCTATTGTGCTTCGATCTTTAGAAAGTATTAAATATAGTACGATTATTGAAGGAGGAACTGCCATTGGAATGGGCTTGGCCACTTCAGTAAACCGGTTAAAAGATAGTAAGGCTAAAAGTAAAATTATTATCCTACTAACAGATGGAGTTAATAATTCAGGATTTATAGAGCCTAGAACGGCTAGTGAGTTGGCTGTAGAATTTGGAATAAAAACCTACACCATTGGAATAGGAACAAATGGCATGGCATTAACACCCATGCGTCTTTTGGATAATGGTGATTTTCAATATGTTCGCGCACAGGTAGAAATAGACGAAAAACTTTTACAGGAAATTGCTGATGTTACTGGAGGAAAATATTTTAGAGCAACCGACAATAAAAAGCTAGCTGAAATTTATGAGGAAATAAACAAGCTTGAAAAAACAGATATCGAAGAGTTTAAATATTACAACTACGAAGAAAAGTACAGACCATTAGTCTTATTGGCTGGCATGTTATTACTCTTCGAGTTATTATTGAGATTTACAATTTTTAGGAGCTTCGTTTAACAAAAGATAAGAGAAAAAAGAGCAAAGAAAAATAAACCCTACCTAATCAAAAAGTGATTTTGGAATTTGGGATTTTAATATTGGAATTTTAGAGAAATGTATCAATTAGAAGAAAAAATATGGTTTTGGGTATTAGCGGTTATTCCAGTAATAATCCTATTCTTTTTGGTGCTTCAAATCTGGAAACGTCATGCTCAAAAGAAATTTGCTAACAAACAACTTTTAAAAAGGCTCAGTCCAAATCAATCGCTTTTTAAAAGTATTTTAAAGTTAACAGTTATCTGTTTGGCTATGGCTTCCTTAGCAATAGCTTTAGTAAACCCTAAGATTGGTACAAAATTAGAAACCATTAAGCGTGAAGGTGTGGATGTGGTTTTTGCCATTGATGTATCTAAAAGCATGTTGGCTGAAGATATTGCGCCAAACAGACTTGAGAAATCAAAACAATTGGTTACGCAAATCATCAATAATCTGGCTAGCGATCGTGTTGGAATTATCGCTTATGCCGGAAAAGCATTTCCTCAATTACCAATTACCACAGATTATGCTTCTGCCAAAATGTTCCTCCAGAGCATGAATACAGATATGTTATCCTCACAAGGAACTGCAATTAAAGACGCCATAGAATTAGCAAAAACCTATTATGATGATGACGAGCAAACCAATCGTGTATTAATAATTATTTCTGATGGTGAAGATCATGGTGAAGGCACTACAAAAGTAGCTAATGAAGCTAGTGAAGAAGGGATTCAAATTTTCACTATTGGAGTTGGAGACACAAAAGGAGGTCCCATTCCTATTAAAAGAAATGGCGTTGTTTTAAATTATAAAAAAGATTCTAATGGCGAAACAGTTATTACACGTTTAGACGAAAGCACACTTAAAGCCATTGCTAAAGAAGCAAATGGAATTTATATTAACGGAAGAAACACAAACGAGGTTGTAGAGAGCATAAGAGATATTTTAAACAAAATGGATAAAAAAGAATTCGAAGCCAAACAATTTGCCGATTTTAAAGATCAGTTTCAATGGTTTTTAGCTTTCGCAATTGCTTTTTTATTTATAGATATCTTTTTATTAGAACGAAAAACGTCTTGGCTAAAGAAATTGAATTTATTCAACGAAAACCTATAAAAGTAAAAAACATCACTTATAGATGAGGCTAAACTTTATAAAACCTTTAACTATAAGAAATACAACAGTTTTATATATTAGAGGTTGCTAAAATGCAAAATGAAAGACGATTAAATTTACAATGAAACAATTACTATTTTACATACTTGCAATCATTTCAGTTTCTAGTTTTGCTCAAGAAAAAGACAAAGAGAAGGAACAGTTGTTGGCTTTAAAAAAGGCGAACAATTTTGTGTATGAAGGCAATGAAAAAGCAGTTAACGATGATTTTGTATCAGCTGAAATGGCTTATCGTAAGGCACTTTCAGAACAATCTTCATCTGTTGCTGGAGCTTATAATTTAGGGACTTCATATTTTCAAGAAGGAAGTAATACAGAAGCTTTATTTCGTTTGCAACAAGCAACAAAAAATGCAACTTCAAAAGAAGAAAAACATAAAGCTTTTCATAATATTGGCAACATCTTGATGAAAGAAAATAAATGTCAAGAAGCTGTTGATGCTTATAAAAATGCCTTAAGAAACAATCCGTCAGATAATGAAACACGTTATAATTTGGCTTTAGCTAAAAAATGTGCAGAAGACCAAAAAGACGAACAGCAGGACGATAGTAAAGACGATCAAAACAAAGATCAAGACCAGAATCAGGACGAAAACCAAGACAACCAAGACAACCAAGATAACCAAGATAAGGAAGAAGGCGATAATAAAGAGGACAATAAAGATCAAGGCGATCAAGATAAAAAAGAAGGTGATGACCAGAAAGACGATCAAGGCAAGCCAAAAGAAGATAATAAAGATCAAGGTAAAGGAAACGATAAGGAAAAAGAACCACAAAAGCCACAGACACAGCCTGGACAATTATCTCCTCAGCAGGTTAAGAACTTGCTAGAAGCCATGAACAATCAAGAGCAAAAAGTTCAAGAAAAAATGAATGCTGAAAAGCAAAAAGGTGAAAAGGTTCAAACAGAAAAAGACTGGTAAACCATCAGGATTTAGACAATGCAAGTAAAACCTGAGATTAAGATGTCCGAAAATTTAAAGGGCTAATGAAAATGAAATTATTAAAACACATATCCGTATTACTAATTATATTAAGTGCGAGCATAGCTAGTGCTCAAGTAACTTTTGAGGCAAAGGTAAGCAAGAAAAAACTTGGTATTAATGAACGATTGCGTGTCGATTTCGAGATGAACAAAGACGGCGATAATTTTAATCCACCAGATTTTTTAGGCTTTACAATTGTTGGTGGTCCAAATCAAGCAGTTAGCACGTCTTGGATGAACGGAAAGAGATCTTATAAAAAAACGTACAGCTATTTTCTGTCACCAAAAAAACGTGGGTCATTTACTATTAAACAAGCAACCATAGAAATTGATGGTGAAATTTACAAAACAACACCACAGAGTATTGTAGTTACGGCTGCTGTGGATAGACCTAACGACGATAACAACCCAGAAACAATTGCATCTAACAACATTCATTTGGTAGCTGAGGTTTCAGATGGGAATCCATATTTAAACGAAGCTATAACGGTTGTTTATAAACTCTATGTATCTCCAGATACAGGAGTAAGCAATTGGAGAGAAATAGATAATCCTAGATACAATTCGTTTTGGAGTCAGAATATAGATATTAAAAATTTAAAAGTATTAAACGGAACTTATAAAGGAGAGAATTACAGATATGTAGTATTACGTAAAACAGTATTATATCCTCAAAAAACTGGGAAACTGGAAATAGAGCCTTTAAGTTTGGATGTGACCATTGAGGTGCCAACGAATAGGCGTGATATCTTTGGAGGACGACTTATGACAAAAGTTCATAAAACCATTTCAGCTGGGAGCCGAAGTATAAATGTGAAGCCTCTACCTTTAGAAGGAAAACCAGAAGATTTTACTGGTGCTGTTGGAAATTTTGAATTCAATGTGATTACAACAAAATCGGAATTAAATGCTTCCGAATCTTTACAGGCTACAGTAGAAGTAAAAGGAAATGGAAACTTAAAATTATTTGAACTTCCTAAACTTAATTTACCAAGTTCTTTAGAGGTTTATGAGCCAGAACACACTGAAAATGTGGTAACCAATCTAAACGGAATGCAAGGAAGTATTTCAGACAGTTATATCATTGTGCCACAATACAAAGGAAAGTACCCAATTCCAAGTATTAGCTTTTCGTATTTTGATGTAAAAACAGAATCTTATAAGCGTATCTCTTCTGGAGAAATAGTTCTTAATGTTCTTGAAGGGCCAACCAACACAACTAATTCAGACAATAATATTGCTACTGCTAATAATTCAAAACAACCAGTTGTGGTTACCAACCAGCAATTTGCATTTGTAAAAACAAGTACCAAATTAACAAGTATAGAAGAAGTTCACTTTTTTAAATCTACAGGGTTCTGGACAGGCTTATTGCTGCCACTTTTAGCAATTCCTTTGGCTATAATTGTTAGAAAAAAGAAACAAGAACGCGATGCTGATATTACAGGAAATAAAGTAAGAAAAGCCGATAAATTGGCAAGACGTTATTTAAGTGAAGCTAAACGAGCTCTTGGAAATAAAGAAGCCTTTTATGTGGCTCTAGAAAAAGCCTTACACAATTATTTAAAAGCAAAGTTACGTATTGAAACCAGCGATTTTACTAAGAATAAAATTCAGGATTTACTAGTAACAAGACAAGTAGACAACCAAATAATTACAGAGTTTGTGTCTATTTTAGAAAATTGCGAATTGGCACGGTATACGCCCATTACACAAGTGGAAATGCAACAAGATTTTGATAAGGCAGCAAAAACAATTTCAACAATAGATAAACAAATTAAATGAAGCATCTAGTTTACATATTTGTGATATTATTGAGCGTTTCAACTTTGGCTCAAAACACCTCTTTGTTTGAACAAGGGAATGCACTTTATAACGAAGGAGATTTTGATCAAGCCATACTTAAATATGAGGCGATTATAGAAAATGGCGAGCATTCTGCCGAATTGTATTTTAATTTAGCCAACGCGCATTATAAATTAAATCACATTGCACCAAGCATTTATTATTATGAAAAAGCATTAAAGCTTGCTCCAAACGATAAAGAAATTAAGAATAATATAGCTTTTGCAAGAAACATGACCATTGACGCCATTGGTACTGTTCCAGAAGTTGGACTCTCTAATTACATAAAAAAACTAACAAACACCTTTAGTTTTGATATTTGGGCAAAGGCAGCTGTGGTCTTTGTTTGTGTGTTTGTAGTTTTATTTCTTACGTATTATTTTGCTTACTCTACAACAAAAAAACGTCTCTCTTTTGTAAGTAGTATGTTGTGTTTAGGGGTCACCTGTTTGGCTGTAATGTTTGCATTTCATAAATATAATTTAGATAAAAAAGACAAGCCAGCTATTATATTTGCTCAGGAAAGCCAGATTAAAAGCGAGCCTAATTTACGTAGTACAGAAGCTTTTATTCTTCATGAAGGTACCAAGGTTCAAATATTAGATACGGTTAATAGTTGGAAGAAAATTAAGCTTTCAGATGGTAAAACAGGTTGGGTTTTGAACCAAGACATTAAAGCACTTTAAATTTTCTTTAACTAAAATAAAAAACTCGAATTGTATCTTTGTTCTTCACTTTTAATAAGATTGGATGAAGAAAACAACGATTTCTCTTTGCTTTACAATTATTTTCACCTCGTTTATTTCGGTCCCTTTAATAATAACTATTATTGATGAATCTGTTGATATATCTATGTTTTATAGTGTAAATGAAGGTAAAAATTATTCCAACAATGAAATAAAGCATAAGGAATTGATATTTTTAGATGGTTACTCCTCTGAAATGATTGTTATAAAACTTCAATTAATGAAACCATTAGATTTTAATTTTATAGATTACTCTCGGCGTTCGTTAGAAACATCATTGCCTCCACCAGAATCTACTTCTTAATATTTGTATTTTTACAGTATGTTATATTAATAAAAAAAGATTATTTCTCTTTCTAATAAGTTTGTAATCAGTTTTTTTTATAAATTAATCAATATAAGACCTTAAATAGATGACAAAAAATGCCATTTTAACCCCATTACAAAAATTTATTAAGATTGAAAGCTTAAGTGGATTTTTGCTTTTAGGGGCAACACTTTTAGCTTTATTATGGGCAAACTCGCCTTGGAGCCATACCTATCAAGAATTATGGCAATATGAATTAGGTTTTACTAGCGAAACCTTTGAAATAGACAAACCATTAATTCTATGGATTAACGATGGGTTGATGGCTGTTTTCTTCTTTTTAATTGGACTAGAAATTAAAAGAGAATTTTTAATTGGAGAGCTCAATTCTACTAAAAAACTCGCCTTTCCATTAGTTGGCGCTATTGGAGGGATGGCTTTTCCAGTGATGTTTTATTTTATTTTCAATCAAAATCCAGAAACTACTCATGGGTGGGGAGTGCCAATGGCTACAGATATTGCCTTTGCATTAGCTGTACTTAATATACTTGGAAATAGAGTGCCATTAAGTTTAAAGCTATTTTTAATGGCATTTGCTATTGTGGATGATATTGGTGCCGTTTTGGTAATTGCTATATTTTATAGTGGTAGTATTGAAGTAAGTTTACTTCTAATTGCCTTAGGGATGTTAGCTTTATTATACTTTATCTCCTACAAAGGTCTTTATCTAAAATATCTATTCCTTGTTTTTGGAGTAGTTATTTGGATCTTATTCCTAAAGTCCGGAATTCATCCAACCCTGGCCGGGATTTTATTGGCTTTTTCAGTACCAATTCAACAAAACATATCCACAAAGTCTTTTGTTAATAATTTAGAAACCATTACAAAAAACTTAAAAGAGGCATCTATCTTGCAAAAACCCATTCTTTCTACAGAACAGATTGCTCAAATGGATAACCTTCAGGATTGGACCAATAAATACCAGTCGCCATTACAGCAATTGGAACATAAATTACACGATTGGGTCGCCTTTATAATAATTCCAATTTTTGCTTTGGCAAATGCAGGAGTTGCTTTTGATAGTGCGTATGCTATAGATTGGAGTCTTGTAGTTACACTTATGTTAAGTTTAATTTTAGGAAATAGTGTTGGTGTAACTACCATAGTATTACTAGCCAATAAAATAAAATTGATTACCATCCCATCAGATATTAATAAAACACATATTGTGGGCGTGGCTTTTCTAGCTGGTATAGGTTTTACCATGGCTATTTTTATAGCAAGTTTGGCTTTTAGATCGACACCTGCTTATGTAGATTCAGCTAAAATAGGCATTCTATTAGGCTCTTTGGTTTCTGCAATTATTGGATATTTTATCCTACGCTATAATTCTAATAGACCAAATACGGTAACTAGATTGTAATAATTAATGGAAATTATTAAAACATCATATAGTGAAAGAGAAGGTTTCACTTTATGATGTTTTTTCATTTTTAGGCTTTTCATCTATATTTAATTCTAAATTGATTTCATTTGTTTTTCAGCATATTGAAATTAATTCTTTTTTTATGAGCATTTTTAATTAATTTTAAAGACTTTTTTAAAGTGAAGCTGCGCGCAACTTCATTTTTAAATAATATATAAAACACTATTAATGGAATTAGAGAAAGTTTTTAAAAACAACGAAAAATGGGTTAAAGACAAATTAGCCGTTAACTCCGAATTTTTTGAAGAATTAGGTAATGGACAAAATCCAGAATTATTATTTATTGGATGTTCTGATAGTCGCGTTGCGGCTGAAGAATTAATGGGTTTAGGTCCTGGCGACGTGTTTGTACACAGAAACATTGCCAATATGGTTATAAGTATTGATTTAAATGTGATGTCTGTGGTTAATTACGCAGTAGATCATCTTGGAGTAAAGCATGTAATAGTTTGTGGACACTATGCTTGTGGGGGTGTAAAAGCTGCTATGCAGTCTGCCGATTTAGGAATCCTTAATCCGTGGCTACGTAACATTCGGGATGTCTATAGACTTCATAAGGAAGAATTAAGCAATATAGAGTGCGATGCTAAACGCTACGATAGATTAGTGGAACTTAATGTGCAGGAACAATGTGTCAACTTAATTAAAACGGCAGCCGTACAAAGAGCCAATAGAGACAGAGGCTTAAAAGTACATGGTTGGGTTTTTGATGTTCATTCAGGAAAACTTATCGATTTAAAAATTGACTTTGATAAATACCTACAAGACATTATGGAGATCTATCATTTAGAATAACAAAAAAGCCACTTTTAAAGTGGCTTTTTTGTTTTGTATAATTGTGAAATTTCTTTTTTTATTCCAACAAGCTATAAACAAATTCCGGATAACCACGCACGCCTTCAGCATTAGTTAAAGCTAAAAATTGAAGTTTGTACAAATTGCCGTCTGTGTCTTGTAATACATAAAACATATTGTCTTTTAAAGATGGTAAACTAGATGGTCCCCCACCATTTCTCCAAGTACCTCCAATGGTTCTTTGATCGTTAAATACAAAATTAGAATTATCAACATCGGCTAGCGTGAAGTTTTCGTAGGTATAAGAAGTATCTTCAGTATTTAAACTATATACAGCTGCACCTCCTTTGGTGTTATGTGTTACAAAATCGCTATAACCATAAGCTCCATATCCTTCAATTTCATTAGTAAAAACGGTAAAGTTTAAATCCCATTGAGACTTTACTGGCTCCACAGATACTTCACTTTCTGTATTAAAACTAAAAAAGTTGAAATTGAAATCGCTACTCTTAGTAATAGTTACTTCTTGATGTGTGCTGGCATCTAAATCGGCATATTGTAGTACATAATCGTTTCCGTTTTTTAATACACGTATTTTCATCCAACCTCTTGGGTCACCGTTTACAGCAACAGCACCATTGGCTGGCGTGGTTGTACCAACTTTATAACCTAGATTTAATAGATATACGTTGTTTTGAGAATCTGTATTAGAAATGGCTTCTATAGCTGTTCCATTTATGTTTCCACTAGGCGCATCTATAAAATTGGCAGTTTCTGCAGCAAAGGTTCCAACAGCAACTCTAGTCTGTAAATCTTGAACTTCAGGACTGCTTGAATTTACGGCATCTATGTTGTTTTCTGTTAATTTTGCCGTAGCCATATAAATAGATCCATTTATCGCTACTCTAAATTCTGATCCAGTATAGAAACCTAAATCCCAAGTATCACGCTGCACAGTTGTTGAGGTATTTGTGCTTAAATCGATATAAACTTGGTTTTGTTGGTTTGGTCCACCAACTTCTGGCGTTACTTGTGCACCTTCAATAATTACATCTATAGGTCCAGATGGTTCGTTGTTGTCATCACTACTGCAACCAAAGCTGCTAATTAGTAATACTCCACAAAGGAGTGAGGAAAATTTGTTTGTCATAATAATTGATTTTAAATATTTAATGTATATAATAGTTTTAAGTAAAATGAACGTCCGTAGCCCAAAGTAAGATTGTCGCTACTGGCGTTATGAGATCCTGTGCTGGCATTAGAATTTCTAATATCTACAGAGGTTATGTTCAATAAGTTTCTAGCTCCAAGAGTGACTTGAAAAGCGTCTTTGAAAAAAGACTTTTTAAGAGAAGCATCCAACCAAGTGTAACCATCTAAAGTTTCAGTGCTAAAGGTGGAATTTCCATTGGCATCTGTTCCTGAAGCGACGTAATCTTCTTGCGCGCCATTATATTTATAAAGCATGGTTAAAAAAGTATCCCATTTCTTTAGATGGTAAGTGGCACTAGAATTTATTTGAAATGCATATAAAAAATCATCATTAGCATTCACTTCATTTTCTAATCCTCTTGAAACCCCTTGCAAAGTGGCGCCTAAATTCAAGTTCCAGTTATTAGATTTTATAGAGTTGTTTAAAGTAAGTCCCCAAAGCCTGTAGCTATCTATATTTATGTACTGATATTGCAACGGGCTGGTGTTTACAATGGCGAGATCAATTTTATCTTTTAAAGAGATATAACTAAATTTTAATTCATTTTGAAGAGATATATCATCAAACCAACTACGTTTTTTTAAGTTAATAAAAGCGGTATATCCATTTTCTGGATTTAAGTTTTCATTTCCTCGTACATCGTGATTAGAGTCTACAAAGTAGTAATAGAGTTCTTCAAAACTTGGAGTTCTATAAGAACTTCCAACATTTGCCCGAAGTTCAAAACCATAATTCATTAAATACCTGGCACTTAAAGAACCTAAAACTTTAGATTGAAATTTAGAATTGTATTCGTAACGTAATCCTGGTCTTAGAGATAGCTTTTGATTAAATCTATATTCTGCAGAACCATATGTGGATAAATTATAAATAGAATGGCTTTTAGCTAATTGGCTATAATCTCCAGTTGCTTGTGTGTCGAACCCATCTATAAATCTCGTTTCATAGCCTAACTCAAAGTTGAATTTGTCGTTTTTAATAAGATTATTTATCGTACCATTAGAGAAAAATATTTTAGTAGATTGGTAAGTTTCATCTGTTTCGTTGGTTTTCTCGTGACTTAAAATATAGTAATTGAACTTATTTAAATCGCGCTGTTGTTGTTGATATGAAAAAGATGCCTTGTAGTTGGCTCCAGAATTTAAATGTCCAGAGATATTTATGTTATTTACAAACCTGTTGGTTGTAAATATTTTGTCGGTAGCAGAAGGATTCGAAGTTTGCGAAACAATATCTATGTTAGGCCTTACTGTAGCATCATAATAGTTAAGAACTTCATGAAAATAATCAAAACGATAATTAAATTTAAACTTCTCCGAATGATAATTAATTAAAGAATTGGTATTAAATTGTGTTTTTGGTAGCCATTCGTACCCTCTTAAACCATCATTTTTATAATAACCTTTTCCTTGCTTATTATCTAAATAGCCTGCAAAATGATTGCGATTAAAACCTAAACGGCCATACCATTTTTCATTAAAGTTATGAGACAGGTTTATAAGTTGAATATGTCTGCCCGCATCAAACCATGCGTATTCGTCTCCAACAGTTTCTTCCTGGATGCCTCCTTGAATTTGCCAACTAGAATCAATGGATTTTTTGGTAATTATATTAATAACACCAGAAACGGCATTCGCTCCATATTCCACTCCCATAGCACCTTCAACTATTTCTATGCGTTCTATGTCGTCTAGGTTGACTTGGGTTAAATCTATGTTGTTTCCAAGGCCATTATCGCTAACTAAAGGAATATTGTCTATTAAAATATTGAAGTATTGCGCATCTAAACCAAAAAATGAGATACTAGATTTTCCTGTTTGAGAACTTGGAATAATGGTTAGATTTAAATTGAAATTCAACAAATCTGCTAGATTATTTCCGGCTTGATTTTCAATTTGTTCTTTATTTATAACAATCACATTATGAACGGATTTCTTGATGGATTGTGGATTGTATTGTCCCGTAATTACAACTTCATTAAGTTCTTCGGTCTTGGTAGAATCAACAGCTGTCTCTTGTGAAAAAACTATGGGACTTAAAAAAAGTGAAAAATAAATTAGAATTTTATTTTTATTTAGACTCATTCTTGATTAAATTTGCTGCAAATATAAAATCTTATTTTAAATCAGTCTAAATAAGAATAGATAAATTTTAAATAAATAATTCACTTAAAAAGAAAACCCTAGTAATGAAACGATTATCACTCCTCACTTTTTTATTAGTCGTAGTTATTTTTCAAACTCAAGCCCAAAACAAAAAGAAACAAGATCAAAAAGCCATAAAAGACATGTGTGGTTGCTACGAAGTGGGCTTTAATTTTACTGAAACGTTCGAGTATTCTGGAGACTCAACTTACATTCCTTCTAAAACGAAACACGATAAAGCATTAGAATGGGTAGAATTACTTCAAAATGATGCAGATAAAATTGTCATGCAACATATTTTAATTGTTGGTCGTCCAGATAGTCCACATATTGTTAAACATTGGCGTCAAGATTGGGAATTTGAAAACACAGACTTATATGTTTACGATCATGATAATAAATGGGAATATGTTAAGCTTCCAAAAAAAGATGTTAAAGGACAATGGACACAAAGAGTATTTCAAGTAGATGATAGTCCTCGTTATGAAGGTTCTGCCTCTTGGGTACATGTAGATGGAAAAAGTTATTGGGAAAATACCACGGCTGCACCTTTGGCAAGACGTGAATACACAACACGTAGTGATTATAATGTGCTAATTAGAACCAATAGACATGAAATTGTTTCTAATGGATGGATTCACGATCAAGACAACGACAAAGTAATTCGTGAAGAAGGAAAAGAAGACATGCTTCTAGCACAAGAAAAAGGTCATAATACCTATGTTAAGATTGCTGATGAAAGATGCAAAGCAGGCCAAGATTATTGGAAAAAAAATAAAGAAAAATGGGCTGTTGTTCGTGCTAAATGGGACCAAGTTTTTGCTAGAGACACTAATTTAATCTTAGAAGAAAAAGTTGATAATAAAGTGATGTTTAAATATATACTAGACGACGAAAACTATAAAACTGCTCAAGAAATCAATCCAATTATAGACGCTTTTGTAAAATCTTAATAACATGACATATTTCAAACAAGTAACCCTGGTTTTTATATTTATTTTTGGAGTACAATTAATAGCTCAAGAAAATATATTCTTAGAACGTGAGTTTTGGAGTTCCAACCCAAGTATAGAAACTATAGACCAGAATATTAAAAAAGGTCATGATATTTCTCAGGCTAATAGTAATAATTTTGATGCTGTGGTATTGGCAATTCTACAAGATGTTTCATATGATACCTTAGAATATATACAATCCAAACCTGGAAACGATGTTAATAAACTAACCCACGACGGAAGAACCTATATATTTTGGGCAGCTTATAAGGGGAATGTACCGTTTATGGAATATCTCTTAAAAAAAGGAGCTAAAACAGATGTAACAGACGATAAAGGCAATACCATTTTAAATTTTGCAGCTGGCTCAGGGCAACAAAATACTCAAGTGTACGATCTCTGTTTAGCACATGGTGCCAACCTAGAAAAAGACCTAACTCCAAATGGCGCTAACGCGTTATTGCTTGCAGCTCCTTTTGATACAGATTTTGTGCTTATCGATTATTTTACTTCAAAAGGATTGAGCATAAATAGTGTAGACTCCGAAGGAAATGGCGTTTTTAATTATGTGGCAAAAACAGGAAACATAGATTTATTAAATAAACTGTTAGAAAGAAACATAAAAGGAAACGATCAGGCTTTTGTTTTTGCTGCTTATGGAACTCGAGGAAAAACCAACGGAATAGAGGCTTATAAGTTTTTAGAAAGTACAGGTCTAAACCCTAATACTAGAACAAAGGAAGGCATTAGTCCGTTGCAAATTGTGGCAGCCAGAAATAAAGATGTGTCTATAACAAACTATTTTATAGAAAAAGGTGCAGATATTAATCTAGCCGATAAAAATGGAAATACAGCTTTAATTCATGCAGCAAGTAGAAACAACCTAGAGGTAATATCAACTTTATTAAAAGGAACTAAAGATATTAATTGGGTCAACAATAAAGGACAGTCAGCTTTAAGTCTGGCCATTGCTAATAATTCTGCTAAAGTGGTTAGTTTTCTAATGGAACATAAAGCCAATGTAGAGGTTTTAGATACCAACGGAAACCATTTAGCATACTATTTATTAGATGCTTTTCCTTCAGATGACTTTCAAGAAAAAGTAAAACTTTTAAAAACACAGGGATTCGATATTAGTAAAGTTCAAGAAGATGGTAATACCTTATATCATTTAGCAGTTTCTAAAAATAATTTAGAACTCGTAAAATGGGTTTCTCAGTATAAAGTAGATATTAATGCTAAAAACAAGGAAGGCAATACAGCGCTTCATTTAGCAGCTATGAGTGCTACAGATATGGAAATTCTAAAATACCTTATAGAGCAAGGAGCAAAAAAGAAGGAACTCACAGAATTTGAAGAAACAGCCTTCGATTTAGCTTCAGAAAACGAAATTTTATTAGCGAAAAAACTAAATTTTGATTTTTTGAGTAGTTAGTTGGTTATTAGGCCTGCAAAGCAGCTATCATAAATGTTAAGCCATTTAAAGCTTTGTGGGTTTAATTTGAAGTCATGGTATTACTTAATGAATCTAATAAATCCTCAATATTAAAATGAAAATTAAACAATTTATACTTATAGCTATTGCCACATTAGGTCTTTTGTCTGTAAGTACTTTTTCTGAAACTACTAAGTACAAATGCATGATCCAAATGACTAATTATACAGGTGAAGCTGCCTATGTAATTATTTCATTGATTAATCCTCAAGGAGAATATGAAAAAACGCTTTATGTTCAAGGAGACGACGACGAGTGGTATCACGATATTTCTGATTGGTGGAACTTCTACGGAAAAAAACGTACAAATTTAGATGCAATTACTGGAGCAACAATTGCCGGAGGCGCTAGAACCATTAGTGTAATCGATATTGATGATTCTAAAATTGATGCTGGTTACAGCATTCGTTTTGAAACAGCCGTTGAAGATCAAGAGTACTACACCAAAGATGTGGAGTTCCCATTAACTACAGAAAATGTAAAAAGTAAACAGGACGGAACAGGTTTTATTCGTTATATAAGAATGATGCCTAATTAGTTTTTACTGAACAAACACAAATAAACATGACCATTTCCATTTGGAGATATAGCCATCTTGCGTTGGCTGTATCTTCTTTTGTTTTTATTCTCTTAGCATCTGTAACTGGAATAATTCTGGCATTCGAACCTGTTTCAGATAAGCTGCAACCGTATCATGTGGCAGATCTTAATACATTAAGTTTAGCTGAAACAGTTACGGTTTTCAAAGATAATTATCCCGAGGTTATAGAACTTCAGGTAGATGCTAACAACTTTGTTTTTGCATCGGTTATTACTAAAGAGGGCAAAAGCTTAAATGGTTACTTTAATCCAGAAACAGCACAATTTCTTGCCAATAAAAAAGAACCTTCTAAGTTTTTTCAATGGGTGACTAATTTCCATCGTTCTTTGTTTTTAAAAGGAACTGGTCGGTTTTTTGTTGGGTTATGCTCTTTTATTTTGTTTTTAATAGCTGTTTCTGGGTTAGTTTTGGTTGTTAAAAGACAAGGGAGTTTCAAAAAGATATTTTCAACTGTTGTTAATGAAAATTTCAATCAATACTGGCATGTGGTTCTTGGACGTTTGTCTTTAATTCCTATTATTATCATCACCCTTACTGGGGTGTATTTATCCTTAGAAAAATTTAATGTTTTACCCAAAGTAACCACGTCTCATAACATCGATTTTGATGCTATTTCTGAAACTCCAAAATTGGACTTCTTCCAGTTTCCTGTTTTTAAAGACATAAAACTGTCTCAAGTTAAAGCTGTTGAGTTTCCTTTCTCAGAAGATGTAGAAGATTACTTCACTATAGAATTAAAAGACAGAGAAATTTTGGTAAATCAGTTTACAGGAACTATTTTAAGTGAAGAGAAATATCCTTTGGTTAGCTTTTTCTCTAACTTAAGTTTAAATCTTCATACGGGTAAAGGCAGTATTATTTGGTCTATAATCCTGGCTATTGCAAGTGTCAATATCCTATTTTTTATCTATTCTGGATTTGCTATGACTTTAAAGCGAAGGAAAGCGAAACTTAAAAATAAATATAAAAAAGATCAGGCAAAGTATATTATTTTGGTAGGCTCAGAAAACGGAAGCACAATACCGTTTGCCAATGCTTTATATAAACAATTATTGCAAGCAGGAGAGAAGGTTTATATTTCAGAATTAAATAAGTATACAACTTATAAAAAAGCCAAACACCTCATTGTTCTTACGGCCACTTATGGACAAGGAGAAGCCCCAACCAATGCTGATAAATTTTTAAAACTGCTAAAAACAACCAAACAAAACAAAAAATTAGCATTCTCTGTGGTTGGATTTGGCTCTCTGTCTTACCCAGATTTCTGTAAGTACGCTTTTGATGTTAATATTGAGCTTAACGATTATTTTAAAGAAGAATTAGCACCATTTACCATTAACGATAAATCGGTTGAAGCTTTTGAAAAATGGACACAATTGTGGGCTAAGACTCAAAGTTTAGAATTTAATATATCTAAACAAGATTTAGTAGTAAAGCCTAAACTCTTAAAGAAACTAAAAGTTGTAAAAAGAACCGAAGCAAAAACAAACCCGGACAAGACATTTCTAATCACCTTAAAACCTAAAAAGACATATCGTTTTAAATCTGGCGATTTGTTGGCAATATACCCCAATCACGATTATCGTGAGCGCCTATACTCTATAGGAAAAGTAAACGGAAATATGCAATTAAGTGTGAAACATTTTGAAAGAGGTTTAGGGTCAAATTACCTAAATAATTTAGAGCTTAAAACCAGGTTTAAAGCGAGAATTGTTAAAAATAGTCAGTTTTATTTCCCTAAAAAAGCATCTCAAGTTGTTATGATTGCTAATGGAACTGGAATTGGTCCATTTTTGGGAATGCTTCACGAAAATAAAAAGCAAATAGAGACTTATTTGTATTTGGGTTTAAGAACTCAGGCGTCTTTTAATCTGTATCAAAAACAAGTAGAAGATTTTATTTCAGATAAGAAATTAAGGAAACTGGAAGTGGCATTATCTCAAGAAGCAGATAAAACCTATGTTCAAGATGCTTTGTTTAAAGATGCTAAATTTATTACAAAATCGCTTCAAAATAATGGCGTTATTATGATCTGTGGTTCTTTAGCCATGCAAAAAGGTGTGTTAGGTGTATTAGAGAAAATTTGTGCTACTTATAATAACAAACCTTTGGGGTATTATCAGAATAGGCAGCAACTAAAAATGGATTGTTATTAAACGTCTTGATTTTCCTCTTTTTGTTCGTGTAATTCTAATTCTTCAGCTTTTATAACAAACGGAAATATTAAAGGTACTACAGATTTTACTGGTTTGTATAGCACGGTGTTCTCGGTATGTTCTTCATCCAAAAAAGGAATAGTGGTGTTTAATTTGTCGAAGATATTAATTAGAACGCTTAAAATTAACGTCATTTTTAGAACTCCAAAGAAAGCCCCTAGTATTTTATTTACAATTCCTAAAGCAGCAAAATCTGCAAGTTTAGTCAAGGCTTTTCCCGCTAAAGCAATGGCTAGAACAATCACAATAAACGTGATGGCAAAAGCTGTAACATTAATGGTCTTTTCGTCCCAATCAACTTGATTTGTCAACATTTCAGCAGCATAAAAACTAAAATGAATGGCGCCATAAATTCCAGCTATTAAAGCGACTAAAGATGCTACTTCTACAAAGAAACCTTTAAGAAACCCTCTAACCAATCCGAGTAACAAAAAGCCTAATAAAATAATATCAATAACACCCATAATATAGATTTAAATCATGTTTCCTTTTTAACTAACAACGAAAACATCCGAAATTAGTATTTCTACTGATTTCTAGTAACGAAAATAAAAAAAATTAGCGTTTTGCGAAATTCTTTATTTTTGTAAATATAACTTAACTTTGCCAGAATTATTTTCTTAGTTAAACTAAAAATCCTCCTGTTTTTCAGGATACATATATGTCTAGAGATGAACAATTAAAAACCCGATGGGAACTAGTTGTCGGGAAACTATCCAAACAGTTTGCTGATGGAGACACCTTAGATTTAGACGCAATTATTTATTTAATTGGCGTTCAAGAACTGGGACAATTAGATAGGAAATTTAAAAAAGACCATAAGTTGGACCTTATGCATATAGCTATTTGTAGACTTTTAGAACCTTATGGTTATTATGAATTTGATTTTTTTGACGAGGAAGGTTGGCCACATTATACAACTAAAGAGCAATTACCAACCTTAAAAGCAGGGGAGCAAAGTGTTTTAATGAAAGAGGCTATTGTAAGTTATTTTTTAGAGTCTAAATATATTGAGTAATCATAGGTTTTATATATAATAACAATTTAGTTTTCATCATAATTTACTAAATTTGCCCTCATTTTCAAACATATCATGATAGATAAGATAAAAGAATTAATTGCCGAGGCTGATGCTTTTCAAGCAAAATCTAAAGAAGAGGTTGAAGCTTTTCGAATTAAATATTTAGGAAAGAAAGGACTGCTTAACGACTATTTTAAAGAGTTTAAGAATGTAGCTAACGACCAAAAAAAAGAATTTGGTCAGGTTATTAACATGCTTAAAACAACCGCTGAAGATAAGGTTAATTCTTTAAAAGAAGAATTGGAAAGCAAAGAAGAGGTGAAAGGTATTTATGGCGATTTATCTCGTCCTGGAGAGCCTATTGAAATTGGAGCTCGTCACCCAATATCTATTGTAAAAAACCAAATTATAGATATTTTTTCACGCATTGGTTTTAATGTTAGCGAAGGTCCGGAAATTGAAGACGATTGGCATAATTTTACTGCTTTAAACTTGCCAGAATATCATCCAGCACGCGATATGCAGGATACATTTTTCATTCAAACTAATCCTGATATTTTATTGCGGACGCATACCAGTTCGGTACAAGTGCGTTATATGGAAAATAACAAACCACCAATTAGAACCATTTCTCCGGGAAGAGTGTATAGAAACGAAGCCATTTCGTCTCGTTCGCATTGCTTCTTTCATCAAGTAGAAGGTTTATATATAGATAAAGATGTGAGTTTTGCAGATCTTAAACAAACTCTTCAATATTTTACTACCGAAATGTTCGGGAAATCTAAAATTAGATTACGCCCTTCCTATTTTCCATTTACAGAACCAAGCGCCGAAATAGATGTGTATTGGGGACTTGAAACAGAATCCGATTACAGAATTACCAAAGGAACAGGCTGGTTAGAAATTGGTGGTTGTGGGATGGTAGATCCAAATGTTTTGGAAAACTGTAAAATAGATCCAAAAGAATATTCAGGATTTGCATTTGGTGTAGGAATCGATAGAATAGCCATGCTACTACATCAAATAAATGACATTAGATTGTTGAGCGAAAATGATGTTCGTTTTTTAGAGCAGTTTAAATCAGCATTATAAAAATAAATATAAAGCACTATCTAAGTCGATGATTCCATCGACTTTTTTATTTAACAATTTTTTAACTTCGTTTAGTTCGGATTAAACCGAACTAGTTATATTTTTGCAGATTATAGTTGTCATGGAAACAAAGTTAAAAGCAAAAAAATATCAGTTAGTTGAAAAGCTAGGGGTTCATTTTGAGAACAAGGATCAGCTAGCCCCTGTGGCTGCACGTATTTTAGCTTATATTATTCTTACCGGAAAAAAAGGTACCACCTTCGAAGATTTAGTGTCTAATTTATGTGCCAGTAAAAGTACAATTTCTACACATTTAACTCATTTACAAAGTTTAGATAGAATAAATTATTTTACTAAAACGGGAGACAGAAAAAAGTATTTCATTGTAAATACCTCTAATTTTTTACAGGATATTAATCATATGATTTCCAATTGGCAATCAGAAAAAAACCTTCATCAAGAAATATCTAACTATAAAGCAGAAGTAAATCAGTTAGAATCAACAGTAAAAGAATTTGAATTCGATTTAACCATTCATTATAAATACATAGAATTTCTTAATTCAGCAATTACATCAATTTCAGAATTAAAAACCAGAATAGTTGCTAACAACATTAAAACGTAATCTTAACATGAAAAAAAACGCATTAAATATCCTCATTCCGTGTGCTTTAGTAGTACTACTAAATAGCTGTGGTAATAAGCAAACAGAACAAAAGCCCGCTTATATAATGCCTTATCCAGTGGCAAAGGTAGAGAAACAAGATGTTGTAACTCACGAAAGTTTTCCAGCCACTATTGAAGGAAAAGTGAATAGTCAGGTACGTCCAAAAGTTTCTGGTTATATAAAGGAAGTATTAGTTAAAGAAGGAGAGTTTGTAAAACAAGGTCAATTACTATTTAAACTAGAAACTGAATCTTTAAGTCAAGATGCTAACGCAGCAAAAGCAAATGTGAATGCTGCTCAAGTTGAAGTTGATAAACTAAAACCTTTAGTTGAAAAAAATATTATTAGCTCAGTACAATTGGAAACCGCAAAAGCTCAATTGTTACAGGCTCAAAGTGCCTATAATGGTATTACTGCTAATATAGGATATGCCAATGTTAAAAGTCCTGTAGACGGTGTTGTAGGTTCTATTAATTATAGAAAAGGAGCATTAGTAAGTGCTCAAGATCCATTACCATTAACCAATGTGTCTTCAATAGAAGAGGTGTATGCGTATTTTTCTATGAATGAAAAAGAATTTATAACTTTTATGGGAGAAGCTGAAGGTGAAACGGCTCAAGAGAAATTAGAAAAATTCCCAGAACTTAAATTGCGCCTTGCTAATGGAGACTTATTTGATAAATCTGGAAAAATAGAAACCATTACAGGAGATATTAATACGCAAACAGGAACTATAACGTTTAGAGCCAGATTTGATAATAAACAAGGGCTTCTTAGAAATGGTAGCAGTGGAACTATTTTAATTCCTAGATACTTTAAAGATGTTATAGTTATTCCATCAGAGTCAACTTTTGAAAGACAAGGAAAAAGTTTTGTCTACACTGTTGTTAACGATTCTTTAGTTGATAAGCCTATTTCTATTTTGAAAAGTGCTAATCGTTTATACATCATTAATAATGGGATTGAAGTGGGACAAACTATTTTAGCAAAAGGAATAAATAAAGTAAGTCCTGGAGCAAAGATAAAACCAATTCTAAAACCTTTAGATAGTATTATTAACTCTTTCGAAACTGTTTTTAAATAAGATTTATTATGTTACAGAAATTTATTGAAAGACCTGTATTATCTACAGTAATATCTATAATTATTGTTATTTTAGGTGTTTTAGGTCTCACACAATTGCCAGTTACACAATATCCAGATATTGCTCCGCCAACAGTTCAAGTTACGGCTAGTTATCCAGGTGCCAACGCCGAAACAATCCTTGAAAGTGTTGTGGTTCCTATTGAAGAACAAATTAATGGAGTGGAAGGAATGACCTATATAACTTCTACAGCTAGTAACTCTGGAACTGCCTCAATTCAAGTGTTTTTTGAGCAAGGGTACGATGCAGATATTGCAGCAGTAAACGTTCAGAATAGAGTAGCAAGAGCAAATGCTCTTTTGCCTGCAGAAGTTATTCGAGCGGGAGTTATTACACAAAAACAGCAAAACTCAGCCTTATTGTATGCTGCTATTTATTCTACAAATCCTGAATATAACGACACGTACATTCAAAACTATTTAAATATAAACATTAAACCAGAAATACAACGTGTTAACGGAGTAGGAGCTGTAAATGTTTTTGGAGGTAAAGATTACTCTATGCGTGTCTGGTTAGATCCGGATAAAATGGCTGCATATAAAATTGAACCTAAAGATGTTACTCAAGCTATAAATGAACAGAGTTTGGAGGCTGCAGCCGGATCTTTTGGGCAGAATGCAGGTGAATCTTTTGAATATGTTATAAAATATAAAGGGCGTTATAAAGAGGCTAATGAATATGAGAATATTGTTATAAAAGCTATGGGTAATGGTCAGTTTTTAAGAGTTAAAGACGTTGCCAAAGTAGAGTTGGACGCTTTTTCTTACTCTTCAATTTCTAGAACCAATGGAAATGCAGCAGTAAACTTTGGGGTTTTTCAAACCCCTGGTTCAAATGCACAAGAAATAATTGAAAACATTTATAACAAATTAGATGAGCTAAAGAAAGATTTTCCGGAAGGTGTCGATTATATAGTAAATTATGATACTAATAAATTTTTAACGGCTTCTATAGATAAAGTAATTCATACTTTAATAGAAGCATTTTTACTGGTTTTTGTTGTAGTATTTATCTTTTTACAAGACTTTAAGTCCACTTTAATTCCAGCTATAGCCGTTCCTGTATCTATTATTGGTACTTTCTTTTTCTTAAATGTTTTAGGATACTCTATAAATCTTTTAACCTTATTTGCGTTAATTCTGGCTATTGGTATTGTAGTGGATGATGCCATTGTAGTAGTAGAGGCTGTTCATGCTAAGCTGGAGGGTGGTTATAAAAACGCTAAAAAAGCCTCTATATCTGCTATGAGTGAAATTAGCGGAGCTATTGTTTCTATTACCTTAGTAATGATGGCCGTTTTTATTCCTATTACTTTTATACAAGGTCCATCTGGAGTGTTTTACGAACAGTTTGGGGTAACCTTAATGGTTGCTATTTTTATTTCGGCACTAAATGCACTGACTTTAACACCAGCTTTATGTGCTATTTTCTTAAAACCACATCAGGAAGAACATGGAGATAAAAAGAGATCATTAATACAGCGTTTTTACGATGCTTTTAATGCAGGTTTTAATGCCACAACAGATAAGTATGTTAAATCTGTAGGGTTTTTGATAAAACATAAGTGGATTACTTTAATAATTTTAGGTCTAAGTGTTTTTGGAATTATTACAGCAAATAAAATTATTCCAACAGGCTTTGTACCTTCAGAAGATAGAGGGATTGTTTTTATGAATGCTGAATTACCTCCAGGATCATCTTTAGATCGTTCTTTTAAAGTTAACGAAACTTTAGAGAAAGCTATTAAAGATATTGAAGGAATTAAAGGAGCATCGTTTATAAGTGGACAAAACTTTTTCTCTGGACAAGGAAGTTCTAATGCGATGGGTTTTATAATTCTTGATAATTGGGACGAACGTGATACGGAGACAACTTCTGTAAATGGCATTATTGCTCAATTATTTCAAAAAGCAGCCATGATTCCAGATGCTAATATTATATTTTTCACCCCACCTAGTGTACCTGGGTTTGGTAGTGCAGATGGTTTTGAAATGCGTTTGCTAGATAGAAATGCAAGACCACTTACCGAGCTGGATGATACAGCAACCGATTTTGTTAGATTGTTAAATCAACAATCTGAAATTGGTTATGCATCCAATTCTTTTAGTACCAACTTCCCACAATTGGAGCTAGATATTAATATAGAACGTGCAAAAGAAGCGGGTGTATCAACCAGCGCTATTTTGTCTGCTTTACAAGGGTATATTGGAGGAAATTATGTGGCAGATTTTAGTCGTTTTGGAAAACAATTCCGTGTATTTATGCAAGCACTTCCTGAAGATCGAATAGATGAGTCGAGCTTAAATAGCATGCTAGTAAAAACCCCTAGTGGAGAAATGACTCCTATCTCGCAATATGTGTCTTTTAAACGTGTCTATGGTCCACAAACGGTAAATCGATTTAATTTATTTAATTCGGTAACTGTTAACGGTTCAGCTACTCCAGGTTTTAGCTCAGGTGATGCTATTAAAACTATTAATCAATTAGCAGAGTCTAATTTACCTGAAGGTTACCAAGTTGCATATTCTGGAATTACGCGTGAGGAAATTGCCTCTGCAGGACAATCAACAGTCATTTTCTTGATTAGTATTTTGTTTGTATATTTCTTACTGTCTGCTCAATATGAAAGTTATTTGTTGCCACTAGTAATTATTTTTTCATTGCCAATTGGGGTAGTAGGAGCTTATTTAACAACGTATTTTACGGGATTAGAAAATAATATATATTTCCAAATTGCTTTAATCATGTTAATTGGTTTATTAGCTAAAAATGCCATTTTAATTGTAGAGTTTGCCGTACAGAGAAGACAACATGGTTTGTCGATTGTAGAGGCTGCTATTGATGGAGCCAAAGTAAGGTTACGTCCAATTTTAATGACTTCATTTGCCTTTATTCTAGGAATTACACCTCTTGTACTTGCAAAAGGAGTTGGAGCTGCTGGAAATAATTCTATTGGTACAGGAGCAGTAGGTGGCTTGTTAATTGGAACTGTAATTGGAGTATTTGTTATTCCAGTTTTATTTGTAGTTTTCCAATGGTTGCAAGAAAAAATTACAGGAGTACCAGAAGTAGTAAAACAAGACATAAAAGAATAATTAGGATGAAAACAATTATAAATAAGAGAGGAATTTCTAGAGTTATGGTTTTTGCATTGCTAGCCATAACCATGCAAGGTTGTTTGGTGTCTAAAGATTACGAAAGACCGGAATTAGAAGATGAAACAGAGAACTTGTATCGTACAGATAACCTTCCTTCAGATAGTTTGTCTATGGCAGATGTATCTTGGAAAGAAGTTTTTACCGATCCATATTTAACCCAATATATAGAAGAGGGACTTCAAAATAATATCGATATTAGAATCGCCATTCAACAAATTATTGCTGGGGAAGCTTATATGAAACAAGGAAATGCAGGATATTTACCAACCTTAAATGGAGATGTTTCTGCTGCTCACCAAGAGTTTTCTAAAAACGGGCAATTAGGAGGAGGTTCTATGGATAATTATGAAGCCGTACTTTCCCTATCTTGGGAAGCCGATATTTGGGGGAAAATTAGATCTAATAAACGCGCTTTTCATGCAGGTTATTTAAAAAGTATTGCAGCGCATCAAGCTGTAAAAACTAGACTTATTGAAAATATTGCTTCTACCTATTATGGGTTAGTAGCTTTAGATGCACAGTTAAAAGTTTTAACAGAAACTGCCGAAACACGCAAAAAAAGTGTTACAACTATAAAAGCCTTAAAAGAAGCTGGACAAGTAAATCAAGTGGCTGTTGATCAAAATGTGGCTCAATATAACAATGCGAAAGCACTTGAAATTGAAGTGAAAACAGAAATTTTTAAATTAGAAAATACCTTAAGTATTTTGTTAGCTACGCAACCCCAACATTTTGAAAGAAGTACTTTGGATGAACAAAACATTACTACAGAAATGAAGTTAGGGGTGCCTTATTTATTATTAAGAAATAGGCCAGATGTTATTGCAGCCGAAAGTGAATTCATCCAATCCTTTGAGTTAACTAATGTGGCATTAACAAATTTCTATCCCTCATTAACATTAAGTGCATCAGGAGGTTTCCAAAGTTTAGAATTTCAGAATTGGTTTAGTACAAACGCATTATTCGCTAATATTGTTGGTGGTTTAACACAACCAATTTTCAATCAACGTAAAGTTAGAACCCAATACGAAGTCTCTCAAGCCCAACAAGAACAGGCTTTATTAAACTTTAAAAACACTTTACTAGTAGCTGGAAAAGAAGTTTCGGATGCTTTGTACTCTTATCAAGCTGAGGTAGATAAGTTTCAATACCGTGAAAAAGAAGTGGAAGCTCTTAGACGTGCCGAATCTAATTCGGAAGAATTGCTAGACAACGGTTATGCCAATTACTTAGATTTGTTGACAGCCAGAGAAAGCGTCTTAAGAGCAGAAATTAATACCATCGATAATAAGCTAGAACAGCTATTGTCAGTAGTACGCCTATATAGATCCTTAGGTGGAGGATGGCAATAAATTCGATAGATAAATACAAATAACTCAAATTTTTGTTTGTAAAAGAGTAAACATGATAAAATGAAAAAAGACATTCAAATTCCAGAAGTAAAAAATGTGTATTTAGCAGTTGTAAACGAATACAACGACATTTATAAAACTCAAGACTGGAATGCCTATATTATTAATGATAAGGATGTCGATTTAGAGATGGTGCTTATTGTGTCGAGTGGTTATTCTGAAGCTAAAAAAACAGCTGTGTTTAGAAAAAAATTAGAAAGACTTCCTGCAAAAAGCTACGCGAAAATTGAGCTTTTGCAGGAGGATCTTTTTGCTTTAAATAACACATTTAAAGTTACTTTCTTTGAAGGAAACACCATGTACGATAAAACATATCTCTTTAGAAAAAACTCCATTAATTTAAAGGCTTTGCAGCCTCTTCCTTTAATGGATGTAAAAGGGGTTTTGGTGAAGTAACAAATTCCTGCTTTCGCAGGGTTGGTTAATCCAACTTATCCGCCAACTTCTTAAAAGTTTTCTTAGGGTCTTTCCCTTCATATAAAACAGCGTAAACAGCGTCTATAATAGGGATTTTGGTTTTCTTTTTATTTTTTTCATTAATTAAAAAAGCGCTTTTTGTTGCATAATAGCCTTCAGCAATCATGCTCATTTCCATTTGGGCAGATTTAACGGTGTAGCCTTTTCCAATCATGTTTCCAAACATTCTATTTCTGGAAAAAAGAGAGTATCCAGTTACTAGTAAATCGCCTAAATAAGCCGAGTTATTAATGTTTCGCTTCATTTTGTGCGTCTTTTTTATAAAGCGTTTCATTTCTCGAATGGCATTACTCATCAACACACTTTGGAAATTATCACCGTATCCTAAACCATGCGCAATTCCTGCAGCAATAGCGTAAATATTTTTTAGCATGACGGCATATTCGGTGCCAATAACATCGTCGCTAATTTTAGTTTTTATATAATTACTGGAGAATTTATCAGCAATTTCCTGAGCTTTTTCAGAATCTGCACAAGAAATGGTTAAATAAGACAAACGCTCGAGCGCAACCTCTTCAGCATGACAAGGCCCAGCAATAACTGCAATATTTTCAAAAGGAATATTATAGATGTCGTGGAAATGTTCGCCTACTAGCAAACCAGACTCTGGAATAATCCCTTTTACTGCAGACACAATAATTTTATTGGATACATCTGCCGTAAGTTTTTCTAATTCAGAATGCATAAAAGCAGATGGAATTACAAAAATCAACACATCGGCATAATTAGCCATGTCGTTAATATCGTTACTTAATTTAAGTTGTTCTATTTTAAATTCAACCGAACTCAAATAGCTCGGGTTGTGCTGTTCTTTAATTAAGTGCTCTTTTGTGTATGCACTTCGCATATACCAACCTACTTCTTCTAAATTTTCACACAGCATTTTTACAATAGCTGTTGCCCAACTTCCAGAACCAAAAACGGCATATTTTAATGGCTTTTCCATATCTATTCTTAAAATTATAAGAATCAAAAATACATAAAAATTAACTCTTTTAAGAGGTTTAAAATGAAAGCCTCTTAATTTTTGGCACGTGTTTTGAATTCATTAACATAGTAACTTTAAAATGAAGGCTTATGAAAACTTTAAAACTACTTTTAGGATTTGCTCTTGTAGCATCACTATTTACATCTTGTTATACAGACGATGTTTATATAAACAATAACAATCCTCAGCCTTCTATTTCGTTAAATCAGCTTTTGAGTTCTTATGAGCTTTGGTATGTAGATATTAATGAAACTATAGGTTACGGACAGGTTCCTTTTTTACAAATGGCATTTACCATGTCGTTTAAAAATGGTACCCTATGGGCTAATAATAATTTAGTTGGTATTGGAACACAAGGCAACGGATTTGGAATTCCAGTAGGAGATTATGATGCTTATAATACAATTCTGGACGTCTATCATGTTATAGATGGTTTTGTAACTTTTGATGTTTATCAAATAAATGCCAATACCATAGAGTTATACGATCCTTATAGCGATACTTCGTATTTTTTAAAAGGGTATCAACGTGCTAATTTTGATTACGACTATGTGTTTTACGATAATATTCATTATTTCTTACAAGAATATGAAGCTTGGGAAAAGACCTATACTAGTCCAACAGGAGATATTAACGAATTTGATAACGAAAATTATTTACAATTCCTAGCAGGTGGAAACGACTCAGAATTTAGAAGTTCTCAAGATTATGGAATAGTAAATCCAGAAAATATTTTCTGGGATTACACAGGAATTTATGGTGTTAACAACATTCCAAGTAATATGTATTTAAAAACCTTAGTTCTGAATTACGATTACTACGGAAGTGAGTTTTTTGAGCTAAGTGTAATTAATGATGGTAGAATTAGATTATTTCATACATCTTCAGGAACCACTTACGAATTCACAGGTAGAGGTTATATACAGTTCATGAAAACTACAGAAGGAAAACAAAGCGAAACACCTAAAATGCGTAAGTTTAAAAACGAAAGAAAAGAAAACCCTAGAGAAAATTCTAGAGTATAAATATAGAATTGGTTAGTTAAGTTAGTTAGTTGGTAGAGAAACTGTTTGATAATTACAAACATCAAGCAGTTTCTTTTTTTTACTGGTTTAATAGCCAAATAAATAGGAATTTTAAAAGAATTTATTGAACTTTATATAATAATTAAAAACACTTAAAAATAACAAATTATGGGATTATTTTCATTTATTAAAGATGCAGGAGCAAAAGTTTTTGGAATTGGAAAAACAACAGCAGAAGAGGCAGCAGAAAAAGCTGCAGATGCAAAAGCGGCTAAATTAAATGCAGAAACTGCTGCTGCAAACAATTTATCAGAAACTGTTAACGATTTAGACCTTAAAGTTGAGAATTTAAACATTCATATTGTAGACGATAAAGCAACTGTTTCTGGGGCGGCTTACGATCAGGCAACCAAAGAAAAAGTAGTTTTAGTAGTAGGAAATTCTAATGGAATTGCAACTGTAGACGACCAAATGACTGTTGAAAATCCAGAGCCTGAAGCTCAGTTTCACACGGTAGTTAGTGGTGACACTTTAGGAAAAATAGCTAAAAAATTCTATGGAAATGCTATGAAATATCCTGTGATTTTTGAAGCGAACAAACCAATGCTTAAAAATCCAGATTTAATTTATCCAGGTCAAGTTTTACGTATTCCTGTTTTAGGATAGAAAACACTAGATTAGAATTAAAAACGTCAGCTATAAGAGGTTGACGTTTTTTTTATGCACTAATTGTAGTCTTTGTAAGAATAACTTTAAAAAGTAAATCTTATCTTTGCAAACTCAATTAACAAAAAAATTAATTTAGAAATTATGAAAAATGTAATGATTATCGCTTGCCTGCTTACTGGATATCTAGTAAATGCACAAGCTTTTACAGGTAAAGGAGATAATAAAATGCAAATTGGTGCTAGTTTTCAAGAACACGCTACTGGATTGTATATGAGTTACGACTATGGTTTAGGAGAAAATTTTTCTATTGGAGTTGCTTCATCTTATGCTTTAGGAGTTGCTAGTGTTACAGATGCTAAATTTGACGACAGATTTGATATTAAAGCGCGCTTCAATGCTAATATTGGAAACGTTTTAAATATTAGCGAAAATTTCGATTTATATCCAGGTATTAACTTTAGTTTAAAGAATTTTGGAGGACATGTTGGAGCTAGATATTTCTTCTCTAAAGGGTTTGGTTTGTTTACAGAAGCAGCTTTTCCAATTGCTAAATACAATAACGACGACCTTACTTATGCTGAGAAAATAAACAATCAGTTTACCGTAAATGTTGGAGCTGTCTTTAATTTGAATTAAAAGACTAAGTTCCTTTAAGAGCATATCTTGAACGATTGTAAATAAAAAAACACCTTATTAAACTTTCAAAAAGTTTAATAAGGTGTTTTTTTTACTTCTCACCCAACCAATTTTCTCTCTGGGTTTTTAGATTTTCATTCAAAGGTTTTTTATCTACCTCCATTAAAGAGATTGAATAAGTAGTGTCTGTTTGAAGCGTTAAAGTAGCGGATTTTGTTTCCCCAAAACGTTTAAAACTAACTTCAAATGTATCATTTACTTTATAGGTGTTTAGGATTTTATTTAAATCGGAATCATCATTAAGTTCAGTGGTTCCAATTTTTAAAATTGTATCTCCTTTTTGAAGTTCAGCATTAAAAGCAGTCGAATTATTTGTGGGATTACTAAGTAATTTTCCATGTCTTACATAAACTCCTAACGCTACATTAGAAGGGTCTTGATTCAAATTTACACCAACGGTTCCAAACAAATGTTTAAAATCTGGCATGCCACTTTTATAAATATAACTGTTAAAGAAATTATTCCCAAATTCTTCTCCAGCGTAGGTATTTAAGGTTTCATTTAGGTTTTCTAACGTATAACTAATTTCTGTTTTGCCATATTTGTTCCAAACCAATTTCATAAAATCATCTAGATTTAGGCCTTTATCTCTTAAAGACAAATCTAAAGCCAAACCTAGCATACTTCCATAAGAATAATAAGAAATAAAGGTGTTCTCTCTATTGGTTTCATCTACAGATTTAGCAGCATCCACAAAAGGTGCCTGATAGCTCATTTCTATTGGGTTAAAATAATTGCGTCCTGGTGAATTCCACACATAATTAAAGGTTCTGGTTAAACCGGTAATATAATTTGGTTGCGAAATAATTCCAGCTCGACATAAAGTTAAGTCGTCATAATAACTTGTAAAACCTTCAGCAAACCACAATTCTCCACTCATATTGGCTTCTTCAAATCTAAAAGGTTCTAAGCTTTTTGGACGAATCCGTTCTACATTCCAAATATGAAAAAACTCGTGAGAAACTGTTCCAATATTTTGATCAATACCTCCATTTGCCAGACTTCGAGTATTAGTTACATACGTGGAATTCCTGTGTTCCATGCCATCTCCACTGGCATTTGGCATATAACACGCTAAGAAAGTATATTCGTTATAATCGAAAGCAGGTAATTCGCCAAAAACAGCTTTTTGCTGAAGCACAACTTTCTTAACATCTTCAAAATACCTATCTAAATCCATATCTGAAGCAGCATCGTCATGAAGCACTAATTTTATGGTTTGTCCATCTAGCTCAAAAGAACGAGTTCTAAAATTGGCAATTTCAGTTGGACTATCCATAAAATATTGATAGTCTTTAGCATAGTATGTATTTCCTTCAATATGTTTTAATTGCGTAGCCACCTTCCAATTTAGGTCTTCACGAACATTAAAGGTTACTTTAATTTCATTTTCAGATAATTCAGGGATATACATAAAAGTGGCCGGAATATTTAGATGCGCATGGGTTTCATCTACCTGTGCATACGTACCATCACCACGATTTGCAAACAACGTATAGCTTACATTTATAGTTCCATCATGTCCAGAAACATTCCAGGAATATGGGTTTGTACGTGTTATCTGTAATTTATTTCCTTTACTATCAGTTACTTTAACGTTATAAACATTTTTAGCAAACTCGTGTAGCGCGTATCGTCCAGGAGACGATCGGGCTATTCTAATCTCTATATTTTCAGATTTTAAATCTGTAAAGCTAGCCTGAACATTTGCTTCGTGATGCACTGCATTTTCAAATGAAATGAGATAACTTGAAGACACTTGAGCATTTACAAGCATTGAAAAAATAAAAGCTAAAAAGCCGAATTGTAATTTTTGCATGAAAATAAATTTAAGGCTCTAAGATACAATGTTTTTTACTTCTAAAACTAGAACTGCTTATAGCACTTTTGTATATTTGACTATATGATTCCTAAAAAACTTCAAGAAAAAATAAATCAGCGAAAAGCTAAAAATACTTTACGCGAATTGTGCATTGAGCATAATCTGATAGATTTTTCGTCTCACGATTATTTGGGATTTTCAAGGTCAAAAGAAATTTTTGATATGACCCATCATTATTTAGAAAACTACAGTTTGTCTAGAAATGGGGCTACAGGTTCTAGATTGTTATCTGGAAACTATCAGTTGTATCAAGAAGTTGAAGAGACATTGTGCGAGTTTCATCATTCGGAATCTGCCCTAATTTTTAATTCGGGTTACGATGCCAATTTAGGCCTGTTCTCCTCTGTGCCTCAGCGGGGAGACATTATTTTGTTCGACGAGTATATTCACGCTTCCATAAGAGATGGTATTATTATGAGCCATGCAAAAGCTTATAAATTTGGACATAATAATTTAGACGATTTAAAAAATAAGCTGGAGAGATATAATAAAAACTTCCCCAACTCAGAGATATATGTGGTTACTGAATCTGTGTTTTCTATGGACGGAAATTCCCCGGATTTAAAACAATTAGTTGCTCTTAGCAACAAGTATCATTTTTATTTAATTGTGGACGAGGCTCATGCTATTGGAGTTTATGGAAATAGCGGAGTTGGTTTGCTCCAGGAACTCGAATTGGAAAACAAGGTTTTTGCAAGAATAATCACCTTTGGAAAAGCTTTAGGAAGTCATGGTTCAGCTATTTTAGGAAGCAACGAGCTAAGCCAATATTTAATTAATTTTGCACGATCATTTATTTATACAACAGCACTTCCACCGCATACTTTAATGACTTTAAAGTCTGTGTATATTGAATTACCCAAAACACATGAAATTTCAAAATTACATGAAAACATCGCTTTATTTAAAAAAGAGGTCTTTAAAAACAAGCTAAAACCCTATTTTATTGAAAGCGATTCAGCCATTCAATCCTGTCTTGTTCTTGGAAATGAAAATGTAAAAGGTGTTTCCAATCAGCTTTTAAAAAAAGGCTATAATGTAAATCCTATTTTTTCTCCTACTGTTACTGAAGGTCAAGAACGTCTGCGTTTTTGCTTACACAGTTTTAATTCGGAAACTGAAATAAAAGATGTTGTTCAATTATTGGCGACCCTTATAGATATATGAAAGATACTTTTAAAACCATTGCTAAATTTCAGTATTCTTCCGAAGCTCAGATTATAAAAGGTCGTTTGGAAGCAGACGGAATAGAAGTTTTTCTTTCAGATAATTTAACTATAGATACAGATCCACTAATAAGTAATGCCATTGGAGGGGTTAAGTTAAAAGTACTTTCTAGTCAAAGTGAAGAAGCTATAGAAATTTTAAATTCCATTAATAAATACTCTTTAGACGACGAAGGAAACTCAATAACCTGCCCTTCCTGTAAAAGTGATAAAATTGAACTTTTTTCGACCATAAAAGATACCAAATCGTTAATATGGTTTGTTTTTGGAGTCTTATTTTCCTCGCTTCCTTTTTATACCAGACATAAATATAGATGTGAAAGCTGCCAAACCGAATTCGATTTAAAATAACAATCTATGATGTTATTGGATTTTACAAAGAAGTTGAAAAAACCAACACATCAGAAATTTTATAAACTTTTTGAGACCTTTTTAAATATAAATTAAGTTATTTTTGATTAAGACTAGAGTCTAAAAACGAACGTAACAAAGTAGCTAAAGAAGAAGCCAAAGCCTCAAGATAGCTTTAGAAGCTACTTTTTTAACCTCTTAAATTCTAGATATTGATATTAAATTTACAAGACATTCCTCGTGTTAAATCTATTACTAAAGAAGATTTTATAAAACACTATTTTAAACCACAAAAACCTGTGGTTATAGAAGATTATATTACAGATTGGCCAGCATTTAATAAATGGAATTTAGACTATTTTAAGGAGCTTGCAGGAGATAAAATGGTATCGCTTTACGACGATAGACCAGTATCTTGTGATGATGAGTTTAACCAGCCCCACGCTAAAATGACCTTGGGAGAGTATATTGATTTACTTAAAGGCGAACCTACAAAATACCGTATTTTTCTTTGGAATATTTTAAAGGAAGTCCCAGAACTTCAACAGGATTTTAAATACCCCAATGTTGGTTTAAAACTCTTAAAAAAGCTTCCTATGTTATTTTTTGGAGGAAAGAATTCTCACACTTTTATGCATTATGATATTGATTTAGCCAATATTTTTCATATTCATTTTCAAGGTAAAAAAGAGATTATTCTCTTCGATCAAAAACAAAACAAATACTTATATAAAGTTCCACACTCTTTAATTACTAGGGAAGATATTGATTTTTCTAATCCAGACTTAGAAAAGTGGCCAGCTTTAAAAAATGCCAAAGGGTTTAAAACATTATTAAAACATGGTGAGATTTTATATATGCCAGAAGGTTATTGGCATTATATGAAATATAAAACTACGGGTTTCTCCATGAGTTTAAGAGCTATTCCAAGAAATCCTACTAATTTAGGGAAAGCAGTCTATAATATTTTTATCATGAGGTATTTTGATAATATTATGAGACGAATAAGAGGGCAAAAATGGATTGACTGGAAAAATGAACAGGCTGTTTTAAGAACTTCGAAACAAAATAATTTTCAATAAAATCTAGCTCAATAAAATCCTATTTCAATTAGAATTCCTCAAAATATGATGAATTAATATGAGTTTTGTATTTTCTCAATACTAATATATTATTTAGTTTCCACTAAGGGTTTCTTTGTTTTCTTATCACGGATAAAATAGACGCCTATTAGAACTAAAGTTCCCCCTAAAGCATACCAAAAAGTAAATTTTTCATCGTCTAAAATCCCCCAAAAAACTGCAATAACTGGAATTAAAAGCGAAACGGTACTAACAAAAACAGCCGAAGTATCTTGGACAAGTTTAAAAAACAGAAACATAACCAAAGTTGTACTAACAACGGTTAAGAAAACTAGAGATCCTAGAGCCTCCATAGTTGCTGATTGAGAGTAATCAATTTTTGTAAAGAAACCAGAAAATCCTAATATTATAAGTGAAGGAATCATCCAGATAGTATAAATAGAACTCGTTAATTCTGTTGTTTTTATATGCTTCAATTTCTTTTCGACAATGAGTGCGGAAACTGCGTAAAGGGCAGATCCAATGACTAATAATAATATATAAAAGTAATGACTCTCACCGCTCTCTGTACCTGAGGAATAAATCAGAATTAGAGCTCCTATAAAACCAATTACAGCACCAAAGTACTGAATGGACTTACTCCTAATTCCAAAAAGAAACACGCCTAAAATTAAGGTGAAAATAGGGTCTAATGCATTGATGATCCCTGCCAAAGAGCTACTTACTTCAAGTTGAGCAAATGGAAAAATAAAAACAACTAAAAAATTTCCAAAAAATCCAGATAAAGCAATCCAAAAAATATCTTTCTTTGTCATTTTACGCATGGCAGAAAAACCGATAAAAGCTAAAAAAACTCCTGAAAGTCCCGCTCGAAATGCCCCAATTTGATAAGGGTCGAAAACTGGTAATGTCTTTTTAATAAGTATAAAAGACGAGCCCCAGGTAAGAGAGATTATAAGGAGAAGAATATATTTATTGTGCAAGATTTGCTTCATCTGTATATAATGAGATAGGGAATAATTAAGCTATCTTGTTTTTAGATAGATAAGAGTAGGTATTCTATTGTTATGTTAAGGTGAAATTACCTATAAAAGCTCATTTCATCTATATATTTCCAAACGGCTTCAGTTAACATAGGCCTCACGTTTTTATCGGCTTTTATAGATTTTCTGATAAATGTAGATGAAATCTCCATGATTGGTGCCTGGACATGATGTATTCTTTTGTGACCATCAAATCGTGTTTCAATGCTGCCTTTAGAGATACGTGGATAGGTGTAAATATCATGATTTTCCAAAATAAGCTCGTAATTTTTCCACTTGTGAAAACTTTTAAGATTGTCTTCCCCCATAATTAAACTAAACTCGTAAGTTGGATATTTTTCTTCTAAGTACACCAAAGTGTTTATGGTGTAATTAGGTTGAGGTAATTTGAATTCAATATCGCTTGGACTCAATTTATCATAATCTTTTGTGGCTCTATAAACCATTTCCAAACGTTGATAATTATCAAGTAAAGAACTCTTCTTTTTAAACGGACTATGAGGCGTTACCACAAACCAGATTTTATCTAAATTGCTGTGTTCCACTAAATGATTGGCAATAATTAAATGCCCAATATGAATGGGATTAAAAGAACCAAAAAATAGTCCTATTTTCATCTTTTAAAGCGTGTTTTTTATAAAGTTACCTACTAAAGATTCAGCTTCATTTAAGGCTTTTTCTAAATTATCATTTTCAATAATCACATCGAATAGAGGAGCTGTTGCAAGTTCGGCAGATGCTTTGGCAATCCGCATATTGATTTTATCGGCACTTTCTGTTTTACGTTTTTTTAATCTTATTTTAAGCTCATCAATACTCGGAGGCTTTACAAAAACAGCTAAAGTTTCTTTAGGAAATTTTCGTTTAATTCTTAAACCTCCAGAGACATCAATATCGAAAATAACGTGTTTTCCTTCTGCCCAAATGCGTTCTACTTCGGTTTTTAAGGTACCATAAAAATTATCGCGATAAACTTCTTCCCATTCCAAGAACTCATCGTTCTTTATTTTGCTCTTAAACTCTGAAGCAGATAAAAAATAATAGTCTTTTGCATGAATTTCTTCACCTCTTTTTTCTCTGGAAGTAGCAGAAATTGAAAACTCTAAATTTAAACGATCTTGTTTTAAAAGGTGTCTTACTATGGTTGTTTTTCCAGAACCTGAAGGGGCAGAAAAGACAATGAGTTTACCTTTGTTTGGATTGTTGTTGGTCACAAATATTTAATTTTTATAAATCGCTAATTAAAGCACATTTAAAAGTTGTTCTTTAATTTTCTCAAGTTCGTCTTTCATTTGAACCACTAGTTTTTGCATAGGAGCATAATTGCTTTTAGATCCAATAGTGTTTATTTCTCTACCAATTTCCTGTCCAATAAATCCTAATTTTTTTCCGTTAGAATCGTCTGATTCTAAAGCCGAATTGAAATAGTCTAAATGGTTTTTCAAGCGAACTTTTTCTTCAGTGATATCGAATTTTTCTATATAAAAAACCAATTCCTGTTCAAATCTATTCTCATCTACTTTCTCTTTTAAATCCTCAACACCTTTGCGTAAACGTTCACGAACGCCTTCAATTCGCTCAGGGTCCATAGTAATAACTTGATCTAATAAGGTTTCAATATTTTCTAATCGAACTTTAAAATCTACTTCAAGTACTTTTCCTTCGTCCAACCTATAGGTAACGATGTTTTTTAAAGCGACTTTTATTTCTTTTAAAATGGTTTTCCATTCATCTTCATCAATATCATCGCGCTCTGTATTTAAAGCATCAGGAAAACGAACAGCCATTTTTAAAAGCTCGGTTTCATCTCCATCTACAATGTCTTTAAGCTGTTTTATGTATTGGTTTATAACGGTCTTGTTTAACTGAGTAGTGGTTTCTTCTCCTGTAATTTCAACATAAATAGAAAAGTCTATTTTCCCACGCTCCAATTCGTTAGCAATAAGTTTTCTTAGAGACAGCTCTTTTTCTCTATAAATAGAAGGCATTCTGGCATTTAAATCTAAGTTTTTGCTATTAAGCGATTTTATTTCAATCGTTATTTTTTTATTAGGTAATTGCAAAACGGATTTGCCATAACCTGTCATGGAGTGTATCATATCTCTTTTATAAAGTTGCACAAAGGTAGGGAAAACTAAGGGCTTAGAAAACAGTAATTTTATTATGCATGCATAATAAAAATCTGTAAGTTTGTTTTTTTAAAATTGAATATAAGATGTATACAAAACAGTTTGAAATTAGATGGAGCGATGTGGATGCTAACAGACACTTGGCAAATAGTGCCTACACCAATTTCATGAGTCATACCAGAATGGCTTTTTTAATTGAAAATGGGTTTAATATGAAAACGCTTTCAGAATATAATTTAGGACCTGTAGTTTTTTACGAGCACATGTATTACTTTAAAGAAGCTTTTATGGGACAGCCTATAACAGTAAGTTTAGAGGTTTCTGGTTTAAGTGAAGATGGCATGTTTTTTAAATTCGAACACAATTTTTATAACCATAAAGGTGAAAATATAGCTAGTTGCGATATGTTTGGTGCCTGGATTGATCTGTCTACAAGAAAATTAACGGATCTTCCAGAAGTTTTATTAGAAAAAGAAAAGACATTTCCAAAAACGAAAGATTACAAAACATTAACTAAGGAGGATACAAGAACCTCTGGAAGAAAACCTGTGCATTTAACTGTATAGTTTCGGTTTTTTAGTGACCAAATATACGCCAGAAAAAATTAAAATGGCTGCAATTACCTTAACCAAATCTATGGAGTCACTTCCCATAAATAGTGCAAAAACACTAGCTATAACAGGTTGGATGTATAAAAAAGTACTTACAGTAGAAGCTTTTAAATGCCTTAAAGCTATAGGGTTTAAAAGATAGGTTCCAAAGGTGGCTCCAACTACCACAAACAAAACTGAAAACATAATATATGGGGTAAAGGATGTCCATTCTACCTGTGAAAATTCGCTAAAACCAAAAGGTAAAACTAAAATTGAACCAAATAAAAATAACCATCTTATAAAAGTAAATGGATGGTATTTATTGGTTAATTTTTTAATAATGATTAGATAAATACTGTAAGACACGGCATTTATAAAAATTAAAAGATTTCCAAAAAGAATATGATCTGTTGGATGTGACGATTTTCCATAAACTGAGAGAACAATAGCTCCAGAAAAACCAAGTAAAACACCAATAATTTTTAGACCAGATATTTTTTCTTTTAAGTAGAATGCAGACAAGACAAGAACTACAATAGGAACCACAGTCATAATTACCGAAGCATGAATAGGAGTTGTAAATTCTAAACCTTTAAAAAAGGTTAAGAAGTTTAAGGCAAGCCCAAAAACCGATGCAAAAAAGATGGTGAGATAATCTTTAGGTTCAATGTGTTGTTTGGGAGTAAACAAACTAAAAATCCAAAATAAAATAGCAGCTCCTACCACACGAATTACTAGAAATCCATAAGGTTTTACATAACCTTCTGCTAAAACATCGTTAGCAAATGTAAAGGTGAGTCCATAAATAACATGGACCATAATTACAGCAAAAAGAGCTAGAACCCTGGTTTTATCCATGTATGGCTTCTTTGGCTTGTTGCGTTACTTTTTTAGAATTACCAATAAATATTTGATTGTTTAATAGGAGTACGGGACGACTTAAAAAGGTATAATGTTCTAATAAATATTGCTTGTAATCTGCTTCTTTTAAAACTTGATTTTTTAAATCCATCTCTTTGTAAAGCTTGGCGCGTTTACTAAAAAGAGCTTCGTAAGAACCTGCAAGAGATTTCATTTCTTCTAGTTGTTTTACAGTAATTTCTTCATTTTTTATGTCTTGTAATATAAAGTCTGAAGGTAAATCCCATTCTTTTAATATTCGTGAACAAGTACTACAAGTTTTTAAGTAGTAAATTTTTTTCATAAGATGCTCACTACAGTGAGTATTTAATACATTAAACAAAAAATTTCTACCTACAAATAACGTCCATTTTTAATGAAAAATAATTATTTTTAAGCAAAACTTATAAATATGGAATGGGCTTTCGATATTACATTAAAAAATAGAGTCATTTTTAAAAATTTTCTAGAAACTTTTAGTTTAGAACAACTTAATAAAGTGCCTAAAGGTTTTAGTAATAATATCATCTGGAATGTGGCTCACACCATTGTTACACAACAATTATTGGTTTATAATATGTCTGGATTGCCAATGCTTTTATCGGATGATTTAGTTGAAATGTATCGAAAAGGAACTAAAGTGGAGAGAGATGTTACCCAAGCCGAAGTAGATATTATAAAGGACTTGTTGTTTTCTACCATTGAAAAAACAAAAGAAGATTATAATAACAAACTATTTAAAGATTACAAGGAATATACGGTTACCACTAAAAGTGTTTTAACTAATGTGGAAAAAGCCATCGATTTCAATAACTTTCATGAAGGCATTCATTTAGGGTATATTTTGGCTTTAAAAAAATCTTTATAAATAATTTAAAGAAGTTTGTAAATCTTGCCAAGGAATCTGTATTTCGGTAATTCCAGAGGAGTAAGGAGCTATTTCGTAGGTATTGTAAAGTAAGATAACACCTTCCTCACTAAAGCCTATGTTCTCAGGTAGTTTAAAGTTTTCAGGTTCAAAGTATAGTTCTTTTTTGTCGGCTATTTCTTCGTCAAAATAAGTTTTAGCTATCTCTATAAAAGCTAGATGATCCTCTAGTAAATCTTCATTTTTTAGTTGCTTTCCTGTTTGGGCATTAAAATTTAAAAACGAGATGCTTAAATTACCATGAGCTCCGCCAGTATTAAGATAAGTTGTAATTGCCATGGAAATAATATCAGGCGATTGATACATCACTTCGCCATCAATTTGGGCTTCCCAAGAAAGAACACTATCAGAAAAGTCATTTTTAAACGTTGTGTATTCGTTATTAAAGACATCAATGCTTTCTTCAATGGTTTTTGGCAAATGGTTATTAGCATCTTTAACATTTAAAGACGCAATAATATGTTGCTCAATAGAGTGATTAATCGCTTTAGAAATATCATCATTTCCTGAGGCCTCAGGGATGTTAATTTCAACTAGAGTATTGGTATTTGTTGTTTTGGAAATTTCTTTAAATTCTACCGTTTTTTCCTCTTTACAAGTTTGTGAAATTAAAGAAATAATAATGGCATAAATAAATATTTTATAGCGCATAGCACAAAAGAATTTAGATGATGTTAAAGGTAGTTATTGCATTTGAATAGACCGAATTAAACTGTAATTTTGTTAAAACATTCTTGAAGGTAATTCTGAAACAGAAAAATTCTAATGGTTTTTTATAAATTCTAACACATGAAATTCAACACTAAAGCAATACATGGAGGTCAAGAACCTGATTTAGCCTACGGTTCCGTAATGCCTCCCATTTATCAAACATCAACTTACGCACAAACAACTCCTGGAGAACATAAAGGATATGCGTATTCAAGATCTCACAACCCTACAAGACATGCTTTGGAGAACTCTATTGCAAGTATAGAAAACGGACATTTTGGTTTGGCATTTGGTTCTGGCTTGGCTGCAATTGATGCTATTTTAAAACTATTACAACCAGGAGATGAAGTAATCTCGACTAGTGATTTATATGGTGGTTCTTATAGATTATTCACTTCAATTTATAAGAAATTTGGTATTAAATTTCACTTTATAGGTATGCAAGATTCTGAGAATATTGAAGCTTATATTAATAAAAAAACCAAGCTAATTTGGGTTGAAACGCCAACAAATCCCATGATGAATATTATAGATATTAAGGCTTGTGGATTTCTTGCAAAAAAGCACAACTTGCTTTTAGCTGTAGATAACACCTTTGCTACACCATATTTACAACAGCCCCTAGATTTAGGAGCAGATATTGTTATGCATTCAGCTACCAAATATTTAGGTGGACATAGTGATGTGGTTCTAGGAGCTTTAGTTGTTAAAGACAAAGAATTAGCAGATAAATTATACTTTATTCAAAATGCTAGTGGAGCTATTTGTGGACCTCAAGATAGTTTTTTAGTATTAAGAGGTATTAAAACACTTCATGTTAGAATGCAACGTCATTGTGAAAACGGAAGAGCTGTTGCAGAATATTTAGCAAATCACCCTAAGATCGAAAAGGTATATTGGCCTGGGTTTGAAAATCATCCAAATCATTCAGTTGCAAAAGCACAAATGAAAGATTATGGAGGCATGATTTCATTTAGTACTAAAGGGAATAATTTTGAAGAAGCAATTAAAATAGTTGAAAATTTAAACGTTTTTACTTTGGCTGAATCTTTAGGAGGAGTAGAATCTTTAGCTGGACACCCAGCAAGTATGACACATGCGAGTATTCCAAAAGAAGATCGTGAAAAAATAGGTGTTTTAGATTCTTTAATTAGATTGAGTGTTGGGATAGAAGATATAGACGACTTAATAGCAGATTTAAACCAAGCTATCAATTAAAAAGAATAAAAAAACCCAAGAATTTTCTTGGGGTTTATATATTTTATATGTTTTGAATCTAATCTAAATAATAGATATAACCAAAATTTAACCAAATAAGCCAATCGTTATATTTGTTAGATTCTAATTGATGATTTAAGCCATCTATCCAATCGCTTCCATAATATTGCAACCTTAAATCTAACATTAAATCAGAAAGCTTAGTTAATTTATATCTTACACCAACACTTGAAACCAAGGACCAAGTACTACCTGGGGCTGGATCAATAGAGCCAGGCTCCCATGCACTCCAAAAGTTACTAGCATTATTAATGTTTCCATCAACAATTCCAGTACTTGGGTCCATAAAGTTAGTATAGGCTTTTGGATTATATGAGGTATAATGAATTCCAAAACTTATAAATGGAGCAAAACGGTACGAAAAACCTTGAAAATCTCTAATGCTTAAGGGAAAGTACTCTAATTGCATCCCTATGTCAAAATTATTAGCCTCTCCAGTGTGCCCTCTTAATCTTGCTGCATCAACTTTGGTGCCTTCGGCCCATTTTCCGTGATGATCAAGTTTAGTTTTATTATAAGAAATTTCACTTCTTAATTTAAAGTGATCGTTAAAATAAGTATCTGTGGAATAGCAGTTACAGTCTGCTCGATAAGCAAAATTGATATAATGAATAATTCCAATTCCAAAACCAGAGTTTCCATAATTGGTACCTTCATCATTACGTACTCCAAAATCAGATCTAAACTGAACTGGACCAACAATGGCTCCAATTTCATGTGAAAATCCTAACTGAGAAAAACTTGTCTGAATTCCAATAAGCAGGAAAAAGAATACGGATAACTGTTTCAAATAGTGCATATAAGCATTCGATAATTAGAGCATAATAATAAACAAATATATAAAAACTCGATAAACCACCAAATAAATCAGACAAAATGCAAGATTAAGATGGTTTTTAACTTTATTAAGCTAAATCTAATAATTTATTCTTCAATATGCATTGCGAAAAAACAAAAAAATATTTTAATTTTAAAGATAACTTATATTTGTTAGATTAATTAACAAAATAATTCAAGACGATTTAATTTATCTAAATGAAAAATAAAATAGATGTTTTTTTATTCTATTTATATGTTTTTATTCTAAAACTCGTTATATATAGATATATTTGAAAAGTTTAAAGGTAAGTATGAATAAAAGAATCTTCTTAATATTTGTTTTATTATGTCCAATAGTTCTAATAGCGCAAGATTATTCAGCACTTTGGAAAGGACATTTTTCTTATTTAAATGTAAAAGATGTTAGCCAAGGTAACGGAAAAATTTATGTAGCTGCAGAAAATGCCGTTTTTTCTTATGATATAAATTCTTACGAAATAGAATCTCTTTCTACTATTAATGGACTTTCAGGTGATGAAATTTCCGCTATATATTATAGTGAAGCTTATGAAATGCTAATTATAGGTTATTCAAATGGACTTATTGAAATTGCATTAGATAATGATGATAACATTTTAACTGTTGTTGATATATTAGATAAACCAACAATTCCTCCAAGTAATAAAATGATTAATTATTTTGAAGAATATAATGAGTTTGTTTATATCTCTACTGATTATGGTATTTCAGTTTACGATATGTCCAGACTTGAATTTGGAGATACGTATTATATCGGGGATGGTGGTACACAAGTTAAAGTAAAACAAACAACAATAGTAGATGGATATATTTACACAGCTTGTTATAGTGGCATGGGATTTAAAAGAGCCTTAATAGATAATCCAAATCTTATTGATTTTCAAGAATGGGAGTATGTCGTGTCTAATCGTAACTACCTTGGGATTCAATCTACAGATGAAGGTTATGTTTATGCTATGAGAGGTGATAGGAGAGTTTTTAAGGTAAACGATACTGGAGTTGAATTAGTAACAATTATTCCTTCGCCTGTTTTAGATTATAGAATTATAGAAAATAAAATTTTTGTAACCACAAATAGTGTTTTATATATTTATAATAGTGATTTTGAAGAAGAGTTAGAGATCCCTATTCCTGAAGAGTATAATACTGAATTTACAGTTGCTACCAAGAAAGATAATTATATTTATATAGGGACTGTAGATTATGGTCTTCTAAAAACAGAGTATATAAACCCAGTTGAATTTTTAGAACTTCACCCAGATGGTCCCTTATTAAATTATTCATTTGCAGTACAAACAACTCCAAACAATCTCTGGGTAACTTTCGGGGATTATAACTTAACGTATAATCCAGCACCTAATAGAGAACGTGGGTTTAGTCATCTTATTGATGAAGCTTGGGTGAATGTTCCATACGATAGTGTTTTAGGAGCTAAAAATTTAAATAAAATTTCAGTAAACCCATTTAATAATCAGCAAGTATTTATAAGTTCGTTCATTGCTGGGATAATTGAAGTTAATAATGATTCTCCTACTGTTTTATACGATGAAAGTAATAGTGCATTAAGATCATTAGTAATTCCAGGGGCACCTAATTATAAAAATATTAGAGTTAGTGCTTCTACTTTTGATGAAAGCGGTGTTTTGTGGAGCATGACAGCAAGAGTAGCAAAACCTTTAGTGTCTTATGATCCAAATTCTGGTCAGTGGAATAGCTTTGATTTTACCGATTTAATCCCCGACGCCTTAGAAGGAGAATGGGGTTACAGCGATATTGAAATTGATGAGAATGGCACCAAATGGATTGGTGGATATAAAAATGGTCTTATAGGTTTTAATAATAGGAGTGGCGTTAGCTTACGAAGCTTATACACCGAAGAACAAAATATGCCTACAGCATTTGTTTCAGCTTTAGCCATAGATAAAAGAAATCAAATTTGGATAGGAACTATCAGTGGATTAAGAGTCTTGTATAATACAGCAGGTTTTTTTTCAGATCCAGCAATAGAGGCACAATCCATTATTATTTTAGACGATGGTCTTCCACAAGAACTTTTGTTTCAAACCTATGTTTCAGATATTGAGGTAGATGGTTCAAACAACAAATGGATAGCAACTATAGGTGCAGGATTATATTATTTTTCTTCAGATGGACAAGAAACCATTTATCATTTTACGAAAGATAATTCGCCCTTGCCAACTAACGATGTTGTAGATGTTGCTATTGACCAAGCTAATGGAATCGTATATATAGCTACAGATAAAGGATTAGTATCCTTTGGTTCTGGAGGGTCTCAAACAGAAACTACTCTAGAGAATGCTTTTATCTTTCCAAATCCGGTTCGACCAGATTTTAATATGGCCGATAAAAAAGTTAAAATAAGAGGGATCACTGAAAATATGAACGTCAAAATTACCGATATAGAAGGTAACTTGGTAGCCGAAGCCCAATCTAATACAAATTCGCGTTATAAAGGATATAATTTAGAAATTGATGGAGGAACTGCTTATTGGAATGGAAAAAACTTAGGGAATAACACGGTGGCTTCCGGTGTTTATCTAGTAATGTTATCCGATTTAGAATCTTTCGAAACTAAAGTTATAAAATTAATGGTGGTGAGATAATGCTAATAACTACTAATGCCATTGTTTTATCTAAAATAAAGTATAGAGATAACGATTTAATTGTTACATGTTACACTCAAAAGTTTGGTATTGTAAGTTATATTTTAAGAAACGTTTCAAGTTCTAAAAAAGGACACTCGAAGACAGCATATTTTCAATTACTATCACAATTGCAGTTAGTGACACTGCATAAAAACAATAGATCTTTACAGGAGGTAAAAGAAGTAAAAATACATTATATGTATGCTAGTTTGCAAACCCATGTTATTAAAGGATCTATTGCTTTTTTTTTAGCCGAAACACTTGCAGGTACTTTAAAAGAAGAAGAGCGAAACGACACTCTGTTCAGTTATTTGGAAACCACACTCCAATGGTTAGATACCAACAATGAATATGCTAACTTTCACTTGCTCTTTTTACTAAAACTGACCAAACATTTAGGGTTCTTTCCAGAACAGGCTAAGAATAACGAAACCTGGTTTAATTTACAGGAAGGCAGGTTCGAAAAGAATAAAACAAATATCTATACTATTACAGGTGAAAATATAATTCTTCTAAAAGACCTGTTAGGCACAAATTTTGATGAGTTAAACGCTATTAAAATCAACTCAAATCAAAGGCAATCATTTTTAAAAATGATGCTTTTATATTTTGAATTGCATTTGGAAGGGTTTAAAAAACCTCAATCTTTGCAAATTTTTAATCAAGTATTTAATTCATAATTTTTAATTAACCAACATGAGATTATTTTTCACCTTAGGCCTATGGCTTTGCTTTGCTATGTCCATTCAAGCCCAGGAAATTAGAGTGCTAGAAAGCGAGTCTAGACTTCCTATCCCAGGAGTTAGTATTTATAACCAGGCAAAGACCATCATAGTTATTACCAATTTTGATGGGATGGCCTCTTTAAGCTCTTTTTCAGATTCCGAAAAAATCTATTTCGAAGATTTTCTACATGTTAAATTAACCACAACCAAATCTGCCATTATAGCTAACAATCATACCGTTTTATTAGAACCAAAAATTGAAGGTTTAGATGAAGTGGTTATTTCAGCTTCAAAATTCGAGCAAAGCAAAAGAGATATTCCTCAAAAAATTATTGGTATCGATGCCAGAGAAATTCAAATCTCAAACCCACAAACTAGTGCCGATTTACTAGAGAGCTCTGGAAATGTGTTTATTCAAAAAAGCCAACTTGGTGGAGGAAGTCCTATGATTAGAGGATTCTCAACCAACAGGTTATTACTTACAGTCGATGGAGTAAGAATGAATAACGCTATTTTCAGAAGTGGAAACCTTCAAAATGTTATCTCTATCGATCCTTTTACCATACAAAACACCGAAATAACTTTAGGTGCAGGTTCTGTAGTTTACGGAAGTGATGCTATTGGTGGCGTGATGAGTTTTTATACCAAAAAAGCCCAATTATCCTATTCAGATACTATGTATTTCAAAGCCAATGCCGTAGCGAGATATGCGACTGCAAATGAAGAAAAAACGGGGCATTTAGATTTAAATTTCGGATTGAAAAAATGGGCGTTTTTAACCAGTTTTACCTATTCAGATTTCGATAATCTGCGAATGGGAAGTCGTGGTCCTGATGATTATTTAAGACCAGAATATGTTATTACTGAAAGCGGGGTAGACCAAACCGTTATAAACGATAATCCTAAAATACAGGTACCTACTGGTTACAACCAAGTAAACTTCATGCAAAAAGTACGGTTTGAACCACAGGACAATTTAAGTTTTGACTTAGGCTTGGTTTATTCTACAACATCAGATTACTCGAGATACGACAGACTTATAAGATATCGTGGAGATGAGTTACGCTCTGCCGAATGGTATTATGGACCACAAGAGTGGTTTATGGGAAATCTACAAATGACAAAAGTAAGTAGCAGTTCAAATTTGTACGACAAAGTACAAACCACCTTGGCATATCAAAACTTTAAAGAAAGTAGAAACGATAGAGACTACCAAAAAGTGATTAAAGATATTAGAGAAGAAGCCGTGGATGCTTATTCTTTTAATGCCGATTTTGAAAAATTATTATCTCCAAAAACAGACTTATTTTATGGAGTAGAATATGTCTATAATAAAGTAAAATCTACAGGGGAAGCCTTAAACACAGAAACAAATAATACGGAACCAACCGTTTCAAGATATCCAAATGGTTCTACTTGGCAATCTATGGCTGCTTACACAAATGTCAAATTTAAGCCTAGTGAGACATTTGTATTACAATCTGGTTTGCGTTACAATTATATTTTAATGCATGCAGACTTTACTGAAAACAATCAATATCTTAACTTACCTTTTGCTGAAACCAATTTAAATTTTGGAGCCTTAACAGGTTCTGCAGGAATTAGTTGGTTGCCTAATGACGTTATTCAATGGCGATTTAATGTATCCACAGCATTTAGAGCGCCAAATATAGACGATATTGGTAAGGTGTTCGATTCCGAGCCAGGTTCGGTGGTTGTTCCTAATCCAGATTTAAAATCAGAATATGCCTATGGAGGAGAGTTAGGTTTAACTCTAAATTTTGATAATGTGGTCATTGTCGATTTAGCAACTTATTATACCTATTTAGATGATGCTTTAGTAAGACAAGATTACAGTCTTAATGGAGAAACAGAAATTATGTACGATGGCGAATTAAGCAACGTGCAAGCCATTCAAAATGCCTCAGATGCTAAGATTTATGGTTTTGAAGCTGGAGTGCGTTTAAACCTTTCTAAGCAATTAAAATTAGTATCTCAATATAGTGTTACTGGAGGAAAAGAAGATGAAAATGGAGAAGAAATTCCTATCAGACATGTCGCTCCTAACTTTGGGAACACCCATTTAATTTGGGAAAAAAATAAGTTTCTTGTAGATGCCTTTGCCGAATACAATAGTGAAATGTCTTTTTATCAATTAGCACCTTCAGAGCAGGATAAAGACTATATGTATGCCTTAGACGATAATGGAAATCCATATTCGCCATCTTGGTCCACCTTAAATTTAAGAACTCAATATCAAATTACCAAGTCGGCAACTATAGTAGCTAGTTTAGAGAATATTACAGACCAACGTTATAAAACCTATTCGTCTGGAATTGCTTCTCCGGGAAGAAATTTAATAGTGTCTTTAATCTATAATTTATAGATCAGAAGCATCCTAAAGGATTTTTTATTTTATATGAGTTGTTTATAAGCATTCTCATTATTGGCCTATCGAAGATTTAGCGTAAAATTTGACATGAAAACGTCGTGAAATTTTAGTCTGTTTGAGCAAGCCAAATTTTGAATCAAGCAATATTTGTCAAGCGAGTTTCTAAAATTTAGACGTTGAATGATAAATTTAGATAAGTGTTCGTAAGCCTAGACTTTCCTGCCTGCCGGCAGGTTTGTTTCTTTTTTGGGCAATGCAAAAAAGAAAAGACCAGTAATTTTTTGAATGTATAAAAAGATTATTTAGTACAGGCCTGTTTATAGATATCTAATTAAACTAATAAAAAAGTCTCTACCATATTATTATAGAGGCTTTTTTATTAGTTTAAAACGTGATATGTCACAAAATCTTGCCTGCATTTATTTATCACTAGGCCGTCAGCCTTAATTTGTCACACGGAGCTTTTCTAATATGTGTCACACTGAGCTTGTCGAAGTGCCTAAATCAACATCGTATACTCTATTATTTCATAAAGAATAGACTATCGAAACCTCATTTAGCTAATCGCATTCATGCAACACTTGTTCATCTGTAGTTTCAGAGAACTAAACAACAAACCCTATTTCCGTTTCACAGCCTTTTTACTTATCACTTGTCCGTTAGATAAGCTAATCTTAGCAATATAAGTAGCTTGACTTAAGTTAGAAAGGTTGTAAGTTTCAGTAGAACTATTTCCTTTTAATCTATATATAGTTCGTCCTAAAAGATCGATAATGTCAACAGACCTTATCTCGTAGGCATTAGGTACTTTAAATTGTACATCACCATTTTGAAGCTCTATAATCGTGATGTTATTGGCAGAAAGTTCTTGGTCATGAATAGATAAGAACGAATCTCTAAAAACAATTTCAAAACGGTCGTTAAACTCTCCGGTTTCTGAAGTGAAAGAGTAATCGTTAGCACTTAAATCATGTATTATATTCAGTAATTTATCTTTTAGGTAAACGGTATTTTCGGTCATGAAGTCACCTTCTAATTGCTGAACGGATAATTTATAAAGCGTTGCTTCATCTATAGATGTGTAAAAACCTAAAGGAATAATTTCTTCTAAAGTTAAGCTATTAGGTTCTTTTGCTTGAATAGCAAACTTTTTATTAGAATCTAAAATCAATGAATATAAAACAGCATTTGCACCAGATGATAAATTTCTTTCAGCATCAAAATGCATACCGTCAACACCATCTGTAGCTCCTTGTACGTAACCTATAAGCACTTGATTAAAAGCGCCGTTGTCTGAAGATAGGTTTACCCATATTTTATTTTCGTAAGCACTAGTTCTAAAAAACTGGTCATTATTGTCAGTAACACGCATAGCATTATTAAAAACTGGTTGACTAGTAAAACCGGAGCTTCCTGTATATGATTTGTTGGCAATAACAAAAAAGCTTTGTCCAGAAGCAATGTAACCGTTTGGAATTCTAGAAGGTCCACTTATTGGGCTATGCCCTGTGGCAACACCTCCCACTAAATTAAGCATAGCATAATCGTCTTGTGAGAAATTTAAGTATTGATTACCAGGAGCATCAGGATCTGGATTGGTATAGTGTGACCAGAAATAAATAACCCCTTCTAAAAATGAGGATGTATGAGTAAAAAACTCTTGTGCGCTAATAGCCGAAGGATATGGGTTACCAATTAAATTCCAGTTTTTATAAGGCACAGCTTGGTCGTTATAAATATCTACGTTTATAGGTCCATTATTAAATGCGCCACCTGAGGCCAAATTACCTTCAAATATATATTGATAAGATTGCCCTGAATTAAATCCAACGTTATTATGTGTTGCAGCATATCCAACTCCTGGAATCATAGATCCAGTAGGTTGATTGAACCAATCATTACCATCATCGTCTATATCATCCTGACCAGTAGTAAAAGTGCCATCATTAGCATTTTCAATTAATAAATCATTAAATAAATTGGCACGATAAATAAAACGTCTATTACTTTTAGAATCAGATAAGGCATTTTCTATTTGAGCATCTTCTAGAGGAGAACTCCAGTAAGTGTAGTCATACCAGTTTTGAAGTGGGTGTGTATATTTAGATAAGGTGTTTACAGCAGAAGCGTTAGCTAGGGTTATTGTACCCAAATCATTAATTTGAACAAGGGAGCCACTTGCATCTACGTATATTTCACCTGCAACATCAATATTGTTTTCAACCTCCACATAAGTATTATTAGAAATAGTTAACTCATAGGTAGGATCTATTATTAATTGACAGGCACTAAAACTGCCGTCCAAGCCAGTGGTATAATCACCCCTTAGAATCGCTACAGTATTAATATCTGGAGGCGTAGAATTAGTCCAGTCTGTGCCATCCCAAATAGTTCTAGCAGTATGAAGGCGTACAGCATTACTTGCAGTATAACAAGTAGCAGTATTTTCCCTGACTTCACAGTAATATTGAAAATCATTTAGGTTTAAAGCATCTAAAATGTTTAAAGTATCTGTTGTAGCACCTGTATATATTGCACCATTGGTTACAACTGTCCATCCTGTATCTCCAGGAGCACTATAATACCATTGGTATGCTAATGGATTTCCACCAGGAAATCCTTCTGTAGCCGTTACGCTAATGGTTGCTGTAAGGTCGCAACTGCTAGATGGTAAGCTTGGCTGTATGGTTAATGAAGGAGGAACTCCTGTGGAAAAATCATAAATTCCAATGTCGGAATAATCATTGGTGCCACAAGAACTAGCTCCAGAACCTGCCCAATCTATAATTAACCAATCATTGTCATCAAAGTTGTTATTTGGTAAAGGGCTTGCAGTATTCAATCTTCTAAAGTTAAATCCTCTATCTCCAGATATTGTAGTATGTAAACTATCCATCCAGTTACTGCTTTCATGCACACCAAATTCGTCTACAACTACAGTTCCAGATGCTTTTAATAAACGAATAGCATCATGTTCATTATTCTTTTTATTAATACCACCTACATAACTTATAATATCTGCTAATTCACCATTACCGTTACTCGGGCAACTGTTATTTGGTTGTGGGTTTGTTGTAGCTCCTATGGCTGCAACAAAAGTGGTATTATGAGCAATACTACCAGTTAAATTAATCGAATTAGACGGTGTTGTCTCTCCATTGCTATAAATACCTAAAGAATATCCTGAAAGATTAACAGCACTACCAGTTCCGTTATATAGTTCTATATAAGTGAGGCCCCCTAAAGTGGCATCTGTAATTTCACTAATAAATATATCAGCTAAGGTTGCGCTGCCTTCACAGCCACCAATTTGGCTATCAATAACACTAAAAGGAAACGAGCTAGAACAACCAAAACTATTTGTTACTATAAGATTTCCTGTTTGCGCCCCTGTAGGCACAGTAACCTCAATTTCATTATTACTAATAGCAGTTACAGTTAATGGCGTGCCATTTAAAGTTACTGTTGCAGTACTAATATCTTCACTTAAATCTGTTAAAGTAATTACTGTACCAACGGGTCCAGAACCTGGTGTTGAAGTCATGCTGCTAGAACCACAAATACCAGTTCCTCTAACCGCAAAGGTAAATGGGTTTTCATCACTGTCATTATTATTAATAGTTACAGTAGCATTTTTTACGCCAGGAGTAGAAGGGCTAAACGCAATCAAAACCGGTGCAGAATCTCCAGGTGCCAAGCTTATTGGAGCTGGATTACTTGTAATTACAAACTCTGTAGTAGATACAGTTATACTGCTTAAGTCTAAAGCTCCAGTACCTAAATTCACAATTAAGTAGGTTTTTGAAGCAGAGGTTTGTCCTTCTATTGTGGCAGCAAAGGTGTTGTTATATGCAGGAGCAATTCCTGCACCATCTGGAATATTATTTCCAGAGTTGGTTTCAACGCGAATCTCTGGAGTTGGCGTAACACCTTCACCTGTAAGGTTAACAGTACATGCGCTTTCATCCACATCATTATTGTTTATGGTAAGCTCTGCTGTTCTAGTACCATTTCCAGTAGGTGCAAATTGTACGGTAACGGTTTGGCTAGCACCTGGTATTACTGTAAACGGTGCGGCAGGAGAAATTATTGAAAAATCTCCAGGATTTGCACCTGCTATACCAAAAGAGCTGATATCTAAATCTACCGTACCAAAGTTTTCTATGTCAAAAGTAAGATCTGTAGTGCCAAAGTTGCTTCCAAGAGTTCCAAAGTCTATGGTGTAACCGCAGTTTTGGTCGCTACCTAGATCATCTACTAGTTGTAGTTCTGGGTTTGGAGTTCCCGTATAACAAGTCCAAGATAAATTATTAATTAAAGTACGGTTGCCACTATTGCTCAATTCTACGTCTATTGGTCCTGGAACATTAATAGTTGCCGTAAAAGTAGTAGACGTAGTTGAAGTAACAGCAATATCTCCACCATATTGGATGCCATTAATATAAACTTGTAATGTTGAATTGTTGCTAAAAACACGTGCATAATCAAAAGTTATTACACCACAACCACCTGAGAATGAAGTGTCGTTGGTTAGAGAGCCATTTCTTAACATGATGGCCTCATTTCCGTTTAAATCTTCGTCTGATCTAGCGTCATTAGCAGTCCAGTATATACCATTATCACCTTCCCAGTTTTTTGTTAAATAAGTTCCAGAAGTGTCGTTGTTTACATTAACAAAAGATTCACTAGCACAAGGCCCTGTATAAACCACAAAAGACACACTTATAGTATGAGCTCCTGTCACATTAATAAAATCATAAGAAGTTACTGCGCCTACTGAAACACCATCTACTAAAACATCATCTACGGCATAACCTGAATCAGCTGTAATGGTATATGTTTGGTCTGTACCACAATTTATATTTGTTACACCAGCTGGTGATATTGAACCATTTGCTCCGGCAGAAGCCGTAATATTGAAAGTATCAATAGTAAAAACAGCCGTAATGGTATGATCTGTCGTTACGTTGGTAAATGTATATGGATTGGCACTTCCTGCATTGCTGCCATCAACTATCCAATTGGTAAAGGTATAACAAGCATCTGGCGTAGCAGTAAAAGCTTGGTCATCACCAGTAGTTACACTTGTCGTTCCTGGTGTGATTGTGCCACCTATGGCTTGGGTTACTGTTATGATATTTCCAGAGGCTGGCGTACCTTCAACCACATACGAAAATGTATTATAACCATCACCTCCTCCGTTTTCAGAAAATTCAAATCCAACAATTAAAGTGGAAGCTGAACTTACATCCAGATTAAGAATTGAATAAAGTAAGGGATCACCATCAATTGTACTATAATTACTAGTCTCAACTCTTGTTCCTCCATCTAAAATATAAAAATAAATAAAATTATTATCGTTTGCTCCAGAATTTACTGAATTAGCGATAATGTTAACAGATGACATCGCTGAAACATCAATGGTTTGACTTTGAAAAATACCTTGGCCTCCCCAATCATCTGATTCTAATACACCATCAATAACTTCAAAAGTGTTATCGGAGCCATCAGTTGCTGGAGTAGATACATAGCTTAAATTCCAAGAATTTGGTGAAGTACCAAAAGGGCCAACAGAAGCAGGTCCTGTTGCAGGTGGAGAACTGCTAGTATGTGCTGTAAACCCATCTCCATTATTTGAGAAATCTGCATCAAAAATTGTTACCTGCCCAAAACCAGACAAAACAAAGCACAAGAAAGCCGCGAATACGAGGGAGTATTTTTTAATCATAGAGAAAAATTAATTAAGCTCATTAAAAAAGGAGCATACAAATATAACACAAATTATCATATAAATCAATGGCTCACAACGGGTTACTTGTTAACAAATTGTTATTATCTTGCAGCCATGAAATCCAGTAAAACATACACGGTTGAAGAAGCCAAAAGAACCCTTGAAAACTACTGTGCCTACCAAGAACGTTGCCATAAAGAAGTTGCCCAAAAACTTCGGGATATGCGCATGATTCCAGAGGCTATAGATCTAGTGGTCGTGCACTTGTTGGAGCACGATTTTTTAAACGAAACCCGATTTTCAAAAGCCTATGTTCGTGGCAAGTTTCGAGTTAAAAAATGGGGACGAAAACGCCTGGAACTGGAATTAAAAAAACGCGACATTAGCAAGTTTAATATTCAAGAAGCCTTTAAGGAAATTTCAGAAGCAGACTACTTAAACACCTTTCATGCTCTGGCAGAAAAAAAAGCAGCCACCATTAAAGAAACAAACCCACTAAAGAAAAAGAAAAAACTAGCAGACTACCTATTTTATAGAGGTTGGGAAAGCCACCTGGTGTACGATAAAGTAAATGAGTTGTTTTAACTATTTTAAAAAAGGACCAAGCCAAGCTCCCCTCTTCAGTTGAAGAGGGGTGGACAGACGCAGTCTGGACGGGGAGTTTGTTTTTTAGCGAAGGGGCGAGTTGGCGCATGGACATATAATTTACCCAAGTGCAACATAGGTCTGGACGGGGAGTTTGTTTTTTTATTTAATATTATAAAGGTATAAAACATCATAATATAACCAATAACCTATACAATCATTTTAGGATTAAGAAAAAGAATTGTATCCTGATATCAGGATTTATTTATTAATCTGTATAGTTATTTTAGGACGGGTCATTTTTTCTATACACAGCTTAAATAATAGCCTCGTTTTTTTGGACTTTAAGAAAAAAGGCGTATCTTAATTTTTCAAAGCCACTCCCTTGAATCAATACAGGTTATGCCTGTTTTCAACCGCTCTAAACCCTTATAAATAAAAGCATCCTTAGGGGTTCACCCGTAGTTACTCCCTAGTTACTCCCTAGTTACTCCCTAGTTACTCCGTATGTAAGTAATATAAGCTCCGTATCACACCCTAAAACAACCTAAGAAAACCTGCTCTTAAAGTGAGATCCATAGCAGGATGGGTCAAAACTTATATAGGCCTTTGGACAAGCAATAGAACCTAACATCTAGCTATTGGAACTTGAATTTTTTCAACCAAACAACATACAACTCACACCAAACATCAACTTTTTTCAATACCTTTAAGCCATGTACGCCCTTGTAGATTGTAATAATTTTTACGCCTCATGCGAACGGGTTTTTAACCCAAGTTTACGCAACAAACCTGTCGCTATTTTAAGCAATAACGATGGCTGCGTCATTGCGCGAAGTGACGAAGCCAAAGTCCTTGGCCTACCCATGGGAGCACCGGCTTTTAAGTATGAAGTCTTTTTTAAGGCTCACAACATTCAGGTATTCTCTTCCAACTATCCTCTTTATGGAGACATGAGTAGTCGGGTCATGAATATTCTAAAACAGTTTACTCCAGATGTAGAAATATACAGCATAGACGAAGCTTTTTTGCAGTTTAAAGGGTTTGATACCTATAACTTAAAAGATTACGGAACTCAAATTAGACAGCGCATTTTAAAATGGACAGGTCTTCCAACCTCTGTGGGAATGGCCCCTACAAAAGCACTTAGTAAAGTCGCTAATAAAATTGCGCGCAAGTTTCCAGATGAAACAAAAGGGGTTTATATTATAGATTCAGAAGCAAAACGCATCAAAGCCCTTAAATGGCTAAAAATAGAAGATGTTTGGGGAATAGGTCGTGCCTTGCACAAACGGTTGAAAGAAAAACAAATTCATACAGCCTATCAGTTTACACAACTTTCGGACGATTGGGTGAGAAAAAATTTCTCTATAGTGGAATGGCGTTTAAAAAAAGACCTAGAAGGCATTCCAACTTTGCAATTGGACGAAGTAGCATCCAAAAAAGCCATTGCAACTACCAGAAGTTTTGAATACACCTATTCAGATATAGATAATATCAAAGAACGGGTGTCCACCTTTGCAACCAGTTGTGCCGAAAAACTCCGAAAACAACAAAGTAGTTGTTATATGGTTTTGGTAACTTTAAGCAGCGACAGACATAAAAAGGACTTGCCACAGCACCGTATAAGTAAAATAATCAACCTGCCTTACCCAACAGATTCGTCACTTATTATAAGTAATGAAGCTGTAAAAGCTGTTGCAAGCATGTTTAAAAAAGACATTAAATATAAGCGGGCAGGAGTTGTTGTCATGGGATTAGTGCCAACACATAACCACCAATTGAATTTGTTTTTACATGAAAATCCAAAGCATAAACCTTTAATGAGCGTTATAGATAAATTAAATATAAAGTATGGCGATTATAAACTGAAACTGGCAAACCAAGATTTAAAGCGCACCTGGAAAATGCGCCAAGAACGTTTGTCGCCAAGATATACAACCCATATAAACGATATTTTAAAAGTGAAGTAAGTTATCTGTGAAGTTGAAGATCCACGAATTCAATAGCATTAAAATAAACAACTAATAAAACAGGAAATTGAAGCTTCATTGGGGCTAATCTCAAAAATAAAAACTAAATTCAAAACTGAAATAAAAAACAACCCTTTTATGTTAATACACATGTCAAAACCTCTCACTTTTTTCTCTCCAGATTTTTCAGAACATGCTGGAGCTGTTTTTTTCGATACAGGAATTTCGGCTGGCTTTCCTTCACCTGCAGAAGATTTTAAAGAAGAAAGACTGTCTTTAGATAACATGCTAGTAAAAAATAAACTAGCCACATTTTATGCGCGTGTTAGTGGGCAAAGCATGATTGATGCTGGCTTGGATGATAACGATTTATTGGTAATAGACAGAAGCCTGGAGCCTGCAGACAATAGAATAGCGGTGTGCTTTTTGGATGGCGAATTTACCGTAAAACGTTTGCGTGTTGAAAAAGATGGGGTGTGGTTGCAACCAGAAAATGCCAATTACCAACCCATACAAATTACCGAAGAAAACGATTTCGTTATTTGGGGTATTGTAACCAATGTGATTAAAAAAGTATAACTTAAACAGCTAAAGAAAACCAAGCACATATGGTAGAATTGTCGTCCCTTGATGTTATTTTAATAGTGACATTTTTTGTAATCACTCTCTTTATAGGTATTTACGTTTCCAAACAATCAGGAAAAAGTGCAGCCGAATATTTCCTTTCAGGAAGAAACATGCCTTGGTGGTTATTAGGTGTTTCTATGGTGGCGACCACCTTTTCTACAGATACCCCAAATTTAGTAACAGACATTGTAAGAACCAATGGTGTTTCGGGAAACTGGGTCTGGTGGGCTTTTTTATTAACGGGACTTCTTACAGTTTTTGTTTATGCGAAGTTGTGGCGAAAATCGCAAGTCAGCACAGACATCGAGTTTTACGAGTTGCGTTATGGAGGCGCTCCTGCACGGTTTTTACGAGGCTTTCGAGCTATTTATTTAGGTATTATATTCAATATTCTTGCCATGTCTGCTGTAACCTTGGCAGCCATAAAAATTGGAGCCATCATGCTTGGCTTACAACCTTGGGAAACGGTTATTTATGCAGGAACCATAACCGTTATTTTTAGTGCTTTGGGAGGTTTTAAAGGTGTGGTTTACACAGATTTTATTTTATTCTTTACAGCCATGGCTGGAGCTGTTGGTGCTGCATATTATTTGGTAGGCTTACCAGAAGTAGGTGGATTAGAAGCCATGCTTCAACATAAAAATGTAGTCGATAAATTAAACATCTTACCAGATTTTAGCAATACAGAAGCACTTATTACCTTATTGATTATTCCTCTGGCAGTCCAATGGTGGAGTTCATGGTATCCAGGAGCCGAACCCGGTGGAGGAGGTTATATCGCACAACGTATGTTGGCTGCAAAAGATGAAAATCATGCCATTGGCGCCACCTTCTTTTTTAATATCATGCATTATGCCTTACGTCCTTGGCCATGGATTATTGTGGCTTTAGCTTCTTTGGTGGTGTTTCCAGATATTGCGAGTATCCATGACGCTTTTCCTTTAGTTGCTGAAGATAAATTAGGACATGATTTAGCCTATTCGGCCATGTTAACCAAACTTCCAAGTGGGTTGTTAGGTTTGGTGTTAGCGTCTTTAGTGGCAGCCTATATGAGTACCATTTCTACCCATTTAAATTGGGGAGCATCTTATATAGTAAACGACTTTTACAAACAGCAAATTAATAAAGATGCGTCTGAAAAACAGTTAGTTGCTGTGGGAAGAACTGCAACCGTTATCTTAATGGTTTGTAGTGCTTTACTGGCTTTAGTGCTTACTAATGCGTTGCAATTATTCGATATTATTTTAATGTTTGGTGCTGGAACGGGATTGATTTTTATTCTTCGTTGGTTTTGGTGGCGTATCAATGCTTGGAGTGAAATTTCGGCCATGTTTGTCTCCGGAATTGTTTCCATTCTATTAAATTTTACAGATTTAGGAGCTTACTTTTTTGGGACTGAAGGGCTTTTTCCTGCTTGGGCAAAATTCCCAATGATTGTATTGGTTACTACCCTTGTTTGGGTGGCTGTTACTTTATTAACACAGGCTGAAAGTAAAACCGTTTTACAGAACTTCTACAAAAGAATTCAACCTGGAGGTCCAGGTTGGGAGAAAATTATTTCGGAAGCTAGAGAAGAAAATATCGAATTGGTGGATACTAAGGAGGGTTGGAGCGTGCCTTCAGGAATTTTAGCCATGTTAGTGGGTTGTGCCTTAATTTATAGTGTGATGTTTGCTACGGGATATATTATTTATGGCGATTATACCAATGCTTTAATGCTTATTGGAGTAGCTATCATTTTTGCTTGGGTTCTTATTAAGCTCTGGAAGAAAATAAAAGTGACCATCTTATAAAACAAAAAGCCCTGCAACATGCAGGACTTTTTGTTTAGATTAACTTGTTACTTAAAACAAGATCTTTCTATATTCAACATGATTATTATTCAAAGTAATCTTCAGCAATAAAATAGTATGCGATTTCTTAATCGCTTTTATTTCAAATGTCTGAGTATTAATATTAGGGTCATTAAATAGTTGTCGTCCTAGAATATCATAAACCATCACCTGTTTTATTTGTTCTTTAGAAGATGCAATTTCTAAATACTCTGTACCATTTATTGTAATGTCATTTGAAGCAGATTCAAATTCAGAAGTAGAAATAGTATTGCTAACCAATTGAATATCGTCTAAAGCCATATCAGATGTATAACCAGGTCCCGTTACACCTCTAAACCTTAGTTTAATAGTTTCTCCAAGGTAAGCAGAAAGATCCACAGTAGCAGTTTGCCAAGCATTGCCTTGATCGCCAGAAATTGCAGGAATCATGTTTTCTTGCCAAATGCCATTAAAAAGGATATCAAGATGCAGGCTGCCCATATCTGTTCCAAACATATGGTAAGCAAATTTTAAATCGTAGGTATTAACAGCATCCATAACCATGCAAGAACTTTCTAAAATGGCAATCTGTTGATAGCATGAAGAGGATTCTAAATAAATATAATTTCCAGAGGCTGTGCCTGGGTTATAGTCTGTATTAGGACCCGTGTTTGAAGAAGATGTTCCTCCTTCATCTACTCTCCAATCAATATTGTCTTCACTTCCATTTGTTAGGTTAGTCCAAAAAGCAGATACGAGATTACAGCTTGTTGCACCACAATCAGATGCTGTTCCGCATAAAGCTTCTGCTTCAAAATCCGTATTAAAATCTGAAGCTGCAGACCCAGATACAATATTTATATAATCTACTTTAGTGTTTGTATTACTTCCATTGGCATTGGTAGCTGTTAGGGCTACAGTGTAAGTTCCTGGATCAGTAAAGATAACTTCAGGGTTTTGAGAATTAGCCGTCGTTCCATTAGTATAAGTGAATGTTCCAGGCGTAATGGTCCAAGCCCAAGAAGTTGGAGTATAATCTGAATTATCAGTTAGCATAAAACTGGAATTTACACAGCCTTGTGTTGTATCTGCTTTAAAACAAGCTGTCGGTGCCACATTTCCTGGGTCTTTTAAATCGCTCATCCATAATCCTTGCCCATAAGTAGCAGCAAATAGTTTGCTATTACAATCGCTTGTATTAGAATGAATTTCCAATTCCGTAATTTCTAAATTTGCTAATCCTGTATCAAATGGTTCCCAATCTGCAAGCGTATTATCTTTGTAATAAACCCCAACATCCATTCCAACATACATAGCTTCTATTGGACTTGAAGCATCAATAACAATGGTGTTTAATGAGATATTAGGAAGAGTTCCTGAAACATTTGTCCAGCTACTTCCTGCGTCTGTAGATTCATATATATCATTGCCTAAAGCTATAAATAGATGAGTCTCGTCTGTTGGGTCTATCTCTATATCTTTTGGTGAAGATGAAGTAGGTAAACTACTTGTTAAATTTGTCCACGTTGGAGACGCAGATAAGGCATTGTTCGAATAATAAAACCTTCCTGATCCACTTCTAGAAACATACATAACATTACTATTTGAAGGAGCTACGGCTAAATCTACCATATTTGAAGTCCCTCCAAAATTTGAAATTCGTGTCCAAACAATTGAATTTGAACCAGGGGTTTTAACATCGTCCGATCTCCAAACATTATCATAGCCAGCAAACATTCTAGCAGGTGTATTTGGATCTAATGTATAAGGGGTTACCCAAGCTCCGGTTTCATTAATCCCATTGGTACCATTGTCTGCAATGGTAGAAAATGAAAAACCACCATTGGTAGAACGTCTAATATCTCCATAATAAAGTGCGCCATACATATAAGAGTCGTCTGTAGGGTCAATAATACACTCCATACCATCCCCACCAATTTCGGTAGTAAAAACAGCATTTCTATTAATAGCAGTTCCGTTGTCCTGATAGCCATTTATAACCAAATTTTCTGACATTTGCGACACCCCAATTTTATAGATTTGCGCAATGGCTAAACCACTGCTTATATCGTTCCAATTGGCGCCATTATCTGCTGAATAGTAAACGCCACCATCGTTTCCACTATATACATCGTTTGTAAACGGTGAAAACTCAAAAGCATGTTGATCGGCATGGACGCCATCAATGGTTCCAGTGCTCCCAACCCAATAAGTATTTATATTCATGGTGGCACCCCCATCAATAGATTTCCATATATTAATACCTCCAGTATAAATAATATTCGCATTTGTTGGGTCTGCTGCAATAACTAAATCGTACCAGGCTTGACTATTGGAATCAGAACCATTTGTTTCATAACCTAAAACATTTGGAGTGGTAGTTCTAGTTGAAAAACTAACGCCACTATCTTCAGATCTATAAATACCTTCTAGACCACCTCCATCACCGGCTACTAAGTAAACCCAGTCTGGCTGATCGGCAGAAACGGCTAAAGCAATTCTATAAACCCCTCCATTTGGAACGCCATTGGTAACTTGCGTAAAACTATTTCCTCCATTTGTAGACACATCAACGGTTGTCCCGGAAGCATAAATAGTGTTAGAATCTCCTGGTTTAAATGCAATATCTTTCATGGCAGAACTAGTAGAGGCATAAGACCAGCTTAAACCAGCGTCTGTACTTTTATAAATACGATTTCCATTTGTTGAAGCTATTAAAACATCTGAATTGGTTGGATCCATTAAGATTTCATAAACAGTTCTATTTCCCATACCAGCATTACTGCTTGCCCAGGTAAGTCCGCCATCGACACTTTTATAAACACCATAACCCGGTGCATCTGCAGCATCTCTATCTCCTGTTCCTAAATAAAGAATGTCATGATTGGTAGGGTGAATAACAATACTAGAAACTCCTAATCTAACGAGTCCATTGGAGTATTCTGTCCAAGTACTTCCATTATCTGTAGATTTCCAAAAACCTCCTGAAGGCGCACCAACAAAAATAGTATTTGGGTCAGTAGGGTGGAATGCAATGCAATTTACACGTCCATTTCCGTTTAATTGTCCAGTTCCATTATCTGGTACGGCAATGGGGCCTACAAGTTCCCAGTTTCCTGTATTTGTAGTATAGCCTCTATTTAATGCGTTTGTTTGCAATGTGTTATAACGCATCATTTCTTTTAGGACATGCCCTTCACTTGGAAAATTACCGTTTTCATCTACACGGCTTTCCCAATAATATTCCCATCTTTTATACTGCTTTATGCCAGTCCCTCTTGAGATTTTGTTTGAGGCTCCAGTTTTTTCATTGTAGTATTTTTCAAAATCTTGTTGAATGTCATAGAAATTGGCATCTCTGTCAAACATCATGTTTGGCCATTTGTCTTGCGAAAAAGACAAGAAAGTAACAAGTAGGGTTGCTAAAAGTAATGTGTATTTCATAGTATATTGTTTGGGTGTAGTTTAAAAGCAAATATGGTATAAAAAAATAAACCCTGCAAATTGCAAGGTTTATAATAGTTTAGTATATAAAAGGTTAGACTGTTTAGTCTGCCAATATAATAACTTTGTTGTCTTTCATTTCGATAGTACCTGACTTTATTTTTAAAAGTAAGATTTTATCATTGTCTTTATGTGGGTGTATTTCTGCATGTAATTCATCAAATACTAAATGACTTTGAGTATGTGTATGAATTCTTACAGTACCTTCTTTTAAAAGAGAAACAATTGGAGCGTGATTTTTTAGCATTTCAAACTCTCCATTAACTCCAGGTACAACAACTGAATCTACTTCACTGCTAAATAAGGTTGCTTCTGGTGATACAATTTCTAAATACATATTTTTAAATTTCAATTTTAAAATCCCAAATTCCAAAGGATATTATTTTGGAATTTGGAATTTAATATTTTTGGAATTTGTTAAGCAATGCTTGATTAAGCTTCAGCTAACATTTTCTCTCCAGACTCGATAGCTTCTTCAATAGAACCTTTAAGGTTAAATGCTGCTTCTGGTAAGTGATCTAACTCTCCTGCCATAATCATGTTAAAACCTTTAATAGTTTCTTTAATATCTACTAAAACACCTGGGATACCAGTAAACTGCTCAGCTACGTGGAATGGTTGAGATAAGAAACGTTGTACACGTCTTGCTCTACCTACAGCCATTTTATCTTCTTCAGATAATTCTTCCATTCCTAAGATGGCAATAATGTCTTGTAATTCTTTATAACGTTGTAATAATTCTTTTACGCGTTGTGCACATTCGTAATGCTCAGCACCTAAAATATCAGCAGTAAGAATTCTTGAAGTAGAATCTAATGGATCTACCGCAGGATAAATACCTAACTCAGCAATTTTACGAGACAATACTGTTGTTGCATCTAAGTGAGCAAACGTTGTTGCTGGAGCTGGATCCGTTAAATCATCCGCAGGTACGTAAACCGCTTGTACAGATGTAATAGAACCTCTTTTTGTTGAAGTAATACGCTCTTGCATCGCACCCATCTCAGTTGCTAATGTTGGTTGGTAACCTACCGCAGAAGGCATACGACCTAATAATGCAGATACCTCAGATCCTGCTTGTGTAAAACGGAAGATATTATCAACGAAGAATAATACGTCTTTTCCTTGTCCTTCACCAGCTCCATCACGGAAATACTCAGCAATTGTTAAACCAGATAAGGCAACACGTGCACGAGCTCCAGGAGGCTCATTCATTTGTCCGAATACGAAAGTAGCTTTAGATTCCTTCATAATTGATTTATCAACTTTAGATAAATCCCATCCACCATCTTCCATAGAATGCATGAAGTCATCACCATAACGGATAATTCCAGATTCTAACATTTCACGAAGTAAATCGTTTCCTTCACGAGTTCTTTCACCTACTCCTGCGAAAACAGAAAGTCCACCGTGTCCTTTTGCAATATTGTTAATCAACTCTTGAATCAATACTGTTTTACCTACACCAGCACCACCAAATAATCCAATTTTACCTCCTTTAGCATAAGGCTCAATTAAATCAATCACTTTAATACCAGTAAATAAAACTTCTGTAGACGTTGATAAATCTTCAAACTTAGGTGCTTGTCTGTGAATTGGTAAACCTGCATCACCAGCCTTTGGTAAATCTCCAAGCCCGTCAATAGCATCTCCAATTACATTAAATAAACGACCATACACATCATCTCCAATTGGCATTTGAATTGGTGCTCCAGTAGCGTGAACTTCTGTTCCTCTACTTAAACCATCTGATGAATCCATAGCAATGGTACGAACAGTATCTTCACCAATGTGAGATTGTACCTCTAAGACTAATAGAGAACCATCAGGTCTTCTAATTTCTAATGAATCGTAAATTTTTGGAAGTTCAGATCCAGCTCCGAATTCAACATCGATAACTGGTCCTACTATTTGTGCAACTTTACCTGTAACTTTAGACATTACTTATAATTTTATTAATTTTCTAAAAACTTAATATAAAAACGGCTTATACTATTAACTCAAACACAAGCGTTTTTTCGCGCTGCAAATATATATCTTTTAATTTAAAAATAACAGCTAATTTATTGCTTTTTAAGGCATAAAAAAACGCCTTCTTTTTGAAGGCGTTTTTTTATATAAATATTTTCAGATATAGATTATCTAAAATCTTTACTATAGTTAGTTGGATAATCTCCACAATCGTAAAAATTACCTGAAGCTTCAAAGTTTGTACCATAAGTGGCGTCAATAGCTCTCATGATTTCATTAGCCATAACAGAATATCCTCTAGACGTTAAATGAACCCCATCTAAACTTATTAATCCACCTCTAACTAAATCTGTTGTTAAAGTGAAATTTCCAGAATCAATTCCAATAGTAGAGGCTTGTATTAAGATACCTTTAAAATCAACTAAGGCTAATCCTTTGGATGCAGCTACAGATTCTATAGTTACATTATAAGCATCCGTTGCATTTTTAATTGCTAGTTGCTCTTCTGGTGTTAGCACCCATTTATCTGCTAATGGAATAGCTACGCCATTAACTGTCATAGGATTTCCAGGGATAGCTTCTGTTCCTATAAAACTAGATGCAGGCAAAACAAATAAATCATTTGCAGTAGCCTGTCTCATATTAACTAATTGTGGGTTAAGTGCTGTTAGATCTGTTAAGTTTTCATCTAAAATAACAACGGCATTTGTTTCAGAAGCTTCAAACATAATAGTTCTTTTTGCAATTTCCGCATCAGCTTGCTCTTGTGTCATAGGTGTTGTTGCAACTATATAAGCAAATGCTTGAACGATTCCAGCATTATAAGGTGCATAAGCACCATTTACAGCTGCTGCAGTTCCCGCATCTAAAGGAATTGGGTTATGAGGTACTGTAGTAAAATGTGCTAAACTTGTAATGTAAGGAACATTAGTAACTACACCTTTAGCACCATTTGCTACTAAGGCATCAACCGTAGCAGAAAAAGAACTAGCAAAAACATTTGGATCTGTTATATCATTTCCTCCATACGTTGCTGGATTATAATTTCCAGTTTGGTCCACACCAGTTCCACCGGAAGTAGCATAAGATAAGACATCGTTTCCACCTATTTCAGATAATGTGAAAAACGTAGCATTTTGCGCTACAGCATCTTCAACCATAGAAGCCATAGGGTTTGATGCCATTCGTCCAAAATAAGGGTTTGCAAATCCGTAACCATTAATTCCTAAATGGAAACTTTTAGCACCTGGAACACCTATGTTGTTAAACGTACCACCTAAAACGGTTGTAGCTTCAGTAGTTGGTGCAGCAGGTAAAGGTGTTGGCCCTACACCATTAAAGTATAATCTTTGAGCAAAGCTTCCATCAGGATTTTGCGTGCCGTTAAATAAAAGTCCACCAATATTATCAGCCATTAGTGGTTGAGAAAAACTTCCTCCTCCTAACATGCCAAATTTCATGGATAATAAATTAGGAAAAGAATTTTCCTGAGTGGCTATAAATAGTGCATTGTCTGAAAATCCAGCTGTGAAAGAGGCTCCTACAGAAACGTACTTAGAAAAGTCTGCTTCTCCAGCAGTAAGTGGAGGTAAGACTTCGTCCATAGATGATGAAGAATCATCATCGCTATTACAAGCTGTAAAACCTAAGAGAACAGCAAGTAACCATATATATTTTGTTTTCATAATAAGTTGTTTCATGATTTTATAAGTTATTAAGTGTCCATGATACGTAATAAATAGAACCTATATTACCAGTACCTATGGCAGTAAAGTACTCTTCCCCTAGAACATTAGAAGCTCCTACTTTAAATACCGATTTAATTTTTGGAACTGTATAGTTAATTTGTGCATCCATAGAGTGAAAAGAAGGAATCTCACCATCTCCAAAAGAAGCTTGCCAAGTGTAATTATCACTCCATTTCCAAGCAACGTTAAAGCCAAGGTTTTTAACTATTTCAGTATGTCCAAAAGATAGTTTTACTTTATGCTCAGGAGTGTTAAATCCTGTTCTAAAATCAGGATTGGCATCTTGATCAAAATCTTCTTTAGCGAAGGTATAACTACCATCTAAATCGAAGCCATTAAAGACTTTCATCCCAAGTCCAATAGCAGCACCATAAGATTGTACAGCTATATCTGAGTTCGTATAAGCTTGATAAACTTGGTAATCGCCATTAGCTAAAGCACCAAGAGATAAGCCATTATCTCCAGCTACTCCATATAAAGGAGAAATTACATATTCAGTAGAAATAAAGTCTTTATACTTGTTGTAGTACATACTTAAATCTACAGTTAATAGGTTTAATTTTCCTCTATATCCAACTTCCATAGACGTTACTTGTTCTGGTTGTACAATATCTGGATTGCCAATAACTAAATCGGCAGGGTTAGAAGATGCTGCAAAGTTCTCAACAGATTTACGTGAGTATGAGTTGCTATAAGCAGCTCCACCCGTTTGGTTGATAGATGCAGGTTGACCGAATGCTATTTGACCAGCAGCACTAATATCATAGTCTCTAGAATATCTGTCTAAGTTATCAGGAGCAGAACCCACTAATACATAAGGTCCAGCATCAAGTCCTATAAATAAATCCTGAGTGGTTGGATTTCTAAATCCAGTTTGAACTGAAGCTCTAACATTATGGTTTCTGTTAATGGTTAAACCAGCCGAAACTCTTGGAGATACAAAACCATCAAAGAATTCTGATTTATCATAACGTGCAGAACCTGTTAACTTTAATTCTAAACTTTCATTTAAATCAAACTGTTTTTGTAATTGCGTATAGATTCCAAATTCAGAATAAGGAATGGTTCCGTCATAATCTGTGTAAATTGTTCCAGACGAATTTAATTCGTATCGTCTGTATGATCCACCAGCTTGAACTTCTACAACATCCCAAAGATGAGAAAAGTTATAATTGGCATCAGCGTGATAATATTTAGATTCATCTTGGAATTTAGAACCAGTTACTAAATTTGGATCGTTAATACTTTTATTAAAAGCATTTTTAAAACCTGGGGAACCTGGCTCAAATCTACCTTCTTCGGCAGCAGCTCTTGCTATTACATGCGCTTCATCTTCTGTAGCTCCACCTATTGTAGTAGCTCCACCAAATGCGGTAATATAGTCTTTAAACCATTGTTCATCGCTTTTCCAAGCTCTGTTAATTTGAATCCCAGTTACAGTCATGTCATAAGAATCACCAGCTTTATCAGCAACCATATAACCTCTTAAAAAGAAGTTGTTATTTCTCAATTCAAGTTTATGTTGTTCTTGGAAGAAATTGTCAATGCTATAACGGTTAGATCCTTGATAGATGGTGGACCCTGTACCTACCTTACCTACATAAGCAATTTCGAAATCGTTTGCCCAAGGACGATAGTATAATCCCCAGTCAGCTTTTACACTTTCTGCGTTATAATCTGTCAAATCTCTTTCTTCATAACCTGTTCTACTTACAACAACATCTGGAATAATTCCAAGTCCACCAGAAGCAGCACGTATGTTAGTAGCTACTTCATCTCCGTAGATGTTATACCCATCGTAACCAATACTCGCTCTAGTATCTCCAGTGCCAGGTTTACCTTGATAGTTTGTAGCATACCAATCGGTTCCTTTTAGCCATCCAAAATTTACTTTGGCAGCAAATTTATCACTGAATTTATGAGCTATTCTAACTCCTAAATCTCTATAGGTGTTGTCTCCAGCAGCATCTTGACTAGTAATTCCTTGTTTGTAATAACCACTAATTCCTTGAACATCGAAAGGGCTTTTACTTCTCATGAAAAGAATTCCGTTAAATGCATTTGCACCATATAATGCAGATGCAGCTCCAGGAAGTAACTCGACACTTTGTACATCTGTTTCAATCATTCCTACTAAGTTTCCAATTGGGAAGTTTAAGGCTGGAGTAGAATTGTCCATTCCATCTACAAGTTGCATAAAACGCGTATTTGCAAAAGTTGCAAACCCTCTTGTGTTAATAGAATTAAAGGTTAAACTGTTTGTATTAACATCAACTCCTTTTAAGTTTTCTAATCCGTTGTAGAAATCTGCAGAAGCTGTGTTTTTAATTTCTTTTAAACCAAAACGCTCAACCGTTACTGGCGATTCGAAAATACGTTCTGGAGTTCTAGACGCAGAAATAACGACTTCATCTAAAGATGTTCCTTCTTTTAAAATAAAATTTACGGTTTGATTGTTTGCTGTAATTTCTTGAGTTTCTGTACTAAACCCGATATTACTCGCTCGTAACGTAAATGGAGGTTCTTGACTGACAGTTAAAAAGTAGTTTCCATCGAAATCTGTAACTGTACCAGTCGATGTGCCTACTATAATAACGTTTGCTCCAGGAATTGGCTGACTGTTCTCGTCAGTTACTATTCCCGAAATTGTTGTTTGTGAATATGATAAGCCACAAAAAAACAACAATAAAAGTGAAAGGATTGATTTCATTTTATAGTTTTAGTTAATTATTAATTGATTTAGTTAATTATTATTAGGCAATATAAATAATATTATGAAAACTTTAAGAAGTTTTTCATAAAAATTATGCGTGCATAATATTTTTAACAAAATAGAGTGTTTATTGTATTATTGATAAAAAACAATAGAAGTTATTGAGAATCTCATTTTTAATAAAAAGATTCTCAGTATGATTTTTATTCTATATTTGTTACATATAGATGTTTTGAATTGAAAATTACTTATGAAAACTTTAAAAAGAGTATCATTACTTATAATCTGTGTTTTTTTATTAATGGTTTGGAGTGGCATTGTAAGAAATGTCACTTTGGGAGAACGGAGTTTGGGTGTTTTAACCGAACCGATTAAAGGGTTCTCTGAAGTAGTGTCTAATATGAAAAAAGCCTATAAATATATATTTAAGGCACCAGATTACTATATTGAAACTAGAGATCAAGACACTTTAAATATCAATAAACTAGATTATAATCTCTACGGTTTATATTCTTATAGACATGGTGATAATTTTAATATTGAATTAAAAAATTTTAAGGATAATACGCTAAAGCATGAATGGAAAGTTCCAGTAAGTAAACTATCAACGCATTATACCGTAGATGGAAACGACCGTCTGTATCCTGCAACCTTATTACCAGGATTTGATATTATTGTTTCTTGTAATGAAAGACCAGGACTTTTAAGAATGGATGCTGAATCTAATGAAAAGTGGTTTAATGAAGATTTTATTTATCATCATGCAATGAATAAAGATTCTATAGGAAATATGTGGATTCCGGCTGTAAAACATGATAATGGAATTATTGTTCCAATGAAAGTTTCAGTGGAAGGGCATACACAAAACTATAGAGACGATTTAATTGTAAAAGTTGATGTAGAAACAGGAGAAACCCTTTACAGTAAATCTTTAACCGATATATTTCTTGAAAACAATTTAGATCATTTAATAAACAAAAGCCCATATGTTAACGATCCATTTCATTTAAACGATATTCAACCGGTTTTAGAAAGTTCAAATTATTTTAAAGAAGGAGATTTGTTTTTAAGTTTTAGAAGTAACTCGTTGGTTGTTCAGTTTCGCCCATCAACCAATAAAGTTGTAAAGGTTTTAGAAGGCCCTTTTACATTTCAACACGATGTGGACATTATTTCACCAAATTCTATAGCTATTTTAAACAATAATACCATTGCAACTCAATTGAATGCAGATGAGATTGAATTTAAACCAACAAATCATCCGGTTAATCGAAAAATAAACCATTCAAATGTACTTATTTATAACTTTGAGGAAGATACATATAGTTCTGTATATGAAGATGTTTTTATAGAGCATCAAATTTTTACTGGCGCAGAAGGTTTATATCGCATATTTCCTAATGGAGACATGTTTTTTGAAGAACAAGGTTCTGGAATTTTATGGGTTGTCAATCAACTTGGTGTGGTTTTAAAAACAACTTTAAAAAGCGATATAGAAGGCTATCATTATTTACCTAATTGGACGACAACATATTTAGATGAAGAGTTGAAATCCTTAAACTAAAAATTATGACATTATACATTGGTCCTGGAATAGGTCTTGGCACACTTTTAATTATTGTTTTTATTATTTTATTGGTGCTTTTTGCTTTTGGAGTGGTTTTATGGATTCCAATTAAACGGTTTTTCCGAAAAATATTTAGTAAAAACTAATGATTTATTACATCATAGTAGGTTTCTCTGGAATTATTTTTTCTAGTTTACTTATTTATTTTCGTAAGCATCTTTTTGCAGCCTTAGAATCTACTTTGGGCTTGTCCAACGCCGTTTTGTCTAACGAAGACGAATTAGTCAAGCATAAAAAACTTGTTCAAGCATTAAAATCGATGTTGACCTCATTAGGTGTCAGTATGGGAATAATACTTCTAATTATTGCCTTAACCTCTTTACCTGTATATGTTTTTAAGCTGATAAAAAATATACCTGCTCAAGATTTAGATTTAGGCTCTGTTTGGGTTATTGTAAGTTTTTCCGTTGGAACCATTCTTCCTTTTTTAATTAAACGAAAAAAACCTACCGAAGATTATTCAGAAGCATCTATTCTTTTCCACAAACTTATTTTAAATAATTATAATTTATCTAAAATGCTATTCTCCTTTGATCGCAGATTTAAAAAAGGAGAGAAAATTCAAGATAAAGAAACTTTTTTAATTGTTTCTGGATTAGCAAGGGCTGGAACAACTAGTTTGACAGACCAACTTTTTAAAGCTGGTGCATTTAGTTCTTTAGATTATTCTAATATGCCTTTATTATTAGCGCCAAATCTATGGAAAAAGATGTATAATCCTAAAAAAGCGCGATTAAAGGAACGGAAACATGGTGATAAAATGTTGTTTGGGTTTAATACCATTGAAGCTTTGGAGGAGTATTTCTTTAAAGTGTTTTTAAATGATAGTTTTATTTCTGAAAGCTATTTAGAGAAACATGATCTAACCGAAGACGCTTACCAAAATTATATTAAATATCAGTCATTAATCCGTCAGGATAATGCATCTACCTATCTATCAAAAAATAACAATATTATTTTAAGATATGAATCGTTGCGTGAATACAACAAAATATTTAAAATTATTTTCTTATTCAGAAAGCCAGAAGAACACGCATATTCTTTGTTAAACCAACATCAACGTTTTTCAGAATTTCAAAATGAAAGTGAATTTATACAAACCTATCTTAATTGGTTGGGTCATCATGAATTTGGAAAAAATCAAAAAGTGTTTAAGTTTGATACCGATGAGCCTTCAATTCCATACGATAAAAACACCTTAGATTATTGGTTGTATATCTGGTTAAATTATTACGACTATTTAATGACTGTAGAAAATGATAATTATCTACTTATTGAATATGAAGATTATCTAAATAAGCCAAAAGAAGTATTGCAATACATTGAAAACGATATGAACATGTCTTTCGATTATTCGCATATAGAACCTTTTACGAATACTAGAAAAATTGATACATCTAATTGCAATCCTAAACTGTTAGAAGCAACAGATGAAATTTATCAAAAGTTAAAAGACAGAAAACTAAAGTTTTAAAGAATTATTCTACAGTTACCGACTTCGCTAAATTTCTTGGCTGATCTACATTTTTATCTAACATCACAGCAATGTGATACGATAATAATTGCAGTGGAATAGTAGTAAGTAATGGCGATAAGGACTCTAGAGATTCTGGAACTTCAATAACATAATCTGCTAATTTCTTAACATTAACATCACCTTCAGTTACAACACCTATAATCTTACCTTGTCTTGCTTTAATTTCTTCAATATTACTAACTACTTTTTCGTAGTGGCCTTTTTTAGTTGCAATTACAACAACTGGCATATTTTCGTCAATCAATGCAATTGGACCATGTTTCATTTCTGCTGCAGGATACCCTTCTGCATGAATATAAGAAATCTCCTTAAGTTTTAAAGCGCCTTCTAGAGCTACAGGGAAATTATACCCTCTACCTAAGTATAAGAAATTACGGGCGTTCTTATATTTTTCGGCTATCATTTTAATATGCTCTTCAGATTTAAGAGCTTTTTCAACTTTTTCAGGAATCAATTCTAATTCTTGTAAATGATACCTATAATCAGAATTTGAAATTTCTCCTTTTACTTTAGCCAGTTTTAATGCTATTAAAGTTAAAAGAGTAATTTGTGTTGTGAATGCTTTAGTAGAAGCAACTCCAATTTCTGGCCCAGCATGTGTATAAGCTCCTGCATGTGTTTCTCTAGCAATAGAAGATCCAACCACATTACAAACACCAAAAACAAAAGCGCCATTTGCTTTAGCTAACTTAATAGCAGCAAGCGTATCTGCAGTTTCTCCTGATTGAGAAATTGCAATTACCACATCTTTATTAGTAATAACTGGATTTCTATATCTAAATTCTGAAGCATATTCTACTTCTACAGGGATTCTAGCGATATCTTCAAAGATATATTCTGCAACTAAACCAGCATGCCAAGAGGTTCCGCAAGCAACAATAATAATTCTGTTTGCGTTTAAGAACTTCTCAATATTATCGTCTATTCCAGCCATCCTAATAATACCTTCTTGCACTAGAAGTCTTCCTCTATAGGTGTCCTTGATAGCGTTTGGCTGTTCGTATATTTCTTTAAGCATAAAGTGATCGTAACCACCTTTTTCTATTTGCTCTAAATTCATTTGTAGTTCTTGAACATAAGGATCTACTAACGAATCGTCTTTAATTTTGCGTATTTTTATTTCTTTATTAGCCTTAATGATAGCCATTTCCTCATCTTCAAGGTAGATGGCATTTTTAGTATATTCTAAAAAGGGCGATGCATCACTAGCAATAAAAAATTCATTTTCACCAACACCAACAGCTAAAGGGCTTCCTAGTCTGGCTATAACAATTTCATCTGGTTTGTTTTTATCGAATACGGCAATAGCATATGCTCCAACTACCTGGTTTAATGCTACCTGAACAGCTTTCCCTAATTTGACGTTTTCTTTCGATTTAACATCTTCAATTAAGTTGATTAACACTTCTGTATCTGTATCTGATTTAAAAGTGTAACCTCTTTTAATAAGCTCTTTTTTAAGAGACTCATAATTTTCAATAATCCCATTATGGATAATAACTAAATCTCCAGAGTTTGAATAATGTGGATGTGCATTTACATCGTTTGGAACACCATGGGTTGCCCAACGTGTATGTCCGATTCCAATAGTGCCATTGTTAGAAATTTCTTTTTTAACTCTATCTTCTAAATCGGCAACTTTTCCTTTGGTTTTTGAAACCTTAAGGTCTTTTCCGTCGTATAAAGCAATTCCTGCGCTATCGTAACCGCGATATTCTAATCTTTTAAGCCCTTGAATAATAATAGGGAAGGCATCACGATGACCAATGTATCCTACAATTCCACACATAGTTTGTTAATTATCTGGTTGCGTATAGTATATTTCTAATTGAACTCTTTTATTTTCTGGGACATTTAAATTACTCCCATGTAAAACAGTCCCTTTTTGAGATAAGCCTGTTCCTACTGGAATACCGTCTAAATCGCCATCATTCAATATAAAAGAATTACTAACTTCGTTAATATTGGTTGTAAGATACAATCCTAATTGGAAATTTGTTGAGTCTTTTAATAAAATGTTGTTTAAGTGCTCTGTAAGTCTAATCTTATATTTTACACCTTTACCATTTGAATCTTTTTCTAAAACAGATGAATAGTTTAGTTTGGATTCTATAGGATTGGTTGTATTTGTAGTTAAATCGAAATAATAATCAACAATAGGACTGTTGTTTTTAATATCGTATAATATCACTCTGTTTGGCTCTTGATTTTTATCTTTATCCATTACAGAAGTTGCAGTTTGATCTACATAAAAAATTAAATTGGCTTCGTTAATTAAACGACTAGGAGTTCCATTGTTGTTTTTGTAAAGTAGGTTAAACTCTTCTAAAACAGCTGGGTCTTTAAATAAATCAACAATAGCAATAGAACCTTCTCCACCCTTTAAATAAAGTGTTTGGTCTCCATTTACAGTATCCGCAGTATCATTAGCATTGTTTAATAACGAATTAGCTATAGGGTCAAGTGTTATGGTACTTGCTCTATTGCCTCTAAAATTCATTATGAACTTGTTGTTTTTAACAATTTCTCCATCAACTTCATTATTGTAATACACCGTTAAATTAGCACCTGAACTTAAAAAATTAAGCATGATGGCGCTACCTTCTACAGTGCCATCTGCAGGCTCAACTTTAAAATATAGTCCTCTAAAATAATCTTTAAAGTTATTGGCGTTACTTAATTCAGGCATGCCTTGCTTATCAAATAATAAAGTTTTCCAAAAGTCATTTGTGTTTAAAAGTGGCACGTGTAAACTTGGTGGAATTTTGCTAACTTCTTCTTGTTCGTCATCGTCATTTTCTTCATAAATTATTTGCTGAGAATTGCTAGGAATAAAGTCTGGATTATAATACAATAATTCCCCCAAATTACTAGCAATTCCAAATTCACTATTATTAGAATAGTATAATTGTGGATCTGCGTCTTCTACCGAAGGATCATAGTCTCTCAAGAAATAGTTAGATCTATATATAGATAATTTTATAGGAGCTGTTCCATATAAAGAGTCTAGAGTATATTCAGGAGCTTCAGATGTTCCCCCGGTTAATTTTGAAAAATAAGGAACAGTTAAATAAGCAGCTGTAAATTCTGGATTTATGCCAAAATCTGGATCATAATATGCAGAATTAGGGACAGCTTGAGTAATAATATTGTTTGCTGTACGCTCATAGACAGGATCGTAATAAATACCCATAAAATTTGTTGGGAAATTATTAGTCTGTACGGGTTTCACTCTTTTGTTGTAAGCTACTACTGCAAACTTATCGCTATTGGTTTCAAAATTCTGAATTCCTTCAATATCACTTTCTAACGAGTTATAATCGTTATCACATGCTATAAAAGTGAGAGTTATAAGTGATAATACACCAATAAACTTTGAGGCTTTAATGATTTTTTTCATAAATAAGATCTGATGGTTTTGGGCTTAGCCTAATACTTTAGTGTTGTAAAAATCAACATAAGCTTCTCCAAATTCATCTTTTGATTTAAAATCTAATACAGGTTTCTTTGAGTCTTTTAAATGTTTGTTTAATTCTTCAGGAATCTCTTCCGAGCCTATAATTAAGGCATCAGAATGGTCGATTGCAATTTTCATTAAACTGTTGTAAGTTGGTTTTGCCAACTCTTTAATAAAGCTATCTTCTATATTATCGAACTTTACTTTATTAATCATGTCTTTATTTAACGTCCCATCGAAACTTTGATTGTAAATAGAGGTCACTATTTTACTTTCGGTAAATAAAGGTTCGTCTTTATAAAATTGTTTTAAATACATTGGCAATAACGATGCCAACCAACCATGAACATGAATAATATCTGGAGACCAGTTTAATTTCTTAACAGTTTCAATAACACCTTTTGCAAAGAAAATGGCGCGTTCGTCGTTGTCAGGAAATAAATTCCCATCTTCATCTGTTAAAGTGGCTTTTCTTTTAAAGTATTCGTCGTTATCAATAAAGTAAACTTGAATTCGCTCTTTTGGAATAGATGCTACTTTAATAATTAAAGGCATATCTAAATCGTTAATAACTAGATTAATTCCAGAAAGTCTAATTACCTCATGCAATTGATGTCTTCTCTCATTAATATTCCCATATCTAGGCATAAAGATTCTAATTTGCCCTCCTTGTTGATTTACCATTCTAGGTGTTTCAAACGACATAGAAGAAATTTCGGTTTCTGGTAAATATGGCACAACTTCAGATGATACGTATAATATCCTCTTATCTTTCATAAACTTATTGCTTTTAGTAATTCAAAATAAAAAACACGCAAAAGTACAAAAATTTATGCAGATTCATTGTAAAATATTAAGTTTGCACGCGTTAATATTTTATTAAAGGTGAAGATTTTTACTGAAAAAACTCAAATTCAAAAATTCATTAGGCAAATTAAAGATCAAGATTTGTCTCTTGGCTTTGTCCCTACTATGGGAGCATTGCATCAAGGGCACCTGTCTTTGGTTGATGAAGCCTTTATTAAAAATGATATGGTCGTGGTTAGCATTTTTGTAAATCCGACTCAATTTGACAACAAAGAAGATTTAAAAAAATACCCAAGAAATCTAGAGGCCGATTCCGTTTTACTTGAAGGTTATGGCGATAAACTAATTGTTTACGCACCAACTGTATCCGATATTTACGAAGGACATGCAATTGCCGAACATTTTTCTTTTGACGGGCTAGAGTTCGAAATGGAAGGTAAATTTAGAACAGGACATTTTGATGGTGTTGGAACCGTAGTAAAACGTTTGTTTGAAATTGTAACTCCAGATAATGCGTATTTTGGAAAGAAGGATTTTCAGCAATTAGCTATTATTAAAAAATTGGTTGAAAAACACCAGATTCCAGTAAATATTATTGGTTGCGACATATTTAGAGAAACCAATGGTTTGGCTATGAGTTCTAGGAATGCACGGCTAAAAGAAGACTATAAACAAGCAGCACCTTTTATATATAAAACATTAAAAACTGCCAAGGAAAAGTTTGGCACAAAAAGTGCACATAAAGTTACAGAATGGGTTGAAAATGAATTTGCTAACCACAAATTATTAACATTGGAATATTTTATAATTGCCGATGCTGAAACATTAAAATCTGTTAAAAGAAAACATAAAAACAAATCATATCGTGCGTTTATTGCAGTTTATGCAGACGACATCAGATTAATTGATAATATCGCACTAAATTAATTACCTTTGCCACATGCAAATACAAGTTGTAAAATCTAAAATTCACAGAGTAAAATGTACAGGTGCAGACCTTAATTATATTGGTAGTATTACTATCGATGAAGATTTAATGGATGCAGCCAATATTATTCAAGGTGAAAAAGTTCAAATTGTAAATAACGACAATGGAGAGCGTTTGGAAACATACGTGATTCCTGGTCCTAGAAATAGTGGAGAAATCACCCTTAATGGCGCAGCTGCTAGAAAGGTGTCTATTGGAGATACACTTATTTTAATTACTTATGCATTTATGGATCTTGAAGAAGCTAAAGTGTTTAAGCCTTCTTTGGTCTTTCCTGATGAAGCGACTAATAGACTCATATAAAAATTGAATCTATCGCTTAAAAAATATCTTAAAATTCTACTCCCAATTTTATTGGGAGTTTTTTTAATATGGTATTCTTTATCGAAAGTCCCTTTAAACGAATTGCTTAATTATTTTAAAAATGCCAATTACGGCTGGATTCTATTAGGGATGTTTTGTGGACTATTAAGTCATTTGTCTAGAGCTTATAGATGGCAATTTCTTTTAGAGCCTTTAGGGTATAAGGTGAAATTAGGGAACAGTATTATGGCTGTTTTTTCTGCCTATCTAATAAATTATACCATTCCCAGAGCTGGCGAAGTTGCCAGAGCATCTATTTTAACAACGTATGAAGGGGTTCCTTTTGAGAAAGGTTTTGGAACCATCGTGTCGGAACGTGTAGCAGATTTATTGGTTATGGTTGGAGTTATTATCATCACACTTTTTATTCAATTCGATTTTATTTATCAGTTTTTTATCGAAAAATTAAATCCCTTACATATTGTTATTGGATTGATTGTATTGTCAGTAATAGCTTTTTTAGGTTTCAAGCTTATAAAAACTAGTAAGTCGGCATTTGCATTAAAAATTAAAACATTTGTTTTAGGTCTTTTAGAGGGTGTTTTAAGCATCTTTAAAATGAAAAAGAAATGGGCTTTTATAGCACATACCTTTTTTATTTGGGGCATGTATATTGTCATGTTTTATGTTACTTCTTTTTCCTTAACCGAGTTAAATAACATCCCTTTTGGAGCCATTTTAATAGGTTTTATTTCTGCTAGTTTTAGTATTGCAGCTACTAACGGAGGAATTGGTTCTTATCCTATCGCGGTCTATGCAGCATTTTCACTTTTTGCAATACCAGAATCTCCAAGTATTGCTTTTGGATGGATTGCTTGGACATCTCAAACATTGCTACTTGTCTTAGGAGGAGGCTTGTCTTTAATGTTATTGCCTATTTTCAACAAGAAGAGTCATGTTAAAATAAGCAATAATAAAGATGAAGTTTAAATACTTATTGTTTTAAATCTTATTTGTAATTTCTTACCTTGCATGGCAACTTTAACCATGTTAAAATGAAAAAACACATCTATTTGCTAGTCTTTTTTATTAGTTTCCAATTTGTAAATGCACAAGTAATTTACGAACCATTTAATTCTTCAAAATTAGGAGAAACACGTGAAATTAAAGTGCAATTACCAAGAGGTTACGATGCAAATCCAGATAAAAAGTATCCTATCATCATGGTTTTTGATGGCGATTATATGTTCGAAGCAGTTGCGGGAAATGTGGATTATTATGCCTATTGGGACGATATGCCAGATGCTATTGTTGTAGGCGTTAATCAAGTAGATAGCAGACAAGCAGATATGTATTATTCTGAACAAAACTCACTGCCAATTGAAACTGGAGCAGCCTTTTTTGAGTTTATAGGAATGGAATTAATTCCTCATATAGAAAAAACATACAGAACTGAGAGTTTTAGGGTGGCAGTAGGTCATGGCGAAACGGCTAATTTTATCAATTACTATTTGCTAAAAGGCGATCCGTTATTTAAAGCTTACATAGCTATTAGTCCAGATTTAGCTCCAGATATGACTGCATATATCCCAGAAAGATTAGCCAAATTTCAATCGAAAATATTTTATTACTTGGCAACTTCAGATAACGATGTAGCAGCTATTAAAACAAGTTCAGAAGCATTAAATACAGCAATAACAGGAGTAGTTGATAATAAGAATATTCTTTACAGTTTTAAGAAGCTTGAAGAACCTTCTCATTACTCCTTGCCTGCTTATATAATTCCAGATGCTTTACAGAAAATATTTTTAGTCTATCAACCCATTAGCAAACAGGAATATAAAGACACCATTCTAAAACTAGAATCGTCTCCAGTAGTATATTTAGAAGAAAAATATCAAACCATACTAGATTTATTCGGAATTGACAAACAAATTCTAATAAACGATTTCAAAGCCATTGAGGCAGCTATTGAAAAAAAAGAGAAGTTTGAATACTTTGAAAGTTTAGGTAAAATAGCCAGAAAACAATATCCAAAAACCATGCTGGGAAGTTATTATCTAGCACGTTTTTATGAAGAAACTGGTGAAACTAAAAAAGCCATGAAAACCTACCAATCGGCTTATATTTTAGATGAAATTGGAGGTATTACCAAAGATTTAGTTTTGGAAAAAGCAGATGAAATTAAAGCAGATTTCGGATATTAATTAAATAGATTTCCGAAGTCTCGGAAAGTAAACATGGCTAAAGTAAAAACAACATTTTTTTGTCAAAATTGTGGCACACAATATTCCAAATGGCAAGGACAATGTACGGCTTGTAAAGAGTGGAATACCATTGCTGAAGAAGTAATTCAAAAAGCAGAAAAAAGCGATTGGAAAATGCCAACTTCAGCCTCAAAACGTGCGTCAAAACCTTTATTGATAAACGAAATTGATGCTTCACAAGATGCGCGAATGGCAACTAGCGATCAAGAATTTAATCGGGTGCTTGGAGGTGGTATTGTTCCTGGTTCCATGATATTGTTAGGAGGGGAGCCAGGAATTGGAAAAAGTACCTTATTTCTTCAAATAGCCTTAAAATTATCTTATAAAACCTTATACGTTTCGGGCGAAGAAAGTCAGAAGCAAATAAAAATGCGTGCCGAGCGCATCAATCCAAACAGTAGTAATTGTTATATTCTTACCGAAACAAAAACACAAAACATTTTTAAACAAATAGAGGCTTTAGAACCTGATATTGTAGTTATAGATTCTATTCAAACTCTTCATAGTGACTATATAGAATCCTCTTCTGGGAGTATTTCTCAAATTAAGGAATGTACCACAGAATTGATAAAATATGCTAAAGAAACATCAACTCCAGTAGTTTTAATTGGTCATATTACCAAAGATGGCAACATAGCTGGACCAAAAATTTTGGAACATATGGTTGATACGGTTTTACAGTTTGAAGGCGATAGAAATCATGTGTTTAGAATTCTTCGTGCCAACAAAAACCGTTTTGGTTCTACCAATGAATTAGGGATTTATGAAATGCAAGGCTCAGGTTTGCGAGAAGTGTCAAACCCAAGTGAGATTTTAATCTCTAAGAAAGATGACGAACTTTCCGGAAATGCCGTTGCTGCTACTCTTGAAGGTATGCGGCCATTAATGATAGAAGTGCAGGCCTTAGTAAGTACGGCTGTTTATGGAACCCCACAACGTTCAGCCACAGGATTTAATGCCAAACGATTAAACATGCTTTTGGCTGTTTTAGAAAAACGTGCCGGATTTAGATTGGGAGCAAAAGACGTATTTTTAAATATAACTGGAGGGATTACGGTGGACGATCCAGCGATAGATTTAGCAGTAGTTGCCGCTATTTTATCTTCTAATGAAGATGTTGCTTTGCAAAAAGATTTCTGTTTTGCTGCAGAGGTTGGCTTGTCTGGGGAAATCCGACCAATACAAAGAGTAGAACAGCGTATTTTGGAAGCCGAAAAATTAGGGTTTTCCACCATTTTTGTATCTAAATACAATAAAATAGCATTAAAAAACACGATTATTAAAATTCAACTGATTTCTAAAATTGAGGATTTGGTAAACTTTATAGTTTAAAAACCTATAATTCAATGCCTTTTTTGCTAAAAATCATTATTTTCGCGAGTCGAAAAGAATGAATGAAATCATGAGTACAAAATTCCCTGAATATAAAGGACTTGACTTGCCAAATGTAGCCAATGAAATAAGCGCATATTGGGAAGAAAGCAACATCTTCGAAAAGAGTGTAACCACCAGAGAAGGCAATAAACCGTTTGTGTTTTTTGAGGGTCCTCCTTCAGCTAACGGACTTCCAGGAGTACACCATGTGTTAGCTCGTGCTATTAAAGATATTTTTCCTCGATATAAAACCATGAAAGGGTTTCAAGTAAAGCGTAAAGCTGGTTGGGATACGCATGGTTTACCAATTGAACTTGGGGTTGAAAAAGAATTAGGGATTACTAAAGAAGATATTGGAAAGACCATTTCTGTAGAAGATTATAATGCTGCTTGTAGAAAAGCTGTCATGCGTTACACTGATGTTTGGAACGACCTAACTCAAAAAATGGGTTATTGGGTAGATATGGACGATCCATACATAACTTACGATCCAAAATATATGGAATCCGTTTGGTGGTTGTTAAAGGAAATCTACAACAAAAGCTTGATGTATAAAGGCTATACCATTCAGCCGTATTCTCCTAAAGCAGGAACTGGATTGAGCTCTCACGAGTTAAATCAGCCAGGAACCTATCAAGACGTAACAGATACAACGGTTGTTGCACAATTTAAAGCTAATGAAGATTCACTTCCAGGATTTTTACAAAATGAAGGAACTATTTACTTTTTAGCCTGGACAACAACGCCTTGGACTTTACCAAGTAATACAGCCTTAACGGTTGGACCAAAAATCGATTATGTTTTAGTTGAAACCTACAATCAATATACTTTTGAACCTATAAACGTTGTTGTAGCAAAACCATTAGTAAACAACCAGTTTGATGGAAAGTTTAAAAGAGTCGAAACAAAACCTGAGTTATTAGAATATAGGTCAGGAGATAAAAAAATACCATATTACGTTGTAAAAGAGTGTAAAGGAAAAGATTTAGTAGGAATCACTTACGAACAATTGTTACCTTATGCGTTGCCAAACGACAATCCTGAAAATGCTTTTAGAATAATTTCTGGAGATTTTGTGACTACCGAAGACGGTACAGGAATCGTACATACGGCACCAACTTTTGGTGCAGACGATGCTTTGGTGGCAAAACAAGCAACTCCTGAAGTGCCACCACTATTGGTGAAAGACGAAAACGGTAACTTGGTTCCATTAGTGAATTTACAAGGAAAATTTAGACCAGAAATGGCCGAATATGCTGGTAAATATGTCAAAAACGAATATTATGCAGATGGTGAAGCACCAGAACGTTCGGTTGATGTGGAACTTGCTATTAAATTAAAAGAAGAGAACAAAGCCTTTAAGGTTGAAAAATATAAACACAGTTATCCAAATTGCTGGAGAACAGATAAACCTATTCTGTACTATCCGTTAGATTCTTGGTTTATTAAAGTTACAGATGTCAAAGAACGTATGTTCGAATTGAATGAAACCATCAACTGGAAACCAAAATCAACAGGAACTGGACGTTTTGGAAATTGGCTGGCTAATGCAAACGATTGGAATCTATCGCGTTCTCGTTACTGGGGAATCCCGTTGCCAATTTGGAGAACAGAAGATGGCAAAGAAGAAATATGTATTGGATCTGTTGAAGAATTAAAAACGGAAATGGCTAAAGCTGTTGAAGCAGGGGTTTTAGTAAAAGCAATTTACGAAGATTTTGAAGTTGGAAATAATTCCGAAGAAAACTATGCGAAAATCGATTTACATAAAAACATTGTAGACGAGATTGTATTGGTTTCAAAGAGTGGACAACCTATGAAACGCGAAGCAGACTTAATTGACGTTTGGTTCGATTCTGGTTCTATGCCTTACGCTCAATGGCATTATCCGTTTGAAAACAAAGAATTAATTGATGAAAAAAAGGCTTTCCCAGCCGATTTTATCGCAGAAGGTGTCGATCAAACTCGTGGTTGGTTCTATACGCTTCATGCTATTGGAACTATGGTTTTCGATTCTGTTGCTTATAAAAATGTTGTTTCCAATGGCTTGGTTTTAGACAAAAACGGACATAAAATGTCTAAACGTCTTGGCAATGCTACAGATCCATTTGAGACTTTATCTACTTATGGGGCAGATGCTACACGTTGGTATATGATTGCCAATGCCAATCCTTGGGATAATTTAAAATTTGATGTCGATGGCATAGAAGAAGTAAAGCGCAAATTCTTCGGAACGCTTTATAACACATATTCTTTCTTTACACTATATTCAAACTTAGATAATTTTAAGTATTCAGAAGCAGATATTCCATTAGAAGAGAGACCTGAAATAGACAGATGGATTCTTTCAGAACTACATACCTTAATTCAAAAAGTGGATGCATTTTATGCAGATTATGAACCTACAAAAGCTGCCAGAGCTATATCAGACTTCACACAAGACTATGTAAGTAACTGGTTTGTGCGATTAAGTAGAAGACGTTTCTGGAAAGGCGATTATCAGCAAGATAAAATTTCTGCTTACCAAACGCTTTATACTTGTATGGAAACCATTGCCAAGTTAGGAGCTCCAATAGCTCCTTTCTTTATGGATAGATTGTATTTGGATTTAAACTCTGTAACTAAGAAAGAAGCTTTTGAAAGTGTACATTTAGCAAGCTTCCCTATATATAATGAGACATTTGTAGACAAGAGTCTAGAGCGTAAAATGGAAGCAGCTCAAACAATATCTTCTTTAGTATTATCGTTAAGAGCAAAAGAGAAGATAAAAGTGCGTCAGCCACTACAAAAAATCATGATTCCTATTGATTCTAAACAACAAAAGGAGGAAATTTTAGCAGTTGCCGATTTAATTAAACATGAAGTAAACGTTAAGGAAATTGAACTTCTAGAAGATGCTTCAGATATCTTAGTAAAACAAATTAAACCTAACTTCAAAACCCTGGGACCTCGTTTTGGGAAGGATATGAAATTGATTGCCAACGCTATCGTTGGTTTCACACCAGACGATATAAAGAAAATCGAGCAAAGTGGAGAAATGGAGGTTGTAATTAACGGAAAAAGTATTAATTTAGGACTTGCAGATGTAGAGATAACATCGCAAGACATTGAAGGTTGGCTTGTAGCTAATGAAGGTGCTTTAACAGTTGCCTTAGATGTTACTATTTCTGAAGAATTACGAAAAGAAGGGATTGCACGTGAGCTCGTTAATCGCATTCAAAATTTACGTAAAGATTCAGGCTTTGAAGTAACAGATAAGATAGATGTCCAACTTCAAAAAGATGAAAAAATAGTGGATGCTGTACAATCGAATATGCCGTATATTAAAGCAGAAACTTTAACAGAAAAATTAGAAATTATAGATCAAATAAATAATGGTATAGAAATTGTATTCGACGATGTTAGTACCAAATTATTTATTCAAAAACATTAAGAACATGGCAGACGAAATAAACGTAAGATATGCAGACAAGGATTTAGCAGAGTTTAAAGTATTAATCCAAGATAAAATTGTAAAAGCGCAACACGATTTAGATTTAATAAAGAGTGCTTATATGAACGATTTAAATAATGGTACAGACGATACGTCTCCTACTTTTAAAGCGTTTGAAGAAGGTAGCGAAACTATGAGTAAAGAAGCGAATTCGCAATTAGCAATTAGACAAGAAAAATTTATTCGCGACCTGAAAAATGCCCTTATTAGAATTGAAAATAAAACCTATGGGGTTTGTAGAGTTACAGGAAAGCTAATAAAGAAAGAGCGCTTACAATTAGTGCCTCACGCTACTTTAAGTATTGAAGCCAAAAACATGCAGCAGTAAAATTCTTGTTCTTTGGTTGAGCGTAACTTGAACAAAGTTGAAAGACAGAAATCTCATAAAAGAGAAACATATATTAAAAATATAATTGATAAAAGAAGCGCTTCTAGAAAATGGAAGCGTTTCTTTTTTAAACGTTTTAACAAGATTTATCCTCTTAAAATGAAACATATATTTCTTATAGGATGTCTGTTTTTTGTTTTTCAAATGAATGCCCAAAAAACAACAAAAAAGTCTTTTTCTGCTGAAGGGGTTTCGTCCCTGTTTATTGATGGCAATTCTGTTTTTAAAATTTATATTGAAACAGTAAAAACAAATAATATTTCAATAGAGTCTTTTGTTGAAGGAGAAAATAATGAACATGTCGTTTTATTAGCTGAGATTAAAGATCATCAATTACATATTTCTAGTGTTTATCAGCCTTTATTTGTTGCAGAGAATGATAAATTGAGTGCACATAAACTCATTTCTATTGAATTTAAAATTCGTATTCCAGAACAACTAAATGTGTTTATTACCAGCAATATTGCATCAATATTTATGATTGGTAATTACAATCAAGTAACTGCAGAGTTAATGAATGGCTCTTATAATGCTGAAAACTATAAAGGAAGCCTTTTGGTAAATACCATTCATGGAGACATTCAAGTTGCAACTGATTTAAGTGAAGTTGAGGTCTCAAGTAAACATGGAACTGTAGAGCAAGAGATGCTGGCCCTTGGAGATAAACAAATAGTGCTAAATTCAATAAATGGCAATATTACAGTTATTAAAACTGAATAATATGTCTATTTTTGGAACACCATTTGGAAGATAGCATTTTTGCTCCCAATACCAGCCACTAATTAATTTTTATGACCATAAAAAAATCCATTCTTTTCATCATCCTTATTTTGTTAATAGACCAAATAAGCAAAATTTATATCAAAACACATTTTGTTATTGGGGAAGAATTAGAGGTATTTTCGTGGTTTAAAATTTATTTTGTTGAGAACGACGGTATGGCTTGGGGAACTAAGTTTAGCGATTTTACCTCTTTTATTTCTGATAGAACAGCCAAATTATCTTTAACTATTTTTAGAATTGTAGCCATTTTTGGAATTGGTTATTGGTTGTATGATGCAGTAAAAAAAGAGAGTCCTAATGTATTAATTTGGGCTATCGTCTTCATTTTTTCAGGTGCCTTAGGTAATATTATAGACTCCGTTTTTTATAGCGTTTTGTTTAATGATAGTTACGGACAGGTGGCGTCCTTTTTACCAGCAGAAGGAGGGTACGATAGTTTACTTCATGGAAACGTTGTCGATATGCTTTACTTCCCCTTATGGAAAGGCTACCTACCAGAATGGTTGCCATTCTATGGAGGTCAATATTTCACGTTTTTCGAACCTGTTTTTAATGTGGCCGATGTGGCCATTAGTACAGGGTTTTACTTACTTATTTTCTTTAATAAAAAAGCGTTTTCAAACAATTAATTAAAATGGTAAACTTGTGTAGGAGTTACACAATAATCCAAAGCCATATCACCTTCAAAAACATCTTCAATTATTGTTTCGGCTTCAAAAAAAGAGAAGCCTATTTTTATCGTTTCTGGTTTGCATTCAGCTAGAAATCTATCGTAAAAGCCTTTGCCATAACCCACGCGATGTCCTTGTTTGTCGAATGCTAAAAGAGGCACAAAAACAACTTCTAATTTCTGATTAGAAACCTCAATACCATCAATGGGTTCAGGAATGTTGTATGCGTTTTTTTTGATAACCGTTCCATCAGTTAAAAGAAAATGCGTCAAATTTCCAGTAGTAAAATCACTTTTAGAAATCACAATATTTTTATCTTTTCCGGAAAGAATATTTAAAATATAATCGGTATTAATTTCTTTGTGTTCTTCAATAGAAAGAAAAAGATGATAAAAAGAAAACTCCCAAATAGGTAAACTTAGTAGCCTGTTAGCTATTTGCAAGCTTAAATCTTCAATAACTTCTGAAGATAATTCTTGACGTTTTAGCTTGTATGTTTTTCGCAATTCGGCTTTAGTCATCAAACTACTTTCTTATTTTAGTTGTAATATGGAACAAGGCGTCACCTTGATATACAATTGGAGACTCGTTGACGTTGATAATGTAACCCGTCTGATTTGCTTTTACAAAATGGTTAAACTGTCCGTATGGGTCTGTAATATTTCCAATAATATCTCCAACATTTACTTTGGTACTAATAATGGCCGAAGCTTTAAACATACCAGAATAATTAGCACGTTGCCACTTGCCACCAGTTATAAAAAGGCTATCCTTTTTAGGAGGTGTTACTTTAAACTTTGATTGTAGCATGCCAAAATGATGTAAAACTCTTTTTGCGCCATTAACAGCCGTATTTGTCACATTATTATCTATGTGAAAAGATTTCCCACCTTCAAATAGTAACATGGTTTTTCCTAATTTAAAACAGGTATTTCTAAACGACTTTTTTAAATGTTTTGAGTACAAGACGAAAGGCGCACCAAAAACATTTGCTAATTTGTCTAATTCTGGAACACCCTTAGCAATCCTGATTTGAGGTGCATTAAACCTGCCTGCTCCACCTGTATGGAAGTCTAAAATAAAATCGACATCTGCTACAATTTCTTTTGTCAATTCGAAAGCCACACGACTGGCAAGAGAGCCTTTTTTAATACCAGGAAAAACCCGGTTTAAATCACGCCCATCAGGAAATTCACGTTTTAAGTTAATAAAACCAAAAACATTAATAATAGGCATGCATATAATGGTTCCAGCTTTTGGTTTGTTAATCCCTTTAGCAATAAGTTGACGGACAATTTCAACACCATTAACTTCGTCACCATGAATTCCTGCAGTAAATAAAACCACAGGTCCTGGTTTTTTAGAGCGTTCCACAAAAACAGGCACATCAATACTTGAAGTTGTATGAAGATTAGCAACTCCAAAATTGAGTTCGCAGCTTTCACCAGCTTTTATTTTTCTACCTAAAATGGTTATATAATCCTTATGCTGGTATTCCATTATTTGTTTTTTTCAATATAAGTAATAATGGCTTTGGCAATATTTCTTCCAGTTGCAGTTTCAATACCTTCCAATCCTGGAGTAGAGTTAATTTCTAACAGTAATGGTCCACGAGCAGATTGTAACATATCGACACCACAAACAGGTAATTTTAAAACCTTTGCAGCACTCATTGCTAATTTTAATTCGGCATCACTCAATTTAATAATATTAGCCGAGCCACCACGATGTAAATTAGAACGAAACTCACCTTCTTTTCCTTGGCGTTTCATAGCTCCAACCACTTGCCCATCTACAATAAGCGCTCTTAAATCTGCACCTTTAGCTTCTTTTATAAATTCCTGAACTATCACACGAGCTTCCAAACCGTTAAAAGCTTCAAGTACAGATTCAGCTGCATTTTTAGTTTCAGCTAGAACTACGCCTAGACCTTGTGTTCCTTCCAGTAATTTTATAATAACTGGGGCTCCTCCAACATGGTCAATAACCTCTTCTACATCTCTTGAGTAGTTGGTAAAAACTGTTTTTGGCATACCAATTCCAGCTTTGCTTAATAGCTGAAGACTTTTCAGTTTATCTCTGGAACGTAAAATAGCTCCAGAAGAAACTATGGAAAAGACATTCATCATTTCAAACTGTCTTACTACAGCACAACCATAAAAAGTAATAGAAGCACCAATTCTTGGAATAATTGCATCGACATAATCTAAATATCTATCTTTATAAAAAATAGTAGGTTTTTCCTTTTCAATAATAATATCGCATTTTAGAGGATCAATAATTTCTACCTTGTGATTTCGCTTCCTACCTTCTTCAATCAATCTTTGGGTTGAATATAAATGTGGGTTTCTAGATAAAATAACAATATTCATTTGTTTGTTTTTGTTAAAATTAGATGGATTGTTTTTTGTTAAAAGAGACATCGATCTGATCGACATCTACAAGGAATTTTTTACTTAAAAATTGTCTTCCTATTAATACAGGAAACTTCATATCATCCCTAGTGCTTAGGGTCAAGTTAATTTTATAGGTTTTTCCAAAAAAGATAACTTCAGATTTTATTTTAAATCTATTTTCCTTAAAACCATTACTGCTTTTTACATCAGTTTTAGAATAACTATCAAAAACAACCTGCTTTCCACTAAAATTAGGATGACCTTTACTATAAAAAGTACATTTTAATTTTTCGCCTTCAACAATTATTTTAGAACAGTGTATGGCAGACGTATAAGCACCAGTGTCAATTTTAGCATCAATTTGAAATAAATTTAATTTCGGAAAGTCTATTTTATCAACTCTCCCAATAACATGTTTTTCCATTTAAAAGGATTAAAAAAGTTGAGCAAGTTACTTAATTACTACTCTTATTATTATTTATTTTTTAATTTTTTTAAAATAATTTAGAAGAGATTTATTAAAACTAAAAAATTTAAAAGAATTACCTTTGATAAATGCTGTTAAAAGTTTTTTAAACTTATATTTTGATGTCTAAAAGAACTAATAAAAAGATCTAGTTTCGTTAATGAGCAAAACCTCGCTTGAAATACAATTACAAACCTTACCAAATGAGCCTGGAGTGTATCAATATTTTGATGCCAATGGAACTATTTTGTATGTAGGTAAGGCTAAGAATTTAAAAAAAAGGGTTAGTTCATACTTCACAAAACAGCACGATTATGGCAAGACCAAGGTACTTGTTAAAAAAATAGACAGTATTAAACATATTGTTGTAAATACGGAAACAGATGCTCTTTTACTTGAAAATAATTTAATTAAAAAATACAAACCACGATACAATGTTCTGTTAAAAGACGATAAGTCCTATCCCTGGATTTGTATTAAAAATGAACGATTTCCAAGAGTGTTTTCTACAAGGCGCGTTATTAAAGATGGCAGCGAATATTATGGTCCATATACCAGTATGCGAACCGTGAGTACTTTGTTAGATTTAATTAGAGGCTTGTATAAACTTAGAACTTGTAACTACGATTTATCTGAAGAAAAAATAAAAGCAGGAAAATACAAAGTTTGTCTAGAGTATCACCTAGGAAATTGCAAAGGACCTTGTGAAGGCTATCAAACTTTGGAAGATTATAATGAAGATGTAAAGGCCATTAGAGAAATTTTAAAAGGAAATTTCAAAGATTCTTTATCTCAGTTTAAACAGCAAATGAAGAAGTTTGCTCAAGCCATGCAGTTTGAAGAAGCCCAAGTAATTAAAGAGAAAATTGAAGTATTAGAAAACTATCAGGCAAAATCTACCATTGTAAACCCTAAAATTAGTAATGTAGATGTGTTTTCAATTGTTAGTGATGAAGGATATGGCTATATCAATTTTTTACAATTATCTTACGGATCAATCATTCGGTCACATACTTTAGAAATTAAAAAAAAGCTTCAAGAATCCGATAAAGAATTGTTAGAACTAGCTATTATTGAATTGAGACAACGCTTTCATTCAAAATCAAAAGAAATATATGTGCCTTTTAAAATAAATTTAGGTGAAGATGTTAAAGTAATTGTACCTCAATTAGGAGATAAAAAGCATATTTTAGATTTATCTATTCGCAATGCCAAATATTATCGTTTGGAGCAGTTAAAACAAGTAAAAATTGTTGACCCAGATAGGCATGCCAATAGAATTATGGCTCAAATGAAAGCCGATTTACGCCTAACAGAAGAGCCAAGACATATAGAATGTTTTGATAATTCCAATATTCAAGGCACACATCCAGTAGCTGCTTGTGTTGTGTTTAAAAATGGGAAGCCTAGCAAAAAGGATTACAGACATTTTAATATTAAAACGGTGGAAGGTCCAGACGACTTTGCTTCTATGGAAGAGGTTGTTTACAGGCGTTATAAAAGATTGTTAGACGAAGAAAAGCCCTTGCCACAACTTGTAATAATAGATGGAGGAAAAGGTCAGCTTTCTTCTGCCTTAAAAAGTATAGATAGTCTTAATTTACGTAAAAAAATAACAGTTATCGGAATTGCGAAACGTTTGGAAGAATTATTTTATCCAGACGATCCAATTCCCTTATATTTAGATAAAAAAAGTGAGACTTTAAAAATTATTCAACAACTTAGAAACGAAGCCCACAGATTTGGAATTGAGCATCACAGAAATAAAAGAAGCAAAACGGCTTTAAATACAGAGTTAGAAACTATTCCTGGTATTGGGGATAAAACAATCGTAGAATTGTTAAAAGTGTTTAAATCTGTAAAGCGAATTTCTAATGCTAAATTAGATGAGTTGGAAGATGTTGTAGGGGTTTCTAAAGCTCAAAAAATTTATAATTACTACCATAATTCATGAAGTATTTTTTTATAACACTATTTTTATTATTAACTAGTTTTACATTTTCTCAAAATAAAACCAAAGAAGATGTAAAAATTGGTTTGGTATTAAGTGGAGGTGGTGCTAAAGGCTTGGCTCATATTGGGGTGTTAAAAGTTATTGATAGCCTAGGGATTAGAGTGGATTACGTGGCAGGAACCAGTATGGGAGCTATTGTTGGGTCTCTTTATGCTTCTGGATATTCTGGAAAACAAATAGACTCTATTTTTAAAGATGTTAATTTTGATAAAATTATAAACGACGATTTGCCAAGAGCTGCAAAAACGTTTTATGAAAGAGAAAATTCAGAAAAGTATGCCATAACTTTACCTTTCGAGCATTTTAATTTAAAGCTGCCATCAGCTTTGTCTAGAGGACAGAACACTTTAAGTTTGCTGTCTAAATTAACCTTGCATGTAAGCGATGTAGAAGATTTTAGCAAGCTGCCAATTCCTTTTTTCTGTATTGCAACCAATGTGGAAACAGGTCAGGCGGTTGTTTTAGATAAAGGCAATTTACCTCAAGCCATTACTGCAAGCGGTGCATTTCCTTCATTGTTTCAACCCGTGAATATAGACGGCCAACTTTTAATAGATGGAGGCGTTGTAAATAATTATCCCATAGACGAACTAAGAGCAAAAGGCATGGATTTAATTATTGGCGTAGATGTACAGGATGATTTGGCTTCTAGAGACAATTTAAAATCTGCTCCCGCCATCTTGCTTCAGATTAATAATTATCGAACTATTAACGATATGAAAGTGAAATCTAAAAAAACAGATATCTATATAAAACCAGATATTACAGATTTTACGGTAGTTTCTTTTAGTGACGGAAGAGAAATAATTAATAATGGTGAAAAGGCAGCAACTAAAGAGATGGATGCTTTAAAACATGTGGCATCTATGCAAACCAAAACACCTAAAAAACCTTTAGTTATAAAACCTGTAGATAGCATTCATATCAATGCCATCTTTATTAAAGGAAATGAAAAATATACAGATGCTTACGTTTTAGGAAAGCTCAAGTTTAAACAAGATGTAGATTTAAAATATAGCAGATATGTAGAAGGTGTTAACAACCTTGCAGCTACAAATAACTTTGAAAGTGTTGTTCATAAATTAATGCCTTCAAATAATGGAGAAGGTTATGATATGTATGTAACGCTAAAAGAAAGCACGATAACTACTTTCTTTAGGTTGGGAGTTCATTATGATGATTTATACAAAACGGCGGCTTTGTTAAACCTAACTAAAAAGCAACTATTAATTAAAAACGATGTGCTTTCATTCGATTTTATTGTTGGTGATAATATTAGGTATAATTTTGAATACTATGTAGATCAAGGGTTTTATTGGAGTGTAGGTTTAAAATCTAATTACAATCAATTTAAAAAAGTAATTCCAGCAGCAGCACTTCTTTCAGAAGAAGAATTACAAATAATTAATGTTAACAAATTAGATGTTGCTATTAAAGATTTAACCAACCAGTTTTATTTACAAACGCTGTTTACTAAAGATATGTCTTTAACGCTTGGTGCAGAACACAAAAGGTTGAACATTACAACCGAGACGATTTTGACTGGTGATAACGAAAAGAAAACTACTTTTGAAAACAGCGATTATTTAAGTTTGTTTGGAAAAGCTAAATATGATTCTTACGATAATAAATACTTTCCAAATGAAGGTGTTTATTTTAATGGAGATTTTCATTTATATCTATATTCTTCAGATTTCAACAATAATTTTAGTGAATTTTCCATAGCAAAAGCTACCATTGGTTATGCGTATAGTTTTACAGATAAATTATCTGCAAATATTACCACTCAAGGAGGTTTTAATATTGGCGAAAACGATAATCCTTATTTAAACTTTACTCTTGGAGGTTATGGAAACGATTTTATAAATAATTTTGAAGCGTTTTATGGCTATGATTTTATTTCAATATCGGGAAATAGTTTTGTAAAAGGCGTGCTTTCCTTAGATTACGAAATTTTTAAAAAAAACCACATTAATATTGCAGCCAACTATTCAAATATTGCTAATGATATTTTTGATGATGGCGAGTGGATTACGTCGCCAGATTATTCTGGGTATGCCATTGGTTATTCATTGGAAACCATTGTTGGACCAATAGAGTTAAAGTATACATATTCCCCAGAAACCAATGATAGTATTTGGTTTTTTAATCTAGGGTTTTGGTTTTAAGGTTTTAATTTGTGAAATAATTCTAACATTTTCTTAAAATAATTTGTCATAAATATTTCCGATATTTGTAAAATTATGAAACATTTTTGGGCTGAATTACAATCACATCTTCAATTTCTTATCAAAAGAAATCCAGAATAAAGAGGCATATTTTGTATCTTTAAATACATATTTATACAAGTAGGATTTAAGTTGAACTCATAAATTTAAAATAAATGCCATTTTATCATAAATTAGGAAAAATACCACCTAAAAGACATATACAATTTAGAAAAGCTGATGGAAGTTTATATAGCGAACAACTTTTTGGGACCATTGGTTTTGATGGAATGTCCACAAATTCTTATCACGAACAACGCCCAACACAAGTTAAAGCTATTAATAAGCAATACAGTGTAGCACCTAAAATTGCAAAAGAAAACAGCATTCAATCCTATCGTTTCAGAGGTTTTCAAGTGAAACCAGAAAACGATTATCTGGAAAGCCGAAAAACGGTGCTTACAAATAGCGATTGCAGCATTATTCTTGCGGCTCCAAAACAATCTACAACAGATTATTTCTATAAAAACTCTGATGCCGACGAGCTTATTTTCGTTCATAAAGGAACCGGAAAATTACGTACCCATCTGGGGAATTTAGATTTTAAATACGGCGATTATCTTATTGTACCTAGAGGAACCATTTATAAAATGGATTTTGATACAGAAGACAATAGATTGTTTATTGTGGAGTCTAGAAGACCTATTTATACACCAAAGAGATATAGAAATTGGTTTGGACAATTATTAGAACATTCGCCATTTTGCGAAAGAGATCTTCGTCAGCCACAAGAATTGGAAACTTATAATGAGTCAGGAGAGTTTTTAATGAAAGTAAAAAAACAAGACGATATCTTCGAAATGGTTTATGCTTCACACCCGTTCGATGTAGTGGGTTACGATGGTTATAGTTATCCATATGCCTTTTCAATTCACGACTTTGAACCTATAACAGGGCGTATTCATCAACCGCCTCCAGTGCATCAAACTTTTGAGACAGATGCTATGGTAATTTGTAGTTTTGTACCAAGATTGTACGATTATCACCCCTTGTCAATTCCTGCTCCATACAATCATAGTAATATTGATAGCGATGAGGTTTTGTATTATGTGGATGGCGATTTTATGAGCAGAAACGATGTCGATGCTGGTCATATTTCTTTGCATCCTGCAGGTATCGCTCATGGTCCACATCCAGGTGCTGCAGAACGTAGTATTGGAAAAGTAAAAACAGACGAATTGGCTGTTATGGTAGACACTTTTAAGCCATTAAAAATTACCGAAGAAGCATTAAAAATAGCAGACGAAGATTATTTTAAATCTTGGCTGTAGATTAAAATAAAACATATTTAATAGATAGGTTTTATAAAAAATAAATTAAAGTTGAACTAAAAAATTCAAAATTTTCCTGTTTTGAGTTTCTTCCATTTAGGAAGATTAAGAGGGGACTTATTATGAGTAAAGAAATTAAATCAGTAGAATACGGATTAGAGAAAATATTTGAAGGCGCACAAGATTTTCTGCCTCTATTAGGGACAGATTATGTGGAGTTTTATGTTGGAAATGCAAAACAAGCCGCACATTTTTATAAAACAGCTTTTGGTTTTCAATCCTATGCCTATAAAGGCTTAGAAACAGGCTCTCGAGATGAAGTTAGTTATGTGTTAAAACAAGATAAAATTAGATTGGTTTTAACAACGCCATTAAATAGTAAATCGCCAATAAACAATCATATTGTAAAGCATGGAGATGGTGTAAAGATTGTAGCTTTATGGGTGGATGACGCAAGAAGTGCTTACGAAGAAACTACCAAACGTGGTGCTAAATCTTATATGGAGCCAACCGTAGAAACAGACGAGCATGGAGAAGTGGTTCGCTCTGGAATTTATACTTATGGGGAAACCGTTCATATGTTTGTAGAACGAAAAAACTACAAAGGAAAATTTATGCCGGGCTTTAGAGAATGGAAATCAGATTACAACCCAGGACCAACAGGTTTAAAATATATCGACCACATGGTAGGAAATGTAGGTTGGGGAGAAATGAATACTTGGGTAAAATGGTATGAAGACGTGATGGGGTTTGTAAATTTCCTGTCTTTCGACGATAAACAAATTCATACAGAATATTCAGCATTAATGAGCAAAGTGATGAGTAACGGGAATGGAAGAATTAAATTCCCAATTAATGAACCAGCCGAAGGGAAAAAGAGATCTCAAATTGAAGAGTATTTAGATTTTTATGAAGGTCCGGGAGTACAACATATAGCAGTTGCCACAGACGACATTATAAAAACTGTTGCAGATTTACGCTCTAGAGGGATTGAGTTTTTATCAACACCGCCAGAAGAATATTATAAAGCAGTTCCAGGAAGACTGGAAACCTACAGTCATGAATTACGTGAGGATATTGAAACTCTTAAGAAATTAGGAATCATGATAGATGCAGATGAAGAAGGTTACCTGTTACAAATTTTCACAAAACCTTTAGAAGATAGACCAACACTCTTCTTTGAAATCATTCAAAGAATGGGAGCAAAAGGTTTTGGAGCTGGAAACTTTAAAGCGCTTTTCGAGTCTATTGAACGCGAACAGGAATTAAGAGGCACATTATAACAAATATTTAACTAAAATACACCTAAAAACTCTATCTATTTATCTGATAGAGTTTTTTTGTTTTATACATTTGGAATGGTAATTGTAATTATGCTATTAAACACTAAAAAGTTACATTTACAGATATTAAGAATATGAAAAAGTTACATATAATAATTTTATTAATCTTTTTTACGCAATCTTTTTTTGCTCAAAGCACAAGTACTTCTTTTAGCAGCGCTAATGATTATGTTCAAAGTGAAAGTTCTTTTGGTCATGGAGAATGGTTTCGATTTGAGATGAGTTATAGTGGGTTTTTAAAAGCAGGTGAAGCAACTATTTCAGTAAAAAACGCCACATATATGAACAAGCCAGTATATCACGTCGTAGGTAAAGGCTGGACTACTGGAGCTATTAAATGGTTTTTTAAAGTAGAAGACAGGTATGAAAGCTATTTCGATAGAGAAAATATTATGCCTTATAAATTTGTTAGAGATATCAACGAAGGTGGTCATACCAAAAACATAGAAATAAATTTCGATCAGGTAAATAACAAAGCCTACGTTAATAACATTAAGCACAATAGAAAAAAAGTTTTCGATACCAAACCGAACATTCAAGACATGATTTCTACGTTTTATTATTTAAGAGAAAATCTAGATGTAGATAATTTGAAAGTTGGAAACGAAGTGCATGTTGATATGTTTTTTGACGATGAAAATTATGGATTTAAATTAAAATACCTTGGAAAAGAATTAATTGACACTCAATTTGGCAAAATTAAGGCTCTAAAATTTAGGCCTTATGTTATGGCCGGAAGAGTTTTTAAAGAAGAAGAAAGCTTGACATTATGGGTTTCAAATGATAAAAATAAAGTACCTTTACGTATCCAAGCAGATTTAGCTGTTGGCTCTTTAAGAGCAGATTTAGATGCTTTTAAAGGATTGAAACACCCATTTAAAATAGTTGCGAAAAACTAATGGAAATAGATAAAGAATTAACCGGTCAATTAAAAGAAAAATTCGATGCCATTGGGCAAGATTTAAATGTTCATTTAAAAGGTTTGTTGTATAGTAAACCCATAAATTATTGGGATTACGTGCAAACCGATGCTCTTCTAGATCTTCAAACACAACGTACGGTCTTACCAGACGAGATGGTTTTTATTATGTACCATCAAATTAATGAGTTGTTGTTTAAAATGATTCTTTGGGAAATTGATCAGGTTGCAAAGTCTGCCGTAGTTGAAGCATCTTTTTTCATAGAGAAACTCATGCGTGTTAGTAGATATTTCGATATGTTAACCTCTTCTTTCGAAATTATGAAAGACGGAATGGACGTAGAGCAATACAACAAGTTTAGAAACACTTTAACACCTGCAAGTGGTTTTCAAAGTGCGCAATACAGAAAAATTGAATTAGCATCTACAGAACTTATTAATTTAATAGACAATAGATTTAGAGCCACCATCGATAGAAACACCTCCTTCGAACACGCTTTTAATCATTTATATTGGCAAGCAGCCGGAAAAGACTATGAAACTGGTAAGAAATCTTATTTATTAACAGTTTTTGAAGAACGTTACAAAGAGGAATTTATTAGATTTGCCAAATTCTATAATACCAATAATTTGTGGACCAAGTTTAAGGAGCTGCCACAAGAGGTTAGAGAAGATAAAGAATTAGTAAAAGCCATGCGTCATTACGATTATACCGTAAATATTACATGGGTTATGGCACATTATAACACAGCAAATCACTACTTAAATATTGGTGGTAAAACAGCTGAAGCAACAGGAGGAAGTGAATGGGTAAAGTACATGCATCCAAAATATCAAAGACGAATATTTTTTCCAGAACTATGGAGCGAGAAAGAATTAAAAGAGTGGGGGGAAAATGTTTAATACTTTTTGCAATTATTTTAAGTTTTAATAGTTGCAAAGACGGAAATCCGCAAGTTGTTGAAGAAGAATTAGCAATTGTAGAACTAGTAATTGATGATATTTACGAGTTTGGTTTTAACCTAAACGATTACTACGTTAAAAGAGATACCGTTAGAGCTGGAGATAGCTTTGGTGAAATCATGCAACGTAATAAAATTGGGTACCCGAAAATATTTCAAATAGCTGAAAAAGCTCGAGATAGCTTTGATATTAGAAAACTTCAAATAGGAAAACCATATACCATTTTATGTTCTAAAGATTCGCTTCAAGAACCAAAATGCTTTATTTATCAGCCCAATAGAGAAGAATATATTGTTTTAAATTTTCAAGACTCTATTCACGCTTACACTAGTAGAAAGCCTATTAAATATGTAGAAAAAGAAGTATCTGGAGTTATTTCTAGTAACATTTCTGAAACATTAGATCAACAAGGTATTAGTTTTATTTTAGCCTATAAAATGTCTGATATATATGCTTGGACTATAGATTTCACGAGACTTCAAAAAGGAGATAGTTTTAAGGTAATTTATACAGATAAATATATAGATGATAGCATTTATGCTGGAATAGATAATATTAAAGCAGCTGTTTTTGAACACAAAAACGAACCCTTTTATGCTTTCGAGTTTGAAACAGATAGCATAAAAAGATTAAGCGATTATTTTAGCGAGGAAGCAAATAACTTGCGTCGTGCATTCTTAAAAGCTCCAGTAGAATATAAACGTATTTCTTCAAGGTACAATTTGAGAAGACGTATTGCATTATACGGAAATAAAATCAGACCTCACAAAGGTACAGATTTCTCAGCAAATATTGGAACTCCAATTAGAGCTACTGCAAATGGAACTGTTACCAAATCCAGCTTTACAAGAGGCAATGGGAATTATGTAAAAATCAAGCATAACTCGACCTACGAAACCCAGTATCTTCACATGAAAAAACAAAATGTAAAGGTTGGGCAATACGTAAGACAAGGCGATGTTATTGGATGGGTTGGTATGACAGGAAACACCTCTGGACCACATGTATGTTATCGTTTTTGGAAAAATGGGGAACAAGTGGATCCGTTTAAAGAAAAATTACCAGAAGCCGAACCTATTTCAGAAAGTTTAAAAGCTAAGTATTTAGAATATATTGCACCCTTAAAAGTACAATTAGACCAAATAAAACTTGAAGTGGAAGCTGATAAAGCTTCTGATAAATTAATTACTCAGGTAAATTAATACGATGAGCTTACCAAAGATTGATCCAACCTCTACAAATGCCTGGAAAAAACTTCAGGAGCATTTTCAATCTATGAAGCAGGTTCATATGAAAAATTTATTTGCTCAAGACCCAAATAGAGCTAATAAATTGACATTGGAATGGGAAGATTTTTATGTCGATTTCTCAAAAAACAGACTTTCCGAAGAAACACTCTCCTTATTATTTCAATTGGCTAAAGAAGTCAACTTAGAAGTAGCTATTAAAAGTTATTTTTCTGGAGAAAAAATTAATGAAACAGAAAACAGAGCCGTCCTCCATACAGCTTTAAGAACCAAAAAAAACGATTCTATTAGCGTTGATAACGAAGATGTTGTTCCAGAAGTTTTTGAAGTTAAAAAACAAATAGAAGTTTTTACGAATCAAATTTTAAATGGTTCTAGAAAAGGTTATACAGGAAAACCATTTACCGATATTGTGAATATTGGTATTGGAGGTTCAGACCTTGGACCTTCAATGGTTGTTAGTTCTTTGGAGTTTTATAAAAATCACTTAAACACTCATTTTGTTAGTAATATTGATGGCGATCATGTCAATGAAGTTATTAAAAAACTGAATCCAGAAACTACTTTGTTTGTGGTAGTTTCTAAAACATTTTCTACTCAAGAAACTCTTACAAATGCTCAGACTATTAAAGAATGGTTTTTGTCTAAAAATTTCGGAACAAAGCAACAAGACATTTCTAAGCATTTTGTGGCCGTTTCCACAAATATTAAAAAGGCAAAGCATTTTGGTATAAATCAGGACAATATTTTTCCCATTTGGAATTGGGTTGGAGGCAGATACTCTCTCTGGAGTGCTGTAGGCTTATCTATTAGCCTTTCTATAGGTTTCGAAAATTTCAGCAAACTGCTTTTAGGTGCCAATAAAATGGATACACATTTTAAAACAGAAAGCTTTGATAAAAATCTCCCTGTAATCTTAGCACTGATTGGTGTTTGGTACAATAATTTTTTCAAAACCGAAACAGAGGTTATTGTTCCATATTCTCAGTATCTAAATAAATTCTCGGCCTACTTACAGCAAAGTAGTATGGAAAGTAATGGGAAATCTGTTGATAGAAATGGTAAGGCCATTACATATCAAACAGGATCCGTTATTTGGGGACAACCAGGAACCAATTCTCAACATGCTTTTTTTCAATTAATCCATCAAGGAACAAAACTCATCCCAGCCGATTTTATAGGGTTTTCTAAATCCTTACATGGTAATAAAGAGCATCAAGATAAATTGATATCCAATTTTATAGCTCAAACCGAAGCGCTTTTAAGCGGAAAAACAAAAGAAGTTGTTTTAAAAGAGTTACAGAAACAAAACCTATCTACAGAAGAGATTAATAGAATACTTCCCTATAAAGTATTTGATGGTAACAAACCTACAAATTCCATTTTCATTAATAAATTAACGCCAGAAAGCTTAGGGAAACTCATTGCTTTATACGAACATAAGATTTTTGTTCAAGGCATTATTTGGAATATTTATAGTTTTGATCAATTTGGTGTGGAGCTAGGAAAACAATTAGCTGGGAATATTTTGGAAAAAATGAAAAAAAACAGCTTTAACAATCATGATGCTTCTACTTTAAATTTATTACATTATTATAAGAATTTAACATAAAACATGTTGAAAACCTTGTTAATAGCTTTTTTATTAAAAAAGCGATAACAGGAGGTTTATTCTTTATCTTCAAGCGACGAAATTTCTTAACAATTAGATAATAATTATCAATTAATTAAGTGTAGTTTTGCAAAAAATTTTAAACAAATCTTTTTAATACAATGAAAAAAATTACAAGATTATTATTTTTAGCAGGAGCATTAATGTTATCTGCTTTTTCGATGGCTCAAACAGTTGTAACAGGAACTGTTATGGATGCTGAAATGGCTGCACCACTTCCTGGTGCCAACATCGTTGAAAAAGGAACATCTAACGGTGTATCTTCAAATTTCGATGGAGAATTCTCATTAATAACCGAATCTACTGAAGGAGAAATTGTTATTTCTTATGTAGGTTATACCAAAGTAGTGGTAAAATTTAGTGGAAGCACTAGTTTAGGAAATGTTACACTTACACCAGATAACACTTTAGAAGAAGTGGTTATTATTGGTAGTGGTATTATCGATTTAGCAGAAGATAGAAAAACGCCGGTGGCTGTTTCTACAATTACTGCCAATCAAATTAGAGAAAAAGCTGGTAACTCAGATTTACCAGAAGTATTAAAACAAACGCCTTCAGTACAAAGTGTTCAAGCTGGTGGTTTTGGTGATGGACAAATGTTTTTACGTGGTTTCGACCAAACAAACACAGCTTTCTTATTAAACGGACAACCAATTAATGGTATGGAAGATGGAAAAATGTACTGGTCTAACTGGTCTGGAGTTTTAGATGTAGCAAACGCAGTACAGGTACAACGTGGACTAGGAGCTTCTAAGCTTGCTATTTCTTCAGTTGGTGGTACTGTTAACATTGTAACTAAAACAATTGACAGAAAAGAAGGTGGCTTCTTTCAACAAATGGTTGGAAACGACAACTTTATTAAATCGACTGCATATTACTCTACAGGAGTAAATGATAAAGGTTGGTCTTTAGGTGTGTTATTTGGACATTGGCAAGGTGATGGTTATGTAGATTATACACAAGGTCAAGGACAAACTTATTATATCTCAGTAGGGTATCAACCTAACGATAATCATGCGTTAAACTTCATGCTAACAGGTGCGCCTCAATGGCATGCAGCTGCAGGAAGTGGAAAAATCTCTGACTTTTTAGACCCTGAAGTTAATGAAGGCAGAGGAAGAAGATATAATTCTTGGATTGAAACAGGAGTAAATAGTCCAAATAACTTACATGGAGGTGTGTATCCAGGAGGAAGAAATATTTACCACAAACCAGTTGCTAACTTAAGCTGGGATTGGACGATTAATGAAAAATCTGAACTTTCTACCGTACTTTACGGTTCTATGGGTAGAGGAGGTTTTGCTGCAGATAAAATTTCTGACGGAGTTGGATTTGTAAGAACCTCTTTTAATAATCATAACTGGTATGGGTTAGTATCCAATTATAACAACCAATTATCAGAAACCTTAAATTTTAATATAGGAGCAGATGTTAGATCTTATAACGGAATACACTTTAGAGGTATAAGTGAATTTGTAGGAGGTCAAACTTCTTATACAGAAACTAGTGGATATTCAGGAACCTATGATATAACAAACACCTATGGAGGTATAAGTCCATGGGGAATGGTGTTCAATCCTAATACAGACCATGACCAAAGAATGGATAGAGATTATGAAGAAATGATTACGTATTATGGTGTGTTTGGACAATTAGAATACTCAAAAGATCAATTTTCAGCTTTTTTCCAAGGAGCAATTTCTAATCAAAACCATCAAAGAGAAGAGTTTTTCTTTACTGAAAATGAAAATCAATCAGAAAAATCAGATAAAGTAAACAATCTTGGATACAACTTAAAGGCTGGTGCAGCTTACGAAATTTCAGACATGCATAAAGTATTTGTAAACGCTGGATATTATTCTCGTCAACCTTTTCACGATGATTTATTTGTTAACACAAGAAATTCCAATGACTTAATTGATCCAGAAGTTGAAAATCAAGAAATTACTGGTTTGGAAGCTGGATATCAATTTGGTGGTGAGAAAATTCAAGCCAACTTAAACTTATACCACACGACTTGGGCTAACAGAACGTTGTTGAGAACTAATGGTCAAGATCAAGATACGCCAGCATATGAACTTTATCAAACTCAAGGAGTGAAGCAAGTACATTATGGAGCAGAATTGGAAGTGTTTACGCAGCCAATGGATAATTTAAGAGTTAATGGTTTCCTTTCTTTAGGGGAATGGCAATATAAAGATAGTGCTACAAAAAGAACATTTGATTCAGATGGTGTTCAAATTGGAAGTGATGAAGAAATCAACATAGACGGCTTTAATGTTGGTGGTGCTGCTCAAGTAACAGCTGGAATCAATGCCAGTTACGAATTTTTACCAAGATTAAGCGTAGATGGCGCTTGGAACTGGTATAACGACATGTATTCTACTGGTGATCCAGAAGATCCAACTTTATCTATGCCTTCTTACGACATGGTAGATGCTGGGTTGTCTTACAAAATGTTAGTAGGAAAAGACGATAGAAATTCATTACAATTCCGTTTAAACGTTAATAACGTTTTTAGTGAAGTGTATTTAGAATCTGTAAGTGGAACAACTTCTGCTTCTTCAAATCCTGAAGAAAACTACAAAGGTGTAAATACAAGTAATTACGGTCGTTTTGGTTACGGAAGAACTTGGAATACAAGTATCCGTTTTAACTTCTAGTATTATTTAAATTCTATTTTATAAAAAACCTCTTCAATTTGAAGGGGTTTTTTTATGATTTTAAATGATTACATTTGTGTTTTTAACAACATAAACTTATAACAATATGTACAACACAGTAAAAATACTTCATTCTTATTGGGCTTATTTAGTGCTTTTAATCTTAGTGTTAGCAGTGCTAAATAGTATTATTAAACTAGCGGGTAAAAAAGAATATGAAGCGAAAGATTTTAGAATAGCTTTATTCGCCTTAATAGTCTCTCATATTCAACTGCTAATAGGATTGGTTCTATATTTTGTATCGCCAAGATTTAGTTTGTTTAGCGACTCTGGAATGGGAGAGATAATGAAAAATTCAGTAGATAGATTGTATTTAGTAGAACATCCGTTAATAAACATTATAGCTATTGTTTTAATAACTATTGGTTATTCTAAACATAAAAAGAAATTACTTTCCAATGGGAAACTTAAAACCATATCGGTGTTTTATACCCTTGCTTTGGTTTTATATTTATCAAGAATTCCTTGGAGTACTTGGTTGGGATAGAATAATCTACACATAAAAAAAAATGACTCTTTTTATTGCTAAACCTAGCTAAAAGAGTCGTTTTTTTATATAATATATTGGTGTATTATTCCACTTCTTTAATAACAAAAACATAGACAGGGAAGTGATCACTAAACCCATCAGTAAAACCACCATCTGCAAAACTACGTAACGGATAACCTTTCCATCTACCTCTTTTATTCACTAGATAATTTTTATTATAAATACCAGCTTTATAGAACCTAAGAGAAGAATAATCTTTTTCTATTAAAGGTTGTGTTACCAATATTTGATCGAATAAACTCCAGCTATCTCTATAAGCATTAGAACCTAATCCCATTTTAAAGAAGCTTTCCATTGGGTTGTAAATACCTTTTAGGCCAACGTCTTCTTTCTCTTTTTCTGCTTTTAAAACATCTTTTACACTAGCATTAGTTGGGTCGTCGTTTAAATCTCCCATAAGGAATATCTTAGCATAAGGATCTATGGTTTGTAAAGAGTCGATAATTTTTTTACTAAGTTGTGCAGCTGCCACACGTTTAGGTCTGCTTCTAGCTTCCCCACCACTTCTTGATGGCCAGTGATTAACAATAAGATGAATCATTTCGCCTTCTAGCTTTCCACTAACCAATAATTGATCTCTGGTATAAACACGGTCTCTAGAACTGTCGTCATAAATTATAAGTTCATGACTACTTGTATGGATGGGTGTAAATAATTTTTTCTGATAAAACAAACCAACATCAATACCACGACGGTCTGGAGAATCGTAATGTACAATGCCATAATCTTTGTCAATTAATTGTGGGTCGTTAGCAACATCTTCCATAACCTTTCTATTTTCTACTTCAGAAACCCCAATAATTGCAGGAGAGTTTTTGGCTACATCTGCTCCAATATCAGAAATTACGCGAGCCATATTGCTAACTTTCTTTTTATAAACAGCTTCAACGTCGCCTTTCATCTCCATAATCGGACTAGCTTCATCATTTTTAGATGTATCGTCAATAGTGTCAAATAAATTTTCTAAATTATAAAACGCAACCGTATGGATTTTAAAGGTCTTTTTTTCTTGAGCATTAACGGCTAAAAAAGCAGTTAAAAGTAAAGCAGTAAGCCTGAATTTCAAATTTTTCATATAATTATATGTTATGTTATAGTTATGTTAATACAAATCTCCTGCCAAAAGTAGATATTTATTATAAATAATGTAAATTTGCAAGCCTTAAATAATTATTATTTAGGACAAATGAAACTATTAACTATAAATTCAAGTATGAAAAAAAGTTTATTTATTTTTCTATTCGGAATTTTTTCAGCTGTTACAGCAGTCGCTCAAGAAACTGTTGTAAAGGGAAGTGTCACTGAAGCCATTTCTTTTGAACCAATTCCAAGTGTAACTGTAACTGTTGAAGGTACTGTGCTATCTGTTGAAACTGACTCAAAAGGTGAGTTTCAATTTTTAGAAGAGATTCCTTTTGGAGAACAAGTGTTGCATATTTCTAAAAGTGGATATATCTCAAAAAGATATCCTATTGTAGTAAACCAGGGACAAACGGTTAATATTACAGACATGACTTTAACAAAAGATGTGTCTGATACCGATATGTTTACCATTACCTTATCAGACGACGAGCTTGATAGTGATGATAGTGGTATGGATAATATTTCTGGATTGTTACAATCGTCTAAAGATATATTTCAGCGTACGGCTGCTTATGAGTTTAGCTCTTCTTTCTTTAAAGTAAGAGGCTTGGATTCTGAAAACGGTTCTGTTTTAATTAACGGTATTGAAATGAACAAACTGTACGATGGAAGACCACAATGGAGTGATTGGGGTGGATTGAACGATGTTCTAAGAAACCAAGAGCTTACAACAGGTTTGCAACCATCTAGTTATAACTTTGGTGGGGTTTTAGGAACTACAAACATGATTGTTAGAGCTTCTCAATACAGAGAAGGTGGGCGTATTACTTACTCTTCTTCTAACAGAAGTTATACTAATAGAATTATGGGTAGCTACTCTTCTGGATTATTAGATGGAGGTTGGGCTTATACTATTATGGCTGGAAGACGCTGGGGAAATGAAGGATATCAAGATGGTACCTTATACGATGCTAACTCGTTCTTTGCTTCTGTTGAAAAAGTTATCAACGAGAAACACAGCTTAAACTTTACATCTATCTATACGCCAAATCGTAGAGGGAAATCTTCTCCAAATACACAAGAGGTTTACGATTTAAGAGATACAAGATATAACGAATATTGGGGATGGTTTGATGGTGAAAAGAAAAATTCACGTATCAAAGAAGTAGAAGAGCCTATAATCATGCTTAACCACTATTGGGATATTAATAGTAAAACAAGTTTAAACACAAACATAGGTTACCAATTTGGTAAAATAGGAAACAGTCGTTTAGATTATAGTGGAGGTGCAAACCCAAGCCCAGCTTACTACCAACAATTACCAAGTTATTCTTTAGCAAGACCAGATGGTCCGGATTATGCACAAGCATATATAGACGAACAAGAATTTATTAATAATGGTCAAATTGATTGGGATCGTATTTTCGATGCTAACATTACTAATAACGATCCTACAAATGAGGATAATTATGGGGCTTATGTGTTATATGAAGATAGAAGCGACGATAAGCAAGTAACGGTAAATTCTATTTTTAATACAGAGATTAACGAAAACATTTTAATAAATGCGGCTGTTACCTATAAGAATTTAAAATCTGAAAATTTTGGTGAAATTATCGATTTATTAGGATCTACTACTGGTTACCTTAACGTAGATTCTTTTGATGGTTTCCAATACGATTACCAAAACCCAAACAGAGTTTTAGGAGAAGGAGATAAATTTAGATATAACTACAACATTAATTCAGATGTGATTTCAGGTTATGCTCAAGCACAATTTAAATATAATAAAGTAGATTTTTATGTGTCTGGAAGTGTAACAAATACAACTTACCAAAGAGATGGCTTATGGGAGAATGAAGCGTACATTGGAAATTCTGCTGGGAAAGGTGAGAAATTATCTTTCACTGGAATTGGAGCTAAAGGTGGATTAACCTATAAAATTACTGGTAAGCACTTAATAGATGTGAATGCTGGATATATTACAAAGGCACCAAGTATTAGAAATAGTTATTCAAACTCAAGAGAAAATAACAGTACAGTTGAAGGACTTACAGAAGAAAAAATAACTTCTGGAGATATTAGCTATATTTTTAGATCTCCAATTATTAAGGCAAAACTGACTGGTTTTTACTCTAAAATTGAGGATGCTAACGAAATCTCATTTTACTATGCAGATGGTTTAACAAATATTGGTGTTGAAAATGCAGACGGAATTAATATTAACGAAACAACAGCTTTTGTACAAGAAGTATTACAAGGAGTAGATAAACAGCATATTGGAGCAGAATTAGGTATAGAAGCACAAGTAACACCAACTATTAAATTAAAAGGTGCTGCTTCTGTAGGTCAATACACATACCAAAACAATCCAAATTTATATTTAACAGCATCTAGTTTTGGTAGATCAGAAACATTTACATCTAATTTAAAAGATTATAAAGTAGCTGGTGGACCACAACAAGCGTTTTCAGTAGGTTTTGAATATAGAGATCCAAACTATTGGTTCTTTGGTGCAACTGCAAATTTCTTCTCTAATACCTATGTAGATGTGAGTCCGTTAACTAGAACAGAAAACTTCTATTTAGATAATGACGGATTGCCATTTAACAATTACGATGAGGATGTTGCAAATCAATTATTAAAACAAGAAGAATTTGATGATTACATGGTTGTAAACCTTACAGGTGGAAAATCTTGGAAAATAGGCGATTATTATATTGGTTTCTTTGCAAGTGTAAATAACTTGTTAGATAAAGTTTACAAAACAGGTGGTTTTGAGCAAGGAAGAAATGCTAACTACGAAGAGTTATTAGCAGATAATAATAATCCTAAACGTGTTTTCGGTTCAAAATATTGGTACGGACGTGGAACCACTTATTTTTTAAATGTTAACTTTAGATTCTAAAAAAAGAAAAAGAAAAAAATTAATTAAAAATTATTACTCATGAAAACAAATAAATTTTTAAAAGTAGTACTTGGTTTAATGGTAGTTTTTACCGTTGCATCCTGTGTACAAGACGACGATTATACGGTTCCTTCTAGTTTAGGTGACGAAGAAAATGCCAAACTAAACAATTTAATTGCTACAGGAACAGAAATTAGCATGGCAGAACTTAAAGCAATGTATCTTACAGAACCAAACCCTTCAGATAATGTAGCTAAGCTTCTTGAAACAGACATATATGTAAAAGGATATGTGTCTTCTTCTGATAGAACAGGAAATTTCTTTAAAGAATTTTTTATTCAAGACAGTCCTTCAAACCCTACAATAGCTATTAAAATTATTTTAAATGAAGTTGATACTTACAACCAGTTCAATTTTGGTAGAGAAGTATATGTTAGTTTAAAAGGTGTTTATGTTGGTGAAGAACGTATCGGAAATCAAGTTATTACATTAGGTGCTGGAACAGAAACAGACCAATATGGGACAACAGTAACAAGTTTTGGTAGAATTCAAACAAGCTCTCACATTTTTAGATCACCTACAACTGAAGAAATGGTGCCTCTTAACTTAACTATTTCACAATTAAGTTCTGATTATATTGGAACATTTGTTCAAATAGATAACGCAGAATTTGCCGATAATTTACTTGGTAAACGTTATTTTGATCCAATGCAAGATTTTGATACCAAAAGAACAATACAAGCTTGCGAAGGGTTTTCTTATTCAACCATTCAATTAGAAACTAGTAGCTTCGCATCTTTTAGAGATGAATTGTTGCCAACTGGTAATGGTTCTATTAAAGCCGTCCTTAATAAAACATACGACGGTTCAAGTCTAATTGTAGCAATAAACAAAACTGAAGATGTAGATTTTAATGGTACAAGATGTACTCCTCTAGACATCAGTGATTTTACAGTACTTGTGGATGAAGATTTCGAAACAGCTGTAAACAACACGGATTTCGATTTTCCAGGTTGGACTAATTTCGTAGAAGATGGATCTCGCGTATGGCGTGAAAAAGAGTATTCTGGAAATGGATATATTGAGTTTAGCACCTATGGTTCTGGTGATGATGTAAATATTGCTTGGGCAGTAACTCCTGGTATTGATATGTCAACAATTGGAGGTAATGCTTTCTTTAACTTTCAAGCGGCACAACACCATTTAGATTCTCCAGATAATACTTTAGAAATTTTTGTTTCTACAGATTTTGATGGTTCAGACGTTTTAGGTGCTACTTGGGAACCAGTTTCTGCAGTTTTACCTACGCAATCAAATTCTTGGTATGAGATGGTAGATTCTGGATTAATTGATATCTCTGCTTATTCAGGTACAGTTTACGTAGCTTTTAAAGTTACTGGTTCTGGTACAGACGAAACTCTTGATGGAGCATACCAAATAGACAATTATAAAGTATTAGCTAACTAATTTAGCTAGTAACTAAATATCTTAAAACCTGCTAATGCTAATCATTAGCAGGTTTTTTTAATTCATAATATTGTACACGTTATGTCCATCTTCGACTCTCTTTTTTTTAATGTATTTAAGTATTATAAGGATGCCAAAAGTAAAAAGGCAAACCAATTGGCTACCTTGTATATTTCTGTCCTACAAAGTGCTATTTTATTGGTTTTAGGAGTGTTTTTTGCTGGGTTTTTTAATCAGATGAATATGGATACCATGTCTCAAGATAAAGCCTGGTTCTTGTTTGTTTTGTTATCTGTTTTTATTTTCTTTAAAAATTGGATTCAATATGCTGGAAGAAAACGAAAAGTACTTAATGCAAAAATGCTTAAAAAGAGATCAGCAAATTATTCTATCATCATGCTTTGGTTACTTCCTGTTGCATGTGTTTTCTTGGCTTTAATTCTTATGCAAGCTGTTTAGACAACCTGTTTTTTTAATACAATATAAACTGGAAAATGGTCGCTATAACCACCATGATAGGTTGTGCCTTTAAAAGTTCTATTAGGAATTCCCTTATGTTTTCCTTCAGAATTTTTTAAAAAATCTGCATCAAATATATTGGCAATTTTAAATTGTAAGCTGTTTTTTTTTGGTTCAAAAAACGACTCTGTTAACATAACCTGATCAAACAAATGCCATTGTCTATTATTGTTGGTCGAGCCTCTACTATATGTTCTTAGTGTTTCAAATGGATTTCGCAACTTGAATTCATTAACCAAACGTTTGACACTTTTGCTAGTAGGGTTATCATTAAAATCTCCCATAACAATAATATTAGCCTTTAGATTTTTAGTTTTTAAAGATGAAATTATTTCACTCACTTTGTCAGATGCTGCTAAACGTTTGTATTCAGTTCCTATATCATTTTCTCTTTTTGAAGGCCAATGATTCACTATCAAATGTATTTTAACTCCTTCTAAAACTCCAGAGACTAACAAAATATCTCTAGTGTATTCAGGAGTTCCAAATTTATCTTTTAGCTCAACAGCGTATGGTTTTGAGCTTTCAATCTCAAAAACGCTTCTATCATATAACAAAGCAATATTTATTCCTCGTTCGTCTTTAGAAGGAAAATAGAGATACTTGTATTGGCAGCCTTTTAAATGTTTAGAATCAACCAGATTTTGCAATACAGTTTGGTTTTCAATTTCAGCCAAACCAACTATTGAAGGGTGTTTATTTGTAGCGGCTTCTCCAATTTTAGAAATAACGTAACTAATATTATCTAATTTTTCAGCATAGCGTCTTGCAGTCCATTTTTTATCTGTAGCAGTTGATATATCGTTATGAGCTTCAAAAAAGTTTTCGGTATTGTAAAACGCAAGAGTGTGCATGATTTTCCTTAATAGTTATTTTTAAAGCAATAGTTAAGGTTTTAAAAATATAAAAATTAAAATGCTTTCAATTACGTAACTTTGTACTTTATTTTAATATATGATTGAAAAAAAAGATTTTGAATTAGAAAGAGCTGTTTTAATAGGCGTTGTTACAAAAGAACAAGATGAAGAAAAGTCTAAAGAATATCTAGACGAGCTAGAGTTCTTAACCTATACAGCAGGAGGAGAAGTTATAAAACGTTTTACTCAGAAAATGGATATGCCTAATCCAAAAACATTTATTGGAACGGGTAAAATTGAAGATGTACGAAAATTCATTAGTGAAAACGACATTGGAACCGCCATTTTTGATGATGAGTTGTCTGCAGCTCAAGAACGAAATATAAGTAAAATATTAGAATGTAAGGTATTAGACAGAACCAATTTAATTCTAGATATTTTTGCCCAAAGAGCCCAAACTAGTTATGCCAGAACACAAGTAGAATTGGCTCAATGCGAATATTTATTACCACGATTAAAAGGTATGTGGACGCATTTAGAGCGCCAAAAAGGTGGTATTGGAATGCGTGGTCCTGGGGAAACTGAGATTGAAACGGATAGACGTATTGTAAGAGATAAAATTTCACTTTTAAAGGATAAAATCAAGGTCATTGATAAACAAATGGCAGTACAACGTGGCAATCGTGGAAAAATGGTGCGTGTTGCTTTAGTGGGTTATACAAACGTAGGGAAATCTACTTTAATGAACGTGATAAGTAAAAGTGAGGTTTTTGCTGAAAATAAATTGTTTGCTACTTTGGATACAACGGTTAGAAAAGTAGTTATTCAAAATTTACCGTTTTTATTATCCGATACAGTTGGGTTTATTAGAAAGTTGCCAACACAATTAGTAGAAAGTTTTAAAAGCACACTAGATGAAGTTCGTGAAGCCGATTTACTCTTACATGTGGTTGATATTTCGCATCCAAATTTTGATCACCACATAGATTCTGTAAATAAGATTTTAGGTGAAATAGATAGTGCAGACAAACCTGTTATTATGGTGTTTAATAAAATTGATGCTTATAAACCAGAACCTTTTGATGAAACAGATTTAGAGGTAGAAAGAACAGAAGCTCATTATTCTTTACAAGAATGGAAAAAAACATGGATGAATCGGGTTGGCAACAATGCTTTATTTATTTCAGCATTGAACAAACAAAATATAGATGATTTTAAAAAACGTGTTTACGATGAGGTTAGAGAGATTCATGTAACTCGTTTTCCTTACAATCATTTTTTATACCCAGATTATAACGAAGAAGAATAAAAAAAAGCGCCTATTGGCGCTTTTTTTTTATTCTTCTGTTGAGATATCTTAAAAATTAACATTTAACCCCAAACCAAAAACTTCACGAATTTGAAACCCTTCGAAAGCGTCATCATCATATACTGTTTGAAAGGTAAGATTGGTTGAGAATACATCATTTATTTTCATAACAATATTCATGGTATAGTCTAAATCCATATTCTTAGGTTTGTTTAGATAATTAGAATAAAGACTTAATATATTTTCCATAGAAATATTCTTCATAATATCAAACTTATAATAACCACGTATGTTCATACCAAACTCATATAGTAACGATTTTCCCGGAGCCACACCATAGGTTTCAATATCGTTGCTTGACTCGTAATATACATTGTCGCTATCATCATCGTTGATTGTATAAATTTCACTTGTAATAAAAGTAAATTTAGAGGTTACAGGAGCAATGTTCACACTTAAGTTCTTGCTTTTTTTCCATAAAAAACCAGGACCAAAACTCCAGTATGCAGGTTTGAAGAATCCTGAAGTTGGAAAGTCTTCGTTTTCTCCAACAAAGTCTCCATTATAATCGTAACCGTCACTAAACTGTGTTCTAAAATTCATATAGAAGGAGAAACTCCAGTATTTTTTATTCATAGAACGACCAAGAATGGAGTTAAGCTCTAATCTGTCATCGGTTTTTCTCATCCCATCATCATCATTGATAGTTAAACCATAACTTGCTAGAATCTTATTATCCCACAACCAGGGTCCTTTAACATAGTCTATGTTGTAATTGACGCTTAAATTGGCGGCAGCATTGTTGTCTCCACCGGGTTGCCAATTAGAAAACGCCGATTGGTTAATTAATAGCGTTATTTTCCCGTCAGAAGACCATCCTTCTAATGAATCGGTTGGCTTTATAGTATCTTGGGCATTAATTAAATTAACATAAGTAACTAGAGCTAAAACGAGGAGTATTTTTTTCATAATAAAACATGTAATTTGTTATTCTTTTAAGGGAATGATTTCCTGTTTTTATAAATACAAAAAGCGTCTTATTAGCTAGAATAATAACTAATAAGGCGCTTTTTGTAGGGTATATTCTTGTTAGAAGTTATAACTTAAACCAAACGTAGTATATACTTGAACAGCATTATCTACATTTTCAAAATCTGGTTGAGCCTCCGTTCCAGTTGGATCCCATTGGCCATAAGCATAGTTAAGTGCTTCTTGTTTACTGTCTCTTAAGCCAATTTCAAATCCAAGCCCTATTCCTTTCCAAACGGTATAGCTTAAAGAGTTAATCCAAGTCCAGTTAGATAAATCCGAATCTTTATAACTCATAAAAGCTGAAAGATTTGAATTAAATTTTAAACCTCCAAAAGAACGGTTGTAGTTAGCTACTACTTTGGCACCAAGAGATGACTCAAAGATGGCATCATTATCTGCAAATACAAAGTTGTAGTTTATTGGATGTACCACAACAACTAAATTTTCTATTGGAGTCCAAGTAACACCAACACCTACATCCAAATATCCAGGATTGTTAAAGTTGTTAATTAACGTTGTTCTATATTCGCCTAAGGTAGATGCTGCTAAATTTTTAGTTATTTTATAACCAAAAAGAGAAGTTACATTAAAAACATCGCTAGACTCTCTAAAACTATCATCATCAGTTGGATCGTCTTTATCATCAAATTTCACCCAACTTAAGTTAATGTTAGCCGTATTATACCAAAAGTATTTTTCTCTATCTAATTTTGCATGAGGGTTTGCTGTAATGGTAATGTTCCCAGCAGAATTGTTTGGCGAACCTTGTGCGTACCAATTATTAAAATTTGAGAAACTTGCACCAATAGTACCAAACGCTCCAAATTTCCAACCTGGAAACTCATCAATTTGTTTTTGTAAATCGTCTACGCTACTTTGAAGTGCGCTGATAGAATCTTTTTTAGCTGCTTGCTCAGATTTTAGTTCTTCTCTTGTTTGAGAAAATCCTGTCGAAATAGTAAATACTAAAACAAGAATTGAAAGTAATTTTTTAGTCATCTTATTAGTTTTTAATGGATTAAATTAATTGTAAAAAGTTTGCAAATATATAAGTTATAAAGCTTTTTATCAAGAAAAATAAGGGGTATTGTAAATTTAGTGAATTTTAAAAGAATCGATTAATTCTTTGTTTTTGGTTTTTTGTATAATGGAACAGATGAACAAGCTTCTCCATACATAATTGATAGTGCTAAAGGTTTTAGCTTTTCTGTAATCATGATATAAGCATTTCTAGGTACAGGTTTGTGGGCACATCCTTTTATAATAACTGGTTTCCCTATATATTCTTCTAGATTTAAACCATTGATGATATCTTGATAAACGGAACTTTCTAATTCTTCCAAAGTGCCAATAATAGTTTTTTTTGAAACCGTTTCTAATTCCAATCCAATAAGCATATAAGCCCAAGCAGGAATAATGGCATCACTAGAGCAGGTTAAAGCCACAAAACAATCTTGATAATGCGTCCAATCGTGTTCTTTTAAAGATTTTCTAAATTCCTTTTCACGAAGTACAAAACCTTCAAATAACCAATCTTTTACATCTAAAACAATACGTTTTCCCTCTGGATAATAATCTTCCAAATCTAAAACGACTAATTTGCTATTCGCTACGCGATTAATTATTTCTTCTTCCAAGTCTGTTGTATATTGTTTGATGTTAAGTTGTTGAGAAGTAACGATAAGGCTTAAAATTACTTGTAATAAAACTCCTCACAAAGAAACTACTCTCTATTAAAGCATTCCAAGCTCTAGTTTGGCTTCTTCACTCATTAAGTCTTGGTTCCAAGGTGGGTCGAAAGTAATTTCTACTTCAGCTGATTTTACTTCGTTTATAGACTTTACCTTTTCTTCAACTTCTAAAGGCAAGGTTTCTGCAACTGGGCAATTAGGAGTTGTAAGGGTCATTAGAATCTTTACTTCATAGTCTTCGTTAACAAAAACATCGTAGATTAAACCTAGTTCATAGATGTCTACAGGAATCTCTGGATCGTATATGGTTTTTATAACTGTTACTATTTTTTCGCCTAAAGCATTTGTGTCTATGGTTGTTTCACTCATTTTATTATTGTTTTTTGTTAAGTTACAGGTTTGTTGCTTAGTTGAGAGTCGTTTCCACATCTTAACACCTAAACAACAAAAAACTTCACTAATTTAACTGTGTTTGGTATGCAATAGCATACATTTTTATTTGCTTGATCATACTAACCAAACCGTTTGCACGTGTTGGCGATAAATGTTCTTTTAAGCCAATATTATCTATAAAATCAGTATTGGCTTCAATAATGTCACTTGGATTCTGATTTGAAAATACACGAATTAAAATAGCAATCACCCCCTTTGTAATTATAGCATCGCTATCTGCTGTAAAAACAATTTTGTTATTTTCCATATTTGCATGAACCCAAACTTTACTCTGACAACCTTTAATAAGGTAGTCATCAGTTTTATATTTTGGATCGATTAATGGTAAAGTTTTACCTAAATCTATCATATATTGATAACGCTCTTCCCAATCTTCAAACATGGAGAATTCGTCTATAATATCGTTTTGAATGTCTTGAATTTTCACGTGTTAATATTTTATACAAAAATACAATAAGTATTATTTCTAATCAATTTTTTGTTTATTTTCAGTCAATTCCAATAATACCGAAACCAAAGGAGCAATGTATTTATTTGGTTCTCCGGCATCAAATTCTGGCACTTGGTAGGTTTTACCTTGATGCGTAATTTTTAAGGTTGCAATGGCAGCAGCATCTACAAATCTACGTTCTGAAGGAGCTTCTAAAGTTTTTAATTTTTCTAAATCTAAAGTTTTTACTTCCTTTAACAGCTTGTTCGTTTCTTCTTGAGAACAGGTTTTAGTACTAGGAGCAGAGCTTCTATCTTTTTGAAGAGATAGTTTTCCGTTTTCAAAAATATACTGATTATAAAAACCTCTGGTTGAAGAGGTGTATTCAATCCTATACATGTTTTCTTGAGCTAGTATTACATCAGAATTCTTAGAAGCTTTTATAAGAACAGCGTCTTTATTATATAAAGCTAATTCTTGATTTTTAAACTCGATGACATTTGCACTATTTAAAGCAGATAACATGTTCTGCTCCATCTTGTTGTCTGCATCCTGACAATGCATTCTAGTAGTTGCTAAAGGACCAAATGCGATGGAGTCTCCATCCAATTTATAAGTTCCTGTAAATCTATTACATCCAGAAAAGCCTGAAACTGTGTTCGTGTTTTCGTCAAATTGTATGCTTAATTTTTCTTGAGAAAAATTGTTTTCTCCGATGTTGGTTACATAATACGTTCCGGAAATTTGTTCCATTGTTTCTTTGTTAGTATCCATGGCATTTACATCTTTAGAATTGCCGCAAGACATGATAGTGAAAACGCTAAGTAATATGGTTAAATATTTCATTCTATTATTTTTATTAAGTTTTAATAATAAAAGATACAAAAAGGAAGCCAAAGTAATTATGCTAACATCATTTTTGCTTTCTTAACACCCTCTACTAAGGCATCCACTTCTTCTTTATTGTTATAAAATGCAAACGACGCTCTAACCGTTCCTGGTATTTTAAAATAGGCCATAATAGGTTGTGCACAATGGTGCCCAGTTCTTACGGCAATTCCTAACTTATCTAGGATGGTTCCCACATCGTAGGGATGAATTCCTTCTAAATTAAAGGAAATAACCGACGTTTTATTTTTTAAGGCTGAATCGCTCGGGCCATAAATTTTTAAACCTTCTATTTCCAAGAGTTTTTTAGTAGCATATTCTAAAAGCTCATGTTCATAGGTTTCGATATTATCAAAACCAATGGTATTTAAATAATCTATAGCTGCACCAAAAGCAATGCCTCCGCAAATGTTAGGCGTTCCTGCTTCAAATTTATGTGGTAATCCAGCATAGGTTGTTTTTTCGAAAGTCACTTCAGCAATCATTTCGCCACCTCCTTGATAAGGTGGTAATTTGTTAAGCCATGCTTCCTTTCCGTAAAGCATTCCAACACCCGTTGGGCCACACATTTTATGAGCAGATACTACATAAAAGTCGACATCAAGTGCTTGCACATCTGGTTTTACATGAGGACAAGCTTGCGCGCCATCTATTAAAACAGCTGCATTGACTGCATGTGCTTTTTTAATGATTTCTTCTATAGGATTAATGGTTCCTATGGCATTTGAAATGTGATTTACAAAAACGAGTTTGGTTTTTTCTGAAAGTAGTTTGTCGTATTCAGCCATGACTAGTTCTCCAGAATCATTCATAGGAATTACCTTAAGAATAGCTCCAGTTTTTTCGCATAACATTTGCCAAGGCACAATATTACTATGATGTTCTAGGGCTGAAACAAGAACTTCATCTCCCTTTTTTAGTAAAGAAGCAAAACCATGTGCTACTAAATTAATGCTTTCTGTAGTGCCCGAAGTCATAATAATTTCATGGGCATGTTTGGCATTAAAATGATGTTGAATTTTATGTCTGGCTTCTTCGTATTTGTCTGTTGCTTCTTGACTTAATGTATGGACACCTCTATGTATATTGGCATTGTAGTTTGTATAATATTCTACAATTGTATCTATTACTTGTATAGGGGTTTGCGAGGTCGCACCATTATCTAAGTACACTAATGGTTTACCATGTACTTTTCTTGAAAGTATTGGGAAATCTTTTCTTATGGATTCTATGTTGAACATAGTCTAATTTTTTAGCCCAGATTGAGGCATTTGTTGAAGCTCTTTTTTATAGATAGAACTTTATAAAAGTTCTATCTATAAAAAAAAGCGACTGCCGAAAGCTGGAAATAGCTCCAAATAATTATAATATTAGGTTCCTTTCTTGGTAAAAATTAAAGGTCAAACCCAATGTTAATACCTAATTTGTTAGCTATAATTTTAGTGATTCGTTGTTTAATTTCTGGAATTTTAACTGAATTCAATACATTATTACTAAAAGCATACATTAATAAAGCTTTCGTTTCCTTCTTGGGAATACCTCTTGATTGCATGTAAAATAAAGCGCTTTCATCCAATTGCCCTATGGTACAACCATGAGAACATTTAACATCGTCTGCAAAAATCTCTAATTGTGGTTTTGTATTAATTGATGCTTTATCGCTTACTAAAATGTTGTTGTTTGCTTGAAACGCATTCGTCTTTTGAGCCTCTTTGTTTACAAGTACTTTTCCGTTGAAAACTCCTGTAGAACTATCGTCGTAAATTCCTTTATAATCTTGGTGACTTTCGCAATTTGGTTCGATATGGTGCACCAAAGTGTTGTGGTCTACATGTTGTTTGTTACCAATAATTGTTACACCTTTCATGGTAGAGTCTATACGTTCCCCATTTTGATAAAATTCTAGGTTGTTTCTGGTTAATTTTCCACCAAAAGAAAAGGTGTGAACGGAACATACACTTTCTTGCTTCTGATTGATATATGTGCTATCTATTAAAGATGCATGTTCGTTATCGTTTTGAATTTTATAATAATCTACAATTGCGCGTTTGTTTGCAAAAATTTCTGTCACAGAGTTTGTTAAAACAGGATTATCTGTTAAACTTTGGTGACGTTCTATAATTTGTACATGCGAATTCTCGTTTACTACTATTAAGTTTCTCGGTTGATTCATTAATGCAGCTTCATTCCCTGTTGAAAAATGGATAATCTGGATGGGTTTATCCACCATTTTATTTTTAGGAATTTGAATATAAGCGCCTTCTCTGGAAAAAGCAGTGTTTAAAGATGTTAAACTGTCTTTAGGAGCTATTTTATTAAAATAGTTATCTATTACTAACTGATATTTAGGTTTGTTTAAAGCTGAAGACATTAAGCAAACATCAATCCCATCGTGTGTTGTTTCCGAGAGGTGAGATGAATATTTACCATCTATAAATACAATTTTATAACTATCAATTTCATGAATAAAGTACTTCTTAACATCGTTGTATTCAACGTTTTTTTCATGTTTTGGAAACACGCTATAATCATGTTTTAAAACACTATTTAAAGAAGTATATTTCCAAGCCTCGTCTTTTTTAGATGGAAATCCTTCGTTTTCAAATACTTTTATGGCTTCGCTCCTTACATCGTGAACGCGTGAATCTAAATCCACTTCATTTTCAAATGCTAAAAAGGAGGATATGAGTTTTTCTTTTAATTCCATTTAATTAAGTTTTCAGTCATCTGTAGTACAGTTCAATAATTTTGAGTCTACTAGAGAATGCTGTTTGCTATTTTACATTTTAAAAGCTTTGCTATTGCAGTTTTAAGCTTGCATGAGCTTACTTAAAACGGTAAATAATTTATGCGTTTGCTTTTTCTTTAATCCAATCGTAACCTTTTTCTTCTAACTCTAATGCTAATTCTTTACCACCAGATTTTACAATTCTACCTTCGTGTATAACATGTACAAAGTCTGGAACTATATAATCTAAAAGTCTTTGGTAATGCGTAATTACAATAACAGCATTGTCTTTGCTCTTTAGTTTGTTAACGCCATTTGCAACAATTCTTAAGGCGTCGATATCTAAACCAGAATCTGTTTCATCCAAAATAGCTAACTTAGGATTTAACATAGCCATTTGAAAAATTTCATTACGTTTTTTCTCTCCTCCAGAAAACCCTTCGTTTAAAGAACGAGATAAGAATTTTCTATCAATTTCTAATAACTCAGCTTTTTCGCGAATTAGTTTTAGCATTTCATTGGCTGGCATATCTTCCAAACCTTTTGCTTTACGAGTTTCGTTAATAGCTGTTTTTATAAAGTTGGTTACAGAAACTCCAGGAATTTCTACAGGATATTGAAACGATAAGAAAACCCCTCTATGAGCGCGCTCGTCAGGACCTAATTCGTCTATATCCTCATCGAAGAATAGAATTTCTCCATCTGTTACTTCGTATTCTTCTTTTCCAGCTATTACAGAAGCCAAGGTGCTTTTTCCAGAACCGTTTGGCCCCATGATAGCATGAACTTCTCCTGGGTTTATTTCTAAATTTATGCCTCTTAAAATGGCTTTATCTTCAACACTTGCGTGTAAATTCTTAATTTTTAACATAATTATTTATTCAAAAAATTAAATTTCAAGCTTTGTTATTGCTTAAAATAATACTCAGTTTTTAGTTTATTTTTCAGATCCAAGAATAATATCTTCTTTATTAGGATCTGGTTGGCTAATAGTTATAATTTCTTTAATTTCAATACGAAATGGCCAGCCTTCTTCGCCATCAGGTTTTTGGATTATTTTTCCTCTTACTTCAACAGGAACCATATCTGTTTCCGATTTTTTATAAGGTTTTGCCATTTCGTCCAATTCATGCATTTTCTTGTTGATAACAACTCCATAAACTTCATGTGTTGTTTGTAATACAGCAGCATCTGAATAATACACGAAGTCTCCTTTTAATAAGGTGAGTCCTTTTATTTCTACAGCATCAATTTCAGTTTCAACAGCTTCATTTTTAGAATCGTTTTTGCAACTATAAAAGCTAGTTGCTACTAAGAATAGAATTAATAGTTTTTTCATTAATTAATTGTTTTTAGATCATTCAAATATTATACCCATAAATTTAGGACTGGTAAGTCTCTTAATAATTTTATCCAACAGATCCTTCTAACGAGATTTCCAATAGCTTTTGAGCTTCTATAGCAAACTCCATTGGAAGCTTGTTTAATACATCCTTACTAAATCCGTTTACAATAAGTGCAATGGCTTTTTCAGTATTGATTCCACGTTGGTTACAATAGAATAATTGGTCTTCTCCAATTTTACTAGTTGTAGCTTCGTGTTCTATTTGAGCTGATTTGTTTTTCGCTTCTATATAAGGGAAGGTATGTGCGCCACATTCGTTCCCCATTAATAAACTATCACATTGTGAGAAGTTACGAGCGTTATCTGCATTAGGACCTATTTTAACCAAACCTCTATAAGAGTTTTGCGATTTTCCTGCAGAAATTCCTTTAGAAATAATAGTTGATTTGGTGTTTTTACCTAAATGAATCATTTTGGTTCCTGTATCTGCCTGCTGAAAATTATTAGTAACAGCAATGGAGTAAAACTCACCTACAGAATTATCACCTTTTAATATACAACTTGGATATTTCCAGGTTACTGCTGATCCGGTTTCTACTTGTGTCCAAGAAATTTTTGCGTTTTTCTCACAAATCCCTCTTTTAGTTACAAAATTGTAAACGCCACCTTTCCCTTCGGCGTTTCCAGGATACCAGTTTTGAACGGTAGAATATTTTATTTCTGCACCATCTAAAGCAATAAGCTCTACAACAGCGGCATGCAATTGGTTTTCATCTCTACTTGGAGCTGTACAGCCTTCCAGATAACTTACATAACTATCTTCGTCAGCAATTAAAAGTGTGCGTTCAAATTGTCCTGTTCCTCCTTGGTTTATTCTAAAGTATGTAGATAATTCCATTGGGCAACGAACACCCTTTGGAATGTAGCAAAAACTACCATCACTAAATACTGCAGAATTTAAAGCGGCATAGAAATTATCTTTTTGTGGAACCACGGTTCCTATATATTTTTTAACTAAATCCGGATAATCTCTAATAGCTTCACTTATAGGACAAAAAATAATTCCTTTTTCGCCTAAGGTTTTCTTAAAAGATGTAGCTACAGAAACGGAGTCTATAACAATATCCATGGCTACTCCTGCAAGTTTTTTTTGTTCGTCTATTGAAATACCAAGTTTTTTAAAGGTGTCTAATAACTCCGGATCCACTTCGTCTAAACTGTCGTATTTAGGTTTTGTACTTGGTGCAGAATAGTAGGAGATAGATTGGAAGTCTGGTTTTTCATAATTGACATTAGCCCAATCTGGTTCTATCATTTCTTGCCAAGTGCGAAACGCTTCTAAGCGCCATTCAGTCATCCACTCTGGCTCTTCTTTTTTTAATGAAATAGCTCTCACTACGTCTTCATTTAAACCTATAGGGAATGTTTCCGACTCGATATCTGTAAAAAAACCATATTCGTATTCTTTGGTTTTTAGTTCTTCTCTTAAATCGTCTTCAGTATACTTGTTCATAATTAAAATTTAAAATTCAAAATTTAAAGTTGAGCTAATCCAGTTTGTATTAGCTCCTTTTAAACCACTCTTTTTAAGATAGCTCATAAATCACCAATCATTTTACTCAAGGGAATGACTTGATTTTTTTGATTTATTGAACGTCTCTGTTTCAATATGTTTTGATCTAAAACTCTATAAAGTTAAGATCTTGTTCTTCAGCTTAAGCTTTAGAAAAAGATAAGAATTGAATAAATTCTCTATTTACATTGCGCCCAAAGCTTTTCGCTATATTGTCCATAATAGAACCAGATAAACCGTCTATTTGGTTGTAGAACTTGTATTCCTTTCTTAAATCTGTATTTATAGCTATGGTATAGTTGTAATCGCAAAGAATTCTAGATAATTTCCAAATTTCTAAATCTTCAAACTGTTTTACCGTTGCCATAATTTTAAAACCTTAAACTTATAAGGAGAATGATTCACCACAACCACAAGTTCTATTGGCATTTGGATTGTTGAAAACAAAGCCAGCTCCATTTAAGCCACCCGAATATTCAAGCGTTGTTCCAATTAAGTATAGAAAACTTTTTTTGTCGACAATAATTCTTACGCCATTATCTTCAAAAACTTTATCTTCATCTTGTTTTTCTTTGTCGAATTTTAAATCGTAAGATAAACCAGAACATCCACCACTTTTAACACCAACACGCACAAAATCTGTAGTTGAATTATAACCATCATCGGACATAAGTTCTACTACTTTCTTTTTTGCAATTTCTGATACTTTAATCATAAGTTAAAATAGATTAATTCTAAATAGAAACGCAAAGATACAATATATGTCTAATTTTACCATGGAACATAACATTATATTAGCAAATAGTCTTATTGGTTTTTACTATCGAGTATAAAAGTATAAAAGGCTAATAAATAAAGGGTCTGTAAGCCATAACATGTAAGCGCTGTCAGCTTAAAAAAATGTAGATAATAACATTTGTTTTATTATCTATTTTTTAATTGCAACGGGTTGATTTGTTTTTAATAGTTATTTTTATCTGCTTATCAATAGAAGCTTCTTATTTTTGCATTATGATTGAAGATAAAAACCAGAATAAAACAGATTTAGGAAGCTTAGGTGAATTTGGTCTAATAGATCACTTAACCAAAAACTTTATTATAAAACATACATCAACCATAAAAGGCATTGGAGACGATGCTGCAGTTTTAGATTTTAAAAAGAAACAAGTGGTTGTTACTACGGATATGTTGGTGGAAGGCGTGCATTTTGATTTGAGTTACGCTCCTTTAAAACATTTGGGCTATAAAGCTGTTGTGGTAAATTTGTCTGATGTCTATGCTATGAATGCTGTTGCAACACAGGTAACAGTTTCTATAGCAGTATCTAATAGATTCCCATTAGAAGCATTAGAAGCACTTTATGCTGGAATTGAAACGGCTGCTAAAATTTACAATGTTGATGTTGTTGGTGGCGATACAACATCTTCAACAACAGGATTAATAATCTCTGTAACGGCTATTGGAATGGCCGATTCTGAAAATGTAGTTTACAGAAGTGGTGCAAAACCAAACGACTTATTGGTTGTAACTGGCGACTTAGGAGCTGCATATATGGGGTTGCAAGTCTTAGAACGAGAAAAGGAAGTGTTTAAGGTAAACCCTAATAACCAACCGGAACTTGATGCTTACACCTATATTATTGAAAGACAGTTAAAGCCTGAAGCCAGAAAAGATGTGGCAAAACTGCTTAAGGATTTAGATGTTAAACCAACTTCTATGATTGATATCAGCGATGGCCTATCTTCTGAAATCATGCACTTGTGCAAGCAAAGTAAAGTGGGTTGCGATTTGTATGAAAATAAAATTCCATTAGACCCTCAAGTTATTTCAACTTGTGAAGAATTTAATATAGATAGTACGACAGTTGCTTTAAATGGAGGAGAAGATTACGAATTGTTATTTACTATTTCGCAAGAAGATTTTCCAAAAATTAAAGATAATCCAAATTTTACCGTCATAGGATTTATGAAGGAAGCGTCTGCAGGTATGCATTTAATTACAAGAGCAGAAACAAGTATTCCAATAAAAGCACAAGGCTGGACTTCGTTTAATAATCAGTAGATACTTGAGCAGCTTTCTTTTTCTTTTTTCTATGAATAGAATGTAAAAGAGAATTAATTTCTTTTTGTTTTGAAGTTAAAGGGGTTAAATCACCATTCTCGTTAGTGGACATTTGTTTTTTACAATGAATGCATTGAAATTCACTAACATGATTGGTCACTTTTTTAGTTTCTTTAAAATCATGACCTACGAGGGAACAAATCAGATTTTTCATATAAATTGCTATTAATTAAATATTAATATAAGTAATCCAAGGAAGACTTTAAGTATCAATTTCAATAAATCGATGAAACGAGCGATTTGTTCTTTAAGCGCATCATTCGTCTATTGTAAAAATCTTCTAACGAACTATTTATTTCTTTGTACTTAGGAGTGAGTTCTGTTAGGTTTCCGTTACTATTTGTTGTTAATTGTTTTTTACAACACTTGCACGTGTATTCTTTTACATGGGAAGTTACTTTTTTTGAAACTCGATAATTGTGTCCAAAGACATCACAATATATCTTAAGTGGCGTTAGGTAGGATGTAGTTTTTTTCATTTTTAGTTAGATTGGGAACCCTAACTTAGACATAAAATTCAAAATAACAGCTAAAAAGCAATTAATTTTCGATGAAATGCAATAGCTTGTAGGCTAAATCCTTCTTATTTTCAATATGGCTCATATGTCCTTCAGAAAATTCTGCAATATCAACATCTGTGTTTTCTAATAATTTTTTCACTGTTGTTGCTTCTAAAATAGGGTCTTTTTTACCAATGATTAAAAGTTTTTTTATAGGAAGGTTTTTAAAAAGATCTGTTTTGTCTTTTCGTGTTTTCATGCCTTCATTTGCAGCCATATAACCTTGAATGGAAGTTTTTAGCGCATCCTTTAATGCGGCTTCCAATTCAGTTTTATATAGCTCCTTGCTCTCCGGACTAAATAAATTAGTAAAAGACATTCTAACTAAGTTTTCAAAATTAGTTTTCGCCATGTTATTGGCTCTTGTCCTTAATATTTTTCGCTCTTCATCATCTGCAAGAAATGTTGAATTCATTAAGCATAGTCCATTTATGGCCAATGGATGTTTTTCAGCAAATGCTAAAGCTACATAGCCACCCATAGAATGACCTATAAGAATTGGATTTTTAATTTCTAGGGTGTTTAATACAGCTTCAACAGCTTCAGCCATAAGTTCCATACTATGAATGTAACCAAGACTTCCTGTTTGCCCATGTCCCAGTAAATCTATTGCAATAACTCTATGGCGCTTTGAGATTTCGGGAATTAAATGGTTCCACATGCTACTGTTTTCAAGGAAGCCATGTAATAAAATAATGGGTTTGCCAATGCCTTGATCTGTATAAAAAACAAGGATGCCTTTATGTTCTAAAATCATTTTTAAACTATCTTGTGCAAAGATAAAAAGTCTTAATAGCTTGAAGATGCAATAATCAATTAATTACGTTAAAACAAATAAGTAAATGCAACCTTCTGCTAAACAATAATTTATGAGTAAAACAAAAGAAGTATTTATAACAGCATTTGCACTTTTCTCGTTGCTTTTTGGTGCGGGAAACCTAATACTTCCTCCTTATTTAGGCTTTAAATCTGGAGAATACTGGATTTTGGTAGCCATTGGATTCTCAATCACTGCTGTATTTATTCCAGTGCTTGGAGTTTTTGCTCATGCCAAATTACAAGGTACCATGTACGACTTTGGTAAAAAAGTATCTCCATTATTTAGTTCTATTTATTGTTTTGTGGTTTACCTAATTGCAATTTCTTTACCTGGACCAAGAACAGCTTCTGTAACACATGAAATGGCTATCGCACCTTTTTTTAATTCTAATGCATTATTAACAAGTACTATTTATTTTCTATTGGTATTTGTTTTTGTAATGAATAGGAGTAAGATATTGGATATAATTGGAAAATTTTTGACTCCTTTAATTGGTGTTATTTTATTAAGTATTATAGGTGTTGGCCTTGTAACATCTCCTTTTGAAGTAAGTAAAACTATTGTAACATCTCCGTTTTCTGAAGGGATTCTTGAGGGCTATCAAACGTTTGATGCTATTGGAGCAGTTGTAGTTGGAGCAGTTATAGTAATTTCACTTAATTTAAAAAAGAATAAAACTTTTGAAGAGAAAAAGGATTTAATAACAAAATCTGGCTGGTTGGCAGGTTTTGGACTTATAGTTATTTATGCAGGATTAATTTTAAGTGGTTCTTTGTTTCAAAGTGAATTTTCTTTTGATACAAGTAGAACTGATGTTTTAATAGGGTTAAGCAATTTAACTCTAGGACATGTTGGTTCTGTGTTTTTAAGTGTGTTAATAGCTTTAGCTTGTTTTACAACAGCTGTAGGGGTTGTTACTGGAACCTCTGATTATATTAAAGGATTATTTAAAGGCTCACAAACAGCTTATCTTTTAACGGCTGTTTTAGGTTGTATTATTGGAGTTGTTGTTGGAAGTTATAATGTTGGATTTATTATAGACATTGCTTTGCCAGCACTAATGTTTATTTATCCAATAACTATTGTGCTAATTATTTTAAATGTATTGCCTGAAAAATACGCTTCAATATTAGTGTTTAGAGCAGTTGTATTAATAACCTTTTTGTTTAGTATTTCAGATTTTTTAAAGTATTTAGTGCCTTTAGATGATGTTGAATACCTTATAGGTTTAATTCCGTTGGCTAAATATAGTTTAGCATGGGTTTTACCAGCAATTATAACATTTGTTTTAATAAATATTATCAGGAAAAAATTAAAATAAGGTCATTAAAAATTAGTTGAATTACCTTAATGAAGAGAGTAAGATAGTTGAAAATTTACACCATAATCATTTGTAGATGCTGCGTCAGCAGGTGGCTTGCTGTCGTAGGTGTAATAAAATTTTAAGCCAACTTTAAAATTATCATTTAAGAGATTGATTTTTGGATTTAAGTTAAATACAGCTCGATGTCTGCCTGAATCTGTAAAATAGGGGAGATAACTAATATCCGAATCGACCCATAATTTAGGGGCTTTATATTTATAAACCCTCCAAACTACCTGAAAAATAGCCGCAATATCATCTTGTTCCGAAATTTCCCCATAAGGTATTTCGTGAGTAAGATTGATGCCTGATCCTGCGTACAGCCTATTCCAATTGTTATAAGATAAATCTTTTAATCCCATTAAATTAACTCCCCATCTTTCTTTTATACCTAATTCGGAGTTTTGACTAAATGCTAAAGCTAATTGTGTTGACCAACCATCCTTTAATAATCTTTGCCATGCGAGGCTTACATCTGCTTTTCTCGACCCTAAAGTATCTGCTTGATAGGTGTTGTTTTCATCCCATTCTGCCTCAAAATAGGCTTTCTTTTTTCGGTAATTTAAATTTCCGGAAAAGGCTAAGCTTCCAATATCACTACCTTTAGAGTAATTAAATCCTAGGCTAAAATTTCCGCTAATCCTTAACCAAAAACTATTTTTTATAGGATAGATTTCTACAATATCGCTTAAATGAACTAATATTTTGTCAGTTTTGGTTATTATAAATACAGTTCCAGGATTGTCCGAAGCATCCAAGGATCCAAAATAGACAGCATCATTTTTTAATTTAATTTCGAATTGTTTTTTTGAAATAATAGTACTTACTTTAATTTCTTCTAAACTGATAGTGCCCATGCCATCCATTTTCCATGAGAATACACCATAAGCTAAGTTTTTTAATTCACCCGTAAGAATATTCTTGTTTACATGATAAATAGTATCATTTTTTTGAGATAAAACCTCATTTAAGGGCATAATTAAAAACGTAACAAGTAGAAAGTAATAAGGTTTAAATTTATTCAAGTTTTTATTATTTCGAAAGTAAAAAAGTAAATTTAAACTTTAATTGATAAGTTTTTACAAAATAGTTTAAAAATAAAAAAACCTTATAAGCATTGTTCTCATAAGGTTTTAGTATGTTATTTTATGATGGCATTATTTACAATAAAATGACATTAGGAAATTAATCTTTTATTTATTCATTAAATCTTCAATTTCATCGGCTTCAATTGGAATGTTTTTCATTAAATTATATGGTTCCCCTTTTTCTTGTATAACAACATCGTCTTCCAATCTAATTCCGAAGCCTTCTGCTGGGATATAAATACCAGGTTCTACTGTAAATACCATGTTGGCTTGCATAGGTTCTGTTAAAATACCGTAATCATGAGTGTCTAATCCCATGTGGTGAGACGTACCGTGCATAAAATATTTTTTATATGCTGGCCACTCTGGGTTTTCATTTTTCACATCAGTTTTATCAAGTAACTTCAAGTCCAATAACTCTGAAGTCATTATTTTTCCAACTTCTACATGGTATTCTGCCCAAGTAGCTCCGGGAACTAATAATTTAGTAGCTTCATTTTTCACTCGGTTTACAGCGTTGTAAACCTCTTTTTGTCTTTTAGTAAATTTTCCAGAAACTGGAATTGTTCGGCTCATATCGCTCGAGTAATTAGCATATTCGGCTCCAACATCTAACAATACTAAGTCTCCAGCTTGACATTGCTGATTGTTCTCAATATAATGTAAAACATTGGCGTTGTTTCCAGAGGCAATTATAGGTGTGTATGCAAAGCGTCTTGAACGGTTTCTTATAAACTCATGAATAAACTCTGCTTCCATTTCATGTTCCCATACGCCAGGTTTTAGAAAACCTAAAACGCGTCTAAAACCCTTCTCTGTAATATTGCAGGCTTCTTGAATTAAATCTAATTCTATTTGGTCTTTAACTGAACGTAAACGTTGTAAAATAGGGTTGCTTTTTGCTACCCCATGTGCAGGATACTTTTCTCTCAACCACTTATTAAAACGAGCTTCTCTAGTTTCTGTTACAACATTGGCTCTGTAATGTTCGTTGGTATTAATATAAACAGTATCTGCTTGAGACATCAGCTCATGCATGACTTTTTCAAAATCCTGAAGCCAATAAACAGTTTTTATTCCAGATGTTTTAAAAGCAGCCTCTTTGTCAAGTTTAGCGCCTTCCCAAACCGCAATATGATCGTTGGTTTCGGTAAGGAATAAAATTTCTCTATGATTTTCTTTCGGGCAATCAGGAAATAAAACTAATATGCTTTCATCCTGATCCACACCACTTAAATAGAAAATATCTCTATTTTGCTCGAAGGGCATGGTGCTATCTGCACCTATAGGATAAATGTCATTAGAGTTAAAAACAGCCAAACTATTTGGGTTCATTTTAGCTGTAAAATTTTCACGGTTTTTTATAAAGAGTTTGTTGTTAATTGGATGGTATTTCATGGAATATTATTTTTTATTTTCGATGTTCAGAAACCTTAATTAATTACTAATTATCAAAAATACGGATTTCCTTTTAGTCAATAAAAAAGACCAATCTATTTATAATAATTTTAACTGAAACATACTAATTTCACCCTTTTTTGAGTAATTAATAAATAATTTCATTAAAAATAGTTGTTTTGATATTTAAAAATCTTAAAAACCCCAAATTATGAAACTGTTTAAGCCTCTTTTGTTAGTGTTTTTAATCTTCATATTATCTTGTGATAAAGAAGAGTCTGATGAACTTTGTTGTGGTCCAGTCCAGAAAAACTTAATTATCAAATTAAAATTCGATCCAAATCAAGAACGATTAGATAATTTTGGACAACCAGCAAACATTCCTGTTGGAAATGCAGCACAGTCGCCAACAATTTCTAGAATGAGTGCTAATTATATAGAATTTGCACCACATGCTTTAACCGCTTTAGGTGCCGGAGAAGTTATTTTTAAAGGCGAAGAAACAACTGCAGGTGGAAGTCGTGCCATCGACTTTCAAAAAGCCACTTTTGCTGGAGATAACGAGGTTTTTATGAAGATTCCCTTAGATCAAGTAACTCCAGGTGAATACAATTGGGTTCGTGTCTCTTTAGCTTATCAAGAAGGAAATATTGATTTGTTGGTAAATGGCATTGATTACACTGGAACTTTAGCCAGTTTTGTTGGCTTTAAAAGCTATATTTCAAGCTTCAATTTAAATGAAAGTATGTTTGATATTCATGCTAATAAACTGCAAGGGTTTTGGGCTTTTGAGACTCAAGGGTTCACGTCTCAAGGACAGGCTCCTGAAGGTGCAACCACAGTTCCAAACCCATTGTTTGGCTCATCTCCAATTCCTCAAGGATCTTGCGTAGTAACTGGTCAATTTGAAAACGGATTTACTATTTCAGGAGATGAAACCGAAGATGTGGAGGTAACGTTATCCTTCTCAATAAACAATAGTTTTGAATGGACCGAAGTAAATGCTGATGGAAAATATGAGCCTGAAGCTGGGGAGCAGGTTGTAGATATGGGACTTAGAGGATTAATTCCTGTGGTAAATTAAATTCACCAGATATATGTGGCTGGTTGAATTCTTAGCTCAAACATATATATTGTAATTAATAGGCTTGTTTTAATTAAAATGATTCTAAATACTCATTTTAGATTGTTACAACTTTGTCTAAATCTTATTTGAAGTGTATCTTTGTTAGATAAAAATTAAACTTCAACAATGAGCGGAATTTTGAATTCTTCGATTGGAAGAAAATTTGCCATGGCACTTTCGGCATTCTTCCTAATGATATTTTTAGTACAACACTTTGCAATAAACTTATTATCTGTATGCAACAGTGAAACTTTTAATGAGGTTTCTCATTTTATGGGAACCAATTGGTTAATCCAATATGTTATGCAGCCTATATTATTAATTGGGGTGTTATTTCATTTTATTATGGGTTTTGTTCTAGAAATTAAAAACAAGGGTGCTAGAAAAATTAGCTATGTAAAAAATAATGGAAATGCGAATTCTACTTGGATGAGCAGAAACATGATTTATAGCGGTTTATTTATCTTAATCTTCTTAGTGATTCATTTTTTAGATTTTTGGTTTCCAGAAATTAATATAAAATATATCCAAGGAGATACGTCTGGATTAATCGATCCAAATAATGCAGAAAGTGGTTTGCGCTACTATGAAGAGTTACAACATAAGTTTGTTCCTGTTTGGCGTGTTGCTTTATATTGTATTGGTTTTGTGTTTTTATCACTTCACCTATTACATGGTTTTAGTTCTGCTTTCCAATCTGTTGGAGCAAATAACAAATACACAAAAGGATTAAGAGGTTTTGGAAAAGCTTATGCTATTTTAATTCCATTAGGGTTTATTATTATTGCCTTATTCCATCACTTTAATCAATAAAAAATTATATCTAATATGGCTTTAGATTCTAAAATACCAGAAGGTCCAATTGCAGACAAATGGACAAACTATAAAAATAATATCAATCTTGTTAATCCAGCAAACAAACGTAATATAGATGTTATTGTGGTTGGAACAGGATTAGCAGGAGGTTCTGCTGCTGCTACTTTAGCAGAGTTAGGATATAATGTAAAAGCATTTTGCTTTCAAGATTCCCCAAGACGTGCCCACTCTATTGCAGCTCAAGGAGGAATTAACGCAGCAAAAAACTACCAAGGTGATGGCGATTCCACTTACAGATTATTTTACGATACTGTAAAAGGAGGCGATTACCGTTCTCGTGAAGCAAACGTGTATCGTTTGGCTGAAGTTTCAGCAAATATTATTGACCAATGTGTGGCTCAAGGGGTTCCTTTTGCTCGTGAATACGGAGGTTATTTAGACAACCGCTCGTTTGGAGGTGTACTTGTATCAAGAACCTTTTATGCGGCTGGACAAACCGGACAACAATTGCTTTTAGGAGCTTATTCTGCTATGAACCGTCAAATTGGACGTGGTAAAATTAAAATGTACAACCGTCATGAAATGCTAGACGTTGTAATTATTGATGGAAAAGCAAGAGGGATTATAACACGTAACTTAATTACTGGCGAAATAGATAGACATTCAGCTCATGCTGTTGTGCTTGGAACTGGAGGTTATGGAAACGTATTCTTTTTATCTACCAACGCTATGGGTTCTAATGTAACGGCTGCTTGGAAAGCACACAAACGTGGCGCTTACTTTGCAAACCCGTGTTACACGCAAATTCACCCTACCTGTATTCCTGTTTCCGGAGACCACCAATCAAAATTAACTTTGATGTCTGAGTCTTTAAGAAACGACGGACGTATTTGGGTGCCTAAAAGAAAAGAAGATGTAGAAGCAGTGAGATCTGGGAAATTAAAACCTGTAGATATTCCTGCTGAAAATAGAGATTATTACTTAGAACGTAGATATCCGGCGTTTGGAAATCTTGTGCCTCGTGATGTGGCGTCTCGTGCTGCTAAAGAACGTTGCGATGCTGGTTTTGGTGTAAATGCAACAGGAGAAGCTGTATTTTTAGACTTTGCTTCAGCCATAGAACGTTATGGAAAAGAGCAAGCAACAGTTAGACATTTAGATGCAAACGATACTGCTTTAGTAACTAAACTAGGAAAAGAAGTGGTTAAAAATAAATACGGAAACCTATTCCAGATGTACGAGAAAATTGTAGATCAAAATCCGTATGAAACTCCAATGATGATTTACCCTGCAGTACATTATACTATGGGTGGTCTTTGGGTAGATTATAATTTAATGACAACCGTTCCTGGTTTGTACTGTATTGGTGAAGCTAACTTCTCTGATCATGGAGCAAACAGGTTAGGAGCTTCGGCTTTAATGCAAGGATTGGCTGATGGTTATTTTGTATTGCCTTACACAATTGGTGATTATTTAGCGAACGATATTAGAACGGGAGAAATCTCAACAGATTCTAAAGAATTTGAGCAAGTTGAAAAAGATGTAAGAGATAGAATAGACCATTTAATAAACAATAACGGGAAACATACAGTAGACCACTTCCACAAGAAACTTGGAAAAATTATGTGGAATAAAGTAGGAATGGCCAGAAATGTTCAAGGACTAACAGAAGCTCTACAAGAAATAAAAGAACTACGCGAGGAGTTTTGGAAAGATGTAAGAGTTCCTGGAACTAACGACGAGTTTAACGATGAACTTGCAAAAGCAGGTCGTGTGGCAGATTACCTAGAATTAGGTGAATTATTTGCTAAGGACGCCTTACATAGAGAGGAATCTTGTGGAGGACACTTTAGAGAAGATGCGGTTGAAGAAAGTGGAGAACAAAAAGGTGAAGCGAAACGTGACGATGAGAATTTTGCATACGTTGCTGCCTGGGAGTATAAAGGAGACCCAAGTGCTGCCGTTCTTCATAAAGAAGATTTAGAATTTAAAGATATTGAATTAAAACAAAGAAGTTACAAATAGGAAAGCTATGAATTTAACGTTGAAAATATGGCGTCAGAAAAACGCTAACGATAAAGGAAAATTGGTTGATTATCCAGTCAGTGATATTTCTCCAGATATGTCTTTCCTTGAAATGTTAGACGTATTAAACGAAGATTTAATAAATAAAGGTGAAGAACCAATTGCTTTCGATCACGATTGTCGTGAAGGAATCTGTGGAATGTGTTCGCTTTATATTAATGGAGAAGCTCACGGTCCAGATAGAGGTGTTACCACTTGTCAACTACATATGCGTATGTTTAAAGATGGAGATACTATTTTTATCGAACCATTTAGAGCAGCAGCTTTTCCGGTAATTAAAGATTTAATAGTTGATAGAACTTCTTTCGATAGAATCCAGCATGCTGGAGGATTTATCTCTGTAAATACCTCAGGAAATACGATAGATGCCAATGCTATTCCAGTAAATAAGCACGATGCAGATACAGCTTTCGATGCTGCTACTTGTATTGGATGTGGAGCTTGTGTTGCTAGTTGTAAAAACTCGTCTGCTATGCTATTTGTCTCTGCTAAAGTATCTCAATTTGCCTTATTGCCACAAGGACAAGTAGAGGCTACAGATCGTGTTTTAAATATGGTAAAACAAATGGACGAAGAAGGTTTTGGTAACTGTACGAATACCGGAGCATGCGAAGTGGAATGTCCGAAAGGAATTTCCTTAGAAAGTATTGCTAGAATGAATAGAGAATACTTAAAAGCAAGTTTAAAAGGATAATGTCATTCAGAGCATTATTGAAATCAAAATATATTTTGATTGAAAATACTTAAACGTAGTTTAGAAGAATCTCTTATAAGTTAAAATCCCAAGCTATGTCTTGGGTTTTTTGTTTCTTTACAGTTCAATATTAGTCATGGAACATCCAAATACATTTTATAAAAACCAGTTAGAAAAACACCAACTTGCGGCAAAGGCTTTCAATAAAAAACTGTTAGGAATGAGCAGCCTAAGATTGCTTGTTTTTTTAGGAGTTGTCGCTGGAATATATGTCACTTTTAATTTTTGGCAGGTAGCAGTAGCTATTGGAATTATAGGGATTTCATTGTTTATTTTTCTGCTTTCAAAATATACAGATACCAAACGCTTAAGAGATGTTAGTAAGGCTTTGGTAGCTTTAAATGAAGAGGAAATTAAAATAGCGGCCGGAGATTTTCACCATAGAGAATCGGGGGAAACATTTATAAATCCCTTACATTATTATAGCTTAGATATCGATTTATTTGGAAGAGGCTCTTTCTTTCAGTTTGTAAATAGAACAAGTATTAATGAAGGTGCTGAAAAATTAGCAGGAACCTTAACTTCAAATCAAATTGAAAACATTCCCTTAAAACAAAATGCCATCAAAGAGTTGGCTGATAAACCAGAGTGGCGCCAACAGTTTTCGGCAGTTGCTACTTTAATTGAAGCAGAAACTCGAGCTCTAAAAATTATTGAATGGTTAACATCTCACAAGTCATTTTTACCCAAAATAATGTCTTGGTTTCCTAAAGTTTTTTCCGTGGCATCCTTAGTAATGATTGCCCTTGGTATGTTTAAAATTATCGATTTGGGCTTTATTGGATATTGGTTAATTCTGGGCTTGCTAATTACAGGTTTATATTTAAAAAAGATCAATGTTTTAGCTGCAAATACCGATAAAGTACGAGATACCTTTAGACAATATGCTTTACTTCTAAATCAGATTGAATCTGAAAGTTTTTCGTCTGAATTATTAAAAAACAAGCAAGCCCATATTCAACAAGAGCAAAAAAAAGCTTCTGAGATTTTCTCTCAGTTTTCAAAATATTTGGATGCTTTAGACAATAGGAATAACCTTATTTCTGCCATTTTTGGCAACGGGTTTTTCTTGTCAGATTTAAAAAATGCCTACAGAATAGAGCAGTGGATCTCTCAATATAAAACCACCGTGGCTAATTGGTTTGAAGTCGTTTCATTTTTTGATGCCTATAATACTTTAGGGAATTATGCTTTTAATCATCCGGATTATGTATTCCCGGAAATTGTTGAGAATAGTACGGTAATTGAAGCTGTAGATCTAGGCCATCCTTTATTGGATAAAAATAAACGTGTAGATAGTAATTTAGATATCCATAATCAAGAGTTTTTTATTGTAACCGGTGCTAATATGGCAGGAAAGAGTACCTTTCTTAGAACAGTTTCTTTACATATTGTAATGGCAAATGCAGGATTGCCTGTTTGTGCCAAGTCCAGTAAATACGCTCCTGTAAAACTGATTACAAGTATGCGTACCAGCGATTCTTTAACAGATGATAGCTCGTATTTCTTTTCAGAACTAACGAGACTTAAATTTATTGTAGATGAAATCTCAAAGGAACCGTATTTTATTATTCTGGACGAGATTTTAAAAGGTACAAACTCCACAGATAAAGCTATTGGCTCTAGAAAATTTGTAGAGAAATTAGTGGCTAGTAATGCTACTGGAATTATTGCTACCCACGATTTAAGTTTGTGTGAAATTTCTAAAGAATTACCAGACGTGAAAAATCACTTTTTTGATGCTCAAATTGTCAACGACGAACTCTTTTTCGATTATAAATTTAAGGATGGCATTTGCCAGAATATGAATGCGAGTTTCTTATTAAAGAAGATGGAGATTATTTAAATAAAAAAACCTTTCAGTCCAGATGTCTCAAGATTGAAAGGTTTATATAGTTTAATCAAAAGCGTTTTTGAAGAGAATTATTTCTTTTTTCTTTTCTTCTTGCTTTTCTTTTTGTTCGAATTTTGTTTTGGATGCACCAATTCCATTTCATCAATTAAATGTGTAGCTCCAGCGTATTTATCTACAATAAATAACATATAGCGCACATCTACCATAATGTTTCTGCAAATTTCTGGATCGTAGTACATATCACTCATAGTTCCTTCCCAAACTCTGTCAAAATTTAATCCAACCAAGTTTCCATGCGCATCAATTGCTGGACTTCCAGAGTTTCCACCCGTTGTATGGTTTGTTCCTAAAAAGCAAACAGGAACTTTTCCGTTAGTATCAGCGTATGGTCCGTAATCTTTAGCTTCGTATAATTCAATTAGTTTCTCTGGTACATCAAATTCGTAATCACCAGGAATATACTTTTCAATAACCCCGTCCAAATAGCTCACAGGCTCGTAATAAACAGCATCCCTAGGAGAATATCCTTTTACCTGTCCGTAAGTTACACGAAGTGTTCCGTTGGCATCTGGGAAATATCGTGCATCCGGAAGTGCCTTCATAAGCGCCGTCATATATTCGGTTTGTAAAGCTGTTATTGGCTCGTTCTTGGCTTCAAACTCTGGGTTGATGCTATTATAGAACTCGTCAATCATTGGTTTAGCATAGGCATAAGCCGGATCATTATTTAATTTTTCTATAATTTCTTCTTGAGTACCTTTAAATAGTTTTAAAGCAGAATCTAAACTTGTTAGAGCTGTTTTGTCATAAATAGAAACATCTACATTTTCTGTATAAAAAGGCATCACATTTTCGAAAACACCTTTATCTACATGCACATCAAAATCTTTATGAATTTTAGTTAAAGTACTTTCTGTAGCAGCTTTAGCTTTATCAAAAATAGCTGGATTATTTGTAACTGCTTGCTCAAATTGATAGGCTCTAAAAGTCATTTCCATCAATTCGTTTGTTACTAAAAATACTTCTATAAAGCTTCTTCGTTTCACGTTGATAGCTTCAAATTCTTCATATAGCACATCAAATTCAGGAAGAATATTTCCGTACTTATCTTCCAGGTTCTTTTCTTTTAAAGCCTTTTTAAAATCGGCTTCAAACTTCTTTCTGTTTTCAATTGCGCCACTTTTTTCAATCCCTAAATTTTCACCTTGCCATTTTTTGTAGGCATTGGCAATTCTAGCTTGCTTCGAAGCGTATTTAATTCTAACCTCGTCGCTTTCCATCATTTTAGCGTCAATAACCTCTAAAGCAGCTCTACGAATAGCAATATTACTTGGGTTATAATCTTGAGTTATTTGTTCTATAGCTACTGCTGGTAAATATTCATCTGTAGTTCCAGGGAAGCCAAAAACCATAGTAAAATCGCCTTCTTCAACACCATCTAAAGAAATTGGTAAAAAGTGTTTAGGCGTATATGGCACGTTGTCTTCGCTGTATTCTGCTGGGCGGTTATTTTTGTCTGCATAAATTCTAAATAAAGCAAAATCTCCAGTATGTCTCGGAAAAACCCAGTTGTCTGTATCAGAACCAAACTTCCCAATACTTGATGGAGGTGTACCAACTAAACGGATATCGTTAAAACGTTCTGTAACAAATAAGAAGTATTGATTTCCTTTATAAAACGATTTAATTTTAGTGTCTTGCCAAGTTTCTTTTTTAACTCCAGCTTCAATATTATTAGAGTTTTTAGAAACAGCAGATTGTCTTTCTTTTTCCGTCATAGATTCTGTAACACCATTTAAGACTTGCTCTGTTACATCTTCTATTCTAACAATAAATTCTATAAATAAGCTTGGGTTTGGTAATTCTTCGTCTAATTTCATAGCCCAGAACCCATCTTTTAAATAATCGTTTTCTAAAGATGAATGAGATTGAATCTGGCTAAATCCACAATGGTGATTGGTAAGAACCAAGCCTTTTGGAGAAATCACCTCACTGGTACAACCGCCATTAAAATGCCCAATGGCATCTTTTAAACTCGAGTTGTTAACATCGTAAATGTCTTGAGCCGAAAGCTTGCTTCCAAGATTGGCCATTTCTTCCTCGTTCATTCCCTCTAAAAGTGAAGGAATCCACATGCCACCTTGTTGCGCTGACACTTGAATTGTAATAAAAAGTAATAGAATTTTAATGAATTTCATAATCAGATAATTTAGTATCCTTCAAAGATAAAGAACCATGCTATAAAAGATGTTAAAATGATCTAAATTTATCTATTGAACTTGTATCTTTAAGCTATGAAGCACCAATCTAAACTCCCGAATATAGAAACCAACATTTTTACGATAATGAGTGGTTTGGCAAATAAGCACGAAGCCATTAATTTATCGCAAGGGTTTCCAAATTTTAAAAGCGATCAGAAATTAATTGATTTTGTTTCCAAAGCCATGAACTCCGGTTATAATCAGTATGCATTAATGGGAGGAAATATGGAATTACGTGAAGCTATTGCTAAAAAATTTGATTTGCTTTACGAAAGCACTTACCATCCAGAAACCGAAATTACCATTACAGCAGGAGCTACCCAGGCTATTTTTGATGTGATTACAGCTTTTGTAAGAGCAAACGATGAAGTGATTATTATAAAACCAGCTTACGATTGTTACGAGCCTTCGGTTTTAATTAATGGAGGAAAACCTGTGTCTATTCAATTAGAAGCACCATATTATCAAGTGAATTGGGAAGAGGTGAAACAGAAAATTTCGAGTAGAACAAAAATGATAATTATCAATACGCCACATAACCCAAGTGGTACTGTTTTGAACGAAAATGATATGTTACAGCTTCAGGAACTTACCAAAAACACCAATATCGTGGTATTAAGCGATGAGGTTTATGAGCACATGGTTTTTGATGGCGAAAAACACCAAAGCGCTTGTTTGTTTCCCGATTTAAAAGCGAGAAGTTTTATTACAGCGTCTTTTGGAAAAACCTTTCATAATACGGGGTGGAAAGTAGGTTATTGCTGCGCGCCAAAAGAGTTAATGAATGAGTTTCGAAAAATACATCAGTTCGATGTGTTTAGTGTGAATCACCCTGTGCAAAAAGGCTTAGCAGATTATATGCAAGACTCAAGTACGTATTTAGAACTGTCTGGATTTTATCAAGAGAAAAGAGACTTGTTTTTAAGTTTGATAAAAGATTCCAAGTTTAAATTTAAACCGTCTCAAGGCACATATTTCCAAGTGTTAGATTATTCAGAAATCACTAAAGAATACGATGTGGATTTTGCCAAGCGCTTAACCATAGAACACGGTTTAGCTTCTATTCCGCTTTCAGTTTTTAATGAGAATAAATTAGATAATAAGGTACTGCGATTTTGCTTCGCCAAAACAGACGAGACATTAAAGCAGGCAGCAGATATTTTGAATAACATATAATAATTTTAGAATGATGCAAGAACACTTAAAAATTGTGCTTATTCAAACCGAATTGTTTTGGGAAAATCCAGAACAGAACAGAGACCATTTTACAAAAAAAATAGAACGTATTTCAGAACCAGTAGATGTGATTGTGTTGCCTGAAATGTTTACATCTGGATTTACTATGAATCCTCAAAACGTTTCTGAAACCATGTTTGGCGAAACCGTTGTTTGGATGCAAGAATTGGCTTTAAAAATACAAACGGCTATAGTGGGAAGTTTGGTTATCAAAGAAGATAAGCATTTTTATAACAGGATGTTATTTGTGCATCCAAATGGCATTATAGAAACCTACGATAAAAAACACACGTTTACACTTGCAGGAGAGGATAAAGCTTATACGGCAGGAAAAACAAAGCTTATTGTAACTTATAAAGGTTGGAAAATATGTCCACTAATTTGTTACGATTTACGCTTTCCAGTTTGGGCAAGAAATGTGGAAGATTACGACCTGTTGATTTATGTGGCCAATTGGCCAAAAATAAGAATAACTGCTTGGGATACGCTGTTAAAAGCAAGAGCTATTGAAAATATGGCTTATTGCGTTGGTGTTAATCGTGTAGGTTTAGATGGAAATAACCACGAATACAATGGGCATTCGGCTGTTTTTGATGTTTTAGGTGAAAAAATAGACCAGATTCCTGACAATAAAGAAGCCATTGAAATTATTGTTCTAAACAAATCTCATATAAAACATAACCGAGAAAAGCTTAATTTTTTAAACGATAAAGATGCTTTTACATTAAAGTAGGGTGAAATCTATTGTGTAATCGAAATTGGAGCGTACTTCTTGTTTTTCTGAGAGATAGCTTATTTTTTCAGGTTGTTGCTTTTTTAAATAGTTTCCAGAGTCATACTTTTTGTTTTTATTAGCATCATGTATCACTCTTAAATAATATTCATTTGGAGTCACGTATTTAAAATCTATTGGCTCAGATTTTTTACTGTACTTTTCAACTTTAACCTCTCCTTTTTCGTCTGTTAGTTGAACAATAACTGGATATCTAGCGTTTTTTAAATTCACTCTAACATTTCCATATTCTTCGAAAGCTTTCGTGCTAACTGTGTAGTTTAGAGTGTCGTTTTTATTTTCAAAAAAATCAGTAAAAGCATTTGGCAATACCTGAATGTTGTATCTATTGTTTTCGGTTTTATCAAAACTAATAACAAGAGCATTTTTTAAGGAATCCAATTTTGTTTTAAAACTGACATCTACAGAGTCTTTGTCTTTTATGGAAATACGTTTTCTAGCTATTTTTTCAAAAGGAATGTTTCCCGAAATATTAAAATCTTCTTCAAAACCAATAGTCGAAGTTGGAGATGCTTTAATAATAAGCGTATCTTTTTTTTGTTCACTTATTCTAACAGTAAAGTTTTCAGAGTAATTTTTATTAGTCACCTTAAAAAGTAATGAGTCGGTATCTTTAAAGCGAGGTTTATACCAGTAATTAAGCGAATCTGATTTGGCATCTTTGGTTACACGGTAGCTAAAATCTTCGGGTGTGTTCGATTGAATCAGGATATTCATTTTTTCAAAATCTCCTTCAAAACCAAATGCAATTTTTTCACCGGAAATTAAACGTGGATTAATAATTTTTGGATCTGATACTTCCTTGAACAATTTTATGGTGTAAAGTGTGTCTTTTGGAACAGAGATAGTTTCTTCTAAAAATCCAATTTTATCACTTCGTTGTTGGTATTTGCTATCTTGGTTTTCATCCTTTAATGCAATTATCTTGTATTTCCCAGCCTTAATATTATCTATAGAAAAAGTCGTCGTACTATCTAAGGTATTGGTTATATATTTTGGTTTCTTTTTATACACAGTAGAATCTGTAAAGGTAGAATCCATTTCGTATAGCATAATAGAAACAAATTTGTCTGGTTTTTGTAATGAAGCATCAATTATATTTCCTTTTACAGAAAGAGAATCTATATAGTCTCCGGTAGAAAATACATATCTATAATAAGGATACGGATTGCCTTCGTTATTATCTACAATGCTATTTCCAAAATTAAAAGCATAGGTGGTGTTAGCATCTAATGTATCTGTAATTTTAATAGTTATATATTTACTAGCTGTGCCTTGAGGTAATATTTCTGGAGCAGGATCCATTGGTGGGGAAATAATTAATTGCTTTTGTAGGTTGTTTATTTTAATATATTCGTTAAACGTAATTCTTATTTCGGTTTCTTTAAAATTAGTTGAAAAATTTTCAGGCACAGATTTTACAATAACAGGAGGTGTAATATCTTTAACTCCTCCACCCGGAGTACCTTTATTAGCACAATTTGCTAAAAATATGCAGCATATAATAAGTTGTAAAGATTTATAAAAAGTGCGATTCATCTTTTAATCTAAATTTTGATACAAAGAAACAATTAAATTCTCATTCACGAAACTATCCTTAAGCTATTGCCATAGAAGCTATACTAATTTTAACATTCTGTGCTTTGTTTAATACAGAAATACAGGCTTCCATAGTTGCTCCTGTTGTAATAAGGTCGTCCACCAAAAGAATGTGCTTGTTGTTTATTTTCTCTTTATGTTGAATAGCAAATAACTCATCATTCTTTGACCATCTACTAAATCTGTTTTTGTTTACTTGAGAAGAAGTGTTGGTGACTTTTATAAGAACATCGTCGCAATAATCAGTGTTAAGTTGCTTAGCTATTTCTTGTCCAAATTTCGCTACTTGATTGTAGCCTCTTTTTCTTAATTTCTTTTTATGAAGAGGCACTGGAATTACAGCATCAATTGTTTGGTAGTCTTTTAATTCTTTTAGTTCTTCACCAAGCCATGTGCCTAAAAATACACCAACATCTTCGTGACCTTTATATTTTAAGTTATGCATAAGTTGTTGAGTAATTCCTTTTTTTTCAAAACGTAATAGAGCTGTAGCATGTTCTATTTTTGCACGCCCATAAAAAGTTTTTAAAACGGTATCGTCATTTTCAAGGTGGTAATTGGTCACAGGTAAATTATGTCTACAATCGGTGCAAACATATTTTTCATTATCACCTAATTGAAACATGCAAGCAAAACATACTTGAGGAAAAAATAAGTCAATTACCGATTTTAACATTTTTTGCAGGAATTAACCTTAAAGATATTAATAACATTTCAACCTTTAAACCCTTTTTAATCAAACAATTTAGAACTTTAACAATTTTTTTATCACTTTATCGATTAAAATAAAATAACACAATGATAATTTATAGTTTCGTAAGGTAAATTATAAATTAAGATGATAGTTAACCCTCAATTATTTAACTACAGATTAATTATAGGTACATTGGTAATAGCAATTGTTGTTATAGGGTCTTATAGCTTTTCAAATTATACAACTCTTAAAAATCATCAAGAATTTATAGAACAGGAAACGTTACTTGTTCAAAATGAATTAAATGAAATGATTAAGAGCTATGATGCTGTTAAAGCAAACAACAATACCATGCAATTAGAATTTAATGAAGCTAAATCAAAGCTTGAAAATGTTTTAGACTCTTTATTAGTTTTTAATACCGATGCATCCGTAATATCTAAGTACAAAAATCAATTAGCAATTCTTAAAAAAGAAAAGGCGCGATTATTTGCTAAGTCAGAATTGGCTCAAAAGGAGAGTCGGTTTCTTGAAGTAGAAGTTTATTCTATGTCTCAGCAATTATTTAATCAGCAAAAGTATGTGCAATCTTTAGAAAAAGAAAATGCTATCTTATCTAAAACAATTAAAAAAATTGTTTCTGTTTCTGCTGTTAATGTGAATGCTGTAGCTCTAAATACAGTTAATTCAAAAACTGACATGAAAACAAGTAAAATTGACGACTTAGATCATATTGAAGTTTGTCTAACGCTTTTAAGTAATGAGTTTACACCAAAAGGGAACAAAAACATTTTTGTTCAGCTTATTGGTCCAGACAATCGCTTAGTGGTTGAAAGAGGTCATGTGAGATTTAAAGATGAATCTTTAGATTACAGTGGAATGACTGTAGTAAATAATAACTACGATAATATAGATGTTTGTACCAAAATTAATGTAGAATCTAAAAAACTCTTAAAAGAAGGTACTTATAATGTTGTTATTTATAATGACGATTTCCTAATAGGAAAAACAGAATTAGAACTTTATTAACTAACCAATTATATTTTTTGGAAAACCGTTCCTTTAATGAGAACGGTTTTTTATTTTTGCAACATGGCAAACGATGATCAATTTAAAAAAGTAATCTCTCATGCAAAAGAGTATGGTTACGTATTCCAAAGTAGTGAAATTTACGATGGACTTAGTGCAGTTTACGATTATGCTCAAAACGGAGTAGAATTAAAGAAAAACATTCGCGACTATTGGTGGAAATCTATGGTGCAGATGAATGAAAATATTGTTGGTATTGACTCTTCAATTTTCATGCATCCTACTATTTGGAAAGCTTCAGGTCACGTGGATGCGTTTAACGATCCTTTAATAGATAATAAGGATTCTAAAAAACGCTACAGAGCAGATGTTTTAATTGAAGACTATTGTGCTAAAATAGAAGGGAAAATAGATAAAGAAGTCAAAAAAGCTGAAAAACGCTTTGGAGACGCTTTTAATAAAGAGGAATTTGTCTCAACGAATCCTCGTGTTGTTGGATATCAGGAAAAAATAACTGAGATTCTTAGCAGAATGGGAAAATCTTTAGAAAATGAAGATTTAGCAGATGTTAAAGCACTTATAGAAGAGCTAGAAATTGCAGATCCATTAACTGGTTCCAGAAACTGGACAGATGTTAAGCAATTTAATTTAATGTTTGGAACCAAGCTTGGAGCAAGTGCGGAACATGCTATGGATTTATATTTACGGCCAGAAACAGCTCAAGGAATTTTTGTTAATTTCTTAAACGTTCAGAAAACAGGACGTATGAAAATTCCTTTCGGAATTGCACAAACAGGAAAAGCGTTTAGAAACGAAATTGTTGCAAGACAGTTTATTTTTAGAATGCGTGAGTTTGAACAAATGGAAATGCAATACTTTATAAAACCAGGAACCCAAAAAGACTGGTTTGAATATTGGAAAGAACACAGAATGAAATGGCATCAATCCCTTGGTCTTGGCGAAGAGAACTATCGTTACCACGACCATGAAAAATTAGCTCATTATGCTGATGCTGCTACAGATATCGAGTTTAAATTTCCATTCGGATTTAAAGAATTGGAAGGAATTCATTCTAGAACCGACTTCGATTTAAAACAACATGAAGCCTTTTCTGGAAAGAAATTACAATATTTCGATCACGAAGACAATGCAAGTTACACACCTTATGTACTTGAAACTTCTATTGGTCTAGATAGAATGTTCTTGGCTGTATTTTCAAATTCTTTAGTTGAAGAAGAATTAGAAAACAATACAACAAGAACAGTGTTAAAATTACCAGCAGTTTTAGCCCCTGTAAAAGCAGCTATTTTACCATTGGTCAAAAAAGATGGTTTACCAGAAATTGCAAGACAGATTTTCGATGATTTAAAATGGGAATTCAACGTGGATTACGATGAAAAGGATGCTGTTGGAAGACGCTATAGACGTCAAGATGCCAATGGAACACCATTTTGTATTACAGTAGATCACGATACTCTGGAAGATAATGCTGTTACCATCCGTCATAGAGACACGATGGAACAAAAGCGTGTTAAGATTGCAGATTTAAAAGATATTATTAAAGCTGAAGTGGATGTAAAACATTGGCTTCAAAAAATGCAATAAAACAATCATTGATAATATCACACTAAGCTTGTCTAAGTGCAACCGGAGGATTCTAAAAATTAAAACTCCCAAGCTAATCTAGTTTGGGAGTTTTTTTAGTAAAATATATTAGGTATTTTAAAACTTCAAAGTCACTCCCAACAAAAAGTTTCTGGTTGCTTGCGGATAAAAACCACTACCTTCAATAGTTGTTATTTGGGATGGGTTAGACCAATCGTCATCATACGTATAGTAAAAACCATTAGAGCTGTATTTTTCTCCAAAAAGATTATTCACCAAACCTGAAAAAACAATGGCTTTAAAGATAGATTTTGTTTCAATTTCGTACATCACATTAAAATCGTTTACAAAATAGCTATCTAATTTGGATGCTTCCGTATCTGTATTTCCCATATACTGCTCTCCAACAAATTTGCTTAACAAGGACATTTGCAAACCTTTAAGTGGTCTGTAAACTAAAGCATTCCCTGCCACAACATTAGGAGAAAATGAAATATTTGTCGACCCTAAATCAACTAATTCTCCATTTAAAGAAACCACTGTTTCTTTGTTTTTGTTTGTGCTTAAAGCCACATTTGGTTGAATACTAAATTTATTCGAAATATTTAAAATAGCATCAATTTCCAAACCTAATCTGTAGCTATTTCCTGAGTTGTCTCTCACCGGATTTCCAACATCATTAATTGCTCCAGTTAATACTAATTGTTCATTATATAACATGTAATATAAATTGGTATTTAGACTAAAGGCTTCAGATTGGTGTCTCCATCCCAATTCGAAATCGTTTAACTGCTCTGGCTTGACATCGGCATTTATTTCAAAATCGTCTCTATTTGGCTCTCTATTAGCTCTGGCATAAGAAAAATAGAAGTTATTATTATCGTTTAAAGTATAGGTAATTCCAGCTTTTGGATTAAAGAAATTAAAATGTTTATCAACAATAAATGGTGCCACATCCGAATTGGTTCCAGTAGTTTTATAGTTAACATATCTGTATTGCAAATCCAAATACAAACTAACATGATTGTTTAATCTATATTGTCCTTTAGCAAACGCACTCATGTCTAATTTCTTTCCGTTACCATCGTAATATCTATCTCTTATCATCATATCGCTTGAATATTGAGCCCAGATAATTTCACCATAATGATCGCCTGAATACGAACTTAAAGATGTCCCAAAAATAACATCTAAAGTATTATTTTTATAATTAGCATTGGCATTAAAAACATAAAACTGGTTATCTAACCATCTACGTCTAATTAGGTCTGTTTCTGTAATAGTTTCACTACCAATTTCTACATCGTCAAAGCCATAATCTGCAAATTCTGCATCTTCTTTAAATTGTTCGAAATAACCCTTTCCCTGCGTATAATTAAGAGCTAAATTGGTGGACCATCTGTTATTGATGCGTTCGTTCCAATGGAACTGATAATGGTCTTGCTGATAATTGTCAATTTCATTATCATAAAACTGAATACTGCCATTCTCATCTGTGTACATTCCAGCAGAATTAAAAGTTCTATCATGTTCTAAAATATATGGGTCTTCAATTCCATTCCATGACTGATAGGTTTTTTCCTTTCCACTAAAAGTAAGCGCTTTTATCATGGTATTATCATTTATATATGTGGCTTGAAGAAAGTACGACTTTAAATTTGAAGAGGCTCTATCTACGTAACCATCAGATTTAATTTGAGACAAACGTCCAGCAATTTCAAGATGTTCGTTAAGCAAGCCTGTACTAAATTTTACGGTGTGCTTCCATGTATTAAAGCTTCCATAGCTATTGGCTATTTCCCCAAAAGGCTTTTCTGAAACAGCATCTGTAAGCACATTAATACTAGCTCCAAAAGCTCCAGAACCATTGGTTGATGTTCCAACACCACGTTGCAACTGAAGACTTTCTACGGAAGAGGCGAAATCGCCTAAATTCACCCAAAAAGTCCCTAAGGATTCTCCATCGTTATAAGGAATCCCATTAATGGTCACGTTGGTAGACTGCGCATTAATTCCGCGCACTCGAATTCCTGTGTACCCTAAGCCTGCACCAGCATCTGAAGTGGTTACAACCGAAGGTAAATAATTTAAAAGAATGGGTAAGTCCTGACCTAGATTCCGTTTTTGTAATTGTTCTTTGGTGAGGTTAGAATGTGTAATTGGTGACGTGGCGTTTACACGTACAGCTTTAACCAAAACTTCGTCTAAAGCTTCCAGTTTTGTAGAATCTTGCTGTTTTTCTTGCGAATAAGCTGAAAAACTAAACAGTAAAAAAAGTAAAAAAATTTGAGAGTTCCGCCTACTACAATGTGACAGATTGTTGAATAAAAGTTTCATCCGATAAAATAAATTTATACGAATAAAAAGAGGTTATTATTCTTTGTTATTAATTAATTTGTTTGAAATAGTGAGATTGTTTAATCGTTGTAAAACTATTAACAATAATATCACCATTTTGGTTTTATATCCCTAAACAGCATTACCTGTTCTAGGTTCGTTGGGTATGATCTCAGCCGATAATAGGCACCCCTTTTTGAGAACGATGCAAAGATAGCCATCAATTAAGAATTAACAACTAAGAATGAAAAATAATTTAGTTTATTTCAGGAGGTTTTCTATTGGCTTTTTTATCAGCTTGTTGCTTCTTTTTAGATAAGCGTTTTAATTTAACAGATCGTGGAACTTTAGTAGGTTTTCGTTTTTTAGGTCTTTTTAAACTCTGTTTAATTAACTCTAAAAAGCGTTTTATTACAAGGTCTTTGTTTTTATGCTGACTTCTGCTTTCGTCACTTTGTAAAATTAAAACACCTTCAGTTGTTAATCTGTTTGCAAGATTTTTGAATAATAAAGCTTTTTGCTCTTCAGAAAAAACCTGAGAATTACTTAAATCGAAATTTAAAACCACTTTGGACGAAACCTTATTAACGTGTTGTCCTCCAGATCCAGAGCTCCTGATAGCTTTGAAGTTTAGTTCTGTAATAAGCAAAGCTGTATCAAACATGTTATTTTACTTGATGTGTAGGTTTTAATAAATCTGTTACTGTTTTAACTGGGTTGAAGGTAATTAGAGGAACTTCTACGAATATGGTATTCCAATTAGACATGCTTCCGTTCCAAAGCCCTGGTAATTCAAGTGCTTTAAGGTCTTTTCCCGTTTTGGTTTTCATGGTTATAAAAGCTGTTTTATGGTCTACAAATTGCTCTAAATCAAACCTGTTTCCTTTATAATCTTTAATTCCACAAACCAAATCTACAGGGTTAAAATGTGTGGCATTTGTTAAAATATCTTTTTGAGATTTAACCTTTTTATTTATTTGTGCTGATTCTACAATTTGTAAAGAGACTTGGCCTTTTTCATCTTTTACCCAAAAAGGACCTCCTCCTGGTTCTCCTTCATTTTTAACCATACCACAAACACGAATAGGTCTATTTAACTTTTCCTTTAAATATTCTAATTGATATTCAGTGGCATATTTTTCATATTCAGAAGAAATAACCACATGCATTTTAAGTGATAAAAATTTTGAGATTTCTAATATTTCATTCCTCGAAAGATCATTGTTGTCTAGTTTTTCAAGATAATTAAAAGCTTGATTTTGAACCTCCATTAGAATACCAGCCAACATTTTTTTGTATTCGCTTACTTCATCTTCATATTTAAAAACTACAACGTTATCTATATTTTTAATAAAGATAATATCTGCATCTAAATCGTTTAAATTTGAGAGTAGAGCGCCATGCCCAGAAGGTCTAAACAATAGGCTGTTATCGTCCATTCTAAAAGGTTCGTTTTCTAGAGTAACAGCAATGGTGTCTGTAGATTCTTTTTGATATGAAAAAGAAATTTCGAATTTAGTATTAGTTTTACGCTCTACAATGGTTTGGATTTTTTTAAATTCACCATCAAAAATATCTTTATACTTTTCTGAAATAGTATAGTGTATATTCGCTTTATTATTTGTTGAAGCATATAGAGCAGCTTCAAACAAATGCTCTTCGAAAGCTGTTGCAATATGCTCTCTATATTCATGAAATGGCAACAAGCCTTTTGGATAGAACCCATAATTTAACTTGTCTTCATCTAACATAGTTTTAACAAACATATAACGCTGTTTGTCTGTTGATGATGAATGATAATCTGGAAATACATTAACTATTTTATCTAATACTATTTTGTAAAAAGGCAGTTTTTCCAAGCCTACAAAGAAGACTGCCAATAAAGCTTCCTTGGTTCTATTTATATAAGCATTTACTGTTTCTTGTTCTGGGTTATAATCCTCTATAAAACTAAAAAAAGACTTAAACATTCTGGTTGCTGCTCCAGAAGCTGGAACAAATTTTATAATAGAATAGTTGTTTCTTTTATCGTCGAACAATTGGATAGATGCTTTTTTTTCTTTTTCTGAAAGTTTTAAAATCCCATTGTTAATAGTTGCAGCCGATTGTAAGTTAACAAAAGGTAAGCCCGTTTTAAACAAGTCGATTTGAGCAGTCACCTTTTCAATAGTTAGCCCTTTTTTTTCAATTTGTATGATGTCTTTTTCTGAAAACATTCAGTTGTTGTTTAGTAATTTATCTATATGTTTTATGGCAGTTTCCATTCGGTTGGACAAACTTCCATTCAATAACACATAAGGCAGGTTATTTTTAATTAAAGCCGTTTGAAACGCCTCGAACATGACTTTTCTTTCGTTTGGTTTATCACGAATTCCGTCAGATTCCCATGGAATATCAATATTAGTTAAAAAATAGAGATTATAGGTGTTTTCAATGGCATATTTGTTCAATAATTGAGGAGAATAACCATTAAAATATGCTTCGCTATATACTTTTGTTTCTAACAAATCAGTGTCACAAATTAGTAAACTATCGACTTGTTTTGCTAAAGAATTTTCTAAAGCCATTTGTCCAATGGCAATGGGTAACACATCCTCTTTAGTTAGAAACTGATTGTTTTTAACTTTTTCTTCGGCATAAATTCTAGAATATTCTGGAACCCAAAGTGTTTTATAATAAGCAGCCAATTGGGTTGCTAAAATAGTCTTGCCAGTTGATTCTGGTCCAAATAAAACTACTTTTATGCAGCTACTTTTATATTGTTTAAGTGTTTCTTCCATGCTAGATATCCATATATGGCAATAACCGTAAATCCTAAATATTGTAAACTAGTAAAAGTGAATCCTTTATAAAAATATAATGGAATTGAAATTAAATCTCCTAAAATCCAAAAAATCCAGTTTTCTACTTTTTTTCTTGCCATGAGCCACATACCTACAAAAAAGATAGCCGTAGTTAAGGTGTCTACATAAGCCACCCAGCTTGTCCACATATTAAAGCTGTTATAGACAATAAAAACAAATAATAAAGTGATTAAGAAAATCCAAATACTAGTTCTTTTTTCTTTTTTTGTTGTAGATGAAATGGGTGTTACATGCGTAGCGTCTATTTTTCTAGTCCACACATACCAGCCGTAAATACTCATGATAAAATAGTAGGCGTTTATCATCATATCTCCTAATAATCCCCATTTTAGAAGCAGGTACACAAAAATACTGGTACTAATTATTCCTGTAGGAAAAACCCAAATATTGTTTTGTTTGGAAAACCATACAGAGAGAAACCCAAAAATAACGGCAATAATTTCTAAACCGATATCGATGGTTTGATAACCAGCATATTGTTCGAAAAAAAAATTAAAAACTTGGTTCATAGTCGCTTCTGTCTGTTTTTACAACCTTCATGGTTAAAACACATATTTTTTGTTCTTCAAACGATTTGTAAATTTGAGTTGTTAAGAAAGGCATCAACTCATGGTATTCACCAAAAATTTGAGTACTCAACGGGTTCTCCAAAACCGAAAATTTAGAATCTCTTAGACTTTTAATAAAGTTAATAACATGAATTTCATAATCGTCTTGTAAAGGTGATAAGGTTAAGTCTACTGATATTCTCATGGATGTTTCTTTACATTTTTAGTTCTTCAAAGAAAGTCTCATCGTCCTCAAAAGCAGTTCCAATAACTACTAAATCTGCTCCAGAAAGGTAAGCTTCTTCTAATTGTTTTTTTGTTCTAATACCTCCTCCAATAATTAAAGGAATAGATAATTCTTTTTTTACTTTAGTTATTATGTCTGAAGGAATTGGGTCCATAGCGCCACTACCTGCTTCAAGATATATTAATTTCATTCCTAATAATTCTCCAGCTTTCGCAGTATCTACAATTTCCTGAACATTGATTTTAGACATAGGTTTTGTAGCTGTTACTTTTTGAACAGATGTTACTTTTCCATTTTCAATAAGAAGATATCCTGTTGGTATCACCTCAAGTTGCAATTGGCGTAATTTTGAAACAGACTTGACTTGCTTTCCAATTAAATACTCCGGATTTCTACCAGAAATCAAAGATAAAAACAACAAGGCATCTGCTTGATCTGTAATCTGAGATACGTCTCCAGGGAAAAGAATAATTGGCAAAGTAGTATGTTTCTTAATTTCTGAAATCAATTTTTCTGTAGCAAAATCATCCACAGTACTTCCCCCAACAAAAATATGTGTAGCTAAAGAACCATTCACTTTCTTAATAAAACCTGAAGTTAACTCAATGGCCATTTTATCAGGATCTATTAAGACAGCCAAAAGCTTTTTATCCTCTAAAATGGATTTTAATATGCTTTGATACAGTGCTTTCTTATTAGTCATTAATTGTCATTATTTTGTTTGCTAAAATTAAGAAGGCAGGGCATAAGCACAAGTAAACCCTTCAAACTCAAAAAAGGCCGAATTAAATCTATATTTTTTATCTTCATAATCTATCCAAGCAACAGTAGAAGCTTCTTCAATAGTAAACGGAATGACTAAAGTATGTTGTAGGAAACTTAATCCAGGCGTTGCAAAAAGCTTGTATAAAGATTCCTTAATACACCAAATAACGGTTAGTTTATTAATATAATCTGTTTCATCTTTTTTCAAATATTGAAACTCATACTCCATGAATTTATGAGCAATTATACCAATTTTATCTCGTTGTTTTTCAATGTCTATTCCTACTTTAAAATCGCTCACAATAACGCCAGAAAATGTAAATGAATGAGTAATGGAAATATGTTTTCCGTCTTTTAAATGAGGCTTGCCATTTTCATCATAATATAAATCGGCATCTGTATAACCAAATTCTGCTAATAAATGTCTAACACTTAAAAACCCTCTTTGGTGTAATTCGCTTTTCATTCTTAAAACACGTTCCATGTTTTCAGGTTTTAAAGTAACAGCCTGTAATAAATGGTCGTAAGATTCTGTGATCTTCCAGATTTTAACAATTGTTTGGGAATTAGGACTAAAGGATTTGTATAGAGGCATTTAATTTTTTAAAAGTTATTGGTTATCTTTGCACCGCCTAAGGCGAATGTCTCATTTTTAACGTAGCGAATTTAGCGAATTTAAGTGCTAAACCAAAAATGTTGACTTTAATAAAACAAAAGAAATTTAGAAATAATGAATACAAAAACTGTTGCTTACGTACCAAATAAGGTAAAAGATATCTCACTTGCAGATTGGGGAAGAAAAGAAATTGAATTAGCTGAAGCTGAAATGCCAGGACTAATGAGTCTTCGTGAAGAATACAAAAATTCTCAACCTCTTAAAGGAGCTAGAATTGCTGGTTGTTTACATATGACAATCCAAACGGCTGTTTTAATTGAAACTTTACAAGCTTTAGGAGCTGAAGTTACTTGGAGTTCTTGTAATATTTTCTCTACTCAAGATCAAGCTGCTGCTGCTATAGCTGCTACAGGAACTGCTGTTTATGCATGGAAAGATATGAATGAAGAAGAGTTCGATTGGTGTATAGAGCAAACCTTGTTTTTTGGAGAAGATAGAAAACCATTAAACATGATTCTTGATGATGGTGGCGATTTAACCAACATGGTTTTAGATAAATATCCAGAGCTTGCTGCAGGAATTAATGGTCTTTCAGAAGAAACGACTACTGGAGTTCATAGATTATACGAACGTATGAAAGCAGGAACTTTACCAATGCCTGCAATTAATGTAAATGATAGTGTTACAAAATCTAAATTCGACAACAAATATGGTTGTCGCGAAAGTGCTGTAGATGCTATTCGTCGTGCAACAGACATTATGATGGCTGGAAAACGAGTGGTTGTTTGTGGATATGGAGATGTAGGAAAAGGTACTGCTGCATCTTTTAAAGGAGCTGGTAGTATTGTTACAGTTACAGAAATCGATCCAATTTGTGCGTTACAAGCTGCTATGGATGGTTTTGAAGTGAAAAAACTAGAAACGGTTGTTGGCAATGCTGATATTGTTATTACAACTACTGGAAATAAAGATATCGTTCAAGGCCGTCATTTTGAAGCTATGAAAGATAAAACCATAGTTTGTAATATTGGACATTTCGATAACGAAATTGATATGGCTTGGTTAAACAAAAATCACGGGAACACTAAAAATACAATTAAACCACAAGTTGATAAATATACTATTAACGGAAAAGATGTGATTCTTTTAGCGCAAGGTCGTTTAGTGAATTTAGGTTGTGCTACAGGGCATCCTAGTTTTGTAATGAGTAACTCGTTTACCAACCAAACTTTGGCTCAAATAGAACTTTGGACAAACAGAGATGCTTACCAAAACGAAGTGTATATGCTACCTAAGCATTTAGATGAAAAAGTAGCGCAATTACACTTAGCTAAAATAGGTGTTGAATTAACGGAACTACGTGAAGACCAAGCAAAATATATTGGAGTAGAAGTAGAAGGCCCGTTTAAACCTGAATATTATAGATATTAGAAAAAGACCGCTAGCGTCTTTAGAATAAAGGCAGCTTCGCTTTTAGAAATATGAAAAAATCCTAAACAATTATTGTTTGGGATTTTTTTTGCGTTTCCCAAAGGGTCTGGCTTTACTTATTGGTTTTTATTTTAAATTAAGTAATAGTGAATATAAATATTTTACTACTCTCTCTTTCAAAGTCGGGAGTTTAAACATCCCGTTCAATCCCTAACGCAGACTAATTAGCTAAAGATGCTTTTATATCACAGCTGCTTTTTGTTTAGGAATGGTTATATTCAACCTCTTAAAACCATATTGATGAGCTCACAAAAAAAGTTAGACCAGCTAATTAATTCTTTAGAGAAACATATAGAACATCATGAAATTGTTAACCCAAATGTTTCTAAAGCTAATATTGCTTGGCATATAGATCATAGTTTTAAGGTTGTTAATAATGTTATTCTAGCACTTCAGTCTTCAGATTCTACTTTATATAAAAATAATTTTAGCCTATTAGGAAAGCTGTTTTTTACACTTGGCTTTTTTCCAAGAGGAAAAGCTAAGGCTCCAAAACATGTAAAACCTCCTGAAGTTATTTTAAAAGAAGATCTTTTAAATCAGCTCCAGGAAGCAAGAGTGCATATTAATATCATACCTAATCTAGATAAGAATGCTTTTTTTAAACATCCTTTATTTGGTGATATAAATAAAAAAAGAGTACATCGTTTTTTGGAGTTACACACCAATCATCATTTAAAGATAATAAATGCGATAACGGCAAAAGCAAAATAAAAAACCCCTTTCAGTCTCCTGATGGGGTTTTTTTTAGTTGGTAAATCTACCTAAGCAAAGCTCCGGTAAATTTTAAAGAAACAGTTTCTTAAGCTTCAAAAGGCTCAATAGAAACATAAGATTTATTATCTTTTTTCTTTGTAAATTTTACTAAGCCATCTACTTTAGCGTGTAAAGTATGGTCTTTTCCAGCATACACATTCTCACCTGGATTATGTGCAGTACCTCTTTGTCTAACGATTATGTTACCAGCTATTGCAGCTTGACCACCATAAATCTTAACACCTAAACGTTTCGATTCTGACTCTCTACCGTTTTTCGAACTTCCGACTCCTTTTTTATGTGCCATTGTCTTAAGGTTTTATATTATTAATATTAAATGAAACGAAAATTACTTTTCAATTCCACCGTCTAATCTTTCTTGTAATTCTTTTAGTTCATCCCATTTACCATCAGCAGCTAATTTAGCTTGTTTTGGCCAAGTGTCTGTAACTATGTGAGCTAATCTTGAGCTAGCTTCAGTTAAAACAGTGCTTAATTCTTCAGGTTTAGCTTTAGCTATTTTAGCGAAAGTTTCGTATCCTGCGTTTACCAAAGCTTCTGCAGCTTTTGGTCCAGCACCTTCAATTTTCTTTAAATCATCTGCTTTAGCAGTTGATTTTTTTGGAGCAGCTTTTTTAGCTTCTGCTTTTGGAGCAGTAGCTTTAGGCTCAGCTTTTTTAGCAGGAGCGGCTTTCTTTTCGGCTTTAGCAGCTGGTTTAGCTCCTGAAGCAACAATACTTTCAATTACGATTTCAGTTAAAGACTGTCTGTGTCCGTTTTTTACACGGTATCCTTTACGTCTTTTCTTTTTGAAAACGATTACTTTATCACCTTTAAGGTGCTTTAAAACTTTGGCTCCTACTTGAGCTCCGTTTATAGCTGGGGCGCCTACAGTAACTTTGTCTCCATCAGCTAAAAGAAGTACATTGTCAAAAGACACTTGTTTACCTTCTTCTGTTGCTAAACGATTAACAAAGACTTTTTGGTCTTTTTCAACTTTGAATTGATGCCCTGCTATCTCTACAATTGCGTACATAGCGTAACGTTTATTTATTAATTTGTTTAAAATATATCTGCTAACCTATAGGAAAGCGGGTGCAAATATACTGCTAATTAATTAAATTACAAACGTTTTATTCGTTTTGAGGAACATTTTTACTGTTTTTGAAAATTTGCATAAAAGTTAGTGTTAGAACAGTAGTTGAAGACAGGCCCTCAATAAGAATTATGAAAATTAAAATACCTCCACCATAACCATCGTTTTGAAACCAATCTTTTAGCAGGTTATTCATAAATTCTACATCTAGATGAAACATATAAATACCCATAAAAAGAGCAAACACAAAAGTGGCTAAAAACCCAGTAATTAAACCGGTTTTAAATCCGTTTATATAAGTAAACTCGTTACCCGAAATTAATTTATATTGTTTTATAACAGTGTAAATTCCTAAAGCCATGATAAGTCCGTTAAACAGTCTTAGCCAGGGATTATTATGCATTCCCATAAGTTTCAATATTAGAAAATAGGCAATTAATAATATGGCAGTTATAAACCCATATTTAATCGAAATTTTAGCTGAAGTGTTCATAATTAAGGAATTAATGCTACTAAATTTCGTGATTATTTTACAGAATGCATAATATTTTTATAAAATTCACGATTTCAGTTTAAAAAAAGTAGCTTAAATTCTTATTAGAATTCTATTATTGTTTTCTTTTATGAGATAAATAAACCCCTAACAATATAATGATAGTTGCAAAACCTTGAAGTAACGTAAAACTTTCTCCATCTAAGTATCCCCAAGTTAAAGCCACAATTGGCATTAAATACGTTACCGAAGAGGCAAATACTGGAGTGGACATATGAATTAACTTATTGAAAAACACTTTAGCTAAAGCTGTACCAAAAAATGATAGAATGGTAACGTAAACCAAAGACATTTTAAAGTTTGGGTTTTCGAAAGTTTGAGCACTAAAAAAATTAGAAAATACTAATACTATAATGGCCGGAATTACTATCATCACATAGTTTCCAGTAGCTATTCCTAAGGGTTTTACAAATTGCAAATGACTTTTAATAATATTTACATTAAAAGCATACATAATAGTAGAGAGAATAACATAGCCTGCAAATAAGTAATTTTGTTCTGGATTTAATTCGGCACCTTTTAGAATTAGGATGGTTGTTCCTATAAATCCAATTGCAACTCCTAAAACCTGTCTTTTTGTGGAGGTAATTTTAAATACAGCAAAACCAAGTAAAATGGTGTTTAGAGGTACTAAGGAATTTAAAATGGAAGCAACAGCACTATCAATTTCAGTTTCGGCAACGGCGAATAAAAATGCAGGAAAGAACGAACCCAAAAATCCTGAAAGCGCAATCCATTTCCACTGAGATTTTTCTATTTTCTTGATACTTTTAAACCCTACAACAAATAGAAACACAGCAGTAATGATAGTTCTTAAGGCGCCCAATTGATAAGGAGTTAGACCGAGAAGGGATTTTTTAATTAAAATAAAAGAGCTTCCCCAAATTAAGGACAAGACAAATAAATACAACCATTTAACCTGAATATTCTTCATATATTTTTATCAAAGCACAAAATTGCTATTTTTGATGCAATAAATAGTAATTATTAGTAATTTTGTATGTAAATTAATTTTTAAAAATAATGAAAGCATTAAAAAATATTATCGGGTTATTACTCTTAGCTGTTTTTGTAACAGCTTGTAAAAACGAAACAACTCCTGAAGTAAAAACAGTTGAAGTTGAAACAACTACGGAAGAAGTAGCTTCTTTAGATCTAAATGCTACTTATGCAAAAGCAGAGTTTACCATTGAAGGAATGACATGCGCTATGGGTTGTGCAAAAACCATTGAAAAGAAAATGGCAAAAATGGAAGGTGTAAAATCTGCATCAGTAGATTTTGACAAGAAATTAGCTATGGTTGAGTATGATGAAGCTAAAGTAAACGCAACATCTTTAGAAGAAGTTGTTAAAAAAGCTGGAGATATGTATTCTGTTACAGATATGCATACTGTAGATGCTTTTGGTGAAGATGTAGATGCTGATAAAAAAGTTTGCGATAAAGACTGTAAAAAAGCTTGTTGCGCAGACAAAGCAGAAACTTCTGAAACTTCAACGGACAAGAAAATGTCGTGTAAAGAAGACTGTAAAATGGCTTGTTGTGCCGATAAAGGGAAAGCTTAATTTTTCTTAACTTATAAAAAAAGCATCTCTCTGAAATGTTCAGAGAGATGCTTTTTTTATTTAAAACTCTATAACATCACTCTCAGATGGTAGCATTTCAGAATGACTCTCATGCATATTTGGAGTAAATGGAATTATTGGGCTTTCATCTAGATAGCCTGGAGCCAAGGCTCCTAATTTATTGAATTCAGAAAATTTGTATGGAAGACTTTCCATAAAAAGACCATCTGCATACTCTATTAATTCTTTGTCTTCTGGGTTTGTTAGTATATGCATATGTAAATGCGGTGCAAATGAATTCCCTGAGTTGCCCAGGCGCCCTAGAATTTGACCGGTTGTTACAATGTTTCCCACATTTACTACAATTGAATTTGGCACTAAATGACAATAAACACTAATGGTGCCATCAGGGTGTCCAATATACACGACATTTCCTGAAGCATTGGAAGTATTGGTTTCGTAATCTAATTCTCCAGGAGTAGTATTATCTGGAATACTGTTTTCAGTAAAAAGTACTTTCCCTCCTTCTACAGCTTTAACAGGAAGGTTATAGCAGTACCAATCAGTTAAATTTTTACCATTATTTATATATGGGAGATTGTTTTTTAATAAGGCATAGTCTATGGCGAAACGTTGAGGGTTGTTTCCTATTAAATAACCCTTTTGTGTTTCATCGTAGATTAAATTTTGATATGGAAATATTGCTCTTGTGTGATAAGAGGTACAGCCAGGAGCGCCTTCTGCTAACCAAACACCTTGAGGTACCGGAAATTGAATTGTTTTAGGATTTGTGTACTGATTTTCAACTGTTAAATTAAAAGTGTGTAACTGTAGCGTATTTCTGGAGTCTCGATATTCAAATTCATGTACAATTTTCTGTTTCTCCCAACCTTCTTCAGGATACTCAAGCCAAATACTTGCAATGTGCAAATTATCTTTCGTGATAAAATCTGAGTAAGACAATAATAAAATAGTATCATAAAAAATATCTACCTTTTCTATAGCTGAAGTTTTAATATGCATCTCGTAAACCAGCCATGAGCCACTTGTATTTATAACTTTAACTGGTGGAGTAGGTAACGCTATATAGAAATCAGTATCCATTTCTATATTATCATTTTTATTACAAGAAAAAATAATTATAAAAACTAATAAAACAAGTGTAGTAATACGTGAAAAAGGCATGTGTTAAAGACTAATTATATTTAGTTAAAGGATAAATATAAAAAATATTTTAAAAGGGTTCTATTTCCAGGAAACAGTTTCCATAATATGCTTGATGTCTTTTTCAAGATATTTGGCAGCTGGATAAATAGAGTCGTAATTAGGTTTGGCGTAAAAATATAAAGAGCCTGTTAAAAAGTGGTTGATGCTATCTGTGACATAAAATTGTGATTGAGAAGCTGCGTTTCCACCAACTTCGTATAACATGCCATATACTCTTCTTTTATTATTTTCATATGGCTGTTCAACTATTTCATCTGCTTTTTTGGTGTGTTCTTGGGTGAATTTTTGAGCATCGCGTAAAAAGGCTATTAAATTCTCTTTCTTATTATCAATGCTTTTATAGGTAAGGTAGATGGAACCTTTTAAGTTTGGGTATTGAATTGTAATGCCATAACTTTCTGTTGGGCCTTTAATAGTTTTGGTTTCTATCTTGGTTGCTAACAGGTTTCTTTCTATAGTGAATGGTAAATTAGTCTCTAATTTTTGATATGAAGCTTCAGGAAATTCTAATCTTAAATAAGCTTGAGGTTTTGGCACAGGATCTTGGGCGCAAGACAGACTCAAAAATAAGGTACTAATAACTAAAACACGATATTTTATTGGATTCATGGTAAGGTGATTTTTACTCGTTTAATACGTTTGTTGTCTAAAGCTTCAATAGTAAAAACGTAATTTTCGAATTTTATTTTACTTCCAATTTTTGGAAATCCACCAGAAATTTCTAAAACAAAACCTGCAATGGTTTCTGCTTCTCCTTTTTCATCTTCAAAAAGCATATCATCTTCCAGTTTGATGATTTTATAAAAATCTTTTAAAGCTGTTTTGCCTTCAAAAGCATAATTTTTGTCATCTAGTTTAGAATATACCAACCCTTCATCATCGTATTCGTCGCTAATATCTCCAACTATTTCTTCAATAATATCTTCTAACGAAATAAGCCCAGAAGTACCTCCATATTCATCTACAACCACAGCAAGATGAACTTTTTTCTCCTGAAACTCTGCCATTAAATCGTCTAGTTTTTTATTTTCAGGAACAAAGAACGGCTCTCTTAAAAGAGTTGTCCAATCAAATTGCTTTCTATCTATGTAAGGAAGCAAATCTTTAACATATAAAATTCCTTTAATTTTATCTATGTTGTCTTCAAAGACAGGGATTCTGGAATATCCATGGTTTACTATATCAGGGATAATCTCCAAGTATTTTTGAGTGATATTTAATGCAAAAATATCGATTCTTGGACGCATAACTTGTTTGGTGTCTGTGTTTCCAAAAGACACAATCCCTTGAAGAATCTTTTGTTCTTCTTTGGTGGTGTCGTGTTCGCTAGTTAACTCCAAGGCTTGCGAAAGCTGGTCTACACTTAAATTAGATTTTTGTTTCCCTAACCTCCCATGAATACCCAATGTGATGCTTCGCATGGGTAAACTTATAGGCGAAAAGAGAACATCTAAAACTCTTAAAGGATAAGCCATGAAGTTAGAGAATTTTAATTTATTTCTGCTAGCATATATTTTAGGCAAAATTTCTCCAAATAGTAAAATTAAGAATGTAATTACAACGACTTCTACAATAAATCGAATAACAGGTTGTGATATTCCAGTAAATAAAAAATTGCCTAAATAGGCAAACAAAATAACAATACCAATGTTTATAAAATTATTGGCTACCAAGATGGTTGCTAATAGTTTTTTAGGCCTTTCTAAAAGTGAAGAAATAATTTTAAAGGTATTTGGGTTCGCTTCTAAACCATCTTCTATATCCGTTCTGTTTAAAGAAAAAAGCGCTACTTCAGCGCCAGAAATAAGAGCAGAGCACATAAGTAATAGAATAAGCAGTCCAAAACCAAAAACGATTGAAAAATCAATCATCCCGATTAAGTCGTTTTGGATGGTTGTTGATATTAACGCATAAAAACTCGTGGGTTCAGGATCCAATGATTATAGGTTTAATTATACAATATTATGGTTAAAAAGGCAGATCGTCTTCTTTTTCTATTTGTTGACCAGGTTGATTTTTGTTGCTATCAACTGGTTTGTGAGCAGCTTGATTACTTGCTTGCTGATTTTCGTTTTCATTTTTAGTACTTAAAAATGTAAAATCCGTACAGTGAATTTCGGTAGAGTATCTATCGTTTCCACTATCGTCCTGCCATTTTCTAGTTTTTATTCTACCTTCAATATATACTTTATCCCCTTTGGATAAATATTTTTCGCAAATTTCGGCTGCTTTGTTCCTCACAACTATATTATGCCATTCAGTGTTAGTAATACGCTCGTTGGTTTGTTTGTTTGTATAAGTTTCGTTTGTAGCCAAAGGAAAACGACCAATACAATTTCCACCATCAAAATAGTGCATTTTTACTTCATCACCTAAATGCCCAATGAGCATGACTTTATTTAAAGTTCCAGACATAATTTGTTTATATATTAATAATTAGCAAAATTACGTAATTGCTTTTCATTTCTTTAAAATTAATAAAAAATAATGATTGAATTTGTTAAAGAATTAAAAATTAAAGTCGTCAATAAATTTTTCAATTAGAACAGGCACAGCATAATCTCTGATATTTTTTATAGGAATACCAGGAACGGGTAATCCGTTTACACTAATAATCCAGAATTTAGTATAAAGGTGTTGATGAGATAATTTGTGAATGATCTCTGTATCATTATATAATGTGAGTTCGTAATTTATATGTTTTATAAGATTGTGAGCTTTTAACCTAGAATGAAATTTATTTAAATGAATATCTTTTTCAGTTTCAATTAAAGGGAATTGGTAAAGATTCCTCCAAATGCCATTTTCTTCACGCTTTTCCAAAATGGTTTCGCCCGAATTGGAAACAAAAACTAAAAAGTTGAAATATTTTTTCACAGGCTTTTTAGCTTTTAGTTTTACAGGTAACCTATTTACCAATCCATCTCTATAGGCAACACATGTTTTGTTAAAAGGACAAATAGTACAATCTGGGCTGGAAGGCGAACATTGTCTAGAGCCAAAATCCATAATGGCTTGATTGTGTTCGGCTGGATTAGTTGGGTCTATAATGTCTTGAGCTAAGTTCTTAAATGTTTTAAATCCAAGAGTAGTATTAATAGGAGTGTCTATTCCAAAATACCTGGATAAAAACCGAAATACATTACCGTCTAGAACAGCTGTATTTTCGTTATAACAAATAGAGGCAATGGCACTTGCTGTATAATCTCCAATACCTTTTAATTTTAGAAGATCTTTATAGTTGTCTGGAAACTGTCCATCTAAATTTTCAACAACATGTTTTGCTGTAGCATGTAAATTTCGAGCTCTAGAATAGTAACCCAAACCTTGCCATAATTTTAAAATGTCGCTTTCTGAAGCGTTTGCCAGATCGAAAACTGTAGGGTATTTATGTATAAAAGCTTCGTAATAAGGCAGTCCTTGCTTGATTTGTGTTTGTTGTAAAATAATTTCGGAGAGCCAAATACAGTATGGATTTGTAGTGTTTCTCCAGGGGAAATTGCGTTTGTTAATTGAATACCAAGATGTTAAAGTTTTCGTAATAGTCATTAAAAATGTATATTGAGAGCAAAAATAAAGGTTTATAATCTTAAATTTAAATGAATTAGGTTTGAAATATTGAATATTAAATTCTTATATTTGCATCCCTTTAAATAATTAATAGTAACTTAAATAGATTAAAAATGACTAAAGCTGATTTAGTAACAAAAATTTCTGAAAAATTAGGAATTGAAAAAGGCGATGTTCAAGCAACTGTTGAAACATTTATGGAAGAAGTAAAGACTTCTTTAGAGAGTGGTGATAATGTGTATTTAAGAGGTTTTGGTAGTTTTATAGTGAAAACTAGAGCAGAAAAAACTGGAAGAAACATTTCTAAGAACACAACAATTAAAATTCCTGCACACAACATCCCAGCATTTAAACCTGCAAAAGTATTTGTAGAAGGAGTAAAAACAAACGTAGAGGTTAAATAAGGCCTATAATATTAATTTTTTAAAAAGCATAACTTATGCCAAGTGGTAAAAAAAGAAAAAGACACAAGGTGGCAACGCATAAGCGTAAAAAAAGAAGACGCGCTAATCGTCACAAAAAGAAGAAATAAGTCGAAAAAGTAGTTAGATAACTACTTTTTTGGTTTTACAGTATTCACGTTCATTGAAATGAGTTTATAATATTATGCCTAACCTTGCATGCGTATAAACTCCACGGATTTTTTAAATCCTGTGACATGTTTTAAGCTATAAAATGGGATCGACCCATGGATAACTTATAACATGATATCTAGTTGTATTTATACAATTAGATATAAAAATTGTATCATCCATCTGTACGTAATTGTATGGATAAAAATTAACAAAATGGATAAAGAATTGATTATTCGATCTGGTTCAGAACATGTTGATTTTGCCTTATTAAAAGATGGAAAACTAATTGAATTACAAAAGGATGAAGGGAGTAATAACTTTTCTGTTGGCGATGTGTTTATTGCCAAGGTAAGAAAAGCTGTTCCTGGTTTAAATGCTGCTTTTGTTAATGTAGGCTATGAAAAAGATGCCTTCTTACATTATCATGATTTAGGACCAAAACTTCCCTCGTTTTTAAAATTCACAAAAAGTGTAAGCACAGGTAAACTAAGAGATTTTACTCTTAACAAATTCCCATTTGAAAAAGATATTGATAAAGACGGCAAAATTAACGACGTCATAAAATCAAATCAGTCTATTTTAGTACAAATTGCTAAAGAACCTATCTCTACAAAAGGCCCTAGAATAAGCTCAGAGCTTTCTATTGCTGGTAGATATATTGTTTTAGTACCTTTTTCTGATAGAATTTCTATTTCACAAAAAATAGAAAGTAAAACAGAAAAGGACAGATTAAAGCGCCTTGTAAAGAGTATAACTCCACAAGGGTTTGGTATTATTGTACGCACAGTAGCTGAAGGCAAAAAAGTAGCTGAACTAGATAAAGATTTACAAAATTTGTTAGGTCGTTGGACCGCAATGTGTAAAAAGCTACATAAAGCCCATCATCCAAGTAAAGTATTAGGTGAACTTAATAAAGCATCGTCAATTTTGCGCGATATTTTTAATGACACCTTTACAAGTATTCATGTTGATGATGAAGAGCTTTACATTCAAATAAAAGATTATGTGCAAGAGATTGCACCAAAAAAAGAATCAATAGTTAAGTTATATCAATCTAATGTACCCATTTTTGAAAAGTTTGGAATAGAAAGACAAATAAAAACGTCTTTTGGAAAAACTGTTTCAATGGCAAAAGGAGCCTATTTAATAATAGAACACACAGAAGCTTTACATGTTATTGACGTAAATAGTGGTAATAGATCTAATAAAGAAAACAACCAAGAAGATACTGCCTTAGAAGTAAATTTAATTGCGGCAACCGAAATTGCAAGACAATTAAGCCTTCGAGATATGGGAGGAATTATTGTGGTTGACTTTATTGATATGAACAAAGCTGAAAACAGAAAACAGCTCTTCAATCATCTAAGAGATGAAATGAAACACGATAGAGCTAAACACAAAATATTGCCTCCAAGTAAATTTGGATTAATACAAATAACAAGACAACGTGTTCGACCTGAAATGAACATTAAAACCAGAGAGGATAACCCTAATGGTGTTAGTGGCGAAGAAGTTGAAGCACCAATTGTTTTGATTCAAAAGATTAATCACGATTTAGAGCAATTATTAAAGAAAGACTATAAAAAGATAACTATAAACACACATCCTTTTATAGCAGCCTTTTTAACAAAAGGTATTCCATCTATTCGTTCAAAATGGTTTTTTGAACATAAGAAATGGGTTAAAGTTTTACCAAGAGATGCTTACACATACTTAGAATATCATTTTTTTGATAAAGATGGTAATCAAATTAAATAATAAAAAAGCCTTGCTATTCATTTAGCAAGGCTTTTTTTATGCGAGATAATTAGTTTGTTTATTCTATTGAGATAAACCTCCACTAACTATAATAAACTCTGAACGTCTGTTTGTTTGGTATTCTTCTTCAGTACATTTAGAACCACAATCAATTTTTGGTTCATTTTCTCCTTTTCCAATACCTGAAATTCTACTAGCATCAATACCTTTAGAAATAACGTATTGAACAGTAGATTTAGCACGTCTATCTGAAAGTTTTTCGTTATACTTTGCTGGACCTCTACTATCTGTATGAGATTCTGCTACAATAACCATTTGAGGATACTTTGTCATAACTGCCACTAACTTATCCAATTCAAAAGCACCTTGTTCTGTAATATTAGATTTATCGAAATCAAACAAGATAGGATTTAAAACCACCTTGTCTTTAACAATTATAACCTCGATAGGATCTAAATTAAGCTGCATTAAAGCTTCTTTCTCCTTACTACCAGAGTAAGTAACAGAGTTGCTTAAATAGTCTTTAAATACTCCTGAAATCTCTAAAGTTTTATCGCAAGACACGGTATATGCTACTTGTCCATCTTTATTAGATGTTTGAGTGGAAACAACACGTCCATTTGCGTCCTTAATAGTAACTGCTACTCCAGCTAAAGGATTATTTGTTTTATTATCTACAACGGTTGTAAGCACATTTACGTTACATGGTTCTAAACGTTTAAGACCGTAAATGTCATCGCCACCTTTACCACCTTCACGATTAGAAGACACGTAGCCTTCACCTGTTTCTTCGTTTATTGTAAATGCTAAATCGTCTGCATTACTATTTACAGGAACTCCTGCGTTTACTACTTTCCCAGATTCAGTTGTGTGGAATACATCTAAACCTCCTAGACCTAAATGCCCATTAGAAGAAAAATAAAGCACGTCTTTATCACTTATAAAAGGGAACATTTCTTGAGCTTCAGTATTTATTTTAGAACCTAAGTTTTCAGCAGTACCAAACGTTCCATTATCGTTAATGGCTACTTTATAAATATCGAATAAACCAAAACCTCCTGGCATATCTGAAGCAAAATATAACGTTTTACCATCTTTACTAACTGATGGATTTTTTATTGAGTACTCTTTATTGTTTATAGATAGAGGTTGAACATCTACCCATTTTTCACCATCTTTAGTTGCCTTAAATAAATACAATAAACTTTTTTTAGTCTTTGCTTCTTTATTTTTTTCAAAGTCACCTTCAAAGAAACTTTCTCTTGAAAAATACATGGTATTTCCATCTGGGCTAAAAGAAACTAATCCTTCATGATACCTGGTGTTTACACCATTTACTGCTTCGGCTTCAATACCAGCAGCATCTCCGCCAACAGCAACGCGATAAATATCTAAAAAAGGTTCTTCGTTCCAGCCATAATCTCTTCTAGATTTATTTCTAGCTGAAGAGAAATAAAGGTTTCCATCTTTTACGGTTCCACCAAAATCTGTAAACTCCGAATTGAATTCTAAAGATTTGATATCGTATAATTTTTCTCCTTGTAAAATTCCAGGAATGTAATCTGGATTAGCTTTAAAAGCTATGGCTCTTTCATCTTTAGGTTTTACATCTGCAAACTTTTTCATCCATTTATTCGACTCATCATACTTTCCATTTGCTTTAAGCATCTGAGAGTATTTGAAAATCATTTCCGGATTGTCTTGATTTGCTTCAAGTGCTTTTGCATACCAACGTTCAGCTTCAGCAGTACTAAAAATGTTGTAATTTGCTTCTGCTAATTGTCCATATACATAGGCATCTCCTTTACCATCTTCTACAAGCTTATTATAAGCTGTGATGGCTTCTACAAATTCAAATTTATTAAAATGCTTATCGGCATTTTGGGTATCTTTATTTTGAGCAGTTAAACTTAAACTACTCATTAAAATAAGTGTAAAAAATATTTTTAATTTTTTCATAATGTTTAGCTTAAGTAATTAGAAATAACGAGGTGAACGTGAGACTTTCTTTAACAGTGGGATATCGAAATTAATAAATATCTCATGCGACGCTGAGGTTGCAACATCTAAATCTGAAACAACGTTATCATAAGCATATCCAACTCTTAAATTTGGAGTGATTAAGAAATTAACCATTGCACTGAAAGAATCTTCTAAACGATAACCAACACCTACTTCAACTAAATCGTACATAAACACATTGGCATTGACATCGAAACTCACAGGAGCATCGAAAGCCATTTTAAACATGGTATGTGGTTTCAATTTAAAATTTTCTGAAATATCAAACACATAACCTGCTGCTGCAAATACATGTTGTGTTTCTGAACCTATTTTATAACCATTTGCATCTAAATGCACAGAGTTTAGCATGTTTGGCATGGATACAGAGACATAGTATTTATTAGGTTGGTATAAGTAAACTCCAGCTCCAATGTTTGGTGTCACTTCATTAATATCGCTTTGCAAAAATGGATCGTTACTGTCAATAGCATCTATTCCAACCAATCCAATATCATGGAATGTGGCTCCGGCTTTAATACCGAAAGCTAATTTATGTTCTCCACCTAGTGGTAATGTATAAGAGAAATCGGCATAGACATTATTTTCTTTTACTGGACCAATTTCATCCGTGATAAAAGAAAGTCCAACCCCAACTCTTTTACCTACAGGAGCACTTACATTAAAAGTACCTGTATTTGGAGAGCCGTCTAAACCTACCCATTGACTTCTGTATAAAAGTCCAATGGCTACACCATCGTACGACCCAGCGTAAGCTGGGTTTACGATGTTCATATTATACATATACTGTGTGTATTGAGGGTCTTGTTGTGCCTGCATTTGTAATGCAAACAAGAATACGAGAATGATATATATTTTTTTCATTATTAAAATTTGGTTGTGTTAGTTTACTTTTCTCTATTAATATATAACCAAGCTGATTTTACTTCACTTCCTTTATATCTCATTACATAGAAATAAGTTCCTGTTGGTAGCTCATTCCCGTTATCAGATATTCCTTCAAACTCTTTTGTATAACCATTTGTTCTGCTGTAAACTTTAATCCCATTTCTATTAAAGATTTCTAAGCTACTTACATCAAATCCACTTAAATCGAAAGAGTCATTAAAACCATCTCCATTTGGTGTAATTACTTGAGGAATAACACAGGTATCTGTTGTAAATGTTTCAGATGTAATTACAGGACAGTCACCTCCAGTAGTAAACTCTATGGTATAATTAGTATTTGATGCTCCACCAGTTACTTCACCAGTTAGAGGATCAATTACAGCGCCTCCTAAAGGTTCAGGATTTAAAGCAAAAGAACCACCTGTCACATCTCCACTAATAATTTCTACAGTAGCACCATCACAAGTTGGTGTTACGTTAAAGAGGACTTCTGTATCATTGTTTAAAACAGTTACTGTTTGAACACTTATAGCATAACATGGACCAGGAGTTTCGTATTCAATATAATAAGTCATACCTTCTGTTCCGTTTGTAACTTCCCCTGTAGCTGGGTCTATAGTAGCCCCATCTGAAGGTATTGGGTTGAAATAAAATACTCCACCTGCATCTCCAGTAACAGTTGCTGTTCCTCCATCACAAGTTGCCGTCATTGTAAAAGTTGCATCTTCTGCATCTAAAACAGTTACTGTTTCTGTACTGGTAATTACACATGTTCCAGCAGTAGTATATGTTACTGTATAAGTCGCTCCTGATACCCCATTTATAATAGTTCCCGTTGTTGGGTCTATAGTTGCACCATCTGAAGGTACAGGGTCAAATGCAAATGTTCCACCTGTATCTCCAGTTATCGTTGCAGTTGCACCAAAACAATTAGCTGTTAAAGTAAATGCTGCATTTCCACCAGGGATTAGAGTTACCGTTTGTGAACTTGTTTCAGGACAATCTCCTCCAGTGGTATATTCAACTGTATAAGAAGCTCCAGAAATACCATTAGTAATTTCACCTGTAGCAGAATCGATAATTGCACCATCTCCAGGTTCAGGGTTGAACGTAAATGTTCCACCTAAATCTCCAGTTATAATAACAGTAGCTCCAGTACAAGAAGGTGTTATAGTAAACGATGCATCTTCTGCATTTAACACTGTTACTGTTTCAGTACTAGAAGCTGGACAAGTTCCAGAAGTAGTATACTCAACTGTATAGGTTGTTCCAGAAACTCCATTAATTATGTCACCAGTAGCAGGATCGATAGTTGCTCCATCTGTTGGTACAGGGTTGAAAGCAAATGTTCCACCTGTGTCTCCGGTTATAACAACAGTTCCACCATCGCATGTTGAAGTTATAGTAAACGACGCATCGTCAACATCAGGAATTGTTATAGTCTCTGTAGTTGTTGAAGGGCAATCGCTTATGGTTGTATATTCAACCGTATATGTAGCTCCAGTAACGCCATTTGTAATCTCACCTGTTGTAGGATCAATAGTTGCGCCATCGGTTGGTACAGGGTTAAAAGTAAATGTTCCTCCTGTATTTCCAGTTATGGTTGCTGTTGCTCCCGTACAATTTGCGGTTAAAGTAAACGACGCATCATCCACTCCGAGAACAGTTACAGTTTGAGTACTTGATGTACTACATGGTTCTGGAGTAGCGTATTCTACGGTATAAGTAGTTCCTACAATACCATTAGTTATTTCTCCAGTTACAGGATCGATATTTGCTCCATCTCCTGGTTCAGGGTTGAAACTAAATGTTCCACCTGTAGTTCCGGTTATGTTAGCAATAGCGCCATCACAATTAGCAATTAACGTAAAAGAAGCATCGGATAGAGGAATGGTAACAGATTCTGTAACTATAGCTGGGCAAGAAACTTCTCCCACTGTATATTGTACAGTATAAGTAGTTCCAGGAACCCCATTAGTAATTTCACCAGTTGCTTCATCTATTACAGCTCCATCTCCAGGTTCTGGACTGAAGGCAAACGTACCTCCTGTATCTCCAAGAATAACAGAAGTTGCACCATCACAAGAAGCTGTTATTTCAAATGAACCATCATAAGTTGAAAGATTTATATATTCAACCTCCACTATATCTGATACTGTTGCTGTACCACCAGTACATAGTTCATAAGTTACTTCAAAAGTATAGTTGGTAGTTTGAGTTGGAGAAACTGTTACAGTTTCTTCTGTTCCTAAAACTGTACCCTCTTCGTCAAGCCACTGTAAAGTATAATTTGGTGTTCCAGAAGGTGAGAATCTCCAAGACTCTTCTTCTGTTACTGTCCAAACCCCAGTATTTCTACCTGGAGGTGTTGTCGCTTGAGAGTCATCAACACTTTGAACTCCAATAACAGCAAGACCATCGTTCCAGGACGTACAAGTTGGCTTACTAATAACATGAATATCAATATTATTAGAAGATTCGTGAAGTACAATTTGAGATGTTGAAGTATTTGAATTACAAGAAGATCCAAAATGACATACTGCATTGTAGTTAACTACAAACTGTCTATATGGAGCAGATCCAAGTACAACATAATCAATACTACCACACACAGATGGGTCTATATCATGCCCAACACCAAATATATTAGCTTCTGTAATTGTTGTGTTTGTAGTGTTAGGTAAAGTTGATGGTCCACCTCCAAATGGTTGTAAGTCCCACTCATTATATGTGCCGGCATGTTGTGTTTCAAAACTAACTACACCATTAGATCCAATAATCACCTGATTATAAACGCCTCCATAAAAGCAAAAATCAAAACCAAGGTCTAAAACTTCCGACCATCTGTCGTCAATGTTTATACTTGTAGGTGTTGCTCCATCTACAGGAGGAGAAGGACATGTGTCAATTGCATTAATATCGTAATTTTCAGTGTCCTGACCGTACAAATGGAAGTTTGCACTTAAAAGGGCGTCAGGAGTGTTACAATCTACAGATGTATCCTCACCAGCATATGCAATAGAGCACGGGTTAGGTGGCGGTGGACATAAGAATGCTAAAGGATTACTTTCAATAATACAATTTGCATCATCTGCGTTAGCTACTGTTATAATAACATTGGTATTTGCAGCATAAGGTCCGAAAACTAGAGTTCCAGTTTCTGTAGCTGTTTGTGGTGCACTACCTTGGTTGTCGGTAATATCTAAAGTAGTCGCATCTCCCATATCTGAAATATCTACTTGAATTTCAAAAACAGGATTGTCAGGGTCCGTAATACAGTCTCCATTAATTACATCAAAACTTGCTGTTTGAGGGATACATGTTTGACACCATACATCAAAATCCCATATGTCTCTACTGCCACTTTCGCAACTAAAACTGCCATCAGATTCTAATAATATTGTAAATGAATCTCCAGGAGTTGTAAGCGCAAAACCGGTAAGATCTCCACCATTAGTTCCTTCGTAAATAATATTACCATCACCATCTAAAATCCTGATGGTATCACAACAGTTTTCTATTTCTCCAGAATTAAATAAAATATTTAAAGGGAATCCTCCAGAACCTTGAAAGCTAAAGATTTCAACATAAACACCATTGGTTCCATTAGGGTAACAGTAGGTTGTATTAATAACTTGTCCGGCAGCACAATCTACAGAGATTTGTGTTTTAAAGGTCACTGGACCTTCCCAATCACTTAAATCATCAGCAGCACAAATACCTCTTACATAGATTTCGTATTCTGTTCCAGGAGTTAAGCCTTCATATAAATAAGGGTTGTCAGTAGTTTGAATAATTTCAGGTTCAGTCCCGTCTGGATACCCGCTACCTATAGGCTGAACAATAACTTCCCATGTGGTTTCAGCTCCCCCAGGAGTCCAAGATACCTCAACAGATGTTGGATTTACATCCACAATTGTTATATCGTCCGGTCTTGGGCAAGTTGGCGGTGTACAGTTTACAATACCAGAAAAAATTTGTGTTCCTTGTAAACTAGCACTTCCTGCTGGCATTGTATAAATTACATCATCAAAGGCATCAGTAACTGAAATCATCACTTCGCTAGCAAAAGAGCCACCATTATTCCAAAACAACTCGAAAGGAACGCCGTCACAAAGTGGTACTTGAATTTCTAATGGACCAGAGCCAGTTAATAAGGTTAAAGTTTGTAGATCTATTCCATTTTGAGACACAGTCATGGTATTACCACCCCAGCCGTCTCCCCAGCTATCTTCTAAAATAAACGTAAAATTACATTGATCTACCGCATCACAAATTGTTGTATCGAAAGCTACTGGACCTTCCCAATCACTTAAATCATCAGCAGCACAAACGGCTCTTACATAAATTTCGTATTGTGTTGCAGCATCTAAACCTTCATATAAATAAGGATTATCAGTAGTTTGAATAATTTCTGGTTCAGTACCATCTGGATATCCAGTTCCTAGAGGTTGTACAATCACTTCCCAAGTAGTAGCTGCTCCTGTTTCTGTCCAAGATATTTCAACATCTGTCATGTTTATTTCACCAACAGTGACATCTGATGGTCTAGGACATGTAGGAGGTGTACAGTTAACCATATCTGAAAACAGTAAGGTTCCTCTTAATCCACCACTTCCTGCTGGTAATGTGTAAATAACATCACCAAAGGCGTCTGTTACAAATATCATAACTTCATTTGCAAAAGATCCGCCATTATTCCAAAATAGTTCAAAAGGGATGCCATCACATAGAGGAATGTTTACTTCTACTGGACCTGATCCCCCAGTTAATTCTAATATTTCAATTTCTAACCCATCTTGAGACACAGTCATGGTATTACCACCCCAGCCGTCTCCCCAGCTATCTTCAAGTGTGAAAGTAAATACACATTGGTCTTCTGCTGGACACTGATAAGGATTTAACTTAGTTTCAAAGGAGTTTTCTATACAGTTTTCAGCTGAACCATTGTCATTATAAGGTGTAATAGTAACGTAAATTACAGTCTCATAAGGTAGAATTGTTGCTGGTGTATATGTAAGTACATCTCCAACATCTACGTTATTAGCAATATCTGTTCCTCCAGGAGTTGTACCTATAGAAACAAAATATCCAGTTACAAAAACAGATGCTTGTGTCCAAGTTATTTGTGTAGCTACATCTACATCTGTTGCACCATTAGTAGGCGTAGTTAATACAGAATCGCAATTTGGTAAAGCAGTTGTATCTAAACAATATACATCAAAATCCCAAGGATTACTTGTACAGCTAATACCTGAACCATCTGAAGTGACTCCCACTGTAATAGTATCACCAGAGGAAATAAACATTAAACCAGCTAGGTTACCAGCAGCTCCATAGGGGGTTGCATTATTTAAATTGGTAGTCCCATCAGAATCTAATATAATAAGTTCATCATAATTATTTTCAGTGCTTCCTGAATTGAATACAACCACTAAAGGTGAGCCATCAGAACTTTGAAAACTAAAGGTTGTGGTGTCGTTATTTGTGTAACAAAAAACCGTGTTTATTGGTATACCACTGCTACAGTCTACAGGTGCATTAGGATCTGCTCCAGTAGTAAAAGTTTGCTCCGGACAGTTAACTGCAGGACCATTATCATTAAAAGGTATAATATTTACATAATATGTTGTAGAATATTCTAAATCAGGAAGATCATACGTTGTAGAAAGTCCTGTGTTTACATTATCTACTAATTCTGTTCCTCCAGGTGATGTTCCAACTGAAAGTGTGTATCCTGAAGGAATTCCTGTAGCTGGTTGCCAGCTTAGGTTTTCCGTGATAGCTACTCCTGTAGCTCCATTTGTAGGATTGATTAATGGTGAACAAGAAGGAGGGTCTACAACAACCTGAGTTGCCGTTACATTATCTATATAAAAATAATAGTTTCCAGAAAAGTAAATGTTTTCAAATCTCAACTTAACATTGGTTCCAATTGGAACATCAGCTGCTGGTATTACATAACTAACGTTGGCACAGGTGTTTGCAGTTTGATGATTGATGTCATCTATGGTGCCTATAGAAATCCATGTTGCTCCGTCGTTTGTAGAGTATTGCACATTAAATTGTCCCCAACCTGGAGGTGTAGGGTCCACTGCTGCAGACCAATCGACAATTTTATAATCGAAGGCAACTGTTAAATCTGTACCATTAGATTCTCCAACAATGTTTGGAGATATTAAATCGTCTGTTAAGTTAGAGGCACTTAAATTGGCTCTAAGAGAAACCACACTACATGGGTTAAAAGGAGTTCCTGAATAACCAGTTCCAGTCCATCCTGGAGGTAAGGTTAATCCAGCGTCGAAATTTTCTACTAAACCTATTTGAGAAAATCCAATCAAGGAAATAAACCCAAACAGTAGAGATAGCGTAATTTTTTTCATTTTATAAAAATAGGTTAGTTATTTTATATAAGCCATTAATTACTAATAGCTTAAGATTATATTTTATTTAGAATTGTAATAAGATTGCTCGAAATCTGACAGATTCTAAAAACCTAAATTATAAAAAAACTATTTCACGAATGACTTAACATTTGTTTAATAGATGAACTACTCTTTTCTTCGTTGAATTGAGTAGATTTCGGATGTCACAAAAAATTAATAGAATTAATTTCTTTATGGAGAAGGATTTGGAAAAATAGCATGTATTTTTTCAATAGAATTAATCAATTCTTGATTTATTTTAATGTGAATACTATCTATATTCTCTTTAAGTTGATCTAAGCTTGTTGCCCCAATAATATTACTTGTTACAAAAGGTTGCTGTGTAACAAACGCCAAAGACATTTGTGCTAAGGACATATTATGTTCTTCTGCTACTTTTAAATATGCTTTTGCTGCTTGTGTAGCTTCTGCCGAACTATATCGGGTAAACCGAGTAAACAAATTAAGTCTTGAATTTTTACTATCCGTACCTTTTATATATTTACCAGACAAAACACCACATGCCATTGGCGAGTAGGCTAAAAGTCCCATGTTTTCTCTGATAGCAATTTCTGCCATATCTCCTTCAAAGGTTCTATTTAATAAGGAGTACGCATTTTGAATAGTAATCATTCGTGGCAAATTATTTACTTTAGACTCTTCTAAATAACGCATGGCTCCCCAAGCTTTTTCATTTGAAATTCCAATATGACGCACCTTACCTTGCTTAATAATACCATCAAACGTATGAAGAATTTCTTTGAAGTTGTCTTCCCAAGCATCTTTAGAATTATGTTTATAATCCCTAACTCCAAACGTGTTTGTTTGTCGTTCTGGCCAATGAAGTTGGTATAAATCTATATAATCGGTTTGAAGTCTTTTTAAGCTTTGGTTAACAGCATCTTTTAAAGCTTCGGGACTAAACCCATTGGTTCTAATGTGGGCTGTATAATCTCCAGGTCCCACAATTTTTGTTGCTAAAACTACCTGATCTCTTTTTCCCGTTTTGTTAAACCAATTTCCAATTATCTGTTCTGTTATAGAATAGGTTTCTTTTGTTGCCGGAACTGGGTACATTTCTGCACAATCAAAAAAGTTAATACCCTTATCTGTTGCTAAATCCATTTGAGCAAATCCTTCGTCTTGAGTATTTTGATTTCCCCAAGTCATGGTTCCTAAACAAAGTTTGCTCACTTTAATATTAGTATGTGGCAAGTTGGTATATTTCATTTTGAATATTTATAAAGTGAATTAAAAGAGCGTTGTCTAATTAATTGGACCTTCCAGGCTGAACATTGAGTTCCTGCATTATTTTTCGGGAAGCTCCCAGTTTTCCTTGTTCCTGATATATTAAAGCCAACAGAAACTTAAAATCTGGATTATTAGCCTCTATTTTTAAAGCTTGATTGATTATTTTTTCACTTTCATTAAAGCTCTTATTCTGATAATAATAGGTAGCTAGGTTATAAAGATATCTTGGATTTGTTGGTTCTAAACTAATAGCTTTGTTTAAATCTTCTAATGCCAAAGAATTTTGTTTTAACTCAAAGTAAATAAGCGCTCGTAAATAATAAGGTCTGGCAGTTTCCGGACTTTTAGAGACCAATAGATTTAAAATTTTTAAAGCTTCGTCTGGTTGATTGTTTATACTATAACTACTTGCAAGATTAGAATAGGCAGGAATAAACAAACTGTCTTTTTTAATAGCTGCACGATAGTGTTTAATTGCGGTTTTAACATCGTTTGTTTGAAGGTAATAGTCTCCTAATTGCATTCTTCCACTGGAAAAATCTGCATTAGTATATAACATAGTTTCTAATTCGTCTCTCGATTTTTCTAAATTACTAACATCAACATTGGTTAAAGTATTAAAATCTAAATCCAACAACAATTGTGCTGCTCCAATCCTCACCAGTTTTGTGGTGTCATTTGTATGTTTTAAAGCAATGGAGGTTCTATCTTCTAAACTCAACCCTCTAAATTTTTGAAGTGCAGCATATCTTACCATAGGAGATGGATCTTCCAAACCTTTAATAAGCGCCTGATATTGACTGGATTCTGTAATTTGTAAATTGTCTATAACTGATGCCCTTGCAATAGCAGGATAATTTAAGTCGTTTATAAACAGGTCTAAACCATCCCGATCTTTTTTACTTATATAATCTCTACTACTTAATAATAAAGCATCAGAAAAATGAGCTTCTCTTTTTGCTCCATACCATTCTACAACTTTGTTGGCTGCCCATTGATTGGTTTTATCTGCATGACATGTATTACAAGCATTTGGCGTACCGTATTCTACACTTTGGTCTGGTCTTGGCACTCTAAAACTATGATCTCTTCTATAATCTATTCCCATATAGGTAACTCCAGTCATGTGACAGTTAATACATTGAGAACCTTCTGAATTTTGTGGATGAAAATGATGTGTAGGTTGGTCGTATTTTGGCTCATGACATTGCATACATAACTTATTACCTACTTCTTTTAATTTTAAAGAATGTGGATTATGACAGTCAGTACAAGTCACATCGTTATGATACATTTTACTTTGCAGGAAAGAACCATAAACATAATCTTCTGCTTCTATTTGCCCATCGCCATGATAAAACTCTTGAGACAAATTCTGAAGTAAATACTGGTCTTCAAAATGTGTTCCAGGCACCATGTTTTCTGTAAGCTTAACTCGTCTAGAGTGACAAGTAGCACACATATTCATTTGTGCAAATTGCGAATTCCCGGCTAAAATGTATTTGTTATTATGAAGTGAGTCCTGTAAGTTATTTGCCCAATTTACATGTTTTTCTGCAGGACCATGGCAGCTTTCGCAGCTAACATTTATTGAAGACCAGGTGGTATTAAATCTATCTTCGTCGGGGATGTAATTTTTTTGAAGATTTGTAGAATGGCATTCGGCGCACATGGTATTCCAGTTTTGCGAACTTTCTGTCCAATGCATCCAGTCGTGTGGATCTATAGCATCTCCTGAATATTGATGATACCATTGTTTTTTATCAACATCCCAAGTTACTCTCAACGCTTGCTTTTTTCCATTCTCGAAATCCACCAGATATTGTTGTAAAGGATAAATTCCAAAAGCATAAGAAATTTTATAGTCATTTTCCGAACCATCAATTTCTTTAATATGAACAAAAAACTCAGAGTCTTTTTTGCTGAAAAAATAAGTTATGCCATCTAAAGTGATTTCAACATCATTAAAATCGGCTAATATTGTTTCTCCATTTGCCACTTGCATAGCTAAGTCATGATCCGAATCTTTCCAAGAATCAAAAGCCTGTTTATGACACGACATACATTGCTCGTCGCCTACATAACCATCTTTATGAACTGATATGATTTTTTTGGAATCGACATAGCTTTCTTTCTTAGAATTGTTTTCACAAGAAATAAAAATTAAGATTATTACAATCCAAAAAAGTTGTTTCATATTATAGATAGGAAAGCGTTAACGATATTTAAGTGCAATTTAAAAATATAAATTTAAAAAACGCGATTCTTTCGAATCGCGTTTAGACTATTTAGATATCGTTAAGTAATTTCGAAATTTCATCCAACTTAGGAGTTAGAATAACTTCTATACGTCTGTTTTTTGCTTTTCCTTCAGAGGTATCATTGGTTGCAATTGGTGCAAACTCACCTCTTCCTGCTGCAGTTAAGTTTTCTGGCTTTATGTCTGAATTTTGTCTTAAAATCTCAACAATAGCTGTGGCACGTTTGGTAGACAAGTCCCAATTTCCTTTCATAATACTATTTCCAGAATATGGCACATTATCTGTATGACCTTCAATTAACACATTAATATCTGGATTTACGGCAAGCACAGATCCTAACTGTTGTACAGCTTTTTTTCCTTCAGTACCTACTGCCCAACTTCCAGATTGAAATAATAATTTATTTTCCATAGACACATACACTTTTCCATCGCGTTGCACTACTGTAAGTCCTTTGCCTTCAAAATCTACTAATGCTCTTGAAATAGCATTTTTCAACTCGGTCATGGCTGCGTCTTTAGCAGCAATCATACTTTCTAATTCTGCCACACGATTTGAACGTGCTTCCAGTTCTTTTTTTAACGATTCTAATCGGGCATTTTCAGTCTCTAAAGCTTGCTCCTTTGCCTCTAAGCGTGCTAATAATTCTCTGTTTTTTTGAACATTATCTGCGATGGCAGACGAGCTGTTCTTTTCTAAAGCATCATAAGACGTTTTTAAATTTTCTAAATTCGCTTTAGTAGCATTGTAATCTGCTTGCAGCTTATCCCTGTCTGCAATTACTTCATTATATGCATTTTGTAATTGGTCTAGCTCGTTTTGAGTTGCATTTTTAGCAGTTGTCAAACTTTCGTTATCACTTTTTAACTCTCTGTTTTCATCTTTTAAGGTGCTATATTTACTTTCAAGATCTTTATACACTTTTGGAGACACGCAAGCGCTTGCCAGCAAGGTAGAAACTGCTAAAACTATAAATTTGTTTTTCATTTTTTAAATTTGGGTTTATATTTCTATGGATTCATTTTTATAAATCGAACTATTAATTATTTTCTATTTCAACTAAAACCGGACAATGGTCGCTATGTACAGCTTCACTAAGTATAACGGCTCTTTTTATCTTTTCTTGTAAGGGTTTTGAAACCATGGTGTAATCTAATCGCCAACCCTTGTTATTTGCTCTAGAATTAGCACGGTAACTCCACCAGCTATACTCTTGTTTTTCAGGATGTAAGTATCTAAAGGCGTCAATAAAATCGTAGTTTATAAATTGTCCCATCCAAGCACGTTCTTCAGGTAAAAAACCTGAAACTCCTTTCATTTTTGGATTGTGAATATCTATTTCTTCGTGACAAATATTATAATCGCCACAAATAACTAGATTCGGAATTTCTAGTTTTAAATTATTTATATAATCTTGAAACATGTCCATATAATCAAACTTGTGTTGCAGACGAGCATCGTTTGTACCTGAAGGCAAATATAAACTCATAATAGAAATGCCTGGAAAATCTACACGCAAGTTTCTACCTTCAAAATCCATGGATTCAATTCCTGTACCGTATTCTACATGGTCTGGTTTTGTTTTAGATAAAATAGCCACACCGCTATAGCCCTTTTTCTGGGCACTAAACCAATATTGATAGGGATATCCAGCCTCTTCAAAAAGACTAAGGTCCAATTGCTCTTTCATAGCCTTAATTTCCTGCAGACAAATAACATCTGGATTTGCTGCTTTTAACCAATCTATGAATCCTTTTTTAAGTGCTGCGCGAATGCCATTGACATTATAAGAAATTATTTTCATATATACTTTTTTGGTAAAAGAATCCCTTTTAATTAAACCTAATAAATAACTCGCTTTATTAAAATAAGCTAGTTAATTTCAGCTAAAATAAATAATGCTTTACATTTACACTATTAAATTAAAAACGTTTTAACAAAAGCTATCAACAAAATATTTTAATTGATATGTAGTTTACTACTTCATGAGGATTATACTTGCTATTTTATTCTTACTTTTTGGGTTTTCGGCTTTTGCTCAAAATCTGGAGTCTAATTACAGAACAAAAACGGTTGCTGTAAGAGATTCTATTGTAATAGATAGTGTTAGTATAAATTCCAATTTCCTAACCATTAAAAAAAAGGATAGTTCTTTTGTAGACGATTCATATTTTACTGTCGATTACCAAAAAGCTGTTATTCGGTTTAATAAGCCCATAAATACAGATTCTATTATAGTAAACTATTTAAAATATCCAGAATACTTAACCAGAACTTATAGGCAAATTAGCGATAGTGTTATTGTTGAAAACACAGGTAACTTAGCCAGACTTTATAAACTTTCACAACCTAGCGAAAAGCAAAATTTCACTCCTTTTGATGGCTTATCTACTTCGGGAAGTATTTCTCGAGGAGTAATAATTGGAAATAATCAAAACTCTGTATTAAATAGTGAATTAGACCTTCAAATTACTGGAAAACTAAGCGAAAAAGTATCTTTAAGAGCATCCATTCAAGATGCCAACGTGCCTTTACAAGAAAGTGGATATTCACAGCGTCTGGATGAGTTTGATCAGGTTTTTATTGAGTTATTTAGTGAGAATTGGAAAATTCGTGCTGGAGATATTGATCTTGTAAATCCGAATTCATATTTCGCGAATTTTAGTAAACGTGTTCAAGGGTTGTCTGTTGCTGCTACGTTACATCATCCGGACTCTCAAACCAATGTATTTGCTTCTGGAGCTTTGGTTCGAGGACAGTTTACTACCAGCCAGTTTACAGCTCAAGAAGGTAATCAAGGTCCATATAAATTAAAAGGGCCAAACGACGAACTATTTGTATTAATTGTTTCAGGAAGTGAAACGGTTTATGTAAATGGAATAGCTTTAAAACGAGGAGAATACAACGATTATATTATAGATTATAATGCAGGTGAAATTATTTTTAACTCCACGTTTCCTGTAACTTCCGAAATGCGAGTCACTGTAGATTATCAATTTAGTGAACGAAATTATTCGCGTTTAGTAATCTTTGGAGGTGGAAGATATGAAAGTGAAAACTTAAATCTTGGTGTTTCAGTTTATAGTGAAAATGACTCTAAAAATAATCCACTTCAACAAAATTTATCTGTAGAGCAAGTTGAAATTTTAGCCGAAGCAGGAGACGATAGAACTAAAATGGTTGCACCTTCTATTACGCCAGAAGCTTATAATGAAAATAGAATTTTATATAAAAAAGAAATCATTAATGGTGTTGAGGCTTTGGTTTTTTCAATTGATCCAAACGATGAACTATTTAGTGCTCGCTTTTCTTTGGTTGGAGATAATCTTGGAAATTATGTAATAAGTAGTGTGGATGCCATAAGTACCATTTATGAATATGTAGAACCTATTGCAGGAGTGCCACAAGGGAATTACGAACCTATTATTCAATTAGTAGCTCCTACAAAATTGCAAATGGCTATTGTAAATGGAGATTACAAACCCTCAGATAAAACAGTCATTAGTTTTGAAGCTGCTGGAAGCAAAAACGATTTAAACCTCTTTTCTGCTTTAGACGATGGTAATAACGATGGATTTGCAGGGAAATTAAAAGTGAATCAAGCCATAATAAAAAGAGATAGCTTATGGAACTTAGAAGCTTTTGCTGATGTAGATTATATTCAAGAAAATTTCCGATCTATTCAACGTATTTACAATGCCGAATTTAATAGAGATTGGAATTTAGGAACTACCACTCGAGCCAATACATCTACCAATCTTGGAACACAAACTTTTATAAAAACTGGAGCTCAGGCATTTCATAATAAAAAAGGACGAGCAAGTTATCAGTTTGAATATTTAAATTATTCCAAAAACTTTAATGGGAATAGGCATATTGTTTCAGCTAATCTTTTGCTTAATAATTGGCAGATTATGTCGCTTTCAAGCATGTTAAACACCACATCAATAACAAATAATTCAGCATTTTTTAGAACCTACAATGTGTTAACTTATAGTTTTAATCGCGCTTGGGTTGGAACCAGATTGGCCATGGAAGATAATCAGCAAAAGGAGAATGAGACTGATGCTTATACGGCATTAAGTCAGAAATATAAATCCTATGAAGTCTTTACAGGAATAGGAGATAGCACTAAGGTATTTGCTGAAATTGGGTATAAATATCGAGTCAATGACAGTTTAAGAGATAGCCAATTACAAAGAGTAAATAGTTCCAATACCTATTATTTAGACTCTAAAATCATTCAAAATGAACGAACAAATTTATCACTTTATGCTAATTATAGGGTTTTAAATAATACAGATGAGACTTTAGAGGACGAACGTTCTCTAAATTCAAGAGTTCAATATAGTCAGCGTTTCCTTAAGCAGTTATTTCATTTAAATACAGTTTATGAAACCAATTCAGGAACCTTACCACAACAAGAATTTACTTTTGTTGAAGTTGAACCGGGTCAGGGAAATTACACTTGGATAGATTACAACGGTAACGGTATTCAAGAATTGGAGGAATTTGAAATTGCCCAATTTCAAGATCAAGGGAAATATATTCGTGTATTGCTACCAAATCAAGTGTTTATCAAAACGCATCAAAATAGGTTAAGTCTTGCACTTACAATTAATCCACAACAATGGTCTGGCGAAGTTACTGGTTTTAAAAAAGCACTCTCTTATTTCTATAATCAAACGTCTTATTTGGTAGATAGCAAAAACACTAGGGAAGGCAGTAATATTAATTTAAATCCGTTTTATCGAGATCCTGAAAACGAATTAGGCTTGCAATTAAATTTTAGAAATGTCTTGTTTTTTAATCGAGGAAAACAACATTATACAACCTCTTACACCTTCTTAAAAAACGATTCTAAAAACAACTTAACTATTGGTTTTATTGAAAATGCTTTAGTAAGTCATATTTTACTTTTCAATCATAAATTTGCTACTAATTGGCTAATTAATTTTCAAACAAGTTTTAATAACAATCAAAGTTTTAGTGAGAACTTTACCAGTAAAAATTACGATATAGACGAAAGCAAAATCAACCCTAAACTCTCTTATTTATTAAACGATAATGTGCGTTTTGATGTGTTTTATCAGTATTCTAATAAACACAATACCATGGGTAGTTTAGAAACTTTAAAGCAACAAAGATATGGAGCTTCCTTTTCCTTTTCAAATTTTCAAAGCATGTCTATAATTGGGGAGTTTAATTATTTCGCAAATAGCTTTGAAGGTAGTGCAAACACCCCGGTAGCTTACCAAATGATGGAAGGCTTGCAACCAGGTAAAAACTATACATGGAGTTTATTAGCACAAAAGAAAATTACCTCATTTTTAGATTTAAACCTCAACTATTTAGGAAGAAAAAGTGAAACCAGTAAAGTTATTCATACTGGAAGTATTCAATTAAAAGCGTATTTCTAGTAATGTAACATTGGTTGCTAACCAAATGGTTATTTTTTGTAACTTAGCAACTTATATGCATAAACTTGTTGCCATAACATATTCGGTTTTAATTCTTATACAGAGTTTTAACTTTGGTTTTGAAGACTTTTCAAAGCTTAGCTCTTTAATGGAGCATGCAGAATATCACCAAGAAACCTATGGCGATTCGTTTTTCGATTTTATAGTGGAACATTACGGCGATGATAAATTTCAGCATGAAAATGAGCATGGAGGACATGAAGATTTGCCTTTTAAACACCATCAAAGTTGTGCTCACACAACACTTTCGTTTACTTTGCCTAATGTAAATTTCACTTTAGAACAGCCTCCTTTTATTGAAATTCCTTGTAATTTCTTTTATAAAGAATCTACTTCTTCATTTGAAAAACCTGCTGTTTTTCAACCTCCAAAATTCGCATAATTCACTCGTGATTTAAGTTATTTTTTATAAGCTATTTTTTTATGGCTTACCACTATTTACATACGAATTATGTTAGAAAACATCATTAAATTCAGTTTAAAGAACAAACTTATTGTTCTTCTATTTATGGCTTTTGTGGTTGGTATTGGAGTTTTCTCCTTAACCCAAATTCCTATTGGAGCTGTTCCAGATATTACCAATAACCAGGTACAAGTTATTACCACCTCCAGAAATTTATCCACTCAAGATGTGGAACAATTTATTACTTATCCCGTAGAATTAGAAATGGCTAATTTACCTGGAGTTATAGAAATTCGATCGGTTTCTAAATTTGGTCTATCGGTTGTTACCATTGTTTTTGAAGACGATTTTGGCACGTTTTTACCAAGACAACTTATTGCTGAAAAAATTAAATCGGCTTCCGAAATCATCCCAGAAGGCTTTGGTTCTCCCGAAATGGGACCAATTACTACAGGTTTGGGAGAAATTTACCAATACATTTTAGATGTTAAACCCGAATATAAAGACAGGTATTCTATTACCGATTTACGAACCATTCAAGATTGGGTTGTAAAACGACAACTGTCGGGAATTCCAGGGGTTGTTGAAGTAAATACCTGGGGCGGATTTTTAAAACAATATGAAGTTGCTGTCAATCCGCAAAAGTTACATGCTATGAATATTTCGGTTTCTGAAATTTACACAGCACTAGAAAAAAACAACAGTGTAGCCGGTGGTGGCTATATTGAAAAAACCAATCAGGCTTTTTTTATTAGAGGTGAAGGTTTGGTTACTTCTCTGGAAGACATTAAAAATATTGTAGTAAAAAACGATGGCGTTCCTATCTATATCAAAGACGTAGCAAAAGTTGGCTTTGGATCTGCTACCCGATTTGGAGCGATTACCGGAAATGGCGAAGGCGAGAAAGTCTTAGGGCAGATTATGATGCTTAAAGATGGGAACTCCAACAAAATTATTGAAGCCGTAAAAGAGCGCATCGCTTCTATTGAAGGGTCTTTGCCAGAAGGTGTTTATATTAATGGGTTTTTAGAAAGAACAGAACTTATAAATAAAACCACGTATACGGTTGCTGAAAACTTAATCCTAGGATCGCTTATCGTCATTTTTGTGGTGGTTTTATTGTTAGGAAACTGGCGCTCTGGTTTGGTTGTGGCCTCCGTAATTCCGTTGAGTTTATTGTTTGCTATTTCTATGATGAATCTCTTTGGAGTAGACGCCAATTTAATGAGCTTGGGAGCTATCGATTTTGGAATTATCATTGATGGAGCCGTCATTATTGTGGAGTTTATTGCTTTTCAAATTACAGCGCAAAGTGCCAAGATTAGTTCACTTTCAAAAAAGAACCAACAAGCTGATATCGATGCTATTACTTTAAAGAGCTCTTCAAAAATGATGAATTCGGCCATCTTTGGACAACTCATTATTTTAATCGTTTTTATTCCTATTCTATCTCTTAGTGGTATTGAAGGGAAAATGTTTAAACCTATGGCAATGACCTTCAGTTTTGCGTTAATTGGAGCTATGATATTCTGCTTAACCTATGTACCGGTTATCTCCTCTTTATTTTTAAAACCAACAGTTCAAAGCGATAAAAATATTTCTGTTCGCCTGATGAAAGCTTTAAATAAAGGCTACCAGCCTATTATTAATTGGGCTTTACATCATAAAAAATTGGTAATTTCTCTTTCTATTATTCTATTAGCTTCAAGTTTCTGGATTTTCAGTAAAATGGGAGGCGAATTTGTTCCAACTTTAGACGAAGGCGATTTTGTAATTCAGCCAGTTTTAAAAACAGGAACTTCACTTACTAAAACCATAGAAATTACCACTAGAATCGAACAGATTTTATTAGATAATTTTCCGGAAGTCGACCAGGTAGTAAGTAGAATTGGTGCCGCTGAAGTTCCCACAGACCCCATGTCTATGGAAGAAAGCGATGTAATTATAAAGTTAAAACCTAAAAAACAATGGGTTTCTGCTTCTAGTAAAAATGAACTGGCAGACAAATTTAAAGAAGCACTTTCTGTAATTCCCGAAATGGAGGTAGAATTTACCCAACCTATTGAAATGAGATTTAACGAATTGGTTACTGGTGTTCGTGCGGATGTTGCTATCAAGGTTTTTGGTGAAGATTTAAATATCTTAGCCAGTAAAGCCAATCAGATTAAAAACCTTATTGAAAACGTAGATGGTGCCTCGGATATTATTGTTGAAAAAGTTGCGGGCTTACCACAAATGAGCGTAGTCTTTAACCGAAGTAAAATTGCTCGTTATGGTCTAAATATTTCAGATTTAAACGACATTATTTCTATGGGGTTTGCCGGTGGGACTGTAGGTTCTGTTTTTGAGGGTGAAAAACGTTTCGATCTCGTTATTCGTTTAGACGAAAATCAAAGAAAAAATCTGGAAAGCCTAAAAAACCTATATGTAGATACACCAAATGGGGCTAAAATTCCTTTAAGTGAATTGGCTGAAATTAATTATACAACTGGTCCGGCGCAAATTTCTAGAGATGATACCAAAAGACGTATTGTAGTTGGTGTTAATGTAAGAAATAGAGATTTGCAGTCTGTTGTGGACGACATTCAAACCATCCTCGACAAAGACCTAAACCTTCCAACAGGTTATACCATGACTTATGGTGGGCAATTTGAAAATCTACAAAGTGCAAAAGCCAGATTAATGGTGGCTGTGCCAGTAGCCTTAGTACTTATTTTTATTCTGCTCTATTTTGCTTTCCATTCAGTTACAGACGCGTTGATGGTGTATTCTGCTATTCCACTTTCGGCAGTTGGTGGTATTCTATTATTATGGATAAGAGACTTGCCATTTAGTATTTCGGCAGGTGTTGGATTTATAGCTCTTTTTGGGATTGCCGTTCTAAATGGCATTGTACTAATAGAACATTTTAAAGAACTTAAAACTCGTGGTATGACAAATATTGAAGCACGCATAAAACTTGGTGCAAGCGAGCGTTTACGCCCCGTATTGTTAACAGCATCGGCAGCTGCACTTGGGTTTTTACCAATGGCCATTTCTACAAATGCAGGTGCCGAAGTCCAACGCCCGTTAGCAACCGTTGTTATTGGTGGTTTGGTTAGCGCAACTATATTAACCTTAGTAGTTCTTCCTATAATTTACGCATGGGTAGAACAGAAAAAAGAACTTAAAATGAATAAAAAAGGAGTGGTAGCTATCATGATTTTGTTTTTATCATTTCAAATGAAAGCACAGCAAAATCCGTTGACAATTGAAGAAACTGTCTCTTTAGCCATCGAGAATAATTCGGGCTTAAAAGCTTCCTCTTTAAAAGTGGATGAAGCTGATGCCTTAATTGAAAGTGCTTTTAATTTTGATAAAACAGCTATTTATTATAATTACGACGAAAGTAATCTTGCAGAAAATAACGAACCTTTAAAAGTGTTTGGTATTTCGCAAGATTTTAAATTTCCGACAGTTTATTTTGCTGATAAAAAAGTAAATAAAGCGCAACATCAGTTACAGGAAACGCAATACAGTATTGAGTTGCAACAATTAAAACGGGATGTTTATTTCAAGTATTATCAGTTGAGTTATGTGAAAAACAAAGCACATGTCTATAAGTTTTTAGATAGTTTATATGAAAATTTTGCTGTTTCTGCCAAACGACGTTTTGAACTTGGAGAAACCAATTATCTAGAAATGATTACTGCTCAATCCAAACAAAAACAATTAGAAACACGTTATAAACAAGTGTTACAAGAAATTGTTTTAGCTACAGAACATCTAAAAAAAGTGGTTCAAACAGATAGTTTAATCATAGCCAGTCAGCCTCTTTTAAAATTAGAATTAGAGCAAATTAGTACAACAGATAATATTGGTTTAGCAGCTTTCGAGTTTTCTAAAAACTACTATCAAGCTTTAAATAAAAAAGAGAAACAAAGTCTTTTACCAGATTTAAACGTAGAATATTTCCAAGGTAGCAATAGTGGCATTGACAGACATTTTGCTGGTTACACCTTTGGTCTAAAAATTCCTTTGTTTTTTAGTGGAAATGCCTCTAAAATAAAGGCTTCAAAAATTGCTCAAGAAGTTATTGAAGAACAACAAGAGGACTACAGAGTAAAATTAAATGCCGAATATCAATCCTTGTTAGCAAAACTTCAGCAAAACGAAGAAGCCATTAATTATTATGAAACTCAAGGGAAACATCTTTCCGAAGAAATAATAAAAACAGCCGAACGCACTTTTAAAGAAGGTGAAATAGATTTCTTTCAGTACATACAAAGTTTAGAGACTGCAAAAGAGATTGAACTTAGCTATTTAGACAATTTAAACACATACAATCAAACAGTAATTGCTATCAATTATTTAATTTTATAAAAAATGAAAAACCTATATATCCTTATATTTTCATTGGTTTTAGTAGCCTGTGGAAATTCAGAAAAAAACATAGAAGCTACTGAAGAAATTCAATCAGGTTCTAATGAAATAGACATTACAATCCAACAGTTTGAAGGCGAGAAGATGGCTTTTGGTTTTCTTTCGGAAGAAGAATTTAGCCAAAGCGTAAAAACAAATGGAATAATAGATGTACCTCCTCATAATAAATCTAGTGTGACTTCTTTTATTGGCGGATATGTTACTAAAACACCTTTGTTAATTGGAGATAAAGTAACAAAAGGACAATTACTTGTTACTTTGGAAAACCCGGAATTTGTAGAAATTCAGCAAAACTATTTAGAAGTTGCCGAGCAATTAAGCTATTTAAAATCTGAGTTTACCAGACAAAAAACCTTATATGATGAAAATATTACATCGCAAAAGAACTTCTTAAAAGCAGAAAGCACGTATAAAAGTAATTTGGCACAATACAATGGCCTGCGTAAAAAACTTCAAATGATTCATATTAATCCAAGTTCTGTAGAACAAGGCAACATAACATCTACTATTAATTTATATGCTCCAATTGAAGGGCATGTTACAAAAGTCTATGTAAGTAATGGCTCTCATGTGTCGCCTTCAGACATTATTATGGAAATTGTGGATACAGACCATATCCATCTGGAACTTTCAGTCTTTGAGAAGGATATTTTGAAGATTAAAAAAGGCCAAGAAATATTATTTACAATTCCAGAAGCTTCAGATAGTATTTATAAAGCCGATGTGCATTTGGTAGGTACAACTATCGACGAAAAAAGCCGACGCGTAAAAGTTCACGGTCATATAGAGGAAGGGCAAACACAATTTATTGTTGGTATGTTTACCGAAGCAGATATTATTGTCAATTATGTAAAAAAAATGGCCGTACCAAAAGAAGCTATAATTGCAGTAGAAGATCATTCTTTTGTATTGGTTTTAAAAGATAAAACTGAAACAGAATATCATTTAGAAAAAGTGGAAATTAAAAAAGGTATTGAAACCGAAGATTTTGTTGAAATTTTAAACCAAACCGAATTAAAAGACAAGAAAATCTTAATAAATGGAGCCTATATGCTACTTAATGACAGTGAGGGCGGACACAGTCATTAAATTTTATATATTAAGCAAAAATAAGTTTCATTTAAACGTATATTTTAACAACCCAAAATCAACACTTAGAATTCAATGGCTCAACATAAAGAAGACACACATCACCACGATCATGGTGGTATTTTTGGAAAGCGTACAGATTTATATTTTTCGATATTTTGTGGCGTTTTTTTGCTAATCGGATTTATTTTAGAAAAAACCACTTCCACCCCAGCTTGGTCACACTTAAGTATTTATATAATTGCCTATTTTTTCGGGGGCTATTTTATAACTATTGAGGCTACACAAAAAATCTCCAGAGGGGGTTTTGATATTGACTTTCTAATGATTGCTGCTGCTATTGGCGCTGCTTATATTGGCAGTTGGGCAGAAGGTGCTTTACTTTTGTTTTTGTTTAGTTTAGGTCATGCATTGGAGAGTTATGCCATGAATAAAGCCACCAAATCTATTGAAGCTTTAAACGATTTATCGCCAAGTACAGCGCTAGTAAATAAAGCTGGAAAACTTGTTGAAACTCCTATTGAAGAATTACAAATAAACGATATTATTGTTGTTAAGCCACATACAAAAATTGCAGCAGATGGGGTTGTTGTAAAAGGACATAGCAGCATTAATCAAGCACCAATTACAGGAGAAAGTATGCCGGTTGATAAAACAGCCATCCCAAGTTTAGATAATTTACCAGATTTTAAAGACATAGATAAAAACCATATTGCATTTACTGGAACTATTAATGGTGATGGACATATAGAAGTTCAAGTCTTAAAACTTAGCAAAGATTCCACAGTAGCGCGTTTGGTAAAAATGGTAAGTGAAGTTGAGACTCAGAAATCGCCAACTCAACGGATGACTAAAAAGTTTGAGAAAATTTACGTTCCTGTTGTCATTATTTTGGTTGTTACCTTGTGTTTTGCATACTTAATTATAGACGAGACCTTTCATGAAAGTCTGTATCGAGCTATTACCGTTTTAGTAGCAGCAAGTCCATGTGCATTGGCTATATCTACGCCAAGTGCTGTCTTGAGTGGGATTGCCAGAGCAGCTCAAAAAGGGGTTTTGATTAAGGGTGGAAAAGCTCTTGAAGATTTAGGTGCTATTTCTACTATTGCTTTCGATAAAACAGGAACCCTTACTGAAGGGAAACCAAAATTAACCAATGTGATTCCGTTTAATGGTTTTAGTGAAACCGATTTTTTACAACTGGTTTTAGAAGTTGAACGCTTAAGCAATCATCCACTAGCTAAAGCTATCACAAAAGATATTAAAGAACAGTATCAAATTAAGTATCTTGGAGAAGCTTCTGAAATAAATGCCATTCAAGGAAAAGGAATTGAAGCTATCTATAAAAATGAAGCCGTTTTTATAGGTAACACACGACTTATGCAAGATGAAGGAATTTTGGTGGAAGATTCTGTAAACTCTAAAATGGAAACTCTTTTACAACAAGGTCATACAGTGATGCTTGTAGCTTATAAAAAGGAAATTGTTGGACTGATAAGTGTTATGGACGTGCCAAGAAAAACAGCGGTAAGCACTTTAAAACGTTTAAAAGAAATTGGCATTAAACGGATGGTGATGCTTACTGGCGATCATCAGAATGTTGGAGATACCATTGCTAAACAAATAGGTTTAACCGAAGCTAAGGGGAATTTACTTCCTGAAGACAAGGTGGAAGCTGTAAAAACCCTATTAAAAGAAGATAAAAGAATAGCCATGGTTGGAGATGGAGTTAATGATGCTCCAGCTATGGCTTTAAGCACTGTAAGTGTTGCTATGGGAGCAGCTGGAAGTGATGTGGCTTTAGAAACTGCCGATGTTGCTTTAATGTCTGATAAAATTGAAATGCTTCCTTTTGCTATTGGTTTAAGCAGAGAGTCTAAACGCATTATCAAACAAAACATTATTATTAGTTTAGGTGTCGTTGCTTTATTGGTTCCTGTTACTATTTTAGGACTTACCAATATTGGTGTGGCGGTACTTTTTCACGAAGGCTCTACCATTGTGGTGGTAATAAATGCGTTGCGTTTATTGCGTTTTAAGATGGATTAAATTTAAATTTTTAATACTGTATAGATAAGCTTAATGTTTTTAATTATTGTAAACACGAATAATGTCACCTATAACTTCAACATAATAACGTTTTAAGGCGTAATGGCCATTAGTTCCTGTTCGTCCAGTTCCATTTAAAATTTCGTAGCTATTACCATCATCGCAATCACAAGTAGCAATTAAATCATTAACAGTTAACTTAGAACAATCGCTTAAAGGGTGATTTGGGTCACTTATTTCAAATGCACTGTAATTTGTACCTCCGGCAAAATATAAAACAACCCCATTAATGCCATAATTATTGTTTAAAACAACAGAGTTGTTGGCGTATTTTAAACTACTATATTGAGGTAAGTTAGTATTTACTAAATTTCCCGTATCAAAAGCAACATTAGGAATGTATTGATTGTTATTGTTATTGTCGTCACTTTTGCTACAAGAAACAATTATTAGAGTTAAAATAATAATGGATAAAATACGATTCATTTTCATTTAAATTTTCGCCTACAATTTACAACAAAAAGTAAACACAGATAAATATTTTGTATATTTGTATATCAATCTCGTGTGAACGAGATTTTTTGCGTTATTCCCGAACGATTTCTCCTAGAATGTTGGAATGTGTTTCGGGATATTTATAATATATAAACGGTGAAGTTATGAGTAAAGTATCTTATTATACAGAAGAAGGTTTAAAAAAATTAAGAGACGAATTAAGACAGTTAAAAGATATTGAGCGTCCAAAAGCGTCTCAAGCTATTGCAGAAGCTAGAGATAAAGGTGATTTAAGTGAGAATGCTGAGTACGATGCTGCTAAGGAAGCGCAAGGAATGCTTGAAATGAAAATCTCAAAACTTGAAGAAATATTATCCGGAGCTCGATTAATTGACGAATCGCAATTAGATAGCACAAAAATATTAGTGCTTTCTAAAGTGAAAATAAAAAATCAAACCAATGGAATGGAAATGGATTACACTTTGGTTGCAGATGGAGAAGCCGATTTAGCTTCGGGAAAAATTTCTGTAAACTCTCCAATTGGTAAAGGGTTGTTAGGTAAATCTGTTGGTGATGTTGCCGAAATACAAGTGCCAAATGGCGTATTGAAATTTGATATTTTAGAAATTTCTAGATAACAAGTGAGCTGTTAAGGCTTACAACGTGAAAATATTATAAAAAAGATTCCTGCAGAACAGGAATCTTTTTATATTTACCTAAATACATATTCAATTATGGCATCAATTTTTTCTAAAATAATTTCCGGTGAAATACCTTCGTATAAAATTGCTGAAACCAATGAGTTTCTTGCTTTTTTAGATATTAACCCAAATGCTAAAGGTCATACGCTTTGTATTCCAAAGAAGGAGGTAAATAAAATTTTCGACCTCGATGAGAAAACTTATCTAGGCCTCATGACTTTTTCCAGAAAAGTAGCCTTAGCCATAGGAGAAGCCATTCCATGTAAACGTGTAGGGATGACTGTTGTAGGTTTGGAAGTGCCACATGTGCATGTACATTTAATTCCGCTAAATTCTATGGAAGATATTAGATTTCTAAATAAAGCATCTTTAAGTCAAGAGGATTTTCAAGACACCGTAAAAGCAATTAAAAAGTATTTATAGGTTTGGTAGAATAGCGATTCCTAATAAAACAACAATAAAAATTAGAACGCTAATTATTAATAACCAAGCAGATTTTTTTAATTTGAATGATGCTTTTTTAGGAGTAAAAGCTTTTTGATGATAATTAAAAACGCGCTCAATATCTTCAGTCCATCTTACCGGATATATACTTGTATTGCAAGTATTGCATTCTAATTGATGCGAAGTTTCTTTTGTAATAGATTTATAAAATTTAGTTTCTACAAATTTTTGTAGAAAGGTTAATTGTAATCCGTTAGTATTGTAGCATTCAGGACAATTGTTAATCAATGCAACTTCTTTTATTGTAATAAACTTCTCTTCCATAATTTAAATCGATTTCATTGAAATCTGCATGGTTGTTCCTTTGCCAATTTCAGAATGTATTACTTTAATCCTACCGTCATGAAATTCTTCAATAATACGTTTAGCAAGCGAAAGCCCTAAACCCCAACCTCTTTTTTTAGTTGTAAAACCTGGTTCAAAGATAGCATTAAATTGCTTTTTAGAAAGCCCTTTTCCTGTATCACTAACATTAATTTTTACGGTGTTTTCAAGTTGTGTAATTTCTATGATTAACTTGCCTTTGCCCTTCATGGCATCAATGGCATTTTTAACCAAATTTTCAATGGTCCAACTAAATAGTTGTTTGTTTAAATTTACATAAATTTCTTCAGATGGAGCAATTAATTCAAAGTCAATAAGCCTAGAACTTCTGGCTTTTAGATAATCGTAAGATTCTATGGTTTCTTTTACAATGTCTGCTTTTTCAAGTGTTGGAAGCGAACCGATTTTGCTAAAACGTTCTGTTATGGTTTGCAATCTGTTAATGTCTTTTTCAATCTCAACAATGTATTCTGGATTGATATTTTCAGACTTTAATATTTCAGTCCAACCAATTAAAGAAGATAAAGGAGTGCCAATCTGATGAGCTGTTTCTTTTGCCATACCAGACCATAATTTATTTTGAGTTGCAATTTTTGAGCTTCGATAAAAGAAATACACTACAGCACCAAATAAAAAGATAATTAATAATAAAGCTAAAGGATAGTATTTTAACTTGTTTAATACTTCCGAATTGCCATAATACAAAGTACCATAAATAATAGTTTCTTTGGTAATATTATCCTCATACGAAATAATAATGGGTTTATTTTCTTGAGAATATTGACTAATTAATCTTTCAATAGAAGGCTTTTTCTTAAGTTTTTTTTCATCTATATTGTTTGAAATTAAAACACTTCCGTTGTTATAAACGAACATGGGATTTGTAATTTCAGATGTAAAAACTTTATCAACCAATGGATTGACATTTTCGTCTAACGCATTGGAATTTATTTCTTGATAAGCAGCAGCCCAAATATCTAATTTAGATTGTTCTTCTATTTTAAATTTTTGAAAAAACACATAGGTATTCCATAGAATTAAAGAAATAATACCAAAAGAAGCCACAACAATAATCCATCTAGTTAGATTTCTGTGTTTAGAAAAAAGCATAAAACATATTTTATTTTGAAATATAATGTAAAATCTGTTAATAATATTGTGTTACTAGCAAACAAATCATTTTTAGTTCATTCCCAGATTAGTTACATTTGTGCAAATTAAAAAAGATTAATGACATCATTCGAACCAAAAGATTTATCAGTAGCAAAGTTACATGGTTATCTGTTAAGTGCTGTGGCACCTAGACCTATAGCTTTTGCAAGTACTATGGATGAAAATGGAACCCCAAACCTATCTCCTTTTAGCTTTTTTAATGTGTTTAGTGCTAATCCACCAATTTTAATTTTTTCTCCTGCTCGACGCGTAAGAAATAATACAACAAAACACACGTTAGAAAATGTACTAGCAACAAAGGAAGTAGTAATTAATGTGGTTAACTACGATATGGTGCATCAGGCATCTTTAAGTAGTACAGAATATCCTGAAGGTATCAACGAGTTTGAGAAAGCAGGTTTAACCATGTTGAAATCGGATTTGGTAAAACCTTTTAGAGTGGCCGAATCTCCTGTTCAATTTGAGTGTAAGGTAAAAGAAATAGTGGCATTAGGAACTGAAGGAGGTGCCGGAAATTTAGTAATTTGCGAAGTGGTTAAAATTCATATAGAAGATGATGTTTTAGACGATGAAGGGATTATTAATCAGGAAAAACTAGATTTAGTTGCTAGAGCTGGTGGAAACTACTATAGTCGTTCCAGAAGTGGTTTTTTCGAATTGCCAAAACCACTATCTAGTTTAGGAATTGGAGTAGATAACTTTCCTGAAGAAGTTAAAAACAGTATGATTTTAACTGGAAACGATATAGGTATGTTAGCAAATGTAGATGCTTTACCAAATTCAGAAGAAGTCAGTAAGTTTTTAGAAACCGTAAGTGAGCGTTATCCAGAAATTAAATCGGCTTCTCATAGAGAAAAACATAAATTGGCTCGTAATTATTTGAGTTTTGGCGATATACAAAGCGCCTGGAAAATATTATTATCATAAAGTAGAATTTCAAATTCCTGTTTCGAGGAATATTAAAAGTTAAATTAAATTAAGTAATGGAAGTACAAGGAAGAATTAAATTAGTAGGAGACACGCAAACCTTTGGAAACAATGGGTTTAGAAAACGTGAAGTGGTTGTAACTACAGAAGAGCAATATCCGCAACATATTATGATTGAATTTGTTCAGGATAAATGTGATTTGTTGAATAATTTTCAAGTTGGTCAACAGGTGAAAATCAGTATTAATTTACGTGGAAGAGAGTGGACTAACCCACAAGGAGAAGTAAAATATTTTAACTCTATTCAAGGTTGGAGAATTGAAGCAGCACAACAAGAGGCTTCTGGAAATATGCCTCCAGTTCCACCAGCTGAAGCTTTTGAACCTGCTAACGATTTAAATGAAGACGATCACGACGATTTACCATTTTAAATCATTGTAAACTATAGATTGTCACACTGAGCTTGTCGAAGTGCAATCTAAAATCTTATATAGCTAACCTCAATGTGTAAACGTTGAGGTTTTTTTATATATTGCCAGACTATGATTACCTACTTAACCTCAGAAATCCATTTTCCCAATGTACATCAAGCAAATCCCGATGGTCTTTTGGCTGTTGGTGGCGATCTTTCTGTTGAACGGTTAATGCTTGCATATAAAAATGGTATTTTCCCTTGGTTTGAGAAAGATCAACCCATTTTATGGTGGTCTCCAAACCCCAGATTTGTGCTTTTTCCAGAGAAATTAAAAGTGTCCAAAAGTATGAAACAGGTTTTAAAGAATAGCGATTTTCTGGTAACCGTAAATCAGGATTTTAAAACCGTAATTACCGAATGTTCAAAAGCAAAAAGAGAAGGGCAACGTGGTACTTGGATTACCAATAGCATGATAGAGGGGTATGTGAAACTACACGAACAAGGTTTGGCTAAATCTGTAGAGGTTTGGCAAGACAATAATTTAGTCGCAGGTTTTTATGGTATCGATTTAAATAATAGTGTGTTTTGTGGAGAAAGTATGTTTACAAAAGTAAGTAATGCAAGTAAAGCAGGCTTTATAAGTTTTATTCAAAACACGAATTATAAGCTTATCGATTGTCAGGTTTACACCAATCATCTTGCTAGTTTAGGAGCAGAAGAGATTTCTAGAGATTCTTTTTTAGAGTATTTAAAATGATAAATATTTTTTCTTTTATTATAATTAATATGAAATTATCATAAACTGAAATCAAAAACCTGATTAAGCACAATCTTATTATGCTGGTAAGGTTTTTTTTGGATTCTTAGATTTTAAACTTCCTCATACCTAAAACACCCAACTTCATGGTCGTTTATTAGACCTGTAGCCTGCATAAAAGCATACATAACGGTAGAACCCACAAACTTAAAACCACGTTTTTTTAAATCTTTGCTCAAAGCGTCAGAAATGGCTGTAGTTGCTGGAGCATCTTTATAATTTTGGAGGCTATTTTTTATAGGCCTATTATTAACAAATTTCCACACGTAGTTGTTAAAACTTCCAAATTCTTTTTGGATGTCCATAAATAATTTAGCATTAGTAACGGTGCCATTTACTTTCAATTTGTTTCTTACAATGCCGGCATCCAATAGAAGACTATCAATTTTATCTTGCTTGTAATTCGCTATTTTTTTATAGTCGAAATTATCAAAAGCTTTTCTAAAGTTTTCACGTTTACGTAAAATGGTAATCCAACTTAAACCAGCTTGGAAGGTTTCAAGAACTAGAAATTCAAAAAATGTCTCATCGTCTTTCACTGGAACGCCCCATTCTAGATCGTGATAAGCTTGATATAAATCATCGCCAACACACCAACCACATGTATGATTTTTCATAAGTAATATTGTAAGTTTCTAATCTAAAGATAGACATAGATATGACATAAATCATAATTCAAATAAGATTAAGAGCTTATTTTTGCAAGAATATAATTAAAAACGATGAATCAAATAATAAAAGATAGTTTGGATAAGAGTATGTCTTACCAAGCATACAGAGATTTAATGGCAAAAATGGTGGAAAACGAATCATCCACTGGAGACGATAAAAGCCAAGACATGGTAGAATACACCAAGTTGAATGAACAACGTATGAAGCGTTGGGATAAAACTTTAAAAGTCTCAGATAGCACAAAAGAAGATTTAGCGGATATAGATACCAAACAAACTTGGTTGGTACTTGCTGAAAGTTGGTGTGGTGATGCTGCTCATGTGATTCCTGTTTTTAATAAACTGGCCGAATTAAATGAAAATATCACCTTTAGAGTGGTGCTTCGTGATGATAATGACGCTTTAATGAATCAGTTTTTGACCAATGGCGGAAAATCTATACCTAAATTGATTATTATAGACGATACCACTAAAAAAGTGATTAATTCTTTTGGACCAAGACCTGCCGAAGCAACAAAATTAGTTGTAGATTATAAAGCAAAACATGGGATGATAACTCCAGAGATAAAAGAAGAATTACAACAATGGTATAACAAAGACAAGGGTCAAAGTGTGATGAGCGATTTAATGAACCTGCTTACGGTTTCAGTTTAGTTTTTACCTTCAAAATAAAAGGTAATCGTACCAATTTGTGATGGTTTTGAAGCTTCTGCATTAAATCTAGCATCTCTAGCATAGGACATAGCGTGTTCTTCTAAACAATTGTTTTTAGAGGTTGAAGAGGCGTTTACATAGGCATCTGTAACCAAGCCAGAAGCGTTTACCGTAATATTGACAACTATTTTACCACCTTCTTCGCATAGGTAGATAGGAGTTGGTAAATATTCATGTGTTCTGTTAACCAAGGAATAATGCATGCTACTTTTTTTGTTAACAGATTGGCTGTTATTGCTTGGTTTCCTTCTATTTAAGACATCGTTAACGCTGCTGTAAGAAGATAAAACATCGTCATCTATTTCTGAAGTTGCAGGTGTAGAGCTAGGTTCAAAAGTTTTACTTTCCGACATGCTTTCTGAAGGCTTAGGGACATAATCTTTTGGAGGGGCAATTGGCTGATAAGCTTGAGCAAACTTTTTATAATCTTGAGTTTCGTTATAAGCTTTATTGGTTTCAGAAACTTGTTTTTCTTTAGCCTTAGCTAGTTTTTCGGCTTCAAGTTCTTCTGGTGTTTTTGGCTCTTCGGGTTCTAATAAGTAGTAACTTTCTGCTATTAATTCGTTTTGTTTTGTAATATGAAAACTAAATAACAACAATACAATGGTTCCAGAAACCAAGAAGGTAATTAAAAGTGCTTTATGTTTATTTGATAAATTCAAAAAAGTTAATTGTTGGGTGTTAAAGCTTTTTTAGCTTCATACTAATATACGAAAAATAGGGTTATTTGGTTGTTAAGCTTTCTATAAAGGCTACTGGAGAGCATGCGTTATCAACATGAAAATTGCCAATTTTTGTACGTCTTAAAGCCGATAAATGTGAGCCGGAGTTTAGAGCTTTTCCAAAATCGTTAGCTAAAGAGCGAATATACGTGCCTTTGCTGCAAACCACTCTAAAATGAACATCGTTGTTATTAATAGCTGTGATTTCAAATTCTGAAATCGTAACTTTTCTTGATTTTATTTCAACATCTTCACCAGCTCTAGCGAATTCATATAAACGTTTACCATCTTTTTTAATGGCTGAAAAAACAGGAGGAAATTGGTTAATTTCACCAATAAATTGTTTAGTGACTTCGTGGATGGCTTTTTCTGTAATGTGTTCAGTAGGAAAAGTTTCATTTACTTCAGTTTCTAAATCGAAAGAAGGTGTGGTGCCGCCTAAAACAAGAGTTCCAGTGTACTCTTTTATTTGTCCTTGAAACGTATCTATTTGCTTGGTCATTTTTCCAGTACAAATAATCAATAAACCGGTAGCAAGTGGATCAAGAGTTCCAGCATGTCCTACTTTTATTTTTTTAATATTAAAGGATTGACGAATTTCCCAACGAAGCTTATTGACAGCCTGGAATGACGTCCAATGTAGAGGCTTGTCTATTAATAAAACCTGTCCGGAAAGATAGTCTTCACCCTTCATATTATTAGTTTAAAGAAGCATAAATAATAGCAATCATACCAACAATAACGCAATAAATCGCAAAATAAGTCAGCTTGCTTTTCTTTACTAATGCAATCATCCATGTGCAAGCGATTAATCCTGATAGAAAGGCAGCAATAAACCCAGCACTTAGCGAAACAAAACTATCACTATTATACGTTAACTCACCTGTTATAAGGTCTTTGGCGATTTTTCCAAAAATTAAAGGAACCACCATTAAAAAGGAAAACCGAGCCGCTTTTGTTTTATCAGTTCCTAATAAAACGGAAGCAGAAATGGTAGCTCCAGATCTTGAAATTCCAGGTAACATGGCAATGGCTTGAGCAATTCCTATAATAGCTGCATTTTTAAAAGTAACATTTTTATCAGTGTCTTTTGCCTTATCTGCCAGGAAAAGTAAAAAAGCAGTAATTAAAAGCATAAAACCGACTAATTGGATGCTACCACCAAAAAGCTCGGCTAATTGCGATTCGTAATTATAACCAACAATCACAGCAGGTATCATGGAGATAATTATTTTACTCGCAAGTTTTGTGTCTTCATTCCATTGAAAAGAAAATACTCCTTTTAAAATAGAAAAAATATCTTTTCTAAAAACAACCATGGTACTTAATGCTGTAGCAAAATGAAGCACAACAGTAAACATTAAGCTTTCTTGAGGAATGGATTGGTCGCCTAAAATGGCTTTTCCAAGTTCTAGATGTCCACTAGAAGAGACGGGAAGAAATTCAGTTAGACCTTGAATAACTCCTAAAATAATTGAATCGATAATATCCATGAGGTAAAAATATCAAAATTGGCTAACCAATAGGGAATGGTAAGCTTTATTTAAAAGAATTTATTCGTCAGATTTTGACTTTTTATTAGGGTTTAATAAAATGGCATAAACCTGAATTCCAAAGCCAATGAGAACTAAAGTTGGAGCCAATCTAATACGTCTAAAATTAAAGATGTCTGGACTAAAAACATTAGGATCGTCGCTTCCACCACCAGACATTAAGATAAATCCAATAGCAATACATGCCAAACCAATTAGCATGAATTTATAGTTTTTTTTTCCGAAGATAAAGGTGCTTTCTGTTTGCTCCTTAGGTTTTTGTTCTCCCATGATATTTATATTTAATCCACTAAAACTTAGAAAGCGCAAAGTAACAGTTTTATTTAAACTATAACGTTAACAGATTCTAAAAAAGGTTGCTACCTATTTTCTAAGTTTTAAAATCTTAATATTTTTTGAATTAATAGTAAAGCTGATCTGTCTTTAAATTTAAGAAACGTTGTGTTGCAATAAACGTACTTATCCAAGTAATAACTATACCTAATAAAAAGATGCCAGCAAACAAGGCTCCAATAAGAATAGGGTTCTGTAATAGGTTTAATTCAGGGAAGGTTTCATTTAAATAATAAAGAACAACAGCGACACCTAGTAAGGCAACTATAGCTCCAATAATTCCTAAACGCACACTTTTCCATACAAAAGGTCTTCTAATAAATTGCTTTGTGGCACCAACCATCTGCATGGTTTTAATGGTGAAACGTTTGGAATAAACTGACAATCTGATAGAACTATTAATTAATAAAACGGCAATTAAAGTAAAAACACCACTCAATACCAAAACCCAAAAACTTATTTTTTTTACGTTATTGTTCATTAAAGTCACTAAGTCATTATCATAACGTACCTCATCTACAAAGTTTTTGGAAAGCGCTTCGTCTTTAATAGTCTCTAGGTGTTCAGAGGTTACGAAATCTGCCTTTAAATGCACATCTATAGAATTCTGTAACGGATTATATCCAAGAAACTCCATAAAATCTTCGCCATTTTCGGCTTTCATAGATTCTGCAGCTTGTTCTTTGGAAACAAATTCAGTCGATTTTACATATTCCGAAAGCGCTAGGCCTTTTTCAAGCTGTTTAACTTCCACATCTTTAGCAACCTCTTTTAAATAGATTGTTACCACCACTTGTTCTTTAAAGTGATCTGAAACTTTTTTGGCATTTAGTATCAATAGACCAAGTAGGCCTAATAAAAATAAGACCAGAGCAATGCTTAGTACCACTGAAAAATAGGAAGAAATTAATCTTCGTTTTTGATAATTTTCAAAAGAAGAACTCATAGATGTTTTGTTAACGATGTAAAAATATAAAAGAAATCTATTCTCTTGTGGTTTAAAACGTTTAAACTTTCAATATTCTTATAATAAGTTTAAATTTGCGCTTTTACAAGCGAAAAATAAGACAATGCAATACCATTTTAACGACATCGAGGCCAAATGGCAAAAATATTGGGCAGAAAACAAAACGTTTCAAGCCGATAATAGTAGCGATAAACCTAAATACTACGTACTAGATATGTTTCCTTATCCAAGTGGGGCAGGACTTCATGTTGGACATCCACTAGGTTATATTGCTTCCGATATTTATGCGCGTTATAAACGTCATAAAGGATTTAATGTATTGCATCCACAAGGCTACGATAGTTTTGGATTGCCAGCAGAACAGTATGCTATTCAGACGGGGCAACATCCAGCCGTAACGACTGAAGAAAACATTAAAACATACAGACGCCAATTAGATCAAATTGGGTTTTCTTTCGATTGGAGCCGAGAAGTTCGAACCTCAGATCCAAATTATTATAAATGGACCCAATGGATTTTTATTCAATTATTTGAGTCTTGGTATTGCAAGCACACAAACAAAGCTTTTCCTATAGTTGAGTTAGTCAAAATTTTTGCATTGGAAGGAAATGCTGCTGTGGAAGCTGTTTGTGATGATAATGTAGATGTGTTTACGGCAGCACAATGGAACAGCTTTTCTTCTATAAAACAACAAGAAATACTATTACAGTACAGATTAACTTATTTAGCTGAAACGGAAGTAAACTGGTGTCCTGCGCTTGGAACCGTTTTAGCAAATGATGAAATAGTAAACGGCGTTTCGGAACGTGGTGGACATCCAGTTCTAAGAAAAAAAATGACCCAATGGTCCATGAGAATTTCGGCTTATGCTGAAAGATTATTGCAAGGATTAGATACTATAGATTGGACAGATTCCTTAAAAGAAAGTCAAAAAAATTGGATTGGAAAATCGGTTGGAGCCTCTGTATCTTTTAATGTGAATAATCACGATAAGGAGATTGAAGTATTCACTACTAGGCCTGATACTATTTTTGGAGTTAGTTTTATGACTTTGGCTCCAGAACACGAACTCGTATCTGTAATAACAACCCCAGAACAAAAATCTGAAGTTGAAGCCTATATTCAAGCCACTGCAAAACGTAGCGAACGCGATAGAATGGCAGATGTAAAAACCATTTCTGGTGTGTTTACTGGTGCTTATGCTGAACATCCGTTTAGCAAAGAACCTATTCCAATTTGGATTGGCGATTACGTTTTAGCAGGTTATGGAACAGGAGCAGTTATGTCGGTTCCTTGTGGTGATCAACGTGATTACGATTTTGCTAAGCATTTTAATATTCCTATTCCTAATATTTTTGAAGGCGTAGATATTTCTGAAGAAGCTTATGCTGATAAAGAAAATACAGTAATTGCAAATAGCGATTTCTTAAACGGAATGAATTACAAAAAAGCTACCAAACGAGCTATTTTTGAATTAGAACAATTAGGTCAAGGCGAAGGTAAAACCAATTACAGATTGCGTGATGCTGTCTTTTCTAGACAACGTTATTGGGGAGAACCATTTCCTGTATATTATGTAAATGGTATGCCACAAATGATAGATAAAGCACATTTGCCGATTCGTTTACCAGATGTAGAAAAATATTTGCCAACCGAAACGGGCGAGCCACCTTTAGGTCGTGCAGATGTTTGGGCTTGGTGTACAGAGACCAATGCAATTGTTGACAATAATAAGATAAACAACAAAACAGTGTTTCCTTTGGAGCTAAATACCATGCCTGGATGGGCAGGAAGTTCTTGGTACTTCTTTAGATATATGGATGCCAACAACGACCAAGAGTTTGCAAGTGAAGAAGCGCTTAAATACTGGGAAAATGTCGATTTATACATTGGAGGAAGCGAACATGCCACAGGACATTTATTATACTCACGTTTTTGGGTAAAGTTTATGAAAGACAGAGGTTTTGTTAGTGTAGAAGAGCCATTTAAAAAGCTGATTAACCAAGGGATGATATTGGGGACGAGTGCTTTTGTTTATCGCCTGAGCTATATGTTTGCTAATCCTAGAGAAGAAGAAAAAATAGGTAGTCGATTATTAAAGAAACTAAATAATATTTATATATCTCATGCTGAATTTATCAGTAAAGGGGATTTAGAATCTAATAAAAAATATTTAATTGAACTGAAGGGTAAACTAGCAGAAGTAGCAGGCTTAGAAAATGCAGAAGCATTAGAGAACTTAATAGTTGTGCCCTTACCAATTCATGTAAAAGTAGAATATGTTAACGCTTCAGATGAATTGGACATAGAAGGTCTAAGAAATGACGGAGAATTTGGAGAAGATTTCAAAGACGCTATTTTTATTGGAGAAAAAGGAGCTGTTATTAATGGTGGTAATGATGTTTATAAAGTAGGTCGCGAAGTAGAGAAAATGTCCAAATCGAAGTACAATGTGGTGAACCCAGATAGTATTTGTCAAGACTATGGCGCAGACAGTTTACGTCTCTACGAAATGTTTCTAGGTCCTTTAGAGCAATATAAACCATGGAATACAGCAGGAATTTCAGGGGTTCATGGCTTTTTGAAGAAATTATGGAAATTATACCATCAAGGAGATGATATTAATGATCCGAGTTATTATATTTCTGATCCAAAAACAGAGGGTTATTATGCAGGAGGTAAAGTTGTTAAAAGAGGGTTTGGTGTAACGGATGCAGAACCAACAAAAGACAATCTAAAAACCCTTCATAAAACCATTAAAAAAGTAGAAGAAGATATTGAGAATTTTTCTTTTAACACCTCTGTTTCTACTTTCATGATTGCAGTAAACGAGCTAACAGCTCAAAAATGTACAAGTCGAGATATTTTAGAACCATTATTGGTTTTATTATCGCCTTACGCGCCACATATTGCAGAAGAATTATACAGCAAATTAGGACATAAGGAATCTATTTCAACGGCTAAATTCCCAAAATTTGAAGAAAAGTATTTAGTTGAAAGTTCTAAAAATTATCCAATATCATTCAACGGTAAAATGCGTTTTACTTTAGAATTACCATTAGATATGAGTAAAGAAGATATAGAAGCCACGGTTATGGCTCACGATAAAACCAAAGAACAATTACAAGGCAGAACACCTAAAAAAGTGATTATTGTTCCTGGGAAGATTGTAAATATTGTTGGATAAAATTTCTGTGAAGGCTGGAAACCTTTAGGTTCAGCGAAGCTAATCTCATAATAAAAACATCATGAAACAATTTTTTTTATTGGTCATAATTGTAACCAGTTTTTCTATTTCTGCACAAACCGATTCCTTACAATTTCCACAAGATTTTTATGGGATTTATAAGGGCGATTTAAACATTGTTAATTCTAAAGGGAAACAAACCATTCAAATGGAATTTCATTTAAATAAAACAGATTCAATTGGGAAGTACCAATATATGTTGGTTTATATTATGAAAGGTGAACGCCAAGAACGCAAGTACAATCTTATTGAAAAAGATGCCTCTAAAGGCGAATATACTGTAGACGAAAACAATGGCATTTTATTAGATGCTAAACTTATCGACAACACTATTTATAGCATGTTTGAAGTGCAAGACAACATTTTAACAACTACGGAACGTTTTTATAAAGATGCTATGGATTTTGAAATAACTGTTACAAATAAAACACACAAAGTAACTACAGGAACAGAAGGGGTAGATGCTACAGAGGTGGTTTCTTACCCTATTTTTGCAATCCAGAAAGCACATCTTATCAAACAGAAATAATTGAATTATGTGTCAGTTCGAGTGTTTGTTTTAGTAGCGATAGCGATTAAGATAAATGTATCGAGAACTCATTAAACTGACAAAATTTCTTAACGAATATTTGGCTTAGAATTTGCTATATTTCATATAACTTTACTTTTTAAAACAGAATAAAAAATGATTGGATATTATATATTAATTGGAGCTATTGGACTTGTAAGTTGGTTGGTAAGTAATAAATTAAAAAAGAAATTTGCTTTCTATTCTAAAGTGCAATTGCGCAATGGGATGACAGGAAAAGAAATTGCCGAGAAAATGCTATCAGATAATGGTATTAGAGATGTTGAGGTTATTTCAACTCCCGGACAACTTACGGATCATTACAATCCAAAAAACAAAACGGTTAATTTAAGTGAGTCGGTTTACAATCAGGCAAATGCGGCTTCTGCAGCTGTTGCTGCTCATGAGTGCGGACATGCTGTACAACATGCGCAAGCTTATAGTTGGTTGCAAATGCGTTCCACTTTAGTACCTATGGTTAGTATAACCTCAGGAATGTCTCAATGGTTAATTATTGGAGGCTTGATTTTAGGTGGTGCAGCAGGTATTGGTTTAGGTTGGTACGTGGCAGTAGCGGGTGTTCTTTTTATGGGATTAGCAACTGTTTTTAGTTTTATTACACTACCTGTAGAATACGATGCTAGTAACAGGGCATTAGCTTGGCTGAAAGCTAAAAACATGGTAACTCCTGAGGAATACAAAGGTTCTGAAGATGCACTTAAATGGGCAGCCAGAACCTACTTAGTTGCAGCTATTGGTGCTTTAGCTTCTTTATTATATTGGGCACTACAAGTTTTTGGTGGCAGTAGAGACTAACTATTAAAATATATATTTTTAAACTGAATACTTTTTTATAAAGTGTTCAGTTTGTTTTTTTATTACTTTTATCAAACTTAAAAAGACTACTTATGGAAAATCATTCTCAAAATCCTTTTGAACCTACAGAAACAAAAGTATTATTAAGCACGCTTTCTGAAACAGATAGAGTTGCTTTTTATAAAAACACCTATGCTCATGTGGCAGGAGGCGTTTTAGTATTTATTTTATTTGAATACTTATTGCTTCAAAGTGAAACTATTGTGAATTTTGCTTTGTCTATGACAGAAGGATACAGATGGCTAATTATGTTAGGAGGTTTTATGTTTATAACTAACTATGCTGAAAAAATGACTATGAAATCGCAAGATAAAAACAAACAATATTTAGCTTTTGGATTATACATTTTAGCCGAAGCTTTTATTTTTGTTCCACTTATTTATATTGCTGCTTATTATATGGATTCTGGTCCTGAAATTTTAAATCAGGCAGCCATAGTAACTTTGGCATTATTTACAGGTTTATCTGCTGTGGTTTTTGTTACCAAAAAAGACTTTTCATTTTTAAGAACAGGGTTAACTATTGGGTTTTTTATAGCTATAGGTTTAATTATTGCTGGAACCTTATTTGGGTTTAATTTGGGTCTGTGGTTTTCTGTAGGCATGTGTTTATTGGCTGGAGGTTCTATATTATATCAAACCTCAAATCTAGTAAACAAATACAGTACAGAAGATTATATTCCAGCTGCTTTAGGCTTGTTTGCATCATTAATGCTATTGTTTTGGTATGTGTTAAGTATTTTTATGTCTAGAGACTAAATACAAAATAAATAAAAGAAAAAAGCTCCTGAAATTTTCAGGAGCTTTTTTCTTTTAATCAAAATATCTAAATCTTAATCTGTCTATCTATTTGCTGATTTAACGAAATAAAAGTTTCCGTTCTTGAAACGCCTTCAATAGATTGGATATCCTTATTCAATAAGTGCATTAAATGCTCGTTGTCTTTACATAGTATTTTAATAAAAATACTCCAATTTCCTGTGGTATAATGACATTCTAGAACCTCAGGAATCTTTTTAAGTTGCTTTACTGCTTCGGGATTGCTCATAGCTTTATCTAAATAAATACCAATAAAAGCCATGGTAGTATATCCTAAAACTTTTGGGTTAATAACAAACTTAGATCCAGAAATAATTCCTGATTTTTCAAGCTTTCTCAAACGTTGATGAATAGCGGCGCCAGAAATACCCACTTGTCTGGCAATTTCTAGAATAGGGGTTCTGGCATCGTTCATTAAAGCACGAAGTATGGCTTTATCAATGCCATCTATTTCAATATTTTTATTGACAACTTTCAAATATCTAGTCTATAAATTTAAAGGGTTATAACCTAAATATGGCACTTCAGTTTCTTTAAAAGTAATGCCATAGTCTTCCAATTCTTTTAAAATAGGCTCGTAAACTTCTTTGGTAATAGGTATTTGCACACCAGGAGTTACAATTTTTTCATTTAAAATAGCCAAAGCTGCCATAGCAACAGGTAAACCAACTGTTTTAGACATGGCTGTGTAAACTTGGTCTTCGCCTAAAGTAACCATAGTAGAATCTATTTGATGTTTTTTACCATCAAGCTCATATCCAAATTTATGATACATGACAATCATATCTTTTTCATGATCTCCTAAAGTCCAGCTATCTTCTAATATTTTTTGAAGTATTTGTGCAGGAGTCCCTTTTTTTAATTCAACCATTTTTTTATTGTTGAAAAGGTCTAATTCTAAAAGTTTGTCCCAAACAATATCATCTTGGTCAATTTTTAAAGCATGTCTAAACTTAAGTTCCACAGAATCGGTTGGGCTGTAAGGAAGGAATGCATTTACAAAATCGCGATAGCTCATGTTTTCACTATCATCTATAGTATAGCTGTCGTCTGTCATTCCTAATTGAACAAACATATTCCAAGCTCTTGAAAAGCCTACACGTCGCATGGTTCCCCTGTAAAGTGTTTTTACATGTTCTAATCCATAAGCAGATTGATACTTTAGAGAATCCCTGTTAGCATAGCCTTCAAAACGGCCAAATCCTTCTACATCTAAAAATTCGGTTCTTCTAAACAACCTGTTATAAGGAATGTATTTATAAGTGCCTTCTTGTAAAAATTTAGCAGCGCCACCTTGTCCAGCAACTACCACATTTCTTGGATTCCATGTAAATTTATAGTTCCATAGGTTGTTGTCGTTTTCAGGAGCAACTAAACCGCCAGTAAAGGATTCAAACAAAATAATATTACCACCTTTAGCTCTAATTTTATCAATAACTTGCATGGCGCTCATATGATCAACTCCGGGATCCACGCCAATTTCATTCATAAAAATAAGCCCTTTTTCTGTAGCTGCTTTATCCAGTTTTTGCATGTCTTCACTTACATATGAAGCCGTAACCATGTTTTTATTGAAGCTAATACAGTCTTTAGCAACTTCTATATGAAAACGAGCAGGAAGCATAGAAATAACAATGTCTGCATTCTGAATAGCCTGTTCTCTAGATTTTTTATCGAAAACATCCAGCATAATGGCTTGCGCATTTTCATGGTCTCCAATAAGTTTTTTGGCATTTGAAAAGTTGACATCGCCAATAATAATGAGTAATTCTTCTTGTTCGGACTTGTCTAATAGGTATTTTATAAGGTATGATGCAGATTTTCCAGCACCAATAATTAAAATCTTTCGCATAATGAGATTTGTTGAGTATTTTTGCAGCCACGAATGTAATAAATACTAAGGGTTTTAAAAACTCAATACCTAATTTTATATGAACAAAAAAATATTAATTTCAGCAACAATTTTAGGAGCTTTAAGTGTTGTTTTAGGAGCCTTTGCTGCACATGGTTTAAAAGAATTGATTTCAGAAACGGCCCAAAAAACCTTCGAGACAGGTGTAAGATATCAAATGTATCATGCCATTTTATTGTTGTTTGTTGGGAGTTCGGCCTATGTAAGTATGAGGTCTAAAAAAGTTGTTTTTTATTTAGTTCTTGTTGGTTTATTATTTTTTTCAGGTTCCATTTACGGATTGGCAACCAATGAACTTACAAGCTTTAATTTTAAAAATATTGGATTCATTACGCCCGTAGGTGGTTTATTATTAATTATTTCATGGATAATATTGTTAATAAACTTTTTAAAAATCAAGACTGATAATTCGTAAAATAGACGCTTACTTTAAAATAAAATTATAATTTTGCACTTTAAACAACACAAAACAATTATGGTAGATCATACCCAAGCATCCAATACTATTTCTTTAGAAAAGTATGGAATTAAAAATGCCAAAGTACAATATCAATTAACTCCACAACAACTTCACGATATTACCATAGCTAAAGGTCAAGGTGTAGAAGCATCTTCTGGAGCTTTAGCTGTTAATACTGGAGAATTTACCGGAAGGTCGCCAAAGGATCGCTTTATTGTAAAAGATAGTATTACAGAAGATCGTGTATGGTGGGGAAATATAAATATTCCATTTGAATCTGATAAGTTTCAAAAATTATATGATAAGGTAGTTGCTTATTTATCAGAAAAAGAAGTTTTTGTTAGAGATAGTTATGCTTGTGCAGACGAAAAATACAAATTAAACATTCGGGTTATTACTGAAACTCCATGGAGCAATATGTTTGCTTACAATATGTTTTTACGTCCTACAGAAGAAGAGTTAAAAAACTTTTTGCCAGAATGGACAATAGTAAATGCGCCAGGATTTATGGCGGATCCAGAAGTTGATGGAACAAGACAACACAATTTTGCCATTTTAGATTTTACTAGAAAAATTGCATTAATAGGAGGAACAGGATACACAGGAGAAATTAAGAAAGGAATTTTTTCTGCATTAAACTTTATTCTTCCTGTATTTAAAAACACTCTACCAATGCACTGTAGTGCTAATGTTGGAGAAAAAGGAGACACATCTATTTTCTTTGGTCTTTCTGGAACAGGAAAAACAACCTTATCTGCAGATCCAGAACGTAGGTTAATTGGAGATGATGAGCACGGTTGGACAAACGAGAACAAGGTTTTTAACTTTGAAGGAGGATGTTATGCTAAGGTTATCAATCTTTCTCAAGAAAACGAGCCAGATATTTATAATGCCATTAAGCCAGGAGCTATTCTTGAAAATGTGATTATGAATGATAAAGGTGAAGTGCAATTTGAAGATACATCCATTACTCAAAACACACGTGTAAGTTATCCAATTTACCACATTAATAATATTCAAGAATCTTCTATTGGAGAGAATCCTAAAAATATATTTTTCTTAACTGCAGATGCTTTTGGAGTGTTACCTCCAATATCAAGATTGAGTCCTGGTCAAGCTGCGTATCATTTTATTTCAGGTTACACTGCAAAGGTAGCTGGAACAGAGGCAGGAATTGATGAGCCATTACCAAGTTTTTCTGCTTGTTTTGGAGCGCCTTTTATGCCTTTACACCCAACAAAATATGCTGAGATGTTAAGTGCGAAAATGAAAGAAGCTGGTGTTAAGGTTTGGCTAATTAATACAGGTTGGACAGGAGGACCTTATGGCGTTGGATCTAGAATAAAATTAAAGTACACCAGAGCTATGATTTCTGCTGCGCTTAATGGAGATTTAGATGAAATAACTGAAGACACCTACAGAACACATTCTGTTTTTGGCTTAAAACAACCAAGAAGCTGCCCAGGAGTTCCAGACGAAGTGCTAAGCTCTAGAGCCACTTGGAATGATGATGAAGGTTATTATAAAGCGGCTTATAAACTATCTGAATCTTTTAGAGATAATTTTAAAAAATTCGAGGAATTTGCTAATGATGAAATTCTTGCAGGAGCCCCGAATATTAAATAATTTAACTGTTTAATACACATTAAAGTCAGCTATTTAGCTGACTTTTTTTTTGGTAGTAGCTTAATTTAAGAGTAATTTTATAGCCTAATTTTAAAATTGATAATTATGAAAAAAACTACTTATTTAATGGCAATTTTATTTGCTTTTTATTTACAAATTAATGCACAATCTATGGTTAATCCAGTGTCTGCAACTACAACATATACAGGCACATATGGAACTATTATTGAAAACACTTTTAATGGAGTTGGCCTAGAAACTCCAACTAGTTTAACGTCAAATCATGATCAAACTGATGAATATAATAGTTTTATTTCTACAACTGTTGCAGGTACAGTAGATTTTAACTTGGGTTCTTCTTATGATATTCAAGGATTATCTTTCTGGAATCAAAATGATGGAGGTCCGGCAACTAATTTTGGGGTAAATTCTGTTGCCTTTTTCTATTCTCTAGATGGCGTTACATATTTACCAATTTCTGGAGCTCCAACTACTTTTTTAGAATCAGCTCCAGGAGTATATGCACCTGAACAATTCACGTTTACAGCTGTAAGTGCTATTTACATCAGGATGCAAGTATTAACTAATCATGGTGAACCTTCGGGTTCAGGATTTGCAGAAATAGCATTTTTGGGAGAGCCAACACCTACTGTAGGAATTAAAGACCAAAAAGTAACAGCTTTTTCTATGTATCCTAACCCAGCATCTAACAATGTAGTTGTTTCTTCTAACTATGAAAAAGCCACTATAGAAGTTTACGATATGACAGGAAAGCAAGTTTTGAATAGAAAACTTAGTTTTGGTAATAATTCCATGAATGTGTCTGCACTATCTTCAGGGGTTTACTTGGCAAGATTTGTGTCAAACAATAAAATAGATACAAAAAAATTAATAATTAAATAGTGTCTACTATATAGAGTATTATTAAAAAGCAGCCAATTTTGGCTGCTTTTTTTTTGAATTAATTTCAATAAAAAATTAAAACTCCATACGACATAAGGTCTTGGTTTTCTTGGATATCAGTCAATAAAAATGTAATTTTATGGTTAGAACTAAAATTGATAATTATGAAAAAAACTACTTTTTTAATAGCTTTATTTTTTGCTTGTTACTCTTTAACCTACGCTCAATATACCTCTGTTCCGGATGCTATTTTTGAGCAAGCATTGATTGATGCTAATATTGATTCCAACCCTACAATCGATGGACAAGTATTAACTATTGAAGCAAATAACTTTACAGGAAGTATAAGTATGACTGGCTTGGGTATTCTTGATTTAACTGGTGTAGAAGCGCTTATAAATATGACAGGAATTACTTTTAATTACAACCCTGGAATAACAAGTGTAGATTTATCTAGTTGTACATCTTTAACTAGCGTAAGTGCTTTAGGTTGTGGAGGTTTAGCTTCTATTAATGTTACTGGACTTACAAATCTAACAGATTTAAACCTAAGAAGTACAGCCTTAACTAGTTTAGATGTAACCACGAATATAGCCTTAGAAAATTTGAACGTAAGAAAATGTAATCTTTCTAGTTTAGATTTAAGTCAAAATACAGCTTTAATTTCTGTAGATGCAAAAACAAATAACTTGACTTTTATGGATATGCGAAATGGTAATAATGCAAATGTGACAGCTTTTAATGCAGACTCTAATCCAAATTTAGAATGTCTTTTTGTAGATGACTCTGCTGAACCAAATTTATTGACTTGGATAAAAGATGCTAATACCAACTATGTAGAAACAATTGCCGAATGTAATACAATTTCAATAGATTCAGTGAATGACATAGCTTTCAATATGTATCCAAATCCAGCATTTAACTCTCTTTATATTACAACAAAAACTAATAGTGCAGTTGTTTCTATCTACAACATCACTGGTAAAGTTATATTAACCAAAACACTGTCTAAAGGAGAAAATGTTGTAAATGTTTCTGGCTTGGCTTCTGGTATTTATTTAGCAAGATTTGTTTCAGATAGTAAAGTAGACACAAAGAAATTAATAATAAAGTAAATTCAATTTTTAAATCATGTTTAAAGAGAGCAACTTATAAAGTTGCTCTCTTTTTTTATGCTTAGAAGAAGAGTGTAATATTGTTTTATCGGTTTTTTCAACATTTTTTAGCTTAAAGTGTTAATAATTAGGGTGTAAAACAGTTGTATTTTTTGATTCTATTGTAATGAAGTCTTAGATTTATAACTGCAAACTACAAACCTAAAATCATGAAAAAATATATTTATTTTCTTATTGCCTTTGTTGTATCCCAATCATACACCTATGCACAATATACGCTAGTTCCTGATGATAATTTTGAACAAGCCTTGATAGATGCTGGAATTGATTCTAACCCAATACTAGATAATCAAATTTTAACTTCTGAAGCACATGCTTTTAATGGAAGCTTAAGCATGACTAACTTAGGAATTTCCGATTTAACAGGAGTTGAAGCTTTTATTAATATGTTAGAAATTGTTTTTAATTATAATCCAGGAATAACTAATGTAGATTTATCAAGTTGCACCTCATTATTGTCTATTAGTGGCATAGGATGCTCAGGCTTAACATCTATTAATATTACAGGACTTGCAAACTTAACTACCTTAAATCTGAAAAATGCGGATTTATTTGCTTTAGATGTAACTACTAATTCAGCATTAAAAAATTTAAATCTTAGAAAAAATAGTATATCTAGCTTAGATTTAAGCCAGAATTCGGTCATAGATTATGTTGATCTTAAACTAAATGGATTAACCTATTTGGATTTGAGGAATGGAAATCAAGAAAACATGCTGCATTTCGATTCAGACGGTAACTCAGATTTAACCTGTATTTTTTTCGATGATGCTTCTCTTATTGATAGAGACAGGCATATTGTATGGTTTATTGATGATGCTTCTTTCTGTTTAGTAGATAATGAAGTAGAATGTGCTTCATGTATGAGCACCTTATCCGTTAACGATACTGTAGAAGTAACATATAATATGTATCCAAATCCTTCAGATAATTTAGTGCATATAGCCACTAAATCAGATAATACGATATTTAGTATATATCATATTACAGGAAAAACTATTTTGACAAAAACTCTAAATCAAGGAGATAACTTAATAGATGTTTCTAATTTCGCTTCTGGATTGTATTTAGCCAAATTTGTGTCAGATAATCAAATTGCTACAAAGAAGTTAATGATTAAATAAAGAATGTGTGATAACATAATTATGGAATAAAAAAAGAGCAACCATTTGGTGGCTCTTTTACTTTATATATTTAATAAGAAATTATTTCTTTTTATTGGTGTCATTAATATATTTCTCCAAGGCCATTGTCATAGAAGGTGTTTCTGGCGATGGTGCAGAAATATCTACACGTAAACCTTTGTCTTCAGCAGCTTTAATAGTTGTATTTCCAAAAACAGCTATACGTGTATCGTTTTGTTTAAAATCTGGGAAATTATGAAATAAAGAATCAATTCCAGAAGGACTAAAAAACACTAGGATGTCATATAAAACATTGGCTAAATCAGATAGGTCGCTAATAACAGTTCTATAAAAAACAGCTTCTTTCCAATTAACACCTAATTCGTTTAAGATTTTTGGAACCTCTGTTTTTAATTTATCTGTAGTCGGCAATAAAAATGTTTCGTCCTTATACTTTTTAATTAAAGGAGATAACTCAGCAAAATTTCGTTTTCCAACATAAATTTTACGTTTTCTATAAACTACATATTTCTGAAGATAATAAGCAACAGCTTCCGATTGACAAAAATACTTCATGCTATCTGGAACTTTAAAGCGCATTTCGTCTGCAACTCTAAAGAAATGATCTACGGCATTTCTACTTGTCAATATGATTGCTGTATAGTTTTTTAAATCAACTTTTTGTAATCTTATTTCTTTTGCATCAACTCCTTCGACATGAATAAAAGGTCTAAAGTCTATTTTAACTTTTTGCTTTTCCTGAAGATCAAAGTAAGGCGAATTTTCGATTTTAGGTTCGGGTTGAGACACTAAAATTGTTTTCACTTTCATAGGCTAGTATGTATTAAACTTTGTTTTCTATAAGAACCTTGTATAATATAAAATAAGGTCCAATTTCGAGTGCGCAAAGATATAAAATAAAATAGAAAAAATCTCTTTTAATTAAATTAAGATTTGATTTATAGGAAGTAAGCAAACCTATTGTGTTTATAATACCTAAAAAGATAATGACACTTAAAACTATGGCCTTATTTGGTACAATGCTAAAAAGTAAAATAATGTTAATGGGAATTAACACCAAACCTAAGAAATTTTTATAGCTAATTTTTTGAAACAAGTACTTGTCTATTAAGTTATCTATGCTAAAAAGACTTCCAATAAGTCTTTCAAGTAGAACTTTAATTAAAATAAAAATACCAATACTTAGCATTAATTTTAAAATAAAAGCAATAGATATTTCAAGGTTTTCAAATAAGGTGTTATAACTAATATAGCTAAAAATGGAAACAGAAAAAAGTAGATTTAAAAACAAAAGACCATCAAATAAGTCTATAAATTTTTGATCTTTAGAATAGACTTTTAAATAGCTTGAATTAATTAAAATTGAAGCAAAATGATTAAATCTTTTTTCAAATAATAATTTAGTAATAGCCACAAAAACAAGGCTAATGACTATTAATATAATGAAAAAATCGTTCGAAAATACGGGACGTAGCATCTTGTAAAATTATTATAAAAAATAATACTTATTTCATATTTTTTAAGGAATATTTAAAAAACTATCTCTTTTAAATAGTTTACATTTGTTGAAATTATACACTTTTTTAATGAACGACGCTATTGTCATTATCCCAACCTATAATGAAATTGAGAATATAGAAGCTATTATCAAAGCTGTATTTTCTCAAAATAAGGCATTTCATATTCTAGTGGTAGACGATAATTCGCCAGATTTAACAGCCACAAAGGTACGTGAATTACAGCACGAATTTAAGAACAAATTATTCTTATTAAATAGGGAGAATAAAACAGGCTTAGGCACAGCATATATTGCCGGATTTAAATGGTGTTTAAATAAAGATTATCAGTATATTTTTGAGATGGATGCCGATTTTTCGCATAATCCTAACGACTTAATCAAACTTTATAATACCTGTCATTTAGACAAAGCGGATGTTGCAATAGGATCCAGGTATATTAATGGAGTGAATGTTGTTAATTGGCCAATGAGCCGAATTTTACTATCTTATTTTGCTTCAAAATATGTCAGGTTAATTACCCGAATGAAAATAGAAGACACAACAGCTGGTTTTGTTTGTTATAAAAGAGTTGTTTTAGAAACCATTAACTTAGATAAAATTGAATTTGTTGGTTACGCCTTTCAAATAGAAATGAAATTCAAGGCTTATTTAAAAAAGTTTCAAATAGTTGAGGTTCCTGTAATTTTTACAGATAGAAAAAAAGGGAAGTCTAAAATGAGTGGAGGAATTATTTCCGAAGCTATTTTTGGCGTTATAAAAATGAAATTAAAGAGTATTTTCAATAAGAAATAATATGAATACCATACTAATTAAAAATGCAAGGATAGTTAACGAAGGAGAGGTTTTTGAAGGAGATATTCTTGTGGAAAACGATATAATTAAGGAGATTTCAAGTTCTATTAGTGCTAAATCTTCTAATGTACATATTATAGATGCAGAAGGGAATTATGTTATTCCAGGAGTTATTGATGATCAGGTGCATTTTAGAGAACCAGGATTAACACATAAAGCAACTATTGAGACAGAATCTAAAGCAGCTTTAGCAGGTGGGATTACGTCTTATATTGAAATGCCAAATACCAATCCGCAAACAACCACCATAGAAGCTTTAAATGATAAATTTAAAATTGCTTCAGAGACATCCTATGCTAACTATTCGTTTATGTTTGGTGGCACAAACGATAATCTGGAAGAGATATTAAAAGTAAATCCGAAAGAAGTTGCTGGTTTAAAATTGTTTTTAGGTTCATCAACAGGAAATATGTTGGTGGATAATCCTGAGGTTTTAGAAAAGATATTTTCAAGTACAGATATGATTATTTCTGTACACTGTGAAGACGAAGCCACAATTAAGGCCAATTTTGAAGTGTATAAAAAAGAATATGGAGACGACATTCCTGTTAAACTTCATCCACATATTAGAAGCGATAAGGCCTGTTATATTTCCTCATCAAAAGCTATCGAGTTGGCAAAAAAAACGGGAGCTAGATTACATGTGTTTCATCTTTCAACAGGAATAGAAACTAAGTTGTTTTCAAATAAAATTCCTTTAAAAGATAAAAAAATTACAGCTGAAGTTTGTGTGCATCATCTCTGGTTTAGCGAAGAAGATTACGACACCAAAGGTACTTTGATTAAGTGGAATCCGGCAGTAAAAACAGCCAAAGATAGAGATGCGCTTTGGAAGGCTCTCTTGGATGGAAGGATAGATGTGCTTGCAACAGATCATGCTCCACATACCATAGAAGAAAAAAAGCAAGTTTATACAAAAGCCCCATCTGGTGGCCCATTGGTGCAGCATGCTCTAGTTGCTATGTTAGAAGCACATCATAAAGAAAAAATTTCCTTGGAACAAGTTGTAGAAAAAATGTGTCATAATCCAGCCATATTATTCCAAATTGAAAAACGTGGTTTTATTAAAGAAGGTTATTTTGCCGATTTGGTGATTGTAAATCTTAACAAACCCTGGACCGTTAACAACCAAAATATTTTGTACAAATGTGGGTGGTCTCCTTTTGAAGGAACTACTTTTAAATCTAGAGTTACACATACCATATTAAATGGACAATTAGTGTTTGAAAATTCTAAATTTAGCAAAGTTAAAAATGCTAAACGATTAACTTTTAATAGATAAAAGTCTCATTGATGAAAAAAATAATAATCGCTTTAACGCTGTTTGTTTTTATAACGTCTTGTTATAATTCTGAAAAACCAAAAAAGCCTAAAAATTTAATTTCTAAGGAAAAGATGGTGGATATCTTAATGGATGTATCTTTAATAAATTCAGCAAAAGGGATTAATAAATCTATTATTGAAAACAATGACATTGTTCCTGATGCATTTATTTATTCCAAACATCAAATAGATAGTACTCAGTTTGTTCTTAGTAACGAGTATTATACATTCAATTTAAAGGACTATGAGCAAATTATTAATAAAGTAAACGATAGTCTAAAAACCTTAAGGGATACGTATAATACTTTAGTGGAAAAAGAACAAAACGAAACAAGAAAAAACGATTCCATAAAAAGATCTAAACGGAAAAATAAAGGGTTTCTAAAAGAGGATATAATTAAAACAAAACCCTTAAAAAATAATTAATGTTCTTTTAGAAAAATAGATGAAACTTCTTCAATACTCTTATCTATTGGCTTAAATTGATACTGTAACTGTGTTTTAATTTTTGTGTTATCAAAAACAGATTTAGACACCAAGGTTTTCGCTAGTTGTTTGCTGATAGTTCTGCGTTTTCCAGTTAATAAGTGGTTTGCCCAATCTAATCTCCAAGCTATATTTAATAAAAATGGGCCAGCTTTTTTGGTTGGTGCTTTTACATTTAATGACGTAGCAATCTGTTCAATAAATTGCTTATAAGACCAGTTTTCTGCCACTAGAATAAAATTGTCATTTTTTACATGACTTTCCATGAGTTTTATCATGCAATTTACTACATCAAATACAGCTATATAACCTACCGCACCTTCTGTGTAATGCGTTAAGCCGTTATAAACTTTTTTAAAAATATTTCCACTACCATATTTCCAAATACCAGGACCTATAATAACACCAGGATTTACTATTACGGCATTTAAACCTTCCTGAGTACCACGCCAAACCTCCATTTCTGCACCATATTTTGTAATCCCATAAACACTATTGTCAGCTTCAGAATTCCATGGTGTTCTTTCGTTTGCTTCTTTGGTATTTATTGTTTTTCCAATGGTTGCAATAGTGCTTACATAACATAATTTTTCAACATTATTTGCAATACAAAGGTTAACAATATTTGCTGTGCCTTCAATATTGGTTTTTCTTAATACATGGTATTTATTAGGTTCAAAAGAAACAAATGCAGCACTATGGTAAACATGTGTGACGTCTTTAAAAGCTCCACTTAGCAAAGGAATATCTGTAAGATCTGCTTGAATCCATTCAATTTTATTGAAAAGTTCGTCTGGATTTTCACAATAATAAGAAAACACTTTTTTAACTATGGATAGTTTTTTTTCATTTCTATAAATAGCTCTTACAGCTTTATTTTCTTGTATAAGTTGAAACAATAGATGCGATCCAACTAATCCAGTACCTCCAGTTACTAATATCATAAAACTAAAGTAAAGAATTATTAATAAAGAGATAGTAATTATTCATTGATTTTTATCTTTGTCCAAATTAAATGATTAAAACTGAAATAATGGCTAATAAATTTGTTGAAGATCTACGCTGGAGAGGAATGGTACACGATATCATGCCTGGAACTGAAGAACAATTAAGTAAAGAAAGTACGACTGCTTATATTGGTTTTGATCCAACGTCAGATTCTTTGCATATTGGAAGTTTGGTTCCTATAATTCTATTGGTACACCTTGAAAAAGCTGGTCATAAACCTATTGCCTTAGTTGGTGGAGCTACAGGAATGATTGGAGATCCTTCTGGGAAAAGTGATGAACGTAATCTATTAAACGAAGAGGCTTTAAACAAAAATGTAGAAGGCATTAAACGCGTTTTATCTCGGTTTTTAGATTTTGATTCCCAAGCAGAAAATGCACCTATTTTAGTTAATAATTACGATTGGATGAAAACCTTTTCATTTATCGATTTTGCCAGAGATGTAGGAAAACGAATAACGGTAAACTACATGATGTCTAAAGACTCGGTTAAAAAGCGCTTTTCTGGTGAAGAAGGAAGTGTTGGCATGTCTTTTACAGAATTTACATACCAATTAATACAAGGTTACGATTTTTACCATTTACACAAAAACTACAATTGCTTGTTGCAAATGGGAGGAAGCGATCAATGGGGAAATATTACAACAGGAACCGAATTGGTAAGGCGAATGAATGTGAACGAACAAGCCAAAGCCTTTGCTATGACTTGTCCATTAATTACCAAAGCCGATGGTTCCAAGTTTGGGAAAAGTGAAGGTGGAAATATCTGGTTGGATGCAGACAAAACATCTGTTTATAAATTCTACCAGTTTTGGTTGAATACAAGCGATGATGATGCTGAAAAATATATTAAAATATTTACTTTTTTAGATAAGGACAATATTGTTAATTTAGTGGAAGCACATAAACAAACACCACACTTGCGTTTGTTACAAAAGCGTTTGGCCGAAGAGGTAACAACCTTTGTACATTCTAAAGAAGATTTTGAGAATGCTGAAAAAGCTTCGAATATTCTTTTTAGTAAAAGCTTTAAAGAAGATATAAAAACCTTGGATGAAGGAACTTTTTTAGATGTTTTTGAAGGTGTACCACAGTCTGAAGTGTCTCAAGCAGATTTAAACCCAGGTTTAGACATGATTGCCGCACTATCTGCTAAAACTAACTTTTTAGCATCTAATAGCGAAGCTAGAAGAGCCTTAAAAGAAAATGCCGTTTCTGTAAATAAAGAAAAAGTGGATGAAAATTATCTGCTAACTTCAGAAGACTTAATAAATAATAAATACATCATTCTTAATAAAGGGAAGAAAAACACGTATATTATTAAAGTGGTTTAAAATGAAAATCGTCCCGATAAAATCGGGACGATTTCTGCTAAAAAATAACTTAATCAAGTGTCACTTTCTTTGGGTTTTGATTAGTCCTGAAAACTCAATTGCCTTACAAGGCCATTAGGTTACATCCTCTAATATCCGAGTTGTCGAATCTTCCAATAATCTCAAAAGTACCATTATTACAAACACGACCTAAGTCTTGTGTGGCAATAAACGAGCAGGAATTTACATTTGCTAGATCTATAATGTTAATACCTCCAGTTCTATTATTTTCTAAAATAGTTAAGGCATCTTCTGTATCTCTAGCAAATACTTTCATAGTTTTAGAACATTCAAAAATGCCATTGCCTTTTGAATAAGCCTGACTTAATAATTCGGTCATACCATATTCACTATGGATTTGTGTTACTCCAAATCCTTCTTTTAAAATAGAATGGAGTTCCTCTCTCACCAATTCTTTACGTCTACCTTTCATGCCTCCAGTTTCCATGACTATCGTATTCTTTAATTGAAATTGATGGGTTTCTACCAAATCTAAAAGCGCAAAACTAACACCAATTAAAAGAATTTTTTCGCCCTGAGCTTCCAATGCTATTAACGTATCTTTTAATTCTGAGAGATTATCTAAATAGAAGCCACTTTTAGGTTTATTAGATTGCTGTATTAAGGAGTCGACCATATAAATTAAAGAAGAGCCATCTCGTTCTAAATAGCTTGGTAATAAAGCTAATATGGTATACTCTTCTATATTGCCATAAAACTGTTTAAAACCTTCGTTAAAACTGGTTTCATAAATATCTAAATTGGTTACAAGGTGTTTGCTTGTTATACTTCCTGTAGTTCCAGAACTAGAAAATATTTTTTGAACATCTTCAGTTGAACTTAGGATGTCATGAGTTTTAAAAAACTGAATAGGGAGAAAAGGAATGTCTTTTATAGAAGTAATATCACTAGGGTTTTTATATAGTAAATCGCAAAAAGAACGATACACAGCATTGTTCTCAAATTGAAATTTGAAAACTCTTAGCGCAAGTGTTTCAAATTCTTTATCGCTATCTATATTAAATATTTCTGCTGCGTTCATCATAAAGTCTAGTCTAGACAAATGTAGATAAAATAAAAAAGCGTTACCAATTTTGATAACGCTTTTAAAATGTATTATAACAAATACCTATCTAACCACTAATTTTTTAGTGATTGTTTGTCCATTTTGAGATATGTTCATGATGTAAACACCAGTAGTTAATGTAGATACATCAAGTCTGTTATTGTTTACAGTATTGTTTAAAACTTGTTTTCCTAAAATATCAAAAACAGCAACTTGAATAGTGTCATTAGTTTTGCTAGTAATATTTACAAATCCAGTTGAAGTTGGGTTTGGGTAAATAGAAAATGTATGTAAAGTATCGTTTTTAATAGAAAGTGTTGGATTAAAACCGCAACTAGGTAATGTAATAGGGTTGTTGTCTCCAATCCAATTTGATGGGTCTATTAAAGCTGTTCTAATTTCAGCTACAGTACCTGTTGTTGTAGTACAATTGTAATAAGCATTATCAACTTCAGGATCAATTGCTAATGAATAACCAATTAATGCTGTTGGTTGAGCTGATGTGTTAGAAGAAGTAGCATCAAGATCCCAATCTCCATTCATTTGAATGCCAGCGTAAAAACCAGATTCGTTTCCTACAGAAGGAACATTATTAGGGTCGTAAGCAAATAACTGATCACCAGAACCAGATAGAGCCATAGAGCTAGTAATAGTTCCAATATTAACTGTTCCATTTGCATCAGACACAATAATTTCAGTTCCAGCATTAGTAATAGTGGCAGGAGAAGTCCAAGTTGCAACCCCTTCATTAGCTCTAAATCCACCAGTAGCTAGCCAGCCATTGTCTGTAAACTCTATAGATGTACTTGCTGGAATATCAACTAAGACTACAAATGAAAAACTATCTGGGGTATCAGATTGATATCCAGTAAAAGCTATATCACCAGTTGCTAATTGAGCATTTATTGTTAAAGAAAAAAGAGTAAATAATAAAAAGTAAATGTGTTTCATAAGAAATAGTTTTAGGGTTAAATTTTAAAAATAAGTGGCAAAGATATCACAAAAAAAAGACTAGCATTCATGCTAGTCTTTTTAAATTGTAAGAAAATTTCTAACTACTTCACCACTAATTTTTTAGTGATAATTTGTCCGTTTTGAGAAATTTTCATGATGTAAACACCAGTAGTTAATGTAGACACATTAAGTCTGTTATTGTTTACAGTATTTTTTAAAACTTGTTTTCCTAAAATATCAAAAACAGTTACATTTATAACATCATTAGTCTTGCTAGTAATGTTTACATATCCAGTTGAAGTTGGGTTAGGATATACGTTGAAAGCCGTTGCTTCTACTTGAGAAATGGATAAAGTTGAAGGAGTAACATCAGTCCAAGATGTTCCTATTCTTAATTCGTCCATAATCATAAATGGCGTTTTTGTATTATTATCTTGTCTAATCAAAAACTGAGTAAATGTATTTCCAGACGAAGAAGAAGTATCATTTAAATCAGCAGCAGGTTCAGCTCCACCTAAAGTAGGATTAACCCATGCGTTTACTTCATTATTGTCTATATCATAATTAAATACAACAAAAACAACGTCGCCAACATTATGGTCAGTAGTATTTATGGCAGTTAAAGCCGCTCCACTGCTCACTCCAATTCTGAAAGTTGTTGCACTTGTAGGAGAAATCCATAATCTACCTGCATAATCTCCACCATCTGTTCTTAAAACAGCAAAATATCCATCGATTGCAGAAGTATCAAGAGCGTCTACTTGTAACATAAATGAAGAGTAAATTTTTCCATTAGATGTAGGTGTGTAATCAACAACTGGATCTGCGCCAGAACCATCAAAAGAAATTGAGTTACCAGAACCGTTTAAAGTGGAGTAAGATAAATTCCCTGCAGAAATCACAACATCGTCTCCAGAAAAGTAATTAGTCCAAGCAGATTGATCAGCTAAATTTTCTCCGACAGTGTAATCAAAATGTTCGGATAAAGGTAAAGCTTGAACTTCATAAACAGTAAAAGTTACATTTGCAGTTACGGGAGGTGTTAAGGGGTTATGCGAATTGTCAACCAATTCTAAATCTATTGTATGTGATCCTGCTGATAAACCAATTAAGTTTATTGGGTCTGTATCATATTTCATAATATTAGCCCCACCATCAACATTATAATGTATGTGTCCATCAAAACCACCACTTGTGGGTCCAACATTAAAGTTTTGTACACTAAGTTCAACTGATACATCTGGACCAGGAACATTAGAACCATTAGTAGGAGAAACAACACCTAACGTAGGTACTGCCGTAGCTTCTTGAAAAAAAGAAAGATCGTCCCAATAAACAACAGCAGAGCCATAAGTTCTTAATTCAAAATAAAAATTATCTGCAGTAGCTGGAGCTGTTATTGTTGTAGTGTATTGTGTCCAAACATTACCATTGTTGTCAAAATATGCGTTTAAAGGACCTCTTAACTCATCCGCATTGTCAGAGAGGTTACTTGAGCCATTTTTCCAATAACTCCAAATTCTTGCGTCTGTACCGTCACCAAATGCAGCATCAACTTTATACCATAAAGAAACAGTGTAAGAGGTTCCAGGGATAATACCTGAAACAGTCTGTCCTAAATCGCTAGTTCCACCGGTATGTTTTGCCGAAAAAGTACCAGAATGCACTTCAGTAGATTCTTGATCTACCATTTCCACTTTAGTCCAACCTGTTGGAGTGTTTGGATCGTCCCAACCCTCTAAGGTTCCATTAACTAATAATTCTTGTCCAAATGAGAAAGAAACTGTTAATAAACTAAATAATAATAAGTAAATTTTTTTCATAATTGATTGTTTATATAAAATAATTAGGTTAGCAAATATAAGAATTTATTGACTAAAAAAAATCAGAAACAGCAATTAGTTAGCTATTTTACAATTATATAACATGAAATTGTTAATTACCTAATAACTAGCTTTCTTGTTGTAGAAATGTTGTTTTCGGTTATCTTTATAATATAAACTCCTGCTTTTAGCTTAGATACATTAAGTTCTTTTTGTAATAGAGTAACCGTTAGAATGGTTTTTCCTAAAACATTGTAAATTTCAATTTGTTTGGGATCGTTGTTTTTTGAAGTAATATAAACTATTCCTTGACTAACAGGATTTGGATAAATGGATAAATCTTCAATTTGTGAAGTTTCGTTTATAACCAAATCGTTGGTTTGGCTAAATCCGTTTAAGCTAAATAGCATCAATGCCATTGTTAAAATAAGTAAGTATTGCTTTTTCATAAAAAACAGGATTTATATAAAGTTACTAAATATTGACAAAAAGTGTACCAAAAAAGTGTTAAACATGCTAAATAGTTGTTCGTGTTAAAAGAATGTAAGATTCGTGTTACCTAATTGTTATTTGTTATTGTTTAGGTTTTGGGTAATTGTTAATAATAGTATCTTTACCATTATAATCAAGGAAACCCGAACTATATGAATGAAAAGGATATTAAAATTCTTTTAGTTGATGATGAGCCAGATATTTTAGAAATAATTGGATATAATTTATCCAAAGAAGGCTACCAAATCATAACCGCTGAAAATGGTATAAAAGCTATAAAAAAAGCTAAAAAAGAAAAACCCCAATTAATTATTCTTGATGTTATGATGCCAGAAATGGATGGTATTGAAGCTTGCGAAAACATTAGAAAAAATCCAGAACTAAATAATACTCTCATAACGTTTTTAACTGCTAGAGGAGAAGATTATTCCCAGGTTGCTGGATTCGATGCTGGAGCCGACGATTATATAACAAAGCCAATCAAGCCTAAGTTGTTAATTAGTAAAGTGAAAGCTTTGTTGAGACGATTAAAGGAGGACGATTCAGGAGAACCAATTATTAAAATTGGTTCATTAATTATTAATAGAGAAGAATATAAGGTAACCTACCAAAACAAGGATATTGTTCTGCCAAGAAAAGAATTTGAATTATTATCATTATTAACGTCTAAACCAGGAAAAGTATTTAAGCGTGATGAAATTTTAGATAAAGTTTGGGGAAATGAAGTCGTTGTAGGAGGAAGAACCATAGATGTTCACATTAGAAAACTCAGAGAAAAGATTGGAGACGATTCTTTTAAAACAGTTAAAGGCGTTGGATACAAGTTTATAGATTAATGCAAAATATTAAAAAAACATATAAATTCGCTATTAAAACAGCGCTCTATATTACCATTTTGTCAACACTCCTTTTGAGTGTTTTTTTGTTTTTTGGTGGTAATTTATCTTATTATATTTTACTTTATGCTGTAATTAGTTTTATTGTTTGCTTTTTTATTATTCAATATAGATCCGAACGTTTTATTTACAGACGTGTAAAAAAAATCTACGACGATCTTACTTTGTTGGAGTCAACCTCTATAACTAAAAAACCTATAACTACAGATATGGCAACACTTACTAAAGAAATTGATAAGTATGCTAGAGATAAAAAGTTAGAAATTGAATCGCTAAAAATTAGAGAAGAATACAGAAAAGAATTTATTGGCAATGTCTCTCACGAGTTAAAAACCCCTTTGTTTACAGTTCAAGGTTATTTATTAACGCTTATTGATGGTGCTATAAACGATAGTAATATTAGAGAAAAATATTTAGGCAGAGCAAATAAAGGAGTGGAAAGGCTAATTTATATTGTGAAAGATTTAGATATGATTACCAAATTTGAAGCTGGAGATTTAAGACTTAACATCACCACATTTGATATTGTAGAGGTTATAAAAAATGTGTTTGATCTGCTTGAAATGAAAGCTGCAAAGAAAAAAATAACCCTAACCTTCGATGTTGATTACACAAAACCAATTCTAGTAAATGCAGATATAGAGCGAATTCAGCAAGTTTTGACAAACCTGGTTGTAAATTCAATAAAGTATGGTAGAGAAAAAGGAACTACAGAAATCAGTATTGAAAACCTGATTAAAAACAAAGTCATAGTTAGAGTTACAGACAATGGAGAAGGTATTGCAGAAGGAAATTTATCTAGAGTTTTTGAACGTTTTTACAGAATAGATAAAAGTGGTTCCAGAAAAGAAGGTGGTTCCGGCTTAGGCTTATCCATAGTGAAACATATTATTGAAGCCCATGACGAAAAAATCTATATTGAAAGCGAGCTTGGAGTAGGAAGTGAGTTTTCATTTAGTTTGGAAAAGGCTGAATAAACTTTGATAATCGATAGGTTTTTCAAAATGGCTTAATCCTTTATATTCAGATGTTTTTTCGAGTTTAGATAATTTAAAATCGTCTTGTTTGCAACTTGGAACTAATTGTAAACGGTCCAATCTTTTAGCTAAATATTCTTGTTCAAATTGTCCTGGAGTTGGAATAAAAAAAGCTTGTTTTCCTAATTTTGCTAAATCCATAATAGTGGTGTATCCAGACCTAGAAAGAATCAGCTTACTTGCGTTTAAAGAATTTTCTAATGTATTACTGGTCATAAAATTATAAAGAGTCAGATTGCCTGTTTTTTCAATTGTTTGATGCGCTTCAACAACACCTCTTACAAATAATACCTTTCCAGAATAATGTTCTAACTCTTCTAGTAATTTTTTTTCAAATAAACTGCGTTGAGGTTCAGGGCCAGAAAGCAATACCATAATATCATACTCAATCACTTTCTCTTTTTTTGAAAATCGGCTTAAAGGTCCAATATATTTTACTAATAAATTTTTGATATCTCCATGACTAAGTTTTCCACCTAAATTAGGAGCTGTTTTAGAGTCTGGAACCCAACATTCATCAAACCTTCTAATATATGTTTCATGTAATTTACTGCTAAACCAAGTGGTATTACCGCTTAAAACTTGCAACTGATGCGTTATAAATACACTTGGTATTTGTTTGTTAAAAGCACCTAATCTATTATCAGATATAATTCCATGAATATGTTTTGTTTTTATAAGATTAGCTATAACTTTTTTTTCTGCCTTAATGGCTTTCAATAATTTTGGTGCATGTTGTAATAACTTCAGTTTAAATAAATGTTTGTTTTTTGGATAAATTATATGGTAGGAAGGAAGTTCAAAATGTTCCAAATTGGGAAATTCTTTTTTTAATATTTCCAGAGCCATCCCATCACTTGCAATTACTGGAGTGAATTTGTTTTCAATTAAAGCATTAATAATTGGAATGCACCTTGTAGCATGACCCAATCCCCAATTTAAAGGCGTAATTAAAATTCGTTTGTTCATTTGATATTTTATCACGTGTCTTTTGAAAACAAAAGTCAGGCTTTATGCTAAATTATTTCATTATAAAAACAAAAAGGATATGGCAGCAATCGGTCACGCTTATTATAATAAAAACAAAGATAAGGATATTACCACTTGCATATATTTCCTTAATTTTACCAAATTATATTTTAATAGTAAAAATAATTCTGTGGGAAGTAAAAATAAATTAAAGCGTTTTAAAGAAAATGAAACTTTTGCAAATGTGTTTCAACCATCAAGAGACGAGTTAGTAAATAATCAATATAGTTTAAAAGGGAATTGGAATAAAACTTTTTTTAAAAATAGCAATCCTTTGGTTTTAGAACTAGGTTGTGGAAAAGGTGAATACTCTGTAGCATTAGCTAAAAAGTATCCAAACAAGAATTTTATAGGAATTGATATCAAAGGAGCTAGATTTTGGAGAGGGGCAAAAACCGCTATCGAAGAAAACTTATCCAATGTCGCTTTTTTGCGTACCCAAATTGAATTAATCGACCATGCTTTTGCAGAAGGCGAAGTTGATGAAATCTGGATTACTTTTCCAGATCCTCAAATAAAATATAAGCGTACCAAACATAGAATGACAAATTCAGATTTTTTAAAACGTTACAAAACCATTTTAAAACCAGATGGTGTTATGAATTTAAAAACCGATAGCGAATTTATGCATGGTTACACGCTTGGTTTGCTTCATGGAGCAGGGCACGAAGTGCTTTATGCAAACCATAATGTTTATAAACAAGAAGGAAGTCCGGAAGAAGTAACCAGTATTCAGACCTATTATGAAAGTCAGTATTTAGAACAAAACAAACCAATTACGTATATTCGGTTTAAAATTAAATAAATTTTGAGTTTAACAGCGATCTTTTTTATTGCCATGCTTGTTGCTTTTCTAGCTGCAGTTCCACCAGGACTGTTGAATATGACTGCAGCAAAAATCAGCATTAAAGAAGGCTATACTAGAGGCATTATGTTTTCTATTGGGGCTTCACTAATCTTTATGTTCCAAACGTTAATTGCTACTGTGTTTGCGAGATATTTAACCAAACACCCAGATGTAATTGATGTTTTACAACAGGTAGCCTTTGTTATATTTGTTTTAATAACTATTTATTTTTTGCTTATAGCCAAAAAGCAAAACAAGCCAGATACTGAATTAGAGACTAAAAGTAAAAGAAGTCGCTTTTTTCAAGGCATATTTTTATCTAGCATTAATATGTTTCCAATTCCATTTCAAGCATATATAACTATTACTTTTGCATCGTTTGGTTGGTTAACTTTCGACAAAATAGGAATTTCAACATATGTAGCTGGTGCAGCTATGGGTTCTTTTGCGAATTTATATGTATACATATTCTTTTTTGATAAAATAAAAAAGACAAAAGAAACATCTCAAAAGAAGATGAATTATATAATAGGGATAATTACTGGAGTTATTTCTATCATCACCTTAATTAGTATTCTTAGAAAGTATTATTAATGTCTTGCCATGCAACCAGAAACAGATAATTTTTTTGAAAAAGTTTATCAAGTAGCCAAGTTAATTCCCTATGGCCGAGTTACTAGCTATGGAGCTATAGCCAAATATCTAGGAGCAGCAAGAAGCGCTAGAATGGTTGGTTATGCTATGAATGGTTCTCATACCAAAGATGTCCCGGCACATCGGGTGGTAAATAGAAAAGGCTTGCTAACTGGAAAACATCATTTTGATGGTACAAATTTGATGCAACAGCTTCTAGAAAGTGAAGGAATTGAGGTAGTAGACAACCAAATTCAAAATTTTGATATATTGTTTTGGGATCCTTTTAAGGAATTATAATCGATTATAAATTTTTCAAAAATTAGGAAATAATTTAAATCCGTTAGTCTATAATAAAACGAAATATTCACATAAATCATTTCAATTAATCTATTTCAAATTCTAAACAATTCGCTGTATATTTGCATTTTAGAATGATTCTTAATAATCAAAAAAATATGTAAATTTAAATGGGATAAAAATATCTGTTTTATTTACTATTTTCTTTTCATAAATATTAAACAATATGAAGTTAAATAAACAAGACATATATAAAGCGCTAGAACGTATTTCAGCTCCTGGAGAAGGAAAAAATATGATTGAAAGTGGTGCCGTAAAAAACATAGTGACTTTTGCAGATGAGGTAATTGTAGATATAGTAATAAACAATCCTACTTTACAGGCCAAAAAGAAAACTGAGGTAGAAATCATGAAAACCATTCATGATTTGGTGTACGAAAAAGCTAAAGTAACTGTCAATGTTAAAGTTGAAGCACCTGCTCAGCCCAAAAATGAAATTAAAGGAAAGCAGATTCCTGGAATTCAAAATATTATTGCAGTGGCATCTGGAAAAGGTGGTGTAGGAAAATCTACAGTTACCTCTAATTTAGCTGTTACTTTAGCAAAAATGGGATTTAAAGTGGGGATTTTAGATGCCGATATTTATGGACCTTCAATTCCAATCATGTTTCAGGTGGAAAATGAAAAACCTTTAGCTGTAAACATTGAAGGAAAATCTAAAATGAAACCCGTAGAAAATTATGGCGTTAAGATATTGTCCATAGGGTTCTTTACCCAACCGGGTCAAGCTGTAGTGTGGAGAGGTCCTATGGCTTCAAAAGCATTAAATCAAATGATTTTCGATGCTCATTGGGGAGAATTAGATTTTATGTTAATCGATTTACCTCCAGGAACAGGAGACATTCATTTAAGTATTATGCAAGCTTTACCATTAACAGGAGCAGTTGTGGTAAGTACACCACAAAATGTGGCCTTGGCAGATGCTAAAAAAGGAGTGGCTATGTTTCAGCAGGAAAGTATTAATGTACCAGTTTTAGGAATTATAGAAAATATGGCATATTTTACACCAGACGAATTACCAGAAAATAAATATTATATTTTTGGTAAAGAAGGAGCAAAACATTTATCTGAAGATTTAAACGTTCCTTTTTTAGGTGGAATTCCTTTAGTGCAAAGTATTCGTGAAGCAGGAGATCTTGGTCGCCCAGCAGCTATGCAAAGTGCGACTCCTTTAGAAGCAGCTTTCGAAAAACTAACACAAAACGTTGTTCAAGAAGTCGTAAACCGAAATACCAATTTACCACCTACTGAAGCAATAAAAATTACAACCATGGCTGGGTGTTCAGCAGTTAAAAAATAGATTAAGACTATTGGAGAGTTCAAGTTTTACGAATTCATTTAAAAAATAATAATATGACAGGTGAAGAATTAAGAATTAATATTGAAAAAGCCTTAGACGAAATTCGTCCATTTTTACAAAGTGATGGAGGTGATATTTCATTATTATCAATTGAAGATGGTAAGCTTGTAAAAGTACAGTTAGAAGGTGCTTGTGTAGGTTGTAGTGTAAATCAAATGACCTTAAAATCCGGTGTAGAAATGACTATTAAAAAATATGCACCCCAAATTGAGCAAGTTATTAATGTAGAGGCTTAATTAAAAAATCTAAATGTGACTTTTGTCACATTTATTTAAGAAAGTAACTAATAACTTTGTCTTCTGAAATTAACAATTCATGATTAAAACAGATATTCTTATTATTGGAGCAGGTCCAACTGGCTTATTTGCCGTTTTTGAAGCTGGACTTTTAAAATTAAAATGTCACTTAATAGACGCTTTACCACAACCCGGAGGACAATGTTCAGAAATATATCCTAAAAAACCTATTTATGATATTCCAGGATTTCCAGAAATACTAGCAGACGACCTTACTCAAAATCTTTTAGAGCAATGTAAGCAGTTTGAACCTGGATTTACATTAGGTGAACGTGCTGAAACGATTGATAAACAAGAAGATGGTAGTTTTATTGTAACAACTAATAAAGGGACCAAACATCATGCGCCTATTGTGGCAATTGCTGGTGGATTAGGTAGTTTTGAGCCACGTAAGCCTTTAATTCATAACATTGCTCATTTTGAAGACAAGGGTGTTGAGTATTTTATAAAAGATCCAGAAAAATTTCGCAACAAACGTGTTGTTATTTCAGGTGGGGGAGATTCAGCATTAGATTGGAGTATTTTTTTATCAAATGTGGCTTCCGAAGTGACTTTAATTCATAGAAGAAATGAGTTTAGAGGAGCCTTAGATTCTGTTGAAAAAGTACAAGAATTAAAAAATTTAGGAAAAATAAATTTAATTACTCCAGCCGAGGTGACTGGTATTGTTGGAGATCATCATGTTAAGGCGGTTGTTGTAAGTCAGGCTGAGCATATCGAAAAAGAATTTGAAATAGAATGCGATTATTTTATTCCTTTATTCGGATTGTCTCCAAAATTAGGTCCAATAGCAAATTGGGGGTTAGAGATAGAGAAAAATGCAATTAAAGTAAATAATGCGTTAGACTATCAAACTAATATCCCAGGGATTTTTGCCATTGGAGATGTTAATACCTATCCTGGAAAATTAAAGTTGATTTTATGTGGTTTCCATGAAGCTACATTAATGTGTCAAGCTGCTTATCAAATATTAAACCCTGGTAAAAAGTATGTTTTAAAATATACAACAGTAAGTGGTATAGATGGTTTTGATGGGTCAAGAAAAGAAGCTCCTAAAGCTGTTGTAAAAGCTATCAATTAATCATTAGCTAGTTATTTATATGGAACAAGATGTAAACATAAAAATTATTGATAGAGAAGGAGTTGCCCACGAAATATTAGCTCCAACAGATATGGCAATGAATTTAATGGAAGTGGTAAGAAGTTATGAATTAGCTCCAGAAGGAACCATCGGTATTTGTGGTGGAATGGCTATGTGTGCATCTTGTCAATGCTATGTATTAAGTGATACAGTATTACCAGAAAAACAAGACGATGAAGAAGCCATGTTAAGCGAAGCTTTTTACGTTAAAGATAATTCCCGATTAGGTTGTCAAATTCAAATTACCCCAGAAATGGAAGGTTTAGAAGTGGAATTGGCTCCAGAAAGTTAATTAAATTCCTACGAAGGCAGTAATTTCATGTTCGATTAGAAAAGGTTTTTTTAGTTATACCGTTTTATAATCCATCAATTTTCTAGGTCCTTCCAATAAAACTCTTACAATTTGAAGCGTGCCAGTTTCAGTCGTATCTATATACCATTTGATTAAAGAAATTTCGCCATTTTCTATTTCTATTCCAGTAATGCTTCTTGGATGTACGCAGCTACCATCGTTAAAATAGGCAATCTCTCCAGGATTTGGAAAACGAGGTCTATGGGTATGGCCGGTAATAGTTAGTAAATTATTATTATCTATAATCCATTTTTTTGTTCGGCGTTCAACTTTAATCAGTTCTTTGTAGTTTTTAGCAGGACTTGTTGGATCTGCAATTCCCATCACATTTAAGGGTTTCCATAACACTCGAACCATAAAACGGCTAAATTTCCAAAACGTATAATTCCACCAATCTGCTTGATGTCCGTGGGTTAAAAACACTTCTTGCTGACTTTCTTTGTGCTTTAAGATAATGCCTTCATGATATTTTGCATTACAAAACAATTCGACATCTTCTCCTAGTTTTGGTTCGAAATAAGTGGATAGGTTTTTTTCCACATAGTCAGGATTTTGGTAAACCATATCATGATTTCCCCAGATTAAATGAAGTCTTTCTTGCTCATGAAACAGTTTCATGAGTAAATAAACATTCTTATGAGCTTCAAAAATAGGCTTAAAGGATGTGTTTTCCCAAAGTTCATCACCATCTCCAATTTCACAATACTGAAATCCTTCAGAATAATAATGTTTTAGAGCATGGAAATAAATGTTTCTGTTGTTAGCAAAATCGTCTGCAAAACTATTATCTCCCCGATGGCAATCGCTAAATAAGATAAACTTGCTAGAATCATCAAAGTTGATAATCTTAGCATTTTTGAAAGCTCTATCTAATCGTTTTTTACTTGAAAGCATAAAGTAAATGTAAACAAAAAAGTATAAAAAAATGCTTCCCAAAAAGAGAAGCATTCTTGTAATTTTTCAGTTTTTTAAAATTATTTCAGTCAGATGTTACCCGAGTGAGATAATTAAATGTGTTTTAGGTTCTATTTGAAAGCGTTTAAACCAGTCACATCCAAACCTGTAATAAGTAAGTGGATATCGTGAGTTCCTTCGTAAGTAATAACACTCTCTAAGTTCATTGAATGACGCATAATAGAGTATTCTCCAGTAATTCCCATTCCACCTAGCATTTGTCTAGCTTCTCGAGCAATGTTGATAGCCATATCCACATTGTTACGTTTTGCCATAGATATTTGTGCCGAGGTTGCTGTGCCGTTTTCACGCATCACACCAAGTCTCCAGGCTAATAATTGAGCTTTTGTGATTTCTGTAATCATTTCAGCTAATTTCTTTTGTTGCAATTGAAACTGACCAATTGGTTTTCCAAATTGCAAACGTTCTTTACTGTAGCGTAGAGCCGTATCGTAACAATCCATAGCGGCACCAATGGCTCCCCAAGCAATTCCGAAACGAGCCGAATCTAAACAACCAAGTGGTGCACCTAATCCAGATTTGTTTGGTAATAAGTTTTCTTTAGGGATTTTTACGTTATCAAAAATAAGTTCGCCGGTGGCAGATGCACGTAGCGACCATTTATTATGTGTTTCTGGGGTTGAAAACCCTTCCATACCACGTTCCACAATTAAACCGTGAATTCGGCCTTCTTCATTTTTAGCCCAAACCACTGCTATTTGACAAAATGGCGCGTTAGAAATCCACATTTTAGCCCCATTTAAAAGATAATGGTCACCCATATCTTTGAAATTTGTAGTCATTCCCCCAGGATTAGACCCATGATCTGGTTCTGTTAATCCAAAAGAACCTATCCATTCTCCAGATGCTAATTTTGGTAAATACTTATTACGTTGAGCTTCGTTTCCGTATTTCCAAATAGGATACATCACTAAAGAGGATTGTACAGATGCCGTACTACGAACTCCAGAGTCTCCACGTTCAATTTCTTGCATGATTAAGCCATAAGAAATTTGGTCCAATCCAGCGCCACCATATTCGTGTGGAATATATGGGCCAAAAGCACCTATTTCAGCTAAACCATTAATAATTTGTTTCGGAAACTCTGCCTTTTGGGCATATTCTTCTATAATAGGAGATACGTCGCGTTTTACCCATTCTCTGGCAGCATCACGTACTAATTTATGTTCGTCGGTTAATAATTCGTCTAGATTATAGTAATCAGGAGCTTCAAATAAATCAGGCTTCATTTTTAAATCTTTATGTTAGAATAGCAAATGTAACAATTTGTTACATCTTAAGATAAAAATCTTTTGTCAAATTTATATAGTCTAGAGTATATTGATGTCTTGAAGTTTCTATAATAAGTTCCTTTGTGTCTAGTTTGGTTTTATGGAATGAAAACTCTATAAGACTTCGCTTTATTTCTGAAGCTGGAGTTCCTTTGATGTGTAAAATTCTATTAGGAAATAATTGAACCCTTAAAGCTAATCCTATAAATTGTTCTTCCTCTTTAAAAGGAATAATAACTGAAAATAAACCGTTCTCCGATAATAACTTTGAGACCCCTTCAAGAAGGTGTTCGAAAGGCATGGCATCTGCAAAACGAGCTAAATCACGTTGGTTGTTTTCAGTTTTATAATCTTCTGAATAAAAAGGAGGGTTAGAAATAATGAGATCGTATTTGTCTTCTATTTCCTCAGCAAATTCTTCCAGGGACGCATGATAACAAAACAATCTGTCAGCCCAATCAGATTGTTCAAAATTATCTACGCACTGTTCGTAAGCATCATCATCAATTTCAATAGCATCCATAATCTCTATATCTATCGGGACTGCACAGCTTCTTTGCGCTAACATTAATGCCAAGACGCCAGTACCTGCGCCAATATCTAAAACAGAAAATGGTTGTTTCTCTAAAGAAGCCCAAGCGCCAAGTAATACAGCGTCAGTACCAATTTTCATAGCACAACGATCTTGGTTTATAGAGAATTGTTTGAATTGAAATGGTTTTCTAGACACAGCTATTCTTCTAAATATAAATCTATAAGCCCTTCAGGTGTTTCTACAAAAACCGTTTTATTGTCTCTGTCTATTTTGTTGATAAAGGCATCGTTCAATGGAATTAAAATTTCAATACCATCTCTATCTATTTCAAAAAGTGCTTGAGCCGTAGAATCGTCAATAGACTTTATAACCCCAACTTCACCATAGTTGATGTCTTGTACCTTAAAACCAATAACTTCATGAAAGTAAAACTTATCGCCTTCAAGTTTTGGTAAAAATTCTAAGGGTAAATAAACATCACACTTTATTAATGCATCTGCGTCGGCTTCTGTATCTACGTCTTCAAATCGGACACGCAATAAATCGGATTTATGCAACTGAGAAGATTCAATAAAAAATGGTACCAAGTTATTACGTAAATCGATAAACATGGCGTCTAGGTTTTCGTATAAATCTGGTTCATCTGTGTCTAGTTTTATCAAAAGTTCGCCTTTAAAACTATACTTTGATACTATTTTACCTAAATAAAAACAATCTTCTTTTTGCATGATGTTTCTGTCTGTTCAAACGCAGTCTAGAACTTTAAAATGTCAGGTTAATTGTATCTCGACTGCGCTCGATGTAACATTTGTAGATATAAAAAACCCAGACCTAATAAGTCTGGGTTCAAAAGTATAAAAAAATAATTATTTTTATTCTTCTTCGTTTGAAGCGTCTGCTTCTGCTGCTGGAGCATCTTCAGCTACCTCTTCAACAACTTCCTCTACAGGTGTATTAGCTGCAATACGAGCTTCATTAGCTGCTTTTTCAGCTTCAAAAGCTTTTGCTTTTGCTTCAGCTTCAGCTTTTGCTAAACCATCAGTTTTTGCACCAACTTTACTAGCTTTTTCATCTAACCAAGCAGTAAATTTTGCTTCAGCTTGTTCTTCAGTTAAAGCTCCTTTTCTTACACCACCTGCAAGGTGATTTTTAAGCATTGCGCCTTTGTAAGATAAAATTGCTTTAGCAGTATCAGTTGGTTGTGCACCATTCTGTAACCACTTAACAGCTCCATCAACATCTAATTCAATAGTTGCTGGATTTGTGTTTGGATTGTAAGCACCTATTTTTTCTAAGTATTTACCATCTCTTTTAGATCTAGCATCTGCTGCAACAATCCAATAGTAAGGTTTCCCTTTTTTCCCGTGTCTTTGTAATCTTATTTTAACTGACATATAAATTAATTAGTGAGGTTCGCGACCTCGATTATTAATAAGGGTGCAAAGATACTATAAATTTTTAAATTTCAACTTTTTATATAAAAAGTAATTGGTTGTTTTTTTTTATCTTATTTTTGAGTTCTTAATAAATATTAAAATTACATATGAAAAAGTTATTTGTATTTGCATTAGCCATCTTTACTTTGGTGAGTTGCGGAGATGAAATTGAGTTTAATTCTCCAGCAATGCAGGGTAAAAAAGACGGTTCAACATGGAAAGCAGTGTCTTATAGAGCATACATTAATGAAAATGGTAAATCGATAATCACTGGAAATAATAATTACGAAACAATTAACTTACAAGTGTCTTCTTTTTCTGTAGGAACTTATCTTTTAGGTGAAAATGATACAAATGAAGCTGTTTTAATAAGTTCTACTCTTGAAGAATATTCAACAAATAATTTGCCTGATCAGGATATTGAGTTGTATCCGCCAGATGGAATTATAGAAATTACAGAATTCAATCAAATCAATAATTCTATTTCAGGAAAATTTTGGTTTAATGCTTATTCTGTTTCTGGAACTAAAACGGTTAACTTTAGTCAAGGAATTTTTTACAATATTCCAATTCCATTTTCTTCAGGACCTGGATTAATGTCTTGTGATGAGGCAGTAGCTGCAACTGCAGTAGCCGCTCAATTATATAATACTACAAATCCTGGAGATGCTAATTATTCAACAGCTTGTAACGCATACAAAACAGCTTTGATAGATCAGCAAATTGCTTGTGGAGATGATTCTGGGGTTTTACAAGGTATAATAGATGTTTTAAACTGCGATGCTACAGAATCAGACTATTGGCCAAGAGCTATTAATAATTCATGGACTTATAATACTATGGCTAGTGGTGAGCAAACATATACAATTACTGGAACTGAAATATTTGATAGTTTAGAATATTATGCTTTTGATGATTTATATGGAGCGCCATCTTGGTTAAGAAAAAGTGGTCCAAATTATTATGTAAGAGCTGAAATGTCGGGTTCCGTTCCTGGATATCAATTTTCTGCAACACCATACACTGTTAACATGATAAAAGATGATGCAATTGTTGGAGAAACATGGGAGTCTAATGTGTCTTATACTATTTCTTATACTCCAGAACCAGGTCAGCCAAATATTCCAGATACACTTGTGGATGCTGTCTATGCGTTTGAAATGATAGGACGTGACTTATCAAGAACTGTTGAAGGTGTAAACTATAATAATGTTATTCATATTGAATTAATAACAACAGGTGCAGGCGTTGAAGTTACAACTCAGTATTATTATGCTAAAGATGTAGGTTTAATTGAATATATCACAGATGAAGGTGCTAATACACTTTCTAGTTATGTGTTAAATTAAAGTGCTTAGAAATAAATTTAAATGAAATTACAGAAAACCAGAGAAGCTAACTTCTCTGGTTTTTTTGTTTACAACTGTTTGTGATTTTAACATTCTTAAAGAGCAATTTTTCATATTTTTATCATTCTTATTTATTCTCAAGAAAACACCATATGTATTTAATTTTCGATACCGAAACCACAGGATTACCAAAACGTTGGGATGCACCAATTACAGATACAGATAACTGGCCAAGATGTATTCAAATTGCATGGCAGTTGCATGACGACATGGGAAACTGTATAGAGCATCAAGATTATTTAATCCAACCTGAAGGTTTTAATATCCCTTACGATGCCGAGAAAATTCATGGTATTTCTACAGAATTAGCCCAGGAGCAAGGTGTGCCTTTAGTAGTTATGTTAGAGAAATTTAACGAAGCTCTGTCTAAAGCAAAATTTGTTGTTGGACAAAATGTTAAATTCGACCTGAATATAATGGGAGCCGAGTTTGTTAGGGAAAACATAGAAAACCCTTTACAGGAACTACCGGTTTTAGATACGTGTACAGAACATACAGCCGCACTTTGCCAGCTTCCAGGTGGGCGTTATGGAAAGTTTAAACTACCAACCTTAACAGAGTTACATCAATATTTATTTAATCAACCTTTTGCTGAGGCACATAATGCAACTGCCGATGTAGAGGCAACCACGCGTTGTTTTTTAGAATTAATCCGAAGACAAGAATATACAAAAGAAGAATTAGATGTTCAGCCTGATTACTTCAAGAATTTCTCTGAAGCCAATCCACAAGAAATTAAGCTCATTGGTTTAAAGCATATCAACCTAAAACAGGAAAGTGCTAAAATCAATAAACGTATACAAGAACAACAGTCCGTTGATCTTTCAGATGCTGAAATAAAAGAAAATATTTCAGAATTAGAAGAAGTTGAATTTGTTCACCTTCATAATCATTCTCAGTTTTCAGTTTTACAATCTACTATTAGTGTTCCTGCTTTGGTAGCTGCTGCAGCAGAACAAAATATGCCAGCAGTTGCTTTAACGGATCACGCAAATATGATGGGAGCTTTTCATTTTGTGAAAGCTGCAAGTAATCATAATAAAATGGTTCAAACCAAAAACAAGGAGGCTGTTGAAAGAGGCGAATCCCCAACTTTAAAAGAGGTAAAACCTATTCTAGGTTGTGAGTTTTTTGTTTGTGAAGATCATTTAGATAAATCTAGAAAAGACAATGGCTACCAAATTATACTTCTTGCTAAAACTAAAAAAGGGTATCATAATTTAGCTAAACTATCTTCTCATGCATTTACAGATGGATTTTATTATGTTCCTAGAATTGATAAAAAACTCATTCAACAATACAAACAAGACCTGATTGTTTTAACAGGAAACCTTTATGGAGAAGTGCCAAGTAAAGTTTTAAATATTGGCGAAAATCAAGCAGAAGAGGCCCTGCTTTGGTGGAAAGAAGAGTTTGGAGACGATTTATACATCGAGATAATGCGTCACAATCAGGAAGATGAAAATCGAGTAAATCCTGTATTAATTTCATTTTCAAAAAAGCATAACATCAAATTAGTAGCGTCTAATAATACCTATTATGCCAAACAAGATGATGCCAATGCACACGATATATTACTCTGTGTAAAAGATGGGGAAAAACAAGCGACTCCAATTGGACGTGGACGTGGATACCGATATGGTTTGCCAAACGAGGAGTATTACTTTAAATCTTCTGAAGAAATGAAGGAACTCTTTAAAGATATTCCGGAAGCCATAAGCAACATTCAAGAAGTGGTTGATAAAGTGGAGTCTTATGAGTTGGCACGTGATGTCTTATTACCTGCTTTTGATATTCCAGAAAAGTTTAAAGATACAGCCGATTTAGAGGATAATGGTAAACGAGGCGAAAACGCATTTTTACGACATTTAACTTACGAAGGCGCAAAAAAACGCTATGGAGAAGAACTTACAGAAGAAGTTATCGAGCGTTTAGATTTCGAGTTAAGCGTTATTGAAAATACGGGATATCCAGGGTACTTCTTAATTGTAGAAGATTTTATTCGGGAAGCTAGAAAAATGGATGTGTCTGTTGGACCTGGACGTGGATCGGCAGCCGGTTCTGTTGTAGCTTATTGTCTATGGATTACCAATATTGATCCTCTTAAATACGATTTACTTTTTGAGCGTTTTTTAAACCCGGATCGTGTGAGCATGCCCGATATTGATATTGATTTTGATGATGAAGGTAGAAGTCGTGTTATGGATTACGTTATCGAAAAATACGGAAGTAATCAAGTGGCCCAAATTATTACTTATGGAACCATGGCTGCTAAATCTTCCATTAGGGATACGGCCAGAGTTTTGGATTTACCCCTTTTTGATGCTGATAGGATTGCAAAGTTAATCCCGACCATGTCTAAGTTGCGTAAAATTTTTGGTGCAGATGAAAAAGGGTTAAAAAACATGTTCAGATCGGAAGATTTGGAAAAGGTTAATCAACTTTTAAATATTTCAGATGGAGACGATCTGGAAGCAGAAACAGTTAACTTAGCAAGAATGCTGGAAGGGTCTGTTAGAAATACCGGAATCCACGCCTGTGGAGTTATTATTACGCCAGACGATATAACAAAATTCGTTCCTGTTTCTACGGCTAAAGACTCCGATTTATATGTAACCCAATTCGACAACTCGGTGGTGGAAGATGCCGGACTTCTAAAGATGGATTTCTTGGGTTTAAAAACGCTGACTTTAATAAAAGATACCGTAAAAATTGTAAAAGCTAAGCATAATATAGATCTAGATCCAGATAGTTTTCCGTTAGATGATGAAAAAACATACGAGCTTTTCCAAAAAGGAGAAACTGTTGGTGTATTTCAATATGAGTCTCCTGGAATGCAAAAACACCTTAAAGAACTAAAACCATCGGTATTTGAAGATTTAATTGCAATGAATGCCTTGTATCGTCCAGGACCTATGGAGTATATTCCAAGTTTTACCAAACGTAAGCACGGTTTAGAGGAGATTGATTACGATTTACCAGCCATGGAAGAATACCTTAAAGAAACCTATGGAATTACGGTTTATCAAGAGCAGGTGATGTTACTTTCTCAGAAATTAGCAGATTTTACTAAAGGTGAAGCAGATGTTTTAAGAAAGGCTATGGGTAAAAAGCAAATAGCCGTTTTGGATAAAATGAAGCCAAAATTTATTGCTCAAGCAGAAGCAAAGGGACACGATGCCAAAAAATTAGAAAAAATCTGGAAAGACTGGGAAGCCTTTGCAAGTTATGCCTTTAATAAATCGCATTCTACTTGTTACGCATGGATAGCCTATCAGACAGCCTATTTAAAAGCGCATTATCCTGCCGAATATATGGCAGCCGTGCTTTCTAATAACATGAACGACATTAAGCAAGTAACTTTCTTTATGGAAGAATGTAAGCGTATGAAATTAAATGTGCTTGGTCCAGATATTAACGAAAGTTATTATAAGTTTTCGGTTAACCAAGATTATGCTGTTCGTTTTGGAATGGGCGCCATAAAAGGAGTGGGTCATGGTGCTGTAAAAACAATAGTAGAAAACAGAAAAGACGATGGTCATTATAAATCTATTTTCGATTTTGCTAAACGTATTGATTTAAGAGCAGCAAATAAAAAAGCTTTTGAAAATTTAGCACTTGCAGGCGGGTTTGATTGTTTTAATAACACACATAGAGCTCAGTATTTTCAAGATGAAGGCGACGGTATAACATTCCTTGAAAAAGCTATTAAGTACGGTGCGAAACATCAAGACAATGAAAATTCGGCGCAAGTAAGCTTATTTGGTGAAGCTAGCGATGTTCAAATTGAAGAGCCTTTAGTGCCACCTTGTGAAGAATGGGGAACCATGGAAAAGTTAGCAAGAGAAAAAGAAGTGGTTGGAATTTACATCTCTGGACATCCTTTGGATGATTTCAAAGTAGAAATGAAAACTTTTTGTAATGCTAATTTAGCTTTATTAAGAGACCTAGAACCCTTTGTAAATAGAGAACTTACATTTGGAGGTGTTGTCAGTGATGTGCAACATAGAGTGAGTAAACAAGGGAAAGGTTGGGCTACTTTTATTGTAGAAGATTATACGGATAGTTTTGAATTCCGAATTTTTGGGGAAGAATATTTAAAATTCAGACACTTTCTTTTAAAGAATTCCTTTGTTTACGTTAAGATGTTTGTTCGCGAAGGGTGGATAAATAGAGAGACTGGTAGTAAAAGTGATCCTAGAATTCAATTTAATAGTTTCCAATTATTGCATGATGTTATGGATACATATGCAAGAAAATTATCTATTCAATTGCAAATTTCCGATTTAGAAGATAATCGAATCTCTAAGTTAAAAGAGTTGTTTACCATGCATAAAGGAGATAATTTGTTAAATTTTATAATCTATGATACCGAAGAGCAGATTAAATTAACCATGCCAAGTAGAAAACAAAAAATAAAAATTTCACAAGAGTTGTTGGAAGAATTGGAACAAAATGGTGTTTTTTATAAGTTGAATTAACGTTATTATACTAAGAGTTATTTAAACGTAAAAAAGCCTAATTTTTAGAGTAGTTGCAGAAATGGTATAAGCCAAAATTGGCAGTATAAGTGCAATTAATTCCATGATAAATAAAACAAATTGTCAGGTTGTAAGCTTTGGCAAAATTTTTGACTAATATTGCATAGTAATAAGAAGTAGAACATATTAAATTATAAATTATGGCATTAGATATAACAGATGCAACGTTTGAAGAAACAGTATTAAATAGCAAAATACCAGTAATGGTAGACTTTTGGGCTGCTTGGTGTGGACCATGTAGAATGGTTGGACCAATCATTGAAGAAATTAGCAAAGAATACGAAGGAAAAGCAGTTGTTGGAAAAGTAGACGTAGATGCAAATCAAGAATTTGCAGCAAAATACGGTGTTCGTAACATCCCAACTGTATTGGTGTTTCAAAATGGAGAAGTAGTTGGAAGACAAGTTGGTGTGGCACAAAAAAGTGCTTATACAGAAGCTATCGACTCACTTTTATAAAATACATTCTAAAAGAAAAGAAAAAAGGTTTGCTTTAACGGCAAACCTTTTTTAGTTTAGAGACTTCATGGATTTACAACAAGAACTCAATAAAACAAGTGGTTTTAAAAACCTAGATTTACTTGCCAAACAAGTGGTAGAAGGGTTTATAGCAGGAATGCATAAAAGTCCATTTCATGGATTTTCGGCAGAATTTGCCGAACATAAAATTTACAATCAAGGAGAAAGTACCAAGCATATAGATTGGAAACTGTATGCAAAAACGGATAAGCTTTATACAAAACGATACGACGAAGAAACTAATTTACGTTGTCATTTAATTATTGACAATAGTAGTTCCATGCATTATCCAGAACTGAAATCGTTTTCCGTTGATAGCTTAAATAAGATTGCTTTTACCGCTCTGGCATCAGCTTCTTTAATGCATATTTTAAAAAAGCAGAGAGATGCTGTTGGATTAAGTGTTTATAGTGATTCCTACGATTTTTATACACCTGAGAAAGGGAGCGAAAGACACCACCACATGTTGTTGAATCAATTAAGCGAACTAGTAATTTCTAAACCAAAGCATAGACAAACGGATACCTTTACTTATCTACATCAAATAGCTGAAAACATTAAAAGGCGTTCTTTGATTTTCTTTTTTACAGATATGTTGCAAACAAAAGTCGAAGAAGATAAATTGTTTGAAGCGCTTCGTCATTTAAAATACAATAAACATGAGGTGGTTTTATTTCATGTGTTCGATAAAGAAAAAGAAATGTTATTTGATTTTGATAATGCACCAAAACAATATATTGATGTTGAAACAGGTGAGCACATAAATTTATATGCTGAAAATATAAAGGATAGCTATAAAAAAGCTGTAGGGGATTATTTTGAAAACATAAAACTAAAATGTGGCCAATACCGCATAAAATATGTAGAAGCAGACATTAATAAAAAATTCAATAATATCCTGACAACCTATATGATAGAGAGACAAAAATTTATTTAGAATAAAAAAAATAAAAATTTTTGAAAAAATGTTTGACAAATGAAAAAAGGCGCTTATATTTGCACCCGCTTGAAGGGCTATAACGAAAGTTATTAGTTTGAAAAGTAGCAATAATGCAACGGTCTGGTAGTTCAGTTGGTTAGAATGTCGCCCTGTCACGGCGAAGGTCGCGGGTTCGAGTCCCGTCCAGACCGCAAATATTGCAAAAGCTTCAAGAAATTGAAGCTTTTTTTAGCAATAAGAATTAGTTGTGTTGTTTGACAGATGTAGTAGTCTGTCAATGGTAGTAGAGTTGAATCTTTCAACTTTATCCAATGGAAAGCTTTCCTTTTTTCTTTATAGAAAATTGGGATGCTTTTTTGTTTTAGGTAAGTTCTGTTCTGTCAACTTGTTAAGTTTTTGCACATGAAAAGGGGGGCTATAAGGTGTGCTTTTACCTTTTCAAAGATGTACCCTCATACCTAATTTCTAATAATTTATAACCATCTATGTACTATTTTGCTCCAACCATACATTGTGTATAACTATTTATTTGTTTTTTATGTATCTTGTTGACTAATAGGCTTTAACTAATAAAAATATACTCATGAAAAAACTATTATTCTTATTAACATTTTGCATGACATTGATAAGTAATGCCCAACAAGGCATCAACTACAAAGCAATTATTAAAGACGGAAGTGGTAATGTAGTAACCAACACTCTTGTAGTAGTACAATTTAGTATTTTACAAAGTGCAGTTCAAACCAACATCTATACAGAAATCCATACTCCTACCACAGATGGTAATGGATTTATAATAGTAAATATAGGAGAAGGCACTCCAATAAGTGGTGTTTACACAACAATAGATTGGGGCATTGACGAACACTATTTAAACGTAAAGATAAATACCGGTGGTGGTTTAATAGATATGGGAACCATAGCTTTTAAAGCCGTGCCTTATGCATTGAGTGTACCCTCTAAAAGTGTAGCAATTAACGATCTTAAAGATGGAAAAGCTAACACGACTACCATTGCCTTAGGTACAGATGCAGGTCTTAACAATTCAAATGCTTCAGGAACTGAAAATACATTTATAGGTGTAAATGCTGGTAAAACTAATACCTCTGGTAACAGTAACACCTATATAGGAACAGAGAGTGGTTCATCCTCAAATGTAGGTACTGGAATGAGTAATGTTTCAGTGGGCGCTCATTCTGGAGCTGCATTGACTAATGCAAGTGAAAATGTAATCATTGGGGCGAATGCTGGTGCTTTGGTTACTAGTGGAAGCGGAAATGTAATCATTGGCTCGTCTGCAGGGAATTCGCAGAACTATTCTAATAAATTGTTAATTGATAATAGTGGAACTACCACCCCTCTAGTCTATGGAGACTTTTTAAATAACAGGCTTTTCGTAAATCGTACTTCTCAAATTTCAAACCAAGAAGTATTTGGAATTTCACGTACTGTTGCGGGTTCTGATTTCGGAGGAATGTTTGTTGAAACAAATGGAAGTGAAACTTCGCGTCCTTTTTACGGATTTGCAATAAATGGTATTTCCAGAGCTTGGATTGAGTTTAACGGCACTTCTAATGATGTGGATATTATTAATACCTATGGTGATTTTAGAGTTTTATATAATACGGCATCAAAGCCAGTAGCTGGTTCTTGGATTGCAAATTCTGACAAAAGATTGAAAAAAAACATTGTTCCATTAGACAAAGAAGACATGTTAGAAAAGATTATAAAAATGAAAGGTGTTTCATATGAATGGAATGATAACGTTACATATTACGAAAGACCGGAAGGGAAACAAATTGGTTTCATTGCACAAGATCTCCAAAAAATCTGGCCTGAGAAAGTTTCAGAAGATCATTTAGGATATCTACAAACTGCCTACGGAGATTACGATCCAGTAATTATTGAAGCGATTAAAGCCCTTAATGAAAAAATAGAAAGACAAGAAAGAGAAATTAATATTCTGAAAAGTAAAGTTTTACAAATGGAATTTAGTAAAAAACAATCAACAAAATTAGAATCTCAATAAATAGATTGTAAAAGTCTCCTATCTTGAATTTGAAAAAACTGATAATTCAATAAGAATATATTTAAAAGCAAAATTCTGTTGTTTTGATAGATGTAGTAGTCTATTAATATGTTAAGTAGTTAACCAATGGATAAGGGTTCCTTTTTTCTTTATAGAAAATTGGGATGCTTTTTTGTTTTAAGACTATAAATATCATCAATTAGGGCTATAATTAGGTGACTAATTTTTTTCACTACTTCAAGAAAAGGATTCAAAAGATTATATAATTATATTTTTAACCGTATAGAAACTTTTGTATATTTAAAGGTATTATTTTTCTAATAAGTAATATTCTCCCAAACTACCTAGCTTTAAATACAAATAATATGAATCCTTCTTTAAAACATATTCTTAATGGTATAGATCCTGTTAAATTTGCTAAAATACTTCATAAAAACACGTTGTTGTGCCTCATTAACATGAATGGCGAGTTTACTTATATTAGTGAGCCTTTATGTTCCTTATTAGGTTACGAAGAGCAAGATTTATTATTTAAAAACATTATCTTACTTCAGCCATTTATACAAAAACAAAGCATAGATGAAGCTTGGTGGCAGAAGTTAAAGCAACAGAAATATTGGGAAGGACAAATTAGTTTATGTGAACGAGATGGTGATAAACGTAGTCTAACTTGCGATATAGTCTATGTAGAAGACCCCATAAATAATCAACCCTATTATTTGGGTAAATTCAATCTTCAGCTACCAACTTTAGATTTTCAGGATTATATTGAAAACGATTCAAGTTATAATTGGCTATTTAAAAAAAGCCCAATTCCAAAATCCCTAATCAGTCTTAAAACGCTTCAGTATGTTGATGTTAATAGATCATGGGAAACATATACAGGTTATAAAAAAGAACTTATTTTAGAACGAACCCCTAAAGAATTAAAGTTTCATAGCTTAGTGAATTTGGATTTTCTCACTAACATTAAAACATCAAGTCAAACATCATTTCAAATAGATAAAGCAGTTCTTTTGCTTAATTCCAAAGAAAAAAAGCGAGCCATTCTTACCTACGAAAAAGTTTATATCCATGATGAACCATTCCTACTTGAAATTATCACTGATATTACAGAAAGGATAAAGTATTTAAAGGAGTTGAAATATATTTATAAAAAGTCTGTTCAAAAAAAAGATGCTATTCTAAGATTAGCTGGATTGATAGGAGATGATTTAGATTATATTTTTGAAGAAATTACTAAAACTGCAGCAAAAACAATGCAAGTAGAAAGAATTAGTATTTGGAAATTTCACGATAAATATAAAAATCTCAAATGCATAAAAGCATATAGTTTAAGTAATAGTAAACATAGTGAAGGGATAGAACTTAATGCAAATGATTATACGGATTATTATAATTCCCTTTTTAAAAACAAGACCATTAAAGTAAACAATGTTTTAAAAGATAAAAGAACCAAAAACTTTTTACAAACATACCTTAATTCTTTGGGTATTACTTCAACTCTAGACGTTTTAATACCCGGACATAGCGGGCATTATGGTGTGCTTTGCATTGAGCATACGGGACCTCCAAAAGAATGGACAATTGAAGAGGAGGAATTTGCTTCTTCAATTTCTAATTTTATATCCTTGGCAGTAGAAAGTAATGAGCGTATTGTGGCTGAAACAAAACTTATAAAAACCAACCAAGAACTTGTAAATTTGAATTCTGAGCTGAATAAGCTTAAAAAGAAACTCGAACAAGAAAATATTTATTTGCGTGAAGAAATAGATCTCGTATTTAATTATGAAGAAATGGTTTATGGCAGCAAATCATTTAGCGATGTCCTTACAGATGTAGAGCGTGTTGCCGTTACCAATGCAACAGTTTTACTTTTAGGAGAATCTGGAACTGGAAAGGAATTGTTGGCAAGAGCCATACACAATATTAGCGACAGAAGAAATAAGCCATTAATTAAAGTTAATTGCGCTGCTATTCCAAGAGAGCTAATTGAAAGTGAATTGTTTGGGCATAAAAAAGGCTCTTTTACAGGTGCTGCAGCTGATAAGTTAGGTAAGTTTCAATTGGCTGATGGAGGTACCTTGTTTTTAGACGAAATAGGAGAGTTGCCTATAGAAATGCAACCAAAGTTACTAAGGGCTATTCAAGAATCTGAAATAGAACAAGTAGGAGGAACTAAAACCCAAAAGGTAGATATAAGGATAATTACAGCTACAAATAGAGATCTTGAAAAAGAAGTTAAGGAAAAAAACTTTCGAGAAGATCTTTATTTTAGAATTAATGTATTTCCTATTACTATTCCGCCTTTAAGGGAACGTGTTGAAGATATTCCTATATTAATTGAGCATTTTGTAGATAAGTATAGCAAACTATATAATAAAAATATTAAATATACATCTGAAGAAACTAAGAGAGATCTTCAATCTTATTCTTGGCCTGGTAATATTAGAGAGCTAGAAAATCTCATCGAGAGGTCGGTTATTTTATCAAACAATGAAAAACTAATTATCCCAAATTTTAAAACCTCTTCTTCAGAGTCCTTAATATCTTCAACCGTTTTATCTCTTGATGACGTACAGCGAATTCATATAAAGAAAGTTCTTAAATCTTGTAATTGGGTTATCGAAGGACCGGAAGGAGCTGCTGAACAACTTCAGATTAAGCCTAGTACATTAAGAGATAGGATGAAAAAATTAGGGATATATAAATCCTAAAAATAAACGGTATTCCGTGACTTTTCCTTTTGTCGAATTTTTTCCGTGGTATTCCGTGGCGCATAGATTTTTCGTTTTAATCCATTACTTTGTTTATTTGCTGTTAATCAGTTGTATACGTAAATTTAAATAAGATTTTCTTTGTTTGGCATACATGTTGGCAATAGAGTTTAGCATGAATCCCCAAATAATGCTAAAAAATGAATAACCTACTTATAGATCAATTTTTCCATATTCGGATTGAGAATGGCATACTGTTCAGCGAATTAATTCAGGATGATTATTTTTTTAATGATGACAATGCTTTTGCTTGTATTCGTAAAGTTGAAGAACTTACAGAAGGTAAACCCATGCCTTTTCTTATAGATGTTCGTAAATTTGTTGGTAATTTTTCACCTTCTGCAGCAAAAATTTTTGCTAATAGTCCCGTTCTAAAAAGAATTTTAATTAATCAAGTTTTTGTTGTAGATACATTAAATGGAAAGCTTCTTATAAACGCTTTCAAACGAATTTATGGACAGGAAACACCTATTCAGGTTTTTGAAAACATAGAAACAGCTTTTGCATATTGCATAGAATCTAAAAATAAATTTTATGCAAACAATAACTAGAACAGATACTTTAAGTATAAATGAAAAGGAGTTGTTGGTTTCTTTAAACGACCATCTTATAATATCTATTTCAGATATTAGTGGATGTATCATTTATTTTAACGACAATTTTTCAAAAGTTTTAGGAGCTACTTTAAAAGAAGTTCATGGTCAAGCAAACCAACTGCTAAAGTGTTTAGCAACCTCTAAAGCCATTTATTGGGAAATTAGGAAAACGCTTACCACTGGCCAAAAATGGAATGGAGTCTTATTTTATGAATCTCAAAACAATACATCTTTTTGGTTAGAAACTACTATAACACCCTTAAAAGATGAATATGGAAATGTAATTAAGTACTTAATTGTAAGTAGAGACATCTCCAATCATTATTGCGATAAAACGCATAAAAGAAATATTAAGGTTAATAGCGAGCTTAAAGCTATTGAAACAAAATACAGTAAAATATTTCAGTCAATAAATGTTGGGATTATAGTTGTAGCTAATAGCAAAGGAAACATTATCGAATGGAATAAAGGAGCCGAGTTGGCATTTGGCTATTCCAGCTCCGAAATAATAGATGAACCCTTAACGGTTTTAATCTCTAAAAAACAAGTCGATAAAGGTGTAAAGGAAATTTTAAAAGTAAAGGATAAACTTGATAACGATACTTATGGAGATAATATTGAACTACTTGGCTTACGAAAAAATGGTGAAGAATTTCCTGTAGAATTCTCCATGAGTAATTGGCAAAGTGGGGAAGAAAAATTCTATTGTGCCTTTATGCTTGATATTTCTAATCGCAAAAAATTAGAAGAAAAATTAAAGAAAACAACCAAGGATTTAGAGTTGTTTTTATACCGTTCGGCTCATGACTTAAAAGCGCCTTTAACCTCTGCAGAAGGTTTATTGAATCTATTAAAAGAGGAAAAGCTAGACAAAAGAGGGTCATTCTTGGTTACTATGTTAGATGAAACTTTAGAAAAAGGGCGTCTTTTGTTAGATAATTTAGCGTTTGCATCTATTATTTCAGAAAAGAGACGCGCTATTACAGTTGTTGATTTTCAGAAAATATTAGGCAGCATCATGATTGCTCTAAAGGGTATTAATAACTATCAGTCTGTGGCATTTCATATTGCCATTGAGCAAGAAAACGATTTCTATTTCAATAGAGAGCTTATAGATTCTATTTTACAAAACCTAATACACAATGCCATATGTTTTGTAAAACCTAAAACAGAAACCCACATACCAACTATTAGAATACATATTCAGGTTACAAAACAAGGTGCTCATTTAACGGTAGCTGATAATGGTCTAGGTATTAATAAAAACCATTTGGATAAAGTTTATAACCTCTATTTTAAAGGAAATAGTGAAGTGTCTCAGGGTACTGGCCTTGGGCTTTATATAGTAAAACGAATTATCGACGATTTTAACGGCGAAATAAATGTAACAAGTGAAATTAACAAAGGCACTTCATTTGAAGTGATTTTACCAAATTTAATAGAAGGAAATAGAAGAAATGATTAAAAATGTAATGTTGATTGATGATAATAAAATAGATCTATTTGTTAACCAAAGAATAATAGAAATATATAATCCTGAAGTAAATATAAGAACTTTTAACAATGGCATGTCGGCTATTAGTTTTTTTAAACTCTTAGAACTAAATGTTAGTATTAAGTCTTTAGTACTACCTGAAGTGGTTTTTTTAGATGTCAATATGCCAGAAATGAATGGTTTTAATTTTTTTGAAGAATATAGATTCTTAAATATACCTAATAAGGGTAGCATAGATATCTATATGTTATCCTCGTCTATATGTCCAAAAGATATTCAGAAAGCCAAAGAAGAAACCTTTTGCTCGGGATATATTACAAAACCGCTAACAGTTGAAAAAATTAAAAACTTATTAAAACGTGAAGGTATGAAAGAAAACCAACAATTCAGAAAAATAATTTAACACCCCCAAACCTATTATGAACCAAATCTTTAAAAAATGAATTTAAAAACTACAATTCTATTGTTTTTTATCTTGAGTGCTTGCTTTATTGCAAAGGCACAAATAATAAATAACGGTGTGCTTAAAATTGCGTCCAGCACGAACGTTTCTTTTCAAGATGAATACACAAATGCCTCCACAGGAAACCATGTAAGTGATGGAGAATTTTACCTAAATAATAATTTTATAAATCATGGTATAACAAGCGCAAGTGAAGGTACTACTTACTTTAAAAGTGCTACTAATAATTTGTTAACCTTATCTGGAGACAGTGAAAACGCCAATTTTTATAATCTAGAAATAGACGTAACAGCTATCGATAAGAAAGGTGTTTCAGTTGTGAATAATTTTTCATTACAAGTAGCAAACGCACTAAACTTTAAAAGTGGCGATTTAAGATTAATTGCCAACGCGCAACTTGTTCAAGAACATTCAGGAGTAAATAATAACACCATTGTTTCTGGAAAACTTATTATAGACCAACAAGGGACGATTTCTCCTTATCAATATGATTATTGGTCGTCTCCTGTAAATAACGGAGGGACTTTTTCTTTTATGGGAGGAAAATTTGATGGAACAGATTCTTCTTTAAATCCCTTTAATCCTACACAAATATTATTTAATTCAGGCTCCCCGTATAATGGCTTACCTTCAGTTTTAGATGGGGGAGGGAATGTTACTACTGCATTAACTACAAACACTAGATGGCTTTATAAGTATTCTCGTGGTTCAGGCTCTTATTCTCAATGGATCGCTTTAAATAGTTCTAGTGCTATAAATCCAGGAGAAGGTTATACTATGAAAGGCCCAAACTCATCTTTAATTAATCAAAACTATGTGTTTTATGGCGCGCCAAATAATGGCGATTATCAGTTTCCAATTTCTACAGCTGAAATGATTTTATTGGGTAATCCTTATCCATCTGCAATAGATATAAAGGAATTTATAACCGATAACAGTTCTATTTTAGAAACACTCTATTTTTGGGTAGATGGAGGTTCAACATCCCACGTTTTATCTGATTATTTAGGAGGTTATGCTGCTAGAAATATGACAGGAGGAATTACTCCGTCTATAGCGTCTTCGCTTATTTCAGGAATTGGTACTTCTGGATCAGTGACTGAACCTTCGCAATATTTGCCAATTGGTAAAGGGTTCTTTGTTGAAGCCATAGGCTCTGGTAATATTATTTTTAAAAACTCACAACGTATTTTTAAAGCAGAATCTGCAAGATACTCGTCAGAAGACGCTAATAAATATGTGCGAATTGGATACGAAGATCCAGAAGGGTTTCACACACAAATGCTTTTAGGTTTTCTTCCAGATTCGCCTGCAGATTTAAGTTATAACCCAGGATATGATGCTTTGCAAATGTCCTCGAGAGAAGACGATGTTTTTTTTATAATTGAAAATAATGTCGATAAACGCTATGTAATTCAAGGTGTTAATGACTTTTATGATGCCATGGAGTTTCCAATAGGTTTATTAATTACTGAACAGGGAACACATAGAATCATGCTTGATTCTGTTGAGAATTTTAATGAAACTGTTTACTTAAAAGACAATCTTTTAAATATTACATACAATCTAAGCGATGCTGAGCATGAAATTAATTTACCTTCTGGAGAGTATCTAGATAGATTTTCTATTGTTTTTCAGCCAGCTGAAACTTTAAACGTTGAAACCTCGCCTCTAGATCGTGCAACTGTATTTTACAATGGTCAAAATAATATTGTAGTTGCAAATATTACCAATCTAGAAATTAATAGCATAGATGTCTATAATATTCTAGGACAACATATTATATCCGTAACAGAAAATCTTAAAAACCAGAATAAAATTAAAATTCCATTTACAGAGAGCAATGGTGTCTATCTGGTTGTTTTAAATACAAATACCTCAAAAAAATCTACTAAAATCTTAAAATACTAATTATGAAAACTAAAAAAATACTTTTAAATGCGTGTGGAACGCTAGCACTTTGCTTATTAAGCATGACAGTTAATGCTCAAGTAGGAATAGGAACTTTAGAGCCAGATTCTACTGCTATGTTGGATGTTCAATCTACTTCTAAAGGGCTATTGGCGCCACGCATGACAACTTTAGAGCGCAACGCAATTGTAACACCGGCTAATAGCTTGTTGGTGTTTGACACAGACGAAAAAGCCTTTCATTTCTATAATACAGCTACTACTTCTTGGGTAAAACTGGCCAATGATGCTTCCGTAAATCGAGATAATTACAAGTTAATTAAATCGGTGGCAGATTTAAGTGATGAACTTGTCGCAGGAGGTGGTTCTACTTACCAATTAACAAGTGATACCTTTTATGAAATTAATGGAACGATAACATTGGCTGCTTCTATAGATTTAAACAACGCCTATATTGCAGGTATAGATGCTAATGAAGATGTCCTGTCATATACTGGAGGGACTGTTTTTAAGGGGAGTACAGGGGGTAGTATTAGAAATCTTACCCTGAAAGGTTCTAAAGCTTTTGAAATTACAGGGCCTGGAATTGCAACAACTGCATCACTTTTGGTTCAAAACACGATTATTGATGGCATGACAAATGTTGGAAGTGTTGATGGTTTAGGAATGTTTTTTGGTAATATTGTTCAATTTTTAAATAATGCAAATGGGATTACATATTCTAATATTGGTAATTTATTGCTAAACAATCAAGGTTGGTTTGGAAATAATTCAGGAACTTTTGAAACATTCACCGGTACATTTGGATTAATAGAAAAAGTTAGTGGTTTTAGTACTGTAAGTGGCTCAGCAGTAGCTATAGATGTTAGTACTTCAGGGCTTACAGTTGGAACAGGTGTTTTACAGTCAACCGTATTTACAGGCACAACCAGTGCGCCTTCAGGGTATGTTAAAGGTTATGCTACTGGTTCTTATCCAGGTTTTAAATTTAATAATTCTTGGACCGTTAATTGTCCTGGAATAAAATTGGAATCGGATAATGTGGCTGCTGCAAATATTTATTTTGATGGAACTTTGACTACAGGGTTTGGTCAAACAGTTAATAATAATAGTGCCTTTAATTTATCTGGAAACTCTAATTCAAATACTACAACGGCTGTAAATTTATTAAGAACGTCTTCTCCACAAGACAATCGGATTACGTATGAAGGTAAAAAAACAAGAACGTTTCAAGTTAATGCCGCTTTATCTATTAGAGGGAATTCTGGAGTGGGAACTTACTATGCATTTTTCATCCGAAAAAATGGAAACACAACCTTAGTAGAAACCAATACATTAATGAGAGTCAATAATACTTCGGATGTTTCAAGTAACTCAATTTCTGGAACTGTTGAGTTAGCTCCAGGTGATTATATTGAAATTTGGGGACAAAGATTAACTAGTTCTGGAACTGACAGTATTTCAGTGTTTTCTTTAAACCTAAGTATTAAATAATTTTATTGAAAATATTAATTTGAAAAAAAAGCTCCAAGAAATTGGAGCTTTTTTTCATTATATAATTCTAGTATTTTTCTCCTTCATCGCAAATGTGAATAAATGGTAAAATACTTTAAAATAGCTTTTAATAAGCATGGATATTGCATAAAAAATCATTAATTTTGAATGATTCTAAATAAGAATTCGTTAATTTGAAATATGTATTATGAAAGTAGCATCATTAGTAAATAATTTGGAGTATCATGAATCTAAACCAACCATTCAAGTGTTAATGGAAACCGAAACTGGTAAAGAGATTAGAATTGCCTTTAAAGAAGGGCATGTTATGAAAGAGCACAAAACGCCTTTCCCTATAGTTGTTGAGGTTTTTGAAGGTGCTATAGATTTTGGCGTAAATGGTAAAGTTCACCAATTAAAGAAAGGAGACCTAATTGCGTTAGAAGGTGGCGTGCCACATGATTTGACGGCCATTAAAACAAGTACAGTGCGTTTAAGTCTTAATAAGTTAGATTCTGCCAAACGTGTGGAAGGTGTTATAAATAAATCCTAAGAAAGTTATTATATATTGAAGTTTAAGGCATGCGTAGTTTTTAAAATTTTAAAAGATGTATTCAGCAAAAGAAATAGCAGATTTTATAGATAAGGAACCGCTTTTACAAGATGTAATAGCTTTAAAATCCGTGGTTTGGATTAATCCCAATAGGAAAACCAAATTAGAGACGTTAGATTTTTCTATTACAAAAGAAGACATGTTAGCAGCCGAAGCCTTATGGAATCGTTTTGCACCTTTTTTTTATGAAGCCTTTCCTGAAACTCAAAAATCTGACGGAATCCTAGAATCTCCTTTAAAGGAACTTCCAAACATGAAACGTCTTTTAAATGAGAATAACTCAAAAATAGATGGAAGATTTTTTTTAAAATGCGATAATAAACTTCCCATAGCAGGCTCTATAAAAGCTCGAGGTGGATTTTATGAAGTGCTACATTATGCAGAAAAGCTAGCATTAAAAGCTGGAATTTTAAAGGATTCTGATTATCGAGCTTTTGCTTCTCCTGAGTTTAAAAAGTTTTTTAACAACTATAAAATAGGTGTAGGTTCAACTGGAAATTTAGGGTTAAGTATAGGTATTATCAGTGCTGCTTTAGGGTTTCAGGTAACCGTCTATATGTCTGCCGATGCAAAACCTTGGAAAAAAGATTTACTCAGAAAAAAAGGAGTAAAGGTTATAGAGTTTTCGGGCGATTTTAGCGAAGCCATTTTGGCTGGAAGAAAACAAACCAAGGCAGATGCTATGGCTTATTTTGTGGATGACGAAAATTCAAAAGAGCTTTTTCTAGGTTATTCTGTTGGAGCTCTCCGGCTAGCAAAGCAATTAGAATTAGAAAATATTCAAGTAGATGCACAACATCCTTTGTTTGTCTATTCTCCTTGTGGTGTTGGGGGTTCTCCTGGAGGTGTTGCTTTCGGCTTAAAACAAATATATGGAAATCATGTTCATTGCTTTTTTGTTGAACCGACTCATTCACCAGCTGTGTTAACAGGACTTCTTACTGGTAAGAAAAGCCGTATTAGTGTTCAGGATATTGGAATAGATAACAAAACAGAAGCCGACGGATTAGCTGTTGGTCGCCCTTCAAGCTTTGCTACTTCTATGAGTTCCCATCTTATTAGCGGACTATATACCATTGAAGACTCGAAGCTATTTCAAATGCTGTCACAACTAATGGACACCGAACAGATATTCTTGGAACCATCTGCAACAGCTGGACTTATTGGACCTCAGAGAGTTTTAGAAACTAATTATGCTGTTAGAAATAATTTAAATATGAAAAATGCGACACATATTGTTTGGGCAACTGGTGGCGATTTGGTTCCAGAGAAGGAACGTTTAGTCTATTATAATCGTGGATTAGCTGTCTTAAACTAATACAGTACCTAAAAGAAAAATGAGATTTTAATTTTGTTTTGGTAGTGATCGATATAGTTTTTCAATTCGGTTTAAATCAGTCGTATTTTTAATGGTTAATAGCGTGTCTTAGTATAGTAATTTCGCTTCTGCTAAAAGAGCATCATGATATTCTGGTAATAGTGCTTCTTGTAGGAGTAAATATTTGAACATGATAAATAATTTTTGAATACAACTTAAATCGTGTTTACAGTATGTTCTGTAAGACACCATAACTTGGTAAAGTAATTCTTTAAAATTAATGGTTGTTATTTCAATAAGCGCGTTGTTTTCTTTGGAGTTAAAGATGGTTTTATCACTTTTTCTAAGTCTAATAGCAAATAACTCTGTTAAATAATCAATAGTACTAATAGCTGTTCCAGGATCGTTAATTCCTGGGGACATAGCTTTCATTCCTATTTCAGCAATTTGTTTAAAAGCAAGGACATAATTATCTTCAACAAATTCCCCTTTTGCAAAATTGAAATTAGAAAATATATTTTTAATTAAATCGTCTTCTACTTCTCTATTTATTTGAATAATTGGGACGTTTTTTAAAATAAACATCCCTTGGAAAGGAAGTATTTTTAATTGAATATCATGTTCTGTACATATAGTCTTTAGATTATTAATAGCAATATTTTGAAAATATCCTGTTTTTGAACTGTAATACGTTTTCCAGCTAGATGTGTCTGGGAAACAAGGATCTTTTTCAGTTTCGTGCTCTAATAATGACTCCAAACGGTTTTTTGCTTTTTTATAAATATGATCTAAAATATTGTTTACTTGTATGGCTTGGGAAATAGAATGGATAAAATATAGAAAAGCACCCAAACAAATAACTGTAAAAACAATACCAATAAGCACCGAAAAACCTGGTAATTGGTATTTATCGTTTTCTTGCGGATTTATTCCTACAAGGGTAAAAATATTATATAAAATGGTCGCTAAATAAACACCTAAGATATATTGGTGATTTCTATTGGAAATTAAACCAGGTAAAACCCGTGGAGAAAAATTGCTGGAAGCCTGATTTAATAACACCATCACCATTGAAAAACTAAATACCATAATGGATATAATACCACCAGTTAGAAAACTCAAAAGTGTTTTTGCTGTATCAGCATTATTTATAACTAGTTGTGGAATATGCTCTAAAACAAAGGCAGAAATGCCTTCTTTTTCAAGATAAAGCATGAGCAAAGCAAAACTAAACCCTGTAATACTAAAAAGAGTTGGATAAAAGGCTATTTTTCCTTGAATGGTATTTATAAAGCTTATAAATTTATTGTAAACCGATATCATAAAGAGAATTGAATTTACAAGTTACCAACAATTTTTGATTTTTAAACCATCTGATTTCAACACTTTTATGTTTTTTTTATCAAGCATTGTTTTTCTGTAAAATTAAAAATGTTAATTTATTTTGTAAGATAATACTTCAAATAAGCCTTTTGATCGATAAAAACTAACACTTTATCGTGTTTATGGTTGTTTTTTAGTATCTTAGAGTATATTTGAAGCCCTTCTTAAGTCCCTAAATCGATTTATTCAACTTAAAAAGGTTAATTATTCCATTTAAGACAAGTTTTTGTCTGACTCCCTCATGTTTTTAAAATATGTTTATATACATGTTTTAAAAAAAAATTAATTATCCATTTATTCCCTCAATTAAAGTTTTGTAAAGAACAAGGCTTGTTAAACATTTAATTATTTTTTTAACTTAAAATTGAGAATTTATGAAATCCCTAATTATCACATTATTAGTAGCATTATTTTGTGTAACAGTATCTGGAGTTAACCTTAAAGATACAGCAATAACTAAAACAACTAAAGAAAAAACTATTTCAAGTAGTGATAACTTTGAATACAATTTTGAAGTTAATAGACACGTTAGAAAAGGAAAAGTAGTTCCTACTCAAGGATAAAATATCCTACAAAGCATAAGAATATACACCTTTTAGCCCTAAGAGGTGTGTATTCTTATTTTTAATATTGACAATTATTTCGTCAATATCTGCAATACATTACTTTCATGTCATAAAAAAGTATAAATTTGAAAGACTTTGAAATCAACTTGTATTGTATCAAAAAATAAGCTTCATAGTTTTATTATTTCTATATCTACCATTAAATGCACAAAATGAGGCTTTTAATAGGCAATTAGACAGTATATACTATTATCGAGATTTAGCTAAAAAAGCATTGGAAGCAGGTGAGAGAATTCATTTTGCCAAATACGCCATAGAACTATCTGAGGCTACCCAACAAGATACCACCATTTTAAAAAGTAAAAGGCTCCTTGCTACACTTTATATAAGAGAAAGAGATTTTAGTTCTACATTTCAGATAAATCATGAAAATTTAAAGCTTGCAAAGAAGTTAAAAGACTCTCTTGCTATTGGTAAAATTTCTAATGTTTTAGGATGGTATCATGAGGAAAAGTTGCAAGTAGATAGTTCCTATTACTATTATTATTCGTCTTATAAAGTATTTAAAGCACTAAATGAAGAAGAAAGAGAGGCAGAATCATTGTATAGTATGGCTAATATTCAGTTTAATCAAAGAGATTATATTGGGTGTGAAGAAAATGCCATAGCATCTATTAAATTATATCAAAACCTACCAAAAACAGAAAGAACTTTAGATTATTTATGGGCATTATATAATTTAATTGGGATTGCTTCAGATGAATTAGGATTATATGATAAAGCCATTGAATACCACTATACTGCACTTACTTATAGCGATCAAATAAAAGATAATTTTATATATACTTTATATTCAAATAGTAATATTGCCTTAATTTACAAAGAGTTAAAGCAATATGATAAAGCTTTGGATATTTATAAACACTTATTTAAAAATTCAGAGATTTTACTTGAAGAGCCAAAGAATTATTCGCTCATTTTAGGGGATTATGCTTTTATAAAACATGTATCTAAACACTACAAAAAAGATGAGATTGCAAAAATGTTTGCTGAAGCCTATAGAATAAGTGATAGTATTAATGATCCATATAGTATTATGTCTGTGAGTTTAAATGCTTCCAGATTTTATAAAGACTTGGAAAAAAAAGATTCTGCACTTTTTTATGCGAATAGAGCTTATAACCTCTCCAAAGAAACTAATACAAACGATGTTATTTTGCAATCGCTCATGTTAAAATCGAACATTGAAGACGCAGCAAATGCTAAAACTTACTTAACAGAATATGTAAATTTAAGTGATAGCCTTCAAAATAAGGAGCGAGCTATTAGAAATAAATTTGCTAGAATAGAGTTTGAAACAGATCAAATAGTAGAACGAAGTAAACAAATAGCAAAAGAAAGGCTTTGGTTGTTAATTTTATCTATCGGTTTAATTTTTACTTTATTATTACTTTATATTATTGTTAATCAAAGAACAAAAAATAAGGAGTTGAAATTTAATCAACAACAACAAGAAACCAACGAAGAGATATATAATTTAATGTTATCTCAACAAGACAAAATTGATGAAGCTAGAGTGGCTGAAAAGAAGCGGATTTCTCAAGAAATGCACGATGGTATTTTAGGACGACTTTTTGGTATAAGATTAAGTTTAGATAGCTTAAACATGAGCTCAAAACCAGAAGCTATAGAAACTCGAGAAAAGTACTTAAACGACTTAAAAGAAATTGAAGAAGATATACGAAAAGTGTCTCATGAACTGAACACAGATTTTGTGTCTGGTTCAAATTATATAAGTATTATTAAAGCTCTTGTAGAAAAACAAACAAAAGCATACAAGCTTAAATACGATTTAAAAAACGACGATAATATTGATTGGGATGACATTTCAAACAAAACAAAAATCCACTATTATAGAATTATTCAAGAATCCCTTCAAAATATATATAAGCATGCCCATGCAGCTGAAGTTCAGATTAGCTTTAACCAGAAAAAAAATGTAATTTGCTTATCGATTTCAGACAATGGAACAGGATTCGATGTACATAAAGCCAGAAAAGGTATTGGTTTAAAAAATATTTACTCTAGAGTAAAAGAAATTAATGGTGAATTAGACATAAAATCAACCCACGATTCTGGAACAGAACTTATAATAAAAGCCCCAATCTAAAACCTAAAGAACCTCATGCAAGAAACCATTCGCATATTAATGACAGACGATCATCCTATGATTATTGAAGGATATCAGAATACATTGCTAGCTACAAAAAAAGAGACTCAAGATTTAAAAATTGATATAGCTAATAGTTGCGACGAGTCCATAAGGTTCATGAACCAAGCCTTAGCTTTAGGAAATCCTTACGATATTTTATTTATGGATATTAGTTTGCCTCCTTCAAGCGATGGTAAATATACGTCTGGAGAAGATTTAGCTAAATATGCTAGAAGTATTATGCCTAAGGCAAAAATAGTTATCCTAACCATGTTTAATGAAGCTTACAGGGTTCATAATATTGTAAAAACAATAGACCCGGAAGGATTTCTAATTAAAAGTGACTTAACTTCGAGAGAGTTGGCAAGCGCTTTTCAAGCAGTTATTAGTAATCCACCATTTTATAGTGGAACGGTTAACAGCATCATTAGAAAATCTATTTCTAATGATATTGTTGTAGATGAAATAAATAGGAAAATACTTTATTTATTATCTCAAGGCATTAAAACAAAAAGTTTAACAGACCATATAAGTTTGTCCATGAGTGCCATTGAAAAACGAAAAAAATACTTAAAAGAATTGTTTATAATTACAGATGGTAGTGATGAGACCTTGTTGGAAGAAGCCAGAAAAAAGGGTTTTGTATAAGTATTATAATCCAAAACTGTTAAAGTTTTAAATTCAAGTTAATAGAAAACCTTTCAAAGTCCTTGCTATTATTGATAATTACGGTTTTTCCGTAATTATATTGTGGTTTTTCCGTAACTGTTTTTTAAATGTTCATCTTATATTTGATTCATCAACAACATATTAATTAATCCCTCAAAAGTATTAATAGTTGATAATAGCATTTACACTAACCTCATGACTTTATATATATTTATATGAGTCATGAGGTTTCTTCTTTTTAAAAACTAAAGATGCTGCTTTTGTACTCCCAAGCTTTTATAATAAAAAATCCAAAGTAGATAATAGAAACAATAAACTTTATAAAAGTCCCTGTTAAAAAACCTAAGAAAGAACCAAAAGCTGCTTTTGCAGCTGTTTTAGAATCAGTTCTGTTTAAAAGCTCACCAATAAAAGCGCCAACAAAGGGCCAGATAATAATACCAAACACGCCTAGAACAGGAAAAATAATAGATACAAGCAAACCAAGGGTGGTACCAACCATGCCATATTTACTACCTCCAAATTTTTTAGTCCCAAGAGCAGGAATAATATAATCTAATGCAAAAACTATAAGCGCAATGGTTAATGTAATACCTAAAAACATCCAGTTAGTTGGTACAGCTTGAGTTAAATACAGTAGTAATAAGCCAATCCAACTTAAAGGAGGTCCAGGAAGAACAGGTAGAAAACTCCCCAAAATACCAAATAGCATAAACATAAAACCAAAAAGGAATAATACAATATCCATATATTTTTCTTTATCAGACGAAGATATTAAAAGATTGTTACAAAAATATTAACTAAAAAATTAGTTCAAACTAAATATTTAGTTATATTTGTATTCAACTAAGTTTTTAGTTTTTAAATAATTCTTGATTATTATGCAGCATACCAAACAACTCACCAAAGCCGAAGAAGAAATTATGCAGGTGTTATGGCAGCTTGAAAAAGCCAATGTTAAACAAATAATAGATGTTTTACCAGAACCTAAACCAGCTTATAACACCGTATCTACTATAGTTAGAATATTAGAGACTAAAGGTTTTGTGGATTACGAAAAACAAGGAAAAGGACATATTTATTATCCGTTGATTAAAAAACAAGATTATAGCAATCAAAGTTTAAACACTTTAGTAGACAACTATTTTCAAGGGTCTTTTAAAAGTATGGTGTCTTTTTTCGTTAAGAAAAACGATATTAGTTTACAAGAGTTAGAATCGGTTTTAAAAGACATGAACAAAAAAGACTAATTATGGCACATTATATCATTCAAACAATCGCATGTCAACTATTCTTTTTAATAGTTTATGATGTTTTCTTAAAAAAACAAACGTTTTTTAATTGGAATAGAGCCTATCTTTTAATTACAGCAGCTTTATCTTTTATTCTGCCAATCATAAAAATTGAGATGTTTAAAAATATTGTACCACAGCAATATATTATCACGCTTCCAGAAGTTGTTATAGGAAAACAAAATCCAGTTGTTTTAGATGAAGTTTTAATTGAAGGCGCCAATCAAATGTCAAGTTTTTCGTGGTCTTGGATATATCTTTTCTTTATGGGCTCTGCTTTTGCGTTAATGATTTTTGCCTTCAAAATTATTAAAATAGGCCAATTAATTAAAAACAATCAAAAACATCAAGAATCTAATTTACAAATTGTGAATTTAGAAAACAGTCGGGATGCCTTTTCATTTTTCAATTATATTTTTATTGGAAAACAATTAGAAAATGAAGAACGAGAAACCATATTTAAGCACGAACTGGTTCACGTAAAACAAAAACACAGCTTTGATATGTTGTTTTTTGAAATCCTTCGTGTTCTATTTTGGTTTAATCCGCTTATTTATATGTATCAAAATAGAATTTCGGTTGTGCATGAATTTAGTGCAGATGCCGAAGCTGTTAAGTACAATAAAACACAATATTATCAAAACCTGTTATCGCAAGTATTTCATGCCAAGCAGGTATCATTCATCAATCCATTTTTTAAAGAATCATTAATCAAAAAACGAATCGTTATGTTACAAAAATCAAAATCAAAACAAATTCAATTAGTTAGGTATGCACTATTAATTCCAATGGTATTTGGGATGTTAATTTATTCATCTTGCTCTGATGAAAATAATGCGAATATTGAACAACAAGGTGGTTTGGATTTGAGTAAATATACATTTACTTCAACAGTAGGAGTAGATGATCCTAAAGAAGTGAAAGAAAAAATGGCCACTCAGACGGAATTCATAGATAATAATATAGAATATAGTCAATGGATAGAAATGGACTTTTCTAAGGATCCCGTATTTATGAAGTTTTCCATACACCCAAAAAGCGAGAAACTGCCAGAAGGTTATAAGTCCAATGAAGTTGAATCAAAAGAAGGAGTGAAAAGAACCGTAGTCTTTGGAAATATCGGTGAGCAAAGTCCTGAAGAGATTGACACTTCAGATTATGATGGTAAAGAAGATGTACCATTTTCTGTCATAGATCAAGTTCCTGTGTTTCCAGGTTGTGAAAGTGGAAGTTCTAATGAAGAAAAGAAACAATGCATGAGTAAACAAATTAATAATCTTGTTGCCGAAAACTTTAATACAGATTTGGGAAATACCTTAAACTTAACAGGTGTGGTAACAATTGCTGTTTACTTTAAAATAGACAAACAAGGAAATATTACTGATGCCAAAGCCAGAGCGCCACATCAAGAATTAGCAGATGAAGCACTTCGTGTAGTGAATATGTTGCCAAAAATGATGCCTGGAATGCACGAAGGGAAGGCTGTAAACGTACCTTATTATTTGCCTATAAAGTTTAAAATAAAAGAGTAATTATAAATTTTAAATAAAAACCGAAGCTTTGTCTTCGGTTTTTTTATGTTTAAATAGTTGCATTTATGCAGAATAATTAAAAATATTGTACTTTTCGGGTTCAAATCTGTGTATGAAACATTTGTACCTTTTATTTGGTTTTTTATTGCTTGTTTCTTGCAATAATTTTGATGTCAAGAAAACAACATCCGACGCTATTTTAAATGAAGAATTAAAAACGTTTAATTGGAGCGATGTGGATGAATATCCATCTTTTGCATCTTGTAGCGATGATGTTTCTAAAGTGGAAAAGCAACGCTGTTTTCAAAATACCTTAACAGCCATTATTACCAATAGGATTCAGAGAGACACTATTGTAGTTACTCAGAACATTGATGATACCATTTATATAAAATTCCAAATCTCAGAAAAAGGAGTTTTATCCTTCTTAGAAGCCAGAGTGGATTCTGTAACAAGGCATGAAATTCCAAATATTGATGAACTTCTAAGAAATAGCCTAGATTCTTTACCTGAAATTTATCCAGCTATCAAGCGCGGACAGCAGGTAAAAACAGCGTTTACTTTGCCTGTTATTATTCAGGTGAATTAAAACTGTCAAGTTTTATGAAGCCTACATTATTATTCGAATTAGAACAGTCACACTGAGTTAATCGACGTACTAAAATCGGATAGCCATTTTCTTCATCAACCTTAAAATTTCAACATATAGCCAAACAAGGGTTACTAAAAGTCCCCAAGTAGCTAGCCATTCTTTGTCTTTAGGAGCTTTGTTTTTATGTCTTTCAATATAGTCGAAATCTAAAAGCAAAGCTAAAGAGGCAAAAATAGCAGCTAATACATTAAAAATTATGGCAAGCCAAGACGTTCCCCATAAAAAAGATTTAATTCCGAAGAAGCTTAGAATCCAGGAGACCATGTAAATCACAAAAATACTGGCACAAGCAGTAATAATAACACTTCTCAGTTTTTTTGTTACTACAATTATTCTAGTTTGGTAGAGTACAAGCATCACAAAGAAAGTCACAATAGTAACGCCAATAGCTTGAAAAGGCATATTGGGAAACTTTGCATGTGCATAACTGCTGATACCTCCAAGAAAAAAACCTTTTGCAATAGCGTAAAGTGGTACTAAAAATTTTGCCCATTGACTTCTTACGGATATTACAATACTAATGGCAATGGCAGCAATCATACCACCTGTAACAAACCATTTAATATCTGTTCCAGAAACGTATAAATTCCAAACATATAAAGCTATGCCAGCAATTATTAATATGAAAAAAAGAGATTTTAAGATGATGCCACGAACACTCATTTTTTCAGAAGAACTTTTGTCTTTCTCCCAGAAATAATCGTTAAATGCAGGATTGGAAGTTTTGTCTAAACGCATGAATTACAAGTTAAATTTAAATCCAACAGCAAAATCTATTGGAAAATTTCCTTGATTTTCGGTAAATATGGCAAATAGATTGTCATAAGCAAGTGTGATATAGCCATTATTCGTTACTTTAATATCACTTCCTAAACCAAATATAAAAGGCACATCCAGATCTGAACCAGATTGCTTTTCAGTGATATTGTTGCCTGGATTTAAAGGGTCATCATAACTTACAGTTTCATAGTAAAAGGTGTAGGTAACAAATGTTATATTTCCATAAATGCTGAAATTATTTTTATTAATAAAACGATATCTATAACCCAGTCCTAATTGCGTGGATGAATATTTAAAATCGTCTGCCTCTAAAGCTGTTCTTAGATTAAAATATCCAGAATGACGTTCCAAACGTGTGTTGCTATAAACTTCAAATTCTGCTCCAAAAAATGGTACAGTTACATTTTCTGGATTATTTATAAACGGCTGATTGGTAAGACCTCCAAAAACACCTAAACGCGATTGTAGTTTCGATTTTGGTTCATAATTAAAACTTAAATCGCTTGTAGAATCATACATATTTATATAATCTCTTAAACTTGTAAGCGTTAGGTTGACCTTATCTGCCGAAAGCCCGAAATCCTGAGTTAACTCATTTAAAGTGGTTTTATATTCTTCTTGATATTTTTTAGTGTTAGGATTTTTAGTGTTCACCAATTCTTGGATGGAGCCATCTTTAGTTCTAATAAAATACCTGTATTGTCCATCAAAAGTATTCCAAAGTAAATCTAAATTGCCTTCAATTTCGGTTTGTAACTGAAGTGTTTCACCATTAACAGTATAAGATTCCTGAGCTTTAAGAGGTGAAAAGGATAACGATAAACATAAAATAAAGAGGAGCTTTTTCATTAGATTTAGGATTTTCAGTTCTTGTAAATCTAACAAAAATAAATGATTCATACACTATTTTCTATACCCTCTATCCTTCCATTTATAATTTGAAAACATAGAGATTATAGCAATATATACAGAAAAGAAGGGATAGATAAAAGCGCTAAAAAGATAGCTGCTAAATAATTTTTCTTGATTAAAAAAGGAAGCTGTTTTGTATAGTAAGATAAAATCAATAATTATTTTTAAAATAAAAATAATGAATACAAACATGACATCTAAAATGTCCATAAAAGCAAACAGCAACGATACTATTAAGCATGCATTCATTAAAAAAACTATAAGACCAGATAATTTTCCAAAACTATTTTTGTAATGTGTTGTTTTTGATGCCCAACGAACCCGTTGCGATTTTAAACTCGCAAAATCCGGTTGAGGTTTGGTAATAATAATAGCTTCTTTAGCTTTTAAAAAACACACAAAATCTTTATGCTTTTCTATAGCTTTTTGTAATAAAAACACATCATCTCCGCTAGCAATATCTGTATTACCTTCAAATCCATTTAAAGTTTTAAAAAAATCTTTTTTGTAAGCTAAATTTGCTCCATTGCTTAAAAAAGGCGTATTAAGTCCAAAACCCCCAATAGTTACACCTATCAAACTTAAAAAATCGAAGGCTTGAAATCTGTCTAAAAATGTTTTAATTTTATCATAAGCAACTGGACCAGAAATCATGCTTACTTGATTTTTATGGATAAAGCTATTAACACATTCTAGCCATAGTTTTGATAGTAAGCAATCGGCATCTGTGGTTAGAATCCAAGGGTTTTTTGCTTGCTCGATAGCTACAGAAAGGGCGTCTTTTTTTGGCGATTTTGACATTCTGTTATTCTCAATAATTTTAAAATCGATGTCAGTTTTCTCCAAATGATTTTTAATAATTTTTATAGAAGCATCTTCTGAATCATCATTAACAAAAATAATTTCAAAGCTTGAGAAAGGATATTTTAATTCTGAAACAGAGTTTAATAAATCAGGTAAATTTTCAGCTTCGTTTCTAAAAGGAATAATAATGGAAAACTTGGTTTTTATAATAGTTTCTTCATATTTAAAATCTTCAACTTTATCAAACCCATAAATAAAAATTCCAATTAAAAGTAGATATAAAAATGTGATGACAAAAATTAAAATTATCATGATGTCACGTTTTTAGAGAATTTAAATTTTAGAACAAATACGCTTCCTATAATACTTGGAAGCACAAAATTAAGTAGCCACATACAAGTAACAACACTTAAAATAGTGAGTTCGTTAACGCCAACCAAAGAAAATAAATAAACAGCCACACTACCTTTAATTACAACATCGAAAATAAAAATTGAAGGAATTATCGAGGCTAATAAATACATGGTAGTAACAACAATCATGGCATTTTTATAGGCTACTTCTACACCAAATAACTGAAGTAAAAAATAAAACTGAAACGAAAAGATAAAATATCTTAAAACAGAAAAAGTTAAACACAAGACATAATGTTTAAAAGAAATATTTCTAAAAAATTGCAGTACTTTTTCAATGGAAACCCCTTTGATAGTAACTCCCTTTTTCTTCCATCCTAAAAATGCCATGCCTGAGATTATAATTAAAATGACTGCAAATCGGGCTGTTTTATGGTAGTCAATTTCTATAGGGTATTTGGTCAAAAAGAAGTATAAACCAATACATCCAAAGATACTAGTTACCAGCATTTGTATACTGTTTCCAAGAAAATTTAGTAGAACTATTTTTCTTCTAAGAGATGAGGTGTAAAAAATAGCTTTTGCTCCATACTCTCCAATTCTATTTGGAGTTAATAAGGAAGCTGTTAAAGACCCTAAACTTTGTTGAAGAGCATCTTTAAAGCCGATTTTTTTAAAAATAGAGACTAAATTACGCCATTTTATTATTTCGAAAAACCAATTAAAACAGCTTAAAATGATTAGAAAAGTGATGTTTTTATACGAAAACACTTTGTTTTCGATCAAAAAATCGCTAAATACATCAAAATCTAATTGATTGTTTGTAGTGAGTTTATGATAAATAAAATAAAAAGCACCAACTACCAAGCTTATTTTTAGAAGCACAAATAAGAATTGTTTAGTTTTGTATGGTAAGGCTCTAAGCATTTATAGATTGGTATATTTATTTGCCGCAAATTAAACAATATCCTTTATATGAACACTTTTTTTATAAACTTCAAACAGGCTTCAGTTTCTGTTATTTTTCTATTTATCTCTGTTTTAGGTTTTAGTCAAGCTGAAACCAGTAAATGGAAAGCACAAATTGCTCTAGGTGTTAATAGTCCAAATTCTAGTGGCTTTGTTTCTGGCTTTGAAGCTAAGTCCATTAACTTTCCAACCATCAATTTGGGGTTGCAACACATGTTTAAAAGACAGTTTGGAGCTAAATTGGATTTTGGTTACAATAGGATTGCTCATGATGGAAGTTCGCCATATTTTAAAGTTAATTACTCTAGAATAAATGCTCAGTTTATTTACGACCCTACACCAGTTTTTACTTTTCTGCCAATTGGTATGGGTGTTGTTGCACATGCAGGACCTGGTTTTAGCATGATAAAACCTTTAGGAGAATATGGGGGAAACAAAACCTCATTTTTGAATGTTATGGCTGGAATTGAATTTCATTATAGCATTACAGATGTCCTAACTGTTTATTTAGACACCTCGTATATTTACGGGTTTGGTAGTGATTTCGATCCTGTTTCAGATGGATTTGGATCGTTTAGTGGAAATTTATTAACTGCAACTATTGGAGTGTCTTACTCTTTAAGTGGTTGTTATTATTGCGATTAATGAGTAAAGAAAAAATTATATTAGGGATTGATCCAGGAACTACTATTATGGGGTTTGGTTTAATAAAAGTGGTTGAAAAAAAAATGATCTTCCTTCAATTAAATGAACTGGATTTAAAAAAGTACGACGATCATTATTTAAAGTTAAAACTTATTTTTGAACGCACCTTAGAGCTTATTGAAACGCATCATCCAGATGAAATAGCCATTGAGGCACCTTTCTTTGGAAAAAATGTGCAGAGTATGCTAAAGTTAGGCAGAGCTCAAGGAGTAGCTATGGCAGCTGGCTTGAGTCGAGAAGTCCCAATTACCGAGTATTCCCCAAAAAAAATTAAAATGGCCATTACGGGAAGTGGAAATGCCAGTAAAGAGCAAGTGGCTAAAATGCTTCAAAGTTTGTTGGGAATAAAAACACTTCCAAAGAATTTAGATTCTATGGATGGCTTGGCTGCTGCTGTTTGTCATTTTTATAACGCAGGAAAAATTGAAATAGGGAAAAGCTATTCTGGGTGGGATAGTTTTGTGAAGCAAAATCAAGATAGGGTCAAGAAGTAAACACTATTCAGTCTCAGTTATAGTCTGCCAAAAATAGAAAATCATGGAAAATAATACGAGTTATATCCGTCTGAGTAAAAACTCTTCCCTTTCGAGAAAGATAGAAGGGGCTGGTGTCTATATTCACATCCCTTTTTGCAAACAAGCCTGTTTTTATTGCGACTTTCATTTTTCTACGTCACATAAAAAGAAAGAAGAGTTGGTTCAGGCTTTAGCTAAAGAATTGTTTCTTCGTAAAGATGAATTTAATAATCAAATAATTGAAACTATTTATTTTGGTGGAGGAACACCAAGCTTGTTGTCGCTTGATGAATTACAATTTTTAATTGCAGAAGTTTATAAAAATTATAAAGTCACTGAAGACCCAGAAATTACTTTAGAAGCGAATCCGGACGATTTAAATAAGAAGCAGATAATTGAACTTTCTAAAAGTCCGGTTAACAGATTAAGTATAGGAATTCAATCCTTTTTTGAAGACGATTTAAAAAGTATGAATCGGGCTCATTCTTCAGAAGAAGCAAAAAATTGTTTGTCTTTGGCCACGCAATATTTCGATAATATTACCATCGATTTAATTTATGGAATTCCAAACATGAGTCTGGAAAAATGGAATAAAAATCTTCAAATGACGTTCGATTTTGGTGTAAATCATATTTCTAGTTATGCCTTAACTGTAGAGCCTAAAACAGCTTTGGCTTCCTTTATAAAAAAAGGGGAGTATCCACCCATGGACGATGAGTTGGCGCAGCTTCATTTTAATCATTTAATAACAAAAACCAAAGCACAAGGTTTTGTTCATTATGAAGTTTCAAATTTTGGAAAGCCTAACTATTTCTCAAAACACAATACCAGTTATTGGCAAGGTAAACCTTATTTGGGGATTGGTCCTTCGGCACATTCATTTAACGAACATACAAGAAGCTGGAATGTTTCTAATAATACCAGATATATAAAAAGTATTGAAGAAAACAGCTTACCAAGTACCAAGGAAATCCTAACAATTCAAGAGCAATACAACGAATATGTAATGACGGGATTGAGAACTATTTGGGGAGTTTCCTTAGAAAAAGTAGCAAAAGATTTTGGAGAAGACTACAAATCATATCTATTAAAAACTTCAGAGAAATTTATTGAAAAGGACTTATTGGTTATTACCGAAGATTTGGATGCTAAGCAAAATTCGATTCAGAAGTTAAAAACAACCGAAAAAGGATGGTTTTTAGTCGATGGAATTGCTGCCGAGCTATTTATGATTTAGTATCTTTGTTTGGAATTATTTAGTAAACTATTATTTCAGAATTTATGCTAGCAACCATACAATACAATTCAAAAAAACGTCAAATAGACTTGTCGAAACCTTTGGATATTTCTATTCCTTTAAAAGCATCAAAAAATAATGTGAATGCTTGGTATTTAGAAGAACCAAAAATAGAGCCTGTAAAAGAAGATGAATGGGTTGCAAGTGTAGCAGAAGGTGCAGATATTAATTTTAATAATATTTGGTTTAATCCTCATGCTCATGGCACACATACCGAGTGTGTAGGACATATTACTGAAAAAGTTCATTCCATTAATGATAGTTTAAAGCAGTTTTTCTTTTTAGCAGAAGTGATTACAGTTGCTCCAGAAAAAAAAGGGAAAGACTTTGTTATCTCTAAAAAGCAACTTCAATTTGCCTTAGGAAATAAAAAACGGGATGCAGTTGTTATTAGAACCATTCCTAATACTAACGAGAAATTATCCCATCAATATTCACATACCAACCCCCCATATCTATTGTCGGAAGCTGCTATTTATTTACGTGAAAAAGGTGTGAAGCATTTGCTAATAGATTTGCCAAGTGTGGATAAGGAGAAAGACGATGGTGAACTGCTAGCTCACCATGCGTTTTGGAATACAGCTGGAAGAGCAAGAATGGATGCAACCATAACAGAATTTATTTTTGTTCCTAATTCCGTGATGGATGGTACTTATTTTTTAAATCTACAAATTGCACCTTTTGAAAATGATGCATCTCCAAGTAAGCCTGTTTTGTATGAAATAATGTATTAGCCTTTATGATAAACATTGAACAACTTTGTGACTACTGCTTAAGCAAGAAAGGAACTACAGAAGATTTTCCTTTCGATGAAGACACATTGGTATTTAAGGTTTTAGGTAAAATGTTTGCTTTAATTTCACTAAAAAAATGGGAAGCAGGAGAAAAAGCCATTAATTTAAAATGCAACCCAGAGTACGCAATAGAACTACGTGAAGAGTACAGCAGTATTCGAGCTGGTTATCACATGAGTAAAAAACATTGGAACACACTTTATATTCATGAAGGCAAATTATCTCCAAAATTTATCTGCGAACTTATCGATCATTCTTACGACATGGTTGTAAAAGGAATGACAAAAAAAATGCGTGATTCTCTTCAATAAAAACACTATTTTTGCAATTCAGAAATCTGACTTCTAAAATCAAAAATCGAATATCCCATGAGCGTATTACAAACACTTCAAGAAAGAAGCAATAACACTTGCGAATTATGCACTTCTAAAGAAGGCTTAACACAATATACTTTACCACCATCTTTAAACGAAAGTGTAGATAATAGTGTATTGGTATGTAAAACCTGTTTAGATCAGATTGAAGGAAATACAGACATGGACCCCAACCATTGGAGGTGTTTAAACGACTGTATGTGGAACGAGCATGTTGCTGTGCAAATTCTGTCTTGGAGAATGCTGCAAAGATTGCGTAACGAAGGTTGGCCAAAAGACTTGTTGGACATGATGTATCTGGATGATGAAGCTTTAGCATTAGCAAGAGCTACTGGTGAACATGAAGATGAGGCAAATAAAATAATTCATAGAGATTCTAATGGCGTTATTTTAGATAATGGCGATTCGGTTGTTTTAATAAAAGACCTAAAAGTAAAAGGTTCTAGCATGGTTGCCAAACAAGGGACTGCTGTTAGAAATATTCGTTTGGATCATGAAAATGCTGAATATATAGAAGGTAAGGTAGATGGACAGAATATAGTTATAATTACTAAGTACGTAAAGAAAACCTAAAGTTGTAATAGTCTTATTTGTAAATAATTAAGAAATATTTGTTGAAATTCAGGTAGTTTGTCGAGTAAATAAACACGGTTTTTTCTTTTGTCTAATTCTTAGGGCTTTTGTCGAATTTTTTATTTGTAAGTATCTAATAAATATATATTTACAACATCAAAACTGATTAATAGCATAAACAGATTGATAAACTTAATTTATGTTATTATGAACCTTTCTATTACTCACTACAACAATTTTTTTAAAGTAACAGGTGTTTTAAACAGGCAATCTGTTGGAATATTTCAACAAGAATTTCAAGATGTTTTTGAAAGACTTCAGTCTGTAACCATTAGTATCGAAGGACTTCAAAGTATCGATAAAGAAGGTGTTAAAGCCTTAGCACAGCTTCATAATGAGTCTATTGTTTTAAAGAAACAATTATCTATTATTGGCTTTGGATGTAAGGATTTATACGATCATTTTAAAACAAATGATGCAGCCTAATTAGCAGTCATATCTGCAATTATTTTCCATTCATTATTTATTTTCTTAAAGATTATTATAAAGACACCATTGGCGTTACCAATTTCTCTAGTTAAATGGTATTCTCCCATTACCCAATAGGAATTGTCCTCAATTTTGGAAAGGTCGTTAATTACAAATTTTAAGACTCCACTTTCAGCTTGTGTTGGATAGCCTTTTTTATAGTTAGCCAGGGTTTTGTTCCAACCAAAGGTTAATCCATTTTTGTCATAAAATTTAAGTGAATCATTTCTCCAATAGCCTTCCATATAGCCTTCAAGATCATGCTTGTTCCATGCAGTTTCTTGTAAAGACAAAACAGCTAAAATAGCTTCTTTATCTTTGTTGTAATTAGTTTGGGCTGAACAAACCAAAGTAAAAAGTAAGCCACATAATAAGAGTGTTTTTTTCATGATTTTGTGTTTAGTAAAGTTTACAGTTTTTGTTATCTTAATATAAATCCATTTTTCATTGGGTCTTTAGGGTCTATAACAAAGGTGTGCATTCCAGTAATATAGGCTGTGCCTTCAACTTGAGGAATTATGGCAGTAAAAGGTCCGTAATCTGCTTCGGAAACAATGGAGCCTACAAAGACAGAATCTGTAATACTTTCAATCTTCATTTTTTCATTAAAACCCAGTTCTTTTCGTGCTTTATGGATTGCCATTCGTCCAGAAACTCCAGAGCCCGTTGGACTTCTATCGACTTCCCCTTCAGCAAAAATACAGACATTTCTATTGTCATTAATTTTATCTAAAGCATCACCAATAAAAATGGTTCCATATAAAAAGCTTAAGTCGTTTTCAAAAGGATGTAAAATTTCTTTATCCTGTTTCATAACAGCATGTTTTATGGCCATTCCCTGAGTTATTAATGTTCGATAAGAATTAGATGTCAAATCAAAATCAAAATTATTTTTATTCATATCAACATATGCATAAAAAGCACCTCCATAGGCTAAGTCGTATGTTACTTTTCCTAAACCTGCAACTTCTACGGTTCTATCTAATCCTACTACAAAACTTGGAACACAATGAAAACGAACTCCTGCAACCTCACCATTTACAACTAGTGCAAAAGAGGTAATTCTCCCACAAGGTGCATCTATTTTCAAAATGTTTTCACCTTCTTTTGCTTCAATCCAATTCATTTTTATTGCTAAAGTGGAAATGGCAATAATAGCATGTCCACACATGGTAGAATAGCCTTCGTTATGTAAAAAGATTACTCCAAAATCGCCATCAGCATCATTTGGTGGCAATAAAATACAGCCGTACATATCTGCATGACCACGAGGCTCAAACATTAGAGATGTGCGTAAATAATCGTAATTGTCTTTGCAATATCTACGATATTCTAAAACTGAATTTCCTTTTAGTTCTGGAAAACCACTAATTATAACACGTAAGGGTTCTCCTCCAGTGTGCATGTCTATGGTTTTTATTTGCAGCCAATCTGTATTTGGTTTGAATTCTGTTTTTGATAATATGTTTCTATATGTATTAGTCATTTTTAAATATTTTATAATAATAAGATGCAGCTGCTAAATCTTCTAAAGCATGACCAACAGATTTAAAATATGTAATTTCTTGATTGTTTAGTCTGCCTTGTTTTTTGTTGGTGCATAATTCAAATAAATCGGCTTTGATGTCATTTTCATTAATGACACCATTTTTAAGAGGAATAACAATATCTCCACTTTCTTTTAGACCACCTTGATAAGTATCTATAAATACACTTGACTTTTTTAGAACTTCATCATCTGCTTCACGCATGTCTTTTTTATATGCTCCTACCAAATCTACATGTTGCCCAGTCTTTAAAAAGCTGCCCAAAACCAGAGGAGTTTTAGATAAAGTGGCTGAAGATATAATATCTACTTCCGAAATAACATCAGCAATGTTTTCAATAGGACTTATGCTAAATTCTTCATTAGATAATTGTTCGCAAATGTCTTTCGCTTTTTCGAGGCTTCTTCCCCAAACATATACTTTTTTTATAGGTCTAACACTTGCATGTGCTAATATTAAGTTTACAGATAGCGCTCCGGTTCCAATCATTAAAAGTGATGATGAATTCTTTCTTGATAAATAACTTGAAGCTAGAGCAGATGCTGCTGCAGTACGTTTTGCTGTTAAAGATTTTGCTGATAAGATAGCTTTTATTGTTCCTTTATGTGCGTCTAAATAAAGATATGTCCCTTGTATAGAAGGTAAATTATAAACGCCATTATTAGGGCTTACGGTTACTATTTTTACTCCAGCTTCTTTACTAGGGTTCCACGCAGGCATCAATAACAGGGTGGAATCCATTTGTTCTTTAGGGTTTGGAAAATCATGATGATGTCGCATGGGAACTTCAATAGATGTAGAAGAAAAACCCTCTTTTAGTTTGGAAATAAGAGTAGGAAAATCTGTATTTTTTTCAATAAAATCGTCATCGATTAAGGCAATATTTTTCATGTTTTATATAACTTTTTATAAAGATAATAATAATTAAAACGATATGTAGAGATTCATTTTTAAGAAATCAAAGTCTTAAATGAAAGTTCTAAACTTGTTTTGTTTGTAACTTGTCTAATGTTTTGTCAACTTTAACGAATAGTTTAAAATGCTGTTATATAGTTTACTAAATAGAATTATATTAGATTATTAAATAAGCTATTATCTTAAACTATTTTATTTTCCCTAAGCATATTAATAGTGAAATAGATTGACGTTCCAATTCTATATTAGAATGTCTGTGTTATTAATTGTTATATATTAAAAATGAAAAGTAAAAACGACGTTAAAACAGAAATTAAAAAATATATTTTAGAAGCTTCATTATCTGATGTTAAAGATGTTGAAGACGATGCTTTAATCTTTGAAAACGGCTTGCTAGATTCTATGGGATTATTATTTCTTATCGAATTTTTAGGAGAAACCTTTGAAGTAGAAGTTAATGATGATGAATTGAATCCAAAAAATTTCGAATCCATCAACAATATAGTTTCCTTTGTAAATAATAAACTTTCAGTAAAGGTTTAATTCCTTCAGCAACCAACAACTAACTTGATATGTGTGGCATAGCTGGCTTTTATGGAGACTTAAAGAAAGAACAATCTGTTTCTACATTACAACACATGCTTACTAGAATTAAACATCGTGGTCCAGACCAAAGTGGTGTTTATGTCTCTAATAAAGTAGGCTTAGGTAGTGTAAGGTTAAGCATTATTGATCTAAGTTCTGGGGTTATGCCTATTTCTAACCAGGATGATTCTTTATGGATTGTGTTTAATGGGGAAATATATAATTATGTCGAATTAAGGGAAGATTTGCTTCAAAAAAAATACAGCTTTAAAACCCAAAGTGATACTGAAGTAATCCTTCATCTATATGCAGAATATGGACCAGAATGTCTCAATAAATTAAACGGACAATTTGCCATCGCTATTTGGGATAAACATAAAGAAGAGTTGTTTTTAGCAAGAGACCGTGTGGGTATTAGACCACTATTTTATTCGCAAAATGATAACGTTTTTCTTTTTGCTTCCGAAATTAAATCCTTTTTAGAATATCCTGAAATCAATTTAAAATTTTCTAACAAAGCCCTTTCAGAATATGTGACCTTTTGGACCGCTTTATCTCCAAATACTGTTTTTGAAGATGTTTTTGAAGTGCCTCCAGGAACTTATATGCTTATTAATTCTGAAGAAGTTAAAAGTGTGATTTATTGGGAATTGCCAATAGTAAAACCAGCTGATTACGAGTTTACAAATCTTGAAGACGCTACTAAAGCTTTTGAAGATATCTTTTTAGATTCTATTAAATTACGACTTCGAGCAGATGTGCCAGTAGCAGCTTACTTAAGTGGAGGGATTGATTCAAGTATAACAACTTCTTTCATAAAACAGGTGTCTCCAAAAAAACTTAGAACTTTTTCAATTGGTTTTACAGAAAAAGATTTCGACGAATCTTCTTATCAAAACATAGCTGCTTCTTATTTTAATACAGAGCATTCTAGTGTTACTTGTAGTGAAAAAGACATTTCAAATCACTTTAAAGACGTTGTTTGGTTTGCTGAAGCACCACTTTTAAGAACTGCTCCAACACCTATGAGTTTACTTTCTAAAAGCGTTAAAGACCAAAACATTAAAGTGGTTATTACTGGAGAAGGCGCAGATGAACTTTTAGGAGGTTATAATATATTTAAAGAAACAAAAATTAAACACTTTTGGGCAAAAGATCCAAATTCTAAATACAGACCTTTATTATTAAAAAGGTTGTATCCATACTTGCCACAAATTAGCAAATCAAGCAGTAACATGCTAAAAATGTTTTTTGGTTATAAGCTTAACGAAACACAATCTCCAATTTATTCCCATTTGTTGAGATGGCATAATACCAGCAGAATTAAGAATTATTTTTCTAACACCATTAAAGAAAATATTAAAGATTATTCGCCAATCGAGAATTTAGAAAATCAGTTAGAATCTAGATTAAAAGACTTCGATTATCTTACAAAAGCACAATGGTTGGAGATTCATTTGTTTATGTCAGGTTACTTGTTGTCTAGTCAAGGCGATAGAATGGGGATGGCTAATTCCATTGAAGGACGTTATCCTTTTTTAGATCATAGAGTTATTGAGTTCTGTATGAAATTACACCCCGATTTAAAACTTAAAGGATTAAATGAAAAATATCTTCTTAAAAAAATGATGGTAGGCAGATTGCCGGAAGAAATTTTAAACAGATCCAAGCAAGCCTATCGAGCTCCCATTCGAAGCCTTTTTGTTTCTAATGACTTGCCAGAATATTTAAAAACCATGCTCTCAGAAGATTACATCAAAGAATTTGGTGTTTTTAACCCAGAACATGTAAAGAATTTACAGGCTAAGATAACATCAAATAAAGGGGTTTCTGAGATAGATAATATGGCTATGACAGCTATTTTGTCCATCCAAATTTTATACGATTTATTTATAAATAAGTCCATTCCAAAACTAAATCCTGACCAATTAATAGCACTAGATAAAATAATTATTGAATAAAAACAAAACATCATGAAATCAGAAGCACGTAAGCCATTCTCAAAAGACATCATTCATATTGAAAACATAGATCAAGTTTGTAATGATATTATAGCCAAACTTAAAATGGATGTGACTAAAAATTTACAACGTCGTGGAGCTATTGTTGGTATAAGTGGAGGCATTGATTCCTCTGTTTGCTTGGCTTTGTCTGCAAAAGCTTTTGGTTCTAAAAATGTATTAGGTATCATGCTTCCGGAACAAGATTCTAGTGATGATAGCAGACATTTAGCCGAAAAATTAGCAGCTACTTATGGTGTTAGTACCTTAATTGAAGATATTACAAAAGCCTTAGATGGTTTTGGATGTTACGAAAGAAGAGATGAAGCTATTTTAAGAGTAATTCCAGATTTTGATAAAAAAGTAGATAAAGCTAAAATTGAAATCAAACAAAATATTGCTGAAAATATTCCAGCTATTTTTTCAATAACAGTTATCAAACCAAATGGAGATGTGGTAAGCAAGCTCTTGCCTGCTAGAGAATATTTACAAATAGTAGCTTCAACTAATTTTAAACAACGTAGTAGAATGTCTATGTTGTACTATCATGCAGAACGCATGCACTATGCTGTAATAGGAACACCTAACAAGCACGAAGTAGAACAAGGTTTTTTTGTAAAATATGGTGATGGAGGAGCAGATGTCATGCCAATTGGACATTTTTATAAAACTCAAGTCTATCAACTAGCAAAACATTTAGGAGTGCCTCAAGAAATTATAGACAGAACGCCAACTACAGATACCTACACAGCAGAACAATCTCAAGAAGATTTCTTTTATCAAATGCCTTTTGAATCTATGGATTTAATCTGGTATGGTTGGGAAAATAATTATCCAGCAGAAGAAGTTGGGAAAGTAATGGGCAAAACAACAAAAGAGATTGAGAACATCTATAAGAGCTTTGAAAGAAAGAGAAAAACAACCGAATATTTAAGAATGAAACCAATATTCTAAACCCTAAAATATGAATGTTTTTGATTACTTTTTTGAATCTACACAAAACCTCAAGAAGGACTTTTTGTTGGGTTCAAAAGAAACTATTTCTTTTAATAACCTTTATAAAAATAGTCTAAAAATAGCCACGTTTTTAAATAAATATGTTGGTGCAAACAAGAATATTGTTTTAATTAGTCCTAATTCAGAATTTTTTATCACAGCGTATTTGGGAATTTTAAAATCTGGAAATGTCTGTGTGCCTTTAAATTTTGCAATAGAACAAGACAATCTCGATTTTATATTAAATACAACGGAATGCGATACGGTTTTTATGGCTAAAAGTGCGCACTCTAAATATGAAATTCCTTCTAAAATACATGTTATAGAAGAATTAGATCTGCAACAAATATTAGCAACACAAATCATAGATGATTATGGGGTTGAGGTTGAGAAAAATCAACTGGCTGAAATAATTTTCACTTCTGGTTCTACTGGAGCTCCAAAAGGAGTTATGATTAGTCATGAAAATATTATAGCTAATACAGACTCGATCATTTCATATTTAAACCTCACTTCAAAAGATATTATGTGTGTGGTTTTACCATTCTTTTACTGCTATGGGTTATCCTTGTTGCATACACATTTAAGAGTTGGAGGTTCTATTGTTTTAAACAATAGTTTTATGTTTCTGGGTACTGTAATAAGCGATATTAAGAATTATAAATGTACCGGGTTTGCTGGTGTTCCTAGTCATTTTCAAATTCTATTAAAGAAATCTAAAACCTTTAAAACAACGTCTTTTCCAGATTTAAGATATGTTACACAAGCAGGTGGAAAATTACATAGTGTTTTTATAGATGAATTTACTCAAGCTTTTCCAGACATTGATTTTTATGTTATGTATGGACAAACTGAAGCAACAGCTAGATTGTCTTATTTAGAACCTAAAATGATTAAAGAAAAAATAAGTTCAATAGGTAAGCCAATACCAAACGTAAAGTTTAAAATCGTGAACGAAAAAGGTGAAACTTTAGGAGCTCATGAAGAAGGTGAACTAATAGCTAAAGGCAAAAATATCATGTTAGGTTACTTTAAAGAAAAAGAAGACACGAGAAAGACTCTTAAAAAGGGTTGGCTTCACACTGGCGATGTTGCAGTAATTGACGAAGACGGCTATTATTATTTAAAGGCCAGAAAAAAAGAAATCTTAAAAGTAGCAGGTAAAAGAGTGAGTCCTAAAGAAATTGAAGAAGTCATCCTTTCTGTTGAAGAGGTTATGGATTGTACAATATCTGGCTACGACGATGATTTGTTTGGAGAAGCCATTCAAGCAACTATAGTAGCAAATGGATCTTTTAATGAAGCACAATTAAAAGAAAAAATACTAAAAACATGTTCAAAGAAACTGGCAATTTATAAAATTCCTCAAAAAATAAGTTTTGAAAAGGCAATGAAAATGAGTGCTTCCGGTAAAAAAGTAAAATAGATTATTTTGAAGTGGTTTTTCTTTGAATTGATTTATTATAAGAATCTAAATGTTTACTTGAAATCTCTTGAAATTTAATTGTCTTTATAAATAAAAAATAAGATACATTTCTCACTATATAAGGAGTAAAGCCAGCATAGTTATAAGATCTTGAGGTGTTAGCATTTTTTACTTCCCCAAAAGTAATGGCGTATTTTGCACCTAAATCTTTGCTTCTTTCCGCAACATCATATAGAAAAGCAGGGATTATTCCCATGCCTCGAAATTTTGGGACTGTAAACACGTTTTCTAATAATACCTCATCAGGATTAAGTTGAGGAAACCTCTTTCCCCAAATAGATTTTAATTTTTTGTTTTCAGAAGCATCAATAAGCCAAACTCTAGCGCAAGGAACCTCTTCTTTGGTAATCCCAACATAACAGTTTTTAAACTTATGGATTAATCCATTATTAGGATTGTCAGTAAAATAACTCTCGTCTTCTTTAATATACTTGCGAATAGTAGTGGGTTTAAGTGTTCTAGGCTTTTTTATAGTAACGCTTAAATCCCGTTTAAAACCAAAAGCTATTTCTTTGGAGTATAGCCTGTTTAAAAATACATTCCAAACATATTTAGACTTGCCTTGAATTATTAAATTAGGCAGGATAGCAATTTTATGAAAGGGATTACTACTCATAAATATATAAGAGAAATACGTTTTGGCTTCTGTAAAAATAAACATAAAGTTTACAATATGTAAATATTCAACCTAATGATTATAATTTATTTAAGTGTTTTTGCTGTTTTTCAAAAAAGGCATCTGCTTGTAACTGCATAAGTTGTTTTGCTTTTTTACGTTTGTAATTATAGAGTTCCTCTTCCTCTGCTATATCACTGTAAATCTTATTATTCAATTCCATGTCTGTTTCCAATAATACCTGCCTTTCTTTTACATTTCGTTTGGCCCATGTACTGATTATGTTTTCTGAATCTTCTAGCTTAAAATCGTAGCTACCTTTTGGAGATAATAATTTTGTGATTATTGGAGAGGTTTCAATAGCCAAAAACAATAAAAATATAAAAAAAGATGGTAGCCAAGGCAATGTATTCAAGGCATTAATTCTTGCCATTAGACCATCAAAACTGTTAATTATTGGCTGAGTGTTTTCAACTTGAAGATTGTAGCTTTTTTCTAAATCTGAAATTTGTCTTTCAAGTAGTGAGATTTTAGCTTTATTTTCTGTTTTAAGTTCTGATAAATCGGCTAAAGATGCATCGTGTTTGTCTCTTTTTTCTTTGTAAACAGGGCCTTTACCTAATAACTTTGTTCCAGCAGTGCCTTCAGCTTCAGAAATGTAAGTACTGTAAAGCTGATTAACTTCATCATTTTTTATTGAAACCTGATGTTCTAAACCGGAAATTTGATTTTTTAAATCGGATATCTTTGGAGTGAATTGTTGTGCGATTTGATTTTTGTTAGCAAGGGTTAACTCATTTTTTTGATCCAATAAAACCTGATTAATTTCCTTTTCGAAAATTTTTAGTTCTAGAGGTTTTGAAATAACAATGGCTATAATAACAGCTAAAATAATTCGAGGTATAGCTTGGATGAATTCGTCTAAAAAGCGATCACGTTTTTTGATGGTTGAAACAATAAAACGATCTAGATTAAAAATAAGCAAGCCCCAGATAAGCCCGAAACTTATAGCAATATAAGGATTGTCGAAAACTGTATAAAGAGCATAACTAGATGCAATAAATGCCATAACTGCTGTGAAAAATACAGTGGCTCCAATTCCAGCGTATTTATTTTGTTCGCCATTAGAACAAGTGTCTAAGATGTCTGAATCTGATCCAGAACAAAGAATGAAGAATTTCTTTAACATGATTTGTTTGATTTTGATTGATAGACTATTAGAACGCAATTATGCCATGTTTGTTACAAAAAAAGCCTCGAAATGTCGAGGCTCAAATAGTTGGTATCTGTTTAATTATGTTAATTGTCTATTGTAATTGGCTCTTTGCTTAAATATACTTTAGGGTTTATAGAGGATGAATTTTTAGATGAAATATTAATAGACTGATTTTCTTTTAGAAGCTTAATAGCCTCATCAGACGAGATTTTTTCTTTCTCAAAATAAAATGTAGTATTCTTCTTTGCCATTTCAATTACAAAATCTAAAGGCGATTTTGGAGGAGGAGGTGGAGGAATCATTTTATCTTCATCTGGTATAACTGTTACATCTTCTCCCTTTTTATTTTTATATGTATAACCAGGACTTCCGTTATTATAAGCGTCTATGGTTTTCTGGTATTTTATTCTTTCCTCAGCTGTCGCATTAGCTGGAATTGGAGGTGGAGGTGGCAAATCGTGAGCCATTCTCATTTCAGGAGCTTTAGGTGGAGCTGGAGGAGGTGGAGGAGGTGGAGGACAATTAGGAAATGGTTCGGCTAAAGCTTTTTGCTCTTGACTCATTTTTTTATAAATGTACTCCATACGCTCAACATCTTGTAATTTAACAACTCGCTCATTTAAAGGTTGCATGTTGTAGTGTTTTGCTAGCTTATTGTATTCAGCAAACTCTGCTTCACTAGCTTTATGTTGTGTTTCTTTCGTTATTTTATTAATGAGTTTCGTTTCTTTTGCAACTATTTTTTTAGTGCTAAAGCTAAAAATTAATAGTGCTAACAAAGGGAGAAGGAATAAACTTCTTAACCAAATTGCTGTTCTAGATGATGTTGTTTTCATAACTGTAAATCGTTTTTTGATGGATGAATAATTAATGGCTGTTGCCAATTGTGGTTCTAAAGCATTTGATGAGAATGCCAATAAAATTTGTTGATAGGTTGATAAACTGACTCCTTTTTTAATGACTTCCCTATCTGCTAAAAATTCATGATTTAATTTTATGTTCTTTTTTAGGATATAAATAAGCGGATTAAACCATAATACAATTTGAAAAATTTCAATAAATAAGATGTCTAATGAATGCTTCTGACAAACGTGAGCTTCTTCATGAATCAATACTTCTTTAGGGATTTTTTGAGTTTCAAAAAGTGTTTTATTTAGAAAAATATATTTTAAAAAAGTGTGTGGAACTATTAATTCTTCTAATAAAACGTTTATAGATTTTTGATTTTTTAACTTCGGATTTCTACTTATTTTAAGCAAGATGCTACATAAGTTGTAACTGAATTTTAATCCAAAAAACAGAACACCTAGCAAATACCCAGACCATAAAACATATGGTAAATAGATTATTGACTCATCAATGTTCATTAAAGACATTGAAGTAGAATCGCTAACTGCAGTTTCATTAATAGTCATGGGAACTTCAATAAACTGCGTAAAACTTATAAAAGGAATCCCTATAGAAATTATTAGAGATGCTAATAAGTAAACCCTTTTAAAAACATGCATGTTTTCTTTCTCTAAAACCAATTTGTAAAAGAGTAAGAAAATTGCAAGACAAGCGCTGGATTTTATGATGTATTCTACCATGGCTATTTGTTTTTAATTTCGGAATCAATTAATTTTTTTAAATCTTCAAGTTCTTCCTTTGTTAAGTTGGTTTCTTTAGTGAAAAATGAAGCAAATTGAGATGCACTATCATTAAAAAAGTTTTTTATCAAACCGTTAACATGCTTGGAGAAATAGTCTTTCTTTTTTACTAATGGAAAGTATTCCCTAGACTTACCGTATAATTTATAATCGATAAAACCTTTCTCTGTCATCCGTTTTAATAGAGTCGCAACAGTAGTAGTTGCAGGCTTTGGTTCTGGATAGATATCTAACAAATCTTTCATAAATGCTTTTTCCAGTTTCCATAGGTGGTTCATTAAATCTTCTTCGGTTTTAGATAAGCTTTGCATTGTTCTACAAGTTTAGAGGTTCTTCTACAAATGTAGAGTAAAATTTAAATAATCCAAATGTTTTTATTGTTTATTTTTAAAAAAACTATCTTTACACCCAAATTAAAGGCCCAAAAAATTAGATGAAAAGACTTGTTATTATTGTGTTGGTATTAATTTCTGTAAGCTCTTTTGGGCAAACAGTTCAAAACCTAATAGATAAAGTAGAGATAAATAGACTGGAATTAACCGTTAGTGAATTTTCTGGAGAACAATCTACTCTTGTCGATGGAACAGAAGTGACTATAATAAATAGGCAGCATTCAAATAACGATTTAGCTGCAGAATATATTAAAGAAAGACTACTGCAATTTGATAATTTAATTGTTGAGGAACAAGATTTTAATACAACTGGTAAAAACATTATTGCTACGCAATTAGGGAAAACAAATCCAGACAATATCTACCTAGTTACAGCACATTATGATGCTATTGCAGATTATTGTGCAGACGACAATGCAACAGGAACAGCTGCCGTTTTGGAAGTAGCTAGAATTCTTTCAACACAATGCATAGAGAATACCATTGTTTATGCTTTTTGGGATGAAGAAGAAATAGGATTAAGAGGGTCTAGGTTTTATGCCAACCAGGCTAATAACAATAATCTAAATATTCTTGGAGTGATTAATATGGATATGATAGGTTACGATGGTGATAATCCAGGTGAAACAGGCGATAACGATTTTGATATTGATGTAAGAGATTTACATGGCTCATTAACTATTAAAGACGATTTGTTAAGTCTTTTAAACACCTACACTTTCAATTTGAATCCTATAGTTGTAAACCCTGGAACTTCAGCCAGTGATCACGCGTCTTTTTGGAACAATGGATATCCAGCAGTGTTGGTTGGTGAATCCTGGGAAACTAACGATCAATCACCTTATTATCATTCATCGGCAGATAGGTTAAGTACTTTAGATTTACCGTACTTCCATGAATTAACAAAATTAGTTATGGCTTACATGGTTACTAAAGGAAACTTACTTTCAGTAGATAACACCATAACAAGTTCTTCTGTGGCTTTAACTTCAAACCAAGATTCGGCTAGCTATCAATGGTACAATTGTGATACAAATACACTAATATCTGGAGAAACAAATCAAACGTTTAATCCAATTGTTACTGGTAATTATGCTGTTGAAACAACTTTAGGTTCTTGTACTGAGATGAGCGATTGTATTTTGTTTACTACACTGGCAATTGAAGATGTTGTTTCCGATTATTTTACCATAACACCTAATCCAGTTACATCTATTTTAACCATAAACTCTACTTTAAAAACAACTATTTCTATTCAGTTATACAATATTTCGGGACAATTAATATTGGAAACAACTTCAAATAAAAAGAGATCGAGAATAGACATGTCTTCTTATGCTTCAGGTATTTATTATTTAAAGCTTAAAGGGAAAGAAAAAACTACTAAGTTTAAAGTTGTAAAAGAATAAGTGTATTAAGGATATTTTGGGAAGTTAAAAAGTGTGTTTTTAAATAATTAAAAAACCCATTCGTTTTATAAAAATGAATGGGTTTTATTTTTTTACTTCGAAAGAAATATTACTTACTTAACTCAGTAAAATATTTATAAAATAAAGGAATAGTTTCGATGCCTCTATAATAGTTGAACAATCCAAAATGCTCATTAGGTGAGTGAATGGCATCGCTATCTAAACCGAACCCCATAAGAATGGTTTTACTTTTTAATTCCTGTTCAAATAACGAAACAATTGGAATACTTCCTCCACTACGTTGTGGAATTGGTGTTTTGCCAAAAGTATCAAAATAGGCTTTACTTGCTGCTTGATAGCCAATACTATCAATTGGAGTCACGTAACCTTGACCTCCATGATGAGGTTTTACTTCAACTTTAACACCTTCTGGAGCTATACTTTCAAAATGCTTTTTGAACAATTGAGTAATTTCTTCCCAGTCTTGATGTGGTACTAATCGCATCGATATTTTTGCAAAAGCTTGACTAGCAATTACTGTTTTTGCACCTTCACCAGTATAACCACCCCAAATTCCATTAACATCTAAAGTTGGACGAATGGAATTTCTTTCGTTGGTTGTATATCCTGCCTCGCCATAAACAGCATCTATATCTAAAGATTTTTTATAAGCTTCTAAGGAAAATGGTGCTTTAGCCATTTCAGCGCGCTCTTCTTTTGAAAGTTCTTCTACTTTATCATAAAAACCAGGAATCGTAATATGATTGTTTTCATCATGCAGGGAAGCAATCATTTTTGTTAAAACATTTATTGGATTAGCAACAGCTCCTCCATATAAACCAGAGTGTAAATCTCTATTTGGACCAGTAACCTCAACCTCTACATAGCTCAAACCTCTAAGACCTGTAGTAATAGAAGGTACATCTTTAGCAATCATACCAGTATCTGAAATTAAAATCACGTCGTTTTTTAATTTCTCTTGATTGTTTTTAACAAAAATGGCCAAGTTAGAACTTCCTACTTCCTCTTCACCTTCAATCATAAATTTCACATTACATGGCAATTGGTTTGTTTTGGTCATAAACTCCATGGCCTTTACATGCATGTACATCTGTCCTTTATCATCGCAGGCACCACGAGCAAAAATAGCACCTTCAGGATGCAGCTCTGTTTTTTTAATCACTGGTTCAAAAGGAGGAGAGTTCCACAAGTTTAATGGATCTGGTGGTTGTACATCATAATGGCCATAAACTAAAACGGTTGGTAAATTTTTGTCTATTATTTTTTCGCCATAAACAATTGGATAACCAGCTGTTTCACAGATTTCAACATGGTCACAGCCAGCTTCTTCTAATCTAGTTTTTACAACGTCGGCTGTATGTAAAACATCTTTTTTGTATGCAGAGTCTGCGCTAATAGATGGGATTTTAAGCAAATCTAGAAGCTCGTTTAAAAAACGCTCTTTATGCTCGCCAATGTAGGTGGATATGTTATTCATTTTAAATTTTTTTTGAATTTCATCAAAAATACAAAAACAAGTAGAACTTTTATGGTTAGATACGTTTGTATATTAAAACTAATTTTTATATTTGCACTCCTTATCGCGGGCGTGGTGGAATTGGTAGACACGCCAGACTTAGGATCTGGTGCCGCGAGGTGTGGGAGTTCGAGTCTCCCCGCCCGCACGAAATAAGTAAAAGCTTCAACATTCATGTTGAAGCTTTTTTTGTTTTCAATACTATTATATTGTAAGAAGAAAGCAAATTTGCCGACTAAAAAAAATGAAAAGTATTTTACTACGAATTAAAAACAAAAGGAAAGCTATTATGTTAACTTGGAAAGATATTATTAATTTTTCGGTAAAAGGAAATCCAACACCAGACAAACGTGTGGAGAAATCTGATGCCGAATGGCAAGCTCAGCTAAGTCCAGAGCAGTATAGAATTACAAGACAAAAAGGAACCGAGGCACCACATAGTGGAGCCCTTTGTTCAGCACATGAAGCTGGAAAGTATAACTGTCTCTGTTGTCATACACCTTTATTTGATTCTACTATAAAATTTGAATCGAGTTCTGGATGGCCAAGTTTTACACAACCAATTAAACCAAATGCCATTAAATATGAAAAAGACTCTACATTTGGTATGGTTCGCGTAGAGATTATGTGTAACACCTGCGATGCGCATTTAGGACATGTTTTTCCAGATGGTCCGGAACCAAGTGGACTGAGATATTGTGTAAATTCTGAGTCTATACTATTAGAAAGGAAGATAAATGACTAATAAAAATATTGACATTGCCACGTTTGGTGGAGGTTGCTTTTGGTGTACAGAAGCCGTATTCCAAGAAGTGAAAGGAGTTGAAAAAGTAGTTTCTGGATATTCCGGTGGAAATGCTCCCGGAAAACCAACATATAGAGAGGTTTGTTCTGGTTTAACAGGTCATGCCGAAGTTATTCAAGTAACTTTTGATGCTGGAGTTATTTCATATAAAGATATTTTAATCATTTTTATGACAACCCACGATCCCACAACTTTAAATCGTCAAGGAGAAGATAGAGGAACTCAATATAGATCTGTAATTTACTATCATAATCAAGACCAAAAAGAAGTAGCTGAAACTGTTTTTAAGGAATTAGCTCCGTATTTTGAAAATGAAATAGTAACTGAATTAAGTAAGCTAAACATTTTTTATGAAGCTGAAAATGAACATCAAGACTACTACAGAAATAATAAAGAACAAGGCTATTGTACTTTTGTAATTACCCCAAAATTGGCAAAACTTCGTAAATTACATGCAGACAAGTTGAAAGCTGTATAATACAATAATATATCACAGAAAAGATGCATACAATAAAACTCAATATTCAGAACAAAAAAGGTCATCAATTGCAAGCATATTTGGAATTGCCTGCTAATCAAAAACCCAATAATTATGCCATTTTCGCACATTGTTTTACTTGTAACAGTAATTTTAATGCTGTAAAAAACATTAGTAGATCTCTTACTAATCATGGATTTGGTGTTGTACGTTTTGATTTTACAGGATTAGGAAAGAGTGAAGGTAAATTTTCTGAAAGCCACTTTTCTGCAAATGTTGGTGATTTGTTAGCAGTAAGCGATTTTCTTAAAGAAAATTACGAAGCACCAGGTTTACTAGTTGGACATTCTTTAGGTGGCGCAGCTGTTATTGTTGCTGCCTCGAAACTCGATAATGTGAAAGCAGTTGCAACTGTTGGAGCACCAGCTACAATAGATCATGTCACACATTTGTTTTCCCATGGTATCGATGAGGTTAGAGAAAAAGGAGAAGTAGAAATTAATATTGGGGGAAGACCGTTTAAAATCAATCAAGAGTTTGTTGAAGATTTTAGTAAAACAAATTTACCAGAAATTACCAAAAATTTACGCAAGCCACTATTGATTATGCACGCACCTTTTGATAATATTGTTGGTATTGAAAATGCACAGAAACTGTATCTCGATGCACACCATCCAAAAAGCTTTATAAGTCTTGATCAGGCAGATCATCTGCTTTCAAATAAACAGGATAGTATGTATGTGGGGCATATGGTTGGTTCTTGGGGAGATCGCTATTTTAATGCCAAAGATAATGATATGTTGTCTACCGAAGGAGAACAGTTAGTAGCACATTTAAATTTGAAAGAAGATAACTTTACTACCTCAATTCAAACCAAAAAACATCATTTTCTTGCAGATGAACCTGAAAGTGTTGGCGGGGATGATTTTGGACCATCGCCTTATGATTTTTTAAGTGCAGGACTTGCTGCTTGCACAGTAATGACTTTAAAACTTTATGCAGAACGCAAGAAATGGGATTTACAGGAGGTTTTTGCATATATAACCTATTCAAAAAAGCATAGTGATGATTTAATGCTTGATGTTGAAAAACCAATGCGAATAGACCATCTTCAAAAGAGATTGAAATTTATTGGAAATTTAGATGAGACTCAAAAACAAAGACTTAAAGAAATAGCATCTAAATGTCCTGTGCATAAATCACTTCAAGGTGAAATTATTATTGAAACTGAGTTGTTAAATTAATCACCAATTTTTAAAGTGTAAATATTGCCTCCAATAAACGAAACGCGCTCGTCAGTAATATATATCGTATTGTTGTCTTTAAAACAAACCCCTTCTTTTTGTGAAAAATGATTAAATGCGATGTTTTCTATAGTAGCGTTACAAAAATCATCTGTATTAAAATCGGTTATTTTCCAAAGCATATTACTGTTTAGTAAAACAATAGTTTTGCCGTCATTACTAATATCTGCCGATGTGATTTTTTGTTTTTCACTGTCAAGATCAAAACTGCAAACATATTCAGCAGTATGGTTTCCAATACGATTTGGAACCTTAAAAAGCATGGTTTTTTTGTTTTTCTTATTTATAAGATAGAAGTGCTTTTTGTAAATAAAAAAAGCTTCAAAATTCAGAGTTTTTGTTTCTGGCGGAAGTTTAAATGATATCAACTCCGCAATAGCATGTTGTTTTATATTTTTAAGATTTGATATTTTATAAATAATAAAAGAATCTCTATCTTTTCTGTTATTTCCAAAATCCCCAATATAAATATTGCCAGAGGTGTCGCTCGTTAAGTCTTCCCAATCATTATTAGTGGCATTAATAACTTTAATTTCTCTAATAATATTCCCATTTTCATTTACACCATAAAGAACGGTTGGGTTTCTAGAATCTTCAAGGGTCCAAATTAGTGGAGATCCTACTACTTTTTCAGCAGCCGATGATTCTTTTAAAGATAAAGGAAAGCTTCCTATTCTATTCAAACGACCTTTATTGCAGGAAGATAGGAGAAGGATAGAAAACAAAATGAAAATCGTTTTACGAATCATGAAACTAAAAAAAAATGAGATAATATTCAAAACTAATTATAAAAATGAGACCAACCCAAAAATGAATTTAATAGTTTTGATAAAATAAAGCATACAAATCTATTTTTATGACATCTGTAAACGATCTATTAGATATTTTAATTTTAGAACAACGTTCTGAAAATCAATTTCAAGGCAGTAGTGAAACGGTTGGGAGTCCCAATGTTTTTGGAGGACAAGTATTGGCTCAAGCAATAAATGCAGCCTATAGAACGATAACTAACAATAGAATTTTGAATTCCATGCATGCGTATTTTTTAGAAGCTGGGAATTTGGAATTGCCAATAAATTATCAAGTCAGCACCATGAGAGATGGCGGTAGTTTTTCTGTAAGACGAGTTACGGCTAGCCAGAAAGATACAGTTATTTTTATTTTGTCGGCTTCATTTCATAAAGATGAGAAAGGATACGAACATCAAATTAAGATGAACCCAGATATTATTCAACCTGAAAATTTAGCTAGCTGGAGTGATATACTTGAACAATATGGAAGCATGTTGCCACAAAAAACCAAGACTTTTTTAGAAATTCCGAGACCGGTAGAATTTAAGCCAACTGCAATACCAAATCCATTCGATAAAAAAGATTTACCTCCATATACAGATATCTGGTTTAAGTTGAAAGGAGATACATCTCAATTAGATTTGCCTACTAAACAAAAACTTTTAACCTATATTTCAGATTATAATATTTTGTCTGTTGCCATACAACCTCACGCTAGCAAAGCGCATTGGGGGAATTTACAAACGGCCAGTTTAGATCATTCCATGTGGTATTTTCGCGATTTCGATTTAGACGATTGGATGCTATTTTCTTTAGAATCTCCAAGTACAAGTAATGCTAGAGGATTTGCCAGAGGAAACATTTTCACAAGAGATGGAAAGCTCGTAGCTTCTGTTACGCAAGAAGGTTTAATGCGTCCAATAATCAAGTAAAATGGCAGATTCTTGTTTAAAAATAGGTCATCGTGGTGCTAAAGGATATATAGCAGAAAACACGCTGGAAGCCATTCAAAAAGCTTTGGATTTTGAGGTGGATGGTATTGAAATAGACGTGCATATATGTGCATCGGGCGAGTTAGTTGTTTTTCATGATTTCACTTTAGATAGAATGACTAATGGAGCAGGTGAAGTTGGGAAACAATCGCTTTCAGAATTAAAACTTTTAAAAATAAATAACCAATTTTCAATTCCAACTTTAGAAGAAGTACTCGATTTAATTGATAAAAAATGCTTTTTAAATATTGAATTAAAAGGAAGATATACGGCGTTAAAAACTTCGGAAGTCATTCATGAATATATTAAAGAAAAAGACTGGAAATACAGCGATTTTCTTGTGTCTAGTTTTCAGCATTTAGAGCTTGAAGAAATTTATAAAATAGACAAGAATATTCCTTTAGGGGTATTAACTAAAGCCAGTGTTACTGAAGCTTTAGAGTTTGCAGAAACCATCAGGGCCGTAGCTATTCACCCTAATTTTGCTTTACTTACAAAAGAAAATGTCCATCGTGCACAAACCGAAGGTTTTAAAGTGTTTACCTGGACTGTTAACGACGAAAAAACTATAAAACGTATGAAGAGTTATGGAGTAGATGGTATAATATCGGATGTTCCAGATAGATTATGATTAAAAAAGATGTCATTATAATTGGAGGAGGTGCAGCTGGATTTTTTGCAGCAATTAATATTGCTGAACAAAACCCGAAGTTAAGTGTTGCCATTCTAGAACGTGGAAAAGAAGGTTTACAAAAGGTGAAGATTTCTGGAGGCGGACGCTGCAATGTAACACACGCCGAATTTATTCCACAAGAGTTAGTTTTAAATTACCCACGAGGTGACAAGGAATTGTTAGGTCCTTTTCATCAATTTATGACAGGAGATACCATTGAATGGTTTGAAAAACGAGGTGTTCTTTTAAAAATTGAAGAAGATGGTAGAATGTTTCCAGAGTCTAATTCGTCTCAAACAATTATAGATTGTTTTTTAACTGAAGCAGAGAAATTCAAAGTTGAGGTTTTGTATAATCATGCTTTAAAAACCGTAAGCAAAAAAGACTCACTTTGGAATTTAGAAACATCACAAGGGACTTTTTCTGCTGAAAAACTGGTTATAGCTACCGGAAGCAATCCAAAAATATGGAAACTACTTGAAAATTTGGGACACAGCATCATTCAACCGGTTCCTTCACTTTTTACTTTCGATATAAAAGACGAACGGATTAAAGATATTCCCGGAGTGGTAGCTTTAAATGTTGAGGTTAAAGTGTTAGGAACAGATTTATGGAGTGAAGGTCCTTTGCTTATTACCCACGTAGGAATGAGCGCTCCAGCTATTTTAAAACTATCAGCTTTTGGAGCCATTGAATTGGCAAAACAGCAATATAAATTTGAAATTGAAATTAATTTTATCAGGCAATCTTTAGAAGATTGTATGGAAAGGTTAAAAGAATTAAAACAGGATCTAGCTAAGAAAACTGTTTTTAAATCCACTCAGTTTGAACTGCCCAAGCGCTTATGGCATAAGTTAGTTTTAGCTTCTAAAATGGATAAGAACACACGTTGGGCCGATTTAAACAAACAGCAATTAGAAAACTTAGCGTCACAATTAACACAAGCTGTTTTTCAGGTAGATGGAAAAAGTACTTTTAAAGAAGAATTTGTTACAGCTGGAGGTGTCGATTTAAAAGAAATCAATTTTAAAACCTTTGAAAGTAAACGTCATAAAAATCTTTATTTAGCAGGAGAAGTCCTCAATATAGACGCTGTTACTGGAGGTTTTAATTTTCAGAACGCCTGGACAGGTGCTTTTATTGTGGCTAAGTCTATATGTAATTAATATATTTTATATATATTTACTATATATGATTTATGTATTATGGGAAAGACAAAAAAGTTAATCGAATTAGATAATAAAGCCATCGAAATCCTCGAAAAGCAAGCAAAACTTCAAAAGCGTTCGTTAAAAAACTATCTAGAATATACTTTGGAAAACACTGCTATGCGCTATAGTGAACCGTCTGAAGCGTATAAAGCAATGATTGATGATATGATTGAGCGAGATGAAAAAGGATTGTTGAAAACATATTCATTCGATCAAGTTCTTAAAGAGTATGGAAGAAAATTATGAATTTTCGGAAGAGGCGAAACTAGAGTTGTATCGTGCTCAATGTTATTTTAAATTAATTAACAGAGAAGAGGAGTTTTTAGATGATCTGGTTAATCAATTAAGGTTAATAATTTCTATGCCCAGAGCTTTTCAAGAGCGATACAAGGCTGTAAGGTTTATCAAATTTGAACATTTTAATTATACGATCCACTATAGAGTTAAGGAAAACAATAACATTATAGTTTATAGAATCCTAAACCAAAATCAAGACTTTTAATTGAATAATTACATCATTTTTCTAAAAGGAATTAACGTTGGGGGACATAAAAAAATCCTCATGGCAGATTTGCGTGAATTACTATCTAATACAGGTTTTAAAAATGTAGAAACGTATATACAAAGTGGAAATATTGTTTTACAGTCTTCAGAAAAGAGTCTATTAGATATAGAAGAAATTGTCAAGACTACCATTTTTAAAAAATTTGGATATGAAGTATCTGTTTTAGCAAAAACAAGACAGGATTTGGAATGTATTTTTGATACCTGTCCATTTTCGGAAGAAAAAAAGAAGTCAAGTTATTTTGTCATGCTGCACAACACACCAAGTCCAGACTTAATTAAAGTTGCTTCTAAGAAAGTTTATGAGGACGAAGAATATAAAATCATAAAGAATTGTATTTATTTTTTTAGTGGGAAAGGTTATGGAAAGGCTAAATTCAATGTAAATTATTTTGAAGGTAAACTCAATACATTTGCAACCGCTAGAAATTATAATACGATGCTAAAGTTAATAGCAATGTCTTTGAAAAGTGAAAAAGAACCTTAGATATTCCTTATTTTTGCATCTCATAAGTAAACAAATAAAAAACCTGTCCTCAGACAGTCTTTTTTTTTAGAATAAAAACAGTAAATGACAGAGACAGATTTTATACCTAGCGCATATTCAAAAACACTTGAAACTGGAAAAGTTACTTGGGAATCGCCAAGTAATATTGCTTTAGTAAAATACTGGGGAAAAAAGGAAAACCAAATTCCGGCAAACCCATCTATTAGTTTTACTTTGAATAACTGTAAAACCATTACCGAATTATCATATAGAACAAAAGAGTCAGATACTGATTTTTCATTTGAAGTATATCTAGATGGTGAAAAGAAAGACGATTTTAAACCAAAAATCGAAACCTTTTTAAAACGAATCCATGTTTATTTACCTTTTCTGAAGAATTATCACTTTAAAATTGAAACCTCAAACACCTTTCCTCATAGTTCTGGAATTGCATCTTCTGCTTCGGGAATGAGTGCTTTGGCTTTATGCTTCATGAGCATGGAAAAGCAATTAAAACCAAAAATGACAACCAATTATTTTAATCAAAAAGCATCTTTTTTAGCACGTTTAGGTTCTGGTTCTGCTTGTAGAAGTCTTGAAGGCGATATAATAGTTTGGGGGCAAACGGATGCTATATCGGGAAGTAGCGATTTATATGGAACAAAATATCCATATCAGGTTCATGAGAATTTTAAAGACTATCAAGATACTATTCTACTAGTTGATAAAGGCGAAAAACAAGTTAGCAGTACCGTTGGGCATAATTTAATGCATGCGCATCCCTATGCAGAAAACCGTTTTAAGCAAGCGCATGAAAATCTTGAAAAACTAAAACCCATTCTTGAATCTGGAGATTTAAACAAGTTTATAGCTTTGATGGAAAGTGAAGCTCTGACCTTGCATGCCATGATGATGACAAGTATGCCGTATTTTATTTTAATGAAACCTAATACACTTGAAATTATCAATAAAATCTGGAGTTTTAGAGAAAGAACAGGTTTGCATATTGGATTTACCTTGGATGCTGGCGCAAATGTGCATGTGCTTTATCCTAAAAAAGAAGCTAATGTTATCTTAGACTTCATTAAGAATGAATTAGTTGCATATTGTCAAAACGAACAATATATTTGCGATCAAATTGGATTTGGTGCAAACCAATTATAATTTTATTACGTATATTTGAATAACAGTTGTTAATTATTGTACGCTGAGACTGAATACTATTTTATGAAAGGACCCCTTTTTTACTCAAAAATATTACTCTTCGGAGAATATGGAATCATCAAAGATTCCAAAGGTTTATCAATACCTTATAATTTTTATAATGGTGCATTAAAAATGGGAGATGGCACTTCTGAAGTCGCTATAAAATCTAACGAAGGTTTGCGTCGTTTCGTGGCTTTTCTTAAAAATGTGGATGCCTCTTTAGTTAGCTTCGACTTTGAAAAACTTCAGCAAGATGTCGATGCTGGAATGTATTTTGATTCTTCAATACCTCAAGGATACGGAGTTGGAAGTAGTGGCGCATTAGTAGCTGCTATTTACGATCAATATGCCTTCGATAAAATAACAGTTCTAGAGAATTTAACTAGAGAAAAACTATTAAAATTAAAAGCAATTTTCTCTGCTATGGAGTCTTTTTTCCATGGAAAATCTTCAGGATTAGATCCTTTAAATAGTTATTTAAGTATTCCAATTCTTATTAATTCTAAAGATAATATTGAAGCTACAGGAATTCCTTCTCAAAATACCGAAGGTAAAAATGCGGTTTTTTTAATTGATAGTGGTATTACAGGAGAAACCGCTCCAATGGTGAGTATTTTTATGGAAAACATGAAGCAAGAAGGCTTTAGAAACATGCTTAAAAATCAGTTTATTAAACATACAGATGCTTGTGTAGACGATTTTCTTAAAGGCGATATTAAATCCTTATTTGGGAATACTAAAAAATTGTCAAAAGTGGTGTTAAGTCACTTTAAGCCTATGATTCCTCAGCAGTTTCATGAACTATGGAAAAAAGGTATCGAAACAAATGAATACTACCTAAAACTTTGCGGTTCTGGAGGTGGCGGATATATTCTTGGTTTTACGGAGGATATTGACAAAGCAAAACAATCTCTTAAAGATTATAACTTAGAAGTGGTTTATAATTTTTAGGTAACCAATACTATTCTTACCAATGTCAGAGAATCTTATTTTACTTTAGACAAATGTTTACCAGAAGACAGAAACACATTCTACTTAAGTTTTTCAGCATGTTTTCTGTAGTTAGAGGATATAATATTCTTATTGTTGTTTTTGCTCAGTATTTAACAGCTATTTATATTCTTGCTCACGATTTATCCTTACGGGAAGTTGTTTTAGATGTAAACCTTTTAATGTTGGTGCTGGCATCTGCTGCTACTATTGCAGGTGGTTATATTATTAATAATTTCTACGATTCGGAAAAGGACTTAATCAATCGGCCACAAAAGTCTCAATTAGATAGATTGGTTAGTCAGAATACCAAATTGTCTCTGTATTTTGTGCTTAACTTTATGGCTGTAATTATGGCTAGTTATGTTTCGTTTCGAGCTGTTGTCTTCTTTTCGTTATATATTTTCGCTATTTGGTTTTATTCGCATAAATTAAAAAAACTACCATTTATTGGAAATTTAACTTCGGCAATCTTAACCATTACACCATTTTTTGCCATTTTTATATATTATAAAAACTTTGAACATGTAATTTTTGTCCATGCAGCCTTTCTGTTTCTAATTATTTCTATGCGAGAATTGACCAAAGATTTAGAAAATATAAAAGGAGATTTGGTTTTAAATTATCAAACCATTCCTATTGTTTATGGCGAAAATGTTTCAAAAGTCATGCTAACTATCCTAGCTTTATTAACTACTATTCCAACTTATTATTTATTGTTTCACTTTCATGTGGGACAAATGGTATATTTCTTTTATTTGAGTGCTTTCTTATTACTTCTGTTTATTATTCTGCTTTGGGCATCGAAAACTAAGACTCACTATTTATTATTACACAACATTTTAAAGTTTATTATTGTAGCTGGTGTTTTCAGTATCATGCTAATAAATATAGACTTAGTACTTAATAGAATTTAATATTTATGGCTTAGATGCTTGAAAGCAAAAGGTCTTTCTGTATCTTTGTGCCAACATTTAGAAAGTTTTAATTAAAAAAATATTCCCGTTTTTATGGGAAAAGAATATGAGTAGACATCAAGGTAGCAGTAGTAAGAGAAAGTCTTCTGGAAGAGGACAGGAAAAAGGAGGAGCTAGCCAATCAAGTCGTGGAGCCGGTTCGGATAAACAGAAAAGTTATGCCAGAGGAAATTCGCCTTTAAAAAAACAAGCGTTTTCTTCTTCAAAAGCTCAGGAGAATAAAAAGTCAGCGCCAAAGAAATCCAATTCAAACGAAATTCGTTTAAATAAATATATCGCTAATTCTGGTATTTGTTCTCGTAGAGAAGCAGATGAGCATATTGCTATTGGTTTAGTATCTGTTAACGGGAAGATTGTAACCGAAATGGGTTATAAAGTGAAGTTGGAAGACGACGTTCGTTACGACGGTAGAAGAATAACCCCGGAAAAGAAAGCATACGTATTACTTAATAAACCTAAAGGTTTTGCAACAACTACGGCAGAAGGTAAGGGAAGAACGGTTATGGATTTAGTTGCCAATGCAACAGATTCAAGAATAAAACCAATAGGCCGTTTAGGTAGAAATTCTAAAGGACTTCTATTGTTTACTAACGACGACAATGTGGCAGCAAAATTTACTAATTCTAAACATGGCGTACCGCGTTTATTTCATATTGAATTAGATAAAAATTTGAAGATTGACGATCTTAAAAAAATTAGAGAAGGTTTTAAAGTAGATGGAAAATTAATTGCTGTTGAAGAGATTAGTTACATTGAAGGAGCATCTAAAAAAGAGATAGGTCTAAAAATTAAAAATACAGGAAACACCATTCTAAGAACTATTTTCGACGAGTTAAAGTACGATATTATTAGTGTAGACTGCGTAGCTATTGGGCATCTCACCAAAAAAGATATTCCTAGAGGACATTGGAAACACCTCACAGAGCAAGAATTAAACACTCTGAAAATGTTGTAGTTCCTTTTCCCTCTTAATTATAAAAATCAACTAATTAGAAGTTATTGAATTCTAATTAGTTGATTTTTTTTATGCATTTTTTAAATTATTTCCAATAATTATTGGCGGCTGCAATAGTAGCAAATTCGGTTGCTACGGTTTGGCCTACAGCTAGCAACATAGCAGCGTCTTCGGCATAAACAGGACGTAATCTCTCTCTTACTTTAGCATCTGGCTGAGTTACTTTAATAATAAGTCTTGCCATTTTTACAGCTAATTGTCTGCCTTCTTCAGGTGTTTTTGTAATAAGGGAATTGTTTGGTACTAATTGAACTTGTTCTGACATTTTTAATGTTTTAAAATTATAAATTCATGTTTGTTTTCAACTATTTAAACTTTTGAAAGCAAACAAACTCTTTTGCTAAAGCTCTAAATTACGAATTTTTATATTGATGTTGTAATTATGTTTCAACCAGTTGTTTAGCGTCCGATTTTTAAAGGTTTTTTACAAAAAATAAAAACCCAAAAATTTTTTGAAAAAAGAATAATTTTATAAAAAAAAGTATTTCTTTTGCAGCATATTTAGCTGAACAAATTGAACTGTGTTTCTATGTTCGGGCTTTTGAGAATTAGGAAGTCATCCTCAAAAGCAGCTTACAGATTAAGCAACCGAATTTTAAAGCTATCTTCCATCTTATCCATATGTGCTAGTCAGCATATCTATGGCTTTATGCCTACAACTCAAAGCCAAATTCAAGTTTGATTTGTATTCATTATTGTTTACCTTTAAGGGTTTAGTTTCCATTAATTTGAATAATTACAATTTTAAAAACACAAAATGAATACAAAATATATTGATTTAATCAATCAAACTTTTTATTTCCCTCAGGAAGAATTTAAGTTAGAAGATAAACATCTTCAATTTCATGATATAGATTTAATGGGTTTAGTAGAAGAATACGGAACACCGTTAAAATTCACTTATTTACCACAGATTTCTAATAATATTGGTCGAGCAAAAGAATGGTTTGCAAAGGCTATAAAAAATCATAAATATAAAGGCAAATACCATTATTGTTATTGTACAAAAAGCTCGCATTTTAAGCATGTTTTAAACGAAGCTTTAAGTAACGATATTCATATTGAAACCTCTTCTGCTTTCGATATTGATATTGTTGAAAACTTAAAAGCCGAAGGGAAAATCACAGACAAAACATATGTAATTAGTAATGGTTTTAAACGTGCACAATATGTTACAAATATTGCTAGACTAATAAATAATGGACATAAAAATTGTATTCCAATTATTGATAATTACGAAGAAATAGAGTTGCTTTCCGAAGAAATTAAAGGCAAATACAATATTGGAATTCGAATAGCTTCTGAAGAAGAACCAAAATTTGAATTTTATACTTCACGTCTTGGAATTGGCTACAAAAACATAGTACCCTTTTACAACAGACAGATTAAAGATAATAAGAAAGTGAAACTTAAGATGCTTCACTTTTTTATCAATACAGGGATTAGAGATAATGCATACTATTGGAATGAGCTTTCTAAATGTTTAAAAGTTTATACCAGTTTAAAACAAATTTGCCCGTCTTTAGATAGTTTAAATATTGGCGGAGGATTTCCTATTAAAAACTCTTTGGCATTCGATTTTGATTATGAGTATATGGTTGATGAAATTATCAATCAAATCAAATCATTTTGTGAGCAAGAAGAAGTTCCTGTTCCAAATATTTTTACCGAATTTGGTAGTTTTACCGTAGGTGAAAGTGGTGGTGCTATTTATGAAGTACTTTACCAAAAGCAACAAAACGATCGTGAGAAGTGGAACATGATTAATTCGTCTTTTATTACAACCCTACCAGATACTTGGGCTATTAATAAGCGGTTTATAATGTTACCAATTAATAGATGGCATGAAAGTTACGAGCGTGTGTTGTTGGGTGGTTTAACTTGTGATAGCGACGATTATTACAACAGCGAACAGCATATGAACGCTATCTATTTACCAAAATACAATAAAGAAAAACCTTTATATCTTGGCTTCTTTAATACTGGAGCTTACCAAGAAACTATTGGAGGATTTGGAGGATTGCAACACTGTTTAATACCTTCACCAAAACATATTTTAATTAATAAGGATGCAGATGGAAACATCTCGACCGAATTATTTAGCGAACAACAAAAAAGTGAAGATTTACTTAAAATTTTAGGTTATCAAGACAAGAGCGAGAAATAACCAAAGCATAAAAATTAATAATTAAGACATCGCGATTGGCATGTTACACCAAAAAAATAAAATTTAAAAATGAGTAAGAAAACTTACGCTGGGATTCCAGAAGAATATTCAAAATTAGATAGTGCTAAAATAGTTTTGATTCCTGTGCCTTACGATGGTACAAGTACTTGGCAAAAAGGAGCCGATAAAGGTCCGGAAGCTTTTTTAAACGCTTCAGAAAACATGGAGCTTTACGACATTGAAACTGAAACTGAAGTGTATCAGCAAGGAGTTTATTTGGCAGATGCCGTTACAGAAAACTCATCGCCAGAAGCTATGGTAGACGCCGTTCATCAGGCAACAAAAAAGTATATTAAAAGAAATAAGTTTGTTACTGCTTTTGGAGGAGAACACTCTATTTCAATAGGAACTATTAGAGCATTTAACGAGTGTTTTGATAATCTAACCGTTTTACAAATTGATGCTCATGCAGATTTACGCAAAGAATATCATGGTTCAAAATGCAACCATGCTTGCGCTGTGTATGAAGCTAGCCAAAATACAAACTTAATTCAGGTAGGAATTCGATCTATGGATGTTGTAGAAACAACCGTTATGGATAAAGAGAAAACTTATTTTGCACACGAAATGGCAATAGATGATACCTGGATGGACTCTGCTATCGATCAAATGACAGAGAATGTGTTTATAACTATAGACTTAGATGCTTTCGATCCGTCGATTATGCCAAGCACCGGAACTCCAGAGCCAGGAGGACTTTTATGGTATGAAACACTAGATTTTTTAAAACAAATTTTTGCCGATAAAAATGTAGTAGGTTTCGATATTGTTGAGTTATGTCCTAATGATACTGAAAAATCTTCAGATTTCTTAGCTGCAAAATTGTATTATAAAATGTTAAGTTATAAATTTCAAAATGAAGGTGTGGAGGATGAATTTGATAATTCCTTCGATAATTCAAACCTAAATAAAAATACTAATTCTAAATTCAACGAAGAAGATGAGTACTAAAGGAGCAATTTCAAATTTTATAGAAAAATATTACTTACACTTTAATGCAGCAGCCTTGGTGGATGCAGCAAAAGGGTACGAAGACCAATTGAACTCTGGAGCTAAAATGTTAGTGTCTCTTGCAGGAGCAATGAGTACGGCTGAGATAGGAAAGATTTTTGCCGAAATGATTCGTCAAGATAAAGTGCATATTATTTCATGTACTGGAGCTAATTTAGAAGAAGATATTATGAATTTGGTAGCGCATTCTCATTATAAACGTGTGCCAAACTATAGAGATTTAACACCTCAAGAAGAATGGGACTTAATGGAAAAAGGTCTTAACAGAGTTACAGATACTTGTATTCCAGAAGAAGAAGCTTTTAGACGTTTACAAAAACATATTGTAAAAATCTGGAAAGATGCCGAAGCTAAAGGAGAGAGATATTTACCACATGAGTATATGTACAAAATGCTGCTTTCTGGTGTTTTAGAAGAGTATTATGAAATAGATTTAAAAGATTCTTGGATGTACGCTGCTGCAGAGAAAAATTTACCAATTATTTGCCCGGGATGGGAAGATAGTACTATGGGGAATATTTTTGCAAGCTACGTTATTAAAGGAGAATTAAAAGCAAGTACCATGAAATCGGGAATTGAATATATGACTTTCCTTGCAGATTGGTATCCAAAAAACTCTGACAAAGGAATTGGCTTCTTCCAAATAGGAGGAGGTATTTCTGGAGATTTTCCAATCTGTGTAGTTCCCATGTTATATCAAGATATGGAACAGCCTGAAACTCCTTTCTGGAGTTATTTCTGCCAGATTAGTGATTCTACAACAAGTTATGGATCTTATTCTGGAGCGGTTCCAAATGAAAAAATTACTTGGGGAAAACTAAATATTGACACTCCAAAATTTATAATTGAAAGCGATGCAACCATTGTTGCACCATTAATATTTGCGTATTTATTAGACATGTAACCTATTTAAAATGAAACGAGTAATTGTAGATTATCAAAAATTAAACGAAGATATCTTAGATCTTTTAGTTGAAAAATTTCCTGATGGTTATGATGATGAGGATATTATTTCCTTCAGAAACATCAAAAATGAAATGGTTGAAGCTGTTGAGGTTAAAACCGAAGACACTATTTACCTAGTAAAAGTAGGAGTTAGATTGGTTCAGGCTATGGAAGACTATTCTGAAGAGGAAGCTGAAGAAGAGGAGGTAATAGAAGACGATGAAGCTGTAAAAGATCTAGACTTTGACGATGACGAAGCCGATGATGACGACGTTATTGACGAAGTGGACGAAGATGACGATGAAGATTAAAAAAAAATAGTACCATGAGAGAAGCTGAGTTTTTAGAATATAAAGATGGCTTTTATACTTTTTTGTTTGAAAATGGAGAAGAACTCGTATTCGACGAGATACATCCAAGAGTTCTAAGTCAGTTCGATTTGAAAAATGACGAAAGCTATATTAATAAGTCTTTTAAAATCAGATTTATTGAGGTTAATGGCAGCCACGATGATTCTATAATTTATAGAGTAGAAAGCTTAAAGCCGCTTTAGTTTTAAACGGGATTTGTTTTTGCAGTTAATTCACATAGAATGTGTCTCTAAAACAAAATCTTTAGTATTTAGCTACAGTATTGTTTTTAAATATTGATAGTATTGCCTTGTAATATGCAGGCCATTATGTCCTGCATCTACAATGGCAAATAATTTAATATTTTCTGGCTGTAATACTTGAAGTTTTTTAGCATTTGTTTCTGGGTGAATTAAAAAATCTCTAGTCCCGTAAAAAATCTTGATCGGACAAGTTACTTGTTTCACAAATTGATATGTTGGAATATTATATTTTATAATAAATTCTGGGATAGGAGGCGCAATTTCTTCAGAAATTAAGGTTTTCCATGAGTAGTAAGGGGCATTTAAAATAAGCATTTTCGGATTGTTGTTGGCCGCTAAGTAGCTAGCCAATCCAGAGCCCAAAGAAAAGCCTAAAACAACAATCTCATTTTCATTGTAGCGTGTTTTTGTGAAATCGTAAACCTTTTGCATATCATTAAATAGCTCTTCAGAACAGCTATAACTTCCGTCGCTTTTTCCATAACCTCTATAATCTACAAATAAAATATCGTAGTTGTTTTCCAAATATAAATCAGCGCGTTTTCCCCAATCGTGAATAGCTCCAGCGTTTCCATGTAAATATAAAATAACGCCTTTCGGGTTTTCAGCTTTAAACAAAACCGCATTTAAACTTATGTTTCTTGCTACTGGAATATTCAGTTCTTCAAAGGTTTCCTTAAATTCAAATTTATAATTTTTAGCTAGTAATTTCGGATTGAAAAAGAAGCGCTCTTGTTTAAAATAAACAAAAACCAAGGAGAGCGTATATAAAATAAAGAGTGCAGCAATAACGCGAGCTACTCGTCTAAGTATTTTAGGAAAATTTATTTTCAACAGATTTCGTTTTAAAAATTTCGTATAAAAATACACTATAAACTATAATATATTCCAATGCAATAAGCCATAAGTTTTCTAAATTGTTTGGATTAGCATAGGCTAAATAGCTTAAAATAATGATTAGACTCCAAACCAGAGGGAACTTATATTTTGTAAAAACACTTAAAAATAATAATGTTGCTAAATACCATGGATGAACGGTAGTAGCTGTAAAATAATAGAAAGATAAGACGAAAAGCATGGCTGTAATAAGCTGCTGCATAGAAGCATTTTTTCTAAATAAACTAAGTCCAATTACAAATACAAACACCAATATGGCCGAAGCTGTCCCAATAATAGCTATCTGATTATAACCCGTTATAATATAACCAAGCTCTCTGGCTATATAATATAAACTCCCATTAAACTCAAAATTCTGAAACCATAAACCAACGGTTTGCGCATAGTTATCTATAAATTCTGAAGAGTAAAAGGGTAAAAATAATACTAAGGTAACGATGCCAACAATAGAATAAAAACCAATAAGTTTTGCGATTTTTAAACGATTTGAAATATTATCATCCTGTGGCTTTATAAACCATTGCCATACTAGTGGGAGGAATATAAGTGGAATAAGTTTTATAGAGACGGAACATGCAAAAATTACTGCTGCTAGTTTCCATTTATGTGTTTGTAGTAAATATAAACTCAAAACCAGGAAGAAAATCATAACACCTTCAAAATGAAGATTCCCAGTAAGTTCGATAATAATAAACGGATTTAACAGATACCAAAAGATGCTATAAGTTGGGAGTTTTAATTTCTTAAGTAGTTTTTTTCCGAAGTAAAGTGTGCCAAAATCGGCTGCAATAATCAGTATTCTAAGTCCAATAACAGTACTTAAAATACTCTGACCAGGAATTAGATTAGCCAATGCAAAGCACAGCTGATTTAAAGGAGGGTAGTTTGAGAAGTGACTGGCGCTTAAACTTCCCATCCCATCATGTAGTTCCTTGGCTTGAGAAAATGGAAACTCTCCTTTTAAAAAATATGAATCCGGTGTAAAAAGATAAGGGTTTATACCTTCTAAAATTAGACGTCCATCCCAAATAAACCGATAAAAATCCTGTGAAAGATTCGGGATAGCTAAAATAAAAACAGCTCGAAAAGCAAAAGCCAGTAGCGTTAAAAACTTCAAATTGCTTTTATTAATTTGAACTAGTTTGTAGAATAAAAAAAACAAAGCCAGGTACAAAGTAATTAGCTTGATGGAGTCTGTTCTTTGCAAATTATAAGCAAAACTACCATAGAAAAGCATGCTTATAAGTCCAAAGATTATAGGTATCTTATTTAGTTTTAAATAAGTAGGGTTTATCAGCATTATTCAAAGATAAATAAAATAGACAATTCGTTTAATAAAATAGTTTTTAGATGTTATCTTACCAACTGTTTTTTAATAAAAATGAATCATGAAAACTTGGAAAAAAATTGCTCTAGGACTACTCTTTGTACTTATTGTTTTTGCTGTTTGGTTTTACCCGAAATTCAAAATGCTAAACCTAAGTATGCATCTTTTTGAGGAAGATCAAATTGTACATAATTTTAGGTCTTTTGATGCTGTTTGGCCAGTTTCAGAATTAGAAGCACCATCAACTAAACACCCCTATGCAAAAGGAACTGCTTTAGACCTGCCCAAAAGCTTTCAGTTTGATGGAGAGACATACAATACTAATAAGTTTCTAGAAGATTCTTGGACAACAGGTTTCTTGGTAATTCAAAACGACAGTCTTGTTTATGAAAATTACTATTTAGGCAATACAGAAGCTACTAGAAATATTTCTTGGTCTATGGCAAAATCTGTGATTTCAGCTTTAATGGGAATAGCCGTTGAAGAAGGAGATATCAAAAGTATTGAAGAGCCAGTAGATAATTATGCTCCAGAATTAAAAGGTTCTGCCTATGAAGGTGTAAGGATTAAGGATGTTTTGCAAATGTCTACTGGTGTTAAATTTAACGAGGATTATGGCGATTTTAATAGCGATATTAATCGTTGGGGAAGAGGTTTTGCTTTGGGAGATTCTCAAGACGAGTTTGCAACTACTTTAGAGCGCGAACTAGAGCCAGGTACAGTTAATCATTATGTAAGTATAAATACACATGTACTAGGAATGGTTCTTAAAAGAGCTACCGGAAAAACTATTACAGAATACATGCAAGAAAAATTATATAATCCCTTAGGCATGGAATATAATGGCTATTGGTTGTTAGACGGCGAGAATATGGAAATGGTTCTTGGTGGTTTAAATTTAACTTTAAGAGATTATGCCAAAGTGGGTTCTTTATTTATAAATGAAGGGGTTTTTAATGGCCAGCAAATAGTACCAAAAAGCTGGGTAGAAGCTTCCACAACTCCAGATGCACCGCATGTACAACCGGGAGAAGGTTTTGGTTATGGCTATCAATGGTGGATTCCTTCAAGTGAGCAAGGGGAATATATGGCAATGGGAGTTTACGGACAGTATATCTATATTAACCCAACTACCAAAACAGTAATTGTAAAATTATCTGCCAACCCAAAATATAACGATGATTCTTATATTCCAAGTAACGATACATCACATATAGAAATGTTTAGAGCTATTGCTTCGTCGTTTAAAAAAGATGAAGCTGATCAAGAATTAGTTAGTATAACGGAATAGTAAGAAATGAATTCAGAATATGATTATAGATGTACATACCCACATAAACAATTACCATGAAGATAGAGTTGTTTCTCTTGAGGATTGTTTAAATCTTCTTACTGAAACAATGATTAAAAACAAGGTCGATTACTCTTTGGTTTTAACCTCTTATAAAGTCAATGAGCATAGACCTAGTACCAAACAAGTCGTTGAGGCCATTAAGGGGCGAAATAATTTAGGTGTTGTTTCTGGAATAAGTTATCTTAATTATAATCATAGAGATATTAGAGGAATAGGCGAATATCTTGAAAAAGGACTGATAAAAGCATTAAAATTTTATCCAGGTTATGAGCCATTTTATCCCAACGATAGCAGATTGAAGGTATGGTACGAAATGGCTATAGAATATGATGTTCCAGTAATGTTTCATTCAGGAGATACTTATGCGCCAACTGGTAAAGTGAAATATTCGCATCCATTGCATATAGACGATTTAGCTGTAGATTTTCCAGATTTAAAGATTGTTATCTGTCATGTTGGAAATCCTTGGATTAGAGATTGTATGGAAGTAGTTTATAAAAACAAAAATGTCTACGCTGACATTTCAGGTTTAGTACTTGGAGATTTTTCCGATAAGTTTGAGCGTTTTATGAAGAAGGAAATTGAAGAAATGATTACTTATGCAGGAGATCCAAATTACTTGTTATATGGAACAGATTGGCCAATTTCTAATATGAAATCTTATTTAAAATTCATGGATCAATTAGAACTTGCAGACGATAAGAAAGAATTAATACGTTGGAAAAATGCAGCCGAGCTTTTTAAGATTGATGTTACAAAACTTTAAACTCGAGAAGTTATAGATTTAAAAAATACAAATCCAAAACCAAGAAACAACATGAGGTGAAAAGGGAATAATCCAAAGTCTCCTCCATGATCTCCAACAACAAAAGCTAAGTACATGCCAAACGCAAAATAGAGAGTTAGCAGACCTTCAAAAACCACATAAATAGAAATGTTTTTGTTGAGGTATTTATTGTTTTTCCAAGAATCTGAAACCGAATTAATATTGAATTTTGGGGTTCGTATAAAGTCACTTCGTTTTCCTAAATGACCTTCAATTACTGCTATAGAATTATGCAATGAAAACCCCATGGCTACTGAGAAAAAGGTAAAAAACATGAACATGTACTTCATGAAATTTTTAAAACCACTTCCATAAATTTTCTTGTACATAAACCAATAACATATAAAGAAAATTAAAGAACTTAATACAAAAAAACTCATGACATAAAAGTATGGCTTAAGCTGCATATATTCGTTTTTAATATATAACATTGGAATACTTAAAATAGCTACAATTAGCACGTTTAAGAACATGGTGGAGTTTAATAAATGTAACAAGCCATGTACTTTTGTTTTAGTGGAAATATGTTTATTTGAAATCACTTTTCCAGCCATTTTCTTAAAATTCTCGGCGCCACCTTTGTTCCATCTAAATTGTTGAGAACGTGCAGCGCTAATAACTATTGGAAGTTCTGCTGGAGTTTCAATGTCTTCCAAATATTTGAATTTCCAGTCTTTTAATTGTGCTCTATAACTTAAATCTAAATCTTCTGTTAGTGTATCTCCTTCCCAGTTTCCGGCATCTAGAATACAGGTTTTTCGCCAAACTCCAGCAGTTCCATTAAAATTAATAAAATGCCCTTTGCTATTTCGGCCAACTTGTTCTAAGGTAAAATGCGCATCTAAAGCAAAAGCTTGTATTCTTGTTAACACGGAATAATCTCTGTTTAAATGTCCCCATCGGGTTTGAACCACACCAAGTTTTTTATCTTTAAAATACAGGACAGTTTGTTGTAACCAGTTAGATTTTGGAAGAAAATCGGCATCAAAAATGGCTATAAACTCTCCCTTAGCAACTTTTAAACCTTCTTTAAGGGCACCAGCTTTAAAACCTGTTCTATTGGTTCTACAAATATGAACGATATCTATACCTGTTTTCTTTAAGTTTTTAATAAGTAATCTTGTGGACTCTAAGCTTTCATCTGTTGAATCGTCCAACACCTGGATTTCTAATTTGTCTTTTGGATACTCTATTTTAGAGATATTTTCCAGCAAACGTTCCATCACGTATATTTCGTTATATACAGGAAGTTGGATAGTAACTAAAGGAATTTCATTTGGTTTTGAAAAGTCGAATTTAGCTTCGTTGGTTTTTGTTTTTCTGGCGGATAAATAATTTGATAATAAATTAAGTTGTGCCAAAGCATATAGAAATATAAGCACTAAGGAGATGGTGTAAATAACAATAATAAGCCCTATTAAAAACATCATTTAAAACTGTATTTAAAAATCCATCCTAATATTTTAACACCTGCCATAACCGCTCCTTTTAGGGTTCCTGATACTTTAGAAACACCAATTCTATTTCGGTAATTTACAGGAATTTCAATATAAGTCATTTTTTGTTTCAATACTTTCAATTGCATTTCCACGGTCCAGCCATAGGTCTTGTCTTCCATATTAAGCGCCAATAATTTATCGTATTTAATGGCTCTAAAAGGGCCTAAATCTGTAAAAGTTGACTGAAACATGAATTTCATTAAAGTTGTGGCCAACCAATTCCCAAAAATTTGAGGGTTGGTCATAGATCCATTTTCTCTAAGTCGCTTAACACGTGCTCCAATTACAAAATCGGCATTATCTTCTAGAATGGGCTGAACAATTTTTGTCAGTTCTTCAGGATAATCGCTATAATCGCCATCTAGAAACACAATGATATTCGGTTTGTTCTCTAATTTAGAAATATAATCCATTCCCTTTAAACAGGCATAGCCATATCCTTTTCTGTTTTCAGATAAAACAGTAGCTCCAGCTTGTTGTGCATTAGTTTCAGTTTGATCTGTAGAATTATTACTGACCACAATTACTTCATCAACAATTTTAGGAATATCGTTAATGACCTTAGCAATAGATTCGGCTTCATTAAAAGCAGGGATAATAACTTTTATTTGGTTCATGGAATGTTTTAAAAGACTGTGCAAAAATAAGTATAGTTTTGCTTTATTTTTGGTTAATTAGGTCCATTAAATCTACATCATTTCCTAATAAAATTTCGGTTGGATTAATGCGTCCTTTCATGGAGTCATTCTCTAATTTAAGAACACCACGAGGACAAACTGCAGAGCAAATTCCACAACCAACACAACTTGATCGAACAATGTTTTCTCCTTTTTGAGCATAAGCTCTTACATCAATTCCCATTTCGCAATACGTAGAACAATTGCCGCAAGAAATGCACTGTCCGCCATTGGTTGTAATTCTAAATTTAGACAATAAACGTTGTTGAAACCCTAAAATAGCCGCCATTGGACAACCAAATCTACACCAAACTCTGTTTCCAAAAATAGGGTAGAAGCCAGTTCCCACAACTCCGGAAAAGATGGAGCCAATATAAAATCCATAAGCCGATCTTAAGTTGCCACTATTTATAAAAAAGACTTCATGCGTTGTTCCTGTAAAATATAAGATTAACAATAAAGCTATGGTTATAAAATAACCTATAGCTCCGTATTTAGCATCTTTACCCAAAGCGTCTCTTTTAAAAATCATTGTTAATAAAAACACCAGACTTAAAAAAGCAATAGCTAAACTAATAAAAACACCTCTGGTTAACCAGAAATTATTACTATCATAACCTAGATATGTGTAAACTGTGGCAATAGTCATTACCACTGAAAATACTAAAACGGTGTGAACTAACCAGCGCTCAAGTCGCCATGCTTTTAAGCTTTTGTCGCTTAATTGTCTAAATGAATCTCCTGCTGTTTCAGCTAAGCCACCACAACCACAAACCCAAGAACAATACCAGCGTTTACCATATTTATAGGTTAAGATGGGTGTAATTATAAAGATAGATGCAATTCCAAAGAGTAATAATGCCAAGCCAATATTTCCATTAGAAAGGAAACTTTTTACAGACCACTCGTCAAAAAGATAGTAATTCAATGGCCAGATATTTTTCAAGTCGTAATATGGTAAACCTGAATTTAAACGATACATGAATTCAGGAATTAAAAAAGCAAATGCTAATTGAAAAAACATGACGGATCCTGTTCTAATTTGCTCGTATCGATTATGTCTGTATTTTAATAGAAACTTATAGCCAAAAATTAAAATTGCTAAGGTGTAAAAGGTTCCGTAAACAAACCACTGACTGGCAGGTCTGCCGCTTAATAATTGGCTTAATGGATCGAATAAGGAGATTAAACCCGTGTTTGCAGCACCATCCATTCCCAGTCCAAGATATTGTGGGTAAAAATATAAAACAATATAAAATGCAGTTAAAATAATTCCGGTAATCCAACCTAAAATTCCACGTGACGAAATAGATTTAAACCAAACCCCATCGTTTTTTATCCCTTCAGTTTTTTTAAGATATGCACTATTTGCAAATACAATGGTTCCAATGGTAATAAGGCCTAGGGCTGCGCTAAGAAATAGAACTCTGTTTGGGAAGTCTATATTTAAAAATGCTAAAAACAAAATAAAAAGCCCAATAGCTCCTAATCCAACAGCAATTTTTTGTTTGGTTGAAAGGTCTTGGTCTGGTTTTGCCAAGGATAAGCTAGAATTTAATTTAGTGTTCATGCTTAGATGGTTTGTAGTGTGTTTTTAAATGAAGCCTGAATGTCTTTTTCAAAATGCTTATAAAATTCCGGATCAAAATTAGCTGCTTCTAAATGAGAAATGACATAATCTATAGTTTGTTTTTCGGATAACCAGGTATCAAAAACCTCATGACGCATTCTAATACCAAAAGTGTTAATTCCTAAAAACTCATTAGTAATGGTATTATATTCCATGGTAATGCATTTTGAATCGTCTTGATGTATCCAATGAAAATGTGCATGGTTTTCTTTTGGTTCCGGAAACACCCAACCGTATGTTTGGTATTCTATATCAAAAAACTTGGCAGAATTAAACCAATGTCCAGGCTTGTATTCTAATTTGTTTCCACAAAGGGTTTGTGCTAAAGTTTCTCCCATCATTCGTCCTGTATACCAAACGGCTTCAATTACCGGACGATTGCCAATAGCTTCACGTTGCTCCGCACAATCTCCAATTGCATAAATGTCTGGAATGCTTGTTTCCAAAAATCGATTCACTAAAACTCCTTTCTTAGTTTCTATTTCCGACTCTTTAATAAAATCAATATTAGGTGAAACACCAGTTGTTAAGCCTACAAAATCGCATGAAATTTCTTCACCGGTTTCTTGAATGATAATAGATTTAACTTTTCCGTTTTGGTCTGAAATTATTTCTTTTAGGTTTGAAGATAATCTTAAGTCTATATGATGATTTTTAATATGTTTATTAAGCATTTCACTTTCGCCTTGGGGTAAAACACCATTCCAAAAACTAGATTCTCGAACTAAAAAAGTTACAGGAATATTTCTGGAATTTAGCATTTCTGCTAATTCAATTCCAATAAGACCGCCACCAACAATTACGGCATGCCTGCAAGTTTTGTTATTGGGTGCGTAGATTTCTAAATTCTCTAAGTCTTGCTTGCTATATAAACCTTGAACTCCATTCAAGTCTTCACCTTTCCATCCAAATTTATTAGGTTTACTACCGGTAGCAATTACAAGTTTATCGTAAGTCATGGTGAATCCTTCTGTAAAATGGAGCGTTTTAGACTTCACATCAATAGTTTTAACAAATCCTTGTTGAAGTTCTATTCTATTTTTTTTCCAGAACCAGTATTCGTAGGGTTTAAGATGTTCAAATTTCATATGTCCCATATACACATACATTAAAGCCGTACGAGAAAAAAAGTGTTCCGTTTCTGAAGAAATTATAGTAATTTTTTTATCGGATAGCTTCCTAATATGTCTTGCAGCAGTAACTCCGGATATTCCGTTGCCAATAATAACAATATGCTCCATGTTTGTGCTTTAGTTGAATGCTTAGTCGAAAGTTCTATAAAACCTTAATAAAAACATCTCAATTTGTTTAAATTTAGAGATAAATTAACACTTATGCGCTATATTTTGAAGTTTTGTTTTTTAAGTCTAAAGAGATGTATTTAAAATAGAAAAATCTATTATTGAAACACAAATAAGGTTTCAATAATAGATATTTTATTAGTTTCTACTTTTTAAGTTAGCTTAGAGTAATCACCAAATCTTCCGAATTTACCATAACGCCTGGTTTAAGAACAAGGCTTCCTATTATAGCAGCCTCGTTAGCCGTAATGGTGGTTTCCATTTTCATGGCTTCTATGATAAATAATGGTTGATTTTTAGCAACTTTTTCCCCTTCTTTTACTAGAATATTTGAAAGCATTCCTTGTAAAGGAGCTCCAATTTCTTTTGAATTTGATTTATCTGCTTTTACATGTTCTACTTTATCAACCTTAATGGATTCGTCTTTTATTTGAACAGCTCTACCTTGGCCATTTACTTTAAAATAAACAGTAACCAAGCCGTCTTCATTAGATTCTCCAACGGATTCTAAATTAATAAGAAGCGTTTTACCTTTGTCGAGCTCTACAATAATCTCTTCGCCTACTTCCATACCATAAAAGAAATTTTTGGTAGGTAAATTCATCAAATTATCATATTTAAGATGCTTATTGTAAGAATCTGTAAATACCTTTGGATATAATTTATAGGATAGGAAATCGGTTATATTGATAGGTCTGCTTAAATCCTGTTCAAATTTAGATCTAAATTCTTTGTATTCTGTTTCAATATTTAAAGGCTCCATATGAGCATTTGGTCTTTCGGTATAAGGCTTTTCATCTCTTAAAATTAATTTCTGAAGATCTTTAGGGAAACCTCCTACAGGTTGGCCCAAATCGCCTTTAAAGAAACTTACAACAGATTGTGGAAAGGAAATCGAGTCTCCACGCTCTAATACGTCTTGAACTGTTAAATTGTTGCTGACTAAATATTGCGCCATATCTCCAACTACTTTGGAGCTTGGTGTTACTTTTATAATGTCGCCAAAAAGCATATTTACATCGGCGTACATAGCCGTAATTTCATGGAATCTGTCTTCTAATCCCAGAGCTTGAGCTTGAGGTTTTAAATTTGAATACTGACCTCCTGGAATTTCATGCTTAAAGACTTCCCCAGAACCTGCTTTAAGTCCGGATTCAAACGGGTAATAATGGTCTCTTACGGTTTCCCAGTAATTTGAATAATCATTTAAAGAATCGATATTTAAAGGATTTTCACGTTCGTGGAATTTCATCATTTCCACAATTGAATTAAAATTAGGTTGAGAAGTTAAACCAGACAAGCCACCAAGAGCAACATCTACAACATCTACTCCAGCTTCTATAGCTTTTAAATATGTAGCAGATTGTATCGAAGAGGTATCGTGTGTGTGTAAATGGATTGGAATATTAACTTCTTGTTTTAAAGCTGAAATTAATTCGTATGCCGCATATGGTTTTAATAAGCCTGCCATATCTTTAATAGCCAGAATATGTGCGCCAGCATTTTCTATGTCTTTGGCTAAATTGGTATAGTATTTTAGATTGTATTTTTTGTTTTCTGGATTTAAGATATCTCCCGTATAACAAATAGAACCTTCGGCTAAACCTTCAGTTTTAGTTCTAACATATTCGATGCAAGGAGCAATAGATTTCATCCAGTTTAGAGAGTCAAAAATTCTAAAAAGATCGACACCATTTTCCCAAGACTGCTCGACAAATTTTTCAATTAAATTATCTGGATAAGCTGTATATCCAACCCCATTAGAACCTCTAAGTAACATTTGAAGCAGTAGGTTTGGCATAGCTTTACGCAATAGTTGTAAGCGTTCCCACGGGTTTTCTTGTAAAAAACGTAGGCAAACATCAAAAGTAGCACCTCCCCAAACTTCCATACTAAAAACGTCTGGATTGTTTTTGGCATAACCTTCAGCTACTTTTAGCATATCGAAAGTTCGCATTCTAGTCGCTAATAAGCTCTGATGCGCATCTCGCATGGTAGTATCTGTAAAGTGAATTTTCTTTTCGGCTTTTAACCATTCGGAAAATTTATCAGGTCCCAATTTAGTAAGAAAGTCTTTTGTTCCTTGTGGGTAACCACCATTAGCTTCAAACTTAGGAACTATTGGTTTTACGAAGGTTTTGGTAGGGTCTGGTTTTTTAACATCCTGATTCCCGTTTACAATAACATCACCTAAATAAGTAACTAGTTTTGTCGCTCTATTCCTAGGAGCCTTGAATGTAAATAAATCGGGGTTTTGTTTTATAAAATTAACGGTAACGTCTCCTTTTCTAAATGTTTCATGTTTTAAAATGTTGTCCAAGAAAGGCATATTTGTTTTTACGCCTCTAATTCTAAACTCTGTTAAGGCACGACGCATTTTTCTACAAGCTCCATCTAAAGTTCTACTATTTGCAGTGATTTTTACTAACATAGAATCGAAGAAAGGAGATACTACAGCACCTTGATAAAGAGATCCTGCATCTAGACGAATTCCAAAACCAGCCGCACTTCTATAGGTTGTTATTTTACCATAATCTGGTTTAAAATCGTTTTGTGGATCTTCGGTAGTAATTCTACATTGTAACGCATATCCGGTAACTTTTACAGCCTCCTGATTTGGAATTTTTATTTGCTGATCGGCTAATTTATAGCCTCCGGCAATAAATAATTGTGTTTTAACCAAGTCTATATTAGTGACTACTTCAGTGACGGTATGTTCCACTTGAATTCTTGGATTAACTTCAATAAAATAAATAGAATCATCGTCGTCTACTAGAAACTCAACGGTACCAATATTGTTATAATCTACTGCTTTACAAATATCAATGGCATATTTGTATAAAGCATCTTTGGTTTGTTGCTTTAAATCGTATGACGGTGCAAATTCAATCACTTTTTGATAGCGACGTTGCACCGAGCAGTCTCGTTCAAATAAATGGACGGTATTTCCAAAGTTATCTGCTACAATTTGAATTTCTATATGTTTTGGATTTTCAACAAATTTTTCTAAAAAAACAGTATCATCTCCAAAGGCGTTTAAAGCTTCTCTCTTACTGGAGTTGAAAGCACTTTTTAACTCTTCGGCTTCTCTTATAACTCGCATCCCACGACCTCCACCACCCGAAGCGGCTTTTAGCATGATTGGGTAGCCAATTATTTCGGCCTCACTTAAAGCCGTTTCAACATCTTTTAAAGGTTTGTCGTTACTTCTAATAATGGGAATATTATTAGCTACAGCCACTTCTTTAGCTGTTATTTTATCTCCTAAGGCTTTTAAAACCGAGACTTTTGGACCAATAAAAACAATTCCATTTTCTTCACAGGTTTTTGCAAAATTTGCATTTTCTGATAGAAAACCATATCCAGGATGGATGGCGTCTGCTCCACATTCCAGAGCCACTTTTACAATTTCATTAATGTTTAAATAAGGTTTTAATGGATCGTTGTCTTCTCCTATCTGGTAAGATTCGTCTGCTTTATATCTATGTAATGAGTATCTGTCTTCATAGGTGTAAACACCAACGGTTTTGACATTAATTTCTGTACAGGCTCTAAAAATCCTGATAGCAATTTCTCCTCTGTTTGCAACTAATACTTTTTTTATTTTCATTTTTGGTTGTGTGTTTTGGAAATCCGTTTGTGTCTGAATCCTTCAAAAGTAAGAAACCAAATTAATAAATCAATTGATTTTAAGTGAGAATATTAGAGCTTATCAACAAGTTTTAAGCAATGTGTTTTTTATAATAGCTGTGAAGTTCTTGAGCTGAAGCTCCAAACCATTTTTTTATATAAATAGCCCAGAAGTGATATTGTAACTTCCAGATTCCGTGAGTTTTATAGCGTCTATCGGAAGTTGTTAGCCATTCTTGAATTACAACAAATTGTTTTTTAGCATATAATTTATTAATGAGATCGTTGTCTTCGTAAATGATAAATTCTTCATTAAAACCACCAATTTCATTGAAAAGCCTTTTTGTTATAAACTGACTTTGATCGCCACCTCTACATGCGCGCCATGAAAATTGGGTGAGCCAACTGGCTAATTTTAACCACCAATGATTGCTGTTAAAAGTCATTTTAAAACAACCCGCTAAATGAGATTCCTGAACTTGTTGAATAATTAGTTTGTCGAAGTTTTTAGGAGGAAAAGAATCGGCATGAAGAAAATATAAGATGTCTCCAGATGCATTTTTAGCCCCTAAATTCATTTGTCTGGCTCTGCCTTTTTGAGAATTTAAAAGTTGTAAATTGTGTTTAGTTGCTTTTGAAGAAATAATGGTCTCCACAATGTTTTGAGAGCTATCTGTGCTTCCTCCATCTACCACAATAATTTCTGAAATGTTTTCTAGATGGGAATTCTGAGTAAGATGCCGAAGCAGGTTTTTGATGTTTTCTGCTTCGTTTAACATGGGAATTATTATTGAAATTTGATGTTTACTCATTCAATTCCCAATTGTAATTCATGAATTTCTTTTTAGCTTTTTTCGAAATTTGAACGCTAGTATACTTGTTTAAAAATTCTATGAGACTTCCGTTTTGCGTGAAATCTTCAGAAAACCATTTAAAAATCTTCGAAATAGTTATTTGGTCTTTAGAAATATTGTTTTTGCTTTCGTCTGAAAGAAAATCTTCTGTAGCAACTGTTAATTGCAAATCTAATTTGGATGGGAGGTAGGCTTTATTTAATAATTTAGGACAAGATTTTGAAGCACAAACGATGGCAAAATGAATTCTGGGTTCATTCATTTTTCTAAGAATTTCGTGTTCAATTTCATTTAAAGACATAGATTGTTTTCCAATAGGAATGAATTTTTGATCCCACGGATTTTTTAAGTCTTTGATGCTTTTAATCGGGTAATTATCTATAATCAGTTTTATGGTAAAAGCATTATAGGCATTAATCCAATAAGCCAAGGTTTCGTCTTTAGACCAGGAGCTTTCTGGTTTCGTTTTAGAAAACGATTTTAAGCTAGCTTCTAATAAATCTTGATCTATCTGAATGGCTTGATAGTTGACTTCCCCAAAACTATTTACGTGTTTTTCAAGAAATGTACTCCAGGTGTTGTAATTAATTATTTGAGCCTCGACTTTCTGAAAAAAGACAAAAACCATAAAGAGCAACATTGACAGGATTTGTTTAGTTTTCATCTTTTTCTTTGAATTTAATCGGGTATATTTCTTGACTAACAAAGTCTTTAGGAAAGGTTTCGTCTCCATAAAAGCCTAGTTCTATGTCGCGACCATTCTCTGGAATGTAATTGGTTTTAAAAATATAATCCCAGATACTTAGGGTTAAGCCGTAATTTACGCCATATCGTGCATGTTTTGGTAGTTCTTTGGCATGATGCCAAATATGCATTTTAGGATTGTTGAATATGTATTTTAGTTTGCCATAATCCCAACCTAAATTTGCATGATTTAAATGTCCAATCGTGATATTAAAAAAATGAACAAAAGCGACATCTTGAGCTTCAAAGCCTCCGATTATAGCTAGAGGAATGTATAAAATAGATTTATAAACTACAGGTTCCATCCAGTGATAGCGCAAGTGCGCTGCAAAGCCCATTTCTTTAACGGAGTGATGTACTTTATGAAAATTCCATAACCATGGCACCCGATGTAATAGTCTGTGGGTATTCCATTGGACAAAATCTGCCACAATAAAAAAGACAAATAATCCCAAGGGTTTTGGAAGCGCATTGACTTCTATTAATTTAAAATTATCAAGCGATATTCCAACAAGTCCAAGAAGATCGTCAAAAATTTCCGCTACGGTATTGGATAAGGCTATAAAAACAATCAAATTCAACAAAAAGAAGTTGAAAAACATATAAAAAGTATCTAACCAAAAATCCTTTCTAAAAATACCCTGATTTTCGCGCCATGGAAAGGCTATCTCAAGCATCCAAACAGCTAAGGAAATAATTATTAATCCATAGAAGTAATTATCCCAATAGCCATAGGAAAGAATCTCAGATTTAAGATAATTCCAATAACCCGAGTAAGAGTTAGCTATTATGTCTAAATACTTTTCCATGTCTTGTTTAGAACTAAAGTGTTTTGATTAATTCTTTAAATAAAACAATCATTTGCGGCTCGGCTTTACCTGCCATTTCAATAATCTCGTCAATATTTACTGGTTTTAAATTGTCTGGGTCACATTCATCTGTTAAAACTGAGACAGCAGCAGCTTTTAGTTTTAAATGATTGGCAACAATAATTTCCGGAACCGTACTCATGCCTACTGCATCTGCCCCGATAATTTTTAACATTCTATATTCTGCTCTGGTTTCTAGTTGAGGTCCAACCACACTAGCATAAACACCTTGGTGCAAGGCAATATTATTAGTCTTGGCAATATCTTTAAATGTTGTATTTAATTTTTTATTATAGGGCTCGCTCATGTCTGTAAAACGTTCTCCTAAAAGTTCTACACCTCTAAATGCCAGAGGAGAGCTGCCTTGAAGATTAATATGATCTTCAATTAGCATTAATTCTCCTTTTTTAAAGCTATTGTTTATAGCGCCCGAAGCATTGGAAACCAGCAAGGTTTTTATTCCTAATTTTTCCATAACCCGAACGGGATAGGTCACGTCCTGCAGGGTGTAGCCTTCATAAATATGAAAACGGCCTTGCATAACAATCACTTTTTTACCTTCTAAGTTTCCGTAAATTAGTTTTCCTTTATGGAACTCTACGGTTGCCGTTGGAAAGTTTGGAATGTGGTTATAACTAACTTCGGCAATAATGTCTATATCGTTAATTAATTTGCCTAAGCCAGTGCCAAGAATGATGCCTATTTCGGGATTTTTAAAACCTTTTTCTTCAAGGTATTCTGCTGTTTCTGTAATAAATTTAATCATTGGTAATTAATTCTTTAAGTATGTTATTTTTATTGAGGTCTTCAAAAGTGTCAATATCATTTAATGTTTCTAATTGGTAGGTGTTTAACTGTTTTAAATCCTCTAAAGTATCTTTTAAAACTGTATGGGTTCCCCAGCGTTTATTTTCAAAAATATGAGGATGAAGTTGTTTCATTCCCAGTAAATAATACCCTCCGTCAAAAGCTGGACCAATAACAACATCCTGTGTGTCTAATGTATGAAATGCTTTGGAGATATGTTCTGATTTTAAATCTAAAATATCACTTCCCAGAATAACTATTTTCTCATATCCGGAATTAAATAGCTCCAAAAAAGCATTTTTCATTCTTACACCTAAATCTGAGCCTTGTTGGAGTTTTTTTATAAAGATATCTTCATCCCAAATATCGTTTTTATGAATATGTTCGGAGTAAAATACAAATTTATCTGCTGTTACTTTTTCGGTGATATTAGCCGTATGTTGTAATAAATATTTATATACGTTTAAAGCAGCATGGTCTCCAATAGTTTCTGCTAAACGGGTTTTACATTTTCCTAGTTCAGGATTTCTAGCAAAAATGATGATGGCTTTTTTAGAGGTTGGAAAATGAAAATCGAAATTCATATCATTAGCACTATTTGTGTCTTTTGTACTTAATATTCTCATGGATTAAATTATTTAAAAACTTTTTTTCCTGAAGTTAGCCATTTACTCCATTCGGGAGAAAAAGCATGAACCTTTTCAGTTTTGGTTTCATTAGTATCATAGACATCAAAGCCTTTGTTTTTCCATTCAAAAATACCTCCGTATAGATTGTAGATGTTGGTATAGCCTGCTTTTGAAAGTTTTTCAGCAATATTTTCGGAGCGAATTCCTAGCGAACAATAAACCACTATATTCTGTTGTTTGTTTTCAATTTGTTTGCTGGTGTTTTCTAAATTAAAATCATTAAAGCCAACAAAAACAGCATTTTTTAGATGACTTACTTGGTATTCTTCATACTCGCGGGCATCTAAAATAATGGCCTTTGTTTTAGGCATGGCTAATTCTTCAACAGACATATAAGGGATTTGATGTGTATTGTGCTTTTTTAATAATTCAGACAGGGATTCCTGAGTAAAGCCTATCTGGATAACTGAAAAGAGTGTTAATATAAAGACGATTTGTGGTTTCATACTTATGAATTCTATGCGTTTTCAGGAATAATATTACCTTGGCAACTGCTTCCAGCACCAGCCGTACAGCCGTAACAGTGTTGGGAAATAACAATGTTTCGTCCTTCCAATAGCTCTTGATTAAACTCTGAAACATGTTTCGATTTACTGTTTACAGGTAGTTCCAGCATTTGATTGAAATCGCAATCAAATAAATAACCATCCCAACTAATAGATAATGTGTTTTTACACATAAGGTTTGAAACAGCTGCAGGATTATAGGCTTCCACTAAGGAATACATATAATCTTCGTAATTATCACTAGCAATTAGATAATCCAGAAAACGTGCAATTGGTAAATTTGTAATAGCAAACAGATTGTGGAATTGAATATTAAAATCTTCAAGTAAAGTTTTTTTGAAGTCTTTTTCCATAGCTGACTGATTTCCTGGTAAAAATGCACCTGAAGGATTGTAAACTAAATCTAATTTTAAATGGCTTCCTGGCATTCCGTAGCCAACGGCATTTAAATCCTGTAAAGCTTTAATCGATTTATCAAAAACGCCAGAACCTCTTTGCTTGTCTGTTTTTCCTTTAGTCCAATGTGGCATTGAGGAGACTACGTGAATATTATGTTTTTTAAAAAAGTCTGGTAAATCGTAATATTTTTTGTTGGCTCTAATAATGGTTAGATTGGAGCGTACAATAAAATCTTTAATTCCAACTTTTGCTGCCTCCTCTACAAACCATCTAAAATCTGGATTCATTTCTGGCGCGCCACCAGTTAAATCTAAGGTATGAGCTTCAGATTTTTCTATAAGCTCAAGACACTGTTTCATGGTGTCTCTTGTCATGATTTCTTTTCTGTCTGGTCCGGCATCTACATGGCAATGATCGCAAACTTGATTACACATATAGCCAACATTAATTTGTAAAATCTCTAATTTTTTTGCTTTAAGAGGGAATTGACCCGACTCAGATATTTTATCTTTAAACGTCGGTAATTCGCCATTTTTAAAGATACCGTTAGAGAGTATTTTTAATTGCTTATTACTTTGTGCTAAATCACTTCCTAGTTTATGTAAGGATTTTGTTGCCATTAATAGAGATATCTTATTTGTAATTCTTGAGGAATAAAAGAGAGGGCGATGCCCACTTTAACCGTCTAATTTATTCACTTTATTCATCATTTGGACGCCATGAACTAAAGAAGCGCCACCACGAATAGCCGAAGCTACGTGTAGAGATTCCATCATTTCTTCTTTGGTAATGCCTCTTTGTAAACCATCTCCAGTATAGGCGTCAATACAATAAGGACATTGAATGGTATGGGCTACAGCTAAGGCGATTAACGATTTTTCTCTTTCTGAAAGTTTTCCTTCTTTAAAAACAGAATTATAATATTCGAAAAATTTTGAGCCAAGCTCTTCGTTCCATTCTGAGATTTTACCGAATTTTCTAAGATCAGCTGGATCGTAATATGTCTTTTGCATAGTTTTTACTTTTGGAAGATGAATGTAACGATTTAAGTCGTGGTTGTTTATTAAAGTTTACATAAAATTGTAAAAATACCTTGAGAGCTGTTTGTAATTATATTTATTCCAGACTAGGGTTTGAGCAATTTCCTTCTTTTCAGTTATATTAATTTGAAGTTTTTAAAAGATTCCATATTGACTTAGTAAGTTAAAAAGTGATTAACGGAAAAAAAGTTACTTGTCTTAAAATAGATTTTATTCTTATTATTTTTATTCATAAATTAAAATATTATATTTAGGGTAAAAGCTTAATGCTCAGTATATTTTACGGCTTGTTGATGTTAATGTTTTAATTGTAATTGCTTTCTTAATCCTATTTAAATAAGGAGTTAAATATTTAAGTGTAATTTAAATGCCAATCTAAATTTGAGTTTTAATCTAAACTAAAACTCTATAAAGCTTAACCTAAAATACGATATGAATATCTATACGACCATATTTGCAGAGTTTTTATTTTTTTCTTCAACTATACTCTTATTATTTAAGCTTAGATCTAAATTAGGTTTGGCACCTTTATATATACTACTTGGAACTTTACAATACCTTCTAGTGTTTTCTGATGCTTATATAAGCCTTGAAATTTTAGATAAGTATACCATTTACCCAGGATCTATAATTATTTTTTCAGCTGTTTTATTTGCTGTTTTACTAATTTATATAAAAGAAGGAGTTACTAGTGCAAGAGCTCTTATAATTGGGATTGTAATTTCAAACTTCTTGATATCTGCTTTATTTGGTATTACCTATTTGCAAGAAAGTGTTATTGGATTAATTGAAAATAATCAAGCAAAATCTATATTCATTTTAGATTATAAGTACTTTATAACAGGTACCATTATCTTGTTTTTTGATTTTATTTTACTTGCTATTATATATCAATATTTGATTTCAAGAAATAGCAAACTGCCGTTCTTTTATATTCTTTTTATTTCTCTGCTTTCAGTTTTAATTATTGATGCTTTTGCTTTTAATGTTATTTTAAAATTTGGTGCACCCGATTTTAATTCTTCCTTGGTTGGGCATATTATAGGTAAGTCTTTTTCAGCACTTATATTTTCAATTATTCTATATGTTTATTTAAAGTATTTAGATAATAATGAAACGAATGCCACATTTATTGCAAACCAAAATCGAGATGTTTTTTCTATTATTAATTATCGAACAAAATATATTAATCTTAAAGCTGAGAAAAATCAGGTAGAGAAAAAATTAACTTCTCAAATTGAAACTACTTTAAATCTTATTTCAGATGGATTTGTGGCGCTAGATACCAATTGGCATTATACTTATATAAATATTAAAGCAGCTGAATTTTTAGGAAAATCTCCAGAAAGTTTAATAGGTAAACATGTTTGGACCGAATTTCCTGAAGGTATAGGTCTTCCTTTTTATAAAGCATATTATAAAGCAGTAGAAACTCAAGAAAAACAATATTTTGAAACTTACTATGAACCCATTGATAGATGGTTTGAAAATAGAGTATATCCTTCAAAAGAAGGACTGACAATATTTTTTACAGACATTACAGAGCGCAAAAAGGCTGAAGATCAATTAATAAAAAATAAAAGCTATCTCGAAAACATTATAAATAATATAGGGGACCCAGTATTTGTAAAAGATGATAAAAGCCATTTTCTTATTGCAAATGACGCATTCTATAAATTATTTAATCGTACAAAAGAAGAGATCTTAGGTAAAACCTTCGCTGAAGATACTCCGGTTGAGGAAAGAGAAAGATATTTAAAAATTGATAGTCAAGTAATCTCAAAAGGGATTGAAAATGTTAGTGAAGTTAGTTTTATTGGTAAAGGAGGAGAAACAAGAATCATTTCAATCAAAAAAAACAGGTACATAGATGAAAGCGGTAAAAATTTTTTAATTGGAACTATAAGAGATATCACTGAATCAAAAAATGCCGAAGAGCAAATCATTAAAAGTAAAAAATATCTTGATAATATTTTAAATAATATAGGTGATCTAGTATTTGTAAAAGATGAACAAAGCCGTATTTTACTAGTAAATGATTCTTTTTGCAACTTTTTTAACCTTTCAAGATCAGAAATAATTGGAAAAACACTAGCTGAAAACGTGTCTTTTGATGAACGGGAAATGTTTTTTAGTATTGATAAGCAGGTGTTGTTAACTGGTGTAGAAAACATTAATGAAGAATCTATAACTTTAGAAGGAATGGAAACTCGAATTGTTTCTACCAAAAAAACACGATTTATAGACGATAGTGGAAATAAATTTCTAATTGGAGTTGTAAGAGATATTACAGCACGTAAAAAAGCAGAAATAACAATAAAAGAAAGTGAAGAAAAATTTTCTAAAGCATTTAAATCTAATGTTATTGGAAAAGCGATACTTAATAAAGAAAAAAAGATTATTGAAGTAAACGAAGCATTGGCAAACATTGTTGGAATTAAAAGAGAAAACATGTTAGAGAAAACTGCTGAAGAAATGGGTTTATTCACTCTTGATGATCAAAAAAATCTCGATAATGAAACCTTATTATGGAGCGAGTTTAGTGAAAAAGGATATGTATCAAATGTTGAATTAAATTACAAAATGCCAGATGAAAAAGAACTTTTTATATTAATCTCATTACAAGCACTTGATTTAAATAATGAAGAACATATTATGATTACTGTTATAGATATAACAGAAAAGAAACATGCCGAAGCAGAATTAGAAAAATATAGAAATAATCTCGAAGAGTTAGTAGAGTTTAGAACGTCTGAATTAGAAAAAGAAAAAATAAAAGCACAATCTGCAGATTTAATGAAGTCCGCATTTTTAGCAACTATGTCTCATGAATTAAGAACACCAATGAACTCTATTATTGGTTTTACTGGAATTCTATTAAAAGAATATGCAGGCCCGTTAAATGAGGAGCAGAAAAAGCAGCTGTCTATGGTTAAAAATAGCAGTCAGCACTTATTAGGCTTAATTAACGATGTTTTGGATATTTCTAAAATTGAGGCAGGAAAATTAAAAGTGTCATTCTATCCGTTTAATTATTTATCCACATTAGAAAAGACTATTGACTTTTTAAAACCACAAGCCCTTAAAAAAGGGTTAGTCATAAACTCAGAAATATCTGAGATGGAAATTATTTTAAATAGTGATGAGCGTAGAGTTGAGCAGGTGTTACTTAATTTACTATCCAATGCTATTAAATTCTCTAATAAAGGAGGCATTACTGTAAAAGTAGATGTTTTGGATAGTTTGTTAATAACACAAGTAATAGATCAAGGCATTGGGATTAGTAAAAAGGATCTTAATAAATTATTTATGCCTTTTATTCAAATAGATGCCGGGTTAAGTAGAAATCATGAAGGTACAGGTCTTGGATTGGCAATTTGTAAAAACATAATTGAAAAATTAGGGGGATCTATCCATGTAAAAAGTAAAAAAGGAGAAGGAAGTAACTTTACTTTTAAAATTCCTATTAAGGCTTCTAAAAATACATAGTTCAATAAAAAACTAAATTTTAAATTGTTAAAAGAATTGTAGTATATTTAAACATCAGGTCATAAAATATTTATTAGATTATGAAATCAACTATTTTAATTATAGAGGATAATGAGCAAAACATGTATATGTTGTCTTACTTGCTAACACAAAGTAATTACACTGTAATTGAAGCGTTTAATGGGGTAGATGGATTAAGGCTTGCTCATGAAAACAACCCTGAAATTATTTTAATAGACATACAACTTCCAGATATGGATGGTTACGAAATATGTAATAAATTAAGACATAATGGTCTGCCTAAAAACACAACTATTATAGCGGTAACTTCGTATGCTATGGGAGGAGATAAAGAAAAAGCACTTGATGCAGGTGCAGATGGTTATTTGGAGAAACCAATTAATCCAGAAACTTTTGTAAACCAAATGAAGCATATTGTCAATTCAAAATAAGAAATGAATAATAAGACTATTTTAATTGTAGATGATACGTTTGAAAACTTATACTTGCTTCGAGTAATTCTTGAAGAAGCAGGTTATTTGGTTATTGAAGCTAATAATGGGAGCGAAGGGCTTGAAAAACTTCAGGAAAACAAACAAGTAGATCTTATTATTTCAGATATTTTAATGCCAGTAATGGATGGCTATATGTTTTGCCAAGCTTGTAAAAATGAAAAATTATTTAAAGAGATCCCTTTCGTTTTTTACACCTCTACTTATACTGAAAAACTGGATGAAGATTTTGCTATAAAACTTGGTGCAGTTCATTTTTTAAGAAAGCCTACAGATCAAGATAAAATCCTACAGGTGATTCAAGATATTTTTAAAAATGAAGTATCTAAGACAAAACCTATAAAAAAATCAGAATTTACAGAACAAGAAGTTTTAAAGCTTTATAGCAAGCGTCTTATTAGTAAGTTAGAGCAAAAAAATTTAGATCTTGAAAATGAAATTTCAGAACGTAAAAAAGCCGAACAATTATTAATTCATAAAAACGAAATCTTAGATTTATTAGCTGTTAACACATCTTTAGGTAATATTTTTGATCGCTTGCTTTTAAATTACGAATCTGTTCATCCAAATTATTTTGGTTCTATTAGTTTGCTTGATGAAGATGGAATACATCTAAATCTAGAGTCTGCGCCATCTATGCCTAAATCATATAATTTAGCTATAAAACGAGTTCCCATTGGTAAAAATACTGGATCCTGTGGTACTGCCGCATTTATTAAAAAACCTGTTATTGTTTCAGATATTAGTAAAGATAAATTATGGAAAGACTATAAAGACATTGCATTAGAATACGGTTTAAAATCCTGTTGGTCTTTGCCCATTTTTTCAAAAAACAAGATTGTTTTAGGGACTTTTGCAATTTATAGTAAGTCCATATCTACACCCTCATTGGATGAAATTAATGAGCTTAATTTTGCCGTTAACTTAGTGCGTATAGCCATAGAAAAATCTAGAACTGTTGCAGAAATTAAAAAGAAAGATGAATCTTATAAAGCCTTAATAAATCAAGCTAGTGATGCGATAATGTCTTATTCATTAGACGGAACAATACATAGCTTTAATAAATCTTCATATATAAATTTAGGATATACTAAAAAAGAATTTCAAAAATTGAATATAAAAGATTTAGTTGTAGGCGATTTTGTTATAAATTCAGAAAGATATAAAGAACTGCTTAAGGAGAAACCATTAATTTTTGATAGAGAGATCATTCGAAAAGACAAATCGATATTGGTAGCAGAAATATCAGCAAAAATGCAAAAAGATGGAAGAATACTTGCTATTTGTAGAGATGTCACTGAAACTAAAAAAAATATTAGAGAAGTAAAAAAGGAAAAAGAATTTTCTGCAGGTCTTTTAAAATCAATGGGAGAAGGTTTACTTGTAATAAATTTGAACTCAGAAATAATTAGAGTAAACCCTTCCTTTTGTGAAATGACAGGTTTTACTGAAAAAGAATTACTTGGTGTTAAGCGGCCATATCCATTTTGGTCACCTGAATTAAAAAAAGAAAATGATGAGCGTTATGAACTCTTAATTCAAGACAAAAATGAAAGAGACTATGAAATTGTTTATATGCATAAAAATGGAAAATATTTTCCTGTACGTATTTCAATTTCAAGTATTTTTAATGAAGAAGGTGAGAAAATTGCAAATTTTTCCATAGTACAAGACATTACACAACGTAGGAATGCAGAAATAAAATTAAAAGAAAGTGAAAAATCACTTTTAGTGGCACAAAAATTAGCAAAAATAGGCAGTTATAATTTTGATATAAATACTCAAATACTTGAAGCCTCATCTGCTTTTAAAGACATTGTAGGAGTTGATTTAGATAGTGAGCTATCCCCTGAAATTTGGAGAGAAATTAGACATCCAGACGACTCTGCTATCAATCAAGAGATGCTAGAAAGAAGTATAAAAACAGGAGAGAAATTTGATTTAGAATACAGAATACTAACCAAAAATAATAAGGAATTAAAATGGATTCATGGTTTAGGTGAAGTAACTTATGTTAACGGGCAAGTTGCTAATTTTTTCGGTACCATTCAAGATATTACTGAGCGTAAGGTAGTTGAAATGAAGCTTATTGATAGTGAGTATAATTTAAAACAATCTCAAATAGTTGGGAATATTGGATCATATTCTCTAGACATTCAGACCATGATGTGGGAAAGTTCTGATATTTTGGATAAAATAATGGATATAAATAAGTCCTATATAAGGGATCTTAATGGCTGGGTTAGTATCATTCATCCTGATGAAAGAGAACAAATGCTTAATTATTTCGAAAATAATATATTAATAAAGCATGAAAAGTTTAATAGGGAATACCGAATTGTAAATCATGTTGATGATAAAGAAAAATGGGTGCATGGATTAGGTAAATTAATATTGGATAGTGAAGGTAATCCTGTAAAAATGATTGGTACTATTCAAGATATAACTGACCGTAAAATAGCCGAAAATAAAATAGCGAAAGCAAACGAACAACTTAAACAAGTTAATAAGGAGCTGAATGTATTGCGAAATCAATTGGAGCAAGAAAACGTTTACCTTAGAAATGAGTTAGACTTAGTGTTTAACTACGAAGAAATGGTGTATGGAAGTGCCGAATTTAGTAATTTACTAAGTGAGGTAGAAAAAGTGGCACCAACAACAGCTACTGTACTATTATTAGGAGAATCTGGTACTGGTAAAGAATTATTAGCAAGAGCTATTCATAATACGAGTTTACGAAACAATAAACCATTAATTAAAGTTAATTGTTCTGCTATTCCTAGAGAACTTATAGAGAGTGAATTGTTTGGACATAAAAAAGGGTCTTTTACAGGAGCCATTACTGATAAAATTGGAAAATTTGAACTTGCAGATGGAGGTACCTTATTTTTAGATGAAATTGGAGAGTTGCCACTAGATATGCAACCCAAAATATTAAGATTTTTACAAGAGGGAGAAATTGAGGTTGTTGGTGGTACATCTGGATTAAAAAAATTGGATGTTAGAGTTATTGCCGCAACTAACCGAAACCTAAAAGAAGAGGTTGATAATAAGCGATTTAGAGAAGACTTATATTTCCGATTGAATGTGTTTCCAATAGAGGTGCCGCCATTAAGAAAACGAATAGACGATATACCTTTACTAGTAGAGCATTTTGTAGATAAGTTTAATAAAGCCTATGGAAAAAGTATTAAGTTTATAACAGACGAATCTATGAGTAAACTTAAAGCGTACAAGTGGCCTGGAAATATTAGAGAACTCGAAAATTTAATAGAAAGAGCTTCTATATTGTCAACCAATAATACGCTATTAATTCCAGGTTTTGAATCTTCAACACAAAATACAAAACCAATTAATAATAGAGATTTATCGTTAGATAAGGCACAGCGTAATCATATTCTTCAAGTATTAGAGCAGTGTAATTGGAAAATAAGTGGGCCTCATGGCGCATCTATTTTACTAGATTTAAAGCCAAGTACCTTACGTGATAAAATGACAAAACTCGGTATTTCTAAACCTAAATAAGTAACGGTAATCCGTGATTATCATTTTTACGCATAGAAATACACGGTATACCGTTAGTCTGAAATTTCATTAAAAATTATTCAAAACAAATAAATCATTAATTATTAGTGTTTTATGTTTTAAATTCAGTCATAAATAATTTTTGGCACTCCATTTGACTTTAGTTCTTTAAAGTTATACGAATGAAAAACGAAATGCTGACGGACAATATTAAATTTTGGGTAGACCAAAATATAATTTATTGTAAAATATATAGAGATTTCGATGAAAATTATTCTAAAGTAGATTTAGAAAAAACTTTTATTGAAGCTATCTCTGTTTTGTCTGATGGTAGTTATAAACCAATCTTATTCAATTTTGAAGAATTGAGGAGTTCGCCTACGATAAAGTTGTTTAAACTTATAAATAATAGTTCTGAAATTAAAAACAATGTATTGTCAGAAGCATATTTAGTAGGTAACTGTTACTTAAAATTTTTACTTTCATCATATACTCTGTTTGGTAACTCTATTTTGCCAATTACTATATTTAATGGTAAAAAAATGGCTATAGAATTTTGTAATAGAAACAACATGTTTTTTAATGCTGTAAGAAATGATAATTAATTTGGAAAATGTCATTGAGATTGAACACGCAAAATTTTGGATAGATGATAATGATATTCTTTATTGTCAACTTTCCAATGATAGTGCTAACTTTAAATTGAGTTCAGAAAGGGTTAAACTTTATATAAAAGCCATTACTAAATTATGTAACGGTAAAGCTAGGTCGTTTATAATTGATGTAAGAGGTTCTCGAGGTACTTTTTCTTCAGCAGCAGCTAATTTATTTGCTAAAACACCATCATTAGTCGCGTTAAGAATTTCTGAAGCCTATATACAAAACTCCATAGGAATAAGAATACTAATAGGCTCATATAAAAGAATATACGATCCAATTACACCCTTTGGTGTTTTTAGTGATATGGAGTCGGCAAAAGAATTCTGTATAAACCAAAATAATAAGAACTTTTCAAATTTATGTGGTATGGTTTATTAATAATAAAATAAAAAATAAAAGACAAAGGTTAATAAAGTTAGATGCTACCGTAATATTGTAGTTGCATTAAATATTAACATAAATAATTAGTAGTGATTGATTAATAGCGAGAAGGTTTATGTAAAAGTAGGCCGGATTAAAAGCAACTCTTATAAGAGTTGCTTTTTAATTTGGGTTAAATAGTGTTAAAAAAATAATAGCAGTTTTTGGCGAAAAATATTTAGTATCGAATTTACGATAGATTATACACAATGATTAACATTGTCATATTTACAGGTCAAAGTTTAAGAAAATGATAACAGGTTAAATAGAGCCTTATTTAACGTATTTATAATCAAATGTGTTTAGCAACTGCATTTAGCCATATTATTTAGACATTAATAGGTGAGATGATATCAACGTTATTATTAACTTTCAATAGTAAATGAAGATTAGTTTTGAGAATCATTATATATGAAAAATTTACATGCTTCAATTGATGTCAATTATTAAGTAATGGGGTGAGTTTATCAATGATTTTTGATGTGTAGCTTTTTACATCAGTCATTTTTGATGGACCGGTAATGGCGTCTAGCTCTTCCATTTTGAGGTTTCCTTGGTGTGAGGTGCCTAACATCACGATGTTGTTTAAGCAATCACGATGCTTGTGAATGAATTTTTCTACTTCTAGAGGGGGTTTCCAAGTGTACCAGGAATGAATAATTAGTATGGCATCCTGATCTTTAACGTCTGTTTCAGGTAAGAAGCTCAAGGGGATTGTTTTAATGCTTACAGGTTTTGAGTGGTAATGCTGTATAAGTACACGGACCACAGAATCTTTAAAATGGCTTCCTTCGTTTGCAATTAAAAGGTTATAGTTGTCGGGACTTTTAAATTTAAAATGACTGTAGTTACACGGATTGTAAAACAGTAAAATATATAGAACAAGACCTAGTAGACCAAGTAAGATAATTATCATTACCTTTTTAAATATAGACATAAATAGAAGTTTTCAAGCCCCTAACTGTTATCTCCATAAATGTGTTTTACAGCTAAGGGTTTTAGCTATAAAATTACATGTAATTTTTATAAAAAATAATGATTTATGTCAATTGTGAGATATGATTTAATAAAAATGGAAAAATGAAGAAGGTTAAGAAAACTAATTAAGTACTTGTGCTTCATTTATATTAATACAGAAGAGGTATGGTATTAAGTAAAATGTATAAAACCAAAAAACCCGAACATTTGTTCGGGTTTTTAGTGGTGGTGCCTCCAGTACTATATTATACTTTGTCGTTTCTTTCTATTTTTACTCAATACATGGTTGACGTCACTAATCATAAGGGTTTATCGTGTTTTGTGATGTTGTTTTAGTAAAGTGAATTGTTAATAAATAAGGGCGCAATTGCACCCTATTTTGCACCCTTTTGCTTATCTTTATTGTAAACAAAGCCGTATGAGTACTATAATAGAGAGGTCTAAAGGGACTGTGAGATTTGCATTTAAAGACTCGAATGCAAACTTACTGAAAAACAAGAAGAAACAAAGTATAATTTATCTGCACTTTACTTACGGAAGTAATAAATTCAAGTATTCAAGCGGTTATAAGAGCTGTTTTGATGATTGGGATTTCAATAAACAACGCATAAAAAACAAAGCTGGCATTTCTAATAAAGATGAGGTTAACGGTCATTTAAGCGATTTAGAGAAGTTCATAAATAAAAAGTATAATGAGTTATCCAAAGAGCATGATATCGTCCCTAAACACCTTTTAAAATACGCATTAGATATCAAAACAAAGAAGATTACTCCTCATAAGGTTAAAAATAAAAAAGGCATGACCTTTTTTGATGTCATAGACGAGTTTATTGAAATAAAAGAAGGAGAAATATCTATTATAACAATTAGGTCCTACAAGCAAACTAAAAAGCGTTTAGAGGAATATCAAAAGCACTATAATCAAACCTTAATGTTTGAGTTTATAGATATGTCCTTTTACAATAAGTTTAATAGGTTTATGGAAGCTAATGACTATTCGCTTAACACCATTGGCAAACATCTTAAAACTATAAAGACATTCTTAAACTATGCACTTATTGAAGGTTACACAAGTAACCAACGATTTAAAAGTGATGATTTCAAGGTAAAGAAAGAAACAACCACGGAGATTTATTTAACTGATGATGAAATCAAAAAAATGTATGAACACGATTTATCAAAATATCCAGAGCTTGAACATGCCAGGGATGTCTTTTTGTTTGGGTGTTATACAGGGCAACGCATAAGCGATTACAATGGACTGAAGAATGAAGATATTGTTGATATTGATGGCTTCAAGTGTTTTAAAATACGCCAAAAGAAAAATCGTAAATATAGTAGAATAGTACATTGCCCTATAACCAAGGAAATGCAGGATATAATGGATAGTAGATACAATGGCCATCCACCTAAAAAAATTCAAGAACAAGACTTAAATGAAAATATCAAGCAGGTTGGGCAAATGTTGGAATGGGATGAGCTTGTAAAATGCGAATACACAAAAGGAGGTGAATATAAAACCGAAATGATTTCTAAATATGACCTCATTAAATCACACACGGCAAGACGTAGTTTTTGTACTAATAAGTATAAGGCAGGTATGAGTGTCTTTGATATCATGCTGTTTAGTGGTCATACTACAGAAAAAGAGTTTTATAAATATATCCGTATTAAAAACCAGGAAAGAGCAGCGCATATTATAAAGGGAGGTTTCTTTAATGTTTAATTGGTTAAAGCAGAACGAAGAAGATAATTTGGAAAAAATGAATATGAAAGTAGAAAAGTAGGATAAGGTTTAATAAATTTAAGTTTTATATTCTAATCCTATGAGTGAAAATTATATTGGTTTTGAGAAGTTTTGTGAGTTGCTGTCTGATGATAACATACTTAAAACCCGTTCGCCTCTTTCAGTTCGAGGGCATTTGCAAGAATGTATAATTCAAATTAAATCAGATGTTTTATTAAAATTAAGTAAATCTGGTGGTTCTGACGACAACTATTTAGAATATTTAGTACATGAAATAAATAGGCTTGATTTTATCCCAAATTTTGGAGTTGATAATATTCAAGAATGGCTAGATCTCTTCAATATTAATATTAAGGATGTATTAGAAAGTAAAGTTAATTCATCCGAGTATTTTCAATATTTAGATGTCATTTTACCACATGACCCTTTTATGGGTGATAGTGTGGATATTTTAAAAAAGAAAAATGCCCAAAAGAATTTTTTATATTTCTTTATAAATTATCATGCCAACGAATTAATCTCTTTTTTAGAATCTAAAAAAACAACATTTATCAAAAAGGGTGATGATGTAAAAGAGCCTGCTGATTTTGAAAACCTAGATGTATATTCCAAATTATTATATCTATTCAAAGAGCTGGAAAAGATAAAAGTGGATATCTTTCGAGAAGCACGAAACTGTGGTAGTGCAGAAGCATATCACGAAATTGAATTGAAATATGAAGATAATATAGATATAATTAAAAGTCAAATATTAAAAATTATCGATGATTTGTATTCACAATCTAAAGAAGATAATATTTATTATTTTGATTGTCCAAGTGATGTTTACATAGCTCATTTCTCAATTAGAATGTCAAATTATTTTAAAGAGATTCCCGAAGCAAATGAGTTAGATTTTTTAAAATCAGAAATTAAATATTTTTCAGACCCTAAAAAGAATAGAGTTTTAAAAAGAAATTATAATTACAGTGAGTTTATTGGTAATACAGAAAAATATAAAGTTACACTTCGTAGAAAAATAGAATTCCTTGAGCCTAAATTAAATAAGTATTCTTTTAAAATCATAAGTAAAGAAGATGAGTTTCTTGAAGATCCATATTTAGGAGACTCAATAGTTGGTACGCTTATAGATCTTGTTAAGGATGAAAATTTAACCAATATACCTCAAGAGAAACAAGATTCAATTTCAAGTGTCTCATTCAAATTTGATAAAAATTCCACCCCTGAAGAGTTTCAAAATTTACATGTTAACAATAAATATTTCCAACAATATTCAAATAAAAATCCAGATTTTTTAAAAGAACTTTTTGAATTCATTAAGGATGATAACCGGCCAATAAAATCAACCTACATGATATTTGACAAAAAAATAAATTTATACATCTTAACTGGATATACTCTTTTCTTTATGAAGTTTTCTAAAGCTTCTAGTGTTGTTATAAACCCTGCTTCACAGAAAATGCCTTATTTAGAAGAGCTTAAAAAGAGGAAAGTTGACTTATCAAGGATTTATAATAAACAAACCTTAAGAGATGAAATAAAACATACATATGATTTAAGAGCTGTATATAAACAGAAGTTTTCAGACTTCTTTTCTTATGATGATAATCTAAAAAATAATGCAGGTAGTTATGCCTATATTCTAATAAATTCAATTGAAAGATTATTGAACACGGCAACTATTTATTTTGATGATTTAACAGCCGACCAAATATTAGGATTAAATGACAATAAACTAAATATAGTTAAAGGTGAAATTGAGAATAATTTTAAGGCATACCATAACTTAATTAAATTTATCAGTCTTAATCATACACCTTATTTAGAACATCAAGCAGTCGAGTTTATATCTAATACTATCCAATCAATTAATAAACGGAATTTTGAACACACTTACTTATATGACATCCTTGAAAAAGAGGTTAATAAAATTTCAAATGAAAAAGTTTATGAGAAGATTTTAGCAAAGAATAAGCTATTAGAAACACATCAATTTTTTATTAAAGAAAAACCAGAGAATGAAAAATCTGAAAGCAATGAGTCGGAAAACAATGATTTAGTAACCGATAAAAAGACTATTCAATATAAAAGTAGTATTTTTTTAAACCAAGAGGCTCAAGAATGGTTTAATAACACGCTTCAGGAGTTGTCTGCAATAAATGTGAATAATAAACCCGAAAGAAGTTTTCAAGCTATATGTAATGCTATTTTTAGAGATGAAAAATGTAAATCCATTATTTTTAAAAATAGGCTACTATTAAAAAATTACATTACATTTTTAAATGATGAATACAAGGCAGGTATTAAGTCCAAGAGTAATTTGTCTAACCCTCAAATCTACAGTATTGATGTTTCAGATTTAATCAATATTTATCAAAACGAACTTCTAGCGAACAAACCCGAATAAATCCGAATTTTTACCGAATAAGCTTTGTACTTATTTAGCATCGTAAAACAAAATATAATTGTAAAACGATGGAACAAAGTAAAATCACCCAAGTATTCGGTATAACTCCTGCCGAATTAAAAGAAGACATTATCAATGACGTAAGAGCCGAATTAAAAATCATAGCTCAAAATTTCCAACCCATTAAACCTCCTGAATATCTCACCCGTCAGGAAGTAGCCAAAATCCTAAAAGTATCATTAGTAACCCTTACCGATTGGAATAAAAAAGGCATTCTCAAACCTTACCGATTAGGAAATCTTATTAGGTATAAAACCGATGAAATAGACCAAGCATTAATTGCTATTAACAATGTAAAAAATAAGCAATAATGGAACCATTTCAAGATATATCTATTCAAGAATGGAATAAGTTATTCGAACGTTTTCAGTCGCTTGTAAACAAGCTTGAAAACAACATAACACAAGACCCAGAACTTATTTTACTCGACAATGCCGATTTATTACAGCTATTCAAAATAAGCCATAAAACAGCACAAAATTGGAGAGACAATAACGTCATAGCATTTTCACAAATAGGCAATAAATTGTATTACCGTTTAAGTGATATTAACAAACTATTAGACGATAATTATAAGCCCACTAGCACTAAATAATTCATTCACTTTTAAAACACAACAAGATGCCAAATATTTCAATTTTCAAAAACTTTGCGAATAAGGTGGAAGATATTCCATTACAGCAAATTATAAATGACATAAAAGAAGGTAAATATAAAAACCAAATAGAATCTATTCGTAACCTAAATAAGAATGGCAATACTAATGAAGCCAACGAATTAAAAAAACACCTTTTAGGTTTTACAGCTTCGGGTGTATTTAATACAACAAGAAAAGCTGACACTATTTCAGAATATAGTGGTTTTGTTATCCTGGACATTGATAAACTTTCTGAATCCGAATTAAGCAGAATAATACCAATTATACATTTAGCAGTTTATACCTATGCAGCGTTTATAAGTCCAAGTGGTAATGGAATAAAAATTATAGTTCCTGTAAACTCCACAAAAGAAGAGCATAAAGAGGCCTACAAGCAAGTTGTAGATTATTACGAACAAGCCCTAAATATAGATATTGATACGTCCGGAAGTGATATTTCAAGATTGTGTTTTATGTCCTATGATCCCGACTGTTATTTTAATAAAGATGCAGAAACTTATATTGTAAGAAAAACAGAAGAACCTTCTAAAAAAATACCCTCAAATCCTAAATCCCCTTTAACACCAATTAATAATGAATTCGAAAATTACATATCAGAAATTGAAGTAAATGGGATTGATATAACTTCAAGTTACGAAAATTGGAGAAATATAGGTTTTGCTATATCCGATGAATATGGTGAATCGGGTAGAGATTATTTTCATAGAATAAGCAAACAGCACTCAAAATATGATACTAAAGAATGCGATAATCAATACACAAGCTGTTTAAATGCTAATGGTTCAGGTGTAAATATTGCTACGTTTTATTATCATGCCAACCAAGCTGGAGTTAGTTTAAAGAAGGAAAGAATTACACCTAATAATACGGTAGTGGAAATTAATAAAAACGAAACAGAAAAACTTCCAACTTTTCCAGAATCCATTTATAAAACCTTACCCGAAATACTTAAAAATGCTACTCATTTTGGTTCTACAAATCAGGAGAAAGATATGTTGTTATTAGGGACATTAACTTGTATGAGTGTCTGTTTACATAAGGTTTATGGAATATATGATAAAGAAAAAGTGTATTCTAATTTGTTCTTATTCGTAACAGCACCTGCATCTGCAGGTAAAGGAAAATTAAAATGGTGCAAAAGCATTATTTATCCGGTACATTTATCATTGCGTGAAGAAGCTAAAGTTTTAAAAAGTAATTACGAAAGTGATTTAGCAGATTACAATAAGAATAAAAACAAAGACGAGAATTTAGAAAAACCTCAAAAGCCACCAGAAAAAATGCTGTTTATTCCTGCAAATAATAGTACAACAGGCGTATTTCAATTATTAGCAGATAGTAAAGCAAGAGGGATTATTTTTGAAACAGAGGGAGATACCTTGTCACAAGCTTTTAAAACAGATTACGGGAATTACAGCGATGGGTTTCGCAAAGCCTTTCATCACGAAACAATAAGCTATTATAGAAGAACAGATAGAGAATATGTAGATATGGAAACCCCTTGTTTATCTACTGTATTATCAGGCACACCAAAACAAGTTTTATCATTAATGCCTAATGCTGAAAATGGATTGTTTAGCAGATTTATATTCTATTATCTTGATATATCTCCAAAATGGAAAAATGTATTTGAAGATAAAACCGACAATGGCGTAGGAGAATACTATAAGCAATTAGGAGAGCAGTTTTTTGATATTTATGAAACATTAAAAGCTGATAGTGAAATAAAAATTGAGCTTACACCAGATCAACAGCAAGAGTTCAATGAATATTTTTCAAACATCCAAAACTTATATTTAAGTGTTCAATCCGAAGAATATGTAGCAACAGTAAGACGTATGGGTTTAATAGCATTTCGATTTATGATGATTTTTACAGCGCTACGAATTACAGAAGATGGTGATATTTCAAACCCAAGATTATGTTTAGATGAAGACTTTAAAAATGCTATGGCAATGGTAAAAGTATTAATAAAGCACAGTAGCAAAGTGTTTTCAAGTTTACCTATTGATGATAATCCAATTAAAAATAACAACCGTAAAGAACAATTTTTAAATAAACTACCTTTTAAGTTTACAACAAAAGAGTACAATGACTTGGCAATAAAACTAAATATTAACCCTAAAACAGCAGAAGGCTATATTACAGACTTTGTAAAAGTGAATCTTATAGAAAGAATCTCTCATGGTAATTACTTAAACAACACGTTTCAAGGCAATGAGGGAATTAAGGAAAATGAGGGGAAATAATTTTTTACTTAATTAATAATCTCTAAAGTATAATTGAATAAGTTTGTTTTAATTATTTGATAAACATTAAATTCTTATTCTATTTGATGTTAAATAAGATTCTTTTTCAATACAATTTTAGCATCTAAACCCTGCCATAAATACCAACAAGCAATTGTACGATATGGTTTCCATTTTAAAGCAATTTTTTCTAATAAATGAATACTCGGTTTAGCATCAAGTTGGTAAAATTTTTGAACGGCATTTTGAATACCTATATCGGCAGTTGGTAAGACATCGATTCTTCCTAATGAGAACATTAAAAACATTTGAGCCGTCCAAATTCCGACACCTTTTATCGTAGTAATATCTTTTATTACTTCTTCATTAGGGGATTTTTTTAATCTATTAAAGAATCCTGGCTCATCTAATAATTTGCTGGCAACATTTTTTATATAATTACATTTTGAAGTAGAAATACCAACTGACTTTAGCTCATCAATATTTATCATATTTAATTCTAAAGCACTATAATTTTCACCAATTAAATTAATAAATCTACTGTAAATAGTACTAGCAGCTTTAACTGAAAGTTGTTGAGAAATAATTGAGCGAACTAAATCATAAAATGGATTGCAACTCATATCTAGGTTAAATTTTGGAAGCCTTTCAATTAATTCCCTCATAACTTTATCACTTGACTTTAGTTCTTCTAAATACATATCCATTTTTAAAATTATTTATTCAAATATATGCAAATTAGGGTGTAAAAGTATTTGTTTAACATAATTAAAAACCATTCGAAACACATAGAATGCTAATTATAGTATGTTGTAGTAACTGAATACTAAAGTTAGCTTTATTCAATATTATTTACCATGAAAACAAAACAAAAAATCCTATTAAAATTTGGTGCGAAAGTACGTGGAATTAGAAAGATAAAAGGAATCTCACAAGAAGAATTGGCTCATAAAGCTGATTTGCATAGAACCTATATAGGTATGATTGAACGTGCAGAAAAAAACATAACACTTTTAAATATTGAGAAAATAGCTAATGCTTTAGAAGTCGATTTAAACGATTTATTCAAGTTCTATAATGAAGACAAAAAATAAGCTTACTAGAAAAGAAGCAATCGCTTTTCTCGAAATAGAAGAAAAACATTTTGACAATTACCATAAGTCAAGTGGCGAAATTAATGGAGAAAAAATTAAGGGAAGATGGTGTTTTGATAAGAAGCAACTTAAAAAATGGCAGAAAGAAAAAAATCAGAGAGTGGTTTATCTAACCATTGGTGAATATACAAAGTGTTTTGAATTTGCTATCAAAATGGCATACTCGGTTAAAAGTAGTCACGGTACGGGTATTAGGGGTGTTAGAAGTGAAATGCAAACAGCTGATGATTTTATACTTGGAATATTAGCAGAGTTTGGGGTGCAGAAATTTTTAAAAGATCAATTTAATATAGAAATAGATTTAGATATGGAAGCTCATCCAGATAGCATAACTGCACAAGATTTTACAGGAATAATTGAAGAAGATGGGAAAAGAGACATTAAAATCGATGTTGCTGTTAAATCTAGTAAATGGAAATCTTGTTGGAACGTAATACCACCGATAGAGTATGAGAATAGGGATAGAAAATCTGATATATACATCTTTGTTAGAGTGGGCTTACCTTCTGATCACTTATTTAGAATTTTAAGAAATCATTCATTTTTTAAGAGGGTTAGTAAATACTTAATTAAAAATGAAGAAAAAGGATTTAGAAAAATAAATGAATTAGATAATATACCTATATGGATATGTGGCTATAGTTATCATAAGGATTTAAAAAAAGTAGAAAGTATTCCAGGACTAAATTTTGATGGCTATCGGTATGTAGCAAGTGTAAATGAAATGAAAAATAAAAATAGTGATTGGAAAAGAATTATAAATAGATTCTAATAAACAAAACATTATGAACAATTAAAATAATTACAAACCTCACACAATATAATTTTTAAAATAACAATGGTTTTAACAGCTCTAAATACCGAAGAACTAAAAGAAATATTTGATGAAAAAGCAATGAAAGTAATGAGATTTTCATTAGCAAAATCAATGTTGGGTCAACCAGAACCAATTTTAGGACAACAAGCATTACCATATCAAATTGCTAAAGAACATATAGAACAATGGATGGTTCAAGCTCTCGGTGTTGAATCAGTTGGAAGTGGTTCCTACCCAATTGATATATATAATAAAGAAGAAAAATGGGGAGCTGATGTTAAAATGCTTTCCTGTAAAATAGATTATAATGGCGCATTATTGTCTGCAGATTCTGGAGAGACATCTCTTGCGCAAAACTTTAAAGGTTCAGGTAACAATTTAGACCAGCAATTTAAAGAAAAAAAATATTTAGAAGCTGTAAAAAAATGGTTAGAAATTGTTGAAGTAAAATTAAAATCCGTTGAAAAAGATTACCCCATAAATGATATATACTATTTCTTCTTCTTAAGAGCTGGAATGACCTTTTATTTAGCAGGTTTAAAAGTAAACCCCGAAGAATTAAAAAATGTAATAATTGACGAACAAAGAATTAGTGGCACTAGTATTTATACCAAAAATTATATCGATTCTACAATAGGTAATGTGAAACTCTATAAATCAAAAAAGAGACTTGAATTGAGATTAAGACCAGATGCATTATTGAAAAACAATATGCTATTGGAAGTTATGCATCTAGATTCACTTGAAAATATAAATTTAAGAGAATTAGTAGATGATGAAGAAAAAGCAAAAAAATATTTAATTAACATATCCGAGAATTATGTCATTAATAATCTCTTTAAAGCTTAAACAACTTGCTGATGAAATTAGATATTAAAAATTCTAATGAGTACTATATAAATAATAAACGGCCTTTTATTCAAAATAACATAAATGGCAGTATCATTGAGGTTTGTTTTGAATTTGCTTATAATATGGTTTTTGGTGATGGGCATCATAGAGATCATCGTTCTGGCGGGCAATATTCAAGGAAAAAGGGAGAGTTGTTTGCGAATACTTTTCAAGGGAAGATTGCTGAATTTGTTACTTATAATGAATTAATTAATCTTGGCTTTACAGAATTAGAATCGCCAGATACAGGGGTATATGGTAAAGGTGTTTGGGATGATACAGATTTAGTATATAAACAAAAAAAAATAAATATTAAATCTGCAGCTTTTTTCTCCAACCTTTTATTGCTTGAAAAAAAAGATTGGAATACTAAAGGTGAATATATACCTAATATACATAATTCGTCAAGTGAACAATATGATTATTTTTTAATGGTTAGAATAAAGCCAGATATTAAAAATGTACTACAAAAAGAAAAGCTTTTTTATTCTAATGAAATTGATAAAAACATATTAAAGAAAATCATATTTAACGAAAGTTGGTTTTATGATTTTGGAGGTGTTTGCAGTTTAGCTACAATCAAACATATAATTAATAAAAATTATTTTTTGCCTCAAAACTCAATGTTGAACGGGAAAATTAAAATGGACGCTGATAATTTTTATATTCAATGTGGTGATTTACGTGACTTTAATTTTTTTACAAGTATTTTAAAAAAGCTCTAACTCTTTTTGCTTTCTAACATCTTTTCCTTGCATAACTTTTAAAATATTACCAGCAATATTATATATAACAGGGACACTTACAGAATTACCAGCTTGTTTATATAGATGTGAATTAGCAATACTAGGAAGCTTAAAATCGTCAGGAAAACCTTGAAAATTAAAACACTCTTTAGGTGTTAATTTTCTAAATCCAAAATCAGTTTTTATTAACGGTACATTATGTCCTCCAGTACCCATATTAGCTGTAAGTGTAGGGCAAACATTAGATTTGTTTTCACGAACATATTGTCTTCTAAATTGATAAACAGTTGAATCACTCTTCATTGTATCTTTTAACATTTCATACATATATTTGTCTTCTCTATAATAGAATTTTTCATCTACTTTTTCTTTTGAGATAATATGTTTAATTGTATTTGTTAATTCTTGTTTTTTTGGAAATTCAAAGTATTTATAATTTTCTGTATAAATATTTTTATCAAATGCTATTATAAAAATTCTTTCTCTATTATGGGGAATATTACCATAATCTTTAGTGTTTAAAACTTTTGCACTAAATGAGTAATTGCGTTTTTCTATCTCGTTTCTAATAACTTTAAAAGTATTTCCTTTATCGTGTCCAACTAGATTTTTTACATTTTCGAAAAACAATACTTTTGGGCGCATTTCATCTACAAAATCTAGCATTCTGAAAAAATGATTACCTCTATTATCATCAAACCCTTTTCTGTAGCCAGCTACTGAAAATGGTTGACAAGGGAATCCTCCTGCAAGTATATCAACTTTATTAAGAGACTTAATGTCAATATCCATTATATCTCCTTCAACTAATTTGTGATTAAAATTCTCTCTATAAGTAATACAAGCGTTTTTGTCATATTCATTAGCCCAATCTATTTTAAAACCTGCTTTAATAAATCCTAGACAAATACCACCAACGCCAGCGTATAAGCTTCCTACTTTTAATTTTTCACTCATAAAAATATCCTAGTTATTTTACTTAAATTTTAATCTTTATAACTTATTGCTTTATTGATTCTAAAAATTTAAACCCTGTAAAATCCATAAATTTATCAGTACTCGATTTTACTGTATTTGATTCAATTAAGTTTTTTTCTATCACATCTTTTGAGGCTAATCCACAAAGCATAAAGGTTAAACTATCCTTCTGTATTATAAAAAACATTGGGTTTTCAATTTCTTTTATTTTAATCATTGGCAAAGTTCCAAAATTAAAAACATTAATATTAATTTTCTTTCCATTAAGCTTAATGTATGGTTGAAAATCAGTTAAATCAGCTTTGTTTAAATCGATAATGTCAATATTTAGATGTTTTTGAAGCGCCATTAACCCGCCAATGTTTTTCATGGTTTTTTCAAAAAAAGCTTGACCTTCATATCTATCTCTTAATTGGTTTAAATTAGTCAGACCTAAATGAGTCATCGCTGAATTTCTTATTAGTATCTCATCATTCTTTGTGAACTTAATCTGCGGATATAATCTTAAATTTTCTCCAATATATTTAAAAAACAACTTCATTTTTAATTTTTAAGGTGTAAACTTAATAAATCTAACCCCAATATATAGTAATTTTACTTTAAATAAAGTATTTAATTTCATTTTACAAACAAAGTTTTTTCGTAAGTATTTTATAAGCCACTTTTTATAACTAAAGTTTTGATTTTCGTTAGAATGTTTAGTGGCAGGTAATAAGGTGTTCGTCAGTCGTTCCATTTTGTTCCACAAAACATATCTGCAAGCCAATTTATAATTCCAATGTCATTGCGAACGCAGTGAAGCAATCTCACAATCAATAATAATTTCACATTTGAAAGGCTTGCATATACCATAAATAGCACCACTGCGGCGACACGTCCTCGTTGGTGCTATTTATTTGTTTTGTTACACACATTCTCTCCTTCCTCACCCGTAGCTACTTTTGTACCCAAACCCAATAAGGTTTCGCTGCGCGAGTTTTTTATTGGGTACAACCGCTACTTAATATGATGCGAGCCTGCGGGTCGCTTCGGGCAAAACCCACATAAATACTTACTCCAATAGAATATTTAGGCTATAAAAATGATGTGCTCTATTTCCAGATAATCCGATTAATAAAAGATGTGGGTTTACAGGTGTCACATTTTTTGAACCACTCCAGATGCAAATAAGATAACCGCAATTAGATAAAGGATATTTTTTTACTGCATTTATAATACTTGCCATTGATAACAATCTGAACTACCATTTACATTGCGGATTATCCCATTTACTAAAAATGCAAGAGCAACTCATTCAGTCGGCAATTCCATCCAGGCTAAATAGTTTTTACATTACGGTTTGACTATTGGATAAATCCACAAAAACCCTCAAACCCTTAAAATCCTCAAAACTCTTTTAATAACGTAAACGCCAAACCTTAAATGAAAACTATTCTCAAAACCTTCCATTGCCTCTTTCAATCCCTGCACTTGCCTAAATTTGAATATTTAGTAATATCCATAAAGTATCATCTGACTACATAAAAAATCAAAAAATCCGCCACCCTTGCGGTAAACCGTAGCTGTGGTACGCACTTTTGCCGAAAAGGCAACGTGCTATTACCACACCACCCTTGCTAATCTCGCAGTCGGCTCGCGCCTTTTTGATTACCTGCTAAAACCCGTAGTCATACATAAAATTTCACGAATAAAAAAAACATTATTTAAAAAAAACGAAAAAATAAAAACCGTTTTTTTTCTAAAAAAGTTTGTTATATATTTAAAATAAACCACTTTAAATCAATTTGTTATTTATGAAAATTAATAATCCACCAAAGGCTTTTTTTGGCCATATTTATATTGAATACACAGGTAATAATGTAGTCCTATTAAACTCTAATAAAAGTAAGTTTTTTAAAAATGTAAATCTCTTTGATTATTTAACCAATAATAAAGGAGGGCTAATAAAAAAGTGTTTTAAAATGGACGCATTTGCTTCAAATTACATTATAAGCTTTGATGATATGTCTGTCTATAAATTAAATAATAAAGAAAATAATTATGATAATGATGAATGGTCTTGTTTAATGGAGTATGAATCGTTTACGAATAGAGACTTATTTATGATTTCAGGTAAATTACTTTTATATAATGAAATTAATAATACTGATGGAAGGAATGAAACTTTCAGTTTCAATTTGATACTAGATAACAAAGAAGAGATTACTAAACTAATTAAATAATAATTATGATTTTAAAAAAAAATATAAATGTTTTAAATGAGAATGAGTACGAAGCAAATATTGTAGATGCTAATACAGATTTTTTAAACTTATTAGAATTAAATAATTACGTTTTACCTAATGAAACTCCTGTTGAAATTCATCCATACCTAACTATTTTCGCATTACAACCTTTAGTAAAATATATAATTGGTACATTTCCACCAATTCAATATTTACGTGATAGTTTAAACATACCAAATGGTGTTGGTAATATAAATTCGCGTCCAAAAATTCCATTTTTCCATGGCCAAAAATGTGATCAATGGCAATTTTTTTTAAACGAACAAGAGCTAGAAAATTTAGGGGTATTCAATCCAAATAATGAAAATATTACTAGAATCCAGCAAAGGGATAATATTAATGCAATACTAACGGCATCAGATGTAAATTATTCAGATATAATATATAGTGCCAAACGCAGATCATATGATGCTAATGATGATTCTCTTAAAAATATTGTTCCAAACCTTACCTTAATATGCCAAATATTAAAAAACCATAAATCCAAATATTTGAATTTTAACAGTTCTACACTATTTAATGGTGGTAATGATTTTGGTTTTTATATGAATAATCATGGTGTAAACAATATAGGTGATTTACAATATAAAGTAAAATCTTATGAGTTATTTCTTAAGACACTTGTGTCTTTGGGCTTTAAATTAGAACTTAAATTAAATCCTAATGATGATTGGGTGCTCCTTAATATTGGTAACTCTGATTATTTTTCAAATAATTATAAATATAAAACGTTAACCAAGTTAAGAGTTTTTACAGAGCATTTAATTGAATTTGAAAATGAACAATTTGAAAATTTCAGTAAAGAGTATACTGTTATAACAGGTCCTAGTCCTTCCGCAAGTGCAAATATAACTTTAGGTAATAATCCTATTTATATTAATTGGTTAGAAGCACAAAATAATATTAATAACGATGAACCGTTAACACACATTTTTAGAAAAGAATTTTATGGTCTGTTTAGGAACAATCCAGATGAGTTAGTAAATTGGAATGTGTATTAATTTTAATAGTTTATTTTTATAAATAAAAAAGTTTGCAAATTTAGTAGCCTTCCTTCAGCCAGTGCTATTATACTATAAAGTTCAAGCCCTCCGGGTTTTGAAAATAATATTGCACCTATGTTTAGGTGCTTATTTTAAAAACCTTTCCCTACGCAATATTTTTTCCAAAAAACTTGACAGTATAGCCACGTCTACAAGTAATAGGCTTTCTTTTTTCTTTGTCAAAAAAAATTATAGAAAGGGTTTATGCTTTTGATTAATTCTTTATCCATCTGAAGAATAATAGGCAATTACAAGGTAAAGGAAGGTATTCAATGAATTTGAACGACTAAACCCTGAATTATTACCGTAATTTATTATATAAATAAGTAGGGGATGAACCCCTGTCAAGTCCGTACCAAGTCCGAATGAGTATTAATTAAAAATTGTTATATGTTATGGGAAAAATAGCCCAAGGAATTTTAGGAGGACTATCTGGAAAGGTAGGAAATGTTATTGGAGGTAATTGGAAAGGAATTGATTATTTAAGAATTAAGCCTTCCAGTGTTGCTAACCCAAGAACAGAAGGACAAGTAAATCAAAGAAATAAATTTACTGTAACGTTAGAGTTCTTACAGCCAAATCTTGCATTCGTGCAGAAAGGGTATAAGAATTATGCGGTGAAAATGACACAGTTCAATGCTGCAATGTCTTATGTGTTGAATAATGCCATTACTGGTATAGAACCAAACTTTAATGTTGATTATACGCTTGCTTTTTTGAGTAGAGGTAATTTATCTGGAGTATTAAATCCTGGTACTGATTTGTCTACAGCAGGGCAAGTAACATTCAGTTGGGATGATAATTCTGCTGAAGGAAATGCCAATACAACTGATAAAGCGATGTTGTTAGTTTATAATCCAACAAAGAAAGAATCTATTTCGCAATTAGAAGGTGCTGATAGAACAGTTGGAACGGAAACCTTAATTATACCTTCAACTTATGCTGGCGACACTGTAGAGTTGTTTATGGCGTTCATTGAAGCTGATGGTTCAAGAGTATCAAATAGCGTTTATTTAGGTAGTGGTACGGCATCATAGAAGTGATCCTAAATTAATAGCGATGAGACCGTTACATTAATTTGTAACGGTTTTTATTTGCACCCTATTTTGCACCCTAAAAACAAAAAACCCCGTAAACATTGAGTTTACAGGGCTTTTCTGGTGGTGCCTCCAGGAATCGAACCAGGGACACAAGGATTTTCAGTCCTTTGCTCTACCAACTGAGCTAAGGCACCAGTTGCAAAATTGCAAACCTAATTTTTCGGTTAGGCAGGTGCAAATATATATTCAATTTTATTATTCGCCAAAAGAAAGTAAATAAAAAATGGTTTTGTAAATTTGCAACCTGGATTTAAGATATGAATTTAATTATAGATGTAGGTAATACTTTTACAAAATTAGCTGTTTTTCAGCTAGATGATGTTGTTTTTCAAAGCGTAATTAAAGAACAAGATTTTAATTACGAGTTTGAAAATATTTTACAAAAGCATCCAGAAATTGATAAATGTATCATTTCATCGGTAGGTAATTTAAATGAAACAGCATTAAAATTAATAAAACACAATTTAGAAGTAGTTGTTTTAAGTTCAGAAATTAAACTTCCTTTTGTTAATAATTATACCACGCCTAAAACTTTAGGAGTAGATAGATTAGCATTGATTAGTGCTGCTTCAAAACTATATCCAGCTAAAAATGTCTTGGTTATAGATGCAGGGACCTGTGTTACCTACGATTTTATTTCAACTAACAACAGCTATTTAGGAGGAGCTATTTCTCCAGGAATAAGAATGCGTTATACATCCTTAAATAATTTAACTGCCAATTTACCGTTATTAGAAACAGAACAGCCAGAAAACATCATTGGAAATTCGACAGGTAATGCCATTCATTCAGGAGTTATTTATGGGATTTTAAACGAAATTGATGGTGTAATAGACACTTATAGACAAAAATATTCAGATTTAACAGTTATTTTAACAGGAGGTGATGCTAATTTCTTGTCAAAACAATTAAAAAATAGCATATTTGCCAACTCAAATTTCCTTTTAAAAGGATTGAACCATATTTTACAATTTAATTCAACCGAATGATAAAAAAACTTGTATTAGTTTTTATTGCATTATTTGCAATTCAAAGTTACGCTCAAGAAGGCACAGCGTCACCATATTCCTTTTATGGAATGGGTAGCTTGAAGTTTAAAGGAACTGCCGAAAATAGAAGCATGGGGGGATTGAGTGTGTATTCAGATAGTATTCATATAAATCTTAGAAACCCAGCTTCGTATGCATCTAAAAACTTGGAAATTTATAAGAATGAAAGCAGACCTGTAAAATTTGCTATTGGAGGAAATCATACCAATGCAAAATTAAAAAGTGATTCTGCTACAGACGAAGTGAATTCTTCAACCTTAGATTATTTAGCCATGTCTTTCCCTATTGGGAAGTTTGGTTTAGGTTTAGGATTAATACCTTACACATCTGTTGGTTATAAACTAGAAACCTTAAATGAAAATAACGAGCTTTCAAGTAAATTTAGAGGAGAAGGAGGTATTAACAAGGTCTACACGTCTTTAGGGTATTTAATAAAAGACGGTTTAAGTATTGGTGTTGATTTAGGTTATAATTTTGGAAACATTAGAAATAACACAATTGAGTATGTTTATACCAATGAAGATGATTTAGCACAATATCAAACAAGAGAAGATAATAGGTCTGATATTGGAGGATTAAGTGCTAACTTTGGATTAATCTATACCAGAATGATTAAAGATGAGTTTGAATTATCTACAAGTTTAACTTATAGACCAAAAACTAATTTAACTTCAAGGAATTCTCGTACTTTTAACACCATAACCATTAATGCTTTTAATCAACAAGAGTATGTTGTTAATTCTATTGAAGCAGATTTAGAATCTCAAGGATTAAAAGAAACAGATTTGGTGTTACCAGCTAAGTTATCTTTTGGAGCAGGAATTGGACAACCAAGAATTTGGTTTGTAGGAGCTGAATACTCGTATTTAAATACTAAGAAATTTAAAAACGAATTATATGACAAGAGTGATTCTGCTGGAAATGTTACCTATTCAAATGCTTCGACTGTTTCGGTAGGTGGGTTTTTTATTCCAGATTATAATTCTTTTTCAAGTTACTTAGAAAGAGTGGTTTATAGAGCAGGAGTCAGGTTTGAAGGAACTGGTTTAAATATCAATAACCAAGCAATAAACGAGTTTGGCATATCTTTTGGAGTAGGATTACCAATGGGAAGCACATTCTCTAATACCAACATAGGTGTGGAGTTTGGAAAAAGAGGAACCACAAGTAATAATTTAATTCAAGAGAATTTTATTAACTTTCAGCTAAGCTTTTCTTTTAACGCTAGATGGTTCGAAAGACAAAGATTTAATTAAGTATAAAATAAACATTATGAAAACCAAAATTACATTATTGCTATCAATCTTATTTATAGGATTAAATTATGTATCTGCTCAAGACGAAGATTCAAGTACATTATCTATTATGTCTGAGTATGCTAAAGCAAAAAATTACGATGCTGCATATAAGCCTTTTATGGAATTAAGAGAAAGGAACCCAAATTATAGCAGAGCAATTTATGTGTATGGTGAAAAAATTCTAGACGATAAAATTGAAAAATCTTCTGGAGCTGAACAAGCAGCTTACATAAATGATCTGGTAAAAATGTGGCAAGAAAGAGAAGAGCATTATGCTAGCAAAACTCCTAAAGGAGAATTTGGTGCAAAAGCCTGTCAGTTAATGTATGATAATAAAGAGGTTTTAAAGAAAACAGATGAAGAGTTATACGCTTGTTTTGATGCTGCATATAAAGCAGATCCAGACACGTTTACTAACCCTAAATCTCTATATACTTATTTCTCTTTAATGGTAGATTTATTTGATGCTGGAAAAAAATCTGCAGGTGAATTATTTACTAAATATGATGAGGTTGTAGAAAAGGTAGAAAGCGAAGTTGGGAATTATTCTGAAAACTTAAATGTTCTTATCGAAAAACAAGATGCAGGAACAGCTTTAACTAGTAAAGAAGAGAGATATAAAAATTCTTATGAGAGTTATTTAAATGCTTACGATCAAATTTCTAGTAGTATTAACAGTAAATTAGGTTCTAGAGCAAATTGTGAAAACTTAGTGCCTCTTTATACTAAAGATTTTGAAGCAAATAAAGACAATGCTGTTTGGTTACAAAGAGCCGCTGGAAATATGTCTGCTAAAGAATGTACAGACGACCCATTATTCTTTAAACTAGTAAATGCATATCACGATTTAAGCCCTTCGGCTAATTCAGCTTACTACTTAGGAATCTTAAAAGATAAGGAAGGAAAAACTACTGAGGCTATTCAGTTCTATGAGCAAGCTATTAGTTTAGAATCTGATAGCTTTAAGAAAGCAAAGCTTTATGAAAAAATAGGTGATAAATTAAAAACTAGAGGAAGTTATGCCTCTGCAAGAGGATATTTTAGAAATGCTTTAAAATTTAACCCTTCTAACGGAAGACCGCATTTAAAGATTGCAGATATGTATAATAAAAGTGCAAATAACTGTGGAGATACAAACTTTAATAAACGTGCCGTTTTTTGGTTAGCTGCTATCGAAGCTGAAAAAGCCGGACGTGTAGATCCAACTTTAAAAAGTGCGGCAGCTCAATCAGCTGCAAGTTATAGAGCAAGAGCACCTCAAAAAGCCGAGATTTTTAGCGAAGGTAATGCTGGTCAAAAAATCAATATTGGATGTTGGATTGGAGCTAGTGTTACAGTACCAAGTTTATAATGATTAAAATAATATCACATAAAATAAATGTCATAGTCACAGCTTTTGCTGTGACTATGTTTTTTTCATGTGAAAGCAACTTCGATGAGGTTAAAAAAATAGGTATTTCAGAACATGCTCCTATGGGGGTTGCAGAACATATAAATTTAAAACGCACAGATTCTGGTCGAGTAACGGCCAATTTAAAGAGTCCGAAAATGCTCGATTTTACAAATAGGGAATTTGCTTTTAATGAATTCCCAGATGGTATCGATTTAGATTTATTTGATGAACAGAATCAAAAAAGCAACGTTATTTCTGATTATGCCATTGTTTACGACAAAACTGGGATTATAGATTTACAAGGAAATGTGGTGCTTTCTTCAGCCAGTAACGACACTTTATTTGCAGAACAATTATATTACGATCAAAAAAGAGAATGGCTTTTTACAAACAAACCTGTAACCTTTAGAACAGGAAGAGATGTTATAAACGGAAAGGGATTCGATTCCGATGTTGAATTTAATCAAGCACAAGTTTTAGAAATTGATGGTATCATCACACTTGACGAATAATTCTGTATCTTTACACACCAATTTTAATATAACAAAATGAAATTATTTAAGTTTTTTCAATATGCCTATTTGGTTTTCTCAATTGTCTTTTTCTACAACGTTGTATCTGTGTACATGAAGGAAGGAACTCTTGATATAGCATCGTTATTATTAGCTGCAGCAGCTCTTTTTATGTTTTTCTTCAGAAAACGATTCAATAAAAAAATTGAAAATAAGGACGATAATTAATACATGGGTCCAGATGTTATAATTATTATTACCTCATTAATTCTTTCTGCTTTTTTCTCAGGAATGGAAATTGCTTATGTGTCTTCTAATAAAATACACATAGAAATTGAAAAAAAGCAACAAGGCATTTTAGCAAAAGTTTTAACAAAACTTACAGCTAGACCTTCTAAATTTATTGCAACCATGCTTATTGGTAACAATATTGCGCTGGTAATTTATGGGTTTTTTATGGGAGACTTGCTAGTAGAATGGTTTCAGTCTTTTTTACCATCAACTTCAAGCCTTATAAATTTCCTATTGGTAGACTTTAGTTTATTAACGCAAACCATAATTTCTACTATAGTTATCCTGATAACTGCTGAGTTTTTACCAAAAGTATTCTTTCAAATTTATGCCAATTCTTTACTTAAACTACTAGCAATTCCTGCATATATTTTTTACGTGCTTTTTAGTTACATTTCAAATTTTGTTATCTGGATTTCGGATGTGGTACTTAAAAAATTCTTTAAAACTGAAGGAGATCAAGTACAACTAGCCTTCAGCAAAGTTGAATTAGGGAATTATATTAGTGAGCAAATGGAGTCTGTTGAAGAAAGCGACGATATAGATACCGAAATACAAATTTTTCAGAATGCTTTAGAATTTTCAGAAGTAAAAGCTAGAGAAGTGATGATTCCTAGAACAGAAATTACTGCTGTAGATGTTAACGAATCCTCAAAAACTCTAAATGCCCTTTTTACTGAAACAGGTTATTCAAAAATATTAATCTATAAAGATACCATAGACGATATTCTAGGTTACGTACATTCTTTCGAACTTTTTAAAAAACCAAAAGCGCTTAAATCTATTTTGGTGCCAGTAGAATTTGTTCCAGAAACCATGCTAATTAAAGATATTTTAAGCATTTTAATTAAAAAGCGTAAAAGTATTGCCGTAGTATTAGACGAATATGGAGGGACTTCAGGTATTATAACGGTTGAAGATATTGTTGAAGAGCTTTTTGGTGAAATTGAAGACGAACACGATACCATTGTTTTAATTGAAGAGAAACTAGACGATGATTTGTATAAGTTCTCTGCAAGATTAGAAGTAGATTACATTAATGAACATTTTAAAATAAATCTTCCAGATAGCGAAAATTACGAAACATTAGGAGGGTTTATAGTAGATTATACAGAAGAAATTCCTCAGCAAAATGAGGTGGTAAAAATAGATAGGTTTCAATTTACTATCCTTGAAGTTTCCAACACAAAAATAGATTTGGTAGAGCTTAAAATCTTAGAAGCTGACTAAAATACTAACCTTAAAAGAATTAATATAACATTCTATTTTATTATTAAATAGAAAATGGTATTTTCGCGCACGATAATTCATAATCAATATAGAAATATAAAATGGCAATTTTAAATAAAATTAGACAACGTGGACTTTTCTTAATAATAATCATTGCATTAGCGTTATTCTCTTTTGTAATTGGCGATTTGTTTAGAAATCCAGAAGCATTAACTGGAAAATCTCAAAACGTTGTTGCAACTATTAACGGAAAGGATATTTCTCGTGAAGACTTTATGCAAAAAGTAGAGGTTGCACAAAGACAACTTGGACCTAGCGGTACCAATACACAAGCTATGAATAGAGTTTGGGAACAGGAAGTAAGGCAGGCTGTTTTAGAAACTCAGTTCGAAGAATTGGGGATGAGTGTTGAAAAAGACCAAATGAGAGATTTGTTAAGAACAAACCTAGCTACTAGCCCGGAGTTTCAAAATGAAGCAGGTCTTTTCGACGAAAACAAACTAAACGAATATATTGCTAATCTAAAAGAAACCTCTGTAGTTGCTTATAAGCAATGGATTGATTATGAAAATAGCATTGGAGTAAATGCCATTCAGCAAGACTACTTTAACATGGTTAAAGCTGGGATGACTGGAACTTTGGCTGAAGGAAAATTAGAACACTCATTAGAAAGTGAAACAGTAGACATTAAATATGTTCAAATTCCTTACACTTCTATTTCTGATAGTACTGTTTCAGTATCAAAATCTGAAATTTCTTCATATATTAAAAAGCACAAAAAACAATACGAAGTAGACGCTACTAGAGATCTACGTTATGTGGAGTTTAGAGAAGTTGCTACTGTTGAAGATGAGAACAACATTAAAGAAGACTTAAATAATCTTTTAAATGATAAAGTAGTTTATAATGAAGTAAGTAAAAACAACGATACTGTAAAAGGTTTTGCTAGAGTAACTAATAATAAAGCTTTTGTAAACTCAAATTCAGATATTAAATTTGAAGATCGTTTTGTGTTTAAATCAGATTTACCTACAGCTGTTGCTGATACTATTTTTAACACAAATGTCGGTGGTGTTTACGGACCTTATAAAGACGAAAACTTTTTTAAATTAACTAAAGTGGTTGCTGTAGTCCAAATGCCAGATTCAGTTAAAGCAAGACATATTTTAATTCCTTATGTTGGTGCTGCAAGTGCTCAACCAGATGTAACTCAAACAGAAATTGAAGCAAAAAAGACAGCTGATAGTTTGGCAACAATCTTAAAAAACAACAATTCTAAATTTGGCGAATTTGTAACCACATATTCTTCAGATCAAGGAAGTGTTGCTAATGGTGGAAGTTACGATTACTTTACTTACAACACCATGGTAGCAGAATTTAGAGATTATGTATTCCAAAATAATGTTGGAGATATAGACGTGGTTAAAACAGTTTATGGTTTTCATATTATAGAAGTTGAAGGTCAGAAAAACAAACAACGTGCTATAAAAGTAGCAACTATAGCTAGAGAAATCGAGCCATCAGAAGCATCCATCAATCAGGTGTTTAGAAATGCTTCTAACTTCGAAATTGGTTTGGAAAAAGGTGATTTTGATGTGTTAGCTAAAGAAAAAGATTTAGCAGTACGTCCTGTAAATGGCGTTAAAATGTTAGATGAAAATATTCCAGGATTAGGAAATCAAAGAGCGTTAGTTCGTTGGGCTTTTGAAGATGGAACAGAAGTAGGAGATTATAAGCGTTTCAACTTAAATGGAGGATATGCTATTGTTCAAGTAACTGCTGTTAATGCTGAAGGTTTAATGAATACAGAACAAGCCTCTGTAACGGCTTTACCAGCTATTAGAAAAGAGAAAAAAGCCAAACTAATTAAAGATAGAATCTCTGCAACAACTATTGAAGATGTAGCTTCTGCTGAAAGCCAAACGGTTAAAACTGCCTTAGCTATCAACATGAAAAACCCAACTATTTCAGGTGCTGGAAAAGAAGGCATTGTTGTTGGAACTGCTTTTGGATTAAAAGAAGGAGAAACTTCTAAACTAATTGAAGGTGATAAAGGCGTGTATATGATTCAAGTTACTAAAAGAACTCCAGCTCCAGAATTAGACAACTATCAAGGTTTTGCTAATCAAGTTGGAAATGCTAAAGTAAGTAATGTAAACACAAAACTTTATAATGCTTTAAAAGATGCTTCTGAAATTGAAGATAATAGAGCAAATACAGTCCAATAAGTTTTACTTATTAAAAATATTAAAAAAAGCTTCACAGGTATGTGAAGCTTTTTTTATTTAGTAAATTAAAGAAGTTATTTTATTATTTCAGAATAAGGAATCATCGTTTCAAAACCTTTGTTCTTAAAATATTTTGACGGATTTTCTTCAGAAGTCACCATGACAAAATCTCCTCCCCAAGCACCAAGACTTTTTATGGCACCATTAAAATCTGAGAACAGTTTTTCTTTTACTGGAACTTGATGGATAATGCTTGATATAAGCTGTTCGTGTTTATTTAAGAGTAGATTAAAATCGCTTATATTAGAACAATCAATTAATTGTGTCGTGATATTGCTAATCTCTTTAACAACCTGCGTTTTATTAGTTGTATAGGCTCTGTATTGCGCAATACCATCTCGACTGTTTTGCTTTTTGTTTAGATATACAAAATAAAGAGCTTCTTTAAAAGAAGGGTTAAAAGGTGTTTGCTTTACAGTTCTATTCTCACTTAAGGTACAGTCAAAAGAGTTTTTTAACTGGTAAGTAATAGCTGAATCATTTTGAGCACATGCAATATCGTAGCCTGAACCACCAAAAGTTAATCCTAACAGTTTGTAAGCGTCTACCTGAGCCCAATTAGCTATATTATTTATTAAGGTAGAGGAAGTGCCTAAGCCCCAATCTTGAGGGAAAGTTAGCTTGGTTTCAACTTGATAACCAGAATTTAAAAACGCTGGATTGAGTTGTTTTGCAGCTTGTAATATTTCTAAAAGCCTATTTGCTTTGTCATTACGTAGTTTCTGAAAACCTATAGTAATTTCCTGTAAAGAGAATGAATCTTCAAACCATACATTATTTTCATAATTTAAACTCTTCCATATCACTTTTGGTCCATCTATAGCTGTGATTTTTAAATACTGTCCAAATGTAGTTGGAACAGCCAAAGATAATGCTCCATCAAGAACCACATATTCTCCTGTTAGTAATAATTTTCCGTTACTATAATGGCTTTCAGATGTCATTAATTTGAAAATAGTTTTTTGTTATTTATGGTTTTCTTAAACTCTTTATAGCTTCCACAACCGCACTGTGTGTTGCAGTATGTGTTTTAAAATGGTCTATTAATGTGGCTTTTTCTTTTTCGGTTGCTTCAAACTGATTTAAGATATTCATCAGGTGCATTTTCATATGGCCTTCTTGGATTCCAGTAGTTGTTAATGAGCGTAAGGCAGCAAAATTTTGTGCCAATCCAGCAACAGCTACAATTTGCATAAGCTCTTTGGCAGTTGGATTGTGTAATAATTCCAAGGCTAATTTCACTAAAGGATGCAAGCTAGTTAAGCCACCAACAGTTCCTAAAGCTAAAGGGATCTCAATCCAAAAATAAAAGGTATCGTTTTCAATTTTTGCATGTGTCAAACTGCTATAGCTGCCATTTCTAGAGGCAAAGGCGTGAACCCCAGCTTCTACGGCTCTAAAATCATTTCCAGTTGCAAGAACAACTGCGTCAATGCCATTCATAATACCTTTGTTATGAGTCACTGCTCGAAAAGGTTCTATTTCAGCAATCTTAACAGCCTGAATAAACTTCTTAGCAAATTCTTTTGCGTCTATTGATGGGTCTTCTGTTAAATCTTTAACCGGGCAGCTCACTTCAGCTCTTACCAGGCAATTAGGAACATAATTAGAAAGAATGCTCATAATAATATCGATGGACTGCTCATCTTGAGAAAAACCATCATAATCAAGTGCCTCTTCCCTAAAGGTTTTGGCGAACTGTTCTAGGCATGAATTGATGAAATTGGCTCCCATGGCATCTAGGGTTTCAAAGGTTGCATGCAGCTGAAAATAGCCTTCAATACTCTTAGTTTTATCACGTAGCTCAATGTCAATAATGCCTCCACCTCGCTTTTCCATATTTTTGGTAATGGGTTTTGCAGCTTCAATTAGTTTGGGTTTTATGGTTTTAAAAAATGTATTTAAAACCTCAAAATCCCCATGAAACATAAAGTGTACTTGTCCTATTTTTGTTGTCGATAATACTTCAGCTTTAAAACCACCTCTTTCTAACCAGAATTTTGCTGCTTTACTAGCAGCTGCAACAACAGAACTTTCTTCAATAGCCATTGGAATGGCGTGCATTTTACCATTAATCAAAAAATTTGGTGCCACGCCAAATGGCAAGTAATAATTGGTAATGGTGTTTTCTATAAACTCGTCGTGTAACTGTTGTAGCTTGATATTAGAATTCCAATATTGTTTGATAATGTTTTTAGCATTTTCATTTTTATTGAAATAAGTAGCGACTATCCAATCGATTTTATGTGATTTAGAAAGTTTAGAAAAGCCAGAAATAGATTTGCTCATGAATTTAAATTAAAATACAAAGATACTCTTCTTGTTACTATTTTTAGATTAGTTGTGTTTTAAAAGGCTATTTAACTGTTAATATTTACTGTTTTTTGCTTAATTTTTAGTAAACTTGACATTATTTTATTCAAAAGAAACATTTTAATGAAATTCATAAAACACCTTCTCCTATTTTGCATTTTTGCAACTTTCTTAACATCAGCACAAAATAAAGAAATAACTCTTGAGGAAATCTGGTCTGGAGCCTTCAGAACAGAAAGTATGGATGCTTTACATTCCATGAAAAACGGTCAGCAATACTCTGTTCTTAATTTTGATAGAGCTTCTGGAACGACTTCTATTGAAGTTTACGATTATAAGACTTTAAAAAAAGTAAAAACATTGGTTAATTCAACCGATATTGAAAGTATCCCTTATTTTACGAATTATACATTTAGCGACGACGAGAGTCAAATTCTTTTAGCTACGGATGTTGAGTCTATTTTTAGACGTTCGTCTTTAGGAAAATATTACATTTTTGATACAAAAACAAAGCAGGTAACTCTAGTTGCTGAAGAAAAAATACAAGAACCAACCTTTTCTCCAGATGGTACCAAATTAGGATATGGTTATAAAAACAATCTTTTTATTAAAGATTTAAAGTCTGGCAAAACAACTCAAATAACTTTTGATGGTGAAAAAAATAAAATCATCAACGGTATTACAGATTGGGTTTACGAAGAAGAATTTGGTTTTGTAAGAGCCTTTGAATGGAATGCAGCTAGTAACAAAATAGCATTTATTCGTTTTGATGAAACAAATGTGCCAGAATTCTCCATGGATGTATATGGTTCAGAATTATATCCTACTCAGGACGTTTTTAAATACCCAAAAGCTGGTGAAACTAATGCGACTGTTTCACTTTATTTGTATAATTTAACTACAGATAAAGCTTCAGAAATAGAAGTAAATAAGGAGTATAGCGATTTTTATATTCCTAGAATTAAATGGACGAATAATCCCGATGTGTTAAGTGCTCATTTTTTAAACAGACATCAAAATGAATTGGATTTATGGTTGATTGATGCTGAAAATAATTCAAATAAATTAATCCTTGAAGAAAGAGATAAGGCTTATGTGGATATTACTGACGATCTTACTTTTTTAAAGGATAATAGTTTTATCTGGACAAGCGAAAAAGATGGAAACAATCATATCTATCATTATTCTAAAGATGGCGAACTACTTAACCAAGTAACCAAAGGAAATTGGGAAGTAACTAGTTATTATGGTTTCGACCAAAAGCAGGATAAGATATTTTATCAATCTACTGAAAATGGATCTATTAATAGAGATGCCTATTCTATAAAGCTTAATGGAAGAAGTAAAGAGCGATTAACTAAAAATGAAGGCACTAATAGAGCCTCTTTTAGTGCGGATTTCTCATATTTCATCAATTCGTTTTCAAATGCAACTACGCCTCCTGAATATACTTTGAACGATGCAAAATCTGGAGATTTAATTAAAAAAATTAAAGACAACGAAAAGCTTTTACAAAAGTTAGCTGCATATAGTATCTCGCCAAAAGAATTTAGCACCATCTATGTTAATGGAAACGACTTAAACATGTGGTTAATAAAGCCAGCTAATTTTGATGACTCTAAAGAATATCCACTTTTTATGTATCAATACTCAGGTCCAGGATCTCAAAGTGTTTCTAACAGTTGGAATAATTCTAACGATTACTGGTATCAGTATCTAGCTCAAAAAGGATATATTGTAGCTTGTGTGGATGGAAGAGGAACAGGATTAAAAGGAGCTGATTTTAAAAAAGTAACTCAAAAAGAATTAGGAAAATTTGAAGTTGAAGATCAAATTGAAGCTGCCAAACAACTTGGAGAATTATCATATATTGATGCCTCACGAATAGGAATTTGGGGCTGGAGCTATGGAGGTTTTATGAGTAGTAATGCACTTTTTAAAGGAAACGATGTTTTTAAAATGGCTATTGCAGTGGCTCCGGTTACTAGTTGGCGTTTTTACGATTCAGTTTATACAGAACGCTATATGACAACACCTCAGGAGAACCCTAGTGGTTACGATGATAATTCGCCAATAAACCATGTAGATAAGTTAAAAGGTGACTTTTTACTAATTCATGGAACAGCAGACGATAATGTACATGTACAAAACACCATGCGTATGGTGGAAGCTTTAGTTCAAGCTAATAAACAATTTGAATGGATGATTTATCCAGACAAAAACCATGGAATTTATGGAGGAAACACCCGTCTACATTTATTTACTAAAATGACTGATTTTATAGATAGAACTTTAGGAGATAAAAGAGATTAAACAATAGAATAGATTAAATAAAAAGCAAAAATTAAAGAATAAAACACTAATTAACTAAATAAACTTATGAGCCAAGAAAAAGATTCAGCGTTAATCAAGCATCTTTCTAAACAGAGAATTGATGATAGTATGGTAATGGGGCATCCAGCAGGATTGTTCGTGTTGTTTTTTACAGAAATGTGGGAGCGTTTCAGTTATTATGGAATGCGAGCTCTATTAACGGTATTCTTAATAACCGAAATAGGTAAAGGAGGCTGGGAATGGACTAATGCAGATGCTATGCAACTTTATGCTTGGTATACCGGATTAGTTTATTTAACGCCACTTTTGGGAGGGCTGATTGCAGATAAATTTACTGGATTTAGAAAAGCTATCTTATTAGGAGCTCTAATAATGACTTTAGGACATGCTTCTATGGCTTTCGAAATGGTTAGTCCTAATTTCTTTTATGCAGGACTTGTAATGATGATTTTAGGAAACGGCTTATTTAAGCCAAATATTTCATCAATGGTAGGAAATTTATATCCAGATACAAGCTCCAAGAAGGATGCTGGTTACACCATTTTTTATATGGGTATTAATGCAGGTGCTTTCTTAGGGATGTTACTTTGTGGTTATATAGGTGAGAAAATTGGATGGCACTATGGCTTCGGGTTGGCTGGTGTTTTTATGTTATTTGGAATGTTACAATTCTATTTTGGACAAAATATCTTTGGAATAGTTGGAGAGAAACCTAAAAAACAATTTGAAGCAGATTTAGAAAAAATTGCAGACGATGAAGATGAAATTGAAACTCCATCGCATATTGTTAGAGATAGATTAGTAGTTGTAGGGATCTTAATGGTTGCCAGTATATTCTTCTTCTTTGCCTTTGAGCAAGCTGGTGGATCTATGACGGTTTTTGCCAAAGATTACACACAAAGAGTTTTAGAAGGTAACACAGGTGTTATTTTTAAATGGATAGATGCTATTTTAACCATTTTTCCAATTCTAATTGTTTCTTGGGTACTTTATGGTTTAGGTAAGAAAATATATAAGACTTATCCTTTAACAATAATTTTTACAGCAATTTCTTTTGTAATTATATGGATTTTAGGAGGTTGGAAAGTTTATAGAGAATTTAGTCTTGAGCAAACAGAAGTAACAGTTTCTTGGTTTCAAATTCTAAACTCCTTTTTTATCATCACTTTAGCATCCTCATTTAGTAAAATGTGGGAAAAAGTTTGGAATCCTTCTGGGCCTGTTAAATTTGCAATGGGCTTAGCTTTAGTAGGAATAGGGTTTGTAGTTTTATCTGTAGGTTCTAATAGTATCCCTCAAGGTGCAACTAGTGCATCTGTAAGCATGATTTGGTTAATAATGGCGTACTTTTTTCATACAACGGGAGAGTTATGCTTGTCTCCAGTAGGGCTTTCTTATGTGTCTAAATTGTCGCCTAAACGATTAGCTGGATTGTTGTTTGGACTTTGGTTTACAGCTTCGGCTATTGCCAACTTTATTGCAGGAATGACAGGGTCTTATATTGATCAAATCTCACAAACATACTCTATGTCTACCTTTTTCTTAATTATTGCAGCCATCCCTATTTTCGCTGCTGTAATCTTATTGATTTTAAATCCGAAACTAAAGAAAATGATGCACGGAATTAATTAATTCATGTTAGTAATTAACTAAACTAAATACTTATTGCAATGAATACAGATATTGAAAATCTTTTTAAAGACACCGTACTTGGGCATCCGGTAGGATTATTTATCCTGTTTTTCACAGAGATGTGGGAGCGTTTTTCCTTCTATGGAATGCGAATCCTTCTTATTTTATTTTTAACAGCACCCATGATGAGTGATAATCCTGGATGGGATTGGCCACGTGAACATGCTTTAGCATTAATTGGAACTTATGCATCTTTACTGTATTTAACTCCAATTGTTGGTGGTTGGATTGCCGATAAATATACTGGATATCGTATTGCTGTAATTATAGGATGTTTGGTGATGACACTAGGTCACGCTGCAATGGCCTTTGATACTACGCTTACTTTTTATATAGGTCTTGCCTTATTAGTTATTGGAACGGGTTTCTTTAAACCTAATATTACCTCTATTATATCTGAAATGTATAAAACTAGAGAATCTAAAAAAGATGGTGCTTACACTATTTTTTATATGGGTGTAAATGCAGGTGCTTTCTTCGGAATGATGCTTTGTGGATATCTCGCTGAAAATTATGGATGGCATTGGGGCTTTGGTTTAGCAGGAATTTTTATGCTATTGGGAATGCTTCAATTTATATTGGCTCATAAAATTTTTGGACAAGTAGGTGATAAACCGGCTAGAAAGGAAGAAGTTGTGTTGTCGCATAATGTAGATTCAACAGATACAGAAGAAGTGGAAGAGGAATTGAAAGCTGAAATAAAGCTTAATCCATTTACAAATTTTGATTATCTGTTAATTATCCTATCGTCTCTAGGTGGCTTGCTCTATCTCTTTAATGATCCATTGGAAACGATTTATTCTAAATCTTTGGTGCCTTTTGAGATTGGTGGTATGAGTGGAACAAACATTGTGGTTCTTGCTGCATTGGCATTGTTTCTAGTGTTATTGGTAACACGAATTGCTCGCTATTTACCAATAGTTAGAGATAGACTTATTGCTGTAACTATATTCGCTCTTTTTACTGTATTTTTCTTTGCGTTTTTTGAACAATCTTTAGGTTCAATGACTTTGTTTGCGAACGACTATACAGATAGAAGTCTGACTGGAAATGCAGCAAGTATTTTTAAAATAATTGATGCTTTATTAACGACCATTCCATTGATAATAATAACCTATGTTATTACTCTTATATTCAAGAAAACATTTACTAAAATTGGAGCTTCCAACATTGTGCTTGCTATTGCATTTGCTTTAGTATGGGGGTTAGTTATTTTCCGTTTATATGACAAATTTAGTCAAACAGAAATGACCGTTGATGCTACATGGTTTGGAATTCTTAATTCATTCTTTATCATTACACTTGCACCTATATTCTCTAAGTGGTGGGAAAGTAAATATAATCCAAGTGCTGCTATGAAATATGGTATTGGATTGGTGTTATTAGGATTTGGTTTTGCTATTTTATCTTATGGAGCATCTGATATTCCTCCCGGAGCTCGAACAGCTTCTGTAAGTATGATATTCTTGATTCTAGCGTACTTGTTCCATACAATGGGCGAATTATGCTTATCTCCATTAGGACTTTCATACCTGAGTAAATTAGTACCAGCTAGAATGATTGGTTTTATGTTTGGAGTTTGGTATCTGGCTATAGCCGTTGGACAAAAAGCAGCAAATACTATGGGTGGAATGATTGATAAAATCTCGGAACAATATTCTTTAGGAACATTCTTCTTAATTTTTGCTATAATTCCTGTAGTTGTAGGATTAGTATCAATGGCTCTAAACCCTGTTCTTAAACGCTTAATGCATGGTGTTCGTTAATCGAATTAAACGTTAAAATTTATAAAAAACACTTCAATTTTGAAGTGTTTTTTATATTTTAGGAATAATTTTTGAAAGAAATAGACTTAAAATCAATATGTTTGAAAATCAATTTTATTTTCAATAGACATCTAAAAAAACTGTCATATATAAGTAAGCATTTCAGAATATTTCGACTAAGTTTAACAAAATACCTAGAAGATTAAGTGAATATCTTCAACTTAAGATAACAATAAAATAAATAATAAATGAAAAAAGTAGTATCCCTAATCGCCTTAATGCTTGTTGTTACAAGTATAACTGCCCAAGAAATTAATTGGGTAAGTTTAGAAGAAGCCGTGGAACTTCAAAAGAAAAATCCTAAAAAAATCATGATAGATGCCTATACCAATTGGTGTGGCCCATGTAAAATGTTAGATAAAAATACCTTTCAGAAAAAGGATGTTGCAGATTATGTAAACAAGTATTATTATGCGGTAAAATTTAATGCTGAAGGGAATGAAACCATTAATTTTAAAGGAAATACGTTTTCAAATCCTGGCTATAATCCAGCAAATGCAAATAGACGCAATTCACAACATGAATTATCGGCATATTTTAGTGTGAGATCGTATCCAACTATATTATTCCTAGATGAAAAAGGAGAATTTTTAAGTCCGGTAATTGGTTATAAAACGCCTCAGCAATTAGAAGTTTACTTAAAATTGTTTAAGGAAAATGCTCATACTAGTATGAAAACACAAGAAGATTTTTCAGCTTATTATAGTGCTTTTAAACCTGAGTTTTCAAATTAGAAGCTGCTATTTAAGTTTGATAACAAATGCTCCCTTTTTATATGTATGATGAAAAGGGATTTTTTGTGCTTTACAAGTTTCTTCCCAACGTGTTATATAAGATTTGTAATTACTCCCATCTGCAATAATTACTTGAGGCTGGATGGAATCTATCAATCTGTTTAAATTTAGTTTAGGAGAATTCCTCAGCCATACATACTCGGGTTTAAAGGATTTAATATTATAAATTCCCAAACTATCCACTACCAGCAGCCATTTGTTATTTATTTTATACATAGTCTGTAAGCTTTCTTCTTGAATCTCTGTAATATGATTTTTAGTAGTATAATTAGTAATCATAGTATTTTTTGCTTCGACAGAATCAATTAAACTATGATGCAATTGTAAAGCTCTCCCTTTATGAAACCCTATAATAGAAGAAGTTCCTTTATGGAAAACCACAAACTGCTCTTTAGTTTCTGTGAAATACTTTGTTGTAATAAGAACACTCTGACCTATTAAAATGGCTACTAAAACGTATAATACTTGTTTGTAACTTTTCTTTGTATAAAGATGATAAAGGGTAATAATTAGGATATAACTAGCTATTACCTGAAAGATGTTAAAAGAAATATCTTGAATTAAAAAAGCTTCCTGTTTTGCAATCCATTTAAAAAAAAGATTCATACTCTCTATTATTTTTCCGTAAGAAGTAGAGAGAAAACTTGGAAGAAAATTTATGGTAGATAAAATGATTATAATAATCCCGAATCCTAATATAAATCCTAGAAAAGGAATTGCGATTACATTAGATAATAAAAACAAGCCTGGAATTTGATGAAAGTAATAAATACTTATAGGTAATACCCCAAACTGAGCTGCAATAGATACAATAAACGCTTGCCAAAATTTATCTGCTACTGGGTATTTTGGGCGCCAAATACTATATAATAATGGATAAATTGTAACAATGGCAATTACGGCCAAGTAACTTAGTTGAAAGCCCACATCAAATAGGAGGTTGGGGTTAAATAACAATAATACAAAGGCAGAACCAGCTAATATGTTTAAAGTATTTCTTGGTCGGTTTATATTCATAGCTACAGCCACAAAGCTAAACATGAGTGCAGCCCTTAAAACTGATGCAGATAATCCAGCAATAATGGCAAAGCCCCATAAACATATAATAATTGCAATAATTTTATAAACATGCCCATACTTTATAAATTCTATAGGTTTAAAAATGAAGTTTAAAAACAAGAGGATAATACCGACATGTAAACCCGAAACAGCAAGAATATGTATGGATCCAGCATTTTTATAATCGTTATAAATGTTCTCGCTTAACCCTTGTCTCTGTCCTAAAAGCAATGCATTTATTATAGCGAGCTCATCAGGTTTAAAATTATGATTTTGGAGCTTGCTGTTTATGTGTTTTCTAATAGCATCGGCATAGCCATAAATTGAGGATGTCTTTGTTTCTGCTATAAAAACATCTTCATATTTTGAATATATCTGCGAATAGATGTACTTATTTTCTAGAAATTTTTTAAAGTTAAATTGATCTGGATTTAAAGGGGCTTTTACTGCATGAATTTGTGTTTTTATAATAAGAATATCATCCACATCAAATGCACGAGTCAAACTATCCTTTCTAATGTTTAATAAGGATAAACCTTTAACAGAAACCTCATTGATTTTTAAAATACTAACTACATACCTATCGTTAAAATTGTTTGGTTTTAACCTGTTTGAAACCTTAAGTGTTACTGACAAAATGCTGTCTTGTATAAAAACAGAACTGTAAGAATAATGGCCTTTATGATTTTTTTGATTGTGAAGGGTCACTAGCAAGATGCCTAAAGAAATCATCGTAATATAAGAAATGAGTCCAAACCAAATAGTCTTCTTTAATTGCGGTTTTGAAATAAAATATATAAGAGTTAATAAAATAAGTAGTACTCCAAAAATTTCAGTCGAAATGAGTAGGGAAATATCAATAAAACGAGATAACAGAATGCCTGTAACCAGGTAAATGGTTAGCTTAACTATAACAAAATCAAGTAGTTTCACGTAAGTAAGATAGTGAAAATCTTACAATATTCTACGTGCTTGTACAAAGGCAAAATACCAGTACTTTTCAGATAATTCGGAAGTCATAACCCCTTTGCTTGTAGAAGCATGTATAAACTCAACATAACCAGGTCTGGACTCTGTAACCATGCCAACATGATTAATGTGCCTACTGTTTTTTTTGGTAGCGAAAAACAATAAATCGCCTTTCTGTACTTGTTTGACATCTACCCAATCTCCAGTGGTTGCTAGACCTCCAGTAGTTCTAGGTAAAGTAATGTTTTCACTTTTATAGGCTGTTGTAATAAGTCCCGAACAATCCATTCCTTTTTTGGTAGTTCCTCCATATTTGTATCGAACACCATCATATTTTTCGGCTGTTTTAATAATGTTTTCTATAGTAGAATTATTTGTAGCTTTTCGGGTACTATTTGACTTTTTTACTACAGTTGTCGTTTTAGTAGTTTTTCTATTGCTACTTTTAGTGTTTTTTGTCGATTTACAAGCAGAAATGCTCATAAGAAGAGATAATAAAATAATTAATTTACGCATGTTATTTTTTTATTGCCTGAAAGATTAGATTCGCTGTTTTTTCGCTCGCACCTTTACCACCTAATTTTTTTTCAAGTTCGTAGTAATCTAAAAATAATTTAGCTCTAACATAAGGGTCTAAAATTAAATCAAGTTCTTTTTTAAGCGTTTTTGTGTTGAAATCGTCTTGGATTAATTCCGTAACCACTTTTTTATCCATGATTAAATTTACTAAGGAAATATATTTTAAGTTGATGACACGTTTTCCAATTTGGTAAGAAATCCAATTCCCTTTATAACAGACAACTTGAGGTATTTTAAATAAGGCTGTTTCTAAGGTAGCTGTTCCAGAAGTTACTAACGCGGCAGTGGAAACCGATAATAAATCATAGGTTTTATTTGAGATAAAGCCCACATTTGAATTTTTTATAAACGGTTTATAAAAACTATATTCCTGACTAGGAGCTCCTGCTATTACAAATTGATAATTTGGATAATCCTTGATGATAGACAGCATCACCGAAAGCATTTTTTTTATCTCTTGCTTTCTGCTGCCTGGTAAAATAGCAATGATGGGTTTTTCGTTAAGTTCGTAATCAGCTCTAAAAGTATATTCGTTAACTTGTTTTCTATTGGCAATGGCATCAATTGTTGGATGTCCAACAAAATGAACTGGAAAATTATGTTTCTTTTCGTAAAAATCTTTTTCAAAGGGTAAAATTACATACATTTCATCTACATCATGCTTGATAGCTTTAATACGATTTTCTTTCCAAGCCCAAATTTGTGGAGATATATAATAGTGTGTTTTAAAGCCTTTTTGTTTAGCCCATTTGGCAATTCGTAAATTAAATCCAGGATAATCAATAAAAATCAAGACATCAGGGTTAAAGGTTTCGATGTCTTTTTTGCAAAAGGATAGATTTCTAAAAATGGTTCTTAGATTCATGATGACTTCAGCAAACCCCATAAAAGCTAAATCACGATAATGTTTTACTAAACTATCACTGGTTGCACTCATTAAATCACCTCCCCAAAATCTAAATTCAGCATTGACATCTTTTTTGAGCAATTCCTTCATTAAATTTGAGCCATGTAGATCTCCAGAGGCCTCTCCAGCTATAATATAGTATTTCATACTGTTTTTTCTATATAAATTTAAACACAAAAGTTGAAACAGCAATAATAATTGTGATTAATAGAACGCCTCTTGCTCTATAATCCTGTTTCCTTTTTATAAAAACAAAGAAGGCTATTAAATTTAAGACAGCACCTAAACTAATAAGTTTGCCTAAAATCCCTTCGGAAGAAGCCGATTTTAAAACGTTAAAAAAATCGGCATTGTTTCCAAAAATAAGAGTAGCAAAATACAGTCCAACAGCATTTGCTATTAAGCCAATAATTGCACCAATTAAAAGTTCTTTTTTAATCATTGAATTTCCATGTGTTTAAATCTGTTATGGCACGATATGCAGTTAAATCAAATTGTACTGGAACTACAGAAATATAACCGTTTTCCAAGGCCCATTCATCTGTATCTTCGCCATTATCTAAATTAACAAACTTTCCTGTAAGCCAATAATAATCTTTTCCTTGTGGCGATTGTCTCTTATCAAATTCCTCTTCCCAATTAGCTCTAGCTTGTCTGCAAACTTTAACACCTTTAATATCTTTTTCTGGTAAATTGGGGAAATTAACATTTAAAACTACTTGCTCGGGAATACCATTTTCTAATGCATTTCTAGCGATATTTTTTACATACTTTTTTGTAGCTTCAAAATTAGCATTGTAGTTATAATCCAACAACGAAAAACCAATAGCAGGAATGCCTTCAATTCCGGCTTCCAAAGCAGCACTCATGGTACCAGAGTAAATAACATTAATAGAAGAATTAGAACCATGATTAATTCCAGAAACGCATAAATCTGGCCGTCTGTCTAAAATTTCTTTTACTGCAAGTTTTACACAATCGGCAGGAGTCCCAGAGCAACTGAACTCTTTTTGCTCTCCATTATCAATATATACACGTTCTAGATGTAACATCGAGTTAATGGTAATAGCATGTCCCATACCACTTTGTGGACTATCTGGAGCAACTACTACAACATCTCCAAGTTCTTTCATAACTTCAATTAATGCTCTAATTCCTGGAGCAGTAATGCCATCGTCGTTGGTGACTAAAATAAGAGGTTTTTTTACCATTCTAATTTCAATTTAACATTGCTAAAATACATAAAATCCTACGTAAGGCATGAATTTTTATGGTTTAACAAAAAATTAGTAGCAATTGTCTAAATTGGCATAGTTTTTTCTTTAAATTAGTCAAATAAAAAGGTACTTTTAGAAAAGTTTAAGCGTTTTACATTTTTATATTGCCCACAAATTTAACTTCTAAAAGCGGTTATTAAATTAATATGATAAGATTTATGAAAAGGAATTATAAGGTTTTGGCTTTAGTGCTATTATTAGCATTTGCATCTTGTAGCTTTACAAGTGAAAAGTTTGAAGATCCAGATAAAGATAAATTACTAATACAGGTAATAACTTATGTTTTGCAGAGAGGTCATTTTGATCCAAAGGAAATAAATGATGATTTTTCAGCTGAAGTTTATGCTGATTATTTAGATCAATTAGATCCTTTAAAAAGATATTTCTATAAATCGGATATTGAAGAATTTGAGAAATTTAAATTTCAAATTGACGATCAATTAAAAGCATACGATATCGCGTTTTTCAACTTAACACACGATAGATTGGTTCAACGTATTGAAGAGTCTAAAGTTATTTATAAGGAAGTATTAGAAAAACCATTTGATTATTCTGTTGATGAAGACTTTAATTCCGATTACAAAAGTATTGATTACGTTAAGAATAAAAAGCAAATGAAAGATCGTTGGAGGCAGCAGCTAAAGTTTTCAAACTTAGTTAATTATGACGATTTAATGACTGCTCAAGAAAAAGCAAAGGCGAATAATACTTTAATTGAAGCTTCAGCGCAAGATGACTTAGAAGGTGAAACAGAAACTGAAGAAGGAGATAAAAAGGCGGCTAAGGTTGTAAAGAAAACACTAACTCAAATCGAAGAAGAAGCTCGTACAGAAACTTTAAAATCTATCGATTTATACTATAATGATTATATAGACGACCTAGTAAGAAAAGATTGGTTTTCTATGTATATAAATGCTATTGTTGAAGTATTCGATCCACATACTAATTATTTTGCACCAGAAGATAAAGCTAATTTTAATCAGCAAATGTCTGGGAAATTAGAAGGTATTGGAGCGCGTTTGTCTAAACGTATGGATAATACTAAAATTGTAGAACTTATATCAGGTGGTCCAGCTTGGAGAGGAAACGAACTAGAAGTAGGAGATATTATTGTAAAAGTACGTCAAGAAAACGAGGATGAACCAGTTAATATTGTTGGGATGCGTTTGGACGATGCTATTAAATTAATTAAAGGGCCAAAAGGCACAACAGTTATTTTAACTATTAAGAAGGTAGATGGATCCATTAAAGATATTAGTATTACTAGAGATGTTGTAGAGATAGAAGAAACCTATGCAAAATCTTCTATGGTTGTTAAAGACGATAGACGCTTTGGGGTTATTAACTTACCAAAATTCTATGTAGATTTTGAAGATTATAAAAGTAGAAATGCAGCTTCAGATATCAAACAGGAAATTGAGCGCTTAAAAGCAGAAGGCATGGAAGGCTTAGTTTTAGACCTTCGAAATAATGGAGGAGGGTCGCTTCCGGTAGTTGTAGATATTGCAGGAATGTTTATTAAAGAAGGGCCAATAGTTCAAGTTAGAGCTACTGGAGAGCCTAAAGAAATTTTAAAAGACAAGGATAAGTCCATTGTTTGGGATGGGCCTTTAGTGATTATGGTAAACGAATTATCGGCTTCAGCTTCAGAGATTTTAGCTGCTGCCATGCAAGATTATAAACGTGCCATTGTTATTGGTAGTAAACAAACATACGGAAAAGGAACTGTTCAGAATTTTTTAGATTTAAACAACATGGTTCGTAATAATAAGAATGGCGATTTAGGAGCTTTAAAATTAACCACACAAAAATTCTATAGAATTAATGGTGGTTCAACCCAACTTGAAGGCGTAAAAAGTGATGTGGTTGTTTTAGATAGATACAGTTTTATTGATGTAGGTGAAAAAGATCAGAAAAATCCATTGCCTTGGGATAAAATTGAATCTGTAGATTACACTTTTTGGGATGGTTATTTCGATTATAATGAAACCATTGAAAATAGTACAAAAAGAATGGGTAATAACCAACAGTTAAAATTAATTGGTGAAAATGCTAAATGGATAAAAACTAGAATGGACGAAAATATTCATTCTTTAAATTATAGTAAGTACAAAGCACAATTGGAGATAAATGAAACTGAGGCGAAACGTTTTGATAAAATTTCTGAATATCAAACAAATCTAACTTTCGAGTCTTTGCCATACGAGGAAGAGTTGTTTAAAACAGATACTATTTTAAAAGAAAAAAGAAATCGTTGGCATAAAAGTTTAAGTCAGGATGTTTATATTGAAGAAGCTATTAATGTGCTTGAAGATTTAAAAATGACTTATGCTATAAAAAAAGTGGCTACAGTTAAAGAATAGTTGTAAATGAGTAATAATACAGGCTCATTAAGCAAGTTAGCGCTCCAAAAATTTAAGCAAAATTTTTGGGGCGTTTTTAGCTTTTGGTTTATTGTTTTAGTTGGGATTATTTCTGTTTTTGCATATGCTTTTGCTCCAGATAATTCCCAACATGCCAACCAAATGCATTTATCAATTCACTCAAAAAGGCCAGGTTTTAAAGTGAAAATGCTAACGTTGCCAAGTTCTATAGAAAACAATCAATCTTTTATTAATAAGCTTTTTTTTGGTAAAATAAATACAGAAACAGAAATCCCTATTTCAAGTTATACTATTGAAAAAGATATTCTCTTTTACACAGAATATGCTTCTGATGGACTTGTAGGAGCCGATAAAACGCTCGATTTAAAAACGATTCCAATAGCTAATAAAACTTCTTTAATTAAAAAAACAACCTTCTTATTTGGAACAGATAAATATGGTCGGGATTTGTTAAGCAGGGTTCTAGTTGGTGCAAGAATATCCTTTTTTATTGGTTTTGTAGCAGTGTTTATTTCTCTAATTATAGGTGTTTTTATGGGAAGTGTTGCCGGTTATTTTGGAGGCAAGGTAGATGTTTTTATTATGTGGATTATTAATGTTACTTGGTCAATCCCAACTTTATTATTAGTTATTGCTATTACTTTAGCATTAGGGAAAGGTTTTTGGCAAGTCTTCATAGCCGTAGGTTTAACTATGTGGGTTGAGGTGGCTAGAGTGGTTCGAGGACAGATTATAAGCGTTAAAGAAATGCAATATGTAACAGCAGCAAGAGCCTTAGGGTTTAACGATTTTAGAATTATTACTAAGCATATATTACCAAATATTATGGCTCCAGTAATTGTTATTTCAGCAGCTAATTTTGCTGCAGCTATATTAATAGAAAGCGGCTTAAGTTTTCTTGGAATTGGCGCACAGCCTCCAATGGCAAGTTGGGGTGCTATGATTAAAGATCATTACAATTATATTATCTTAGGAAAACCTTATTTAGCTTTAATACCTGGCTTTTGTATTATGAGTTTGGTAATGGCTTTTATGCTTATAGGAAATGCGCTTCGAGATGCTTTGGATGTAAAGAGTTAAGTTTAAAAATCTAAAAGACGAATTTATAATTATTAATACAACGCGACAACAGACTGAGCAATTAATCTAATATCATATTCTCATTTAGAGAATGGATGTATTCTAGAACATCTTCTTTCCCAATATCTTTAGAGGAAGATGTTACAAAATAATTGGGCATCTCTTCCCAGGTTTCTAACATCACTGCTTTATAAGCGGCAACATGATTTTCAACCGCTTTGGGTTTTAATTTATCCGCTTTAGTGAAAATAACAGAAAAAGGAATGCCGTTTTCGCCTAACCATTGCATAAATTCTAAGTCGATTGGCTGAGGTTTATGTCTTATATCTACTAATACAAAAGCAGAAACCAATTGTTCGCGTAAACTAAAATATTGTGTAATAAATTTCTGAAATGTTTTTTTTGCACTTTTAGAAACTCTAGCATACCCATAACCTGGTAAATCCACTAGATACCAAGTTTTATTAATGATAAAGTGATTAATTAGCTGAGTTTTCCCAGGTCTCCCAGAGGTTTTTGCAAGACTTTTTCTGCTTGTTAACATGTTTATAAGTGACGACTTTCCAACATTACTTCTGCCAATAAACGCATATTCTGGAATGGAGTTTTTTGGACATTTTGCAACGTCAGAATTACTCATTATAAATTCTGCCGATTTTATTTCCATATGTATTCCCTTAGAAAGAGGGTATATATTTTTATACGATTAAAATCCTTTTTTTGTTAGCCAATTGTTTAAAATCTCATTGAACTCATTTGGATGCTCCATCATAGCTGCATGCCCACATTTATCTATCCAAAACAATTCGGAATTCGGTAAAAGCTCGTTAAATTCTTCTGCAACTTCTGGAGGAGTTACGTTGTCGTTTTTTCCCCAAATAATACAGGTTTGAGTTTTCATTTTAGGCAAATCTTTGGCCATATTATGTCTAATAGCACTTTTTGCAATTGCAAGCGTTTTTATTAGTTTATTTCTGTCGTTTACAGTTTCATAGACCTCATCTACTATTTCTTTAGTAGCAATTTTGGGGTCGTAAAAAACATCCTGTGCTTTCTTTTTAATCACTTCGTAATCACTACGCTTGGTATAGCCACCTCCCATAGCACTTTCATATAAGCCAGAACTACCTGTAATTACTAAGGCCTTAACTTTTTTAGGATATAATTTAGTGTGATATAGTCCAATATGTCCGCCTAAAGAGTTTCCTAAAAGGATGACTTCGTCTAATCCTTTAAATTCAATAAAATCATGCAAGTATTTTGCAAAACTCTTGACGTTGGTTTTTAATAAAGACATAGAATAAATAGGCAATTCCGGAATAATAACTTTGTAGCCAATAGCACTAAAATATTCTGTTACCGACTCAAAATTACTCAATCCGCCCATTAATCCATGAAGAACAATAATTGGTGTTCCTTCTCCAACTTCAATGTATCTGTAATCTTTTTCTTTTTTTAGTCGATGCACCATTAATTTGTTAGTCTTTTCATTGAAAACAAATATAGTTAAATCATTCATATTATTTTAATAATAATTACAACTCCTTAACTCGCATTGTTTGAGAGATGTTAACAAGAACAAGCTTAAAAATCTTGTCATTATGTAACCTTCTGACATTGAGCTTTTAAGAAATATGCCAAAAATAAAATATCCTATTAAACATGCTGTTAATCGAAAATTTATCAACAAAGTGGTAGAATGTGGTAAAATGTGGTATATTTTTCAATATATTTGGAACTTAAACACAAAATCGACAACGAACCCCTTTGAACTCATTAATAGGAACATACGAATGTAAAGTAGATGCAAAAGGAAGGCTAATGCTTCCTGCTGCGCTTAAAAAGCAGTTGTCTCCTGCCTTACAAAATGGGTTTGTTTTAAAAAGAGCTGTTTTTCAGTCATGTTTAGAATTGTATCCTATGTCAGAATGGGAAGCGCTTATGCAGAAAATTAATAAGCTTAATCGATTCAAAAAGAAGAATAACGATTTTATTAGACGTTTTACAGCTGGTGTTAAAGTTGTTGAAATTGATGCCACGGGACGTTTATTAATCCCGAAGGATTTGGTTGTTTTTGCAGATATCTCGAAAGAAATTGTGCTTTCGGCTGCGGTGAATATAGTAGAAATTTGGGATAAAGATAAGTACGAACAAACCATAGATGATGCAGCTGTGAATTTTGCAGATTTAGCTGAAGAAGTTATGGGACAAGATGATGATGAGCATGGAGTATCATAATCCAGTATTATTAAAGGAAAGCGTTGATGGTTTAAACATCGTAGAAGATGGTGTTTATGTCGATGTCACTTTTGGTGGAGGAGGCCATAGCAAGGAAATCTTGAAAAGACTTGGAAGTAAAGGAAAATTGTATGCTTTCGATCAAGACGCTGATGCTTTAAAAAACACCATAGATGATGAACGCTTTACCCTTATTCATGAGAATTTCAGATTTGCCAAAAGGTTTTTAAGATTCTACGGAGTAAAAGAAGTGGATGGTATTCTAGCTGATTTTGGTGTGTCATCACATCAATTTGATGTTGCAGAAAGAGGTTTTTCAACCAGATTTGAAGCCGATTTAGATATGCGAATGAATCAGCAAAGCAAACTTTCGGCTTATCATGTGGTAAACGAATACGATGAAGAACAGCTTAAGAATGTATTGCTGCAATATGGTGAATTAAGATCTGCTCCAGCAATGGCAAGTCTAATTGTGTCGAGTAGAACTGTTGAGCTAATTAAATCTAGTGAGCAATTAAAAAATGTGTTAAAGAAATTTTTGCCACCAAAACATGAGAATAAAGTGTTGGCACAAATATATCAGGCTATCAGAATTGAAGTGAATCAAGAAATTGAAGTTTTAAAAGAGCTTTTGTTGCAAACACCAGATTTGTTAAAAAAAGGAGGGCGATTAAGTGCTATTTCTTACCACTCTTTAGAAGATAGGTTGGTGAAGCGGTTTATAAGAAACGGCATGTTTGAAGGTGAGCCAGAAAGAGATGTTTTTGGGAATTTTGAAGTGCCTTTAAAAAAAGTAGGAGGATTAATAGTTCCTAGTAAGGAAGAAATTAAAATAAATAATAGAGCCAGAAGTGCAAAGCTAAGAATAGCAAAAAAACTATAAGTGAGAAAAGGTGTATCACATATTTTAAAAGGAACATTCCTAGTTAACGACGATGCTTTTAAAAACTGGAGGATGATTCTATTTGTTTCCTCATTAGCATTTGTAATGATAGCAAGCTCTCATAGTGCAGATAAAAAAGTACATAAAATGGCCAGACTAAATAACGAAGCAAAAGAATTGCGATCAGAATTTGTGGACGGCAGAAAAAAGCTCATGGAGCTGAAAAAAGAGTCGGTAGTAGAGTTGAAAATGAAAGAAAAAGGCTTATCAATTTCAGAAATACCACCAACAAAAATTAAAGTTAAATCTCAAAAATAGTTCAACTTGGCAGTAAAAGAGAAGAACATATTAAATCGATTGTATTTTATAGCAGGATGTATGTTCATCTTCGCTTTAGCAGTTGTGTTTAAACTTTTGAGTATTCAATTTATTCAAGGAGATAAATACAGAGAATTAGCCGAAGAGCGAACCATAAAAAATGTAGTTATTCCAGCAAACAGAGGAAATGTGTATTCTGTAAATGGAAACTTATTAGCTACATCTGTTCCTAAATACGATATTAGAATAGATGCTATTACTCCAAAAGCTAAAGTGTTTGAAAAAGAATTAAAAAGTCTGGCAGATTCTTTGTCGAAATTTTCAGGAAAGCCTTCTTCATATTATCAGAAAGAAATTAGAAAAGCTCGAGCAAATAAAAATAGATATTATTTGCTAGCTAGGGATATTGGATATTCAGACTATTTAAGAATTAGAAATTTCCCTCTATTGAATTTGGGAGCTTTTAAAGGGGGACTTATCGTTGAGCAAACAACCAAAAGAGAGCATCCGATGGGAGGAGTTGCTGAAAGAACTATAGGATACGAACGCTTTGATGAAAATGGGAATATTACTAGACCTGGGTTAGACGGAGCTTATAGTATTAAATACCTGCGTGGAACAAATGGTTTAAGGCTAAAACAAAAAATAGGAAAAGGACAGTGGAAGCCTATTGCAGATTATAATCAGGTTGAACCTAAAGATGGTTATGATTTATATACTACCATAAGTGTTAATATTCAGGATATAGCACATCATGCTTTATTGCAGCAATTAGAATATTACGAAGCTGAACACGGTTGTGTTGTGGTTATGGAAGTAGCTACAGGAGAAATTAGAGCTATTTCTAATTTAGGTAGAACTAAAAATGGATCTTATTACGAAAAATTAAATTACGCAGTTGGCGAGTCTCACGAACCTGGATCTACCTTTAAGCTTATGGCTTTAATGGCAGCTTTAGAAGATAAAGTGGTGGATACGTCTACGGTAATAGATACAAAAAATGGACGAAAAATGTTTTATGGACGTCCTATTAACGATTCTAAGCACGGAGGTTATGGAGAGATTTCGGTAGCTAGATCCATGGAAGTTTCCTCCAATATTGCCTTTGCAAGTTTTATAGATGATAACTATTCTGCTAAGCCTGAAAAATTTGTAAACAGATTAAAAAGTTGGTCTTTAGATAAGCCTTTAGGATTGTCAATTTTAGGGGAAGGAATACCGGTTATTCCTGGGCCTGGTCATGAGATATGGAGTAAGAATGCTTTGCCATCTATGGCCTATGGTTATAACTTAAGATTAACGCCACTGCAGACCTTGACTTTTTATAATGCTGTTGCAAATAATGGTGTTATGGTAAAGCCAACCTTTATTAAAGAAGTACGTGATTTAAACAAGTCAATAGAAACCTTTGATAAAACTATTATTAATAATAAAATATGTTCAGATAAAACTATACAAGAAGTACAGGAAATACTTAAAAATGTTGTGGTTCGAGGAACAGGAAGATCTTTGTATTCTCCTTATTTCTCTATGGCAGGGAAAACAGGAACAGCAAAAACAGAATATTGGATGGACGACTGGGATGACAACCCAAGATACGTATCTACTTTTGCAGGATACTTTCCAGCCGAAAAACCAAAATATTCTTGCATAGTTATAATACACAAACCTAGTACAAAAAAAGGCTACTATGGAGCAGATGTATCTGGACCAGTATTTAAACGTATAGCACAAAAAATATTTACAGATACACCAATTATAGATGAAGTTGAAACTTTAGAAGTAAAACATGCATCTGTAGATAAGGAGTTTGATAGTTATTATAAAACAGCTCAAACCTATAAAACAATTATGCCAAACGTGGTTGGATTACCTTTAATGGATGCGCTTGCGCTTCTGGAAAATATGGGTTTAAAAGTGCAAATCCAAGGAGTTGGCATAGTGAAATCTCAATCTTTAAATAAAGGTTTAAAAATTAAGAAAAATCAAACAGTAGTTATTCAAGCCTCATGATGACTTTAAAAGACATATTATATAAAGTAACCCTCGATGCTGTTGTAGGGAGCACGAGTGTGTCTATTAAAAACATCGATTTCGATTCTAGAAATATTAAAAAAGGAGATGCTTTTATTGCCATAAAAGGAACGCTTTCAAATGGTCATGAATATATTGATAAAGCCATAGAGCAAGGCGCTATTGCTATTGTATGCGAAGTAATGCCTGAAAATATTACAGGAGAGGTTACTTATGTTCAAGTGGAAAGTGCCTCGAAAGCCCTGGCTATCATGGCTTCAAACTATTATCAAAATCCTTCTGAAAACTTAAAGCTTATTGGAGTTACTGGAACTAATGGTAAGACTACTATTGCTTCTTTATTGTTTCAGTTATTTAAAAAAGCAGGATTTAAAGTCGGTCTATTATCAACCGTAAAAATTATGGTAAATAATAATGAATATAGTACTAAGCATACAACTCCAGATTCTTTGACTATAAATAAGTATTTAAAGAAAATGAATGACGAAGGTGTAGCCTACTGTTTTATGGAGGTAAGTTCTCATGGCATTCATCAAAATAGAACGGAAGGCTTGTATTTTGAAGGAGGTATTTTTACAAACTTGTCTCACGATCATTTAGATTATCACGACACTTTTGCAGAATATAGAGATGTTAAAAAATCGTTTTTTGACAAGCTACCTGCATCTGCATTTGCACTTGTAAATGTTGATGACAAGAACGGCTTAATCATGCTTCAAAATACAAGGGCGAAGAAGCTTACATATGCTTTAAAAGGCTATGCAGATTATAGAGCTCAAATTTTAGAAAACCAGTTAAATGGATTATTGCTTAAAATAAATGAAAGCGAAGTTTGGACCAAGTTAATTGGGAATTTCAACGCCTATAATGTCTTGGCTATTTATGCAACTGCTGAATTGTTAGGCCTTGAAAAAGTGGAAGCTTTAAGAATAATTAGTGAATTAGAAAGTGTAGCAGGAAGGTTTCAATATCTTATTTCTGATGAAAAAATTACCGCAATTATTGATTATGCGCATACGCCAGATGCTTTAAAAAATGTCTTGGAAACTATTAATAGTATCCGAACTAAAAATGAAGACCTCATAACTGTTTTTGGTTGTGGAGGTAATAGGGATAAAACTAAACGTCCTAAAATGGGACACATTGCTTCAGCTTTAAGTACAAAAGTTATCATAACAAGCGACAACCCAAGAAACGAAGTTCCAGAAACTATTATTGAAGACATTGAGAATGGTATAGAGCCTCAAAATTTCAAGAAAGTAATTTCTATAACAGATAGAAAACAAGCTATTAAAACGGCATGTCAGATGGCAGGTCCTAATGATATTATTTTAATAGCTGGTAAAGGTCATGAAACCTATCAGGAAATTAAAGGAGAACGCTTTGATTTCGATGATTTTAAAATAGTACAAGAATTTTTAAAACAATTACAAAAATAATATGCTGTATTACCTGTTCGAATATTTAGATACGAATTTTCAAATTCCTGGAGCAAGACTTATGGGTTATATAACCTTTAGAGCTGCTGTGGCTATTATTTTGTCGTTGTTAATATCTACCATATTCGGAAAACGTATTATAAAATATTTGCAAAAACAACAAGTTGGAGAAACTATTAGAGATTTAGGTCTGGAAGGTCAGGTAGAAAAAGCAGGTACTCCAACCATGGGGGGAATTATCATTATTCTGGCAACACTTATCCCGGTTTTATTATTAGCCAAGCTTGACAACATCTATATTATTTTATTAATCGTTACCACTTTATGGATGGGAACCATTGGTTTTATAGACGATTATATAAAAAAGTTTAAAAAAGACAAGGAAGGATTAAAAGGGAGGTTTAAAGTTTTGGGACAAGTAGGGCTTGGAATTATTGTTGGAGCAACTTTGTATTTCCATCCAGATGTTACTTTAAGAGAAAAATTACCTGTAGCACAACAGCAAGAAATTTTAGCTGAAAATCCAAAAGTGGAGTCGGCTAAGTTGTTTCAAGATGAAGAACGGTCTACTAAAACAACCATTCCTTTTGTAAAGTCTAATGAATTTGATTATGCAGATATTATTGCTTGGGTAAATCCAGACTGGGCAAAATACGCTTGGATTATTTTTATTCCAATAGTTATTTTTATTATTACAGCCGTATCAAACGGAGCTAATTTAACCGATGGAATAGATGGTTTAGCAGCAGGAACTTCGGCCATTATTGTACTAACACTTGGCATCTTTGCTTGGGTATCTAGTAATATTATTTTTTCAGATTATCTTAATATTATGTACATCCCAAGAGTGGAGGAAATCACCATTTATATAGCAGCATTTGTTGGAGCACTTATTGGGTTTTTATGGTATAACACCTATCCCGCTCAAGTGTTTATGGGAGATACAGGAAGTTTAACCATAGGTGGTATTATAGCTGTTATTGCTGTAGCAGTAAGAAAAGAATGGCTTATTCCTGTGTTGTGTGGTATTTTCTTAGCAGAGAATCTATCAGTAGTCATGCAAGTGAGTTGGTTTAAATACACCAAAAAAAAATATGGTGAAGGCAGGCGCATTTTTAAGATGTCTCCATTGCATCATCACTATCAGAAGTCTGGGTACCATGAAAGTAAAATTGTAACTAGATTTTGGATTGTTGGAATTTTGTTAGCTATTATTTCAATTGTCACCTTGAAGATTAGATAGAATGAAACGATTAGTAATTCTAGGAGGAGGAGAAAGTGGTGTTGGAGCAGCGCTTTTAGGAAAAGCAGAAGGGTTTGAAGTTTTTGTATCAGATAAAGGAAAAATAAAAGAAAAGTACAAAGAAGTTCTTATACATAATGAGATTAAATGGGAAGATGAAGCTCATACAGAATCAAAAATTCTAAATGCTGATATCGTTATGAAAAGTCCAGGGATTCCAGATAAGGCGCCTTTGGTAAAACAAATTCGAGATAAGGGAATTCTTGTGGTTTCAGAAATTGAATTTGCATCAAAATATACCAATGCAACTATTGTTGGGATTACAGGAAGTAATGGTAAAACAACAACAGCTTCAATGACGCATCATATTCTAAAACAAGAATTGGAAGTTGGGTTAGCTGGTAACATTGGAGATAGTTTTGCAAAGCAGGTTTTAGAAAATAATTACCCAAACTATGTGTTGGAAATTAGCAGTTTTCAGTTAGATGATATTGTCGATTTTAAACCACATATAGCTGTAATTACTAATATCACACCAGATCATTTGGATAGATATAATTATGAATTTGAAAACTATATCGCTTCAAAATTTAGAATAGCAAAAAACCAAACCAAAGACGATTATTTGATTTATGATGCAGATGACCAAGTAATTTTAGACTGGTTAGAAAAACACCCAGTTCAATCCACATTATTACCATTTTCATTAGTGAAAAAGATAGAAAATGGTGCGTATTTAGAAAATGAAAAGATAAAAATAACAATAGATAATAACCAAATAGAAATGTCAACAAAAGACTTAGCATTAGAAGGAAAACACAATACTAAAAATGCCATGGCTGCTTCTGCAGTAGCGCAATTATTGAGAATAAGAAAGCAAACGATTAGAGAGAGTTTGGAAAATTTTCATGGCGTAGAACACAGATTAGAAAGTGTGTTAAAGATTAATAAAGTTCAATATATAAACGATTCTAAAGCTACAAACGTAAATGCAACCTATTATGCATTAGAGAGTATGGATGCGCCGACAGTTTGGATTGTTGGAGGTCAGGATAAAGGAAATAGCTATCAAGAATTATTTCCATTTGTAAACGAAAAGGTCAAAGCCATTATTTGTCTTGGAGTAGATAACGAAAAGTTATTGGAAAACTTTAGTTCTATGGTAGATGTTATTGTTGAAACTCAGTATATGAGTGAAGCGGTTAAAATAGCATACAAACTAGCTGAAGCTGGCGATAATGTGTTGTTGTCTCCGGCATGTGCAAGTTTCGATTTATTCGAAAACTATGAAGATAGAGGAAGACAGTTTAAAGATGCAGTTAGAAATTTATAATAATTAAAATTATTGAGTCAATATCCTACAAGGATGAAAAACATATTTAAAAACATAAAAGGAGATCGATTAATTTGGGCAATTGCTGCATTATTAGCAATTTTCTCTTTCCTTCCTGTGTATAGTGCAGCTAGTAACTTGGCTTATGTTGGAGATGGAGGAAGCACCTTTTCAGACTTTTTAAAGCACTTGTTTCACTTGTTTTTAGGTTTTATCATCATGTTTGGCGTTCATAAAATTCCATATCGTTATTTCAGAGGCTTGTCTATTGTGCTTATTCCTATCGTAATTGTCCTGTTGATAATAACCATCTTGCAAGGAACAACCATAGAAGGTGCATATGCAAGTAGGTGGATCCAAATTCCATTGGTTAATATGTCTTTTCAAACATCTACGTTTGCATTTGTTGTATTAATGGTTTTTGTAGCTCGATATATGTCTAAAATTAAGGATCAGGAGATTACCTTTAAAGAAACTATTTTACCGCTTTGGATTCCAGTATTCTTGGTCTTAGTACTTATTCTGCCTGCTAATTTTTCAACTGCAGCCATTATGTTTGTTATGGTTTTAATGCTCGTGTTTTTAGGAGGTTACCCCATTAAGTATTTGGCTATTATAGTAGGGACTGGAATTTTGGCACTGACGCTATTTATCTTAATAGCGAAAGCTTTTCCTGATGCCATGCCAAATAGAGTTGATACTTGGATGAGTAGAATTGAAAGTTTCTCAGATGAAGGAGACACAGAATCGGATTATCAAATAGAAAAGGCAAAAATAGCTATAGCTACAGGCGGAATTCAAGGAGTAGGTCCTGGGAAAAGTGTTCAGAAGAATTTTTTACCTCAATCCTCTTCAGATTTTATATATGCTATTATTGTTGAAGAATATGGATTGATTGGTGGTTTTACTTTAATGATATTTTATCTGTGGTTGTTATTCAGAATAGTTATTGTATCACAAAAAGCAGATACCATCTTTGGGAAATTATTAGTGCTTGGCGTTGGTTTGCCCATTGTTTTTCAAGCCTTAATAAATATGGCCGTTGCAGTGGAGTTGTTTCCAGTAACAGGACAAACCTTGCCTTTAATTAGTAGTGGAGGTACCTCAATTTGGATGACTTGTATGGCTCTAGGGATTATACTTAGTGTGAGTGCAAAAAGGGAAGAAATAAAAGAACAAGAAGATAAAGAAGATAATCCGTTAGCTGTTCTATCGGAAGCAATTTAAAATATAAGCACCTAAAGTTTTAGGTGTTTAAAGTGGAAAAAAACAATGAGAAATCGTGAGTCGTAAATTCAAAATCATATTATCAGGAGGAGGAACAGGGGGACACATCTATCCTGCTATTGCTATTGCTAACGAATTGAAGCAACGATTTCCTGATGCCGAATTTTTATTTGTTGGAGCCAAAGATAGAATGGAAATGGATAAAGTGCCTCAGGCCGGTTATAAAATTGAAGGGCTTTGGATTTCTGGTATTCAAAGAGAATTGACCTTAAAGAATTTAATTTTTCCGTTTAAATTGATAAGTAGTTTGTACAAAGCAAGAAAAATTATCAATACGTTTAAACCTGATGTTGTTATTGGAACGGGTGGTTTTGCTAGTGGTCCATTGTTGCAAGTCGCTACTTCAAAAGGTATCCCTAGTTTAATACAAGAACAGAATTCTTATCCAGGAATTACTAATAAGTTGCTATCTAAAAAAGCTAGCAAAATCTGTGTGGCTTATGATGGTTTAGAGCGATTTTTTCCAGAAAATAAGATTATTAAAACTGGGAACCCGGTAAGGCAAGGTTTATTAGATATTGATTCAAAAAGACTTGAAGCGCAAAAGGTATTCGAACTTGAAAAAGAAAAAAAAACACTTTTTGTTTTAGGAGGAAGTTTAGGTGCTAGAAGAATTAACCAACTCATTGAAAAAGAATTAGATTTTATTCTAAGTCTTAATATTCAAGTTATATGGCAATGTGGAAAGTTGTATTACGACAAATACAAAATTTATAACAATACCAAGCATGTACAAGTTCATGCGTTTATAAACAATATGGATTTTGCTTATGCAGCTTCAGATGTTATTATTTCAAGAGCAGGAGCAAGTTCTGTTTCAGAGCTATGTATTGTTGGAAAGCCTGTCATTTTTATTCCTTCACCAAATGTGGCTGAAGACCATCAAACAAAAAATGCCATGGCAATTGTTAATGAAAAAGCAGCATTGTTGATTAAGGAAGCCGATTTAGAAGTGGATTTTGAAAACAACTTTTCACAATTATTACTATCTATTGAGAAGCAAAACGAACTAAGTAAAAATATAAAAAAATTGGCATTGGTAAATGCCACAAAGGAAATAGCAAACGAAGTAGAAAAATTATTAGAAAAATAGGTTTTAAATGAATTTAGACAACATACATAATGTTTATTTTATTGGAATTGGAGGCATAGGCATGAGTGCCCTGGCCAGATATTTCCATGCTAAGAATAAACGAGTTGCTGGATATGACAAAACCAAAACGGAGATTACAAATGGTTTAGAAGCACTAGGAATTCAGGTGCATTATGAGGATTCTGTTGCCAACATTCCTAACCCATTTTTTAATTACGATACCACATTGGTGGTTTACACGCCAGCCATTCCAAAAAATAATATGGTGTTGGTTTATTTTAAAAACGAACCAAGTTTTACAGTCTTAAAACGCTCTCAAATTTTAGGACTTATTACTGAAAACACTTTCTGCTTAGCAGTTGCAGGAACGCATGGAAAGACAACCACAACAAGTATTTTGGGACATTTGTTAAACCAAAGTGATGTTCCTGTAACGGCTTTTCTTGGAGGTGTAAGTGAGAATTATAATTCTAATTTAATTTTAAACGGAACAGAAGTGTCTGTAGTGGAGGCAGATGAATTTGATAGATCTTTCTTGACACTTTCACCAGACATTGCTTGCATCACATCTATGGATGCCGATCATTTGGACATTTATGGAGATGCTTCAGAATTAATAAAATCCTTTGGGGATTTTTCAAGAAAAGTAAAAGAAAATGGCAAGTTGTTTGTTAAAAATGGCTTACCTATTAAAGGAATTACATATGGGATTGAAGATCAATCTGATTATTCAATTCACAATATAAAAATACAAGATGGAATCTATGTTTTTGATGTAAAAACACCAAAAACAACATTTAAAAATTTACAATTTAACCTACCTGGTAGACATAATCTGTCGAATGCATTAATAGCCTTGGCGATGGCTGTAGAGTATGGTTGCCCTCACCAGCAGCTCGCCAAAGCTTTAGCATCCTACAAAGGGGTAAAACGTAGATTTTCTTATCATATAAAAACTGATGAGTTAGTTTATATAGACGATTATGCTCATCATCCAGAAGAAATAAATGCTGTATACCAAGCTGTACGAGAAATGTATCCTGGAAAAAAAGTATTAGCTATTTTTCAGCCACACTTATTTAGTAGAACAAGAGATTTTGCAGATGATTTTGCTAAGAGCTTGTCGCAATTCGATGAGGTTATGTTGTTGGATATTTATCCAGCTAGAGAATTGCCAATGAAAGGAATTACATCTAAATGGTTGGTAGGTAAAATTGAAAACAACCATAAACAAGTTATTAGTAAAACTAATATTATTTCAAAAATAAAAGAAAGTCAGGCGCAGGTTATTTTAACCCTTGGAGCTGGAGATATAGGAGAAGAAGTTAAACAAATAAAACAAGCCTTAAGCATTGAGAGTTAATTGGAATTATATAAAAATGATTATGTTGCTAATATTAGTAGTGTTTTTGTATGCCTTTTCTTCAACAAAAAACACCCTTAGAAAAGTGTCCAATCCTGTGATAAATTTTAAAGGAGATAACAACCTTTTCTTGACACATGAGAATGTTAGTAAATTGTTAATACAAAATAACGAAAGTGTAAAAAATAAGCCTAAAGAAACTTTAGATTTGAATGATTTAGAAGCTGCCCTGAATTCTAATCAAATGGTCAAGTCTGCACAAGTGTATGTGTCTGTTAATGGGTTACTTACCGTAGATGTTGAGCAAAAAAGACCTATAGCAAGAGTACGTACTAATGCATCTTATTATATAGATGATCAGGGGAGTTATATGCCTTTGTCATCTAATTATACTGCTAGAGTTCCTCTTGTAACTGGAATTGTTGAAAAAAACAACCTATTAAACGTTTTTAAAGTAGCTCAAAAAATAGAAGAAGATCCTTTTTTGAAAAAACATGTGATAGAAATTCAACAGACAGAAAAGAATACAATTATTTTAAAATTTAGACAATGCAATTTTACAATCCAGCTTGGAACCTTGGAAAATTTAGATAAAAAAATCATGAATTTAAAAGCATTCTATAACAAAGCTTTAAAAGAGAAGTCTCTTGATGACTATGCGAATGTTAATTTACAGTTTGGGAGTCAGGTTGTGTGTACTAAAATATAAACTATGGAAAACAATATAGCAGTAGGATTAGACATAGGTACCACAAAAATTGTGGCCATGATTGGTCGTAAAAACGAGTATGGTAAAGTTGAGATTTTAGGTATTGGTAGATCTAAGAGTCTTGGTGTTCATCGTGGTGTGGTAAATAATATTACGCAAACCATTCAATCTATTCAAACTGCCGTTCAAGAAGCAGAAGCAGCTTCAGAATTAAAAATTGAGAATGTAACCGTTGGAATCGCAGGACAACATATTAGAAGCTTGCAACACAGCGATTATATTACTAGGCCTAACTCTGAACTAGTTATAGATGAAGATGATATTGAACGATTAATCAATCAGGTTCATAAATTGGTTATGCTTCCTGGAGAAGAGATTATTCATGTGTTGCCACAAGAATATAAAGTAGATGGGCAAGCCGAAATAAAAGCGCCCATTGGAATGTATGGAGGCAGACTAGAAGCAAATTTTCATGTAGTAGTTGGTCAAGTATCTTCCATAAGAAATGTAGGGCGTTGTATTAAAAGTGCAGGTTTAAATTTAGAAGGAATTACTCTTGAACCTTTAGCTTCGGCAAATGCCGTTCTTAGTCAAGAAGAAAAAGAAGCTGGTGTAGCTTTAATCGATATAGGTGGAGGGACTACAGACTTAGCAGTTTTTAAAGACGGTATTATTCGTCATACAGCTGTTATTCCATTTGGAGGAAATGTTATAACTGAAGATATCAAAGAAGGTTGTTCCATTATTGAAAAACAAGCCGAATTATTAAAAATTAAGTTTGGTTCTGCCTGGCCAGGAGAAAATAAAGAGAATGAAATTGTATCAATTCCTGGATTAAGAGGAAGAGATCCAAAAGAAATAACCCTTAAAAACCTATCGAAAATAATTCATGCTAGAGTTGTTGAAATTGTAGAGCAGGTTTATGTTGAAATAAAAAATTACGGTCACGAAGAGCAGAAAAAGAAACTTATTGCAGGAATTGTTCTAACAGGAGGTGGCGCACAGCTTAAACACCTAAAACAACTTGTAGAATACATTACTGGAATGGATACCAGAATTGGTTATCCAAATGAGCATTTAGCAGGAGATAGCGATGAAGAAATAACCAGTCCTTTATATGCCACAGCAGTTGGCTTGGTCATGGATGGCTTAAAAAGACAAGAAAGAAAAAAGGCTGAAATAAAAGAGGAGCAAGCAGAAGTTACACCTCTAGAAGAACCAGATGAAGAGCCAGAGCAGCCAAAACAAAAACCAGAAAGACGTTCGTTTTTAGATAAATTAACAGAGCGTGTAAAGGATTTTTTAGACAACGCAGAGTAAAAACGAGTTGCATAAAAGTAAAAGTTAAAAATATTAGAATTAATCCATAGATATTTTAAATATCGCAAAAAGTAATAGAATCATTAAAAAACGAAATTCATGAGCAGCAACAAAGAATTCGAAAGTAACATTTCATTCGATTTACCTAAAAATCAATCAAATGTTATAAAAGTTATTGGTGTTGGAGGTGGAGGTAGCAACGCTATCAATCACATGTTCCAACAAGGTATTAAGGGAGTTGATTTTGTCATTTGTAATACAGATGCACAAGCACTTCAAAATAGTGGTGTCCCAAATAAAATTCAATTAGGTCTAAACTTAACTGAAGGATTAGGAGCTGGAGCAAATCCAGATGTTGGGGAGAAATCTGCTATTGAAAGTTTTGAAGACATACAACGTATGTTGGATACCAATACCAAAATGATATTTATCACAGCAGGAATGGGTGGGGGAACTGGAACAGGAGCGGCTCCAATTATTGCTAAAATGGCTAAGGATTTAGATATTTTAACCGTTGGAATTGTAACGATGCCTTTTCAATTTGAAGGTAAAATGCGTAACCAACAAGCGCAAATAGGGATTGAAAATTTACGTAATGTGGTGGATTCCTTAGTAGTTATTAACAACAATAAATTACGTGAAGTTTATGGGAATCTTGGCTTTAAAGCAGGGTTTTCTAAAGCAGACGAAGTATTATCTACTGCTGCTCGCGGTATAGCCGAGGTTATAACCCATCACTATACACAAAACATCGATTTACGTGATGCTAAAACCGTATTAAGTAATAGCGGAACTGCTATTATGGGTTCTGCAACATCGTCTGGACAAAATAGAGCACATGATGCTATTAGCAAAGCCCTAGATTCTCCATTATTAAACGATAATAAAATTACCGGAGCCAAGAATGTATTGCTGCTTATTGTTTCTGGTGCACAAGAAATTACAATTGATGAAATAGGTGAAATTAACGATCATATTCAAAACGAAGCAGGTCATGGAGCCAACATTATTATGGGAGTTGGAGAAGACGATTCGTTAGAAGAATCTATTGCAGTAACTATAATTGCAACTGGGTTTGATATTGATCAACAAGATGAGATTTCAAATACCGAAACAAAAAAAGTAATTCATGCTTTAGAAGAAGACAAACCTTTTGAAAAAGATTTAACAAAAAAGGAACAAGCTCCAGCTATTATTACGCCTAATATTGAGTTAGAAGAGAAAAAGGAAACACCAGTAGTTAAACATACTTTGGATTTAAATGAATTTGAAGATTTTAGTAACCCAACTAAAGTTTCAAATGAAAATGACCTCGTTAAAACCACTGAAGCTATTAAAAATGTAGATGTTGTTTATGATGAAGTTTTAACAAATATTGAAGAGAACGATTTTGTTATCACTGAAGTTCAAAGCAGTATTAAGGAAGAAGAAATTGAAGAAGAAGAACAACAAATCACGCTTACTTTTGATATGCCAATAAGTAGCCCAACTATTGAAAATAAAGATGAAGATTTTGTAGTCCATGATTTAGATGAGAATATAAAAAAAATTCCTGTTAACGATTATGTAGAAGTAATTCCAGTAACAGAGACCAATGAACACGGTGAAACCAGATACGCATTAGATGATTATGTTGAAATAGAATCTGGAATTAATAAAAACAAAAAGGAAGAAAAGGTTGTAGAGATTGCTGAAGAATTTGATAAAGAAATAGTTTTCGAAAAGAAAATTATCAAGCAACAAGAAAATCAGGAAACTTCAGAGGAAATTGATCCAATGAACACCCCAATTTCAGAATTATTAAAAGAACGCGCTGAAGAGCGCAGACGTAAAATGAAAGATTTTAACTATAAATTCAACAATTCAAAAATTGATGATATAGAAAAAATACCAGCATACAAACGTCGAGGAATAGATTTGGATGAAACACAACATTCATCTGAATCAAACATGTCTGGAACTAGCATTAGTACAGACGATAATGACGACATACAATTTAGAAGCAATAATTCGTTTTTGCACGATAACGTAGATTAATAGCGATTAAGTTTAGTGTTTTGAGCTTCTTTAAAACCCGAATGATTTTATAGGTCTTTCGGGTTCTTACTTTTTTTTAAGCTTCATTTACCTAAATAATAGAATTTAACCCTGCATATGTTAAATGCAATTGATAAGATGTGCTCTTAACTAACAGCTTTTTATTATCTTCGTAACCTCTTAAAAATAAAAAAAATGAGTTTACAACAAGATATCATGACAGCTATAAAAGAAGCCATGAAAAACAAAGATCAAACGGCTTTAACGGCTTTAAGAGCAGTTAAATCGGCTATATTATTAGCTCAAACTGAAAGTGGCGCAAAAGAAGAATTAACCGAAGAAGAAGAGCTTAAGATCCTTCAAAAACAAGTAAAACAAAGAAAGGATAGTGCTTCTATCTATATAGAACAAGGGCGCCAGGATTTAGCAGATCCAGAATTGGCAGAAGCTGAAGTTATTAATCAATTTCTACCCGAAGCTCTTACAGATGAAGAAATTGAAAAGGTAGTAGTTATAACTATTGAAAGTGTTGGAGCAGAAGGTATGAAAGATATGGGTAAAGTTATGGGTATTGTAAGCCAGGAGTTGGCTGGTAAAGCCGATGGAAAGACTATTTCTAATATTGTTAGGGCAAAGTTGGCTTAATCTGAATAAAGATTTTAGAAATAAAAATGGAACAAAAGAAAAAAAAGAATCTACTCAGTACTTTAATATTAGTTGCTGTTGTTGTTATTTTTGCAAATTTAGGATCAAGATTTTTTAATTCTAACACAAAAGCTAAATTAAGCGAAAACAATACTTTGAGCGAAAGAGCTCTAATTATGAATCAGGATTGTCCATTTGTGATTGATGATAACACGAGATTGGATAGCGTAACTTCACCAAATAAAAACATCATACAAAATAATTATACTTTATTGAAAGATAATCTTGTTGATATAGATATAGATGTTTTCAAAGATGTTTTTAAACCTGAAATTACCAATCAACTGAAATCAAATAGGGAAGCTGAATTTTTTCGAAAAAACAATACCACTTTGATCTATAAATATTTTGATAAAGAACAACAATTTGTGGCTGACATTATTATTTTGCCAAGTGAATATTAAAAAAAGAGAATAATTATAATTTAGAGATTCCTGCTTTCGTAGGAATAATTGGCCTCGTAGTTCAACTGGATAGAATATCAGATTTCGGCTCTGATGGTTGGAGGTTCGAACCCTCTCGAGGTCACGAATAAACAAAAACAAGTTGGTATCCAGCTTGTTTTTTGTTTATAACTCTAAAATTAAAATATAATTTATTTAAGATTTCCTATTTAGAATTTTAATCCGAATTATGTTTTTAATTTACTAGATTTATCAAAGTAATCTCAAACCTATGATAGACCTACCAAAATTTCCAATAGAATACCTGCTTATATTTGGATTTTTACTTTTTGTATTATTGGGTTTAATTATTTATGCCTTGGTAAATATGGTAGAAGCGGCTTACGTTATGATCTATAAAAAGCCACTTTATCGGCATAGTTCGTTACTGCTTAAAAAATTACCCAAACAACAAAAATCTATTTTAGAAGAAAAGTTTATCTTTTATAAACGACTCCCGACTAAAGAAAAAAAATATTTCGAGCATCGATTGGTTCGATTTATTTCGCATAAAGAATTTATAGGAAGAAATGGGATTGTTGTTTCAGAAGAAATGAAAGTCTTGATTTCAGCCACTGCTGTTATGTTAACTTTTGGTTTTAGAAATTTTTATATCCGTTCAGTAAAAATGATTTTTATCTACCCATCCGAATTCTATTCTAAAACTAACGATGCCTATCATAAAGGAGAGTATAATTTTCAACTAAAAGCTTTGGTTTTGTCTTGGACCCACTTTTTAAAAGGCTATGATATAAAAAACGACAATCTCAATTTAGGAATCCACGAGTTTGCACACGCCATTCATTTAAATAGTATAAGAGAAAAGCACATTGGAGCAGCTATTTTTACTGATACTTTTTACGAATTAAACAAGTTGTTAGCCAATCAAGAAAATTTACGGCAACGTATGATGACTTCTGGTTACTTTAGAGAATATGCACTTACCAATCAATTTGAGTTTATTGCCGTAATTATTGAAACCTTTATTGAAACTCCTTCAGAATTCCGATCCCAATTTCCAGATGTGTATGCTAAAACCAAGCAAATGTTAAATTTTAATTTTTCTGGTTATTAGTCTGTTTACATGACTTTTGTCATTCTTTTTAATGTCTTATAAGGTTATCTTTAGTAAAGAATTTAAAACTAAACACATGAAACGAAGAGCACCAATTTCAGACATAATGACTAAAGAGGTCATTACATTAAATCATACAGACGATTTAGAGACTGCAGAGCGCATTTTTAAAACGAAGAAAATCAGGCATATTCCTGTAGTTAGTGGCGATAAAATTATTGGTATGTTAAGCTATACAGATTTGCTAAGAATTAGTTTTGCAGATGCCATAGATGAAGATGAAGAAAATGTGGATACTGTTGTTTACAATATGTTTACTATAGAGCAAGTTATGGCCAAGAACTTAACAAGCGTAACGTCTACAACAACCATAAAAGAAGTGGCAGAAATATTAGCTAAAAAAGAATTTCATGCTTTACCAGTTGTAGATAATAAAAAACTAGTAGGTATTGTTACTACTACAGATTTAATCAACTACTTAATTGAACAATTCTAACCAATTGATTTCTATTCTAACCAAAAAAAGCTCCAATTGGAGCTTTTTTTATGAATTAGCAAGGTGTTTTAATTGCTTGATGGTTTCTGTGGGATTATCGCTTTTAAATACATGACTTCCTGCAACAAAGGCGTCTGCGCCAGCATCTACCAATTGCTTGATGTTTTTGTCTGTAACACCACCATCTATTTCAATTTTAGTGCTTAGACCTTGTTCATCAATCATGCGTCTTAGTTTTTTGATTCTATTATAGGTCATTTCTTCAAACTTCTGACCTCCAAATCCGGGATTAATAGACATCAATAATACCATATAACATTTAGGTAAAATATCTTCTAAAACTGAGACAGGTGTAGTTAAGTTTAAAACCACTCCAGCTTTACAGCCAGCATCTTCAATTTGTGTAAGAGTTCTGTGTAAATGTACTGTGGATTCGTAATGAACGGTAATGATATTTGCTCCAACTTTAGCAAATTCTTCAATATAGCGTTCAGGTTTTTCAATCATTAAATGGACATCTAATGGTTTTGTTGCATGCTTTTTAATAGCAGCAATTACTGGCATGCCATAAGAAATATTTGGAACAAAATGTCCATCCATTACGTCAATGTGGAACCAATCGGCTTCGCTATTATTAACCATTTCTACATCGCGTTGCATATTGCCAAAATCTGCTGCTAACATGGAAGGTGCTATTAGTTTTGAGTTCATTGTTGAGTTGTTGTTTTGTTTTTGCAAAAATAGACAAAAAAATGAAGCCAGAGTAATCAGCTCTGGCTTCTTTCATCAATCAAAAAACGAACAGTAAAATTCCTGTGTAAACCGGAATTCCTAACTGTTTGTTATTGTAATTTAGTTGTAACCATTATAGATTACTATCCTAAATAAGTTTTTAATATTTTGCTTCTAGACGTGTGTTTTAATCTACGAATAGCTTTTTCTTTAATCTGTCTCACACGCTCTCTTGTTAGGTCGAATGTTTCACCAATTTCTTCCAAAGTCATTGGATGCTGGTTTGCTAAACCAAAGTATAAACGGATTACATCTGCTTCACGTGGTGTTAAAGTTTCAAGAGCTCTTTCAATTTCAGTACGTAAAGATTCGTGTAATAAATCTCTATCAGGATTTGGAGACTCTCCACTATTTAAAACATCATATAAGTTAGAATCTTCACCTTCAACTAAAGGAGCATCCATACTTACATGACGTCCAGAATTTTTCATGGATTCCTTAACATCGTTGATGGTCATGTCTAATTCTTTAGCAATTTCTTCAGCACTAGGAGGACGCTCATGAGCTTGCTCTAAAAAGGCAAATGTTTTATTGATTTTATTGATAGAACCAATTTTATTCAAAGGCAAACGTACAATACGCGATTGTTCTGCCAAAGCCTGTAAAATGGATTGTCTAATCCACCAAACAGCATAAGAAATAAATTTAAAACCACGAGTTTCATCGAAACGTTGCGCAGCTTTAATAAGCCCTAAATTCCCTTCATTTATTAAATCTGGTAGGGTTAAACCTTGATTTTGATATTGCTTAGCTACCGAAACAACGAAACGTAAATTAGCCTTTGTCAATTTCTCTAAAGCAAGTTGATCTCCTGCTTTAATACGTTGTGCTAATTCTACTTCCTCGTCTGCTGTAATTAAGTCAACTTTTCCAATTTCTTGAAGATATTTGTCTAACGAAGCGGTTTCTCTATTGGTAACCTGCTTGGTAATTTTAAGTTGTCTCATCTAATAAATGCCTGAATAAGTTAAGTTGTTACTATATGTTATAGTTATACGTTGAAAGAGTATATTTTGTTACAGAAAGATGTATTTATTTTTTTAAAGGTGATTTTATCTAAAATATGTAGAAATTTAGTATCTTAATTCCAGATTATAAATAAAAACATATCATGAAAAAATTATTATTTTTATTTTTTGCATTTAGTATGATACAAGTTTCAGCCCAAAATTTGTCGTCTACATCAAAAAGTGCTTCTTCCTCAAACGGTTCTATGATTGAGAATTTAGCTTCTGACCAAGTGAAGAGTTTAACAAGAAAGTTAAATTTAAACGAAAAACAACAAGAGCAAGTTTCTGGTTTGGTAATAAACCAATTAAAAAGTGACAAGTTTCAAAAAATTATAAGTGGATTAGGTGCCGACTCTTTAATGAATTCTAAAGATGGTGCTAGTCAAACAGATAATCTTCAATCTGCTTTATTGAGCGATGAAGTTTTTCAAAAAGAAATGGGTTCTGTTCTAGATAAAGAGCAAATGGAAAAGATGAAAGTTCTTATTCCTCAATAAGGAAAAGGTTAAAAATTATAAGCCCATCAAATATTAATTTGATGGGCTTTTTTATTAGAGATGTCTAATTAAGTTATTTACTATACGCGAACATGTCCATCCCCAAATACGTAATATTTATTGGTAACTAATTGATTTAAACCTAATGGTCCACGATGGTGCAATTTATCTGTACTAATCGCTAATTCGGCACCAACACCCATTTGCCCACCATCTGTAAATCGGGTAGAAGCATTGTGGTAAACTGCAGCGCTATCTACTTGCTCCATAAAGGTAGTTGCTTCCTTTTTGTCTTCTGTAATAATAGCGGTCGAATGTCCGCCAGAATAAGTGTTAATCATGGTAATAGCTTGATCCATACTGTCTACTTCGGCCAATAGAATTTTCATTGCTAAAAACTCTTCATACCAAGTATCTTCACTAAGAATTTGATCTTCACTGGTTAAAATCTCACCAATTTTTTTATCAACTACTAAAGAAACTCCTACATGATTTAAGGTTTCTTGAAGTTCCTTAATCTTTTCTTTATAATTAGAAATATTTTTGTCAATCAATACTTTATCTAAAGCATTGCAACCAGAAATTTTATTTGTTTTGGCATTCACAATTACTTTTACAGCTTTCTCCCAATTGGCATGTTTTGAAACATATAAAAAGTTGTTTCCACGTCCAGAAATTAGGACAGCACAAGTAGCATGATCTTTTACAAATTTAATTAGACGTTCGCCACCACGAGGTACAATTAAATCGATTTTCTCTGTTGGATTTCTTAAAAACTCTTGTGTTTCTTCACGTTTTAAATGAAGAAGTTTTATCCAATCTTTAGACAATTTATTTTCTTCTAAAGCTTCATGCCAGCATTTTTCAAGGATTAAATTACTGTTAACAGCCTCTTTTCCACCTTTTAATAATATTTTATTATTGGCTTTAAATGCTACAACTGCAGCTTCTATGGTTACATCTGGGCGCGATTCGTAAATTATCATTATCGTTCCAAAAGGTGCTGTTTTATTGGTAATTTGCAAGCCGCTATCTAAGGTCATGTCAGAAATAGTAGTACCCACTGGATCTACTTGATCACGAACTTCTTTTATGGCTTGAATCATACCATCCACTTTAGCAGAATTAACTACTAATCGATCGTATAAAGCTTGATCGTCTTTTTTAAAAGCTTCTAAATCTTGCTTGTTTGCTTTTATTATGTTTTCGCGTTCTCTATCAATAATTTTAATCATTGAATTTAAAACGTCGTTTTTCTTATCTGTATGTAATAATTCCATTTGTTTTGTTTTTAATGAATAAATTTGGTTCCTACTTCCTTGTCATTAACTATGTCAACAATCACATTTTCACGTTTTCCATTGGCAATATATGTTGGAATGTTTTTTTGTGCTGTGACTTTTGCAATACGTAATTTTGAAGCCATACCACCACGGCCTTCGCCTTCTTTTTTATCAGATTCTTTTACGTATTGTTCCACATCTTGATTAAAGGAAACCTCTTTAATCTTTATGGAATCTTCATCATCTGGATGTCCTGTGTAAAGTCCATCGGTATCTGATAAAATTATTAACCTATCTGCATCAATTAACTCGGCTACTAAACTTGCTAACTCATCATTATCTGTAAACATAGACATGGTTATAGAAACGGCATCATCTTCATTTGCAATTGGTACAATGCCTTCGGATAGAAGCCCTTCGTAACAGTTAATCATATTTTCGCGATGCATTCCAGGGTCAAAATCTCGTTTCGTTGCCAAAACTTGAGCGCAACGCATGCCATAATCGTGAAATAAACTATAGTAATGACGCATCATACGAGGTTGACCTACGGAAGAATATACCTGACGTCTAATGGATTTATCAGATATTTCGGTGTCGCCAATAACTTCTTTTCCTGCAATTGCCGAACCTGAAGAGACTAAAACCACCATAACATCGTTTTCATATAATACTGAAATCTGGCGAACAAGTTCTCTTAAAACGGGTCCTAAAATCCGGTTATCTTTATTGGTTAAAACGTTTGTTCCTACTTTTACTACTACGCGCTTAATGTCGTCGCTCATATTATTTTTCTTTTCCTAATTCTATTGCTCTATCAAAAGCAGCATATGCTGCATCTTGAATAAGCTGTTTAACATTATTATCGTCCATAGAGTCTATGGCTGCTTGTGTGGTTCCACCTTTTGAGGCAACACGATTAATCCAAGTTTCTGGAGAAATATTTGACTGGTTAAATAATTCAATGGCACCTTCAAAGGTGTTGCTAACCAGCACTTTGGAGTCGTAATCTGAAAAGCCCATTTTTAATGCGGCGTCCAACATAGATTGCATAAAGTAAAACACATAGGCTGGTCCACTTCCAGAAATACCTGTGGATGCATCAATAAATTTCTCAGTATCTACATGAATGGATGTTCCTGTTGTATCTAATAAATTTCGAACCATAATCAGTTCTACTTTAGAAACGTCTTCAGATTCTGTGTAAGAGGTAACACCCTTTCCAACTTTGGCTGGTAAATTTGGCATGGCTCTAACTACTTTTTTGGCACCTAAAAGGTCTTTAATTGTGTCAATTGTAACTCCTGCCATTAAGGACACAAATAATTGCTGATGGTTTATTAATGAAGTCATAGTTTTGAATAAGTCTTCAATATGATATGGCTTTACAGCAAGAAAGACAATGTCTGCTTTTGGTAAGCAAGCCTCTAAATTATCATAAACGTCAAAATGAGGTTCTTTGCTTAATTTTGTAATTTTATTTGGATCAGTATCATATATCTTTAGATTCTGTTTTCCTAATAAGGACGAATTCGCCATACCTTCAGAATACGTCAATCCCATATTTCCTGCTCCAATTACTAATACTTTCATGTTTTTGTAATGTATTGATTATCAATATTAATTTCTATATATTGTACAAGGACCATACGGAAGACCCGAAAAAATAAATTAATTTTCAGAAATCCTATATACATGTGTTTTGAGGATAATGCTTAGATAATTCGTAAAAATATCAAACATTTATTGTGAAATATGTAATTTTTCGAATTGACACAGCCGTCAAAAAGGTGACAGTATGTCGTTTTTTTGTGTTGTAGCCCCATTAGGTTTATATTATAAAAAAAAAGCCCTACACATCATGTAGGGCTTTTTTTAAATGTATTTTGGTTTACGGCGCTAACCATTTAAAAGGTTGAGCCGTTTCAAATTTGTTAGCAACGTTTCCAGATAAGATTGGGTGTCCTTCCAAATCAATTCTTCTAGGGCTTTTTACATTAGAAAGATCAATAGTATTTAAATCCACCCAAAAGACGTTTGGTGATATAGCCGATTCGTAATAATAAACTAAGTTTTTTTGATCTGCCACTGTTCTCCAAATTGTTGTTGCAATGTTGGGTGCGTCTGGATCAGCTATTCCTAAAGGAACTGAAACGTTACGTATAACGCTGAAGGCTGCCGAAACAGCCATACGGTTATCTTTAAATTTTGGAAGTGCTTTAGTGTAAAATGAGGCGCGCACGTATCTGTCGCTTGCTCTGTTTGTTCCAGGTAACATGGTCATGCCTCCAATATTTTCCCAATACTTATTTAAGGCTATTTGTTCTTCGTAAATAGGGGAGTTAGTCATAACGGTATGTTCTTTTCCTTTATGTATTACCAATTGGCCATCAATGTATTCTAATATAGCAGAATTACCAGTATTATCTGATAAAGACAAGTGTAAACCAGGATAAGAACCATTGGGTAAAGTGCTAGCAATGATACGGAAGGGCTCTTTCTGCAAGTGCTCTACTGCTTCGTCTACATTGGCATAATTATCTAATACAAACTGGGTCCATGCACCAATAGAAAGGGTTGGCTTATCGTTTGTAGCTCCAAATTTTGTTTCGGCTAAATAGAGAAGGTTGGCTACTAATCCTTTTTCGTTTATACCATCAACTGTAGCAATATCATATCCTGAAAGTACTACACTAGCATATTTAGAAGTCCAGGTTATGGAACCTGTTCCTAAACCGCCGTCTTTTTTCATGTCTCTTGGAAATAGCCAAATATCACTATGGACATCTTCAAACCAATCCATAGACCTGGCTGTAATGACTTGGTGGTCTTCTCCACAATAAACAAATCTGGTACATGCTGAAGACTGTAAAACAGAGGCGATAAGCAGTAGTAATGTGGTTCGTATTAATGAGTTTTGTTGTTTCATAAATTTGGGGTTATATGTAAGTAAAAAATATTCCTGTTAAAAGTACAAAATTACTTGATAACTTATGTTTATATTAAAAATAGAAAATCGGATCTTTTAACGAATGGCAAAAATCTGGATTTACTATGGTTATTTAAGAAGTCGTGTTATTTTTTACCACTTGTTTATTTTTTTTGTCATCACTACGATTAATCGACCTTTATTGTCAAGAGATCCACGAATAGGCCTAGCTATTCCGGTAGAGCAAGGAGGGAAATTATACTGTTAATAGAAACGCTCTTCTCCTTCATAAGAGGATATGTTTACCTAGTTTGCATTTCTTGAAGTTCCTAATGTAACTGTTGCTAATGCTTCATCCTAAACGGATTCAATAGTCTGATACTTAAAATATAAGCATACAAATGACATAAAAAGGCTTTGAAACAAATAGAATTTTGAGTGTAAATATAAAAAGTTAAGCCAAATACCAAACCTCCATAATGTGCATTAAATTGCTATAAACCATTATGGAAAACGGTAAATAAATTTTCACTTAAAACAATAAAAACGAACTTACTAACTGAAGTAATCTTATTATAAACGTTTTGAATTATATTACTACCAATAAATGTTTGGCTTAAAAATGTTTTTAATTTTAGAAGGTTCGCTATTTTGGTTTGTTGTAATCTAGAAGCGATTGTACTTTTTTTTTGAGGCTTGTATTTTGGGTTTGTTTGAAATTTATGTCTTTTAGCTATATACGACCAGAGTTTATAAAAGTTATTTAACAAAAATTTACGCTTTAGGAAGTTTATGACTGAAAGCAACATATAATATTCTTTTTTTAAAGAATTATTGATTGAGTATTACTTTTATCGGATTTTAACGACGTTTTATCTAAAAAAAAGGCTTTATTTTGTAAACCCAAATTGTGATTAGTGATGACTCCAACTACTAAAAATATTTTCTTATTACTTTCAGTTATTTTTAATTTGTTTTTTTCTTATGGCCAAGAATTAAATACCAAAAAACTAGTTGTAGACAAAGAGATTAGTGAATTGATTGATTCTTCAAGAGTATTTTTTAATTCTAATGAATATGATAAGTCTTTAGAAAACGCAAAAAAAGCACTTACATTAACACTTAAACATAACGATAGTAAACAAACAGCGATAGTTTATAATTTAATTGGCTTAAATTATTCTCATCATGAAGATGACGATAATGCTATTAAATACTTTAATAGGTCGCTTGTTTATGCTACTAAAATTAAAAATGATACTATTTTAAGCTGGGTTTATAACAACCTTGGAAATTTATATGCCTATAACAAAAAAGACAATGAGATTGGGGCAAAATATTATTTAAAAGCCATAGAACATTCTAAAAAAGTTAATAGAGTTGGATATTTATACTATCTCGCAAATTTGGCAAATATTTATATTGATGATGAATATTTTGAAAAAGGAAAACGTCTATTAGATGAAATAGAGCCTCATTTAAATGAATTTGAAAAGGAACGTGAATTACACTTTTATTACTATTTTTTGACAGGTAATTATAATGTTTGGCGCAATTTCAATGTTTTGGCGGAAGAAAATTATATAAAAGCTTACCAAATTTGTTTAGAAAGACCAAAATATTTCCCAAAATCTCATGAATTAGAAATTTGCCAATTATTAAAAGAATTTTATAAAAAAACTAATGTTGTAGATAAACTTGAAGAGTTTACTATAAAAACTGACTCCTTACAAAAAATATTACTCGATTTAGAACAGAATGAAAACATTGAACTTTTAAGTCAAAAAATTGAAAAAGAAGAGGTTAAAAGTAAGTTGGTTAAAGTAGAGGCGGAAAAAGAAATCCAAGACCAAAAACTTGCCAATCTAAAATTATTATCAATTTTAGTAGTTGTCATTTTTTTAGGCATATTATTACTTCTTTATTATCAATTTAAATTAAATAAAATAAGGAAAATTAATAATGAAGAATTAAAACATACTAATGAAGCGTTAAAAGTAGCAAAAGAAAAAGCAGAAGAAGCCACACTTTTAAAAACACAGTTTGTTTCTACAATTAGTCACGAGCTACGCACGCCACTTTATGGTGTTATTGGAATTACAGATATTATTGAGACCGAGCATAAAGAACTGGAAAACAGTCCGCATCTGAAAGCACTTAAATTCTCTGCTAATTACCTTTTAGCATTAGTCAATGATGTTTTAAAGGTTCATAAATTTGAAGAGAATAGCGTTGTATTAGAAAATAATCGTTTTGATATTGAAGAAAAACTTTATACAATTAAGGATTCTCTCTCTGTGATTGCCAAAAAACACCGTAATAAAATTGTAGTAGACGTCGATACTAAAATACCACAATTTGTTTTAGGAGATTCTATTCGATTATCTCAAATTATTATCAATTTAGTAAGTAATTCTTTAAAGTTTACCACTGATGGAACGGTTTCCATAACAGCAAAGTTGGAAAACCAAGAATCTAATTTAGTTTATATTTCCTTTACAATTTCAGATACTGGTGTTGGAATTCCATTAGAATATCAAGAAAAAATTTTCGAAAAATTTGTTCAAATTAACAGAAAAGAGGATGATTATCAAGGCACAGGAATTGGCTTAAGTATCGTTAAGAATTTAGTAACATTATTTAAAGGAACCATTTCTTTAAAAAGTGAGGAAAACGTTGGTACTTCGGTTGTGTTTACAATTCCATTAGAGTTTGAAAATGACACCCTAGAAAAACCAATAAATAATATTGAAGATGTCTTCTTTGAAGATTTTGGTTTAAAAATACTATTAGTAGAAGATAATAAAATAAACCAGATGGTTACTAAAAAGCTATTGGAAAATAATAAATATGTATGTGATATTGCAGATGATGGTTTTATGGCTTTGGAAATGTTAAAGAACACAACTTATGATGCCATATTAATGGACATTAATATGCCAAAAATTAACGGGTATGAAACGACAAAACTCATCAGAGAAAAGGGAATTACAGTTCCTGTAATTGCTTTAACAGCTTTTGAAAGAGAAGAAGTTTATGATACGGCAATAGCGTCTGGAATAGATGACATTATAGCAAAACCCTTTGATACTCGAAAACTTTTAAAAATGATCCGAAAATATTCTTCTGAATCCTAGTTTAATTCCACATTGGTTTTACTTCAAAATTCTTATTATACTTTTGTTATGTGCATACATTCTGTTATATTATTAGTTTTAGCTAATTAACAAATCTGAATGTATTAAGTTTTGTGTTAGTATTATCAAATAAAGATAATTTTTTATGGCATTGTCCAGAAACTTTTTGGCAAACATTAGACTAAAAAAAGCCTATTCAAATTAATGAATAGGCTTTTTATTTATAGATTTTAAAAAGATTTATTAATCCTTCTTATCTTCTCTTGGTTTCCTATCATCACGACGATTATCACGACCTTTATTGTCGCGAGACCCACGATTGTCACGTCCACCATTTCTGTTATTATCTCTAGGAGGTCTTTCTTTAAAACCTTCTGGTTTTGGTAAAATAGCTTTTCTAGAAACTTTTTCTTTTCTAGTTCTTGAATCTATTCCAAAGTATTTTACATCAAAAACATCTCCCATATTAACTACGTCAGATACGTTTTCTGTACGTTCCCAAGCTAGTTCACTTACATGTAATAAAACTTCGTTTCCTGGAGCTTCCGTATATTCTACTACAGCACCAAAATCTAACATTTTTATTACTTTTACTTCGTAAATACTTCCAACTTCGGGTTTAAATAATAAGGAGTCAATTTTTGCTAAAACTGCATCGATACCTTTTCTACCAACTCCTAAAACTTCTACAATACCTTCTTCCGTTTCTGGATCTTCGTTAATAACAATAGTGGTATCGGTTTCTTTTTGTAATTCTTGAATTACTTTTCCACCAGGACCAATTAAAGCACCAATAAATTCATTAGGAATACGTCTTGTTACCATGGTTGGAGCATGTTCTTTAACATCTGCATTTGGAGTAGCAATAGTGTCTGTTAGTTTTTCTAAAATATGTAAACGTCCTTCACGTGCTTGTTGAAGTGCATTTACAAGAATTTCGTATGAAAGACCTTTTACTTTGATATCCATTTGACAAGCAGTAATACCATCTGCCGTACCTGTTACTTTAAAGTCCATATCACCTAAGTGATCTTCGTCTCCTAAAATATCAGAAAGAACAGCGTATTTTCCAGATTCAGCATCGGAAATTAATCCCATAGCAATTCCAGAAACAGGTTTCTTTAATTGAACACCAGCATCCATAAGCGCCATAGTTCCAGCACAAACAGTTGCCATAGAAGACGAACCGTTAGATTCTAAAACTTCTGAAACTACACGAACAGTATAAGGACATTCATCAGGAATCATTCCTTTCAATGCGCGTTGCGCTAAGTTTCCATGTCCTACTTCACGACGAGACGTGCCACGAATTGGACGCGCTTCACCAGTTGAAAATGGAGGAAAGTTATAATGTAAATAGAAACGCTCTTCACCTTCATAAGATGGCATGTCTACCTGGTTTGCATCTCTTGAAGTTCCTAATGTAACTGTTGCTAAAGCTTGAGTTTCTCCACGGGTAAATATTGAAGAGCCATGAGTTGATGGCAAGTAATCTACTTCACACCAAATTGGTCTTATTTGATCAGTTTTCCTTCCGTCTAAACGTAAACCTTCATTTAAAGTTAAATCACGAATAGCTTCTTTTTCAGCTTGGTAATAGTATTTAGAAACTAAACCACCAAAATCTTCCAATTCCTCTTCAGAAAAAGTTGCTTTAATTTCCTCCTTTATAGCGTCAAAAGCAGCACTTCTTTCATGTTTAGAAGATCCAGCTTGAGCAATAGCATACACCTTATCGTATGCCATATCGTGAATTCTCTTCTCTAAATCTTTGTCTTCTCTTTCTGGCTCATATTCACGAACGTCTTTCTTTCCAAAGGCTTCAGCTAATCTAAGTTGAGCAGCACATTGTACTTTAATTGCTTCATGAGCAAATTTAATGGCATCTGCCATTTCTTCTTCAGAAATTTCATCCATTTCACCTTCAACCATCATTACAGAATCGGCAGAAGCTCCAATCATCATATCGATGTCAGATTCTGCTAATTGTGCACGTGTTGGGTTGATTACAAATTCGCCATTTACCCTAGCTACACGAGCTTCGGAAATAGCACATTCAAATGGAAAATCTGATAATTGAATAGCAGCAGAAGCAGCTAATCCAGCCATAGCGTCTGGCATAACATCATCGTCATGAGACATTAACTGAATCATAACTTGAGTTTCAGCATGGTAGTCTTTTGGAAATAATGGACGTAACACACGGTCCACTAAACGCATAGTTAAAACTTCACCATCACTTGGTCTTGCTTCTCTTTTAAAGAATCCACCTGGATAACGTCCAGCTGCAGCAAATTTTTCACGATAATCTACCGTTAATGGTAAAAAGTCGACATCGCTTTGTTTGTAGTTGGAAACAACTGTACATAATAACATACATTTTCCAGATTGAACTACAACCGAACCATGAGCTTGTTTAGCTAATTTTCCGGTTTCGATGGAGATTTCTCTTCCATCACCAAGGTCAATGACCTCTCTAAAAACTTTTGGAATCATAATTTTTTAATTCTAATTAAACATTGGTAGTTGTGTTGTTGTAGTAGTTGTGACCAATGAAAAACTATGAATAGCTTCTTATTCACGAATTTTAAACTCTTACGAATGAGGTATTATAAAACAAAAAAAGAGGCGCGAAGCCTCTTAGATTGTGATTATTTTCTTAATCCTAATTCTTTAACAATAGCACGATATCTTAAGACATCTTTCTTTATTAAATAGTCTAGTAAAGCACGACGCTTACCAACTAGCATTACTAATGAACGCTCTGTGTTGAAATCTTTACGATTCGTTTTTAAGTGTTGACTTAAATGCTCAATACGTTGCGTAAATATTGCAATTTGTCCTTCTGCACTTCCAGTATCGTTTTTTCCTTTACCGTGTTTTGCGAAAAGCTCTTGTTTTTCTTCTTTAGTTAAATACATTCTAATATTATTGTAAATGATTTTTATGTATATGAAAGATTTTCTTTCAAGCTGCAAATATACTACTTTTTCATTAATAGCAATCTTTTGCAAATATTTAATTTTATAAATTAAGGATTACTCTCTTAAAGGCTGATTAGAAATCAAGTCGATATATAAATTAACTTTGTTTTTTAGATTTTTTCTATGAGTAATAAAATCTAGAAAACCATGTTCTAATAAAAATTCAGACGTTTGGAAACCTTCTGGTAATTCTTGACCTGTGGTATCTTTTACAACTCTTGGTCCAGCAAAGCCAATTAAGGCTCCAGGTTCGCTAATATTTATATCTCCTAACATGGCAAATGAGGCTGTGGTTCCACCAGTTGTTGGATCAGTACATAAAGAAATATATGGAATTCCAGCATCTGCCAGTTGTGCTAGTTTAACCGAGGTTTTAGCTAACTGCATTAAAGATAATGCAGCTTCCATCATTCTTGCTCCACCAGATTTAGAAATAATCATGAAAGGAACTTTCTTTTTTAATGAGTAATCTGCAGCACGTGCAATTTTTTCGCCTACAACAGAGCCCATAGAACCACCAATAAATGAAAAGTCCATACATGCAACTACTAAATCTTTACCTTTAGATTTTCCAACAGCAGTACGTACTGCGTCTTTTAATTTGGTTTTTTCTTGAGCCGCTTTTAAACGGTCAGGGTATTTTTTTGTGTCTTCGAACTTTAAAGGATCCTTAGATTCTAGTTTCACATCTAATTCTTTAAACTTATTATCGTCGAATAAGATTTCGAAATATTCTTTACTTCCAATTCTTACATGGTAACCGTCTTCGGGACTTACATAAAAATTTTGTTCAAGTTCTTTGGTATCTACTATTTTACCAGTAGGAGATTTATACCACAAACCTTTAGGAGTATCCTTTTTTTGTTCGGTTGTGGTTTGAATTCCTTTTTCTTTTCTTTTAAACCAAGACATATCGATATACGGTTTTAGATCCTTCGACTCTGCTAAGGACAAGTTTATGATTACTGATTTTAGAATTTCTTCTACAATCGATTCCTGTTTAGCCAGACCACAAAATTATAGTATTGTTTTTAATTAAGTGGAAACACTAACATTATTTTATAAAGTATTTACATTATTTAAGTCTTCGAAAGCCTTTTTTAAACGCTCCACAAAGGTGTTTTCTCCTTCACGTAACCAAACTCTTGGGTCGTAATATTTTTTATTTGGAACATCGTCTCCATCTGGATTTCCAATTTGCGATTGTAAGAAAGCTTCTTTTTCTTTCATATAATCACGCACACCAGAAGTAAATGCATATTGCATATCTGTATCGATATTCATTTTTATTACTCCATAACCAATGGCTTCTCTAATTTCTTCAACAGTAGAACCAGAGCCTCCATGAAACACAAAATCGATATGATTATGTTCTACACCAAATTTCTTTGACACATATTCTTGGGAATTCTTAAGGATTTTTGGAGTAAGCTTAACATTTCCTGGTTTGTAAACGCCATGCACATTTCCAAAGGCTGCAGCAATAGTGAATTGGTTGCTTATTTTGCTTAATTCTTCAAATGCATATGCCACTTCTTCTGGTTGTGTATAAAGTTTAGAATCGTCTACATCTGTATTGTCTACACCATCTTCTTCACCTCCAGTAATGCCAAGTTCAATTTCTAAAGTCATCCCCATTTTGCTCATTCTACTTAGGTATTCTTTACAAATCTCTATGTTTTCTTCAATTGGTTCTTCACTTAAATCAATCATGTGAGAACTGTATAACGGTTTTCCAGTGTCTTTATAGTGTTGCTCGCTTGCATCTAATAAACCATCAATCCAAGGCAATAGTTTTTTAGCACAATGGTCTGTGTGTAAAATTACAGGAACACCATAAGCTTCTGCCATTAAATGCACGTGTTTAGCACCTGCAATACAACCTGCAATGGCAGCTTTCTGGTTGTCGTTACTTAGACCTTTTCCTGCATTAAAAACACCACCTCCATTAGAAAACTGAATAATAACCGGTGCATTTAAATCTCTGGCAGTTTCTAAAACACCATTGATACTGTTTGAACCTACCACGTTTACAGCCGGTAAAGCAAATCCTTTTTCTTTAGCTAGTTTAAAAATATTTTGAACTTCTTGTCCTGTTGCAACTCCAGGTTTAATATTATGAGCCATAATTGTATAATTATAAAGGTTGAAAGTACAAAAATAAGAAAATAAAACAGCTTAGAAAGGGTAATTGATGCCTATGTTATAAACAGCATTTGAAAAATTGTAATCTTTAAACCATCTATTGTTTTCTTGACGTGAAGGATCATAGGTTTTAAAGCCGATATCAAAACGAAAAACAGCAAAGCCAAAATCGTATCTTAAACCAAAGCCAGAGCCTACAGCTATATCTTTTAAAGATGCAAAATTAGTAAAAGTGGCTTTTGGATCTGTCACATCATCAAATACGTTCCAAATATTTCCAGTATCAATAAAAAGTGCACCATTAAAACTTTCGAAAATATTAAATCTATGTTCAATGTTGAAAGCTAATTTTAGATTGGCTTCGTTAAACTCGTCATTACTATCTAAGCTTCCAGGCCCAAGGCTGTATGCTGTCCAAGCACGATTGTCGTTTGTTCCACCTGCAAAGAAACTTTTAGAAAATGGGATGTTTGTAGAGTTTCCATATGGTATGGCAATACCTGCAAACGTTCTTATAGCCAATACATTTTTCTTACCTAAATCCCAATGCTTAATATAATCGAATTCTGTTTTTACATATTGTGAGTATGCTACATTAAAAATTTCGTATTGATTAGTATTATTTTTATCTAAACTGGCAATCTTAGAGATGGCAGAAAATAAATTCCCAGCCAATTCTACTTTAAACCTAAAAATAGAAAAGGTCTCGTCATAAAGGTTTTCTCTATTATCTCTTGTGTAGTTAAAATTGGTGGCAAAAATTAGGTTGTTTTCAGTAAGTCTTATTTTTCTTTCGTTTATGGCATAAACATCGTCATAATCTGGATCTCCTGGTTGTAATGATGTATTACCAGATAATACATCGTTAATAAACGCGTCCGTTTGACTTGGAAAATTTAAATCGTTCCCATTATTATAATCTATGTCTTGAGATATATTGTTTAATTCATTGTAGGAGTTTCCATAAATGCCAAAATAGTTGTCTGTGTTTAAGTTTCTAACGTATTGAATATTAAACAAATCCAATCTGTTAGTTACTAGATTTGAAGCAAACCATTTATAATTAAAAATACTAGAAACTGTTTGTTTATCTAGACCAACATTTGTTTGACTAGAACTGGAAATGGAGATTCGTGTGCTGGGAAACATGGTTTTAGGTATAATTTTTTCAGTATTAAACGGAAAGAACAACCTTGGAATAGTTAACCTTAAATCGACCCCTATTTCATTAATATCGAAAAATGGATCGCTTTCATCACCTCCATCCTTCGATGCCCCAATAGAACCAAAAGCCGAGAGCTCCAATGTTTCTGAACCTCTAAAAACATTACGCATTAATAAACTTGGGTTGAAAGCTAAACCTATAGATTGAATGTTACTTTGCGAGACTTCAGCACTAAAATTTAAACCAAACTTTTTATAAGGTGTCAATAAAATATTGGCTGTTAAAGTGGAGTCTGGGTTTTCAATATAATCGATGCTTGGGTGTTTAAAAGTTTGTAAGTTGTTTATGTGTCTGTAGGTGTTTGTCCTATCTTTGTCTCTAAAAACGTCTCCCGGAGTTATAAAAATAGCATCAGTTATAGCTTTTGGCTTAAAGCGCATTTTACCAAAACTATATAAGTTGAAGTTTTTAAATTTGGTGGAATCTGATAATTCTAGATCTTTCTTTTCATAAGAAAAATCTGTAAAAACATTTACTTCTTTAATTTTATAGATACTGAAAGGCTTTTTAAAGGTAGAATCTTGAGATCTAATAGATCTGTTTAGAATTTGTAATTCTACATGTACTTTTTTGTTGGTGTTTATGGTGTCCATATCAAAATACACATAATCCTGATTAAAATGGTACACTCCAGAGTTCCTCATTTCTCTAATAATTCTTTCCTTCTCATTAGCAAAGGTGGCTGTTCTATATTGTTGATTCTTTTTTATGAAGGATTCTTTTTTTGTAACATTATAAAGAGAATCAACTATAGGAGATGCTATTTTTGTAGAAAGGGAATCTACAATATAAGGATCACCAGTTTTTACATAATAATTTATTGTAGCTTTTTTGTTTTCTAGGGTATCTGTTTTTGAAGTAGCATCTACATTAAACCAACCATTATTAAAATAATAGGCTTCTAATTGTTTTTCAGATCTTTCTGTTTTTTCTTTGTTAACAATAACTGGAGTTTCTCCTGTGTTTTTTAACCAATTATTAATACCTACTCTTGTTTCAATATATTTATCTAATTGTTTTTTTGAAAGGAAACGCTCTAGCCTTTTTCTTTTTTTAGGTTTCGAGTCTATATTGGCATTAATAATTGAATCTATGTTAGGTCTTGCAGTATTGTAAATATGTAACCTTAAAGGAATATTAACGATTTTTTTATTACGTTGTTGAAACAATAAATTGTTAACGCGCTCTGTATTATTTTTTTTATCATTTACATAAATGTTATTCTCAACAAGTAAGTGCTCGTTTTCAGGAACTCTTTTAACGGAATTACAAGAATACAAAAAACCTGTAATTACAATAAATAATACTATTTTTGAGAATTGCAGTTTCAAATACAAATAAAATTAACGAGTAATAAAAGAGTTGCTGTTTTTAAGAGTAATAAAAATTACTTCAATTAAACTCAAAAATACATTATTTCAATCGAAAAATATATTTAAATAAGTTTGAATGTTATCTAAAAACCAAATAAAATTAATAACGAGTTTAAAACAAAAAAAATACCGACTTCAACACGGTTTATTTGTTGCTGAAGGTGTTAAAACCATTAACGAACTAATAGCATCTCATTTTAAATTACAACAGTTATATACTACAGAGTCTTTCAAAATTAATGCCAATCTTGAAATTCTAATTACTGAAGCCGAACTTAAAAAAATTAGTTTTTTAACGACTCCCAATACAGCTTTAGCCGTTTTTAAAATACCGAAAACAGAACCAATAAAAATCAATCAATTAATTGTGGCTTTAGATAATGTTCGAGATCCAGGGAATTTAGGGACCATTATTAGACTTTGCGATTGGTTTGGAATTACAGAATTGGTCTGTAATTTAGAAACAGTAGATTGTTTTAATCCAAAGGTAATTCAAGCTACAATGGGCTCCATAACTAGAGTAAACATTTCGTATTTAGATTTACCCAAGTTTTTAAAAGACATAAATATGGAAACCTTTGGCGCATTTATGGATGGTGAGAATATTTATAAAAAAGAATTACCTAATAAGGGTGTTTTAGTTCTTGGTAACGAAGCCAATGGCGTTTCTAAAGACATTGAAAATCTTATTGCCACAAAAATTACTATTCCTAGGTTTGGCAATTTGCAAGCTACAGAAAGTTTAAATGTGGCTACAGCAACAGCTATTTTATTGAGTGAATTCCGAAGAGGATAATATGACGTTTAGTCATAAAGGCGTTTGGTTGTATATAATATAAATTAAACAAGTCTCTAAACAAACATCTCAACAACAAAATTTTCTATTGAAATGTGAAGTTAATAAACACTCCACGTGTTTTCATGCTATCTATATTTCCAGTCCAAGGAGAATTTGGATCTACATCTCTTACTAGCTCGTCGTTAATGGCAAATACGCCACGAATAGAAGGTGTAAATTTAAAGTAAAATAGATAAAAATCGATTCCAAAACCAACTTCGTAGAAATACATATTCTTTTTTGTCCTAAATTTTCCAGCACTATTATCGTCTGGGTTATCTTCATTACTAGAAAGGTTTAATGCAGTAGAAACACCTCCAACTATAAAAGGTTTAAAGTTGTTTATGCGTTTGGTAGAAACCTTCAATAGTAATGGCACATGTATATATGTAGATTTCACTTCTCTTTCTAAATCTGAAGGCGTATGTTCTATACCGTTAAAATAACTTTCTGGATATTCTAAGTTTCGGGTTGTAATGGACAAACCTGGTTCTAATCTTAAATCCAAATAGTTGTTAATACGCATATTACCAATCAATCCCACATTAAAACCTGTCGTTTTTGCAACTTGAATATCTGGTTTGTTTTGAATATAGTCGAAATTAAAATCGTAGCTATTGAATCCAATGAAATAACCGTAACTTAAAAAGTTCTTATCAACATTTTCATCGTTTAATACTTTTTCTCTAGTAAACAGTTGTGCAGAAGCCGACTGGAATACGAATAAAAAAGTGAATAGAAAAAGGATGTTTTTCATATTATTTTTTTGATGATGTATAAATGGTTGCCACTCCAAAAGTTTGTGGCTTGTTTACAACATTTATAAACCCAATTTCGCTTAAAATATTGTTTAAAGCTTCTCCAAAAGGAAAAACTGATGCAGAATCGCTTAAATATCTGTATGCACTTTGGTCTTTAGAAAAAAGCTTGCCAATAATTGGCATAATGTTATTAGTGTATAGGTTGTAGCCTTGTTTAAAAGGTGGTTTGGTAGGAACTGAAGTTTCTAAAATTACAAAAATCCCACCAGGTTTTAAAACACGTAATATTTCTGTAAGTCCTTTTTCTAAAGTTTCAAAATTTCTAATCCCAAAACCTACTGTAATGGCATCAAAGGTGTTTTCTTCAAAAGGTAAATTTTCCGAATCGCCAACAACCATTTCAATTCTATCTTGCAAATGTTTTTTAAGAATTTTTTCTTTCCCAACATTTAACATGCCTTGACTAATGTCCAGGCCAATAATTTTTTCTGCTTTTGTTTCGGCTAAATTTATGGCTAAATCTCCTGTGCCGGTAGCAATGTCTAATACGATGTTTGGATTGGTTTCAGCAACTAGACTCACGACTTTTTTTCGCCATTTAATATCTATTCCAAAGGATATTACACGATTTAATCCGTCATATTCATTTGAAATAGCATCAAACATTTTAGTTACTTGCTCTTTTTTGCCTAAATCACTATCTTTATATGGCTTAACTTTTGTCAATGTGAAATTTTTCCACAAACCTACATATTTATTTTCAATTAGAATTGTTCAATTAAACTCAAAATACATATTAGAAGCTTATGTCTGTTATATTTTCTAAAATATGGTAAGTCAACTGAAATAGAAACTTTTTTTTACGCTTTTAGCAGCTTCAAATCAAATAATTAAATGTGTAATTGTCTTTTAGTAAATCTAATTTGCAGTATATTTGTCCTACTTTATTACAAATTAACACATGAAAATAATTATTGCTGGAGCTGGTGAAGTTGGATTTCATTTAGCAAAATTATTGTCTTACGAATCCCAAGAAATCACCCTAATAGATACCAATAAAGAAAGTCTGTCTTATGCAGATAATCATTTGGATATTAAAGTTATTAAAGGAGATTCAACTTCTATAGCAATCTTAAAAGAAGCTAGAATTGCAGAAAGCGATTTGCTAATTGCAGTCACTTCATCTGAAACAACAAATATTACAGTTTGTGTTTTAGCTAAGCAACTTGGAGCCAATAGAACCATTGCTAGGATTTCTAATACTGAGTTTATTGTTCATAAAGATGAAATTGGTTTTAAAAATTTAGGCATAGATGAACTTATTTCTCCAGAATCTTTAGCAGCTTCCGAAATAGATTTATTACTTAGCCAATCTGCTTTTAACGATAGTTATGAATTTGATGAAGGTGCTTTAACTATGGTAGCTTTAAGCTTATCGAGAACAGCAGTTTTTATTGGAAAAACAGTTAAAGAAGCAGCAGAAATATATTCTAAAATTCGTTTTGTTCCAATAGCAATTCAGCGTTTCGGAACGCAATACACTATTATTCCTAGGGGAGACACGCAATTTAAAGAAGGGGATAATGTGGTTTTTATAACTTCGGAAGGAGGAGCGCAAGAGCTTTGTGAACTTACCGGAAAAATCAACACTGAAATCAGGAATATTATGATTCTTGGTGGAAGTAAAATTGGATATAAAACAGCCAGAGACTTGTGTAAACAATATCCAAATATTAAACTTGTAGAAAAAGATAGAGATCATGCTTTCGATTTAGCTGATGAACTAGCAGATGTTCTTGTTATTAATGGAGATGGTAGAAATGTGGATCTTTTAGAAGAAGAAGGCTTAATGTCCATGGATGCTTTTATTGCAGTTACTGGAAATTCTGAAACGAATATCATGTCATGTTTAGTGGCAAAATCCAAAGGTGTTAAAAAAACGATAGCTTTGGTAGAAAATATGGATTATTTTGAGCTTTCACATTCCATAGGTATTGATACCTTAATCAATAAAAAACTCTTGGCAGCCAATACCATTTTTAGATATATTAGAAAAGGAGAAGTAATTGCAATGACCAAGCTTAATAATATGAATGCTGAATTGTTGGAGTTTAATGTGAAACCAACCTCTAAAATTTGCAACCGTTTAATTAAAGATGTCGATTTTCCTAGAGCGGCTATTATTGGCGGAGTTATTAGAAATGGTCGAGGATATACGGCCTTAGGCGATTTCAGAATTGGAGTAAACGATAAAGTTGTAGTTTGTTGTTTGCCAAGATCTATTAAACAAGTAGAAAAATTATTCTTGTAACTAACTATCTGTGAAACTTAACTATAAAATAATTTTTCATTTTTTAGGGCTTCTTTTATTATTTAATGGAGGTTTTATGTTGCTATCTGCTTTAGTAAGTTTTATTTATAAGGATGGTGTAACACCAAGTTTGTTATTATCTGGTGGATTAACCATTCTAATAGGACTTTTGTTGATGTTTTTAACCAAGAATCACACTAAAGAAATGAATAAACGCGAAGGATATATTGTTGTGGCTTTTGGTTGGCTTGTTATGGCTCTTTCTGGAACAATCCCTTATGTGCTTACTGGAAGTATTACAAGTTTTACTAGTGCTTTTTTTGAAACCATGTCTGGTTATACGACTACAGGCGCCACAATTTTAAACGATATTGAAATTATCCCAAAAGGAGTTTTATTTTGGCGTAGCTTAACCCATTGGATTGGTGGAATGGGAATTATTGTATTAGCCGTTGCTATTTTACCTTTATTAGGAATTGGAGGGATGCAATTGTTTGCTGCCGAAGCTCCTGGTCCAAGTGGAGATAAACTCCATCCACGAATTACAGATACAGCAAAACGCTTATGGTTAATCTATTTTGGGTATACTGTTGCAGAAACCATTTTATTAAAAGTGGCTGGCATGTCTTTTTTCGATGCTATAAATCATTCCATGTGTACCTTGTCCACTGGTGGGTTTTCAACTAAAAACGCTAGTGTAGCATATTGGAATGGCCAGCCCATAATCCAATATATTATTATTATTTTTATGTTCTTTGCAGGTACAAATTTCGTATTGAGCTATTTTGCTTTTAAGGGTAAAGTTCAAAAAATTATTAAAGACGAAGAGCTAAAACTCTACTTTAAATTTATTGTTATTTTTACTGTAATAGCAGCTTTAATTATTTATTTTAAAGCAGATTTTGCAGTCTCCACAATAGACCATCCCATGGTTTGGGGAAAAGCAGAAAGTTCATTTAGACATGCCTTATTTCAGGTGATTTCCGTGATTACAACCACAGGTTTTATAACGGCAGATTATACTTTATGGACATCATTTTTAATGGTTTTCTTTTTTGGATTGATGTTTCTTGGGGGTTCGGCTGGAAGTACCTCAGGGGGTGTTAAAGTAGTGAGGCATTTAATACTTATTAAAAATGGGTTCTTAGAGTTTAAAAGAGCCTTACATCCAAATGCTATTTTACCTGTTCGATACAATGGAAAAGCAGTTACAGGGGTTATCGTTTTTAATATTCTTGCCTTTTTTATTCTTTATATGTTGTCTTTTATAGTAGGAGCATTAGTGTTTTCTATGATGGATATAGATTTCATGTCTGCTATCGGGTTATCGGCTTCTAGCTTGGGGAACGTTGGTCCAGCACTTGGTAATTTTGGTCCAGTAAATAACTATGCAGCTCTACCTGCTTTTGGAAAGTGGTGGGCTTCGTTTTTAATGCTAATTGGACGTTTAGAATTATTTACAGTTCTTATTTTATTAACGCCTTTCTTTTGGCGAAATAGGTGAGTTTTAAATATTACTTGATTTGCCTTTTAATCACTTCATTTCTAATTTTTTTCAATTATTAGCTGTTTTTTTGTTAAAATTTACAATATTTTGGAGGTTAATTTAGGATTTGTCTGATATTTTTGTATTTTAAAAAAAATCTTAATCTTTAAAACGAATTATTTATTATGAAAACTAAACTTAACCAAGATTTAGAATCTGAAATTAAGCAAACAAAAAAGAAATATTTGACATCTCAGGGCTTATTGAATTCTAATTATAAACGTGTTGTAAATCATAGCTTTCAGAAAGCTTGTAAAAAATCAGTGTTTGGTGCAAGATTAAGCTATACATCTCCAAAGCTTTGTAAGTTAAGTCATGCTGCAACTATGGTTTTAAAAATCTCAATATTTGCGAGTGCTACTTTAGTAGTTTTACTATAAAATTATTTATGAACTACGTTTATATAAAGTAAACAAACTCATTAAGAAAACCGATGATACCATGTCATTTTAGAAATCCCCTATCAATTAGGTTTTAGTAGTCCTTCCTGTTTTAATAAAAACATTCAGTAAATATTATGGTATTTCGCTTGTTGAATATAAAACCAAAACTGGCAATATAGATGTGTCAAGAAATCATATTCTCAAAAAAAAATACAGCAAACTATTTCTTCATTAAATCACCCATTTATACTCTATAATTAGCAATTGTTTGGATTTTTGAATATATACAAATAAACAATTCCACCTCAAAAAAAACTTTACCAAACTCCATTGCGGTATTACCTTTTATAGAATTAACTTCATAAGATACGTGATGATTTTGTGATGAGTTATGAGATAATATATTATTTATCATAGATTAAAGATTTACCAATGGCTCCATATAAAAATAACAGCTAGTTTTAAGTCTGGTTAATTGGTTTTTTACAACGAACATATTTGGTTTAAGGAATACAATGAAGCTTGATAATGTTATTGCTTATTTCTTTTTAATAAAAAGCCCTTGAGATTTTTTACATCTCAAGGGTTTAATAAATTATAATCTTTAAAGCTGAAATTTTTTAACTAACAGCTTCTTTAATACGTTTTATTGCTTCAATAATCTGCTCTTGACTTGCTGCATAACTAATACGAATGCAATCTGGATTTCCAAAAGCTTCACCTGTAACTGTGGCTACAAGCGCTTTTTCTAAAAGATATAATGAAAAATCTGTCGCGTTATTGATCTTTTTTCCATTTAAGGTTTTCCCAAAGTAATAAGAAACATTAGGGAATACATAAAAAGCACCTTCTGGGGTGTTGGTTTGAAAGCCATCAATGTCAGATAGTAAATTCAAGACCAAATCTCTTCGGATTTTAAATTCATCTATCATGAATTTTACACGTGTAGGAGACTCGTTTAAAGCTGTAATAGTTGCACGTTGAGCAATACAATTGGCACCACTTGTAATTTGACCTTGCATTTTGTTGCAAGCACGAGCAATAGCTTCAGGAGCTCCAATATAACCAATTCTCCAACCTGTCATAGCAAAAGCTTTTGATACCCCATTTACGGTAACTGTTCTATCGAACATATCTTCAAACTGAGCCATACTTGCATGACCATTTTCTGTAAAGTTTATGTGTTCGTAAATTTCATCCGAAACCACGTAAATATTTGGGTGCTTTTGAAGCACATCTGCCAAGGCACGTAATTCTTCAGTACTATATAAAGATCCACTTGGATTACAAGGAGAACTGTACCAAATCATTTTAGTTTTTGGTGTAATAGCAGCTTCCAATTGTTCCGGTGTCATTTTAAAGTCGTTGTCGATAGACGTTTTTACTTCTACAGGAACGCCTTCAAATAATTCAACGATATCTGCATAACTTACCCAATACGGACAAGGCAAAATAACCTCGTCACCTTTGTTAATAAGTACAGAAGCTACATTAGCTAAAGCTTGTTTGGCTCCAGTAGAAACAACTATTTGAGGTAAGGTATATGTTAAATTATTATCTCGTTTAAACTTGTTTATGATGGCTTCTTTAAGTTCTACATAACCATCTACAGGAGAATACGAATTATAGTTCTCGTTGATGGCTTGGATGGCAGCATCTTTAATATAATCTGGCGTATTGAAATCTGGTTCGCCAAGACTTAAACCAATAATATCTTTTCCTTGTGCTTTAAGTTCTCTAGTCTTTGCAGCCATTGCTAAAGTAGCAGACGTGGACATGTTTAGAACTCTTTCCGAAAGTAGGTTCATTGTGGTAAGCTATTTTTAAAATGATAAATGAAATTAAGCCATACTAGGCTTCTGACCTAAAACTTTTAATTGCTGATAATGTTCTGAAATCGCAGTCCAAATAGAATTGTATTCGTTGTATGGTAAGCTAAATTCCTGAGCAGTCTCTCTAACAATATTTGCTATGTTTTTATAGTGAACATGACTAATATGAGCAAATAAATGATGCTCTACTTGTCTGTTTAAACCTCCTGTGTAAAATTCTACCAACCAACTTTTAGGTGAAAAATTGGACGTAGTAAATAACTGGTGGATGGCCCAAGTGTTTTTCATGTTCCCGTCTTCATCTGGCATTGGCATATCGGTATTAGGCATTACGTGCGCTAATTGGAAAATAACGCTTAAGATAATTCCAGCTGTATAATGCATGATTAAAAAGCCTATTAAAACTTGCCACCAAGCGTAACCTAGAGCTAAAGGTAAAACTACCCAAATAGAATAATATACAATTTTACCAATAATTAACTTGGTCCATTGTGTTGCAGGTTTAGGGAAATCGCCATAAGATAATTTTCTTTTTAAATACACGTAGGTTTGTTTAAAATCGGTTGTAATAGCCCAATTAACCGTTAATAAACCATATAATAAAAAGGCATAATATTTTTGGTATTGATGAATTTTCAACCATTTAGAATGTTTCGAAAAACGAATAATTCTTCCGGCATCAATGTCTTCGTCATGTCCTTGAATATTTGTGTAGGTGTGGTGTAATACGTTGTGTTGTACTTTCCAGTTATAATCGTTACCAGCTAAAATATGGATGCTGCTTCCCATTAATTTGTTTACCCATTTTTTACTTGAAAAAGAACCATGGTTGGCATCGTGCATTACGTTCATACCAACTCCAGCCATTCCAATGCCAATAACCATCATAGAAATAATCTGTAACCAAGTAGGAAGATCCACGGTTAATAAAAGCACTAAAGGGCCAAGTAATAAGGTGAACATTATTATGGCTTTAATATATAATTTCCAGTTTCCTGTTTTTTTTATGTTATTCTCTTTAAAGTAATCGTTAACACGTTTGTTAAGTGTTCTAAAAAACTTAGCAGAGTCTGTTCTCGAGAATGATAAGGTTTGTTTTGTCATGCTGTTGTGTTTTACTAACTAATAATCTTATAGATATAAGTATCAAATATGACGTCAAAGATAAATAATAATGACGTGCATCTTAATAAAGTTTTCATAAAAATGCACAATAATTTATCTATTTTTGTGCAAAATAAAAAATCCATGGAGCTAATTCTTAAGTATTTTCCTAATCTTACTGAAAATCAAATTGATAAATTCTCTAAACTTGAGGGCTTGTATCAAGATTGGAATTTGAAGATTAATGTTGTGTCACGTAAGGATATAGACGAGTTATACTTAAGACATGTATTACATTCTTTAGCTATTGCAAAGGTGATAGAATTTAAACCTGGAACTAAAATTTTGGATGTAGGAACAGGTGGAGGGTTTCCAGGAATACCTTTGGCAATTTTATATCCCGAATGCTCTTTCCATTTGGTGGACAGTATTGCAAAAAAGTTAAAAGTGGTGGATGAGGTTGTTGAAGGCTTAGGTCTTGAGAATGTAAAAACCACCAATAAACGTGTTGAAGAAACGAAAGGCTCTTACGATTTTATTGTAAGTAGAGCAGTGGCAGCAATGCCAACTTTTGTTCATTGGATAAAAGGAAAAATTGCTAAAAAGCAAAATCATGAATTAAAAAATGGAATTATGTATTTAAAAGGTGGAGATTTAAGCGAAGAACTTCAAGATTATAAAAATGCAACTATATATGAAATTCCTGATTTCTTTGAAGAAGACTTTTTTGAAACAAAAAAGGTGGTGTATCTGCCATTGAAGTATAAAGGATAATCTTATTGTTGGATTATTTAAATAATAAAAAAAGCCTTTCAAATACTGAAAGGCTTTTTGTTTTTTAAGACACTACAAAAAAATTATTTTACCATAAGCTTCGTTCTTAAAACCAAATTGGTTTTAGTGTCTACATTTAAAATGTACATGCCAGAAGCTAAGTTTAATGGAAGTGTTGTTCTGCTTTCTATGTTTGTTTTCTGGAAGTAAACCTGTTTTCCAGTAATATCTATTATAGAAATGGTCGCACCTTGGTATTTATCTGTACTAATTAGTGTTAAACTATTAGAGATAGGGTTTTGTTTAAGTTTGATGCTATTTACCGAATTAGAATCTGTAGATAATGTTTGTTGCAAGATTTCAAATAGTGCAAAAGCTACATTTCCTTCGGTTAAGGTCACGTGTGGTTCGTTGTCTATTGGCATATACCAAGCATCAAAAGGAGTGATGTTGGTTGTGGCTCTGGCGGTATTGATACCAGTTGGTGTATGGAACCAATCAATTTCTCCATCAGTTAGTTCAAAGGCCATTGAACTAATGCTTGGTATAAAATTAAAATAATTTGTACTTAAAGCCCCTAAAAACTCACCTACTAGACCATCTGTTGCTAGGTCCTCTGTAAGTTTCAAAATATCGAATAAACCTCCTGAAGCAGCGTCTACACCATTTGTATAAGTAAAGGCAGTAGAGCTTGCATTGTTAACCCTATCATTAGCTAAAGGAAACCACCAGGCAAAATCTAAATGAACTTTACTCGTTTGAATTTGTGTACCTGCATTTGGAGTAAAAAAGGTTTCAATTTTCATTTCGGCTCCAGTCATGATGTCAATATTAGCATTTAATATTCTACTTCCTGGATTTAAATCGTTAGCTCCAGCTGTGTTATCTGGATACCTGTTGTTGTTTCCACTCCCATTTATAATAGTTACGTTTCGCGATAGCTCTGGAAAACCAGTACTTGTTAGGTTATTCATTCTTCCATCGAAAATAGCTTTAAATGGATGTGATCTTGGTAAAGAAAGAGAACTATTAAAGGTTACACCATCGCTATTTGTAATATGCGGTTCAAATTGGTCTGTTAGCATTTGTCTAGCAGCAGAAGATTTTAGCATACCGTCAATAATAGGTTGTAACTCTTCCACATTCTGGTCTCCAAGAACCCAAAAATCATCTAGACCAAATGCAAGAAAATTAAATTGATGTTGAAATCCTATTGGCACATTAGCTCCATGATGTGGAGCATCGAATGAAATCCAAAGCCTTGTTTCGTGGTTTATATTTTGGTTTTCCATGTAATTTAAGGCATATCTGGAAATAAGTCCTCCCATACTTGGGCCAATAATCACATTTTCAGCTGTACCTTCTTTTTGAGCATTAATATTATTAATTAACTCTACCAATAACATGGCATTTCGCTCAATAAAATCCACTCCTCCATCAACAACAACAGCATCTGCAGCTCTTGTGTAAATAGGGAAGTTTAAAATAACAATATCAAATCCTTCATCTCTTACTAAATCTCCTAGATTTGATGTGGTTCCACCATCATCAAAATTTAATAATTCATACAAACCTGTAATATCTCTTCCATCTCCAGGATCAAATCCATCTACTAAAAAAATAGGTTTGTCAAGAATGTTGTCGGCGCTTAAAAAAACTTCATATTCTCCTGTTCCAGGGTATGAAACAGTTTCGCCATAAGGCAAAAGATTAGGTGTGATGCTAGAGTTAAATGTTGTTATAATACGATTGTTGTTCGTGTATAAATCTTCATTGGAAAATTTAATGTCTATAGTGGCTTGACGTGTAACTATTTCATTATTGTCAAGATGTAATTTAAAGGTGATTGTTTTTCTTCCTTCTTCAGTATAGGTTACTCTTATGTTTTGGCTTAATGCAATTTGTCTAAAGTCCAACCCGTCATTAAAATCTATTTCAATACTTTCAATATGTTGACTTGTTGTGTTAAAAATATTTGAAGCAGATAAATTAAATGTTGTTTGTAAACCTTTGTTGCTACTGCGTAGCGGTGCCATTAAGGTTAGGTGTCTTTTTTCGAAGATAGATGCGCTACTAGTTCTTAATAAATAGCCTTCAGCATCTTTTGTAACAGAGTTATTTTGAAGTGCTTGCTCTTCAAAGGACTCGAAGTCACTATGGATTATAGCTAGTGGAATAACATTGGTAAAATGACTTTTCTTGCTTTGTTCTTTTAGGTTTTCAAGAGGGGCATATCTTTTTTCTAAATCGCCTTGTACGATAGCTTTGTATGCTTGGTAAAAGTTGTAATTATTTATAGGTTTGGTGTTATAGGAAACAACATCCACAATTGGGGAATTAGCAACTAAAACCGAAGTTTCCATATCTGAGATGTCTAATTTCTGAAAGGCATTTTTTGTGTCTTGGGCGAATATGATGCTTACTGATAAAAGAAGTAAAATTTGAAGGTAATTTTTTTTCATTTTAATTAATTATTAGTTTAATAATTAAATATATGAAGTTCTATTATTATTGATATACTTGTAAGATTAAAAGCATAAAAAAACCCTTAAGATGTATTTCTTAAGGGTTTTTTGCATATACTTTAAACTTATCCTAAGAAAGGGTATCTGTAATCCACAGGAGTTACAAAAGTTTCTTTTATCATTCTTGGAGAAACCCAACGCATTAAGTTTTGTGCACTTCCTGCTTTATCGTTAGTTCCAGAAGCTCTTGCTCCTCCAAAAGGTTGCTGTCCTACAACGGCACCTGTTGGCTTGTCGTTAATATAGAAGTTTCCAGCACTGTTTTGTAAGGCATTGGTTGCTTCAATAATAGCATAACGACATGTAGAGATAATAGCACCGGTTAACGCGTATTCACTTGTTTCGTCAACTAGTTTTAATGTTTCAGTATATTTGTCTTCATCGTACACATATATAGTTACAATAGGGCCAAATAGCTCAGTACACATGGTGTCGTATTTAGGATTATTAGTCACAATTACTGTAGGCTCTATAAAGTAACCTTTCGATTTGTCGTAACCACCACCTACAATAATTTCTGCATCAGAAGCAGCTTTAGCTTGATCTATATAAGAAGCTAATTTATCGAAAGAACCTTCATTAATAACTGCAGTAATAAAGTTGCTCATGTCTTCTGGAGAACCCATTTTAAATGACTTAACATCTTCAATGACATATTTTTTCACATCCTCCCAAATATTACCAGGAATATAAACTCTAGATGCTGCAGAACATTTTTGACCTTGGAATTCGAAAGCACCTCTAGAAATAGCTGTTGCAACTTGTTTTGCATTAGCAGATTTATGAGCTACAATAAAGTCTTTTCCACCAGTTTCACCTACAATTCTTGGGTAGGTTTTGTAGTTTTCAATATTGTTTCCAATTTGCTTCCATAAGTTTTGGAATACTGGAGTAGATCCTGTGTAATGTAATCCAGAGAAATGTGGATTAGCCATAACAGTATCTGTAATCATTCCTGGGTTTCCAAAAACAACATTAATGACACCATCTGGAACACCTGCTTCTTTAAACACGTCCATGATAACTTTAGCAGAAAAAATCTGGTTGTTACTTGGTTTCCAAACAACAACGTTCCCCATTAATGCCATACAAGAAGGTAAATTTCCGGCAATAGCTGTAAAGTTAAAAGGAGTTACTGCATAGGTAAACCCTTCAAGAGGTCTGTATTCTATTCTGTTCCAAGCATCGCTTGTGCTTTCTGGTTGTTCCATATAAATGTCTGTCATAAACTGGACATTAAAACGTAGGAAATCTATCAATTCGCAAGCAGCATCAATTTCTGCTTGGTATATATTTTTTGATTGCGCAATCATAGTTGCTGCATTAATTTTAGCTCTGTAAGGGCCTGCAATTAATTCGGCAGCTTTTAAAAAGATACCAGCACGTTGTTCCCAAGGCATTTGAGACCAAGATTTTCTAGCCTCTAGTGCTGTTGCAATAGCATCCTCTACGTGAGATTTTTCAGCTAAATGGTAAGTTCCAACTACATGTTTATGATCGTGAGGAGGAGACATGGTTCTGGTGTTCCCAGTAGTAACGTCTTTTCCGTTAATATACATTGGTACATCAACCTGACTGTTATACATTTCTTTATAAGCTTTTAAAACAGCTTCTCTTTCTGGAGTTCCTGGAGCATAACTTTTAACTGGTTCGTTAACAGCGATTGGTACATTAAAAAATCCTTTTCCCATGATTGTTTTTGTTTTCTAATTTGTAAAAATTTCAGCCACAAAGTTACAATATTTTTACCGATTTATATTTCTTTGTTTTCCTAAAGACAAGTTAAATTATAAGTTCTTTGTAAGTTGCTTCATAGTATTTAGACTAGTAATTTTATGTGTACCGTAACTTTCATTCCATTGGAGAACTCCAATTTTGTGTTGACTTCTAATAGAGACGAAGCGCTTCAAAGAAAAACATTAGATCCAGACTTTTATCTTGAAGATGGTGTTAATTTATTGTATCCAAAAGACAAGATGGCTGGTGGGACTTGGATAGGTGTTAGTGACAAACAACGTCTTATTTGTTTGCTTAATGGGGGTTTTACTATGCATGAAAGACAAGATAAATATAGGTTGAGTCGTGGGGTTGTGGTAAAAGATCTCTTAACTTCTAACCATGTATTAAAAACTATCGAAGCATATAATCTTCTAGATGTTGAACCTTTTACTATTGTTTTGGTAGATTGGCAGGAAGGCTTGAATGTTTTTGAGTTTGTTTGGGATGGGATTGTTAAGCATATTGCTAAGCTTCCTTTAGAACCTAGAATATGGTCTTCATCATCTTTGTATACAAAGCAAATGAAGCGAGCTAGAATAGATTGGTTTGAAGGTTTTAAAAATGATAAGAAACTAACGTCTAAAAACATTTTAGAATTCCATAACTCGGCAGGAAAAGAAAACCTGGATTTTGGAATTATTATGGACAGAGGTTTTGTGAAAACAACAAGTATCACTCAGGTTGAAAAGTGTAATCAAAAGATTGAAATGACTTTTATTAATCTTCAAGATTTTACAGAAAACACCTCTACATTTAATTTATAAAGCTAATAATTAGTTTAGTGCATATGGTGCACTTAATTTAAACGTAGGAATAGCAACTTTAAACTTTTTAGAAGTAGCAATATTAATCATACTATAATTACCATACATAGCACCAAAGGGAGAGGATAATAAACAGCCAGATGTATAAGTGTAAGATTCTCCAGGTTTTAAAACTGGCTTTTTACCTATAACACCTTCTCCTGTAACGGTTTCGATATTATTTAGAGCATCAAGAATATTCCAGTGTCTTGCGTACAATTGTACTTGATCTTTACTTTGGTTCTCGATAGTTACTTTATATCCAAAAGCAAATTGTATTCTATAGTCTTTATAAAATGTGCCTTCGAAAGTTGTTTCTACCGAAATTTTAATCCCTTTTGTTATTTGTTGAACCATTTTCATTAGGATGTCTATTAATTTAGGATATGCTAAAATAAGTAATTATAAAATTAATATAACAAAATATTAGATGAGTTGCATCTTTATTATGGTTTAATCGGTAATATCAATTGAATTTGATTCCCCAACACCAATCAATCTATCGTATCTAGCTCCTAAATCTCTGTAATAAACTAATACTTTATAATTGTTTTCGGTTTCATCATGATTACCACTTATGGCTCCTTCTTGCAATTGGTTATTATCATCAACCAAAACATATTTGTAGCTATAAAAACCTTGTTTTAAAAGTAGTTGAGCTTCGTAAACACCACGTGCATCGTTAAATTGCATTTTGTTGGCTTCTGTCAATTCGTAATTGTTGTAGTTTCCATAAACATAAATCGATTTGTTTAAAATGTCATCACTTGGTAATAATGAGAAGTGAACCCAAACATAGTCGGCTTCAATCCAAGGTTTTTCAACATATAATGCTGTAATTACAAAATTTCCGTTGATATCTGGATTATAGGTGTAGGGTCTTCCTTGCCTTACAATATTGGTAAAGAGAAAATTATTGTATAAATCTTCTAAAGAAATATATTCAATAGCTACATTAGCGCCTTTAACATCTTTGTTCTCGAAAGAGAAATATTCGTTTCCTCCCCAAAAACTAGTTTCTGTAGTGTACTTATATATAAGTTCGTTTCCTAAAGTATATTGTGGTTTAACATTAGAAATAGCTGTATTTAAATTATTGTTTTGAATAATTAAAGTTTTCACTGTTTCAGAAGGGTTGTTAAATAAAATACTGGAAGAGTTAATTTTTATATCAACCGATTGTTTTTCTTCCAAATATTTTACGTCTCTAGATTTAGTAATAAATACACCAACATTGGCGCTGTTTTCATAAAGCATAAACTTTCTTGAAAACACAATTTCATCATAATCATTATATATATGAATCATATAATTTCCAGACTTTTTTAGACCACGAGTTCTATCGTTTGGAATAATTAAATTGTAATGAGAGTATATTTGGTAAGTGTTAAAGGAGTTGTCGTAATTTCTAATACGTTGGTTGTCGTAGCCGTTCATATATTCGGCTTTAGTTAGGTTAGATGGAGTCCAATCGTAGTTGTAGTGTTCAATTTTATAATAAAAATCCTCTTCATTTCCATTTAGGGCATCAAATGTTAACGCAATTCTGTCTCCTAATTTAATAATAGGGAGTTGGCTCTCTGGAGTTTCTCCAGAAAAAATAATAGTTTTAATATAGTCTGGTGGAACAACTTCTTGGGTTTGACCAAAAAAGAAATAAGGTATAAATAGGAAGTATATGTAAATGTGAAGCTTAGCTGTCATTTTTTTTAAATATAGTTGAGTGTAAATATAAGCAAATTTTATACCGTTCCATTTTAACTTATTTAGAATGAAAATAAATAACGTTCTTCTGGAAAGTCTAGTGCTTATTCATATAGAATTTAGTAAATTTGCACCGATTTTTAAGAGAATTAAGAGTCTTAATCACATTTACTATTAACAAATAGATTTATAAATATGTCAAACGACATTAAGATTAAAAAAGGACTGGATATAAAACTTAAAGGTGAAGCTGAGAAGGCAACTGAAAATGCTATTATTAGCAACTACTACACCTTAAGACCAGAAGATTTCCATGGAGTCATTCCTAAATTGGTTGTAAAAGTTGGGGCTAAATTAAAAGCAGGAGAAACTGTTTTTTATGATAAATCCAACGAAGCAATAAAATTTTCATCGCCTGTTTCTGGTGAAGTTTTAGAGATTTTACGTGGAGAGAAAAGAAAAATATTAGCTGTAAAAATTCAAGCAGATAAAGAGCAGGTTTTTCAAGATTTTGGAAAATTTGATGTTGAGACGGCAAATGGTGAAGCTGTAAAAGCTCATTTATTAGCTTCTGGTTGTTGGCCATTTGTAAAGCAACGTCCTTACGATGTTATTGCGAAACCAAACAATGCACCAAAAGCTATTTTTATTTCGGCTTATGCATCTGCACCTTTAGCAGCAGATTTAGATTACACCTTAAAAGGGAAAGAGGCAGAACTTCAAGCAGCTATTACAGCTTTATGTAAACTTACCGAAGGTAAAGTACATGTGTCTGTTGGAAAAAATGCATCGTCACCCTTAGCTGGTTTGTCTGGGATTACTTTACATAAAGTTTCAGGGCCACATCCTTCTGGGAATGTTGGGACTCAAATTAATAAAATAGATCCAGTAAATAAAGGAGAAACTGTATGGACCGTTAATGCGCAAGACCTAGTAATTATAGGAGAATTGCTATTAACTGGAAAATTTAATGCAGAACGCATTGTTGCTTTAGTTGGTTCTTCAATAAAAAAGCCAAGATATTTTAAAACCATAATTGGAAGCGAAATTGCAACTATGGTTTACGATAATGGTATAGATAAAGATAGTAACGATCGTATTATCTCAGGAAACGTATTGTCTGGAAAACAAGTAAAACCAGATGGAAGTTTAGATTATTACAGCAATATAATTACTGTAATTCCAGAAGGAGACGATTATGAGTTGTTTGGATGGAATAAGCCGGTGTTTAATAAAATATCAACATCTAGAGCGCTTACTTTTTCTTGGTTAACACCAAATAAGAAATTTGAATTGGACACCAATACAAATGGAGAACACAGAAATTTTGTTTTAACAGGTAATTACGAAGAGGTTTTTCCTTTAGATATTTATCCGTTACAAATATTGAAAGCTTGTTTGTATACAGATTTAGATGAAATGGAAGCATTAGGAATGTACGAAGTGGCCCCTGAAGATTTTGCTTTAACAGAATTTATTTGTGTATCTAAACAGCCGCATCAAGATATTATTAGAAAAGGTTTAGACGTAATGATAAAAGAAATTGGATAATGATTCCTTTTGTGAGGCAAAATGAAAATAATACGTTATTTATTTTGTTAGCAAACTGAAAAATTTTAAAAAAAGAACCATGGGTTTAAAAAGCACATTACATAATTTAAAAGAAAAGTATAAAGGAACCAAAATGGCTCCAGCGTTTAATGCGCTACATACTTTTTTATACTTGCCAAATGAGACCACTCATAACGGGACTCATATTAAAGTAGCAGACGATTTAAAGCGTACCATGAACATAGTTATTATGGCTATGGTACCATGTTTGATATTCGGTATTTTTAATGCTGGTTATCAACATTACGACGCTATAGATGTTCCAGTTAAGTTTTTATCTTTGGATACATTCTATATAGGATTAATTAAGGTATTACCTCTAGTAATTGTTTCTTATGGAGTAGGTCTAGCCATTGAGTTTTTATTTGCAGTTATAAAGAAACATGAGGTGGAAGAAGGATACTTAGTAACTGGTATGTTAGTGCCACTTATTGTTCCAATAGACACGCCACTTTGGATGCTTGCTGTAGCTGTAGCTTTTGGAGTAGTAATTGGAAAAGAAGTATTTGGTGGAACGGGAATGAATATTCTAAACCCTGCATTAACCATCCGTGCCTTTTTATTCTTTGCATATCCTACTTGGATGTCTGGAGATAAAGTATGGGTTCATGGAGCAGTTGCTAGAGATAAAGCTATTGCAGCAGGAGAAAATTTAGACGCTATATCAGGTGAAACCATCTTGGGAGCAATAGCTCAAGGAAAAGAAGTAGGCCATGAAATTATGGATATGTTTATAGGAAATATTCCTGGCTCTATAGGAGAAACATCGACACTCTTAATTATATTAGGAGGTTTATTCTTAATCTTCACAAAAATAGGTAGCTGGAGAATTATGTTATCATCAGTATTAGGAGCTATAGTGATGGGACTAATATTTAATGGTCTTGTTAATGCCGAGGTTATTTCACAAGGAAGTAAATTCTACGGATTAATGAGTACACCTTTTTGGCAACACCTTATTATTGGTGGTTTTGCTTTTGGAACCGTGTTTATGGCAACAGATCCTGTAACAGCTTCTCAAACTAATAAAGGTAAATGGATTTACGGATTTTTAATAGGATTTATTTCTATTTTAATTCGTGTATTTAATCCAGCCTACCCAGAAGGTGTTATGTTAGCTATTCTGTTAATGAACGTATTTGCTCCAACAATCGATCATTATGTGGTTCAAGGGAATGTGAAACAAAGAATGAAACGTCTTAAAGTTAAAAACGCATAATAATGGAAAAGAGAACAGATAAAAATTCATACACCATCATTTTTGCCATAGGAATGGTATTAGTAGTAGGCTCTTTATTAGCCTATGCATCATCATCTTTAAAAGATAAGATTACTACTAATAGGGAGTTAGAGAAACAACAGAATATTTTGTATGCTATGGGCATCAATGAAAACGATGATAGCAATGCTATCTTTGTTTCAACTGAAGAAGCTCCAAAATTATTTTCAGAATATATTACAAAACAATTAGTAATTCAAGGTGATGAAGTTACTGAAGATGATAAAGCCTATTTAATTGATGTAAAAAAAGAACAAACAAATGCAAAAGCTGGTAAAGAGAGAAGATTACCTTTGTTTGTTGGTGAAAAGGAAGGTCAAACTTTTTACATAGCTCCTATTAGAGGAAAAGGTCTTTGGGATGCTATTTGGGCTTATATAGCAATGGATGAGGATATGGTTATTCAAGGCGCATTTTTTGACCATAAAGGTGAAACAGCCGGTCTTGGAGCAAACATTAATAAACGATTTTTTATGGACGATTTTATTGGTGAAGACTTAATGAATGATGGGGAATTTGTTGGAGTTACTGTAGCCAAAGGAAATGCAGATCCATTAAATATAGATAAAACAGATAATGAGGTAGATGCTATTGCAGGATCAACAATTACTGGAGATGGTGTTTCAGCTATGCTAAAAAGCGAATTGAGACTATATGTGCCTTATTTTAAAACCTTAAAAAACAATTAATTTATGGGACTTTTATCAAAAAAAGATGCCAATCTAATATTAGATCCTTTAGCAGATAACAACCCAATTACTATTCAAGTACTTGGTATTTGTTCTGCTTTAGCAATTACAGCCGAATTAAAAGCGTCTTTAGTAATGGCCATTTCAGTAATATTCGTAATGGGAGTTGGAAATGTGGTTATTTCTTTAATGAGAAATATCATTCCGTCAAAAATTAGAATTATTGTGCAACTAATCGTAGTAGCTACTTTAGTTATTATTGTGGATTTGGTTTTAAAAGCCTTTGCTTATGAGCTAAGTAAAACACTCTCGGTTTTTGTTGGATTAATTATTACAAACTGTATTATTATGGGACGTTTTGAAGCTTTTGCATTAGCAAATGGTACTTGGCGTTCTTTTTTAGACGGTATTGGAAACGCTTTAGGATACGGTGTAATTTTAATTATTGTTGGATTCTTTAGAGAATTATTAGGGTCTGGAACTTTATTTGGAATTCCAGTTTTAGGAGACCCAATTGCAAAGACAGGATTGTATGCAACTGGCTATGAAAATAATGGATTTATGATTATGCCTCCAATGGCATTAATAGTTGTAGGTATTATTATTTGGGTTCAACGTAGTAGAAATAAAGCATTAATAGAAGACTAATCAGTAAACAGTGTACAGTCGTAGATTACAGTAAATACTGTTTGTTAGGACTGCGACTGAAAACTAAAAGAATATGGAACATATAGAATTATTTTTTAAATCGATATTTATAGATAACATGGTATTTTCAGTATTCCTGGGAATGTGTTCTTACCTTGCTGTATCTAAAAAAGTAAAAACAGCTGTTGGTCTTGGTGCTGCAGTTATTTTCGTATTAGCTATAACAGTACCTTTAAACTGGTTGCTGGATCAATATCTTCTTCAACCAGGAGCCTTGGCTTGGTTGGGTGCTGAATATGCGGATTACGACTTAAGTTTCTTATCTTTTATTATGTTTATTGCTACCATTGCAACCATGGTACAATTGGTAGAAATAATTGTAGAGAAATTTTCACCATCATTATATAACTCACTTGGTATTTTCTTACCACTTATTGCTGTAAACTGTGCTATTTTAGGAGGTTCTTTATTCATGCAATCTAGAGAAATAGCAACTTTAGGGCTGGCTACAACGTATGGCATTGGTTCAGGAATTGGATGGTTTTTAGCTATTTTAGCTATTGCAGCCATTCGTGAGAAAATTAGATATTCAAATGTTCCAGCACCTTTAAGAGGTTTAGGTATAACATTTATTATTACAGGTTTAATGGCTATTGGTTTTATGAGTTTTGGAGGTATGTTAACAGGAGGAGATGAAGAAACTGCAACTAAAACTGAAACCGAAACCGTTCAAGTAAAAGAAGTACCCGAAACAAAGGTGTCTTTAAATACACTTGAAGAATCAGATAATTACGAAACTATAAATGAGACGTCTAAAGTAGAAGACAAAACTTTAGCTAACAACACAATAAAATAGTAAGATGATAATATTAGCAGCAGGTACCTTAGGGACAGTTATAATAACAGTAGTCGCTTTCTTAATAATTACATTGTTATTAGTTACGTTGTTATTAGTTGTAAAACAAAAATTATCGCCATCTGGACCGGTAAAGATTACAATTAATGGAGAAAGAACTATTGAAGTAGGATCAGGTGATACTTTATTATCTACTTTAAGTGCACAAAAAATATTTTTACCATCGGCTTGTGGTGGTGGAGGAACATGTATTCAATGCGAATGTCATGTGTTATCTGGTGGAGGTGAAGCTCTACCTACAGAAACACCTCACTTTACTCGTAAAGAATTACAACATGGAGCGCGTTTATCTTGTCAGGTAAAAGTAAAACAAGACATGGAAATTACTATTCCAGAAGAAGTATTTGGAATAAAAAAATGGGAAGCAACCGTTGTACGTAATTATAATGTAGCTTCTTTTATTAAAGAATTCGTAGTTGAAATCCCGGAAGATATGGGGTACAAAGCTGGTGGATATATTCAAATTGAAATTCCTCCTTGTACCATCAACTTTAAGGATATGGATATTACAGCACATCCGGAAGAACACGAAACTCCAGATAAGTTTCAGGCGGAATGGGATAAGTTTAAGCTTTGGCCATTAGTAATGAAAAATACAGAAACAGTGGAAAGAGCTTATTCAATGGCCTCTTACCCTGCAGAAGGAAGAGAAATCATGCTTAACGTGCGTATAGCTACACCTCCTTTCGATAGAGCTAAGAATGGCTGGATGGATGTAAATCCAGGAATTGCTTCCTCTTATATTTTCAATCAAAAACAAGGTGATAAAGTAATTATTTCAGGACCTTACGGAGAGTTCTTTATTAACGAGTCTGAAGCAGAAATGCTTTATGTTGGTGGAGGAGCTGGAATGGCGCCAATGCGTTCTCACTTATACCACTTATTCAAAACCTTAAAAACAGGTCGAAAAGTTACTTATTGGTATGGTGGACGTTCTAAACGTGAGTTGTTCTACTTAGAGCATTTCCGTGAATTAGAAAGAGATTTCCCTAACTTTAAATTTTACTTAGCTTTATCTGAGCCAGCTCCAGAAGATAACTGGAAAGTAAAAGAAAATATAGATGCACCAGGAGATGGGTTTGTAGGATTCATTCACAATTGTGTGATCGATAATTATTTAAATCATCATGAAACTCCAGAAGATATCGAGTTATACTTCTGTGGACCACCATTAATGAACAAAGCTGTTCAGAAAATGGGAGAGGATTTTGGAATCCCAGATGAGCATATTAGATTTGATGACTTTGGAGGATAATATTTCTGCTAAAGTAGAAATCTCGTTTAGAGAATATCAAATATAAAATTGATTCCTATATGTTTAGGAATAATAAAAGCCCAACAGTAATGTTGGGCTTTTATATTTTTTAAAAAAATTAAACCTCTTCCTCTTTTGTTTAGCATTTTTATATCCATAGACTTTTATACCAATTCATAATATATATTGACTGAATAGTTAATTGCTTATAAATTTTTTAGACTTAGATATTTCAATTCGTTAAAATGTAATTTTATTCGTGCTCACATTTTTTAATGTTTTCGATGTTAGTTTATATAAACATATAAAGCTATTAATTATGAAACGAATTTTATTTTTTATGACACTATTTTGTGTCTCATTGAGTGCTCTTGCTCAGAACGAATTTACAGGAGATGGTGATGGTTATAGTTGGGAAGACCCTTATAATTGGTCTTATTTGGATGTGCCTCAAGATGGCGATGATATTTTGATTGATGGGTATTTTGTTTATTACGGAGGTTTTTCGTTTTATCAATATGAGTCATTGGAACTTACAAACTCTGCTAATCTTTTTGTACAAGGTGATATTTATTTAATGGGCGATCTTATCGTAGATGCGTCTAGTACTGTAGAATTATACATTTATGAAATTGATATATACACCAAAATATATTGCAATTACTATTTTTTCAATGGTAACATGGTTATAAATATGCCTGGATTTGCTCCTCAAATAGGGGATACATTCAATATTATTGAAGGAGATCAAGGGTCTTGTGGAACAGCAACAACTCTTTTTGTACCAGAAAACCAAACTTCTGGTATTGAAGTTACTTTTGGTGTTGAATGTGAGTATGATGGAATTTATTACACAGTAACTGGTGTTAATTATTCAACTGCTAAAGCTTGGGATGGAGAAGGAGGAGATGGTCAATGGAATACAGCTGCTAATTGGGCTCCAAACGGAGTTCCTATGGCAGATGACATCGTTTATATTAACGTTCCAGGAGCTGGTGGGGCTGCTTATACTAACGGCGCAGGTGTAACGCATGTAAAAGAAATTATAGTAGGACGTAATAATACGCTTGGTATTAATGGTGATTTATCGGTGTATAGCGGCATAAACAACAATATGGGAGGTGCAATACTATGGAATGCTGGAGAAATATCGAAAGAAGATATTAATAGACAATGCTTATTAATTAATTACGGAAGTTTAACTCTAGATACTTCAGGTTTAAAAGCCTTAGAAGATGGTTTTGAAATTTGGGCTTTTGAATCTGATATTGACCATAATCAAGGTGATTTGAATATTAACAATGGTAAAATTATGATATTTAATTATGTAAACTATAACATAAATGCAGATAATATTACTATAGGTTATACCAGTGGAACTAATCATTCTTTTGATATTAGAGGTGCTTATGGCATCACAAAAACAACAGGTTCTGGGACTTCAACTATCAACTTAACTAATTTATATAGTAATGCAAATATTATTAGTGAGATGGGAACTTTGGCCTTTACAGAGGATATAATTCAAGGTGCAAACTCAAATTTTGGAGGAAGTGGATTGATACAATTTCCAACGAATTTTGAAGTAAATTCTGATATATCTCCAGGGAGTTCTCCGGGTATCTTAACCATTGCAGGAGATTTAATTGCAGGAGCTGATACCGTATTTAATATAGAAATTGATGGTCCAACCGTTGATCTAGAATATGATAAATTAGTGATTCAAAATAATGCTGACATTAGTGGAACTCTTAACATTATCTTAAGCTATTTACCACCAAGCGATGCTATTTTTGAAATTATTTCTGCTGCTTCGCTTAATTCTAATAATTTACCAGAAACAATAGAAGCAGATTATGGAGGGAATTTTGTTATTTTCAATGTTGAAGCTGTAAACAACTCCATTTACTTAGTAGGTCCTGGAGCAACTTTAAGTGTCGATAACCTTATGGCTTCGGAAACCTTAAGTGTGTATCCAAATCCTGCAAAAGATGTCATAAATATTAAAATGGAAAAGTTACTTGAAGGTGAGTGGCATTTAGTTAATCAATTAGGACAAGTTGTAATGAGCGGAGAGGTTACTTCTACAGAAACCATGATTCCTATAAATAGGTTAACCAATGGTGTATATTTCTTAAATATTAAGGAAAAAACAACCAATAAAAGTATCGTAAGAAAAATAGTGATTGCAAATTAAAAACAGAAAACTAAAAACCATCATTTTTAAGTGATGGTTTTTTAATGCTCACATTTTTTAAGGTTTCCGATATATAAATAGCTATTAATTATTAAAGAGGGATTTCTTAATTATTTTTAGTTTTTAAAAAAGCTATCAGTACATACTGATAGCTTTTTGTTATTTATTACGCTGCTTTCTTATAATAATAAATAATAATATGAAGAGTATTATAATACCAGTAATCCAAAAAATGCCATTAGAAGATGTAGAAATATCAATAGGAGTAGTGTCTCCAATTAAAACTAAGCCAGCCCAATATTGCGGATTTATAGTTCGGCCTTTAGCATTTTTAAGATATTCTAATTTTGCTTGTTGCAAGGCGCTGTCTTTAGCCATACCTTTTTTAATATTATTATAAAAAAGTGCAATAATTTCTGTACTAGATTGTTCGTCAACTTTCCAAAGACTGGTTACAATACTTTCACTTCCAGCATAATTAAAAGCATGCGCTAAAGAGATCATACCTTCTCCTGCTTGATAGGTAGGTTTACCTGTTTCGCAAGCTGTAAGTATGGCTAAATTAGAGGATAAATTAGTATTGTAAATTTCATAGGTAAATAAATAACCATCGTCTATTCCTGTTGTGTCTGTAGATTTTGCAAATACCAATCTAGAAAGTTCGGGTGATAAATTATTAGATTCTGCATGTGTGCCAATATGAATGATTTTATGCTCTTTGGCGCTATTTTTAAAGATGTGTTCGGTAGATTTTTCATTTAAAAAAGATTCTCCTTTAAAAAGTTGTGAAGATTTTTTTGCTAAATCTTTTGTAAACGGTTGTGGTAAAAGTGTTAGGTAGGTTTTGTCAATATCTAAAGAATCTTCAATTTTTATATGATAGTTCTCTTTCATCTTATCGTTAAATTCCGGTACAAAAGCAATGAAATTATCTTTATAATCCATGGGTTTACTTTTGTTATCAATTAAAAATAAACTGTAATTGTAAGAGATAATATATTTAGAAAGTAGACTATGGGTAGCTAGTTCAGAATAAGATGTTATTTGTTTATCAGTTAGTATTTCAAAACTTAAATTAAATAACTCTTCGTCTGGAATTATAACAACGTTTTTAGTAGTAATATTGGCTTCCATTGGTTCCCAAAGCTGTTTGTATAAAGTGTTGATGAGCGTGTTTGAATCTTGAAAGCTTAAAATATTATTAAGTAATTTTTGAATGGTGTTTTGCTGTTTGGTAAACTGTAATTTAAATAAATTAGTTTGAGAATTGTCTATAACAAATGCGTATAATTGTGTATCTATAAACAAATACCTAATAACTGTCGTATTTTCTGGTACATGTTTTTTTATATCTGTTAAAGATTCTTCAATGGTGCCATAACGCATTTTGTAATATCTTGGATACATCTGTTTTAAAGAATCCAAATAAGAATCCCATTCTTTGTTAGCATGAATAAAATCATTCATATTTCCTGTACCTTCTAAAGAAGCAGTTAATTTGTTTTTAATATTATTTTCTCGATCGGTAATTTGTTTAGGAATATGAGAGAAAGATAGGTTGTTTTTTAAGTTTAGTCTAGAACGTATTCGGTTATATATACTCGATTCATGTAAACTAATTAATTTATTAAGATATTTTGAATTTTGAGTTTTTGTGTATAATTCTAAAATTATTTTTTTTTCGAAAGAACTTATGGCTTGATAATCTGACAATAAAATGTTGATGTCTTCGTGCTTATAGATAGTGGTTTTTCGTTTTTCTAAAATGCTTGTCGCTTTATTTAAATCTTTTACTAAACCTTGCAGAAATACGCTGTCTTTTTCTGAATTTAAGAAATATTTAGCCGAAGTTTCTAATAAAATAAGTTCTGGTTTGTTAAACTCTATTTGAATAGAATCTGCTTTAGGACTCACCTTATTTAAATAATTCTTAGCCTCATCAACCCATCTTAAAGTATTGCTGTAATCTTTGATTGTATAATTTACTTTAACCAAGTTTAGGAATTGTTTTAAAACGTCGAAATTGTTCTCTCCACCATTTTCTATAATGTAATTATATGCATTTGTGGTAATAGCTAAAGCCTCTTCTGGTTGGTTGTTTTCGGCTAAAAAAAGTGCCTTATTCCTTAGGAAGGATAGAAACTCTTTGTCGTATGTGTTGTCTAATGCTATTTTAAATAATAGCTCACTATCATTGTAATATTTCATGGCCAATGGAATGTTGTCTTTAGCAGCATAAGCTTCGGCTAAGGCATGATTGGCTGCAGCTTTCCAATAGGGGTTGTCATCGTGAATGTTGTTTAATTGCTCCAGTCCTTTATGAAGATTAACAAGTGCATCATCAAACTCTTTAAGAGATAGTTGCGATTGTCCTATTTGAATGAGGTTTGTAGGCAAACTAGCATCAGTTGCTTCAACTAAAGTTTTCTTTTTTTCGTAGGCATAGACAATAAGTTCATAGGCTTTTTTTAAATTCCCTTGTTCGTTATAAAAAACAGCTAAATTTGAAATAGCTCGTGCTTGAAATCGTTTAGCTTTAGAAACAATATTATCATCTTGATAATTATTTATAACAGTTTCATAGTTTAAAATAACCTGATTTTGAATGTCTATGGCTTCAGATAAGTTGCCTTGAGTATACTCTAAAAGCGATAGGTTGGATTCTATAACGGTAACCAGATATAAGTTTTTAAGAGGATTTCCTTTGGATGAGTTTATCGCTTTTATCGCTTTTGAATAAAAATATTTTGCACTATCTAGTTTTGAGGACATCCACATAGTTGCACCAACAGCATTGTAACCGTCTGATAATTGTTCTTTAGAAGTTGAAGGATAGGCTTCATAATGTGTTAGTGCTTTTTTAAAATAGATTTTAGATTCGCCTACATTGCCTAAGGATAAATAAGTTGCTCCAACATTGTATTCTACTTTTCCTATTTCTTCTAAAGTAGCATCTGTAGTTTGATTTACAATCTCTAATGCCAATTTTGTATGCTCTAAAGATTTGGTGTTATTTCCTATTTCATCATAAAAATTAGCTAGATCTAATAAAGCTTTATAATAAGTATGCTTGTTTTTAGTTTGGTTGTTTAAGCTTTTTAGAAAAGCTTCAGCTTTTATAGATGCATTTTTTGCGTTAGAATTTAGCAACTCTATTTTGCCAATATAATAAGGGTAATTGTATAGTGAGTCTGTAAGATTATGTGTCTTAATATAAGCTAATTGTGCATTTACAGTAGAATCAGCTTTTTTTGTAGAACCTTTTAATAAAAAGGAATCAATGGTTTTTAAATTTAAATAATCCTGAGTTTGTCCTTGACTATTTTGAATAAGAAACAGTGAAAGCAATAAAAAAATACTGAAATAACAAAAATCTCTATTCATAGAGTTGAAAATTAATTTATTCTTTTAATTTACTAAGAATCTCTTTGCTATTATCGAATGTGCTTAAGTTTAAGTATTTTTTAGCTAGTTCTATATTCTTTGCTTTTAAATAAGCTAATCCCAAATAATAATAGGCTTCGTTTTTAAACGTATTTTCTTTAAGTTGAGTCACTTTCTGTAAATATGTCATGGCTAACTCTTCCTTGTCATTAGCTAAATAAGCCGAACCTATAAAATAATTTAATGTGTCGTTTTCTGGTTTTTTTATAAGTAGTGGTTCCCATTTAGAAATAGCCAAATTATAATCTTTTCGTTTATAATTTACCATAGCATCGTAGAAGATAAAGTTATCGCTTGAACTCATGGTCGTTGGTAATCCAGGATCTGGCGAATAATACTTGCTGTATAAGTTTGTGTGAGATTCTTTGTTGAAAAACCAGTAACTGCCTAAGGAGATTACAAATACAGCTGCAATTGCAATCAGTTTTTTAATGTTCAAGTATCTAATCTTTGAAGGCTCTTCTATTGGAGTGTTTGTTTCAGGAAGTTCTTTATGGAATTCATCCAGTTTTTCTTTTAAGGCTTGTGTTTCAATGCCTAAAAGCATGGTTTTAATATCGTCCACTTGATTTTTAAAATCGGGATTGCTCCTAAGCTTTTCTTCAAAAGCCGCTAATTCTTCGAACGTCATGTTTTTTGTAATATAACGCTCTATATATTCCAACTCTTCTTGTGTTATGTTGTAATCTGGGTTCATGCTATTAATTATCTTTCAGGGCTAATTCTCTTAATTTTTGCATGCATCTATATTTTTTGTTTCTTGTAGATGCAGCGTCTAATTGCAGTTCTTCTGCAATGGTATTCATAGATTTTTTTTCAAAATAAAACTTGGTCAATAAATTTTTACATGGTAAGCCCAAGTTTTTAAAAGCTTCCATGATATCTTGTAATCGGTTTTCTTTTAAAATGTCATCATGTTTATCTAGAGAATCTGTATTAGATATTTGAAAGTGATTTAATTTGGAAGTAACCACTGTTTTTTTATGATGTTTTGACCGTAAATAATCCATCCATTTATTTTTTGAAATGGTATATAAATAACCGTTTAAAGAATGATTGTTTTGGGGTTGAAATTTATTTGTTTTTACATTTTTCCAAACGGCAATAAAAGCTTCTTGGAAAATGTCTTTTGCATGTTCCGTAGTGCCACTATTTTTTAAAACAAAAGCTTCAATTTTATAAAAATTGGATTGGTATAAGGTTTTTAAAACACCTTCATCATTTATTTTAATGAGCTCAATAATTTGAGTGCTATCTGTCTTTGTATTCAATTGGATATCAATTTTCTGTATCTTAATTTAAAGATAATAGAAAGTCGGAATAATTCGCATCATATTTGACGAAGTGTATTTTATTAAGATGAACTGAAAATTTTAGTAGCCATTGTTTGTTTCTTCTAACTGTTGCCAATTATAATCGTTGGTTGTATTGTCCGTATTTGGGTTATATAAAGAGTTGTCTGTTGCAATATATTCATTGTTATTATTCATCCAAACATTGTTTTGGTAACCATCAACTTTATAGATGTTTCCTGAAGGATCTGTCATATTTCTTCTTTCATAAATTCCATCAATATATTTTGAATGACTAGCATCTGAAGCTGTTTGTCCACTTCTCCAGTTATTATACTGGTTGTCTAAAGCCTGACTACTAGCTCTTCCTGCCGCACGAATTTGTTCTCCATGCGCTTGTATATTTGCCATGCGTTGTTGATGTGCAGCATTATTTTGTAGTGCCGTTTGTGCATAATACTGATTATGCACCTGTATCCATTTAGGGTTTATTTCAAAGTTAACCAACGAGTTTATATAAGCATTTTTAGCATAATCATATTCAGATTTTGGAGCCAATAAACTGTTTAAAGTGTAACCCCAATCCAAACCACCAATGCTTGTATATTGTGCAATATAATATCTTACAATAACCATCATTAATTTGCCGTCTGTACTTTCCCATTCGGTTACTATACAATCATTTTGTCTTTGTTCTGGAGTAGATTTAAAGAGGTAACTATTAAACCTATTGTCAAACTGCGCTAATTGTGGTAAAGGAAACTGGTTTTTAAATCGAAATCCTTCAGCTTCTACCAAAGGTTTTAATTCCTCTTCTATTAAACGCTGAATGTTTTTTACAGGTTTTACTTGACTTCCTGTTTGCAAAGTATATTGATTTCTTTCTGGACTATTTGAATAAAAAAATGAATTTGAAACTTCGCCAAAAACTTGAATACCATCAGGTCCTTCAAAATATATATTTTCAGAATTCTGTTCTTTTTTTGTCCAATTATTAGGAATAGGCATGGCTCCAATGGGCATGCCAAACTGCTTGTTCATAACGTAATAAGGTTTTATGGCATGTTTTTTACGCTTTTGTTGAATGGGTTTGGCTTCTTGATTTTCAAAAGTGTTTTCAGTATCGAAACTGTATTCAGTAAATTCGGTATTTTCTTTGTTTTCTCCACAAGAGAAAATTAAAAGTAGAGCCAAAATAGAGTAGAAGTAAGTTGAGCGTTTCATAATATTTGTGTTATACAAGCATATCGAAACAACTTAAAAATGTCATCAATTAATTTCTTCTAATTATTTAAATGAAGAGTTTAAGCAGAAACTAGGGGTCTGTTTGGATTGTTTTTAATTTCATATTGAAACAATTCCGAGCAATCCATGACATCGGGAATTTCATCCAATTGACATAAATACGCAACCACAGCCGAAAGACCCAAAAACAAGACATCTTTATCTGTTGGATTTTTAGGTCTTTTGTTATTATGGTTAAGAGGCAATTGATAGCCACAAGCTTTTAGAAATTCGGCTTCAATTTGTAGTAATTCTAAAGGTGAATACCCATTAAAGGTCTTTCCGAAATTTTGATTGACCAAGCCCACATAATTTAAATTTAAAGAACCATGTTGATCAGAAAAATGTTTCCAAGAATCGGTAGTATCTAAAATATTTCCAACAGCACATTGCTTGCAGCATTCTGGATGCAAACCATCATTTTGAAAAGCAGTGTATAGTTTTTGTATGGCTAACTCTAATCTTTTAGTCGTTCCCATAGGTTTAGTATTTAATTTTAAAACTATAAGATACTAATTTTGATGGTTTTATGAAGGATGTGTTTTGATTTTAACATTATCGGATTATAAATATCTTCCACGATTCACAAAATTATATTTAAGAGTTAAACTATATTTAAATCTGTTTGAGACAAAATAAATAATAGTAATTTTGCAGTATGAAAAAAGCACTTTCAGAACAGGAATTACATTATTTGGCCATGAACCATGTTGGAAAAGAATTAGAAGAACGCGGGTTTGAATTTATAGCCATTAATAGCAAATTGAAGAAACATCCTCAGTTTGTATGTATGGATCAGAATAAGCAATATTTTTTTGTGATTGTACGTGCAGTAATTCTTCCAGAAAATCCAAATAATTACGATATTGTTTGGATGGAATCCTTTAAAAAACATGCCTTAGATAAAGATGCTAAAGTGTTGTACGCAGGAGTGGGTTTAGGAAATCCAGACAGTGAAGATTTACCAGTTTACTTAAATGAAGAATACCTAATTGAATACAACGGGATTCAAGTTATCGAAACAAATTTGAATTAGAATATGAAAAAATCTGTCATTCTATTATCATTAATAGGTCTATTTCTATCCTGTAAGCAAGAACCTAAAAACACAAAACTATCTGGCGAAGTTTTTGGAACGGGTTTTTCTGTTATTTACGATTCAGATATAAACTATCAAAAACAATTTGATAGTCTGTTTTATGTCGTCAATAAATCCATGTCGACCTATCAGACAAATTCTGATATTTCAAAAATCAATAAAAATGAAGCTTTTATAATTGATGAACATTTTGCACATGTTTTCGATACCTCAAAAGAAATTTACAAACAAACTAATGGTGTTTTCGACCCAACCATTGGAGCTGTTGTAAATGCTTGGGATTTTGGGCCAGAGGGTAAATTAGAAAGCTTAGATAGTACAAAAATAGACAGCTTAATGCTTGGCGTTGGTCTTGATAAAGTTATTAGAACTAATTTTACTATCGAAAAACAAAATCCTAATACATTTATAGATTTTAATGCCATTGCCAAAGGATATGGTGTGGATGTTATTGGCAGGTTTCTAGAGAGCAAAAATATCCAAAATTACTTGGTTGAAATTGGTGGAGAAATTAGAGCTAGAGGGACAAATATTGAAAAACAAGCTGCATGGAAAGTAGGCGTCGAAGAGCCACATTTTGATGGCACACAATCTATTTTAAAAGCCATATCTATCCAGGATGAAGCTATGGCAACATCAGGAACCTATAGAAAATTTAGAATAGATAAAGACGGAAATAAGTACTCACATATTATAGATACAAAAACCGGATATCCTAGTAAAACCAACTTGTTGAGCATTTCGGTTATAGCTAAAGATTGCATGACTGCAGATGCTTATGCAACGGCTTTTAAAGCTATGGGAGTCAATGCCGTGAAAGAGTTTTTAAAATATCATCAAGAACTTAAAGTCTTCCTAATTTATGAGAATGATAAACAAGAATTTGAAACTCTGTCTTTAAACAACTTCCCAGAATAGTAAGAATTTTCTATTTTAGAAGCTGAAAAGCATTTTTTAGAAGTTACTCCCATTTTTATTTAACTAATAATCCCAAATTTGCTAGAACCATTCCAGAGCTTATGAAATTTAAAATTACCTTTTTTTTATTTTTAATTATTAACTTCTTAGGTTTTTCGCAAGTGCACGAATTGGATAGTATTGAAAAACTAATTGCAATTCATAAAAAAAGAGATACAACTCGAGTAAACCTTTTAAATCAGGTAACGAAGTTTTATACAACTCAAGATATTTCAAAAAGTGAAACCGTATTAAATGAAGCAATTGGAATTAGTAAAGAAATTAACTTTACACAAGGCCTGGCAGACTCTTATACAAACTTTACTTCTTTTCATGTGCAATCTGGTAAATATGATAAAGCATTAGAGTTGGCTTTAAAAGCAAAAAACTTACAAGATAGCATAAACGATATTTCTGGATTGATTTATACAAATAGTAGTATAGCAAGAATATATAATCATTTAGATGAATCTAATAAGGCAATAGATATACAATTAGAAAATTTAGAAATATTAAAAAAATATCCTAATAGAAACATAGAAGCTCAAGTTCATTTTTATTTGGGAACAGCATATGAAGAAATAGAAAAATATAATGAAGCAGAGGTTCATTATTTAGCAGCCAAACAAATAGCAGAATCTGTAAATTTTGAAACGGGAATAGCAATTGCTAATTCTTCATTAGGTGTTATAGAAAATAAAAGAAAAAATTATAAATCTGCAATAAACTATTTAAATCAATCTTTAATTTTTTTTAAAAAAAATAATCAGCAAGCAAATATTGCACACTCTAATCTTGAACTAGCAGTTGCATATGCCAATACTAGTAGGGTTAATGAAGCTATTTTAGTAAATGACGAGGCTATTAAAATCTACAAAGAGCAAAATAATATTAAAAACTTAAGTAGAGCATATTTAGAACAAAGCCATTATTACAAACAAAAAAATGATTACTTAAATTCTAGTAAATTTCTAGAAGAACATTATAAAATAAAAGACAGCATTTTTTCAAAAGAAAAAGTTTCTGTAATGGAAGAGATGCAAACTAAATACGAAACCGAAAAAACAAAAAAAGAAAAAGAACTTGCAGAACAAGAAGTGGCTATTATAAAATTAGAAAGCCAAAAAAACAGAAACTTATTTTTAGGTTTACTAGCAATTACAAGTCTCTTAATAACCACTTTGTTATTTTATTTTAGTAGAATAAAAGCTAAAAAGAAAGCCGAAATAATTACTTTAGAACTGCATGAAACCCAAAAACGTTTGGCGATAGAAAAACAATTCAAAGATTCAGAATTAAAAGCATTAAAAGCACAAATGAATCCGCATTTTATTTTTAATGCACTAAACTCTATTCAAGATTATATAGTATTAAATCAGAAAAATTTAGCTAGTGATTATTTAGGAAAGTTTGCCGATTTAATTCGTAATTATCTTCATTTTAGTGATACAGGATTTATTTCTGTTCCAGATGAGGTGCATAATTTAAATCTCTATCTAGAACTAGAGAAGCTTCGTTTTGAAGATAAATTAGAGTATACTTTTCAGGTAGATGATACTGTAAATTCTGACACTATAAATATACCAACTATGCTAATTCAGCCTTATGTAGAAAATGCATTAAAACATGGTTTGTTACATAAAAAAGATAATAGAAAATTAAAAATTTCTATAAATAAAGTTTCGGATAAAATTATAGAATGTATTATTGAAGATAATGGAATTGGAAGAGAAAAATCAAAAGAAATAAATAAGAAAAGACAAGCGCAGCATAAATCATTCGCCTTAAAAGCAACTACAGAAAGATTAGATTTATTAAACTATGGTAGCGAAAAGAAAATTGGTGTAGAAATAATAGATTTAAAAGAAAACGATCAAGCAACTGGAACTAAAGTGGTTTTAAAAATTCCAATTTTAAAAAATTAATATGAAAGCACTCATAATTGATGACGAAAAAAAAGCAAGACAAGTTCTTCAAATTTTAGTAGAAGAGAATTGTCCTAAAATCACTCAAATTTTAGAAGCCGAAGATTTGCTTTCTGGTGTAGAGCTTATAAAAAAAGAACAGCCAAGTATTGTTTTTTTAGATATTGAAATGCCAGAACATTCTGGTTTAGAAATCTTAAATTTTATTGAAAAAGAAGTACATAATTTCGAAATTATATTTACCACAGCATATAGTGAATATGCAATACAAGCTTTTCAATTATCTGCAATAGATTATTTGTTAAAACCAGTAAGGCCTAGTCAAGTAAAAGAAGCTGTTGAAAAAGCTGTTGCTTTTTTAGGGAATTCTGAAATCAATCAACGACTTACAGAACTTAAAACAAGCTTACAAGATTCTAACTTTAAAAAAATTGGCTTACCAAATGCAGATGGCATTAAGTTTGTAAATTTTAACGATATAATTATGCTAGAAGCAGATGGAATGTATACCAATGTTTCAACAATTAATGATGATACTATCTTGGTTAGTAAACCATTAAAATTCTTTGTAGAGATTCTCCAGAAAATTAAAACCTTCTATCGTCCACATCGTTCTCACTTAATAAATCTTTCCTATATAAAAGAATACATTAAAAAAGATGGTGGTTATATTATAATGGAAAATGATAAAACAGTATCTATTTCAAACGATAAAAAAGAAGAGTTTTTAACCATAGTACAAAGCATTTAATTGGTTTAGAAGTTGAAACGCTAGTTTCAGAAATTGACTACAAAAAACATCTTACATCTTTAACATCTTTGTTTCATAACTATTAATCAATTTTTATTATGAAATCAAGAATACTTTTAATCCTACTTTTAATTGGAAGTGCCACCTTTGCGCAAACATGGAATCAAGTTGGTGCAACACAATTTACAGATTTTGCTAGTGATGGCGCTATGGCTTTTGATAATACTGGCGCAGCTTACATAGCATATGTTAATCCTATAACAAACAATGTACATGTGATGAAGTTTAATGGTACAAGCTGGACGAACGTTGGAGGAACCGCAGCGGTATCTACTACCCAAGCGGCCAATGTTGCAATTGCTATTAGACCTTTAGACAACCAGCCAATAATTGCTTTTCGAGGTACTTCTAATAATGCCATGCATGCTTTTAGACGTAACGGTACATATTGGACCCCAGTTATAAATAATGTAACATTTGATGAGGATTTATCAGATAATAAATTGCAAATCCAGACAAATGCTGCTGGTGACATTAGAGTTGCAGGTAGAAGAACAGATCAAAAGTTAACCATTGTGGAAGAAACTTATGGCGGTGTGCAAACGGTATTTACAGAGAATTTAATTCATACAGATAACCAATATAATGGTGATCATCGCTATGATTTTAATTCCTTTGATCAATATTACACCAGTTGGGAAGATAATTTAAATAGTAGTAGAGTCGGATTACGAGATGTTGGCGCTGCATATAACGTATGGGATTACTCTGTTTATGTTAGCGGAGCAACGCTTAAAAATATTTCAGGAATTGCTGATGAAAATTATCTTGCAGTTTTTAATGATGTATACAATAGTTCTGTAGACTATGTTAGGGTGTATCAAGGCACTAGTGCAGCGCATATTAAAAATGTTCCTGCAGCTCATGATATTGTGAAATTTAGAAAGAGTAGTACAGATGATAAATTATATTTAATGTATGCAGACGATACTACGGAGGATTTGATTTTTGAAAATTTTAATAAAAACACAAGTGTTTGGTCTACTTTACCTGCTGTTGGATTAAATAGTGGTATTGCTAACTTTTTTGTGCAAATGGAAATGAATCCTATAAATGGAAACATATATGTATTGTATTTAGATGGAGCTAAAGCTTCTGTGAAAACTTATACCGTACCACCTGCATTAAATCAAACCAAAATGTTTGTAGATGAAAATGCAACAGGAGTTTCAGATGGTTCCTCATGGGCAGATGCTTATACTAATTTGTCAAGTGCATTAGATAATTTAGGAGCAAGTACAACAGAAATTTGGATTGCAAAAGGGACTTATACACCACATGCTACAAGTAGAGGAGAATCTTTTACTTTTAATCAAAATGACCTGCAACTTTATGGTGGTTTTGATGGAACAGAAACAACATTGTCAGATAGGGATTTGTCATTAATACATACTACAAATGAAACCATTTTAAGTGGCGATTTATTAAACGATGATGATGTTAATATTAGTTATAACAATGCTACCAGAGATGATAACAGTTTAAGAGTGGTACAAATTAATGCAAATAATATTGTTTTAGATGGTGTTACCATTGCTAATGGTTATGCAGATGCTTCTAGTGGAGAGGGCCGTTTTGGAGCAGGATTAGACACAGATGATAGCGTGACAAACTTTACTATTAAAAATTCCGTTATAAAAAATAATGTGGCATGGTGGGCCGCTGGCTTAATGCTAGCATCTAACATGTCTTCAGCAACGATGACGATAGATGCTTGTATTTTTGAAAACAATTTGAGTAGTCACTCTACTACATTTTATGCTTTGCCAAGAACCAATAGAACCATGTATTTCAATTTAACAAATACCTTAATTAAGAATAATAAAACCCAAGACAATAATTCTTCAAGATTAGGACATGGAACTGCCGCAGGATGGATTAGAGCCTATTATCCTAGCTCAACCATTCATGCAAAAGTGGTTAATAATACTTTTGTGAATAACGAAAGTTTAGGTTCGCATCCCGCTTCGGATTTTCCTGTGCTAGGAATCAGTAAGGTGGATGGCACATTCGGACTTTCTATTTCAAACAATATATTTTGGGGTAATACTAATTATGCTTCTACAACATCCTATGCAATTGGTAGGGCAACCGATAGTCATCCTAGTACTACAGCAATTCACTACAGTATAGATGAAAATGGTTTTTCTAATCATACTTATTTAAACAATACGAGTAATGCTAATCCAATGTTTACCGATGCAGCTAACGAAGATTTTACCTTACAAACTGTTTCCCCGGCTATAGATGCTGGAGATAATTCTAAAGTGCCAGCAGGAATTACTACCGACTTGCTAGGTAATTATAGAATTCATAATACAACAGTAGATATGGGAGCTTATGAATATGGCGCTACTTTAGATATACAAGATTTTGAAACTAAAAACGATTTTACAATCTATCCAAACCCAACTTCAAATGTGTTAAATATTAAAATGACACAAGATTTAGTAAAAGCAGAAATTTATAACATACAAGGACAAAAAGTGTTAGAGAGCAGCAGTAAAAGGGTAAATGTTTCAAACCTATCTTCAGGAATGTATTTAATACAAATTGAAGATACTAATGGAAAGAGTCAAACAAAACGATTTATAAAAAATTAAAAGTGCTATTAATCATTCTTTTTTAAAGTTGGGCTACATATGTAGTCCAACTTTTTTTAATATTATGAAGTATTTAAAACGGAATAAATAAGAACTTTTTCTAATACTATTTTATGAGTCAGTATGTGTATCTATAGTTTTCTTAATTTTCGAGAATAATAACGAATTTGAAACGCTGTCTTTAAACAACTTCCCTGAGAACTAATTTGTATTTCTAAATTATTGATGTGTAGCTTTAATGTGTGCTGCTTAGCTCTTGTTCTTTAAGTTGTAATACTTTCATCATTAATTTTTAAGTGTTTATCTTTAAAAAAAAGCAAGAAGGCTTTGTGAAATCGGTATTTAAAAGAAATAATTTAACATTTCAGCGAAAAGTTATTAATTATTATTTTTTCCTACAGAACTTTTATATTTTAGTTATTAACTGGTTGATATGTTGTTGTTAAGCACATGTCAATTTCTTTTCTAAACTAAATTTATAAAAATGAAATCCCTCATACTCACTTTTACTCTGCTTCTTGGTGTTTTCTCGCTTCATGCACAAACCGATCAAGAAATTGGTTCAATCTATATTAATAAAGCTGAAGAAAGCTTTAAAGAAGACAATATGGATGCTGCAAGAGACTATTTTAGAAAGGCAAGATTATATATTAAAGAAATAGACGATAGCAAAGTTGCCAGAATAGGCGCGCTTTTAAGTGATAATATAGGCGACTATCAAAAAGCTCAAATACTTACAAAAAGGTATTTCGATTTAGAACCTGATAAGTCAAGTGATGAATATCTTGAAATGCTAGAATTATATGTAAGTATAGAGGAAGCCTTAGAAGCCAAAAAAATAGCTTATGTTGAAGCGCAGGAAGAATTACTTCGAGTTGAAAATGAAAAAAGACGAATAGATTCAATAACAGATTTATGGACGCAGAAATCTGAAGCTTTTTTTATAGAGATAGACAGTATTGGAACTTTTAATAAATATAATCTAGCAGTTTATAAAGTGAATGATAATCTTGGACTTATGGATCATTTTGGGAATGTAATTATAGAAGCTAATACCTATAAAAGTGCTATGGATTATGATGGCTATGTCTTGCTGATGGATAATAAAGAAAAACCAACCAGATTGTATTGTTATAATGCGACAACTAAAGAAGGGTATCAGCTACCTAGTGTTACACAATTTAACCCCCAAGCTTACCACTATGGAAAAGTGATGCTTCCTAGAACTAATGGTTTGTTGGTAGCATATCCTAATAATGTTTCAAACGTGCTTGTTTTCGACTTAAATACACAGAAATTTCAAGAAGGTTTTGATAAAAAAGAATACTTAAAAACTCTGAAAAAAAACGATATTATTGAAAAATACAATAGCGATCTTCAAATTAAAATAGATAAAAACTGGTACGAATTAGGCGATGCTCTTGGAGGTGGAATTCATCCATTATTTCATCATAATAAAATATATGGCTTTTTGAATACTTTCAATGGAAATATTTACACATCTGATTACTACAGCCATTTTGGAGCTTTTTGTAGTGGAAAATTTCAAATTATTGAAAATGAAAATCACCTTTGGATGGACGTAGATGGTTTGAAATTTGAAGAAAACTCAAATGAAAGTGGGAGCTATACAGGAAACACAAATTTTGTAAAAGATAGTAACGGAAAATATAAAATTCTACAGGAAGTTGATGGAAAAAAAGTTTTAGTTTATGGAGATCAGCAATTACCTATGTTAAATGATTATTTGACAAAATATTCTAATAAATAAAAATAGCTTGCACAGATTTATTATTTGTAAACTACAGGAATAATCTCTCCTTTTGCTAAACAGTATTTTGTAATATCTTCTTCTGAAAGTTGTGTCGTATAATCTACTTCATCTACTTTAAAACCAATACGTCTTAGTTTGTCAAAATAATCTCGTCCATAAATCCGTACATGATCGTATTGTCCAAAAATTCTTGCGCGTTCTTTTCTGTCGGTAATGCTATTATCTTCAAAAGTTTTTTCTCTGGATAAATCTTGAGGTATTTGAAACACGCCATAACCTCCTGGTTTCAGAACTCTAAACAATTCTTGCATGGCTTTCGTGTCGTCAGGAATATGTTCTAATACATGATTGCAGAGAATCATATCATAACTATTATCTTCAAAAGGTAAATTGCAAATATCTGCTTTTACATCTGCAATAGGTGAAAGTAAATCTGTAGTTGTATAATTTAAGTTTTTAAGTTTTCGGAAACGCTTTAAAAAACATTGTTCAGGTGCAAAATGCAAAACTTTTAATTTTTTAGAAAAGAAATTTGTGTCATTTTGTAAATACAACCATAACAAGCGATGTCTTTCCAAGCTTAAGGTTGATGGAGATAATACATTATTTCGCTGCTTGCCATAACCATAAGGTAAAAAGCTTTTAAAGCTTTTTCCATCAATAGGATCTGTAAATGTGTTTCCTTTTAAAAGTAAAGCTAGAACAGGTCGAGCCACATAACTTAATCTAATAAGAATGGGTCTTGGGATGGTGTTTAGTATTATTTTGAATGTTTTTTTCATAAGCAATTACACAGAGATGCGCAGAGCAGCACAGAGAAAAATTAAATATTAGTTTTTATTTTACTAAGCTGTGTTTATAAAACGTTTAATGCCGTTTTTCAATAATTTGGTGTGAAAATTTATTAGTAAGCCTAAGGGATAATTCCCTAACTTCATATAAGTCAAGATTTGAGCAGTATGAACATCTGTAAAACATTCAACTGTTTTTAATTCAATAACAACTTTGTTTTCAACAAGTAAATCTATTCTATAACCGTGATCTAGTTTGATATCTTTATATACTATGGGCATAGCTACTTCTCTTGAAACAGATAATCCCATTATTTCTAATTCATAAAATAAACACTCTTGATAAGCAGACTCTAATAAACCAGGACCCAAAACACGATGTACGTTAATCGCCGCACCAATAATTTTTTCAGTCAACCTATTATTCATATTTCTCTTCGTATCTCTGAGATTTCTCTGTGAATCTCTGTGTTATAATATAACTAAAGAACTAGTGACTCACGTCTAAACTCATCCTCTTCGTTAGAAGTAATCCCTAAAGCTTCATAGATATAGGCAAAAGTTGAAAGCAATTCTGGCTTGCCATTTACAATAGCCACATCATGTTCAAAATGAGCACTTGGTTTATTGTCTAAGGTAGTAATAGTCCAACCATCTCTATGTTGTTTAATTCTATGTGTTCCCATATTAATCATAGGTTCGATAGCCACAACCATGCCTTCAATAAATTTTTTACCACGGCCACGTTTTCCATAGTTTGGCATTTCTGGATCTTCATGCATTTTTCTTCCTAAACCATGTCCAACCAGTTCTCTCACTACGCCATATCCATGATCTTCACAGTATTTCTGAATGGCATATCCAACATCTCCCACACGATTACCAACTTTAAATTCGCGAATTCCTACGTATAAGGATTCTTTTGTTACGTCTAAAAGTTTTTGAGTTTCGGGGGCAATTTCACCTACAGAAAAGGTGTAGGCATGATCTCCATAAAAGTCGTTTTTAATAGCGCCACAATCAATAGAAATAATATCTCCTTCTTGTAAGGGTTCGTTTGTTGGAAATCCGTGAACTACTTGAGAGTTCGGACTCATACAAAGTGTGTTTGGGAAATCGTATAACCCTAAAAAACCAGGGATAGCTCCTTGTTCTCGAATATATTCCTCGGCTAATTTATCTAATTGTAAGGTGGTAACTCCGGGCTTTACCTCTTTGGCAAGCATGCCTAAAGTCTTAGAAACAACTAAGGCACTTTCGCGCATTAATTCTATTTCTTCTTTTGTTTTAACTATAATCATCTTGAAAAAAATATGGACAAAGATACTTAAAATTAAATGGAATTCTTTTTTTAGAAACATGACTTTTGACAGCATTTAGATGATAAATATTGGATATTTTTGTGATTAAATTAAAACACTATGTACAAACCAATTAGTGCAGAAGATGCCGTAAAACTTATTAAGTCTAATAGTAAAGTCTATATTCAAGCAGCAGCTGCAGCACCACAAGTGCTTATAAATGCCATGACTGCTAGACATGAAGAATTACGAAATGTAGAAATTTGTCAATTACACACCGAAGGAGACGCGCCTTATGCTAATCCAGAATTAAAAGATAGTTTTCATGTAAACTCCTTTTTTATCGGGAAAAATGTGAGACACACTCTTAAAGCTGGAAATGGGTCTTATACTCCTGTTTTTTTAAGTGAAGTGCCTTTGCTGTTTAAAAGAAACATTGTAGACGTTCAAACAGCATTGATTCATGTTTCTGTTCCAGATAGACATGGATATTGTTCTTTAGGCGTTTCGGTTGAAGCCACTTTAGCAGCTATTGACAATGCAGATTATGTAATTGCTCAGGTAAATAAACAAATGCCTAGAACTCATGGAGCAGGTATTATCCATATTTCAGAAATAAATGCTTTTGTGGAATGCGATGTGCCCTTACCTGTTCATTTAAACCCGGAGCCAACAGCTATTGAAAGCAAAATTGGCAATCACGTAGCTGGTTTAATTGAAGACCGAAGCACCTTGCAAATGGGAATTGGAAGCATTCCAAATGCTGTATTATCCCGACTTACAAACCATAAAGATTTAGGTCTGCATACCGAAATGTTTTCAGATGGTGTTATCGATTTGATATTAAACGATGTGATTAATGGGAATTTTAAAGGTATCAATAGAGGACGTGCTTTAGCAACATTTTTAATGGGTTCCAAACGGTTGTACGATTATGTAGATGATAACCCGTTTATAGAAATGAGAGCTTCAAACTATACGAACGATGTGTCCATAATTAAATTAAATCCAAAAATGGTTGCCATAAACTCTGCTATTGAAGTGGATGTAACAGGACAAGTTTGTGCAGATTCTATTGGTTCTAATATGTACTCCGGAGTTGGAGGACAAATGGACTTTATTAGAGGAGCTTCCTTAAGCGAAGGAGGAAAAGCTATTATTGCTTTGCCTTCTGTTACAAAATCTGGAATTAGTAGAATTGTACCTACTTTAAAACCAGGAGCTGGAGTTGTTACAACCCGTGCACATGTGCATTATGTAGTTACTGAATATGGTATAGCTAATCTATATGGGAAAACTATTAAACAACGCGTTAAAGCTTTAGTGGATATAGCACATCCAGATCATAGGGAAACTCTAGATAAACAATATTATGAAATGATAGGTTATTAAGTAAGGAAAGAACTTATTTATAAAAAAAACCCACGAAATCATTAATTGAAATTCGTGGGTTTTTAATTATTTTCTAAAAAATGAAAAGAAACCTTTCTTTTTCTCAATTTTAAGTGGATTGTAATTAGGATTAGATAACTTTTGATACACCTCACCCCAGCCTAAGAAACCACCAATATTTCTATCGTCAATAAATAAATCTGCATGAATTTTTCGACTTTTAGTATAGTCAAATTGTTCTTCAGGAAAACTTTTGTTTACGGCGTAGAAGGTCACTCCATTTTCTTTGCAAAAAGCAACAGCTTCCTGAAGTCTAACATCACTTCTATAAGTCCATAAAATAAGTCGGTGTCCATCTTTTTGTAAGCGCTTTAAAGTTTCAAAAGCAAAAAGTTTTGGTTTCCCTATTTTAGGATAAGCATCATCCACGATGGTTCCATCGAAATCGATTGCTAGAATAAGTTTGTCGTTAAAATTCATACCTTAAAGTTGAACGCAAAAATACATAATTTATAATTTTAGATTAATGAATGTTGCGTCATTTTTTCAGGTTGTGTAATTCCCATCAATTTTAATATAGTTGGAGCAATATCTCCTAATACGCCATCTTGAATGGCTTTTATATCATTGTCAATTAATATAATAGGAACCGGATTTGTAGTATGCGCTGTATTTGGTGTGCCATCGGGGTTTAACATGGTTTCACAATTTCCATGATCTGCAATTAAAATAGTCGTGTAATTGGTATCTAAAGCAGTTGTAATAATATTTTCCACACAAGTATCAACAACTTCACATGCTTTTATAGCAGCTTCCATAACACCTGTGTGTCCAACCATATCGCCATTTGCAAAGTTTAAACACACAAAGTCTACCTCACCTTTTTTAAGTTCTGGAATTAAAGCATCTGTTAATTCAAAAGCGCTCATTTCTGGCTTTAAATCGTAGGTTGCTACTTTTGGAGAGTGACGTAAAATTCTCGTCTCTCCATTAAAAACAGCTTCTCTTCCTCCTGAAAAGAAAAAAGTAACATGTGGATATTTTTCTGTTTCAGCAATCCTGATTTGTGTTTTATGGTGTTTTTCTAAAACCTCACCTAAGGTATCCGTTAAATTATCTTTGTTATAAACAACGTGAATGTTTTTATAAGTTTCATCGTAATTAGTCATGGTAACATAATACAAATCTAATTTGTGCATGTTTTGCTCATGGAAATCTGTTTGAGTTAACGCTTCTGTAAGTTGCCTGCCCCGATCTGTTCTAAAATTGAAAAATATCACTACATCGCCATCCTTTATTTTTGCTACTGGTTGATTGTTTTCGTCAACCATAATAATAGGTTTGATAAATTCATCTGTAACTTCATTATCGTAGCTTTTAAGAATAGACTTTAAAGCATTTTTAGAAGTTTCTCCAACTCCATTTACTAAAGCATTGTAAGCTAATTTTACACGTTCCCAACGTTTATCTCTGTCCATAGCGAAATAACGACCAGTAATTGTAGCTAGTTTGGTTTTAGAGTTTACTATAAAATCTTCTAAATCTGTAATAAAACCATAACCCGATTTAGGATCTACATCACGACCATCAGTAAAGGCATGAATGTAAGATTCTGAAACTCCTGAAGTTTCTGCAGCAGATATTAACCCTTTTAAATGATTGATATGAGAATGCACACCACCATCACTCACCAAACCTAAAAAATGAATGGGTTTTTTATGAGTTTTGGCATAATTAAATGCAGCAACTAACTCTGGCTCTAGAGCCAAAGTATTATTTTTTACTGCTAAATTTATTTTAACCAAATCTTGATATACTATGCGTCCAGCACCTAAATTCATGTGGCCAACTTCACTGTTACCCATTTGTCCTTCTGGAAGTCCAACATGTAATCCATCGGTCCTTAAGTTAGCATTTGGATACTTGGTGTAAAGCGCATCTATATAAGGTGTATTGGCATGGTCTATAGCTGAAACTTTTGGATCGGGAGATTTCCCCCAACCATCAAGAATCATTAAAATAACTTTTTTATTCATGGTAAATGACTTTATAAGTCAAAGATAAAAGTTTAAAATGCTTTATGTTCCAAATGAACAAAAAAAGTGAAGATAGCTTTAAAGAGATTTAGGAGTCTAATAAATTAGCTTTTTGAACATAACATAGTGTTTTCCAATGTTTGGAATATTAAATGGTGCTCCAAGTGTTTGGAAGCCTCTATTGATATAAAAGGGAACAGCCACATCACGTGCATTAAACCATAATAAATCTACTTTATTTTGAGAGAGTATATTTTCACCTTCATCCATGAGACGTTTTCCCAAACCTTTTTGTTGAAATTCTTTTAAAATGGCCATGCCACGAAGTTGGTATTGATTTGTTTCAGAAAACAGCTCAGATTTGTTTTTCATAAAACTAGCCACTCCAATAAGTTCCGATTTAGAAAAAACACCTATGTGGAAGGTGCTTTTGTGAGTGTCTCCTTCAAAAACACAAGCTTCAAAAGGTTTGCCTACACGCAAAATGGGCTGTCTTACAGAATAAGTTTCTTTGGCTGAAATTTGTTTTATTTGGTACATGGATACTTAAGTGGGTTTAATATAATAAAAAGACACAGCTTTTATAAAAGGAAATTTGCTCAATTTGAGACTGTTAGTTTAAATATACTCTTGTTTAAGTAAACTTATAATTTTTTTCTTTTATTAGATGAAATTCTTATTTATATTTGCATCAGAAATGCGAGAGTAGCTCAGTTGGTAGAGCGTCAGCCTTCCAAGCTGAATGTCGCCGGTTCGAACCCGGTCTCTCGCTCTAAAAGCTTTATCAAATCGATGGAGCTTTTTTTTATGGCTTTATTTTTTTGATTGTGTAATTTAGGGTGAGAAGTTTATACAGAGCTTAGTCGAAGTAAACCCGGTCTCTCGCTCTAAAGCTTCATCAAAAATCGATGAGGCTTTTTTTATTTTAAAGTATTCAGTTCTGTTTCAGTTTCAGCCTCAAAAGGATTTTTATTATATTCAAAAATCCTAGCAGTTAGGGTGCCCTTCAGGACAATAGAATTTCCTTTAACTCTTAACCAACTGCCTTCTCTAAGTCCTACAACCGGTTGTGTATTAAATTTGTGGAACTCTTTAATTCGTGTTTCTCTAGTTTCTCCCATGTGTTTGTTGTTTGGAATGGGATCTAAATAATGAGGATTGATATTAAAAGGTACTAATCCTAAGGCTTTAAAACTTGAAGGATAAATTATAGGCATATCGTTGGTCGTGTTTATAGTTAAACCACAAATATTACTGCCAGCACTTGTACCTAAATAGGGAGTGCCTTTTTGTATAACCTTTTGTAGCGGCTTTATCAATTGGTTTTTATATAATTGGTTTAATAAGACAAACGTATTTCCGCCACCTGTAAAAATAGCTTCAGCTTGATGGATGGCCTCCATTGGGTCTTCAAATTCATGAATTCCTTTTACTTTTTTATTTATTTTTTTAAATGCTTCTTGTGCTTTTTCTGTGTAATCTTTGTGCGATATGCCTCCCGGGCGTGCATAAGGAATAAAAACAATGGTTTTTACATCCTTAAAAAATACAGCTAAATCATCTAATAAATAGTCCAAATAACCACTTGCATGAAGGGTTGAAGTACTTGCTATAATTAAGTTTTTCATTTACATTAATTTGTCGTAAATTTAAGTAAATACAACATGTAACAAAAGTTATTTGAGTTTGTATTTTTATTCACTAACCTTCAAAAAATGAAACTATGAAAAATATTTTGCCTTTAATCGTCTTCTTTATGAGCCTTTCCTTTGGAGTAGCTCAAAACAATAATAGGATAGAAATCTCCGGAAAAGTGATTGTGGACTCCAACGATGTGGAAGGTCTTACCGTTAATAATCTGACATCAAATATGATTGCAGTTACAGATCTAGATGGGAAATTTAATATCCGTGTTAAATTAAACGATAGAATTAATATTTCTGCCTTGCAACTTAATACCGTACTTGTTATTATTACCCAAGACATTCTTGACTCTAAAGAGTTGACAGTTTTTCTAGAAGAACATTTAACCCCTTTAGATGAGGTTGTTATTCTACCTTTTAATTTAACAGGCGATTTAGCATCCGATTTAAGTAAAGTAAGAAAGCATAATCCAAAGTTTGAATCTATTTATTTTGGAGATATTGATTTTGAAAAAAATCCAATGGCAGATATTTATTATCAGAAAGTTGAAAATACCATATTAAATCAAGACAAATTTTACAATGGAGTGGATTTTGTAAAAATCACCAATTGGTTAGTAAAACCATTATTTGTAACTAAAAAAACAAAAGAAAATGAAGAGTCTAATTATGATGCCTTGAGAGATACATACACCAAAGATTTTATAAGCTCAAGTTTTAATATTCCTGAAGACAAGGTAACAGAATTTATTGCTTTTGCTGAGGTTAATAATACTGATCCATCACTTTATGAAAACGGAAAAGACATTGAGTTAATACAGTATTTAGTTGATCAAAGTAAGTTGTATCTAGAATTGGAAGCGGCAAAAAATTAATTCTTAAAACCATATTAGATTTAGGTTAGTAATTGGTTTTTAGGTTTTAACATAAGTTTAGTTTGATGTTGTATTAATTTTAAGATTTGAAATGGTTTCTTTATCAAACTAAACTAACCAATTTGAAGTATCCCGTTTTTTCTATTTCTTTATTTCTTATAACTACAACCTTAAACGCACAGATTGTTGAAAGAATTGAAGTTTTCGGAAAACTTTCTGTAAGCAATGATATGGAAGGTGTAACCGTTTTTAACACTTCTTCCAATAAAGGAACAGTTACAGATTCTCAAGGTGAATTCACGATTAAAGTAGCTCTTAATGATGTACTTGAAATTTCAGCATTACAATATGAAGCTAAAACAGTTATTGTTAATCAAGACGTTTTATCTTCCAAGCAAATGCGCCTTTTTTTAGTGGACAAAGTCAATACTTTAAATGAAGTTGTTCTGTTACCTTCCAAGCTTTCTGGAAATTTATTGGTAGATATCGTAAATGCCAAGGTTGAAAGACAAATGGATATTAATTTTGGAGATTTAAGTCAAATAGAATTTCCAGAAGATGAATTTACAAAAGTTGATAATAAAATACTCAAGCAAAATCAACTTAAAAATGGTTTAAATATCGCTTCCGTGCTAGGACTCAATAAATTAATAAATAGACCCATAAAAAAACACACCATACCTGAAGAAGAAGTTAAACTCGAAGAGGTTTTGGCAACAAAATATCCATCAACATTTTATCAAATCAATTATAAAATTCCTGTTCATCAAGTTGAAATTTTCCTGCGTTTTCTTGTCTCTAACGGATTAACAAATAATCTTTTACAAGAAGATAAAGAGCTTATACTATTAGAATTTATTCAGAAACAGAGTTTAAAGTTTTTAACACAAGAGCATGAAAAAAAATAAGCTATTTCTGTTTTTGTTTTTGATAATTTGTTATCAAACCATATGTTCTCAAACAATTGAAATTACTGGAAAAGTAAGCACAACTTCAGATGTCGAAAATATTCACGTAATCAATAAAACAGCTCAAGTTTTTACAACTACAAATGTGTTTGGAAGTTTTAAGATTTCAGTAAAACTTAATGATACCTTACAATTTTCATCCATACAATATAAACTAAAAGAAGTTGTGGTAGATGCAAATATTCTTATCACAAAACAATTAGACGTTTACTTAGAAGAGCTTACTTATGCACTAGACGAAGTAGTAGTTGGCCGTATATTAACTGGAGATCTATTCAAGGATGTTGGCAATGTTCAGGGAAGTCCTGTTACTGCATTAAGTCTTGGTATTCCAAGTTATCAAGGCCCCTTAAAAACGCTGAGTGAAAGAAAGTTAAACGAAGCGACCTCTGGAGGACCTCTGTATCAACTGATAAATACCATTTCGGGAAGAACAAAAAAACTAAAAGAACATATACAATTAGAGCGAAAAGATGATTTACTAGATGACATTAGAAAAAGTACAGAAGCGCTTTTGTTTTCTACTGAAACTCTTCCAGAAACATCAAGAGCAGATTTTTTTTATTTCTGTTCGGAAGATGACAATTTTGTAAAGCGTTGTAAAGGAAAGAGTGATCTTGAAATATTAGAATATTTAAAAGAAAAACTTATTCAGTATAAATCCAATTTAAAAATAGAAACCAATTAATAGATTTAGGAATGATTTTTGAATTTTCAAAGTATTAAATTTGCTTAATCAATTCAACTTTATGTTTTTTATTAAAAAACCCTTACTTCTGATTTTATTGCCTTTGTTAGCATTTACAGCTATTCATAAATACTATGTTAGTGTGACACAAATTGAGTATGTAAAAGACAAACAATCAGTTCAAATAATTACTAGGATATTTATAGACGATTTTGAAGCCGTGCTAAGAAAACGTTACGATGAAAATGTGCTTTTAGGACCGCAATCCGAAACAGATGATGCTAATTTCTACATTGAAAGATATTTAAAAGGAAAAATGATTATTCTTATTAATGATGAAAAAAAGACGCTTAATTATATAGGAAAAGAGTACGATAAGGATATTGTAATATGTTATCTGGAGATAGAAGGAATTAAAGACATTAATACCTTTGAAATTGAAAACTCAGTTCTTTTTGATTTGTATGCAGAACAACAAAATATTATTAGAACTAAAATACATTCTAAAAATAAGAGCTTTATCTTGATAAAAGAAAATGATAAAGCTATGTTAAACTTTAAATAAAGTGAATTAAAATCTTAAAAATTCGTTAATTTCCACATCTATTTTTCTAACTAATTTATTCCAATGAAAACACTAAAGTATCTTATTCTTTCGGTTTTATTTGTATCTGTTAGCGCATTTTCGCAAGAGCAAGAGAAGCCAGACCGTAAACCAGGACACACAAACAACAATAAATTCAAGCAATTATACGACGAGTTTTCAACTCCAAACATGTTTCGTACAGCTTCTGGAGCTCCAGGTCCTTCTTATTATCAGCAGCAGGCAGATTATAAAATGGATATTGTTTTAGACGATAAAAATGCTAAAATTTCAGGGTTCGAAACCATTACTTATTCTAACAACTCTCCAGATCAATTAAAATACCTTTGGGTACAATTAGATCAAAATATGAGAGCACAAAATTCTCTTACACCTTTAATAGAGGGTAGTGGCTTTGCTCCAGCACAACAAGCGTCAACATTTGCTTCAACTTATATGACGGAAGGTTTTGATGGAGGCTTTAAAATTCAGGAAGTTAAAGAAACCAATGGAAAAGACTTACCATATATGATTAACCAAACCATGATGCGTGTAGAATTACCTGAAACTTTAAATCCAGGTGAAAAATTCTCATTCTCAATTAAATGGTGGTATAATATTAACAATCACCAAAAAGATCGTGGACGTTCTGGATACGAATTTTTCCCAGAAGATGGAAACAGAGCTTATGTTATTGCACAATTCTATCCTAGAATGGCAGTATATAACGATGTGGAAGGATGGCAAAACTCACAGTTTTGGGGACGTGATGAATTTGCACTTCCTTTTGGAAACTTTGAAGTAAATATTACGGTTCCTGCAGATCATATTCTAGATGCTACAGGAAAACTTACCAATAGAAAAGAAGTCTTTACTAAAGACATGATGAAACGTTATGAACAAGCTCAAAAATCTTACGATAAACCAGTTTTAATTGTAACTCAAGAAGAAGCTGAAGCTGCAGAAAAAGGTTTTTCAGAAAAAACAAAGACTTGGAAATTATATGCTGAGAATGTTCGTGATTTTGGTTTCGCAACATCAAGAAAATATATTTGGGATATGATGGCCGTTAAAATTGGCGACAAAGATGTGATGGCGGTTTCTATGTATCCCAAAGAAGGAAACCCGCTTTGGGAAGAATGGTCAACCTATGCCGTTGCTGCTACTTTAAAAACCTATTCAAGAATGACATTCGATTACCCATATCATAAAGCTATTTCTGTTCATGCTAAGCAACAAGGGATGGAGTACCCAATGATTTGCTGGAATTATGGACGTCCAGATGAAAATGGAAAATATAGCGACAGAACAAAATACGGAATGATTAGTGTAATTATTCATGAAGTTGGACATAATTATTTTCCTATGATTGTAAATAGTGATGAGCGCCAATGGACATGGATGGACGAAGGTTTAAACACCTTTTTGCAATATGTAGCTGAACAAGATTTTGGAGAATGGCATCCAACAGCACTATCTCCTGGACATGATAAATATCCTTCAAGTCGTGGACCAGCAGCTAATATTGTGCCTTATATGGGAGGTGATCAAGATTTTATTGCACCTATTATGACCAAAGGTTTAAATACCTATCAATTTGGAAATAATGCTTACGGAAAACCCGCAACAGCTTTAAATATTTTACGTGAAAGCGTTATGGGGCGTGAGTTATTTGATTATGCATTTAGAGAGTATTCGCATCGTTGGATGTTTAAACACCCAACTCCTGAGGATTTCTTTAGAACCATGGAAGACGCTTCTGCCTTCGATTTAGATTGGTATTGGAGAGGATGGTTTTACACTACGGATTATGTGGATATAGGAGTAAAAGATGTCAAAAAATACTTTGTGTCTTCAGAGCCTAATGAATATGCCAAGAATATGGCAAAACGATATGGTATGGAGTTATCAGATTTACCACCATTGGTATTTATGGTAGAAGAAGGAAGCGAAGAGTTTAACGAGGAATTGAAAAATGGTACCTTATTAGATAATTCTACTCCTTTAAAAGAATATGTTATGGACAACTTTACAGAAGCTGAACGTGAAAATATAAAAGCGCCTAAATATTTTTATAGCGTAACATTTGATAAGCCGGGAGGTTTGGTTATGCCAATTATTGTGGAATACACCTATGCTGATGGTACTTCTAAAACAGAACACTACCCAGCTCAAATTTGGAGATTAAATGATAAAGAAGTTAGCAAATCCGTTGCTTCAGACAAGGAGATTGTAAAAATTACTGTCGATCCTAATCTTGAAACTGCAGATGTAGATACGTCTAATAACTCATGGCCAAAAGAAGTTTCGCAAAGCGATTTCGATAAGTTTAAAGAGAATGCGAAAGATTAAATAGCATAAAAAGTTAAATATTTAAAAGCCGACCATAAAAATGAGTCGGCTTTTTTTATTCGTATGTATCAACTTACTATATTTGCATTGTGATACAAGCAAGCATTTTTTTATTTATAGGAACAACCGAAATCATGTTCATACTATTTATAGTAGTCATGGTTTTTGGTGCCGATAAAATTCCTGAAATCGCTAGAGGATTAGGAAAAGGTATGCGTATGCTTAAAGACGCTTCTAGCGATATAAAAACTGAAATCACCAAGAGTGCCGAAAAAAATGGTATTGATACCAGCATCACCAAAGATGTCCAAGAGGAACTCAACAAAGTAAAAGACGAGCTAGAGGATTTTACGGGTTCTGTAAGGCGTAAAATGTAAAATTTCTCCCTTATTGAATTTATTACTTCTTTCTGCTAATAGTCAAACCATCTCTAATAGGAAGCATCAGACTTTCTATTCTTTCATCATTTTTTAATAAGTCATTATATTCTAGAACAGCTTGGGTTGAAATATCTTTGGGATCTAGTTTTTCAATCACTTTCCCGTGCCAAAGCACATTATCTGATATCATGATGCCGCCAGGATTTAACTTGTCTATAATGGCGTGAAAATAATTGGAGTAGTTAGGTTTATCAGCATCAATAAAAACCAAATCGAAGGTTTTGTTTAAGGTTGGAATAACATCTAAAGCATTTCCTAAATGTTGATGAATTTGTTTTCCAAAGTTAGATTTGTCAAAATATTTACGTTGAAAATCTACTAATTCTTCATTTATATCTATGGTGTGAATTTCTCCTGAAGCTTGTAAGCCTTCAGCTAAACATAAAGTGGCATAACCAGTAAAAGTGCCTAACTCTAGAATAGTTTTTGGTCTAATTAATTTTGAAATCATACTTAAAACACGGCCTTGATAAGGGCCACTAAGCATAATAGGTTGTAATATTTTTTGATAGGTTTCACGGGTCAGTTGCTGTAATAATTCTGGTTCTGTTTCAGAATGAGCAACTACATATTCGTCTATTTTCTCTGGTAGGAAGTGCATGTGCTAATTTAATTGAATGTTATATTGAGCTTGTCGAAGCACCTTTTTTTATAGATTCTTCACTATGTTCACAATGACATTCGTTTATCCTAAAATTCTATTTACTAATTTATCTTTAGCGGCTTGATCATCTCCACATAACCATTGTATGACGTTGTCTTGCCAAATAGCATCCCGTTCAACCTCTTTGATGATTTTCCGCTCTACAGCTAAATCTAAAATTTTCCCAGGATAAGAAGATTGTTTTGAGCTTTCCATTTCTCCTAAAGGATACGGGTCGTCTAATCCCATTAATACTTGTTTTGAACCTTGATTTCTAATTAATAACTCTAAACCACCTGTGTCGTGAACCAAAGTATCAAAAAAGATATTTTTATGTCCTACTGCTTTTCTTGGATGACTTTTACCTTCAAATAAATCGGGCCTCCCATCAAAACCTTGAATACGCCTTCCTAAGTTAATTTGCGCTAATTGTCCACCATGAGCAAAACAAGTTCGCATATTAGGATATTTATCTTGATAACCGTTTAGTGTTAAAAAGTGATAGGCATCTGCACATTGTGCCAACATCCATATCAAGTGAAAACGCCAAGAGATATTTTCTAATTTGATGAATTTCTCTCCATCGTAAGGATGGATTTCAACTGCTAGGTTGTATTTGTTTGCCATTTCAAAAATAGGCTCATTTTCTTCATCAAAAATGCAACGCCACGTTCCAATAGTATCCATATAGTGCGTAGGTAAACAAAGAAGTTGCATGCCTAACTCTTCAACACAACGTTCAATTTCCCAACAAGCACCACGAACAAAACCAGGATGAACTACAAAACCACAAGTAAATTTACTAGGGTTTTCACGTTGCACTTTCGCATTAAAATCGTTTTGAAATCGTAAGGCCTGTTTCATTTCTTCCACACGCAAGCCATTTCCATATAATTGAGATAAGTTTAAAACAACAGCATGATCAATTTTAAAGCGTTCCATCCAAGCAAGCTTATCATCTAAAAAGAAACTAGAGTCCGTTACAGGGCGGCTCCAATCCTTTTGAAGCATGAATTTTCTATCTTTATCAACCCAAAAAATGCCTTTGTCTTTCATAAACTGAGGAATTTCCTCAGGATAAGGAAGGAGGTGAGAATGTCCGTTTATTCTTAATTTACGATTTTCTTTCATATGTCATGCTGAGCCTGTCGAAGCATCTCATTTTTAATTTGTTTTTTTGTCATGTATTACTAGTCGAATTGTCTTTTTAGATTCTTTAACTCCAACATTAGTCGGAATGTTTTGAATAACAATCTAATCTTCTAATTGAACTTTCTTAGGAGGTTGCATTACTTCGCCACAATTTGGACAACTGCGTTTGTCTTTATCTCCATAATATTTATCGAAAATCTTCGGCATGTCTGTTTCAATGTTTTCAACCGTAAAATCTTCTTCATACAGTTTGGTTGTGCAATTTTCACAGAACCAAAGCAATGCATCTTGAACGCCTTTTTCTCTAGGGTACTCTATAACCAACCCAACAGTGTTAGCGCCTCTTTGTGGAGAATGTGGCACTTTAGGTGGTAACAAAAAAATGTCTCCCTCTTTAATATGAATGTCTTTTGGTTGGCCTTCGTCTATGACTTTTAACACCATATCTCCTTCTATTTGATAGAAGAATTCAGGGGTTTCGTTATAGTGATAATCTTTTCTGCTATTTGGGCCTCCAACAACCATGACTATAAAATCGCCATCTTTCCAAACAACTTTATTACCAACAGGTGGTTTTAAAAGATGTCTGTTTTCTTCAATCCAAGCTTTGAAATTTAAAGGAGATACGAGTTTGCTCATGATTTTATATTGTTAATTTAATAATTATATAAAGTTACAAAGATTTTGTTCTTCCACCATCAACAGGCAGGTTAATTCCGTTAATATAGCTCGCACATTCGCTAGCTAAAAAGGTAACGGCATATGCTAATTCTTCTGGTTTGGCGAATCGTTTTGCTGGCACGGCTTGTTTCATGGCATTGGCAGCTTCTTCTTCCGAATTGCCTGCTTTAGCCGATTTATTCTTAATAATTTCTGATAAACGCTCTGTACCAGTTGCACCCGGAAGGACGTTATTTACCGTAATCCCGAAAGAACCAAGCTCGTTGGCCAGGGTTTTACTCCAATTGGCAACCGCACCACGAATGGTATTACTTACTCCTAATCCATCTAGAGGTTGTTTTACAGATGTTGAAATAATACTAATAATCCGACCATATTCAGCTTCTTTCATAAAAGGAACAACGGCTTGAGCCAATACATGATTGCATTTTAAATGCTGTGTAAAGGCATTTTCAAACTCGCTTAAGTCGGCAGAAAATACGGGTCCTCCTTTTGGGCCTCCCGTATTGTTTACCAAAATATGGAAGCCGTGATTTTTAGCAATATATTCAGTTACTTTTGTTTTTAATTGTACGGGATTAGAAAAATCTGCTACTATATAATCGTGATTTTCAGGATGAGGTAAACCAGCTAAAACCGCTTTTAACTTTTCTTCGTTTCTAGCTATTAAAGTAACTTTTACTCCTTCAGAAGCTAAAGATATAGCTGTTGCTTTTCCTATTCCTGCTGTGCTACCACAGACTAATGCGTATTTGTTATTTAAATTTAAATTCATAATATTTCCTGCAAAAGCAGGAGTCTGTTTTATGAGGTTTTGAAACTAGTTCAAAATGACCTAGGATTAATATTTCGTTTCAATTTATAAGATTAGCTAAGCTGAATCTTGTATTTCCTGCGAAAGCAGGAGTTTAATATTTTATACATACATTTTTTGCTTCTGTAAAAAAGCGCAGAGCTTCAAAACCACCTTCACGACCAACACCTGATGCTTTTACGCCTCCAAAAGGGGTTCGTAAATCGCGCATCATCCAAGTATTTACCCAAACAATTCCTGCTTGTAACTGGTTGCTCATGCGCATAGTGCGTTTTAAATTGTTGGTCCATAAAGTGGCCGATAAACCGTATTTTACTTTGTTAGCCATTTGAAGGACTTCATCTTCGCGAGTAAAGGACATAATTGTAACTACCGGTCCAAAAATTTCTTCTTGGTTTACTCGGCATTCATCATTTGGAACTTCTATTATTGTTGGTTCTAAATAGTACCCGTTTTCAAATCCTTCTATAGTTACTGTATTGCCGCCACAAAGAATGTTTCCGTTTTCTTGTTTTGCAATTTTAATATATTCCATCACTTTTTCAAGATGAGGTTTTGATACCAATGCACCAATATTTGATGATGCCTCCGATGGATGACCTACTTTGAGCGCTTTTATTCTTTTTACAAAATCTGCTTTGAATGTCTCATAGATAGATGCCTCTACATAAATGCGACTTCCACATAAACAAATCTGACCTTGATTGGCAAATGAAGAACGCACCGTTGTTTCTAACATCTCGTCGTAATCGCAATCTGCAAAAATGATATTTGGGTTTTTACCACCTAATTCCAACGATAGTTTTTTAAACATGGGAGCAGCTATTTTGGCAATATGTGCTCCAGTTGTCGTTCCTCCGGTAAAGGAAATGGCTTTAATATCTTCATGTTCAATAATGGCCTGACCAGTTGAGCCACCAAGACCATGAACAATATTTAAAACTCCTTTTGGTAAACCAGCTTCGTTACAAATTTCACCTAATAAGTAGGCTGTCATTGGTGTTACTTCACTAGGTTTGGCAACGACACAATTTCCAGCTACAATGGCTGGTGCTATTTTCCAGGTAAAAAGATAGAGTGGTAGATTCCATGGTGAAATACATCCAACAACTCCAATAGGTTGGCGTAAGGTATAATTTATGGCATCTTGTCCAACACTTTCGTGACTTTCGCTAGAGAATTGGGTAATAGCATTTCCAAAAAAACGAAAATTACTTGCTGCTCGTGGAATATCGACTGCTTTTGCTAGACTAACCGGTTTGCCATTGTCTTTACTTTCAGCTTCAGCAAAACGTTTCAGATTTGTTTCTAATAATTCTGAAATTTTAATTAGAATTCTACTTCGTTCTTCTAAAGTAGTTTGAGACCAACCGGGAAAAGCTGATTTTGCAGCGATATAGGCGTTTTCTACATCTTCTTTTGAAGAATTTGGAATTTGTCCATAAACTTCACCATTGGACGGGTTGTAGTTGTCTATCCAATTGTTAAGAATTGGATTATGGAAATTTCCGTTTATGTAGTTTTGTATGTTCATGTTATTAACCGATATAAGATAAAAGAATATTAACGTATTGAATTCTTTTAGTTTTTATACTTTATTGCTGCTTCTTATAGGCCATGACCTTAATTTCCACCACCAAATCTGGATGTGGTAATTGATGAACTGCAACTGTTGTTCTGGTTGGTCCTGATTCTTTATCAAAAAACTCGGCATAAGCTTTATTGTAACCCGCAAAGTCATTCATGTTTACTAAAAATGAGGTAACGTCTACAACGTCCTTTAAGCTTGCTCCAACTTTTCTGAGATTGGAATCAATGTTTTTTAAAACCTCTCGAGTTTGCACTTCCGCATTAAGACGCTTGGTTCCCATGTCGTCAATTATATCAACTCCAGCTATGGTATTGTCTGCTCTTCTAGAACTAGTTCCAGAAACAAAGATAAATTCACCTACTTGTTTTATATGTGGGTAGGCTCCTCTTGGGGTTACAATTTTCTCACTCATAATTATTGTTTTAATCCTGCAATTTTATCGTCTTCTAAAACGTCTTTTGTTGCTGTTTTTACTTTTTCTAATGTCATTTTTAATTCTTCCTGTGTAAGATTGTGAACAGTCGGTATGTGTCCATCTGCTAACATGTTTAAAATGGCTTTGTCTTGTGCACGACCTATTAACATAGCATCTCTATAGCTTATGTTTTCATTAAAAGTTACTAAAGAATATTTTGACGAGTATTCGTTTGGAAATTGCTTTTCAAAAGCCATTTCTAAAGTGCGTTTTTCTCTAAAATTAGCATGATTGACATGTCCTTTCATTTCGTAAAAGTTATCAATTGCTAGATCGGCAATAGCATCTGTATCTTTTTTACGAGAATTTTCATAAACTTTGAAAATGGTTTCCCAATCTTCGTGATTTTCATCTAGAACTTTATCAAATTCCACAACATCTTCAAAGGAAGCATTCATTCCTTGTCCGTAGAAAGGTACAATGGCATGGGCAGCATCTCCCATTAAAAGTGTATTTCCTTTATAATGCCAAGGAGAACATTTTACAGTTCCGAGAGGGGAAGTCGGGTTTTCGAAAAAATCGTCAACCAGATTAGGCATCAAGTCTAAAGCGTCTTTAAAGTATTTATTGAAAAATTCTAAAACACGTTCTTTAGTTGTAAGGTTATTGAAATTGTATTCGCCTTCATCAAAACTTAAAAATAAAGTAACTGTAAAACTACCGTCTAAATTAGGTAAAGCAATTAGCATAAAGGCTTCTCGACCCCATATATGCAGGGCATTTTTATAAGTTTTAAAGCCATCATTTTCAGCAGGAAGAAAACAGAGTTCTTTGTAGCCATGAGATAACCAGTCTTGCGAAAAGCTAAATAAGAATTTCTTTCCTAAATAATAACTTTGTCTCATAGCAGAACCAGCACCATCTGTAGCGATAATAATATCGGCATCCTCTACAAATTGCTTGCTTGTTTCAGTGTCCATAAATAAAGCTGTGGTGTTTTCGAAATCGACCGATTCGCACTTTCTATTAAAATGAATGACCACATTATCATGTTTTTCAGCTTCATCTAAAAGCAACCCATTTAATAAACCACGAGAAATTGAATTGATATATTCGTGTTCTCGACCACTATAAGGCGCTAAAGTAGTATTACCTTCTAAATCGTGTAGCATTCGTCCATTCATAGGAATGCATAAGGGTTTTACCTTCTCTTTAATCCCAACTAACTCCATAGCTTTTATACCTCGATCTGAAAGTGCTAGATTAATAGAGCGACCAACACTAATATCTACTTTACGTAAATCTGGACGCATCTCCATTAGGGTTACGTTGTACCCTCTTTGGCCTAAACGTAAAGCTAGTAGACTTCCGCAAAGTCCGGCTCCTATAATTAGTATGTTCTGTTGTTTATGCATGTATTCTTTTTCTTAATATTTGTATTCTTATTCTGTGGTGTCTTTGCAAAATAATTGGATATAAATTCCCTAAGATGTTTATTAATAACGTGATAATAGCTAATTTAATTAAGCCTAAAATAACAAAATAAATACAGACGACTATTATAATTATAAAGGGAATTAAATGTCCAAACTCAGATTTTCTGGATTGAATATCTAATGTAGAAATGCCTTCCAAGGTTCCATCAAAATATTTTTTTCTCTGATTTTTGTTACGCCAAAAAGTTGCTAATAAAAAATTTCTAAAATAATCTACTTTCAAAAAAGTATATACTCTCTTTAATTTTTTGGAATTAGTAACTTTATAGTAAGAGGGTGTGATTAATTTTTGTGTTGGTAAGGCAAAGCCTAAAAAAGCAAAAACACCTGTTATAAATAAATTAATTAAAAAAGCTATAAGTCCAATAAACCACCAGGTATTTAATTCTATTTGATTTATAAGAGATAATAATTTAAATGACTGCCAAAATAAAAAAAGCGATACTAGAATCAAGATGATTTTTTTAATCATTGTTTTTATTTTAAGCTTAAAATTTACAATAATGTTTTAAGAGTTTCTGTCATTCTAAACACATCTTCAAAGCTGTTGTATAAAGGAACAGGTGCGCAACGTATCACATCTGGCTCTCTCCAATCTGTAATAATATGAGCATCTGTTAGTTTTTTATGTAAGTTTTTATCGGCATCTTTTACTTGAATGGAAAGCTGACAACCTCTTTCTTTTGGATTAGAAGGTGTAATGATTTTTATCTTGTCATTATTCATTTCGTTTAATAGAAACTCGAAATACCCAGTTAGTTTTTCAGATTTTTTACGAAGAGCATCCATTCCAACTTCATTAAACATATCTAAAGACGCTTTAATAGCTGCCATGGATAAGATAGGAGGATTACTAAGCTGCCAGCCTTCTGCTCCAGGAATAACATCTAGAGGTTGACGCATATTAAAACGAGTAGATTTATTATGGCTCCACCACCCAGCAAAACGTTTTAGTTTTTTATTATGCGCATGTTTTTCGTGCACAAATAAACCTCCTAGACTTCCAGGTCCGGAATTTAAATATTTGTATGTACACCAAGCTGCAAAATCCACTCCTGAAGCATGAAGTTCTGGGTTGATATTACCTGCTCCATGAGCTAAATCTATTCCAACCATACAATTTTTGGCATGGCCTAGTTTGGCAATTTTCTTAATGTCTAAATATTGTCCCGTGTAATAATTAACTCCTCCAATAAGTAATAATGCAATTTCATCTCCTTGTTCTTCTAGAATGGTTTCTAAATCTTCCATGTTTAGAAGTTCTTCCCCTTTTCTGGGTTTCCATTCTATCAATCCTTCTTTAGTATCAAAACCATGAAAGTCCAATTGTGTTTGTACAGCATATCTGTCTGACGGGAAGGCATCACTTTCAATAACAATTTTGTATTTTGTTTTTGTTGGTTGATAAAAGGATACCATTAACAAATGTAAATTGGTTGTTAGGGTATTCATAGTAACCACTTCTATGGGTTTTGCACCAACAATTTTTGCCATAGATTCAGTTAAGAATTCGTGGTATGGCATCCAAGGATTTTTAGCCTCAAAATGTCCTTCTACACCAAAATTTGCCCAATCATTTAATTCTTGTTGAATGTATTTTTGAGTGCTTTTTGGTTGTAACCCTAAAGAATTTCCTGTAAAGTATAGCCAATTGTTTCCGGCTTTATCTTTTGGAATATGAAATTGCTCTCTATAATGAGATAATTCGTCGTTTTGATCTTGTTCTTTTGCATATTCAAGACCTAATTTGTAGTTGGACAAGGTGTGTGGTTTTTCGGTTTCCAACAAAAATAAGAATTATAATTTTAGAAATGAAGGATTAGATAATGACAGTTAAATTAAATATATCCAAGAAATTGATTGTTTTTAGAGCTAAAAAGCAACAAAAAAAAGCGCTTCAACTTTTATAGATGAAGCGCTTTGAATATATATAGACGCCTATAGCGGGATATTTACACTATATATACGTTATAATGGATAGTTTTAGATGTTTCTATTCTAATTTTATTGAAATATTTGTAAAATACAACTCCCAGTAATCGTCTGCTTTTTTATGGTTTAGAGAAATTGTTATATCGTTGAAATTTTTATTGTTTTCCCATGTCGTTATCATGGTTGGAACTTTGGCATTTTCTTTTCTATAAACCCATTCTTCAATGATATAATCGGTGTTGTAATAAAAATCGTAAGCGTCTCCAGGTGTGTATCCACCTTCATTAGAATATGTAAGTGTTATTTTGTTGAGAATTTTCTTGCTTATTGGACTCATTTCTTCCGTTGGGTTAGAAATGGTTGTTCCTTCGTCCCAAAGCAAATTAAATGGAGCTAGCAGCCAATATTTGTCATTTATAAAAGCTTTGTCTGAATTTATATTGGTACTATCTAATTGAATCCTGTTGTATTGTATAGTGTCGTTATTCGAAATTAATGTAACTAGGTTTGCCTTTGGATTCCAAATCCAAGAGCGTTCAAAATGTGTGCTGTCTCTATCTACATTAAAGGTAAAAGCAATCTCTTTTACTTTATTCCAATGGTCTATGCCATAAGCATGAGCTATTTTCTCGACAGGTGAAAGCGTTATTTCTTTTTTTGAAATAGTTTCTTTTTTATCGGATTTACAAGCTGAAAAAAGTAAAAAGATGATAATAATTAAGTTTAGGTTTTTCATAATCTTAATGAGCTAATAAGTTGAAAATCTCTCTTGTTTCTTCTTTAATAGGTGTAGTTGTGTCTTTAGTATTTGGGAATTTAGGAAAAAAATAAGACAAATTACCATTTTCATCCAAAAGCATATATTGAGGTGTTTGGTGACCAAAGAAATTTAGTTTCAACCAAATATGACTGTCTTTTAAAATTGGAAATTCTATTTTATTGTAACTTGATTTTTTGACAGAATCATCAGTTAGAAAAGCAACCACATGATACTTGTCGTTTTTATTTAAAGCATTAAGTAGTTTTATTGTTTTATTAGTTGGAAGAAATTTTGGATGAATAAAGAAGACAACTGTTTGCTTCCCTAAAAACCGAGATTTAGCATACCAGTTGTTATTCAAGTCTTGAAATTTAAAATCAGGAAAAGGTTTGTTTAATAATAAAAAATAATCTTTTGAAGCTCTTGTTTCATTTTTATAAATGCCAATTTGAATATTCTTTATAATGGAATCGTTTCTTGTAATTTCTTCTATAATTACAAAATTCGTGTATTTAGGAGCGTTTTCTTGCTTTATAATTTCTAAATCTGAATAAAATTTTTCTTTAGTCATAAGTTTATCACCAACTTTATAAAAACTTTGTGAAAATGAAATAGTAACAATAAATAGTAGATTAACCAGGAGCAGTAGTTTTTTCATGTATTTAAGTTTTTTGGATTGATATAGATAAGGCACTAATATATTAATAAATATATAATACCTTCGTTTTTTAAAATTCCCAATAATGAGTAAATACGAACCTTATTTTAATACCAACAAAACTACTTGGAATGAAAAAGTGAAGATTCACTCTAAAAGCGATATGTATCAACTCGAAGCTTTTAAGGAAGGAAAAACATCATTAATGCCTTATGAATTAAAAGCTTTGGGAGATATTTCTGGGAAATCGCTTTTGCATTTACAATGCCACTTTGGGCAAGATACGTTAAGTTGGAGTAGGTTAGGAGCTACTTGTGTTGGAGTTGATTTAAGCGATGAAGGTATTGCTCTCGCAAAACAATTAAATGAAGAACTCAAACTTGATGCGCAATTTGTGTGCTGTAATGTATTAGATACCTCTAAGCATATTAAAGAGACATTCGATATCGTCTTTACCAGCTATGGTGTGATTGGATGGTTGCCAGATTTAAAACCTTGGGGAAAAATGATTGCTGAAAGATTGAAAAAAGGTGGTGCATTTTATATGGTTGAATTTCATCCAATTGTGTGGATGTTCGATTATTTAGAGGAAAAACCTACTATGAAATATGGTTATATGCAGGATGAGGTAATTTATGAAGAATACGAAGGGACTTACGCCAATACAGAATCTAAAATGATTAGCAAAGAATATGGATGGAATCATGGCTTGAGCGAGGTTATTAATGCCTTAACAGAAGCCGGTTTGCATATTGACTACCTAAATGAATATGATGAAAGTCCATATAACGTCTTGCCAAATTTAATTGAAAATGAATCAGGAATGTTTGTAACAAAAGATAAACTCTATCCTTTGATTTTTGAGATTAAAGCGACTAAAAAATAAACCTTTTAGGTTTTGAAACCTTATTTATTTTCTTTTAATAATTCAGGAAACTTAGCTTTAAACTTGTTTAATCTTGGAATGGACACATTCTGAACATATGAGTTTCCTGGGTTCAGTTTCTCATAGTTTTGATGATAATCTTCTGCCATCCAAAATTTCGTAAAAGGATATACTTCAGCAGCTATTGTGGCATCTAATTTTTTAGATAAAGCTTCTTTTTTAGTATTTATAATTTTTTGTTGCTCCTTGTTTTGATAAAAGATAATAGAACGATATTGAGACCCTTTATCTGGGCCTTGACCATTTACCTGGGTTGGATTTTGAGACCCAAAATATACATCCACCAAAGTAGAAAAACTCACTTTTTCGGGATTGTAAATCACTTCAACAGCTTCGGCATGTCCTGTACGTCCCGTATTGCTTGATGCGTATGTTGGGTTTTTTGTATGTCCTCCAGCATAACCAGAAATCACTTCTTCAACACCATTTACACTTTCGTAAATAGCTTCCACACACCAAAAGCAACCACTGGCAAAGTAAGCTTTAGCTAGTCCGTTTTGTATTGGAACTTCAATAGGTTTTGCGTTAATAACAGCCTGTTGCTCTTGGTTTTCTTGTGCCATATTATTACAGCTAAAAAACAACACGATAATACAAGTAGATAATAAATTTTTTAGGTTTGGCATATTTCTTTTTTCAAGTTGGTCGTAAAAAACCTGAAAACCTTAAGAGAAATTATTAATAATTTTTAAATAAAAAAAAAGCCTTCATGTTTATGAAGGCTTTAAATATAATATTTAAATGGATTATAGTTTAGAAAACATTTTTTCCATTTTTTCTTTTTCTTCTTCAGCTAAAGCTGCATCTACAAGAATACGTCCACTATGCTCATCAGTAATAATTTTTTTACGAGAAGCAATTTCCATTTGCACTTGTGGTGGGATAGTAAAGAAAGAACCACCAGATGCACCTCTTTCAATGGGAACAACAGCAAGTCCGTTTTTTACATTAGTTCTAATTCTAGTGTAAGCTTTTACTAAACGCTCTTCAATAGTTGTTTTATATTCGTCAGATTTTTTAATTAAAGCAGCTTCTTCTTTTTCAGTTTCAGCTAAAATAGCATCCAACTCACTTTTTTTGTGCTTTAAGTGCGATTGACGACCTTTTAAACGGTCTTTAGTTTCAGCTATAACTACTTTTTTCTGCTCGATTTGAACTTTAAATTCTTTAATGTGCTTATCAGCAAGTTGAATTTCTAAATCTTGGAATTCAATCTCTTTAGTAATAGAGTTGTATTCTCTGTTATTTCTAACATTTTTTTGTTGCTCGCTGTATTTTTTAATTAACGATTTAGATTCTTCAATTAGATTCTTTTTATCGCTAATTTGATTGTTTATAGACTCTAAACTAGATTCAAGTTTTTCTAATCTGGTGTTTAGTCCAGCAACTTCATCTTCTAAATCACGAACTTCTAAAGGAAGTTCTCCACGAACATTTCTAATTTCATCGATACGAGAATCGATAAGTTGTAAGTCGTATAAATCTCTTAAACGCTCTTCTACAGTTGCTTCTTTCTTTTTTGCCATAGTTTAAAAATACTTAACAGGATTAGTGTTTGTCTTTGATAAAACGATTGCAAAATTAGTAATTTTTTCTGTAAGATATGCAACTAAAAGGTTTTTTGTGAATTGTTCACTTTCAAAATGACCAATATCTGCCAAAATAAGCTGATTTTCAGCTGAAAAAAAGTCGTGATACTTTAAATCTGCTGTCACAAAAATGTCTGCTTGAGCTGCTTTTGCTGCTCCAATTGCAAAACTTCCTGAGCCTCCTAATACAGCTACCTTTTTTATGTTTTTTTGAAGTAATTTAGAATGTCTGATTTGTCCAGTTTTCATAGTGCTTTTTAGAAGTTTTAAGAAATCTGTTTCAGACATAGCGTTTTCTAGCTCTCCAATCATTCCCATACCAATATCTTGATTTTTATTTTCAAGCGTTATTATCTCATAAGCTACTTCTTCATAAGAATGGGTTTTAAAAAGTGCTTTTAAAATTTTAGATTCTAAATGTCTTTGGAAGGTTACAGAAATTTGGGTTTCAGCTTCCTGATGTGTTTCCCCCTTTATACCTATAGTTGGATTGGAGTTTTCGTTTCCTCTGTATGTACCAATTCCTTCTGTATTAAAACTACAATGGTTGTAATTCCCTATACTTCCAGCTCCAGCATTAAATAAGGCATTCCTAAGAGTTTCTGCTTCATTCTTTGGAACAAATGTGATGAGTTTTTTTATGGTTTGAGCTTGTGGTATTAATATGTTTCGATTTATTAGACCTAATTTTTCACAAATCATATTATTTACACCTAAAATGGAATTGTCTAAGGCTGTATGCATGGCATAAATAGCAATGTCATTTTTTATGGCTTTCATTACTACGCGTTCCACATAGTTTTTTCCATTTAATTTTTTCAGGCCTTTAAAAATAATGGGATGAAAACTAACAATTAGGTTACAGTTTGTATCAATGGCCTCATCAACCACAGTTTCCAATGTGTCTAGGGTTACCAAAACACCAGTTAATTTGCTATTTTTATTGCCAACAAGCAGACCAACATTGTCAAAGTCTTCAGCATAAGCTAAAGGTGAAAGAGCTTCAATATGATTTATGACATCTTGAACTATCATAATTTTATGTTATTAAGTTTCAAACAAAGATAAAATTTTTAATTTCGCTTTAATGAAATTCTTACGCTACATCTTATTTCCTATTGTTCCAATCTATTATTTAGTGACTTGGACCAGAAATAAATTATACGACCTAGGTTGGAAGAAAAGCAAATTTTATGCATTTCCGGTTATTTGTGTTGGTAATTTAAGTGTTGGTGGTACTGGAAAAACACCAATGATTGAATATTTGGTTCGCTTATTAAAATCTGATTATAAACTGGCCACTTTGAGTAGAGGATATAAACGTGAAAGTGAAGGTTTTAAATTGGCGAGTACTGCAGATTCAGCAAAAACCCTAGGAGACGAACCTTTTCAATTTTATAATAAATTCGGGGATGAGATTCTCGTTGCTGTAGACGCAAATAGACAAAATGGGATTGAAAACTTGCGTGCCTTGAATAATAAGCCAGATGTTATATTGTTGGATGATGCTTTCCAGCATAGAAAAGTACATGCTGGGTTTAATATCCTGTTGACGGCATACGGGGATCTGTATTGTAACGATATTGTTTTGCCAACTGGCAACCTTAGAGAGCCTAAGAAAGGTGCTAAGCGAGCTCATATAATTGTGGTAACCAAGTGCCCAATTAATATATCTGATAAAGAAAAAAAAGAGATTAGAGTTAAGTTAAATTCTGAAGTTGGTCAGTCGGTTTTTTTTAGTTCAATTTCTTATTCTAAAAATATTCTCTCCCAAACAAAACGTTTAGATTTTACTCAATTAAAAGGCTTTACATTGGTTACTGGAATTGCGAATCCAGATCCATTGCTTCAATATTTAAAGTCGAATAATTTAGAATTTAATCATTTAAACTTTAAAGATCATCATAATTTTTCTGCTAAGGAAATTTCAGATTTATCCCAATTGGATAATATACTTACAACCGAAAAAGACTTTATGAGATTAAAGGATGAACCCAAATTACAAGGTAAATTATTTTATCTGCCTATAGAGATTTCTGTAGATAATCCAGGCGTATTTAATAAGGAAATCTTAAATTTTGTTAGTTCTTAAACTGTTCCGGAATCTTGTTGGATTAACGCTTCGTAAAGTTTCTTTTCGAAATCTTCTTGTTTGAATGGTTTAGAGATAATATCGTTAAATCCTGCTTCATCAAACTCATGCATTTTATCTTCAAGTGTTACTGCTGTAAGTGCAAAAATAGTGATGTCTTTATTAAAGGTTCTAATAAGCCTTGTTGCTTCTAGACCACTAATTCCTGGCATGTGGATATCCATTAAAATAACATGGTATTTTTTGTCTCTTACCATGTTTACGGCATCTTCCCCATTATCAATAACATCACAGCTTAGTTTCATTTTGTTAAGGATTTTCTTTGTAATCATCTGATTAATTTTATTATCCTCAACAACTAAAATACTAATGTCTTTTAAGTCTATTTCGTTGATATCTTTAAAGTAGTGGACTTCTTCGCGAGTTTCAACTTTTTCAGCATATTTTAAAGGGATTTCAAAGGTGAATTTAGAGCCTTTTCCAAGTTCACTTTTTAGAGAAATAGTTCCTTTTAAAATTTGAATTAATCCTTTTACAATAGAAAGTCCTAACCCTGTTCCGCCATATATTCTGTTAATTTGAATAGATCCTTGAGAGAAGCTTTCAAAAAGTTGGTTTTGTTTTTCTTCGCTAATTCCAATACCGTTGTCTTCAATTTCAAATCTCACACTGTATAAGTCGTCTGTCACACGTTCTTTAAATGCTCTAACCCAAATGTCTCCATCTTTTGTAAATTTAATGGCATTTCCAATTAGATTAATTAAGATTTGAGAAATTTTAATTTGATCTGCTACGTAATTCTCTGGAAGGTTAGGGTCATACTCTAAATGAATTTGAATATTATTGTCTGAAGCAGAGTTGTTTAAAGCTGCAATAATATTGGTCATTTTCTTTTTTAAGTTGAATGCTTCTGGTTCGATATCTGCTTTATTAGCTTCAATTTTATTAATTTGAAGGATATCGTTAATAAAGGTTAATAGGTAATCTCCAGAAAATTTAAGAGATTGAAGATGCTGAATTTGGTTTGGCTTTGGATCTTCTTCTAAAAGCATGTTTGTTAAACCAGTAACAGCATAAAGGGGTGTTCTTAACTCATGAGTTACGGTTGATAAGAAATTTGCTTTGGTTTTAGATGCAAGCTCAGCTTTTTCTTTAGCAACAATTAACTCAGCATTTTTTTTGTGCAGCATGTTATTCGTCTTTAAACGAATGTTGTTGTTTTTGTAAAGTGATAAGGTTAATAAAGAAAGAATGGTAATTAACGCAATACTTAAAATAGTTGTTAGCTTGTTTAAATTATTAGCTGCTTTTTGTTCTTCTAAGTCGGCCAATTGCTTTTTCTGATATTCAGTTTGGGTTTCTATTAGTAATTGCATTCTCTTCTCTTGAGAAAGACTACTTCTTTTAATCGACAATAAAGAGTCATTTAATTTAATATGATTCTTTAAATACTCGTTGGCTAATTTGTAATTTCCTGTGTCTTGATAAAGATTGCTTAGTATTAAATAGCCGTCGTTTAAAATGTTATTGAAACTATATGTTTTTGCAATTTTAAGTCCTTCATTTGCTTGGTCAATAGCATCTTCTGTTTCGCCTAAATTAAATAGTGCAGTTCCTAAATTCATTTTAGCACTGCTTAGTATTTTTTCTAAATTGTATCTTTTTGCTACCGAAATAGACTTAAGTAAATGAGTTTTAGCATTTTTATAGTCTTTTAGTCTAATGTATGTAACACCTTCATTTAGTAGAACTTCTGCAACAAAATTATCTAAATCTTCTTGTTCAAAAAGTGTTTTTGCAGATTTATAATAATCTAAAGCTTGTTGGTATTGTTTCTTGCTGGTATAAACATTTCCAAGAGTTTTATAGGTTTCAGCTAGATTTATATCGTCTTTTGCAAAACGCTGAACTTCGTTTGCTTTTATAAGAAATTTAATAGCTTCATCTTGTTCTTCAATAATATATTGAAGCTTTCCAATTTTTGAGTAGATAATTCCTATACTTTTTTGGTTGTCTATTTTAATAGCCAACTCTAAAGCCTCTTCATATTTTTCTTTAGCTTCGAAATAGGAGTTTTTTTCAATATCTTTTTGTGCTTGATTAATACGGAAATCAATGGTGTTTTGTATAGTTTCAGGGTCTTCATCTATAGATGTTTGAGATGAAACACTAAAGCTCAACAACAGTATAATAGCACATATGTAATTGCTGAATCGGGACATTTTTTAGTTAACTAGTAAAAACAAATATAAATATTTATTCGATTAAAGTTGCTTTTTTATCGACAAATTGCAAATTAATTCAATGATTCTGCTAGAATAACCTGTTTCATTATCATACCAACCAATAATTTTTACCATATTTCCTATAACTGAAGTCATTTGAGAATCGAAAACACAAGAGTGTGTATTGCCAACAATATCAATAGAAACAATAGGGTCTTCGGTATATTCTAAAATACCTTTATAATCATTTTTAGATGCAAATTTAAAAGCGTTATTAATGTCTTCACTACTAACCGTTTTTTCCACATTAAAAGTAATATCTGTTAGAGAACCGTTTGCTACAGGAACTCTAATACCACAGCCGCCAATAACGTCTGATAATTCTGGAAATATTTTTGTTAGAGCTTTTGCAGCTCCTGTGGTTGTTGGTATTATAGACTGTCCTGCAGCTCTGGCACGGCGTAAATCTTTATGAGGTTGGTCGTGTAAGCTTTGATCGGAGGTGTAAGAGTGAACCGTAGTTATATAAGCCTGTTTTACCCCACAGAGTTTGTTAATGATGTCAATCATTGGCGCAGCATTATTTGTTGTGCACGAGGCATTAGACACTATAGTTTCATCTCCAGTTAATATGTTATCGTTTACTCCTAAAACTAGAGTTTTAATATCGTCTTCTAGTGGTGGAACACTTAAAATAACTTTTTTTGCGCCATTTATAATGTGATTTTCTAGAGCTTCCTTAGTTTTAAATTTTCCAGTAGCTTCTATTACAAAGTCTACTTTAAAAGGTTTCCAATCAATATCTTTTGGATGATTTGCTTTAGAAAAAGGTATTTTTATATCATTTACTATTACATGTTCATCATCAAAAGAAATAGTTTCATTAAATATGCCATGAATACTGTCGTATTTTAATAAATGACTAAGTGTTCTGGTATCTGCTAAATCGTTTACAGCAACAACTTGAATGTTTTTGTTGCCTTGTAATAATCTAAATACGCGTCTGCCAATGCGTCCAAAACCGTTTATTGCAACATGTATCATTAATTAATGTGTTTTTGTGCTTTATAGGAAGAACGGACTAAAGCACTACTTTCAACATGTCTGAAGCCTAAATCTAATCCAATATGTTTGTATTCATCAAATTGGTCAGGTAAAATAAACTGTTTTACAGGTAGATGCTTTTTACTTGGTTGTAGATATTGTCCAATGGTAACCACATCAACATCATTTTCTCTAAGATCATGAAGTGTAGCGATTACTTCTTCGCGAGTTTCTCCAAGACCAAGCATAATACCAGATTTTGTTCTTCGTTGCCCTTGATCTTTTAAGTATTTTAGAACTCCTAGACTTCGGTCGTATTTGGCTTGAATTCTAACTTCACGGGTTAGTCTTCGTACAGTTTCTATGTTATGTGATACAACTTCAGGGGCTACGTCAATAATTCTATCTATATGTTGTTCGATACCTTGAAAATCTGGAATTAACGTTTCTAAGGTTGTTTCAGGATTCATTCTGCGAACTGCTTTTACAGTTTCTGCCCACATAATACTTCCCATATCTTTTAAATCGTCTCTATCAACACTAGTTAATACTGCATGTGTAATTTTCATGAGTTTGATAGAACGTGCCACCTTTTCAGGTTCATCCCAATCAAGGGTTTCTGGTCTTCCGGTTTGTACCCCACAAAATCCACATGAACGTGTGCAGATATTTCCCAGAATCATAAAGGTTGCCGTTCCTTCTCCCCAACATTCTCCCATATTTGGGCAACTTCCAGAAGTACAAATTGTATTTAGTTTATACTTGTCTACAAGACTTCTTAGTTCAGTATATTTTTTTCCAGTAGGTAGTTTTACACGTAACCATTTTGGTTTGGCTTCCCTTGCAGGTAATATATTAGAAGCTGTTTCGTTGTTCATTTACAATTTGTTTTGTAGCACAAATATACAAAAGTAAGGTGTAACTAATTATTAAGGATGTTAAAAATGGAAGAAGTAAATGGTGGATTAATTTGAAAATTTAGACCTATTTGTTTTTAATAATTTCAGCAAGTAGTTTTTTTGCTCGTAACAGCTTAACCTTGATGTTATTTATAGGTTCGTTTAATTCTTTAGAAATATCTTTATAGCTTAGTTCTTGAAAGAATCTTAAATTTATTATTTCCTGATAATGAGGTTTCAGTTTTTTAATATCACGTAATAATTTGGCTAAATTTTGTTCTGTGATTAATTTGTCTTCAGCTGAAGGTGATTCGTCTAGAATGTCATAAAAAGAATCTTCATTGTCATTAGATATTGTATTTGAAGGTTGTCTCTTTTCTTTTCGAACTAAATCTATATGAATGTTTTTTGAAATAGCAACTAGCCAAGTATTAAAGGCGTATTTTTCGTCGAATGATTCTATTTTATCGAATGCTTTAGAAAATGTTTGAATGGTAATGTCTTCAGCGTCATTTTCATTTTCAATCCGTTTAAGTTGAAATCCATATACATAATCCCAATAAGTGTCCAATAAGAAGTTAAATGCTTTTTGGTCGTTTTGTTTGGCTTTTTGTATAGCTTCTTTTATTTCCAATGTTTAGGTTTAGAGATCAGATTGTTTATAAAGATACTTAACTGGAAAGCTATTAAAAAAAGTTCTAAAACGGGGATGTAAATTAATAAATCTTTTTCCTTTAGTTTTTCCGAAGCTTTATTATAAACAATAAACTGGGCAACCTGTCTTATTAGAAAAAGAGCAAGCACAAATTCCCATTTAAATAAAGGTATAAATAAAGCAATTGCCAGATTCCAAAACAATATATGAGAGATATAAAACAAAGCCAGTAAATATTTGTGTTTTGCTTTGTAATGAGTAGCCGTTGTTATATGTCTTCTTTTTTGTGTTTTCCAGTCTTTGTATGTGGTTTTAGGAGTTGATTCTGTAAAGCTTTCTTCTGAAAAACAGATTTCTGTATTTTGTTTTGTTGCAATTTGGTTGATAAATAAATCGTCGTCTCCAGAACGAATATACATGTGATTCATAAAACCGTTTGCATTAAAAAACTCTTCCTTTTTATAGGCTAAGTTTCGTCCAACTCCCATATATGGCAAACCAATTTTTGCAAAAGAAAAGTATTGAATAGCTGTTAAAAGTGTTTCAAAACGAATTAATTTATTAAGAAATGATTTTTTAATTTTAGAATAGCCTCCATATCCAAGAACAATAGATTTTTCATCTAAAAAACAAGAGCTCATTTCTGTAATCCAATGTTTTGAAACAGGTTTGCAGTCTGCATCTGTAAACAGTAAGTGGTTGTGTTTGGCTGCTTTAATACCAAGAGTTAACGCGTATTTTTTATTTGCCCAAAAAGCTTCGTTATTTACTACATTAACAAGTTTTATATTGTTGTGAAGATTGGCAAAACTTTCCATAACCTCAAAAGTGTCATCATAAGAAGCATCATTTATTAAAACAATTTGAAAATTTGGATAGTCTTGATTAATGATGGATGGTAGAAACTTTTTTAAATTTGCTGCTTCATTTTTAGCGCAAATAATAATAGAAACGGGAATGTTTTTAGGGGTTTCTTTTTTTGCTTTTAAGAAAGCAAATTTTCCGAAGAAAAAAATATAGAAAAAAACTTGAATACTAACTACAGCTACAAATAAGTAGAGTAAAACATCAAGTAGCATCATGTAATTTTAAGAATGTGAAGGTTCGTTACAATCGGCATATTGTTCTGGTGTTTTTCCACAAAAACCACAAGATTCACCTTCTTTATTAAGAGCAGGATTCTGACTAGCACATGTGCCAGCAAATTTCCCGTCTTTTTTTGCCCAAAGTTTTATAGCTATTCCTGCAATGGAAATTCCCAATAAGATTAAAGTAATAAATAATAATTTCATGAGTTCTCTTATTTTTTAAGTAAGAAGGAACCTTTTTTGGTGCCTTTAAATTCTCTGCAAATTTACAGATTTTTAATGACAATAGTTAATAATAAAGCCTCACTTTATTATTTTAAAGTGAGGCTTTAGGTTAAAAAGTTGAGTGAACTTTTTAATTGTGTTTTTGAAGGGCTATTTCTGCTACAGAGTTTTCTTTAGAACCAGTTTGGTTACCACCTTTATTCTCTATAGTAATACTTAAGCCTAGAGCGTTTTCTGTGTAAGGAATTTGCTTAAGCTCTCTATCTGTTTCGCTTAAAATTCCTAGACTAACCATTTTGTCCTGCATTTCTGCCCAAATTTGATAACATTGTTCTTCTGGTAGTTGTGGTAAAGAAACCACATCTATCATGGAAGTTTTATCTTTAGGGTTTATGTATGCAACAGTTTTAAGGTTCTTAGCTCTATTGTTGCCCTTAATAATGTACTTTTCAGTTTCTGGATTATTAAGTTGTTTAAATTGTTGCATGATATCATTCAGTCTATTGTTGTTTAGGCTAATATCATTTCTTAAATCGTAGATTTCATCAACAATTTTCTGATTTTCAGTTTTTAAATTTTGGTTTTGTGTAAAAAACACAAACGAACTTCCTGCAAAAATTAAAGCGGCAAAACTAGCAGCAATACTTAAATGGTACCACTTTTTATATTTTTTTGTTGACTTTATATTTATAACAGGAGCACTATCTAACTCATTTAAAATAGTATTTAAAATGTGTTTTGGAGCTTCAACAGCATGACTTTTAGAAGCTATTTCTAAATTAGTTTGTAATGTGTTGTATGCATTCTGAACTTCTGGGTATTGTGAAAGGTATATTTCAACTTTTTCTGTTTCAGCAGAAGTAGTTTCACCTAAAAGATATTTTTCTAATAGGTCAGAATTTAAAAATGTAATTATTTTATCATTCATGACTCGTTTTATTCCGGATTGTAAATTTTTTTCAATTCACGTAATCCAATTTTTAATCTCGATTTAATGGTTCCAAGTGGAATATCTAATTCGTCACTTGCTTCTTGTTGTGTCATACCCTCAAAAAAGAGTGCATTAATAACAATTTGATATTTTTCATCTATAGATTTAAGATGGGTTTTAATATCCATAACATCTTGATTTAAACTCTCCGATGTTAACTTATATACGTTTGAAGCTTCAATTTGGACTTCCTTATTAGTTTTATTTGTTTGAGATCGAACTTTATCAATGGCAGTATTATAAGCAATTCTATATAACCAGGTAAAAAGTTTAGCTTTTTTTACATTATAAGATTTGGCATTTTTCCAAATCTTAATAAAGGTTTCTTGAAGCGCATCTTGGGCTAAGTCCTCGTCGTTCAATACTTTTAAAATGACACCATACAGAGCGTCTGCATAATTTTCGTATAACAGGGTAATGGCTTTTTTATCTCCTTTTTGGAGTAAGCTAACAATTTCCGTCTCAATGGGTGTGCTCAAGCTTAGTTAATTATGGGTTATAATGATGTAAATAAGTTCAAAGTTAGAGATTTCTTTTTAATTTGAACTTAACTTAGCTTTTTGTTTTAATTGAAATTGAATTGACATCTGTTTGAAAGTGATACTTATATGCTTATTTAGATAATATTTACCTCTGCTTGGATGGCTATGTTAAAAAGTTGATTGACTGTTTTTTGAATTAGTCTAGCCAACTCTAAAATATCATTGCCATTAGCGGTTCCATAGTTAACCAAAACCAAAGCTTGTTCTTTATGAACGCCATAATCCCCAAATTGTTTTCCCTTAAAGCCTGTTTTTTCAATTAACCAACCAGCTGGAACTTTTATTTCGGTGTCTGATACTGTATATCCTGGAATGTCTGGAAAGTTTTCTTTTAATTTTGAATACGCGTTTGTTGAAATAACGGGGTTTTTAAAAAAACTACCGCTATTACCAATTTTTTTTGGATCTGGAAGTTTACTTTGTCTAATTTTTATAACAGCTTTCGATACGTCCTGAATGGTGGGATGAACAATCTTCATTTCAGCTAGTTGATTGGAAATAGAACCATAAGAAGTATGAAGCTTATGATTTTTTTTAGAAAGTTTAAAAGTTACGTTACAAATAATGCTTTTTCCTTTTTCTTCTTGCTTAAAAATGGAGTTTCTATAATCGAACTTACAGTCCTCTTTGGTGTAAGTTTTTAAGGTTTTTGTTTTAATATCTAGCACTTCGCAAGACACAAAAGCATCTTTTAATTCAATCCCGTAAGCTCCAATATTTTGTATGGGAGCAGAACCCACATTCCCTGGGATTAATGATAAATTTTCTAACCCTCCAAAATCATTCTCCAAACACCAAAGTACAAATTCATGCCAGTTTTCACCAGCATGAGCTTGAACAATTACAAATTGGTCATCTTCAGAAATAATAGAAATGCCCTTGATGTTTAAATGTAATACAAGGGCATCAATATTTTTTGTTAGTAGCATATTACTGCCACCACCTAAAATAAAAATTTCAGGATGGTTCTTTAAAGTAAGAGCTTGTTTCAGTTCTTCAACACTTTGAATGGTTACAAAATGTCTAGCTAAAGCATCTATGCCAAAGGTGTTGTATGGTTTTAAAGATATGTTGTGTTTAATTTGCACTAATCTTTATATACTTTCAGGGCTTCTTTTAAAATGCTAACAGCTTTAATAAGACTCCCTTGGTTTAAAACATAAGCAATTCTAATTTGGTTTAATCCAACTCCAGGAGTAGAATAAAAACCAGCTGCAGGAGCAACCATAATTGTTTCTCCATCTACGTCGAAACTTTCTAAAAGCCATTGAGCAAAAGCATCAGAGTTTTTAACAGGAAGTTCGACAATACAATAAAAAGCTCCTTTTGGTTTTGCTACTTTTACACCTTCAATTTTCTCTAATTCAGAAATTAAAGTGTTTCTACGTGCAACATATTCTTCAATAACATCATCAAAATAACTTTGAGGTGTTTGTAAAGCAGCTTCACTTGCAATTTGTGCCAATGTTGGAGGGCTTAATCTTGCTTGAGCAAATTTTAAAGCTGTAGAAATAACGTCTTTGTTTTTAGAAACAATACAACCAATTCTAGCACCACACATACTATAGCGTTTAGATACAGAATCAATCATAATAGCATGTTCTGCAATATCTTCTTCTTGCATGATGGAATAGTGTTGTACGCCATCGTAAGCAAATTCTCTATAAACTTCATCTGAAATTAAAAAGAGATTATGTTTTTTAACAATATGAGCTAATTTCTTAATCTCTTCTTTGGAATATAAGTAACCCGTAGGGTTTCCAGGATTACAAATTAAAATAGCCTTAGTTTTCGGAGTAATTAATTTTTCAAATTCTTCAATTGGAGGTAAAGCAAAATTATCTTCAATTTTAGAGATTACAGGCACAATATTTACACCAGAAGCTGTGGAAAATCCATTGTAATTGGCGTAGAATGGTTCTGGAATTATTACCTCATCGTCAGTATCCATAACACTTCCAAAAGCAAACATTAAGGCTTCGCTTCCACCAGTAGTTACAATAATATCACTTTTAGTCAGGTGGATATCATGTTTGCTATAATAATTAGCAATTTTAGTTCTGTATTCGTCAGAGCCTTCAGATCTTGTGTATGCTAAAATTTCCAATGAATGTACCTTAACAGCATCTAAAGCTATTTCAGGAGTTTTAATGTCTGGTTGTCCAATATTTAAATGATAGACCGTTTTTCCTTGTTTATATGCCATTTCAGCATAAGGAACTAGCTTTCTAATAGGCGATTGTGGCATGTGCTGCCCTTTTTTTGATATACTTGGCATGATACAGTTAAATTAAGAAAACAAAGTTCCGAAATTTATCTTAAAGTTTTTTTAAATTAACGTACTAAATGAAAATTCATGTCAAAAGTTTCGTAAATTTAAGTTTAAACACTTTTCTGTAGCTTATGAAAAAAAATATCTGGATTATCTTATTAGCTATTTCTTTTATTAATCTAGGTTTTTCTCAAGGCAAGTTTGTTATTCAAAATAAAAAGGAATCTGATAAGATTCGCTTTAAGCTTATTAATAATCTTATTATCATTCCAGTTGAAATTAATGGCATTGAATTGTCTTTTTTGTTAGATACAGGGGTTAATAAATCTATTATTTTTAACTTCTTAAACATTACAGATACTCTTCAAATTAAGAATACCGAAACTTTTTTTTTAAGAGGTTTAGGTGAAGGGGAAGCCATTAAAGCTTTAAAATCTAAAGGTAATATTTTAAAAGTAGGCGACGCCATTAATATCAATCAAGAGTTATTTGCAGTGTATAATCCCAATCTCAATTTTGCACCAAGATTAGGTATTCCATTACACGGAATAATTGGTTATGATTTATTTAAAGATTTTGTAGTTGAAATAAATTATACCTCTAAATATATTAGACTAACAAATCCCGATGTTTATAACTACAAAGCCTGTCGTTCCTGTGAAACATTGAATATGGAGTTTTATAAAAACAAGCCTTACGTTTATGCAAAAGTTAAGATAAAAGAAAAACAGATTCCTGTTAAGCTATTGATAGATTCTGGAGGAAGCGATGCGTTATGGCTTTTTGAAGATGATAGTTTAGGGATTGAGGCAGGAAAGGTGTTTTTTGATGATTTTTTAGGGCATGGATTAACAGGAAGTGTTTATGGAAAACGGTCTAAGATAGATGGGTTTTCAATTAATCATTTCAACCTAAACCATGTGAATGTGTCTTTTCCAGATCCTGAATCTTTAGTTTATGTAAAACAACATAAAGATAGAAATGGGAGTATTGCTGGAAATGTCTTAAAGCGTTTTAACCTGATTGTAGATTACCCAAATAAAACTATGACATTTGATAAGAATAGGCACTTTCAAGATCCCTTTAGTTATAATAAAAGTGGGATAGAATTAGAACAAAATGCTGTAAGGCTAATTAGACAAAAAGATTATAATTATTTATCTGAAGGTAGTTTTCTGGGAAGTGAAAACAATGCTTCTAAAACATCTGTTGTTTTAAGTACCAAGTATAAACTTACTTTAAAACCTGCATATTCTATTGTGGAACTTCGTAAAGATTCTCCAGCACATCAAGCCGGATTAATGATTGGGGATGTGCTGTTGTCTATAAATAATAAATCTACAGATAGATATACCCTTCAAGAGGTTATGCACATGTTTTACGATAAAGATGGTCAACGCATTAAACTTGAAATAGAAAGAGAAGGTGTGGTGTTGGTCTTTGTATTTTATTTAAAAGATGTTTTTAAGCCATAAAAAAAGCCATGATTTTTAAAAATCATGGCTTTTTTGTAAATTTTAATTAGCAATTATTGTTGCATAACACTTTCACTCTTTTTTTCAAGAACACTTGTTTTGCTTGGATCAATAACTTCTCCTTTAATTTTTAAAGCTACAGTTGGTGTATCTGCATTAGAAATTACAGTTATAGTCTTTCTAATTGGCATAACACGGTTTGTGTCGTATTTTACTTGAATTTCACCAGTTTCACCAGGTAAAATTGGTCCTTCCGGTTTTTTTGGAACCGTACATCCACAACTGGAATTAACTTTAGAAATAATTAAAGGGGCATTTCCGGTATTTGTAAACTCAAATACACGAACACCATCAGCTCCTTTGTCTATTGTTCCGTAGTCAATAACATCTGTTTTAAACTCAATTTTTGCTGCTTTTTCTTGAGCAGAAACAGAGAAACTCAACAAACTGATGAACAATACTGTAAATAAATGTTTCATAATTTTATTATTTATAAGTTGGTAAACTTACTTACTTTTTAAGTATTTTACAAAATTTTTAGACGTATGACACAGTTATAATAATGTTAAACTTATATAAAGGGACATTATACATCCAGATAATTTTATAAAAAAATAAATATAAGTACTTTTGCATGTTATATTTCAAAAACTATTCCAAAGTATGCAAATTCCATCAAAATATGATGCCAGTCAAGTAGAAAGTAAATGGTACAACTACTGGATGAAACATAATTATTTTCATTCTACACCAGACGAAAGAGAGCCATATACCATTGTAATACCTCCACCAAATGTAACAGGAGTCTTGCATATGGGGCACATGTTAAATAATACCATTCAGGATGTTTTAATACGTCGCGCACGTTTGTTAGGTAAAAATGCGTGTTGGGTTCCAGGAACAGATCATGCGTCTATAGCAACAGAAGCAAAGGTGGTTGCCAAACTAAAAGAACAAGGAATAGACAAAAATAGTTTAACACGCGAAGAGTTTTTGGCCCATGCCTGGGATTGGACGCACGAATATGGTGGCGTAATCCTAGAACAACTTAAAAAATTAGGTTGCTCTTGTGACTGGGACAGAACTAAATTTACAATGGATGACGATATGTCTGAAGCTGTAATTAAAGTCTTTGTCGATTTGCACAACAAAGGTCTAATTTATCGAGGCTACAGAATGGTCAACTGGGATCCAGAAGCAAAAACCACACTTTCAGACGAAGAGGTAATTCATGAAGAACGTCAAGGACTCTTATACTATCTGGAATATGCTATTGAAGGAAGCGACGAAAAAGTGACTATTGCAACTACACGTCCCGAAACTATTTTGGGAGATACCGCTATTTGTATTAATCCTACCGACGAGCGTTTTTCTCATTTAAAAGGGAAAAAAGCCATTGTGCCATTATGTAATCGCGTCATTCCAATTATTGAAGACGAATATGTGGATGTGGAATTTGGAACAGGATGTTTAAAAGTAACGCCTGCTCACGATGAAAATGATAAGAATCTTGGCGATAAACACAAATTAGAAGTTATTGATATTTTTAACGACGATGCCACTTTAAATAGCTTCGGAATGCATTACGAAGGAAAAGATCGTTTTGTTGTTAGAAAAGAAATTTCAAAAGAATTAGAAGAAAAAGGCTTTTTAGTTAAAACCGAAACACATATAAATAAAGTAGGAACCTCCGAACGTACCAAAGCTGTAATCGAACCAAGATTAAGCGACCAATGGTTCTTAAAAATGGAAGATCTGGTAAAACCTGCTATCGATGCCGTTTTAGGAGAAAATGCTGAAATCAAGTTGTTTCCTAAGAAATTTGAGAACACCTACAGACATTGGATGGAGAATATTCGCGATTGGAATATTTCTAGACAATTACTATGGGGACAACAAATTCCAGCCTACTTCTATGGCGACGGAAAAGATGATTTTGTGGTAGCAGAAACTATCGAAAAGGCTGTTGAATTAGCAAAAACGAAAACCAACAACCAAGAGATAACAGCTAAAGACTTAAGTCAAGACACAGATGCTTTAGATACCTGGTTCTCTTCCTGGTTATGGCCAATAAGTGTGTTCGATGGAATAAGACATCCAGAAAACGAAGATATAAACTATTATTATCCAACCAACGATTTAGTAACTGGTCCAGACATTTTATTCTTTTGGGTAGCAAGAATGATTATTGCCGGATACGAATATAAAGATGAAAAACCATTTAATAATGTGTATTTAACTGGATTGGTAAGAGATAAGCAACGACGAAAAATGAGCAAATCTCTTGGGAATTCTCCTGATGCTTTAAAACTTATTGACGATTATGGCGCAGATGGGGTTCGGGTTGGTTTACTATTAAGCTCGGCTGCTGGAAACGATTTAATGTTCGATGAAGCTTTATGTAACCAAGGAAAAGGCTTTGCTAATAAAATTTGGAATGCTTTTAGATTGGTAGATGGATGGGAAGTTGATAATTCTATTCCACAACCAAAATCGAGCGAGATTGCTATTGAATGGTTTGAAGCGAAGTTTCAAAAAACACTCATCGACCTTGAAGATCATTATAGCAAATACAGATTGTCCGATGCTTTAATGTCGACCTATAAATTAATTTGGGACGATTTTGCTTCTTGGTTATTGGAGATTGTAAAACCTGCCTATCAGCAACCTATTGATGCTAAAACCTTAAAGAGTGTTGTTGTAATTTTTGAAGATATTTTAAAAGTATTACATCCATTTATGCCGTTTCTTACTGAAGAAATCTGGCAGTATATTTCTGAAAGAACAACAGAAGAAGCTCTGATTATTGCAAGATGGCCAGAAACCAAACCAATTGATGAAAACCTTATTTCAGAATTTGAATTTGCTCAAGAGGTGGTTTCAGGAATTAGAACCATTAGAAAAGAAAAAAATATTGCTTTTAAAGATGCTATTGGTTTTTCAGTGATAAATAATGAAAAATCGGCAACTACTTTCGATGAGGTTATTGTAAAACTAGGTCATTTAGAAAGTATAGATTATACTTCAAATGCTGTAGAAGGCGCTTTAACCTTTAGAGTAAAATCTAACGAATATTTTATTCCAATGGCTGGAGCAATTGATGTGGATGCTGAAATTGAGAAACTAAACCAAGAACTTAAATATACAGAAGGCTTCTTAAAGTCCGTTCAGAAGAAATTATCAAACGAACGTTTTGTTTCAGGAGCCCCAGAGCAAGTTATTAAGAACGAGCGAAACAAAGAAACTGATGCCTTGGCTAAAATAGAAACCTTGAAGGCTAGTTTGGCTAGTTTGAAATAAATGCAACCTCAATATAAACCCAAAGTATTTGCTTTTGCTGTTTTTTAAATGAACAAACGCACCATTTATTCTCTAATAGCTGCTATTATTTTTTTAGGAGTTCTTTTCTATGAACATTACGTAGAAGAAAAAGAACAACAAGATATAGTAGTAGCTGGTAAAACGGTTAAAACGGATACCAATGAGTTCTTCTTACCAACAAGTACTACGGGACAAATAGTGCATCATGAAGGATATTCTTTATCTTATAGCGAACCTCATGAACAAGCTGAATGGGTTGCTTATGAACTTAAAAAAGAACATCTCTCTAATATTAATTACAAACGTCCTTATTTTGAAATTGACCCAGCCGTAAAAACAGGAGCAGCACATTGGCGTAATTATAAAAAGTCTGGTTACGATAGAGGCCATTTATGTCCGGCAGGAGATAGAACATACAGTCAAGAAGCTTTTAATGAAACGTTTTTAACCAGTAATATAAGTCCTCAAAATCACGCATTTAATTCTGGAATTTGGAACACCCTAGAACAGAAAGTAAGATATTGGGCAAGTAAATACAATGGGGTGTATGTTATTACTGGAGGCATTCTAGAAGAAAACTTAAAAACCATTGGAGAGGAAGAGGTTTCAGTTCCAAATCAGTTTTATAAAATTTTAATAGATACCAACTCAGGAAAAATAAAAATGATTGCTTTTTTAGTGCCTCACGAGAATTCTAAACGTCCTTTGTACAAATTTGTAGTTCCTGTAGATTCTATCGAAAAACTTACAGGAATAGATTTCTTTCCAGAATTAGAAGATGTTATAGAAAATAAACTGGAAGCTTCAGCAGATTTTAAAAAATGGAGTTTTAATTAACTTAGCCATTTTTTGTTTGCTCATAGATAAGAAAAAGAAAATCTCATCATTTTAAATTACTTTATCTGACATTCTCTAATCAGACCTTTTGGTTTTTAAAGTCTGAAAAGGTCCTTTATGAAGGGATTTTTAACAATATTTTTAGGTTTAAATTTCCGATAACGTTAATATCTGCTTTTCAACTAAAACCCAAGAAAAACCATTCTAATACGACTGTTTCAAAGTATTTTTGCACGCTGAAAATTAACCCAAATTTAGCATGATAAAATATCTACAATACGTGTTGCTTATTGCAATCTGTTTCTCTTCAAATACGATATTCTCACAAACTGGCCCTGGAGGTGTTGGTTCTACCGATGGAACTTCAAATCTAGTCTTATGGTTAAATCCTGATATTGACGGTAATACTAATAATAAATGGGCCGATCAATCTGGAAAAGGATATGATTTTACAGATGGGGCCGGAGCTGTATTAAACTCAAATACCGTAAACGGGTATAATGCTTATACATTTAACGGTACAAGTAATTATTTTCAAAAATCTTTCGAGAATAATTTAAACCCGAATGAATTTAGTGTTTTTTCAGCAACAAAGGTATTGCAGTCTTCTAATTATAAAACAGTTTTGTCTAGTCGTGATGAATATACTCATTGGTGGTGGGCTGATAAAAAATATGGATTTATGCTTTATGCTGTTCCTAATTCTAATAACTGGTCGTTTTGGACAGGAGAGGATAATGATTGGAGAACAGCAGGAGACTCTCAATCAACTGCAGAATCTTGGTCTATTCAGAGCTTAAATTATAAAAATGGATCTAATGGGAAGCAATTATTTATAAATAATAACTTGAACACAAATTCCAATCAGGGAATGCAGCCAAATGGGAATAAGCCATTTAGAGTGGGCGCTGGAAGGAATGAGAGTACTCCTGACTACTTTTTTAAAGGAGAAATGGGTGAGATTATTATGTATAATAGTGTTATAAATGAAGCACAACGCATTATTGTAAACAACTATTTGGCTGCAAAATATAATTTAAGTATTGCTGACGATTATTATAAACAGGACAATGTTGATAACGGTAATTTTGATCATCACGTAGCTGGTATTGGGAAAATTGATAATGCTAATGCGCATTTAGATTCTCAGGGAACTGGAATCATTAGAATTAGTAAATCTGGATTAGCAGATAATAGATTTCTGTTTTGGGGAGAAAACAATAAAAATGCAACTTATAGTTTTTCGTTAAACGGCTCGGGAGATTACAAAGAATATATCGATACCATGTGGAGAGTTAGTGAGCCTATTGGTATTAATAGTAAATTTAGAGTTAATATAAAGAAAAGTGACCTTAATTTAAACTCAACTTCAGGTTGTATTAAATTAGAGTTAGTTGTTGCTAATAATCCTAGTTTTACTGGGTCTTCTGTAAATGTATACTATTTAACAGAAACTGACACAGAATATGTATATGATACGGATGGTTTAGGTTTTGACGATTGCGATTATTTTACTTTGCGTTATGTAGATCAAATAGTTTGGAATGGTAGTCAGTATTATAATGGCTCACGAGTAAATTATGCTCCTAACAACGATTCTGATAAATGTTTAAAATTATTGATAAAAGCTGGAAATAAAGCTGTTTTAAACCAAAATGCCTACGTTAGAGAAATAGAGGTAGAGGCTGGAGCTATTTTAGAAGTTGCTGATGGCGTAGAACTTTCAGTTGAAAACACTATAGTTAATAATGGTACCATAGACTTATTGGGAGAAGCACAAATTATTCAAAATCATGCAGGAGATAACAATAATTCTGGAACAGGAAAAATTAAAATTAGACAACAAGGAACAACAAACTTATATAATTATAATTACTGGAGTTCACCAGTCAATAGAAATGGCTCTTGGCAAATTGGTTTTTTAGAGCAAAATAATCTACCAGTTTCTTTTCATTCAGCACATAATGCAAATCCAAATACAACTCCAATCACTTTAAGTAGTAGATGGTTATATAGTTATAACGCTTCTTCAGCTATTGGATATTATGGTTGGCTTTCCTTAGGTAATACCACACCTGTTTTACCTGGAATTGGTTATACCATGAAAGGGTCTGGTTCTACCAATTCAGAAGAAGAATATGTGTTTTCAGGTGAAGCTAACAATGGAAATTACACGTATCCAGTTACTGCAGGATACGATTTTCTTGTAGGAAACCCTTATCCATCTGCTTTAAATGTAAAGAGGTTTATTGAGGATAATTTAGATGTTACAAATGGTACCTTGTATTTTTATGAACAATTCGAATCAAACAATACCCATATAACTAGAGATTATCAAGGAGGTTATGCTGTTCGTAATATATTGGCAGGAGTTGCAGCAGTTTCTCAATTAGATAATGGTGGCTTAACTTCTAAAGGAGCTCCAAAGGAAGATATTGCCGTAGGGCAAGGTTTTTTTGTAAGTATTGTTAATAATGGTAATTTAAAGTTTAAAAATACACAACGTGCTTTTGCTAAAGAATCTAATAATGGATCTGTTTTTTATAGAGAAGAGACTACTAATATTGCAACGGATACAAGAACCAAACTTTGGTTAGATTTTACAGATCCATTGGGCAGATCTAGAGAGATAGCTCTGGGATATGACGATAGGGCTACGGAAAATTTTGATAAGGGCTACGATGCTATTGACTATAGTAATTACCCAGACAAGATGTTATGGTACACAACAGATAATTTATTAGTTATACAGGGTTTAAATCGTTTTAGTTTTGAAGATAACATACCATTGTCTGTAAAAGTTACAACTCCAGGGACCTATACTATTGGATTGAATAGAACTCTAAATTTTCCTGAAAATACAGATATCTATTTAAAAGATGACTTGGAAAACAACTATTATAATTTAACATCAGAAGATGTGTCATTTGTTTTTGATGCCGGAACTTTTAATGACAGATTTTCCATAGTTTATCAAAATGAAACGTTGAGTGTATCAAGCATAGAAGAGAGCCAATCTGTATATGTGAAATTTGATAAAAATACTAATACCCTGCAATTAATAGGAGTAGATAATTTAAACGATATTAAAGCAGCTTATATTTATTCTATTGATGGGAAACAAGTTAATAATTTTAAAAGTTTAGACTCAAAATTATTTAACCTGCCCTATTTAAGTGATGGGGTTTATGTTTTAAAACTTGAAATGACTTCTGGTGCAGCTAAAAACATCAAATTTTTGAAGTATTAAATTTGGGGTATATAATTTCAGAGCCTACTAGTTTAGGCATAGAAATATTGAAGTTTTATAAAGTTTCAGCTAATTATTGAAATAGGAGCTTTTAAAAAAAAAATCAAGACTTTCAGGTTTTTTAAACTTGAAAGGTCTTGATTATGTTCAACTTTTTTATTTTTTTGAAATTTGCTTTCTAATAATGCCTTTCCAGCGAACTTTCCTGATAAAGTCTCCTTGTTTTTTTGAAACTAAAAACGGAAGCTTTTCTTTCTTTGCTTTAAAAAAACCAGCCATATAATCATTAAACAAACTGAGGTTGCCTTTTTTATAAGCCAATTTTAAAGCTGAAATTAGTGTAATGATAAAACCATAACGCATTTTATACATGGCTTCTCCTTGTAAGTGTTTAGAAGCTTTGTTGTAACTAATTCCAGTAGGTTTTAAATGTTTTACATGAAGCGTTTTGTCTGTAAGTAGTTCCCAGCCGTGATATCTTGCAAGTAACTCATCAACCGTGTCCCATCCCATAGATGGTTTTAGTTTGCCAATCTGTTCAAAACAAGCTTTTCTATAAGCTTTTAAAGCGCCACGAATATGATCTGTTCTCGTTAGGTTTTCTAATACCCATTGCTTGTCTTTTTCAATATAACAAAACCCAGAAGCCATTCCAAGTTTGTGATTTTCTTTAAAATGAAGAGCTAATTGTTCTAAGTAATTAGTTGGAAAAATTAAATCGGCATCAAACTTACAAATCACATCGTAGTCTTGATCTAATGTTTCATAACCTTTATAAAAGGCATTGATAATTTTAGAGCCTGGTAAGTGTTTGTCTGAAGAAGTCGTGTTTATTAAAGAGATCCAGTTGTGATTTGAAGTAAACTCTTCAGCAATTTGCTTTGTATTATCTGTAGAATTGTCATTAACAACCACCACTTGTTTTGGTAATAAGGTTTGGGATACCAAAGAATCAAGAGTTTGCTTGATACAAGTTTCTTCATTATGGGCTGGAATGACAATGTAGAAATTCAAGGTTTAAAGTTTAAGATTCAAAGTTAAACTTAATTTGTGTCTTTTTGGAATTTGGTTTTTAGCTTTTTGGGATTTGTGCAATTCTTTCCGCATAAACAATATAATATCTAGGTGTGAACCAACGTAAAATTGGTCGGATTCCAATTTTTTTAGTAGGATTAGTCCATTTTTCTCTGTCTATTATTTTCCAGCCAGCTTTTTCTAAAAGCCAATCAAATTGCCAATCTTCAAACTCGTGATAATGTCTGTCTCTCATATCTGTTTTACTTCTATAGGCAGAAGCAAACCATAATTTTAAAGGCACACTGGCAACAAGTTTGTCAGCTTTTATAGCTTTTAAAACGGTAAAAGGGGAGAGTAGGTGTTCAAATATTTCAAAAGCGGTTACCACATTTGCATCCGAGTTTTCAATGCCTGTAGTGTTTATGTCTAAATCTTCCCCTCGGGTATTTGTCACTTTAAAACCATGTTGTTTCATGATTTTTGTAAACGGATTTTCAATCCCCAAATCTAATATTTCAGAATTGGTAGAAATGTGTTTTTGAAGAAATTGAGATGTGTGTTTAAAACGTTTATTTGGAAAGGAGTTTTCGTACATAACATGTCTTGGGAAGCTTTAACCTCATTTTAGTTTCCGTGAAAAAAAATCTTTTTAGGGTTAATATTTATAAACAATAGCATTAATATTCATTCCGGCTCCAACACTTGCAAACATAATCACATCACCTTTATTAATTGAATGACCTTCAAGTTTGCCTTTCAAAATTAAATCGAATAAAGTTGGAATAGTTGCCACACTAGAGTTTCCAAGTTTATTTATGGTCATTGGCATAATACCTTCTGGCATGTTCGTTTTATAAAGTTTATAGAAACGTTGTACAATGGCTTCGTCCATTTTTTCATTGGCTTGATGAATTAGAATTTTCTTTAAATCATGAATACCATAACCACTCTTATCCAAACAAGATTTCATAGCGGCAGGCACATGATTTAATGCGAATTCATAAATCTTTCTACCATACATTTTTATATATCTGCGCTTATCTGTTATCTCTGGATGGTTGGTTTCTCCAAAATAAATAAAATGTGCTTCATCTAAAGCGTAGGTAGCAGTTTCGTGCGCTATTATTCCTCCTTCTTTGTCGGTTTCTTCAACAATAACAGCTCCTGCGCCATCACTATAAATCATGGAATCCCTATCGTGTTTGTCGACTACACGAGATAAGGTTTCAGCACCTATGACTAAACATTTTTTTGCAATTCCAGATTTTATAAAAGCATTGGCTTGTATAACACCTTCGTTCCAACCAGGGCATCCAAAAAGAATATCGTAACCCACACATTTTGGATTTTTAATTCCAAGAAGATGCTTCACCCTAGAAGCAATACTTGGAACTGTATCACTTTGTTCTGCATTGTGCTTAACATCACCATAATTATGACCCACAATAATATAATCGAGCTCTTCTTGATTTATTTTAGCATCTTCAATAGCTTTTTGAGCTGCAAAAAATGCAAGATCTGAAGTTGTAAGATGATTTTCGGCATATCGACGTTCACCAATTCCGGTAATGGCTTTGAATTTTTCTATAATAACATCGTTTTGATGGTTTATGGTAGAACCATCTTCATTTAGAAATTTATGCTGAATAAAATCCTCATTTCTTTCTATGTTTTTAGGAATGTAACTGCCAGTTCCTGTTATTTTTACTGCCATTCGTTTGCTATTATATATTGGGCTAATGCTAAATTAAACATAAATAAATTGTTTGCGTATTCATTTTTAAATAATTCATAATAATTTATCAAATTTTCAATAAAAGATGGTTTTATTGTTTTTTTAGCAATAAAAAAACCCTCAATTAGAGGGTTTTTAATTTATAAACTTTTAAAAATTATGCATCTATATACTCTTCTATTGGAGCACAAGTACAAAATAAATTTCTGTCTCCATAAGCATCGTCAACACGTCTTACAGTTGGCCAGAATTTATTGTCTCTAATATATTCTAACGGAAAAGCTGCTGTTTCTCTTGAGTATGGCATGAGCCATTCGGAAGCTGTTAACATCTCTAAGGTATGAGGCGCATTTTTCAATACGTTGTTCTCATCGTCTTTAGTTGCTAAATCAATTTCTTTTTTAATGGATATCATGGCATCACAAAAACGATCCATTTCTGCTTTACTCTCACTCTCTGTAGGTTCTATCATTAAAGTGCCAGCAACTGGAAAAGATACTGTTGGCGCGTGAAAGCCGTAATCCATTAAACGCTTAGCTATATCAGATACTTCAATACCATTAGCTTTAAAAGGCCTACAATCTACAATCATTTCGTGTGCTGCACGACCACGTTCTCCAGAATACAAGGTGTCAAACTGGCCTTGCAAACGTTGTTTGATGTAATTGGCATTTAAAATAGCAATTTTAGTGGATTGTGTTAAACCTTCTGCACCTAACATTTTAATGTAAGCATAAGAAATTAAACATACTAAAGCGGAACCAAAAGGTGCACTAGAAATAGCTGTAATAGCTTGATCTCCTCCAGTTTTAATAATTGGATTTCCTGGTAGAAATGGTGCTAATTGTTTGGCAACACAAATTGGACCAACTCCAGGACCCCCACCTCCATGAGGAATTGCAAAGGTTTTATGTAGGTTTAAGTGACAAACATCTGCACCAATATTTCCAGGATTTGTTAATCCTACTTGGGCATTCATGTTAGCTCCATCCATATAAACTTGCCCGCCATTATCATGAATTATTTGCGTAATTTCCATGATGGCAGATTCGTAAACGCCATGTGTTGATGGATACGTTACCATAATACATGATAAATTATCTTTATGCAACTCTGCTTTCTGACGTAAATCGTCAACATCAATATTTCCTTTGTCTGTAGATTTTGTAACTACTACTTTCATTCCAGCCATAACTGCACTTGCCGGATTAGTTCCGTGTGCAGAAGAAGGAATTAAACAAATATTTCTATGATGGTCTCCACGAGATTCATGATAAGCTTTAATAACCATCAATCCAGCATACTCGCCTTGTGCTCCAGAGTTAGGTTGTAGTGAGGTAGCAGCAAAGCCTGTAATTTCTGTTAATTGGTCTTCCAATTCTTTCAAAATGGTATGATATCCTTGTGCTTGCTCTATAGGAACAAAAGGATGGATGCTTCCCCAGTTAGGTGAACTAATAGGCAACATTTCAGCCGCTGCATTTAATTTCATGGTACAAGATCCTAAGGAAATCATCGAGTGATTAAGAGACAAATCTTTACGCTCTAACTTCTTGATATAACGCATCAATTCCGTTTCAGAATGATGAGAATTAAAAACATCTAAGTTTAAAAATTCTGATCTTCTCTGAAGGTTTTCTGAAATATAGTTGTCTTGCGAAAGAGATGTTATTTTTATAGTTTCCTTTCCAGCGGCTTCAGCAAAAATGGCAACAATCTGGTTGGTATCTTTTAAGTTAGTCGTTTCATTAATTGAAATAGTAACTGTATTGGCATCTGGATAAAAGAAGTTAACCTGATTTTTTTCTGAAAGGGCTTTTATTTTAGATGCATCGGCTTGAATGCTTATGGTATCAAAATATGATGTGTTTGTTTGTTTAAAACCTAACTTCTCTATGGCATTAGAAACCGTAGTAGCTGTAGAATGAACCCTTTTAGCAATAAACTCCAAACCTTTTGGTCCGTGATAAACAGCGTACATTCCAGCCATTACTGCTAATAATACTTGTGCAGTACAAATGTTTGACGTAGCTCTGTCACGTTTAATATGTTGCTCACGTGTTTGCAAAGCCATTCGTAAAGCACGGTTACCATTCATGTCTTTGGTAACACCAATAATTCGTCCTGGAAGATCTCTTTTATATGCGTCTTTAGTTGCAAAATAAGCAGCATGAGGTCCACCGTAACCCATAGGGATTCCAAAGCGTTGCGTTGTTCCAACTACAACATCTGCCCCAAATTTACCAGGAGCTTCAAGCATCACAAGACTTAAAATATCTGCTGCAACGGCAACTTTAATTTGAGCATTATTGGCTTTTTCAATAAAAGACTTAATGTCTGTAACCTGCCCATTTTTTCCAGGGTATTGAAGAATAGCTCCAAAAAATTCAGTTGAAAAATCGAAAGTATCTTCATTTCCAACTACTAATTCTATACCAATTGGAGTTGATCTAGTTTGAAGTAAAGAAAGTGTTTGAGGTAAAATATTTTCAGAAACAAAGAACTTATTGACACCAGCTTTCTTTTGGTCTCTCTCTCTAACAGCAAACAATAAGCTCATGGCTTCTGCTGCAGCTGTACTTTCATCTAAAAGAGAAGCATTTGCAAGTTCCATTCCTGTAAGATCCGCAACCATGGTTTGGAAATTTAATAAAGCTTCCAATCGTCCCTGAGCAATTTCTGCCTGATATGGTGTGTAGGCTGTATACCATCCCGGATTTTCAAGGATGTTACGTTGAATAACTGGAGGTAAAATAGTTGGGTGATACCCAAGTCCTATATATGTTTTATATGTTTTATTTAATTTAGAAAGCTCATGAATATGAGTTAGATATTCATATTCACTCATTGGCTCGTCTAAATCCAATGGTTTTTTTAATTTAATTCCATCAGGAAGTGTTTCAAAAATAAGCTGATCTAAAGAATCTACACCAATTGTTTTTAACATTTGGTTTTGGTCTTCTTCTCTAGGACCAATATGGCGAAGTGCGAAATTAGTTGTGTTCATTAAAATTTAGTTGTGTTAAGTGTCCGATTTCTCGAATATTCCGTTTTAATGGGCTATCAATTTAATTAAGTTTGATAGTCTGTTTTTTAAAGCGCAAAATTACGCAATAAATCACGTTTTTTTGTTAATGAAAACTAAAGTTTTCAACCAATTAGAAAGATTATTAACACTTTGCGTACTTTTGTTTTATGAGTTTGTTGAAGCAAATATTCATTTTTTATTTAGATAGCAGCATTCACGTGGCTTTATCTGTTTTTGCTTTATCTTGGATTACGCTCTTGGAATTTCAGATTCCATATGACGGAACCGTACTTTATTTTATCTTTTTCGCCTCCATTTCTGGTTACAATTTTGTGAAGTATTTTGGCTTGGCACGTTTTCATCATAGAAGTTTAACAAGCTGGCTAAAATTGATTCAATTGTTTTCATTTCTATGTTTTATACTTATGTGCTATTATGCATTGCAGTTAGAGTTTAAAACACTAATAATTATTTTAATATTTGGAGTGATTACTTTTTTATATGCTATTCCATTCTTACCAAAAAAAGTAATTTATGACAAACATAAAAACCTGCGGAATATTAGCGGTTTAAAAGTGTATATAATTGCTTTGGTTTGGGCTGGTGTAACCGTAGTTTTACCATTGCTTAATAATAATATTCATATAAATGCAGATGTAATAATTACCGCCATTCAACGATTTGTATTTGTGACTGTTTTAATGTTTCCGTTTGAAATTAGAGACTTAAATTATGATAGCTTAAAATTAGCAACCATTCCTCAACAAATAGGAGTTAAGAAAACCAAAATAACTGGCGTACTTTTGTTAATGGTATTTTTCTTTTTAGAATTCTTTAAAAATGAATTAAATAATTATGGCGCGTTAGTCTTACTAATAATAACGCTTATAACTTTATTGTTTTTAATATTTGCAAGTAGAAAGCAAAGACCTTATTACAGTTCGTTTTGGGTGGAAGCAATCCCGATATATTGGTTGTTAGGACTGCTCTTGTTTTTTTAATTCTTGCTGAAGATTTTGTTGCAGAAACTCTTTTTCGGAAGCGTTTAAACAAGTTGCTTTAGATGCTTTAATGGCTTCAGTTAATTTAATATTTCTAGTTACATAAGCTCGAGTTATGCGACACCAGATGTAACGAAGTTTTAATTTGACCTTCTCCCAAGAAGAAGCTTCATTATACTGTGCTTTGTCGCAAATATGTTGTGCTTCGTCACAGGATATAAACAAATATGATTTTTTCTTTAGCTCTTTCATTGTTATTTAAACCAGTTTTTTTCCATACACTCTGCCATGGCTATTCTTGCTCTATGTACAATTACCCATAGGTTAGACGCTGTGATATTCAAATCATTACAAATTGTTTCTGTTTCTAGTCCTTCTATGGTTTTCAATCTAAAAACGGTTGCTTGTTTTTTAGGTAGTTTACTTAAACAATCATAAATAGCATCACCAAGTTCAATGTTAACCATGGTGTCTTCGGCTGTTTTATAATCTGTATCTGCTACTCTTTTTTCTAACCAACTTCCTTCGTCGTCTTCAGAATTAAATTCCACTCTAATTTCAGCTTTGCCTTTAATGGAATTAATTTTCCTATAATGATCAATAATCTTTCGTTTTAAAATTGAAATCAGCCAGGTACGTTCGCTAGCTTCACCTTTAAAATTCTTCATAGATTTTAAACCAGCAAAAAAAGTGTCCTGAACCAAATCTTTGGCTTTCTCTCTATCGTTTACACGAGAAATAGTGAAATTGAAAAGATAATCGGAATACTTGTCAATCCATGTATTCGGATTTATAAGGTGTTTTGGCATAGTTCTTTTGAACAGTTTAATTCAAAAATAGACTAAAAATTCTACTTTTTTATCAATCCAGCACGTTTTAATAAAGCGTCTGGTTGAGGTTCATGCCCTCTAAAACGCTTATATAGAATCATTGGATCTTCTGTGCCTCCCTGAGATAAAACAAATTCTTTAAATTTCGTGGCAACCTCCTTATTGAAAATGCCTTTTTCTTTAAAGAATTCAAAAGCATCTGCATCCAGAACCTCTGCCCATTTATAACTGTAGTATCCAGAGCTGTAGCCTCCCTGAAAAATATGTGAAAATGAGGTGCTCATGCAGTTTTCTGCTACATCTGGATATAGTTTGGTATTTTCAAAAGCTTCTAGTTCATGTGCTTTGACATTTTTTATATTCTCTGGAGTCTCACTGGCGTGCCAACTCATGTCCAATAAACCAAAACTTAATTGACGTAACGTTTGCATGCCTTCATGAAAAGTAGAAGATGCTTTTATTTTCTCAATTAAAGCCATAGGAATCAGGTCTCCAGTTTGATAATGAGTAGCAAATAACTCCAAAGCTTCTTTTTCATAACACCAGTTCTCTAAAACCTGACTTGGTAATTCTACAAAATCCCAGAACACACTGGTTCCAGAAATACTCGGATAGGTGGTATTGGCTAACATGCCATGTAAAGCATGACCAAACTCGTGAAATAAAGTAGTTACTTCGTTAAAAGTTAAAAGTGAAGGTTTGCTTTTTGTTGGTTTTGTAAAATTGCAAACTATAGAAATATGCGGACGAGAATTTTCACCATCTTTTACATATTGAGGTTTATAAGAAGTCATCCAGGCCCCATTTCTTTTTCCAGGTCTTGGAAAGAAATCGGCATAAAAAATAGAAACCAATTCGCCTTTGTCGTTTGTAACTTTATAGGTTAAAACATCGTCATGGTAGGTATCGATGGTCGAAATTTCTTCAAAATGCAAACCATATAATTTTTCCGAAATAGTAAAAACACCTTGTATCACGTTTTCAAGTTTAAAATAAGGTTTTAGTTTTTCGTCGTCTAAATCGAAACGCTTCTGTTTTAATTTTTCGGAGTAATAGCTACCGTCCCATTTTTGTAATTGGTCAATGCCATCTAATTCTTTAGCAAAATCTTCCAATTCTTTAAATTCATTCAAGGCTGCAGGTTTTGCTTTTTCCAGAAGTTCGTTTAAAAAAGTTTCTACTTTCTCTGGAGTTTTAGCCATACGCTCTTCAAGAACAAAATGCGCATGTGTTTTATAACCTAATAAATTAGCTCTTTGATGACGGAGTTTAACAATTTGCAAAACGTTTTCCTGATTGTCTAAAGCATCGTTCTTAAAGGCTTTTGCTCCAGAGGCAATGGCTAGTTTTTTACGTAAGTCTCTGTTGTCAGCATAAGTCATAAAAGGAATATAACTTGGGTAATCTAAAGTAATCAACCAGCCTTCTTGGTTTTTAGCTTCTGCTAATTGCTGAGCAGCTTCTTTAGCGCCTTCAGGTAAGCCAGCTAAGTCTTCTTCATTGGTAATCAGCATTTCAAACTTATTGGTTTCAGCCAGAACATTTTCGCCAAACTTTAATTTTAGCTGACTTAATTTTTTATCAATATCTCTTAGTTGTAGTTTTTTATCCTCAGATAAATTAGCACCATTTCTAGAAAAACCTTTATATTTTTTGTCCAGAAGTGTTTGTTGTTCCGTGTTTAGATTTAAGCTGTCTTTTACATTATAAACAGTCTTTACACGTTTAAAAAGTGCTTCATTTAAAGTAATATCGTTACTAAATTCGGATAAAAGAGGAGATACTTCCTGGGCGATTTTCTGAATTTCTTCGCTGGTTTCGGCAGAATTTAAATTAAAAAAGATACTTGAAATCCTATCTAGTTCTTCACCGGAAAAATCTAAAGCCTCAATGGTATTTTTAAAAGTAGGAGTTTCAGAATTATTTGTAATAGCATCAATCTCTTGTTTTGCTTTTTCTATGGCTTTTATAAAAGCAGGTAAAAAAAACTCATTTTTAATTTTAGAAAATGGTGCTGTTTGAAATGGTGTGTCGAAAACTTTATTAAGGATGTTCATTTTTATGAATGCTTCTAATTGATATTCAGTGTATTGCTTTTCTTACAAAGCGATATAAATTGAAATTATTAACTTTATTTTATGATTTTAGTGTTAACAGAATTGAATATAAGTACTACTTTTGCATTAGATTTTTCATGAGAGTTTTAAGTGACTCTTAAAAATAATTGATTAATAGCGATTAAAACCTCGACCAAAAGTCGAGGTTTTTTTATTTTATATCTTTAGCAGATGCTATTACTTTGGTTTTAAGTTCCTCTTTGTAAGCTATTATTTTATCTAAAACAGCCGAGTCTGTACTTCCAATAATCTGTGCAGCTAGAATTCCAGCATTTTTTGCGCCATTTAAAGCAACTGTTGCTACAGGAACGCCTCCAGGCATTTGTAGAATCGATAAAACAGAATCCCATCCATCTATAGAATTACTGCTTTTTACAGGAACTCCAATAATAGGAAGAGGCGATAAGGAGGCTATCATTCCGGGTAAATGTGCAGCACCTCCGGCTCCTGCTATTATTACCGAAAACCCACGGGTATGAGCATGCTTGCCATAATCGAAAAGTTTTTCTGGAGTTCTATGCGCTGAAACAATATCCACTTCCACGTTTATTTTAAAATCTTTTAAAATATCTATGGCTTCTTGCATGACTGGTAAGTCACTTTTGCTTCCCATGATGATTCCTACTTTGCTCATAATTCTTCGCTTATAACTTTAATCGTATTTTTAACTTTTTCTGCAATTTTTCTTGCTTCGTTTAAATCTTTGTTTACTATCGTAACATGTCCCATTTTTCGGAAAGGTCGCGTTTGCTTTTTACCATATATATGTGGTGTTACTCCAGGCATGTTCATAATGTCTTCAATATTTTGATATACCACATTTCCAGTATGACCTTCTGCGCCAACTAAATTGACCATAATCCCTCCAACTTGACTATCTGTTTTACCCAAAGGTAAATTTAAAATAGCTCTTAAATGTTGTTCAAATTGTGAAGTGTAACTAGATTCTATGGTATGGTGCCCAGAATTATGAGGTCTTGGTGCCACTTCGTTAACAATGATTTTATCGTCTTGTGTTTGAAACATTTCCACAGCCAATAAACCAACATGATTAAATGCTTGAGATACTTTTAAAGCTATTTCAATTGCTTTTTTAGCCACTTTTTCATCTATTCTAGCGGGACAAATTACATATTCCACCTGATTGGCTTCTGGATGGAATTCCATTTCCACAACAGGATACGTAGCAAGGTCTCCTTTAGCATTTCTAGCAACAATAACCGCCAATTCATTTTTAAAAGGAATCATATCTTCTGTAATGCATTCCACATTTGGTAAATCTTTTAAATCGGCTTCTGTTCTAACTATTTTAACACCATTGCCATCGTAGCCAAATTGAGCACTTTTCCAAACAAATGGATATTTTAAACCCCCATTATGCACAGCATCTATAATTTCAGAAGCGTAAGCAAATCTTGAAAAATCGGCTGTCGGAATACCATGATCTCTATAAAATAATTTTTGAGTTGCCTTATTTTGAATGGTACGTAAGGTCCTAGACGAAGGAAAAACTTTTACACCTTCCTTTTCTAAGGCCTCAAGAGCTTGAGTATTTACGTTTTCAATTTCGAAGGTTAGCACATCAACTTCTTTTCCAAAGTTGTAAACAGCATCATAATTCATCAAATCACCTAAATGAAACTCGTTACAAGCAGTTTTACAAGGCGCTTCATTGCTAGCGTCTAAAACCGATGTATAGATGTCAAATTTTCTGGTGTCGTAAAGTAACATTTTACCCAATTGGCCACCACCTAAAATCCCAAGTTTAAAAGTTGAAGAGAAAAAATTCATTGATTCGATTTTCCACAAAAGTACGAATCAAAACCCTTTCAAAAAACTAAATCTAAAACAATCTAAATTAGAATTCGTAAAACCTTAATCAAATGATTATCTTTGCATTTCTAAAAAAATATAACTAGTGGTTAAACTCAACGATTTACAATTTAAGCCATTTATTTCTGAAGAGGAGATACAGAAAACGGTTCAACGTATGGCTATGGAAATAGCAGAAGACCTTAAGGACGAAGTTCCAGTATTTATTGGTATTTTGAACGGTTCGTTTATGTTTGTTAGCGATTTTGTTAAAAAATATCCGAAACCTTGCGAGGTCACCTTTATTAAATTGGCTTCATATGAAGGCGTAAAATCGACTGAAGATATTCAACGTTTAATTGGATTAACCCAAGATTTAAGCGGAAGAACTGTAGTTATTTTAGAAGATATTATCGATTCAGGCAACACGCTTGAGGAAGTTCACAGAATATTTAAAAGTGAGAAGGTAAAACAGCTTATAATTGCTACGTTGTTTTACAAGCCTACAGCATATAAAAAAGATTTTAAACTACATTATATAGGAATTGAAATACCTAACAAATTTATTGTAGGCTATGGTTTAGACTATAACGGTTTAGGTAGAGATTTACCTGAAATATATCAATTAAAAACAACACAACATATGACTAATATCGTGCTATTTGGCCCTCCAGGAGCAGGCAAAGGAACACAAGCTAATTTTTTAAAGGAAAAATATAATCTCATCCATATTTCAACTGGCGATGTGTTTCGTTTTAATATAAAAAATGAAACAGCATTAGGAATGATAGCCAAATCTTATATGGATAAAGGCCAATTAGTTCCGGACCAAGTAACCATAGACATGTTAAATGCTGAAGTTGAGAAGAATGCTGATGCTAAAGGTTTTATTTTTGATGGTTTTCCTCGTACAAATGCTCAAGCTGAAGCTTTAGATATACTTATGGATAGTAAGGATTCTCAAATTGATGCCATGGTTGCTTTGGAAGTTGATGATGAGATTTTAGTAGAACGTCTATTAGAAAGAGGTAAAACAAGTGGGCGCCCAGATGATGCAGACGAAAGCATTATTAGAAATAGAATTAAAGAATACTATAGTAAAACAGCTATATTAAAAGATTTCTACTCGGCTCAAAATAAATATTTTGGTGTCGATGGTGTTGGAAACATCGAAGAAATTACCAAGCGTCTAAGCCTAGTAATTGATAAGTTATAAATATCATTCCTTAAAAAACGGGAATTCAATATAATAAGTTTCATTAAAAACAAATCGTACTTGCTTGTATACAAACAAACAGGTTTAGAAAAATAATATGACAGAAGGAAATTTCGTTGACTACGTAAAATTGCATGTATCTTCAGGAAAAGGAGGTAAGGGTTCTATGCACTTGCACAGAGAGAAATTTGTAGAAAAAGGTGGTCCAGATGGAGGAGATGGAGGGCGTGGAGGTCATGTTATTATTCGAGGGAACTCTAATCTTTGGACACTTTACACCTATAAGTTTAAAAGACATTTTAAAGCAGGTCATGGAGATCATGGTGGTAAAAGTAGAAGTACTGGAGCAGATGGGGAAGATGTGTATATGGATGTGCCTCTTGGAACTCTAATTAGAGACAGAGAAACTAACGATATTATTTTTGAAATTACCGAAGACAGAGAAGAGAGAATAATAGCTAAAGGTGGTATGGGTGGCCGAGGAAACTGGCACTTTAAGACATCTACCAATCAAACCCCAAGGTATGCGCAACCTGGAATTCCAGGTCAAGAATTAGATATTATTTTAGAGCTTAAAATATTAGCAGACGTTGGTTTGGTAGGCTTTCCAAATGCCGGAAAATCAACTTTACTTTCTGTAGTTAGCGCTGCAAAACCTAAAATTGCCGATTACGAATTTACAACCCTAAAGCCTAATTTAGGCATTGTGGAATATCGCGATTTTAAAACTTTTGTCATGGCAGATATTCCTGGAATTATTGAGGGTGCTGCCGAAGGAAAAGGGCTTGGACATTACTTTTTACGGCATATTGAAAGAAATTCAGTGTTACTATTTTTAATTCCTGCAGATGCTCCTGATATTAGAAAGCAATACGATATTCTTTTAGATGAATTAAAGCGTTACAATCCTGAGATTCTTGATAAAGAACGCTTTGTTGTTATTTCCAAAAGCGATATGCTAGATAGTGAACTAAAAGCAGAGTTAAGAGCAGAATTAGATAAAACTCTACCTGTAGAATATATGTTTATCTCCTCAGTGGCACAACAAGGGCTTACCGAGTTAAAAGATAAGCTTTGGAAGATGCTGAATGAGTAATTTTCTATGAAACAACGCATAAAAAACATTGTTGAAATAAACGATAACAAAGCAAGTAAGTTCTTTGCTATTTTTATTCAAGTACTTATTTTAATATCTATTGTAACCTTTACAATAGAAACCACTCCTGATTTAGAGCCAAATACACGCTTTATTTTATCTGTTATTGAAATTTTTTGTGTGGTAGTTTTTACTGTAGAATATCTCTTACGAATCTACGTAACAAATAAAAAACTAAGGTTTATTTTTAGTTTTTATGGCATTATAGATCTATTGGCCATTCTTCCGTTTTACTTAAGCTTTGGTGTCGATTTACGTTCGTTAAGAGCCTTGCGTTTTTTAAGACTTTTTAGAGTTTTTAAATTAGTGCGCTATAATCGTGCCTTGAATCATTTTACTAAAGCCATTACATCAGCAAAAGAAGAAATATTATTATTTCTTTTCATTACGCTTATCTTAATTTATTTTGCAGCAGTTGGTATTTATTACTTTGAAAATGAAGCACAACCCGAGCATTTTTCTTCTATTTTAGATAGTTTATGGTGGTCCATTGTTACACTAACAACCGTAGGTTATGGAGATGTGTATCCTATTACTGCTGGAGGAAAAATATTTACATTCTTTATTTTATTAATAGGTTTAGGAATTGTAGCAATTCCAACAGGAATTATATCTTCAGCGCTTACAAAATCTGTAGATCATAGTGAAACTGAGAAATAATTCTTTACTAGTTAAAGAGGATTTCATATCTTTAAAATAAAAATGAAAAAGTTAGCCTCAATATTTTTTCTATTTCTTTGTCTATCCTGTGGTGTTACTGTGAATTATGATTACGAAAAAAACACCGATTTCACTAAATATAAATCTTACAGTTATTTTTCAAATATGGATACAGGTTTGAGCGAGTTAGATGCCAAACGCTTATTCAAGATTTTGGATAACACCATGTCTTTAAAAGGATTTACACTTTCAGAAGATTCAGATTTTATTATCAATATTGAAAGTTCTACCTATCAGGAAAACCGTAGCAACTCTTCTGTTGGCGTTGGCGTTGGTGGTGGAGGAGGTAATGTTGGTGGAGGTATTTCCGTAGGAATTCCTCTAGGTCAAGCCAATATGTCCAGACAAATTAAATTCGACTTTGTCGATGCTAAAACCAATCAATTATTTTGGCAGGCAATTACCAGCGAGACAGATGTTTCAAGAGATTATCCAGAAGAGCGAGAAGAAAAATTTCAGCAAATAGTTACTAAAGCTTTAGACGGATTCCCTCCAAAGAAGTAAGAACAATTTTATCATTTTCATAACACTTCAAAATCTGTAAACGCTGTTTCATTTTGTAACTTTGAGTTCATATAAAAATTTATATCATGGACACATTACAAAATAAAGTGGCTCTCATTACCGGAGGCACCAAGGGAATTGGTTATGGAATTGCCCAGTCGCTTATCAATCAAGGCATCAATGTAGCTGTTACTAGTAGAAGTTTATCTGCTGCTCAAAATGCAGCAGAGATATTGAATGAAGAATCTAAAACATCAGCAAAAGCCATAGGTTTGGAAGCCGATGTACGTAATCTAGAAAGCCAAGAAGCTGCTGTAAAACAAGTAAAGAAGGAATTTGGGAAATTGGATATTGTATTAGCTAATGCTGGCTTAGGTCATTTTGGTAGTATAGAAGATTTAACAAAAGAGCAATGGGATGAAACTATCGATACTAATTTAACAGGTGTTTTTAATTCAATTAAAGCTAGTATTGACGCACTAAAAGAAACAAAAGGCTATTACATTACCATTTCAAGTTTGGCTGGAACCAATTTTTTCGCTGGAGGTTCGGCATATAATGCCAGTAAATTTGGTGTTACAGGCTTTACTCAAGCTGTGATGTTAGACTTAAGACAGTATGGCGTTAAAGTAAGTACCATTATGCCTGGTTCGGTTTCTACACATTTTAATGGGAATGAACCTAATGAGAGTGATGCTTGGAAAATTCAAATTGAAGATATTGGAGAACTGGTAGTCGATTTACTAAAAATGAATCCAAGAACCTTACCTAGTAAAATTGAAGTAAGACCAAGCATGCCTTCAAGTAAATAAAATAATTATAAAGATATTAGACGTTAAAAGGAGGCTTCAAAAGCCTCCTTTTTTAATTAAGATTATATTAATTGCCAACTGATATTCTAACACCTTCACTATGACTACTAAATTCTGGAGCATACATACTTTGAATGGTTGTAATACCATTGCTCATATTACCAGAATTCGTAACACGTAAATCGTATTCAAACACATAAACGCCTTTTGGTAAATAATCGAAAAAGAAGTTGGTTGCAGCATCTTTGGTGCTTTCATAATAACCCAAACCATCTTGCCATTTGTATTGAGACAATACGTTTACGGGTTCTAGACCACTGGCTCTCATGTCTTTCATATGAAGGAATTCCATAGCCCTATCGCTACTTAGTTCAATTCTAACTCGTACTAAATCACCGATTTCTAATTCTGTGTTTTCTGTTATTTCTGAAATTTCTTCACCTAAATCTGTGTTGGTTTTTAAGAAGAGTTTTTTCTTTAGAGTTAAAGGAGTTTCAGCTGAAGTAATCTTATCTAAATCTTCAAAATATTGCCAGTATAAACTTCCCCAAGCAATACCTTCACCTTTTTTTGTTAAAGTGACTTCTGCCATCTCTGATTTGATATCTCTTCCAGTCCAAGACGTTTTATAATAACCTGTTCCAGCTTCTACTTTTACATCGTCCAGTTTTGAAGGTTCTATTTTGTTTCCTCCAATAACTACGTCAACCATATCTGTTACAGATAGCCAGTCGCTACCTTGAAGTAACAAGGCATAAACAGCTTCGGTTGTAGCTTTAGTTGTTTTCCAACTGTTGGTTTGCTTGTTCTTTAGAAGCCAGATTTTTAGGTTATCTATATCATTAAGGTTCTTCGTTTCGTTCTGAATGACAGAACCAACTTCAGCAAAAGTTTCAATCATTAATGCTTGAGTTTCAATGGGTGCTTGATACCAATACCATGAAGACGAGTTTGCTTTCCAATACATCCCTAATTCATCATTGGTGATGCTGTTTTCTTTTAAGGATTTTAAGATTTTTGCAGCTGTAATTTCATCTTGCTGTCTATAAGATATCAAGGTCATCAATCCTTTGGAATACAAGCTGCGAGTTTTCCAGTATGTTTGAATTTGTGTTTGGTAATAAGTTATAATACGGTCAATCTCCTTCGACTTTTTAATCTCAGGAAAAAAGCTTCGCATATATAAATAATGCAATTGTGTATAGCTTAAATGATCTGAGTTTAAATCTACTTTTTCGTTGTATTTAGTAATGTCTTTATATGTATCTACAAACTCCTTATCTAAATAAGAAATAGCACTTTTAATCATAGATGCTTCGTTAGAGCCTGTCCTGAGCTCAGTCGAAGGGCTCTGAATAACACCTAGCTTATTCAAATGGCCAAAACCAGTAATAATATGTTGTGTAATAAAGCGGTTTGGTTTTCCTCCTTGAAACCAAGCCCAAGCCCCATTACCCATCTGGTTTTGTTCTAATTTTTTAATATTTTCCTGTAATTCACTAGTCATCTTGTTGAGATCGAATAATAAAGCAATACGTTTCTTTTGTTCGGTTTCGTTTTGAGCATCTCGCAACCAAGGCGTTTCTTCAATAAGAATAGATTTTAATTCTTGATTCTTTTCTAAATTGGATAGAAGCGCATCTGAACTCCGCCACTGATTAAAAACCTCCTGAATTCTAGGATTCGAATTAGCAATATGGCTCGCCAGAGAATTGGCATAAAAACGACTAAATATCTGCTCATTGCAATCGTAAGGATATTCCATTAAATAGGGTAAAGCTTGAACAGCATACCATGCAGGATTGGAAGTCATTTCCAAAGTTAATTTATGGTTCTTTAACGTCGTTGAGGTAGTCGTTTTTAGTTTGTCTAGCGTAAAGGTTCTGGTTTCGTTAGAACGTATCCACATAGGCATAGTTTCAGTAACCAGCATCCTGTTAGAAAGTACCGGAAGTGCATTTTGCTCTCCATCGCTATAATTCCCAGCTTTTGCAATTATCTTATATTGAATGGCATCCACATTATCTGGAATGGATAAGCTCCATGAGACTTCGGTATTTCCTTTTAGGTCAACAGTAAATGTCTTTGTGTTTAAAGTATTGTTTAATTTTGAGTCAACAGGATTTCCCGTTGTCGCATCAAAAAGTTGTAAAACGGCTTGTCCTGATAAGTCCTTCTTAGTCATGTTTACAATCTTAGAACTAATGGTTATTTGATCTCCGTGACGTAAAAAACGGGGTACATTTGGAATCACCATCAGTTCTTTTTGAGTCACGGTTTCTAAAGTGGTTGTTGCAGACTCTAAGGTTTTGGTATGAGCCAATAACTGCAATTTCCATTTGGTTAAAGCTTCAGGTGTGGTAAAACTAAAACTCACATTGCCTTTTTTGTCTGTTTGTAACTGTGGAAAGAAAAATGCTGTTTCCTGAAGGTTTTTACGGATTTTGACTTGAGTGAAGTCTTCTTTTTTAGTATTAGTCGAGATTGCTTCTGAAGCCTCTTCTTTAAGTTCCTCTCCATTATACATGACATCCATTTCGGGGTTTCCTGAAATGCTTGAAGCACCTCTTAGTACAATCCTTGAGGATGAGCCTTTAGCTCCACTATTTTCGTTTAGTTCTTGATTAGCTTTTCTCACATAACGTATATCTTTAAGATAATGATCTATGTGAATATAAAACCCAAACCAATTTAATTTATCATAATAATTTTGTGGATAATAAGCATTGTATCTACCTGGAGAATTTCTAACCCTAAAACCATCAGTAGAAAAACTACTTCTAGCATTTCTACGGTTGAAGGAACGATATGTGGAAATATAAACTGGATTAAAAGACCAATCGTGATATTTAAATTGGTCTAAAGACATGTCGTACATACTTGCCAATAACTCGGCAGACACTTGCTCTCCTTTTGGCCCTTTAATTTTAAAGCTCCAGGTCTCGTCTTGTCCTGGTTGTAATTTATCTCTAAACGTGGTGGTTTCAATCTCTAAATCGGTTTTAGGATATGGAACAGATATAAGCTTTGTTCCAGACTCAAAACTATTTTGGTAAGCAAAACTATAATGGACTGCAAAACCTCCTAAATCTGCTTTAGTTACAGGAATGCTTAGGGTTTTCTTATTGTTGTTTAATTGAATTAAATGTGTGTTTACAATTTGTCTATTTTTTTCAATTTCAACAGTAACCGTTATATTTTCTTCTGCTGAACCTAATGTAAGTTCAACAGTCTCATTAATGTGATAGGTTTCTTTATTAGTTGAGATTTTAAAAAGTTGGTTATCTGCAAGCGTTTTATCTGTGTCGCCAAGAAAGATTGTTCTTGCTTCGTCTTTCACTTCCTGCCCAAATTTATCCTTGCTTTCCAATTCAATAATATATTGTCCAGATTCCCATTTCTTCATATTTCCTAATTCCAGTTCTTTAGACTTTTCTGTATTGAAAGAAGTTTCAAAAACAAGAGCACCTTTTTTCCAGTTATTAGGGTTGTCTTCATTGCTGTAAGCTTCATAAGGAAACTTGGTTTTAAATTCAGTTTCAGGGATTGCTTGATAATCTGGAGCTTTCCAAGGTCTTGGTCGCAACACATAGTCTGGCGATTGAAGCTTATAGATTTTTATAGTTCCTTGAGCAGGAACAAACTCGCCATTTAAATTTTTTGTATCTATGGCAAGTTTATTATCTTTTTTTAATTTATCTAGAGAAGCATCCACAGAAATGGTTGCAAGTAGAGCATGATATCCAACATTTATAATAGTTGTTGCCGAACGTGTTTCGCCATTTAAATCGGTTACATCTGCAGTCACTTCATAATTAAAAATAGGAAGATTATCTTTATTTACACTTGTATCAGGAAGGGCTTTAAACGTGATTTCAAACTCGCCTTTCTCGTTAGTGGTGGCTTCACCATGAGTTATTTCTTGCGACTCGCTAGAATACGAAGGCCTGTGCCAGTAATACCAACGTGGATATTGTACTTTTCTATGTACTCTATAAACCACTTTAGCATGGGTAATATTACTTCCTGCATATGCTAAAGCATTCCCTTTTACAGTAACAGAATCGTTCACTTTGTAGCTTTCAGTAACAGGATTGAATTTGGTTTCAAACTTAGGACGTTTATATTCTTCAACAGAAATGGATTTTGAAGTATTTAAATTAGCGACACCATCTTTATCATTAAGTACTATAGAATATAGACCATTTAAACCTGTGCTTGACAAGATAAATTCCCCTGAAACAGAGCCAAATTCATTAGTAACTAATTCTAATTTTTTAATTTCCTCATGGTTTACATTGTATAAGGTTACTGAAACTTGCTGATTCGTTAGAACCTCTGTTTTATTATTTTTAGACAACATAGCAATCCCTTTGAAATACACTGTTTGTCCAGGTCTATAAATACTTCTGTCAGTAAACACAAAACCTCTATAATCTTCCCGATAATCATTGGGAGTATATTTTCTATTTAAATAATAATCTCCAAAAAAGGCCTTTTCGTTAGAACAAGTTGCTTCAATATTTACTTTGGACCAAGTGTTAGAACTTTTAATGAATTCTATTTCACCTGAATCATTGGTTGTATATGTCTTGCTATTTCGTTTGTCGTTATAATTTTTAAAATAGGTTACTTCAACTTGAAGGTTGTTTAACGATTTTCCATTATTCCTATCAATAAACTGATACACTTGTTTGTCCTGTTCTGTTTTTTCAACCACAGCTATATTGGTAACTTGTACAATTTTATAAGCAAACGTATTTTCCTTATTATAGGTTTTGGCAACAATAAGATAACGACCATTATCTAGTTTTGGCACTAAGAGTTCGGTACTGTGTTGTTGAAAATCCGATTCGTTTTTCAGTTCACTCTTCCATTTGGATTCTGCTTTTAGTTTATCGATAAACTCAAGCCTTTCTTCATTTTTGTAGGTTTCATTAAAATCTTTATACTGCTTTTTAGATAATTTATAAACGCTAAAATCTAGTGTTTCCAAATTTTTATAAGTCACTAATACTTTAGCATCTTGCTGAATAGGAATATAATCTTCAGCCAAAATACTTAAAGATTCTTGGTTTATTTGTCTTAATAGAATCTGGCATTTTTCTGCTGCATGACTATCAGGAAATTGTTTAATTATCGCATCACAAAGCTGGGCAGCATCCTTTATTTTCCATCTATCAGTTTCATTTGTTTCTGGTTGATAATCCTGCCCTTGCTCAAAATAAATAGCCGCAATTTCAAAACTGTACAATCCAGAAGCTTGATGATTTTTTATTTGTTCAGTTTCAATTTTATAGGCTTGAATTAATAAGCTGTCTTTATTTTGAAACGTTGCATGATCTTTTACAAAGTTGTAACGCAGTATATTTATATCGGCCAAGGCGTCAACATTGTTATCTTTTAAATGAAACTGAATTAAATCTTGATACACCTTTAAAGCCTGTAATTCTAAAGAAGTAGAATCTTTAGATTCAATATGTAAACTAGAAAAACTTTTGGAGTTGCTTAAATAAGCTACGTCATCTATTTCAAACTTGTAGGCTGGTTTTGTAATGCTATTTTCAGATGTTTGATAAAACTCTAAAGCATTATGAGCTAACAAATCATACAAGCTAGGTCTATATGTTTTAGATTCTTTTTGTTCATGAAGTATGCTTGAATAAGCAGTTAAATCTTCTTGCTGAAGAATTGAAATATTTTTTAGAGAATTGGTATAATGTAGCTGAATTTCACTAAAAAGCGTTTGTAAATCCCATGTTCTAAAATCTGTTGCTACATTTTTATCGGCTATTTTGGATCTATTGTAAAATTGATATCTGTTCTGCTGAAAATATTGCCAGTAAATGGTTGCCAACATATTCTCTAAGACATTTTTTACTGGAGCTTCATTCTTTTGTATGGCCGATTTAAAATCGTTTATAATTTTTAGTTGCGCATCCTCTTCAAGAATTAAGGCAAACTTGCTTTTAAAGAGTAAAGTCTTTATTTGCTGAGGTTTGTTGTTGTCTTTGATGGCTTGAACAGAAATTTGTTCAACAATCTTTAAAGCAGACTTTGGCAAGTCCTCGCTTTCATAAGCTTCCACCTGTTTCCATAGTTTGCTGTAATCATTATTTTGAGCTTCAGAAAAATTCGAGAATAATAAAACCATTAATATCGTGACGTAGTATTTCATTTGTAAGATTTTTGTATCAGAAGCAAATCAAAATACGTTCCAAAAAAAATATTGAAAAAAAAACTTGAGCTTGCTTCTGTGAAAATAAGCATTTTTTAAGTGAATAAGAAAGGTTACTTTTGTTATTCCGACGATTTATATATGAAAAAACTGGTTTTATTTTTCTTGTGTCCTCTCTGGTGTTTTTCGCAAACATCCTATCAAGACTTGCAGTTGTTATTGGAGCAAAAAAACTATACAAAAGCCGAAGCTTTAGTGACACCAATTGTTACAAGTAATCCAACCGATGTAAAAGCGATTGAACTCTTAGGAGATACCTATGCCTATCAAGAAAAATGGGATGAAGCTATGGAGCAGTATAAAAAATTAACTAGCTTAAAACCCAAAGTAGCCAATTATCATTATAAATATGGAGGCGCCTTAGGCATGAAAGCCCTTTCTGTAAATAAACTTTCGGCCTTAGTTTATTTAAGCGATTTAAAAGAAGCATTTTTAACAGCAGCAAAACTAGATAAAAACCATATTGAAACCCGTTGGGCATTGGTGGAACTGTACATGCAATTGCCAGCTATAGTAGGAGGAAGTAAAGATACTTCTTTAAAATATGCTGAAGAATTAGAGCAGCTTTCCAAAGTCGATGGCTATCTGGCTAAAGGCTATATTTATGAATATGACGACGAGGCTATATTAGCCGAAAGATATTATAAAAAAGCCATAGAAATAGGTGGTTCTATTACTTGTTATAACAAACTTAGTGAATTCTACGAGAACCAAAAACAACCAGAAAAAGCTATTTCTAATATTGAAGAGGCTCAGGAAAAATTGCAACGCAATGGGTTGCATTATCAGCTTGGTAAAGTCTCTGCCGAATACAATATGCAGTTGGAAAAAGGGGAAGCCTGTTTAAAAAACTACATCAAAAATTATTCGCCAGAAGATGGTGTTCCCATTGCTTGGGCAAATTATAGGTTGGCTCAAATTTACAGACAAAAAAACAATAAAACAGAAGCTCTAAAGTATATAAACCTTGCAGTTAAGGAGCTTCCAGAAATAAAAGTGTTTCAAGAAGAGCGAAGTGCTATCTTGAAGCTTTGATTTCTTTCGCCACGAAGACACAATTGAGTTTCTAATCTCCTTGTTTAATTCTGTGTTTTCTCTGCGAATCTCTGTGTAAAAACCTTTAAAGTTTCAGAACAAAAAACATTCGCAATTTAATTCAAAAAAAGTATCTTTGAAATCACTACAAAACACAACCATGAACGTACATTTTATAGCTATTGGTGGTTCTGCCATGCACAATTTGGCTTTAGCCTTACACAACAAAGGATACCAAGTAACAGGAAGCGACGATACCATTTTTGAACCTTCAAAATCCAGATTGGAAGCTAAAGGATTGTTACCAAAAGCCTACGGTTGGTTTCCTGAAAAAATTACAACTAATTTGGATGCTATTGTTTTAGGCATGCACGCCAAGGCAGACAATCCAGAACTTTTAAAAGCTCAGGAATTAGGTCTGAAAATTTATAGTTATCCAGAGTTTTTGTACGAACAATCAAAAAATAAAACCCGTGTGGTTATTGGTGGATCTCATGGAAAAACGACCATAACGTCCATGATTCTTCACGTGATGCATTACCACAATCGCGATGTCGATTATATGGTTGGTGCACAACTGGAAGGCTTTGATGTTATGGTAAAACTAACAGATGACAACGATTTTATGGTGCTGGAAGGCGACGAGTATTTAAGTTCACCAATTGACAGACGCCCAAAATTTCATCTCTACAAACCAAATATTGCTTTATTAAGTGGTATTGCTTGGGATCATATCAATGTGTTTCCAACTTATGAAAATTACTTGGAGCAATTCAGCATCTTTGTAGATAGTATTGTCAAAGGTGGTAGCATCACCTACAACGAAGAGGATTTAGAAGTAGTAAAAGTGGTGGAAGCTAGTGAAAATACCATTAGAAAATTGCCTTACCAAACACCAGAATACACGGTTGAAAACGGACAAACGCTTTTAGAAACACCCGAAGGACCTTTGCCAATAGAAGTTTTTGGAAAGCATAACTTAAACAATCTGGCAGGAGCCAAGTGGATTTGCCAACACATGGGAATTGATGAAGACGATTTCTACGAAGCCATTGCCACCTTTAAAGGAGCCAGCAAACGTTTAGAGAAAATAGCCGATAGCAATAACAGTGTCGCTTATAAAGATTTTGCGCATTCACCTTCTAAAGTTGAAGCAACAACCAATGCTGTAAAAGAGCAATACCAAGACAGAACTTTGGTTGCTTGTTTAGAATTACATACTTATAGCAGTTTGAATGCTGAATTTCTAAAAGAATATAAAGGCGCATTAGATGCAGCAGATGTGGCTGTGGTATTCTATTCACCACATGCTGTAGAAATTAAAAAGTTAGACGAAGTTACACAAGAACAAATAGCAAATGCTTTTCAAAGAGACGATTTAATTATTTATACCAATCCAGACGATTTTAAAAATTTTCTGTTCTCACAAGATTTTAATAACAAAGCTTTGTTGCTTATGAGTTCTGGAAATTATGGTGGTTTGGATTTTGATGCTGTGAAAGGAATGATTCAATAACTTTTATGACTAGTTTTAAAGGAAATGATAACCAAAACTTAAGAGTGCTGTAAAATTTGTTGCTTCCATATCAACATCTCTATATGGATTGTTATTTACATAATTAACCTCTATTAACTCATTGAATCCTTTATATATTGAAAAGTCAATAAAGAAGTCCTTAATGTTCCATCCAATTCCTAAATTAACTCCATAGTCAAAGGTTTTCATGTCACCTACATCAAATTCATTTTTTTTGGTGTTTAATAAAAATCCTATTTGTGGACCAGCAAGTAAATAGGGTTGCTTGAAAAATTTAAAATTTAGAGGTAAATTAATATAGCTTGTTACATATTGAATGTTATCCGTTAAACTTTCATTATTCCCTTGTTTGTTATAAATAACTTTTGGTCTAAAAGAAATATTATCTTGAAGTGGTAATTCATAAACACCACCAACATGAAAGGTATAAGAATTACTCCCAAGATAAAAGGAATTAAAAAAACCGTCTGTGAGTGTAGAAGTGGTAGCTCCAGCAAACACACCTATTTTATTTTGAGATTGTAAAGAATAAGACAAACATGTTATGAACCCAATAAGTAACAATTTTTTCATTGATATAATTTATTTGAATTTGTTATAATCTTCTGGTACTAATAACCAAGAGACTCAATATATTCATGGAGTTCTTCTATGGTAGATTCAAACTCGAAAGCGTTATTTACTTTCCAATAATTTTCTGGATTATAACAAAATGAATAGGCAAACTTGGCATACTCTAACTTAGTATCTTCAAAATCGAATAAACTTGTAATTTGTGCAATTTGTGCTGAAGTTAAACAGTTACCTCTGGTAACCTGTTTGGCAAGAGTTAATTTAGAATCTGAAAACGTTTTTTTATTAATGGACTCTAAGGCCTGATTAAAATCTGATTCATACATAGCATAACAATCTGCTTCTTCTACTAAAACAACATCAGTGGGAACTCCAATAGTAGTTGTTGTAGTTTGTGTAGTAGTGGTTGAAACTCCAGAATTTACATGAACACCAACACCTACATTATTGCCATCTCCATTTACATCAACCCCAATGTTAATATGGTCGCCATTACCAGAGGTAGTGGTTGTAGTTGTTTGAGTTATGGTTTGAATTGGAGGTAGCGGATTGGCATTGTAATGAATGACAGATACATTGCTTGGTGCTGGTAAAATTTGCTGAAAAGGTGTAAACGAATAATAACGTAATTTTTTTCCTCGGCTAGTGGTCTTAATTTTATAAACAACTTCGCCTCTTCTGCTATCAGCATCCACTACCATAAGATGCTTTTTTTCAAGAACAGGAATGGATGTATCAGCAAAAATAATTTTAGTGTCGTAATAATCATTCACTAAATAATCTATCGCAATATTTACCTGAGGCTCTTCATTTTGTCTAATGCCGTTTAGGACAACATAAAATGGATTTCCATCTTCAGAGAAAATAGTTAATCTGGATTCTTGAGCATGAGCAAATAGACTAACGAAACATAATATTAATAGTGTAAAATTTTTCATAAGGATTATATTTTAAAAACTAAAGTGATTCAATAGCTGTGCCAAAAGTAAGTACTTTTTCATATAAATTATTAAATATACTTCTCTAAAAGCTTAATTTAAAAATTGAATATTTTTTATTCCTTTTAATAATTCACTTCTATCTAACTAAATATGGTTTGGTTTTCTGTGTTTAGATGGTTCGTGGATAGTCCGTACATGGTCCGTATGTAGTCCGTATGTAGTTCGTGTCAATTTTCTTGCTTTTTCACATGAAAAAAAGATGGTCTAGAGAAGTATTTTTTTATTATTCACCAAAATAATTATTGTCTCACCTGGGATGTAATCGCTAAAATAAAATCATTTACTTTCCGTATTTAGGGTGTTTCTAAGAAGAAAGTTCAAGAGCATTTAAGGGCCTTACTTTTCAATGATATATTTACTATATTTATGTTTAGCATATGGAGAAAAAACCGACATCATTTTCAATCAAAAACTGGAACGAAACAGACCAGCCACGAGAAAAACTTCGCGATAAAGGCAAAGCCACTTTAAGCGATGCCGAATTGGTGGCCATACTTATTGGTTCTGGTAGTAGAAATGAAAGTGCGGTCGATTTAAGCAAGCGTATCCTGGCAAGCGTTGATAATAACCTCAATGCACTTGGTAAACTATCTTTAAAACAATTGATGACTTTTAAAGGCATTGGTGAAGCCAAAGCCATTACCATTGCTGCTGCTCTAGAATTAGGAAGAAGAAGAGGAGGAGAGGAGCTCATCCAAAAAAAGAAGATAACCTCTAGTCTATCGGTTTTTCAAATCATGCAACCCATTCTGGGAGAGTTGCCCCACGAAGAATTCTGGATTTTGTATTTAAATAATTCGAATAAAATTATTCAAAAAAACCAATTGAGCAAAGGAGGGATTACTGGAACTTTAGTCGATGTGCGTTTGGTACTTAAAAATGCTCTAGAAGTTGGAGCCACAGGACTTATTTTGGTGCATAATCATCCGTCAGGAACTTTAAAACCTAGTGAAGCTGATAAACAAATTACTAGAAAGTTAAAACTAGCTGGAGAAAGTTTGGATATAAAGATTCTAGACCACGTAATCATTACAGAAAAAGCCTACTTTAGCTTTGCAGACGAATCCCTCATGTGAAAGTGCCAAATACCATGAAAAACACAGATGTTAAGCCATTAGAATTCAGTAATTTTGGAATTAGAATTTAAAACCTGATATTTAAACGCATTCATGCTCTTAGTTTATACACATAAAATATCACCTCGATTAAAATATGCCTTTAAACATATTTTTACAAGAATCTTAGGGGTTCCTGTAAATTTCACAACTACTATAGAAGACTTTATCGCACACGATAGTCTTAAAATGTCTTATGCAAAACAGCCCTTGAGTAATGAGATCTTTGTAAGAAGCCATGATATTTTATTCGAACAAGGGATTTCAGATGTTGAGATAAACGTGCATGATTGGGAAGAAACCAAATGCTTTTTTATTAATGGTGAAAAAAGTGCAATCCCTTTCGATATATTTTCTGCTTCATTTTATTTATTAAGTAGGTATGAAGAATATTTACCCCATGTAAAAGATGATTATGGCAGATTTACTCCACAGGAAAGCATTGCGTTTAACCATGGATTTTTACATCAGCCAGTAGTAGATATTTGGGCTTATAAATTCAGAAAAATCTTTGAACACAATTATCCAGATTTTCAGTTTCCAGAAAGAAAATATTCCATAAAACCTATTATAGATGTGCCTTCAGCTTATAATTTCAAATTAAAAGGAATAATGAGAACTCTTGGAGGAACGGCTAAAGATATTCTTAGTTTTAATTTCAAAAAACTCTACTATAGATACATGGTGCTTTTTGGGTTTAAACGTGATACTTACGACACTTTTAAATACATTATAAACAAACAAAAGCACAGCTCATCTAAATTCTTGTTTTTCTTTCTTATTGGCGATTATTCTACCTACGATAAAGGTGTTGATGCTCAAAAACGAAAATTTGTTACGCTCATCAAGCAGGTTGCAGATTATTGTCAAGTAGGTTTGAAAGCATCTTATTTTGCCCTAGAAGACATAGACATTTTAAAGAAGGAAAAATCGCGAATGGAATCCATTTTAAATTCATCTTTAATAGCTTCTAGACAGTCGTTTTCAAAATTAAACTTGCCTGAATCTTACAGAAATTTGGTAGAATTGGAGATTTTAGAGGATTATACTATGGGGTATATCAATCATCCAGGGTTTAGAGCAGGAACTTGCACACCTTTTTTGTTTTACGATTTAGATTACGAAATACAAACACCTTTAAAAATAACCTCTTATCATTTATTGGATTATTCCTTATTGAAAATACATTCCCTATTGGATAAGAAAAAAGCTCTCAACGAAATTATCTCTCAAGTAAAGCAGGTTAATGGCGAATTTGTTCCCGTATTTCATAATTATACCTTTAGCGATGTGGACAGATGGAAAGGATTTAAAGAATTGTTTAACATGATATTAGAATCAGCACATGAAGATTAAGGGCATCAAAGATGTTTTTTTCGACTTAGATCATACCCTTTGGGATTTTGATAAAAACTCGGCTTTAACATTTAATAAAATTTTTAAAATGCATGATGTGGCCATAGACATAGATGAGTTTTTAAGCCACTACGAACGCATAAATTTAGATTATTGGAAACTTTATAGAGAAGAAAAAATTGACAAAGAATCTTTAAGATACAACCGTTTAAACGATACTTTTAATAAAATATCGTTTCAGGCAGATAGGACTTTAATTAATAGATTATCTATTGATTATATTACCTATTTGTCATCATTTAATCATCTGTTTGATTATACCTTAGATATTTTAAACTACCTCAAGCCTAAGTATCATTTACATATAATAACTAATGGATTTAAAGAAGCACAAGAAAGTAAATTAAGGAATTCTAACATCCATCATTTCTTTAAATCGGTTACAGATTCTGAACAAGCTGGAGTTAAAAAACCCAACCCAATAATTTTTAATCATGCATTGAATAAGGTAGATGCTAATCCAAAAACAAGTATCATGATTGGAGATAATATGGAAGCAGATATTTTAGGCGCCTTAAATATTGGTATGGAAGCTATTTACTTTAATTATCTAAAAACATTTGCAGAAAGTAAAATCAGGCAGATAAATAATTTAGAAGAATTAAAATTGTTTTTATAAAACTTGGCTATCTTTACACGAATTAAAAAATTACTAAAAATGTTAAAGAAATTTCTGATTATAGCTATTGTTTTCACATCAACTATGTCATCATTTTCGCAACACAGTGTCAATGATTATAAATATGTTATTGTTCCAAATTCTTACGATTTTTTAGATGAAGATGATCAATTTCAACTTAATTCAATTTCACATTTCTTATTTAATAAATACGGATTTACAGCTCTGAAAGAAGACGACATTTTTCCAGAAGATTTAATGTTTAATCCTTGTTTGGCTTTAAAATCTGATATGATTGACGATTCTGGAGCTTTTAAAACCAAATTAAAAGTGCAATTAAAAAATTGTAAAGGTGATATTGTATATCTATCTGAAGACGGTGAGAGTTTTGAAAAAAAATACGCGATAGCATACAATAAAGCCTTAAGAGATGCTTTTTTATATGTAAAAGCTTTAAACTATACATACGTTCCTAACGAAACCATTTTGGCCATGGGAACTGCTAAAAATGACACTTCAAAACAAGAAATAGAACAGCTTAAAGAAGAGCTTGCGGCATTAAAAGAAGCAAAGAGTACTGAGGTCATTACCGATGTTGCTATAGCAGAAACCGTTGTTGAAGTTACAGATACAATTACAGAAACTAAAGAAACACTTTTATTTGCTCAGAAAACAGAAGGGGGTTATCAATTAGTAGATAAATCGTCTAAAGTGGTTATGGTATTATTAAACACCAGAAATCCAGAAGTTTTTATGGTTCAAGGTAAAAATGCCATGGTATTTAAAGAAGATGGTTCATGGTTTCTTTCTGAAAATAATGGTACTGAGGTAACAAGTTCCAAACTTAATATCAAGCTTTAATACTTGTATTTATCTTTCCAACGTATTTTTAAAAACTCCCTTTGCACATTTTCTCTAGAATTATTTCCCGGACTATAGAGGATGGAGTTTTTTATCTCCTCTGGTAAAAATTCTTGTTCAGCAAAATTATTGTCGTAGTTATGAGCATATTTATAATCTTCGCCATAACCTATTTCTTTCATTAGTTTAGTTGGTGCATTCCGGATAGAAAGTGGTACGGAAAGATCTCCAGTTTGTTTAACCAATTGTTGGGCTTTATTAATGGCTTCATAAGCCGCATTACTTTTTGGTGAACACGCAAGATACGTGGCACACTGACTTAAAATAATTCGCGATTCTGGATGTCCAATAGTAGAAACTGCTTGAAAGGTATTGGTCGCCATTATTAAAGCTGTAGGATTTGCATTGCCAATATCTTCACTAGCAAGTATGAGTAATCTTCTAGCAATAAATTTCACATCCTCTCCACCTTCAATCATTCTTGCTAACCAATACACAGCTGCATTTGGATCGCTTCCACGTATAGATTTTATAAAAGCAGAAATAATGTCGTAATGTTGTTCGCCCGTTTTATCATAGCGAACCGTGTTGTTTTGAACCTTTTGTAAAACAGACTCGTTTGTAATAACAATTTTATCTGACGTTTCAGAATTTACTATCAATTCAAAAATATTCAATAGCTTTCTAGCATCACCTCCAGAAAGGCGCAATAAAGCTTCAGTTTCTTTTAGTTCAACATCTTTTTTGGAGATGTGTTCATCTTTTTCAATAGCACGCTTTAAAAGGGCTTCTAAATCATTTTTACTAAAAGAATTTAAAATATAAACCTGACAACGCGATAATAATGCCGGAATAACTTCAAAACTGGGATTTTCGGTGGTAGCTCCAATTAAGGTTACCCAACCTTTTTCTACTGCTTGTAATAAAGAATCTTGTTGCGATTTACTAAACCTATGAATTTCATCAATAAATAGAATGGGATTTTTAGTTGTAAATAAACCTCCACTTGTTTTAGCTTTTTCAATAATTTCACGAACATCTTTCACACCAGAACTTATAGCACTTAATGTATAAAATGGTCTGCCAGATTCTGTGGCAATAATATTTGCCAAAGTTGTTTTGCCAATTCCTGGAGGCCCCCAAAATATCATAGAAGGAATTAATCCTTGTTTTATTTGTTTGGTTAACGCTCCATGGTCTCCAATAAGATGTGTTTGACTAATATAATCATCTAAAGTTTTTGGACGCAATCTTTCGGCTAATGGCTCATTCATATGGTAAAAATAATATAAATTCCTGCTTAGTCAGAATTTTCAATAAAAGAAATGTAAGTCTTTTAAAGGACATCTGACAATTTTACATAAATTATAATTTTGGTCATGTATTTGTAATAAAACCTTTAAATTTAAACATGCAATCAAAAGAGCATTTTCAGTTTTCAAATGGCGTTATTTTATATCCCATTTTTTTTGTTCTACTAATATGGTTGGTATTTTGGGTAGAAATACGTTTTGGTTTAGATTTTAATAAGTATGGTATTTACCCCCAAACCATAAAAGGTTTACGTGGCGTATTATTTAGCCCATTTATTCATTCTGGAATTTCTCACTTATATCATAACACCATTCCTCTTTTTGTTTTAACAGCTGCATTGTTTTATTTTTACAAACCAATAGCATGGAAAGTGGTTCTATACGGGATTTTAGTGTCTGGATTAATTACTTGGGGTATTGGAAGACCATCCTATCATATTGGAGCAAGTGGATTAATTTATGTTTTGGTAAGTTTTACTTTTTTTAAAGGGATATTTGCTAGATATTATCGCTTAATCGCCTTGTCTTTATTGATCGTGTTTTTATATGGAAGCATGATATGGTATGTGTTTCCAATTGTAGATGGTGTTTCTTGGGAAGGACATACAGCAGGATTAATTACAGGCTTTATATTTGCTCTAATCTTTAGGAAAGAAATAGCTAAACCCAAAAAATATGCATGGGAAGAAGAAACTTATAATGAAGATGAAGACCCGTTTCTAAAACATTTTGATGAAAATGGAAACTTTATTGAGCTGCCTGAAATTGAAGTAGAAAATGAAGTTGATGATAGAGTAGAGGAAAAGGTTGAAATAAAAAAGAACCAAGATCCTATAGTAAACTATACTTTTAAACCGAATAAAGAGTAAGTTTATAAAATTCCAAATTCGAAATTTCTTGTTTTTTTAGTAAAGGAGTAAATTAGCAACCTTTAGCTAATAATTCGATGTATTGAATTAGAATCAAGTATGCATTCTTTGTTATTTAAGTTGGATATATTTGATTCAACAATCAACAATCAACAATCAACAATCAACAATCAACAATCAACCGTCGTTGTCTCACGACTTCATATAAAAACACGCCACAAGCAACAGATACGTTTAAAGACTCTATCTCACCCAATAAAGGTAACTTAGCTTTATCATCTACTAATTTTAATACAGAAGGATTGATTCCTCTCCCTTCCGAACCCATAATAATGGCACAGGGTTCTTTAAAAGAAATATCGTAAATAGTATTCTCTGTTTTTTCTGTTGCAGCTATTACCTTAATGCCTGAAGCTTGAAGATAAAACATAGCATCTTTAATATGGTCTACTTTAGAAATAGGAACTTTAAATACAGCACCAGCACTTGTTTTGATGGTGTCTCCATTAACAGGAGCACCACCTTTTTTCTGTATAATAATGCCATCAACGCCAGTACATTCTGCAGTTCTGATAATAGCTCCAAAATTTCTTACATCGCTTATTTGATCTAATAGTATAAATAAAGGTGTTTTACCAGATTCTATAACATTCATAACAAGGTCTTCTATGTCATGAAATGCAATAGGTGAAATTTGGGCCACGGCACCTTGATGATTCTTATTAGTTAACCTATTTAATTTTTCAACAGGAACATAAGAGCTGTTTATATTTTCTTTACGAATTAGAGTTTCTAACTCGTTAAATAAGTCGCCTTTAAGACCTTTTTGAAGAAACACCTTTTCAAGAGTTTTACCAGAATTAATGGCTTCGATGATAGCTCTTAAACCAAATATTTGTGTGCTGTTTTCCATAAAACAAAGGTATAAAAAAAACCATCTCGAAAGAGATGGTTTTTTTTATTATAATAAAAATACATAATTTTTATAATGGAGTAACCACATAGTTGTATCCACCAGTTACTTCTACTGTAGCTATAGCTATTGCAACTTCACCAACTAGATGAGGATCTGAAACAGGGTTACTAATATTAGAAGTTAGTCCTTCAGTAACAAAACTACCAGTAGTATCAGGGAATCCACACTGACTATAAGAAGTAGTAAGTACAATTGGAACATCAACTATATCATCATCATCATTCACATAATAATCTTCAAATGGGTTTTCAAATACATCAGCTACGATATAATAAGTACCATCAGCCAAACCAGAAATTACATCTACTTCAGTACAATCTGAAGTTCCAGATATATATCCTAAAGCATTACCCATATCATCAAATAATACAGTATCAATATCTAAACCACAGAAATCAATTTCAACTTCAGTTCCTGCTTGATCTGTGAAAGTATAAGTACCTTCCCAACCAACAGATATTTCAAGAGCATCATTTACCCAATCAATTATAGTAATGTCCATAGAAAATGGTGCCATTTTAGCATTTGCAATATTATCTCCATAACTAATAGTTAAAGTTTCTTCTCCTTCAACACCACTTTCACATTCTCTCCAAATAGTCACATTTGCAGTGGCTGAAGTATGTCCAGAAGTGATAACAATCGTTCCTCCTGAGAAATCACTTGAACCTGCAGTTCCACCAACTTGTACTAAAGGAATATGAATGTCTGCAAATACTGGTTCTGGAATAGAAGCAGTTACTTCAATTTCATATCCTAAGCCTTCATCATCTGGATCGATCATACTCTCATCAACAACAACACTTGTGCTAGCTGTAGATAGAGTAACCGTTGGACTTGAATAATTAATCATACTCGCGCCTGTATGGTCGTCTTCACTACAAGAAGTAGCTAATACACCAGCAGATAGTGCAAGTAAGAATATAGATTTTAATTTATTTTTCATCTTTAAAATTTTAGTCGATTATTATTGTTTAACATAAACATTTTGATATGTTCTATTACCTGATCCGAATTCAATTTCATAATTGATTACTAAATTCCCGTTAGCTAATACAGAACCATCATCTGTTGGATTTACTCCATTAGAATAATATCCTTGTGCAAGATTTTGAGGTGGAACTGTTAATGTACTACACGTATCATTAAAATTATAACCTTGATCTGGAGCAATATCACCAAACCCCCATAATCCAGTAGTCTTAGCTTTGTAATAACCAGGAGAAACCTCGATAACTGGTTCAATACCATGGTTTACAGCAGCACCGTCGTCTCTAGTTGCAGTTACATCGTAATTACCAGCTAAGTTAGAAGCACAATTAACTACAACTGAAAATGCACCCATACTAGGAGAGAAGTAATATGAATCTCCATCAGTTTGGTATAACTTTACTTTAAAAGTAAAAACATCACCAATTCTTAAGTCTGAAGCATCGATTCCCAAACCTGATACATACTCTTCAATAGAATCGTATGTTAAGTTAAAAGGTAGTGTTGAAACATCTCCAACAATAGCTTCTGGGCCATCGTTTAAAGTTTTAACAATTTCTAATCTAGAAACATTAGAATAGTTACCTAAAGATAATAATGAGTTAAAATCTAATTCAACATCTGCATTATCGAATGCTATTGCAGAATTTGATATATCTGTAGCATCAAGTGGTGTTCCTAAAACTTTACCACTAGAATCGCTTACATCAACAACCAATCCACCTTCATCGGCTACTGGCATACTATTATCAGGATCAGTATCACAACCAACAAATAATGTTAGTGCGAAAAATAACGTCAATAAATAATTTAATTTTTTCATTTTCTTTTTTTTTTTAGTTCATCCACCATACTGGCGAAGTTAATTTATCTCCTCCTGATAAGTTACCTACAGCTGCATTATAGTTGGCAGCATTTAAAGATGCCTCAATTACAGGGTAAGTATATCTAGAAGGAATTTGGCTAATAGCTCCATCGATAGCTGGAGTTAAAACTGGGTAACCAGTTCTTCTCCATTCAGTCCAAGCTTCAAAACCTTGACTGTATAAAGCTAACCATTTTTGAGTAGCAATTTGTTCTCTAGCAAATCCAGGAGTGAAAATAACACTTCCAGTGTAATAACCAGTAACATCAGCACCATCGTTTTCAGCAAAACTAGCTTCAATTCCTGATTGGTAATATGCAGCGGCTGCACCATTACCACCAGAGATATACCCTTCAAAAGCAGCTTCAGCTAATAAGAATTGTAATTCAGTATAGCTTAAAAATACAGCTGGTAATTCAGGACGTAAGTAAAACTCTCCTAAAGGTGAAACGTTTGCATAGTTATAATCATTACTAGGAACATCATTATATCCAGAAGGTTTTCCTCTATAATCTCCATCACCATTTGGTTGAGCTATAACAGGTAATCTAGCATCATTAGGTAAACCACCTACTGTACCATCCATTCTATCTACAATCGCAGAATTCACTTTCCATTCGTTTCTAGTTCCAAATACAACCGATTCGTAAATTGGGTTTGCATTAGGAGCATCAGATAAATATACTAAGTTAGCATCATCATCACTAGAAGAGAATAATAAACCACTGTTTACTAAAGCTTGCATTTCGCTAGCTCTTAAATCTTTTCCAGATATTCTCATTAAAGCTCTAAACTTTAAAGATGCAGCAAATTTTCTCCATTTAGAAACATCACCACCATACATAATATCTTGGCTAGAATCTAAAGATCCGTTTGCAGGATTTAATTTAGAGATAGCTTCGTCTAAAAGAGCTATAGACCCATTATAAACAGCTTGTTGAGAATCGTATACAGGTGAAATATTTGTCGCTCCTTGTAAAGCTTCAGAAAATGGTACATCACCATAAAGATCAGTTAACAATAAGAATGCATAAGCTTTCATTGTTAAAGCAGCTCCTTGAGATACTAAATTTTCTTCTTCAACTGCTAGGTTATACATGGCATTAGCATCTGCTGCTGTGCTCTCATATAAAGTAGCCCATACATTTCCAATAGCACTTTCTCTTGGAAGATATCTTTCCTCGTCGTTATACTGAACTTTAGCAAAGTGTTGAGCCCAACACGATCCCATATCACCACCATTAAAGGTGCTGTACATTACATTCCCAGTAGTTCTTATCATACTTCCTAAAAGTAATTCTGAAGGAACCGCTGTAGGATCGTTAGGGTTTTTATTTAATTCATCAAAGTCTTTATCACAGCTCACAAATACCAAGCCCATGAATAAAAAGACAATAAAATTTATTTTTTTCATAATCTATTTTTTTATAATTAGAATTTAAGGTTAACGTTGAAAGAAATACTTCTTGCAGAAGGAAGTTGACCAAATTCCTGACCTAAGTTTGAATTATCGTTACTAAAAGCACTTTCTGGATCGATATGTGGAACTTTCTTATAAAGGAAAGCTAAGTTTCTACCTACTACAGAGAAGTTAACATCATCTAAAGCAATATTAGATAACCATTTTTTAGGGAACGTATACGTTAAACCTAATTGTCTTAATTTGATGTAAGATGCATCATACACAGAACTTTCAGCAACACTGTTAGAGTATGCTCTTTTGTTATAGTTTTCTGCAGATACAATTACGTTGTTAGCAACATATTCAGGATTAGCATCAGTACCAATATTCATAGTACCTTGACCAACTACACCAGTTTCACGACCTTGAATTGTTTCTTCAAGAACACCAGCATATCTACCCCAAGTTGAAGTCATCGTGTAAATGTCTCCACCCATTTTTCCGTCAACTAAAGCATCAAATCTAAAGTTTTTGTAAGATACTATTAAGTTAGCACCACCAGTCCAATCTGGAGTTACATTACCTAATACTTCACTTCCACCAATTACAGGTAAACCATTTTCGTAAAGAATTTCTCCATTTGGAGCTCTTTCAAAAGCAGGACCTACAATAGTTCCATAAGATTCACCAACTCTAGCTTCAACTGTTGTACTCCATTGTCCACCAAGAACTAAAGTTTCTAAGTCTCCTAAAGAAACAACTTTGTTGTCGTTTTGACCATAGTTTAATTCTAAGTCAACTTGCCAGTCGTCAGTCTTAACTAACGTACCACCTAATTGAATTTCAATACCTTTATTTCTCATTTCTCCAACATTTTGTAGCGAAGAACCACTACCTGTAGCAGAAGATAATTGTACATCAACAATTAAGTCTTCAGACGTTTGATCGTAGTAAGTTGCATCGAAACGCAATCTGTTTTCAAATAATCTTGCATCTAAACCAAACTCGTAACCTGAAGTAGTTTCAGGTCCAATTTCTGGGTTATTGATAGCAGAAGGTAAGAACACAAAGTTGGTACCATCCCAACCATCTGTTGCAAACTGATAAACATCTTGTAATCTATAAGCACCTAATGCACCAGTAGAACCTACTTTAGACCAACCTCCTCTAATTTTTAAAAGAGATACAGTAGATTTGTCCATATTGAAGATATCACTTAATACAGCACTTAATGTAACAGAAGGATAGAAGAATGAGTTATTATCAACAGGTAATAAACTAGACCAGTCGTTTCTTGCAGTTACATCAACAAATAACATGTTTTTGAATCCAATTTGACCAAAACCATATAAACTGTTAATTTTTTGTTCTGTATAAGAAGCACCTTGAATTGGATCTACTCCAGTTTTAACGTTACTTACGTTATATAAACCTGGCAACTCTAATTGAGGAGCAGTTGCATAGATTAATTCAGTTTTTCTATACATTGTGTTTCCACCTGCATTTAAAGAGTAAGTAAAATCGTCTGTAATGTTTCCAGCAGAAGATAAAAGAATCTCACTGTTGTTTTCACTAAAAGTTCTATCAATTACTCTGTAGTATCCTTCAGGAGCATCGTTAGTTCCTTTAGCTTTTCTTTCTGTTGTTTGAGATTTAGAGTAATCTAAACCTGTTTTACCAGAGATAGTTAACCAATTAGTCACATCAAAAGAAACATTCACACCACCAATTAAACGGTCTTTATTATAACCATTTAAGTTTGTGTTTAATGCCCAATATGGGTTATTTTGGAAAACGTTGTTCCAGTTTAAAGGAGTTCCTTCGTTGGCAGTTCCTACTGGAGCTAACGGTAAATTCTCATAATCTTTTAAAGCATTCCAATCTACGTTACGTCCACCCCACATCATTGATTGTACAGGATTCGCATTACTGTAACCTACAGTTACTAAGTTGTCAGCTTCAGATTTAATATATTTAGCATTTAAAGACACATTGATCTTTTCGCTAACTTGTAAAGATGTTACACCAGAGATGTTATATCTTCTAAAGTCTGTATTTGGAACCATACCTTCTTGATCTAAAAGACCTAAAGATAATCTGAAATTAGCTTTTTCGCCACCTCCAGAAAAAGAGATATTGTTATTTAAAGTAAGACCAGTTTCGTAGAAATCTTTAATGTTATCTGGTTGAGATACCCATGGAAGTGGTGCACCATCAACTGTATAAGAATTCCATTGTACGAATTCGTAACCAACATCTAGAGCAGGACCCCAACTTTCATCAATTCCACCATCACCATTCTGACCATCAACATATTCGAAAAAGAATGGGTTTCCACCTTGTCCGTAAGAGTTTTGGAAATCTGGTAATAATAAAGGATTCTCAAAAGAAGCAGAAGAACTAAAAGTAATTCCTAACTTATCTTTAGACGAAGATCCTTTTTTAGTAGTAATAACAATTACTCCATTAGCAGCACGTAAACCATATAACGCAGCTGCGTTAGGTCCTTTAAGTACAGTAACAGATTCAATGTCATCAGGATTGATGTCTGCAGCTCCGTTTGGTAAATCAAAACCACCACCGTCGCCAGCAGTACCTGTATTCGAGTTGTTAACAGGAATCCCGTCAATTACGAATAAAGGTTGGTTGTTACCAGTAATACTGGATGCACCTCTTAAAACGATTCTTGAAGAAGAACCTGTTGCACCAGAACTGTTAGTAACTTGTACACCTGCAACTTTACCAGAAAGAGAGTTTACTACGTTCGTCTCATTAGACTCAGCAATGTCGTCACCCTTAACTGTTTGTACAGCGTAACCAATTGATTTTTCCTCTTTCTTAATTCCTAATGCAGTAATAACTACCTCGTCGATAGCTTGTACATCAGGTGTCATACTAAAGGACATCGTGTTAGAAGCTCCAACAGTCATGTCTTTTTTGGTATAACCAACAAAAGAGTAAGATAAAACATCTCCAGTACTAGCAGAAATGGAATAATTTCCATCAAAATCTGTTTGTGTACCATTTGTTGTACCTTTTACAATAATATTAACTCCAGGAAGGGGTAACCCGTTTTCATCGGACACAGTTCCTGAAATTGTTTTTTCCTGTGCAAACGTAAATTGCACAACAAACGCTAGGAATAGCGTTAAAATTCCACTAAACTTTGTTTTCATTTTATATTTTATTTGAATTAGTCTATGCCAAAAATCATAATAAAAAGTTAATTAAACAATATTTAAGGGTTAAAATTTCAATTTATTTTAAAAATAGCGTGAAATTCAGTTAAAATACCCTTAAAAAAACGCTGTCAAACTTAAGTGGACTTGAGAATTCGAGAATTTAAAGGTTTGGTTCTCACTTTTACCATTTGCGAAATTAAATTTTAATAGTCCCGCTTTTGTAATTAACCCAAAGCCAAACCCAAAACTATACAGCTTTTCCTTCTGCTCTAAGAGCTTATTTTCTAGATATGCAGCATCAATTATAGAGTGGATATATATACTATTATTAAATACATATCTATATTCTGTGTTTAAAACTCCAAATAAGGTTGCAGAAAGGCTGTTTTCTTCGAACCCTCTAATAGAATTGATTCCACCAAACCTAGCTAATTCGTTTTCAAAATAATTATCTGAAAACAATCCGTATCCATTGACTCTTATAAAGATGCTGTTTTTGACGTTTAAATTAAATATATTGAAGGCATCCAATAATAATTGATACTGTTTTGTTGAATTGTTTTCGTATTTACGATTTCCAGTTTCAAGTTGAATATCTAATAAAGCATTTGTGTTAAATAAAATATTCTCTTTTTGCCTGCTTTTATATTGATACCTTACATTGTAAAACAAAGTTGAATAATCCTTTATGGTTGGATTTGTATATAATGAATCTAATAAGTTGTTAGATTGTATGGATCTAACTCCTACAAATAACTTGTTTTTTGGATTTAATTGATAGAATATTTTAGCATTTTGGTTAGAGGTAGAATATGACGAATCTTTTTTAAGTAATCCCAACTCTAATTCTGTTCCAATTGGTGTGCTAAATAAGTAAGGTAAGTTTAAGTTAACTTGAAATGTTTTTTGTTCGTTCTCATCACTTTTGTAAACAAGCCTAAAAGATTCTCCATAATTTAAATTATTAGTTAATTCTAAATTGAGATAACCACTAAATTCAATATTGTTAGTTTCTTCATTTGTGCCAAAACCAATAAACCCATCAAAATTATTGCTTTTAACTTTATCAATAAATAAGTAAAGGGTTGTGGAATCTTTTGTGAATAATATTTCAGGATCCTTAAGTTGGCTTGCAAAGGGGAGTTCGTTAAATGCTTCGACCTGTTTTTTAATCTGTGTTAAATTAAAAACATCATTTTTCTTAATTTTTAAATAATATTTTAAAAAGGACTTTGGAAATTTTTCATATCCTTTAATAATAATTTTATCAATTTGTCTAGTTGTAATTTTTTCTGAACGAATTAACGTAGCGTCTATTTCAGAATTCTCCTTTATAATAATATCAGAAAGTTTTAATGTGCTAAATGGGTCTCCCGTCTCAGATAATTTTAAGTTTATGGTTGAAAGTGCTTTTTCGGTATCTTGAATTTGAATTGTAAAATAATCTTCAAAAACATTTTTAGATACTAATTCAATGTACTTTCTAGGGATGATACTATCGTTAAAGTAAATGTGTAACAGATGGTATTTTTTATTTAGCTTGAAAGTAGCAGTCAGTAAAGAATCTTCTCTTATGGTAGATAACAAACTATTCTCTAAATAGCCAATGGTGTTAAGTTTTTTTTGGAATTTTTTTATTTCGTTTGAAACAGATTCAAAATCTTTGTGAAATTTAGTATATCTAATAGAGTCTATGGTTTTGGTTTCCATAGAATCTTTACTAATTATTTTTAGCTGTAAATCTTGACAGTAAACTTGTGAAGAAAAAATAAAAAAAATAACAAGTATATGGTAGGGTAATTTAATCACTTTATGAAACAACTATTTGAATTGTAAAACTAACGTAAAAAGAAGAGTTATTATATATCTATAGGTGTAATTTTTAGGTTCTAATAGTATTGTGACTCTTTTAACGAATATCTAAAATAGACATGCCATTAGAATTCGTTCTTTAAACAATAAGATAAATACAAATAAAAACAGCCTTTAAATAGCCATTTACACTTTTGTTTTCCGACAATTAAAGAAAGGGATAAAAAAAAATATAGGCTAAGTTGTGAAAATTAATTAATTAACGTTTGAAAAATTAAAATAAATTTCTACATTTGCACCCCTCTAATAAGAGGTATTAGTAAATTATTATATAAAATATATGCCAACAATTTCACAATTAGTACGAAAAGGAAGAACCAAATTGACCAAGAAGAGTAAATCGGTTGCTTTAGATTCGTGTCCACAAAGACGTGGAGTTTGTACTCGTGTTTACACTACTACACCTAAGAAACCTAACTCTGCAATGCGTAAAGTAGCGAGAGTAAGGTTAACTAATGGTAAAGAAGTAAACGCTTACATTCCAGGAGAAGGACACAATTTACAAGAGCACTCGATAGTATTGGTTAGAGGTGGAAGGGTAAAAGATTTGCCAGGAGTTAGATATCACATTGTTCGTGGTGCCTTAGACACAGCAGGTGTTGCAGGTAGAACACAACGTAGATCTAAATATGGTGCAAAACGCCCTAAGAGTTAATTAAAGAAAACTTAAGAAGAAGACATGAGAAAAAGAGCAGCAAAAAAGAGACCACTTTTGCCAGATCCACGTTTTAACGATCAGTTAGTAACTAGATTCGTTAATATGATGATGTGGGACGGTAAAAAGTCAGTAGCTTTTAAAGTGTTTTACGATGCAATTGATATCGTAGAAGAAAAGAAAACAGACGAAGAAAAAACGGCTTTAGAATTATGGAAAGATGCCTTGTCTAACGTTATGCCTCACGTAGAAGTACGTAGTCGTAGAGTAGGTGGAGCGACATTTCAAATTCCAATGCAAATTCGTCCAGATAGAAAAGTTTCAACTGCAATGAAATGGCTAATTAGCTATTCTCGTAAAAGAAACGAAAAATCTATGGCACAACGTTTAGCTTCAGAAATTTTGGCAGCAGCTAAAGAAGAAGGAGCAGCTGTTAAGAAAAGAGTGGATACTCATAAGATGGCAGAAGCAAATAAAGCATTCTCACACTTTAGATTTTAATAAATGGCAAGAGATTTAAGATTAACAAGAAATATAGGTATTGCAGCTCACATTGATGCTGGTAAAACAACAACAACAGAACGTATCTTGTTCTACACTGGTGTAAACCATAAAATGGGTGAAACTCACCAAGGTTCATCAACAATGGACTGGATGGAGCAAGAAGCAGAGAGAGGTATTACAATTACTTCGGCTGCAACTACTTGCGACTGGGTTTTTCCAATGGAAAACGCGAAGCCAACTGAAGATGCGCAAAGTTATCACTTTAATATTATTGACACTCCTGGTCACGTAGATTTTACCGTAGAGGTAAACCGTTCATTACGTGTATTAGATGGTTTAGTATTCTTATTTAGTGCAGTAGATGGTGTTGAGCCACAATCTGAAACTAACTGGAGACTTGCAGATAATTATAAAGTTCCAAGAATTGGTTTCGTTAATAAAATGGACCGTCAAGGATCTGATTTTATGATGGTTTGTAACCAAGTTAAGGAAATGTTAGGGTCTAATGCCGTGCCAATTGTTTTAAATATTGGTGATGAAGAGAATTTTAAAGGGATAGTAGATTTAGTAAAAAACAGAGCAATTGTATGGCACGATGAGAACTACGGTTCGACTTTTGATGTTGTAGATATTCCTGAAGATATGAAAGATGAAGTACGAAAATATCGTGCTTTATTAATCGAGGAAGTTGCTGGTTATGATGAAGATTTATTAGAAAAATTCATGGAAGATGAAGATTCTATTACAGAAGACGAAGTGCACGCTGCACTTAGGGCTGCTGTAATGGATATGGCAATTATTCCTATGGTTTGCGGTTCTTCATTTAAAAATAAAGGGGTACAGTTCTTATTAGATGCTGTTTGTCGTTATTTACCTTCTCCAATGGATAGAGAAAGTGTAATAGGAACAAATCCAGATACTGATAAAGAAGAAAGACGTAAACCAGATGTTAAAGAGCCTTTTTCTGCTCTAGCATTTAAAATTGCTACCGATCCTTTTGTAGGACGTTTAGCATTCTTCCGTGCGTATTCAGGTCGTTTAGATGCTGGATCGTATATCTTGAACAATCGTTCAGGTAAAAAGGAACGTATTTCACGTATCTACCAAATGCACTCTAATAAACAAATTGCTATCGATTTTATCGAAGCAGGAGATATTGGTGCTGCAGTAGGATTTAAAGATATTAAAACAGGAGATACGATGTCTGATGAAAAGCATCCTATTGTTTTAGAATCTATGGACTTCCCAGATCCAGTAATTGGTATCGCGGTAGAGCCAAAAACTAAAGCAGATGTTGATAAGTTAGGTATGGCTTTATCTAAATTAGCTGAAGAAGATCCAACGTTTACAGCTAGAACTGACGAGAATTCAGGTCAAACAATTATATCAGGAATGGGTGAGCTTCACTTAGATATTATTGTCGATCGTTTACGTCGTGAGTTTAAAGTAGAAGTAAATCAAGGACAACCACAGGTTGAATATAAAGAGGCTATTACACAACGTGCTGAACACAGAGAGGTTTATAAGAAGCAATCTGGTGGACGTGGTAAATTTGCTGATATAGTATTTACATTAGAGCCTGCAGATGAAGGTGTTGTTGGATTACAGTTTGAATCAGTAATTAAAGGTGGTAACGTTCCTAAAGAATTTATCCCTTCAATTGAAAAAGGATTCAAAATGGCTATGGTTAATGGACCGCTTGCAGGATACGAAGTTGATGCGATGAAAGTAACATTAACTGATGGATCTTATCACGATGTGGATTCGGATCAATTATCATTCGAATTAGCTGCAAAATTAGGATTTAAAGCTGCAGCAAAAGCTGCTAAAGCAGTAATTATGGAGCCAATCATGAAACTTGAGGTAATTACTCCTGAAGAAAACATGGGTGACATTGTAGGAGATTTAAACCGTCGTCGTGGACAAATGAGTGATATGGGAGATAGAGCAGGTGCAAAAACTGTAAAAGCTACTGTTCCTTTATCAGAAATGTTCGGTTATGTAACTACATTAAGAACGTTGTCTTCAGGACGTGCAACATCAACAATGGAATTTTCACACTATGCTGAAACGCCTTCTAATATTTCAGAAGAAGTTATAAAAGCTGCTAAAGGTATCGAATCGTAAATCTTAAGAAAATGAGTCAAAAAATTAGAATAAAATTAAAGTCTTACGATCACAATTTAGTAGACAAGTCTGCTGAGAAGATTGTAAAAACAGTAAAAAGTACAGGTGCAGTTGTAACAGGACCAATTCCGTTACCAACACACAAGAAAATTTTCACTGTATTACGTTCACCACACGTTAATAAGAAGTCTAGAGAACAATTTCAATTAAGCTCTTATAAGCGTTTACTTGATATTTACTCATCATCTTCAAAAACAATTGATGCTTTGATGAAACTTGAATTACCAAGTGGTGTTGAAGTAGAGATTAAAGTGTAAGTAAAATACAAACATGTCCTTAACGATGGTTTTGGAAAAACGGTAAAAATACAATTCAAGGCTGAAACGTATTTTCAGCCTTGAATTTTTAATAAATAGAATAGTAATAATTAATAATTAATAAATATGTCTGGGTTAATAGGAAAAAAGATCGGTATGACCAGCATTTTCGATGAAAATGGAAAGAACATTCCATGTACAGTAATCGAAGCTGGACCATGTATCGTTACCCAAGTCAGAACTGAAGAAGTTGATGGTTATAAAGCTATCCAACTTGGTTTCGATGACGCGACAGAAAAAAGTGCTACTAAAGCTGACTTAGGTCATGCCAAAAAAGCAGGAACTTCTGTTAAACGCAAAATCGTTGAATTCAAAGGTTTTGATAAGGAGTACAAATTAGGAGATGCAATAACAGTAGAGCACTTTATAGAAGGTGAGTTTGTTGATATTGCAGGAACATCAAAAGGAAAAGGATTCCAAGGTGTTGTAAAACGTCACGGTTTTGCTGGTGTAGGTCAAGCTACTCACGGACAACATAACCGTTTAAGAGCACCAGGTTCTATTGGAGCTGCTTCTTATCCTGCAAGAGTTTTTAAAGGAATGAAGATGGCCGGAAGAATGGGTGGAGAAAGAGTGAATGTTGAAAATTTAAAAGTTTTAAAAGTAGTGCCAGAAAAGAATCTACTTGTGGTTAAAGGTTGTGTGCCTGGCCATAAAAACTCTTATGTAATTATTCAGAAATAATGAAAGTAGCAGTTTTAGATATAAACGGAAAAGAAACAGGAAGAAAGGCAGACCTTTCGGATGCTGTTTTTGCTATTGAGCCTAATAACCACGCTGTATATTTGGATGTTAAACAATATTTAGCAAACCAAAGACAAGGAACTCACAAATCTAAAGAGAGAGCTGAGATTTCCGGAAGTACACGTAAAATTAAAAAACAAAAGGGAACGGGTACAGCAAGAGCTGGATCTATCAAGTCTGGAGTTTTTAAAGGTGGTGGACGTATTTTTGGTCCTAGACCAAGAAACTATAGCTTTAAATTAAATAAAAATTTAAAGCGTTTAGCTAGAAAATCGGCCTTAAGTATTAAAGCAAGTGAGAAGTCAATTGTAGTTTTAGAAGACTTTAATTTTGAAACTCCAAAGACTAAAAACTTCACTGCTGTTTTAAATGCTTTAAACCTAGATAATAAAAAATCTCTCTTTGTGTTGGGTGCTTCAAATAATAATGTATATTTGTCCTCACGCAATTTGAAAGGTTCTGAAGTTATAAATAGCTCAGAATTAAGCACTTATAAGATTTTAAATGCAAATCAGATTGTGCTTTTAGAGAGCTCTTTAGAAGGAATTGAATTGAATTTAAGTAAATAAGAAACAAATGAATATCTTAATTAAACCTATAATCACAGAAAAAGCGACTGCAGATAGCGAGTTAAGAAACTGCTATACTTTCGCAGTGAATACCAAGGCGAACAAGGTAGAAATTAAAAAAGCGGTTGAAGCTGCTTATGGCGTTTCTGTTGAAAAAGTTCGTACTATAAATGTCCGTCCAGATAGAAAAACTAAGTTTACAAAAACTGGTATTCAACATGGTAAAACAAATGCTGTTAAAAAGGCAATTGTACAACTGGCGGAAGGTGAAATGATTGATTTATACAGTAACATGTAATTAAAGACAAATGTCAGTAAGAAAATTAAAACCAATCACACCAGGACAGCGATTTAGAGTAGTAAATGGGTATGACGCCATAACTACTGATAAGCCGGAAAAGAGTTTACTCGTTCCGAACAAAAGGTCTGGTGGTAGAAACAGTCAAGGAAAAATGACCATGCGCTATATAGGTGGAGGTCATAAAAGAAAGTATCGTATTATCGATTTTAAACGTAACAAAACTGGAATTCCAGCAGAAGTTAAGTCTATCGAGTACGATCCAAACAGAACAGCTTTTATTGCTTTATTGAATTATCAAGATGGCGTAAAATCATACATTATTGCACCAAACGGATTGCAGGTTGGTCAAACAGTAGTGTCTGGAGATGATGTTCCAACTGAAATAGGTAATGCAATGCCATTATCTAAAATTCCTTTAGGAACTATTATTTCAGGTGTAGAATTACGTCCAGGACAAGGAGCTGTTATGGCTAGAAGTGCTGGAACTTTTGCTCAATTAATGGCGAGAGATGGTAAGTTTGCATCTATTAAGTTGCCTTCTGGAGAAACTCGTTTAGTGTTAGTAACTTGTATGGCTACTATAGGCGTTGTTTCAAACTCGGATCATCAATTGTTAGTATCTGGTAAAGCAGGTAGAACAAGATGGTTAGGAAGAAGACCTCGTACAAGACCAGTAGTAATGAACCCTGTCGATCATCCAATGGGTGGTGGTGAAGGTAAGTCTGCTGGTGGACACCCAAGAAATAGAAACGGTGTGCCTGCTAAAGGTTACAGAACGCGTTCTAAGACAAAAGCGAGTAATAAATATATTGTAGAACGTAGAAAGAAATAAGCCATGTCAAGATCATTAAAAAAAGGACCTTACGTTCATTATAAATTAGAGAAGAAAGTTGCTACAAATGTAGAGACTAACAAGAAAACAGTAATCAAAACTTGGTCAAGAGCCTCTATGATTACACCAGATTTTGTTGGACAAACTATTGCAGTGCATAACGGTCGTCAATTTGTACCGGTATATGTAACTGAGAATATGGTAGGACATAAATTAGGAGAATTTTCACCAACAAGATCTTTTAGAGGTCATGCAGGTGCTAAAAACAAAGGTAAAAAGTAGTAAGCTATGGGAAGTCGTAAAAAACAAATGGCAGACGCGATTAAGGAAGAGAAAAAGCATATTGCTTTCGCTAAACTTAATAACTGTCCTACATCACCAAGAAAAATGCGTTTAGTAGCCGATTTAGTAAGAGGTGAAAAAGTAGAAAAAGCGCTTAATATATTGAAATTCAGTCAAAAAGAAGCTTCAAATCGTTTAGAAACATTGTTGTTGTCTGCAATTGCAAACTGGCAAGCTAAAAACGAAGATGCAAGTATTGAAGAAGCTGAATTATTTGTAAAAGAGATACGAGTTGATGGAGGATCTATGTTAAAAAGATTACGTCCAGCACCTCAAGGTCGCGCGCACAGAATTAGAAAACGTTCAAACCACGTAACAATTGTGGTAGGAGCTAACAATAACACACAAAGTTAAGATAGAGATATGGGACAAAAAACAAATCCAATCGGAAATCGCTTAGGAATTATCAGAGGATGGGAATCTAACTGGTACGGAGGAAACGATTATGGCGACAAACTTGCCGAAGACGATAAGATCAGAAAGTATATCCATGCTCGTCTATCTAAAGCTAGTGTTTCAAGAGTAATAATCGAGAGAACTCTTAAACTTGTAACCGTTACTATCACAACTGCTAGACCTGGTATTATTATCGGAAAAGGTGGTCAAGAGGTAGACAAGTTAAAGGAAGAACTTAAGAAAATTACTGGTAAAGAAGTTCAAATAAATATATTTGAAATTAAAAGACCGGAACTTGATGCGCATTTAGTAGCAGCAAGTGTTGCTCGTCAAATTGAGAATAGAATTTCTTACAGACGTGCAATCAAAATGGCTATCGCTGCAACTATGCGAATGAATGCAGAAGGAATAAAAATTCAAATTAGTGGTCGTTTAAATGGTGCTGAAATGGCGCGTAGCGAACATTATAAAGAAGGACGTATTCCATTATCAACATTCAGAGCCGATATTGATTATGCTTTAGTTGAGGCCCACACTACTTATGGTAGATTAGGGATTAAAGTATGGATCATGAAAGGTGAAGTATATGGTAAAAGAGAACTTTCTCCTCTTGTTGGGTTATCTAAGAAGCAAGGAAAAGGTGGACGAGGAGCTGGAAGTAATACTAACAAACCTCGTCGTAGAAAGTAATTTTTTAAAGAACAAGAAAAATGTTACAGCCTAAAAAAACAAAATTTCGTAAGCAACAAAAGGGACGTATGAAAGGTAACGCCGGAAGGGGTCATCGTTTATCAAGTGGAACTTTTGGTATAAAATCGTTAGACACGAGCTTTGTTACAGCTCGTCAAATAGAAGCAGCACGTATTGCCGCTACACGTTTCATGAAAAGAGAAGGATCTATCTGGATTAAAATATTTCCAGATAAGCCAATTACAAAGAAACCTCTTGAAGTACGTATGGGTAAAGGTAAAGGTGCCGTAGAATACTGGGTAGCATCTGTGCTACCAGGTAGAATATTATTTGAAGTAGGTGGCGTGCCACTAGAAGTAGCTAAAGAAGCATTGCGTCTAGCAGCACAAAAACTACCAGTTAAAACTAAGTTTATAATTGCTCGAGATTACGAAGCATAATTTATTTGATATTATGAAACAATCAGAAATTAAAGAATTATCTGTAGCTGAGTTACAAGAGAAACTTAGTGAAACTAAAAAGAGTTATTTAGATTTAAAAATGACTCATACAATTTCTCCTTTAGAGAACCCAATTCAATTACGTTCTGTAAGAAGAGACGTAGCAAGAATTGCGACTGAATTAACTAAAAGAGATTTACAATAATTCTGCCGAAATGATGGAAACAAGAAATTTAAGAAAAGAACGTATAGGGGTAGTTACTAGTAACAAAATGCAAAAATCAATAGTAGTTGCAGAAGTTAAAAAAGTAAAACATCCTATGTATGGAAAGTTCGTGTTAAAAACGAAAAAATACGTTGCACACGACGAAACGAACGATTGCAATATTGGAGATACTGTAAAGATCATGGAAACAAGACCTATGAGTAAATCTAAATGTTGGAGACTAGTTGAAATAATCGAAAGAGCTAAATAATTATGATACAAACAGAATCAAGATTAAAAGTAGCTGATAACACTGGAGCAAAAGAAGTATTAACCATACGTGTTTTAGGTGGTACCAAAAGAAGATACGCATCTGTAGGTGATAAAATTGTTGTTACAGTTAAAGATGCAACACCTAATGGAAACATTAAAAAAGGTGCTGTTTCAACTGCAGTTGTTGTACGTACAAGAAAAGAAGTAAGAAGACCAGACGGATCTTATATTAGATTCGACGATAACGCATGTGTTTTGTTAAACCCAACGGGTGAAATGAGAGGAACACGTGTATTTGGTCCTGTTGCAAGAGAACTTCGTGATAAACAATTCATGAAAATTGTATCACTAGCACCAGAAGTGCTTTAATACAAAAAAAAATGACAAAGCTTAAAATAAAATCAGGAGATACTGTAAAAGTAATAGCTGGAGATCATAAAGGATCAGAAGGAAAAGTACTTAAAGTATTAATAGATAAGAACAAAGCGATCGTTGAGGGTATTAACATGGTTAAGAAACACACTAAACCAAGTGCACAAAATCCTCAAGGTGGAATCGTAGAAAAAGAAGCAGCTATTCAAATTTCTAACTTATCATTGTTAACTTCAAAAGGAGAAACAACAAGAGTTGGATATAGAATGGAAGGCGATAAAAAAGTAAGATTTTCAAAAAAATCTAATGAAGTAATATAGTTATGGCATATACACCTAGACTTAAGGAAGAGTACAAAAGCAGAGTAACTGCAGCTCTTACAGACGAATTTGGTTATAAGAACATCATGATGGTGCCTAAACTTCAAAAGATAGTATTATCTAAAGGAGTAGGAGCGGCAGTAGCTGATAAAAAGTTAATCGACCACGCAGTGGAAGAATTAACAACTATAACAGGACAAAAGACAATTGCAACCATCTCTAAAAAAGATGTTGCATCATTCAAATTACGTAAAGGAATGCCAATTGGCGCGAAAGTTACTTTACGTGGAGAAAGAATGTATGAATTTTTAGACCGTTTAATTACTTCAGCATTACCACGAGTTAGAGACTTTAATGGTATTAAAGCAACAGGATTCGATGGTAGAGGTAATTACAATTTAGGAATTACTGAACAAATTATCTTTCCAGAAATCGATATCGATAAGGTAAATAAAATTTCGGGAATGGATATTACATTTGTAACCTCTGCAGAGACAGATAAGGAAGCAAAATCATTATTAACAGAATTAGGATTACCTTTTCAAAAGAATTAAGATATGGCTAAAGAATCAATGAAAGCCCGTGAGGTAAAAAGAGCAAAAACAGTAGCAAAATATGCTGAGAAACGTAAAGCTTTAAAAGAAGCTGGAGATTACGAAGCATTACAAAAGTTACCAAAAAATGCTTCTCCTGTACGCATGCACAACCGTTGTAAGCTAACAGGTAGACCAAAAGGGTATATGAGAACTTTTGGACTTTCTCGTGTTATGTTCAGAGAAATGGCTAACCAAGGTTTAATACCTGGTGTTAAGAAAGCTAGCTGGTAATATAAAAATTAATTATAAACTGGATTAAGGTTTAACAATAATGTTAAAAACCAATTCCGAAATTTAATAACTATGAATACAGATCCAATTGCGGATTATCTAACTAGAGTTAGAAATGCTGTCCGAGCTAACCACAGAGTGGTAGAGATTCCAGCATCTAATTTAAAAAAGGAAATTACTAAAATATTATTCGAACAAGGATATATTTTAAGTTACAAGTTCGAAGACAATGCTGTACAGGGAACAATTAAAATTGCTCTTAAATACAACAAAGAAACTAAAGAACCTGTAATTAAAAAGATTCAAAGAATAAGTAAACCAGGTTTACGTAAGTATGCAAGTTCAAAAGAACTACCTAGAATTCTAAATGGTCTTGGTATTGCTATTGTTTCTACTTCTCATGGAGTAATGACAGGCAAACAAGCTCAAAGAGCAAATATAGGTGGCGAAGTACTTTGTTACGTTTACTAATTAAAAACGAATAAGACATGTCAAGAATAGGTAATAACCCAGTAGAAATTCCAGCAGGAATTACAGTTGATATAAACGACAATATTGTTACAGTAAAGGGGAAGTTAGGAGAATTAACTCAAGAATTTTCTGATGTAACCATAAAAGTTGAAGACGGAAATGTATTAGTAGAACGTCCTACAGATGCTAAAGCACATAAAGCAAAACACGGACTTTATAGATCTTTAATCAATAATATGATTACAGGTGTATCTACAGGATGGACAAAACAATTAGAATTGGTAGGTGTTGGTTATAGAGCATCTAATCAGGGACAAAAGTTAGACTTAGCGTTAGGATTTTCTCATAATATAATATTAGATATTGCTTCTGAAGTACAACTTGAAACAATTTCTGAAAAAGGAAAAAATCCAATTATAAAATTAACTTCAACAGACAAACAATTAGTTGGACAAGTAGCAGCTAAAATACGTGGATTTAGACCACCAGAGCCTTATAAAGGTAAAGGAGTTAAATTTGTAGGAGAAGTATTAAGAAGAAAAGCAGGTAAATCAGCTTAATAATTAAGTTATGGCATTAACAAAGAACGAAAGACGATTAAGAATTAAAAGCAGAGTTCGTAAAATAGTTTCAGGAACTGAAGCTAGACCAAGATTATCTGTTTTTAGAAGTAATAAAGAAATATATGCTCAAGTTGTAGATGACGTATCTGGTAAAACAATCAGTGCAGCATCTTCAAGAGATAAAGACATTAGTTCTGCTAAAGGTACTAAAACAGAAATAGCTGGATTAGTAGGTAAAGCAGTAGCTGAAAAAGCCCTTAAGGCAGGTGTAGACACGATCTCTTTTGATAGAGGTGGATATTTATATCATGGTAGAGTAAAATCATTAGCCGAAGGAGCTAGAGAAGCAGGACTTAAATTCTAAGAAATTATGTATCAGAAATACAAAAGCGCAGAGTTAGTAAAGCCAAGTGGATTAGATCTTAAAGATCGTTTAGTTGGAGTACAGAGAGTTACAAAAGTAACTAAAGGTGGTAGAGCATTCGGTTTTTCAGCAATTGTTGTTGTTGGAGATGAAGCAGGTGTAGTAGGTCACGGTTTAGGTAAATCTAAAGACGTTGCTAGTGCAATTGCAAAAGCTATTGAAGACGCTAAGAAAAATTTAGTGCGAATTCCTTTAGTAAAAAGAACATTACCACACGAACAAAAAGGTAAATACGGAGGAGCAAGAGTAAATATTATTCCTGCAGCTCCAGGTACTGGTGTTATTGCTGGTGGTGCTGTAAGAACAGTATTAGAGGCAGTAGGTATTCACGATGTTTTGTCAAAATCACAAGGTTCATCAAATCCTCATAACGTAGTAAAAGCTACTTTTGATGCTTTATTGCAACTAAGAGACGTAAATACTATTGCACGTGATAGAGGTATATCGATAGAAAAAGTTTTTAAAGGATAATACAGGATAACGATGGCAAAAATAAAAGTAAAAAAAGTAAAGAGCGCGATCAATCGTACCTTAAGACAAAAAAGAACTCTTGAAGCTCTTGGTCTTAAAAAGATTGGACAAGTCGTAGAGCACGATGCCACACCAAACATCCTTGGTATGGTTTCTAAAGTTTCACATTTAGTTTCTGTTGAAGAAGCTTAAAATATAACACTGAAAATGGATTTAAGTAATTTAAAACCTGCAGAAGGTTCAGTTAAAAGTCAAGGAAAACGTATAGGACGTGGACAAGGTTCTGGAAAAGGTGGTACTGCAACTCGTGGTCACAAAGGAGCGAAATCTCGTTCTGGATATTCTAAGAAAATTGGATTTGAAGGAGGGCAAATGCCTCTTCAAAGACGTGTGCCTAAATTTGGCTTTACTAATATTAATAGAATAGAACATCAAGGAATTAATCTTGATACGTTACAACAATTAGTAGACGAAAAGAAAATAAAAGATACTTTAGATTTTGAAACACTTGTTGCTTTAAGATTAGCTAGAAAGAACGAACTAGTTAAAATTTTAGGAAGAGGCGAATTAAAAGCTAAATTAAAAGTATCTGCTCATAAGTTTACCGCTTCAGCAAAAGCTGCGATTGAAGCTGCAGGAGGAGAAACTGTAACTTTATAATCACAAACAAGCGCATGAAATTTATAGAGACACTTAAGAATGTTTGGAAAATAGAGGAATTAAGAAACAGAATCATTTTAACTCTTGGTTTGTTATTAGTTTATCGTTTTGGCGCACAAGTGGTATTACCAGGTATTGATGCTTCTCAATTGGAAAATTTACAGAGCAACACAGAATCTGGTTTATTAGGTTTATTAAATGCATTTACAGGAGGAGCATTTGCTAACGCTTCTGTTTTTGCATTAGGAATTATGCCTTATATCTCTGCTTCCATTGTAGTTCAATTAATGGGAATTGCAATTCCTTATTTACAGAAATTACAAAAAGAAGGAGCTAGTGGTCAAAAGAAAATAACACAAATTACACGTTGGTTAACTATTGCTATCTGTTTAGTGCAAGCACCAGGATATTTAGCTAGTTTACCTTCTGCATTTGGTATTCCACAAAGTGCCTTTTTATTAGGTACAGGTGGTGTATTCTATTTTTCTTCAATAGTAATTTTAGTAACAGGTTGTATCTTTGCTATGTGGTTAGGAGAAAAAATTACCGATAAAGGTATTGGTAACGGAATCTCTTTATTAATTATGGTTGGTATTATTGCCACCTTGCCAAAAGCATTTTTACAAAACGCTTCATCTAGATTAGAAGGGAATAACGTGATGTTAATTCTTTTTGAATTGGTAATCTGGTTAGTTATTATTTTAGCTTCTATTATGTTAGTGATGGCAGTTAGAAAAATAGCCGTACAATATGCTAGAAGAACGGCTTCTGGAGGGTACGAAAAGAATGTTATGGGATCTAGACAGTTTTTACCATTAAAACTAAATGCATCTGGTGTAATGCCAATCATCTTTGCACAAGCAATTATGTTTGTACCAAGCTTAATAGGTGGAACCTCGTTCTTAAAAGATACCAATGCAGGTCAATGGATGCAAACAAACTTTGCCGATATATTTGGTTTCTGGTATAACTTAGTATTTGCTTTATTAATAATTGTATTTACATATTTTTATACAGCAATTACGGTACCAACAAACAAAATGGCAGACGATTTAAAACGTAGTGGAGGTTTTATTCCTGGAATTCGTCCAGGAGGTGAAACTTCAGAATATCTAGATAAAATAATGTCTCAAATAACATTACCTGGATCTATCTTTTTAGCATTAATAGCTGTGTTCCCAGCCATTATAGTAAAGCTAATGAGTGTGCAATCAGGTTGGGCCTTATTTTTCGGTGGAACCTCACTATTAATTATGGTTGGAGTTGCAATAGATACTATGCAACAAGTAAATTCGTACTTGTTAAATAGACATTACGATGGCTTGATGAAAACAGGTAAAAATAGAAAAGCAGTAGCTTAATATATCATACTATGGCAAAACAAGCAGCAATAGAACAAGATGGAACAATTATAGAAGCATTATCTAATGCTATGTTCCGTGTTGAACTAGAAAATGGTCACATTGTGACAGCGCATATATCTGGTAAAATGCGTATGCATTATATAAAATTATTACCAGGAGATAAAGTAAAATTAGAAATGAGTCCTTACGATTTAACTAAGGCTAGAATAACTTATAGATACTAATACGATGAAAGTAAGAGCATCAGTTAAAAAAAGAAGTGCAGATTGTAAAATCGTGCGTAGAAAAGGTAGACTTTACGTAATTAACAAAAAGAATCCTAGATTCAAACAAAGACAAGGATAGTTATGGCAAGAATTGCAGGTGTAGACATACCAAAAAACAAGAGAGGAGTTATCTCCTTAACTTATATCTATGGAATAGGTAGAAGTAGATCAAAAGAAATTTTAGCTTTAGCTAAAGTTGAAGAAAGTACAAAAGTTCAAGATTGGACAGACGACGAAATTAGTAATATTCGTGAAGCTGTTGGTTCTTTCACTATTGAAGGAGAGTTACGTTCTGAAACACAATTAAACATTAAGCGATTAATGGATATTGGTTGTTACAGAGGTATCCGTCATAGAGCTGGTCTTCCATTAAGAGGACAACGTACAAAAAACAACTCTAGAACTAGAAAAGGTAGAAGAAAAACTGTTGCTAACAAAAAAATGGCAACTAAATAACAATTAGTCTTTAGTCTTTAGACGTTGGAAAGAATCTGTTTGAAATTTAACGGTTTAGGATTCTAGCGACTATAAACTATTACTAAAAACTAAACTTTAATATGGCAAAGGCAAGTACTAAAAAGCGTAAAGTAATTATTGATGCAGTTGGTGAAGCTCACATAACAGCATCTTTTAACAACATTATTATTTCGCTTACAAACAAAAAAGGAGACGTTATTTCATGGTCTTCTGCTGGTAAAATGGGATTCCGTGGATCTAAAAAGAACACACCTTACGCAGCTCAATTAGCCGCTGAAGATGCTGCAGGCGTAGCACAAGAAGCTGGATTGAAAAAAGTAAAAGTGTATGTAAAAGGTCCAGGAAATGGTAGAGAATCTGCTATCCGTTCTATCCATAATGCAGGAATTGAAGTAACAGAAATTATTGATGTTACTCCATTACCACATAATGGTTGTCGTCCTCCAAAAAGAAGACGTGTATAAATTATATATAGCGTAATATTGACATCAACTATTTTTTAATAGTTGATGTCAATATTTATATGTAAATTTGCAAACTGAAAAAAATATATTATTAACAAGTATCAACGAGAGATTAACGGTTATCGAAGGATAAGACTAAGACCTTAATTCATAATCACTCTCTAAACAAATTTTAAAAATGGCAAGATATACTGGTCCTAAAACTAAAATAGCTCGTAAATTTGGCGAAGCTATATATGGAGAAGATAAATCTTTTGAAAAAAGAAACTATCCTCCAGGTCAACATGGTGCAAACAAGCGTCGTGGAAAAAAATCTGAATATGCAATCCAATTAATGGAGAAGCAAAAAGCAAAATATACTTATGGTGTATTAGAAAAGCAATTCAGAAACATGTTTAAAAAAGCAACAGCTGCTCCTGGAATTACAGGTGAGGTGTTGTTACAACTTTGTGAGTCTAGATTAGACAACGTAGTTTATAGAATGGGAATCTCTCCGTCTAGAAACGGTTCAAGACAATTAGTTTCTCACAGACATATTACAGTAAACGGAGAAATAGTGAATATCCCTTCTTACCAGTTAAGAGCTGGAGATGTTGTTGCTGTAAGAGAAAAATCTAAATCACTTGAAGCTATTGATAAATCTTTATCAAATTCAAGTCAAGTTTACGAATGGATTACATGGAATAACGAATTAAAGCAAGGAACTTATGTTTCTGTACCAGCTAGAATTCAAATTCCAGAAAATATCAACGAACAATTCATCGTCGAATTATACTCTAAATAATAACTGATACAAATCGCAAATATGGCAGTATTTAATTTTCAAAAGCCCGACAAAGTAATCATGATTGATTCAACAGATTTTGAAGGCAAATTCGAATTTCGTCCTTTAGAACCTGGTTACGGATTAACAGTTGGAAATGCTTTAAGAAGAGTTTTACTTTCTTCTTTAGAAGGATTTGCAGTAACTTCAGTTAGAATGGAAGGTGTAGATCATGAATTTTCTACTATTGCAGGTGTAGTTGAAGATGTAACTGAAATTATTTTAAACTTAAAACAAGTTCGTTTTAAAAGACAAATAGAGGATGTGGACAGCGAGTCTGTTTCAATATCTATTTCAGGACAAAATCAAATAACAGCTGGTGATTTCCAAAAATTTATCTCAGGATTCCAAGTATTAAATTCAGAATTAGTACTTTGTAATTTAGATCCTAAGGTTAATATTAATATGGAAATTACAATTGAAAAAGGTAGAGGATATGTGCCTGCAGAAGAAAATAAAAAAGCTTCAGCTCCAATAGGAACAATCTTTACAGATTCAATTTACACACCTATAAAAAATGTTAAGTATAGTGTTGAAAACTATCGTGTAGAACAAAAAACAGATTACGAAAAACTAGTTTTCGAAATCATAACTGATGGTTCAATTACACCTCAAGATGCTTTAACTGAAGCTGCTAAAACATTAATTCACCACTTCATGTTATTCTCAGATGAGAGAATTACTCTTGAAGCGGATGAAATTGCTCAAACAGAAACTTATGATGAAGAATCTCTTCATATGAGACAACTATTGAAAACTAAATTAGTTGATATGGATCTTTCTGTACGTGCTCTTAACTGTTTAAAAGCTGCAGAAGTAGATACTCTTGGAGACCTAGTGTCTTTTAATAAGAATGACTTAATGAAGTTCCGTAACTTTGGTAAGAAATCTTTAACCGAGCTTGAAGAGCTTGTAAATGTTAAAGGCTTAAACTTTGGAATGGACCTTTCTAAATATAAATTAGATAAAGATTAATTAATCATATTTTGCTCCTCGATGTCGAGTTTGGTAGCAAGATGATAAAACAAATGTCATGAGACACGGAAAAAAAATAAATCACTTAGGTAGAAAAACAGCTCATAGAAAATCTATGTTAGCTAATATGGCTTGTTCTTTAATAGAGCACAAACGTATTAACACAACTGTAGCTAAAGCAAAGGCTTTAAAACAATTTGTTGAGCCAATGATAACTAAGTCTAAAGAAGACACAACTCATAACAGACGTATTGTTATGTCTCGTTTAAGACAAAAAGAAGCGGTTGCAGAATTGTTTAGAGATGTAGCTCCTAAAGTTGGAGACAGACCAGGTGGATATACTAGAATTATTAAACTAGGTAACCGTTTGGGTGATAATGCTGATATGGCAATGATCGAACTTGTAGATTACAACGAAATTTACAATGCAGGTAAGGCTACTAAGAAAACAACTAGAAGAAGTAGAAGAAGTGGTTCTAAATCAGCTGAAACTGCTGCTCCTGCTACAGAAACTAAGGCTACTAACGAAGAAGAATAGTTAAATTTTCTGTAAATAAATGTTAATTATTAAAGGATAGACTTGTTTAGTCTATCCTTTTTTTATATTTGCGACTTAAAATTTTAAAAAATGACTAAATATTTAGTATTCCTTTTTGCTTTAACAGCGAACTTTTCATTCTCCCAAGCTTCTTCAGCTGGTTCAGTAGATAATTTTTCAAACGCAAGTAAAATGATTCATAATAATGGATTATGGGTGTCTGGTAGTTCTGCAGATTCAAACATAAAAGGGTCACCTTATTTATTTGATTCATGGAATTCTGAAGATGGTGTAATTTATATGAATGATAATAAGGCGTATAGATTAAAATCTTTAAATTATAATGTTCAATTAGAACGTTTTGAAGCTAAGTTTTCTGAAGATTCTGTTCTTGCATTAAACCCAAGAAACATTGACAAAATAGTTATAGATAACAGAACGTTTAAGCGTTATTTAGATCCGGAATTTCAAAGAAATTCATATTTCGAAAATCTTGTAACTACTAAATCTATTACTATTTTAAGAAAATATGAAATAGAGATTATAGAAGCAAACTTTAATCCAATGACTCAACAAAAAGTTTCAGACGATCAAATGGTTAAAAAAGAAAAGTATTACTATTCTATAGATGATGAAACTCTTAAAGAAATTAAGCTTAAAAAATCTCATATTTTAAAGACATTAGATTCAGACAAAAAAGATGCTATCAAGCAATATGCGAAAGATAACAACTTAAGTTTCAAAAATGTTGTGGATCTTAAAACAATCTTACAATATTACAATACGTTATAAGATTTAAAAATTTCATCAAAAAGCTTTATATTTAATTTCACTTAAAAAATTAATTATGAAGCTTTTTGCATTTCTATTATTTAGTGTTTGAGCTTTGAATACTATTTTTTCTCAATCAATGAAGTCATCCATGTATGGCACGGGTAGAGCATCGATGTTTAGACCTGTTTCTGCATCAGAAATTATTCCTTGTAATGCCTTTAAAAAAGCGTTTCTGGATAAGAAAGTGGATATTAGTAATTTTGTTAAAGAAAATAATTTTGACTATCTAACAAAGAGAGATGTTGTTAAAATTCTCTCGTATTATAATTCTCTTTAATAAAGAAATCATAAATAAGGATAAACATTTTAGTTTATCCTTTTTTTTATGCAATTTTGCGAAACTTTTTTAATCATGAAATACAACAAACGAGAGAAAGCCATAGTTTTATTAGCAGACGGAACCATTTTTCATGGTAAAGCCATAGGGAAGTCTGGTACAGCTTTTGGCGAAGTCTGTTTTAACACGGGTATGACAGGCTACCAGGAAATTTTTACAGATCCATCCTATTTTGGACAATTAATGGTTGCTACTAATGCACATATTGGTAATTATGGAACCCAAAAAGATGAAGTAGAGTCAGATTCTATTAAAATATCTGGGTTAATATGTAAAAATTTTAGTTTCGAGTATTCTCGAGATGCAGCAGATGCTTCCTTAGAAGAATTCATGAATAAAAACGAATTGTTTGCCATTTCAGATGTAGATACCAGAGCTTTGGTTACTTATATAAGAGAACATGGTGCAATGAATGCCGTGATTTCTACAGATATTGACAATATTGAAGGATTAAAAAAACAGCTATCAGACATTCCAGATATGAATGGTTTGGAGTTAGCGTCTCAAGTTTCTACCAAAGAACCTTATTATTATGGGGAAGAGAATGCCACTTATAAAATAGCAGCTTTAGATATTGGTATTAAAACTAATATCCTTAGAAACCTTGCTAAAAGAGATGCCTATATTAAAGTGTTTCCTTATAATGCAACTTTTGCAGAAATGAATGCTTTTAATCCAGACGGTTATTTTTTATCTAACGGACCCGGAGACCCAGAACCTTTGGAAGCAGCACGAACTCTAACAAAAGAGATTTTAGAAAGAGACCTTCCTTTATTTGGTATTTGTTTAGGACACCAAGTAATTGCATTAGCAAATGGAATTTCTACTTATAAAATGCATCATGGACATAGAGGGATTAATCACCCGGTTAAAAATCTTTTAACAGGTAAAGGGGAAATTACATCTCAAAATCATGGTTTTGCTATCAATAGAGAAGAAGCAGAAAAGAATTCAAATATAGAAATAACCCATGTGCATTTAAATGATCATACAGTTGCAGGAATACGTATGAAGAACAAGAATTGCTTTTCGGTTCAATATCACCCAGAAGCAAGTCCTGGACCACACGACTCTTCCTATCTCTTCGATCAGTTTATAGAAAACATAAAAAACAAATAATTAAAAACCTCAAGTCATTTGATTTTTTGAGGTTTTTATGTAATTAATAATTAATCAATTTTAAAACATTTAGTATGAGCATTATTATTAACATTCATGCAAGACAAATTTTAGATTCAAGAGGAAATCCAACTATAGAAGTAGATGTGGTTACCGAGAATGGAGTTATGGGACGTGCAGCAGTGCCATCTGGAGCATCAACTGGAGAACATGAAGCAGTAGAGTTACGTGATGGTGGAAAAGCTTTTATGGGAAAAGGTGTTTTAAAAGCGGTTAAAAATGTCAATACAATAATTGCTCAGGAATTACTAGGAATGTCTGTTTTTGAACAAAATTTAATCGATAAAATCATGATCGATTTAGATGGTACTCCAAACAAATCAAAATTAGGAGCTAATGCCATTTTGGGGGTTTCTCTAGCTACAGCAAAAGCTGCTGCTAACGAATTAGGAATGCCTTTATACAGATATGTTGGTGGAGTTAGTGCTAACACGCTTCCAGTACCAATGATGAATATTATTAACGGAGGTTCGCACAGCGATGCCCCAATTGCTTTTCAGGAGTTTATGATTATGCCTGTAAAGGCTAAGAATTTTACTCAAGCCATGCAAATGGGGACTGAAATTTTTCATCATTTAAAAAATGTGTTACATGATAGAGGATTGAGCACTGCAGTAGGAGACGAAGGTGGTTTTGCACCAAATCTAGCTGGAGGCACAGAAGATGCTCTAGACACTATAAAAATGGCTGTAGAAAATGCTGGTTATAAATTAGGCGATGATATTGTGATTGCCTTGGATTGCGCTGCAGCTGAATTTTATGTCGATGGAAAATACGATTACACCAAATTTGAAGGAAGTAAAGGTCAAATAAGAACAAGTAAGGAACAAGCTGATTATCTGGCTGAACTAGCTTCAAAGTATCCAATTATTTCTATAGAAGATGGTATGGATGAAAATGATTGGGATGGATGGAAGTACCTAACCGAAAAAGTGGGAGATAAAGTACAATTAGTTGGAGACGATTTGTTTGTAACCAATGTGGAAAGATTATCTAAAGGAATTGATAATGGAATTGCAAATTCTATTTTAATTAAAGTCAATCAAATAGGTACATTAACAGAAACCATTGCAGCTGTAAATATGGCTCATAATGCAGGTTACACCTCTGTGATGTCACATCGTTCTGGGGAAACCGAAGATTATACCATTGCAGATTTGGCCGTAGCTTTAAATTGCGGACAAATAAAAACAGGTTCAGCATCACGTAGTGATAGAATGTCTAAATACAATCAGTTATTACGTATTGAAGAAGAGTTAGACGAAGTAGCCTATTTTCCTGGAGAAAGAGCTTTTAAGGTAAAGTAACTACCTTAAAACATACGTATTTAAAAGCGATTATCCAATAAAGGATAATCGCTTTCTTTTTTACTATCAATTTTATCAATATTTTTATTAGCAAAACCTTTGTTAAGTGCTTTATTAATCGTTAGATATTTTGTAAATTTGTGAAGTTAAAAAGCACACAAAATTATAATAACATTTTTACAATATATGTCAGAAAAAGCAACAATAGAAATTAAAGGTAAAACATACGAATTCCCAGTAGTAGTTGGGACTGAAAATGAGGTTGCCATAGATATTAAAAGCCTAAGAAGTACCACAGATGGTGTAATAACCATAGATCCAGGATATAAGAATACCGGGTCTTGCGAGAGTGCTATTACGTTTTTAGATGGAGAAAAGGGGATTTTAAGATACAGAGGATATTCTATTGAAGAACTTGCTGAGAAGGCTGATTTCCTAGAAGTTGCTTTTCTATTAATTTTTGGTGAATTGCCAACTAAAGAGCAATTAGATAAATTTCATACAGACATTAAAGCACAGTCTGTTGTAGATGAAGATATTCGTAAAATTGTTGATGCCTTTCCAAAATCGGCACATCCAATGGGAGTTATTGCATCTCTAACAAGTGCATTAACTGCTTTTAACCCTTCTTCGGTTAATGTAAATTCTGAAGAGGATATGTACAAAGCCATTGTGAAAATATTAGGGAAATTCCCTGTATTAGTAGCTTGGACCTTAAGAAAGAAAAATGGCTTGCCATTAGATTACGGAGATAAGAACCTTGGTTATGTAGAAAACATCTTAAAAATGATGTTTAAACAACCAAACGAAGAATATAAGTTTAATCCAATTGTAATAAACGCTTTAGATAAATTATTAATTCTGCATGCAGACCATGAACAAAACTGTTCAACATCTACTGTAAGAATTGCTGGTTCGTCTCATGTTGGCTTATTTGCATCTCTTTCTACAGGTATTTCTGCACTTTGGGGACCACTTCATGGTGGTGCAAACCAAGCTGTTTTAGAAATGCTTGAAGCAATTAAGGAAGATGGTGGAGACACTGCTAAGTATATGTCTAAGGCTAAAGATAAGGAAGATCCGTTTAGATTAATGGGCTTTGGTCATAGAGTTTATAAAAATTTCGATCCAAGAGCAAAAATTATTAAAAAGGCTGCAGACGAAATTTTAAACGATTTAGGTGTTGAAGATCCTATTTTAAATATTGCAAAAGCATTAGAACAAGAAGCTCTAAAAGATCCTTATTTTGTAGATAGAAAATTATATCCTAATGTCGATTTCTATTCAGGTATAATATATAGAGCTATGGGGATTCCAACAGACATGTTTACAGTTATGTTTGCTTTAGGTCGTATGCCAGGCTGGATTGCACAATGGAGAGAAATGCGTTTAAACAATGAGCCTATTGGCCGTCCTCGACAAATATATGTTGGAGAAACTTTAAGGTCTTTTAAAGCTATTGAAAAACGATAATTATATTTTTAAAATACATAAAAGCTTCATTTTTATTAATGAAGCTTTTTTTTATGTCTATTAAAAAAGACTAGAATTTTTGATAACCAAATAATTATTTTAGGTTTGTAATACTATGATAAAGTTAAACGTAAAAAACGAAACATCAAGATTAAGAGCGGTTGTATTGGGAACAGCCATAAGTAGCGGTCCAACACCAACGGAAGACCAAGCTTACGACCCAAAATCTTTAGAACATATTAAAGCAGGAACTTATCCTGTAGAAGCAGATATGGTTAAAGAAATGGAAGCTGTGGCCAAAGTTTTCGAAAAATATAACGTGAAAGTTTATAGACCGGAAATAATTAAGGATTGTAATCAAATCTTTACTCGAGATATTGCTTTTGTAATAGATAATGTATTTGTTAAAGCCAACATTCTTCCAAACCGTGAAGAGGAGTTAGATGCTATTCAATTTGTTATAGACCAAATCAATCCTGAAAAAGTGGTTAGACCTCCAGAAGAAGTTCATATTGAAGGTGGAGACGTGATGCTTTGGAATGATCATATTTTTATTGGAACTTATAAAGGCAGCGATTACAAAAATTATATTACTGCCAGAACCAATATGGAAGGGGTGCAATATATTAAAGACTTATTTCCAAATAAGATTGTTAAAGAATTCGATTTGGTAAAATCTAAAATAGAGCCAAGAGATAATGCTTTGCATTTGGATTGTTGTTTTCAGCCTGTTGGTAAAAATAAAGGCATTATCTATAAGAGTGGTTTTAGGGAAGAAAACGATTATATGTATTTAGTGAATTTATTTGGCAAAGAAAACTTATTTCATATTACTCGAGATGAAATGTATAACATGAATAGTAATGTGTTTTCAATTGCAGAAGATGTGGTTATTTCTGAAAAAAACTTTACTAGATTGAATACATGGCTAAGAGAAAATGGGATAACGGTTGAAGAAGTTCCCTATGCGGAAATTGCTAAACAAGAAGGATTGTTACGCTGTTCTACTTTACCTTTAATTAGAGATTAATAAAAGCACTGAGTTGAAAAACAGAAAAAGGTCTTCATATGAAGACCTTTTTCTGTTTTGTTAAGTAGCAAGAAAGTTATCTTAGTTTATAACTAATTTTTTTGTGACCTTACTGTTACCAACTTCAAAAACAGCTAAATAAATCCCTTTGTTTAAGTTGCTTACATCAAGTTTGTTGCTTGAAGTTTTAAAGGTCTTATGAAGTATTTGTTTTCCTAAAATATCTATCAATTTAAAAGTAGCATATTCCTGATCTTTCAAATCCATATAAATATTAAGATTTTCTTGAACAGGATTTGGATACATACTGAAAGTTACATCAATATTATAAGACTCTGTTTGGAGCGCATTAAAATCTACTTGTGCAAAAAACAAGGCAGCTCCAAGTGTTCCTTTAGTGACTTCAAATAAATAGGTTGGATCCATATTTGCTAAAATATCATTAGGACCATGTGCATATGGTGTTTCGTTAGATTCGTACAAACCAGTAATTATTTCTCCATTATCTTCAAAAGGCATATAGTCTGATGCATAGGCATAAGAAATTTCAGTACTTAGATTAGAATATAATTCAATGCAGTTAGCTAGCTCATTAGTTGCTATATTAGATGCTGCATTATTGGTAGAAGGAGAATTACTTTGATCTCTTTCGCAAACAATGGTATTGTTTGTCATCCCGTTAACACCTCCTACTTCATCTATATTTAGAACCAATTTAATGTCTAAATTTTCAGGAATAACGGTGTTGTTTACATAATAATTACTGCCAATTAAACCATCTTCTTCGCCACTAAAGTGAATAAACTTGATAGAATACTCTGTTGGTATATCCAAAAGTAATCGTGCCAACTCCATAATTAAAACTGTTCCGGAACCATTGTCATTGGTGCCTGGACCATTTTTTGTATCGTAGTGGCCATCAATTATAAGAAAGGTATTTGGATAAGTAGTTCCTGTTTTAGTAATAACAATATTGTTACTAGTGCCAGATGAATATGTAAAAGGTTGTAATTCTATGTCTGAATAGCCTAAGTCGGTATATCTGGAAGTAATCCAGTTTTCAGCATTTGCTAATGCTGTGGTACCAACTTCTTTTACTCCAAAATTTTCGAAAGTAGTTAAGTCTGTTAAAATATTTGTAGCAGAAGTATTGTTTACTATATTCCCAAAATAAGGATTATAGGTCTGCGAATAGGTGTTAAAACTAGAGACTAAAAGAATTGTAAATAATTTTGTAATCAAGTAAGTTTGTTTCATTTTATAAACTTTATGGGACTACAAAAGTAGTATAAAAAATTTTAAATAAAACATTAGGATTTTACCACACAAGTAATAGTAATTTTTGCTGTACTTCCAACCATAAACGTTCCAGTGTCTTCTCCAATATTATAATCTAAACGCTCTAATTCAAAATCACCAGAAAAAGTGTTGTTGGTAAATTCAAAAGGAATCTCTACTATTTTAGTCACACCATGAATAGTAAGGTTTCCTTTAGTAAGATATTTTCCTTCTTGTTTAATAATAGATGTAGATTCAAAACAAATAGTTGGATATGTCTCAACTTCAAAGAAATCTTCAGAACGTAAATGTGTGTCACGTTTTTTATTTCCTGTGTCAATAGTTCCAGCATCTATACAAATATCGAAATTGGAATTTTCTAAATCTGCTGAATTAAAATTAAAAGTTCCACTCATATTTTTAAAAGTGCCTTTCACGGTATTTAAACCAAGATTACTAATTTTAAAGCTAACTTCAGATGCGTTATTGTCTATGGTTTGGCTTTGAAAGAAAGTAAATCCTAAAGTGGCTATAAATAAGATAATACTATATATCGTTTTCATAATGAGGTTTTTAATTAGAAAATCTAGTTTCTATAAATTTAAAAAAAAGGAACTACATATCTATAATTCCTTTCTTATACTTTCGTTAAATTTTTAAATCTGAATGGTACTCTAAAACGTGATTTTTTATTAGAAATTGATTATAAAAACTAAAGAAAAAATACTGATAAATACCCAAAGTATGGTGGAGAATAACACAGGTTTAAAGCCTGTTTCTTTTATATCTTTAAATGTTAAACTAGCACCCACCAAGAATAAAGTAATAACTAAAAGTCTTTTTGATATGTCAACAATATTTACAGAAACTATCTCAGGTATTAATCCATAGCTATTAATTAACATAGCAGCTATAAACCCTAAAATAAAATACGGAATCTTAATATTTTGGTCTTTACTTTTAAACAAGGCCATAGCAAAAAAGGATAAAGGAATAATCCATAAGGTTCTTGCTAATTTTACTGTGGTAGCAATTTGTAATGCTTTATCTCCAAATTCTAAAGCTGCGCCAACTACAGAGCTTGTATCGTGAATAGCAATAGCACACCAGGTTCCAAACTGTGTTTGAGACAGATTAAAAACATGCCCGAGAGAAGGGAATATTAATAAGGCAATAGAGTTCAATAAAAAGACAACTCCTATAGCTACACTTATAGTTTTGCTGTCCGCTTTAATAACTGGAGAAATTGCTGCGATAGCACTTCCTCCACAAATGGCCGTTCCTGAAGTCATTAAAAAGCCTAGTTTTTTGTCTACTTTTAAAACTTTAATAAGCAATAATCCAATACTTACAGTTAAAAAAATAGATAGCGCTGTAATAACGAAACCTTCCTTACTGGTTTTTATAGTTTCGGTTAGAGACATCCCAAAACCAAGTCCAATTACCGAAGCTTTTAATAGAAAACTAATGGCTTTTTTAGATTTAATAGGAAACGGATGTCCTAATGTTAAGGTGAAAAGAAATCCTGATATTAGAGCAACAGGACTATTTATAATATTTAAGGCTGCTAAAACTATAATTAGAGAAAATACAGCTATTTGAATATTACGCTTCATAATTATTGACTTTATTTCGGTGTAAAATTAGGAATAAGTTATAACTCTAAAGCAATATTTATAGTGATGTGGTATAACTAAAAGTTATAATTGGTTTTAATCAGTTTGTTGAGTAAATCCATTTTTTGCGATTGATAACCAGTTCTACAAACAAAATAGAAATCGCGTTCAAAACTGATGTTTTTAATATCAACAATTTTTAGTTTATTTTGAATCAGTTTTTCAGTAATAGCATGTACGGAAAGTAGGGCATAAGTATTAGAGTGTTCTAAATATTGTTCAATAGCTTCTGTACTATTTAGGGTAATAACATGATTTAATTTTTGAACCTGATGGGTCTTTAGGATATCCTCTATAATATCCCGGGTTCCAGATCCTAATTCCCGACTTACAAATGGAAGTTGGGATAATTCTTTTTTAGTTACAGAATTTTTACTATTCGGGTTATGTGCGCTTGTAACTAGAACAACTTCATCATTTATAAACTTAGTATATTTTAAAAGCTGATTGGAAGATTTTCCTTCAACAATACCGTATTCTAATTTCTGATCAAGAATTTTTTGTTCAATTTCTTTCGTATTGCTGCTAGTTATATGAAATGTGATATTAGGTGCGTTTTGTTGAATTTTAGCTAAAACCCTTGGCATAACATAAGTGGCAATAGTAGTGCTTAAACCTAAATGAAATTCTAAATTTTCATGATCTTCATGAAACAAAAAACTGTGTTCAAGTTCTTCAAATAACTTGGTGATTTTATAGGCATAATCAAGAAAAATCTTCCCATCGTTTGTTAAAGAAATAGAATTTCTAGATCTGTTAAAAAAAGTGGTATTATAATCTTCCTCTAATTTAGCAATGGTTTTAGAGACTGCTGGTTGAGATAAGTTTAAATCTTTAGAGGCCAAAGTAAAGCTTAAATGCTGAGCTACTTTTATAAATATGTTTAGCTTGTATCTCATTTTTTTAGAGTAATTTCTTTGCCAATCCGTATGTAGTTTTCTTTTATAAACAAAGGCATATTTCTTGCGCCAATAGCCTCAAGATTATCAAATCCACTAGGCCAAAAATACCCTAAAATAGCTATAACTTTGGGCTCTTTCTTAGCTAAATTATAATAACTGTTTGCCACATCCGCCATGTCTTCCAGAGCTATATGTCCATAAGTTCCGTGCAAAGAAGGTATATAATGTGTATCCATTACAAGCACAATTTTTTGTTGCTCGTTGGAAAGTTTAGATTTTAAAAGATGGAATTCATTTAAAAACTGCGGATTGTTTTCTGGGTCTTTTACAGCATAATGATCAAACCCAACCCAATCTATAGAACCAGGAACTTCTAATTGGTCAATAACTGGGTAGGCTTCAATTATAAGAATAGGAATATCAGGAATACTCGACTTTATAAGGCTTGAAGCCATTTGTAACTCGTTAAAACTTATGCCATTCCATGTAGGTTCTTCACCAATATAAAAAGCCTGGACTAAATTTTTGTTGTCTTGAAGATTATTAGTTTGTACAAATTTGTTCCATCTGGACTCAAAGTCCAAACGCAAACTGTGCTTCAAGCCAGAAGGACTATTGGTACCGGTGACTTCAAAAAACAGATCGGACAGATGTAAAATACTTTTAACATCTACAGCATTCATTTGATTTAGACTTTCAATAATATTATCTGAAGGACCAAGAATAAGTATATCGGCTATATTTGAGAAATCAGAAACCTCATTTAAGTAGTTTGTTTTTGTGTTCGAGTCTGTTGGATCATCCCAATAAGTAACTATTAAAGTAAAACCAAAATAACTAATATGAGAAGTTTCTACGTCGTTATTGGGTTCGTTTTCTTTATTACAAGCCCAAAGTATGATTAGAAATATAAAGATTAAGTTTTTCAAACAGTTAATATTATAAAAAAGTAACGATATGATTCTAGTAATTATTTATCGGTAAATTAATAAAATGCACCGAGACTTAGTTGTCTCTAAAGTACATATTTTTGGCTAGCTAGTAAAATTTTTAGAAAAAGCAACTCCATAAAATACATTAAAAAAAAAGGAACTACATCTCTGCAGTTCCTTAAATATATAATTAAATGATATTCTTAGATTAGTTCCACAAACAAACCATCATCCGTTTTTTCAACTTTGGCAACTTTGTTTTTGGTTAAGTCTTTAATAGCCTTATCCCATTTTTTGTTAGATAAACCAGATTGTCCTTTCAAGTTGTTTAAATCTATTTTTTCAACTTTATTTAATATTTCTAAAACAGCTTTGGCATCTTCACTAATTGCTAAGGGCTTTTTCTCTGGTCTCATTTGAGGGAAAAACAGCACCTCTTGAATAGATTGATTATTAGTTAAAAACATAATTAATCTGTCCATTCCAATTCCCATTCCAGATGTTGGAGGCATCCCGTACTCTAAGGCACGAAGAAAATCGTGATCAATAAACTCGGTTGCTTCATCGTCTCCTTTTGCTGCCAATTTTAATTGATGCTCAAAACGCTCCCGTTGATCAATAGGATCGTTAAGCTCTGAATACGCATTGGCTATTTCTTTCCCACAAACCATAAGCTCAAAACGCTCGGTTAATTCTGGATTGTCTCTATGTTCTTTACATAACGGACTCATCTCTTTTGGATAATCTGTTATAAAAGTTGGTTGGATGTAATTACCTTCACATTTTTCTCCAAAAATTTCATCAATCAGCTTGCCTTTTCCCATGGTATTGTCAACTTCAACACCTAAGTCTTTCGCAGCTTGTCTAATGTCATCCTCGGTTTTACCAGTAATATCAAACCCTGTAAAATGCTTGATAGAATCTGCCATAGTTACTCTGGCATAAGGTGCTTTAAAGTCTATTTCGTGCTCGCCGAAAATGGCTTTGGTTGTTCCGTTTACGGCTGTAGCACAATGTTCCAATAATTGTTCACAGAAATCCATCATCCAGTTATAATCTTTATAAGCCACATAAATTTCCATAGCCGTGAATTCTGGATTATGGGTTTTGTCCATACCTTCATTTCTGAAGTTTTTAGAAAACTCATAAACACCTTCAAAACCACCAACAATAAGACGCTTTAAATATAACTCGTTGGCAATTCTCATGTATAAAGGAATGTCCAAACTATTGTGGTGCGTTACAAATGGTCTTGCGGCTGCACCTCCAGGAATTGGCTGTAAAATAGGGGTTTCTACTTCAAAATAACCTGCGTCATTAAAGAAATCACGCATGGCATTGAAAAGCTTTGTTCTTTTAATAAACACCTCTTTTACATGCGAGTTCACCACTAAATCAGCATAACGTTGTCTGTAACGTAACTCAGGATCTGTAAAAGCATCATGCACTTTTCCGTCTGCATCAGTCCTTGGAAGCGGCAATGGTCTAAGAGCCTTACTTAAAATAGTAAAATCTTTTACCTTTACTGTTTTTTCTCCTACTTTGGTAGTAAACAATTCTCCTTCTACACCTACAAAATCGCCTATATCTAATAACTTTTTATAAACGGTATTGTATTTTGTCTTGTCGTCTCCAGAACAAATCTCATCTCTGTTAAAGTAAACCTGTATTCTACCTTCGCTATCTTGAAGTTCAGCAAAACTAGCATTTCCTTGAATTCTACGAGACATTAAACGACCGGCAATAATTACCTTTTTACCTTCAGAAAAATCCTGTTTCACCTGTTTGGAAGTGTGGTTATAAGGAAATAAATCTGCAGGATAAGGATTGATGCCTAATTCGCGTAATTTTGAGAGCTTCTCTCTACGTACTAACTCTTGTTCTGATAATTGCGACATATATATTGAAATTGTAATATTTTTGAAGCAACAAAGATAATTACTATTAGTTAGGATATCAATTTATTATATTGGAAAATATTCTTGTAACAAATTGGAAGATTTATGTACTAATAGGTATAAATCATCAATCAATTCTTCTTAAAAATTAAAAACCTTAGAAGAGTATAAATTAAATTAAATGAGTTTTTGGCGCGTTATTCTTGCTATTATTTGTCCTCCTTTAGCCGTTATAGGTAAAGGATGTGGATCAATTCTTATTGTTTTCTTATTATGGCTTTGTGGCTGGGTTCCCGGAGTAATAGCAGCTTTGGTGATTTTGAATAATCCGAAAAATTAGTTTTTTGTTTCAGCCACAGTAAAGAGTTGTCATCTTAAGACCAAAGTTGAAAAATATGTTATTGATGACGAATTTTGATTTTTAAATCCTGATTTTTGTCTTCAAAAAAGTGTAATTTTGCCGTCGATGAATAAGCAAATTGAACTACAGGATTTAGGAAGTAGCGACTATAAAGATACCTGGGATTACCAAGAATCTTTGTTTAAAAGTATTATAGACATCAAGTTTAGCAATAGACGTGAGAATACGTGTATAGAAACTTCTAATTATTTTCTTTTTGTAGAACACCCACATGTTTACACTTTAGGGAAGAGTGGCGATATGAGTAATCTGCTTATTAATGAGGAACAACTTAAGGCTAAAGGCGCTAGTTTTTATAAAGTAAATAGAGGAGGAGATATTACGTATCATGGTCCCGGACAAATTGTAGGCTACCCGATATTAGATTTAGAAAATTTTTTTACAGACATCCATAAATACCTTCGCTTATTGGAAGAAATGATTATTCTTACTTTAGCAGAATACGGTTTAAAAGCCGAACGCAGCAAAGGAGAAACAGGAGTGTGGCTAGATGTAGATACGCCTTTTGCTAGAAAAATTTGTGCTATGGGTGTTCGTGCTTCACGCTGGGTAACCATGCACGGTTTTGCTTTAAATGTAAATGCCAATCTGGGTTATTTTGATAATATGATTCCTTGTGGAATTCGTGGAAAAGCAGTGACCTCTTTAAATGTGGAGCTTGGTAAAAAAGAAGTGAATGAAGCTGAAGTTAAGGAAAAGCTTTTGAAGCATTTCACTATTTTGTTTGACGCCGAATTTGCTTATTCTGAGAGTCCTGTTCTCTAAAAAAAATAAAGTTTTGGTATTTAAGTCCGATGTCTTTATTCTTTTTATGATTAAAGTTTAGCGACAATTACTATAAAAAAACATTCAAAATTTTCATTAAATCCTACCTTCTCTATATTGCTTGAATTTAATAAACGGATTAGTCGCTCTATTCTTAAAACCGTGTACAGAACTACTTGTTAATAAAATAAAAGCTGCAATTATAGCTGTATAATAAACCAGATTGTAGTCGGTTTTATTAGCCATAGCTATACCAATTAAGGCCCAAGCTCCCACCAGAGCAAATTCTCGCATGTTTCGTTTCCATGTGACAACAAGGTTAATTGCGGCGGCAATTAGAATCATTATAATAGTCCAGTGGGTTTCTGAAATTCCAAAACCATCCCAATTTATTTTAACTAAGTAAGATGAAACATTTGCTATACTCGCAACCGTTACCCATCCACTATAAATGGTAAAAGGCCACCAGACAAAAACAATAACTGTTATTGGAGCATCCCAAAGTTCCATGGAATTATTAATGACTATTTTAAGCAATGAAAAAAGCAGTAAGAATATAAATAGGCAAGAAAGACCTGTATATCCATACAACCAGCTAACAATCCATGCACTATTTGCTATACATGAAATAACAAACCACCATCCTGTTTTTAGAATAAAATCATTATTAGACTTTATCTTAATAAATAGGCTTCTACTTTGATATATGACAAAACCAATAAGTAATAAATAGATAAATCCCCAAATTGAAAACGTGTAACCTGCAGGGGTGAATAAAGAGTTTAACTGCTTTGAAACTTCACCAATAGTAGTGTTGTTTATTTTTCCTGTATTAGATAAATAATTGAGAATAATAGTTAAAACTAAGGCAATGATATTACTAACTTGAAGTGCTTTTTTCATACAAAACTTTTAATACGAAGTCTAAATTACAATTTAGATTTCTAAATTAAAATTTATTAAGTCACATAGATTTTGTAATCTAATTGTCTCTCTTAGCCAAACCTGTTGCAATCACGCTAACTATAAATATTTGTGCGGCATGAAAAATCATTAAGGGAAGCAACATAAAACCAACTGACATGGTACTTGGAAAAAGAATTTCGGCAAACACAGTACCGTGTACAAGCGATTTTTTTGTTCCACAAAATTGGGCTGTAATGTGGTCTTCAGTAGAAAAGTGGAGTTTTTTAGAGATAAAACCAGTGATAAAGTACACCACATAAAATAGTATAATTACTAATGTAAAAAGCAAGAGTAAATCGCGAATACGTATCGAGCTAAAAATATCTTTGTAAAAAGCTTCGGCAAAACTTTTATAAACAATAAGTAAAATAATCGACTTGTCGAATAGTGTTAATTGTGTTCTGTATTTAATGGCAAATTCACTCCAATATTTCTGCAAGAGTATTCCTAAAATTACTGGAATTAAAATTTGGATGATGAGTGATGAATAGATGGATGTTATATTATAATTTGCTGTAGTTTGATCTAAAAATAAACCCATCCAAAGAGGTGTAACTACAATCCCTATAAGACCTGAAATACTAGCGTTAAATATAGCGGCAGGAATATTACCTTTTGCTATAGAGACCATAACAACCGAAGAAGATACTGTGGAAGGTAAAGCTGCCAAAAATAAAAACGAAAGCCATAGTAGTTCTGTTTCTTCGTTATATATTAGAGGTTTACAAAGAATTATAATAAGAGGAAATATTAAAAAGGTAGTTAATTGGACTAGCAAATGTAATTTCCAATTCCTTAAACCACTTTTAATTTTATTAGGGCTTAATTTTAAACCGTAAAAGAAAAAAATTAGCGAAATCCCAATAGTACCAATTAAATCGAAAGGAATAGCACTTTGTTTACTGCCAAAGCCTGGAAAAATATAAGCTATAAAAACAGTAAGGGCAATAGCAATAACAAACTTATCGACCTTTATTTTCATTATTAACCTTCAGTATTAAAAAACACTTTATAATAGTGCATTTTTTTCTCATCGTCGTAACCACGTTCTAAATATTCGCTCGAAGCTTCCGGAGCATCAATATCTAATTTGATTTGAATATTGGTGTCTAGTTTTATGTCGGTTTTAATCTTTTTCTTTTCTTTTTTAACAACTGCTTCAGCTACATCAAATTGATTCCTTATAACGAGGTCTTGTTCTCCTTCGAAGGTTTTTTTATAATCCTCGAATAAAGTTTTGTGTTTATCTTCTTCAAAAATCTCATCTTTAAAGCGCTCCACATTTACGGTTTCGTTTTCTTTAAAAAAATCGATGGTTTTAGCTAAAAAAGTATTCTGTTCTTGGTTGCCGTAAGATATCTTTAAAATATCTTCAGAAAAATCTTTACATAACTCAATATACTGTTGGGTATGGCTATTGGCATCATCAGCATATTTAATATTTAAGAAGTGGTTGGTCCAATATTGTGCATCGTAATTATTGTTGTCAGCACTTAAGATTATGGGACCTTCTGTATCAGTTTGGTTTAATATTAAGCAACCCTTATCTACTTTTTTAGAACTGATTCCTTTTTGAACCAAGACGTCATAACTATTGTTCTCTAAATAAGTTTGAAAGAAATTGACTTTGCTTTCAATTTTAAAAATTCCTAAGGCATTGGTGGTTATTTCATTGAACTCAATGCCTTCAAACATTACTACCAAAACATCGCCAGTTTTTATTTGTGCCGAATTAGATTGTTCGAACAAGTGTTTGACAATGTGTTTTGAGGTTTCAATAAAGGTGTCATCTTCATTAAACATTTGAGCGCTGTAGGTGTTAATTTCATTTAAAGAGATATCAGCATGATGATTAAATCTGTAAGATTGCACCACAGAACCAAAAGGTCTTAATAAAAACGGTAGCATCAGTTCGTAACTGGCTTCGTCAAAATGGACTTCTTTTTCAGAAAAAGCATTTTTGGTATTGTTGTGTTTGTTACCCACTTTATGGATGATACATTTTGATATGGAAGCATTTTTTCTAGAAATCATGGTCTGATAATTGAGTATGCAATACTAATCATTTCAAGAGAAAAAGTTGAATGTTGTTTATAAAAAAAATCCGAAGCGTTTAACTTCGGATTTAATGAGGCAAAAAGGATTTTTAATTTGCAATGCCGTAATAGCTACAAACAGCGTCGTAATTATTTAAATCAATACCAGCACTTTGTAATTCATGCATTACGGCTTCTTTACCACTCATAACGCGACCATTGCCCTCTGTGGTAGTGGTATTAGTAGACTCTATAATAATAACTTTAACCCATTCAACAGCAGGCAAATTAGCATTTGGAGTGTGGTTCCCGTTTTCCTCAAAACAAACGAGACCTATATGTTGAGGAGTTGGAAATCCTGTGTTAGTAGAAGTACCATAAGACACAAATATGTCCTTAAAGCTCCCTCCTATAAATACTTTCCCAGGAACAATACTAGGTTCTTCAGAATCTGGAAATTTTACATAAGTAAGTATCACATCGTTTTCTATTACATAGTCTGTCAGTACATCTGTCAAGTTTAGTTTCATTCCAGAGCTACTCGCTCTCCAGGAGGGTGAATTAAAAATAAAAGTTTGCACATTCGCATTACCATCTGCCCCGTCAGTTCCATCCATTCCAGCTGGACCTTGTGCACCATCGTTGCCATCTTCTGGAGAGCAAGAGAAACTAAAAGCGACTAAAAGTGCCAATAATACATACTTGGTTTTTGACATTGTTGTTTGGATTGTTTTCATAATTTTTTTAATGATTTAATGATTTAATGATTTATAGGTTTAATGTTAGTTTATTTAAAAGGTTAACAAAAAGTAGAAAAAAGTCTGAAGAGTTAATTTCAGACTTTAAAAAAAGTTGTTTTATAACTCTAAATTAAAATGATTTATAACTTCTTCATAAGTCATTTTTGAGTAGTCTATTTGTTGTGCTCTTGCATCAATATTACCAGGAATTAATACATACCTAAACATCTGTACTCCAACAAATGACCAAGTAGAAGCAGGGCCTTCTTGGCGATAACGAATTTTCATATTAGAATCCTCAACATAATAGGTGTAAATATGGTCTGTGGTACCACCGCTTATTGTAAGGGGTAATTGAGCAACATGTCCAGCAGGCCAAACTTCAGGAACATAATTGTTAAATTTGGCATAGACTAAAACAACACCATTGTTAATGATATCGTTTGTTAGTTCTGGAGCACTAACCTCAAACTCAGCATAAGAGGTGTATCCATTAGAAATAAATGTTTGACCATCTGGACCAAACCAACTTGAGTAAATTACGTTTGCATTACCATCCGTTCCATCCGTTCCATCCGTTCCATCCATTCCAGCTGGGCCTTGTGGACCTGTATCTCCATCTTCAGGTGAACAAGAGAAACTAAAGATGACTAAAAATGCTAATAATACATATTTAGATTTTGAAATTAAATTAGAAATTGTTTTCATGATTTTAAGTTTTATTGATTTCTATATTTCATGTGTTTTTTTATAAAAGGTTAACATAAAATGAAAAAAAGTCCGAAAACTTGTGATTTCCGGACTTTTTAAGTGTCATAACATTATAGATATGTTATCGATCCAAAACCTGTAGAACTTGGTGACGAGGTGCCAACTCCATCGTTGTCGTCTTCGTATTGAGGTTGTTCAGGTCTAACATCGTTTGCAAGAATGTATTTTTGAGCTTCGTACATGGATACTTGTCCATCGCTATTTAAATCGGCATTGACAGTTGCTCCAGTAATAGGATCTTTTCCTGTAACAGCAGCAAAGAAATGATAGGTAAATTCGCCATATTGTCCTGAAGTATGAGAGTAAGTTACTTGGAATTCAGTTCCTGAAGTCATGATAACTCGGTTTGGACCTTTAAAGTCCCAAATAACACCACCGCTATAACACGGTTTTATAACAGCAATCATTGATCCGAATTGTAGTTCGTTAATTTTTGTAGCCAAATAATCATCGGTTAATGCTGTAGAGGAATTATAATAAAAATATTGTTCATCTGTATTGTCTGAAATACTGCCTCTATTGTCATCACCATCAGTATCAAATACTCCAGTGCTTGAACGTCCAAAGTTATCTTTACCTCCTCCATGATTATTCATCATTAGAAAGAATTTTGTAGCACTATTTGTGTACTCGTCCAAGTAATTAAATGCTTCATTTAGACCTGTTTGGTTTGCTGCATAATGTACAGGGATTTCATTGTCCTCTCCAATACCATTTTTATAAACTACTCGTATCTTATTTTCTGGATACCCTTTATCCCGCAAAATAGCATACATTAATTTTAAGTCGTTCCAATACCTTTTGTAGGCATAACTGGCGTTAATACCTCCGCTATAAAGCAAGGCAGTCTTGTTGTTTTCGAATATTGGAAATTCGCATATTGCAGGATAAACTTGACAAATTGAAATAATTGGAGGTCTTTGAATAATGATATTTGGATTGAGAATTTGTATATTAATTAAGTTATTAATAACAATGGTTGCCAAAGAAATGTCTCCTAATAACTCGGATGATATTTGAATGGAATTATTTTCATTTTCTTCACATGTACCTTTAATTTTTACTTTTTTTCCAAAATATTCTGAGAAGTTAATAGAATTATCTAAATCTGAAATTTTATCAATATAGATGTAGTTGGTTTCTTTAATAATTCCATCTATATAATAATCGTTTTTATCAATTAATAATTTTGCAATGCCATTTTCTTCTATTAGAATACCTTCCACTTCAAATTCTTCTCCAATATGGTCTCTCCATTCATTATTTTTAATTTTTGAATAACCAGTAGTTGTTTGTGGCGGATTGTTCTCTTCAACAGGAATATCATCATCTGTATCACACGAAAAAATAATTATTCCTAAAAGCACAATGCTTAATGTTCTTAACAGGAATTTTAAATTCAAACTCTGTTTGTTGTTTTTTAAATAGTTCATAATATTATGTTTTTATTGTTTAATATTTAATAATCTGTTTTACAAAAGGTTAACTTGTATTTAGTAAAAAATCGAAGTTTAAACTTCGATTTTTTACTCCATTTTAACTTTCTTCTTCTCCAACAGGTTCATTTGAAGTTTTTATACTATTCCACTGTGGTTTAGAAGAATTTAAATACGCATAAATTGGTTTTTCATTTCGTACCATATCCATATACATAGCCATATCTTTAAAGGGTAAAAATATAGCTCCAACCTTGTTTGCTGGAATGTAAGTTGGTTGAGGTACTGGGCTATCTTCATGTAAAAAATAGATAATGAATCGATGATCGCTTCCATAACATGTAATGTACCCTTGAATTTGGATGTTGGATCCATTCCATGTTGCAGAGTTTTTGTAACCTAAGCAGGTTCTGTAATAATTAACTGTAAATTGTTTCGTTGCCATAATTTCTATGATTTAAAGATTAATATTTACAGTTAATGGCATGATATACTGAAGGTTAACGTTTGAAATAAAAAAAAGCCAAAAATTTTAATTTTTTGGCTTTTCCTCTTGAAGACTAATTCAAATAAAATAATAGATGTTCGATGTTATATTTGGAATAAAATTCCAGCATTGATTACTATTTGTTCGTAATCGCTTATGATATATTTTGGTTCTAGATAGACGCTTAATTTTTCAGAAAAAGCCCATCTGCCACCAGCTCCAATGTTTGCGCCAAAAGCACTGTCTTTAACTTCATAAGTGTTGTAATAGTAGCCATAATAAGTGGATCCAGTTTTATAGTTGGAATAATTGATACCAAGTAAAGGGTAGATTTTAAGCTTTTCTTCAATAATATTAAAAAAGTAATGTGCGTTCACATCTACTGCAATAATATTTTGGTTATAGCCATATAAACTATTTCCAAAAAAGTAAGTGCCTCCAGGAGCAATGGCTATATTTTCCGTGATATTAAATTCTGCTTTAAGCGTTATTCCAGGACCAGAGACTTTTTCGTTGTAAGCCAAACCACCACCAAGGGCTATTTGAGCTTGAATTTGAGTGCCAATAAAGAATAATGCGGCAAATATTAAAAATAATTTGTTGCTTTTAAACGGTTGAATGTTTAGTTTTTTCATGTTTTGATTATATTAGAATGTTTATGGTTTCTAATTAATGATGTATTAAACAAAAGGTTAACAGTTGGGTAAAGAAAAACCGAAATAATTATTTCGGTTTAAATTATATTTATAATTTTTTCTATTCCAGAACGACAACAAAAGGAAACTGTTCGTTGTCTGGGTGTGCATTGTGCTCCCAAAATATTGATCCAGAATATGTGGCAGATGTATTAGTTTGCAAAAGATTGCCTCTAAGAGAATATTGTTCTGTTGGAACTTCAACTAAAGTTAAGTTTGCTAAAATCTCATCATCTGTTAATACCCATGTTCCATAATAAGCAGGTTCCGGTGGGTTACTTGCTTTTATTTCAATTGTACCATCTGTAAAAAATTCAATAGCAAAATAAGCCGACTGATCAATGACCCCAATAAACTCCCCTTGAAGTAGGTTTTTAAGGGTGAAGTAGCTGGTGGTTTGACCTGCGCTATTGTTGGCAACTACTTGAATTTCGTGTTCTCCAGCAGCTAAAGTTTTTGTCCAGCTTATTACACCAGTAGTTGTGTTTATACTTAATCCGTCCATGCTGTTAACTAATGAAAACGTGCCTTGATTTCCATTCCAATTTACAGTAGGAGCATTCGTGTTCCCATCTTGGAAAAATGTTGCGTTTATTGTAGCCGTGTTGTAACTAACAGAAGGAGAGGTTGCTTCTGGCGAATCGTCGTCATTACTACAAGACATGGTTAGAGTTAATAATAGCACAAGAATCATTTTATTTACTTTAAAAATGTTAATCATACTAGTTTTATTGATGAAATAGTGTTTTTGCATTTTTTTGAAATTTTGTTATTAGTTTTTTAAGGTTTTACACTTTTAATACTAACCATTTTAAGAGGTTAACTTGCATAAATATACAAGTGAAGACATAATCTTCGGTTTAAAGCAGATGTTTAATTGTTAATAGGTTTCGTAGGTCCAGGTTCTATAATGGGTAGAATTAGAGCCATCTGAATAAGTAGCGTAAATTTCAACAGATGTTGGATAGTCCTTGTCGTTATAAACATAGGTATAGACGCTATTATTTGAAGACCCAAAATCGCTGGAGTATTCGCTAGAGATAACGTTATTATTGCTAAAATAACTTAATCTAAAAAGTGTATAATTACCAAAAAAATTCGTTGTAGAAAGAGAAATCATATTATACAACGAGAAATTAGATGTAACACCACAATCGCTAAGTAATAGTTTTGATGGGTTTTTTTTAGTGTCATACACAAAAGTATAGTCTTGGAGATATGAATATAAAACGTCATCATGACTGTAATAATTAATAACCTGAGAAACATTCCCATTGGAGTCATAGCTTATAAGATTACGCGAATATACGGAGTCAGATATATACTTTTCGGTAATAGATATTAACTCTTTATTCGTGTTATATTCAAATAATCTCTGCATATTTTTAGTTTCTCCACTGCTATTAACATAGCTCAGGGTTTGACGGGCAATTAATCCATCATTATTATAAATTAAATTTGTTTTTTGATTACTGTAAGATGCAGTATCTGGCATTGTAATTTCAGAAATTCGTCCTTGAGAATTATAGAGAAAACTCTGGACTCCTAATTGAATTATTTTATTGTCCGAATTATAAACTATGTTTCCAGGAGTATCTGGTGAATTACGGTAATCAGAAACATAACCATCAGTATTATAGGATACTAAATATTCATTAGAATTAAAACTATACGTTTTTAGCCTAGTGTTTTCAGGTGGTGTTATTATATCTTCTCCATCATCGTCTGAGCTGCAATTAAAAAGAGAAAGTAAAATAATAAGTATTAAAAAGGATTGTTTCAATAAAGTTCTCATATATAAGGCTTTTAAATAGTTTATAATGTTATAACTCATGTTAATCTGTAAGAGTTTCAAATTGTAAAATATCACTATTGTTTTCAGGTTTGAATCTAGTATTCTAGTTAGTAAATAGACTAGATATTACTTTTGTCTTACACTTATTAGTGTGGTTTTTAATAGATGGTAAACATCTTGGGTATAAATTTTTCAACTTATATCATCTAGGTCTTGTTTTGATATTAGAATATCAGGGTGTATATAAATTTTAATGAAATACTTATATCTGTAAGAAAAATGAATGGCTTCTACTTAAAAAAAGTTAATTTAGCAGGAACATGTTAACCTTTTATAATTTAGGATATTAAATGCAAAGCGTTCAAGAGAACATAACCATTGAAGATTTAAAACAAGGCTCCGATTTGTTCTTTAATAAAATATATGAAGAGAACAGAGATAAGTTTATAAATTTTGCTAGAAAGTATAACTTGCCTACTGAAGATACTATAGATATCTATCAAGATGCCTATATTATTTTCTACAACAATGTCATGCAAGGCAAAATTGAAGAGTTTACCAGCTCAATATCTACTTACTTATTTAGTATAGGGAAATATTTAATTTTTGATAAAATGAAAAAAAATAATAAGACCATAAATCCAGATTTCGATTTATCGCTTATTAGGGAAAAGGAAGAGCTTGTTGATGCAAATTTAGATTTAAATCAAGAAGAGCTAACCACAGAGCAGGTTTTATTAAAAAAACACTTTGCAACCTTAGGGAAAAAATGTCAAGAATTGTTAACCTTATTCTATTATAGAGGATATACAATAAAGGACATTATTGAAACTAGCGAATACACAAGTGAAAATGTAGTAAAAAGTGCCAAGTCAAGATGTATGAAAACCTTAAAGGAACGAATTAATAGCAATCAATAATAGCAATGAATAACCAAGAATTATTATATCATTATTTCTCTAAAAGCTTAACTGCCGAACAGGAAATCTTATTTGAAAAATTACTGGAAACAGATGCCGAATTTAAAAAACAATTTGAATTTGAAAGTCATTTGAAACAAGCTGTTAAAAGCCACGAAACGGATAGACTAAAAGCCCAGCTTCAAGATGTTGAGAGTAACCTAAACAAGCAAGAAAATTCCATCTTTAATTATAGAAATTTAGCCATAGCAGCGTCTGTTATACTGCTAATGGGTTGGTTTGGATATAACACTTTTTTTAATACCAATTATAACAGTTTGTACGATAATAACTTTAGCGAATATCCAAATACAGTTTATACCATTACAAGAGGTGACAATGAAAACTCTTTAGAGCGTGAAGCTTTTGTAGCTTATGAAACTAAAAACTATCAAATAGCCATTGAGAAGCTTGATGCTTTCTCTATTGAAACAAAAAAAAATTATGTGGGTTTTTATAAAGCTCAAGCCTATTTAGGTTTAGAAAACACAGAAAAAGCTAAAGCTTTATTAACACAAGTAGTAACTGAAAATGAGAGTTTTGTTGCAGAATCTACTTGGTATCTAGCTTTAATTGCAATCAAGGAAAAAGATAAAGATCAAGCTAAAATTTATTTGGAAGATTTAGTGAATAATTACACCTATAATAAAGATAAAGCTCAAGAACTTTTAACCAAGCTTAATTAGATGTTCTTCTTTTTTTTCAAAACCACTCCAATAATTATAATACCAGCTACAATTAATAAATACCATATCCAGTTATAACCACTGGTAATAGCGGTTGTGTTCCCTGAAATAACAAATCCAGACCAATAATAAGGATGTGCTAAAGCATTCTGGTTATTTGCTTTTATAAAAGATTTTTGGGCTTGTTGTAAAGACAAGCTTTTATTTTTTCCTTTAGATAGGTTCCTATAAAAGGCATCCATAATGTTTAATGCAGAGGCATCGTTAATTTTCCACAAGGTACTGGATATACTGGAAGCTCCACTAAAATAGAACCCTCTTGCTAAACTTATAAAACCTTCTCCACGCTTTAAATCACCAATACCACTTTCGCAAGCACTTAAAGTAACTAAATTGGTGTTGAGGTTTAGGTTGTATAAATCGCTTACATATAGCAAGTTGTTTTTTGTTTGGTTTGGTTGAAATGCTAAATATGAATATTCTGGGGTTTCATCATTTAAAATAGCATGAGTAGCAAAGTGAAGTAAGCCATAATTTTCACCATCTAAATTAAAATTATTAAGTGTTGCTTGATTATTAGTCAAGGTTTTTCCTTTGAAATAATTTAAAACAGCTTCAGCTTCGGTTTGGTTGTTTGGTAACGATAGTAAGCTATTATATGATGATGTTTCAAAACTAGGAGCAAAAGCCAACACCTTATTATTAATGCCTTCCTTTTCTAAAAGTTGGTTTAATAAGGTTGCCGAATTGACATAACTAATTGTATGGCTTTCAATTAAATAATTAGATGTTCCATTTGTGGATATACTAGAAAACGGAATGTAATTTAATAATCCATCTGCTACAATTATAAGGTCTTGCTGAGATAGATTTTCTATACTTGGAGCAAGTAGATTTTTATATAAGTTAAAGGACTTGTTAGTTAATTTCTCAAGGTTAGACTTTGGGTTGTTTAACATTTCATATATAGAAACAATATCGTCTTCTAAAAGGTTGTCGATTTTGTATTGTTCAATAGATTTTGAGCTTTTTGTAATGGTTATGATGTATATGGCTTGATTTCCATAAAAATAAGATACTAAAGCATCATTAGGTTTTAATAGGTTTTGGAGCTTGCTTAAAGAGATAACTTCGGTATTATACTTTAAATCGTAATAGGTTTTATATTCAGTTTCAATAGTCGTTATAAGTTCTCTGTATGTATGTTTTACTTCAAATAATTGATCTTCTAGAACCTTATTTTTTGTTTTATTTAATTGTTTTTCTATATGATTGATTTGAGATTTTAAAAGTTGCTCTTTTTCAATTATCTGCTTTGGAATGTTTGCAAACTTATTTGCTTTGGTACCTAAAATGGCTTCTAAGAGCAATACACTTTTACTTTTTTCAGAATAATAAAATGCCTTGTCTATAAGTGAGTCTTGTTTGCTTTGTTGATACAAATTATAGGTAGCCTCTAAACCAGATTCAAAAACAGGAAATGCTTCGGCCATTAAAAACAATTTGTCTGCATTGCTTTTAAAGCTAGGTTTTAATTGATCTAAGGTTTGTAATGCAAGGTTGACAGTTGACATGCTTTCAGAGAATAACTCTTGGTTATTTAATACTTCAGCTTTGTTTTTAAGAATCTTTAAGAGTGAGGTTTGATTAATAGTAGAGTTTGTTTTGTCTACAGAAAACTGATAGATAGCCAAATTATAATATTCTAAAGCTTTTTTAGGTTGCTTAAACTTGGCATTTAGATTTCCTAAAGAATTGTAAATTTCTGCTACTTCATTATGTGGTTGGTTCTGCCATTTTTGTTTTATAAGTTCTAAAGCGGTTAGAAGTTCTTTTTCTGCTAGATTATATTCATTATTTACTTCATAGACTTTTGCTTTAACTTCATGATATCGATACCAAAAGGGATGATCTTTTGGTAAATTTTCTTTCATTTTTTTTAGATAAAACGTGGCGCTATCCATTTGTTTAAGATGAATGCAATTATTAACAACACTTTGATAGGATGAAATAATACGGTTGCTGTTTTTTGAAACAGATGTATGATAGGATAAGTTTTTTAAGATGGTAGCATTCGCTTGCTCAAAACGACCTTCTTTTTGATACAGTTCTGAAATAAGAATTTCAATGTTATTTGCTAATTCTAAATTTGCTTCAGGATGAGATTCAATAGTTCTTAAATTTTGTTCATAATACTGCCTAGCAACTTTGTATTGCCCTTCGTCGCTATAAATTTTAGCAATAAAATTATTGGCTGTTAAGTATAGGCTAAAAATGTTGGGATATTTTTTAAAATCAGGAATCTTCTCAGTGTCATTAACCAAAGTTTTAAAACTAATTAGAGCCTTTTTGTAGTCCTTAAGCTCATATTCATATAAAGATTTGGAATAACTGTTGGCGGTTTTATAGTAGTTGTATAAATCAAGTGTTTCTATATAACTTGAGTTGTTGGTTAAAACAGAATCTAATTGTTGTAGGTTTTTTTTAATTAAGAGTAAATTATAATTTGAATTTGCTGCCCAATTTTCAGTAATTAAGGCTTCAATTGCATATTCAATTTCATGATGTTTAATAGCTTGTTCTTTTACCTTATTGATATAATATAATGCTGAGTCTTTGTTGGTGTAATAATGTTCGTAAGCTTTATCAAAATTATAATCTAATTCTTTTATATGATTGTTTTCTTGAGCAAAAATTATAGGAGTAGATATAAATACTAAAATAATTATTAGAATGTTGCGCATAAAAAAAGCTTTCAGTAAAGTTACTAAAAGCTTTTTATATTTAGAAAATCGGTTTATTAAAAAACGTTCCCGTTAATATTGTAATTAATGGTTTCATTGTTCTTATTAGTACGTTGTACGCTAATATAAATTGAACCAGTAAACTCCTTGAAGTCTAAAGAAGTTGCAGAGACTAAATTGTTGTATTCTGGTAGTGGTGTAAATTGATCAATAGTTGCTGAGGTAATTATTTCTTCGGTTTGCGAGTTTCTAACAACTACATTAACACTTAGTATGTCTTCAGAGATTGTTATGTATTTTAAAATATTTGGCATACAAGCTCCAGAAAGACATGGTTGAGGTGGAATAGGAGGCACACGAGGAACTCTTGGTACGTTTATAATTACTGCTGCATATTGATTCTGTTCTTCAACCTTGTTTTCTAATATTCCTAAAGCATTTTGAAGGGCCTCTAATTCTGCAAGCCACTCTACATTGTCAGGATCGTTTTCTAATATTTCATTTGCAATATCTATTTCAGCCGTTGTAAATAGTATTTGATTATCTAAATACAATCTGTATAAATCACCCTCATAAAAATTATTTTCTACGGTTAATTTTATTTCATCTGGATTGTTATTGTTGTTGTTGTCATCTTCATCGCAACTCAAGTTTGTAAGCAGCAGCATGGATAAGACAATAAGTGCAAATGGGTGGTTTTTCATAATAAATAATTTTAAGGTTAAACTATGCTATTTAATAGTTGGGCTATTATAAAGTTAACATTTTTTATAAAAATTATCTGTAAAAATAGAAATTTATTACTTTAACATTGTCATTATTAGTTAGTTAATTTGATAAATTAAAATTGAATTATCATCTCCTTTTGTTACAAGCTCCAAATTTCTGTCTTTATCTATATTATCTAAAGTTATTCTGGAATTCCCATAAACAGGAAAGTTTGAAATAGATTTCCCTTGACTGTCAAATAAGTAGATTTTCTTGGCTTGCAAATCGGTTACAGAGATATAAATTTTGTCGTATAAATAAAAGATATCAGGTTTTGTATAATTTCCATAATCCATTTCCAGAGTCTTATTTTTTATAATCAACTTGTTTTCAGATTGTGCTACAAGTGTTTTGGAAGTAGTTTCAATATGATGTCTATCTGTTAATTGCAGGTTCTGCTCAGAAGTATTTCCTTTAACATCTATTGTTACCAATTTCCCGTCTTTGGTTGTGGTTGTAAACTTGTTATTATATAAGTAAACAGCCTGATTGGAGTAATTATATGATTTTTTAGGAGATACACGAGTTTTACCTACTCGGTCTAAAATATATAATTTTTCAGATGTTTTAAATAGGAGATAGTCGCTTTTACCAATGCGAATATGTTGAGGTTGATGAATTAGATTGTTATCTGCACTTTTAAAAGTAAACCCTTTAACAGTTTTTCCTAACTGGTCTAGCATAATAATGTTTTTGCCCTGTGTTATCAAAAGTCTGTAATTTCTGTTATTGTCATAATCAAATACGGAAAGTGGTTGGGTGATTTTATCATTAAATTTTAATGGGAAAGGAGCTACTTCTTTACCATTTCTGTCTAATACGTACACACGATTTTGGGTTGCAAAAGCCAATTGAAGTCGGCCATTTTTGTACATGTCTATTTGTTCTACTTTTCCTAAGACTGCACCATCAAGTTGTTTTTTCCAAAGGAGTTTTCCTGTATTAGAAATTAAGTACAAATTGTTTTTTACATCTTGTAATACAATTTCTTTCTGATTGGATTCATGATTTATTACAAATTGTTGGGTGTTTAAAATGTTTTCGGTAATCTTTATGTTGAATTCTTCGGTTACCGAGTTTTCTATGGCTTTTATTTTGTTCTTTTTTATAACGGCATTTATATGAGCAAAATTTGTGTCGTAAATAAACTGAATGGCTGAAGTTTTGTAATTATCCAGATTTAAAGATAGATCTTCATTAAGAAATTGCTCTAGTTTATTATTTAACTTTGAAGGATTAAGAACCAACATAAGTGATGCTTCATCGCTTAAATTTTCTTTTATCGCCTCAAAATAAGGTCTCTCTTGTAACGTGGTGTTGTTTTGATAATTAGCAATAATGTTTTGAAGCATGTCTATAGAATGACCAAAAACAAAGAAATTATCTATTACACAATATAAGCTTGCATTACTATAGTGGATGAATGGTGAAAATGTTTCTTTGAATAAATTAGGGGTCGAGAAACTGTAAATATCAATATCTCTGTAGGTTTCTAATAAGTTTTGTTCGTTTAAAAGCGCATCGTTTGTAGACAAATCGTCTAAAGAATTTAAGACTATTGCTTCTTGGTTGCCTTCAAAAATAACACCTACTTCAACAATATTGTCAAATAATGTGGTTTCTACAGGTATTGAATCGGTAGTTTGATAAGGTCTTAGGTTGTTTTTAAAATTACTATAATTATTAAAAGTAAAGCTTAAAAACCCATCACTATTAGAAGGCGTTATTTTAGCTAACTGGTTTTCTTGTGGAATGGTATTCTTAAAAACATTGATTAAACTTTTAGTAGAATCTGTTGCTTTTGCAATTCCGTTTAGAAGAATTTCGTCTTGTTTTAAATCAATATCAACCATGATATAATTGGCTAGTTTCTGTTTGCTTATAGAATCATTCAGAAAAAACGAATTGAAATAATTGTTGTTTTCATTAATTAAAACAGATAACTGACTGTCTTTATCTGAAGTATTTAAAAGTGCAACCAATTCTAATGGATTGTTTTTCTTGTCCAGGGATTTTGTAAGTAAATCTAAATTAGAAGAACCAATAAATATACTATCCTTTAAAACACTAAACAGAACATTATTATCAATAGTAGTTTTTGTTATTGTATGTTTTTTTGTTGAAATAGTTTCAATTTTATGATTGGGTAAGGAGTCCACATCAAACAAGTCCTTATTGTAAGTAGTAATAATTGAATATTGTAAGCTATTGTCTTTGTCTGTAGTAAAACAAAGAAACAAGTTGTTAGATGTTTTAAAGTAATTTAAAGCTTTAATTTTTTTTGAAACAGTCGAAAATGTTCCAGATTTTGTAAGTACTTCAAGAAAATTATTGTTATTAATATTGTTTTTTAAACTTTCAAGGTCTGAAGCTTGTAAAACAATAGATGCATTTTCTGGAATATAATCTGAAGGGTTGCTAAACTTCCTGTCTTTACTACAACTTGTAATGAATAGAGTGATTAAGATGAAATAAAAAATGCCTTTCATTTATTTTGAGGGTTTTGTGCAAATATAATAAGTTATAGTTCTAATTTTAATTGTTCTGGCATGAGTCTAAAAGATTTTCTATGATAATCTGTAATACCATGTTTTTTAATGGCTAGTCTGTGCTCTTTGGTTGGATATCCTTTGTTTTGAGCCCAGTTGTACATAGGAAACTCTTCATGAAGTCCTTTCATATAATCATCTCTATAAGTTTTAGCAAGTATTGAAGCTGCTGCAATAGAAAGGTATTTGCTGTCGCCTTTAATTATGGTTTCGCTTGGTATATTTTTATAAGATTTAAATTTATTACCATCAACAATAATAAACTCTGGTTGTGTTTTTAAAGCTTCAATAGCTTTATGCATGGCCAGGATGGATGCGTTTAAGATATTTATGTCGTCAATTTCTTCTGGAAATACATGTGCAATACTAAAAGCTAAAGCATGTTCTTCAATATATGGTCTAAGTAATTCTCTTTTTTTTTCTGAAACTTGCTTGGAATCATTTAAAAGTTGATTCTTAAATCCTTTTGGAAGTATTACTGCAGCAGCAGTTACAGGGCCGGAAAGACAACCTCTGCCAGCTTCGTCAGTACCACATTCAAGAGTGAAGTTGGAAAATTTAAATTTCAGCATTTATATAAATCTTAAGAATAAGACGTAATTATTAATTGTAATATTGTCTATAATAAATAAAATCCAAAAAGATATTTTCTATTTTTGACGAAAATTAGTTTTCTAATTATTTAAATTCGTAAACAAAACAATACAAATTAAAAATAAGCCATAGACATCTGCAAGGTCTAAAAAATAATTATGAAGAAAATATTTTTAGCATTTTTTTTAATAGGTATTGTTAATTTAGGTTTTTCTCAAATTACGCCAACTCGCGATAAAAGCAAGTCTCAAAGTCAGGACGGACTAATACAAAACGATAACTATCAGGAAGATTCCTATCAAGGTTCAACAAAAAGCACCAGTAATAAGAATCTAAAAAACAAAGATGCCAAAATTGAACAGTATTTAATAATATCGCAGGAAAGAGATACAACCTACGTAGATACGACACTTAGAGTAAAAAGAGACTATAAGTTTAATTACTTAAGAAAGGATAATTTTAACCTGATATCTTTTTCAAATGTTGGACAATCTTATAATACCTTAATATATAATCTTGAAGATAGCAACCTAATGCCATCTTTTGGAGCTAGGGCTAGGCATTTTAATTATATGGAAATAGAAGATATTAACTATTACCATGTGCCAACACCATTTACCGAACTTTATTATAAAACAGCATTTAGTCAAGGACAGCAAATAGATGCTTTTTTTACGGTTAATACATCTAAACAGTTTAATTTTTCAATTGCATATAAAGGTATGCGCTCTCTAGGCAAATATCAGCATGCACTTACAAGTACTGGAAATTTTAGGTTTACATCAAGCTATAAAACCAAAAACAATAGATACATCGCTAATGGACACATAGTTATGCAGGACTTGATGAATGAGGAAAATGGAGGGATTCAAGATAGTAATGTGCCATATTTTGAATCTGGAAACCCCGAATTTAAGGATAGATCTGTTTTAGCGGTAAATTTTAATGATGCAGAAAATATATTAAAAGGAAAACGATTTTTTCTAGATCATCGATACAAACTCCTTCAAGAAAAAGATTCATTAGCCAAAAACAAATTGAGTATTGGAAATATTATTTCATTTGAAGATAAGTATTACGAATATAATCAAGAGGATCAAAATGATTATTTTGGAGAAGCTTTTCAGCAAGAAGATTTAAGAGATAGAGTAACTCTAGAAGACTTTTACACACAACTATATGCAGAGTATAGTAATAGTATTCTTGGGAAAATTAAATTTCAAATAGCCTATAACAACTTTAACTATGGTTATGATAAAGTAACTTTTATAGATAATACGTTAATAACAAATAGGTTATTGGGTGATGTCTATTCAGTTGGAGGTACATATTCCAAAAAAATAAAGAAGTTTAGCTTAGAAGGGAATTTTGGTTTAAATATATCTGGTGATTTTGAAGGAAACTATATAACGGGAAAAGCAGCATACCAATTTACTGATGATATAGAGTTTAGCGCTAAAATTAATCATAATTCAAAAGCTCCAAACTATAACTACTTATTATATCAAAGTGTCTATCAAAGTTACAATTGGCAAACTAACTTTAATAATGTAAAAACTCAGAATGTTGAGTTTGCTTTAAACTCCAATAAAATAGCAAACGTATCTGTGGATATTACTTCAATAAACGATTATACTTATTTTAAAAAAGTCACTGATACTGGTTCAATAAAACCTTTTCAAAGCGATAAAAGTATTAGTTACTTAACGGTTAAACTGGAGAAGGAGATAAAATACAAGAAATTTGCTTTAGATAACTCTATAGTATATCAAACCGTAAAAGATGATAATAATGTGTTTAATGTTCCAGAAATCGTAACAAGAAACACGCTCTATTATTCTAATTACTTTTTCAAAAAAGCATTATTCCTACAAACAGGAGTTACTTTTAATTATTTCTCTAAGTATTATATGAATGGTTACGATCCTTTACTGGCAGAGTTCTATGTTCAAACAGATCGTGAATACGGAGGTTTTCCTAGATTCGATTTTTTTGTTAATGCTAAAATTCAACAAGCAAGGATTTATATTAAAGCGGAGCATTTCAATTCGGCATGGACTGGCTACGATTATTATTCAGCTCCTAATCATCCTTATAGAGATTTCACAATCCGTTTTGGTATTGTTTGGAACTTCTTCTTGTAGTATTGATACAAATGTCTCTTTCTGGAAGTCCATCCAGACTGTTAATAGTTGATACTATATAATTTCGAATAATTCCATTTATAAAATCATATATATAGGTTTAGATATCTTATAAAGTTGGTTTTCTGTATTTTTTGTTACTAATAACACTCACGTTATCTACTAGTGCTTAGTTGTCTAAGTTTTTTATTTAATTATTTCTAAAAATACTTTCAAAAAAGTTTGTTAATGGTAAAAAATGGGTTGTATATTTGCACTCGCTAAAAACGGGATATGGTTAATGGCGTTGTTCATATAATTTTGGGAATAGAATGGATTTAAAAGGCCGTTAAAAATATTTTCAAAAAAGTTTTGTATTAACAAAAAAGGTTTTATATTTGCAGCCGCTAAAAACGGGAACGTTTATAGGGAAGAAAATAAGTTCATTTAAATGGTGTTTTTTTATTGAGATTTAGGAGTTAAAAAAACTTTTAATTTTTTTTCAAAAAAACATTGTGGGAATAAAAAAAGGGTTTTATATTTGCACCCGCTTAGGAGATAAACGCCCTGAGAAATTAAAGAAATAAGTTCATAAACATATTGAATTGACAGCGTAAGAAAGAGATTGGAAACGATCTTTTTTAAACAAGAGAATAAACCATTTTGAGTACCTAATTAAAACTATTTCGATTAGTTGTTAAATAATATTTAAGAATTAACGATGAAGAGTTTGATCCTGGCTCAGGATGAACGCTAGCGGCAGGCTTAACACATGCAAGTCGAGGGGTAACAGAGGTGCTTGCACTTGCTGACGACCGGCGCACGGGTGAGTAACGCGTATGGAATCTACCTTTTACATTGGGATAGCCCAGAGAAATTTGGATTAATACCTTATAGTATGTAGAGACGGCATCGTTTTTATATTAAAGATTTATCGGTAAGAGATGACCATGCGTTCTATTAGCTTGATGGTAAGGTA
>NZ_JAPMLM010000068.1:0-2500 GCF_026410195.1 Xanthomarina sp. F2636L | reverse complement strand
GTGCCTTTTGCATAATGAGCCTACGAGTTACCGTTGCTAGCAAGGTTAAGGACTTCAGGTCCGGATCCGTAGCGAAAGCGAGTCTGAATAGGGCGCTTTAGTTAGTAGTGGTAGACGCGAAACCGTGTGATCTACCCATGGGCAGGTTGAAGTTTAGGTAACACTAAATGGAGGACCGAACCGGTTGACGTTGAAAAGTCTTCGGATGACCTGTGGGTAGGGGTGAAAGGCCAATCAAACTCGGAAATAGCTCGTACTCCCCGAAATGCATTTAGGTGCAGCGTTGATTTATAGTTTTATAGAGGTAGAGCTACTGATTGGATGCGGGGGCTTCACCGCCTACCAATTCCTGACAAACTCCGAATGCTATAAAATGTTAATCAGCAGTGAGGGCATGGGTGCTAAGGTCCATGTCCGAGAGGGAAAGAACCCAGACCATCAGCTAAGGTCCCCAAATGTATGTTAAGTTGAATAAACGAGGTTGAACTGCTTAGACAGCTAGGATGTTGGCTTGGAAGCAGCCATTCATTTAAAGAGTGCGTAACAGCTCACTAGTCGAGCGGTTCGGCATGGATAATAATCGGGCATAAACATACTACCGAAGCTATGGACTTGTAAAAGTGGTAGGGGAGCATTGTAGTGTCGTCGAAGGTGTACTGCGAGGTATGCTGGAGAAGCTACAAAAGAAAATGTAGGCATAAGTAACGATAATGCGGGCGAGAAACCCGCACTCCGAAAGACTAAGGTTTCCTCAGCTATGCTAATCAGCTGAGGGTTAGTCGGGACCTAACGCGAACCCGAAAGGGGTAGTGGATGGACAACAGGTTAATATTCCTGTACCTGCTCATACTAAAAGTGACGGAGGCGTAAATTTGGTGCGAACTGACGGAATAGTTCGTTGAAGCGAGTAGTAATACCGCGATAGTACACTAAGGCTACGGCTGCGGTGATAATCCAGAAAAGCGACTTCCAAGAAAAGCGAATGAAGCAGCCCGTACCCTAAACCGACACAGGTAGTTGGGATGAGAATTCTAAGGAGCTCGAGAGATTCATGGTTAAGGAACTAGGCAAAATAGACGCGTAACTTCGGGAGAAGCGTCGCCCATCTACGGATGGGCCGCAGTGAAAGAGTCCAGGCGACTGTTTATCAAAAACACAGGGCTATGCTAAATCGAAAGATGATGTATATGGCCTGACACCTGCCCGGTGCTGGAAGGTTAAGTGGAGTTGTTAGCTTCGGCGAAGCAATGAAATGAAGCCCCAGTAAACGGCGGCCGTAACTATAACGGTCCTAAGGTAGCGAAATTCCTTGTCGGGTAAGTTCCGACCTGCACGAATGGTGCAACGATCTGGACACTGTCTCAACCATGAGCTCGGTGAAATTGTAGTATCGGTGAAGATGCCGATTACCCGCTGTGGGACGAAAAGACCCCGTGCACCTTTACTATAGCTTAGTATTGGTTTTGGATAAGTAATGTGTAGGATAGGTGGGAGACTTCGAAGCAGCATCGCCAGGTGTTGTGGAGTCATTGTTGAAATACCACCCTTTGCTTATCTAGAGTCTAACCTTCAATGAAGGGACAGTGCTTGGTGGGTAGTTTGACTGGGGTGGTCGCCTCCAAAAGAGTAACGGAGGCTTCTAAAGGTTCCCTCAGCACGCTTGGTAACCGTGCGTAGAGTGCAATGGCATAAGGGAGCTTGACTGAGAGACATACAGGTCGATCAGGTACGAAAGTAGAGCATAGTGATCCGGTGGTTCCGCATGGAAGGGCCATCGCTCAAAGGATAAAAGGTACGCCGGGGATAACAGGCTGATCTCCCCCAAGAGCTCACATCGACGGGGGGGTTTGGCACCTCGATGTCGGCTCGTCACATCCTGGGGCTGGAGAAGGTCCCAAGGGTTGGGCTGTTCGCCCATTAAAGTGGCACGCGAGCTGGGTTCAGAACGTCGTGAGACAGTTCGGTCTCTATCTACAGTGGGCGTTAGAAATTTGAGTGGATCTGACTCTAGTACGAGAGGACCGAGTTGGACAAACCTCTGGTGTATCTGTTGTTCCGCCAGGAGCATTGCAGAGTAGCTACGTTTGGAAGGGATAAGCGCTGAAAGCATATAAGCGCGAAACCCACCACAAGATGAGATTTCTTTAAAGGGTCGTGGAAGATTACCACGTTGATAGGCTATAGGTGTAAAGGCAGTAATGTCATAGCCGAGTAGTACTAATAACCCATAGGCTTATTGTACAGCTGTTCTTTTTAAAAGTACAATAATTACAAATTCATGTCATTTTTTTCAATATGTTAAGATATTTGTTCCAATTTGATATTGGAACGCTGAAAGTAATAAGTTAAATACTTATTACTGCAGCAATAACTTAAGGTGGTTATTGCAATGGGGCTCACCTCTTACCATTCCGAACAGAGAAGTTAAGCCCATTAGCGCCGATGGTACTGCATTTGTGGAAGAGTAGGTCATCGCCTTTTTTAGAATCCCGATTCATTT
>NZ_JAPMLM010000067.1:5000-39916 GCF_026410195.1 Xanthomarina sp. F2636L | reverse complement strand
TGCTTCAATTAAAATATTATAAGTTCCTGCAAAAACCGGTCTGTAAAAATCGCCATGTGGTAAAGAACTTACCGTATGAGACCCAGTATTATCATGACCAACTAGAGTAACTTTAGCTTCAATAGGGTTTCCACTAACAGCATCTTTTACTTTTCCCTGAAATCCGTAGGTTCCTTGGATTAAGTATTCAATTAAAGCTTCACGGTTATAATTCCAGTGATTTACTAGTTGGTTTGCAGGAATTAATTTAACATCAGATAATTCAACAGTCGTTTCTTTACACTGGTGTGTAAAATTCATATAATCTTGACGTCCACCATACACTCGGTACCAATCTGCACCATGGGTAATCCCATTATCTAAATAATCCATATATCCATTTGGTCCATCAGCTTGGGCATTGTCGGCATACTCTCTAGACACATGTACAAACCAATCATCATCGGCATGTCTGTTATAGGTATTATCCCAAGGATAATTTACAACTTCCACGCCACCATGGAAATTAGCAGATAACACAAAGTGCGTATTGGCTGCTAAGTTCATAAAATGTTGTGTTTCTAATTCATATGAGGTATGACCGTTTGAGTGTGGTCCATTTACATTATCAGGGTAATTTCTATTCAAATCCAATCCATTGGCGTTGGCTCTTCTAGCATTCGCAACTGATGTATTTGAAGCATTATTATAATACGTTCCATCTGGATTTGCCATAGGATTAATCCATACTTCTGAATTATCAATTAAGTTTTTAATTCGATTATGATCTGAATGCCCTGTATCTTTATAGGCCGTTATAAAATAATTAATTAAATTAAGCATTAAAGGGTAACCTGTAATTTCATCACCATGAATAGACGAGGTATACATCACTTTAGGTTCAGCTTCTTCAGTACCTATATTATCTGAAAGCTTCAGAAATAATAACCGTTTATTTCCTCCACCAACACCTTCGGTTGTGCCACCTATATCCACTAATTCACAAATATCAGGATGATTGATTGCAAACTCTTGCATTTGTGTTGCATAATCTGCATAAGTTGGATAGGCAGTCAGTGGGAAAGTTAATGGGTATGGTCCACGTCTTTCAGAAGCTGGTAATTCGTTGGACATAACAATGCCTTGTGCTTCATTATCATTTGAGTCTACAAAAAAGGTAATTCCACGACTTTGAAATTGTCTAAATTGTTGAGTGTTTGCCCATGCATAAACTGTATTTGTTCTTGAGTCAAAATTAAGAATGGAAAGTTGTGATGTCCATTGTTCTAACTCTGAAACGTTATTTACTTGAAAGCTGAAAGTTACCTCTCCTTTCTCTTGTAAATATGTCTCTGCCTGTTGCACACTTCTATGTTGTGAATAACTAAAATTTATTGAAAATAATAGTATGAATAGAATTAGAAGTTTATTTTTTTGAGGGTAATTTAGTTTCATCAGTTTTGGGGTTAGTTGAATTTTGTGCGGCTAATATATTATTAATTTTTCTAAAATCATCTACAAAACGCAAATAAATCCGATGAAACGTAAATTTAGTAAGAATAATTAGATTAAAAATAGAAACTTAATAACCGCTAAAGTTCGATTTTTATTCATGTTTTGTTCAGGTATTATAAATAGTATTTATTTTACTTAATAGGATTATAAATAATTAATTTTTATCTTTAAAATCGACTTTTCTGTGAACTACAACCTTATATGAAACCAATAAAAAGTAATCCATTCACTTTATCTCTGTGTTTATTTTTTGTTTTAAACATCTCTGTTTTTGCACAGCTATCTTCCGTACAGGTAGATAGTTTGGTCAATGATGCTTTAGATAAATTTAAAGTTGCAGGAGTTGCAGTGGCTATTGTTAAAGACGGGAAAATTATACATGAAAAAGGCTATGGTGTTACCTCAAAAAAAACAAATATAGCAGTAAACGAGCATACTAATTTTGCAATAGCCTCCAATAGTAAAGCATTTACAACAACAGCTTTGGCGCTATTAGTGGAAGACGGAATAATTAAATGGACAGATAAAGTAAAAGACCATATTCCAGAGTTTAAAATGTATAATGCCTATGTAACTGAAAATTTTAATATTCAAGATTTGTTAACCCATAGAAGTGGTTTAGGTCTAGGTGTTGGAGATTTAATGTTTTTTCCTGATGGATCGGATTTTACTATCGAAGATTTACTTTCCAGCTTTCAATATTTCAAACCAGTATCGGCTTTTAGAACGCAGTTTGATTATGACAATCTATTATATATAGTTGCTGGTGAATTAATTGCCAGAGTGAGTGGGGTGACTTGGGAAGCCTTTATTTCTGAAAGAATTTTTAAACCTTTACAGATGGATAATTCTTATGCTGGTTTAAGTTTAATAACAGACTCAGGTAATTTGGCATTGCCACATAACACAGCTAGTGGCGATTTTGTGGTGTTACCAAATTTTCAAGACATGATAAATGGTGCAGCAGGAGGTATTTATTCCAATGTAAACGATATCTCTCAATGGATGCTCATGCATCTTAATCAAGGTAAATATGGTCATAGTTTAGAAAGTCAATTGTTTTCTGTTGAAAACCAGTATGAAATGTGGAAAATTCATACCACCACAGATGTAAATAGAAATCCTCGATACAACTCGCATTTTGCAGGATATGGTTTGGGTTGGGATTTAACAGATAAAAAAGGGAATATGATTGTCTCACACACAGGTGGACTTCCTGGCATGTTAAGTAGAACAGTTTTAGTTCCAGATTTAAATGTTGGCATTGTGGTATTAACAAATACAGAGCCAGGAGGCGCAGGGTTGTTTTTAGCAGTATCAAGAACAATTATTGATGGCTATTTAGGATTAGATGATTTTGAATGGTCAAATAAATTTTACGAGTATTTTAAAGCTAGAGAATCTGATGGAGATCAGGTAACAAAGGAAGTTTGGGAAACCGTAGAGACTAATAAAAAAGTAAAAATTAACCAATCAGATTATATTGGTGTATATAAAGACAATTGGTTTGGTATTATGGAGGTTTTTAATAAAAACGGAAAACTTTGGATAAAATCGCATCGCTCACCTAAATTGCATGGTGAAATGCAATTTTATAAAGCAAATACTTTTGCTGTAAAATGGGAATATCAAGACATGAATGCAGATGCCTTTGCCATGTTTTCTTTAGATGAAAATGGTAAAGCTCAACATATAAAAATGAAAGGTATTTCGCCTAATATCGATTTTAGTTTCGATTTTCATGATTTAGACTTGAAACGAGTTACAAAAGACTAACGTAAATAAACACAATTAATGAACTACCTTTTAATATTAGAAATAATCTATGTTGTTGTTTTAATGTTGGTGAGTTATCGCGTGATAGTAGATACAGAAAATACCACGAAAACATTAGCTTATTTATTATTAGTGTTTTTTGTTCCAATTATAGGAATGATTATTTATTTTTCTTTCGGAGTTAATTATCGCATTCGTAAAATGTATGATAAAAAACTCATGACTAATGAAAATTTGCAATCAGATCTAGAAAAGAGGCTTATATCATATTCTAAAGAAGTACTAAGCGAAGGAGACGAAACAGTTCAGGATAATAAAAAATTAGTAAATCTTGTTCTAAAAGAAAATTTAAGCCCTTTAACCGATAATAACCAAGTAACATTACTGCTTAATGGTGAAGATAAATTCCCGGAAGTTCTAAAGTGTTTGGCGGAAGCCAAAGATCATATTCATATTGAATATTATATTTTTGAAGACGATAACATTGGAACTCAAATTATTAATCTACTTATCGAAAAAGTAGCTCAAGGCCTTGAAGTTAGGTTTATTTATGATGATTTTGGGAGTCGTTCCATTAGAAAAAAACAGGTAAAAATATTAAAAGATGGTGGTGTTAAAGTATTTCCATTTTATAAGATAAAACTCATAGCTTTTGCCAATAGAATTAATTATAGAAATCATAGAAAAATTATTGTTATCGATGGTCACACCTCTTTTGTAGGAGGCATTAATGTAAGCGATAGATATATCAATACAGAGCCTAATAAAAATAAAGTGTATTGGAGAGATACGCATTTAAAAATAGTTGGTCCTGCAACTTGGTATTTACAATACCTATTTTTATGCGATTGGAATTTTTGTGCTCAAGATCAAATATCTATCAATAATAAGTTTTTCCCAAAAATAGAAACTTTTGAAGCCAAAGAGGATAAGCATGTTCAAATTACGGCAAGTGGACCAGATTCCGATGTGCCAACCATTAAATTTGCTTTACTTCAAGCTATTAATTTAGCAGAAAAAGAAGTCCTTATTACCACACCTTATTTTATACCAAGTAAAAGTATTATGGATGCTATACTTATTTCTGCAAAAAGTAGCGTTAAAGTAAAGCTTATTGTTCCAGATAAATCAGATTCTAAATTGGTGAATGCTGCAGCATGTTCATATTATGAAGCTTTGTTGAAATCTGGAGTAGAAATATATCGCTATAAAAAAGGTTTTGTTCATGCTAAAACAGTAGTTATTGACAATGAAATAGCTATTGTAGGAACAGCCAATATGGATGTGAGAAGTTTCGATTTAAACTTTGAAGTCAATGCGATTGTTTACGACGATGAAATAGCACATCAATTAAGAACCGCTTTTTATAACGATCTTGAAGACACATTAAAAATCGATTTAGAAGCCTGGCAAAATAGATCTCTTTTTTATAAATTCTTGGATAAGTTTGCTCGCTTGTTTTCTCCTATGTTGTAAGATTTATAAAGAATATTTAAAATTAAAACTTTAGTTATAATTTGTTCATCCTTTTCTTTTTTACTTATTAGCTAATATGTGATTATTAATTTTTCATTCTTGTATATTATTTATAAAGAATCTCTTTTCTTTTGTATAGTTTTGCAGCCTTAAAAAAACAGACATGATTTCAGTAGATGGTTTAGCAGTAGAATTTAGTGGTCACACCTTATTTAAAGATGTTTCTTTTGTAATTAACGATAACGACAAAATTGCTTTAATGGGAAAAAATGGTGCTGGAAAATCGACTATGATGAAAATTATAGCTGGAGAGCAAAAAGGGTCTCGTGGTCATGTTCGATGTCCCAAAGATGCAGTTATTGCTTATTTACCACAACATTTGTTAACTCAAGATAATTGTACCGTTTTTGATGAAGCTTCTAAAGCCTTTAAGCATATTTTTGAAATGCGTGACGAAATGGATAAGCTTAATAAAGCTCTCGAAACTAGAACAGATTACGAGTCTGACGAATACATGGCTATAATTGAAAAAGTTTCAGATTTAGGTGAAAAATTCTATGCTTTAGAGGATGTTAATTATGACGCTGAGGTTGAAAAAGCCCTTAGGGGTTTAGGTTTTAAACGTGAAGATTTACATAGATTAACAAGCGAATTTAGTGGAGGTTGGCGTATGAGAATTGAATTGGCAAAAATACTACTTCAAAAGCCAGATTTAATTTTGTTGGATGAGCCTACAAACCACATTGATATAGAATCGGTTATTTGGCTGGAAGATTTTTTAATCAATAAAGCCAAGGCTGTTATGGTAATTTCACATGATAAAGCCTTTATCGATAATATTACAAATAGAACCATAGAAGTAACTATGGGGCGTATTTACGACTATAAAGCAAATTATTCTCATTACTTACAATTGCGTGAAGAAAGACGTGCCAATCAAATAAAAGCCTATCAAGAGCAGCAAAAATTTATTGCAGATAATATGGCTTTTATCGAGCGCTTTAAAGGCACATATTCTAAAACAAACCAAGTGAGTTCTAGAGAACGAATGCTAGAAAAACTTGAGATTATTGAAATTGATGAGATTGATAATTCTTCATTGAAATTGCGTTTTCCTCCTGCACAGCGTTCTGGAGATTATCCTGTAACTGTAAAAGATTTAACCAAATCTTATGACGATTTAGTTGTTTTTAAAAATGCGAATATGTCTATTTCTAGAGGAGAAAAAGTGTCTTTTGTAGGACGAAATGGAGAAGGTAAATCGACTATGATTAAAGCCATCATGGGAGAAATTGATTTTGAAGGAAAATGTAGCTTGGGTCATAATGTAAAAGTGGGGTATTTTGCTCAAAACCAAGCTTCTTTATTGGATGAAAATTTAACTGTTTTTCAAACGGTTGATGAAGTTGCAGAAGGCGATGTAAGAACACAAATTAAAAATATTTTAGGACGTTTTATGTTTGGAGGAGACGATATCGATAAAAAAGTAAGTGTTTTGTCTGGTGGAGAAAAAACGAGGTTAGCCATGGTAAAATTACTTTTGGAACCCGTAAACCTGCTTATATTAGATGAGCCAACAAATCATTTAGATTTAAAATCAAAAGACGTGTTAAAAGAAGCTTTATTAGATTTTGATGGCACCTTAATTTTAGTGTCTCACGATAGAGACTTTCTTCAAGGCTTATCTCAAAAAGTATTTGAATTTAAAGACCAGCGTGTTATTGAGCATTTTGAAACTATCGATGCTTTTTTAGTAAGAAATAGAATAGATAGCTTAAAACAAATAGATTAAAAAACTAAACGTCTCAGGTTCTAAAATTTAAATAAAACTAAATCCCAATTTCACTTTAAATTGAGGCTATTCTATATAAACCTGGCCTCTATGTGGTTTTAAAGCATCCCGAATGGGTTTCATGTCTGCTTCTTCAACAACCATGAAAGCTATGCTGTGCATCTGGTTTATAGTTTCAAAACCTGTAATGTTTAATTGCAACTGTTTGGCAGCAATAAATTCTTTTAAATGTATTTCATGATGTTCTGCAGTTATAGCAGCATCTGGACCTTTAAAGTCCCATATTAATTTAAGTTTTCGCATCTCTAACAGAAGTTCCTTTTTCTGCAAAATTCTTAAAATCTTGCATGTATTGTTTTGTTTGTTTTTTAAATGTCCCAGGCATCAGTAGTGTCATCATTCTAAGTGGAAAACTTGAAGGAATAAAGTTGTTTTTACAAACCCATTTAGTAAAACCTTCTGATGTTTCTTCAAAATAATTCTCTTGAATATTCTGCATACCTTTAATATCGTACATCATATGAAGCTCATTAGGAAGCTTTTTAGAAGTAATGGTTTCAATTAATTCCATATCTCGTTTGCCTAATTTATAGGTTAGTTTCATTTTGGCCCCTAGTTCTCTAGGAGTTCCAGAAATATAGTCGTAACCTACTAAACCACGTTGCCAATGCTTCATGTTTTCAGCTTGATTTAATTTTTTAATAAAATCGTTTAACGGAATTTCAACTAAAATTTCTGTAGAATAGGTCATCACAGTTTTATTAATTCAATCTAAAGATACAAAATTTTAAAAGTTTAAAAACAGAGTTAAACGAACATACTAAAAAACTTTCAAAACCGTTTGTTAATGCACCTTGTTATATAGCTTAATATTATTACTTTTGCATCTGTATTAAAATAAAAAAACGAACATGAATAAATATTTTTTAATTGTCTTTTTTTCTTTGAGTTTTTTCACAATTCAAGCTCAAAATCCTAACGATAAAGTTTTATTTACAGTAGATAATGATCCCGTTTATGCTTCAGAATTTACTAGAGTTTTTAATAAAAACATCGATTTGGTAAAGGATGAGTCTCAAAAAAATGTAGATGAATATTTAAAATTATTTATTAATTACAAATTAAAATTAAAAGAGGCTAATACCTTAGGTCTTGATAAAAAACCAACTTACTTAAACGAACTCAATAGTTATAAATCGCAATTAGCTGCTAATTACCTAACCAATTCTAAAGTTACCGACGAGTTAATTGACGAAGCTTATAATAGAATGATTAACGAAATACAAGCAAGTCATATTTTAATTCGTTTAAATGAAAATCCAACTCCTGAAGACACCTTGCAAGCCTATAATCGTTTATTAAAATTAAGAGATAGAATATCTGCAGAAGGTTTTGAAACAGTTAAAAACGAAGTCCACAACGGTAAAACTGTTTATGCAGAAGAATTAGGCTATTTCACTGCTTTTAAAATGGTTTATAATTTTGAAACTGCTGCATATAATACGCCTGTTGGAGAAGTGTCCATGCCTTTTAAAACAAAATTCGGGTATCATATTGTAGTAGTTACAGATCAAAGAGCTTCTCGAGGCGAACGCACTGTTGCCCATATTATGGTTAACAATCAGAAAAAAGATAGACCTCACGATAATCCAGAATCTAGAATTAACGATATTTATTTAAAATTACAACAAGGAGAAGATTTCGAATCTTTGGCAAAACAATTTTCCGAAGATCAAAGTTCGGCTAGCAAAGGAGGTATGTTGTCTCCATTTACTGGAGGACAGTTAAGTTCTATAGAGTTTGAAAACGAAGCTTTTGCTTTAGAAAAAATTGGAGATGTTTCTAAGCCTTTTAAAACCGATTTTGGTTGGCATATTATTAAACTTTACAACAAAAAATCAGTAGAGTCTTTAGAAAAAATGAAAGGAGAACTTGAAGGAAAAGTAAAAAAAGATTCCCGATCGAAATTAATTAACGAGTCTTTAATTAATGATTTAAAAGAACAGTATCATGTAAGCAATGTGCAGCCTGATTTAAGTTATTTTGAATCTATTTTAAATGACGATTATTTTGTTGGTAATTGGGTGCTTCCTATGGACTTTAAATCCAATGAACGTTTAATAAAAATACAAAAGAAGCAATTAACTTACGACGATTTTGGGAACTACCTAGAACAAAGTCAGAAACGTAAAACATCCAAAGTGCTTTTCAAAACCTTAGTCTCAGATGCATATCATGCGTTTCTAGACAAAGAATTGTTAACATATAAAGAAGAACAATTGGAATTCGAAAATCAGGATTATGCCAACATTGTTCAAGAATATAGAGATGGTTTGTTATTATTCGATTTAATGGAAACTGAAATCTGGAATGCTGCTAAAAATGATTCAGTAGGACTTCAAACCTATTATAAGAATAATAAAGATAATTATTATTGGAATGAAAGAGCAGATGCTGTAGTTGCTTCTTCAGCAAAAAAATCAACTATAAAAAAAGTTCATAAATTATTACAAAGCCAACAAACTCCAGAACAGATTAAAGAGGCTTTGAATTCAGAAAACGAAATAGACGTTATTTTTACCTCTGGAATTATGGATGCTCAACACCAATCTTTACCTGCAAGTTTTCAATTTAAAACAGGTGTTTCAGACGTTTATAAATTTAACGATGGTTATATAGTTGCTAACGTGAAAGAGGTACTGCCTAAACAATTAAAAACTTTTGACGAAGCCAAAGGAGCTGTTATAAGCGACTTTCAGAATTATAAAGAAGCTAATTGGATTTTAGGCTTGGAAGAAAAATATAAAGTAAGCATCAACCAAGAGGTGCTTGAAAATGTAAAGAAGCAATTAAATAATTAATTTTTGAACCTAGCAACAAATATTTGGAGCGTTTTACTATTTGTTTTACTTTTTGTGTCTTGCGATTTTTTTAAAGAAACAGACGATAGAAAAGCTATTGCAAGAGTAAATGACACCTATTTATACGAAGAAGACATTCAAGACTTGATAAAGGAAGGTATGTCTGCTCAAGACAGTTCTATGGTTGTTGCTAACTATATAAACCATTGGGCAACAGAGCAATTGTTGGTAAGTGGAGCCAAACTCAATTTAACAGAAGCCAAACAAGAATCCTTTAATAAGTTTGCAAGAGATTATAAAAATGAATTGTATTCCAAAGCTTATATGGAAGCTTTGGTAGCAAAAAACATTGACACTGTGGTTAGCATGTCAGAGATGGAAGCTTATTACAATGCGAACAAACAGGTTTTTGTTTTAAATGAAGATTTAATTAAGCTTAGATACATTAATATAGACGAAAACAGATTAGACCTAAAAGATACCGAAGCCAAATTTAAACGCTTTAATGAAGTTGATAAAAGAGAGCTCGATTCTATATCTATTCAGTTTAAATCTTTTTCATTAAAAGACTCGGTTTGGGTAAAAGTAGAACAGGTGGTCGATAAAATTCCACCAATTACAAATGAAAACCGAACCGAATTGTTAAAAAAATCTAATTTTATACAACTCAAAGATTCATTAGGATTATATTTGGTGCATATAAACGATGTTTTACTTAGAAACAGTACAGCACCTTTAGAATACGTTAAGCCAACAATTGATAAAATTGTAATTAACAAACGGAAATTAGAACTCATAAGAGAATTAGAAAAAGACATTAAAAAAGATGCTATTAAACATAAAAAATTTGAAATCTATAATTAAATTCAATCAGTACTTACTAATCTGTTCTATCTGTTTAGTAACACAAGTAGTTTCGGCTCAAATTATTATTGAAGACGAAGTAGAAGAAGTAAAAAAAGACAGTGTAGACACATCCAATTCCAGAAAAATTGATGGTGTTGCAGCAGTTGTTGGAGATTATATCATCTTAGATTCCGATATAGATAATACCATTCTTCAGCTCAAAGCTCAAGGTGCATCTATGGAAGGCGTTACCAGATGCCAATTGTTTGGAAAACTGCTTGAGGATAAATTATATGCACATCATGCCATTCAGGATAGTGTCCTTGTTTCAGATGCCGAAATTCGTTCAGCAGTAGATTATCAATTACAACAATTCTTAGCGCAATCTGGTAAAACCATGGAAGAACTTATTGCTTTTTATAATAAGCAAGATGAAAAAAGCTTTAGAGAAGAAATGTTTGAAATCAATAAAAGCAATAAGCTAGCCAGCGAAATGCAAAAGAAAATTATTGAAGAAGTTGAAGTAACACCAGAAGAGGTCAGACAATTTTTTAATAAAATTCCTGAAGATGAAAGACCAACCTTTGGTACCGAATTAAAAGTAGCGCAAATTGTAATTGAGCCAAAAGCTTCTCCAGAAAACGTACAGAAAGCCATCGATCAATTAAAACAATTTAGAGAAGATGTGATGGAAAATGGAGCTAGTTTTCGTTCTAAAGTTGTTTTATATACAGATGATAAAGCGTCCATTCCAAAAGGAGGACTTTATACCTTATACAGAAAAAAACCTGTTATGGTAAAGGAGTTTAGAGATGTAGCTTTCTCTATGCAAGAAGGTGAAATTTCAGAGCCTTTTGAAACAGATTTTGGATATCACATTATTTACTTGGAGAAAATTAGAGGTCAAGAATACGATGTCCGTCATATTTTATTAATTCCAGAAGTATCACAAGATGCTATAAACGATGCAAAAGCTGAAATTGAAAAAATAAGAAGTAGCATTGTAGCTGGAGATATTTCATTTGAAGAAGCAGCAAGAGAATCAAGCGACGAAAAAGAAACTAAAAGTCAAGGTGGTTTTTTAATCAATCCTGCAACACAAGATTACAATTTCGAACTTACCAGAATGGATCCAGAACTTTATGGCCAAATTCAAAATTTAAAAGATGATGAAGTAAGTTTAGTTCTTTCCGAATATGGAAGAACAGGAAATATGAAGTTCAAAATAATGATGGTTAGCGATCGTGTGGACGAACACGTTGCAGATTATTCTAGAGATTATCTTAAAATAAAGGAATTAGCTTTAAATGAGAAGAGATTCAAAGTCATTGAAGAATGGCAAGATGAAAAAATCATGGAAACCTACATAAAAGTTAATGGGGAACACAGAGATTGCGAATTTTCTAGCAACTGGTTAAAACAATAAATATGTCTGACGTAGCTAAAGTAGAAGAGTTAGTAAAAAAATATCATGCTTTAAAATCTGAGATTGCCAAAGTAATTGTTGGACAAGACGAAGTGATTAGTCAGATACTAATATCTATTTTTTCTGGTGGACACGCCTTACTTATTGGAGTTCCTGGATTAGCAAAAACCTTAATGGTTAATACTATTGCGCAAACTTTAGGACTTGATTTTAAACGTATTCAGTTTACTCCAGATTTAATGCCAAGCGATATTCTTGGAAGCGAAATTCTGGATGAAAAAAGACATTTTAAATTTATAAAAGGACCTATTTTTGCAAATATTATTTTAGCAGACGAAATAAACAGAACTCCTCCAAAAACACAAGCTGCTTTATTGGAAGCCATGCAGGAACGTTCGGTTACTGTAGCTGGACATAATTATAAATTAAGTTTACCTTATTTTGTGTTAGCAACACAAAACCCAATTGAACAGGAAGGAACCTATCCGTTACCCGAAGCACAATTAGACCGTTTTATGTTTGCTGTTAATTTAGACTATCCTACTTTTGATGAAGAAGTGCAAGTGGTTAAAGCAACCACTACAGATGTTCAAGCAACGGTAAACTCCTTATATTCTGCTGAAGAAATTATAGAGATTCAACATTTAATACGCAGAATTCCAGTAGCAGATAATGTCATTGAATATGCTGTTAAAATGGTTAGTAAAACCAGACCAAATGGAAAAGAGGCTCCAGAATTAGTAAAAAACTATATAGATTGGGGAGCAGGTCCAAGAGCTTCTCAAAATTTAATACTTGCTGCTAAAACACATGCAGCCATTCATGGAAAATTCTCTCCGGATATAGAAAATGTTCAGGCAGTTGCTCAAAGTATCTTAAGACATCGAATTATTAAAAATTATAAAGCCGAAGCTGAAGGGATATCCGAAGAACAAATTATAAAGAGCTTATTCTAGTTTTTATCCTTTCCATTTTTCTTTTTTGCTCTAAATTTTTATAATTACACATTATAGATGTTTTATTCTATCATGCGTTTTTGTTAATTTATTGTTTTAAGCATTAATAATTTACGAAATATTTAAATTATTAGTTTCAAAACATGTATTCTTTGAATTATATTTAGTGTTTCATTCCTTTTGTTACATATTTTTAAAACTCCTTTAAAATTTGTAATTTTGCATACCCAATCTTTTAGGGTAACTTTAAAAAAAATATTAATCTTATTAAATTTAAATACAACTTATGGCCTTCGATATAGACATGATTAAAAAAGTGTATTCTACAATGTCAGAACGAGTAGATGCAGCACGAAAAATTGTAGGAAAACCACTAACGCTTTCAGAAAAGATTTTATACACCCACCTTTGGGATGGAACACCAACCAAAGCTTTCGTTAGAGGTAAAGACTACGTGGATTTTGCACCAGATAGAATAGCTTGTCAAGATGCTACAGCGCAAATGGCTTTATTGCAATTTATGCAAGCTGGGAAAGCTAAAGTGGCTGTTCCAACAACCGTTCATTGCGATCACTTAATTCAAGCAAAGCAAGGTGCAGGACCCGATTTAATTCGTGCTAACGAAACAAGTAGCGAGGTATTCGACTTTCTAGCCTCTGTATCTAATAAATATGGTATCGGATTCTGGAAACCAGGAGCAGGTATTATCCATCAAGTCGTTTTAGAAAATTATGCTTTTCCTGGAGGAATGATGATTGGAACCGATTCACATACAGTAAATGCAGGTGGATTAGGAATGGTAGCTATTGGAGTAGGTGGAGCTGATGCAGTTGATGTGATGGCAGGTATGGCTTGGGAACTTAAATTTCCTAAATTGATTGGAGTTAAATTAACTGGAAATATCAATGGTTGGACGTCTGCAAAAGATGTTATTTTAAAAGTAGCTGGAATTCTTACTGTAAAAGGAGGAACAGGAGCTATTGTAGAATATTTTGGTCCTGGAGCTAAAAACTTATCATGTACTGGAAAAGGAACCATTTGTAATATGGGTGCTGAGATTGGTGCAACAACATCTACCTTTGGTTACGACGATTCAATGGAACGCTATTTACGTGCTACAGATAGAAATGATATCGCTGATGAAGCAAACAAAATACGCGAATATTTAACAGGAGATGATGAAGTTTATGCAAACCCAGAAAAACATTTTGATCAAGTTATTGAAATCAATTTAGATACTTTGCGTCCACATTTAAACGGACCTTTTACACCAGATTTAGCAACCCCAGTTGGAGAATTAGGACCTAAAGCAAAAGAGAATGGTTGGCCGCTTAAAGTGGATTGGGGCCTTATAGGTTCTTGTACCAACTCTTCTTATGAAGATTTAACAAGAGCAGCTTCTATAGCTAAACAAGCCGTGGATAAAAATATTGTTTCGAAATCAGATTTTGGTATCAACCCAGGTTCAGAACAAATTCGTTTTACAGCAGAACGTGATGGGATCTTAAAAATATTTGAAGATTTAAATGCTACGATTTTCACCAATGCTTGTGGACCATGTATTGGACAATGGGATAGAAGCGATAGAAAAGGAGAAGAGAAAAACACGATTGTACATTCATTTAACAGAAACTTCTCCAAACGTGCAGATGGAAATCCAAACACACACGCTTTTGTGGGGTCTCCAGAAATGGTAGCTGCTATTGCAATTTCAGGTCGTTTAGATTTTGATCCTATGAACGATTATTTGATAAACGAGGATGGTGAAAAAGTGAAATTAGAAGAACCAAGAGGTATTGAGTTACCGCCATTAGGATTTGAAGTGGAAGAAGCTGGTTATGTAGAACCTGTAAAAGATGGAAGTAGTGTTAATATTTCAGTAAGTCCAACGTCTGAACGTTTGCAATTATTGACTCCTTTTGAGCCGCTTGGAAACGATATTAAAGGAGCAAAATTATTAATAAAAGCTTTTGGAAAATGCACCACAGACCATATCTCAATGGCTGGGCCTTGGTTGCGTTTTAGAGGGCATTTAGACAATATTTCTAACAATATGTTAATTGGAGCTGTTAATGCTTTTGGAAAGAAAACCAACTTTGTTAAAAATCAATTAACAGGTGAGTTTGGTGGCGTACCAGATGTGGCACGTGCATATAAAGCAGCAGGTGTGAAATCTATAGTGGTTGGAGACCATAATTATGGAGAAGGTTCTTCTCGTGAACACGCAGCTATGGAGCCTAGACATCTAGGTGTTGCTGCAGTTATTGTGAAATCTTTTGCTCGTATTCATGAAACAAACCTTAAAAAACAAGGAATGTTAGGTCTTACTTTTGCTAACGAATCTGATTATGATTTAATTCAGGAAGACGATACCATTAATTTCCTTGATTTAAATGAATTTGCACCTGATAAGCCTTTAACATTAGAGTTTGTTCATAAGGATGGCTCTAAAGATGTTATAAAGGTGAATCACACTTATAACCAAGCACAAATTGATTGGTATAACGAAGGATCTGCTTTAAACCTAATTAAAAAGCAAAATGCATCTTAAGTTAAAAGATAAATGTTTAAAAACTCCTGAAGCAATTCAGGAGTTTTTTGTTTGTGTAAGTTAAAAACCTATAATACGTCTTAAGCCAAATGAAAAAGCCTAAACTTAGTACTAGTAATATTATTTTTGTCATAGTCATTGTACTTTTGATAATTCCGCAAACTAGACAGCCCATTCAAGTATTTTTACATAAAGGGTTGGCTCTTTTTGGTCCCTCAATTATAGACGAATCCGATAGGAAGGTGGTAACTGATTATAATTGGCAGTTATTAAATCAATCTGGAGAGGTTTATAATTTTAACGAAGCTAAAGGAAAAGTTGTTCTAATTAACTTTTGGGCTACTTGGTGTCCACCATGCATTGCAGAGATGCCTAGTTTAGATGAACTTTATAAATCTTATAATAAGGAGGTAGTTTTTCTGTTTGTTTCAAACGAAGACCAGAAAACCATTTCTAGTTTTATTGATAAAAATGCCTATAGTTTTAATGTGCACACGCCCAAAACAGCATATCCTAAAATCTTTGAGGTCAGCGCCATTCCAAGAACGTATATTATAGATAAAAAAGGACAGATAGTTGTCGATAAAACTGGAGCAGCTAATTGGAATAGTGATGGGGTTAGAAAACAATTAGATTTGCTTCTTAAAGAATAACAAGTGCGCACGAGAAGACTCGAACTTCCACGGACTAATGTCCACCAACCCCTCAAGCTGGCGCGTCTACCAATTCCGCCACGTGCGCATTTTGTAAAGTGTAAAAATAAAAAAAGTTAAGCAAAATGCTTAACTTTTTTTTGTGACCGGGCTGGGGCTCGAACCCAGGACCCTCTCCTTAAAAGGGAGATGCTCTACCAACTGAGCTACCAGGTCATTTTGTTTCTCTTTATTGAGGGTGCAAATATAAAACGTTTAATCAATATTCCAAACCTTTTTTAAAGAATATTTTTGTTTTTTTGTTTTGTTACTTTGCAAAGATAATAAGTTGAAATTTTAGAGCAATTATGAAAATTATTTTATTAGGATATATGGCTTCAGGGAAGTCTTTAGTAGGCAGTGAATTAGCTAAAATTTTAAGATTAGAATATCTGGATTTAGATCAATTTATTGAAGAAAAAGAAGGCAAAACTATTCAAAAAATATTTTTAGAAAAAGGTGAAATATTTTTCAGAAAAATTGAAAATAGCTATTTAGAAGAGATTATTTCTTCAAAAGAAAATTTAATTTTATCTCTTGGAGGAGGAACTCCTTGTTTTACGAATAATCTAGAATTAATAAAAAAGAGCAAAGATGTAACATCATTCTTTTTAAATGTTCCTGTAAACGAATTAGCAAAGAGATTGATGTTAGATAAAGATAAACGTCCATTGGTATCTTATGTCTCAAACGAGAATGACATGTTAGAGTTTGTAGGAAAGCATTTGTTTGAACGCTTGCCATTTTATAATCAAGCCAATTATAAAATAGATGGCAACAAAGCCAAAGAGGAAGTGGTTGAAGATATTATTACAAAGTTATTTTAAATAGGCTTTAAACTCCTTATCCACTAAAATAACATCTATGTGTTCATTTAAAGATGTTGACAAAGAAATGCCTTTAAAATCAGCTTTAACAGGATACTTTTTATGGTTTCTATTTACTAGAACAGCTGTTTTAAATTGTTTTAAAGGAACTTCAAGAAAATGTTTTACACCATAAACTAGCGTGGTACCAGAATTTAGGACATCGTCTATTAATACAATAGATTTGTTTTCGTAATCTTCAACCTTGAGAGATGTTTTAATATCGTTTCTTGGGTTTTTCTTATCGATAACAACCTTGCATAAAACAGGTTTAATGGGCGAAATCTTGCTTAAAACCATTTTTAGTTTTTTAGCAAGAATGTAACCATTGGAGTCAATGCCAGCTAAAACAACCTCAGTCTCATTAACATTATTTTCATAAATCTGATAAGCAATACGCTTAATTTTATGATTAATTTCTTCGTGATCTAATATCAGATTTTTAGTTAAAGTCATCTTGCTTAGTTGTTTGTTCAAAGATAAAATACAATTTTAAAAATACTTGATTTTTATCATTCAATTTCTTCTTGATAATCGTCAATATCTCTTCGGTCTTTTTTAGTAGGTCTTCCAGTACCTTTTTTTCTGTAGTAGTCTTTAGAATATTTTAAGAGCTCTTGAGCTTCAAAGGCTTCTTTAGGTGTCGTATCTACTCTGTAAATATCAACTAGTTTTGCACCTACTCTGTTTGGAGGCAAATCGTTAATAGTAAAAGTATAATTTACCTGGTCTTTTCTTACTTGAACTTCATCTGTAGGAAAAACATCACGACTAGGCTTTACTGGATCGCCATTTACTTTTATATGTCCTTTTTTACATGCTGTAGTGGCAAGACTCCTCGTTTTATAATACCTCACACACCATAAATACTTATCAATTCGCATAACTTTTATTGAAAATCTACGTTAATGTTCTTGTGCAAAATTATTAATAAATTGTATCTTGCACCTCAAAAAAGAAGCAATAATGAAATTTAGAAATTTAGCAACGGCCTTTTTATGTTTTGGTTTGGTTGTGTTGTCTTGTAAAAAAGACGATGAAGATCCAGAACCAGAACCAGTTCCAGTAAGAGATAGACAAGAAGTTTATAACGAAAATATAGCTGAAATTGAAACGTATTTAGAAACTCATTTTTACAATTATGAAGAGTTTCAGCAAAATGATATGTATAGTATTGTTGATGCAATGCCTTATACTGTAACTCCTAATGACACTTTCGAAATTGTTTTTGACACCATTGCTGGAGCAAATAGCGATAAGATATCATTAATGGATATGCTTGGTGGTGACTTAAAATTAAAAGAGGTTACAGATTCTGAAGGTATTGAATATAAGCTTTACTATTTAGTAGTTAGAGAAGGTTTGGGAGGAGACATCCATGGTATAGATCGCGTTTTTGCTAAATATAAAGGCTATTTAATAGATAATACATTATTTGATAGTGCTGTTTCGAGCGTGCCGTTTGATTTAACATCTGTAGGAAATGCTAGAGGTGTGGTAGATGGCTTTAGAGAAGGCATCATAGAGTTTAAAGCAAGACAGGCATATACTGAAAATACAGATGGAACCGTAGTGAGTCATAACCATGGTATTGGATCTGTTTTTGTACCTTCTGGATTAGGATATTTCTCGCAAACACAAGCAACAGTGCCTTCTTATTCCAATTTGATTTTTAATTTCAATTCAGAAAAAAGAACCTTATTAGACCATGATAATGATGGTGTATTTTCTTATTTAGAAAACTTAAATGGGAATAAAGATTATTTTGACGATGATACAGATGGAGATGGTCTAGCAAATTTTGTTGATGTTGATGACGATGGTGACGGCACATTAACCAAAGACGAAATAGAACGTACAGCTTATACCGAAGATGAAAATATGCAAGCCTTTACTTCTAGTACAGCTGCTCAAGCATATTACGATGCCTATGCTGCTCCAGATGAATTGTTATATAAGATAGAAGATAATAATGATGGGACGTTTACCCTAAATACGGTAATAATTACAGATTCTAATAATGATGGAACACCAGATTATCTAGATAGTAATGTTAATTAAAGCCATCTAATAATTATAAATAAAAAAAATAGCCACTTAACTTTAAGTGGCTATTTTTTTTTACTCTATATAAGAAGATTATAAGATAAACGATAAACTTAAAATAAGTTGATCTGGTCTTGTGTCAATTCTACTTTCAGCGGCAGGAGTTATATTATTGTTTATAAAGCTAGCTTCGTTGTCACTAAAACCTCTTTCATATCTTAGGTCGATACCAACTCTGTTAAAGCTAACTCCAACTCCAAAATTTAACCCTACAGTAAAATCATTTTTAATATCATCAATATTAACACCTTCAAATTCGGTATCTAAAATGTATTGAAAAGAAGGTCCTGCAAATACATTAAACATTTTTAAAAATCTAAGTCCTAACAAAACTGGAGCATCTAGTTTTTGCATTTCAAAAGTCCCAGTGCTATAATCGCTTTTGGTACTTGTGTAAACAAGTTCAGGTTTTATAAAAATTTTACCACCCAACTTCGCAAATATTCCAAAATGATACCCAATATTTCTATCAGGATGTTCGGCATTGCTGCCTATAGATTCAAAATAATCACCATTAGCATTGTAATTGACACCACCTTTAAATCCAAAGCCAGTTTTATTCTGAGCTTGAGAAAAAGTAGTAAACAAGAGACATACTAAGATTATAAAAAGTGCTTTTTTCATGAGTTTCGTTTTTTAGGTTCACTTATTAAACGAAACAAGTTAGCAATTATTTTCTTTTTATAACCGCTTCAGCGGCTTTTACTATGGCATCACTATTTAATCCGTATTTTTCCATGAGTTGTTCTGGAGTACCTGATTCACCAAATGTGTCTTTTGTAGCAACAAACTCTTGTGGCGTTGGTTTGTTAGTAGCCAAAACTCTAGCTACGCTCTCTCCTAAACCACCAAGATAGTTATGCTCTTCAGCAGTAACAACACAACTCGTTTTTGAAACCGATTTAATAATCGCTTCATCATCTAAAGGTTTTATGGTGTGAATATTTATGACTTCGGCCGAAATCCCTTTTTCATTTAAAACTTTAGCAGCCTCTAAAGCTTCCCAAACTAGATGTCCAGTAGCCACAATGGTAACATCTGTACCATCCACTAAATGAAGCGCTTTTCCTATTTCAAATTTTTGATCTACTGAAGTAAAATTAGCAACTTTTGGTCTTCCAAAACGTAAATAAACTGGACCTTTATGTTCAGCAATTGCTATAGTTGCTGCTTTTGTTTGGTTGTAATCGCAGGTATTGATTACAGTCATACCTGGCAGCATTTTCATTAAGCCAATATCTTCTAAAATTTGATGTGTAGCACCATCTTCTCCTAAGGTTAAACCAGCATGTGAAGCACAAATTTTTACATTCTTATCTGAATAAGCAACACTTTGACGAATTTGATCGTAAACACGACCGGTAGAAAAGTTGGCAAAAGTTCCAGTAAAAGGAATTTTTCCTCCTATAGTCATCCCTGCAGCCAAACCAATCATATTGGCTTCGGCAATTCCAACTTGAAAAAATCGTTCTGGATGATTGGCTTTAAAATCGTCCATTTTTAAAGAACCAATTAAATCGGCACAAAGTGCAACTACATTTTCGTTAGTTTTTCCAAGTTCTGTTAATCCATCTCCAAATCCTGAGCGTGTATCTTTACTTCCTGTGTTTGTATATGTTTTCATAAATCTAAAATCGATATTAATAATAAAGGTTAATAGTCTCCTAGGGTTTCAGGATTTTGAGCTAAGCCATTTGCCAGCTGCTCATCATTAGGGGCTTTTCCATGCCAAGCATGTGTATGCATCATAAAATCAACACCATTTCCCATAACTGTTTTTAATAAAACACAAACAGGTTTTCCTTGTCCAGTTTTAGATTTAGCATCTGCCATCCCTTTTAGAATAGCTTCTATATTATTACCTTCATTAACTTCTACAACCGTCCAGCCAAAAGCTTCAAATTTAGCTTTTACGCTTCCCATTGGTAAAACATCGTCTGTAGCACCATCGATTTGTTGTCCGTTTAAATCGATGGTTGAAATGATATTATCAACGTTATTTCCGGCAGCATACATAATGGCTTCCCAGTTTTGACCTTCTTGTAATTCGCCATCGCCATGTAAGCTATAGACTAAATGAGAATCTTTATTTAGTTTTTTAGTTTGTGCAGCTCCTAAAGCCACAGACATACCTTGCCCTAAAGATCCAGAGGCTATTCTAATTCCAGGTAAATTTTCGTGTGTAGTTGGATGACCTTGTAAACGCGAGTTAATTAAACGAAAGCTGTTTAATTCGTCAACAGGAAAATATCCAGACCTAGCTAAGACACTGTAATAAACTGGAGAAATATGACCATTTGATAAGAAAAATAAGTCTTCACCAATCCCATTCATATCAAAACCTTCGTTTCTATCCATAATCTCTTGGTAAAGACAGACAAAAAATTCTGCGCACCCTAATGAGCCTCCAGGATGTCCTGAATTTACTTTGTGTACCATACGTAAAATATCTCTACGTACTTGTGTTGTTAAATCTTTTAATTGTTGTGTGTTTGGCATGTTTAAATAGTTAATTATGTAGTTGCAAAAATAAAGTTTTAATACGCGTTATCAAAAAGAGATTTGTCGCACTTATTAACCAATTGCATGCACTTGCTAACAATTGATGTAAATGAAGTTGAAATTTTATAGAATAAGCTATTTAACACTTTAGACCACTTTAGTTACATTTCACTTTAAAAAAAGCTTTTAAATTTATTAAATGTTTAAGAATCTATAGATTTATGTTAATTATATTTGCCACCTGATGAAATAAGTACATGATATTCGAATTAAAAGGAAAAGACACACAATCTAGTGCTAGAGCTGGAGTAATTACAACCGATCACGGAAAAATTGAAACGCCTATTTTTATGCCAGTTGGTACTGTGGCTTCGGTAAAAGGAGTTCACCAACGTGAACTTAAAAATGATATAAACCCAGATATTATTTTAGGAAACACCTATCATTTATATTTAAGACCCCAAACTGAAATCCTCGAAAAAGCAGGAGGTTTGCATAAATTCATGAATTGGGATAGAAATATTCTTACAGATTCTGGAGGATACCAAGTATATTCACTTTCTGCAAACAGAAAAATTAAAGAAGAAGGTGTTAAGTTTAAATCGCATATCGATGGAAGTTATCATTTTTTTACTCCTGAAAATGTGATGGAGATTCAACGAACCATTGGAGCTGATATTATTATGGCATTCGATGAATGTACTCCTTATCCTTGCGACTATCATTATGCCAAGCGCTCCATGCATATGACGCATAGATGGTTGGATAGATGTATCAATCATTTAGAGAAAACCCCATTTAAATACAATTATAGTCAAACGTTTTTCCCCATAGTTCAAGGAAGCACGTATAAAGATTTAAGAAAGGAATCTGCTGAATATATTGCAAATGCAGGTGCAGAGGGAAATGCTATTGGTGGTTTATCTGTTGGCGAACCTGCAGAGGAAATGTATGCTATGACAGACGTGGTAACTAGTATTTTACCAGAAGATAAACCTCGTTATTTAATGGGTGTAGGAACTCCAATTAATATTTTGGAAAATATAGCTTTAGGAGTTGATATGTTCGATTGTGTGATGCCTACAAGAAATGCTAGAAATGGGATGCTTTTTACAGCACAAGGCACGATAAACATAAAGAACCTTAAATGGGCAGACGATTTTTCTCCAGTAGACGATATGGGAATTACGTTTGTAGATACAGATTATACCAAAGCCTATTTACGTCATTTGTTTACAGTTAATGAAAGATTAGGAGCTCAAATTGCTACCATACATAATTTAGGTTTTTATATGTGGTTGGTTCGTGAAGCGAGAAAACATATCTTAGCAGGAGATTTTAGAACTTGGAAAGATATGATGGTGAAACAGATGGATAAAAGACTCTAATCAAATTAATTAAGAGTTAATAGAAATTATATACCTTGTTTCATACAGGCCTTAAATATTAAATAGTCAATAACAAAAAGTAATAAATAATAGTTCAAAGACATTGAAAATACTTGATTGGTACATATTAAAACGTTATTTATTTACATTCTTCATCATGTTATTGTTGTTTATTCCTATTGGAATAACAGTACATTTAGCAGAGAAAATTGGTAAAATTCTTGAAAATGAAGTTCCTTTTGGAGAAGTACTTATTTACTTTTTAGATTTCACTATCTACTTCGCACACTTATTATTTCCTTTGTTTTTATTCCTTTCAGTTATTTGGTTTACTTCCAAACTGGCTAATAATACCGAGGTAATTGCTTTTTTAAGTTCAGGAGTATCCTTTTCAAGGTTTTTAAGACCTTATATGATTGGCGCTACAATAGTTGCAATATTGGCATTAGTTCTTGGAATGTATTTGGCTCCAAATGCCAGTAACGGCTTTAACGATTTCAATTACAAATACCTTAAAAATAAAAATGATGCTCTCGATAACCAAAATGTGTATCGACAAATTAACGATCACGATTATATTTATGTGAGTAGTTTTGATGTAAAACAAAAAATAGGTAGGGATTTTACTTTAGAGCATATTGAAGACGATAAAATGTCTTATAAAATAAGTGCAAGTAATATTAAATATAGTGAGAAGGATTCAACCTATAATTTAATAAATTACACAAAAAGACGTATTGGAGAAAGAGATGATATTATTGAAACAACTAGAAGAAAAGACACCATATTTCCGTTTGATTTAGAAGACTTAACCCCAGTAGTTTATATTGCAGAAACTTTGCCTTACGGACAATTAAATAAGTTTATTGAAAAAGAGGAGAAAAGAGGCTCATCTTATATTAATAGATATAAATTGGTAAAATACCGGAAATGGAGTTTGCCTGTTTCAGTCTTTATTTTAACCATTATTGCCGTTGCAGTGTCGTCTATAAAACGTCGTGGAGGTATGGGAGTAAACTTGGCTTTTGGAATTTGTATTGCCATGGTTTTTGTGTTTTTCGATAAGATTTTTGGCGTATTGGCATCACAATCAGATTTTTCTCCTTTAGTTGCGGTTTGGTTTCCTAATATTATTTTTGGGTTTTTAGCAGCTTATCTTCTTTATAATGCAAAACGATAATTTAAAAAATTACCTGCATTTACATCTTCTAGTTTTTATAGCTGGATTTACAGCTGTTTTAGGAGAGTTAATAAGTATCGATGCCGTGCCATTAGTATGGTATAGAATGCTTTTGGCAACTATTTTAATGCTTGCCTATGTTGTTTTTGCTAAGATTAAGATTAAAATTTCTTTAAAATCGGTTGCTAAATTATCCTTTGCCGGTATTGTTATTGCTTTGCATTGGATCACGTTTTTTGAATCGATTAAGGTGTCTAATATTTCCATTACTCTGGCCATGTTTTCTACTGGAGCTTTCTTTGCGTCACTCATAGAACCTATTGTTTATAAACGAAAAATAATTTGGTATGAGATTGTTTTTGGATTCTTAATTATTATTGGTGTTGCTGTTATAACTAATAGTGAGTTTAAATATTTAAACGGAATTGTTTTAGGCATTGTTTCAGCATTTTTATCTTCCACATTTGCTGTTTTAAATGGAAAATATTTAGAAAATCATTCGGCAACCGTTATTTCAGTTTATGAATTTATAAGTGGGGTTTTATTTATTAGTTTATTTATGCTGCTTTTTGGCAATGGTTTTTCAAAAGAATTTTTTGTTTTGAGTACTTCAGATTTTGGCTATCTTTTAATTTTAGCTTCTGTTTGTACAGCATATGCGTTTATTGCTTCTGTGTATGTTATGAGGTTTATTAGCCCTTACACGGTAGTTTTAACCTATAATTTAGAACCTATTTATGGAATTATCTTAGCACTAATTTTTTTTCCTGAAAGTGAAGTGATGAGTGCTTCATTTTATATTGGAGCAGCTATTATAATTAGTGTGGTTATGTTGAATGGGGTTTTAAAAAGTAGAAAGCGAAGGAAAGCTAAAAAAGACTTAAGTCTTTTTAATAAGTAATGTTTTTATCTTAAGATAGATACATTTATTTAAAAGCAATTTATTAAATTTAACCTGTATTTCGTTTTAATTCTAAAATTAAAACAAAATAAAATATGTAATTTTGTGTGCTAATTAAACAAACTATAATATCCAATGGAATATTTAGATTTTGAACTCCCTATAAAAGAACTTGAAGAGCAATTGCAAAAATGCGAAATTATAGGTACAGAAAGTGAAGTGGATGTTTCTGAAACTTGTAAGCAGATTGAAACAAAACTTATAGCTACTAAAAAAGACATTTATAAAAACTTGACTCCTTGGCAACGTGTTCAGATGTCTCGTCACCCAAATAGACCTTATACGTTAGATTATATTAAGGCCTTATGTGGAGACTCTTTTTTGGAGCTTCATGGAGACAGAGGTTTTAAAGACGATAAAGCCATGATTGGTGGTTTAGGTAAAATTGGTGATCAAAGCTTTATGTTTATCGGTCAGCAAAAAGGTTTTAATACTAAAACTAGACAATTCAGAAATTTTGGAATGGCCAATCCTGAAGGCTACAGAAAAGCGTTACGTTTAATGAAATCTGCAGAGAAATTTGGAATTCCTGTCGTTACTTTATTAGACACGCCAGGTGCTTATCCAGGTTTAGAAGCAGAGGAGCGTGGACAAGGTGAAGCTATTGCTAGAAATATTCTTGAAATGACACGTTTAAAAGTGCCTATTATAACCATAGTTATTGGGGAAGGTGCCTCAGGAGGCGCTTTAGGGATTGGAGTAGGAGATAAAGTAATGATGTTAGAGAATACATGGTATTCTGTAATTTCTCCGGAATCTTGTTCTTCCATACTCTGGAGAAGTTGGGAATATAAAGAGCAAGCAGCTAATGCTTTAAAACTTACTGCAAAAGATATGAAAAAGCAGGGTATAGTTGACGAAATTATTAAAGAACCACTTGGGGGAGCACATAGTGATAGAGAAAAAACATTTTTAGCTGTAAAAAATGCTATTCTTAAAACTTTTGATGAGTTAAAAAACTTATCACCAAAAGATTTAGTAAATAATCGCATGGAAAAGTATATGAACATGGGGGTTTTTAAAGGCTAGTACTTTTAAAACCTATAAAACATAAATCTGAAATGTCTTATTTCAGATTTTTTTATGCTTATCAACAATATTTTTAAGTTATTAACAGTTAAATTGTTAACTTATGGTGGACAACCTAGAGAGGTTGACGCATCATTTATCTTTTCAATTTAGCTACTTTCGTAAATATGAAACAACCAAACCAAGTAAAAGGATATCAAGTAGATAAAAGCACGATTATTAATCTGGAGAGAGGGAAAATACCCCCTCAAGCTGTTGATTTAGAAGAGGTTGTGCTTGGAGCTATGATGATTGATAAAAAAGGGGTAGATGAGGTAATCGATATTTTAAGTTCAGATGCCTTCTATAAAGAAGCGCATCAACACATTTTTGAAGCTATTTTTCAATTGTTTGAAAATAGTGAGCCTGTGGACTTATTAACGGTTTCTAGTCAGTTAAAGAAAAATTTAAAGCTAGATTTGGTTGGTGGTGATTTTTACTTGATTTCCTTAACTCAGAAAGTATCATCTTCAGCACATATTGAGTTTCATGCACGTATTATTTTACAAAAATTCATTCAAAGAAGTTTGATAAAAATTTCTAGTGAAATTATCGAAGATTCTTACGATGAAACCCAAGATGTTTTCGATTTGTTAGATCGAGCAGAATCTAAATTATACGAAGTTACACAAGGAAATATTAAAAAATCTAGTGAAACCGCTCAAGAATTAGTTATTCAAGCTAAAAAGAAAATTGAGGAAATTTCCAATAAAGAGGGTTTAAGTGGTATTCCTTCAGGTTTTACAAAATTAGATAAACTAACCTCTGGTTGGCAAGAAAGTGATTTAATAATTGTTGCTGCTCGTCCTGGTATGGGTAAAACGGCATTAACACTTTCTATGGCAAGAAATATTGCTGTTACTCAAAATATTCCAGTGGCTTTTTTCTCCTTAGAGATGGCCTCTGTACAATTAATTATGCGTTTAATTTCTAGTGAAACAGGATTATCTTCTGAAAAACTGAGAACAGGAAAATTAGAAAAACACGAATGGGAACAATTAAATGTAAAAGTAAAGAGCTTGGAAAAAGCACCTTTATTTATTGATGATACGCCTTCACTGTCCATTTTCGATTTAAGAGCAAAAGCTAGACGTTTAGCTTCTCAACATGGAATTAAATTAATTGTTGTGGATTATTTACAATTAATGACAGCAGGTGGAAGCCAGAAAGGTGGTGGAAATAGAGAGCAGGAGATATCTACTATTTCTCGAAACCTAAAAGCTTTGGCTAAAGAATTAAGCATCCCAGTAATTGCCTTATCTCAATTATCCCGTGCTGTTGAAACTCGTGGAGGAAGTAAAAGACCTTTACTTTCCGACCTTCGTGAATCTGGAGCAATCGAGCAGGATGCAGATATTGTATCGTTTATTTACAGACCGGAATATTATAAAATTGATGAATGGGACGATGAAGAAAGATCACCAACTGAAGGTCAAGCTGAATTTATTATTGCAAAACACCGTAATGGAGGATTGGATAATATTCGACTGAAGTTCGTTGGACATTTAGGTAAATTTGATAATCTGGATGATTTTGATACACCTTTTGGACAAGAATTTCATTCTAAAATGAATGAAGCAGCAAATGATAATACATTTTCTCCAGAAAAATTCCCATCAGCAAATGATGCTTTTGATGTTCCAGAGGAAGATAACGATGTACCTTTTTAAACAACCCAAGTCTATTTTAGAGTCTAAATCTTATGGATAAATTAAGAACCACAAACATATTATTACTAGTTATAATTATTCCGTTAGTTTTTTATTTACTAAAAATCCTTTCTTTTATATTTATTCCATTAGTATTTTCCATGTTTATTGCATTGTTGTTTTTACCAATCATGCGTTGGTTAGGTAAAAAGAATATTCCAAAACTCGTTAGTATTTTTATTGTTGTTTTATTAATTGCTGGTGGAGTGAAAATTGGTGTTGAATTAATTCAGATTTCAAGTCGTGAAATTTTAAATTCTGATACCGAATTCTTTACTAAAGCAGAAGAAAAAATACAAAACTTATTCTTGATAGCTCAGGAGACTTTTGGATTTAAAATGGATGAAAAAGAAGGTGTTTTTAACCAGTTTATAGCCAAAGATAATATTGGGAATACTATTAATTTTATTCAGCGAACTCTTACTATGACACTTATGACAATCTTTTTTGTAGTGTTATGGCTAGCTGAATCAATTAATATCCAAAAAGTATTACATAGTACCATTTTAAAACAACGTCATACCTCTCTTAAAACATTTTTAAAAATAGAAAAGGATTTAATAAAATTTATTAAAGTTAAGTTTTTCGTTAGCTTAGCTACAGGAATAGGGACAGGATTAGCATGTTTATTTTTTGATGTGAGTTTTCCAATTTTTTGGGGGCTTTTTGCCTTTATTATTAATTTTGTTCAAATGGTTGGCTCGGTCATCACAGTAGTTATGTTGTCTTTATTTGCTTTTATAGAACTAGACCCATCAAGTACTTTAGCCTTTTTTATAGTTTCAATAACTGGAGTTCAAGTATTATTTGGTTCTATCTTGGAACCTATTTTTATGGGAAAATCTTTCTCTTTAAATGTGATTACCGTATTAGTTATGCTCATGTTTTGGGGTTTTCTTTGGGGAGTTCCAGGTTTAATTATGGCCATACCAATTACAGTGTTTATTAAGATTATTTTAGATCAATTTCCTGATACTAAAGTCTTGTCCGATATTCTCTCCGGAGACAGTAAATAGCAGCTGATGGTTAAATTTTATTTAAAAGATATTTAGAGCAGAAAATTTTGAGTATATTTCAACTGTGAAAAACTTAACTCTCTTATTTGTTCTATTATTCTCGGTAAATACTTTTGCCTCTTACATCCTTATTCCTATGGATGCCGAAGGTCAGAAAAATCATTTAAAAGCATACGGAATTACCTATTGGACTCTAGAAAAACAACTAAAAGTAAAGTGGTTGTTAAATTATAGAGGAGGTTCTTTTTTATTGCCAGATTCAGAAGAAATTCAACGTGAATGTCAGATTAGAGGCGTTTCATTTGAAATCGTATCAAATACGAAAGCAGAGTCTATTTTGGAAGACATTAGCAGTCCCAGTAAAAATATGGAAGCTGTTGTATTAGAAAAAGCGCCAAAAATTGCCGTTTATTCTCCAAAAGGAAAACTCCCTTGGGATGATGCTGTAACTATGGTCCTCACTTATGCCGAAATCCCTTATGAAACTGTTTACGATGAAGAAGTATTAAACGACGCTTTATTGTTATATGATTGGTTGCATCTTCATCATGAAGATTTTACAGGACAATATGGAAAGTTTTATGCCAACTACAGAACGGCAGCTTGGTATATTGAAGAGAAAAAAGCAGCTGAAGCTTTAGCAACAAAATTAGGATATGCAAAAGTGTCAGAAGAAAAATTAGCAGTCTCTTTAAAAATTAGAGATTATGTTGTTGGTGGAGGTTTTATGTTTGCTATGTGTAGTGCAACAGATAGTTTTGATATTGCGCTTTCTGCTGAAGGTGTCGATATTTGTGAACCCATGTTCGATGGAGATGCTAGCGATGCCAATTATCAGTCTAAAATTAACTACAATAAAACCTTTGCTTTTAAAGATTTCATTTTAGAAAGAAACCCATTAGTTTATGAGTTTTCTTCAATAGACATGACTCAGAAAAGACAGATTCCAAAAATAACAGATTACTTTACATTAATGGATTTTTCTGCTAAATGGGATCCTATTCCAACCATGTTGTGCCAAAATCATACAGCTTTGGTAAAAGGATTCATGGGACAAACAACATCGTTTACAAGAGAAGAAATAAAATCGAATGTGTTGGTCTTGGGAGAGAATAAAACCAATGGTGAAGCTAAATACATTCATGGAATAAAAGGAAAAGGCTTTTTTACTTTTTATGGAGGTCATGACCCAGAGGATTATACGCATAAAGTTGGAGACCCAAAAACCGAATTGGATTTGTATCCAACTTCACCAGGCTACCGATTAATTCTAAATAATGTGCTGTTCCCTGCTGCTAGGAAAAAGAAACAGAAAACCTAATATGGATTACTAATCAAACAAATTTACTATTTCCTTTTCTATAAGTTTAATAGGTTTAATTTTTTAGTAATAAATACAATTTTGTTTTTAAAAACAAATCAATCTAAAGTAAGGTTTCAAAACTGTTTTCGGCATATTTGATTGCGTTTTTAATAATAGAAATAGTTGTCATATTATAGGGGTTTAAATCCGAATTCGAATTTGTTTATTTCCCATTTTTATTTTGTTTTTCAGTTTGACTTTTATTAAAATATTTTTAATAATAAGTTGATTAAAAGAGCCACAATAGTAATATTAACTCTTTAATTATTAGTTTTAAGTTGGATTTAGTATTCTATCGTTCAATTATTTTGGGACTTTAAATTTTATGAAGTTTGTATTTTGTTCTTCTATTTTGGTGATGTTTGCTTTATTATTCATCTTCTAAAATTTTAAAAAGGAACATAAATATTCCAATTTTCACCTCTTGTAATATGGAATTGGTTTTGTGGGAAGATCCGTTTGCAGGTATTTGGATTTTAAATCCTATCTTTTACATTAACTCCCAATAGATGATATTTAGTAAATACAAATTCTTTTCAAAAAAAGTAAAACATCACTTTAAGTTAAATTTCGTTTAGTCTTAATCCAAAAAAAAGCCAACTCATTTGAGTTGGCTTTTTTATAAGTGAAATATGTTATACAATAGGCGAAACGCCTTATTTAATTTTCTCTACTATTACTTTAAAAGCATCTGGGTGATTCATAGCTAAATCTGCTAAAACCTTACGGTTTAATTCAATATCATTAGCTTTTAATTTCCCCATAAATTGAGAGTAAGATAAACCATGTTCTCTGGCTCCAGCGTTAATACGCGTAATCCATAAAGCACGGAAGTTTCTTTTTTTAACTCTACGGTCTCTATACGAATATTGCATCGCTTTATCAACCGCATTTTTTGCTACTGTCCAAACGTTTTTACGACGTCCGAAGTAACCTTTTGCTTGTTTAAGCACCTTTTTTCTTCTGGCTCTTTTGGCTACAGAATTTACTGATCTTGGCATAATTTTAATTGTTTTTGTAGTAGGCGATTCTTTAATTCTGAATTATAAATTCTGAATTCTGAATTCTTTTTAAGGCCTAACTCCAGGGTTTATAAATAAATAATTAACCGAACTTTATTACTTTAATCGTAACTGTTCCTTAATACTGTTAACATCATTTTCATGTACTAATGTACTATGTGTTAATGCTAACTTACGCTTTTTTGACTTCTTTGTTAAGATATGACTTTTAAAAGCGTGCTTTCTTTTAATCTTACCAGTACCTGTAACTTTAAATCGTTTTTTGGCACTAGATTTGGTTTTCATTTTAGGCATCTTGTTCTCCTAGTTTTGTTTATTTCACTTATTATTTTCAACCTGTAAATCAGGATTTATTTTGATTTCTTTGGAGCAATAAACATAGTCATACGTTTACCTTCCAATTTAGGCATTTGTTCTACTTTACCTAATTCTTCTAAATCTTGAGCTAATCTTAATAGTAAGATTTGTCCTTGTTCTTTAAAAACAATCGATCGTCCTTTAAAGAATACAAAAGCTTTTAATTTAGCGCCTTCTTTTAAAAATTTCTCTGCGTGTTTCTTTTTAAACTCGTAATCATGGTCATCAGTTTGGGGTCCAAATCTAATTTCCTTAACAACTACTTTACTTGCTTTAGATTTTAAAGCTTTCTCACGTTTCTTTTGTTCGTAAAGAAACTTCTTATAATCCATAACCTTGCAAACAGGAGGATCTGCTTTTGGTGATATTTCTACTAAATCTAAACCTTGTTCGTCTGCTATGGCAAGTGCTTCTTTTGTTGGATATATCCCAACTTCGATGTTATCACCTACTAAGCGCACTTTTTCTGATCTAATTTTAGAATTAATTCTGTGCTGATCTTCTTGACTAACTCGTCTAGAGACTTGTTTTCTTCTACGTATTGCTATGGCCTTATAATTTTAGTTAAACTTATTTTTAAAATGTTTTTAAAGACTTTTTAGTTTCTTCATTAATAATGTTAGTTAAACCTTCAACAGTAATCATGCCAAGGTCTTCACCACCATGTTGACGAACAGAAATCTTGTTTTCTTGTTCCTCATTTTCACCAACTATAACCATATATGGGATTTTTCTCATTTCGGCTTCCCGAATTTTCTTCCCCATGGTTTCGTTTCTATTATCAATTAGAGCGCGAATTTCGTTATTTTCTAACACATTTAAAACTTTTTTCGCGTATTTCTCGTATTTCTCACTAATAGATAGTACAATAACTTGATCAGGCATCAACCAAAGTGGGAAATTTCCTCCAGTATGCTCAAGTAAAATGGCAATAAATCGTTCCATACTTCCAAATGGAGCTCGATGAATCATAACCGGTCTATGTAATTCGTTGTCACTTCCTTTATACGTCAACTCAAAACGCTCTGGTAGATTGTAATCAACTTGAATGGTGCCTAGTTGCCACTGTCTTCCAAGAGCATCTTTTACCATAAAGTCTAATTTTGGACCATAAAAAGCAGCTTCGCCAGTTTCTATTACATAGTCCAATCCTTTATCATTAGCAGCATTTATAATTGCTTGTTCTGCTTTTTCCCAGTTTTCAACGCTTCCTATGTATTTTTCTGGAGTTTCAGGATCTCTTAAGGAAACTTGTGCAGTAAAATTTTCAAAACCTAAGGATCCAAAAACATATAGCACCAAATCGATAACATCCTTAAATTCTTTATCCAATTGGTCTGGAGTACAGAAAATATGTGCATCATCTTGAGTAAAGCCTCTAACACGAGTTAAACCATGTAGTTCGCCACTTTGTTCATATCTATAAACCGTACCAAATTCTGCAAATCGCTTTGGTAAATCTTTATAAGACCATTGACTACTATTATATATCTCACAATGATGAGGACAGTTCATTGGTTTTAATAAAAACTCCTCACCTTCCTTAGGAGTTTTTATTGGCTGAAAACTATCTTCTCCATATTTGGCGTAATGCCCTGAAGTGACATACAATTCTTTCTGTCCGATATGTGGTGTTACAACCATCTCGTACCCCGCTTTCTTTTGAGCTTTCTTTAAAAAGTTCTCTAAGCGATCACGCAATGCGGCTCCTTTAGGTAGCCATAAAGGTAGTCCTTGACCTACTTTTTGTGAAAAAGTAAATAACTCTAATTCTTTTCCTAATTTTCTATGGTCTCTTTTCTTAGCTTCTTCAAGCAATTCTAAATATTCAGTTAACTCTTTTTGTTTTGGAAAAGAAATTCCATAAACACGTGTAAGTTGTTTATTGTTTTCGTCTCCTTTCCAGTAAGCTCCTGCAACACTTAGTATTTTTACAGCTTTCACAATTCCTGTATTAGGAATATGGCCTCCACGACATAAGTCTGTAAATGTGTCATGATCACAAAACGTAATAGTACCATCTTCCAGGTTTCCTATTAAATCAAGTTTGTAATTGTTTTTATCCTTATAATAAGATAATGCTTCTAATTTTGAAACTTCACGCATACTGAATTCGTGCTTGCCACGAGCTATTTCTAACATTTTATCCTCAATACGTTTAAAGTCTTTATCAGAAATAGTGTCTTCGCCTAAATCGATGTCATAATAAAACCCATTTTCAATTGCCGGACCCACCCATAGTTTAGCGTTTGGATATAGATTTTCTATAGCTTGTGCCAAAATATGCGCAGACGAATGCCAAAATGCTTTTTTACCATCATCATCATTCCATGTATATAAGACTAAAGAACCATCGGTGGTTATTGGAGTAGAGGTTTCTATAACTGTATCGTTAAATTTTGCTGAAATAACATTTCTAGCAAACCCTTCACTTATGCTTTTAGCAACCTCCATTGCAGTCGTATTTTCTTCAAACGACTTAATACTACCGTCAGGCAATGTAATCTTTATCATTATATATATATTAAAATAAGGCTACAAAGATAATAGTATAATAATTTACACACAATATTCCATCAATAATTATCTTATATTATAAGACCTTATTATATATCAATTATAAATGAAGTTATATTGCTGTTTTATTAATGAGTTTTAGTTTGAATTTTTATTTTAACAAGTTGTTTTAAAAAAAAATACAGTGTAATTAATTGGTAATAAGACCGGAGAGGGCACCTGCTTAATATTCTTCAAAAATACTTTCAAAAAAGTTTGTTAATGGTAAAAAATGGGTTGTATATTTGCACTCGCTAAAAACGGGATATAGTTAATGGCGTTGTTCATATAATTTTGGGAATAGAATGGATTTAAAAGGCCGTTAAAAATATTTTAAAAAAAGTTTTGTATTAACAAAAAAGGTTTTATATTTGCAGCCGCTAAAAACGGGAACGTTTATAGGGAAGAAAATAAGTTCATTTAAATGGTGTTTTTTTATTGAGATTTAGGAGTTAAAAAAACTTTTAATTTTTTTTCAAAAAAACATTGTGGGAATAAAAAAAGGGTTTTATATTTGCACCCGCTTAGGAGATAAACGCCCTGAGAAATTAAAGAAATAAGTTCATAAACATATTGAATTGACAGCGTAAGAAAGAGATTGGAAACGATCTTTTTTAAACAAGAGAATAAACCATTTTGAGTACCTAATTAAAACTATTTCGATTAGTTGTTAAATAATATTTAAGAATTAACGATGAAGAGTTTGATCCTGGCTCAGGATGAACGCTAGCGGCAGGCTTAACACATGCAAGTCGAGGGGTAACAGAGGTGCTTGCACTTGCTGACGACCGGCGCACGGGTGAGTAACGCGTATGGAATCTACCTTTTACATTGGGATAGCCCAGAGAAATTTGGATTAATACCTTATAGTATGTAGAGACGGCATCGTTTTTATATTAAAGATTTATCGGTAAGAGATGACCATGCGTTCTATTAGCTTGATGGTAAGGTA
>NZ_JAPMLM010000067.1:0-2500 GCF_026410195.1 Xanthomarina sp. F2636L | reverse complement strand
GTGCCTTTTGCATAATGAGCCTACGAGTTACCGTTGCTAGCAAGGTTAAGGACTTCAGGTCCGGATCCGTAGCGAAAGCGAGTCTGAATAGGGCGCTTTAGTTAGTAGTGGTAGACGCGAAACCGTGTGATCTACCCATGGGCAGGTTGAAGTTTAGGTAACACTAAATGGAGGACCGAACCGGTTGACGTTGAAAAGTCTTCGGATGACCTGTGGGTAGGGGTGAAAGGCCAATCAAACTCGGAAATAGCTCGTACTCCCCGAAATGCATTTAGGTGCAGCGTTGATTTATAGTTTTATAGAGGTAGAGCTACTGATTGGATGCGGGGGCTTCACCGCCTACCAATTCCTGACAAACTCCGAATGCTATAAAATGTTAATCAGCAGTGAGGGCATGGGTGCTAAGGTCCATGTCCGAGAGGGAAAGAACCCAGACCATCAGCTAAGGTCCCCAAATGTATGTTAAGTTGAATAAACGAGGTTGAACTGCTTAGACAGCTAGGATGTTGGCTTGGAAGCAGCCATTCATTTAAAGAGTGCGTAACAGCTCACTAGTCGAGCGGTTCGGCATGGATAATAATCGGGCATAAACATACTACCGAAGCTATGGACTTGTAAAAGTGGTAGGGGAGCATTGTAGTGTCGTCGAAGGTGTACTGCGAGGTATGCTGGAGAAGCTACAAAAGAAAATGTAGGCATAAGTAACGATAATGCGGGCGAGAAACCCGCACTCCGAAAGACTAAGGTTTCCTCAGCTATGCTAATCAGCTGAGGGTTAGTCGGGACCTAACGCGAACCCGAAAGGGGTAGTGGATGGACAACAGGTTAATATTCCTGTACCTGCTCATACTAAAAGTGACGGAGGCGTAAATTTGGTGCGAACTGACGGAATAGTTCGTTGAAGCGAGTAGTAATACCGCGATAGTACACTAAGGCTACGGCTGCGGTGATAATCCAGAAAAGCGACTTCCAAGAAAAGCGAATGAAGCAGCCCGTACCCTAAACCGACACAGGTAGTTGGGATGAGAATTCTAAGGAGCTCGAGAGATTCATGGTTAAGGAACTAGGCAAAATAGACGCGTAACTTCGGGAGAAGCGTCGCCCATCTACGGATGGGCCGCAGTGAAAGAGTCCAGGCGACTGTTTATCAAAAACACAGGGCTATGCTAAATCGAAAGATGATGTATATGGCCTGACACCTGCCCGGTGCTGGAAGGTTAAGTGGAGTTGTTAGCTTCGGCGAAGCAATGAAATGAAGCCCCAGTAAACGGCGGCCGTAACTATAACGGTCCTAAGGTAGCGAAATTCCTTGTCGGGTAAGTTCCGACCTGCACGAATGGTGCAACGATCTGGACACTGTCTCAACCATGAGCTCGGTGAAATTGTAGTATCGGTGAAGATGCCGATTACCCGCTGTGGGACGAAAAGACCCCGTGCACCTTTACTATAGCTTAGTATTGGTTTTGGATAAGTAATGTGTAGGATAGGTGGGAGACTTCGAAGCAGCATCGCCAGGTGTTGTGGAGTCATTGTTGAAATACCACCCTTTGCTTATCTAGAGTCTAACCTTCAATGAAGGGACAGTGCTTGGTGGGTAGTTTGACTGGGGTGGTCGCCTCCAAAAGAGTAACGGAGGCTTCTAAAGGTTCCCTCAGCACGCTTGGTAACCGTGCGTAGAGTGCAATGGCATAAGGGAGCTTGACTGAGAGACATACAGGTCGATCAGGTACGAAAGTAGAGCATAGTGATCCGGTGGTTCCGCATGGAAGGGCCATCGCTCAAAGGATAAAAGGTACGCCGGGGATAACAGGCTGATCTCCCCCAAGAGCTCACATCGACGGGGGGGTTTGGCACCTCGATGTCGGCTCGTCACATCCTGGGGCTGGAGAAGGTCCCAAGGGTTGGGCTGTTCGCCCATTAAAGTGGCACGCGAGCTGGGTTCAGAACGTCGTGAGACAGTTCGGTCTCTATCTACAGTGGGCGTTAGAAATTTGAGTGGATCTGACTCTAGTACGAGAGGACCGAGTTGGACAAACCTCTGGTGTATCTGTTGTTCCGCCAGGAGCATTGCAGAGTAGCTACGTTTGGAAGGGATAAGCGCTGAAAGCATATAAGCGCGAAACCCACCACAAGATGAGATTTCTTTAAAGGGTCGTGGAAGATTACCACGTTGATAGGCTATAGGTGTAAAGGCAGTAATGTCATAGCCGAGTAGTACTAATAACCCATAGGCTTATTGTACAGCTGTTCTTTTTAAAAGTACAATAATTACAAATTCATGTCATTTTTTTCAATATGTTAAGATATTTGTTCCAATTTGATATTGGAACGCTGAAAGTAATAAGTTAAATACTTATTACTGCAGCAATAACTTAAGGTGGTTATTGCAATGGGGCTCACCTCTTACCATTCCGAACAGAGAAGTTAAGCCCATTAGCGCCGATGGTACTGCATTTGTGGAAGAGTAGGTCATCGCCTTTTTTAGAATCCCGATTCATTT
>NZ_JAPMLM010000066.1 GCF_026410195.1 Xanthomarina sp. F2636L | reverse complement strand
ATACACTTCCTTAAAACATTTATTGAAGTACGAAGGGGAATTGAAACCTACTTGATAGGCAATTTCTGCCATGGTGGCATCGGAAGATTTTAACAATTGAACAGCCAGTTTTAAGCGTTGCGAACGTATAAATTCGCTAGTTGTCATGCCAGTAATGGCCTTTAATTTTCTGTGAAGTTGGGTTCGGCTTATTTGCATGTACTTGCAAAAAGTCTCACTTGTAAATTCTGAATTGCTAATATGTGTATCCAAAACCAATTGAAGTTTCTTTAAAAACTCTGTTTCTGTAGACGTAATGGCTAATTCTGGATTAATGGTTAACGTATTACTAAAGTGTTTTTGAAGTTTTATACGATTTTCAATCAATTTTTCGACTCTAATTTTAAGTTTCTCACTACTAAACGGTTTGGTTACATAAGCATCTGCCCCGGTTTTAAGACCTTCAATTTCATGATGCTCTCCTACTTTAGCCGTTAATAGAATGACTGGAATGTGACTGGTTAACTCGTTTGTTTTAATACCATGACAAAGTTCGATTCCATCTAATTCTGGCATCATAATATCACTGATAATTAAATCTGGAAGGTTTTCCTGTGCTTTTTCAAGTCCTATCTTTCCGTTTTCGGCTTCAAGAATATCATAGTTGTCAGAAAATATAGAGACAATAAAAGCGCGGATATCCGTTTCGTCTTCAACAATTAATAGACTTGATTTGTTGGTGTTGACTTCTGATATCAATTCATCTGTTTCTAATGAAAGGTTTTCAACTTTAAGCCTATCATAAATTTCTTCAGCAGTAAAAGCGTCTTTATTTATAGGAAGTGAAACGTTAAACTGTATTCTGTTTGCATCGATATTATTGGCTATAATAGTACCTTTAGAGAGAGTAACTAAATCGCGCACTAAGGCTAGGCCAACTCCTACGCCATCTGAAAGTTCATTATCTTGATAAAACCGTTGAAATAACTTACTCAAATCTTCTTTTCCAACTAGCTTACTAGAGTTTATAATTGATAATACCAACATGCCATCTAGATTAAGAGCATCAAAAATAATTTCACTGTTTTTTGGTGCATATTTTATAGCATTTGACAATAAATTAGAACTTACCTTTTCAATAACATCTGCATCAAACCAAACGTCTTTTAAATCGAAAATTTGATGTTTAATTGTAATGTTTTTCTGATTGGCTTGATACTGAAAAGCACTAACAAGCTGCTTAAATAAAATAGATAAATCTCCTCTCGAAACTCGAAGTTTTGTTTGTCCAGAATCTATCATAGACAAATCCAACATTTGGTTTACTAAATGAAGTAATCTGTCGGCATTTTGTTTTACTAAACTCAGTTCTTTTTTGTCGGTTTTGGAAAGGTCTGTTTTTGCTAATTGGTTATCTATGGGACCTGAAATAAGTGTTAGTGGCGTTCTAAATTCATGGGAAATATTGGTATAAAGCTTGGTTTTAAATTCGTCTAATACCTTTGCAGCTTTTAATTTATTAAGAGCCAAATTTTGTTTAAGTTTTAAATATGAAAAGGCAACAAGTATTGAAATAAATATCATTCCATAGAAAACATAGGCTATTGTCATCTTATACCAAGGAGAATTGATAGTAAATTTTTTAGAAGCTACTGGCGTATCATCTAAAATATCATAAGCGGCTTTCACATAAAAAGTATAGTCTCCAGATTCTAAATTTGTAAAGTTTATGAAATTGCTTTCTGCTTTATGCCACAAATTATCTGTATCGTTAAGTTTATAAAAATAATTTAGTTTTTTTGGAAAACTATAATCAATGGTCGCAAAATGCAAAGTGAAATAGGATTGTATAGGGCTAACTTCAAAATGTTCCAAATATTTGATATTCTTTTTTTCAATTTGAAATTTTGTATCAGATTTAGTGGATTTAGAATACAAGTTAACATCTGTAATTATAGGTTTTGTATGTATTTCTGGAAATGTAAAATCTGTTGCATGTATAACCTGAACACCACTTTCTGTCCCTAAATATAATTTATCTTTATAAAACAATCTGGAGGTAAAAAGACAGGCGTTAGATACCAAACCATCATAAGTATTAAAATTTATCATTCTATCATTTTTAGTATCGTAAACATAAACGCCATTTCTAATAGTACTTATCCAAAACAAACCTGAAGTGTCAGAGTTTATGGCCATTGTTTTCTTGCCAAAAAACTGCTGGTTAATTTGAAGACTTTCAAAGCTGTCTGTTTCATTTTTATAAATATTTATACCACTATCCATTCCAAACCATAAATCGCCATTTTCGGCTTCAAAAATTTCATAAGCTGTGTTGGAATTAATTGTTTTTTCTACAGGCTGTCCTGCCACATATTGTTTATAAGAAAACAGCTTTTGCTCAGCACTAATTTGTGATACTTGTGGTATTTTATATATCCCATTACCTACAGTTATTATCCATAGATTATCTTCTTTATCGATATGCAGCTGTAAGGCTTTAAGTTTGTCATTATTAAACCTAAAACTTTTTATAAGTTCGCCTTGAAGGTTCAAAAGATGCAATCCTTCCCATGAACTCACCCATAAAAAATCATTTTTATCTTGAACTATGCCATAAATTTTAAATAATTCTTTGTTTTTACTTAAAATTTCATAGATTTTTATTTCTCCTTTAAGATTAATATGATACAAATTATTTGCAATACCTCCGGCCCAAATACCACTTGTTGACTTTAAAACTGAAAAAATCTTAGCTTCAATTAAATTAGTTAAGGATTTTGTGGCTAAAGAATACTTAAAAAGTCCTTGATTTCCTCCTATAATTACATGCTCTTTATCTGCTATTATTCTTCTTGCATGAACTGGTATCACTTCTTTAAACAGTCTTCCTGCAATGCTTTCTTTAAAAAGTCCATTAGCTGTTCCCATCCATAAAATCCCTTGTCTATCTACAAAAAGCGCCTGTAAAACTTCTAAAACATTATCTAAAGCACTTAGAATTTCAAGCTTTTGAAAGGTGTTTTTAAGCACATCATATCGGTAGATATAGTGCTTTCCTAGAAACAGGAAGCTATTATTTCTTCTATTTGAAATGCCATAAATTTTTTCAGGAGTCTCTAATAATACAGGGGTATCTCCAAGTGTGTACGTGTATATAGAATCTTTTATATTTAGTATAAAATTGGATTCTCCTGCATAAAACACCTTTTTTAAATGATCTACTTTAAAAATAGGCTCTAATATTTTTTCAAGGTTGTTATAAATAAAAATAGTATCATTAAATGAAATAATTATTTGCCCTGATTTAATCTCATGTATAAATACTGAAAGAACGACGTCACTCACCTTTTCTGTTATCCCATCTGGTGTTTTCCTATAAAGCCCATTTTCACTTTCAATCCATAAAACATTGTTTGAGGTAATAAACAAATCATATATAATGAGACCATTTAAAATGTCATTTTCATCAATAAAATTATATTTTTCAAATTGCTCTGTATCTTGATCAAACGTAACTAGACCACCTCCTTGCGTTCCTATCCAAAAAATTCCATGACTATCCTGTGCCATACAACGCACCCAATTTGCAGGAAGAGATTTTTTATTTTTTGGATTATATTGATATGTTTTAGTGTGATTATCAAAAACTTTATACAAACCATCTTGAGTACCTATCCATATAAAACCTTCATTATCCTGCATGATTGAAGATACCCACTGACTCTCTAATTCACCATCGACAGGGTTCAAACGAAGGAAATCAATAGCATCAGATTGACCTTGATTTTGTGAAAAAATAACAAAAGGAACAAACCAAAAAAAGAGCAACTTTAGGTGCCTCATAATTTTTAAATTGACAATTAAAAATACTAAAATGTTTTCGAAAAATGAGGCAAAAGCACATAAAAGAGTTTTTAGTATTAAATAGGTCTAAAATTTACTATTAACTTATTTATAATATTAGAATTTATAAGCTCTAACTATGTCTTTAAAATATACTCTGCAGGTGTACAGTTATACACTTCCTTAAAACATTTATTGAAGTACGAAGGGGAATTGAAACCTACTTGATAGGCAATTTCTGCCATGGTGGCATCGGAAGATTTTAACAATTGAACAGCCAGTTTTAAGCGTTGCGAACGTATAAATTCGCTAGTTGTCATGCCAGTAATGGCCTTTAATTTTCTGTGAAGTTGGGTTCGGCTTATTTGCATGTACTTGCAAAAAGTCTCACTTGTAAATTCTGAATTGCTAATATGTGTATCCAAAACCAATTGAAGTTTCTTTAAAAACTCTGTTTCTGTAGACGTAATGGCTAATTCTGGATTAATGGTTAACGTATTACTAAAGTGTTTTTGAAGTTTTATACGATTTTCAATCAATTTTTCGACTCTAATTTTAAGTTTCTCACTACTAAACGGTTTGGTTACATAAGCATCTGCCCCGGTTTTAAGACCTTCAATTTCATGATGCTCTCCTACTTTAGCCGTTAATAGAATGACTGGAATGTGACTGGTTAACTCGTTTGTTTTAATACCATGACAAAGTTCGATTCCATCTAATTCTGGCATCATAATATCACTGATAATTAAATCTGGAAGGTTTTCCTGTGCTTTTTCAAGTCCTATCTTTCCGTTTTCGGCTTCAAGAATATCATAGTTGTCAGAAAATATAGAGACAATAAAAGCGCGGATATCCGTTTCGTCTTCAACAATTAATAGACTTGATTTGTTGGTGTTGACTTCTGATATCAATTCATCTGTTTCTAATGAAAGGTTTTCAACTTTAAGCCTATCATAAATTTCTTCAGCAGTAAAAGCGTCTTTATTTATAGGAAGTGAAACGTTAAACTGTATTCTGTTTGCATCGATATTATTGGCTATAATAGTACCTTTAGAGAGAGTAACTAAATCGCGCACTAAGGCTAGGCCAACTCCTACGCCATCTGAAAGTTCATTATCTTGATAAAACCGTTGAAATAACTTACTCAAATCTTCTTTTCCAACTAGCTTACTAGAGTTTATAATTGATAATACCAACATGCCATCTAGATTAAGAGCATCAAAAATAATTTCACTGTTTTTTGGTGCATATTTTATAGCATTTGACAATAAATTAGAACTTACCTTTTCAATAACATCTGCATCAAACCAAACGTCTTTTAAATCGAAAATTTGATGTTTAATTGTAATGTTTTTCTGATTGGCTTGATACTGAAAAGCACTAACAAGCTGCTTAAATAAAATAGATAAATCTCCTCTCGAAACTCGAAGTTTTGTTTGTCCAGAATCTATCATAGACAAATCCAACATTTGGTTTACTAAATGAAGTAATCTGTCGGCATTTTGTTTTACTAAACTCAGTTCTTTTTTGTCGGTTTTGGAAAGGTCTGTTTTTGCTAATTGGTTATCTATGGGACCTGAAATAAGTGTTAGTGGCGTTCTAAATTCATGGGAAATATTGGTATAAAGCTTGGTTTTAAATTCGTCTAA
>NZ_JAPMLM010000065.1 GCF_026410195.1 Xanthomarina sp. F2636L | reverse complement strand
GCACAAATATCTCCTCCTCCTTCTGTTATTAATCCGTAAACATCAAAACCGGTAGTGACACCTGGAACAACGATTCCTAAATCTAAGGTCTCTGGATTATAAACCAAACTATGAATGGTATAATCTCCTGCTTCGCTAACTTCAAAATTAGGCGATGCTCCTGCATTCATGATAACTAATCCTGAACCTTGAGTTAAAACAAAAACCGTTTGGTAACCTTCCGGCACATTAGCATCGCCATTTGCTGTTGCTGATACTGTTGCAAGGCCGTCAACTAAAGTCACTGAATCCATATCTGCAGACAATGTTCCTGCATGTGGATTTTCTACTGAAACTGGTGCTCCTGCAACGTCTAAAGACGCACAAATATCTCCTCCTCCTTCTGTTATTAATCCGTAAACATCAAAACCGGTAGTTACGCCTGGTACAACTATTCCTAAATCTAAAGTCTCTGGATTGTATACCAAACTATGGATGGTATAATCTCCTCCTTCTGTTACTTCAAAACTTGGTATTGCTCCTGCATTTACTATTACCAATCCGGAACCTTCTGTTAACACATAAACTGTTTCATATCCTTCTGGAACATTAGAATCGTTATTTGCTGTTGCAGAGATTGTAGCTGCTCCATTTATTAAACAGGCAGTATCTGCATCCGCCATAAGTGTTCCTGCATCAGCTTCACAGCTGGTCACCATAATTGGTGCTCCTGCAACATCTAAAGACGCACAAATATCTCCTCCTCCTTCTGTTATTAATCCGTATACATCAAAACCGGTGGTGACACCAAATTCAACAATTCCTACATCTAATGTATTCGGGTTATAGATTAATGTATGAATAATGTAGTTTCCAGGTTCTGTAACTGGAAAGGATGGAATATCATCACCATCCATGATAATTAAATCATTTCCTTTAGTTAATACATATCCAGAAATGTACCCATCAGGTATAAAAGCATCCCCATTAGGATTTCCTGAAATAGTAGCCATTCCGTTTATTAGTTCAACAGAACTTTCAGTTGCTGTAATAGAACCTGCAAAAGCGAGACATTCTTCATTTAATGTAAATGAAATGATTTCTTTATCACATCGTCTTCCAAAGCCAAAATCATACTTGTAAAGAGAAGCACTGATTTTAAAATTACCAGCTCCCAAATTCCAAGCTTGATTTCCTGTTGGAAACGTATAAGGCAAGACATTTTCAGTAATATAAACACGTTCTCCTGTGTCTAAGTTCTGAACATAATATTTGACACTTTGTGAGTAACCCTCTACATTTAAATCAATATAGAAGTTTTGAGGTAAATCGGTAATATTATAATTACCGCCATTTTCAAGCATTACAGAGTTCTGTCCATTAGAAAACATAAAGCCCTCTATATGTCCACAATTAACATCTGCAAACGACTGAAAAGATAAGATCATTGCCAACAAAAGTAAAATGGTAGATTTGGGAAATCGGATAATAGTTTCTTTTTTCATTTTATTTTGTCTATGATTAATATTAACAAACTTAGACAAAATATTTTAATTTGTCTAATTTATTTTAAAAAAAGTTGTACAAAATTTGTTTTTAATAAAAATTACAATCTTAGCAAATAAAAAATCGATAAGTTTTAATGTACCTTTACATTACTAATTATACTTAAAAAATGAAACCACAAGACATTGAAAATATTGAATTACAATATCTCACTTTAGATGATTATCAAGAATTAAAAGGCGCTATGCAACAGGCGTATAGTTCTATGCCAGATTTATTTTGGAGAGAAAATCAAATTAAAACACTTATTGATAAATTTCCTGAAGGACAGGTAGTTATAAAAATCAACAACCAAATTGCTGGATGTGCACTATCTATTATTGTGGATTATGATAGTATTGATGACATTCATACCTATGAAGATATTACCGGAAATTATACCTTTAACACCCATGATGCAGATAAAGGTGATGCATTATATGGGATTGATGTTTTTATAAAACCTGAGTTTCGTGGCCTGCGTTTAGGAAGACGTTTATACGATTATAGAAAAGAAGTTTGTGAAAAATTAAACTTGAGAGGCATTGCCTTTGGTGGAAGAATTCCAAACTTTCACAAATATTCTAAAGAGATGACTCCAAAAGAATATATTGACAAAGTAAGACGGAAGGAAATTCACGATCCTGTTTTAAACTTTCAAATTTCAAACGATTTTCACCCTGTTCGTATTTTAAAAGGCTATTTAGAAGGAGATAATGCTTCGGGGGAATATGCAGTTCTATTGGAATGGGACAATATATATTATGAAAAACCATCAAAAAAAGCAGCTACAAAAAAGAAGATTGTTCGTTTAGGTCTTATACAATGGCAAATGCGTTTATATAAAGATTTGGAGGAGTTGATGCAACAGGCTGAATACTTTATTGATGCTGTTTCTGGATATCGTTCAGATTTCGCCTTATTTCCAGAGTTTTTTAATGCCCCTTTAATGGCCGAAAACAATCATTTATCAGAATCTGAAGCTATTAGGGAATTAGCTAAACACACAGAATCTATTGTTCAAAAGTTTTCTGAATTTGCCATCGCGTACAATATTAACATTATTACTGGAAGTATGCCAGAAGTTAAAAACGACTTGCTCTATAACGCCGGTTATCTATGTAAACGTGATGGCTCCGTAGAACGCTATGAAAAACTTCATGTAACTCCAGACGAAGCTAAAGTATGGGGCTTACAAGGTGGCACACAATTAAAAGCCTTCGATACTGATTGTGGTAAAATTGGTATTTTAATTTGTTACGATTCTGAATTTCCAGAATTAAGCCGACTTTTAGCCGATGAAGGTATGGATATTTTATTCATTCCGTTTTTAACCGATACCCAAAACGGTTACTCCAGAGTTAGACATTGTGCACAAGCAAGAGCTATTGAAAACGAATGTTATGTAGCTATTGCAGGTAGTGTTGGAAATTTACCAAAGGTGCATAATATGGATATCCAATTTGCGCAGTCTATGGTTTTTACTCCTTGCGATTTTTCGTTTCCAGCTAATGGAATTAAAGCTGAAGCCACTACCAATACAGAAATGATTTTAATTGCAGATGTGGATATAGATTTACTTAGAGAACTAAACCAGCACGGAAGCGTTAACAACCTAAGAGATAGACGAACAGATCTTTTTGAGCTACGCAAAAAATAATTTTAAAACTTGTAAAAGCTATTAAAAAATAATCTAATTTTGTTTAAAATATATATCGCGATTTCGCAATAAATGAATAAATATATTGTTGTCAATCAACCTGAAAAATGGCATTTTTCGATTGAGAATATTACTGTAATTTCTTCGCAAGAATATCTTACAAACCCAGAGTTTTCCCTATTAAAAAACGCGCGTATTTTTAACCTTTGCAAAGACTATTCTTATCAATCAAAAGGATATTATGTGTCGCTTTTAGCTGAAGCTAGAGGCCATTTAGCCATTCCAACTGTAAAGAATATTGTGGATTTAAAAGCTTTAAAACTAGTTCGCATTGTTTCAGATGAGTTTGATGATGTCATCCAACAGAGCTTAAAAAACATCAAATCTCAAGAGTTTACTTTGAGTATTTATTTTGGACAAAATGTGGCTCATAAATACAAGGAATTAAGCGCACTGTTTTACAGACATTTTCAAGTGCCTTTTTTAAGAGTCAAATTCAACCATACAACCAAATGGAATGTACAGAACATTCGAGCTATTTCTGAGTCTGAAATCCCAATAGAACACATGGAGAGTGTGCATGAATTTGCCAATCAGTACTTTTCAAAAAAACGTTATGATACACCTAAATTGACCAAATCGGATTTTGATCTAGCTATTTTAGTAAACCCCAACGACCCTGCTCCTCCAAGTAACCCAAAGGCTCTAAAAAAGTTTGTGGACATGGCTGAAAAAATGAATATTTATGCTGAAATAATTGAGCCGAAAGACTTGTCTCGTCTGTCTTCGTTTGATGCCTTATTTATTCGTCAGAGTACTGAAGTCAACAACGAAGCGTACGCTTTCGCAAGAAAAGCACAACAAGATGGTATTGCCATTATAGATTATCCAGATGCCATTTTAAAATGCTGCAATAAGGTTTATATGGCCGAAGCTCTTAATAATGCCAATATTGCAACCCCAAGGACGGTTATCGTTCATAAAAACAATAAAAATGATGTTCTAGAGCAAATTGGTTTACCGTGTGTTTTAAAAGCACCAGATTCCACTTTTTCTTTTGGTGTAAAAAAAGCCAAAACCAAAGAAGAATACCAAAGTTTAGTTTCTGATATGTTAAAAGAATCTGATTTAATTATTGCACAGGAATTTTGTCCTTCAGATTACGATTGGCGTATTGGAATTATAGACGACAAACCATTCTTTGCCTGTAAGTATTATATGGCAAAAGGTCATTGGCAAATATATAATTGGAACGCCAAGAAAAAAGACGATCAAGACGGAAATGCAGATTGCTTAGCTATAGAAGAAGTGCCAAAACCAATACTAGATATGGCCTTAAAATCTGCTAAATTAATGGGAAAAGGACTTTATGGTATAGACATAAAAGTAGTGAACAACAAACCCATGGTAATTGAGATTAACGATAACCCAAATATTGACTTTGGTGTAGAAGATGCCTATTATGGAGATCTTATCTATACCGAAATTCTAACAGCTCTAAAAAACAGACTGACGTAACATGAGTAAAAAATATCATTTATTTGAAGTTTATGGCATTGAGTTGGAATATATGCTGGTTTTTAAGAAAAACTTTAAAGCAGCTCCAATCGTTGACAAATTATTAAGTAAAAAGGCTGGAAAACAAAGTTCTGATGTTGAAAATGGAGACATTGCTTGGAGCAACGAATTGGTGGCTCATGTAGTAGAATTAAAAACCAATGGACCAACTAACAATCTAGATCAATTATCGGAACAGTTTCATAAAAACATTATTGAAATAAATTCACTTTTAAACCCTTTAGAATCGTATTTATTACCAACTGCAGCGCATCCTTTATTAAATCCGTTAAAAGACACCGAACTCTGGAAACACAGTTATAGTGATGTTTACGAGTTATATAATCGTATTTTTGATTGTCGTGGACATGGTTGGAGCAACGTACAAAGCACACATATCAATCTGCCGTTTTTTGACGATAAAGAGTTTGAAAAACTCCATGCTGCCATTAGAATTATACTACCATTAATTCCAGGATTATGTGCAAGCTCTCCCATACTAGACGGAAAAGACACAGGTTTTAAAGATGCTCGTTTGGAGTATTATAAAACCAACCAGAAAGAAATTCCAGAGCTTACTGGCTTAGTCATTCCAGAACGTGTGTTTAGTAAGGTTGATTATTATGCAACCATTTTTGAGCCTATAAAAAAAGCCATCAAACCTCATGACACCAAGAAAATCTTAGATCATCATTTTTTAAATTCTAGAGGAGCTATTGCGCGTTTCGATAGAAATGCTATTGAAATAAGGTTGGTGGACATCCAAGAATGTCCAAAAGCAGATATAGCCATTTGCGTGCTTATTATTGAAGTCTTAAAACTCTTAGTTTATAAAAAACTAGCGACACTTCCTGAACAAAAAAAATGGCCAAAAGAGGAGCTTTACGAGGTTTTTAATCCGATTATTAAAGACGCTGAAAGTTATACCATTTCTAACTTAGCATATTTAAATTTGTTTCAGATTGCAGAACCAATCTCTGTTAAAAACCTTTGGAAACATCTTTATGCTTTGGCTAAAGAAAACATTCATAAGTCGCATCATGAAACTCTTGAAACAGTTTTAAACGAAGGCACTTTGTCTACAAGAATTTTAAAAGCCGTTGCAGAAGATTATTCTGAAGCTAACATCAAAAAAGTCTATACAAATTTAGCCGAATGCTTGCAGGAAAACAAGCTATTCTTGCCATGAAACTTGTTCTAACCTGTGAACATGGTGGAAATAAAATCCCTAAAAAGTATGTTTCGTTTTTTAAAAATCAACAAGCCATTTTAGAAACTCACAGAGGTTTGGATTTGGGAGCTTTAGACATTTTTGAATCTCTAAAATCACTTTCAGATTTTTCTCAATTCAGCAAAACAAGTCGCTTATTAATAGAACTTAACAGGTCGTTACATCATAAAAACTTGTTTTCAGAATTTTCCAAAGAAATTTCAATAGAAGAAAAAGAAAAACTTATTCATACCTATTATTCTACTTATAGAAATAAAGTTGAAAATAAAATCGAAGAATATATTAATATTGGAGAAACAGTTTTGCATATCTCTATTCATTCCTTTACTCCATTTTTAAAAGGTGAAATTAGGAATTGTGATGTTGGTTTGCTTTTTGATCCCAAGAGACCTCTTGAAAAACATTTCAGTAAAAGCTTTAGAGCACATATTTTAAAGATAAATCCAAATTATAACATTCGATATAATTACCCATATCTTGGAAAGGCTGATGGTTTTACCACTTATTTAAGAAAGCAATTCCTTGAAAATTATATTGGAATCGAATTAGAGATTAATCAGAGGTTTTCAGAAAATAATCTGATGGACTCCCATTTAAAACAAGATATCTTTACAGTTTTGGAATCTTATTCTACTGGAAAACTGAAATAAGTTTTTGGAAAAGGTTCATTCCTTAAAGTAAAATGCCACCATTCTTTTGGGTAATTTCTAAATCCATGTTTGGCCATTATACGTTGTAAAAGTTGTCTGTTAGCTTTTTGTTCTTCGTTCAGGTTTTGATATGCAACCCAGGAAGGTTCTCCAAAAAAATCGTACGGACTACCCATATCTAAAGGGTCGTGAGTGTCAGCATCTATAATAGTTAAATCTACCGTACTTCCTCTGCTATGCCCAGATTTTGAAGCAATATATCCTTCTTTAAACAAGTGCCTTTTTTTAACATCTGGATAAAAGTGCTGTTTCATTAAAGTGTCATCCAACTTTCTAGCCCATTTTATAAAATGGTTTACGGCTTCTTGTGGTCTGTATGCGTCATAAACCTTCAAACATAAATTATGAAGCAATAATTCCTCCTGAACCTTTTTTAAAGCTTCAGCCGTCGGCTTAGTAACTATTAATTTATTAGCATGATAACCGGCAATAGTATCTCCAACAAAATTATTTGTAGAATAATAACGCAGTTCAATATTTAAATCTGGAATAAGAGTTTGCGCATAGACAAAACCTTCTGGCAAGCTTTTTTTAACCTGCTTAAAAGACACAAGAATTAAAAAAAGGAAAACTAATATGGAAATTTTTATTTTCATAGACTTTGGCTAATTTAGAGAAAAAAAATATAGGATGGATTTGTTTTCTTCAGAAAAAACCAGTTTTAAGTTGCCTCAGGCAGAACTTATTTATATACCACAGTTTTACAACCAAAGTCAAGCAGACAAATTATTTAAAATCTTGTTGGAACAGGTATTATGGCAACAAGACAATATTACCATTTTTGGAAAAACACATAAACAACCTAGATTAACAGCTTTATACAGTGAAGATAATAAGTCTTACTCCTACTCTGGTATTACCATGAATCCTAATCCTTTTAGCAGTTTAATTTTAAGTATAAAACAGGAAATTGAACTATTTACAAAACACAAATTCAATTCGGTGCTTATAAATTTATATAGAGATGGCAGTGATAGTAACGGTTGGCATGCAGATAACGAAAAAGAATTAGGATTAAACCCAACCATTGCTTCGGTAAGTTTTGGAGCTAAACGCACATTTAAATTCAGACATAGAACTTTAAAACACGAAAAACATCAACTAAAATTAGAACATGGTAGCTTATTAATAATGACTGACGAAATGCAACATTATTGGCTACATCAAATTCCAAAAACAAAAAAAGACATTGGAAAACGAATTAATTTAACCTTTCGGTTTATTGCATAAAAAAAACCGAGGTCCCTCAACCTCGGTTTAGTTTTATTTGCATCTTTATTATGTAGTTAGATTTAGGGTCTCCAGTATCAACAACATAATGCAAATATTAATTAATTAATCCATTGAACTAAAAAGTAATATTCTAGTACATTCCAAATGTAAAACTATATTTTAAAAACAACGTTTAAAAGCTATTATTTTCGATGAAATGCATATAATTTTAACATTTATAGGTGAAATAACATATAAATCCGACTAAATACATCTTTTTTCTTACTTATTTCAGTAAAGAATTATATGTTTATTAGATAATTTAGTGCTAATTTCACGTTATAAGACTTTGATGATTTAATAATTTTTTTTAATACACAAACACCTATGAAACTAAAGTGTCTTTTAATCTTATTCCTTTTTAGTTCCCCTATAATTATCTCACAAGAAAACAATTTCATACAAGAAGAGGTCTCAGTCAATCAGTTTATTGATGGAACCTTATTAATTCCTTCATCTAATAAAAATGCTTCCTTAGCTATTATAATTGGTGATTCTGGTCCAACAGATAGAAATGGGAATCAGAATTTTCAAAAAAATAATATCTTAAAAAAATTAGCAGAAGAACTATCCAATAATGGAATTGCAACTTTTAGGTACGATAAACGCATAGTAAAACAAATTAGAAAAGGGAGTGTTAGCAAAACCATTAGTTTTGAGGACTTTATTAATGATGCCATTTCAACAGTAAGCTATTTTACCGAGAAAAACACATTTAAAAACATCTATATAATAGGTCATGGACAAGGTAGTTTGGTTGGAATTTTGGCATCAAAAGAAAATATATCTGGCTATATTTCTATTGCAGGCTCTGCAAAACCTATAGATGAAGTAATATTAGATCAAGTAGAACAAACTGTTCCAGGACTAACTGATGAATCTCAAGCTGCTTTTAAAAAGTTGAAAGAGGGAAAAACAACTACCAACTACCCTTCTGCTCTAGAATCTATTTTTAGTATCGAAAACCAACCATTTATGAGTAGTTGGATGCAATACCATCCTCAGGAACAAATTGCGGACCTAACCATTCCTACATTAATAATAAATGGAACTAAAGATTTACAAGTTCCTATAGAAGAAGCTCATTTATTAAAAGATGCTTCAAAAGAAGGTAGTTTAGAAATTATAGAAAACATGAATCATGTAATGTTTTCTATTCTTGGAGACGATTTAGAAAATTCCAAATCCTATAATGAATCTTTTAGAACTCTAAGTCCAGAGTTAATTCCAGCAATTTTGGAATTCATTAAATAATAAATACTCTTAGTTGATAAAAAAAAGAAAAGCACCCTAAATAGGATGCTTTTCTTAACTAACCAACCAAAAATATGAAATACTACCTTTTTTAAAAGTAACCACACTCTTTAAAAAGTTTTTTGTGTAGTATCAATTTACAATAGATAGTTCAATCTCCGTGCCAAACTCGATTTTGTGGTTAAAATATTTATACATATCTTTATGATATCATTTTAATATCATAATAAATTAAGCAAACTAAATTTAATCACATGAAAGAAGAAAAAATTATCGTCCCAGCAAACGGCTATGTCATGCTCGTTGTATTTTTAATATTATTTTTTGGAGGTATTGCAGCCGTAACCTCAACTAAAAATCCATGGTTTGTATTATCAATAATAACAGGATTATTCATTGCCTTTGGTTTTATTATGGTACAACCAAATAATTCAAGAGTCTTATTATTGTTTGGAAAATATGTTGGCAGTATAAAAAAGAATGGTTTGTATTGGGCAAATCCGTTGTATACAAAAAAGAAAATATCTCTTCGTGCCAGTAATTTTGACAGTGAGCGTTTAAAAGTAAACGATAAGCTTGGGAATCCAGTTATGATTAGTACTATACTAGTTTGGCGAGTTCAAAACACCTACAAAGCAGCTTTTGACGTAGATAATTACGAAAATTTTGTACGCGTACAAACAGATGCTGCCGTTAGAAAATTGGCTAGTATGTATCCATACGATAATTTTGCAGACGAAGGTCTTGCTGAGGATATTACGCTTCGTTCTAGTGTTAATGAAGTGAGTGAAGCCTTAGAAAAAGAAATAGACGAACGTTTATCTATTGCTGGAATTGAAGTTCTAGAAGCCAGAATTGGGTATCTAGCTTATGCTCAGGAAATTGCTAATGCCATGCTTAAACGTCAGCAAGCCACTGCCATTGTTGCAGCCAGACATAAAATTGTGGAAGGCGCTGTAAGTATGGTAGAAATGGCTCTTAGCGAGTTAAGTAAAAAACAAATTATAGATCTTGACGACGAACGAAAAGCAGCTATGGTTAGTAATCTAATGGTTATTTTATGTGGAGATAAAGACGCCTCTCCCATTGTTAACGCTGGAACCTTAAATCATTAAACACCTTACAAATGAAAGAATACAAAGTTATTTCATGGAAAATGGGATTAAGCAAAAACGACGAACGTTTAGAAGATACACTTAATCAACACGCTATGTCTGGTTGGAAAGTGATTCATATAGCAGAAAACTCTGCACGAATAGTTTTTGAAAGAGATAAAAACAGATAATTAATTTTTAAATTATGAAACAAATCTTATTATACCTAGCTCTATTTTATGGTATGCTGGTAGTAGCACAAGAAAACATTATTTCAGAAGAAATTCTAATAATGAATGACAGTGTTAAACTTCCAGGTACACTATCTTATAATAAAAATTTAAAGAGTCAACCTCTGGCAATTTTTATTCATGGTTCTGGTAATGTAGATAGAAATGGAAATCAAGCCGGAGTAAATATAAATGCAAATTATATTAAGCAATTGTCTGATAGTCTAAACGGCAAAGGAATTGCTTTGTACAGGTACGATAAACGAACCTCTACTGAAGAAAACATGAAGTTTGTAATGACAGATTTAAATTTTGATCGCTTTGTGGATGACGCTAATCTTGCAATTAATAAGTTTAAAGACGATAATCGTTTTAATAGTATTACCTTAATTGGTCATAGTCAAGGATCTTTAGTGGCTATGCTGGCTGCGCAAGAAAACGTAGACAAATATGTATCCTTAGCTGGAATTAGTGAAAATATGGGAGATTTCATTATTAATAGCTACAAACTATATAGTGATGAAATGGGTAATATGGCTAAACAACAAATAGACGAGCTAAAAGAAACTAGAACTATAGAGACAATAAATCCAGCTCTAGCACATTTGTTTAGCAAACCTAATCAGCCGTTTTTTATTACTTGGATGGCTTACAACCCTTCAGAAGAAATTAAAAAATTAGATATTCCTGTTCTCATTATTAATGGCACTAAAGATCTTCAGGTAAAATTTGATGAAGCTAACAAACTTCATGAAGCTAAACCAGATTCAGAATTAGTTTTTATTGACAATATGAACCATGTGTTAAAAGACATAGAAAAAGATGAAGATAACATGAAATCGTACTATTCTCCAGATTACCCATTATCTATTGATTTAATAAATACACTTGAAGTTTTTATAAAAAAATAATATGTCGAAAAAGAAAGCCTTTGCATTAAGAATTAATGAAGAAATGCTCAAAGCCATTGAAAAATGGGCTTCAGATGAGTTTAGGAGCACCAATGGACAAATTGAATGGATCTTGATGCAACAACTTAAAGAACATAATAGAGAACCTAAAAAATCAGATAAAAAGCAACTTTAAAAAGGTTGCTTTTTTTATACCCAATTATTTTTATACTTTGCAGTTCAAATTATAATATATGCAACAGCCACCAATTTTTACAGATGACACTATAGTATTTGGACTCCTAATGTTAACGTTAGGTTTTATTTTTTATACAGAATCTATAAAAACAGGATTTTGGCCAAAATTTTATAAAATTGTTCCAGGTCTATTTATGGCATATATGCTTCCAGCTGTTTTAACTACATCAGGCCTAATTGCTCCAGAATGGGAAACAACATCCGAAACTGGCGAAGTTGTTAAACAGAGTACTAGTTTATACTATGTTGCAAGTCGTTATTTATTACCTGCTGCTTTAGTATTAATGACTTTGAGTATCGACTTAAAAGCCGTTTTTAATTTAGGATGGAAAGCTTTAGTTATGTTTTTAACTGGAACTCTTGGAATAGTAATAGGTGGACCCATTGCTATTTTATTGATTTCTATGGTGTCTCCAGAAACTGTTGGAGGTGCTGGACCAGATGCTGTTTGGAGAGGCCTTTCAACCCTTGCAGGAAGTTGGATTGGTGGAGGAGCAAACCAAACTGCCATGTTAGAGATTTATGGATACAACCAGTCTGAATATGGTAAAATGGTTTTTGTAGATATTGTAGTTGCCAACATCTGGATGGCTATCATATTAATTGGAATAGGCCGATCGAAAGCAATTGATAAATGGTTAGGTGCAGACAATTCAGCTATTGAATCTCTAAAAGAAAAAGTAACTTCTTTTGCAAAAAGCGTAAAGCGTAATCCATCTTTAGCGGATATTATGATAATTGTAGCTATTGCCTTTGGAACCGTAAGTTTCGCACATATTGGAGCAAACAACTTAGCTCCTACATTTAAAGGTATCGTTAAAAATATAGAATCTCCAATGTTAAGAAACACGTTTACTTTTCTAGATTCTCAGTTCTTTTGGATGATTAGTATTGCAACCCTTATCGCTGTCCTATTATCCTTTACGAAAGCTAAGAATTATGAAGGAGCTGGAGCTAGTAAATATGGTTCAGTTTTTATATATATTCTGGTTGCTTCTATTGGAATGAAAATAGACCTTATGTCTATTTTTGATAATCCTGGATTAATAGCTGTTGGTTTAATTTGGATGAGTATTCATGCCATATTATTAATTATTATAGCTAAAATTATTAAAGCACCATATTTCTTTTTAGCTGTTGGAAGTCAAGCAAACGTTGGAGGCGCAGCCTCTGCTCCTATTGTAGCCTCAGCATTTCATTCATCCTTAGCTACGGTTGGTGTACTTCTAGCTGTTTTTGGATATGCCATTGGTACTATTGCTGCAATTGGTTGCACTATTTTAATGAGAATAGCGGCAGGAGGTTAGTATTTGAAAAATAATTATATGATATTTGCGCTCCAAAATTCTAAAAAATCTCATGAAAAATATATTTGTATTACTAGCCCTTCTTTTTATTGTTTCTTGTGAAAAAGACCCTGATTTAATTGTAAAAGGTCAAGTAAAAGGATTAAAAAAGGGAACCGTCTATCTTGAAAAAGAAAAAGATTCTGTTATAATAATTGCAGATTCGATTGCTTTAAATGGTCCTTCAGAATTTGAATTAAAAAGTGACTTAGAATCTCCTGAAGCTTTTTATCTACGATTAGATAAAAACAACAGTAAAGAAACTAATAACAGAATTATATTTTTTGCTGACAAAGGCATTACTGAGATTAATACTACATTAAAAAACTTTGTTTCTGATGCAATAATTACCGGCTCTGAACAACAAAAGCTTTATGAAGATTACTTAAAAGTAATTGATAGATATGATAGTAAAAGATTGGATTTAATAAAAGAGAGTTTTGATGCTAAAATAGAAAATGACTCTATAAAAATCCTTTCAAACAATAAAGCCATGGTAGATTTGGTTAAAAGCAGATACTTATATACTGTTAATTTTGCAGTTAACAACAAAGACAGCGAGGTTGCTCCTTATTTAGCACTAACAGAAATATACGATGCCCAAACAAAATGGCTGGATACCATAAACAATTCATTAACACCTAAAGTTAAAGGATCCAAGTATGGAAAAGCCTTGGATGGGTATCTCACACTTCGAAAATCGTATTAAAACCTGATTATTTAAACGGAATTAACTTTAATTTAATTCCGTTTTTTTATACGCAACCCTCTCGTAATTCGTTACTTTGTAAAGCGAGATTAACAATACATGATTTTAAAAAACCAACTTTTTAGAAAATGGACAAAACGTCTAGCTTATAGTTTTATAATTATCGCTATTCTTTTGTTAGGCCTTTATGGAAGTATCTATTATGGCTTGTGGGGAGAAGTACCTTCAGCAAAGAAATTAGCAAACCTCAAGCAAAGTCAAGCCACCCAAGTTTTAGATTCTCATGAAGAACTTATAGGAAAATTTTATATTTACGACAGACAATCCATAGCTTACAAAGATTTCCCACAACATTTAATTGACGCCTTAATAGCTACTGAAGATACCCGGTTTTACGAACATAACGGCATAGATAATACCAGTTTGTTAAGGGTTTTTTTTAAAACCATTTTATTATCTGACGCTTCATCAGGAGGAGGAAGCACTATCACTTTACAACTTGCAAAAAATCTATATGGAAGAAAAGATTATGGCTTTTTAAGCATTGTTGTTAACAAGCTAAAAGAGAGCATTGTTGCAAGACGCATTGAAGATATTTACTCAAAAAAAGAAATCCTTACTTTATATTTAAATACGGTTCCATTTCCAGACAACACCTATGGTATTGAAAGTGCTTCTCAAAAGTTTTTTAATACAAAAACAAGGCTTCTAAATCTTTCGCAAGCTGCAACACTAATTGGATCTTTAAAAGCCAATACAGGTTATAATCCAAGACTCTATCCAAAAAGGTCGCAAGAACGAAGAGATTTGGTTATAAGTTTATTGAAAAACCAAGGCGTTATTTCGGAAAAAACAGCAAGAGACGCTACAGAAAAAGACATGGAATTAGATTATCAATATTATGCTCCAAATCAAGGCTTGGCTCCATATTTTAGAGCCCAAGTAAAAAAACAATTAGACTCTATTCTTCAACAAAAAAAGTATAAAAATCCTGATGGAGAAGCTTATAGCTTATTTCATGATGGCCTTAAAGTTTACACAACTTTAGATAACACCATACAACGCTATGCCGAAGAAGCTATGCAAGAACACATGTCAAGTTTGCAACGTCAATTTGAAAAAGGGTATGGACAACAAGCTCCTTGGTTAAAAAACAAACCTATTTTTTTGGCTGCTAAAAAGCGCTTAAAAACTTATAGAGATTTAAAAAATCAAGGTTTAACAGATCAAGCTATTGAAGATTCCTTGAAAAAAACCAAGGAAACTAAATTATTCTCCTGGGATGAACCTACCATTGAACACATCTCAACCCTTGATAGCCTTGAGTACTACTCCAAATTTCTTAATGCTGGTTTCCTGTCGATAGAACCAACAAGTGGAGCAATAAAAGCCTATGTTGGAGGTATCGATTATAGATATTTCCAATACGACCACGTGTCTCAGAGCAAACGTCAGGTAGGTTCTACTTTTAAACCTATTGTTTATACTGCAGCCTTAGAAAACGGCATGAAGCCTTGCTCCTATTTTTCCATTAAAGAAGTAACTTACACAGATGTGGATAACTGGACACCAAAAAATGCTTCAAAAGTTGAAGACGAAGAATTAAATTATTCTTTAGAATATGCTTTGAGCCGATCTGTAAATACCATTTCAGTAAAAATTTTACAAGATACAGGAGTGGACAAAGTTATAGCGCAAGCCAAGGCTATGGGAATTGAAAGTGATATTGAAAAAGTCCCATCTATTGCTTTGGGAACATCTAACTTAACTTTGATTGAACTGGCAACTGCTTACACATCTTATGTAAACAAAAGCATCCCTTCAAAACCAATATTTATTACGAGAATTGAAGATAAAAATGGAAATGTTATTGCTACTTACGACGATTTAAATCCTAAAAGTTCAAAGGTAGAAAAAGCTTATAGTGATAATTCCAGACAAATTATATTAGAGTTTTTAAAGGAAACCGTTAATAACGGAACAGCCAACAGGTTACGTTCTACCTATAATTTAAAAAATGAAATTGCAGGTAAGACAGGAACAACACAAGATAATAAGGATGGCTGGTTTGTAGGGATTATACCAAATCTAGTAACAGTAACCTGGGTTGGAAACGATAATCAGCAAATTGGGTTTAGTAATACTAGAATTGGACAGGGAGCTAATTCTGCATTACCAATGTTTGCAAAATTTTTACAAAAATTGAATAACGATTCTACGTATAAAAACATCACGGATGCTTCTTTTGAAACGCCATCAGATCAAGTAAAAAAATCTATAAACTGTGATTATACTAAGGAAGACAGTTTCTTCAATCAATTATTTGGAAAAGACAAAACCAAAGAAAGGTTTAAAAAGAAGAAAAAGAAAGGTTTCTTTTCATGGTTAAAAAAAGACAAGGACTCTGTTTAAGTTATTGTTAAATTATAATCCCTATAAGATTTCAAAATTGAACTAAAACAAAAAAGTCCAGTATTTCTACTGAACTTTATTTTTAGAGCCGATGGAGGGACTCGAACCCACGACCTGCTGATTACAAATCAGCTGCTCTAGCCAGCTGAGCTACATCGGCAAAACAAGATGCAAATATAATCGTGAAAATATAATTTGCAACTATTTTTTTATTTTTTTATCCTAGTTTATTAATTTTTTCAATTAAAGCTCTTCCTTTGTTTTCTAATTCTTTATTAATAGCTTTAAAGTGTGCTTTTTTATCTTCAACAGATTTATCGTTAACCTTAACAATTAGCTCATCGAAAGTAAGAATAGCTTCGTCAATTATCGCTTCACTCTTTTTTGTGTCTTTATCTGTGTTTGAATATTCCCAAACGTATACTGCTTCAATAATGTCTCCTAACACATAATTGATGTCTTTTTTTAAATCTCTCTTATTTGCCATTTTAATTATAATTTATTTTGATGCAAAATTAAACATAAACTTCTAATAGTGTAGCATTTTTAGAAGTAATTTCAAACGCTTGTATATTTGCCGGAATCAAAATGGTTTCACCTTTTTTAATGGGTTCTTTATAAGCTCCTGTTGAAATTATTGCCTCGCCTTCTACACACATATAAACAATAAATGAGTCGTATGTGTTTTCAAGGTTTATTGTTTTATTTATTTTTAAAAAATTAGTAGTAAAATAAGGGCAGCTAATCATCTTATTTAATTTGTTCTCTGTCTTATTATATGCAATTCTAAAATTATCAGGCATGTTAAAATCGAAAGCTTCTAAAGCCAAATCGTTATGCAGTTCTCGAAAATTTCCTTTATCATCAACACGATCCCAATCGTAAACACGATAAGTTACATCACTAGTTTGCTGAATTTCTGCTAATAACACTCCTGCTCCAATAGCATGAATACGTCCTACTTCTATAAAATAAGTATCTCCTGTTTTTACTTTATCGAAATTTAAAATCTCGGTTAGCGTTTTTTTGTGTAGATGCTCTAAGTATAATTCTGAAGACATTTCTTGATTAAACCCAACAATTAGATTTGAATCTGGATCTGCTTGCATAACATACCACATTTCTGTTTTCCCAAAAGAATTATGACGTTTGGCAGCTATTTCATCATTAGGATGTAATTGAATAGATAAATCTTGCTTCGCATCTATAAATTTAATAAGCAACGGAAACTTGTTCCCAAACTGTTTATAATTCTTTTTACCTATTAATTCTTCTTTATAGGTGCTTAAAAGATGTTTTAAAGATTGGTTTTCCAATTGGCCATTGGCAACTATAGACGTATCATCTTCTACATCACTAATCTCCCAACTTTCACCAATATTGGGTAAATTGCTATCTTTATTGAGAAGTTGCTTAAGTTTTTTTCCTCCCCAAATTTTTTCTTTTAAAATGGGATGGAATTTTATAGGGTATAAATTGGCTTTCATATGATTCTAAAAAACCTACTAAGTTATTAAAACTGTTCAGGTTTACTATACTATTCTCCTGAATAGCTTACATAATTACGTGGAGTTTCGTACAGTGTAACTTCTAGTTTTAAATTTGATTTAAGTCGTGGTTTCAGTTTATTATAAATTACAACCACAATATTTTCGGCAGTAGGATTCAAGTCTTTAAAAGCTTCTACGTCTTCATTTAAGTTTTTATGGTCGAAAGCTTCTTCAACTTCTTCCCTAATAAGATCTTTTAAAATCTTCATATCGATAACGTAACCTGTTTCCTTATCAATTTCGCCCGTAACACTTACAATAATTTCATAATTATGTCCATGATAATTAGCGTTGTTACATTTGCCAAAAATAGCATTATTTTTTTCATCGCTCCACTCTTTCCTGTACAGTCTATGTGCAGCATTAAAATGCCCTTTTCTACTAACGGTTACCTTCATCTTTTAGTAATATTTATATGTTCGTAGAATTTATCGAATATTATTTTAAACCATTCTGTGTATATTTCTGGATGAATTTGGATATCTTCCTCAATAGCCTCTAACGACATCCATTTCCAATCTAAAACTTCATCTGGATTAATAATTGGAGCATCATTATATTTTCCTAACAAAATATGATCGAACTCGTGTTCGGTTAATCCGTTATCAAAAGGTGCTTTATAAATAAAAGAAATAGATTCTTCCAAAGCTGTTTTAAAGCCCATTTCTTCCTGTAACCTACGTTTCCCTGCTGCAATATTAGACTCTCCATCTCTTTGATGACTACAGCAAGTGTTAGCCCACAATTTTGGTGAATGATATTTATGCGCTGCTCGTTGTTGCAACATTAATTGATTATCGTCGTTAAAAACAAAAACAGAAAATGCACGATGTAATAAAGCCTTTTCATGTGCCTCCAATTTTGGCATTAAACCAATTTGCTCATCGTTTTCGTTTACTAAAATTACTTGTTCTTCAATCATAGTGTAAAAATACCAATCAAAACATTAAAAATACGTCAAACTTTTCATAAAATTAAAAAGCTGGTAAAACAATCATTTATTTTGTGCTTAATAATAGTATCTTTGCAACCCATTTGCAAGAATAATATGAGTTTTATTAAAGAAATTAACAGACGAAGAACCTTTGGTATTATATCGCATCCTGATGCCGGAAAAACAACACTAACTGAAAAATTATTACTCTTTGGTGGAGCCATCCAGGAAGCTGGAGCTGTAAAAAGCAATAAAATAAAAAAAGGAGCTACTAGTGACTTTATGGAAATTGAACGTCAGCGTGGAATTTCGGTTGCAACGTCTGTACTTGCTTTTGAATATGATGGCATTAAAATTAATATTCTTGACACTCCTGGACATAAGGATTTTGCTGAAGATACTTTTAGAACTTTAACGGCAGTAGATAGTGTTATTGTTGTTATAGACGTAGCAAAAGGTGTTGAGGAACAAACTGAAAAACTAGTGGAGGTTTGTAGAATGCGTAATATTCCCATGATTGTTTTTATTAATAAAATGGACCGTGAAGGAAAAGATGCTTTCGATTTGTTAGATGAAGTTGAACAGAAATTAGGACTACATGTAGTTCCATTAAGCTTTCCTATTGGAATGGGTTACGACTTTAAAGGCATTTATAATTTATGGGAAAAAAATGTCAACCTCTTTAGTGGAGATAGCAGAAAAGATATTGAAGAAACTATAGAAATTTCTGATTTACAGTCTCCCGAATTAAACAAACTTGTTGGTGATAAAGCTGCAAAAACTTTACGTGAAGAAATTGATTTAGTTGAAGGAATTTATCCAACATTCGATAAACAAGAATATTTAGAAGGTAAACAACAACCTGTCTTTTTTGGTTCGGCATTAAATAATTTTGGTGTCAGAGAATTATTAGACTGTTTTGTGGAAATTGCTCCCAAACCAAGACCTAAACAAAGTGAAGAAAGATTGGTAAAACCTGAAGAAAAGAATTTTACAGGGTTTGTTTTTAAAATTCATGCCAACATGGATCCCAATCATAGAAATCGCTTAGCATTTGTTAAAATTGTTTCTGGAGAATTTAAGCGTAATGTATCTTATTTACATGTAAGAAAAAATAAAAAAGTTAAGTTTTCAAGTCCTAATGCTTTTTTTGCTGAAAAGAAAGAGATTGTTGATATCTCATTCCCAGGAGATATTGTTGGACTTCAAGATACTGGAACTTTTAAAATTGGAGATACACTAACTGAAGGTGAAATTTTAAATTATAAAGGTGTTCCCAGCTTTTCTCCTGAGCATTTTAGATATATTAATAATGCTGATCCTTTAAAATCGAAACAATTATTTAAAGGTATCGATCAATTAATGGACGAGGGTGTTGCTCAATTATTTACTTTAGAGTTAAATGGAAGAAAAGTTATTGGTACTGTTGGTGCTCTACAATACGAAGTGATTCAATACAGACTTGAGCATGAATATGGAGCAAAATGTACTTATGAAAATCTAAATGTTCATAAAGCTTGTTGGATTGAAGCTAAAGACCCTAAGAGTGATGAATATAAAGAGTTTTTAAGAGTCAAACAACGATTTATAGCCAAAGACAAACAAAATCAACTGGTGTTTTTAGCAGATTCTCCGTTTTCTTTACAAATGACGCAACAGAAATATCCTAATATTAAATTCCACTTTACCTCAGAGTTTAGCTAAAATCCGTATGTATTTCATCGAATAAATTCATTTTATATTGTTTTTAATCGAATTTTTAATACATTTAATCGTGATATTAAGTTTTCATATTCTTAAATTTTCACATATAAATTAGAATCATAACCCCAAAAAATGATCTACTTATGGAAACAAACAACCCAAATGTTTTCAGTAATAATGATATTACTGTAACCTACAATCCAAAAGTTTGCATTCATGCCGAGCGTTGTGCAAAAGAACTTTCAAACGTCTTTAGGGATTCTGTAATTCCTTGGATAGACCTTGATGGTGCTTCTACTAAAAAAATTATCAATCAGATAAAAAAATGCCCTTCTGGAGCATTAGATTATTGTTTGAATAAAAAAGAAGCCTGTTAAAGTTTCATATTTATATATTATATATTCTTCATGTTTTAACTTAAAGTTGTAATTTCACTTTTAATTAAAATTACCAAAATTAAACATGAAATACTTATTTATTAAAATCTTTTTTTTACTTGCGCTTACAACCAATCTTTTTAGTCAAGAAACTGTTGGATTATTGCAACACGAAGAGGACTCTTATGATGGTTATACATTATTTACTCCTGAGAAAAATACATTAGTATATTTAATAGATAACTGTGGACAAGTTATAAATACATGGGATTTTTCAAGCAACCCTGCTTTAACTTGTTATCTTCTTGAAAATGGAAATTTATTAAGAGCAGGCCAACAAGGCTTAGAAATTAGAGATTGGGATAACAATATTATTTGGCAATTCAGTCTGAGTGCAATCGGAATTAGACAACATCATGATATAGAACCACTTCCAAATGGGAATATTTTATGTTTAGTAAAAGACAATGTTACTGAGACAGAACAAATTGATTTAGGCAAAAATCCCCTATTACTTAATGGAACATTGAAATCTGAAAAAGTAATAGAACTCCAACCAATAGGCACAAATCAGGTTAATATTGTGTGGGAATGGCGTTTTCTTGATCATATTATTCAAGATTTCAATGCTAGTGCAGCTAATTATGGGGATGTTGTTGCACACCCAGAATTGGTAGATTTTAACTACGAAGATTATAATATGAACCATTCTGACTGGTTACATATTAATAGTGTGGCATATAATAGCAATTTAGACCACATTATCCTATCTGCCAAGAGTATGGGTGAGATTTATGTTATTGACCATAGCACAACAACAATTGAAGCTGCTGGACATACTGGAGGAAATTCTGGAAAAGGTGGCGATTTTCTTTGGCGTTGGGGAAATCCCGAAGTATATAGACAAGGAACTGCAGCAGATAGAAAGCTATTTGAACAGCATGACGCCAAGTGGGTTAAAAACGATTATTTGCACGAAGGAAAAATAACTGTATTCAATAACGATCAAAATGGCACACAAACCCATAGTGCTATTCATCTAATTGCACCAGAATTAGATATTAATAATGAATACCTTTTAAACAATGACGCGTTTTTACCAGCTGATTATTTTTGGTCATGGAGTGGAGATATTTTAGGTGAAACCGTTGTAGAATTAAAAAAGTCTGGAGTACAAGCTTTACCCAATGGAAACATGATGCTTTGTGAAACAGCAAAAGGTAGATTAACAGAAATGGACTTAAATGGTAATATTGTTTGGATTTATAGAAACCCTGTAGGTTCTGTAATTCATAATCAATTTGAAACTGAATTAGAAATTTTTAGGGATAACACAATATTTAGAGGTGAGAAATATCCAAAAGATTATCCTGCTTTTGAAGGCAAAGATTTAACTCCAGGTACTATAATTGAAGATATTAATAGCAACTCTGAAACTTGCATTCAAAATTTATCAATATCTAATTTTGAAAATTCAAATAATTACGTTTCAATTAATAATCCTGTTTATAATAAAACTTTACATTTTAATTCTATTCAGAAAAATATTTCTATTACAATTCATAATGTTTCTGGGCAAAAAATTTATAACACTAAGAATTTTAATGGCAAAAATTTAGAAGTCTCGAATTTACAATCAGGATTATATTTTGTGAAAATTGAAAATCAAATACATCAACAAATAATTAAAGTAATTGTTCATTAGTTATAAAAACAAAATTTATTAAAAAAATCCCATTGAATTAATTCAATGGGATTTTTTTATTGCCTGATTTTTTTTATGCTTCACCAGTTGGACCAAAGTTTAATGGAATTGGTGGTTGCTCGTAATCTTTAATTTCACCATGGGCGCCTTCAAATTTATTTACATTATCGCTTAATGCTTTTAATAAACGTTTCGCATGTTGTGGCGTTAAAATGATTCTAGATTTGACTTTGCTTTTAGGGGTTCCAGGCATGATGCTTACAAAATCGATAACAAATTCTGATACAGAATGGTTAATAATTGCTAAGTTAGAATAGGTTCCTTCTGCAACCTTTTCATCTAATTCAATATTAATTTGTCCTGGTTTTTGTTGTTTTTTTTCGTCTGACATAATATGTATAGTTTTAAACAAAGAATCCTGCAATAGCAGGATTCTTTTAATTATTTATTATTGAATGAATACCAAAAAATTAATTGTAATTAACTTCTTGTTTTGCTTGCATCATTTCGTCGAATTCTTCTTTAGAACCAACAATAATATTCTCATAAGTTCTCATTCCTGTTCCTGCTGGAATTCTATGACCTACAATTACATTTTCTTTTAGTCCTTCTAAATTATCCACTTTACCATTTACAGCTGCTTCGTTAAGAACTTTTGTAGTTTCCTGGAACGATGCTGCAGAAATAAACGATTTAGTTTGTAAAGATGCTCTAGTAATACCTTGTAAAATAGGTGTTGCAGTTGCAGGTTGTGCATCTCTAGCAGCAATAAGTTTCTTATCTTCTCTTAAAAGAATAGAATTCTCATCTCTTAAATCACGAGGTGAAATAATTTGACCAGGTTTTATAGTTGCTGAATCTCCAGCATCTTCAACTACTTTCATTCCAAATACTTCATCATTTTCTTCAATGAAATCTGATTTATGAACTAATTGATCTTCTAAGAATGTAGTGTCTCCAGAGTCTATAATTCTAACTTTACGCATCATTTGTCTTACAACAACTTCAAAATGCTTATCGTTAATCTTTACACCTTGCAAACGGTAAACTTCTTGCACTTCATTTACCAAGTACTGTTGTACAGCTGAAGGTCCTTTAATATTCAAGATATCGTTAGGAGTAATAGATCCATCAGAAAGAGGCATACCAGCTTTAACGAAATCGTTTTCTTGAACAAGAATCTGATTCGATAATTTAACTAAGTATTTTTTAATGTCTCCTAATTTAGATTCTATAATAATCTCACGATTACCTCTTTTTATTTTTCCAAAAGAAACCACGCCATCTATAGCACTTACAACAGCTGGATTAGAAGGATTACGAGCTTCAAATAATTCTGTTACACGAGGTAAACCTCCTGTAATATCTCCAGATTTAGCAGATTTACGTGGAATTTTAACTAAAATCTTACCAACTTTAATCTTATCTCCATCGTCAATCATTAAATGCGCTCCAACTGGTAGGTTGTATGAACGGATAGTCTCTCCCTTAGAGTCTTCAATATGAAGTGTTGGGATTAACTTTTTATTTCTAGATTCAGAAATTACTTTTTCTTGGAAACCAGTTTGTTCATCTATTTCAACTTGGTATGTAATACCTTGTTCAATATTTTCGTAACGTACTTTTCCGGCAAATTCTGAAATAATTACTCCGTTATATGGATCCCAAGAACAAACAACATCTCCTTTTTTAACTTCTTCACCATTCTTAACAAAAATGGATGAGCCATAAGGAATGTTATTAGTACTTAAAGTGATACCTGTTTTCTTATCAACCAGTTTCAACTCAGACGTACGAGAAATAACAATATTTACTGTTTCGCCTTGACTATTTTCACCTTTTACAGTTTTTAAATCGTCAATTTCGGCAATTCCATTAAACTTAACTGTTAATTTATTTTCTTCTGAAATGTTTCCTGCAATACCACCTACGTGGAATGTACGTAATGTTAACTGTGTTCCAGGTTCTCCAATAGATTGTGCTGCCACAACTCCTACTGCTTCTCCACGTTGTACCATTTTATTGGTAGCCAAGTTACGACCATAACATTTAGTACAAATTCCTTTTTTAGCTTCACAAGTTAAAGGAGAACGTACTTCTACAGATTCTATTGGTGAGTTTTCAATAGCTTTTCCAACTACTTCGTCTATTAAGTCTCCAGAAGCAACAAGTAATTCGTCTGTTAAAGGATCGTAAACATCATTTAAAGAAATTCTACCAATAATTCTATCCTTTAAAGGCTCAACTATTTCATCGTTTTTCTTTAATGGTGTAACTTCTACTCCTCTAAGCGTTCCACAGTCTTCACTGTTTACAATAACATCTTGAGACACGTCTACTAGACGACGAGTTAAGTATCCAGCATCTGCTGTTTTAAGTGCTGTATCGGCAAGACCTTTACGAGCACCGTGAGTTGAAATAAAGTATTCTAAAATTGAAAGTCCTTCTTTAAAGTTAGAAAGAATTGGGTTTTCAATAATTTCTCCACCTCCTGCAGTAGATTTTTTAGGCTTAGCCATTAATCCACGCATTCCTGTAAGCTGACGAATCTGTTCTTTAGATCCACGAGCCCCAGAGTCAAGCATCATATATACTGAGTTAAATCCTTGTTGATCTTCACGAATACGTTTCATAGACAATTCTGTCAATTCTGCGTTTGTTGAAGTCCAGATATCAATAACTTGGTTATAACGTTCGTTATTAGTAATAAGTCCCATGTTATAGTTACCCATAATACCATCAACCAGACCATTGGCCTTGTCAATCATGCTTTGCTTTTCTGGTGGGATAATAATATCTCCTAAACTAAAGGATAATCCACCTTTAAAGGCAAAACTATATCCTAAGTTTTTAATTTCATCTAAGAAATCTGCTGTTTCAGGTACAGAAGTTACTTCTAAAATCTTACCAATAATACTTCTTAAAGATTTTTTAGTAAGTACTTCATTCACATATCCAGCAGTATGAGGTACATGTAAGTTAAACAATACACGTCCTACAGTTGTTGGTATAATTTGTAGAGACAATTCTCCTGATTCATCAAAGTCATATGTTCTAACTTTAATTGAAGCATTTAAATCAACACGCTTCTCATTATAAGCAATAACTACTTCTTCTGGAGAATAGAATGTTAAACCTTCTCCTTTAATTGGCACATCTGTAGTAGACACACGCTCTTTGGTCATATAATATAAACCAAGAACCATATCTTGAGATGGTACAGCTACTGGTGACCCATTGGCAGGGTTTAAGATATTATGAGAAGCCAACATTAACAATTGAGTTTCCAAAATAGCCTCTGGCCCCAATGGTAAGTGAACAGCCATCTGGTCACCATCAAAATCGGCATTAAATGCCGTAGTTGCTAATGGATGTAACTGAATAGCTTTACCTTCAATTAATTTAGGTTGGAAAGCTTGAATACCTAATCTGTGTAAGGTAGGAGCACGATTTAAAAGAACTGGATGTCCTTTTAAAACATTTTCTAAAATATCCCACACTACAGGTTCTCTTCTATCTATAATTTTCTTTGCAGATTTTACCGTTTTTACAATTCCTCTTTCAATTAATTTTCTAATTACAAAAGGTTTGTAAAGTTCAGCTGCCATATTTTTAGGCAATCCACATTCAAATAATCTTAATTCAGGTCCAACAACAATTACCGAACGAGCAGAATAATCCACACGCTTACCTAGTAAGTTTTGACGGAAACGACCTTGTTTACCCTTTAATGAATCTGATAAAGATTTTAAAGGTCTGTTAGAATCTGTTTTTACAGCTGAAGATTTACGTGTATTATCGAATAATGAATCTACAGATTCCTGTAACATACGTTTTTCGTTACGTAAAATAACTTCTGGTGCTTTTATTTCAACAAGTCTTTTAAGACGATTGTTTCTAATAATTACACGACGATACAAGTCATTTAAATCAGACGTTGCAAAACGACCTCCATCTAGTGGTACTAAAGGACGTAATTCTGGTGGAATGATTGGCACAACTTTCATAATCATCCATTCAGGACGATTTTCTCTGTTCTCATTTGATTCACGAAGTGCTTCAACAACTTGAAGTCTTTTTAAGGCTTCTGTTTTACGCTGTTTAGACGTTTCAGTATTAGCTTTATGCCTTAATTCGAATGATAAGGTGTCTAAGTCTATTCTAGCTAATAAATCGATTAAACACTCAGCACCCATTTTTGCAATAAACTTATTAGGGTCTGAATCGTCTAAATATTGGTTTTCTTTTGGAAGTGTTTCAAGAATATTTAAGTATTCTTCTTCTGTTAAGAAATCCATTTTTTGTACTGGTTCTCCTTCGGCGTTGTTAGCAATACCGGCTTGAATTACTACGTAACGTTCGTAATAAATAATCATATCTAATTTCTTAGATGGTAAGCCAAGAAGGTAACCTATTTTATTTGGTAAAGAACGGAAGTACCAGATATGGGCAACAGGAACTACTAAATTAATATGTCCTACTCTGTCTCTACGTACTTTCTTTTCTGTTACTTCTACACCACAACGGTCGCAAATAATTCCTTTGTAGCGAATTCTTTTATATTTTCCACAAGCACATTCGTAATCCTTTACAGGTCCAAAAATACGCTCACAAAATAAACCATCACGTTCTGGTTTATGAGTTCGATAATTGATAGTTTCAGGTTTTAAAACTTCACCTCGAGATTCTGCTAAAATAGATTCTGGTGATGCTAAACCAATGGAGATTTTATTAAATCTCTGTACTGTATTCTTATCTTGTTTTCTTGCCATTTCTTTATAGTTTTCAGTATTCAGTATTCAGTCGCAGTACTTACTGCTGACTGAATACTGTAAACTATTTTATTATTCCTCTAATCTGATGTCTAATCCTAAACCTTTCAATTCGTGCATAAGTACGTTGAATGATTCTGGTAATCCAGGTTCAGGCATTGGTTCTCCTTTAACTATACTTTCGTAAGTTTTAGCTCTACCAATAACATCATCAGATTTAACGGTCAATATTTCTCTTAAAGTTGCAGATGCTCCATAGGCTTCAAGAGCCCAAACCTCCATCTCTCCAAAACGTTGTCCACCAAATTGTGCTTTACCACCAAGAGGTTGTTGAGTTATTAAAGAGTAAGGTCCTATAGAACGTGCGTGCATTTTATCGTCAACCATATGTCCTAATTTCAACATATAGATAACTCCAACTGTTGCAGGTTGATCAAAACGATCTCCTGTTCCACCATCGTATAGATAGGTATGACCAAACCTTGGAATTCCAGCTTCGTCTGTATATCCATTAATTTGATCTAGAGAAGCTCCGTCAAAAATAGGTGTTGCATAAGTACGTCCTAATTTTTGTCCAGCCCAACCAAGAACAGTTTCATAAATCTGACCAATGTTCATACGAGAAGGTACACCAAGTGGGTTTAATACAATATCTACTGGCGTTCCATCTTCTAAGAAAGGCATATCTTCTTGACGAACGATACGTGCAACAATACCCTTGTTACCGTGACGCCCTGCCATTTTATCTCCTACTTTTAGTTTACGTTTTTTAGCGATATACACTTTAGCAAGTTTAATTATTCCTGCTGGTAATTCGTCTCCTACAGAAATAGTAAACTTCTCACGGCGTAAAGAACCTTGTAAGTCGTTTTCTTTAATCTTGTAGTTGTGAATTAAGTCGGCAACTAATTTATTTGTATAATCATCTGTAGTCCAAGTTCCGCTAGTTAAATGCGTATAATCGTCTACAGAGTTTAACATTTTAAGAGTATATTTTTTACCTTTTGGTAATACTTCTTCTCCTAAATCGTTAAAGATACCTTGAGCTGTTTTTCCTCCTACAATTGCAAAGAGTTTATCAACTAAAACATCTTTTAAATCGTCGAATTTCTTATCGTAAATCCCTTCTAATTGAGCGATATCTTCTTTATCTTTTGCACGTTTACGTTTATCTTTAACGGCACGAGCAAAAAGTTTTTTATCTATTACTACACCATTTAATGATGGTGACGCTTTTAAAGATGCATCTTTAACATCTCCAGCTTTATCACCAAAAATAGCTCGTAATAATTTTTCTTCTGGTGTTGGATCACTTTCTCCTTTTGGAGTAATTTTTCCTATAAGGATATCTCCAGGCTTCACCTCGGCTCCAATACGAATCATTCCATGTTCATCAAGGTCTTTTGTTGCCTCTTCTGAAACGTTAGGAATATCATTTGTCAGTTCTTCGTTACCTAGTTTAGTGTCTCTAACTTCAAGAGAATACTCATCAATATGGATAGATGTAAAAACATCATTTCTAACAACTTCTTCAGAAATTACAATTGCATCCTCAAAGTTATACCCTTTCCAAGGCATAAAGGCTACTTTCATATTTCTTCCTAAAGCTAATTCTCCTTTTTGAGTAGCATAACCTTCACAAAGTACTTGACCCTTAGCAACTTTATCACCTTTTACTACAATAGGTTTTAAGTTGATAGACGTACCTTGGTTCGTTTTTCTAAACTTAACTAATGGATAGGTTTTAGTTTCGCTATCGAAGCTTACTTTTGCTTCGTCTTCAGTTCTATCGTATTTAATAGTAATTTCGTTTGCATCTACATACTCTACAACACCGTTTCCTTCTGCATTAATTAAAACACGAGAATCTGAAGCTACTTGTCTTTCTAATCCGGTTCCAACAATAGGAGCTTGCGGACGTAATAAAGGAACTGCTTGACGCATCATGTTGGATCCCATCAAGGCTCTATTCGCATCATCATGTTCCAAGAAAGGAATTAATGAAGCTGAAATTGAAGCAATCTGGTTTGGAGCAACGTCTGTATAATGAATTTGGTTTGGCTCTACCACAGGAAAATCGCCTTCCATTCTAGCAATTACCTTGTCGTGAAGAATTTTTCCTTTATCATCGACACTTACGGTTGCTTGCGCAATCATTTGGTCTTCTTCTTCTTCCGCACTTAAATATATTGGTGTGCTTTTTATATCTACAACACCATCTGTTACTTTTCTATACGGTGTTTCTATGAATCCCATGGAGTTCACTTTAGCAAATACTGAAAGTGAAGAAATAAGACCAATATTTGGTCCCTCAGGAGTTTCAATTGGACAAAGTCTTCCGTAGTGCGTATAGTGAACGTCACGTACTTCGAAACCAGCTCTTTCACGAGATAAACCACCTGGCCCTAATGCAGATAAACGACGTTTGTGCGTAATTTCTGCAAGTGGATTGGTTTGGTCCATGAATTGAGACAACTGGTTAGTCCCAAAGAAAGAATTAATTACAGACGATAAAGTCTTAGCGTTAATTAAATCTATAGGTGTAAAGACTTCGTTATCACGTACATTCATTCTTTCACGAATAGTACGAGCCATACGAGCTAAACCAACTCCAAATTGAGATGATAACTGCTCACCAACTGTACGTACACGACGGTTAGATAAGTGATCAATATCATCAATCTCTGCTTTCGAGTTGATAAGTTCTATTAAGTATTTTATAATGGTAATAATATCTTCTTTAGTAAGCACTTGCTTATCCATTCCAATATCAAGACCTAATTTCTTGTTCATTCTATAACGACCTACCTCTCCAAGAGAATAACGTTGGTCACTAAAGAATAATTTATCTATAATACCACGTGCTGTTTCCTCATCTGGCGGCTCAGCATTACGTAGTTGTCTATAGATATGTTCAACAGCTTCTTTTTCAGAGTTTGTTGGATCTTTTTGTAAGGTATTGTGGATAATTGCGTAATCTCCTTGTTGCGCACTTTCTTTGTGTAAAAGAATTGTTTTTACGCTAGTTTCAAGAATTTCTTCAATATTGTCTTTATCTAAAACAGTATCACGATCAAGAATAATTTCGTTACGTTCAATAGATACAACTTCACCAGTATCTTCATCAACAAAATCTTCATGCCATGTATTAAGTACACGAGCAGCAAGCTTACGTCCCTGAACTTTTTTCAATCCTGCTTTTGAAACTTTAATTTCTTCAGCAAGGTCGAATATTTCAAGAATGTCTTTATCGCGCTCAAAACCAATAGCTCTAAAAAGAGTTGTTACTGGTAATTTTTTCTTTCTATCAATATACGCATACATGACTTGGTTAATATCTGTAGCGAATTCAATCCAAGATCCTTTAAAAGGAATAACTCTTGCAGAATATAATTTAGTTCCATTTGCATGAAAAGATTGTCCAAAAAACACACCAGGAGAACGATGTAATTGAGAAACAACAACACGTTCTGCACCGTTGATACAGAATGTACCAGAAGGTGTCATATAAGGAATTGTACCTAAGTACACATCTTGAACAATGGTTTCGAAATCCTCATGTTCAGGGTCTGTACAATAAAGTTTTAATCTAGCCTTAAGTGGAACGCTATATGTAAGTCCTCTTTCAATACATTCTTCAATAGTATATCTAGGTGGATCGATAAAGTAATCTAAAAATTCTAGTACGAATTGATTACGAGTGTCTGTTATTGGGAAGTTTTCCATGAAGGTATTATATAGACCTTCATTACCTCTTTCTTCTGATTTCGTTTCTAACTGGAAAAAATCCTGGAAGGATTTAATCTGAATATCCATAAAATCTGGATACTCTGTTCTATTTACAATAGACGAGAAGTTTAATCTTTCAGCTTGTGTTATTAACATCAATGGACGAAATTTTGATTAAAAAAAAATGTTTGTTTATAGCCTACTGGCTATATACGACAAATGGTCTAGGTCTTAGAGAGCACTCTCCAGACCTAAACCTTTGTTAATTTTGGTTGTTAAGCTTATTTAAGCTCAACCTCAGCTCCAGCTTCTTCTAACTGAGCTTTTAATGCTTCAGCTTCATCTTTAGAAACTGCTTCTTTGATTGCACTTGGTGCTTCATCAACTAAACCTTTAGCTTCTTTTAATCCTAAACCAGTTAATTCTTTAACTAATTTTACAACTGCTAATTTAGAACCACCAGCCGCTTTAAGGATAACATCAAATTCTGTTTGCTCATCAGCAGCGTCTCCACCACCAGCAGCAGGACCAGCCATAGCTACAGCAGCAGCTGCAGGCTCGATACCATACTCATCTTTTAATATAGTTGCTAATTCGTTTACTTCTTTTACTGTTAAGTTAACTAATTGTTCTGCGAAATCTTTTAAATCTGCCATTTTTCTATCGTTTTAATAAATTTTAATAATAATATAATTGTAATTAAGTGCGTACACGTTTAAATTATCCTTCTTTTTCGGATAATGTTTTAATGATACCTGCCAGTTTACCACCACTTGATTTAAGTGCTGAAATAACATTTTTAGCAGGAGATTGTAATAATCCAATAATATCTCCAATAACTTCTTCTTTAGATTTAATGTTAACTAAAGAATCTAGTTGATCATCGCCAATATAAATAGCTTCCTCAATAAATGCTCCTTTTAAAAGAGGTTTATCTGATTTTTTACGGAAAGTATCTATTATTTTAGCTGGAGCATTACCAGTCTCAGAATACATTACTGAAGTATTTCCTTTTAATGTAGAAGGAAGGTCTCCAAAATCTTTTTCTGAGGCCTCCATTGCTTTTGCAAGCAAGGTATTTTTAACAACTGCTAACTTTACGTTTGCTTTAAAGCAAGCACGACGTAAGTTTGAAGTACTAGCTGCATTTAATCCTGATATATCTGCTAAATAAATATTTGCATTATCAGCTAATTGTGCAGTTAATTCTTCGATTACTTGTGATTTTTCTTCTCTTGTCATAATAAAAGTTTTAAACTACTTAACCGATTTTAGGATCAACAGCGATACTTGGACTCATAGTAGAAGACATAAAAATGCTTTTTACATAAACTCCTTTAGCTGCAGTTGGTTTTAGTTTCATTAATGTTTGTAATAATTCGTTTGCGTTATCTACAATTTTATCAGCACTAAAAGATGCTTTTCCAATTGAAGCGTGAACAATACCAGTTTTATCAACTTTAAAGTCAATTTTACCAGCTTTCACATCGCTTACTGCTTTAGCTACGTCCATAGTTACAGTACCTGTTTTTGGGTTTGGCATTAAGCCACGAGGACCTAATACACGTCCTAAAGGACCTAATTTACCCATAACGCTAGGCATAGTTACAATAACGTCTACGTCTGTCCAACCACCTTTGATTTTATCAAGATATTCGTCTAAACCTACATAGTCAGCTCCTGCTTCTTTTGCTTCTGCTTCCTTATCTGGAGTTACTAATGCTAAAACTTTTACGTCTTTACCAGTACCATGAGGTAGTGTTACAACTCCTCTTACCATTTGATTTGCTTTTCTAGGGTCTACTCCTAAACGAACTGCTATATCAACAGAAGCATCAAATTTTGTATTGGTTATATCTTTTACTAATGCTGAAGCTTCAGTAACAGAATAAATTTTACCTTTTTCTATTTTTGCTAAAGCTTCTTTTTGTTTCTTTGTTAATCTTGCCATTTTAAAAATTTTTTAGATTAATTAGGGGCTTCGCCACCTTTTACAGTTATACCCATTGATCTTGCAGTACCTGCTACCATTTTCATAGCTGCATCTATAGTAAATGCATTTAAATCTTGCATTTTGTCTTCTGCAATGGTTCTAACTTGATCCCAAGAAACTCTTGCAACTTTCTTAATATGTGGCTCTCCTGAACCTTTTTTTGCTTTGGCCGCTTCTAATAATTGTACAGCTGCAGGTGGTGTTTTGATTACAAAGTCAAATGATTTGTCTTTGAAAACCGAAATCACAACTGGTAAAACTTTACCAGGTTTATCTTGGGTTCTAGCATTAAACTGCTTACAGAATTCCATGATATTCACTCCAGCGGCACCTAAAGCGGGTCCAACCGGTGGCGACGGATTCGCTGCACCTCCCCTTACTTGTAGTTTAACTACTTTACTTAACTCTTTTGCCATTTTTAATAATTTAGTTTTTTATGTAATTCTATTTTTTTGAAGCTTAAGAACTACACTTAATATATATTTGTAACAATTATTATACTTTTTCAACTTGCATATAACTTAACTCTAATGGTGTTTTTCTTCCAAAAATCTTAACCATTACTTCAAGCTTACGCTTTTCTTCGTTTATGTTTTCAATAGTTCCATCAAATCCATTGAATGGCCCATCAATAACTTTTACGGTCTCTCCTTTAGTGAATGGTATAGCTACACTTGAATCTGCATCTACAGTTAATTCATCCACCTTACCTAACATTCTGTTTACTTCAGATTGTCTTAATGGTACTGGATCCCCACCTTTTGTTTCACCTAAAAACCCAATAACATTGGTTACAGATTTTATAATATGTGGTATTTCTCCGGTTAGATTAGCCTTAACCATAATGTAACCTGGAAAATAAACTTTTTCTTTGTTTATTTTTTTTCCGTTACGTATTTGAATTACTTTTTCGGTTGGAACTAAAACTTGGTCAACATAATCCTCTAAACCCAATCGAGCTATTTCTGTTTCGATGTAAGCTTTAATTTTATTCTCTTGACCACTTACAGCACGAACAACATACCATCTTTTCTCATTCCCTTCAGACATAAAATCTTTTTTTAACCGTTAATGAATTTAAAATAGAATCCGACAACTTTACTAAAAACCGTATCTACACCCCAAATTGCTAAGGAAAAAATGATAGAGAACACAGCTACTAAAACTGTTAAACTTTGTCCCTCAGCCATTGTAGGCCAAGTAACATTGTTCTTTAATTCTCCAAATGATTCTTTTATATAGGTTATAATTCCTGCCATTATAATATATTTATTTGCACGGGTTGAGAGACTCGAACTCCCGACACCTGGTTTTGGAGACCAGTGCTCTACCAACTGAGCTAAACCCGTAAATACAAGTCAAGGCATTCCGAAAAACGAAATACCTTAACCATATATTTTATTAAACTTTATTAGTCTAAAATTTCAGTTACCTGACCTGCTCCTACTGTACGTCCACCTTCACGGATTGCGAAACGTAAACCTACGTTCATTGCGATAGGCTGAATTAATTCAACAGTAATAGTTAAGTTGTCTCCAGGCATAACCATTTCAACTCCGTCAGGAAGTGCAATATTCCCAGTTACATCAGTCGTACGTACGTAGAACTGTGGACGATAGTTATTATGGAATGGTGTATGACGTCCTCCTTCTTCTTTCTTAAGGATATAAACCTCAGCTTTAAATTTCTGGTGTGGTGTTACTGAACCTGGTTTAACAATAACCATACCTCTAGAGATTTGAGATTTATCAACACCTCTTAATAAGATACCTGCATTATCTCCAGCTTCTCCTCTATCTAATATTTGACGGAACATTTCAATTCCTGTAATAGTAGAAGTTAATTTTTCAGCTCCCATACCAATAATTTCAACAGGATCCCCTGTATTAGCAATACCAGTTTCGATACGACCTGTAGCTACAGTTCCACGACCAGTAATAGAGAATACATCTTCGATTGGCATCAAGAAAGGCTTATCAACCTCACGTAAAGGCTCTTCAATCCAATTATCAACAGCTTCCATTAACTCAAGAACTGTATCAACCCATTTTTGTTCACCGTTAAGAGCTCCTAAAGCAGACCCCTGAACTACAGGACCATTATCTCCATCGTACTCGTAGAAAGATAATAAGTCACGGATTTCCATCTCAACTAACTCTAATAATTCTGGATCATCCACCATATCTACTTTGTTCATAAATACAACGATACGAGGAATACCTACTTGACGTCCTAATAGGATATGCTCACGAGTTTGAGGCATTGGACCATCAGTTGAAGCAACCACAAGAATTGCACCATCCATTTGAGCCGCACCTGTAACCATGTTCTTTACGTAATCCGCGTGACCTGGACAGTCTACGTGAGCGTAATGACGATTAAGTGTTGCATATTCTACGTGTGAAGTATTAATTGTAATACCTCTTTCTTTTTCTTCTGGTGCATTATCAATTTGATCAAATGATCTTGCCTCTGAATAACCTGCATCAGCTAATACTTTAGTAATAGCAGCAGTTAAAGTTGTTTTACCGTGATCTACGTGTCCAATTGTACCAATGTTTAAGTGTGGTTTTGAACGATCGAAAGTTGCCTTTGCCATGTTTTAAAAAATTTTAATCTTAGTTATATAATAATATTAGTGTATTCAAATTTAATTTAGCTTTAAAAAGAGCCAATGACGGGAATTGAACCCGTGGCCTCTTCCTTACCAAGGAAACGCTCTACCCCTGAGCTACACCGGCTTTAAAAAAAGAGCGAGAGACCGGGTTCGAACCGGCGACATTCAGCTTGGAAGGCTGACGCTCTACCAACTGAGCTACTCTCGCAATATTTAATTTCCTATATTTTAATTCTAATTATTTTTAGTATCTAAAAATAAAGTGGGGAGAGCAGGATTCGAACCTGCGAAGACGTAGTCAGCAGATTTACAGTCTGCCCTCGTTGGCCGCTTGAGTATCTCCCCAATTAAAATGTTTCACTCTTTTAAAGAACTTTATCTGTTTTCGGTTAAAAACACACGAATTAGATATTTATTTTTGAGCCGATGGAGGGACTCGAACCCACGACCTGCTGATTACAAATCAGCTGCTCTAGCCAGCTGAGCTACATCGGCTTTTAAACCTTTTTCACAAAAAAAAAAGCCCGCTATTTCTAACGGACTGCAAATGTATATATTTATTTTCTTTTTCAAAACATTTTTTCTGAAAAATTTATTATAAATGTGCTCTAAGTTTCTCTTTTCTTTTTTTAAGCTGTCTTTCTAAGGAGGCTACAGCCATATCTGTTCCTTCTTCAAAAGTTTTACATTGTTTTTTTACTACCAAACTATCCCCTGGAACATTAACGCGAGCTTCAAAAATTTTATTTTCTTTATCGCTTGTGTTATCTAATTTTAAATAAACATCTGAACTGATTACTTTATCATAATACATATCTAACTTATCCATACGTTTTTGAACAAAGTCTATCAGTTTTTTATCTGCATTAAAATTGACTGATTGCGTGTTTACTTTCATACTTCTATTGTTTTTTTGATTATACATTAGTGTTTTACTGTATTACTTTTTACTTCTAGGGTGTGTGTTTAGATACACTTTTTTTAATTCGGATATACTGTTATGAGTATAAATTTGTGTAGCAGCTAAACTAGAATGTCCTAAAAGTTCTTTAACAGCATTTAAATCTGCACCTTGATTTAGCAAATGGGTTGCAAAAGAATGCCTTAATATATGTGGACTCTTTTTTACCTTACTAGATGCTAAACTAAAATACTCATTTATTATTCGGTAAACAAGTGTTTCATAAATTTTAACTCCTTTTTTTGTTAAAAACAGAACCTCAGGATTTGTTAGTCTTTCTAACTTATTTCTTTGTTCTAGGTAATCTTTTATTGTATTTATTACTGATTGTAATAATGGCACAAACCGTTCCTTGTTTCTTTTACCCAATACCTTTAATGTTTTATTAGAGAAATCAACATCCTTTAATTTAAGATTTACTAATTCTATTCTTCTAATTCCTGTGGAATAGAAAAGCTCTATAATTAACTTGTTTCTTAAACCTTCAAAATCATTTTCATGGAAAAGTTCGTCCAGAACATTAGTAATTTCGTTTTCTGAAAAAGGAACTTGAATTTTTTTACTCGTTTTTAAAGCTTTATGTTTTGCCAATGGGTTGGCCTGAATACTTTCAGTTTTTAATAAAAATTTATAATAAGAGTTTAAAGCTGAAATTTTCCTATTGATACTTCTATTAGAGATATTCTTTTCTACCAAACAAACAATCCAACTTCTTATTTGTGAATAATTGACAGCTTCAATTAAATTGTTATCGTACTCTAATTCTAAAAAATTCAAGAACTCAGTCAAATCATTTTGATACGCCTTTATTGTGAGTTTAGAGTAGTTCTTCTCTAGTAATAAGTAGTCTATAAACGATTTAAAAGGCATGATGAGTAGATATTGTTTAGTAAATATATTGAATTTAAAAAAGAAGATATCTATTGAACAAAAAAAATCCTGCAATTGCAGGATTTTTTGGGATTTAACAAAAATGAGATTAGATGTTCTCTTGATCTCTTAAATGTTGGATGTATTGTGCTTTTTGATGCTGAGCTCTTTTTATAACTGAAGGCTTGTCAAACTGCTTACGAGTTTGTAGTGCACGTTTAGTTCCAGTTTTATCAAACTTTCTCTTATAACGCTTTAACGCTCTATCTATATTTTCTCCTTCTTTAATTGGTATTATTAACATAGTGTCTTAACCTCCTCTCTTTTAGATTTTCAAGGCGCAAATATAAAAACATTTTAATAATGAGCAATCAAAAAAATGAAAATTATTTTTTAGATTTATATTATGTGAATAACACAGCCGTCTTACCCTCCTAAAAACCTAAATAACAGCTTAATAAAACCATTTTAAAATAATGCTTTTAAAACAGATTAACCTTATTCTTTAAATAATGAGGAACGTTTGGTTAAATCTTGAATGAGCTTTTCTTCTTCCTCACTTTCCAATAAGGTATTATAGTCTTTCCAAAAAGCTTTATTGTATGGCCTTGACATGAAAATATCTGGATCCCAAGTACTATTTAAAGCTTCTTTAATTTTCTCTTTATCTAATATAATCTCAGTAAACAAAATTTCCTGAACCGTATAATAATAACGTTCTTCCGGATTACTTTCTACCTCTTCTCCTTTTAAATTACTTCCAACCTTAGAACCTACATTTACAAGTTTTGGGGTTTCATAATAAATGTAACTTGGATACATTTTATCTTGATACTCCATATAATTAATAATTAATTTATGGTTTACCTGAGTTCCAAAAAGCGTTTTACTTCTACTTTTTTGAGCACTAGAAGCTGCAATTAATTCGTATTCAATTTTCTTAATAGCATACGTATCCCAATAGATATAGATCCAACCATTGGCATTATAACCATCGTTATAAATGCCTTTAGTTTCAAGATTGATATACTCTTTTCCCTTATTAATTTTAATCTTGTAGATTTTTCTGTCGTTATCCACCAAAATGGTATCTAAAGAAAACAAATGTTGCTCTAACATGTTTTCGCTAAACAAAGCTCTTGATTTATTAGAGTTTCTAACAAGGTTTAATTTTCCTTGAAAAAAATTCTCCAAACCATTTATTCTGGTGTCATTCCATTTGATGGCTTTTATTAAAGAAGATGTTTTAATAGTATCTCTTCTTAAATTTCTTGCTTTTAAATCTCTATTATTAGACTTATCCTTTAAGTATGCTGTATAAGTTAATAAACTATCTACATCTCTTAAATCGTAGCTTTTTCTAACCTCATCCACATTAATCTTTAAGAACTCTGAAGTATTTGTCTGATAACTAGAATCGTAAAGTGTAATAGCTCCTTCTACAAGCCATTTAAACTCTTTTTTATTACGTTCTTTATGTCTAACAAAACCTTTTTCTATATAAGCTGAATCTGGTAAATTTTCAGACAATCTCTCCAAAGCGCGTAATACAATATCGTTTCCTGTTTTTGGTCTTGTGTCTGCCACTAACAATATTTCATCTAAAGAGGCCACATCAGGCTCTAAATACACATCAAATGTACTGTCGAATTCATTTACAGGAATTTTATAACTCTTAAAACCAATAGAAGACACAACTAAAGTATCTAAATTATATCTATCTGGCACTACTAAAACAAACTTTCCATCGGCATTGGTAATGGTACCAATAGTGGTGTTTTTAACATAAACACTTGCACTTTCAAGAGGTAAAAATGTTTCTGCATCCAATACAGAGTTTTTCAATTCTGTTTGTGAAAACGCCGAAACACCACATAAAAGAACAAGAGCTACGAAAAAATGTTTGAAATATTGAGGCTTCATAATACTATTTACTTAAATTTAGGTAGCAGGTTTGTAGTTTTTATCGTCTAAAATCATTTTAGCTAAGATTTCACGAAGAATCTCTGAAGTTCCTCCTCCAATTGGTCCTAACCTACTATCACGTAATAATCTTGCCATTGGGTATTCTTCCATATACCCATAACCTCCTAAAAACTGAAGGCAATCGTAAATAACCTCGTCTGCCATTTTAGTTGATTTCAATTTAGACATGGTAGCTTGTTTTACAACATATTCACCTTTATCTAGTCTATAAGCTACAGAATAATTAAATTCTCTACAGATTTCCATATCTGCATATAACTCTGCAAACCTATGTCTTAACGCCTGGAATTTATCAATAGTTTTTCCAAAAGCCGTACGCTCACTCATATATTGCTTGGCATAATCTAATGCAAACTCTGCTCTGGCATGCGAGTTAACTCCCATAATTAATCTTTCTAAAGCAAAATGCTGCATAATATATGGGAAACCTTTTCCTTCTTCACCCATTAAATTACCAGCAGGAATAGTTACATTATCGAAAGCAATTTCTGCCGTATCACTAGCTCTCCAACCTAATTTATCCAATTTAGTTGCTGAAATTCCTGGCGTATCTCTATCCATAATAAAAATACTCATTCCTTTATGTCCAGCTTCTGGATCTGTTTTTGCTGCAACAACTAAATAATCGCTATAAACACCGTTAGTTATAAAGGTTTTAGAACCATTAATAACATAATTATCACCTTTTTTAACAGCTGTAGTTCTCATTCCCGCAACATCACTACCTCCAAAAGGCTCTGTAATGCACAAGCAACCAATTTTATCTCCAGCAATACTTGGAGTTAGATATTTTTCTTTTATTTCGTGATTTCCTTCTTTATTAACATGGGTCATAGCTAAATAGGCATGTGCCCACATATTTGCAGCAAATCCACCTGAATTTATTTTTTGAAGTTCTTCTAAAAATATGACGGTGTAAAATAAGTCGAGATTTAATCCGCCATATTCTTCAGGATAGGCCAAGCCAAAAAATCCCATATCGCCAAACTTTTTCCATATAAAGCGCTCTACAGTTCCTTCTTTCTCCCATTTCTCAATATGTGGAACAACCTCCTTTTGTAAAAAATCTTTAAGACTTTCTCTAAACAATTGATGTTCTTCTGTGAAGTACATACTATTCATACCTTTTTCTTTATTAATTTAGCTTCAAATATAATTTAATTATATCGATTTTGTTTGATGGGAAGCTTTTAACTTTCAACAAATCGTCCAGAGATTGATATCCATCTCTTAAGGTTCGTTGTTCGATAATGTGGTGTGCTATCTCGTAATCAATATACTGAATAGTAACGAGTTCTTCTATAGTAGCGGAGTTCAAGCTTATTTTATCAACTTCTTTTGGCGTTTTTACTGTGAATTGCTCTGTGAGTCTCTCAATAACTTCTGGCGACAAGCCATAAATTTCCTGCAATTGGACATCGGCAATAAATCCGCCATACTTTTCTCTGTATGCTACAATTCGTTTTGAATATGCTTCGCCAATACCATTAACTTTTTGCAATTGTGTGGCTGAAGCTGTATTTAAATCTTGTTTTTGTTCGAAGGTTTTGGGCTGATTATTATTTTTATAGGAATATTCTTTTTTGGGTTTTGGGTTTGTAACCCATTCCGGAAACTTAAAGTACGGTGAAATTTTTGACAGGAAAGAATCTGACACCTGAGTGACTTCCTGAAACTCTTTAGCAGAATTCACCCATTTATCTTGTTTTCTGAAAGCTAATAATCTATCAATTTCTTCATTAGTCATTCCCAAAGTATACCCTTTATAGTCGGTTATATAGTTAGGATTAAACGGATAGATTTTTGGTTTTCTCTTTTCAATTTCCACCAAACGCAAAGAATCTATCTCTTTTTGAAAGGCTTGCAATTCGTCTTGATTTACTTGAACATCTTCTGAAGAAAAACTAACAAAAAAATAAACAGCTTGCAATCCAACTATAATTAAAACCAATAAAAAAATCCCATTCCGTTGTTTTTTTGAAAACGTAAAATGGGATTTAAATTTCTCCATGATTGGTTATTTTTTAGTCTCTATCTGTTTTCGAAACAGCAGATTTGCTTTTAATTTTTTAGTATAGGCATCTAAATCAAATTTAACTTCTTTAGACATAATATACAGTCCTATAATATTTGGAAAGGACATAGCAAGAATCATCATATCTGAGAAGTCTAAAACTGCTCCTAAACTTACCGATGCTCCAATAACTACAAATACTAAGAACAACATTTTATAAATAAACTCAATTTTTTTACTTTTTCCAAATAAGTATGTCCAAGCTCTCATTCCATAATAAGACCAGGAAATCATAGTTGAAAAAGCAAATAAGAAAACTGCTAATGCTAAAACGTAAGGGAACCAAGAGATTTGACTTCCAAAAGCATCAGAAGTTAATTGAGCCCCAGCCATTCCTTCTACCTCATGCATACCAGTAAAGATAAGAACTAATGCTGTTAAAGTACACACAACTACTGTATCTATAAACGGTTCTAATAAAGCTACAAAACCTTCAGAAGGAGGATGATTCGTTTTAGCTGTACTATGTGCAATAGCTGCCGAACCTACACCTGCTTCGTTTGAAAAAGCTGCACGTTGAAATCCTACGACTAATACTCCAATAATCCCTCCTTTTAATGCAGACGGACTAAAAGCACCATCAACAATTGCCGAAAATGCAGGTCCTATATTTTGAATGTTCATGATAATAACAGCTAAAGCAGCAACCACATATATAGAAGCCATAATTGGCACCACACGACCTGTTACCTTTGCAATACTATTAATACCACCAATAATTACTACTCCTACTAAGATAGCAGTTATAATACCGAAATAAAATCCATTTCCTTCTAACATTGGAAACTGTCCTGCTAATTGCTCGAAAGACTGATTGGCTTGGAACATATTTCCACCACCAAAAGAAGCTCCAACGGCAAGAACAGCAAACATTCCAGCTAGAACTTTCCCTAAGCCTTTCATATTTCGTTTTTCCAGTCCGTGACGTAAATAGTTCATTGGACCACCAAAAACACGGCCATCAGGTAAGATATCTCTGTATTTTACACCTAAGGTACATTCTACAAATTTGGTAGACATCCCTAATAATCCACAAACAATCATCCAAAAAGTAGCTCCTGCTCCTCCTAAGGAAACAGCTACGGCTACTCCAGCAATATTACCAAGACCAACGGTTCCGGAAACAGCTGTTGCCAAAGCCTGAAAATGTGTTACTTGTCCTGGTGCGTCCGGATCGTCATATTTTCCTCTTGCCAAATCGATAGCATGTTTAAATCCACGAATATTAATAAAGCCCATTCTAATGGTAAAAAACAAAGCTCCAAGCACTAACCAAATAACAATAAAAGAAATTGGTTTGGTAAGTGGATCTCCATTTGGATGCGTTAAAACAATAGGTTTATCGTATGCTATTTCTGCAAAAATATGAGCCCCTTGCTCTATAACATGCTTTTTGTTTTCAGAATTATAAATTGTTTTTCCTTCGGCAGTAAGTTGGCTTAATTTACCATTTGCTAATGAATTTACTGTAATTTCTTTTCCACTTAAATCAGTAATAATTGCTATTGCTTCACCTTTGTTAACATGGACGCCGTCTCCTTTTAACCATTGTTTAAGAACGTATTTATTTTCAACCTCATTCGTCCAGTTAGGAATACCTATTCGTTTAGAATCTGCATAAACTACAGGATCATAAATACCAATTGCTTCAAAGGGATCCCAAAACAAAATGGAACCTAAAGCACTTACTGCAGGTGTCATGGTGCCATTAAAAACTTCGGTAATAGCTTGTGTTTTTACTGTAAAAACTGCTGTTTTAGTATCTCCAACTGCATCTGTAACTACTACGGTATAAGGGATGCCTTCGGTAAGACCCTTGGATCTATTAGACTTTAAAGGTGTATTTTGGTTGCTCCATCTATAAGTGTAAGGCTCTACACCTCCAGTTACATTTAAAGTTACAACTCCATCGTTTATAGCTCTAGAAGGATTAGAAACAACTCCTTCAATATTAAAATCTTGAGCAAAAATTAGAACGGGTAAAATTAATGTGAAAATTGAAAGAAGAATTTTCTTCATAAAAATTTATTATTAGTTAGTTTGTTATTTTTAAGTGTAGCAAGATGCTAAAAAAAAATGATTTTTTAAAGTTTCAACTTTAATTTAACGCTCAACCAAGCTATTAAAATTAGATATTGTACAAAGAATTTAACTTTTGAATTTGTTCTGGTCTTCCTAAAACAATAATTTTTGAATTAGGTACCAACTCTATTTCTGCGTCGGGATTTATTAAATACTCGCCTTTTGCGTCTTTAAAACCTATAATACTACAACCTGTTTGTTTTCTAAGATCTAAATCTCTTATAGTCTTAATTTCCATAGTGTCGTAAAGTTGTTCAACAGAAATTTCTTCAATATTAATATTCGATTTTCCAACTATGGACAAATTATCAATAAACTCCAACAAGCCTGGAACCACAACTAAAGAAGCCATATGATCTCCCCCTATTTTATCTGGAAGTATCACGTTATTTGCTCCTGCTAGTTTTAATTTTTTGTATGATGTTTCTTGAGAAGCACGACTAATAATATTTAATTTATTATTTATTTGTCTTGAAGAAAGCACTACAAATAAGTTATCTGCATCGTTTGGCAACGCTGAAATTAATGTATTTGCTCGTACAATTCCTGCTTTCAAAAGGGTTTCGTCTTCATTGGCGTTTCCTATAACAAAAGGCACCAATTCACTTTGATATTTCTCGGCTATTTCTTTATTTTTTTCAATAATTACAAAAGGTTTTTCGTATGCTATTAACTTGGTAGCAGCTTGTTTCCCATTCCTACCATATCCACAAACGATAATATGATCTTTGAGGTTATCAATCTTTTTTTGCATCTTTCTTTGTTTTAATCCTTCAAAATTATTCTTACTTAAAATATATTCTGTTATAACACTAATAGCATAACCAACAATAACTACACTGGTTAAAATTAAAATAACCGTAAACAATTTAGAGCCATCATCTAAAGGTTGTACTTCACCAAAACCAACTGTTGTAATGGTAATTACGGTCATATAAAGTGCGTCAATCCAAGTAAGCTGAGATAACACTTTAAACCCAATTACTCCTGCACTTAAAAGGGTTGTGAGAAGTAAAATAGCTGTATATATTTTAGATTTTAAAAGTTTAATTAAGGGGTTATTCATATTATGTTTTTATAAATCGAATACCGATGAGCGCTTTGTATAAAGCAAATCTTTAATATGCATCCAAAAAGCAATAAAAAGATATAAAGCAAAACCAAAACCAAGGGTTACGAAAGTTAAGTACAAAAATGATGTTCTTACAACCCTAGCTCTAATACCAAGTCTATCTGCAATTCGCTGACAAACATAATAGCCATGTTTTTGAAAGTAAAGTAAAATCCTGTAAAATAAATTCATGTTGCAATTTAAATATAAAAAAATTATAAAATTGAAAAAAAATATTTTCCTCTTTCTAGGTAATTAGCAATTAGTTAAAACTCAAAAATATCTTTCAAGAGTTATAATATTCACTCTTTAATTATTAACGCATTTCCTATTGCGCATTGGACACATTTATTTTTATCGCAATATTCTGTTTTAAGCTGAATAAGAGCTTGAGATTGTAATGCCGAATGTGACACTTTCTTTAAACTATTAAAAGCCGATATAATATTATTTTTCTCCGATGGTATTTGTTGAATTAACTCCAAAAGTTCGTCGTTAATATCTCTTCCTTGGTATCTTGCATAAGCAAACTTTATTGGAATGATTGTATTAATCAATAACAAATCTATAAACGATTTAGCAATTTTTTTAGATGATGGTTTAGATTCTTTTCCAAACGTATAATGCAACTCCCAAAAAGATGAAGTTGACACTTGAAATAAGTTATAAAGTTCTTTTTGAGACTTAATTTCAATTATTTTAGAGAATAAATTTGTTTGTTTACCGTAGAGAGTTGCTAATTGAGATAGACGAATGGTAGGAAAATTTTGAGGTCTCAATCTAAAAAACTGAATAGGTATTACCTCGTTATTACTTAATTGAAATTTTTGTTTTAAAAACTGGTACTCATTTAGCAGCTCTAAAAAATAAGGCTCCTGAATATCTTCGACTAATAAACCTGCTTGACCAAAAAACAAAGCTTCTAAAGCTATTTGGTTGGTTTGTAGTTTTCTAATGTTAGCATAATCAATACTACTTGCTATGCTAAAAAAAGCATCGCCATTTACTTTTAATCCAAAGTTTTTGGCTAACATTTTAAATAAAACAGCTTCCCAGTTATTTTTAGAATCCAATAATAAAGCTTCAATTATTTGAGACTTCCTTTCCAATCTTTCAATATATAAACGCTCTAACCAACTGTCAATAATAAAATTATCAACTTCTGCAAAATCTGCTTCGCAATTAATCCATTTGTTTTTAGAAGAAAGTAATTTATTGTAATTATGTAATACTTTTTTATCTACAAACTCCTTCAATTCCAGAGTTGGAATAATGGAATTATCCTTTCTGAATATTTCGGTATCGTGGTCCCAAACTACGTGTAATATTACATTATCATATGCTTTATCTGTTTCGTGATTGTGTACAAACCAATCACTAGACTTTATATGAATCTCTACATTTCCTGCCCAAAGCTGATCTGCAATTTTAAGTTGGGCATTAAAAAAATCTGGTCCAGAATTAGAATTGTGTTGTCCAACTGAAACAATTTCTAAACCTTCATGCTGTGTAGTTTTAAGATTAATTACAGCCATTTTTTTATGTTGCCAGATATAATGTATAAAGTCTTCTTGCATAATCTAAAAATAGTGAATTATCCAATATGTTTTACTGTCACTAATATGCTTAGATAAGTTAAAAATAACTTACGTATTTTTTATTCCAAATATTAAGAGTAAGGTATTCAAAACTATTGAGACTTACATTAAGGTTGAATATTAAAATTTTCTTATTCTAAACAACAATTCATATTATAGTTATTATATTTATAGTTTATGCAAAACATCTTATCATATTTTCAATCTATAAGAAACCAAAGCAAAGAACTTTGTAAGCCTTTACAAACAGAAGATTACACACCGCAATCTGCTGAATTTGCAAGTCCTCCAAAATGGCATTTGGCACATACTTCATGGTTTTTTGAAGAAATGATTTTAAAAACACATTCTAAAAACTATCAGGTTTTTGATAATTCTTATAGTTTCCTATTTAATAGTTATTATAATAGTATTGGCGAACGTTTAGAAAGGAAAAATCGCGGATTAATAACTAGACCTTCTATAGATAACATTTATGAATATCGCGCTTATGTGGATAAAAACATGACAGCCCTTCTACAGTCTAATTTATCCAAAGAGATAGAGGTGCTTACCATCTTAGGCATCAATCACGAACAACAACATCAAGAATTACTAATAACAGATTTAAAGTACACTTTTTCCTGTAACCCAATTTATCCAAAGTATTCAAAAACAAATTATATCCATGCACAAAACAAAAGTAACGGCTGGATAGAAATACCCGAAGGGGCTTATAATATAGGCCATGATGGAACTGATTTTTGTTATGATAATGAGCATGGAAAACACAGAGTATTTTTAGAACCGTTTAAAATTTCTAAAGCTTTAGTTACAAATGCCGATTATATAAAATTTATAAACGACAATGGATATGAACAAGTAAAATATTGGCTGGACGATGCCTGGCATTGGTTAAAAGAAAACAAAATTAAAAGTCCCTTATATTGGAAATTAATTGATGGTGTTTGGCATCAATATACCTTATCTGGTTTGCAAACTGTAGACCCTAAAGCCATTTTAACTCATATTTCTTATTACGAGGCAGCTGCTTATGCTTTCTGGGCAGGATATAGATTACCAACAGAATTTGAATGGGAAATAGCCTCAAGGCAATTGGATTGGGGTTCTGTTTGGGAGTGGACCAACTCTGCTTACCTACCATACCCAAATTTTAAAATTGCAAAAGGAGCTGTTGGGGAATACAATGGGAAGTTTATGGTAAATCTCATGGTGCTTCGAGGTGCGTCTTTAGCAACAGCTAAAAATCATAGTAGAAACACCTATAGAAACTTCTTTTCCCCTAGTACTCAATGGCAATTTTCAGGAATACGATTAGCTAAATAATCTCTATGAACACAAAATTTAAAAATGATATAAATGAAGGTCTTAGCAAGTTATCAAAAACCTTACCTTCAAAATATTTCTACGATAAAATTGGAGATGCCTTATTTGTAAAAATAATGAATCTCCCAGAATACTATTTAACAAAAGCTGAATTTGATATTTTTAAAAATCAAACTAAAAATATCATTTCATCTTTAGGCATAAAACCTGACACCTATTTTGAGTTAATAGAATTAGGTGCTGGAGATGGTACAAAAACCAAAGAACTTCTTAAGGTCTTACTATCAGAAAATTTCAAGTTTGAGTATCTGCCAATAGACATTTCCATAAACGCCCTCAACAACTTAGAAGCCAACTTAAATAATGAATTGCCAGACTTAAAAGTCACAAAAAAACAAGGGGATTATTTTAGTGTTCTTGACAGTTTAAAAACTTCTAAGCACCCAAAAGTTGTTCTGTTTCTAGGTTCTAATATTGGGAACATGGAAGACGAACGAGCCAAAAATTTCACTTTAAGTTTAAGCAAATCTTTAAATACAAACGATAGAATTTTATTGGGTGTCGATTTAATAAAATCCAAAGACATTGTTTTACCAGCATACAATGATAAGACAGGTGTTACCAAAACTTTCAATTTAAATTTATTAAACAGAATCAATAAAGAACTGGATGCTAATTTTAGTATAGAAGACTTTTCACATCAACCGGAATACATAGAAAAAGAAGGCATTGCCAGAAGCTATATTGTTAGCAATAAAGATCAAGATGTATTTATTGGCGCTTTAAACAAAACATTTCATTTTAAGAAGGCAGAAAAGATCCACACCGAAATTTCAAGAAAATATAACGATACTGTTTTAAATAGCATTTTAGAAAACAGTCAGCTAAAAATTGTCACAAAACTATTAGATTCCAAAGCCTATTTTGCAGATTATATTATAATTAAAACCTAAAAACATGCCCAAAACTAAAAATACTTTAGGAATTTTAGGCTTGGGCAATAGAAGCACCTTGTTTTATATTGATGCATTAAACAAGACGTTTAACAACACACAGAGAGAATATAACACCTTTCCTTTTATACTTTATAACACAGACTTTAATCAAATCAATCCATATTTACCTGATAATTTCGATAAGCTACTTCCAAGATTATCAGAGTATATTAAACAGATCGAAAAACTTCCAATAAGTCATCTTTTAATTCCAAATATCACGTTGCATGAAGCTCTAGATAAGCTAAAAATTTCTTTAACTATTCTTCATCCACTAGCTTTAAGCCTTAATTATTTAAAGGAAAACAATAAAAAGCAGGTAGTTGTTTTTGGATCAAAATATACAATGACTTCTACATATATTTCAAATTACTTAGCCAAGGAAGGTATTGAGGTAACTTCACCTTCAAAAAAAGACATGGAATTTATTGATAATTTAAGAACGAAAATCTATTCGAATTCTGAAACACCTTCAGAAATAGAAGTCTTTAATATATTGCTGAAAAAATATAGCCAAAATACTCTTGTTTTGATTGCTTGTACAGAGTTATCAATTTTAAAAAGCTCTATAGACGTTTTAGACATGACATATCTTCAAGTGGAAAAAGCTTTAAAACTTCATAAAAATTGATATTCTTGTCATAGAATCAAATTATTTAAAGCTTACCATTTAATGTTTAATAAATAAGACAGAAAGCTAATAGTTTAAAATAGTAATCATCGGTTAACATGGAAGAAAGTTAATAATTTCATATATTCGCACCTTTAAACAATCAGCCGTTATTAACTAGAATTTGGTTATAACAGCGCATAAACCTTAAATCTATGAAGACATATTTAGCAGTTTTATTATTCGGTGTATTTTTATTTTCCGGATGCGAACAATCTAATTCTAAGAAATCAAACACTGATACAGATCAGACTGTTACCAAAGAAGAACCGGCAAAACAGGTAAATAATACACCAGAAAGTAATTCTGATAATGGTTCTATTACTCCAACTCCTGCCAAGGCAGCTACAGGCATGAATCCAGCTCACGGACAACCGGGTCACGATTGTGCTATTCCTGTTGGAGCACCATTAAACAGTAAAAACAATTCATCACCCATGGTAAACCCTGGAAGTTCTTCTCCTATGGTAAATCCAGGAAGCTCATCGCCTGTTAAGGCTGCTCAAGGTATGAATCCAGCTCATGGACAACCAGGTCATGATTGCGCTATTCCAGTTGGTGCACCATTAAATAAATAATATTTTTTGCTTAACAAGTATTACAGTGACATAAAAAAACCTGAGCATATGGCTCAGGTTTTTTTTATATTGTATTGAGATTCTTCAGTCGTTTCACTCCTTCTGAATGACAGTTAGTCAATATAACCCATTTTCTTCATCCACTCGTCATTAAACATTTTACCAACATATCTACTACCATGATCGTGGAATAGAACCACCACCACATCGTCTTTTGTAAAATGCTCTTTTAATTGCAACAAGCCTTTTATAGCTGCTCCAGCAGAGTTCCCTAAAAACATGCCTTCTTCCTTGGCTAATTTTTGAGTATAAACTGCTGCGTCTTTATCGGTTACTTTAGTGAATCCATCAATAATATCGAAGTCTACATTCTTTGGTAAAATATCTTCTCCAATACCTTCGGTTACATAAGGATAGATTTCATTTTCATCGAAAATTCCTGTTTCATGATATTTTTTAAATACAGAACCATAGGTGTCAATTCCCCAAACTTTCACATTCGGGTTTTGTTCTTTTAGATATTTTCCAACTCCTGAAATAGTTCCTCCTGTTCCAACTCCAACCACAAAATGCGTAATTTTCCCTTCTGTTTGTTTCCAAATTTCTGGACCTGTACTTTTGTAATGCGCTTTTGTATTGCTTAAATTATCATATTGGTTCACATACCAAGAGTTTGGTGTTTCTTCTCCCAAACGTTTAGATACAGAATAATAAGAACGTGGATCTGTAGGTTCTACATCTGTAGGGCAAACAATAACCTCTGCTCCAACAGCTTTAAGCATATCTACTTTTTCCTTACTCTGCTTGTCTGCCATAACAAAAATACATTTGTAACCTTTAACAACAGCAGCTAGGGCTAAGCCCATTCCTGTATTTCCAGAAGTTCCCTCAATGATAGTTCCACCCGGCTTTAAGCGTCCATCTGCTTCAGCATCTTCAATCATGGTTAAAGCCATTCTGTCTTTTACAGAGTTTCCAGGATTAAAAGTTTCGTATTTTGCCAATACCAAACATGGTAAATCTTCAGTAAGTTTATTCATTTTAACCAATGGCGTATTTCCAATGGTATCTAAGATGTTCTTTGCGTAATTCATTCTGTTAATTTTCAGGTGCAAATGTAAGTTTTTGCTATGAACAAACGAATAATTTTAATGAAGTTTTAGTAAATAGAAATTATATTAAAGTAGCAAAAATGAAGCTAGTATATAATGTTACTCGAAACGAATGGCTTTAACTGGTGAAATTTTAGTTATAATATAAGATGGCAATAATAACATGACCAAACACAGCACAAAAGTTCCAATATTCAATGCTAAAATATAACCTAAACTTATATACACAGGAGCTTCAGTTACGTAATACACATCTGGATTTAATGGAAATAGACCCAAGTATTTTTGAGCAAACAGTAAGCCTAAGCCTATGATATTTCCCCAAATTAATCCTAAACCAATTAAGTAGGACGCATTGTATAAAAATATTTTTCTAATCGCCCAATTGTTTGAACCAAGTGCTTTAAGAATCCCTATCATTTGTGTACGCTCCAAGACTAAAACCAATAAGGCCGTTATCATATTGATGCCTGCAACTAAAATCATGATTCCAATAATGCCATAAATATTTTTAACAAAAATTTTAATCCATTCGAAAATAGAGCCAAATTTTTGTTCAACCGTTGTTACATTTAACAAAGGCGGGGTGTTATTATACACCTCGTTATAAATAAAGTTAAGCTTGTTATAATCGGTTACAAAAACCTCGAAATGTCCAGCTTGATTGTCTTCCCATTTATTAAGACGTTGTAAATGACGTAAATCTCCAAGCACATAGGTTTCATCAAAATCTTTAAAGCCTGAATTATAGATTCCAACCACATCAAACTTTCTAATAAAAGGCGATTTGTTTGTGTCTTCTTTCATAAAGTACATTTGGAAACTATCACCAACTTTAAAACCTAATCTATTTGCTAAATATTCAGAAATTAACACTTCTTCGTTACGTTCTTTTGTATAATCTGGAAGTCTTCCTTCTACTAAAAAGTCTTGAAAATAGCTCCATTTAAAATCTGCTCTAACCCCTTTTAGGATAATAGCTTCAAAATCTGTTTCGGTTCTAATTATACCAAATTTAGTGGCTACTGCTTGAATATGTTCCACACCTTCAACCGATTTAAATTCTGGATAAAAATCTTGATTCATGGAAACAGGATTAACACTTTCCTGAGAATTATTACTATCGAAATTAGAAATAGTTATTTCGCCATTAAATGCCACAACTTTTTCTCGAATTTTTTGTTGAAGTCCTATTCCAGTAGCTATAGCAATCATCATCACAACAATTCCTATAGCAATTGCAGCAATACCAATTTTTATTATTGGTGCCGAAACACTACTTTTATACGCTTTACTATCAATAATACGTTTTGCTATAAAATATTCGAATTTCAAATGATGCAATTAAAATTTATACATGTCAAAAATACAGTTTTATTATTTGTTTTAATAGGCATTTCATGTGGAAACTTTTCTAAAAACAAAAGCGAAAGCCAAGTTCAATCTTCTACTCATGTAATTGCTAAATCTCAAGATCCACACAAGGATAAAAATATAATTGTTGCAGCCAATCAGACCGAAAAATATCTTCCCTTATTAAAAGGAAAACGGGTTGGAATTGTTGCAAATCAAACCAGTGTTATTTTTAAAAACACAGATCATACTAAAAACACACATTTGGTAGATTCTTTAATAACTTTGAATGTAGATATTAAAAAAGTGTATTCGCCAGAACATGGTTTTCGAGGAAAAGCTGATGCTGGTGAATTAGTAGCACATGGAAAAGACACAAAAACAGGCTTATCTATAATTTCGCTTTATGGAAAAAATAAAAAGCCGTCTCTGGAAGCTGTAAAAGATATTGATATCATGATTTTCGATATTCAAGATGTTGGCGTTCGGTTTTACACCTATATCTCAACATTACATTATATGATGGAAACTTGCGCAGAGGCCAATATTCCTTTACTGATTTTAGACAGACCCAACCCCAACGGACACTATATTGATGGGCCAACCTTAGAAATTGAAAACAAGAGTTTTCTAGGGATGCACCCTATTCCTTTAGTACATGGATTGACAATTGGTGAATTTGCGAAGATGTTAAATGGTGAAAAGTGGTTAGAAAATAAAGCACAATGTAATATTACTGTTATTCCCGTTAAGAATTATACCCATGACACTTTTTATAGTGTTCCTATAAGACCATCACCAAACTTACCTAATGATCAGGCTATAAAATTATATCCAAGTCTCGGACTTTTTGAAGGGACTGATATTAATGCTGGACGTGGAACTGAATTTCAGTTTCAACGCTACGGTGCTCCCTTTTTAAATAATAATGTTTTCTCGTTTAGTTATACCCCAAAAGAAAATTTTGGTGCTAAAAACCCAAAACATAAAGATGTGCTTTGCTATGGGGAAGATTTACAAAACGACAATTTACAGAATGAAGTATCGTTACAGTGGATAATGAAAGCTTATAAGAATGCTACAGATAAAAGCAAAGTTTTTAATACAGCTAACTTTACCAAACATGCTGGTACAGCCAAACTACAACAGCAAATTGAAGCTGGATTAAGCGAAAAAGACATTAAAGCTAGTTGGCAAAAAGATTTAGAAAACTATAGAAAAATAAGTGTTAAATATTTAATTTATAAGTAAATACTAATCGTAAGGCTTCCCGTTTGGCCTTAAATTGTTACGTCTATAATCTGCTCTGGACTGAATATTATGGTTTCCAGAACGAATATCTGTAAGATTATATGCTTTATAATATGCTGGTTTAGTACGCTCTAGGATGTTATCAATTTTTCTAGTTCTTAAATGTTTGGCATCTAAAACTTCTTTATTTTCAATAGACGCTAAAGATTCGGAATTTTCTGCATCAGATATAGCTGTCATACTTTTAGAATCTAAACTTATTGACTGTACCTCATCATTACTAGCTAAGCCAATAGGTTTTGGAAAATCCTTAATAATCTTGTTTTCGCTTAAATCCAAAATGGGAATATTTCCAATGGCTAAATCATTATTAGATCTTAGCGGATTTATGCCTTTCATCAAATTAGAATCTATAGGTAATAATCTAGAAATCTTAAAAACTATGGTTTTTCTGTAAATGTATGTATCGTCTCGTCCTTCTGTATGAACAACAGCAAAGGTATAATCGCCTACAGGTAAATCGCTTAAAGGAATTCTAATTTCTTTTGTAATATCGTTGATAGCATACTCCTTTAATCCGGAAGTTCCAATAACTTCAATCTTATTAAGATCGAACTGACTTTTAAGATAAAGTGTATCTCCTGAAGTATTTATAAAGTGATTTAAACTTTCGGCTGTTTTATTTACATTTTTAAAAATTGCAGAATAAACAACATCCTGACTATAGGATGTATTAAAATACGCTACAACTATTAACATAAACATTTTGAAATTTAGGGTCTTCATGATGTATGTAATTTTGTTTAACAAATTCTTTTTTTGCTACAATCAATTCTTTGTTGAACAAATCAAAAATAAAACAATATGAATATAGAAACCATAATCAAATTACATATTCGACAAGTCTCACACAAAGTTAGACAAGTTGTATATTTAAGAACTAAACATCTAAATTTTAGGCATTTAAACGATTAGCGTTTTATGTTTTGTTGAAGATTTCGGGTAAAATTATGATTCTAATCATCTATTGAAGCCATAGAAAAAGAACCAAAAAAATGTATAACAAAGATTATTTTTTTGGGCGTTAGATTAACAACCATAACATGTTTTCCTTGGGATAAATTAGTAAGTGGGATCTGTAAATTAGTATCATTTAAATACACATCTATTTCTCTTTTATATTCTGAATTTATCGAATATACATGAGATATTTTCATATTACTTTTTAGCAATAAACTGTCTTTAGTAGCATTTAGTTCGTGAAACAAACTATTGGCTGTTAAATTTCTGTTCTTCTCTATTTTAGCAAAAGCAGTTTGCGAAAAAACGGAACTAGTAAAAACGACCAAATAAAAAGTTAATAAAAGTGATTTCAAAAACAGTTCTTAAAATTATTAGATGTGCAAAATGCGTTATAATAAACGCTAAAATTTGTCTGTGGTTATATTTTTTTAAGAATTTCCTTTTCTGGAATAACAGTAGATTCTTCGTAGTTTGTAAATGGTTGTTTTAGTAATTCTTTTATTTGACCATTTTTAATTTCATCTGGAAATACATCCACGCCATAAACTAATTTCTCTCTATCAAACTCCATATAAGTTCCAAAAATCCGGTCCCAAATAGAAAAGATATTTCCATAATTAGAATCCGTATATGGCAATACGTAATGATGATGGATCTTATGCATGTCTGGAGACACAAAGAAGTAACTCATTAATTTATCCAGCTTTTTAGGCATTTTTATATTGGCATGTGTTAGTTGCGTAAAAACTACCGATAGCGATTGATACATAAACACAACGGCAATTGGAGTTCCAACAATAAACACGCCCAATAAAGTAAAAGCGAAACGAATAACACTTTCTAATGGATGATGTCTATTTCCGGTAGTTGTATCCACATAATGATCTGTATGGTGAACAATATGAATCATCCATAAAGGTTTTACTTTATGCTCGACATAATGTGCTAAATATGCCCCAAAAAAATCTAATAATAAAACACCTAAACCAGCATAAAGCCATAGAGGCATTTCTGGTAACCAGTTTATAATTCCGAAGTTATTTGCTTCTACCCAATCTGCTGAGAATAATAACAAAAATGCCAGACCAAAATTAATTATAATGGTTGTGGTTGTAAAAAAGAAGTTGGGCCAAGCGTGTTTCCATTTTTTATATGAAAATTTAAACAATGGTAAAGCCCCTTCCATGATCCAAAATAAGGTAATTCCTCCAGCTAGAAGTAATGCTCTATGAAGTGTTGGAATGGTCTCGAAATAATTAAAAATAGTTTCCAAGAGTAATAATTTTGACTAAATATACTAAAATTATTAAAATTTCAATTTTACAATTTAAGAATTCAAACTACAGTTTAATTCGTTTTTTCATTTCTTCAACAATATTATAAGCAGCCGGACAAATGGCGACGTTTTTAAGAGTTAAATTGGATATTTGCTGAAACTTTTTCCGGTCGGTATGTGGGAATTCACTGCAAGCTTTTGGTCTTACATCATAAATGGAACAATAATTATCTGCTCCAAGAAAGGTACAAGGCACAGACTGTAGCACAAAATCTTTGTCTTCATCCACACGTAAATAAGCATCTATAAATTGCTGTTGCTTCATTTTAAAATGTTTCGATATTCTTACAATATCTTTATCTGTAAACAAAGGACCTGTAGTTTTACAGCAGTTGGCACAATCCAAACAATCTGTTTTCTTAAACTCTTCGTCATGCAGTTCTTGCATGATATAATCTAATTGTTTTGGAGGCTTCTTTTTAAGCTTAGCAAAGAAGGTTTTATTTTCCTTATGCTTATCTTTGGCGAGTTTAGGAAGTATTTTAATAAATTCTTGCATAATACAAAAGTAATGAAACTTGTTATTTAGAGCGAAGCGAAGAATCTAAAATTTAAAAAAGATGTTTCGACTCGTTTCTCGAGGTACTTTCATTAAAAATATATTTTTATTTCAGTATTGTTCAACATAACACAAACAAAAACCCTTGAAAGACCTATTTGGAAAAGCCTTATTAGATTATCAAAACGATAACTACACAGAAGATATAATAACTTCTACCAATATTTCGGACGAAGACGAACTAGCTCTTCCCTATCTTTTTAGAGACTTTAAAGAAATGCCCAAACTAGAGCAAAAAGCCTTAAAACTGTCTAAAGGAAAGGTGTTGGACGTTGGTTGTGGTGCTGGAAGTCACAGTTTGTATTTACAAGAAAAAGGGCTTGATGTAAAAGCTATTGATATCTCTAAAGGCGCCATTGAAGTTGCCAGAAAACGGGGTGTTTTAAAGGTTGAACTAAAAGATATTTTAAATGTAACTGAAACTTTCGATACTATTTTATTACTTATGAATGGTACGGGCATTTTTCAAGAACTTTCTGAAGTTGCCAGATATTTAAAACATTTAAAATCGCTTTTAAATCCGAAAGGCCAGATTCTGATAGATTCTTCAGATATTAAATATATGTACGAAGATGAAGATGGCGGACTCTGGATTGATACCAATGCGAATTATTACGGCGAATTAGATTATTTTTTAAGCTATAAGAATGAAGATGAAGCGCCAATGAAATGGTTGTATTTAGATTTTGAAAGCTTAGAATTTGCTTGCGAAAGTGTGGGATTGAAATGCGAAAAAGTGATGGACGGCGACCATTTTGATTATTTGGCGAGACTCTATTAAGAATAATTTCTCCGTAAACCTCTGCGCGTCCCTACCTGTCGGCATACAAGTCAGCGAAATAACCATTACACAGAGTTGCACAGAGACACACAAAGATACGCTGAGACTTACTGTTTCACGCCACCTATATACGTCTGTTCCACTTTAGTATTTGGAATGTTTTTTAAATCTGTGATCATTAAATCATGATCAAGAATAATAAAATCCGCAAACTTTCCAACTTCGATACTCCCTTTTTCATCTTCTTCAAAATTAGCATAAGCAGCCCAAATAGTCATGCCTTTCAGGGTTTCTTCCCTAGATAAACCATCTTCTACATTAAAACCACCTTCAGGATATCCGTCTACATCTTGTCTGGAAACCGATGCGTAAAAAGTTAACATCGGACTGACATGTTCTATAGGAAAATCGGTTCCAAGAGCCACTTTCCCACTTGCATTTAGTAGGGTTTTAAAGGCATAAGCTCCTTTTATACGTTCGGCTCCTAACCTATCTTCAGCCCAGTACATATCGCTTGTAGCGTGAGTAGGCTGCACAGATGGAATGATATTTTCGTTTTTAAAGATTTCAAAATCGTTATCCGTAATTATTTGTGCATGTTCTACTCTCCAACGTCTGTCTTTTTTTGCTTGTAAGATTTTATCATAAGTTTTTAGAACAAAGCTATTGGCAGAATCTCCAATAGCATGCGTATTCATTTGAAAACTGGCTGCTTCTAATCTCTTAGCCAGACTTTCAAACTCGTCAAGTCCGATAATCATAGCACCAAAATGATTCTCCTTATCCGAATAAGGTGCTTTTAAAGCCGCACCACGAGACCCTAAAGCCCCATCTGCATAGACTTTTACAGACTGTACATTTAATCTGTCTGTTTTTATTTTTCCTTTTGGTAAATAGTAATCCAAATTGTCTTTGGAATTTTCTACCATGGCATACACGCGCATTTGTAAGTCACCCGTTTGCTGCAAACTATCAATTAACTCGATAACGTTTCTATCTAATCCAGCATCTGAAACCGTTGTTAAACCCAATTCTGTACAGATGTCTTGTGCATCTAATAAGGCGTTGATTTGAAATTCTCTATCTGGTTTAGGAAAAACATCATATACCAATCTCATAGGATTATCGATTAAAACCCCAGTTAACTCACCATTTTCAAGAACGACTTCCCCTCCATCGATTTTAGTTTTATTTGTGATTTTCGCCAAATCTAAAGCCGCTTGATTACACAACAAAGCATGCCCATCAATTCTGGTTAAAGCCACCGGAGTATCTGGAAATAGAGCATCCAGTAATTTTTTATTAGGAAAGTTTTTGTCTTCCCAATCGTTTTGATCCCACCCACGTCCGATAATGAAATCTGTTTTCTTTTCATTTTGGTAATCCAACACACGTTTCATGACCTCATCAAAACTCGTTGTTCCTCTTAAATCTACTTTCTGAAGATTTGTTCCTAAACCATAAAAATGACAATGTGCATCTATAAACCCTGGAAAAACCGTTTGTCCTTTTGCATCAATAATGGTATCTGCTTCAAAAGTCTCTTGAAGTTCTTTAGATGTTCCTATTTTATAAAACTTACCGTTTTTTATAGCGAAGGCTTCAGCTTTATCAAAATTTGAATTAACCGTATAAGCGTTGGCATTTATAACAATAGAATCTACGTGTTCCTTGTCTTTACTACAAGAAAGAATGGAGACTAAAACGAAAATAGATAGAAGTTTTTTCATATTGTATATATTAATTTTCTTTTATATAACGATGTGTAAAAATAATAAAAGCGTTCAAAATTGAACGCTTTTATTAATGATTTAGAATTTATTGTTGAGATTCCTCGAATTCTCTCGGAATGACAGATTTTATTCTTTTATAATTTTTGAAGTTTGCATTCCAGCTTCGGTTTTAATAGAAACAAAATAAACACCTTTTGATAAATGACTTATATTTATTTTCGATTTATTTGTGCTTCCACCAATAACAAATGTTTGTAATTGTCTACCATTAACATCAAAAATTGAAATGGTTTCTAAAATACTTTTACTTTCAATGGTTAACTCATCTGAAACTGGATTTGGATAGATTTTTACAGCTGTTTGCAATACTGATTCTTCAATACTTAAATTTTCAGCAACTGTTGTCAATTCATCATTTGTAATTATTGGTGCATTGTAATCAAAGTATATTTCGGCATCGTTAGAAAATGTGTCACCTAGAACTAAGCTTGGCAACGTTTTTATTTTGAATAAAACATAACCATCATTATTGGCATCATCGAATGGTAAATTGATGTTTTCAAAAATAAATTCTACCACATTATCTTCTTTTATTCTAGTCACAAAGTCATGACTTCCGCTTAGTGGAATTAATGTAGTCACATCATATTTTGCTAAATCAATGTCATCTTTTACTACAATATTAACAGCATCAGCAGTTCCTGTATTTTCAAAACGAATCATGTAATGTACAAACTTTCCAACTTGTTCTGGAGTAATAATCTCGCCTTCTAAACAGGTTTTATCGTTTGGATCGAAAGAGTTAACCACTGTTTGATTTAAAACAAATTCATTATCGTCTGGCATCTCGTCTCCAGAAACTGGATTAGCTGTTGCCGTAAACACTAAAACATCGTCTCCATTTAATGGTGGAGTATCTGTAGGTGAGTTTAAATTCATGGTGAATGTAATCTCTCGGCTTTCAAAAGGTAACAAGTTTGAAAAATTCCATGATAACTCATTTAGAATTTGATTATCTGCCGTAGGATTAGCTAAAACCAAATCCATAAGTTCATCTTGAAACACCAAGTCAACACTACCACTAAGTTCTGTATTCCCTTTATTTTTGTAGATTATTTTATAACCTGTATCAAATCCTGGTCGAGCTTGATCTATTGGCAAAATGATAATTTCTAAATCGTTATATGTGCCATTTGGAACTAAACAAAAATCTTGGTTATAAGGACTTGCATCTGTGGGAAAATCTACAACCAGACTTGTAGGAGTAATAGTAAAATAGGTTGGGTTCTCTAAAACTGGTGTTATGGTGTGATTACCCTCTTGCACTGGAATAGAATAGTTTCCAGTTTCATTAGAAATACTAGTGCCACTAACACTTCCATCTGTAATATTAAATTTTAAATTTGGAAAAATTGGATCGTTTGTATTACAGCCATTAGCATCTACATCTAACTTATTTTCTCCTTGAATGGTGTAAAAATCTCCTCCTGGAGCAAAACTGCAATAGCTATTTACGACGCAGTTTGTATAACCATACGAGTTTACTTTAGATTGTATATTATTTAATTCAAAATCATCTACACAGATATAATCTAAATTTGGATTACCTCCAAATTCTAACATGGTTGAATCATAAATTTGGCTTCCATTTTTAATAGACAATGAGGTTAATTGATTGTTGGTACACCATATTCTGGTAGATAAAATTGATCCACTCAAATCCAAAGTTGTTATTTGATTGTTACTACAAACTAAATCATCAAGATTATACAACCCACTTAAATCCAATTCAGTAAGTAAATTATTAAAACACCACAATTCTTGAATATTCTGTGAATCACTTAAACCTAGTTCAGTTAATTCATTATTTGAACAAATCAATTGTGAGAGATTTGTTAATCCATCCAATTCTAATGTAGTTAATTCATTATCAGAACAATATAGATAGTATAAATTTGTTAAACCACTTACATTTAAAGAGGTTAATTCATTATTATAGCATTCTAATGTATGAAGATCGCTTAGAGAAGTTACATCTAATGTGGTTAATTCATTATTATAGCATTCAAGAATTCTAAGGTTATTCAAGCCATATACATTTAAGTTTCCTAAATAATTATTATAGCAATATAATCTTTCAAGGTTTGTTATTCCACCGACATTCAAACTTGTGAGCATATTATTATTACACCTAAGTTCTTGCAAATTAATAAAGTTTTCTATCCCTTGTAAAGAAAAAATACTTTGTCCAGAAACTTTAAGTGATAAAACTGCTTCAGCTTCAAACACTTGAATTTCGCCATCATTATTAGTATCTACATTAGACTCATACATCCCGTCACCATCATTATCCACACACAAAGTGTTCACTAATGCATTTTTAAAATCGGTATCTGGAATAAATACATTTTGGGCTTGTGAAAAAGTAATAACTAAAAAAGCTAATAATAGTAAGTAGAAATGTTTCATGAATTTGGGGTTTAATGTTACGCAATAATAATAATAATAATAATAATAATAATAATAATAATAGATGTAATGAAATTTGATGTTTTTGCTGAAAAAAAATAAATGACACCCCTAAAGTCCCCTCAAGGGGACATTCTAAAACTCGCATACTATTTAATTTGAAGAAGTTATAAAATTTAAGTAGTTTTAAATAATGGCAAATAAGATAATTCCATATAGATCTGAACTTAAATTCCTAGCTAGAGAGCTTAGAAAAAACAGCACGCTTGCAGAAGTGATTCTTTGGCAAAGCATTAAAAAAAGAGCTTTAGGCGTTCAGTTTCATAGGCAAGTTCCTATGGTAAATTATATCGTTGATTTTTATTGTCATGAGCTTGGATTGGCTATAGAAATTGACGGCTCCATTCATGATCATTCCTTTTTAGAAGATGCTAAACGTCAAGGAGAAATAGAGGCTTATGGAGTTACTTTCATTAGATTTACCAATGAAGAGGTTAAAAAAGATTTATTTAATGTCCTACTTGCTATAGAAGAAAAAATTAAAGAATTATTGGATTAGTTTTATATTGCTTTTTTCTTCTTATAATTTTCCAAATTTGATTGCAACCTCCTAAGTTGTCCCCTTGAGGATTATTGAGATGAAAGAATTCTTTTATCGAAAATAGCGAGCGTAGCTCATGAGGGGTGTTTTTAAGTGTTTTAAGAGAACGCTTTTAAATGATTTAGAATTTTTTGATGAGATTGCCACGTCGTTACTCTCCTTGCAATGACATTCTATTTATGAGATTCTTCACTTCCTGCCTGTCGGCAGACAGGCATTCTGAATGACAACATCATTAAAAATCAAACTTATAAGTAGCTCCAGCTAGAATCTGTATACTTTGTACTGGATAATTCAACCAACGCTGGTAATTCTGGTTGGCAATGTTATTAGCTTTGGCAAATACCGAAAGTCTATCGTTTATATGATACCCCACATGCGCATTGGCATCGAAATATCCATCTAGAGTTTGTGAACCGAATGAAATTACTGGAAAGGTAGTTTCATACACTTGGTCTTTACGTTCTCCTACATAAAATAAACTTGCTCCAGCAAACCAATTTTCGTCAATTTGGTAATCCATAAATAAAGAACCTGTAATACTTGGTAAATTCCAAGCTTCACTTTCATTATCTGTGCTATAGGCAAAGAAATCTGCTTTTAAACCTAATTTAAAATTTCGGTTTACATCAACACTTAGCTCACCTCCGATATTGAAAGTTGACACATCATCATAAACCACAGAGAAAGAATTACCAAACTGGTAGTTTTTTTCTGGACTAATAAAAACTATGTCGTTGTGTCTATATAAAGCTTTGTTACTTTCAGCAAAATAAGCTCCTTTAATATCATAACTCACATTATTAGATACTTTCCCTCGTAAACCAACATAACCATGGTATTGCTGATCTGTTGGGGTGATTAGTAAAGTTGGAGATACAAACTTATTTTCTTTAGCAAAATTCTCGTAGGTATTTTGAATCAAACCTCCTTTAATGCCTCCATAGGCTATTAAAACCTCATCCACTAAACGATAGGAGGCTGCGATATTTGGGTAGATATAAAACTTGCTTTCTTTTGCTTGAGTATCATTTAAATAAAATAGAGAAACTCCCAAGTCTAAGGTTAAATCATCTTGAGTGTATCGATACGTTGGAGCTAAACCAATATTGAAGTTTCCATATTTGTTTTCGGCATTTACATTATAATATCTATCGAAAGACCCTCCAAGATAATCGAACATCACCTTGGTTGAAATATTAATATCTGCAATGGGAATATCTCCTGAAACATCAGCCGAAAATCTATTCTCTCCAGAACCATAATCATCTCCAAAATGTCTAAACATAACATGGGCTTTTTTTATATATGAATCCTGAAACGAAATGTCTCCACCAAGGTTTCCTCCATAAAAGGTATGACTAACACCTAATTGTGACTCTGGAGAGGTTATATCATAATAAGGTTGTGGCAAACCATACCAGTTAAAAATCTGATGCTTGAAACCACCTTCTACATTCCAGCTTAAATCTCTTTCTTTTCTAGAGAAATTGACGTTTAAATTGGTGTCGTAAAAATAATCATCTAGCAACACATCATCAATACCTCCTTGTGAAGAATGATGACTTAAATAACCACCAATATTATCGGTTTTACTCAATTCGTGATTGAGATAGACTTCGCCTAAAATAGAGGTATAACTTCCAAAACCAAGCGAGGCGTAATTATCGTAAAATTTTGCAGGTTTCTCTTTATCTATAACAGCAGCTTTTCCTTTTGCTGGTGTAAAGGTTGAAGCCACCGGAAATGAGAAAATATTGTACTCAATCTCTTTTTTAGCTGTAGTTTCATCGTCGTCTAAAACAGGTGTTTCCTTCACTTTAAACGCATCTGAGATGGTTGGGGTATATGGTTTTACTACTTGAATAACATCGGTTTTAATGGTATCGTTACCTCTTTCTTGTGCCCAAGCCATACTTACTTGCAAGCTAAGAAGTAAAAGGATGATTTTATGAATGTGCTTTCGCATAGATTTTATGTTTATTGAAGATTTTTCGATTTATGATTACTAAAAATTGAGACTGAGTATTAAATTAATCCTCATGGTCCTCAGGTAAAATAGAGGCATTGGTTTTAGCTTGTTCGGTTTTAATTTTACTCAATTCTTCTTGAGCTTGAGTCACCACTTCGTTAAATTCTTTAAAATTATCTATTACACTTTCTAGAATATAAGTGGCTTGAAAAGCATCATCCAATTGGTAAAAATTCTTTGCCATAAGCACCAAACCTTTTGCACTAAAATATTTATAACTAGAATAATCTTTAGCTAAACGCTGAACAGTTTCGTTGGAACCTTCATAATTACCTGCTTTATTTTTAAAATAGGCATTATAATACAAAGCTTCTGCAGCAGCTTCTCCTGTGGCCGTTTTTTCAACTTCAGTATAAGCCGTTTTTGCGCGCTCCTCGTTTTTGGTTTTAATAGCAGATCTTGCAATAATTAAATGAGCATCGCTTTTAATTTTTGCATCAACGACCCCTTGATTCAGAACTTTTTCAGCGTAATCAACTGCTTCATCATATTTATTTAACTGGTAGTTGGCTTTCATTAAATTGGATTGCGCAAAAATGACGTTTTGTGGAAAACTCGCTTCTTGTTCCAACCGTTTTAATACTGGAATAGATTGAATCCAATCTTTCTTTTCCAGGTAAATTTGCGATACTTTAGATAAAGATTCCTCTGTAAATTCACTTGGAGTAGCATCTGCTACATATTGATAATGTGGTGCAGCATTTTCCTTTAATTCTTTTTTATCATACAATTGTGCTAGATAAAAATGGGCTTTCAAGCTGTGTAACCCTTTTGGAAACTGACTTAAATAACTATTGAATTGCTTGATAGCATCGTCGGTTTTATTGTCAATGTATTTCTTTTCGGCAGATTCGTATGTGGTATTATCCAAATCGGCATCCGTAACTTCTACATAATCTAAGGTTCTTACCCAAGTGGCATAATCGTTAACACGGCCTAAATCGATATAAATTAATCGCGCAGTAGCTACTGCTTGATTGGCTTCTGGTGTTCCTGGATAATCTTTGGCAACTTCTTTAAAAGTATTTAAGGCTTGTTCGTTATCACTTTTATTATAATGAATCAAACCTTGACGCAACATAGATCTTGGCACAAAGGTGCTCATTCTATAATCAGCCTGAAGTCTGGAATATATTTTTAAAGCTTTAACATCTTCGTTGGCTTTAACGTAAGAATTCCCTAGTTCGAACATGGCATCATCACGCAAGGTCGATTTAGGATATTTTTGAAGAAAGGCTTCTAATTCGGTTATTTTTTTAGAAGCTTTCCCTTCGTAACCATAGCTTATTGCTTGCTGAAAAAACGCATAATCTGCATCAATTTTATTGATTTTTATGGCTTCATCATAGGCTTGAATTGCCTCGCCATACTGACTTGAAACAAAATGTGCATCTCCAAGACGTAAATACGCATCGTTTAAGCGGATGAGGTCATCTTTCTGATTTGAGATAAACTGTTTGTAATTTAAGATGGCATGAGTATAGTTTTTCTGCTTAAAATATGTGTAAGCCAGATTGTAATTAATGTTTTTATTTTCTGGTGTTTCAGAAGCATTTGCTTGTTGCTGAAATTGCTTAAACCCAATTAAAGCATCTCCATAATTTGTAAGCACATAGTTTGTTTCTGCTTTCCAGAAAGTAGCCCTGGTTGTAAATTTAGCTTCTCTTGGTTCTTTCAAGGAATTTGAGAACATCTCTAAAGCTTCTTGGTATTTGGCTTCATTATAAAGTTCCAAACCTCTGTAAAATGCCACTTTTTGATAAGCTACTTTATTTTCAAAGCTATTTTTTCCTTTTAATAATTGTAAAGCTTCCTGATAATTTTTTGAAGTAATATATGAGTCTATTAAAAGTGTTTCTATTTCCTCTTTATAGGCGGTATTTGGGTATTTGGTTAAATAACTGGTTAAAACTTGTGGTGTAGCTTGATATGGATTACCAATCTCATAACTAATTTTAGCATAATTTAACCAAGCGTCTTCCTGAATTTTTAAGTCGAAATCCATTTGAGATGCATTTCTAAATGCATTTAATGCTTCTTGTTTTTTACCTGATTCCACATAACTTTCACCTAAATGATAATAGGCATTTTGAGCTACAGCATTTTTTCCATCTACAATTTTATTGAACTCCGAAATTGCACCTTCAAAATTACTTTCTTTGTAATATGCATATCCTAATTGGTAGTAATCTGTATTATTCCATTTGCCTTGTTTACCTTTATATTCGGTTAAATATGGAATGGCTTCAGCATATTTTTCAAGGTTGAAATTACTTTCACCTATAATCTTGTTAAGTTCAGACACTTCATTTCTATCGCTATTTGGCAATTGTTCTTTTGCCAATTTGATAGCTTCTTCAAATTTCCCTAATTTAAAATTTAAATCTGCTTGATAGTAGGACAATTTTTCTCTGTATTTTTCATTGTCACTAACCTGATCGAAATACTGATTGGCTTGGTTGTAGTCGTCAGTTTCATAAGCCATGAACCCAATATAATATTTGGCTTGTGACCCATATTTCTGTGAATTTTCTATACGCATTAGATATTTTCTCGCATCTTTAAAGTTTTTGGTTGAGAAAGCAACATATCCATTATTAAAATTAAACTTTTCGCGTTCGTTTCTAGCCAAAGAGTTTTCATCAACCTTATCGTACCATTTTTTAGCATAAGCATATTTTCCGTTTTTAAAGTAGTATTCTGCCACATCTACATAAGCCGTATTTCGTTTGGTACTTGTAGGATAATTTTTTACAAAGCTTTCCATTAATTGGTCGGCATTTAGCTGGTTTAAACGTATAGCACAATTGGCTATATAGAAGGCACAATCCGATTGTAATACATCAGTTTCGGCTGTTTTTTTAATTTGTGCAAATAAGGCTTGAGCAGCAGCATATTGCTGATTATCGTATAAAGTCAATGCTTTTTGATAATCTGCCAAGTGATTGGTATAGATGGCAGACTCCTGACTAAAAGCAATTAAATTAAAGCTAAAAGCAATAAAAAAAATTAGAATTTTATGGATACTCATAGAGGCGTTTTTTCAATTAAAATCAAAGATAATTCAATCTTAATTTTATAACGTTAGAATTATGTTATAATTATAAACAGACTTGTAAATAATGATTTTTAATTTACTTTTACATTTTTATTAAACTCTTAATCAACCAATGGATTTAAGCGAATTCTCTGCACATATCAAAAACCAACAATACACTAGACACCCATGGGAGCAGGCTCGACTAGAATTTGTATATAAATTGATAAACAAGCATACGTCTAAACGCACAAATCCCGTATTTTTAGATATAGGATCTGGAGACACATTTGTTGCAGAAAATCTATTAAAAAAAATACCTGCTAGCACCTTTTATTGTGTAGATACAGCATTTACCGAAGAGCATATACAATACTACTCTAAAAAATTTAGCCATATAAACATTCAGGTATTTAATTCTTTAGAGACAGCTTTAGTTCATTTAAAATCTGACATCGATTTTGTTTTAGCTTTGGATGTCATGGAACATGTTGCTAACGATTTGGATTTCTTAAAGGATATTACACATAGTGACAAGGTTACTAAAAAAACTCAAATTATATTGACTGTTCCAGCCTTTCAAAGTTTATTTAGTCATCATGATGTTATATTAGGCCATTACAGACGGTATACAAACAACACTTTAAAACAGGTAGCTAATAAAGCTGGTTTAGAGATAATTTCTATAGGTTACTTTTTTATCTCTCTGTTAATTCCAAGGACATTAATTAAGCTAAAAGAAAAGATTATAAGTCCCAGAAGTAAAAAAACATCTGTAGCAGAATGGCATCGTGGAACATTTGTAACCAGCATCTATAAAAACATACTTATATTTGACTTTAGAATAAGCTTTTTTTTAGAAAAAATTCATTTAAAACCTATAGGTTTATCTAATTATATGGTATGCAAAAAATCTGTGTAATTATTCCTTGTTACAACGAAGGATTGCGATTTAATATCGAAGCGTATAACCAGTTTTTGAATACACATCAAGAACTAGATATGTGCTTTGTAAACGATGGAAGCTCTGATAATACTCTTGACCTTTTAAACCAGTTACAAACACGCTTTAATACGGTTTCTGTGATGAATCTTGAAAAAAATGTTGGAAAAGCTGAGGCTATTCGCTATGCTGTTTTAAGTATAAGTGCAGAAAATTATAAGTATTTAGGGTATTTAGATGCCGATTTATCTACTTCATTAGATGAAATGCTGCGTATATCTACTTTCACCTCTGAATCTGCAAAATTTATTCTTGGCTCGAGAATTAAAACTTTAAATACGTCTATAAAAAGAAATCCTTTACGCCATATTCTAGGTAGAGCACTTGCAACTATAGTTAATACTTTAATATTGAAATTACCAATCTACGACACACAATGTGGTGCTAAAATAATAAAAACATCGCTGGCCAAGGATATTTTTAAACAACCTTTTGTTAGTAAATGGCTATTTGATATAGAACTTCTTTTAAGAATCAACAAGTTAAAAGGTTCGCAATTTTGCAAACAATACATTCTTGAAGTTCCCTTGAAAAAATGGCACGACAACGGAAACACCAGAATCACTTTTACAGATTTTATATTTATTCCAATAGATTTGTTGAAAATATATTTTCAATACCAAAAATAAAAATGCTAAATAAAATACATACATATCTTGTAAAATACCCGCTTTTCATTTTACTTTGTTATGGTATCTTTTTAAGATTATTAGTATTTATTTTCTATCATGATGTAACTATCTACCCTGATTCTGAAGACTATACCAATCTAGCAGATTATCTTTTAAACTTTAGTTTAGTAAACTACACAGGAGAACGAACTCCAGGGCTTCCGTTTTTAATAGCATTGGTTGGAGGCAACATTTATTTAACTGCCTTTATTCAAAACCTATTAGGTCTTTTAAGTTTAATTTTGATTTTTGATTTTAGTAAAACAAAAACACAAAATGTACTCACAGCTTTCTGGATAGGTATTATTACAACCTCTTTTTTACATGTTGTGTTTTATGAATTTGCCATTTTAACAGAAACCCTCACCTTATTTTTTCTATTGTTGTCGTTCTGGTATATACAAAAATTCAGACTTTTAGAAGCTCAAAAACCTTTAAAGCACTATCTTATTTTATCTGTTATTTTAAGTTGCTTATATCTTGTAAGGCCCATGTTTATTTATGTTCCTATTGGTTTTTCACTTTTTTATATGGTGAAAAATTTTAACAAAAAAATAAAAACAGTACTGCTAAACACTATTATTATTTCTTTTTTGCCTCTACTTACCTTTTACGCCTGGTGTTCCTTAAACGAAAAAAATATCGGTCAATTTACTAGTTCTTATTACATAGGAATAAATCTAGCCCAGGTAGCTACACCTTTTTTTGATAAAGCAGCAGATAAACACCAATTAATAAGGGATGTTTTTGTAAAGCACAGAAATTATATAGAAAAAAATTTACCAGAAAAAGAATATCCTATGACTGCCTGGTATGCTCATGATGAACTCATTGAGAAAACGGGATTAAGCAGACAGGAACTCATAAATGAGCTTGGAAACATTTCTAAGGAATTAATAAAATCTCATCCAATTTTATACGCGAAACAAGTCTTAGTGTCTTTTAATGATTTTTGGTTTACCACATCTATTTTATGGAATGTTGAAAAATTTCAAGACATCTATGTTAGTAAGGCCTGTATAGGTTTATGGAATTATATACAAAGTTATTTACTCATTTTAATAAATATATTTTTTCTTTTATTTTCTATAAAAAAATTACTTCAGTTTTTTATATCCAAAGGTAAAATGTTCGACTTAGATTTATTGATAGTTGCCATTGTCCTTTCTGGAGCTTTGGCTCAAGCTTTAGTAGTTTATGGTTCAAATTCTAGATTTTCCTTTCCCTTTTTCCCTTTAATTGTTTACTTTGTGATTGTAAATATAATGACCCTAAAAAACAACTATGCAAAACGTACTTTATCTTAAAGATGCTTCTATATTTCAAGGTGAAAACTTGGTGCTATCAGACATTAATATTGAAATAAACAAAGGCGAATTTGTTTATTTAATAGGAAAAACTGGAACTGGAAAAAGTAGTTTTATGAAAACTCTTTATGGCGATTTACCTTTAACTAAAGGTGAAGGCTGCATTGTAGATTTTAATTTAAGAACGCTGAAGGAAAAAGACATTCCTTTTTTAAGGCGAAAATTAGGCGTTGTTTTTCAAGATTTCAAATTACTTACGGATAGAACTATCAACGAAAATCTGTTATTTGTTTTAAAAGCTACTGGCTGGAAAAATAAAAGCGACATGAATTCACGTGTAGAGGAAGTATTAAGTAAAGTTGATATGAAAACTAAAGGATTTAAATATCCTCATGAACTTTCTGGTGGAGAACAACAACGTGTGGCTATTGCTAGAGCGTTGTTAAACGATCCTGAACTCATTCTAGCCGATGAGCCAACAGGGAACTTAGATCCTCAAACTAGTATTGAAGTTATGGAAGTTTTACAGGAAATTAATAAAAATGGAAATACCATTTTAATGGCAACACACGATTATGCTTTATTACTAAAATACCCTAGTAAAACTCTTAAATGCGACGAAAACCAAGTTTTTGAAGTGGTGCAACGCAATAAAACAACTACTTAGTTTTTATCTTAAAAACTCATCAATTAATAAAGTACATTTTTTAGCACCTTGGGCATTTAAATGATCAGCATCTTGAAAGTCGTTTAACTTAAAATAAGAGTTTCTTAGAAAGTTTAAACCTCTCACGTTGGGATTATTTTTGATTATTGCTTCGCAAGTAGCTTGAATTTTTTGTAGTTTTTCAGGATTTAAATAATTTAAATAATTTTGGGAAACTGGCATATTTACTAAAAGGACCTCAATATCTCTTTCTTTACACAAATCAATTATGCTTTGAATTCTTTCAGTATTCAACCTGAAATCCATAGAGCTATCTTCGTGTTTTTTTGCTACCACTTTAGCTAAATACTCCATTTCTGAAGTATCTAGTGTTGAAAGATACGTATTTCCCCACCCCTTAACATCGCAACCAATTAACGTGCCTTCTTTTTTAAAATCTTTATATGTATGCCAGGTTTTGTTTAACTTTCGTGCTAAAGCTAGACTGTACTTTTTGGGATTGTACCAAGAAATTAATGGAACTTCTAAATCCATTTGAGCACTGTAAAAATATTTTCTCCAAATATCCTCCTGTGTATTATCTGCCTGACTTAATGTGGTATATTCTACAGACAAAATAAGATGTTTTAATTTAGGCAAATGATTGATATGTTTTTCAATCAACAATTTATCGAAATAAATAGTCTGACTTACATTAGACAAATTATAAGCATTTAAAGAAAGCCATTCTGGGTTGATTCCATAAAAAGTATGCGAATCTCCCAATATAAGTACCTCGGCATCATCATTAAAATTCGAAATCTGCTCATGCTTAAACGTATAGTTATTTGGAACGGTTCTGTAAAATACTTCAGCTAAAGTCCAAACCACAAAAATTGGAATTAAAAAAAGACAGATATGTGTTAGTAATTTCTTCATTAAAACTGAAAATATATAAACGGTTGTGTATCGCCGGCAAAATAAAATATAATAAACACCAAGCAATAATATACACCTATTCTTAAAGGTTTAGATTTTATAAAATCAATTTCTAATATGTGTTTTTTATCTCTTTGAAGCCATTCGAAAACCATATAAACAATTAAAAATAAAACCAAACCTCTTGAAACTGTTGGAAAAGAAAACAAGGATTTAGAAAACATACTTCCCAGATACATAAAAGCATGAGAGACATTATCTGCTCTAAAAAACACCCAAGCCACAAGAACTATTAAAAAAGTACTTCCTATTTGAAAAATGGTTTTAACACTTGGAAGCAATTTGCCTTTATCTGCTATATCCTTATTATTTTTGTGAGGTTTTTGAAAAATAAGAGGCAAGAAAAATAGTGCATGGATAAATCCCCAAATAATAAAGGTCCAATTGGCACCGTGCCAAAAACCACTTAAAAGAAAAACCACAAAAATATTGCGTATCCATTTCGCTTTGGACACTTGGTTACCTCCAAGGGGAATATACACATAGTCACGAAACCAAGTACTCAATGAGATATGCCATCGTCGCCAAAATTCTCCTAAGTTTCTTGACAAATAAGGCGAATTAAAATTCTGCATTAAATCAAAACCAAGCAATCTAGCGGAGCCAATAGCGATATCTGAATAACCAGAAAAATCGCCATAAATTTGAAAAGCAAAAAAGAAAGCACCAAAAAACAAAGTACTACCATTATATTCGGCATGATGCGTAAAAATTTCATTTACAGCTATTGCACAGTTATCGGCAATAACCATTTTTTTGAAAAGTCCAAGTAAAATTAATCGTAAACCGTCTATACTTTTAGCATAATCAAATAGTCTTTTCCTTTCAAATTGCGGCAACAAATTTGAAGCTCTTTCTATTGGTCCAGCCACTAATTGTGGAAAGAAACTAACAAAAGCAAAAAAGGATAAGATGTTATTAGTTGGTTCCATTCGTTTTCTATAGACATCTATAGTATAACTTAAGGTTTGAAAAGTGTAGAAGCTTATCCCAACTGGTAATAAAATATTTAAAGAACTGGACTCTAAAGATCTTCCAAAGAGTAAAAATACGTCTTGAAAAGACTCTAAAAAAAAGTTATAATATTTAAAAAAGCCAAGCACTCCTAGATTTGCGACAAGACTCATTACTAAAAGAACTTTTCGTTTTAATTTTTGTTCCGTTTTGGCTAATGAAAGTCCAACTAAATAATCTACCAAAGAACTTAAGAAAATTAGTCCTAAAAATCGCCAATCCCAACAAGCATAGAAGAAATAACTAACAAAAAGTAAAAATAGGTTTTGGACTTTGATATTCTTTTTGAAAACAAACCAATACAACAAAAAGACAATTGGCATAAAAATGGCAAAATCTATAGTATTAAATAGCATTGGTTGTAGTTAGAAGTTGATTGTAAATCTAATAATCTGTTTTTAGTTATAAAAACGAATAAGCAATTAGATGTAAATATATGCTTTTTGATTTATGGAAGGCACATTCATTTAATAGCTATTAATTAAAAATGCAACAGTAACACAAGTTCAACTAATGATTTAATTTTATGAAATTTGTGTCAATATTGATTAGATTTGAACAATTGAACAACATTCATGTTATCCATTTTAATTCCAACATATCATTACAATGCTTTTCCTTTAGCTGTAGAGCTTGAGAGGCAAGCGCTAAAGACAAATATAGCTTTTGAACTTATTTGTGTAGATGATGGTTCTTTTTCAGATTTAAACATTGAAAATCAGAAAATTAATAACTTATCAAATTGTAAATTTATTGAAGCCAAAAAAAATATTGGTAGAACGGCAAGCAGACTATTTCTAGCAAAACAAGCACAATACAACTGGTTGTTATTTATAGATGCAGATGTATTACCAAAAAATTCAAATTTTTTAAGCAAATATCTTAAAGAAATTAAAGGTAATCACGAGGCTATTTTTGGTGGTTTTGCTTATCAAGAAGCTTCTTATGCTAAAAACAAAACTTTGCGTTTTACTTTTGGAAAACAACGAGAAGAAGTTGATGCTGCCATTAGAAATCAAAATCCTTATAAGGTGATTATTTCGGCCAATGTTCTAATAAAAAAGTCTATTTATCAAGAACTGATAAAAAATAACACCGACAATAGTTATGGGATGGATTATTTATTAGGAGCCTTGTTAAAAAAAAGGCAAATTAAAATTTGGCATATAAACAATGAAGTCTACCATTTTGGTTTAGATGAAAATTCTGAGTTTTTAAAAAAAACAGAAGGTGCCATGCTTACTTTAAAAAACTTACATGAATCTAAACAAGTAACCAACAACGACATTAGCTTATTAAAAGCTTATGGATTTTTAAAATTGTTTTATTTACAGCATCTCTTTGGAAAGGTTATGCTAATGTTTGATTTAAAAATAAAGACGAATCTAACACAAGAGAATCCGAATTTATTATTATTCGATTTATATAGATTAGGTTATTTTTGTAGGATACATAATTAGTATGAAACCATTTTTCTCCATAATAATCCCTTTATACAATAAAGAAAAGCACATTAAAAATTCTTTAGACAGTGTTCTTGACCAAAGCTGTTCAAATTTTGAAGTTATTGTGATTAATGATGGCTCAACAGATAACAGTTTAGATATAGTAGATACTATTATAGATGAAAGAATAAAAGTGTATTCTATTAAAAATTCTGGCGTATCTACAGCTAGGAATTATGGTATAAAAAAAGCACAAGCTGATTATGTGGCTTTTTTAGATGCAGATGATTTTTGGGAACACAATTTTCTTGAACATATAAATAGGTTAATTCGAAATTATCCAAAAGAACATATTTTTGCTACTGCTTTAAAAATAAAAACAAATAAAAACAGCTATTTTGCTTCCTATAAAAATTTAGATTTAAGTCCAAATCAAGTACAAATACTTAACTATTTTAAATTTAGTATAGACCATTCTATTTTACATTGCTCTAGTTCTGTTTTAAGTAAAAAAGCCATAGAAAAAGTTGGTGAGTTTAATGAAAATCTAAATACTGGTGAAGACACAGAATATTGGATAAGGGTTGGATTAAAATATCAAGTAGTATTTTTAAATACACCATTAGCAACTCATTTAGTTGTAGATGATGGATTAACTAAGTCTAATAGAAAAAAGTTTACATCGATTAATTTTTCAAATTATGACAACAATTCTAACCAGTCTGATTATTTTAAATACTATATAAATAAAAACAAATTTTCTTCAGCCATTAAATATAAGCTAGTAGGTGATACCTTTAATTTTCAGAAGCTAAAAAATGAAATAGACATTAAAAAGCTAAATTTTAAACAAAAACTACTTCTTAATTCTCCATTATTTATAACCAAACTGATTATTAATAGCTACAATTTAATAAGCTTTAAAAAGAACTATTTTTAGCTTTTAAAACTTAGAAATTTCTTATAACTTCTTATGTAGTCTGCTTCGTCAAACTCTTCAGATGCCAAAACCAAACAAACAGAACCTGAAGAAAAATTTTCCAATTCACGCCATATGCCTTTAGGTATTAACAAACCTTTATTAGGCTTATTTAATGTAATAGTTGTTTTTTCTTTTCCATCGTCTAGAACCACATCAAAACTACCACTTAAAGCGATTAAAAACTGATATAGGTTTTTATGTGCATGACCACCTCGATAGGCATCACTAGGCACATCGTACAAATAATACACTCGTTTAACAGAAAAAGGGATACAATCTTTTTCTATGACAGATAGGTTACCTCTACCCTTTTTATCTTCAATTTTAGGAATTTCAATTAATTCTAATTGAGCTATCATTGATTTTTTACTCTCCATGTACCATGCTTTTGTAGGTATTAATACTTTGTTTTGCCACCTTTAATTTATGTGGCACATTATTTAGCTTGATATATTTCCTATTAACTAACGAAAAAATAAGCTTGCATACATAAATCCATCCCAAAACACCATGATATTTATAAAACAAGGCACTTCTTGCAAACATATATCTATCTGAAGTCACATCGTCACTTGAACTTAATGGTTCGTGCACAACAATAAATTCAGGTGAAAAATACGCATTTATCTGTTTATTTTTTAAAACTTCCTCTAAAAATAATCTGTTTTCGCAATCCTGAAAAACACTTCCCAAACCAAAATTCTCATCAAAAAACAACTTATTCTCAATGATAATTTCTTTTTTAAAAGAAATTTCAATAGAAAGCACTTTTCTATAGAAACTCTCTAATCCAATTATTTTTTCTGGATATTTACTATAAGGCTTATTATTGGGTGTTAAAGTTTTAAAGGTAATAACACCTGCACCAGGCAATTCCTTATAACTCTTAAGGATCTGTTTTTCAAAATTTTTCAGATAGATTACATCATCATCTGACAGCAAACATATATCTCCAATGGCATGTTGTATGGCCAAGTTTCTACTTCGGCTCAAACCTGTTTCAAAAGAATTAATAACACGAATGTTTGGTTTATCAGATTCTAGTAACATATTTTCACTGGTCTGATTTATTATCAACACCTGATAATTTTCCAAAACATTGTTTTTAAACATGTTATTAATAAAATCCAATGAGTTTCTATTGGTTGTAGCCACAAGAATTTCTAAAGGAATTTTTGTTTTTTCTGAAATGTTCATTGAAACGAGTATCTTTGGACAACAAAGGTATCAAAATAAGCATGCAAATACTTTTAATTGGAGAATTTAGTCGATTACATAATTCCCTAAAGGAAGGATTACAAAAACTAGGACACGACGTTGTTTTAGTTGGAAATGGTGACCTTTTTAAACAGTTTCCTTCTGACATCGATCTTTCAATTAAAACTTGCAACAAGCCTATTTTACTTTTTATTAGAAAAGCCATCCATAAGCTAACTAACTTTGATATAGCTGATTTAGAAGTTGCTTATAAATTTAGAAAAGCCTTAAAAAAGTTACATCACTTTGATGTGGTTCAACTTATAAATGAGGATGCACTTTCTATTCATCCAAAATTACAAATCCCCTTATTGAAGAAATTATTCACTCAAAATAAGAAATTATTTTTACTGTCTTGTGGTGACGATTTTATAAATATTAGTCATTATTTAAAAGAAAAAGAAGCTTATTCTGTATTGTCGCCTTATTTAAACAACAAAGCCCTTAAAAAACAATTCGATTATTGTTTAAAATATATAAGTCCAGCTTATAAAAAACTTCATGAGTTTATTTATAAACATAGTTGTGGTGTGATTGCTTCAGATATGGATTATCATATTCCCTTAATAGGTAACAGTGCTTATTTAGGATTAATCCCAAACCCAATAAATACAGACAAAATACCTTTTGAACCAATTAATGTAACTGATAAAATTCACATCTTTCATGGGATAAACACCTTGTCTCAAATAAAAAAAGGTTCTCATTTTTTTATAGAAGCTTTAGAGGTTATTCAAAAAAAATATGGCAATAAGGTAGAAATTCATACAACTTATAATCTTCCCTACAATCAGTACATTGAAGTGTACAATCAAGCTCATATAGTTTTAGATCAGCTCTACAGTTTCGATCAAGGCTATAATGCTTTAGAGGCAATGGCAAAAGGAAAGGTCGTTTTTACAGGTGCTGAGAAAGAATGGCTAAATTATTATAATTTAGCCGAAAATACTGTTGCTATAAATGCCTTACCAGATGTTAAATATATAGTTGAAAAATTAGAATGGCTCATTGAAAACCCCGCGTTAATTAAAGACATTTCAAAAAACGCAAGAGATTTTATAGAAAAAGAGCACCATTATATTCTAATTGCTGAAAAATATCTGAAGATTTGGGGATGCACATGCTAATCATTAATAGTTAAATCTTTTTCATCTGGAATAACTCCAAAAAGTGACGAACTAAAAATAAGTAAAATCACACAGTAATATAAAACATATGTAACAAAATGTGCGATGGTTGCACCTTTTACGCCATACATATCTACAAACAAAACACTAGACACATAAAGAATTAGCACCGAAAAAGCTTCAGTAATTATATAGTGCCAGAACATGCGCTTAGCTAAAAATTGATAGGCAATTACAATGGATAACACTTTCACGAAATCCCCTAATAGTTGCCATAAAAACAATTCTTCTACAGGTTTAAATTCGCTAGAAAAAACAATTGTAATGATATAGCTCCTCAATAAGTAAATAACCAACAACCCGCCCGCAAAAATTGGAATAATGGTTTTATAAAAATTAAAAACTTCGTTTCTAAACTCCTTTGGATTGTTAATTTCTGATAGACGAGGCAAAATATAAAGTGTCAACAAAGAACTTACAAACATCAAATAATACTTAGAAATACGGGTCATGGCTTCCCAGAATCCTGCTTCGCGCAAACCAATGTTATCACTTATATAATTTCGTATTCCAATGGCGACCATAGGAATAACCATAGCCGAAAATAAGGCCATAACAGAATAAGAACTCAATTTTTTTATGTTTATAAATCTGACGTTACTTATCTTTATTAAAGGTATTAAACTACGTTGATTAACAATTCCAACTAAGGTGATTAGAAAGATTAAAGACTCTGAAATAACAACAGAAATTAAAGCACCATCAATCCGGTTTTTATAAATTAATAACAAGGTAACTGACACACCTAGAATCTGACCAATAATATTAATTATAATCAGAATTTTAAACTTTGAAAAGCCATTCATTATTGAAAATGTAAACATATTCAAAGTGTAAAATGGTAAAGCAATGGCTAACACTTCAATAACATAAGCGTAGTCATTGTACTTGGGAAAAATAATATCATTAATAAATTCAGCATTAAAATAACACAAAAATGATACGACAACAGTTGAAATAAAACCTAAATAAAAAGTAGAAGAAATGGTTTTGCTTAACTCAACAGTATTACTTTTAAATTCCGCAATATATTTAACAACACCATTATACAAACCTAAAGTAGCCAAAGACTGAATGGAATACACAAAATTTCTTAAATTCCCGATAAGTGCCATACCTTCTGCTCCAATAAAATGAGCAATAGCATTCGAGGTTAAAAGTCCTCCGACAATTCTGGTTAAAAGCGACACAGAATTTAACGAAGCAACTTTAATTAAAACGTTATTGTTTATGTATTTAATTAATTTTTTCAATTAATAATAATTTATTATTTCTATAATTTGGGCAACATCCTTGTCTGTCATTACTGGACTAATTGGAAGACTAACAACCGTTTTATGAATATTTTCGGTAATGGGCAAACTTAAATTATTAAAATGAACTAAAGCCTTTTGTTTGTGAGGTGGAATTGGGTAATGAATTAAAGTTTCAATATCATGTTTTTTTAAATAAGAGACAAAATTTTCTCGTTCTCTTACTCTTACTACAAATACATGAAACACATGGTTTTTAGAGCCATCATAAAATGGAAGTTCTATCTTATTTGAGGATATTTCAGTTAGATACCGTTTTGCAATTTCTTGTCGTTTAAAATTATCATCATCTAACGCATTTAATTTAATATTTAAAAACATGGCTTGTATTTCGTCTAATCTGTTGTTAAAACCCACTAGACTATATTCATACTTTTTATCAGCGCCATAATTGTGAAGTTTTTTGATGGTTTTTGCTAAAACAGGATCGTTAGTAGTGACTGCTCCTCCATCTCCCAAAGCCCCCAAATTCTTGCTAGGATAAAAACTAAAAGCAGCGACATGACCTAAATTTCCCGCTTTTTTACCAGCTTTGTTCTCTGCTCCATGTGCTTGAGCTGCGTCCTCAATAATGATTAAATTATTTTTTTCTGCAAGAACATTAATAGCTTCCATATTAACTAATTGTCCATATAAATGCACAACCATTATAGCTTTAACCTTCGGTGTTAATTGCTTTTCAATTTCCTGTACCGACATATTAAAGGTGTTAATTTCTGGCTCAACAAAAACAGGAATCAATCCGGAATTTATAACGGCCAAGGCACTTGCAAAAAAAGTATTTGCCGGAATTAACACATGATCTCCAGTTTTTAAAATTCCTAGTTCTATATAGGCTTTAAATATTAAGCTTAAAGCATCCAAACCATTACTAGTTCCTATACTATATTTTGAACCACAATACTTAGCAAAATTAGTTTCGAAAGTTGCTACTTCTTTACCTAAAATATAATGTCCTGAGTCTAAAAATTGTTTAAATTTATTATTAAATTCAGGTTCAAATCTTTTGTTGATTTTATTTAAGTCTAAAAACTTTATCATATTAAAATATCGTTTAAATTAACATGGTTTTTGGCTAAAACACTATAAACATCATGCGAAATACTTCTGGCTCCAAAAGATTCTTTCCAAGATTGTAAGCCTGAATTTATTTGCTTACCGCCATTTTCACTACATATACCAAAATCGAAATAGGGCTTAGACTCATAAACATCATGAATTAAATGATGAAACAACAGGTCCAAACTACCTAATTCTTGCTTGGTATGGTTTGCTGAAATGTATTGGGCATGAGCCACTTTCTCAGTCTCAAAAATGGTAGTTCCTGCAACAATATTATTGTCATTATATACATTAAATTGCCTAATATTATTAGGAAATTTAGATTTTAAATAGTTTATTTCTTCCAAAGTATGAACCGGTTCTACACCATGTTTCTCCTTTAGGTTTGGTTTTAGAATCTGATTCCAAAACAAATCTAAATCAGACTCTTCCTTAATAATTAAATTGTTTTTATGTGCTTTTTTTAAACCTCTCTTTCTGTTAGATGAACTTATTTTAATTGGATCCTTAGTATCTATAACTAAAGTTAAATCTTTTCTTATAAGCTCGGCTTGAAGTTTAAATAACAAGTAATCTACTTCATCGCTTGGATGTGTATGGTATATTCTTGGTGTTGGTTTTATTATTAGTTCTTCAAACCCTAAATTTTCTATAGTTTCAAGCAAACTTTTAAAAACTTTCATAATAGTTTTAAAGGTAGCATTCTTACCAACTATCAAGCCACCATAAGTAAGTCCTTGATGCGAATAAATAATATGATTCTTAATGTTTGCAGGGAAAAGTGCAACTAGTTTTTTATCTTTAAAAATCAAGAAGGATTGATCTTTAAATCTATCTTGATGGTACTCCATAAAATCACGATGACATAAAAAAGTTCCATTTTTTGAGGTTTGGACAAAATGATTCCAAATTTTGTGATTTTTATCTGAATATGTTACAACTTTAAAGTCGCTCATGAGTATCTATATGAAAATCTAAAATTAAAGTTCTTTTCTTTCAAAAAAAATTAATACCTATTTATCTTAAGAAAATAAATCGTTTACAAAATAAGCGAATACTATTACTTAAGCTTCATAATTTGATATAATTTTTAAAAAAAAATAGCAAGACATTTTTAATGTAGCTACTTTTTTAATAGAATGGTTTACTTATATTTAATCGCTAAAAAAAGTAACGTTGGACTATTTAAAAAAAATAAACAAACAGTTTCTATTTATAATAATTTATGTGCTAACATTCATGATTCTTATTTTTCATGATGCTATATATACACCTGATACAGGAAGTTATCTAAATGCACAAATTTATAGAACTCCTGGTTATTCGTTATTTGCAAAATTGTTTACATTTATTTTTCAAGATTATTTCAATGTTTTTACTGTGGGCTTTCAACTTTTATTTGGGCTATTTGCGGTTCATGTTGTGCTAACAAGAATTTCGAAGCTATTACAGTTACATATTATCAGTGAGTTTGTTTTTCTGGCACTTTTAATTTTCCCATTTTTTGGACCTTTATATATAGCAAATAACATTTGTTCTGAAGGTTTAAGTTATCCTCTTTATCTTTTATTTATTGCTTTTTCTACAGATTTTCTTACAAATTATCACATAAAATCGTTTCGGCTTTTATTAATCACATTCATTCTTTTAGCTTTAACTCGAGGCCAATTTATTGTCTTGCCAATTATAATACTAGTTATTTATATCATTAAAATAAAAACATTAGCATTAAAACGACCTCATCTTAGAAACATTATTTTATTACTTCTTATTCCAGTTGTTATTACTTTAATGGATAGAACCTACCACAAACTAAAAGACAATCTTTTTGTAACAACTCCATTTACTAATATCTGTATGTCTGGAGCTGCTTTTTATGTAAGTGATGCGTCAGATATTCAATATATAAAAGACGAAGACGATAAAAATATTTTTAAGGATTGTTATGGTTTTATAGAAGAAAACAACTGGTTATTGTCAAGCAAAGAAAGAAATTCGTACAAGGACTATTACAACCATTTTCACAACAATTTAGGCAAAATATGCAATTACACAGTACACGATCGTGGTACCGAATATTATTTAAATCGTGGATATTCTATAAGAGAAGCAAGGGTTGGTATTGAAGATACAAGTGGTAATATTGTAAAAGTTTTAATAAAAAATAACTTCAACAAATGGATAAAACTGTATTACAACAATCTAATTCATGGATTTAAATCGGAATTATTATTGTTTTTTATGATTCTTGTCTTTATTTATAGCGGAATAAGATTCTTCGTCTCAAACAACAAGTTTATTCTCTATTTATTTCTATTTTCGTCATTAATCCTTTCAAATGCTTTAATTGTTGCTTTAGCGAGTCATTCCATTATGAGGTATTTATTTTATAATTATTCTTTATTTTTCTTAATATTTATTATTCTTTTAAAGTTAATCAAGCATGGAAAAAAAACCTGAATTATCTATTGTTATGCCATGCTTAAATGAGGCCGAGACTATAGCCATATGTATTACAAAAGCGAAACGATTTTTACAAACCAATCAGGTTGCAGGTGAAATTATAATAGCAGATAATGGTAGCACAGATGGGTCTCAAGACATAGCAAAAAGTCACGATACTATAGTAGTACCAGTTGAAGAAAAGGGTTACGGAAGCGCTCTGAAAGGAGGTATAATTGCTGCTTCAGGAACCTATATTATTATGGCCGATGCCGATGACAGTTATAATTTTGAAAATTTATTACCCTTTTTAAAAGAGCTTAGGGCTGGTACTGATTTAGTAATGGGAAATCGCTTTAAAGGAGGGATTGAAGAAGGAGCCATGCCGTTTCTACATAAATATTTAGGCAATCCTGTTTTGTCTTTCTTAGGACGATTGTTCTATAAAATTAATATAGGCGATTTTCATTGTGGGCTAAGAGGCTTTAGTAAAGAAGCTTATTATAAAATGGATTTAAAAACTACTGGAATGGAGTTTGCCTCAGAAATGATTGTAAAATCCAAACTAAATAATCTAACCATTACCGAAGTACCAACTACTTTAAAACCAGACGGAAGAACTAGAGCACCTCATCTTAACACCTGGAGGGATGGCTGGAGGCATTTAAGGTTTTTACTTTTATACAGTCCGCAATGGCTTTTTTTTATTCCAGGTATCATTCTGATACTCTTAGGCATTATTACTTCAGCCATAATTATAAGTCACCCAATTGTTATCAATAATGTTAAATTAGATATTCACACTTTACTATATTCTTCTAGTATGGTGCTAATTGGCTTTCAGTTTATTGTTTTTTATGCGCTGACAAAAATTTATGCAGTAGAAAACAACTTGCTTCCTAAGAGCAATCGTTACAACAAGTTATTCAATTATTTAAACCTAGAAACTGGTTTGGTAATCGGCGTTCTATTTCTTATTCTTGGGGTAATATTAAGTTATTATGGATTCAGTATTTGGAGACATTCAGATTTTGGAGAACTGAATCCGTCAGAAACCTTAAGGATTATTATACCCGCAGTATTTACAATACTTCTGGGGATGCAAGTAATATTTTTTAGTTTGTTTTTCAGCATTCTGGGATTAAAGAACGCTAATGACTAATCTTTATTTAACACATAATATTGGTTTATTAAATCAATATTAACTAAACAGTCCCAGCAACATCACCCTCCCGTTGTGCTTAATAAATTCAAAAAAAGTTATATCTAATTGTATTTACAACTAAAAAAAAAGAGGAATTCGTTTATAGAATTCCTCTTTAGATATAATTATTAAACTATTTAATTAAATAGCCTTGTTTCTTTTACGCTCTACTTCAGTTAAGTATATTTTACGTAAACGCAAGTGATTTGGTGTTACCTCAACATATTCATCTTTTTGAATATATTCTAAAGCTTCTTCTAAAGAAAACTTAATAGCTGGTACAATCTTCGCTTTATCATCTGCTCCAGAACTACGTACGTTACTTAACTTTTTGGTTTTGGTTACATTAACAGTCATATCGTCTCCACGAGAGTTTTCACCAATTACTTGTCCTTCGTAAATATCTTCACCTGGATCAACAAAAAACTTCCCTCTATCTTGTAATTTATCAATAGAATAAGGAATAGCTTGACCTTTTTCCATAGATACTAAAGATCCATTTTGACGTTCTGGAATTCCACCTTTTAAAGGTTGATACTCCTTAAACCTATGAGCCATAATCGCCTCTCCTGCTGTAGCAGTTAAAAGCTGGTTACGTAAGCCAATAATTCCCCTTGAAGGTACCATAAACTTACAAACCATTCTGTCTCCTTTAGCTTCCATACTTAACATTTCGCCTTTACGAGTAGAAACCATTTCAATAGCTTTTCCTGAAACTTCTTCTGGTAAATCTATTGTCATCTCTTCAATTGGCTCACATTTTACACCATCTATTTCTTTAATTATTACTTGTGGTTGACCAATTTGAAGTTCATAACCTTCACGACGCATCGTTTCTATTAAAACCGATAAGTGTAATACACCACGTCCAAAAACGATGAATTTATCTGCACTATCAGTTTCATTAACACGTAATGCCAGATTCTTTTCTAGTTCTTTATTTAAACGATCCTTAATATGTCTAGAAGTTACAAACTTTCCATCTTTCCCAAAGAAAGGAGAATCGTTAATTGTAAATAACATACTCATTGTTGGTTCGTCTATAGCTATGGTTTTTAAGCCTTCTGGATTTTCAAAATCCGCAACAGTATCACCAATTTCAAAACCTTCAAGGCCAACAATCGCACAAATATCACCTGTCTGAACTTCTTCTACTTTTTTACGGCCAACGCCTTCAAAAACATGAAGTTCTTTAATTTTATTTTTAACAATCTTACCATCTCTTTTTACTAAAGAAATGTTTTGACCTACTTTTAATTCACCACGAGTTAAACGTCCAATAGCTATTCGCCCCGTAAAAGACGAAAAATCTAAAGATGTAATTAACATTTGTGTATTTCCTTTAACAATTTTTGGAGCAGGAATATGTTCGATAACCATGTCTAATAATGGTTCAATATTATCTGTTGGATTTTTCCAATCTTCACTCATCCAGTTGTTTTTGGCAGAACCATAAACCGTTGGAAAATCTAGTTGCCACTCTTCTGCCCCTAGTTCAAACATCAAATCGAATACAGCCTCATGGACATCGTCTGGAGTACAGTTTTCTTTATCGACTTTATTTACAACCACACATGGTTTTAAACCTAAATCAATTGCTTTTTGTAAAACAAAACGTGTTTGAGGCATAGGGCCTTCAAAAGCATCAACTAACAATAAAACACCATCAGCCATGTTTAATACCCTCTCTACTTCACCACCAAAATCGGCGTGACCAGGAGTATCAATAATATTAATTTTTGTGTCTTTATAAATAACAGACACATTTTTAGAAGTAATAGTAATACCTCGTTCTCTCTCTAGATCGTTATTATCTAGAATTAAATCGCCAGTATTTTCGTTTTCACGAAATAATTGACAATGGTACATGATTTTATCAACCATAGTAGTTTTACCATGATCGACGTGGGCAATAATTGCAATGTTTTTAATGTTAGCCATATAGGTGCTTTATTTTGAGCGTGCAAAGTTACGTTTTATTTTAATAGGTTGTATGTGATAATTAACAAGTTTTTTAAACGCAACTGAATATTAATTTCTGCTTTATATGACTGAATATTAATTTTTTACCTTAAATTTATCTAACAAACAAAAACTTTAATAATGAAATTTAAATTAATACTACTAATAACTTTATTCACTTTCACTAATTTAATATCACAAACAAATGGAATAAATTATAAGGCAATTGTGAAAGATGAAAATGGCAACCCCCTTACTAATGCAGAAATACTAATACAGTTTGTAATATTAAAAGGAGCATCCCAAACCAATGTATATCAAGAAGTACACATGCCAGACACTGATGCTAATGGTTTAGTTATTTTAAACATTGGAGAAGGCACACCTGTTTATGGAACGTTTAATGCCATAGATTGGGCTTCAGATGATCATTTTTTAATGGTGCTAATAAACACTGGTGGCCCTGATTTTGTTAATTTAGGCACGACACAACTTAAGACTGTGCCTTATGCTCTACATTCCAACTCTTCAGATTTCGCAACTGAATCAACCCATTCCAACTCTTCAGATTTTGCAACCGAATCAACTACAGCTTTTAATCTTAGTCTCAAAGATGGCACGAATACTAAATTTAATATAAATTATCATGCTCCTGATGACAATCTAAGGATCACTGAGACTGGAACAGGTAGTGTTTTAGAGATTAAAAATGGAGAGTTTTATCTACCTCAATATGCAGGTAATAATAATGGTTCACTTAAGGTTGATGCAACAGGGAAAGTTATATCTGAAATTATAGGTGAATACATATTTAATAGGTTTGAACTACCGATTATTGACGAGTATTCAACTTACACGCGATTACGAAGAGGGGTTCAGATTCCAGATGGAACCGTTCTTGCTGGTATTAAGGCAATATTGAAAGATAATGACAATTCAGGAAGTTATGGCGTTCATAATACTGCTTATGCTGGACTATATCGAGCTAACAAATACGCATATAACGAAAATTCAATTTTACCTATCTACATAATTGATGGCTCCGACACACCAAACGGTATGTTTAGTACATTCACACAAACAACTTTATCCCAATCAAATTCTGATATTATTGATAATGAAAATTACATATACTTTATTCAAGTTTGGTATTGTAACGATTGTGATATAACGGAGTTCACAATAATGAAATTTTAATACCCCTAATAAAACACTATTATCAGTTTACAAACTATGTTAAGTAAATGTTATAGTTAAAAAGTATTATACTTTCTGTTTGTATCTTTCGTTTAATTAATGATTAATAGTAAATAGCCAAACTAACCAGTAATTAAACCACAACAGGCAATTTACATCTTAATAAAAACAGGTTTAACCCTAAATTTTAAAAGATGAAACTGATTAGTAAATACTCAAAATTCACACCTTACTTCTATTTTATAGCAGCAGTTGCTTATTGGTTTACAGACGTTAATAAAAATGAAGGCATAACTGCTTACCCTATTTTATTGACAGCTATTCCATTTGTTTGGCAACTTATTAAACCAAGTAAACAACTTAATTTTTCATTAGGAATTGTTTCTGTATGCCTATCGTCTTATATGATATTAGCATACTTAATAGATACCCTTAATATTATTACATTTTCTGAAACAGTAAGAAACTTTGTTATTGTTGGGGGTATATTTGTTTTTACAAACTTTTTAATGTCGCTTTGGATGATTAGAAATAGTATGAAAAAAGCATTCTAAATTGACTATCTTTGTGGCTTAAAATTTTAAGCAGATGAATCTTAACGAGATCCCTAAAATAAAACACACTAGTTCTAATAACTTTTTCCTTTTAGCAGGACCTTGCGCCATTGAAGGTGAAGATATGGCCTTGCGTATTGCTGAAAAAGTAATTGCAATTACAGAGACGCTTGAGATTCCATATATTTTTAAGGGAAGTTTTAAAAAAGCTAACAGAAGCAGAATTGACAGTTTTACAGGTATTGGAGATGAAAAAGCACTTAAAATTCTTCAAAAAGTATCCAACACATTCGATGTCCCAACGGTTACCGATATTCACGAAATATCTGATGCCGCTATGGCTGCCGAATATGTAGATGTGTTACAAATTCCTGCTTTTTTGGTTCGTCAAACAGATTTGGTGGTAGCTGCTGCAAAAACAAACAAAGTAGTCAACTTAAAAAAAGGACAATTTATGAGTCCTGAAGCCATGAAACATGCCGTCCAAAAAGTAAAAGATGCTGGTAACGAAAAAGTTTGGATAACCGATAGAGGCACCATGTTTGGCTATCAAGATATGATTGTCGATTTTCGAGGCATTCCAACCATGCGTCAATATGCACCTACTGTTTTAGACGTGACGCATTCTTTACAGCAACCAAACCAGACTGTAGGTGTAACTGGTGGACGCCCAGATATGATTGAAACTATTGCTAGAGCTGGAATTGTAAATAATGTCGATGGCTTATTTATAGAAACACATTTCGATCCTGCAAATGCAAAAAGTGATGGCGCAAATATGCTTCATTTAGATAATTTGGAAAAATTATTGACCAATTTAATTACTATTAGAAAAGTGGTGAATTCTCTATAATTTTATTTATTCCAAAACGATTTATCTTTATGCAGCTCTACTTCCTTTAAAATAGAAACTAAGATATCATCCTTGATATCTTCTAGAGTCTTATATCGAAGTGATTTTACAATTTTTCGGCTTTCACCTACCAGATGAGCATCAAACTTTTTTGAAAGATGAGCCGAATGCCAGAAACCAACATCTACATAATCTTTACTTTTATTTAAATAACAAATTGGCCGCTTTCCTATATAAAAACAAGGCAACCTCCATTTATATTTTAACTCGACTTGTGGTAAAGTGCGCTCAATAACCACCTGCAAATGCATCAATATAGAGCGGAAAGGCTCAACTTGCTTTAGTATGTATTCTTCGGCTGGTTTCATAACAAGTCGAATTAATCCTCACGATTCTTCTCTTGAATTCTTTTAACAATTAAAGCAGCAGTATTTCTGGGCATGATACGAGGTAAAGTTGCTAAAAGTTTATTAAATCTACCCGGTATAGCATAGACCTTACCTTTATTCATAGATTTATAGCCGTAAGCAGCTACTTCTTTAGAACTAGCCATATTAAAAGTAATTTTATTTTCAGATGTATTGTTTGAAACCACTTGCTGAAACGAAGTTTTTGTAGGCCCAGGACACAAAGCTGTTACTGTAACTCCAGTTCCTTTTAACTCGCATGCTATGGCTTCAGAGAAAGAAAGAATATATCCTTTTGTAGCATAGTATAAAGACATTAATGGTCCTGGCTGAAAAGCAGCTAAAGAGGATAAATTTAAAATTTTTCCAGACCCTCTTTTAACCATTCCTTTTAAAATCAATTTGGTTAAATGAGTGGTAGTCATTACATGCAGATGCAACATTTGTTCTTCGCGTTTCCAATCGGTTTCCCAAAAGGTACCAAACAAACCAAAACCGGCATTGTTAATTAATACATCTATTTCTAAACCATTCAATTCTTCAATGATTTCTTCAGAAATATTGACTTGACTTAAATCCTTTACTGAAATTTGAACTGTAACCGAATAAACAGATTCTATTAGTTGTTTTGCCTCCTGAAGTTTTTCAGCATCAATATCTATTAAAACTAAATTATGTGCATCTTTAGCTAACAAAAGTGCTAGTTCATATCCTAATCCAGAGGCGCCTCCCGTTACTAAAGCTGTTTTATTCATATTAACTATTTTAATATTTACCATCCGCATATCCTTGTAGATATGAGAATCTTTCCGTTAGTTTTCCATTCTCGGTAATTTTTGCACGCTTTAAAATACCACGTTCATCTTTATTAAAAAAAGCAGGAATAACATTCTCTAAAAACATCTCTCCAAAACCTTCACTGGCGTCTTTAGGCAATTCACATGGTAAATTATCAACCGCCATAACTGTTATTGCATCTTTAGCATTGTAGGCCACTTCACTTTCGGTTTTTGCATCATAGCCATAAAAAGGGTCTGCTATAGTAGAAGCCCTTAATGTTGACGCTACAGGTCCATCCACATCACAGCTAATATCTGCAATCAAATTAATTTTAAAATCAGCATGTTTTGCATCTTCTCTCGTAAATAGGTAAGGTGCGTTATTACCATAAAAATGACCAGCTATAAAATAATCCGTTACCTTAGCGTAAGGCATAAAATTACTTTTATATCCTGTAGGATCCTTATAAAACTCTTGTTTTCTCCCAACTTTTCCATCTTTACGAATATTATATTCCATAACATCTGCCATACAATAAACAGGTTCGGAGAAGTGACACGTTAAATACAGCGCATCGCTAACCTCTTTTATTTTTAGGTGGTCTAGAATTTCTTTGGCACCTTGAGCTACTTTTCCAGTTCCTGTTAGAACTATTTTAATATTAGGAATTGTAATTTTATCTAATTCTGCCCTAACAGCATTTAAATCAGCTAAAGTTTCTACTTTTGGTAAGTTAAACAAGTTATCTCTCAAGCCTAAAGCTCTAAATCCATTGTAAGCTCCAACTAAACCAGCATAACGACCAAATCCAATTAATCTGGCGTTACTTTTCTTTACAATAGTTTCATGGTCGTACATTTCAATATTTTTTTCCAGCATGGCTAGAAGCAGCTTTCTATTGTATGGCTGTTTTTTAATAGTATGCGAAAAAAAGAAATACTTTTTATTAGGGATAAGCGCATCTATAGGGACCTCTTTTACACCTAACATAACATCGCAATCACTAACATCATTAGTAACTTCAAAACCTAAGGCTTTATATGCTTCATCTGGAAATACGCGTATTTCACTCGATTCTATTTTAAAAGTAGCTTCTGGAAATTGTTTTCTAGCTTCAGCTAATTTTTCTGGTGAAAATACCACACGCCTATCTGGTGGGTTTTTTCGTTCTTTTATGATGGCGAATTTAATACTCATTGCTAAAAATTATTACTTATAAATTATTCTGTTAATTATATATCAACTTTCTTGAAGTGATATCTCGATGAGACCATGGGTTTTTGGTATAGAATTTGCACGAAAATACATGGATTTATGAAGTTGTACAACTATTTTTTAGTAACTTCGCTTTCCTTTTAAAAAAAGGATTATAATTTATTTGGGGTCGACTGGTTTTGACAGCGAGATCAATTAAACGGTAAGCACGTCGTGTAATGACTTTGAAACACGTAAAAGGCTAGGTCAAACTTTTAAACGGCGAGAATAACTACGCTTTAGCTGCCTAATCTGAATTATAGTAGGATTGGCCTAGGTACACAAGGTGTACAAGCTAAATGTCTCCTGAAAGCCTTGATTAACGGCGTTCTATTAGAGGCATCGTAAATGTTAATATAGAGAGTAGAGCGCTTCGATTTACTTTTGAAACTAAAGAAGATAAGTTGTAAGTAGGTTGTCTGTAACCAGCTTACAATCGAAAAACCAAGAACAGAATAAACGTGTAGAAAGCTCTTTAGTGGCTTGTTTGGACGAGAGTTCGATTCTCTCCGACTCCACAAACTAAAAGCCTTTAGAATAACTCTAAAGGCTTTTTTAATCTAATTAAGAAGTTCCCTTATTTTAAATCTTAATTAACAGTTGCAGTAATTGTTACAACATCTTGAACAGCTTTGCTATTAGAGGTAATAGTTATTGGTTGCTTGATTCTACCATTCTTATTCGTGGAGTTAAACTGCACCTCAAATTGTCCATGTTCTCCTGGTAGAATAGCTTCTTTTGGCCAATCGTTTGGAACGGTGCAACCACATTTCGCTTCTATAGACGATATAACTAACGATTCTGTACCAGTATTTTTAAATTTAAAAACAGTAGACACCTGGTCACCTTGTTGAATAAATCCAAAATCATGTTCTGTTTCTTCAAAAGTTATATTTGGATAGTTATTAACCTCCGACTTATTTAAGGTTTTGCTTATTTTAGTAAGCTTTGATTTTTCATTTTTACAAGCTGTTAATGCTAAAACAGCTAATACGATTAGAATTTTTTTCATTTTTTTAGTTTTCTGTAATTATAAATTCACTTCTTCGGTTTGCCTGGTGTTCCTCTTTGCTACATTTTACTCCATTCGAGCATTTATTAGTAAGTTGGGTCTCTCCATAACCTTTTCCAGACAATCTATCTTCAGAGATACCTCCAATATTAATAAGATACTCCTTTGTTGATTTATTCCTTCTATTGGATAGAGCTAAATTATAAGAATCATTACCTCGTGAGTCTGTATGCGAACGCACATCTACCTTTACCGAAGGAAATTCTTTCATATAATTGATTATTTTTGCTAATTCTATTTCCGCATCAGACCTTATAAATGACTTATCATAGTCGAAATAAATAGGATTTAAATTTAATAATTTAAATAAATCAGTTCCTAAAGCTGCAGCTTTCGGTTTTGGCTCTAAACTCAATTTAAGCGTAAGGTCTTCACTTGAGTTTGATTTAATTTCAAAATTTGTCAATCCTTGATTGTATCCTTCCTTTTCAGCAATTACTTTAATTACTGCCGCTTCACAAGATAATTCATCACTAAACATCCCTTTAGAATCAGATTTAAAAGTTCTTATGATAGAATTATTTTCATCATATAAAGTAACATCAGCCTCCAAAATTATTTCATTAGTTATAGCATTTAAAACTGTTCCAGAAATTAATTGGTTACATAAAGGTTTTTCGAATGAATATATATCATCATCTCCTTTCCCTCCTTCTCTATTTGAAGAAATATAACCTTGCCTTGTTACTTCATCAAAAATAAAAGCAAAGTCATCTTTTTTACTATTTATAGGTTTCCCTAAATTTGTTGCTGTATTATTAGACGTTTTAATTGATTCAATATTTTCATATTTGTATACATCTAAACCGCCTAAACCTATTCTTCCTTCAGATGAAAAATAAAGTGTACCATTATTACTGATGTATGGAAAATTTTCTCTTGCTTCTGTATTAATTTTAGATCCTAAATTTACCGGTTCACCAAAACTTCCATCTTCATGTATTTTAACCATAAAAATATCTGAAGCCCCTAAAGTACCTGGCATATCTGACGCAAAATATAATTTTGTTTCATCCTGATTTAAAGTAGGGTGGGCTACATTATATTTATCATTGTTAAATGGCAAAGACTCTATACTTGTCCATTGCCCATCAACTAGTTTAGCTTTGAATATTTTTAACTTATAGGTACTAGTAGTGTCTTTTTTTAGTTTTCCTTCAAAGAAATTATTCCTTGTAAAATACATAGTCTCACCATCTTTACTAAAAGTTGTTGAAGATTCATGATATTTTGTGTTAACCTCTCCAATAAGCTTATCGACACTACCATCCTCATTTAATTGAAAAACATCTAAAAATGGTTGCTCATTCCATGAGTATAGTTTTCCATCTAAATCTTTTGAAGATGCAAAAATTAAGTTGCCTTTATAAACTGACACTCCAAAATCAGATAATGATGTATTAACATCTAAGTTTATTAGCTCAAAATTATCTGATAGACTTTCTATATCAGAGAGATAATTAATGTTCTCTTTAAACAATATACTTCTTGAGTCTGTTGGGCTTAATTCGCAAAACAAATTCATTATATCATTGGCTTTAGAATAATTATTGATTGCTTTTAAGCTTAATGCATACCGGAAATAGCTCTCAGAGTTTACTTCTCGATCTTGCCTCAATAGTTCTTCGTACCATTTAGAAGCATTTTGCATATCTCCGTTAAAATAATAAGAATTTGCTAAATGTTGAAGGTCTTCAGATGTTGCTTTATTTTCTTCTGCCAATTCCAAAAGCTGTTGTACTGATTTAACATAAGAAAAATTTGTATACGCCTTTTCAGCCTTTCTATTCACTTTATTTTGTCCAAATGACAGATTCGTAATAAGAATTAGTACTATTATAAGTAGTTTATTTTTCATCGTATTTATTTTTTAGAAGAATCTTGGGGATATAAATCTACCTGATTTTTGTAACTCAAAACGCAGCATGATTTCATGTGTTCCACTATTATAATTATTCAAATTTGTTGCTGTTAAATCGTATGCATAACCAATATACAAGCCTTTATTTACTTGAAAACCTGCCAATGCACTAAATGAATCATCCCATCGCCAAGCTAATCCTAAGGTTAGTTTGTCATTGAAAAGAAAATTTGCTGACACATCTGCAATTAGTGGAGCACCTGAGACTGCTTTAACTAAGAAAGCAGGTTTAAGCTTTATTGTTTCACTTAAATCAAATACATAACCACCAATTAAATAGAAGTGTAAACGTTCTGCAGCTAGTGATTCTTGAAAATCATCATAATGTTCTGTCTTAATAAAGTTTGGCACAGAAAACCCTAGATACCATTTTCTAGAATGTAGGTATAAACCAGCTCCAATAGTTGGTGAAAGCAAACTTACGTTTTCACTATATACACGATCTGGATTTTGGTAACTTCCTTTACTCCAATCCGTATTTAATAAGTTAATTCCTCCTTTAAGTCCAAATGATAGTTTTGTCCCATTGCTATTTAAAGGTATTGTATATGAAAAATTTGCGTTTATATAAGTTTCATTTACAGGCCCTAAGGCATCATTTACAATAGAGAGTCCCAAACCAATTTTTTCATTGCGTAACGGAGAATGAACTCCTAAGGTTTGTGTTTTTGGAGCCCCATCAATGCCTACCCATTGTGTTCTGTAAAGGCCAGTAATACTTAAAGTCTCCCTTTGCCCTGCATAAGCTGGGTTAATACTCATAGTATTATACATGTATTGAGTAAATTGAGGATCTTGCTGAGCCAAACCATTTAAAGTAACCATTAACGTAATTATAGCTATAATTAATCCTTTTATATTTGATGATTTATGTATCATTTTTATTGTTTTTTATTTGGGTAAAAAAATTATCTGTTTATGTATAACCATCCAACTTTTGGGGCAGAACTATTTCCTAAATCCAATACATAGTAATAAGTTCCTACAGGCAACTTTTTTGATTCGTTAATTGCCACTCGACCGTTTGAAGTTCCATCCCAATTATTTTGATATCCTCGTTTTGAATAAACCATATTTCCCCAACGATTATATACTTCTAATTTATTGTCTGGGTAATCTTCTATACAACCAATAATGAATGTGTCATTTATACCATCATTGTTCGGTGAAAACTCGTTATAGATTGTCAAACACCCTAATTGAGTTATTGTCGGATCATCGGTTGTATTACCATCATAATCATCATCATCATCACTTGTGTCAGATACAATTATTGCATCTGGTGTTATTCCAGTGGCAACCACACTATTACTTACTCCTTCTGCATTAATTGCTTCTTGAGTTATTATAAATGTTGCCGTGTAAGTTGCAATTTCACCTACTAATAAAGTTCCTTCAGCACTTCCAAAATCTGCACTATCAAATGTTGGCTCGGTAGTTAATGTTAATATATTTCCATTTGCATCTAAAAACGTATCAACAAGGCTTATTTCCGTTAAGACTACATCACCTGTATTCTCAACAGTTATGGTGTAGGTAATTTGATCACCTAGTCTAGTGCCAAAAACCTCAGCTGTTTTAATCACTATTAACTCTCCATCACAGTTTTGACCAATAGTTGCATCGTTATCGTCACAGTCTTCTGATGTTGGAACGCCATCACAATCCGCATCATTTACGTTACTATTCGTATTGGTAGCATCGTTATCATCACAATCCTCAGATGTTGGAACGCCATCACAATCGGCATCATTGACGTTGCTATTCGTATTGGTTGCATCGTTGTCATCACAATCCTCGGATGTTGGAACGCCATCACAATCGGCATCGTTTACATTAGAATTTGTGTTAGTTGCATCGTTGTCGTCACAATCCTCAGATGTTGGGACGCCATCACAATCCGCATCGTTTACATTAGAGTTTGTGTTCGTTGCATCGTTATCGTCACAGTCTTCGCTTGTTGGAATACCATCACAATCGGCATCATTGACGTTAGAGTTTGTATTGGTTGCATCGTTGTCGTCACAGTCTTCTGATGTTGGAATGCCATCACAATCAGCATCGTTGACGTTACTATTCGTATTTGTTGCGTCATTATCGTCACAATCTTCTGACGTTGGAACACCATCACAATCCGCATCATTGACGTTTGAGTTTATATTGGTAGCATCGTTGTCATCACAGTCTTCACTGGTTGGAACACCATCGCAATCGGCATCGTTGACGTTAGAGTTTGTGTTGGTTGCATCGTTATCGTCACAATCCTCAGA
>NZ_JAPMLM010000064.1 GCF_026410195.1 Xanthomarina sp. F2636L | reverse complement strand
AAAAAAGTTTTGTATTAACAAAAAAGGTTTTATATTTGCAGCCGCTAAAAACGGGAACGTTTATAGGGAAGAAAATAAGTTCATTTAAATGGTGTTTTTTTATTGAGATTTAGGAGTTAAAAAAACTTTTAATTTTTTTTCAAAAAAACATTGTGGGAATAAAAAAAGGGTTTTATATTTGCACCCGCTTAGGAGATAAACGCCCTGAGAAATTAAAGAAATAAGTTCATAAACATATTGAATTGACAGCGTAAGAAAGAGATTGGAAACGATCTTTTTTAAACAAGAGAATAAACCATTTTGAGTACCTAATTAAAACTATTTCGATTAGTTGTTAAATAATATTTAAGAATTAACGATGAAGAGTTTGATCCTGGCTCAGGATGAACGCTAGCGGCAGGCTTAACACATGCAAGTCGAGGGGTAACAGAGGTGCTTGCACTTGCTGACGACCGGCGCACGGGTGAGTAACGCGTATGGAATCTACCTTTTACATTGGGATAGCCCAGAGAAATTTGGATTAATACCTTATAGTATGTAGAGACGGCATCGTTTTTATATTAAAGATTTATCGGTAAGAGATGACCATGCGTTCTATTAGCTTGATGGTAAGGTAACGGCTTACCATGGCTACGATAGATAGGGGCCCTGAGAGGGGGATCCCCCACACTGGTACTGAGACACGGACCAGACTCCTACGGGAGGCAGCAGTGAGGAATATTGGACAATGGGCGAGAGCCTGATCCAGCCATGCCGCGTGCAGGAAGACTGCCCTATGGGTTGTAAACTGCTTTTATACAGGAAGAAACACCCCGACGTGTCGGGGCTTGACGGTACTGTAAGAATAAGGATCGGCTAACTCCGTGCCAGCAGCCGCGGTAATACGGAGGATCCAAGCGTTATCCGGAATCATTGGGTTTAAAGGGTCCGTAGGTGGACAATTAAGTCAGGGGTGAAAGCCTATAGCTCAACTATAGAATTGCCTTTGATACTGGTTGTCTTGAGTTATTATGAAGTAGTTAGAATAAGTAGTGTAGCGGTGAAATGCATAGATATTACTTAGAATACCAATTGCGAAGGCAGATTACTAATAATACACTGACACTGATGGACGAAAGCGTGGGGAGCGAACAGGATTAGATACCCTGGTAGTCCACGCCGTAAACGATGGATACTAGTTGTTCGGATTTATCTGAGTGACTAAGCGAAAGTGATAAGTATCCCACCTGGGGAGTACGTTCGCAAGAATGAAACTCAAAGGAATTGACGGGGGCCCGCACAAGCGGTGGAGCATGTGGTTTAATTCGATGATACGCGAGGAACCTTACCAGGGCTTAAATGTAGTGTGACAGATTTGGAAACAGATTTTTCTTCGGACACATTACAAGGTGCTGCATGGTTGTCGTCAGCTCGTGCCGTGAGGTGTCAGGTTAAGTCCTATAACGAGCGCAACCCCTGTTGTTAGTTGCCAGCGAGTCATGTCGGGAACTCTAACAAGACTGCCGGTGCAAACCGTGAGGAAGGTGGGGATGACGTCAAATCATCACGGCCCTTACGTCCTGGGCTACACACGTGCTACAATGGTAGGGACAGAGAGCAGCCACTTCGCGAGAAGGAGCGAATCTATAAACCCTATCACAGTTCGGATCGGAGTCTGCAACTCGACTCCGTGAAGCTGGAATCGCTAGTAATCGCATATCAGCCATGATGCGGTGAATACGTTCCCGGGCCTTGTACACACCGCCCGTCAAGCCATGGAAGCTGGGAGTGCCTGAAGTCCGTCACCGTAAGGAGCGGCCTAGGGTAAAATTGGTAACTAGGGCTAAGTCGTAACAAGGTAGCCGTACCGGAAGGTGCGGCTGGAACACCTCCTTTCTAGAGAAAGACGACTAATTTGAATAAAGGGAAATAAACCGTTTGTTCTCTTGCTGTTAATTTAATTTATATACTATAGTAGAGTCTCATAGCTCAGCTGGTTAGAGCGCTACACTGATAATGTAGAGGTCGGCAGTTCGAGTCTGCCTGAGACTACTAAAATATTTTAAGATTGAGGATTTACGAGAGTAGATTTAATGTTTTAAGACGTTCATAACATATTGAAAGGAAATTTTAGAAGTTGAGTCACAATCAACAATCGTTAATCGTAGTTCAGCAATCTGAAATTCATTAATGGGGGATTAGCTCAGCTGGCTAGAGCGCCTGCCTTGCACGCAGGAGGTCATCGGTTCGACTCCGATATTCTCCACAAAAACACTCACGAAAGTGGGTGCCTTATAAGGGCTGTCAATTTAATTGAAAGGAATCCTAAATGAGGTCTCTAAATTAGTTTAGAGAAACAACGTTCATTGACATATTGAAAAAGATACATGAAAAGAAATTAAATTGATTTAATTTCAAAGTAATTTAGATTAATTATACTCACAACGAGCGATGTATAATTAATCACATTATTAAGTTTACGGGGTGTAGGAAAGGATATTTTATATTTAGACTGAAAACTGTAAACTAAATAGTAACTCATTAAAAAGACAAAAAGTACAATAAGCTAAATAAGAGCGTATGGGGAATGCCTAGGCTCTCAGAGGCGATGAAGGACGTGATAAGCTGCGAAAAGCTACGGGGATTGGCACATACAAATTGATCCGTAGATATCCGAATGGGGCAACCCACTATATTGAAGATATAGTATCCGCAAGGAGGTAAACCCGGGGAACTGAAACATCTAAGTACCCGGAGGAGAAGAAAACAAAAGTGATTCCGTAAGTAGTGGCGAGCGAACGCGGATTAGTCCAAACCAGTACTGTTACGGCAGTGCCGGGGTTGTAGGACCACGACATTAGAAGCACAATGAATTAGAACAAGTTGGAAAGCTTGGCCATAGACGGTGATAGCCCGGTATAAGTAAAGCGTGTGGATATAGTGGTATCCTGAGTAGCGCGGGACACGAGTAATCCTGTGTGAATCAGTCGGGACCATCCGATAAGGCTAAATACTCCTGAGAGACCGATAGTGAACTAGTACCGTGAGGGAAAGGTGAAAAGAACCCTGAATAAGGGAGTGAAATAGATCCTGAAACCATACGCTTACAAGCGGTCGGAGCCCTTTGGGGTGACGGCGTGCCTTTTGCATAATGAGCCTACGAGTTACCGTTGCTAGCAAGGTTAAGGACTTCAGGTCCGGATCCGTAGCGAAAGCGAGTCTGAATAGGGCGCTTTAGTTAGTAGTGGTAGACGCGAAACCGTGTGATCTACCCATGGGCAGGTTGAAGTTTAGGTAACACTAAATGGAGGACCGAACCGGTTGACGTTGAAAAGTCTTCGGATGACCTGTGGGTAGGGGTGAAAGGCCAATCAAACTCGGAAATAGCTCGTACTCCCCGAAATGCATTTAGGTGCAGCGTTGATTTATAGTTTTATAGAGGTAGAGCTACTGATTGGATGCGGGGGCTTCACCGCCTACCAATTCCTGACAAACTCCGAATGCTATAAAATGTTAATCAGCAGTGAGGGCATGGGTGCTAAGGTCCATGTCCGAGAGGGAAAGAACCCAGACCATCAGCTAAGGTCCCCAAATGTATGTTAAGTTGAATAAACGAGGTTGAACTGCTTAGACAGCTAGGATGTTGGCTTGGAAGCAGCCATTCATTTAAAGAGTGCGTAACAGCTCACTAGTCGAGCGGTTCGGCATGGATAATAATCGGGCATAAACATACTACCGAAGCTATGGACTTGTAAAAGTGGTAGGGGAGCATTGTAGTGTCGTCGAAGGTGTACTGCGAGGTATGCTGGAGAAGCTACAAAAGAAAATGTAGGCATAAGTAACGATAATGCGGGCGAGAAACCCGCACTCCGAAAGACTAAGGTTTCCTCAGCTATGCTAATCAGCTGAGGGTTAGTCGGGACCTAACGCGAACCCGAAAGGGGTAGTGGATGGACAACAGGTTAATATTCCTGTACCTGCTCATACTAAAAGTGACGGAGGCGTAAATTTGGTGCGAACTGACGGAATAGTTCGTTGAAGCGAGTAGTAATACCGCGATAGTACACTAAGGCTACGGCTGCGGTGATAATCCAGAAAAGCGACTTCCAAGAAAAGCGAATGAAGCAGCCCGTACCCTAAACCGACACAGGTAGTTGGGATGAGAATTCTAAGGAGCTCGAGAGATTCATGGTTAAGGAACTAGGCAAAATAGACGCGTAACTTCGGGAGAAGCGTCGCCCATCTACGGATGGGCCGCAGTGAAAGAGTCCAGGCGACTGTTTATCAAAAACACAGGGCTATGCTAAATCGAAAGATGATGTATATGGCCTGACACCTGCCCGGTGCTGGAAGGTTAAGTGGAGTTGTTAGCTTCGGCGAAGCAATGAAATGAAGCCCCAGTAAACGGCGGCCGTAACTATAACGGTCCTAAGGTAGCGAAATTCCTTGTCGGGTAAGTTCCGACCTGCACGAATGGTGCAACGATCTGGACACTGTCTCAACCATGAGCTCGGTGAAATTGTAGTATCGGTGAAGATGCCGATTACCCGCTGTGGGACGAAAAGACCCCGTGCACCTTTACTATAGCTTAGTATTGGTTTTGGATAAGTAATGTGTAGGATAGGTGGGAGACTTCGAAGCAGCATCGCCAGGTGTTGTGGAGTCATTGTTGAAATACCACCCTTTGCTTATCTAGAGTCTAACCTTCAATGAAGGGACAGTGCTTGGTGGGTAGTTTGACTGGGGTGGTCGCCTCCAAAAGAGTAACGGAGGCTTCTAAAGGTTCCCTCAGCACGCTTGGTAACCGTGCGTAGAGTGCAATGGCATAAGGGAGCTTGACTGAGAGACATACAGGTCGATCAGGTACGAAAGTAGAGCATAGTGATCCGGTGGTTCCGCATGGAAGGGCCATCGCTCAAAGGATAAAAGGTACGCCGGGGATAACAGGCTGATCTCCCCCAAGAGCTCACATCGACGGGGGGGTTTGGCACCTCGATGTCGGCTCGTCACATCCTGGGGCTGGAGAAGGTCCCAAGGGTTGGGCTGTTCGCCCATTAAAGTGGCACGCGAGCTGGGTTCAGAACGTCGTGAGACAGTTCGGTCTCTATCTACAGTGGGCGTTAGAAATTTGAGTGGATCTGACTCTAGTACGAGAGGACCGAGTTGGACAAACCTCTGGTGTATCTGTTGTTCCGCCAGGAGCATTGCAGAGTAGCTACGTTTGGAAGGGATAAGCGCTGAAAGCATATAAGCGCGAAACCCACCACAAGATGAGATTTCTTTAAAGGGTCGTGGAAGATTACCACGTTGATAGGCTATAGGTGTAAAGGCAGTAATGTCATAGCCGAGTAGTACTAATAACCCATAGGCTTATTGTACAGCTGTTCTTTTTAAAAGTACAATAATTACAAATTCATGTCATTTTTTTCAATATGTTAAGATATTTGTTCCAATTTGATATTGGAACGCTGAAAGTAATAAGTTAAATACTTATTACTGCAGCAATAACTTAAGGTGGTTATTGCAATGGGGCTCACCTCTTACCATTCCGAACAGAGAAGTTAAGCCCATTAGCGCCGATGGTACTGCATTTGTGGAAGAGTAGGTCATCGCCTTTTTTAGAATCCCGATTCATTTATTTGAATCGGGATTTTTTTTGATTAAAATTTAAAGTAAATCTTCTAAATCAAACTCTTTAGTTAATGGATATGGGAAATGGAAAGTGAAGGAGCTAAATAGAACAGACAATGAATAATGATTATTTATTCTTCCAATAGCAACTATTCAGATGGCTAACTAAACTTAGCTATAGAGATATACTATTGATAGTAATAGATAAAGATAGCAACCAATTTATATATTCTAATAGAGATAAGCTGCACTTGGAATGTTTTAATAAAATGGCTTGAAAAATAAACTTTGAATAAATTAGATATGCAAAACAAATAAATAATAAACAAGAACCTTAGTTAAAGAGTATGGAAATCTTGTATAGTTTAAATAGGATAGGGTGTATTCTAAAATCTAATTTTAGGAAATATATTAGTAGACCTTATAAAGTCAAAGACCAAGTGTGCTGTAATTTTTTAAATTTTTTTAATTCGTTTCTAAGAATTGGAAGATAGTCTTTACCATTGCTATTAGATTTTTCCAATCTACTACAGTTTTTATATAATAGATTTGTTAATCGACTTACAGTAGCAATATGCTTGTGTTTTTTATCACTAAATTTTTCTAATTCAGCTTTTTCAATTTCTGGTGCTAAAGAAGAAGATTGTTGTACAATATCTCCAGAAAAATAGATGTTATTATCTTCTTTACCATCTAGTTGTAAATATGCTAAATCTTGGTTTAGATATGTTGAGATACTTCTAGACAGTATAATAATTTCCATAGCCTTTTGATATATAGGCAAGTGAGATAAATGTGAGGACATGTTTGTAATCATTTTATAATAGCAATAACATCAAAAATAGCAACAAGTTTTTACATGTTGCTTTCGCTTTTAATGTAAAATTGTATATTTGGTTTAATATTTATTGTAGATTTTAATATTTCTTTAATATGAGCGTAGATCAACTAAACTGGAAAATTCTAAAATGTTTACAAGCAAATGCTAGGCAGTCTAACGCTGAAATTGGCAGACAAGTTGGTATTAGTTCTCCAGCAGTTTCTGAAAGAATTAAGAAAATGGAAGATTTAGGAATTATTCAAAACTACCATACAACAGTCTCTCCTTTTGAAGTAGGATATCAATTAAAAGCACTTATAACTATTAGAGCTTTTATGGGGATGCTAAAGCCTTTTTTAGAAAAGGTAAAAACTTTTGATGAAGTTATTAACTGCTATCGTATTACCGGTAATGAGAACATAGTTATGGAGGTTGTATTAAAAAATCAGAAACATTTAGAAGCCTTTATAGATCAGTTAATTGTTTATGGCGAAACAAAAACTCAAATTGTTTTGTCTCATGTAATTAAGCATAATCCGGTAAAACCTTTAAAATAAGATTATTTTAAATATAATTCATTCTTAGATTTTAAATATTGTTTTAGATAGTATAATAAACCAACACAAATTAGTCCTAGAATTCCCATAATTAACCAAGTGATATTAAAACCATAATTATCTACAAGGTGTAATCCTGCATTATGGCCAAAAATATGTGCTATAGAAAACGAGATGGTATATAGAGCCATATATTCTCCCTGATTTCCTTTTTTAGCACGTTGCATAGCAAAGGCATTTGAAAAAGGAAAAGCAATCATTTCTCCAATGGTCATTAATAACATCCCTATTATTAATATTCCAGCCCAAGAGGTTAGGTCTAAAACTAAAAAACTTAATCCAGTTAAAAGAGCACCAAAAATCATGAGTCCTGGTTTTGTAAATTTAGTATGTTCCAACCATTTAATAAGAGGCATCTCTAATACAAAAATAAAGAATCCGTTTAGACCCAATAGTAATCCAATTTGCAGTTCGGATAACATATGGATATCTTTATAATATAATGGCATGGTAGAGAAATACTGTAAAAAGATAATTCCAAATAATGTCATAGAAGCCAAGAATATCCAAAAAGCCTTATCCTTATATGCAGAAATAGGATTTTCATTGATTACAACATCTAAGATTCTCGCTTTTTTAGGATTCAAAACTTTTATTAAGAGTAGTGTTGCCAAAATACAAGAAATACCATCCACCCAAAATAAACCACCATAACTCATGGTTGTAATGATTATACCCCCAACTGCAGGTCCAGCAGAAAATCCTAGATTAATTGCTAGACGGATTAAAGTTACAGAACGTGTTTTGTTTTCTGGTTTACTATAAGCACTTAAGGCTACAAACATGGCAGGACGAAACATGTCTGCAACCAACATGATTGTAAAAATACCCAAACAAAAAGTTGCAAATGTATCTAAGTATTGTAATCCTATAAAGAGAATACCTGTTGTTAATAGACTTCGAACCATGACTTTGTAATAGCCTATTTTATCGGTTAGCTTGCCACCCAACCATGAACCTACAACAGAACCTAAACCAAAGGCAGACATAATCCAACCTACTTCAGCAAAAGTAAAATGTAAATCTTTTGTTAAGTAAAGTGAAAGAAAAGGAATTACCATAGTTCCTGCTCGATTAATTAAAGTAATTAATGCCAACCACCATACTTCTGAAGATAATCCTTTAAAGGTGTTTATATAGTTGTTAAATAGTGTTTTCATTTTTTTGGTTAATTTATTAAAAGTAAAAAGTCCGACGATATCGTCAGACTTTTGTATATAATTTTAATTGATATTTAAATCACTAGAGTACATAGTTAGTCAAACGCATCCTTGAAAAGGCGGTCTGTTTTCTACAAATAGTGATGTATTTAATCATTGTTTTTTTACTTTTAATGAATCAAATCTAAACAAAATATTTTAAAGTTGTACTTTTGAATTGTAAAAAATATTAAAATGAAATACTTCCTACACTTTTTTTTATTGATTTCTATTTTAAGTTGTGCACAAGGCAAACAGCCTATTTTGGGTGAAACTGAATTTCAAAAAAAGATGAATGCCGATTTTAAAGACGCTTCAAAATCGCCATTAAAAGATAAAGACCGTAAAAATTTTAAAGAACTTGATTTTTTTAAATTTGATTCTACTTATGTGGTTACTGCAACTCTTACTAGAACTCCAGATGAAATTCCTTTTAAAATGAAGACCACCACAGAAAGAATGCCAATGTATGTAAAATATGGTGTTGTTAAGTTTGAATTAAAAGGAAAAACCCATGAGCTAAATGTTTATCAGAGTATGGAATTAATGAATGAGGAAGGGTTTGAAGATTATTTGTTTTTACCATTTTTGGATACCACAAATGGAGAAAGTACCTATGGAGGTGGAAGATACATTGAGTGTGAACAGCCTAAGAATGGCCTAATGGAAATTGATTTTAATACAGCTTATAATCCTTATTGTGCTTATAACGAAAAATATTCATGTCCAATTGTACCTCGAGAGAACTACTTACAGGTTAAAGTGGAAGCAGGTGTTAAAGCTTTTGAAAAGCATTAAAGCGCCTAACAAGAGTATTAGACGCTTTAGCTCCCGTTAACTAAACTTAATTTTTAATAATACGTTTAGATAAACTACCATTATTGGTAGTTATTTGCAATAAATATACTCCTTGCTGCAAGTTTGAGATATTTACTTTTTCAAATTGATTTTGTAGCTGCATCACTACTTTTCCATTCATATCAATCAATCTCATCGATTTTATTTGAACATGATTTGGTGTTTTAATATTCACATAATCTGAAGTTGGGATTGGATAGATGTTTATTTCTAGAAGGTTTTCAGTTTGAATTCCTAAAGTACCATCTATTTCAAATAATTGTCTATCATATAAAGACCAAGTACCATCAGCATTTTGAACTCGAATATGTAGAAAATGATCTCCTTGGGCCATACTTCCAAAGGTTGGTATTATTAAGTTTTCATCTATAATATCTCCTGAAACTGTTAATGCAGATGCGTTTCCTATACCGGGATCTACGTCAATAAAATATTCGGCTGCCATTATTGATGCATTATTAGTTTCGGTAATATCCGATACTCTAAAGGTTTTATGGTTGTACATGCTCCATTTGTTGTCATAGTTTTTAACACGCATAAACATTCTATGGGTTCCAATAGGCAGACTAGAGGTCGGAATGATGAAATTCTCATCCAAAGATGCCACATCTGCTACATCTATATTGGTTCCGTTACCTAAGCCAGGATCTGTGTTAAAGTAATATTCTGCTTCTACAATATCTGCTAGATTTGTATCTGGAATATCAGACACTCTAAACGTTTTATGGTCGTACAAGCTCCAAGTATCGTTGTTGTTTTTTACACGTAAAAAGAGCCTATGAGTTCCAATAGGTAAACTTGAAACTGGGATATTAAAGTTTTCATCTAAAGTAGCGACATCGGTTACATCTATTATTGTACCATTTCCTAAACCAGGATCGATATTAAAATAATATTCTGCTTCTACAATATCTGCTAGATTTGTATCAGGACTTTCTGTAACTCTAAAGGTTTTATTGGCATACAAACTCCAACGATTATCGCTGTTTTTTACGCGTAAAAACATTCTATGCGTTCCTATAGGTAAACTAGATGTTGGAATACTAAAATTTTCATCTAAAGAGGACACATCAGCTACATCAATATTGGTTCCGTTACCTAAACCAGGATCTGTATTGAAGTAATATTCTGCTTCCACAATATCTGCGAGATTTGTATCAGGAACATCAGTTTTTCTAAAGGTTTTATAGGTGTACATGCTCCACTCATTATCACTGTTTTTTACACGGAAAAAGAGCCTATGTGTACCCACAGGTAAACCTCCAGTGAGAACGTTAAAGTTTCTATTCATGTTGGTGGCATTACTAACAGTTCTTAAATTTCCATTACCAAAACCAGGATCTGTGTTAAAGAAGTATTCAGCTTCTACAATATCTGCCGTGTTAATTTCAGGAACATCATAGATTCTGAAAGTTTTGTAATTGTACATACTTGTAGAACCATTTGTGTTTACAACTCTCATAAATAATCGATGTGTTCCTTGTGGTAATCCAGTTGTTGAAATGCTAAAGTTTTGATCTAACAATTCTACATCAGGATCAATATCTACAGAGATACCATTACCAATTCCTGGATCTGAATCAAAGAAATATTCTACACTTGCAATATCTGATTGCGCTAACGTAACACCAACACAAAAGCAGCCTAATAAAAAGGTATATAAAGCTTTCATAATTTTGATGTTTTTAGTTAGTTTTATTAGCGTTGGCTTTTAAGTTTACATTTAAGTTAGAGCCAGCAGGCACCATATTATTGATAATAGACATTTCGGTTAAATAAGGCAATTCTGTTGGGTAACCTCTCATGTCAAAATCGTAATACCCATTGTAAATTCCTACATCGTTACCATCTGTACCTGCATCGTTACCAGCAGAACTTACACCTAAATTATAATCGTTATCAGCAGCCCAATATGGATTGTTAGCAGGAATATTTACAAAAAATGGATTTTGGTTATCTAAATTCCCTGTACCATTTAAATCAGTAACAGTAGGTGTACCATAATGGTATGTTAAAGAATTATTATGAATAATAGGGTTTCCTCCACTTTGATCTACTATTGCTTGGTTATTAGCTGTAAATAGCCAAATGTTATTTTGTGCAATAAAATTATTAGGACTGAGAAAAATAAACCATTGATAATGTGTCTGGTCACTAATAACAACATTATTATTAAATATTGTTGTATCGTTAAAATACTGAAGAGCACTACTCCCTAAATTTTGAATTAAGTTGTTGGTTATTGTAATATTGAGACTGTTTGTTGGAGTTGCGTTTAAATAAATTAAATTTCTAATAACATTTCCTCTGTATGTTATGTCAGCAATTCCTGTTCCATTTGCATAAGCACCTGCTGCAATCCAGCAATCTTCCACTAACAAGTCTGTTGTACTATTTCCAGACGATATCCATCCGTTTACATTGATACCTGCAATTTTTACATCGCTAGCAGAAACAGTAATATTTCCAGTTTGAGACGTTTCGCCATTGTTTAGTTCTGGAGCATAACCCATACCTAAAACAGTTACAGATTTGTTTATAGTTATGTTTCCATAAGAAGTTGCAGATGGTTGTATAAGTATAATGTCACCATTTGATGCACCTCCAATTGCTGCGGTAAATGTGGTGTACACATGCGAAGGAGTGTCATCAATAAATGCGTTATTGTCCACAATTAACGTGCTTTGTGCATTAGTAAAGCTTACTACTAGTAAGGTGATACCTAAAATAATTTTTTTCATGATAATTAAGATTTTAAGATTTATAAGTCAAAAGTCTTAATTATTTATAAGCCAAAACATACGTAGAATTACGTATATTTTACTTTACGAGAAAAATTCCGAGGAATACAGCCAAAAAACCAATCACAAAACTAGCTATGGTATAAATAGCAAAACTGGTAAAGTCTCCAGATTTTAAAAACACGTGATTTTCGTAAGCGAATGTAGAAAAGGTGGTGAAACCTCCACAAAAACCAGTAGCTAATAAGGCAATATGATTTTCAGATATGGAATTGTTTTTTGCAGCTATTCCTAAAATAATTCCTATAACAAGGCTTCCTAAAATATTTGCTAAAAAAGTACCATAAGGAATACCAGTGTCAGGATTGTTTAAAAATTTACCAACAAGAAAGCGCAAAGCACTTCCAATACCACCACCTATAAAAACTAATAAAAGTTGTTTCATTTAATAGATTTTAGTTGTTCTATTGTTCTTTTTATGATTCAATTAAAAACAATTAATACTTATTCAACAGCCAAGTATATTTCTGTTATTAAATTGGCTGGATTTGGTGTTTTTGTAGGGTTAGAAACATATACCTCAAGCATAGGTCCTTGTTCTTGAACGATTAATCCATTTTTAGGAATATAATCCATAGTGGTTTGCCATGCCTCTTTTAAATTCCCATAATCTCCTCTTAATGTTGTTTTAATGGCTTTAAAAGGAGCTAGTTGTCCAGTTAAAATATCATTTTCAGTAGTGATTACTTTATTGGTAGTTGGTACACAACAAGAGAACATGACTGCATTATTTTCTTCATCCCATTTATGGTATAAAATAAAAGGAGGTCCTGCTGTTGTAATGTTGTTTTCTTGAACATAAGTATTAACCTTTGAGAGCATGTTTTGCATGATAATTTCAAAATTATCCATTTTAGCAGAAGCTGTGTTATAGAGATAAAAACCACCTCCATATTGGGTAATACCATCCACTTTTATTGAATATACTTGCATTGAAGCTACTACTGCATTATCTAATTTCTCTAAGCCACGTTCAAAATCGGGACCTATCATTTTATCAAAACCTCCAGAGAAAATGGCATAGGCTTTAAACATAAAAGGAATATTGCCAGAGTTCATTATCCAAGAAACTTCTGTTTTATTTTCAGCTGAAGGAGCAAACTCCCAATGTATGTCTGAGGATGGATAATCTCCAAACTGTAATTTTTGATCTATGGAAGAAAAGGCTGAAGTTTGGGTAGTAGTTATGCTACCTTTTCCATCAGAATCTGTCCAAGAAAACGATCCTCCTATATCTTTGGTTTGTTCGTCTAAAGTAATCATTGTTTCAGGATCTTTTTCAACCCATGGAGACCAGGTTTCCCAGTTTTTGAAATCTATCACATTGTTATAAACAACTTCTACTGGTGCATCTATAATTCGACTTCGTTTTACTTCAAAAGAATTAGGCTGTACAGCAATGTAGATAGTTAATCCAATAATAAAAATAAGTATTAAAAACAGAATGTATTTAAGTGCTTTCATAGAAGGTAATCTAGTTGTGTTTCAAAGGTAATCAATTTTATACTATCTTAATATATGTTACATTTGCAATACACTAATTAAAAATTTTTAAAATGAAAGTAAAATATGTATTAGGTTTTACTTTAGCCTTAACTGCTTTTGTGTCTTGTAAAGATGATAAAAAAGAGCCAGTTGAAGAAGTTGCTGAAGTTAAAGTAGAAAATGCCTTCGATTATAATGTGGAGCAGTTTGCCGACATTAAAATGTTACGTTATCAAATTCCAGGTTGGGAAAATTTAACGTTAAAAGAGCAAACATTGGTCTATTATTTAACTCAAGCTGGTTTAGCAGGAAGAGATATAATTTGGGATCAGAATTACAGACATAATCTTAAAATTAGAAAAGCTTTAGAAGCTGTTTATACCAATTATTCTGGAGACAAAAATAGTGACGATTGGAGCGCTTTTGAAACATATTTAAAACGCGTATGGTTTAGTAATGGAATTCATCATCATTATTCAAACGATAAATTAAAACCAGAATTTTCTCAAGAGTATTTAAAAACCTTATTAACTGAAACTAACACAAGTTTAGAAGGCGAAGCTTTTGATGTTATTTTTAACGACTCTGATTCTAAAAAGGTGAATCAAGCTAAAGGAGTTGATAATGTAGCACTATCTGCAGTTAATTTTTACGGACCAAATGTTACAAATGCAGATGTAGAAACGTTTTATAAAAATAAAAAATCGCCAAACCCAGATAAGCCGTTGTCATTTGGGCTAAACTCTAAATTGGTTAAAGAAAATGGTCAATTAAAAGAATTGGTATATAAATCTGGTGGGTTATATGGTTCTGCTATTGATGAAATTACTAAATGGTTAGAATTGGCTCAAGGAGTTGCAGAAAACAAAGCTCAAGGAGATGCTATTGGCTTATTAATTCAATATTACAAAACCGGAGATCTTCAAACTTGGGATGATTATAACGTGGCGTGGACTGCTGCAACCGAAGGGAATGTAGATTATATAAACAGTTTTATTGAAGTTTATAATGATCCTTTAGGATATAGAGGTTCTTATGAAACGATAGTACAAATCAACGATTTTGATATGTCTCAAAAAATGAAGGTTTTATCTGATAACGCGCAATGGTTTGAGGATAATTCGCCGTTAATGGAAGAGCATAAAAAGAAGAATGTGGTTGGAGTAACTTATAAAGTCGTTAATGTGGCTGGAGAAGCTGGAGACGCTTCACCTAGTACGCCAATTGGTGTAAATTTACCTAACGCGAACTGGATTCGTGCAGCTGTTGGAAGTAAGTCTGTTTCTCTAGGAAATATTATCGAAGCTTATAACAATGCAGGAAGTTCTGGGCGTTTACATGAATTTGTAAATGATGAAGAAGAATTACAATTAGAAGAAAAATATGGACAAGTAGCAGATAAATTACACACAGCTTTACATGAAGTTATAGGGCATGCTTCGGGACAATTAAATCCAGGTGTTGGTGAGACCAAGGAAACACTTAAAAATTATGCATCTACTTTAGAGGAAGGTCGTGCAGATTTAGTGGGACTTTATTACTTATACAATCCGAAATTACAAGAATTAGGCTTGGTTGACGATTGGAAAGCTATGGGAAAAGCAGCTTACGATGGTTATATTAGAAATGGTTTGATGACACAGCTAATTCGCTTAAATTTAGGAGATGATGTAGAAGAGGCACATATGAGAAACAGACAATGGGTAAGTGCTTGGGTTTTTGAAAAAGGAAAAGCAGATAATGTGATTGAAAAAATTACTCGTGATGGAAAAACCTATTATAATATTACCGATTACGATAAGTTACACGATTTATTTGGAGAATTATTACGAGAGACTCAACGTATTAAATCTGAAGGAGATTATCAAGCTGTTGAAACTTTAGTAGAAACTTATGGCGTAAAAGTAGATCAAGATTTACATGCTGAAATATTGGAGAGAAACAAGCAATTTACTGCTGCACCATATAGTGGATTTGTAAACCCTATCCTGGTTCCAGAAATGGATGATAATGGTGAAATTACCGCTATAAAAGTATTGCAACCAGAGTCTTTTCCTGGTCAGATGTTAGATTATAGCAAAAACTATAATTACCTTCCTGAGGTAAACTAAAATTACAATTTACTTAAATTAAAAAGCCTTAATGTTAAAATCATTAAGGCTTTTTGTTAGAAAATTTTACTATTGAACTTATTTATTGATACTAAATTTTAAAAGAATAAAATTTATAGCAAGTAGTAAAAGTAATATTATAAATGAATTCATAATGAGTGATTTTTATTATACATCTTAAAACTATTGAATTGTCATCATCATCATCATCATCATCATCATCATCATTTTAAGATTAATTAGAATGTTAAACTCTTAGAATTATCTAATCTTAAAGAGATTTGGTTCATACAATAAACTAAAATTGAAAATAGAGAATTACCGTTTGATTTATTTTTGATTTTTTAAATTGTTTTATTTTTAGCACCAATTCTTAGATATACAGTTTATGTTAGTTACAAATAATAATTAATAAAATATAACTAGTGCTTTAAAAGTAATAAAATAAGTAATGAAATCTATAACCAAGAAAAATTATTTTACGAAAATAACCACTTTATAGAAACAATAAATAAGATAAATGAAATAAAGGCCACTAGAATCCAAACACTTCCTTTGTAATATTTTTTATGAAGTTTTAAATCCTTTCTATAGGTGTAAAAAATGGCTATAATAAAAGCTATTGCAAATAAAATTCCAAAAACCCATTGTCCTTTACTAAACATATTCTTAATTTTAGGCAAAATTACAAAAACATTCTAATAAGATTTCTGTTTTCAGGAATGAAAAATTTTAATTGTTAACTTCTAACTTCTTAGTTTTCGAAAAGTAGGTTGGGAAATGAAATTGATATTTAAATGAAAGATAAAATTGAAGCTGTAAAAGCTTTTCACACAGCTTTTAAAATAGGACATCGCGAAACTCCTAAAGCCGATCTTGGGATCGAGAAAAACATGTTGCGTTATAAATTAATGCGAGAAGAAAATGAAGAATACCTAGAAGCAGCAAACAATAACGATTTAGTAGAAGTGGCTGATGCTCTTGGAGATATGCTCTATATTTTATGTGGAACTATAATAGAACATGGTATGCAACATAAAATAGATGAAGTTTTTGAAGAAATTCAACGTAGTAATATGAGTAAGCTTGGAGGAAACGGAGAACCTATTTATCGTGAAGACGGGAAAGTGCTAAAAGGGCCCAATTATTTTCAACCTAATATTGCCAGTATTCTTGATGAATAAAAAAAATAAAATAATATATTACAAAATAAAAACGACCATTTAAAGAGGTCGTTTTTTATTAATTCAAATTCTGTGTCTTTTACAATTTTGGTTAAAAATAGCTTGCAGTGTTTATAACCGAAAATTAGTATCTATAAAATAACTTCGTGTCTCCAACCATGTTTGTCTTCTGCTAAATTATTTTGAATTTCTTCTAATTGCTTTTTAAACATGCCTGCAAACGATTTCTCATTGTCAGGAATTTCAAATACTTCATTACCGTGTTCAAAAGCAGAAATAGGACTCACTACAGCTGCAGTGCCTGCACCAAAAATCTCTTTTAAGCTACCATTTCTTGCGGCTTCTTTTATTTCACTTACAGAAACACGTCTTATTTCGGTAGTAATGTTGTTATCTTCAGCTAATTGAATGATGCTTCTTCTTGTAATTCCATCTAGAATTCTATCACTAATAGGAGCGGTAATAAGCGTGTTATTAATTCTAAAAAAGATGTTCATGGTTCCAGCCTCTTCCAAAAATTCATGGGTACTTGCATCTGTCCAAATAATTTGCTGATAACCTTTTTCTTGTGCCAAAGAAGTTGGATAGAATTGGGCAGCATAATTTCCAGCAGCTTTAGCAAAACCAACTCCTCCATCTGCTGAGCGACTATATTTTTCAGCAAATAAAACACGAACTTTTCCAGAATAATATGCTTTTGCTGGAGAACAAATTATCATAAATCGGTAGCTATTTGCAGGTGAGGCAGAAATGGCTGCTTCAGTAGCAATAACAAAAGGCCTTAAATACAACGAATTTCCAATCCCTGGTTTTATCCAATCTTTATCCATTTTTAACAAGGTCTCCAAGCCATTAAAAAAGTATTCTTTCGGAAATTCTGGCATGGCTAGTCTGGCAGAAGATTTGTTAATTCTAGCATGATTGTCTTTTGGTCTAAACAACCAAACCTTTCCAGTGTCATCTTTATAAGCTTTCATTCCTTCAAAAACAGCTTGCCCATAATGGAACACTCTAGCCGAAGGCTCAAAAGACATGGCTTGATAAGGCATGATTTTTGGTTGTTGCCATTTGCCATCAATAAAATCGCAAACAAACATATGGTCGGTAAAAGTTCTGCCAAAAGTTAGATTCTCAAAATCAACATGATCAATTTTTGAAGTTGAAGATTTTACAATATCGATTTTGGTATTTGAATGATTTGTCATTAGATATATTTTCTTCTGCGAATTTAAAAAATTAAAGTAGGATAAAAAACCAAAACTTTTTTTTAAAAATACGTATATTTGGCATTAAATTATTTAAACTTTTTAAAAATCATGAAGCATATTTTAACATTTTTAATTTTATCTTTAGTATTTGTTTCTTGTAAAAACAATACAAATGAAGCTCCAGAAGTCCCTGTTGAAACTGAAGAAGTAAAAGAATTAGCTTATGCTTCCTTTGGAGATAAGATAGAAGCAGATAATGCTATTGAAGCCAAATTAATGGCAGATACATATAAAGACTTGAAAGTTGGAGATAGTATTCCAACTAAAATGATTGGTAAAGTTGATGAGGTTTGTCAGGCAAAAGGATGCTGGATGAAAATAGATTTAGGGAACGACGAACAAGTTATGGTGAAATTTAAAGATTACGGATTCTTTATGCCAAAGAATATAGCAGGAAAAGAAGTTATCCTTGATGGAAAAGCTTTTGTAAGTGAGCTTTCAGTTGAAGAACAACGTCATTATGCTGAAGATGCTGGGAAATCTGAAGATGAAATAGCTGCTATTACAGAAGTTAGACGCACCTATTCTTTTGAGGCCGATGGTGTACTTTTAAAAGAAGAATAAATGAAAAAGCTGCTATTTAGTGTTTTAGTTTTCATGCTTTTTTTTAATTGTAACCAAACTAAAGAAGACGTTGAAGTTGTAATAGAAAAAAAAGAAGTGGCTTACGACATGTATCAGCCTTCTGAGATGGCAAACCTTATGAATGAGATGTATGCCCAAAACTTAAAAGTAAAACAAGAGATTCTAGAAGGGAAAATACCAACAGAATTTCCATTAGATTTTTTAAAAATACATACAGCAGAGCTTTCAGAATTTAAAAGTAGAAATGAAACCTTTCAGAGTTTTTCAAAACTATTTATAGAAAGTGAAAAAGAAATCTTTAACACAGAATCTCAAATTCCTATTGAAGAACGTTTTAATACAACCATTAACCTTTGTATTTCATGTCATCAAACAGAATGTACAGGGCCAATTACCAGAATTCAAAAACTATTAATAAAATAGGCCTTGGAACGTAAAATCATCACGACTGCAGATGGTTCTAAAACAATCCAACTTGTAGAGTTAGACGAGCAATATCATTCTCTACATGGTGCCTTGCAAGAGTCACAGCATGTTTTTATAAAACATGGTTTACAGCCTGTTTTAAAAACGCAGTTAAAAGATGCAGAACCCATTTCTATTCTAGAGATTGGTTTTGGAACCGGCTTAAATGCAATGACTACTTTAATTGAAGCAAAAGCAAAAAAAGCTTCAATATATTATGTTGGAGTAGAAGCTTATCCTGTTTCTCAAGAAGAAATTTTGGAACTGAATTATGATACGTTATTTTCTAAAGAAAAAACTAATACATATTTTAAAAAAATTCATGCCAGTTCTTGGGGAAAGCCACAAGAAATAAGCTCTTTTTTCACTTTAGATAAACAGCAAAAATTTTTTCATGAGATTGCAGATGAAAATACTTTCAATTTAATTTACTTCGATGCTTTTGGTCCACGGGTGCAACCTAAATTATGGACAGAATCCATGTTCCAAATCATGTTCAATTCTCTAAAAGAAGGTGGGGTTTTAGTTACTTATTCGGCCAAGGGAAGCGTACGTCGTGCCATGCAATCAGTTGGGTTTTTAGTAGAAAAACTTCCAGGCCCTCCGGGCAAACGTGAGATGCTTCGCTGCACGAAGCATCCAGCGACTCTAACATGAAATTAATATTTTGAATTAAATGTTAAGAGCCTAGGGAGGCTCTTGACATTCGGTGAGTGCGCGAGCCAAATGCCATTAAATAAAAGAATCATCCAACGATTCCAAATTAAAATGACATTTTTAGTCGTATATTAAGAACTCTATGATATTTAAAAATTTAATAGTTTATAGTTTTAATTCCAAAGCTGTTAAATTATAGATAATCCAAAAATTTATAAACTTTCGTTAAATCTGTTAAACCTAATCTAAAACACTATGATTAGGTATACAATTCAGTATCTTTAAATAAAAATTGAGAATGAAAGTTTTAATTACAGGAGCTACTGGATTGGTAGGGAAAGCTATTGTAGCTCAATGTAAAACAAATGGTATTTCTGTACACTATCTAAGCACTTCAAAAGAAAAAATAGAATCAACAGAAAACTACCAAGGATTTTATTGGAACCCAGCCAAACAGGAGATTGATGTTGCTTGTTTTAACGGTGTGGATGCTATCATCAATTTAGCAGGATCTCCAATTTCTAAAAGCTGGACCAAAGCTTACAAGCAAACCATATTAAATAGTAGGTTGGAATCTTTACAATTATTAAAGTCAACTATTAAAAATGAAAATATTGAGATTAAGCAATTAATTTCAGCAAGTGCTATTGGGATTTATCCAGATTCTATAATTAATTATTACGAAGAGAAAACTACGGCTATATCTTTAGGGTTCCTTGGAGAAGTAGCTGAATCTTGGGAAAAAGCAGCTGATGAATTTTCAGACTTAGGAGTTATAGTTACAAAAATTAGAATTGGTTTAGTCATGGATTCCAATGAAGGAGCATTACCGCAAATGGTAAAACCCATCAAACTTGGACTTGGGGCAGCTTTTGGAAGCGGACTTCAATGGCAGTCATGGATACATAAAAAAGATTTAGCTAGAATATTTGTTCATACTTTAGAACATAAATTAGAAGGGGTTTTTAATGGGGTAGCGCCAAACCCTGTAACCAATCTAGAACTGACTAAAGCCATTGCTAAGACAGTTAATAAACCCTTGTGGTTACCTAATATTCCAAGGTTTGTCATGAAACTAGTTTTAGGAGAAATGCATGTGTTACTTTTTGAAAGTCAACGTGTATGTGCTAAAAAGATTATTGATTCTGGTTTTGAATACCGTTTTGTAAATCTCAAGCCCGCTTTAGAAGATTTGTTAGAATAAAAAAAACCGTTACATTTTGTAACGGCTTTTTTTTATTCAATTAATACTACTAAGCTTTATTAGCAGTAACATTTATTTTTAATTCTATATCATCATTAATAAACTTATCTCCTAAGTTATCAAAAAACGATTTAGAACCATATTGTACATTCCATTTAGAACGATCAATGGTAAATGTTTCACTTGTAATAGTTAATGCGTCTCCATTTTGGCTAATTGTTACTGGAAAAGTAACATTGTTTGAAACATCTTTCATTTTTAAATTTCCAGATAACATTGTTTTTCCGTCTACAGTTTCAATTCCAGTTACTTCAAAAGCAGAAGCAGGAAATTGTTCTACGTCAAAAAAGTCAGGGCTTTTTAAATGTCCAGTTAATTTAGCATGATTTTCATCTTCAACAGGAATATCTTGAACATTAATAGAGGACATGTCAATTAAAATAGTACCACTTTCTAAAGCGTCATTATGCATAGTTACAACACCACTTTCTATGGCAATAGTTCCATTATGAGAACCTGTAGGCTTGTGCCCAGTCCACATAATTGCAGAGGTGTCTGTGTTTATTTTGTATTTTGTTGAAACGTCTGTGGTTTCTGCAGCTGTTATAGCTTCAGTTGTTTCAGCTTCTTTAGCTTTGTCTTTGCAACTTGTCAAAGCAAATGTCATAGTTGCAACGGCTAAGATTGTAAAAAATCTTGTTTTCATAATAATTAATTGTTTTTATAGTGTTAAGCAGCAAAAATAAGCATTTGCTTAATAACTTATTCTAAATAAAATATTAAAATTATTTGATGACATTTTGACATTTTTACAATAATGGCAGTACTTTTGCCATCTTAAAAAAAGTATTTAAAAATTTACGAGTACGAGACTATGAATAAGAATGATAAAAAATCAGACATAGCTTCAGATCAGGTTGAGAATCCGATTGACGATCAAATTACAGATCAAGAAGCAATGAGTAAAGAAGAACAGCTTGAAGAGGCGTTAAAATTAGAAAAAGATAAATTTTTACGTTTGTTTGCAGAATTTGAAAATTACAAAAGACGTACGGCAAAAGAGCGTATAGATTTATTCAAAACAGCTAGTGAAGATGTAATGCTATCTTTATTACCAGTTTTAGACGATTTTGATAGAGCATATATTGAGATTGCAAAAACTAAAGAAAAAGATTTGCTTAAAGGTGTAGAATTAATTAGTAATAAATTAAAGAATACATTAAAAAGCAAAGGGCTTGAACAAGTTGAACTAATTCCTGGAGATGTATTTAATGCAGATATCCATGAAGCAATTACCCAAATTCCAGCTCCAACTAACGATTTAAAAGGAAAAATTGTTGACGTAGTTGAAAAAGGATACAAGTTAGGTGACAAAATAATCAGATTCCCAAAAGTAGTTATAGGACAATAAAAAGATGGCAAAACGAGACTATTACGAGATTTTAAATATTGAAAAAAGCGCCACTACTGCCGAAATTAAAAAGGCATACAGAAAAAAGGCTCTAAAATATCATCCTGATAAAAATCCGGACGACAAAGAAGCCGAAACAAAATTTAAAGAAGCAGCTGAAGCCTACGAAGTTTTAAGTAATGCTGATAAAAAAGCACGTTACGACCAGTTTGGACACCAAGCCTTTGATGGTAATGGTGGTTTTGGTGGAGGAAATGGCATGAATATGGATGATATATTCAGTCAGTTTGGTGATATTTTTGGAGGAGCCTTTGGTGGAGGTGGCGGAGGTTTCTCTGGTTTTGGAGGAGGCTTTGGCGGCCAGCAACGTCGTGTTAAAGGTAGTAACTTGCGTATTCGTGTTAAGTTAACTCTTGAAGAAATTGCTAATGGAGTTGAGAAAAAAGTAAAAGTAAGAAGAAAAGTTCAAGCTAAAGGTACTACTTATAAAACATGTAGTATGTGTAATGGATCTGGACAAGTAACACGTGTTACCAATACTATACTAGGACGTATGCAAACGGCTACCACTTGTACAACTTGTGGAGGAGCAGGACAATCTATTGATAAAAAACCAGAAGGAGCTGATGCTCATGGTTTAATGGCTAAAGAAGAAACGGTTTCTATAAAAATTCCAGCAGGAGTTGTGGAAGGAATGCAGTTAAAAGTATCTGGAAAAGGTAATGAGGCTCCTGGAAATGGTGTTTCTGGAGATTTACTTGTGGCCATTGAAGAAGAAAAACACGATACTTTACAACGTGAAGGAGATAATTTGCACTACGATTTATACATCAGTTTACCAGATGCTGTTCTTGGAACTTCTAAAGAAATAGATACAGTTACTGGAAAGGTGCGTATTAAAGTAGAAGCAGGAGTACAGTCTGGAAAAATATTACGTTTAAGAGGTAAAGGGATTCCTAGCATTAATGGATATGGAAAAGGAGATCTTTTGGTTCATGTTAATGTTTGGACACCTAAAACCTTAAATAAACAACAAAAAGACTTTTTTGAAACAATGAAAGACGACGAACATTTTGCGCCAAAGCCAGAAAGTTCAGACAAATCCTTCTTTGAGAAAGTAAAAGATATGTTTTCTTAAAAGATAACAACTTCAATGAATCCGTCTAATTAGACGGATTTTTTCGTTTTTAAAACAACATATTTATAGCTTACTTCCTTTTGTTTATTAAAATTCACTATCTTTGAAATATCACTATTTTTAAATAGTGGTTTTTTTCTTTTTCATAGCAATTTTTTCCCATCCTAGAATATATTATATTTTAGGGTGGGTTTTGTTTTTTTAAAGCATTCAATAAATAGGTTTATATAAAGGTTTACTTCGCAACATTTAATATATTTACAATTCTATCTTAAATAACGAACTTGTATGAATAACTTATTAGAAGCAGATTCGGTTTCTAAAAAATTTGGAAATTTTACGGCGCTTAATCAAGTGTCTATATCTGTGCCTAAAGGAAGTATTTTTGGATTATTAGGTCCAAATGGAGCAGGTAAAACAACTTTAATTCGTATTATAAATCAAATTACCATGCCAGACCAAGGACAAGTCATTTTAGATGGAGAGCCCTTGCAAACACATCATGTTAAGGATATTGGTTATTTGCCAGAAGAACGTGGATTGTACAAATCCATGAAGGTTGGAGAGCAAGCTATGTATTTAGCTCGATTAAAAGGTCTAAGTAAATCTGAAGCAAAAAAGAGATTAAAGTATTGGTTCGAAAGATTGGATATTGGAGATTGGTGGGATAAAAAAATACAAGAGCTCTCTAAAGGAATGGCTCAAAAAATACAATTTATAGTAACGGTTTTACACGAACCAAAATTATTGATTTTCGATGAACCTTTTTCCGGTTTCGACCCTATCAATGCCATCCTGATTAAAGATGAAATTCTAAGACTTAGAGAAAATGGCGCCACTGTTATTTTTTCAACTCACCGTATGGAATCTGTTGAAGAATTGTGCGACCAAATAGCTTTGATTCATGAATCCAATAAAATATTGGATGGAAAATTAACAGACATAAAAAAAGAATTTAAAACCAATACGTTTGAAATTGGGATTAGAGCTTCAAATAATTTGTTACTAGAAAAAGAATTGTCTGAAAAATTCATGGTCTCACCAGCCAATTTTAAATCTCTTGGAGATGATTTAAAATTAAATGTAAAACTTTCACAAAACGATATTCCTAACGATTTGTTGAGTTTTCTAACTTCAAAAGGAGACGTGTCTCATTTTGTAGAATTAATCCCGAGCGCAAACGATATTTTCATTCAAGCTATAAAGAACAATTAATATGAATCATTTAGCATTAATTATAGAAAGAGAATATTTAACTAAGGTTAAAAATAAATCGTTTATAGTTATGACAATTTTAAGTCCAATCATCATGATTGCGCTTATAGCTGTTGTAGCTTATCTTTCACAAATTAATAATAACAAACTACGAACCATTTCAATTTTAGACGAATCTGGAATTTTAAAAAGTTCATTTGTAGATACTGAAACTGTAACCTATCGTATTTTAGAAAACGTATCGCTTGAAGAAGCCAAAATTAAAGTCAATAAAAATGAAGAATATGGCTTATTGTATATTGAGAATTTTCAGGATATTGATAAAGTGGGCGAACATATCAAGTTTTTTTCCGAAGAATCTCCTTCATTAACACTTATGTCTGCTTTAGAAAGTAAATTAGAAAAACAACTTACAGATTTAAAACTAGAATTTGAAGGTGTAGATGTTGAAAAAATTAAAGCCTCAAGAGTTCGAGTTAATATAGGTCAAGAAAGTTTTATTGGTGAAAAAACTTCTAAAATTGACAGTGTAGTCAAACTTATTTTTGGTGGTCTAGCAGGTTATTTACTGTTTATGTTTATCATTATTTATGGAAACATGATTATGCGAAGTGTGATTGAAGAAAAAACTAGTCGTATTATAGAAATTATTATTTCTTCGGTAAAACCTATTCAACTTATGTTGGGTAAAATTATTGGAACCTCGTTGGCAGGAATTACCCAATTCGTTATTTGGATTATTTTAGGAGGTGTTTTAATGTCTGTTTTTTCTTTGGTTTTTGGTATTGATCTAGTTCAGCCACAACCTGGTCAACAAGAACTGTTAGACCAAGCCATGCAAAATCCAGATGTTAATGCGGAAATTCAGAATATTGTAACTGCATTTTACAATTTGCCTATAACTAATTTAATTTTTGCTTTTATCCTGTTTTTTATTGGAGGTTATTTATTGTACAGTTCTTTATATGCAGCTATTGGAGCAGCAGTAGATAACGAAACGGATACACAACAATTTTTGTTGCCAATTTTAATGCCATTAATCTTGGCAGTTTATATAGGTATTTTTACCGTAATTGAAGATCCACATGGAACGGTATCAACCGTATTTTCATTTATTCCTTTTACTTCTCCAGTTGTCATGCTTATGCGCATTCCGTTTGGTGTTCCAATCTGGCAACAATTATTGTCTTTCGCTTTATTGGTTGGAACGTTTATATTCACAGTTTGGTTTGCAGCTAAAATTTATCGTGTAGGTATTTTAATGTATGGTAAAAAACCTACTTATAGAGAATTACTTAAGTGGATAAAATATTAATATAACATGCAAAACCAGTTAGAGGAAATAGAAGATATTGTAACAGAAAGTGGTATTTGGGAAACCTTTTTAGATATTTTAGGAACTGTTTTGTATGTTAATGAAGCCAAAACCATTAGAATTACAATTGGACTCATCTTACTTGTTTTTGTAATATATACTCTAACGACCATCGTTCTAAATTTTGTTAAACGTGTATTTACAAAAAAATTACCCAAAGCTGATAAAGCAAAATTTAATACTGTCTTTTCTTTTGCAAGGTGGCTTATTTATTTGGTGGTTTTACTAGTTGTTTTCGATAATTTAGGTGTCAATGTTACAGCTATTTTTGCTGCTTCGGCAGCCTTGTTAATAGGTGTTGGTTTAGCTTTGCAAACGTTATTCCAAGATATTTTATCTGGTGTTTTTATCTTAATTGATCAAAGTTTGCATGTAGGAGATATTATTGAAATTGATAATAAGGTTGGTCGTGTTGAGGAAATTAAACTTCGTACCACTCGAGCCGTTACTATAGACAATAAAGTGTTAATTATACCTAATCACTTATATTTAACTAATAGCTTATATAATTGGACACAAAATGGAGTGTCAACCAGAGAAAGTGTTTCTGTTGGAGTTGCTTATGGAAGTGATGTGCAATTAGTCAAGAAATTATTGTTACAAGCAGCCAACTCTCATGCAGAGGTTATAAATCCAGAATCTACATCGGTTTTATTTACAGATTTTGCTGATAGCTCTTTAAATTTTAAATTGATATTTACTCTAAACGATAGTTTTAAGGCCCAATTTCCTGCTAGTGATATCAGGTTTGAAATTGACAAGCTTTTTAGAGAACATAATATCAGTATCCCATTTCCACAAAGAGACATTTATATCAAATCTCATACAAAGGATCAATAGTTAAACATAAAGAAAACAGGAAGATATGCCAAGAATATTAATAATAGAAGATGAAGCAGCCATAAGACGTGTATTGGTTAAGATACTTTCAGAAGAAAATAACACTTACCTAGTGGATGAGGCTGAAGATGGTTTAATAGGAATTGAAAAAATAAAAAACGAAGATTACGATTTGGTTTTATGCGATATTAAGATGCCAAAAATGGATGGTGCTGAAGTCCTTGAAGCTGCAAAGAAAATAAAGCCAGAAATTCCAATAGTCATGATTTCTGGACATGGCGATATAGATACTGCCGTTAATACTATGAGATTGGGCGCTTTCGATTATATTTCGAAACCCCCAGATTTAAACCGTTTGTTAAACACGGTTCGCATTGCTTTAAACAGTAAAGAGTTGGTAGTTGAAAACAAAAGACTTAAAAAGAAAGTAAGCAAAAATTACGAAATGATTGGAGAAAGTGAAGGCATATCTAACATAAAAAGTATGATAGATAAAGTAGCTCCAACAGATGCTCGTGTTTTAATTACTGGACCAAATGGAACAGGAAAAGAGTTAGTTGCACATTGGCTACATCAAAAAAGCGAGCGCTCTAATGGTCCTTTAATTGAGGTGAATTGTGCTGCTATTCCTTCAGAACTTATAGAAAGCGAACTATTTGGTCATGTAAAAGGAGCGTTTACAAGTGCTGTAAAAGATCGTGCAGGGAAATTTGAAGCAGCTAATGGAGGAACCATTTTTTTAGATGAGATCGGAGACATGAGTCTGTCTGCTCAAGCCAAAGTATTGAGAGCCCTTCAGGAAAGCAGAATTCAACGTGTTGGGAGCGATAAAGATATTAAAGTAGATGTGCGTGTGATAGCTGCAACTAATAAAGATCTAAAAACTGAAATTGAGGAAGGAAGATTTCGCGAAGATTTATATCATCGTTTAGCAGTTATTTTAATCAAAGTTCCTTCTTTAAACGATAGACGAGAGGATATCCCTTTATTGATAGAATATTTTGCTGAAAAAATTTCAGACGAACAAGGCTCTGTTAAAAAATCATTTTCTACTAAGGCCATAAAAATGCTACAAGATTACGACTGGACTGGAAATATTCGAGAACTTCGAAATGTGGTTGAGCGTTTAATTATTTTAGGTGAAAAAGAAGTTGGAGAACAGGATGTTAAAATGTTCGCTTCAAAATAATTCTTAAAAATCCATACCTCATGAAAAAAATTGATATCAAGCAGTTTAAAGCAAGTAAACCTATTCTTTTAAAAGAGATTCCAACATCTTTCGACTTAGATGCCGATACCGAAGAAATAGAAAAGAAGCTTAGAAAAATTAGAAAAAAGTTAGCAAAACTTCAAGATACCATGTATGCTCATAGAAAATATGCAGCTTTAGTCTGTTTACAAGGCATGGATACAGCTGGTAAAGACAGCTTAATTCGTGAAGTTTTTAAAGATCTTAATGCTAGAGGTGTCGTGGTGCATAGTTTTAAAGTACCAACACCTTTAGAATTGAAACATGATTATTTATGGAGACATTATATTGCTCTCCCTGCACGTGGAAAAGTAGGGGTTTTTAATAGAACACATTATGAAAACGTGCTGGTAACTCGTGTACATCCAGAATATATTTTAGGTGAAAATTTACCAGATGTCACAACCCTAGAAGATGTAAACGACGCCTTTTGGGACAAACGTTTTGAACAAATTAATAATTTTGAAAAACACATTGCCGAAAACGGAACCATTATTTTTAAATTCTACCTCCACCTTTCTAAAGACGAACAAAAAAACAGATTGCTTCGTAGATTAGATAAAGAAAATAAAAACTGGAAATTCTCACCAGACGATTTAAAAGAACGAAAACTTTGGGACAATTACCAGGTGTGTTATCAAGATGCCATCAATAGAACATCCAAACCTCATGCACCTTGGTTTACTATTCCAGCAGATGATAAACCTACAGCGAGATATTTAGTCGGAAAAATTATTCATGAAACCTTAAAACAATATCAAGATATTAAAGAGCCAGAATTAGATGATGATATAAAAGCCAATTTGGAGCTTTATATAAAGCAGCTTCAAGGAGAACAATAGAACTTTTATTATCTCTTTAACAACTTGATTTTTCTATTAACAGTATCTTTATTTCTAAAACTCAACTCATGCGATTTACCATTTTACTTTTCAGTTTATTTATTGTTTTAAACACATCAGCTCAAACAGATGCTGAGGTTATAAAAAATATTTATAAAACCTCTCTAACAAATGGACATAGTTACCAATGGTTAGATTATTTGTCAAACCAGATTGGTGGACGATTGTCGGGATCTTTAAATGCTGAAAAAGCAGTAGCTTATACTAAAGAAGAACTTGATAAACTAGGTTTAGATAAAGTTTGGTTACAACCTGTAATGGTTCCAAAATGGGTTCGTGGTGCACCAGAATTTGCTTTTATTGAATCGTCTTTTGGCTCTACGACTAATGTGAATATTTGTGCACTTGGTGGTTCTATAGCAACCCCTTTTGGGGGAATTAAAGCACATGTAGTTGAGGTTAAAAGTATGGAAGAATTAGGCGCCTTAGGAAAGGAGAATATAGAAGGAAAAATTGTTTTTTTTAATAGACCTATGCAAGCAGACGTCATTCAAACTTTTGAGGCTTATGGAGGGTGTGTCAATCAGAGGTATTCTGGAGCTTTAGAAGCTGCAAAATATGGGGCTGTTGCCGTCTTGGTGCGTTCGTTGAGTTTGCGTCAAGACAATTTTCCTCATACTGGAAGCATGACTTATGGAAATTTACCCTTATCTCAACGAATTCCTTCAGCAGCTATTAGCACTAACGATGCAAATACTTTAAGTAGCATGTTGGCTTTGAATAAAGATGTTAAGTTTTATTTTAGTCAAACTTGTAAGCAGTTAAACGATGTGCAATCTTATAATGTCATTGGTGAAATTACAGGAAGTCAGTTTCCAAACGAATATATTATTGTGGGAGGCCATTTAGATTCTTGGGATTTAGGAGATGGTGCTCACGACGATGGCGCAGGAGTTGTGCAATCTATGGAAGTATTGCGCTTATTTAAAGAAAATGGTATTAAACCAAAACGAAGTCTTCGAGTGGTGTTGTTTATGAATGAAGAAAATGGACTTCGAGGCGCCACAAAGTATGCTGAGGTTGCCAAACAAAAAAACGAAAAACATATTTTTTCTTTAGAAAGTGATGCTGGTGGTTTCACGCCACGTGGATTTAGTTTTGATTGTAGCGATGCTAATTTTAATCAAGTATTAGGCTGGAAAGATTTATTTAAACCTTATTTAATTCATTATTTCGAAAAAGGAGGCAGTGGAGCAGATGTGGGACCGTTAAAGACAGATAACAATGTGTTGGCTGGTTTAAGACCAGATTCTCAACGTTATTTTGATTATCATCATGCTGCTAACGATACATTCGATGCCGTTAATAAGCGTGAATTAGAATTAGGCGCAGCTACCATGGCTAGCTTAGTTTACCTGTTTGACACCTATGGTTTAGTTAAATAGATTTTCATAGTGATGGTTATAATTTGTTTTAATTGGGTAAGTAACATTTCCATCTTCTGTATTCCTAGTTTAGGAACTTAGATTGCTTTCTTCAATCTCTAATTGTTTTCTCAAAGTTTTATCCAAATCCTGTAAAAGTAAGGTGAAGCTTTCTTGTCTAATGGTTTGCGTTTGATAGCCTTCCAATTTATAAGTTAATAAATTCCAAAGCTCTAAGTTGTTTAATAAATGGTCGTATTGGGTTTCTGGACCACCTGCAACAAGTAGTTTTTTACGATTTGGGAAAGCAACTTCTGAATAATTTATCCATTTATTGATAAAAGGCTCAACAACTAATTGGTGCTGATTATTGTTGTAATCATGAACTTGATTGATGTTTGATAATTGCTGCTGAAGTTTTCTAAGTAATTTAACGGTTTGCTTACTTTTTACTTTAAGAGTGTAATCTTTACTTAAAAACTCTTTAACCATTGGAAACTCAAAACTTTGGCTTCTTACAGTTACTAAAGGACCTAAATTATCTTTTAAATAAATAATGGAATCCATATTTTTAGTATTTAATATATCTAAGCACCTTTTTGTCATGATAATTAAAGAATCTGTTTGCTTTTTTTTTGCTTTACCCACAGCAATTGCTGGAGTAACTTCATGATAGATGTTTACAAAATATTCTTCAATATGCTTTTGTTCCACATAGTCTTGATACCATCCATATATTGCTAAAGCTAATAAAATACCAACTTTTACCAATAATATTTCTACAAGTCTATTTTTAAGAACTTTCCCAGATTTGTCATCGCTCTTTTTATAATCAACCAGTTGCTTAACAAGTTTTGCCATCTTTGTCTTAATTTTAAATAGGACACTTTTTATTAAGGTTGTGGTGCCTTAAAAGTTTTAAAGTTAATAAAATAGATGAGTAAAATTGAGAAAATAAAAAAGTTTATTCCATGAAATAATTATTCAAATGCACCAGAGTCTACATCTTTTATAAACGATATTAGACCTTTAAAATATATTTTTTGATCGTCGTATTGTGAGACATGGCTTCCATTTGGACATAGTAAAAAACGTCCATTGGGAAACTCGTTAGCCATCCATTCCATATATTTTGGATCCATGGTGTCATACGTGGCGCCAATGGTTAAGGTTGGTGTTGTAATGGTTTTTAACCTATCGGATACATCCCAACCTTTTAAAGTAGCGTTTCCAGTTACGCCAAATTCGCTATAGCCTTGCATATAGATGTAAATATTTGGGTTTAAATGTTTAAATGCACGATTTATAGATTCAGGCCAGGAATCTATAGGCATACGTAATACATGTTTTGTATAGTAATTATTTGTAACGAGTTCAAAATATCTAGGATTTTCAAAATCGTTATTAGCTTCAAGTTCTTTAATCTCATTATAGACTTCTTGAGGCAGTTGAGGTCCTAAAACTTCGGCAGCATATTTTTCGTATTCTGGAATACTTGCCATCATATTCGAGATAATTAAGCCTTTTAAATTGTCTTGATATTTTAATGCATATTCCATAGCAAGAATGCCTCCCCAAGATTGCCCATATAGATAAAAGTTACTGTTATCCATATTTAAGGCTTTTCGTACTTGTTCTACTTCTTCAACAAAATGTTCTGTTGTCCAAAGTGTAGAGTCGTTTGGCTTATCACTATAATAAGAATCTAATTGATCGTAATACACATATTCAATCTCTTCATTTGGGAAATAGCCATCAAAACATTCAAAGAATTCGTGTGTGCCACCTGGTCCTCCATGAAGCAATAAGACTTTTATTTTTGGGTTGTTTCCAACCCGTTTTGTCCAAACATTAAAAGTACCTTTTGGTGTAGAAATAGGTATCATATTAATGCCTCCTGTAAATTGATCCTTATTGTTGGAGTAATCCATATAAGTAGATGTGCAATTTGTATCAGGGGCTGAAACATGTTTTTCCTGACAAGCAAAACATAGAGCTAAGAAACAAAAGCAGATAAGTATATTTGATTTCATAATAGTATTTGTGTTTATATGTGCCTTCTCTATTTCAATAAACAGATGAGTTTTATTATCAGGCTAGGCTATTATTTGGTACAAAGAATACCTTTCAATAATATTAAAAGGTTCTACAAAAAGTTGAGGTTATTGAATTATTATTCTAGATCGTCAATCTCCTCTATTTCAACAACCTCAATAATGTCTTCTACTTCAGATTTTGTTTTAACATTGTCTGAAACAGTTTTTTCTGCTTTCATTTTTTCTAATTCTAAAAGTACTCTAGAGGAATCCCAATACCCAAATTCTGTAACAATTTTTTTATCGATAAATTGATAAGTAATATGCACTGGAATTGTAATTTGTTTGTTGTTCCCTTCTAGATTTCCTTTTAATAAACCCCAAAAATTAACCCAAGATTTTCCATTGTTATCTTCAATCATTTCGTATTCTCTGTTTTCATCTTCAAAGGCACGTGTGGAAAAACCTACATCGTGATTTATATGAAAACTTTCTAGATCTTTAGGTGAAAGAATATTAGACCTGGAGTTATAGTAAATATGTGCTGTGTCGTTGTAGTGAGACATTAAATTTTCCCATTCTTGATAATTATAGTCGCTAATAGCTGCTTTAACAATTTCTATTTCATCTGAATCTTGTGTGTAACGATGTTGTTTTTTACAAGATGGAAACATGAACAAAAGACAGCCAATTAAAATAAAATTTTTCATGATTTTGGGTTTTAAGTTAATAATTAAAGTTCTGTTTAACAGGATGACTTTTTTGAATATTATAACAAAGAATGCCATATTGAGTTAAACAACATGGTTGTTAGAGAGTCATCTTCAATTAATAGCAAAAAGGGCTAGATGCTATTAAAATAAAAAATACTTGAGTAATAGCTTGATTATAAATAGCTAGTACTCAAGTAAAAATACAAAATTAATGTGAATGTGTTCTTACAAGAATGAATTTTCTTTAAGTCGAAAAATAAGTCTATAGGATTAGTATTATAGAACTTCCTCGGTTGTCCAGGCTTTTATTTTGCATTAATCCTAACTTAATTCCAGTAAGAATTGCGCCATCACAATCTTTTACCATATTCTAATCTACCCACTCTAGATCACCTTTTTGCATGCAATCCATTCTTTAATAAGTTTAGTATCTTAATCTAAATGATGCCTTCATTTTAAATAATTTCTATTCTTAAAAACAAAACGAATAAACAACTGGAGCGTAAGTATACCCTATTTAAAACAGTACCTTAAACCTTTACTGGCATGGACAGGGTAATTGGGTCCAATACAGTATGTTTATTTTTAAAAGTTTCGGTAGAAGGGTCTTTTAAAATCGCATGAAACTTGTCCATATCAGTGACTTCAATGATCATTGCTACAGAATTAGGATCATCTGCATCTTGAAACGTTTTAATGTCTGATATTGCAGTTTTAAAAATGTCTAGTCTGTCTTGGTGTCCTTTGAGCCACGTGTCGATATTTCCTACTTTGTGTCTGGTGATGATTGTTGTTTTCATATTTATAAAGTTTAAATAGTTTTGCTTACTCTATTCGGTTTTCGGCTTTCCCGTATTTTTATAATGCAGTTGGGTTTAATTCTCCATTCCAATTTTAAGTTGTTGCTGATATTCTTCGGCATCAAAATAGGCTTTTGAATCTTGAATGAATCCTTCCTTATTTATAGTCCACTCTTCAAATCCACTAATTTTTACTTTATTTCCAGTTCCATTAGCTCCGTTATTTGTTCCATTTAATGTCCAATAAAATCGTGTTTTGTCCGAATTAGTAATTAAACTATCCATTGAAACAACCAAATCTGGAAAATTGTACATAAATCCTTTTACGACATTTGTTATCGCTTCAGTTCCTATTGCAGGTGAGTCATCATTTATCTGTAGAACGCCATCTTCTGCAAAAAAGGATGAGACAAAATTTGGTCTTTGGCTGCACCATACTTGTGCATAACTCTTGGCAAAAATCTCCAAATCAAATTTTTTTAATTCTTCTGGTAAGCGTGTATTTGTGAATGAAATGTTCATGAATTTCCATGCATCATCTTCTTTAATTAGAGTGAAATTGTCAATGTTATTTGTTTTGGGAACACCATATTTATACAAAGTAGCATCAGCCCAAACAAAAGCAATTTGTCCTTTATTTATAAGGATTTTGTATTCATTCACGGGCTCATAAAAGGGCTTCCGATCTCGGTTTTTTTGTGTTTCAAAATATTCACCAATTGTGATGATGGAATTTTTCGAGACTCTATCTCGAATTATTGCACTTGCTAGATTTGCCTTGTCTGAAACTATGGATTCTAAAGTCTGAAAGTCAGAATTACCCACAGCAAATAAGAGCTTCTCTACAATGGCTTTTAGTTCTTCTTCCTCTGGATTAGGTATTGCTTTTTTTATTTCTGAAGTGGACTTTTCAGATACTTCAGATTTGTTATTCTTTGGCTTGCAACTGATACTACATACAAAAAGTACAATAAGTAATACTATTTTATTTCTCAAAGTTATATTCATAACTGCTTGGTTTTATAACTGCTTATAGTCTCGGTTATAGTAGTTGAGTAATCTAATTTTTAGATGTTTTACATTGTTAATGTAAGTCCGCCATCAACTGTAAGTGTTGAGCCACTTATACAACTTGCTTCTTCAGAACAAAGGAATATAATGGAATTTGCTATCTCCTCTGGTTTCAATGTAAGCGACTAAACTATCAAGTTTTTCCTTTCTGCGAGCAGCTACGACTACATGTGCACCTCTTTCGGCGAATGCTTATGCTGTGACTTTTCCTATTCCACTACTTGCTCCAGTGATGAGTGCGACTTTGTTTTTGATTGTTTACATAATATATCTTTTACTTATTTAGTTTCCGCATCAGCCAACTTCTTAGTATCCACATACTGCTGAAATTTCACAATTTTACCAGCTTCTAAAGTCCAGAAATGTGCAGCTTGTGCATTGTAAGCTTTTCCTGTTTCTTTGTTTTTAGCATTATATCTTAAGGTAGCCAATACCTTATTATTACTCATGTCGTGAAGTTCAATATCAGCAAGATTAAAATATTCATGATTAGCTCCAAGCCGTGCAAAAACGCCATTTAAAATAGCATCTGGTCCTATGTATGGATTGCCATCTGCCATGGAATTACTTTCAGCTTCTTTCCATTCAATTTTAGGATTCATACTGCCTAAAACTGTCGGGATATCACCCGTTGCAAAGGCTTTGTATAAATTGTTAATGACTTGGATGTTTTGATTGGTGCTCATAATTATTGATTTTAGTTATTAGTTTTAGCCATTAGGATATATTCTTATTTAATATGGTTTTATCGATTTCAATTTTTAACTTTCATTATTCATTATTCATTATTCATTATTCATTATTCATTATTCATTATTCATTATTCATTATTCATTATTCATTATTCATTATTCATTATTCATTGTTTTGTTTATGTACTTCTAGTTCTATCTCAATCATAAATTCTGGAATTGCTAATTCTTTAACGCCTAACCAAGACCCTGTAGGGAATTGCTTTTTGTAAATTTCTGCTCGATAACCAGCAAATTCTAAAAACTTCCCCATATCTGTAGTAAATATGTCTTCCTTTACCACATCATCAAAGGTGCAACCGTAATGGTTTAGAATTCTTTCTAAATCAGCATAACAGTTTTTCATTTGCTGTTCAAAATCACCAATAGCAGTTGGATTGCCTTCATTGTCCATACTAACGGCTCCCGATACTTTTATTGAGTTTCCAATTTTTACAGCATGCGAATAGCCATAGGCTTTTTCTACTTCTGGGCGTAACATAAAATAGTCTGGTGTTTCATCTAATACTACTTCAACAGGTTGAGATTCTGGTTGAGTAGTTTCAGCTTTTGGTTCTTCTTTACAGCTGGTTAATGAAGCAATCATTATAATTGTTAAGAATCCTAGTTTTAAAAAGTTTACATTTTTCATTGTTATTTTAGTTTGAATAATTATTTAAAGTTGATTTTACGGAACGAAAAGGTAATCCTAAATCGCGCTCAGCAAGTTGATTTTGATAGATGATTTTTGGTGGGTTTTTTGGCTCTTTATTGTTTAGCATTAGGTTGATGTCTGAAACGGTATAGGTTTCACTGCTTAACAAATAATTTTTTCCGTGTAGTCCTGAAATAGTGGCTGCTTTATAAGTGGCAATTGCCACATCTTTTACATTAACAATGGCCATTTCAGTATTGGTATCATAAAGCATTTGTATAAATGGGTTGGGAGCCAGATTATTTTTTATTAAGTATTGTAAACCTGTTGAGGTGGAATCTTCTCTTTGTGACATGGATTTGCCGAAAACAGCAACTGGTGATATACTAGTGATTTCAAAATTAAGTTGTGGATGAGTTTTAATAAACTCATTAACTACTTGATTAGCTAGAAATTTAGCTTGCGCATAGGGATGACTTTCTTTACTTAAAAAAGGTGTGTCTTTCTCGTTAAAAGTATCTGATGCTTTTTTGTTTCCAGCAGATAAGGGAAAGTTAGTGTTAAATGCAGCAACAGATGCGATGAATACCACTTTCTTTATAGTTGAATTATTTTTAATGACTGACAAGAAATTTTCGGTTCCTTTAATGGTTGGATCTAGTAATTCTGTTTTTGCATCTTTAAAATCTAACTGAAAAGGAGTGCCACCATGAATTATTATATCGCAGTTTTTCACAAAATCTTCTAGAGCTACTTTATTTGTAACATCTAATTCGCAAATATGTAAATGATCTGAGTTCTCTAGATTCATTAAGTGTTGATATTTTTCTTCTTTTGAAATATTTGTTGTAGACACTTTTACTTCAAAATTATTATCTAAAAATATTTTGGTTATGAAGCTTCCTATAAAGCCTGAACCTCCTATAATACCTACGTTTTCCATTGTAACAGATTTTATATAGTGTGTTTTAAAAATTGAACAAGTAGAATAGCTATATAAATTAGTTATTATTACACTAAAATTTCCCTATGAAACTATAGCTATTCGTTTTTTTAAACTTATCTACTTGTCGCTTTTATGTTTTTTAATCTAAAAATTTGATGATTATTTCGTTTTGAATGAGCCAAGTATGTTGAAATTCTTGATGTTTTATTATTCCTTGTTCATAATTTTTTCCTGAGAGATATCCTCTAACTAGAATGTTGTCTTTTTCTATCTTTGTTATTAGAGCATCATTAAAAATGATGAATTCCCAATCGCTCTTAAAATCAGTAATAACATCACTTATAATAGTTGAATTTAGTATTGAAGTTTCTTTATCAATATTTAATAAACTGTTCTTTGAAACAGGGTTAAAAATGTATTTGAAACTTGATACTTCATTAGAAATTAAACGAGTATAAATTTCTTCTACGGTAATAATATGGTCTTCTTGAGTTTGAGATTTTACCAATTTTGGCATAAACAAAAAATAAGCTAATGTTGCTATGAATAAATTCAAGTGTTTCATAATACTATGAATGAGTAATTGTGATAACTAAGTAAGTTATTAATACAACTATTTAAAAGCGATGTAGGACGAAGTAGTGGTTTTAATGTCCGAAAACAGGTATTTACTTATCTAAGAAAATTATTAATTTCTATTAAGTTGATATATAGTACTATTGAAATTGTAATTAGATAGTATGTAAGCGTTTTAGGAGTTCAGATTTTAATTGCTTGCTAATAGGGATGGCTTTTTTAGAAACAACTACATGAGTAGTTGCAATTTCATCTATTTTTGAAATATTGACAATAAAGGAACGATGGATTCTTAGAAAATGATCTTGAGGTAGTTTTTGGTCAATATCTTTTAAGGTGGTTACAATTAGATACTCTTTACCTTTAGAATAAATACGACAATAATTTCTTTCGGCTTCTATATAAAGAATGTCTATAATACAAATTTTGACCATTTTTTCATGATGGCGTACAAAAATACAATCGTTTAAAACTAGTGGTTCTTCAGTATTAACAATAGGTTTTTTTGACTGCTTATCTTCGTTTTTTAATAGGTTCGTAGTTATTTCTATGGCACGTTGTAGATCTAGTTTTTTAAATGGTTTGGAAATAAATGCATATGGATTAGTTGCTTTGGCTCTATTGAAGTTAATGTCGTCTGCATTTGCAGTTAAATAAATTATAGGAATATTAAAATCCTGTTGCATTAAAATGGCAGTTTCAATACCATCCATTTCTCCTTTTAAATTAATGTCCAATAAGGCAATATCTGGCTGGTGTTTTTTAATGTGGAGAAGTGCTTCCTCTCCACGAGGAATAATACCTGTCACTTCATAACCTAATGAAGAAAGCTGCAAAGATATATTTGCAGCAATAATCATTTCGTCTTCAACTATTAATATTTGTATTGGAGAATTCATTTTATGCAGCGTGTTTTAATTTAAAGTGAAATAAAACGGATGTTCCATTGGTGTTGTTTTCTTCCATTTTCCCATTTAATTGCTGGGTTAATAATTTGATAAGTTGTGAGCCGAAACCAGTACCATTTGGCGAAGCACCTTCGATTTTTCCAACACCATTATCTATTACTTTAAGAGTTAAAATATCAGGCTTATCTTTTAGTAAGCTTATTTGTATATTTCCTTTTTGGTTTTCTGGAAAGGCGTATTTTAAAGCATTGGTTAATAGTTCGTTTACTATTAAACCAATTGGAACAGCCGTATCCACATCTAATTCTAATTGATCCATAGCGCATTCAATTTTCACTTGGTCTTCTCTATCAAATGTGTCCAAAACACCTTCGCTTAAGTTATTAAAGTAGTCTCTCATTTCTATACTTCCCAGATTTTGGCCTTGATAAAGTTTTTGATGAATAATCCCCATAGATTGGACTCTATTCTGGCTAGCAATCATGGCATCTTTAGTTGCAGAGTCTTCTAATTGAGCAGACTGAAGCGAAATAAGACTTTTAACTAATTCTAGGTTGTTTTTTACACGATGATGAATTTCCTTAAGGAGTAATTCATTTTGTTTATTTTTAGATTCTAATTCCAGATTTAGAACCTGTAATTTTTTACGCTTTTTCCGAATAGTCTTCATACTCGAGAACATACCAATTAAACTAAAAGTTAATAAAGCAGCAATACTTATATATAGTATTTGTGTTTTTTGTTGTTGGGATATTTTGGCCTCTTGGTTTTTAATTGTTTCTTCTTTTTTAGCTGTTTCGTATTTAGTTAATAGGTTAGACATAACTTTGTCACTTTCAATGGCTGCTGTACTATCCCTCATAACCCTTGCTTTTTTCTGATATTCAAGAGCTTTTGGGTAGTTGCCTAACTTTTCGTAAATACTACTTACGTGGTCGTAATTCTCTGTTAGGTTAGAGAGATCATTGTTTGCTTCTTGTAGTGCCACTGTTTGGAGTTGATATTTTAGAGCGTCTTCATAATTTCCTAGAAGTAAATTTACTTCCCCTAAATTAGCTGTTATAACATAAATAGCATTTTCATAATTTACTTCTTTGGCTTTTAATAAAGAGCTTTTATATTCTTTTTTTGCTTCTTGATATTTTCCCATGCGTTTTAAAGCGTTTGCTCTGTTGTTGGTGAAATTTAACACATCGTATATGGAAAATTCTTGAACTTTTGCCAAGTTGAGTGCTTTATCATAATAGTTAAATGCTTCTTGATTATTTCCCATAGCTATATTAATATCTCCAGCAGAGGTAAAAGCGTAAACTAACTCGTTTTTCAATTCATATTCATTGGATAAATCAATTGTTTTTAATGCATATTCTAAAGCTTCATGATGTCTTTCTTGCTTGTTTAAATCTTCAGAAATGCGACTATAAGCGCCAGCAATTCCAATTTTATCGTCTATTTCTTCCATAAGTGTTAAGGCCTCGAGATCTACTTTTAAAGCTTGCTCTATATCACCTTTTCTTTTATAAATCCACCCTATTTTAAAATAAGTAGTTGCTTGTCCTCTTTTATCTTTAATAGTTTTATAACCAGATAATGCTTTGTTAAAATAATAGGATGCCGAATCTAACTCTAGAAGATTAGCATGGATTCTACCTTGCATTTCGTAAAATTTAGGCTGCCATTGTTGGTTTTTAGTGTTTTCTGCAATTGCAACCCCTTGTCTTGCGTAAACAATAGCTTTTTCAATATCTGTTTGGGATTGTTCTGTTACTAATTCGCTAAGTAAATTTAATTTGATTTGATTGTCTTTTTCATTTTGAAGTAAGATTGAAAGACTATCTACTTTTTGGTTTTGACTAAAAGCAAAAGGCATGAAAGTAAAAATGAAAATCCAAAGTAGTTTTTTTAAACATGTTGTAATAAAAGTGGATTCAATAGAAAGCGTTGAATTTAGAGCACAACAAATTAATGTTGAACTACAAGGCCTGATTGGCTTAAGATTGTTAGATTTCATAAGTCTTTTAAATGCTATTAAAAAGACTTGAGGAGATTTTAAAGATAATAAAAAAATGGTGTAGCTTATATTTTTAATGCATTTAATTTAGTTGTAGGTTTTTGATTTATATTATTTTAAATGTAAATCTAACTTATCAGTAGCACTTTAACGTTAATTTTTAACGCTTAGCTTATTTTTTATTCAAAAGCATATGCTTTTTGATAGTTTTGGAAAAAACCATCAACTATGAAGACAAAATTATCTTTTTTATTTATACTATTAACTATTTTTACTTACGGTCAAACCCCAATTAGCAACTTTGATAGTGCTCCAATGACAGTTTATGCAGTTGTAACTTCAAGTGGTGCAGTAGACCAAACGGCAAGTGGAACCGCATTAACTTGGAATTTTACAGACTTAGTAGCAGATGGAACAACCACTACAGATACTTATGCAGCACCTACACCAGTAGAAATTACTAATTATCCTGGTACAACTTCTGTTTTAACAATAACAGATAACTCCATGGCTGCAAATAAAATATTTAGCCAAAACACATCAAATAACATTTCTTTTACTGGAGCAGAAAGAGATGATTTGATTTTGAGTTACACAAATAATGCTTTTATTGGAATATTTCCTATGAGTTACAATGTAAGTAATTCTGATCCGGTTTCAGGAGCTTTTACCTACAGTAATACACCCCTTGGTGCAGTTTCAGGCACATTTGCTGGAACTATTAATTCAAGTGTCGATGCTTATGGTACACTTAATATGAATGATCTTGGCGAAGGTGCTTATTCTGGTAATGTAACTCGTTTAAAGATTGTACAAAATTTAACCTTAAATGCAACATCACCTTTTCCTGTAACTGCAGAAGCTACGCAAACATCTTATTTTTATTATGATAATAGTACTAATAATTTAGTGTTTAGAACAAATAGTTTTGTTGTTGCTTTACTATCGGTTAATGAAACTATTATGGAAAGTTTTTTGCCGGAAAGCACATTAAATATTAAAGCCAATGAAGTAGCTTTAAATGAACTAAAAATCGTTCCTAACCCTGCTGGAGATTTGTTAAATATTCAGTTTAATAAGAATGAAATTATTAATTCGATAATTATTACAGACATGAGTGGAAGACAGGTGTTATCTATAAAGAACTCCTTAAATTCTATTTCAGTCTCTGAGTTAAAATCAGGAATGTATATTGCAAACATTACGACCGATAGTGGTGTTTACTCTAAAAAATTCATAAAAAAATAAATTGTAATAAAGATTTAAATAAAAAAGCGTTTTAAATACTGAAACGCTTTTTTTATATCACATATTTACTGAGAACATAATAATCGTGAATAAAATTATTGGTTAAAAGCTATAGGTTGTTTACTTTTGCAGCACAATAGATTTAAGAGATTCTTTTCTTTTAAATGAATGACAACTAATTTAATAAACATGAATTTACACGAATATCAAGGAAAAGACATATTAGCTAATTTTGGCGTACGTATTCAACGTGGAGTTGTAGCAAAAAATGCTCAGGAAGCTGTTGCTGCTGCAAAACAATTAACTGCAGAAACTGGAACAGGTTGGCATGTTATTAAAGCTCAGGTTCACGCTGGTGGACGTGGTAAAGGTGGAGGTGTTAAACTTGCTAAAAATCTTCAGGAAGTGGAACAAATTGCTGGTCAGATTATCGGTATGAATTTAATTACGCCACAAACATCTGCAGAAGGGAAGAAAGTACATCAAGTATTAGTTGCTGAAGATGTGTATTATCCTGGTGAAACTGAAACAAGTGAATTTTATGTGTCTGTATTATTAAATCGTGCTTCTGGCCGTAACATGATTATGTATTCTACTGAAGGTGGAATGGATATTGAAACAGTTGCTGAAGAAACACCACATTTAATATTTACTGAAGAAGTAGATCCTTCGGTTGGTTTGATGCCTTTTCAAGCAAGACGTGTAGCCTTTAATTTAGGACTTGAAGGTTTAGCTTTTAAAGAAATGACTAAATTTATTACAAGTCTTTATACAGCTTATGTAGCTTCAGATTCATCTCTTTTTGAAATCAATCCGGTTTTAAAAACTAGTGATAATAAAATCATGGCAGTAGATGCAAAGGTAACTATCGATGATAATGCACTTTACAGACATAAAGATTACCAAGATTTGCGTGATTTACGTGAAGAAAATCCAATAGAAGTTGAAGCAGGAGCTTTAGGACTTAACTATGTAGATTTAGACGGAAACGTTGGGTGTATGGTTAATGGTGCTGGACTTGCCATGGCAACAATGGATTTAATAAAACAAGCAGGAGGAGAACCAGCTAACTTTTTAGACGTTGGTGGAACTGCAGATGCTGCTAGAGTAGAAGCTGCTTTCAAAATTATCTTAAAAGATCCAAATGTAAAAGCCATTTTAATTAACATTTTTGGGGGTATTGTACGTTGCGATCGTGTTGCACAAGGTGTTATTGATGCTTATAAAAATATGGGGACAATCAATGTGCCAATTATTGTACGTTTACAAGGAACCAATGCCGACATTGCTAAAGAATTGATTGACAATTCTGGATTAGATGTAATGAGTGCAACTGAGTTTCAAGAAGCTGCAGATAAAGTACAACAAGTATTATCTTAAACAGATAATCTATTTATATAAAAAAAGAGCAATGTTTAACATTGCTCTTTTTTTGTGCTTTAAAATGAAAATTTATAAATGCAAGCCACATTCTGTTTTTGGGTTGTTGTTCCAACGTCCACTTCTGTCCTTGCCTGGAACTGTACAATGGCTACATCCAATAGAGTTATAGCCTTTTGCAACTAGTGGATGAAATGGTAATTGGTGTTTGTCTATATATGCATCACGTTGTTTTTTGGTAATGTCCAACAACGGATAAAATTTTAATATTTCACCACGCATTTCAAAAATATTTAAGGACGCTCTATGATCGCTTTGCCATTCCATTAGACCAGAAACCCAAACTTTGTATTGTTTTTTTATGGTTTCTAAAGGTCTTACCTTATTAATAGAACAACAGAAATCAGGATTCTTCTTCCAGGTCTCATCTTTAGTTGTAAACTCATGTTCTTCTTTAATGGCACTAATCGACTTTACATTTAAGCCATACAGTTGTTCTAATTTATCTTTATATTTTAGAGTTTCTTCAAAATGATAACCAGTATCAATAAAGAATACTTGCTGCTCTTTGTTAACTTCAGAAAATAATTTTAATAAAAAAGCTGAGGTTGCTGCAAAGGAACTCGTTAACATAATATCTTGTACATCAAAGTCCTTATAGAGTTCTTTAATGCGATTGGTTGCTGATAGCGACTTGTACTTTTTATTTAAAAATTTTATTTTTTCATCTGAAATTTCAGATGAATGAATAGTTGTAGGATGATCGAACATGTTATTTAGGACTTTTTAGTCTTATTTGTGCAATGTAAGAATAATTGACAAGCTATTAAAGGGCTTTATTATTTTTTTAAGGTTTTGTCTGTAGGTTTAGACTTAGATTCCTTTTTAGGCATAGGGCCGCGAAGATGAATAACCAAACCATTTAAAAAATTACGTAGTATTTGATCACCACATTCCATATATTTTGGATGATCTTCTTTTCTAAAGAAAGCACCAAGTTCACTTTTAGAAATCCTGAAATCAACTAATTCAAGAATTTTCACTATTTCGTCGTCACGAAGTTGTAAAGCGACTCTTAGTTTTTTAAAGATATCATTGTTAGTCATATACAATATTTTGTTGTTACTTTTTTCTCACAAGAGAGAAATAATCGATGAAATGCATTCTTTTCTTAAACATCTGATTTTTAAGTATTTAAAATTATTTTTATATAAAGCGTATAAAAATAACGATAAAATACAGATTATTTTTCGACAAGTTACAAATTATCATGGATTATCAATTATTGTTTATAAGTATCTTTATGTAGTAATATTAATCCATTCCTCTAATGATTAACAGGGTTGAAAAATTAAGCCTTTTGTCCGAAATGATTTCATTTGCAAAAAGCGAAAGTGATTTAAAACCAATTGAGTATAACTTTTTACTTGCAATTGCAAAGCAACTTGAAATCTCGAGAGAAGATTTCGATTACTTAATTGAACATCCTATAAATTATATTCATTTAAAATCGCACAGCGAACGTATTGTGCAATTTCATAGATTGGTATTGTTAATGAATATTGATGATGAGCATACACATAAAGAGAGAATTAAACTTTTTAATTATGGGATTCGTATGGGCTTAAGTCATGAATCTATTAATAAGGTTTTATACTTAATGGAAAGCTTTCCAAATAAAATTGTTCCGCCTGATGTACTGATAGATATTTTTAAGGTTCAGTATAATTAAATTCAAAATTTCAACTTTAGCTTTTTGCAAAGGCACAAAGAGTTGTTGTTACTATATTTTGAATATGACTGACATGACAGAAAATTAAACTTTTAAACCTTCCAGTTTTTCTTGGTACCCTTTTATCTCATCTCTAAATTTTGCTGCTTGTAAAAAATCTAAAGCTTTTGCAGCTTCTTCCATGAATTTACGTTTCTCTCGTATTTTCTTTTCTAGTTCGCCTTTAGATAAATATTTACTTTCAGGCTCTGCGGCTTTCATAGCCTCTAATTCATAACTATATGTGCTTACGGAGTTTTTAGATAACGCATTGTCTAAACTCTTATTTAAAGCTCTTGGTGTGATGTTGTTTTCAGTATTATAAGCAATTTGTTTTTCACGTCTGTAATTGGTTTCATCGATAGTTTTTTGCATGCTTTTGGTTATTTTATCTGCATACATAATAGCTTTACCGTTGAGGTTTCTCGCAGCTCTACCAACTGTTTGTGTTAAAGATCTTGCGGAACGTAAAAAACCTTCCTTATCGGCATCTAAAATAGCAACTAAAGATACTTCAGGTAAATCTAAACCTTCACGAAGTAAGTTTACACCCACTAAAACATCAAACAAACCAGCACGTAAATCTTGCATAATTTGTACACGTTCTAAGGTATCCACATCACTATGAATATAACGACAACGTATCTGAATTCTATCTAGATATTTTGTTAGTTCTTCAGCCATTCTTTTAGTAAGCGTTGTTACCAAAGTCCGTTCATCTTTTTCTACACGAACTTGAATTTCCTCAATTAAATCGTCGATCTGGTTTAAGCTTGGACGTACCTCAATTATTGGGTCTAAAAGTCCAGTCGGTCTAATTACTTGCTCTACATAAACTCCGTCTGTTTTTTGAAGTTCATAATCTGCAGGAGTGGCACTTACATAAATTACTTGATTTTGTAGAGCTTCAAACTCTTCAAACTTTAAAGGTCTGTTGTCCATAGCAGCAGGCAATCGAAAGCCATATTCTACCAGATTTTCTTTTCTACTCCTATCGCCTCCATACATGGCGTGGACTTGTGAAATGGTGACGTGACTTTCGTCCACAACCATTAAATAATCGTCTGGAAAATAATCAAGCAGACAGAATGGTCGTGTGCCAGGTTGTCTGCCATCTAAATATCTGGAATAGTTTTCAATTCCCGAGCAATAACCTAGTTCACGAATCATTTCTAAATCGAATTCTGTTCGTTCTTTTAGTCGTTTTGCTTCTAAGTGTTTTCCTATTTCTTTGAAATAATCATATTGTTTTACTAAATCGTCTTGAATACTTTTTATGGCTCCCTGCAAAACCTCTGGAGAGGTAACAAACATATTTGCGGGATAAATATTGACTCTGTCATATTTTTCAATGACTTCATTAGTTTGGATATTAAATGCTTCAATGTCTTCAATTTCATCTCCAAAAAAGTGAACTCTAAAAGCATGATCGTCGTAACTTGGAAAGATATCCACTGTATCTCCTTTTATTCTGAAATTTCCATGATTAAATTCGGCTTCCGTTCTAGAATATAAACTCTGAACCAATCTATGAAGTAATTTTGTTCGAGAAATAACTTGATCTATTTCAAGAGAAATAACATTTTTCTGAAACTCCACAGGATTTCCAATACCATACAAACAAGACACCGAGGCAATTACTATAACATCTCTTCTTCCTGAAAGTAGAGAAGAGGTTGTACTTAATCGCATTTTTTCGATTTCTTCGTTTATAGATAAATCTTTTTCAATATAAACCCCAGAGACAGGAATATAGGCTTCGGGTTGGTAATAGTCGTAATAAGACACGAAATACTCGACGGCATTCTCAGGGAAAAATTGTTTGAATTCAGAATATAATTGCGCAGCCAAAGTTTTATTATGTGCTAAAACCAAAGTTGGTTTTTGAACTTTTTCAATTACATTGGCCACAGTAAAGGTTTTTCCAGAACCAGTAACTCCTAATAAAGTTTGATATTTTTCTTGTGCATCAAGACCTTCAGCTAGTTGATTTATAGCAGAGGGTTGATCTCCTGTCGGACCGAATTCTGATTTTATCTTGAATTTCATAGCACAAAATTACGTAAAAAAAATGTGCATTTTCCTATTAGTAACTAGCGTTTTAGGGTAAAATGGCCTTTAAGTGCTTCTCCAGATTTTAAATTGATAAGATACCAATAATCGTTAGTTTCTAAAGGATTTCCATTATAAATACCATCCCAGCTTTTTTTCTGAGGTGATACTTGTTTTAATAATTTTCCGTATCTATTGAAAATAAAAATCTCTTCAATGGTGTTTTGATTATCTATTATTTGCCAGATATCATTGTAACCATCATCATTTGGTGTGAAAAATGGAGGAATATATATGCTGTCAATCTTTTCAATTTCAAATTGAATAGACTTAGTAACACAACCATTAACATCTTGAACATATAATGTGTGTATTCCATTTGAAAGATTATTAAAAGTAGGACTGACTTGGTAACCTGAAGAATCTACAGCATATTCATAGCTTATACTTGTATCAAACATTACAACAGTAATTGTGTTGTCGTTAATAATAATGTTTGTAGCATTAAGTGTAAAATCTGTTGCTGGATAAATAGTTATAGAAAAATCACTTTCGCTAGAACAAACATTAGGAGCAGTTCCAGTTTCATTGAAGATATAAATAGTTTGAGATGTTGAAATAGTATCCCCAGAAAATAGCTGTGTTCCTGAGCCATTAGTTTCTGTAAAATAATTCCCATTTATCAAATTTGGTAATGTGTATTCTGAACAAATAAACACATCAGAAAGAATATCTACAGGAGGTGCACCAGAAATAGTAACTGTAAAACTACTTTGGTTAGAACAGATGTTTGGTGCTGTTCCAATTTCATTATAAATATAAATGGTTTGCGTGGTTGAAATAACGTCTCCAGTATTGAGTTGGGTTTCCGTTCCATTAGTTCCAGTATAATAGGTTCCGTTTGTTAAAGCAGGTAAGGTGTAACTAGAACAACCTGAATAATCTAATAGTGAATCTACAGGAGGAGTTCCAACAATAGTTACCGTAAAACTACTTTCGTTAGAACAGATATTTGGTGCTGTTCCAGTTTCATTATAAATA
>NZ_JAPMLM010000063.1 GCF_026410195.1 Xanthomarina sp. F2636L | reverse complement strand
TAGAGTGAACCCAAAAGCTTAGACAAATTTATAATTAATTTTGATAATAATGAGCTCGATATTCGGTCGGGCTCAGACCTTTTAAATTTAGTTTAATTCTTTCATTATTATAATACTTTATATACTCTTTTATATCACGCTTCAATTGTGTTATAGACTTATATTTATTTAGATAAAATAATTCAGATTTTAAAATACCAAAGAAGTTTTCTATTACTGCATTGTCTAAACAATTCCCTTTTCGAGACATACTTTGAGTAATTCCCTTTTCTTTTAATAGACTTTGATACTGTTTCATTTGATATTGCCATCCTTGATCAGAATGCAAGATTAAGTTTGCTTGATTAGGTATCTTTATAAAAGACTTTTTTAACATCGTAACGACTTGTTTAAAGTTTGGTTTTTCAGATAGCTCATAACTTATTATTTCACCATTGAATAAATCAATTATAGGCGATAGATATAGTTTGTCCCCAAAGACTTTAAATTCGGTAATGTCGGTAGCCCATTTTCTATTTGGTTTTATAGCCTTAAAATTACGTTGTAAAATATTGGGAGCTGTTTCACCTATTTGTCCTTTATAAGATTGATATCTTTTAGCTCTTATAAGGCTTTTTAAGCCTAATTGACGCATTAACTTAGATATGGTTTTGTGATTGATTATAAAACCTTTTTTATTAATCTCTAGAGTAATTCTTCTATAGCCATACCTGCCTTTATGCCGATGGTAAATCTTGCTAATTAATTGCTTTATCTCTTTATATTTATCGCTTAAATTATTTCTTTTTCGGTGGTAATAGTAACTGCTTCTTGCCATATTAGTATGTTTTAGTAATAGTTCTAAATCATACTTATGCCTTAATTCTGTTATGGCTTGCGCTTTTTGCTTTGCTCTTCTTGAATTAAGGCCTGAAACTTTTTTAGCAAGTCCAGTTCTGCCCGTAAGGATTCATTTTCCAATAGAAGTTCCTCTTCTCTGGTTAAAGGTTTATTGGATTTCTTTTTTGTCTTTTTAAATTCCATCGCTTTTGGTTTTCCTCTAGTTTTATGGTTTAAGCCTTCGGTACCCAGCTTTTTGTAATTCTTCTGCCAATTCATAATTACAGATTTAGTAGGGATATTGAACTCCAAACAAGCTTGGCTAAAGGATAGTGAATCTTTGTTGATAGCTTCCAATACTTTTATTTTGAAAGGTAAACTATAGACTTTGTTTTTTCTTGGCAACAAAGCTTTTTTGCCATATTTTTCATAAAAACGAATCCAATCATGAAGTGTTGTATGATGACAACCATTTAATTTTGAAACAGCTTCTACTGTTTGATGATGATTTAAAACTTGCTTTACACAGCGAAGTTTGAAATCGTAATTGTACTTGACTTTTCTTCCCATAAAAATACACTTAAATAGTGTCTAACTTTTTGGGTGCAGTTCAAAATCCGTGAGGATTTTCGTAAGTAGGTTAGAACCAAGCAATAAATTATATACGTTGTTACCTGCTGGCTTTTATTTTTTCAAATTCGTTTTTCAATTCAGTTTTATAATTTTCCTTTTCTTTTGTCGAAAAACTACAACAAAATCCGTCTTGTATTTTCCAAGTTCTAAACTTATAATTCTTTCCGTTTGATTCGAATTCAGATTCTGTCATTCGAACAAATCCTTTGTCGGTTTGGTCAGAGTTTAGATAAATTCCAGAGTTCATTTTTATGTCAGTTTCTCGCAAATTCTCATTAAAATCCGAAGACGTTAATAAAATTCCGCTTTTTGGGATTTCTATTTTTTTATTCCAAGTCAAAGCTGATATTGACAAATCTTTCGAGTTTTCAACTCCATAAATTATTGTTACATAACTTTTTTCAAATTCTGTTGGTATAATGAGTGTTTTTGTCCGATTGAACTTATAGCCATAAAACAGAATTACTAATAAAGCTAAAGCTAATTGAGTTAGAAATATCTTCTTATAATTCTTTAACCATTTTTTTAGTCCAAAGTCAATTGCAAAAAGTATAATTCCACCAACAATTAAGGTTAAAACCATAAAAAATCCCCAACCTAAATTTCTTTCCTTAATTACAATGAATATCGCATAAATTATAGACGATATTGATAAAATCAGAAATGGTGTTATTTTTTTTAGCGTGTTGTTCATTCAGCTTGCAGGTAACGTTTTTGTATAAAGAAAGTTGCGTTTTTGTGGGCGAGGATTTTCCGTAGGAAAATCAGAAGCAAGCAAAAATGCAACACACTTTAATTAAGCACAAAATAGCAATTTTTTTTATACGGTGTTGCAAGTAGTAGTTTTTTTGTTCCGATTACTTTTATTTATCTTTAATCTGCTAACTTTTTCCAATTCCGTTTGAGTAAGAAATTCCGTTTGAGTAGATATTCCGTTTGAGTGAAAATTCTGTTTGAGTGGAAATACCGTTTGAGTGAGATTCCGTTCGAGTAAGAAATTCCGTTTGAGTAGAAAATCGGTAGAGTAAATTCAGCGTAATATTTGTTAAAAATCAGATTTATTTTATTTGCGAATTGTTTGCGTTTGAGTGTTTTCCGCTATTACTTGCAACGTGATTGTGTATGATTAGTGGCGTGTTTAAGCAACTAATTTAGCAAATACAAACCGAATAGAAAATCCGCGAGGATTTTCGTAAGTAAGCTGGAACTAGCCATTAATTATACACGGTGTTGCCAATAGTTTTTTATTTCAAATCTTCTACTGCGTCCATAAAGTCAAATTCGTGTACTAAACAGATTTGATGTCCGCTTTTTCTCATTTCCAATGCTTTTTCCACTTTCCGTCCATAACAAGCAAAAGCCCAAGCTGGATTTCCATTATCTCCAACAATTAGATAGTCAGTTTTTTTAGTAACTGTTCTTGTCGGTATTCCGCCCAAATCAGAAATCAGTTTTTCTAATTCCGACCGATTTCCACTTTTTAAAACTCCTGTTACGCAAAAAGTTTTTCCGTCAAAATCAATATTAGGGTCGCTCGTACAATGTCCTGAAATATTTATATCAGCAGTATCTTGGTCAATTTGTTTAGCTATCTCTTTGTTTTCGATATTTACAAATTGATTTAAATATGCTTTTAAAATCAAAATTTCCTCTTCCTCAATTATTCCATCTGACACGATTGATAGCATTAAACTCCTAATTTCATCGTAAGGATAGTAAGTACTTAAATGCGTATTTTGCTCAAGCCATTTTTCAAGGTCACGAACTTCTTTTTCATTTATTATTCCGTCTGCCAAAATTCCGTGACAAATTCCCTGCAAAGTTTGTAAATCAGTCGTTACAGCATTATAGTAGTAATTGTCATTTTCGTATTTCTGGCACAACCAAAATAAATCTTCTATTGTTTCTGTCGCAGGAATATTGTTTGAAACCGTTTCGTTAATAATTGTCATAAATTCCTTGAAAGGATTTCTGTTTATTAAACTCCGATGATTTTCAGCCCATTTTTTGAGTTCGTTGATTTCTTTTTCGTTTACTTGTTCGTCTAAATTTATTCCAAGTAATATTCCTTTCAATGAGTTGATTGCTTTATCAGCTCTTGCTTTTGAAGTAAAAACTTCTAATTCTTTTTGACTTAATTCGCTCATCGATGATGTTTTTTCAAATTATTGGCAACGTGTTTGTGTATGGTTAGTTGCGTGTTTAAGCAACTAATTTAGTAAACAAAAACGAACGCGAGAAAATTCCGAAGGAATTTTCCAAATAAGCAACGACCAAAGCAATTAATTATACACGTTGTTACCTGCTGGCTTTTTTCTTCAGTTTTAGTTTCATCATTATGTCTGTCTGTTCATCATTTCCCAATTGGAAAATATGTTTGTCAAATGCTACAAATCCATTTTTTTCATAAAATCTGATTGCTCTTGGGTTTTGCTCCCAAACGCCTAACCAAACATATTCTACGTTTTTTTCTTTCGCCAATTCAATCGCTTTGTTGTAAAGAATTTGTCCGACTTTTTTTCCGTGAAATTCCTTTAGCACGTAAATCCGTTCAATTTCGAGTGCGTTTTTATCCTTTATTTCTGTTTGTGATTGTCCGAAATTCACTTTTAAATACCCAATCACATTGTCGTCAAGTTCCGCAAAATAGAATTCAGCGTTTTCGTCTGTCAGTTCAGTTTTCAGTTTTTCGGTCGAAAATCCTTCTTCCAAATATTTCTGCATATCTTCTTCGCTGTTATCGGAAGAAAATGTCTCGGCAAAAGTCAATTTCCCGATTTCCTTTAGGTTTTCAATGTCTTGGATATTTACTTTTCTAATTTTCACTTATTGTTTAGTTTAAAATTCTTTTTCATAATAGTCACATAAACTGGAAGCGATACATTCTTCGCATTTCGGTTTTCTTGATATGCAGATGTTCATTCCGTGCTGTATTAGCCACTCGTGAGCGTGTTTTTTATATTTTTTTGGTGTAAGTCTGTTTATTTCGTCAGCGGTATCTTCATTGGATTTAGTTTCCACTATTCCAAGTCGGTTCAAAACTCTGTGTACGTGTGTGTCAACTGCAATGGTGTCTCCACCAAAATTAAAATTCATCATTATATCTGTACACTTCCGTCCCACACCTTGTAGTTCCAAAAGTTCTTTTTCCGTTCGTGGTACTTCTCCGTTGTGATTGTCAATTAACTGTTGGCACATTTCTTTTAAATGTTTTGTCTTTCGATTATAATGTGCCACAGGTTTAATCAACTCGGTAAGTTCGTCATCTGACAAATCCAATATTTCTTTTGGTGTTGTAGCTTTATCATATAGGGCATTGCACGCTCGGATTACCCGTTTTGTGTGTGTCATTGTTGAAAGCATTACAGAGACCAAACTTTTAAAATCCGTACTGTTAAGTCCGTTTTTTTCCCATTCATTATCGTTTTCGGCAAATATTTCGTACTCGTTGCTTAATTTCTCGTAAACTTTTTCAATTTTCTTTTTTGCCATTTTTTCGATTATGTTTTTGGTGTTTTTCAGCTTGCAGGTAACGTGTTTGTGTATGATTTCGTTGCGTGTTTCAGCAACTAATTTAGCAAATAAATCACAGATAGAAAGTCCGCGAGGACTTTCGTAAGTAGGCTATAACTAGCAATGAATTATACACGTTGTTAGCTGTAGACATTTTCTATTTTTCAAGTTCAGTTACTAATTTTCGAACAAAATTCTTTACGTTATTAATTAGTTCATTTATTGTTCCTTTATCTAATTCAACTGGGTTTCCGTCTTTTGTAAATCCATTTCTATGAACCAAATCGTGACGAGTAAGCACACCTTTATAAATTTCAGAAAAATTAGGAAAAGTAATTTTAAATGTGTCTCTATACATATTACCTACTATTGGTAAGTTGTGATAAATTGTATCCAACATTACTTTTTGGGCTATATTTTCAATTTCATCATATTTTTCAAATATTTCACTAAGTTCAAATTTTCGATTTTTGAACTCTGGATGTGTACAAATAAATCGTTGAAGGTTTTCTTCCGAATCAAATGTTCTATTGATAAAGGAACTTGATAAATAAGTTTCAAGCGTGCTTATAATTGAAATGTATATTTGACGATAAAGAGTTTGTTTAATATTAGGTGTTTTTACATCTAAAGTCAACAACGATTCTATATTTTCGATTTCTTTATAAAAGCTTTTAGAATAATCGTTATTTTCAGTTATTGCTTCAAATTCATAATCGTATTCGTGTTCATCATCAAATTCCCAAGGGTCAAGATATACATTGAGATTTTTATCTAAACCTTTAATCTTATCTAAAATGGATTTAGGATTATTTTGGTTAAAAACAATTCTGTAATTATATATTAAACCTTCGTCACTTTCGTCAGTTTCAATTTCATAGTCTAATTGACATAGTTCAGTATAGTCAATCCCTAATTTAGGTGCAAGGTGAGCTTCGTCTTCTCTTTCTTGCATTGCAATATGTACATCACTCCAATAACCCATATAATTTGTCTTTGTCTTTCTGTTTGTGGTTTGTTCTGTTTACAGCTAACGTGTTTGTATATGGTTTGTTGCGTGTTTAAGCACCTAATTTAGTAAATAATTACCGACCAAGAAAGTCCGCGAGGACTTTCGTAAGTAGGCAAGAAGCCAGCAATAAATTATATACGGTGTTGGCAATAGTTATTTTATTATTTCAAGTTTTAAATGATTCGGCTGTCTAGAATACCATCGTATAGCTTGAGAACTCGCTTCTTTCATAAAATTGTTTAGTTCATCAAATTCTAAAGAGGTTATTTCTTCTCCTGTTAGTGTGAAATTAGATTTAGCGTGTACAACTTTGTTCCTTGTTTTGTAAATTATTTTACTAGCAATATTACAAGACGTGGTAATTTTTTGTTTGTCTGTTGAATAAGTTAATTCAGTTGCTCCTATATGTTTTCTTATTTTCTTTTTTATGGATTCCGGAAGCTTTTTAAATAAGCTAACGATATCAAAGCAAGTATTAAATGAGGCTTTAATCAAATCTTCATCATTAAACTTATCTCGCATTGAATTTGCCAATTCAAATATAGACCTGATATAGTCTCCATCTTCAAAAGAACTTTTAGGTGCGTCAAGTTTTTTTCTCATCAATTCATTGGCTTCAATATTTACTGCGATTGGTGAAAAATGCTCTAAAACTTTATAAAAATTTAAAAATTTTAGCTCAGGGTCTTTAATTTGAACTGCTGAAACAAATAGATTCATACCTTCATTATATGGCTCTAATTCTCTAAGACCACTAGATGAATTTTCTTCTTCCTCTTCATCGTAACTATAATAATCGTCAATAGGATTCCTTATCTCGGAAAAGTTCAATGCAAACCCACTAGAATCAGCTACTTCAAATATGTATGAATTAATTAAGTCTAATTCATTTGAGTTATTGAGTTTTTTATCTACACTATCATAAATCACTTCAAGAGCTAAATATTGATTCGCTGTTCCCCAATATTCGTTTCTATCGTATTCTTTCAGTTTGGTAGCAACCAAACCAACTATTATTGATTGCTCTACCAGATTAACCTTTATACCATCCAAAGAGCTCATTCCGATTTCGTGATATGTTCTTAATCGATAGTCATCTTCTGAATCGGTAAGCGCAACTATGTAGTAGCTTCTCAAATTAGTCTTTATTAAACCATTATTTATGATTTTTATAGACTTGATTTCACTTTCAAATGCTATTAGTTCTGTTGGTTCAATAGAAGTATATTCTTCTTCTCCAGGAAAACCAAAGTCGATTGTTTCGATATCTTCCTCTTCATCAATAATCTCTTCTATTCTTTCTTCTGAAAAAATCAACTCTTCTTCATTGTCTTCAAAGTATTCGCAATAATCAATTATGAAATTATTTATCTCATTAATTTTTAGTAATTGTTCTTTGTTTAGTTTCATTTTTTAATTATTGCCAACGTGTTTGTATATGAAAAGTGCGTGTTTGTGTCAGCGGATTTTCGGAACGAAAATCGGATGAAAGCAAACACGCACTTTCCTTTGATTTAGCACTAAACTACGCATTTTTTATATACAGTGTTGGCTTTTAGTGCTTTTTTGTACGCTTAATAATTCTGTTTTGTG
>NZ_JAPMLM010000062.1 GCF_026410195.1 Xanthomarina sp. F2636L | reverse complement strand
GATGACCATTTTTTAAAAGTAGAAATTGATATCGCTGGAGGATCAGCATTTGTAGATATGGGAACAACCCAGTTTAAAACAGTGCCTTATGCAATAAATGCTGAAACCGCCAATAACGTAACAGGTTTGGAAGCAATTGATGAAGGCAATGGCATAGGTTGGCGAATAATAGGAGTCGATCCAGAAGATTATGGGAATATTGGAGAACACGCCACAGATTTAAGTTATAGTATTTATGGGGGCAACATCGGAGGTGCAATAGGAAATAATGCTGTTGCAATGGGTTTTAATACAACCGCTTCAGGAAATACCTCAACTGCAATGGGTGGTTTTACAACAGCTTCAGGAAGGTATGCTACAGCATTAGGATTTGGTACGGAGGCACCCTCTCATGGCGAAGTGGTTGTGGGTACATATAATGAAATCTATACACCAAATGATGTTGTTGCTTTTAATGAAAACGATCGAGCATTTGTTGTTGGGAACGGAATACCATTCACTCCGTCTAACGCATTAACCGTGTTAAAAAATGGAACCATTACAGCACCAAGTTTTGATATTTCAGAAATAACAGATGACAAAGCACTGGTTACAAAAGAATATCTGGAAGCAAATGCCAGTTCTGGTCTTGAAGCCATTGACGAAGGCAATGGCATAGGTTGGCGCTTAATAGGAGTTGCCCCAAACAGCCATGGAAATATAGGAGAAAACGCTATAGATTTAAGCGATGTTACTTCTCCAAATGCTATTTATGGTGCAACTGGAAATAACGCTGTTGCCATGGGTTTAGATACAACTGCTTCAGGTAATAATTCGACTTCTATAGGTCAGTTGACATTGGCTTCTGGAGATAATTCTGTGGCTATGGGTACAATTACAGTAGCTTCAGGAGGTGGAGCTGTTGCAATGGGTCTTGAAACAACGGCTTCAGGAATCACCTCGACTACGATGGGTGGATTTACAGAGGCTTCAGGAACGTATGCTGCCGCACTGGGTTACGGCACAAAAGCATCATCATTCGGCGAAATAGTTGTAGGTACGTTTAATGAAAACTATACGCCAAATAGTGTTACTGTTTTTAATGAAAACGATCGTGTATTTGTTGTTGGGAACGGAATGCCAGTCACTCCGTCTAATGCATTAACGGTCTTAAAAAATGGAACCATTACGGCGCCGAGTTTTGATATTTCAGAAATAACAGATGATAAGGCATTAGTTACTAAAGAGTATGTAGATACTACCAAAGGATTAGAAGCATTAGATGAAGGCAATGGTATTGGATATAGACTTATCGGAAAAAACCCATCACTTTATGGCACTATAGGACTTGGTGCTATAGATTTTAGTAATAGCATCATCCCTTCAACACTAGGTGCGACCGGAGAAGGCTCGTTATGTTTTGGTGATAACAATCTTTCATCTGGAGAATCTTCATTAGCTGGAGGTTCGTTTAGTCAAGCAGAAGGAGACACATCTACAGCTTTAGGTTTTAATGCTAAAGCAATTGGTCAGTTTTCAACAGCTATAGGTTCTGGAGTCAATGCTAATGCTCGAAATTCTTTTGCAATTGGTCGATATAACGTTGGTGGTGGAAACTCAGTATCTTGGGTAACCACAGATCCGTTGTTTGAAATTGGGAATGGTGCTTCTAATGCTACTCGTAACAATGCTTTAACGGTTTTAAAAAATGGAAATGTTGGTATAGTTAGTGAAACTCCTCAAGCAAAACTTCACATTAGTAGTGGGGCTGATACAGGTTTAGGAAATAATAATGGCTATCTACTTTTAGGCCAAACCAATGGCACTAATATCTCTTTAGATAATAACGAAATAATGGCTAAGAATAATGGAGTTGCAGCCGATTTAAATTTACAAATAGAAGGTGGTAATTTAAATATTGGAGACGGTAATGTAAATATGGCAGGTACGCTATATCTAGGAGATGAAACCATAAGGGATGCTGGTAACAATGCATTACGTATAAATGCAGCTTTATTGCCAGATGTAGATAACACCTCCGTTTTAGGTAACCCAAGCCAACGTTGGACCACCGTATATGCCACAAATGGTACTATAAATACTTCCGATAGGCGTGAAAAGAAAAATATTAAAGAGCTTAATTATGGCTTAACAGAAGTCTTACAAATGCAACCCGTAAGTTTTAACTGGAAAAGCGAGAATAATCCAGACCTTAAATTAGGACTTATTGCTCAAGACCTTCAAGAGCTTATACCAGAAGTGGTAAAATCACATTTTTGGGAAAAAGACGAGGCTACGAATCAGCTTTCAAAAAAAGAATTAGAACGTTTAGGCGTGTATTATTCAGATTTGGTGCCTGTTTTGATAAAAGCGATTCAAGAACAGCAATCAATCATTGAAAAACAAGAGAACAATATTAAAGCTTTAGTAGCTAAAGATTCAGAAAAAGAAACGGCCTTACACATATTAAATAAAAGAATAGCAAAATTAGAAGAAGTACTAGACAGATATCAATAGTGTAAAATATGAACCATTATACAATTATTATGAAAACAAAAATAACCTTAGTCATTGCGATATTATTTAGCATAATTAGTATCGCACAAAACGAATTTAATTACAAGGCCATTATTAAAGATGCTACTGGAAATATTTTGGCGAATGCTACTATTCAAGTACAGTTCACCATTTTAGAAGATCAAATTCCTGTATATTCAGAATCGCATTCTACTACTACCGATGCCAACGGCTTAATCATTATAAATATTGGTGGAGGAACGGCTATTTCAGGAAACTTTGATACCATTTCCTATTTTTACTATACCGATCAATATAATTTAAATGTTCAAATTGATACAGGTTCTGGCTTGGTTGATATGGGAACTACGCCTCTTAAAGCCGTTCCATACGCAGCATATGCAGCTCATTCTCCAGACAATGCCCGAGTTATTTTTCCAAGATTCAATGAAACTTTTTCTCAAAGTTGGCAAATATTAGGAGATGGTCGATTTAGAATTACGCTCGACTTTAACATTTGTATCAATTTGGATACAATGTATGTAGGAGATAATTTTACTGTAATCGGCGCAGGCGGAAGCGCTACAGGAACTATAACGTTTGCTTATGGTGGCACACGTGTCGTATTCACTTCCAATGAACAGTACTCCTCCATTGCACCTTGCTTTTCCGGAGGGATTAATTTGACGTTGTGGGGATCTGGATCTAATCCTATACTCGATACCAATGGTCGCCCTTTAGACGGAAATATGGATGGTCACGTAGGTGGCCAGTTTACTACTAATTTTGATTATATCTGTTAATCTTGATTTTAAAACAACGTGGATTGTCGAAGACAGTTTCAACTATAAAATAGAGTTAAAGTGCTACAAGAAATTATTAATAATTAAAGAGTTGAATATATTAATTAGGCTTCAGAAATAAAAAAGCATTCCAAAGAAATAAGTCGGGTACAACAACTTTCTCAACGAATGAATCCATTAGAAGCTAACCAAAAAAACAAAAATGAAAAATTCAATCACACTCATAACGCTTTTAATTACAACCTTTCTTTTTTCGCAAAACGGCATCAATTACAAAGCAGTTATTAAAGACAATTTGGGCAATGTGGTTGCCAACCAAAACATAGAAATACAATTTATTATTTTAGAAGACGCAACCAATGTCTATCAAGAAACACATTTACCAACGACTGACGCTAATGGTATAGCCATTGTTAATATTGGAGAAGGTGTTGTAATTAGCGGAGTATTTACTGATATTGATTGGGGAAATGACGACCATTTTTTAAACGTTCAAATAGATACTGGTTCTGGTTTGGTTGATATAGGAACAACCGAATTCAAGGCAGTGCCTTATGCATTGAGTAGTGGAGATCATCCTTGGTTAAAAAATTCAAATGGTATTTATACATCTAATAATAATGTTGGAATAAATAGTGTTAATCCATCGCATACACTAGATGTGAGGTCTTCATCTCAAGCGGACCCTTCTGGCTTTAATCTTTCAAATAGTGATAAGTCTCGAAATTTGAGGTTTTTTAGTGGTAGTAATGCTTTTCCAGACCCATCTACCACTTGGTCTCCAAACCACAGTCTTTTGTTTGCTACTTATAACGATGACACATTTACTTTTAATGAACTTATGCGTATATCATCAGATGGAAATGTAGGAATTAAAACAGTGAATCCAACTCAAAAACTAGAAGTCGAAGGTAAAATTAAAATAGGTGATGACAGTGAAACTCCTTCTGCTGGAACTATGCGATTTATTGCCACTACAAATACTTTTGAAGGTTTTGATGGTACACAATGGATTGCTTTTTCAAGTAAACAAGAACGTTCGTTTATAATTTCTAGAAATACGGATTATACAATAGTGTCTGGCTTTTCAAATATTCCAATGAATAATGTTGATTTAGATATAGGTAATTGTGTTATAGATATAGGAGGTAATAAATTTTTTAGAGCACCAGTATCTGGTAGATATCAAATAAATGGAACAATAAACATTAAGTCTGCATCAATAATAGGTGGTGTAGATGCAAATTTATCTATAGTAACAGCAGGTACATCAAATTTTGTAGAACGTTTTGTATTTACAAGAACTGGTAATTCAACTAATGAAACCTTTAGTTTTGCAACCGTTTTAAACCTAGATTCAGGTGAGTATGTTCGAATTTCATTTGGTAATTCGGGTTCATCAACAGATCCAATAGTTTTTGGTGGAAACATTATGAATGCCATAAAACTATCAGGTTTTTTAATCAAATAATATTAATTTAAAACTTAAAATTGTTCGCTTACAAAAGAAACATCATTGCAAACTGTCAGACTGAGCTTGTCTAAGTCAAAGCGAAGCATGTATGGCGAAGCCTCCCTTTTAAAAAGGAAACAATCTGTCGATAGGTGTTATTAATTAACAGATTGCCACGACCTAGAGGTCTCGCAATGACAAATAAAAACAAACAGATGGCTTCGTTCCACTCACAATGATGGTTTATTTTTTTTATATTTATTGGGTTAAACCATTGCTTTACATAAAACCCAGCTGAATGATTTGTCTGCCATTAAACCATATATTAAAAAAATCAGCATATATTCTGCTTTTAAGTGTTTCTACATGTATATTTTCACAAGATAATAACACACGTGTTCAAGAAGCCTTAAAACAATTCGAAACCACTCAAAACCCTAACGATGGAATTAAAAATCTGTTGTCGTTAAAAGAACTTGTGCCTCAAACAACCGATTCGCTACAAGGGTATTATTACATGAATTTAGGCATTGCTTATGGACAATTAAATCAAGCAGATTCCTCGTTCTGGTATTTGGATAAAGCCGAAAAAATTGCCAATAATACCCAATCTGATTTTTTATTGGCCATGATTAACAACACACGTGGTTTGGTATATATGGGAAAAGCAGAATACGAAGCTTCGTTGGCAGCTTACCAAGAAGTTATGAAACTCGCTGAAGGCAAAAACGATAAAAGGCTCAATGACGTATTAAGTAAAACTTATGGTAATTTGGGAGGTGTATATTTTCAGCTTGGACAAATGGATAAGGCGCTGGAAACCACTAAAAAATGTCTAGAATTATCAGAAACTCTCAATGACACTACAGATATTGCTTTAAATCACTTAAGGTTGGCTATGGTGTATAACAATATAGACCAATTAGATAATGGGATTCATCATTTAAATCAAGCACGAACTTTTTTTAAAGATCTTAACGATACAACCATGTTGGTTTATGCCGAGAACAGCTTGGGAAAGGTGTTTCAGAAAAAAGGCGCATTAGAAAGTGCCTATAACCATTATTATACAGCACATAATCTAGCCAAAACTTTAGGAGAACAAGAAGAATATGTGTTAACCTTATTGGCTATGTCTAACATTAGATTGGAACAATTACAATTACAAAGTGCTGAAACATTTGCTCAACAAGCCTTGATGTTTTCAAAAGACAAAGGTTATGCAGATAGCGAGAAAAAAGCTTACAATCTGTTGTATCAAATTGCTTTACAAAATAACCAAACCAAACAAGCTTTAGACTACAGAAATGCATATATTATTTTAACTGATTCTCTTAATAGTGTGGAAGTAAAAGCACGTGTTGCTGATTTAGAAACTAAATACGAAACCACAAAAAAGGAAAAAGAAATTCAGGAATTAACTTTTGAGAGTGAATTAAAAGATGCCAATTTAGCAAAAGCTAGAAGCATGCAAATAGCTTTGATAACAGGAGCTATTGGTGTTATTATAATATTAATAATCGTCTTTTATTCGCGACAAAAAAAGCTAAAAGCCGAACGTGAAGCTCAAGCTTTACAGGTTGAAGCCCTTCAAAAGCGTTTTTTAGAATTACATAGTAGTCCGTCGGAGCTATCCGTAGATTTAGATATGGAAACTTTAAACAAAAAACTGCATACACCTCTTACCGAAAGAGAATTTGAAGCCCTCGAGTTGTGTGTTTCAGGAAAAACCAATACAGCTATTGCAGACGCATTGTTTGTTTCGGTAAGTACGGTAAAATTTCATCTTCGCAATGCCTATAGTAAATTAGGTGTCAATAATCGTAAGGAGGCTTTTCAGTTTATGTTGAAATCTGTGTGATATTTTTTTGTCATTACAAGCTGTCAGACTGAGCTTGTCGAAGTCAAAGTGAAGTAATCTGTTAAATAAGAGTTTTCAATCCATGAGATTCCCACGTTATGCTAGGAATATCTAAATTTTCAACCACCTAAAAATCAACAACTTAAAAATTATTTTCAAAAACCTAACCCATAAGGTTAGGTCGTATTTATAAAGATTTAGATAGTTTAGAATCATAATCACAGACGCTATTAATCTTAATCTCAAAAAAATGAAAAAATTATGTTTCACTATTGCTTTTTTATGTGTTGCCATTACGTTCGCACAACAAGGCATCAATTACAAAGTTTTTATTAAAGACGGTTCTGGTAACGTGGTTGCCAACACAGGAATTCAAATAAATTTTGCCATACAAAAAGGTGCAACACAAACCAATGTCTATCAAGAGTCTCACCAACCAACAACTGATGCCAATGGTATGGTTATATTAAACATTGGAGAAGGTACACCCATTTCAGGAACATTCAATAACATAGATTGGGCAGCAGATGACCATTTTTTAAACGTACAAATAGACACAGGCTCTGGCTTAACCAATATGGGTACTACACAATTTATGGCTGTACCTTATGCCAAACAAGCCGAAATTGCAACCACAGCAGCCAATGTAAACGGACTGGAAACTTTGGACGAAGGCAATGGCACAGGCTACCGTTTGGTAGGTAGAAATCCTAGTTATTATGGCAACATAGGCCTTGATGCTGTAGATGTAAGCCAAAGTAACTTTTTAGGAGACAATGGTGCCACAGGCGATTATGCCTTTGCTTCTGGACGCCAAGTATTAGCCTCTGGTCGTTATGCTATGGCAAACAATTATGGCACTATAGTCTCTGCCGATTTTGCAACGGCCTTTGGGCATAGTACCTCTGCCGAAGCTTATGCATCATTGGCTTTGGGAAGACGTAATGTTGGTGGTGGTAACCCAACAACTTGGGTAGATACTGATCCTTTGTTGGAAGTAGGTAATGGCTTTGGTGCTACCACAAGCAATGCTTTAACCATATTAAAAAACGGAACTATTACGGCTCCTAGTTTTGAACTAGCAGAAATTACAGATTCCAAAGCACTTATTACCAAAGAGTATCTTGAAAATACCGTTACAGGTTTGGAAGCCATTGACGAAGGTAATGGCATTGGCAGACGCTTGGTTGACAGAAACCCTAACTATTATGGTAATATCGGATCCGATGCTGTCGATGTTAGTCAGAGCAATACATTAGGTGATTATGGAGCTACTGGTGATTACGCATTTGCCTCTGGTCGAAATGCCATTGCCTCTGGACGTTATGCCATGGCAAACAATTATGGTAATACAGCTTCTGCCGACTTTGCAACGGCAATTGGCTACATTACAAATGCCGAAGCCTATGCGTCTTTTGTATTAGGACGTCGCAACGTTGGTGGTGGTAATCCAACTGCTTGGATAGATACTGATCCTTTACTGGAAGTAGGTAATGGCTATGGTGCTACCACAAGTAACGCCTTAACCATCCTAAAAAACGGTACTATTACAGCACCAAGTTTTGACATTACTGAAATAACCGATCCAAAAGCCCTTGTTACGAAAGAGTATCTTACAGGTTTGGAAGCCATAAATGAAGGCAATGGTATTGGATGGCGATTAAGAGGTAGAGACCCAGATAATTATGATAACATTGGTTTGGGAGCAGTAGATTTAAGTGAAGGTTCTGGAAGTGCTTTTGGAGCATCAGGAGCACATGCAACAGCTTTGGGTTATCGTACCATTGCATCAGGAAATTACGCTACAACCATGGGTGCTGCTACAACAGCATCAGGAAATTATGCTACAGCTACAGGATCATACACCACAGCATCAGGCGATTATACAACAGCTATGGGATACCTTTCAGTAGCATCAAATGATTATGCTACGGCAATGGGAAGGCAAGCAACTGCATCTGGTGAATATGCAACAGCTATGGGAATTCAAACAACAGCATCTGGCACCCAATCTACAGTAATGGGTTCTTATTCAGAAGCATTAGGTTTCCGATCTATTGCTATGGGAAATCAAACAACAGCATCTGGTAATTATTCCGTAGCTATAGGTCGTGGTTTAGAATCTGAAGCTTTTGCTTCAACAGCCATTGGGAGTTACAATGTTGGAGGTGGTAGCAGTTCCAATTGGCTACAAACGGATCCCTTATTTGAGATTGGTAATGGTGGTTCAGATAACAGTCGTTACAATGCCTTTACAGTTTATAAAAATGGAAATGCTACGCTGTCTGGTAGTTTATCACAAAATTCAGACCGAAGATTAAAACGCGATATAGAAACTTTATCCTATGGTTTAAACGAAATCTTGCAATTAATACCCAAACAATATTATTGGAAAAACCGAGGCGAGCAAACCCACAAATCGTTAGGCTTGATAGCCCAAGAGGTACAGCCTATTATTTCAGAATTGGTGCATACAGCCAACGATGAAAATAACACCTTAAGCGTGAGTTATACCGAATTGATTCCAATACTTATAAAAGCGATACAAGAACAGCAGAAAATTATAGAAAGTCAGAAAAAGGAGAACCTAACACAAAAAACAGAGTTAAGTGCATTAGAAACAAATTATAAAACCCTTTTGTCAAGAATTGAAGCTTTAGAAACTAAAAATTATAATAAAAAAGTCATTGCGAGCAAAGCGAAGCAATCTGTTAATTAAAAAGATTGCCACGTCCAAAGGGTAATAATATTAAGCTTTGTCACCTTGAGCGCAGTCGAAAGGTTTTTAAAAGTTAAAGTTATAATTAGGTTTCGACTCCGCTCAACCTGACAAAGCAAAACGTCATTACGAACGAGGTACGAGTGAAGTAATCTGTTAAATAAGAGTTTTCAATCCATGAGATTCCCACGTTATGCTAGGAATATCTAAATTTTCAAACACCTAAAAATCAATAGCTTAAAAAATATTTTCAAAAACCTAACCCATAAGGTTAGGTTGTATTTAGAAAGATTTAGATAGTTTAGAATCAGAATTTAAAACACAGGCATTCATAAATCTCAAAGTCATGAAAAAATTAGTTTTCACACTCGTATTTCTTATCACAGGAATCACGTTCGCCCAACAAGGCATCAATTACAAAGCACTTATTAAAGACGGTTCTGGTAATGTGGTTGCCAACGATTTAATTAGCATAGAATTTACCATCCTACAAGGTGCTGCACAAACCAATGTTTATCATGAAAGTCACGCACCAACAACCGATGCTAATGGAATTGTTATGCTAAACATTGGCGAAGGCACACCCATTTCAGGAACCTTTAATGCTATAGACTGGGCAACCGACGACCATTACCTAAACGTACAAATAAACACAGGCACTGGTTTAACCAATATGGGCACCACACAATTTATGTCTGTACCTTACGCCAAACAAGCCGAAACTGCAACCACAGCAGCTAATGTAAACGGTTTAGAAGCCATAAACGAAGGCAATGGCACTGGCTACCGATTGGTAGGTAGAAACCCTATTTACTTTGGCGACATAGGGCTTGATGCTGTAGATGTAAGTGCCAGCAATACAACAAGCGACTCTGGTGCTACTGGCGATTATGCCTTTGCTTCTGGACGCCAAGTGTTAGCCTCTGGTAATTACGCTATGGCAAACAATTATGGCAATACGGCTTCTGGAGATTTAGCCACAGCCTTTGGCTTTACGACTTCTGCTGGTGCTTATGCCTCACTGGCATTGGGACGACGCAATGTAGGTGGTGGCAACCCAACAGCTTGGGTACAAACAGACCCTTTACTAGAAGTAGGAAATGGTTTTGGTGCCAACACTAGCAACGCCTTAACCATTTTAAAAAACGGAACCGTTACAGCACCAAGCTTTGATATAACCGAAATTACTGACCCAAAAGCCTTAATTACCAAAGAGTATTTAGAAAACACAGCAGTAGTTGCCACAGGTTTAGAAGCCATAGACGAAGGCAATGGCATAGGTTGGCGTTTGATTGGTCAAGACCCAGATAATTACGATAATATAGGTTTTGGTGCAGTAGATTTGAGCAGAAGTGCTTCTATCAATATTGCTGGTGCTTCAGGTCTTGGTGCCTTTGCAGTTGGATATGCTGTTGATGCTACAGGAGAATACGCAGTAGGAATGGGTATTAATGTTGAAGCATCAGGATTACGTTCCGTAGCAATGGGAAATGTAACAACTGCATCTGGAATGAGTTCTACAGCCATGGGAACTAGTACAGAAGCATCTGGAGATTACTCAACAGCAATGGGAAGAAGCACAACAGCATCAGGATATAATTCTACAGCAATGGGATATGATACTACAGCATCAGGAGAATTTTCCACAGCCATGGGATACTATACTACAGCTTCTAGTTATAATTCTACAGCAATGGGGTATAATACTATAGCATCAAGTAGTGGTTCAACAGCAATGGGAAATAGCACAGTAGCATCTGGAGTTGTTTCAACAGCTATGGGATATTATTCAAAAGCAGAAGCACTAATGTCAACGGCTTTGGGCAGATATAATATTGGAGGTGGAGATCCAGTTGCTTGGGTACAAACAGAGCCTTTGTTCGAGATAGGTAATGGTGGTAGTACCTTTTCACGCTCAAATGCCTTAACCGTACTTAAAAATGGTAATCTGGGTATTACTACCAACACACCAGAAACCAAGTTGCAGGTTACAGGTGGTAGTGATGCTGGTTTAAACCAAGCTGGTGGTTTTGTATTATTGGGTGAAACCTCTGGCATGAATCTGGTGATGGATACCAACGAAATTATGGTACGCAACAATGGTGTAGCAGCACCTTTACACTTACAAAACGATGGTGGCCAAGTGGCTGTTGGTGGTGCCATAGTACACAGTAGCGACCGACGATTAAAACGCGATATAGAAGCCTTGCCTTATGGTTTAAACGAAATCTTACAATTAGCACCCAAACAATACTATTGGAAAAACCGTGGCGAGCAAACCCACAAATCGTTAGGCTTAATAGCGCAAGAGGTACAACCTATTATTTCAGAATTGGTACACACTGCCAATGATGAAAACCAAACTTTAAGCGTTAATTACACGGAATTGATTCCTGTGCTTATTAATGCCATACAGGAGCAGCAGAAAATTATAGATAGTCAGAAAAAGGAGAACCTAACACAAAAAACAGAGTTAAGTGCATTAGAAACAAATTATAAAACCCTTTTGTCAAGAATTGAAGCTTTAGAAACTAAAAATAATAATAGCAACGTTATTGCGAGCAAAGCGAAGCCATCTGTTAATTAAAAAGATTGCCACATCCTAAAGCTCTCGCAATGACGAATAAACTGACCATGTCATTCAGAACAAAGTGAAGAATCTCATAAAACCGAAGCAATTGATACAATTGAATAAACAGATTGCCACGACCTAAAGGTCTCGCAATGACGAATAAAGTATAATTTTAAAACACTAACAATCAGCGTATTAAAAATTATTTTTAAAAACCTAACCTATAGGGTCAGGTAGTATTTAGAAAGATTATTCTAGTTTAGAATCAGAATTTTAAAAACAGGCAATCATAAATCTCAAAGTCATGAAAAAATTAGTTTTCACACTCGTATTTCTTATCACAGGAATCACTTTTGCACAACAAGGCATTCATTATAAAGCGCTTATTAAAGATGGTTCTGGTAATATTTTGGCTTCTGCACCAGTAAGTATTCAATTTATTATTTATGAAGGCGCAGCTTTAACCAACAATGTTTATCAAGAAAGTCACGCACCAACAACCGATGCTAATGGGATTGTTATGGTAAACATTGGCGAAGGCACACCCATTTCAGGAACCTTTAATGCTATAGATTGGGCAGCAGACGAGCACTACCTAAACGTACAAATAAACACAGGAAGTGGTTTAACCAATATGGGCACCACACAATTTATGTCTGTACCTTACGCCAAACAAGCCGAAACTGCAACCACAGCAGCTAATGTAAACGGTCTGGAAACCTTGGACGAAGGCAATGGCATAGGTTGGCGCTTGATTGGGAGAAATCCAACTGTTTATGATAATATAGGAGAAAATGCAGTTGATTTATCATCTAGTAATAATAATACTAGTATAAGCTCTGGTGCTTCTGGGAGTGATTCTTTTGCAAGTGGCAGAGATACAACCGCATCAGGACAATTTTCCACAGCTATGGGCATTGCAACTGAAGCATCAAATGAGCGTGCCACAGCAATGGGATCCTTTACGACCGCATCAGGAAGTTCTTCCACAGCTATGGGAAGTAATACGGAAGCTTCAGGAAATTATTCCACAGCAATGGGAAGTGGTTCAACTGCATCAGGTGGAGTTTCCACAGCCATGGGACATGTAACAGAAGCTTCTGGAGATTTTTCCACAGCAATGGGAAGTAGTACAACAGCATCTGGTTCTTCTTCAACAGCAATGGGAAATAGTACAATAGCATCGGGATCAAGGTCAACTGCTATGGGATTTAATACAGAAGCATCTGGAATCAATTCTACAGCTCTAGGAACTGAAACAACAGCATCAGGAACTTATTCTACAGCTATGGGAAGGGCTACAAATACATCAGCTTGGTATTCAACAGCAATGGGATATCAAACAAAAGCAGAAGCTTATATGTCAACAGCTATAGGACGTTTTAATGTTGGTGGTGGTGCATCAATACCACCAGTAGCTCCAACAGACCCTTTATTTGAATTAGGTAATGGTAGTTCTGATACTAATAGACAAAATGCGCTAACCGTTCTTAAAAATGGTAATCTGGGTATTACCACCAACACACCAGAAACCAAGTTGCAGGTTACAGGTGGTAGTGATGCTGGTCTTAATCAGTCAGGTGGTTTTGTATTATTGGGTGAAACGTCTGGTATGAATCTCGTAATGGATACCAACGAGATAATGGTACGCAACAATGGCGCAGCAGCACCTTTATACTTACAAAACGATGGTGGTCAAGTGGCTGTTGGTGGAAGTATTGTACACAGTAGCGACCGACGACTAAAACGCGATATAGAAACCTTGCCTTACGGTTTAAACGAAATTTTACAATTAGCACCCAAACAATACTACTGGAAAAACCGTGGCGAGCAAACCCATAAGTCGTTAGGCTTAATAGCCCAAGAGGTACAACCTATTATTTCAGCATTGGTACACACAGCCAATGATGAAAACCAAACTTTAAGCGTGAGTTACACGGAATTGATTCCTGTATTAATCAATGCCATACAAGAGCAGCAAGACATTATTGATAAACAGCAGTTAAAAATTGAGAGTCTTACTACCGAATCCAATCAAAAAGACGAAGCTCTAAATGCGTTTGATGCTCGTTTGAAACAAATAGAAAGTATATTAAACCAAACAAATCAATAAAAATGTTGACTATAGTTTATATCTGTTCTAGTATAGCCATATTAATTGCTATAAACTTGTTGTTATTAAAATTTAGCTGTAATGAGTATCAAGAAGAAGAAAAACAAACAAATGTCTAACATGTCATTGTTATATTTAATATAACATGCTACTATGTTTTTTTTGAATGGTTGTTAACCTTCATAAAAAAATTTCATTAATAAGGAAACAAACACCTATAACAACAAGAGAATAAATTCTTTGGTTGTTTTTAAAGGCTTTAATTTTCTAAAGGATGGTATTAATTAGAAAGAAATAATTAAAGAAAGTATGGATAATTTGCTTATTGTTAATTCCATCCATGTCTCTAAAGTTACCAACTATGTATTATTTTATACCAACTATACATTATATACAACATGGTGTCTTTTTGTTTTTTATATTGTTGATATACTGATTTTTAACCAAAAACAAACCCATTCATGAAAAATTTATTCCTTTTATTAGCATTAAGTATCTCCTTTTTAACTTATGCCCAACAAGGCATTAATTACAAAGCCCTTGTTAAAGATGGCTCGGGAAATGTAGTCGCAAACGATCTCATACAAGTACAGTTCTCTGTCTTACAAGGTGTAGCACAAACTAATGTGTACCAAGAAACACATACTCCAACCACAGATGCCAACGGACTTATTATTGTAAACATAGGAGAAGGCACCACAAGTGAAGTCTTTACAGATATCAATTGGGCAGCAGATGAGCATTTTTTAAACGTGCAAATAGATACAGGTTCTGGTTTAACAGATATGGGAACCACGCAATTTATGGCTGTGCCTTATGCTTTGCAAGCAGAAAATGCAGCAAATGTTACAGGTTTAGAAGCTTTAGATGAGGGTAATGGTGTTGGATGGAGACTTATCGGTAGCAATTCAGCTTATTATGATAATATAGGTGAAAATGCTGTAGATTTAAGTATAGGAAGTAGTGGTGGGGCTGAAGGTGCTTCTGGTGAATTAGCAACATCATTAGGCAGTGGTACAAAAGCCGATTCTTATGCCTCTACAGCATTAGGAAGTTATAATGTAGGTGGTGGAGATCCAACAGCATGGGTTTCAACAGATCCTTTATTTGAAATTGGGAATGGAGTATCTCCTTTTTTTAGATTTAATGCCTTGAGCATATTAAAAAATGGAACCATAACAGCACCAAGTTTTGATATATCTGAAATAACAGATAATAAGGCTTTAATAACCAAAGAGTATGCAGATACAAATTTAGCGCCTTCTGGTCTCGAAGCATTAGATGAAGGTAATGGTACTGGTTATAGAATAGTTGGTAGAGATCCAGTTAATTATGGTAATATAGGATTGAATGCGGTGGATTTAAGTTATAGTTCTCAAGCAACTGAATTTAATGGAGCATTTGGACAAAATTCAACAGCGATTGGAAGAAATACAAGCGCAGGAGAATATTCTACTGCTATGGGTTTTAATACAGATGCCTCCGGAGAATATTCTACAGCAATTGGGAATTTTACAGATGCCTCCGGAGAATATTCTACAGCAATGGGGTATTATGTAAATGCAGAGTCGTTCCGTAGTACTGCAATAGGAAGTAGAAATATTGGTGGTGGTAGTCCAACGGGTTGGGTTGCTGCAGATCCTTTATTTGAGATAGGTAATGGATTAAATACTAGTAGTAACGCGTTAACCATTTTAAAAAATGGCACTATAACAGCTCCAAGTTTTGATATAGCTGAAATTACAGATGATAAAGCTTTAATAACTAAAGAATATGCAGATACTAATTTAACAGCATCAGGATTAGAAGTTCTAACTGAAGGTGCTAATTCAGGATATAGGTTAATAGGAAAAAACCCTAGTTTCTATGGAAATATTGGTAATCAGGCAGTAGATTTAAGTTTTAATAATACCTCTAGTTCGATATTAGGTGCTACTGGATCGTATTCTTTAGCTATAGGGTATAAAAATACAGCCTCTGGCCTAGTATCAACTGCCTTGGGATCTGGAACATTAGCTTCTTCCAATTACGCTACTGCAATGGGAATAAATACCGTTGCTTCAGGATTGTATTCTACGGCACTTGGATTTGATACCAATGCTACAGGGGATGCTTCAACGTCAATTGGATATAATACCGTTGCTTCAGGCGAAGCTTCTACAGCAATGGGATATAATACAAAAGCAACAGCATATGCTTCAACAGTAATTGGAAGTTATAATACAGGAAGTGGTAACGCAACATCTTGGATAGCAACAGATCCTCTGTTTATAATAGGAAATGGAACAAGTAATAGTAATAAAAGTAACGCCTTAACGGTTTTAAAAAATGGTCATATAGGCATTGATAAAAGTTCTTTTGTAAATGCCAAATTAGATATCGATCATGCTAGTTCGCAAACGTCTCCACAAATTAATATTAGAGAAACCTCTGGTGATTATGCAAGACTCAGTTTCTCTAATTCTTCATTCATACCGGGTTATTGGACTATTGCAGGTAGTATAAGCCAAACGCCATCAACAGATAGACTTAACTTTTACCATTCAGCTGCTGGAGATATCATGTCTATTGTAGGGAATGGAAGTGTTTTGGTTAACGGAAGTGTTGTACACAGTAGTGATTTCAGATTAAAAAGCGATATAGAAACGATTCCTTATGGATTAAACGAAGTATTACAATTACAACCAAAAGCTTATCACTGGAAAGCAAAACCAGACCAAGAAAACAAATCTCTTGGTTTAATTGCTCAAGACGTAAAGTCAATTATAAATGAAATTGTACATACTGCAGATGATGAAGATAAAACCTTAAGTGTAAGTTATACGGAGTTAATTCCGGTGCTTATAAAAGCCATACAGGAGCAACAAGATATTATTGACAACCAAAATTTAAAACTGAATAAGCAGGACCATACTATAAATGGTTTAACTGCAGAATTAAAAAAGAAAGCAGACACTCAAAAATTGTTTAACCAACGTTTAGAGAAATTGGAAGCTCAAATAACAATAAATAACCCATAAACAGTGAGATGTTACATATGTTATATAGAATGTTACAATAGTGATATATAATCTGGTTAATCAAGAATATTTTTGTAGTACATCCTTGATAAAGTTTTTTTAATGTTAACCTTTTTAAAAAAAAATCATTAAATTAAAAGATAAACAAATAGTTATGAAAGCAAAACTTACATTTTTATCCGTATTGCTTATAAGTTTTATAAGTCATGCCCAAACCATCGAGAAATTTAGTATTGATAGTGGAGGCGCATCAGCTATTGCTGGAGGTATAGAAATTCTCTACACTATTGGTGAAGTGAACGTCCAAGAATTAAGTGCAGGCAACATTCAGGTGTCTGAAGGCTTTATCAATGGCGCCATGAAGATTAAGGTTGATCCGAAACTCTTTTTACAAGGTCCACTTTTAAATCCAGTTTCTGCAGGGCTTATGAATGATGATTTGCGTTCTGGAAGCTACATTCCAACTACAAGTCCGTATGCAGATGCAGCTACCTGTGATGCTTCTGTTTTTAATGTAACTGGAAGCAATGCTATTGTAGATTGGGTTTGGATAGAATTACGAGCAGCCAATGATAACACGAAACTGGTAAACGGGAAATCGGCTTTATTACAACGCGATGGTGATGTGGTTGGAGTAGATGGTGTTTCAGATGTGATTATGACAGCTGGACCAACCAATTATTATGTGGTTGTAAAACACAGAAATCACTTAGGTGCCATGAGTGCTTCTACCATTGCTTTAAATGAAACCACAGCCACTTCTGTAGATTTTACAAACTCAGGCTTCTCAACGCATGGCAGCCATGCACAAGTGGTTCTTGGTTCAGGTAGCACTGCACTCTGGGCAGGAAATACTAATGCAGATGATCGAATACGTTATCAAGGTTCAAGTAATGATCCCAATTATATTAAGGATTTTGTATTAACACATCCAGGAAATCCATCTGGTAACAATCTTTATTTCTATTATGATTATGATGATGCAGATGTTGATATGGATGGACGAGTTCGTTTTCAAGGATCTGGAAATGATTCAAATTTAATAAAGGATATTGTATTATCTCATCCTGAGAATGGTTCCTTAAACAACTTGTTTTTTATATTAACCCAAGTACCAAATAATTAAAACTAAAAATTATGAAAAAAATTTACACAACCTTTCTCGCAATTACTATATCTACATTAGCCTTTAGTCAAGGTTATGAATATAGTTTGAATTTTTTAGGAGTAAATGCAAATACAGGTAATTACCAAATAGCTTTAGTTGCAACTCCAGATTTTGAACAGGTTACGCCAGCAGCCACAGCCGATTTAGGAGCGTCTGTTTATTTACCATCAGAATTATCCATTGATAATTTTGAAACAGCAGATTCAAATTTACAATTTTTTGAATGGCAGGTAAATCAGGAAGCATCTTTCGATGGAGGGATTACAGATTTACTTTTATTGATACGTTCAGATGTTGTTCCTAATAATTTTACTCATGCAGCAGGAGAAGCCATAACACTTATTAATTTCGATATTATTAATGAAATAGAACCTGGAGTACTTCCAACGTCTGGTGAATTAATTTTTGCTGAAAATGATGATCCTATCGTAATAGATAATTATCATGAAACCTGGTTAAATATTAATTTATGGAATGGTGCTGGTACACAGAACTATTATTCAGG
>NZ_JAPMLM010000061.1 GCF_026410195.1 Xanthomarina sp. F2636L | reverse complement strand
GCTCCAGCTGCTCCGGCTGATATAACAGTAGAATGTATCGATGATGTACCTGCTCCTATAGATTTAACAGCAACAGATAACTGTGCTGGTGATGTAGTTGCAACTCCTGTAGATTCAACTGATAGTTCTGATCCTTGTAACGTAGTCGTTACGCGTACTTGGACATTTACTGATAGCTGTAACAACTCTAGTTCGGTATCGCAAACTATTACAGTGAGAGATGAAGCTGCTCCTATAGTAACAAACGATCTATCTGATATAACTGTAAATTGTGATGTTATTCCAGATGTACCAACATTAGTATTTGATGATTGTTCAAGCGATGTTACTATAACTGATTTTAACGAAGACAATTCTTTTGATGGAACAAATAATGATTATGAAATTATTTGGACTTGGGAGTTTACAGATTCTTGTGGTAACATTGGTACTGCTTCTCAAATTGTTTATGTAACGATGACTGATACTGTTACATTAGAAAGTGATAGCAGATGTTCTGATGATGGTCTTATCGATTTATTCGATTATTACTATGGAGCAGATATGTCAGGTACTTGGATTGTAGTCTCAGGAAGTACAGTATTAGATGGCAGCTACTTTGATCCTTCAGATGTAGAACTAGGTGACTATATATTTAGCTATTCTGTTGCAGATAATGGTTGTTTAAGTACAACAGAGGTTACATTAAACATTAATGATGATTGTATTGTATTACCATGTGGTAGTGAAAATGTCAATATATCTAAAGCTGTAACACCAAACGGTGACCAGTGGAATGAATATTTTGAAGTTACAGGAATTGAAGATTGTGGATTTGTAATTGATGTTAAGATATTTAACCGTTGGGGAGCTATGATTTACGAATCTGGTAACTATCAAAACGATTGGAATGGTACAGCTTCTAAAGCATCAATTGGTGGTGCAGATAAAGTCCCTAATGGAACTTACTATTATATTCTAACATTAAAAAATAGTGGATTGAAACCTTTTACAGGATATATCTACTTAGGAACCAAATAAATACTATAACCTATGAAACTTATTAAACATTACATAGTTGCGTTGGCTCTATTGAGTTGTACGGTTGGAATTGCTCAACAATTACCACAGTTTACTCAATATATGTATAATACCATCTCAATAAACCCTGCTTATGCAGGAAGCCGAGAGACTTTAAGTGTAGTTGCCCTACACAGAAGTCAATGGGTTGGCTTTGATGGAGGTCCTATTACACAAACGCTTTCGGTTAATTCACCATTAAGAAATGAAAAAATTGGTATAGGATTATCTTTTATTAACGATAAATTAGGTGATGAACGCTTTTCTTATCTATATGGAGATTTTTCTTATACTATTCAGACTGGTGAAAAAACAAAACTAGCCTTTGGTATTAAAGGTGGGTTTACTAGTTATAGTTTAGACAGAAACGCCATTGATCCAGATGGGCAAGACCCAAATATTTATGGTGTTGAAGATAGATGGAGTCCAAATATTGGTGCTGGTGTTTATTGGCATTCACAAATGTGGTATTTGGGTCTTTCTGCTCCAAGAATTCTAAATACGGATTACACCAAAGGTGGAAACAATCAAGACATTGCTGCACTAGAACGTGTGAGCTACTATTTTACTGGAGGTTATGTTTTTACACTTAGCGAAAATACCAAGTTAAAACCAGCCTTTTTAGTTAAAGCTACTAATGGAGCTCCTATATCTTACGATGTCACGGCGAACTTTTTATTTTATGAAAAATTCTGGCTTGGAGCTGGATATAGAATTAACGAGAACACATCTGCTCTTGGCGGTTTAGCTGATTTTCAGGTTTCAAGACAATTTAGAATAGGATATGCTTACGAATACCCTCTTTCTGAACTCAATGATTATACAGGTGGAACACATGAAATTTTAATCATGTTCGAATTATTTAAACCGAAACGAATTAAATCCCCTAGATACTTCTAAAATATAACAGCATGAAAACAAAAGTCTTATACACAATTATAATTGCATTAAGTAGTACTTTTCTTTTTTCACAAGAAAAGGTGGCTGATAAATTTTTTGACAATTATGCTTATTTAAAAGCTGCTGAATTATATCAAGAAGCAGTAAATAATGGCGTTGATAGCGAGCATGTGCTTACTAGATTAGGAGATTGTTATTATTATAACTCAGACTCCAAACAGGCTGCCATTTGGTATGGTAAAGCTTTAGAAAAGTATTCTAAAGTGAGCCCAGAGTACATATACAAATACATACAAACACAACGTAGTATAAAAAATTACCAAGAAGCCGATAAATGGTTAGAAACGTTTAAAGAAAAACAAAATAATGACAGTCGTTCTAGAAAAGCAAAAGATCATAATTTAAATTTTTATGATAAACTTTCTTCAACTGAAGGGACTTATGTAAAAGTAAATAATCTTCCAATCAATTCTAATTATTCAGATTATGGTGCCTTTATTAATGGTAACACCATTTATTTTGCTTCATCTAGAGACACAAAAAATGATATCTACAAATGGAATAACGAGCCATTTTTAGACCTTTATCAAGGAACTATTTCTACTACAGATGGTAAAAAAGAAGTAACAGATATAAAAAAATTATCTTTTGAAGGTGTACGCAGAGACAACTTACACTCAGCAGATGCTGTGTTAACCAATGATGGTAACACCATGTATTTCTCAAGAATGAATGTTGGCAAAAGAAATAGAGCACGAACAGATAAAGAAGGTACGGTTCAATTAAAAATTTATAAAGCAACTTTAGTAGATAGTACGTGGTCTAATATTGTTGAACTGCCTATTAATAGCGACAATTTTTCCACCTACCACCCTGCTCTAAGTCCAGATAATAAAACTTTATATTTTACATCAGATCGCGATGGTGGTCTTGGACAAACAGATTTATATAGAGTAGAATTAAAAGGAAATGATAGCTATGGAGAGGTTTATAACCTTGGACCAAAAATTAATACAGAAGGTCGTGAAGGTTTTCCTTTTGTAGCAAAAGATAGTACTTTATATTTCTCTTCAGATGGCTTTTTAAATCTTGGACTATTAGATATTTATAAATCTGATATTATTAAAGATGAAAATGCTGAAGCTGTCAATTTAGGAGCACCTTACAATAGTGGTTACGACGATTTTGCTTTCTATATAGATTCTGAAACTAAAGAAGGATATTTCTCTTCTAACAGATTAGATGGAAAAGGAAGCGACGATATTTACGAATTTACCGTTTTTGATTGCAAGCAAGAAGTAAAAGGTATAGCAAGAAACAGTAAAACACTAGAACCATTACCATTAACAACGGTTCAACTTATCGATGAATCTGGTAAAATTGTTGGTGAAATCACTACAAATGAAATGGGTGAATATACCTACGATGTAGACTGTAATAAACAATACAAAATACTTGGTAGCAAACCAGATTATAAAGATGCTTTAGTTGCTTTAGAAACTACTGAAGAACATGAAAAAGTACATGAAGCCGATTTATTCTTAATACCACTTATTAACGATAACGAAATTGTAATCAACCCTATATTCTTCAATTTTGACAAATGGGATATTAGACCAGATGCAGCTTACGAGCTTGAAAACATTGTTTCTGTTATGAGAGAACATCCAAATATGATTATTAAAATTGAATCTCATACAGACAGTCGTGGATCAGATAGTTATAACATGAAACTTTCAGATAGAAGAGCAAAATCTACTAGAGATTATTTATTCTCCAGAAACATTGCTCAGGATAGAATTGAAAGTGCTATTGGATACGGAGAAACTAGATTGGTTAACGATTGTTCTAATGGAGTTAAATGTACAGAAGCTCAACACCAAGAAAATAGACGTTCAAAATTTATTATTCTATCAGATAATGAGCAATAATATACTTCTTTAAGCTATTTAATGCTTACAAAAAGTAAAGATTATAGTGTAATAAGATTTAGTATTTTTAATATTTATAGCTTACATATTAAACCTTCCTAACAATAGTCTTATTACCTTAAAGCCACTCACCTAGAGTGGCTTTTAAATTTCACAACCTTTAGTAATAGGAAAAAGTAATTTAGTTTTCAGAAAAGACAGTAAAGAAATCTAAAACTATGTTTTCGACTATATTATAATATGGTAAAAAAACATGCTAATTAAATCGGTTTAGAGCTAATTTAAGATGCAATCGTAGTTAGAAACTGAACATATTGGCTTATTTAAATAAACCGAAAGGAAATCTCTTAAATAAGATAAAGAATAAAATTCTTTTTAGTTGTTCAAACCAAATTATAAAAAAACCACTCTTCTATTTTAAATAGAAAAGTGGTTTTAAATTGCTATTAATCAGTTGTAGATTATAACTTAAAATAAATATAGCTTACATATTAATTTTAATTTTTCCTAAAAATTATTTTTTCACAAAGATATTTGTATAATACCATTTGCCATTGCTATTTTTCTCAGCTGAAATATCAAAGTTTGTAAAATCTCCTTCAATATTTTCTTTATGGCCAGGGCTATTTAACCATGCGTTTACAACAGACTCTGCCGATGTAAACCCGTAAGCAACATTCTCTGACACTTTATTGGCTCCAACATGATTTACCAAATAGGTTTTACGTTGGTAAAAATTATCATGAGATACGTTATCTTTTTCTATCATATAGTCAGTATGACTATAAGCTTGAGATTTAATAACCTCCATATTATCAAGCGGATTTAATCCAATGCTTAATCTGTAGTCATTAATCAATTCTACAATTTCAATTTCAATAACTTTAGTTTCAGGAACTACAAGGTTAGAATTTACATTGTTTGCTGTTTCATCTAGGTTATCCGTTGAGCAGGAAAATGACAGCAAGGCAAATAATACCATTACTGGTAGTAAAGTAGGCTTTTTCATTGTTAGGTAATTTAGATTTGGTACTGCTAATTTAAAATCCTAATTAGAAAAAACTGTTAAAGAGATGTTAAAATCGATAAACTACATGTATTTAATCGGTTTTATTTTCATTTAATCGATGAAATGCATTTTGATATAGCAAAAACATGTATTTCATCGTTAAAATTATGGAGATAAACGGTTTTTGGACCAATCGTAATCAGAAGTTAAAGAATAACGGATTCTGTCATGCAGTCTATTAGGTCTTCCCTGCCAAAATTCAATCTCCACAGGCTCTACTATAAACCCTCCCCAAAAAGATGGTCTTGGAATCTCTTTCCCTTCATACTTTTTTTCTAGAGCAACTAATTTTTGTTCTAATGCGTCCCTACTCTCTAAAATGTCACTTTGGTTTGAAACAATGGCACCTAATTGACTACCTCGAGGTCTGGATTCAAAATAACCATCACTTAAATTTTCAGCAATTTTTTTTGCTTTTCCTTTAATAATGATTTGTCTTTCTGCTCCATGCCAGAAAAACGATAAACATACATTTGGATTGTTTTTTATAGCTTTTCCTTTTTCACTATTATAATTGGTGTAAAAAATAAACCCTTCGTAAGTAAACTTTTTAAGTAGTACCACTCTGTTTTTTGGAAATCCATCTTGACCATAGGTAGATATTGTCATGGCATTTGTTTCTATTTCGGGAAAAAACTTATCCACTTCAAAAAACCATTTTTGAAATAATTCCATAGGATTTTCTGGAGCGTTTTCTAATAACAGTTCATTTTTCTCGTACGACTTCCTGTAATTACCTAAATCTGTATTCATTATAATATTATTTAGCTTTTAAAGTGAATTTACTTTTGTAAATAAACTATTTCTTATAAATTTAAGAAATTTTTCCCCCTAATGACATTTGAAAATAGTAAATATTTTAACCTACTTCCTAGCTCAAAAATAGAGTTTTCTTTTGGTACCTTCTTCTTTTTAGATAGAATAATTATCTCTGAATTACATGAAGGCATCCATTTTGATTGGGAAAAAATTGAACTTGTTATCTCTGCTATAGCTGAACATTATGGCGATGATTTTAAAGTTGCTTTTCTTTCTAATAAAGTGAATTCTTATTCTATAGAACCTCAATTATGGATTAATTTTTATCAAGAATATAATTTTATAGTTGCTAGTGCTCTTGTTACTTATAATGAGTTTGGTTTTAAAAACGCAACGCTTGAAAAACATTTTTCTAAAAATAGCGTGAAACGTTGTAAATCCTTAAGCGAGGGTATGGAGTGGATTTTAAACCTAGAAGAGTTTGTTTAAAATATAAACTTTTTACCATCTTGTGCTAATTCTACATTCTTAAAAACAGTTTGAGCCTCAATTTTAAAGTCGTTTAAATTATCGTAGCGAGTAGAAAAATGACCTAGGACTAACGTACCAACTTCGGCTTGTTTAGCAATACTTGCCGCTTGTTTAGCTGTACTGTGTTTAGTTGGTTTGGTTAACTTTTCATGTTTGTCTAGAAAGGTTGATTCATGATACAATACCGTTGTTCCTTTAATAACATCTATTACACTTTCATTATAGGCTGTATCGCTACAAAAGGCATAGCTTTTAGGTTTTACTGGATCTTTAGTAACTGTATCATTTTTAATTAATTCCCCTTTCTCATTAACAACATCAAAGCCTTGTTTCAGTTTATTAAAATAAGCCATATCAATATCTACATTTAAAGCAGCATTTATATCTAGTTTTCTTAAACCTGGTTTTTCTTTAAATAGAAATCCATTGGTATAAATTCTATGGTCTAAAGGAATGGTATGGACTTCCACTGTATCATCTTCAAAAATTAATTCAGATTCTTTAGAAGTCAGTTCATGAAAAATAAGCAAATAATTAGTCCAGGAGCTAGCTAATTTCATTTGAAGTGTAATAAGTTCCTTTAATCCTTTTGGAGCATAAATATGTAGTTCGGTTTCACGTGTTAATAATCTAAAAGTAGAAATTAATCCTATCAGTCCAAAATAATGATCCCCATGTAAATGCGAAATAAAAATATGCTTAATTCGGTTAAACTTCACTTTATTTCTACGCAATTCCACTTGAGTTCCTTCTCCACAATCTATTAAAAATATGTGATTATTTATTTCTAATACTTGAGAAGTTGGATTGGTATTAACACGAGGAGTTGCGCTATGGCAACCTAATATAGTGAGCTTCATTTTTGATATATGTTGTAGTTATTTATTATTTAGTTGTCGAAATAACAGCCGAACACTAAACAATTAAATCCCTAAATCGCGTTCCATTTCTTCCATTTCAATAATATCATGAGCTTCTTGAATGGTTGGTACTACAACAATTTCGTCTGGCATGTCATCCAAATTAACTTTATCTGATACAACAACAAAAGAATGTTTAGATTTTCTATGAGTGTTAGAAAGCTGTAAAAATTCAATAATTTCCTGTAAAGAAATAGGCTTTAAACTAGTTAACGAAACAATGATATTATCATTTTCATATCGTTTGTAAACCACATTTATTTTTTTTACCAATTCGATAACAGATGCTTTTTCCTGAGTAATAATTGTAATATTACCTTCTTTATCTATAATCATACGTTAATAGTTTTATTGTTTAATTTTTGAAGCTAATAAATAAATTACAGCCATCCTAACAGCTACGCCATTTTGAACTTGATCTAAAATTATGGCTTGTTTAGAATCGGCCACATCACTAGTTATTTCTACTCCTCGGTTTATAGGACCTGGATGCATGATGGTAATTTTCTTATCTAAAGAATCCAATAAGGTTTTATTAACACCAAATTGCTGTGTATATTCTCTGGTGGATGGAAAATAACTAATTTCCATACGTTCGTTTTGAACACGAAGCATATTTGCTACATCGCACCAATTCAATGCTTTACGTAAATTGGTTTCAACTTTTACTCCTAATTTATCTATGTGTTTTGGTAACAAGGTTTTAGGTCCACAAACCATAACGTTTGCGCCTTGAAGTTTAAGTGCATAAATGTTTGAAAGTGCTACACGACTATGTAAAATGTCTCCAACAATTACTACGTTCTTTCCTGAAACCTCTCCTAGGCGTTCTCTAATGGAATAAGAATCCAATAAAGCTTGCGTAGGATGCTCGTGAGCGCCATCTCCAGCATTTATAATACTAGCACTAACATGTTGCGACAAAAAAACACTAGCTCCAGGATTTGGATGACGCATAACAACCATATCCACTTTCATGGAAAGAATATTGTTTACGGTATCTATTAAAGTTTCTCCCTTTTTTACTGAAGATTGCGATGCAGAAAAATTAATAACATCTGCTGAAAGTCTTTTCTCAGCAAGTTCGAAAGAGAGTTTGGTTCTAGTAGAGTTTTCAAAAAATAAGTTGGCAATGGTAATATCTCTAAGTGAAGGCACTTTTTTAATAGGTCTGTTAATCACTTCTTTAAAATGATCGGCAGTTTCAAAAATAAGTTCGATATCTTTTTTATTAAGATATTTTATTCCTAATAAGTGGTTGACACTTAGTTCACTCATTTTTTATTCTTTGTTTAAGGTTTACAGTTTAAAAAGTGGTTTTAAACAAATACTATTAAACAGAAAACCATTATTATTCATTTATATTTCCAATTAAATAAACAGCATCTTCTCCGTCATTTTCTATCCAGTTTACCTGTACTCTTTCGTTATTTATAGCATCTACCTGTCTGCCTCTATAGTTTGGTTGAATGGGCAAATGCCTACTAAAACGTCTATCTATTAAAGTTAGAAGCTCTATTTCCTTAGGTCTTCCAAAAGATTGAATGGCAGTTAAGGCAGAACGAATACTTCTTCCAGTATATAATACGTCGTCTATAAAAACAATGTTTTTATCTTCAACTAAAAAATTAATTTCTGTAGTATTGGCTTCTAGGGTTTTTTCACCTCTTCGAAAATCGTCTCTAAAAAAAGTAATATCTAACAGTCCTAAATGTACATTTTTTATGTTGTAATCTTCTTTTAGCATTTTTGTTAGTCGTTCTGCTAGAAACTTACCTCTTGGCTGAATCCCGATTAACACCGTATTTGCAAAGTCTTTATGTTTTTCAATTAGTTGACAAGCCAATCTATGAAGAATGATGTTTACCTCTGTTGCATTAAGTAACACTTTTTGACTCATATATTCCCAACCTTATTGGTAAACAAAGGTAATGCAAATTATTAGAAATTGAAACACAAAAGAGCATTCAAACCCTATTCTCGATATTTATATGGAATTCTGCTATTATAGGAATGACAGCAGGGAATAAAAAAAGCCTTCAAAATAAATTGAAGGCTTTAGCTTTAATATTATGAATGAGAGAATTAACTCTTCCCGTCCATTTTATCTTTAAGAGCTTGTAAAGCGTCGTTAGCATCACCTAAAGTTGGTTTTGCTTCTGCAGCTTGAGATTCTTGCTTCTTAACAGCAGCTTTTACGTTTGCAGCTTCTTCTGCTCTAAAAATAGCAGTATGTGAAGCAACTACACGTTTAAACTCCTTATTAAATTCAATAATTTTGAATTCTGCAGAATCTCCTTTTTTAAGTTTCTTTCCATCTTCTTTTTCAAGGTGACGAGAAGGAACAAAAGCAACGATATCTTCGTTAAACTCAATAGTTGCACCTTTATCTACAACCTCAGCAATTTCTGCTGTATGAACTGTATTTAAAGCAAACTCAGTTTCGTATTTATCCCAAGGATTATCTGTAGTTTGTTTGTGACCTAAACTTAATTTACGTCCTTCTACATCTAATTCTAGAACTACTACATCTAATGTATCACCTACGTTACAGAACTCACTTGGATGCTTAATTTTCTTAGTCCAAGATAAGTCAGAGATATAAATTAATCCGTCAATACCTTCTTCTAATTCAACAAATACACCAAAGTTTGTAAAGTTACGTACAATCCCTGAATGATTAGAACCTACTGGATATTTAGAAGTAATGTCTGTCCATGGATCTTGAGTTAATTGCTTAATTCCAAGAGACATTTTTCTATCTTCTCTATCTAAAGTTAAGATTTGAGCTTCAATTTCATCTCCTACAGTTACGAAATCTTGTGCAGAACGTAAATGAGTAGACCAAGACATTTCTGATACGTGAATTAAACCTTCAACACCATCAGCAACTTCAATAAAAGCACCATAATCAGCAATGACTACAACTTTTCCTTTTACTCTGTCTCCAACTTTAACTTCTTCTCCTAAAGCATCCCAAGGATGTTTAGATAATTGTTTTAAACCTAATTGGATTCTTGATTTATCTTCATCAAAATCAAGGATAACTACGTTTAATTTTTGGTCTAATTCTACAATTTCGTTTGGATGATTAATTCTAGACCAAGAAAGATCTGTAATATGAACTAAACCATCAACGCCACCTAGATCGATAAAGACTCCGTAAGAAGTAATGTTTTTAACAACACCTTCTAATACTTGTCCTTTTTCTAATTGACCAATAATTTCTTTCTTTTGTTCTTCGATATCAGCTTCGATAAGCGCTTTATGAGAAACAACAACGTTTTTAAATTCATGGTTAATTTTAACCACTTTAAATTCCATTGTTTTGTTAACATACTGATCGTAATCTCTAATTGGTTTTACGTCAATCTGAGAACCTGGTAAGAAGGCTTCGATTCCGAAAACATCTACAATCATACCACCTTTCGTTCTACATTTAACGAAACCATTAACGATTTCACCATTATCATGTGCAGCGTTAACACGATCCCAAGCTTTAATTACACGAGCTTTTCTGTGAGATAAGATTAATTGTCCTGTTGCGTCTTCACGAACATCGATTAATACTTCTACTTTGTCTCCTTCTTTTAAGTTTGGATTGTAACGAAATTCGTTTAAAGAAATAACACCTTCAGATTTTGCGTTGATGTCAATAATAGCATCACGATCTGTAAGATGAATAACTGTTCCTTCAACAACTTCATCATCTAAAGTGTCTACGAAATTTTCAGCTACTAATTTTTCAAATTCTTTTAATTGAGAATCTTCAACCTCATCAATTCCTTCTTCGTAATTGTGCCAGTTAAAATCTTTTAAGAATTTTTCAGGATTTGCTTGAGCTTCAGATACTACTGGAGCTTCTACTGTTTGAGTTTCAGTTGTTTCAACTGCTTTTGCTTCAGTTGCTTCAACCTCTGCTTTTTTTGCTTTTTCAGCCATTTAATGTAAGTTAATAATGTTTTTACAAGGTTTTCATTTATTTGAAATTGTAAAAACACTATGTTTTGTATTCTGTAATGTTTCAGAAAATTTAAGCAAATAACACACAGAAGTGTTAATTTAAATTTGTTTTGTTCCCTTCTAATTTCTGACTCTTCGCTAAAAGGAGTGCAAAATTAATGATTTAAGATAAAATATCCTAATGTATTTTTCTAAAAATTAAAGGATTAGTTGTTTTCTTTCAGCTTAGTTTCAACAAGTTGAAGAATTTTGTTGAATTGTTCATCTAAAGACAAGTTAGAATTGTCTATTTCTATAGCATCATCAGCCTTCTTTAAAGGAGAATCTTTTCTGTTTGAATCTATAAAATCGCGCTCTTGAACATTGTGTAAGACGTCTTTAAAAGAAACATCCTCTCCTTTTGAGAGTAATTCCTGATATCGTCTGTTGGCTCTAGTTTCTGCAGAGGCTGTCATAAAAATTTTTAATTCAGCATCAGGAAAAACTACTGTTCCAATATCCCTACCATCCATAACTATGCCTTTGTTTTTACCTAGTTCATGTTGCTGCTTAACTAGCTGTTTTCTAACTTCAGACACTTTAGCTACCTGACTAACAAAACTGGATACTTCTAGAGTTCTAATGTCTTTTTCAACATTAATTCCGTTCAAATACACTTCAGAAAAACCTAATTCCGGATTAAATTTAAAACTTATAGCAATGGAACTAAGCTTAGATGTTAAAGCTTGGGTGTGAAAATGTGATTCGTCAATAAAGTTATTTTGCATAGCAAACCAAGTAACAGCACGATACATGGCACCGGAATCCACATAAATATATCCTAAATGTTTGGCTAATTGTTTAGCGACTGTACTTTTTCCTGTTGAGGAAAATCCGTCGATGGCTATGGTAATTTTATTCATTTATATAACTTAAAGAACCTTTATTTTTAGGCACTTATAAACTTTAGCGCACTTTAAGTGCATATTATCTTAAATCCAATTGTAGTCCAAAAAAGTTAGCATTTGCAGCACTTGTATATCTGGCATGTGTAAAGCTAAAACGCAGTTTATTTAGTTTTAAACCAAAACCTGCTGAGATTCCTGAAAAATTCCTCTGATCTACTATTTTTAGTTCCTGACCTCTTCTAAAGTTATAACCTAAACGAATATTAAAAGCTCCTTCTGGAAAAATTTCAGCTCCAATAATGGTATGATTTAAGACGTTATTAAAAAAACCAACCTCTTCTTGAGTTTGATTTCCTTCTAAGTCGGTTTCTGCTCTTGCAGGATTTGCTACAGAAATAGGCCACTTTTGTAAATTCTCAAAAGTTAAATGCCAACGAATAGGTACATGTTCTAAAGTTTGCGACATCCCAAAAGCAATTTCCAAAGGCAAAGGCTCGTTTAAACCTGCATAAGTAGTTATCTGTATTCCAGCATTTCTAACAACTAATGTGGCTTGAAATTCTAAATCTTCATTTATATAAATAAGTCCAGCGTCTAAAGCGGCTCCAAAAGAATTATATTGTTCTAGCTTAGATGTTATTAGCTTGACATTTCCTCCAACATAAAAATTAGAATAACCTAATTGTGTTGCATAACCAAAAGAAAGTGCTGCTTCATTTCCAGTAAACGATCCAGTAGAATTTCCATTTTCGTCATAACCATCAAAACTTCCGTAATTAATGTAATTTACTCCCATGTGGAAGGTTTGTGTTCTTCTGTCCCAAGTATAAGCATAAGCAGCTGTTCCATAACTAATACCTCCTAAATAACTAGTGTAATTTAAAGCGATTTGATTATCCATTTCCGGATTAATGGTAGCTGGATTGGTAAGACCTTGTGTCACATCGTAATCGACATTTGTAAACACCTTTCCTCCTAAGGCAGCTTGTCTAGGTGATGCTACTAAATTAAGAAATTGATACGTCGTTTCGCCACCAACTTGTGCAAAAGCAAAAGTGCTGAGAAGCATTAATAAAACTAGCGTAAATCTCTTAATCATAAAAGTGCAAAGTAAACAAATCTATCTTAAAACGGTTGCAAGTATAATTTATTTTTAAATGATAAAAAAAACCTCGAATATAATTTCGAGGTTTTGTTTCATTTTAAGGCTAACTGACTTAAAGTTTCTTCGCATTTACTACTTTCTGATTGGTAATGGCAATTTTTATTACATCGCTCATATCAGAAACATAATGGAAAGTCAAGCCTTTTAAATATTCGGGTTTAATTTCCTCTATATCTCTTCTATTGTCTTCACAAAGCAGAATTTCTTTAATTTTAGCACGTTTAGCAGCTAAGATTTTTTCTTTAATTCCACCTACAGGAAGCACTTTTCCTCTTAAGGTAATTTCACCAGTCATAGCAAGGCTTTTCTTTACTTTACGTTGGGTAAATAAAGACACCAAAGAAGTTAACATAGTAACTCCTGCACTTGGTCCATCTTTAGGTGTTGCACCTTCAGGCACGTGAATATGCACATTGTATTTTTCAAAAACATCTGGGTCTAAATCCAAATCTGTAGCATTGGCTTTAATATATTCCATAGCAATGGTTGCAGATTCCTTCATAACCGTTCCTAGATTTCCAGTAATGGTTAAGGTTCCTTTCCCTTTGGATAAAATAGATTCTATAAATAAAATATCTCCTCCTACTCTGGTCCAAGCTAATCCAGTAACAACTCCAGCTACATTATTATTTTCGTATTTATCGCGTTCCATTTTTGGACCTCCTAATACATCTATAATATCTTGATTAGAAATTTTAATATTATACTCTTCTTCCATCGCAATATTTTTAGCAGCATAACGCACCATTTTTGCTATTTGCTTCTCTAAACCACGCACTCCAGACTCTCTAGTATAACCTTCAACAATTTTTTCCAATTGTGGTTTGGCTATTTTTAAATGCTCGTCTTTTAAACCGTGTTCAGTTAATTGCTTTGGAAGTAAATGACGCTTAGCAATCTCTACTTTCTCTTCAATGGTATAACCCGTAACATTAATTATTTCCATTCTATCCAACAAAGCCGGTTGAATGGTGGATAAACTGTTACAGGTAGCAATAAACATGACTTTAGACAGGTCGTAACCCATTTCTAAGAAATTATCATGAAATTCGCTATTTTGCTCTGGATCTAAAACCTCCAACATAGCTGAAGATGGATCTCCTTGATGTGAATTTGATAATTTATCTATTTCATCTAAAACAAAAACCGGATTAGAGGTTCCTGCTTTTTTAAGATTTTGAATAATTCGCCCTGGCATTGCACCAATATAGGTTTTTCTATGACCCCTAATTTCGGCTTCATCTCTCAAACCTCCTAAGGACATACGTATATATTCTCTTCCTAAAGCTTCTGCTACCGATTTTCCTAAAGACGTTTTACCAACTCCCGGTGGTCCGTAAAGACAAATAATTGGAGATTTCATGTCGTTACGTAATTTAACAACTGCCAAATGCTCAATAATTCTTTTTTTAACATCGTCTAAACCATAATGATCACGATCTAAAATGCGCTTGGCACGTTTTAAGTCGAATTTATCCTTACTAAATTCATTCCATGGTAAATCTAGAAATAAATCTAAATAATTACGTTGAATGGAATATTCTGCAACCTGAGGATTCATACGTTGCATTTTCGCAATTTCTTTATTGAAATGCTCTGCAACTTTATCATCCCATTTTTTAGATTTAGCGCGAACCTTCATTTCATCCAATTCCTCATCATGACTTACTCCACCCAATTCTTCTTGAATGGTTTTCATTTGCTGATGAAGGAAATACTCACGTTGTTGCTGGTTCATATCGCTTTGAACCTTTAGCTGAATATCATTTTTTAGTTCCAGTTTTTGAAACTCGACATTCATATATTTTAAAGTCGCTAAAGCGCGTTCCTTCAAATCGTTTATCTCTAATAAAGACTGCTTTTCTTTAACTGAAAGATTCATATTAGAAGACACAAAATTTATTAAAAACGAATTGCTTTCAATATTTTTTATGGCAAAAGAAGCTTCACTTGGAATGTTTGGACTGTCTTTAATAATTTGAAGCGCTAAGTCTTTAATAGACTCGATAATAGCATCAAACTCCTTGTTATTTTTTGTTGGTCTTGCTTCTGGAACTTCACGAATGGTAGCATTCATATAAGGTTTTTCTGTAATTACTTCAGCTACTTTAAACCTTTTCTTACCTTGAATAATAACCGTTGTATTACCATCTGGCATTTTTAAAACACGTAATATTCTTGCAACCGTTCCAGTTTCGTGAATGTCTTGTGCTGACGGATCTTCAACTTCTTCGTCCTTTTGCGCTACAACTCCAATGACCTTACTTCCTTTATTAGCATCGTCTATCAATTTGATAGACTTGTCTCTTCCTGCTGTAATAGGAATAACCACACCTGGAAATAAAACCGTATTCCTTAAAGATAAAATGGGTAAGGTCTCAGGTAATTTTTCGTTTGATATCTTTTCTTCGTCTTCAGGTGTCATTAAAGGAATTAATTCTGAATTTTCATCAAATTCCTGAAATGACAAACTGTCAAGACTAAACAAATCTCTTTTCTTCATATTTATAATTAAGTCATTCTGTCATTAATATGCTTAAAAACAAAATGTATTCTTATTTTTTATTTTTACACTTTATGTTAAAATTCTGATTACTAATAAACTAGTCAGCAAAAAGAATATAAACCTCTTTTAAAAGTCCAATTAATATGCCATACTTCATAATTAGAACTAAAAGTTTTAACCTCTTTATTTAATATACAAAACCTAAGAGTTTTAAAAAAATTTAAAATATTTTTATACAAACTGTAACAGTTTCATATTAGCCACCTCTTTATACTAACAAACCATTTTATTTGTCACTAACCCATCAAAATATAGAGCAGCTCATCGCGCTTTGCAAATCTGGCAACCAACTTGCGCAGTTGGAAATTTACAATAGATATTATAAAGCCATGTTTAATGTAGCTTATAGAATTGTAAAAAATCGTTTTGAAGCTGAAGATGTAATGCAGGAAGCTTTCCTCCTAGCCTTTACAAAACTTGAGAGTCTTCAAGATGATGCCACTTTTGGAGCCTGGTTAAAACGAATTGTAATTAATAATAGTCTGCATCATTATAAAAAGAATAATAAATACGAAAATACCGCTTTTGATGATGTAAAATATAAAATTGAAAGCGAAGATCAGGGGGCTTCAAACGATTACGAGTTTACTAAATTGAAAGCAAAACAAGTGCTTGAAACTTTAAACAGTTTAAAGGAAAGTTATAGGGTTAGTCTCACCTTGCACTTAATTGAGGGATATGATTATGAGGAAATAGGAAGCATTTTAAACATGAGCTATGCCAATTGTAGAACCACAATCTCCAGAGCAAAAGAGAGCTTAAGAAAAAAATTAGAACCCTTTACATCTAATTAAAACAATAATTATGAACACAGACAACATAGACAAACTGTTTGGTAATTTAAAAGACAGTTTTGATATTGAAGAACCAAATTCTGGACACAACAAGCGCTTTTTAGATAAATTAAACAGTCAATCTAATCCAGTAGTAACTTCAAAAGTTTCAAAACAAGTACAACTTTGGAAACCCTTGGTTGGAATTGCAGCAACGCTACTTTTGGTAATGACTTTGGTGCTTGTTAAAAAACCTCAAAATGAAGTTAGAGATTTAGCTAATGTATCTCCAGAGATGGAAAAAACACAAAGTTTCTTTACGAGTACCATTTCAGTAGAGTTAAAAAAACTTGAAAGCGAATCCAATCCAGAAACAAAAATAATTATTAATGATGCGTTGATTCAAATTAAAAAACTGGAAGTTAGTTATGAAAATCTAAAAGTAGATTTAACAAAAAGCGGTGACGATAATCGTGTGATTTTTGCCATGATAAAAAACTTTCAAAACCGAATAGACATTTTACAAAACACCCTAAAACATATAGAAAACATTAAGCAACTTAATAATATAAGCAATGAAAATAATTCAAACATATAGATTTATCGCACTCTTTTTACTGATTCCTATCATCAGTTTAGCAGGAACTGATCCTAAAGCTGATACTAACAAAAAAGAGAAACATACAGAAGAAAAGGTTATCAGGAAATCTTTTAATGTCGCTTCCAATGCCACTTTAAAAATTGACAATAGCTATGGAAACTTAGATATTGTTTCTTGGAATGAAAATAGAATTGAAATTGTAGTAACTATTACTACAAAAGGAAATGACAAAGAAAAAGTGCAGCGAAAATTAGATGATATTTCTGTAGATTTTAGTGCTACAAACAGTTTAGTTTCTGCAAAAACCATTTTTAATAAAACTAAATCAAACTCTTGGTGGAGTTGGAATGGCAGCAGCAATGTAAACATGAGTATTAACTATGTTGTAAAAATTCCCATTACAAACTCCATAGATTTAAGTAACGATTACGGAAGCATTAATGTTGGAAAGCTTGAAGGTCGTGCCATTATAAGTTGCGATTATGGAAAAATAACGACCAAAGAACTTATGGCAGACAATAACAAAATTAGTTTTGATTATACCTCAAATTGCTATTTTGAATACATTAAAAGTGGAGAAATAAATGCAGATTATAGTGGGTTTACTATAGCCAAAGCAAAAAACATCAACCTAAATGCAGACTATACCTCGTCTATTATAGAAACTGTTGAAAACATTGATTATGTATGCGATTATGGATCTGTAAAAATAAATAGAGCCAATAATATTAATGGTAATGGCGATTATTTAACCGTTGTTATTGGAGATGTTTATAAAAATGTGAGTCTAGAAGCTGATTATGGTTCTATAAAAATTGAAAACATGACTGCAAATGCAGGGAATGTCAACATAGAATCAGATTATACAGGAATTAAAATTGGACATGCATCTGATTATCATTTTAATTTCAATATCGATTTAGAATATGCATCTTTAAATGATAGTGGAGGTTTTCAATTTATTAAAAAACGTGAAGAATCTGGTGAAAACTATTATTATGGATATTATGGATCTTCAAACTCTGGAAATTTAATTGAAATAGAATCAGATTACGGAAGTGTTACTTTCTATAAAAATTAATCAATTAATACTAATCTACAAATCATGAAAAACATCATTCTTATTGCAACAGTACTCCTATCAACTTATGGATACGCACAAAAAATTAAAGGAAACGGTAACATGAAAACCATTACCAGAACCACTGGAGATTACGATGGTATTAAATGCTCTGGTTCTTTCGATTACATTTTAGTAGCTGGAAATGAAGGAATTATCACGCTTGAAGGCGAAGAAAACCTTATAGAATATATTATTACTGAAGTAAGAGGAAATCAATTAATTGTTAAACAAAAAGACAAAACAAACCTTTATCCAAGCAAGAATAAAGCCATTAAAATTACCATTCCTTTTAAAGATATAAGTCAAGTATCTTTAGCAGGTTCAGGAGATTTATGGAACAACGATGTTATTTCTGCAACTATTTTTGAAGCGTCTTTAGCTGGTTCTGGAGATGTTACTTTACAAGTTGAAGCAACAACTATAAAAGGCAGTCTGTCTGGTTCAGGAGATTTAATAATAAAAGGACAAACAGATAGATTAGAAGCTAGTGTTTCAGGTTCTGGAGATTTTGATGCCTCTAAATTAGAATCTAATCATACAGATGTATCATTAACCGGATCAGGAGATGCTAATGTGGTTAGCTATAAAACTTTAAAAGCTAGAGTTACGGGTTCTGGTGACATTGAATACAAAGGGAATCCTGAAAAAGAAGACACGAAAGTAGTTGGTTCTGGAAGTATTAGTAAAGATGATTAATCAAATAGTAATTGTCTAAATAAAAAATCCGAAGCATGTGCTTCGGATTTTTTTATTAAGTTAATCAAAGTATACATCATCTAAGGAATAATCGAAAGTTCCATTCATACATTCAAAAGGCCCTGTTTCTTCATCTGTATCTACAAAATATCTGGTATATTGAAATTCAAAAGTACCACGTATAACACGAGTTGATAAATTAAATTCTGTAATGCTAATAGTCCCTCCTTCTACTTCGTAAGCTTGACTGCTTCCATCTCCATTATTATAAATAATATTGTAATGCGTGTTAATATCACCAGAACTAGCATAAGCAACAGATGTTTGCAAAGGGTATGTACCAACAGCCCAGTTAGATTGTGGGATATGCAAATTTATTTCCTTTGTAAAATCGGTAGGAGCGATTTCAGCATATGTGCTATTTCCTTGAATTTTTATATAATCCTCATCATTTGCATAACTATATGTTTCCATTGATATAGCCTTTTGAAATAAGTTATATCCATTAGGTTTTAAGTCATCAAATTGTTCGCCATCCAAATTTGCTGTCATTAATGCATGTCCATCTGCAGAACCTCCAGTTGTACAATTTAGCCCATCAATTATAGTTTGTAAAGTTCCATCTAAATCACCACAGGCAGCTATTTCATTCTCTAAAGCTGTTTTATAAGCATTACATAAAGTAGCATCTGTTGTATCTGCATTATACAATCCTTCAGCAGAAAGTCTTGCTAATTGCGCATCTTGACAAGCGGTATTGCTTGGTTCACAATCTAAAGCATCCATATTTGCCTGTAAAGCTCCATCTGCATCTCCACATGCTGCAATGACATTTTGTAAAGCATTTGCATAAGCAACACATAAGGCTCCGTAATTTGCATCTCCGGGCGACGCATTGTTGTAATTTGTTGCTGCCGTTACCAAAATTTGAGTTGTATCTTCACATGAGCCAATTCCACCTTCACCATCATTAATAATGCCTTCATCAATTGGTTCATTATCGCAAGCTGAAAACAAAACAAAGCATAAGGAAAGAGCTAAAAAGAGTGTTGATTTAAGATATTTATTCATCATAAAAAATTTAAATTAGTATGTATTTAATTTTGTTCTTGTTTTGGCACTCTAAATAATAAAACAATGCCTATTAAAAAGAATACAAATAGAAATAAAATGGCGTTTCGCATGCTTCCTGTTACCTGATCTATAGTAGCAAAAATAAACATTCCTATAACGATGCCTATTTTTTCGGCAACATCATAAAAACTAAAGAAAGATGTTGTATCCTGAGTTTCTGGCAAAAATTTTGAATAAGTCGATCTAGCTAAGGCTTGAATGCCTCCCATAACTAAACCTACAACTCCTGCTGTCATATAAAACTGTATAGGTGTAACCACAAAATATGCTGCAAAACACATAGACATCCAAACAATATTTACAGCAATTAGAGTTTTAATATTTCCAAATTTTTCAGATGCTCTAGAGGTTAAAATAGCTCCTAAAATGGCTACAAGTTGTATAACTAAAATACTCACTATTAAACCAGAAGTTTTCTCACCATCGTCTGCCCAAGCAATTTCTTCTTCTCCAAAATAAACAGCTATTAACATAATAGTCTGTACAGACATACTAAACACAAAAAAAGCTATCAAGTAACGCTTAAGCCTTAAATTTTCTTTTAGTTGAAGCCAGACTTGACGCAACTCTCTAAATCCGTTAAGAATCACGTTTCTAGTTACTTTTTCGCCATTTAAAACACCTTTAGGTAAAATGTAGAAGGTATATTGGCTGAATGAAATCCACCAAACACCAACCATAACAAAAGACCAACGCATCATTTCCATTTTAGCTGCTCCAGTTTCCTGGCTCATAACCATACTTAAATTGATGATGAGTAAAATAACGCTTCCTATATACCCTAATGAAAATCCCCTAGCGCTAATTCTGTCTTGCTGTTCTGGAAAAGCTATATCTGGCAAATACGAATTATAGAAAACCAAGCTTCCCCAATATCCTATTAATCCCATAAAATAGAACAATAGACTTATATAAATATGATCTAGGCTGAACCAATACAGACCTATACATCCTATACCTCCAACATAACAGAAAAATTTCATAAAACTTTTCTTATTTCCTACATAATCAGCAATCCCAGATAACAATGGAGACATGAAGGAAACTACTAAAAAAGTAAAAGCTGTTACAAAAGTAATTAAAGCAGTACTTTTAAAGTCAAAGCCAAAAGCATGGACATGCTTAATTTCACTTAAGAAAAGTGATGAATAGAATATCGGGAATATAGAAGACGCAATAGTTAGAGTATATACTGAGTTAGACCAATCGTAAAATGCCCAAGCATTCAGTAATTTTTTACTTCCTTTTTGAAGTTTTGTCATTTAGTGTTTTTAAATAAAAAAAGCTGTTCAGGGTCATAGAACAGCTTCGAAAATAAGTAAATAATTTAAATAATTCCTTTTTAAAATTTAGTAATTGGTCTAAAACTTGTTACACCAAACTTTTTAGCTTCTGCAACAGCCATTGGAACCAATGAGGTAATTTCCTGAATTCTAGTATCGTTAGATGGGTGCGTACTTAAAATTTCTGGTGGAGCACCTCCTCCACTATTAGCTTTCATACGTTTCCATAATTCGGCAGCTTCACTTGGATTATAACCAGCAATTCCCATTAAAACCAATCCAATTTTATCAGCTTCGGTTTCATGGCTTCTACTAAAAGGCAACATAACTCCTACTTGAGAGCCAATTCCGTAGTACTGATTAAAAGCTGCTCTATCATTATCATTTTGAATGGCAATATTGCCAGCCAAAGCAACTCCTTGCTGAATATAATCTGCACTCATACGTTGCTGACCATGATTTGCTAAAGCATGAGCAACTTCATGTCCCATAATTGCCGCAACCCCTGTTTCGCTTTGCGCTATAGGAAGAATCCCAGTATAAAAGACAATTTTGCCTCCTGGCATACACCAGGCGTTAACTGTCTTATCGTCTATTAGCTTATATTCCCATTGATAATCTTTTAAATAACCAGCGTAACCATTTGCATTTAACCAACGTTCAGCAGCAGTAGCTATGCGTTGCCCTACTCTGGTAATCATTTCAGATTGAGATGTTCCTGTTATCACCTTGCTCTCTTTAAGCACTTGATCATATTGCTGAAAAGCTGTTGGAAATAATTGCGAATTAGGTACCAAAGCCATCGTTTGTTTTCCTGTAAACGGATTTGTTGAACAAGCCGAAACTATCAATAGCAAAATCATTCCGCCTACTATACTTTTAATTTTCATTTGAAGTGTTTTTATCGTTATCTAAAAATACAAAAATCATTCCTTAATTAGGATATGGTTAATATTGTTTTAAAACAATTTTATCGTTTTGGTTGTAAAGTTAGGAATTGTTTTACGACTGAAAGTACATCAATCCATTTAAAATTTAATCCAAATGAAAATATTTATAAGTTTCCTATTTCTGATTAGTTTGCAAAGTTGCATGAGTCAAGAAAACAAAAAAACCACTTCTGAAAACACTTTTAAAGTGACTAAAACTAATGATGAATGGAAACGGGAATTAAGTCCAAAAGCCTATTACGTTTTAAGAGAATCCGGTACCGAAAGAGCTTTTTCCAGTCCGTTAAACAACAATAAAGAAGAAGGAATTTATGCTTGTGCTGCTTGTAAAACACCTTTATATAAAAGTGAAAATAAATTCGATTCTGGCACCGGATGGCCAAGTTTTGACAGAGTTATCGCTGGGAATGTTGCTTTTTCTAAAGGAGGAAATGGCTATATGGGTATTGAAGAACACTGCGCTACTTGTGGCGGACATTTAGGTCATGTGTTTGACGATGGCCCAAAAAACACTACAGGAAAAAGACACTGCATCAATGGTGTGGCACTTGAGTTTATTCCTAAGTCCTAGGTTTTTTTTGAAGTTGAAGTTACACATGAATACTTTTGTTATTTGGTGTTTTTTCTATAGCAAGAAAACAAGGAAAGACTCAACAACATGATTGTAGACCTAGATTAAAAGGCCATATTTTATCTTCATTTTTCTTTCAACTTAAAGCCTAACTGCTTTTTTTAATTTTTAGAAATCGGAATTTGTTATATAAACTTTACTTTTTGTACCTTCGTGACTTCAAAAAACGACTAAAAAATATACGATGAGTAAATACGATATAATTGTTCTTGGAAGTGGTCCTGGTGGCTACGTGACTGCTATTAGAGCGTCTCAGTTAGGTTTAAAAACTGCTGTAATTGAAAAAGAAAGCCTTGGTGGCGTGTGTTTAAATTGGGGTTGTATTCCAACAAAAGCCCTTTTAAAATCTGCTCAAGTTTTTGAATATTTAAAACATGCTAACGATTATGGCCTGTCTGTAAAAGAATTCGATAAAGATTTTGATGCCGTTGTAAAACGTAGTCGTGGTGTTGCTGAAGGCATGAGTAAAGGGGTTCAGTTTTTAATGAAAAAGAACAAAATTGACGTAATTGAAGGTTTTGGAAAATTAAAACCTGGAAAGAAAGTTGACGTTGACGGAAAAGAATATAGTGCAGATCATATTGTTATTGCCACAGGTGCTCGTTCTAGAGAATTGCCAAGTTTACCACAAGATGGTAAAAAAGTAATTGGTTATAGAGAAGCTATGACTTTAGCAGAACAACCTAAGAAAATGATTGTGGTAGGTTCTGGTGCCATTGGCGTAGAGTTTGCTTATTTCTACAATTCTATGGGAACAAATGTAACAATAGTTGAATTTCTTCCTAATGTTGTTCCTGTTGAAGATATCGACGTGTCTAAACAACTAGAAAAAAGCTTTAAGAAGAGTGGTATTAAAATCATGACGTCTTCTGAAGTCACTAAAGTAGATACTTCTGGTAATGGCGTAAAAGCTACGGTTAAAACTGCTAAAGGTGAAGAAGTTCTCGAAGCTGATATTATTTTATCTGCCGTTGGAATTAAATCAAATATTGAAAACATTGGCTTAGAAGATGTTGGAATTGCTGTAGACAGAGATAAAATCTTAGTGAATGATTACTACCAAACAAACATTCCTGGGTATTATGCCATTGGAGATGTAACTCCCGGACAAGCCTTGGCTCACGTAGCTTCTGCTGAAGGAATATTATGTGTTGAAAAAATAGCAGGACAACATGTGGAAGCATTAGACTACGGAAACATTCCTGGTTGTACCTATGCATCGCCAGAAATTGCTAGTGTTGGATTAACTGAAAAACAAGCCAAAGAAAAAGGATACGACATTAAAGTTGGGAAATTCCCTTTCTCTGCTTCTGGAAAAGCTAGTGCTTCTGGAGCAAAAGATGGATTCGTAAAAGTGATATTCGACGCTAAATATGGTGAATGGTTAGGTTGCCATATGATTGGTGCTGGAGTAACAGATATGATTGCTGAAGCTGTTTTAGGTAGAAAATTAGAAACTACCGGACACGAAGTTTTAAAAGCAGTGCATCCACATCCAACCATGAGTGAGGCGGTTATGGAAGCAGTTGCTGATGCTTATGGAGAGGTGATTCACTTATAGAATAAAGTATATAATATATAGAAAAAAGTCCCGAAATTTTCGGGACTTTTTTTATGGATAAAAATTAAAAAAATTAAACTGGACTTAAAAAACTCTGAATTGCCAATTCATAACTTTGTAAACCAAAACCAACCACCACCCCTTTCGCATAAGCTGCTACATAAGAATGATGTCTAAAGTCTTCACGCCCAAAGGTGTTTGAAATATGAACCTCCACAACAGCTGTTTCTATGGCTGCTACGGCATCTCCAATTCCAACCGAAGTATGTGTATAAGCAGCAGCATTTAATATAATGCCATAATAAGAAAAGCCAACCTCGTGAAGTTTATCAATAATCTCGCCTTCAATGTTAGATTGATAATGTTCCAAAATCACTTGAGGGTATTTGGCTTTTATAGTCTCAAAAAACTCATTAAACGTGAGACTCCCATAAATTTGAGGCTCGCGTTTCCCTAATAAATTTAAATTTGGCCCGTTAATAATGATGATTTTTTTCATCTAGTAAAATGGTATTATAGTTTAAAGTAAAGGTATCAAAAAATAAGGCATAAAAAAACCGAAACATCCTGTTTCGGTTATATTTAAAAAGAGGCTTGGTTTAAAAATAGTATCCTAAAGATACTTGCATGACCCCGTTTTTTATGACATTAGAATCTGCATCTACTTCATCGTTAATATTTGTTAATCCAAAATTATAACGGAACCCTAAACTAATATCATTTTTTAATCTGTACGCAAAACCTGCTACAAGACCAAAGTCAATGGGTTTCACACTCTCGTCTAAATCCACATTTCTACCAGCAGAACCTGATTGGTCTAAACCAGAATAATCAACTGTTACATAAGCTTTAGCAGACATTAAAATTCCTAACTGTGGTCCAGCCTCTAGGCTTAGCCCCTCTAATACGTAGTACTTAAAAACAACTGGAACATTTAAATAATTTATTTTGTATTTTGTAACTACATCATTCCATTGATAATAGCCTCTTTCTGTATATTTTTCTCTGGCTCCTTGTGTGGAAAAAGTTATCTCTGACTGAATACTCATGTTATTATTTAACATCGCTTCGGCCATGACACCTACATGAAAACCTGTTTTCATTCTGGCATCCTCAACATCACCAAAAAAATTGGCAAAATTAACACCAGCCTTGACACCTAACTTTGTACTCTTAGAAGTGTCTTGAGCTTGTACATTAAAAAAAACGGATAGTGTTATTACAACAACAAACAGACCTTTATGGCTCATAAAATTTGGGGATTTAAAAATTTCTGCAAACATAAGTTCTAACCAGATACTTTGCAATAATTAACACAAAAAAAAACCGAAGCATTTAACTTCGGTTTTATCTTGTCATATAGGTTTATACTAAAACATAAATCCAATTCCAAATTGCCAAACAGCATGTTTAGCATCCACATTTTCAAAAATGGTATTATCTTCAAAAATATTTGTTAGACCAAGATTATAACGTCCATTTACAAAAAAGCCATTATCGAACTTATAGGCAGCTCCAAGAACTATACCTGTATCAAAATCCTTTACATAAGAATCCTCTTCATTAATCTCTATGTCTCCTCCATCTGAATTAGGTTGAAAATCTAATTCTTCGTGTATTTTAAAACCAAATTGTGGTCCGGCTTCTATACTTAATCCCTTTACTAAATAAGCTTTAAGTAATAGTGGTACTTGAATATAATCTAATTGATATTCAATATTTTCATTCGTATCGAAAATATTGTCTTGATCTATCTCTTTAACATCAAAACCTTGACCTGAATACATAACCTCTGGTTGTAAAGAAAGTCTATCTGTGATAGGAATTTCTGCCAAAACACCTACATTAAAACTTGTTCTAGATTTTACATCATTAAAATCATCACCAGATATGGTTGTAGAATTTACACCACCCTTAACCCCAAATTGAATAGTTTTGGAGTCTGCTTGCGCAACCATGATATTTGTACTAAAAAGAAATATTCCTGTAATTAAAAATAAATTTTTCATTGTTAAATATTTTTATTGTTTAAGTTCAATACAAAGTTGTTTTAATTTTAAAGGGTTGTTTGACTTATACCAAAAAAATAATGACGTGATAAAAAAGTTGTATAAAAAGAAAACCGAAGCAAAATTGCTTCGGTTTTCTTATATATTATAATATAAATGTTTTTTTAGAACATGAATCCAGCAGAAAGTTGGATAACACCATTATTCCATTTATCATCTACTCCATCTACATCAAGTACATTAGTTAAGCCTAGGTTATAACGAGCGCTAAAATTTAAACCGTTATCTAACTTGTATCCAAGACCAAAGTTTAATCCGAAGTCAATTGAACTAATCATGTCTTTAACGTCTTCGTCACCAGATTCAGAGTAAGTCTCATCAAAACCTCCACCTTGAACTCGTTCTGTATATTCATAATCAGCTTTAGCAGAAGCTAAAATACCAACTTGAGGTCCAGCTTCAACACTAAAACCGTTAGTTACATAATATTTAAAAGATACAGGAATATTGATATAGCTTAAATTTAATTTAGTTTCTTCTTCTTCAGTATAAGTCACACCTCCAATAGTCTCTGTTGAAGAATATGAATCTTTGGTACCTTGTAAAGAATATAACAATTCAGCTTGAAGTCCCATTTTCTCAGTGAACATTAGTTCTAAAGCTCCACCAATATGGAACCCAACTTTTAAATCGTTATCTTCAACATCACCTGTTAGAGTAGCAAAGTTAACACCTGCTTTAGGCCCAAAACTAACTTCCTGTGCGTTTACATTCGATAATCCAAATACTGCTACAGCAGCGATAAGTAATACTTTTTTCATAATAAATTTAAGGTTTTAATTATTTTTAATTGTCGCCAAATATACATTTTTTCTTAATTCCGAACTATTAAAAAAGCAAGAAAGCTCCTAATTCTTTAAAATATGTACAACTAATTGATATTAACAGTAAACCCTAAATTAAATGCCGAGTAATAAAAGTAATTGTCACTAATTCCTATATAATTGAAATTTAATTGAAAGTTTTCGTTTAGATTAAATCCAAACATAGGTCTCCAGTAAAAACCTCCATCATAATACTTATTATTAAAGTTGTCTTTAGCACTTGTAACAGAAATGGCATAACCTATATCCGCTCCAAAAACCAAGCGTCTGTTTACATTAAAACGTGCTGCAGCAGCTACAGGAACGTATTGAAAGTCTGGAGTATCAAAATTTCCATAAATAGGTCCTACATAATAACTGTCTCCAAATGCCTGTCCATAACCCGTAGCCAATCCTAAGTTAAATTGTTGATTGACTTCGAATAAATAATTAGCATCTACTGAAAAGGCAAAGGAAAAATCGTAACCATCATAATTTTCATAAGGAAAACCAATACTTCCTCCAATATTAAAACCCGATTGCGCATAAGTAAAAGCACTAAACATACATGCTATTAAAAGTGATATAAGTTGTTTTTTCATGTTTTTTGGTTTTTTAGTTTGAATAAATATATTAAATAAATTTAAAACATTTTAAAGAATACTAATCTCATGTTAACAAAAAAACCGAAGCTGAACTTCGGTTTTTTTATTTATTATTTATAAAGTATGGATTAGAATCCAAATTCAACTCCAAAATTGAAAGAAGTGAAGCCACTACTAGACACATATGTGCTGCCATAATACTCGTCGTCATAATCTACACCACCAGAAATACTTTGGAAAGATGCTATTAAGGCAACAACTCCTAAATCGAATCCAAATTTAGGTCTGGCATAAAACCCAGATTTAGCGTCTCCGGATACATTAACTGCAACTCCTAAATCCAAGCCTCCAAAAAACTTATGGTCTGCAAAATAATATCTTGCAGAAGCGGCTATTGGAATAAAAGAGGCGTCTTTGTAATCTCTTGCAAAATAATATTCGTCATCCCAATTGTAATAGGTGTAGTTTCCATCTGCTAAAAAATGTGTATAACCAAGCAAGCCTCCTACTTCAAGGTTATCTATAACCTCAAATAAATAAGCGCCATCAAAGCCAAAATTAAAAGCAGCAATATCGCTTGCTGTACTTAAGGGTAATCCTATATTAGCTCCAACGTAAAAACCTCCATTTTTGGCCTTTTCTACAAAGTCATCCTGGGCTTTTGTTTGCGTAAATCCGAATACTGCTATGGCAGCACATAATAATATTTTTTTCATAATTACCTGATTAGTTAATGATTAATTTGATTAATTTAAATTAAATATAGTTATAATATTCTTTTAAATAAAAAAAAGACATAAAAAAAACCGAAGCAAATAACTTCGGTTTTAAGAATATTTTAGGATTTCGAAATCCTTGAATTTATTAATCTAAAGAGCATGTCTTAGAAAGAAAATTCAACTCCTAATCCAATAGTTGACCAATCTCCTCCATCTAAACTAATTCCAGTATATGAAAAATTAGCTCCTATCATGTCTGTAAAGTTGTAACCAACTCTTGGACGATAGTAAAATCCTCCATCGTTACCGTCGCTAATTCCAATGGCATATCCTAAATCAGCTCCAACATAAAATTTTTCAGTTGCTAAAAAACGTGCTGCAGCAGCCACAGGTAAAAATTGAACATCATCATAATCAACATCAAATGAGTAGCCAAATGCACTAAGGGTTTCTGTTTTACCAAAAGCATTTGTAAACCCAGTAGCTCCACCAACTAGAAATTGTTCTGAAACTTCTACAAAATAAGCTGCATCCAAACCAATACTGAATGAAGATACATCTCCTGCATCACCTACTGGCAGTGCAAAATTTGCTCCTACTTTGAAACCTCCTTGAGCATTCATAAATGAAAATCCAAAAATTGCTATAGCAGCCGTTAAAAATAATTTTTTCATAATTCTTTAAGTTTTAAAGTTTTTAAATTGATATCACAAACTAAATACTTTTTTTTCTATTTATGAACAAAAAATTATATTTTATTAACAATTTATTTAACAATAAATATTAAACAATTGTTTTATAACACTTTAAAAATTAAAGTTATTAACAAAAAGCATCAATGAAATTTGTTTTAATACTAAAACACCATCTTTAGAATGCTTTTTAATTTACATTTGTACTAATGAAATGGGAACATGCTTTAAAAGATTATAAGCTTTATTTAAAAATAGAACGAGGCTTATCTAGTAACTCGATTGCTAGTTATGGTTTAGATGTGGAGAAACTAATGCTGTTTTTGGAGACAAATCATATAAACGTTACACCCATTTCAATTTCAAAAGATACCATACAACAGTTTATTTATGATCTTGCTAAGTTGGTTAATGCTAGAACCCAAGCACGAATGATTTCTGGATTACGGAGTTTTTTTAACTACCTTATTTTTGAAGATTATAGAACAGACAATCCACTAGAGTTAATAGAATCTCCTAAAATTGGTAGAAAATTACCAGACACCCTTTCCATAGATGATATAAATAGCCTAATTGAGGCAATAGACTTAAGTAAACCTGAAGGTGAACGCAATCGGGCCATTTTAGAAACTTTATATAGTTGTGGTTTACGTGTAAGCGAATTGACAAGTCTTCAAATTTCTGATTTATTTTTTGATGAAGGTTTTATAAAGGTTACTGGAAAAGGAGATAAACAACGTTTTGTTCCTATTGTCAATTCGGCTCAAAAATATATCAATTGTTATAAAAACGAGGTACGGAATCATTTATCCATCCAAAAAGGTCATGAAGACACGTTGTTTTTAAATAGAAGAGGCAAACAGCTAACTAGAGCCATGATTTTTACTATAATCAAACAGTTAGCCGAAAAAATAAACTTAAACAAAACTATTTCTCCTCATACGTTTAGACACTCCTTTGCCACCCATTTATTAGAGAATGGAGCTGATTTAAGAACGATACAACTTATGTTAGGCCATGAAAGTATTACCACCACAGAAATTTATATGCACGTAGATAAAAGTCATTTAAAAAACGTGCTTCACGCCTTCCACCCAAGAAAATAAAAATATTTTTTTTTAAATTTCATTTTATAAATAGCTGATTATTAATTACCTTTAGTTGTATGACTCCTCGTTTTTATATTCTTATTGAGGAGGTTTTGTAAAACTAAAAAAAGAAGATGCTATGGATTTTACAAGTTTGAATTTCCCCAATAATAATAATAATAATAATAATAATTCCGACAGTTTTTCAGAAAAAAGAAAATGGCAAGTAGCGGTCGAAATAACAAACGTTGGAGTCTGGGAGTTTAATGCTTTACACAATAAAGTCTATTTTTCTGAAGCCTCTAAACGAATTATCGGCTATGAAAATGATAAGCATTTTGGAGATAATCTTAACGATTGGAATGACAAAGTACATCCTGAGGATAGAGCTAATTATTTTCAAGATTACCAAGACCACATCAATGGGTTAAAACCTATGTATGTTAACGAGCATCGTGTATTGTGCAAGGATGGCACATATAAATGGATTTTAGACAAAGGACAAATTATAGAAAGAGATGCTCATGGCATTCCAATTCGTTTTATTGGAACGCATGTAGATATTACCAAGCAAGTAGAAAGCAGAATAAAAATATCCAACACGCTTAACATTATATCCAAACAAAATAATCAGCTTAAAAATTTCGCTCATATTGTAACTCATAATCTCAAACAGCATGCTGCTAATTTTGAAAGTTTATTAGATTTTTATGACGAAGCTGAATCTAATTTTGAGAAAGAAGATACTGTAAAATACCTTAAAACTCTTTCAGAATCACTAACCAAAACTATTGCTAATTTAAATGAAATCGTTTCGGTGCAAAACAATAAAACAGCCAATATTGAAAAAGTTTACTTAGCAAAAGAAGTGGATAATATATTACATGTGCTTAAAATGGTAATTAGTGAAAACCATGCCGTTGTGAAAAATAATATCAACGAAAAATTATATATTTATTATAACCCTTGTTATATAGAAAGTATCATACAAAATCTTTTAACAAATGCTATAAAATATAAACATCCAGATAGACATCCTGAAATTTTTGTGGACAGCATGATTGATTCGGAAAATATAAAAATAGTAATATCTGATAATGGTATTGGAATTGATTTAGAAAAATTTGGAGACTCCATTTTTGGATTGTATAAAACGTTTCACAAGAACCAAAATGCAGAAGGTGTTGGTTTGTATTTAATAAAGAATCAAATTGAAGCTTATGGCGGATCTATAGAAGTTGAAAGTCAGGTAAATATTGGTACTACTTTTACCATAAACATACCCAACAAAAAAAGTTCTATCCCTTCCAAAGTAAATGCTTAATATAGATATATAGTCTAGAGTTTGAAACTTACTATTTACCTATAGATATAGACTAATTTCTAGAACAGACTCAAGACCTTTAATCCAAGAAATTAATTATTTTATCGTTTTTTTGTGCGTTTTATCGATTTATTTGTATTTTTATAAACCCAAATAGAAATTTACCCCAAGTCTATTTAACCTATGAAACGTAACATAAACTTAAAAAGCGCACCGTTAAAGGAACCGGAGAAACAAAACTCACTTTTGGAGTCCTTTAAATATCAATTTGTTTTAGATAATTCTAATATTGGTGTTTGGGAATGGGATGCCATTTCGGATAAAGTTTATTATTCTAAGTTGGCCAAGTACAATTTAGGTTACTCAGATTTTGAAGATTTATCTGAAGACCACTGGAATAATCGGGTTCATCCAGAAGATTTTCCTTCACTAAAAGAACGACTTACTAAGCATATTGATAAACAAACTCCCCTATATAAAAGTGAACATCGTTTATTATGTAAGGATGGCAGCTATAAATGGTTTTTAGATTGTGGCAAAATTATTGAACGTGATGCTTCTGGAAACCCCAAAAGAGGCATAGGCACTTTAACTGATATTACTGAAAGTAAGGAAAATGAGAAGGTTTTAATTAATAATTTAGATATTATTACTAATCAAAATCAAAAACTTACAAATTTTGCACATATAGTTACTCATAACCTAAAAGAATACGCTGGAAATTTTGAAAGTTTACTTCAATTTTATGATGAAGCTGAAAATGATTTGGAAAAAAATGAATTAATAGATCATTTAAAAACAGTATCCAAATCATTAAGCAAAACCATTTCGAGTTTAAATGAAATTGTATTAAAACAATCCATGAAAAAGATTGAACGAAGTCATTTAAACATATACAATCAAATTGAAGACACCATTAAAATTTTAGATCTAGAAATTCAGGAAAAGCAGGCTGTTATCAATAATAATATAAATAAAAACATTACCATTTATGCTAATTCTGCCTATTTAGAAAGCATAATACAAAATCTAGCAACCAATGCTTTAAAATATTCACATCCCCAAAGAACCCCAATAATATCTATAGATTCCCACATTTTTGATGATGGTCTATTAATGATAACCGTTACAGATAATGGAATAGGTATTGATTTAGAAAAACACGGGAAAGATATTTTTGGATTGTACAGAACGTTTCATGGTAATGAAAATGCAGAAGGTGTTGGACTATATCTTACAAAAACTCAAATAGAAACCTTAGGAGGGAATATTACAGTAAAGAGTATTGTTAACGTAGGCACCACATTTACCATAACTATGGATACAAAAAGAAAACCAGCATAAAAGCTGGTTTTTTTCATTATTTATTTTTTAAAATCCTACTACTTCGCAATATTAACGGCTCTTGTTTCTCTAATAACAGTTACCTTAACTTGTCCAGGATAAGTCATATCTGTTTGGATTTTTTGTGAGATACTGAACGATAAATCAGAGGCATTTTGATCGGAAACCTTTTCGCTTTCCACAATAACTCTTAATTCTCTACCCGCTTGAATTGCATACGCTTTTTTAACACCTCCAAATCCAAAGGCAATATCTTCAAGATCTTTTAATCTTTGTATATAACTATCTAAAACCTGACGTCTTGCTCCAGGTCTTGCTCCTGAAATAGCATCACATACTTGTACAATTGGAGATAAAAGAGAGGTCATTTCAATCTCGTCATGATGCGCTCCAATGGCATTACATACATCTTCTTTTTCACCATATTTTTCTGCCCATTGCATTCCAAGGATTGCGTGAGGAGTTTCCATATCAGCTTCGGCATCCGGCACTTTACCTATATCGTGTAACAATCCAGCACGTTTAGCCAATTTAGGGTTTAAGCCTAATTCTGCAGCCATAACACCACAAAGTTTTGCAACTTCTCTAGAGTGTTGTAATAAATTTTGTCCGTAAGAAGAACGATATTTCATTCTACCCACAACTTTAATAAGCTCTGGATGTAGATTATGGATTCCTAAATCGATAATGGTACGCTTTCCTACTTCAATGATTTCTTGCTCAATTTGTTTGGTTGTCTTTTTAACAACTTCTTCAATTCTAGCTGGATGGATTCGACCATCAGTAACTAATTTATGTAATGAAAGTCTTGCAATCTCACGTCTAACGGAATCGAAACAGGATAAAATAATAGCTTCAGGCGTATCGTCTACAATAATTTCAACCCCTGTTGCTGCTTCAATAGCGCGAATATTTCTACCTTCTCTACCAATAATACGACCTTTCACATCGTCTGATTCTATATTGAAGACAGACACACAGTTATCTACTGCTTCTTCCGTTCCAATACGTTGTATGGTATTAATAATAACTTTTTTCGCTTCTTGTTGCGCGGTCAGTTTAGCTTCTTCTAAAGTATTTTGAATGTATGACATAGCATCACTTTTAGCTTCACCTTTTAACGATTCTACTAATTGTGCTTTAGCTTCTTCGGCCGATAGACTAGAAATAACCTCTAATTGCTCTATCTGACTTTTATGCAATCTATCTATTTCTACTTGTTTTTTGTCTAGAACTTCGACTTTGTGATTGTAATCTTTTACTTTATCCTCAAGACTTTGATTAAGTTTAGCGTTTTTAGATAATTCGCTAGAAACCTGAGATTCTTTGTCTCTAATACGTTTTTCGGCATCTGCCATTTTTTTATCACGAGAGGTGATAACTTTTTCATGTTCAGATTTTAATTCAATAAATTTCTCTTTTGCCTGAAGTATTTTATCTTTTTTAAGGCTTTCACCTTCATTATTGGCTTCCTTAAGAATGGCTGCTGCCGATTTTTTAGCACCTTTTATAAGTTTTGAAGCATTATTTTTTTCTAAGGCTTTTGCTATAATGAAACCTATAATGATTCCTAGCAATACACCACCTATAGTTAATATAATTGAGTTGTCCATGTTAGTTTATTTGTATATATAAAAAAAGCCTACACTAGTTGTTGTTTTGATCTAAACTCCTTAAAACAAGTTTAGGGCTAACAGACTGATCAAAAATCTGCTCGAGATACTGAAATAAATCAGCACTAGCAGCTCGCTTTTACAGTCTAAACTCACCCTTTTTAAAGAAGTAATGTTGAGTTTTCCAAAAAATTAACTAATGTAGGCAGTAACCTTATTTATTTTAAAGAACGTTAAGAGTTTAAATGCAGTTGTAACATATTGTTTAAAGCTGTTAGTTTTTCTTCAACATGCTCACTTACATTTTCTGTATCTATTGATTTTTGTTCTACTTGAGATGCAAACTGTAAAGCGCACATGGCTAATACATCTTGCTTATCTCTCACAGAATAACTTTGCTCAAATTGATTAATCATAGCTTCAATGTTTTTAGCTGCTTTACGCAATCCTTCTTCCTGGCTGGGCAAAATGGTTAAAGGATATACCCTATTAGCTATGGATAGCTTTATTTTAAGCTTATCTGACATTGAATCTTGATGTTACATTAATCGGATAATTGCGCAATACAATGATCAATCTCCCTAATTAATGTGTTTATTTTAAGCTTTGTTTCTCTTTTATTTTCGTCACTACCAAGCATTGTATTTGCAATTTTGAGTGCTTCGTATTTTTCTTCCCAAGAAACTATTATTTGTTGTTGGTTAAGAAACTCTTGTTTAGAAATTTGCAACTCTTTTTCCAGCTTTAAGTTGGTTTGCTTTACAGTCTCTAATTCTTGTAAAACTTGACCTACTTTTACTTCAAGAGCGTCAACAATTTCTTCAATTTTACTCATTTACAATTTGCAATACTTATTAGACAAAGTTAAGATACCTTCGTATAAATTACAATTGTTTTTACATAAAATTTATAAAATGTTGTAATTGCTTGATATTATAGCAAAACAGCATGCAATATATCTTTTGTAGATACCGTTCAATTTGATAATTTAGCAGTAATTATAATTTATATGAAAATTAGCTTAAACATTTTACTTTTTTTTATTTGTGTTAGTAGTTTTGCACAAGATTATTATCCTAAAGATTACTTTGGTAATCCCCTAGATGTTACTTTAGTGCTATCTGGTTCTTTTGCCGAACTGCGTTCCAACCATTTCCACTCTGGATTGGATTTAAAAACCCAACAACGCGAAGGTTTAAAAGTTTATGCAGCAGCAAGTGGTTATGTAAGTCGTATAAAAATCTCTCATTTTGGCTATGGAAAAGCAATATATATTAAGCATCCAAACGGCTACACTACTGTGTATGCACATTTGCAAAGATTTTCACCAGAAATAGAAGCTTATATTAAAAAAATCCAGTACGAAAAAGAATCTTTTGAGGTTGAAGTATTTCCTAAAACAGAAGATATAATTTTAGAAAAAGGAGAGGTCATTGGCTTTAGTGGAAATACTGGTGGTTCTGGTGGACCACATCTTCATTTTGAAATAAGAGATAATAATGAAAGGCCTATCAATCCACTGCTTTTTGGATATGATATAAAAGATACTACGTTACCCGTAATTAAAGAGGTTTATGCCTATCCTATGGATAATAATTCCTATGTCAACAAATCTACTGAAAAACAAAAGTTACGATTAATTTCACTTCCAAATGGCGATTATACGGTTGAAAACATTCAAGCTTATGGAACCATTGGTTTTGCTATAGAATCTACAGACAGGCAGGATTTGGCATACAACAATAACGGGGTATACAACATTCAGTCATTTTTTAATGGCAATAAAAAAATAGACATCCATTTTAATCGTTTCTCGTTTGATGAAACTCGACACTTAAATCGGTTTATTGATTATGAACATTACAAAACCAAAAAAGAAAGACTTCAAAAGCTTTTTATAGAGCCTCATAATCCGCTAAGCTTATATAACGAATCAGACAATCAAGGCTTTATTAAAGTGGAAGATAGCACGGCTTCAGTATATAAAGTGGCTGTAAAAGATTTTAAAGACAATACCGCTTGGCTAACCATAAATATTGAAGGTAAAAAGGAACAAGATTTTAAATTAAAAGACTCTTTTGTTTCTTCATATTTTATTCATGCAGACAAAACTAACGAGCTCTTACACAAGAATATTTCGGTGGAATTTTACCCAGATACCTTTTATGATGATTTTTACATGGATTTTTCTGTATCAAACGATACCATCATACTGCATAAGGACATTATTCCTGTAAAAAAACATTTCAAAATTACTTACGACATTAGCAACTATAGCCCGCAAGATGCTGAAAAACTCTATATTGCAAGACTTGTTGGTTATAAAAAATATCCTTGGTATTCTAACACCATTAAAGAAAAAAACCTTATTTACACCATAACAGACGATTTAGGAACTTATGCATTGGTAACAGATACTGTGGAGCCAACCATACGCGCCATAAATTTTAAAGATGGGCAATGGTTAAGTAAATATCGTTTTTTAAAATTAAAAATTGAAGACAAAGGTTCTGGTATTTCAAACTATCGTGCAACTGTTAATGGAAAGTGGATTTTAATGGAGTACGATTATAAAACAAAAACCTTAGTTCACGATTTTAACGACAACATTATTACAGAAACAAAAAATAATTTAAAAGTGATTGTTACCGATAATGTTGGAAATAATTCTACTTTTGAAACGACATTTTACAGAAAATAAATAATTAAGCTTTTGAAAATAAAAAATTATCTCGTTTGTTTTTTCCTTTTTTCGATGTCCTTTTTAGGGTTTTCACAATCAGGAACACTTAAAGGTGTTATTTTAGACGACGCCAACAATCCCATTGCAAATGTTAATATTAAAGCTGGAGATAAAGGAACTGTCACTAATAACAACGGTTTTTTTATCTTAAAAATACCTTCAGATCAAGAAGTAACAGTCGTATTTTCACATATTACCTTTAAAAGTATTATTGCTACTTTTAATTTAAAAAATGGCGAAGAATTTGAATTTCATCCCATGATGAAAACTTCCGTTGAACAAATTTCAACGGTTGTAATTTCAGGTAAACAAAGAAAAGAGGTTGAAGGCATTATTACTTTAGAACCAGAAACTATTAGACAAATCCCTGGTGCCAATGCTGGAGTTGAAAATTTATTAAAAACACTTCCAGGAGTTAGCAGTAATAACGAATTAAGCACACAATATTCCGTAAGAGGTGGAAATTACGACGAAAATTTAGTTTATGTGAATGGCATAGAAATTTACAGACCATTTTTAGTTCGTTCTGGACAACAAGAGGGTTTGAGTTTTGTGAATACCGATTTGGTTCAAAATGTCGATTTTTCTGCTGGTGGTTTTCAAGCAAAATACGGCGATAAACTAGCTTCCGTTTTAGACATTACTTATAGAAAACCTTATGATTTTGGTGTTAGTGCCGATTTAAGTCTATTAGGTGGAAGTTTAGCTGTAGAAGCCATAAGTAAAGATTCTAAACTTTCTGGAATTATTGGAATTCGTTATAGAAATAATAGTTTACTTGTAAATGCACAAGAAACAGAAACCAATTACGACCCAACATTTGCCGATGTTCAAACCCAAATAAACTATAATTTTTCAGATAAATTTAGCTTAAGCTTTTTAGGAAACGCTTCTTTAAACAAGTACAATTACCAACCTAAAACCAGACAAACTAACTTTGGAACTTTAGAAAACCCCTTAGCCTTGCTCGTGTTTTATGAAGGTCAGGAAAAAGATCAATATCAAACTCTTTTTGGAGCTTTAAAAGCAACATATTTATTAAACGACAACGTCACTCTTAACTTTATTGCGTCTACATATCATACAACTGAAGAAGAGTATTTTGACATCTTAGCACAGTACCGATTAGGAGAAGTAAACACCAATATTGGTGATGAAGATTTAGGTGAAGTAGAATTTAGCGAAGGTATTGGAGGACAATTAAATCATGGGAGAAACGATTTAGATGCTTTAATTACAAATATTGAGCATAACGGAAAATACACTTTAGACGATAATGATTTTGAATGGTCTATAAAATACACCAACGAAGATATTAGAGACCGTTTGGTTGAATGGGAAGTCATAGATTCTGCTGGGTTTTCAATCAACCCACCAAATATAGATGCTTTTAACAACCAACCCTATACGCCATACGAAGGTCCTTTAACGGCATTCCAAAATGTAAGAGCTAAGAACCATACAACTATTCAAAGATTACAAGGATACTTGCAATGGAGCAAACGCACCTCTCTGGGAGATAACGATGTTTGGTTTAACGCTGGAGTAAGAACACATAGTTGGACCGTGAGTGGTGATGGTATTGAAAAAACATCGCAAATAGTTTTTAGTCCTAGAGCGCAATTTGCTATTAAACCTAATTGGGAAAAGGACATGCTTTTTAGAATTGGTGGTGGGATGTATTACCAACCTCCTTTTTACAGAGAATTACGAGATTATTCAGGAACTGTAAATCCAGATGTGAAGGCTCAAAAATCCTTTCAAGTGGTACTAGGAAATGATTACAGCTTTAAAATGTGGGAAAGACCTTTTAAATTAACAACTGAAGCTTATTATAAGAAGTTGACAGATGTTAATCCATATACTTTAGAGAACGTACGTATTCGTTATGCAGCTGCTAATAATGCCACAGCTTATGCTTATGGACTAGATTTAAGGTTAAATGGCGAATTTGTACCAGGAACAGAATCTTGGTTTAGTTTTGGATATTTAAAAACCCAAGAAAACATTGACGACAGAGGCTACATTGCTAGACCAACAGACCAACGTTTAAAATTTGCTGCGCTTTTTCAAGATTATGTGCCTAGCTTACCAAAAATGAAAATGTATTTAAATTTAGTTTATAATACAGGGCTTCCTGGGGGTTCTCCAAGTTATTCAGATCCTTATGAATATCAAAACCGTTTACCAGATTATAAACGTGCAGATATTGGTTTGCAATATGTTATTGTAGATTTAAACGAAACTCACATGGGTTGGAGAAAGCCATTTAAATATTTATCTATTGGTTTTGAAATTTTCAACATTTTCAACGCGCAAAACTCCATAACAAACACCTGGGTTAGAGATGTGTACAGCAAGAGACAATACGCCATTCCTAATTACTTAACGCCACGTGTGTTCAATGTAAGGACAACAATGAAGTTTTAATAATTTAACATTCTTTTTTAAAATTGAATTAATAACATGTATACATTTGTATGTACAAAACATCCTTGATTTATATTTAATATGAATTTTGATGTTTAAATAAAACATGAAACAAACAATTAGAAATATAATGGCTTTAAGCCTGCTTTTTGCTTATAGTTTAAGCATCAGTATTTCTATGCAACATTTCATAGTAGATACTGTTTTTAATCAAGAACAGCATCATGATGTAACTGTCAATCTTTCAGACTCTAAAACTCCAGAAATATCTATATTTCCTAATTTAGAACCTCTTGGAGAGGTAGTTAGCCAAAATGTTTCTAATGTTCAAGCAACCTATTTTAAAGCATATTTTCAGCTTTTTAAACATGCTGAAACTTATACCTTAACTAAGGATAACCAATATCTTTTCAAAAGTATTAACATCCAACCTAGTTTGGATATTGATGCACTACTCTATCCTTTTCATACCTTTTCATAAGAGCTTATTTCTTATTTATTCACACATCTAATTTTCTTGAAGATTATTAGCTGTCCTACGTCGTTTAATCTATGTATTACGGCAAAAACTCAATTTATAAAAAATAAAAAATAAACTCATGGAATCATATAGCACATTTATAGGAATTGCAATAGTACTTATTATATTAATCCCTCTTTTCTTAATTCAAAAATCGCAAAAAAATCAGAAAAAGAAATCAAAAAAAGGCTTTGTATTAGAAGCTAAAAACAATAATTTAAATATTAGCGAATTAGACTCTTGGGGTACTTATTATACCATAGCCATAGACGAAGCTGCAAACAAGCTTATTTATTCAAAAATAATTGATGCAGAACACAACATCACTATTGTAGATCTAAGTCAAGTGGAATCTTGCGAAATAGTTAAAGTACTTAGACCTGTTAAAAACAAAACCACATATAATACTGAAACAGACAAAATAGATTTGCTTATTACTTATAAAACAAAAGCAAAAGACGTTTTAGAATTTTATAACATAGATGTTAATTTTCAAATGAGCAACGAAATAGCGCTACTTGAAAAATGGAATTCAAAAATTAAAAGCAGACTTATTAAAAAAGCACATGCAGCATAAGTGTTAATTATATTGCAACAAAAAAAACCTTCAGATTAGTAAACTCTGAAGGTTTTTTATTTAAAAACTTTATTTTTTAGATGAGGTTATTTCTCAACAAATTCTTTTAAAACTTCAATAATATAATCTATTTCTTCTTTGTTATTATATTTGCAAAAAGAAAATCTTATAGAAGGTTTCTGTTGGTCTTCTTCACTTAAAATATGTTCTAATACATGAGACCCTTTTCCACTTCCACTTTGGCAAGCACTCCCTTTTGAACAAGCAATTCCTTTTAGATCCAATTGAAACTGAAGCGTTAAAGCTTTTTCAGCAGACATTGGTAAGCAAACATTCAACAACGTATAAGTACTTTTTGAATTATCAGAACAATTTCCATTAAATTTAATTTCTGGAATGGCTTTTTTAATTTCAGCTTTAAAATAATCTTTTAAACCCTCCACGTACGTTCGCTCTTCCTCTAAATGTTCATAAGCTAAAACAAAAGCAGTTTCCAAACCTTTAATATTATGAACCGATTCTGTTCCAGCCCTAAAGCCTCGCTCTTGAGAACCTCCAAAAATAAGTGGTTTTAAGGTGTTGTTTTTTCTAATATAAGCAAACCCAATTCCTTTTGGTCCATGAAACTTATGAGCTGCTGCTGTTAAAAAATCGATTGGTGTTTCTTTAACATCCCATTTATAATGACCAATAGACTGGACCGTATCGCTATGAAACAAAGCATTATTCGCTTTGCAAAGTGCAGATACCATATTAATATCTAATAAATTTCCTACCTCATTATTAACGTGCATTAAACTAACCAGTTTTCTTTCGTCGTTTGCCGTTAATAAGCGTTCTAAATCTTGGTAATCTGGTGTGCCACAATCCTGAAGCTTCACATATTCAACAGTAACATCATATTCGTTTCGTAATTCTTCAACCGTATGTAAAACGGCATGATGCTCAATGGTAGACGTAATAATGGTAGTAACATTGGCATCTCTAACAGCACAGCGTAAAATCATGTTATCTGCTTCTGTTCCACCCGAAGTAAAAATAATTTCCTGTGGAGATGCATTAAGTTCTTTTGCTATAAGTTTTCTAGTCGTTTCAATAATCGATTTTGAGGCTCTACCAAAAGCGTGTGTCGAAGAAGGATTTCCATATTGATGTTCTAAAACATCTTGCATGGTTTTTATTACTTCAGGTCTTACTTGTGTGGTTGCAGCACTATCAAAATAAACAGGTTTCATGTATATGTTTTTAATGTTTTTAATTTATCGTACTTTCTTTTGTTAGTATATTCATAGAATATATATAATGAGTATTCTAATACTAAAAAGTTAGTGTAAATGCTTTAAAAACGTATTTTTACATTAATTAAGTGGCAAAAATAAGGCAATTAAAATTATTTGCAAGAAGCCACGTTGTATATTTACCAAATCTTTTATTTTTGTTGTAAAATCTATGAATGCCATGCGAAAATTATTAACCTTTTTATCAATTATATTTTTAATATCTTCTTGCGATGATGGAGATGTTTTTTTAGTACAATTGGATTTCGACGACACTTTTGAAGCTTGTGGCGAATTAGTATTTTTTAATGTGAAAGACAGTCCTGCCGAAACTATTTCCTTGCAAATTAGTTCGCCTGCAATTACTTTAGATGATATTTTTGAAGTAGAACCAAATGAAACGAATCCTTTTCTGGTTGAACTTGTAAATTCAGAAATCCTAGGAACCATAGATGGATCTTCCAATTTATTTAACTATAGAAGTTATAACAGCCTTTCAGATAACTTATTTTGTAACGATGTGCCTCCTTCCAACCTAGAAATTATAGAAGATTTATCTAGTTCGGATGGTTCTTTTACCATTTATACAACTTTAATAGAAGATGACAATGATGGGATTCCTGCAGAAATGGAAGATTTAAATGGAAATGGCGATTATTATGATGATGATACAGATGGTGATGGCATTCCTAATTTTTTAGATCCAGATGACGATGGAGACAACGTACTAACAAGTACAGAGCTGATTGATTATGATAACGACGATGACGATGATAATCCATTAACAGATCCACAAGATACAGATGGAGATGGCATTCCAAATTACCTGGATACAGACGATGATGGCGATGGCGTTTTAACCATAGACGAAGAAAATGTTAATCAAGATCAAAACCCTGCAAACGATTTTACCAACCCAAATATAGCAGACTATTTAAATCCTGATGTTGCAACCACGGTTCCGGCAACGGCTTATAGAGTTCATACCATTATTCAAACGTTTGAAGTGTCTGTAATTGTTGAAAACATTTCATTTCCAACTTTAAATCAGAGTACGTTCGATTTTGGATTATTACAAAATGCTAGAACTACTGGATCAAGAGCTGTAACGCCTGAATTTTAATCTGTAGCAACATTTTGAAAAATATAAACTTCGGTAGCTCCCAAGCCATATTTTTGGTAGTTGGCATCATAGAATTTTACATTATTATATCTCCCAAATAGGTATTCCAATTCTATTCTTAGAACCCCTTCTCCTACGCCATGGATAAAAACCACTTTCTGAATACGATTTCTAATAGCAAATTCCAACTGCTTCCTAGCGGTATCAAGTTGCAAAGTTAACATATCGTGATTACTCATTCTTCCAGATTTATCTGTTAATTGATGAATATGTAAATCCACTTCCATTGTAGGCTCGAAACGCTCTTTAACTTTCTTTCTTACAGAAGGTTTTCGTTTTTGCTCCTCTTTTTCACTTAGAACCTCATTAAATGAAACATCTACAAAAGATTTTGATTTTAAATCGGACTTATTTTTAATAAGAACCAACTCCTTTTTATTAAAATCCATTTCAAAACCATGGACATCTTCCACTGTTATGGTATCTCCAACTATTTTCACAATAAACCCCGTTAAATCCTCATCTAAAACAGACACCTTATTCCCTACTTTAAACATCTTCCTCTTGTTTTATTTGTTGGTCTTGATCTGTATCTCTTTTACTGGGAATACCACTAGAAATACGAAACAATCCAAACATTAAGATGACGATTCCTAGAATTAAAATAACCACGTCTTGCTCTTCTCCGGCTTGCGCATAAATAGCAACAATACAGCCTATTATAATGAGTAAATAATTTAAATATTTCGAATAATTCATTTTATATCGATGATTCTTAACGGTTTAACGAATATAGCATTAGCATATAATTATTATCTAAAATTATAATTACTTTAACTAAACTCTATGACTAATTAAAAGTGAAAAATATGAAAAAAAATGACTTTTTTACCAAGTTCCAAATCTTATTTATAACCATTTTACTATTTTCTTTTAGTGCCACGGCTCAGGTCGGGATTGGAACGACTAGTCCAACCACAACTTTAGATGTGGACGGTGCTGTTTCTTATAGAGACGGAGGAACATTAACTTTAGTAAATGGAAATAACAATAATATTAACTTAGGATTAACTCCTTATTCTAATTATAGAATTGTAGGCCCAACTACTTCATTTAGTGTTAATAGTATAATACCGATTACAGCATCAGATGGACAGGTAATTACATTGCAAAACACTACAAATGCTTCAATGATATTAAGACACAATAATGGTGGCTTGGCAAATAACAGAATCCTTGTTCCAAGTGAAAGAAACCTAGAGTTAACTGGGAGGTATTCTTCTGTTACTTTAATGTATAGTAATGCTCAAAGCAGATGGATATTACAAAACAAACTTTCAGATGAAACAAGATATTACACTGCTCCAAGTGATTTTGAAGCAAGTACAATATACAACTTAACCTATAATATTCCTGCTTGTACTTCTACTTCCATCGTAAGTGTTAATTTATTAGGGGATTGGAGTGTAGGGACACAACCATGGGAAGACATAACAATTCATCACGTAGAAGCAAGAACGGGTCAGGTAAGATTTGTATTAGTGAATAGTGCTTGGTCTACAGACTACATTAATATGGATTTTGTTATAAGTGTTAGAAATTAATTCAATGAAATTATGATGAAATATTTTTGTATGTGCATTTTCTTATCCTGTTACTTATCTTATTCTCAAGAACAAAATAACAGAATTGAAATGAATAGAATAACTTTAGAAAACTTACAAACATTTTCTTATGATGAGTATGTTTTATTACCTAAGAAGGAAAAAAAGACAACTAAAGCAATCTATTCATTATATAATAAAGAGCACGATTCTAAAAAAATTATTTATTTAGAAAACCAAAAGATCTATGATGCTGAAGAATATTATACTAAACCAAAATTAGTAAAAAGCACAGTTAGCAATAACAACTTGCAATCTAAACAAAAAAACGTCAAAAAACTTAAAACTATTTTTTTAGAAAATCAAGATGTTTTTACAAAGGAAGAGTACTTGGCTAAACCAAAATCTAAAAAGTCTATTACTAATAAGTAAAATTAAAAAAATGAAATTAATAATTACATTAATATTCTTTGCTACTTGTAGTTTATTGTTTGCTCAAACAGATTTATATGTAAGCAACAACGCTAATATTTACGTTTACGTAGATGGCACTGCCTTTTCTAGTGGCACAAATGCTCCCTTATATGTAACCAATGGCATTGAGTTAGCTGGTACAAATAGTAATCTCTATTTACGTAATGAAGCACACCTTTTACAAGGAAACGATGTTGGTAATTCTGGAACCGGTAGATTGAGTGTACATCAAACCGGTAACTCTAACACCTATATGTACAATTACTGGGGATCTCCTGTTGGTCAAAACAATGGGGTAGCTGGTAATACTACTTTTATGCCTAGCAATAATTTTTATCGTGAAACTGCTGCTCCTATTACAAGTACACCTTTTGGTTTTATAGCTGGTTACAATGGAACAACATCTCTAATTGCTAGCTATTGGTTATACACCTATATTGGTTTACCTTCTACAACTAATCCTTATGAAGATTGGATAGGATTAGGTGGTGGTAGTTTACCTGTTGGAGGCGATCCTAATGGGACCTTAGATTCTGGTTATGGTTTTACTATGAAAGGAAACCCAAGTGGTGCACAAAAATATGACTTTAGAGGCAGACCTAATAATGGAACTATTACTGCAACAGTAAATATTAATCGAGAAACTTTGGTGGGAAATCCATATCCTTCTGCTTTGGATGCTCGTGATTTTATTCATGACCCACTGAATACAGGAATTTTAGCCGACTATAGTCTTGCCTTTACTACTGGTGTTTTAAAATATTGGGAGCAAGATGCTCTTAGTTCTACATCTCATGTACTCTCCAGTTATATAGGTGGATATGCTTTATACACAATTTCTGCGGGAGGGGTTGACTCTTTCACCCATGCTCCTTTTACAACATACTTATTAGATGGAACTCCAACAAATTTCCCTACTGGAACAGGCTCTAAAATTGCCTACAGATATATTCCGGTAGGACAAGGTTTTTTTATTGAAGGAGCTGCAACTGGTGTTGTAACATTTACCAATAACCAAAGAGAATTCTATAAACAATCTGGTACAAATAGTGAGTTTTTTAGAACAGTAGATTCAAGTGGTACAGAAGACACTATTGAGGAAACCGAATACACAGAAGATGGCTTAAACATTGTTCCTGCAGATTTTAAACGCTTTAGAATTAATGTGGACTTTTCACAAGGTGAATTTTACACCAGACAATTATTAATGAACTTCCATCATACAGCAACAGATGGATTTGATTATGGCCTGGAAGCTAAAACGAAATTTTCTGAAAATTCCGATGCCTATTGGATTTTAGACAATGTACCATATCTCATACAAGCCTTTAATTACGATATGGAATTACGAATTCCTTTAGTGGTTGAAGCAAAAAACAATCAACCCATAAGATTTAGAATTTTTGATGTGCAAAATTTTGATGAAAGTCAACCTGTTTTTATTCATGATATTGAAGCTGGATTATATGTTGATTTAAGACAACAAGACTATGAAATAAACTTACCTCAAGGTAACTACACAGACCGATTTGAAATAACCTTTACGTCTGAAGCATTAAACATAGACCAAGTTATTACTGCTGAAGATATAAATATGTATCAAAACAATCATTTAGCAGTATTAACCATCTCTAATCCAAAACTTTTAGAAATTAAACAAGTCAGATTGTATGATGTTTCTGGAAAACAAATTTTCGATGAAAGAAACTTAAATAAAGAAGCAACCTATAGTTTTTCAACAAAAAATTTAAGTCAAGGAGTTTATATTGCTAATGTTACTTTTGCCGACAATCAAGTGATCAGTAAAAAGATTATTGTTTCAAATAAATAAATCTGGATATTTTTATATCTTTAAAACATAGAATTTAAAGATATAGCCATGTCTTCCATTGAAGATTTTATGTTACCATGCCTAAACAAACAACTTTTTGGAGTTGATTGTTTAGGCTGTGGTTTTCAAAGAGCTTTCATGTTTCTTATTAAAGGTGATTTTACGGCTGCTCTTATAATGTATCCTGCCATTTACACGCTTATACTACTTGGAATATTTCTTATCTATAATTTTTATAAAAAATTTAAATACGATTATCAACTTAAAATGGGGCTTATTTTTTTAAATGTCCTTATTATTGTTGGTAGTTATATATTTAAAATAACACATTAATAGATTCAAATCTCATGGAAAAACATCCCTTACAAAACGCGACACTTATTTTAGTATTAGGTATCTTATCAATCGTAACCTGCTGTTGCTATGGTGTTTTAGGTTTACCTATTGGTATTGTTGCCTTGGTTTTAGCTAATAAATCGACTAAAATTTACGCTGAAAACCCAGAGCTATACACAGGTTACAACAATGTGAAAACGGGTAAAATACTTGCCATAATAGGGATTGTTTTAAATATAATCTTTTTGGCTTATGTTTTTTGGATTATTAGTATGATTGGCTGGGAAGCTTTACAAGACCCTGAAATGTTACAAGAAAAATTACAAGAATTTCAAAAAATGCAACAAGTTTAATTTTATATAATATGGATATCAAACCAACTAGACCTAATAGTTATTTAGCCTTAGCTATTATCAGTACTATTTTATGTTGTCTTCCTTTTGGAATTGTAAGTATTATTTATGCTACAAAAGTGAATAGTCTATTTGAAGATGGTAAATACGAACAAGCTATAAGTGCATCAAAAAACGCCAAAACCTGGGGTATAGTTTCCATAGCTGTAGCGCTTTTGGGTTGGCTAATATACATACTAATCTTTGGTCTTGCCATGTTTGGAGCTTTACTAAGTGAAGCTGGTTAGTAAGCATAAAAAGCTTCTTTTTTTTCTGGCATTACTAGCCGGAATTGGTGTTATAACGCTTTTCTATTTTTGGAACCCAGCGAATAACATCATTTTTCCTAAATGCTTATTTTATAGCGCTACAAATTTATATTGTCCAGGATGTGGCTCGCAAAGAGCCATACATCAAATACTACATGGACAGATAATGGCTGGTTTAAAATATAATTATTTAATAGGTTTTTTGGTTCTTGTTTTGGGCTATCAACTTTATGTTTATATCTCTCAGGAGCAGTTTAACAAAAACACTAAAAACATCCTTCATAAACCCATGGCAACAAAATTTATTTTAATACTTGTTATATTCTTTTGGATATTGAGAAATATTCCTTTTTATCCGTTTAATACTTTAGCTCCATAAATAAGAAAGCGACTATCCTTTACTAAAAGTAATCGAAATAGTCGCTTTTTAATACTTTCTAAAACCTTTTAGGTTTTATTATTTTTCAAACTGCTTTAATGTTTTAACTATAATTGAAACACAATCTAATAATTGTTCTTCATTCATCACCAAAGGTGGAGCAAAACGAATAATATTTCCATGAGTTGGTTTTGCTAATAGGCCGTTATCACGTAAAGCTAAACAAATATTCCAAGCTGTTTCACTTTCTTCATCGTCGTTAATTACAATCGCATTCAACAACCCTTTACCTCTAACTAATTCTACCAAGTCAGTTGTTTCAATATATTTGTTTAATTCAGATCTAAACAGCTTTCCAAGTTTTTCAGCATTTTCAGCAAGGTTTTCTTCTTTAACTACTTCTAATGCAGCAATAGCAACAGCAGCAGCTACTGGATTTCCTCCAAAAGTAGATCCGTGGTTTCCTGGTCTAATCACATCCATTATAGCATTATCTGCTAAAACAGCAGATACAGGATATGCTCCACCACTTAATGCTTTTCCAAGCACTAATAAATCTGGTTTTACATTTTCATGATCTACAGCTAACAACCTTCCGGTTCTAGCAATTCCAGTTTGTACTTCGTCTGCAATAAACAACACATTGTATTTTTCGCATAGAGCTTTTGCTTTTGCTAAATAGCCTTCTTGTGGAACAAAAACACCAGCTTCCCCTTGAATAGGTTCTGCTAAAAATCCAGCAATATTTGGATTGCTTTTTAATTCTGCTTCTAAAGCTTCTAAATTATCGTATGCAATTTTTATAAACCCTTTGGTATAAGGTCCAAAATTCTTTCTGGCAACAGGATCGTTAGAAAAAGAGATAATAGTTGTAGTTCTTCCGTGGAAATTGTTTTCGCAAACAACAATCTCGGCTTCATTTTCATCAATCCCTTTTACTTCGTAAGCCCATTTTCTACAAATTTTTAAAGCAGTTTCCACAGCTTCAGCACCTGTATTCATTGGTAATAACTTATCGAAACCAAAAAATTCGCAAGCAAATTTTTCATATTTCCCCAGCATATCGTTATGAAATGCTCTAGACGTTAATGTTAAGGTTTCTGCTTGTTTGGTCATAGCACCTACAATTCTTGGGTGACAGTGTCCTTGGTTTACTGCAGAGTAAGCAGACAGAAAGTCGTAATATTTTTTCCCTTCTACGTCCCATACATAAACACCTTCCCCTTTACTCAGCACTACTGGAAGTGGATGGTAATTGTGTGCGCCATACTTGTTTTCTAAATCTATCGCTTCTTGCGATGTTAATTGGTCTAAACTAGCCATTTTAATAAATTTATAGTTGATGAATAAATAACCATTCCTACTATACCTTTATCTTTTCGAAATCCCGATACGTATCGATACGAAAATTCAGCGTGGGAGAGAAATCATCCCTAGGATTTGCAAAATTACTAAATATCTCGGATTATGGAAAGTGTTTTCCTATTTGATTTTATCACCTTATTTAAACGAATAAAAAGTATTTTTATGGAAAGATATAATCTCCAGAAATTATCGTTTCATATAAAAAATTAAAATAATATTTTAGTGATTCATATCTTGTAAAAAATTCGTAAATCAGAACGCGTAAATAGCAAATCCTTTCCTTACTTTTGCAGCATGTCTAGAAGAAAAAATAAAAAACAAGTATTTACAAACGTAGAAGTTGTAGATGCTGGTGCTAAAGGAAAAACCATAGCAAAGGCAGCAGATGGGAAAGTGATTTTTTTGCCAAATGCAGTTCCTGGCGATATAGTTGATGTACAAACCTTTAAAAAACGAAAAGCATATTACGAAGGAAAAGCCATTGCCTTCCATAAACTTTCCGACAAACGTACTACTCCAGTTTGCGAGCATTTTGGAACCTGTGGTGGTTGTAAATGGCAAGATATGGGCTACGAACACCAGTTGTATTACAAACAAAAAGAGGTGGTAAATAACCTAACTCGCTTAGGACATTTAGAATTACCAGAAGTAACTCCTATTTTAGGATCTAAAAACGAATACTTCTATAGAAATAAAATGGAATTCTCCTTTAGTGACAGTCGTTGGCTAACTGTAGAAGAAGTACAATCCGATAAAGACTTAGGAGATAGAAATGCTTTAGGTTTTCATATTCCTGGCATGTGGGATAAGATTTTAGATATTAAAAAATGTCATTTACAAGCAGCCCCATCTAACGCTATTAGAAATGCAGTCAAAGAATTTGCTCTTAAAAACGATCTAGAGTTTTTTAATACAAGAAATCAAACAGGTTTATTACGTACCTTAATGCTTCGCACATCTTCAACAGGAGATATTATGGTGATGGTTCAGTTTTTTAAAGAAGATAAGAACAAGAGAGAATTACTATTAAATTATCTGACTGAAACTTTTCCTGAAATAACCTCCTTACAATATGTTATTAACGAGAAGGCTAATGATACTATTTACGATCAAGACGTTATTTGCTATAAGGGACAAGATCATATTTTTGAAGAAATGGAAGGTTTGAGATTTAAAATAAATGCCAAATCGTTCTACCAAACAAACTCAGACCAAGCCTATCAACTTTATAAAATTACCAGAGATTACGCTGATTTAACTGGAGACGAATTAGTTTACGATTTATATACTGGAACTGGAACTATTGCGCAATTTGTTGCTAAACAAGCAAAAAAAGTGATTGGTGTTGAAGCTGTTCCCGATGCTATTTTAGCAGCTAAAGAAAATGCACAATTAAACGGCATAGAAAACGTTGAATTCTACGTTGGAGATATGAAAAGTGTTTTCAACGAGGCTTTTATTAAAACTCATGGTCATCCAGATGTTATTATTACAGATCCTCCCAGAGATGGTATGCATAAAGATGTGGTTCAGCAAATACTAAATATTGCTCCTAAAAAGGTCGTATACGTAAGTTGTAACAGTGCCACACAGGCTAGAGATCTAGCTTTAATGAAGGACATGTATCAGATTACAAAAGTAAGACCTGTAGATATGTTCCCACAAACACATCATGTAGAAAATGTTGTACTTTTGGAAAGACGATAATCGTTAATTAACTATTTTGTGAATGAAACGCTTTAAAATTATTTTAATTCCTTTACTTGTTTTTTTTATAACTCTTTTTGGTTGTGAAAAAGACGATATCTGTTCTGAAACAACAGAAACTACTCCAAAAATGCATATCGCTTTTTACGATATTAATTTTCCAACTGAAAATACACCAAAGAATGTAAACAGACTTAGGGTTACTGGAATCGGTGATCCAGATCCTGGAGTTTTATCAACTTATGATGGCAGCAAAGCACAAAAAGAACTTTTTTTACCTTTAAAAACAACCGAAAACAGTACCCAATTTATCCTTCATAAAGGATATAAAATTGATGAAAATGATAATGTTTTGGGGAATCCAGATACCATTACTATAAACTATGTAAGAAAAGAAGTTTATGTCTCACGTGCTTGTGGCTACAAAACCATTTTTGAAAATGTAGTAATAACGGTTGAAGATGATGGAAACAAATGGATCCAATTAGCACAATCTGTAAACGATAATCAAACTGTAGAGCATGAAGATGACATTCACTATAAAATATATCATTAATTCTTTAGTTATTTTATTTGTCTTTTGTGCTACAACCCAAGCTCAAAACGACAGTATTATTAGCACTAAAACAGATTCTATTAAACACAAAGAAAGTTACGGACTCCGTTTAGGTGGAGATTTAGGCAAAATTATTAGGTCTTTTGTCGACGACGAATATAAAGGCTTTGAGATTAATGGGGATTACCGACTTACCAAAAAATGGTATCTAGCAGGAGAAATTGGAGTCGAAGAAAAACTAACAGCTAACGATTATATTAATGTAACCACTCAAGGGAGTTATTTTAAAGCTGGAGTAGATTATAATGCCTATGAAAACTGGTTCGGCATGGAAAACATGATTTATGGTGGTTTTCGAATTGGAGCAAGCACGTTTAGCCAAACCCTAAACAATTATGGCGTGTATTCACAAGATCAATATTGGGCGCCTCAATTTACATCTGAAGAAGGTGAAAAATTTAGCGGTCTTACAGCGCTTTGGGGAGAGTTTATTGTTGGTTTGAAAGTAGAAGTTATAAATAATTTATACTTAGGTTTAAATGCCCAATTTAAATACATGATCAATGATGACCAACCCGAAAATTTTGAAAACCTTTACATCCCTGGTTTTCAAAAAACTTATGATAGTGGTGGCTTTGGCTTTGGTTATGGCTATACAGTATCTTACCTCATTCCTTTTTATAAAAGAGATAAGTAGTTTTCTATATTGAAATTCAACTTAAATCGAAGTGGAACTTAAAAATAAGTACAAAATCTGAGTTCCTGCGCATTCCTGAAATTTAATTAAAAACCAATTGCAACAAACAAGGACAGTCTCTCACCTCTGTAAATTATCGTTTAATCATTATTCCTAAATTAACAGCTAACCATTAGCCCTTTAACCCCTATTATGCCATTATCTTTGCCTTTAGCTTATTGAACAATTACACTACAACCCAATAATCCATTACCAGACCTCCCTATAACCCCATTAAAAAAGAACCACATTATTCCACCCTAAAAGTGTTAAATTTCAATAGATATTTTTTATTGTTAGGATTCCTTACTATATTTGATTCATAAACAAGTATTAATTTAAAATTATAATTATGAAAAAACCCATTTTTTATCACGCAGGATGTTCCGTATGTGTTAGTGCAGAACACGATATTGTAGAATTAGTAGGAAAAGACAAGCTGGAAATTGTTAACATCAGTGAACACAGAAACCGTATTGAAGAAGCTGAAAAAGCCGGCGTAAAGTCTGTTCCTGCCATGGTAACAGCCACAGGAAATGTCTTACATATTAATCATGGAGCTTCTATGGCCGAAGTAAAAGCATAACAAGAATATATTATGAAAAACACGATACTCCTCACAATGGTTTTGCTTATAATCTCATACAGCAAAGCCCAAGAAGCAAATTACGAAGGCACTAATTTTGACATAGAAACTGTTGAAGTGTCACATAACGAAGAATGGGCCCTAAGTGTATGGACCATTGGCGTAAAAGGAAACGCTGGAGAAACAAAACCCATTAAAGCCGGACAATTGGATGGAGCTCCTGTTTTAGGCTATGTTTTTCCTACTAACTTAAAACCTACAGATGTAGGTTTTAGCGAAACAGATGGCATACTGGCCTTAGCTCTAACATCGCATCCTGATTTTGACGACACTCCTCTCTGGGATGAAAATGCAGATAAAAACTATCTAAACGATGGTATTATCTGGCACCCACATTGGGTGGTACTAGTTAAAAACGAACTTGTACCAGGTGGTCTGGCTGTAAAGCAATTTAAAAAAGGAGACACCTCAGTAACCTTGACTCCTACAAATCCAGGAATGCCCATGTTTATGGATTCGCCAGGCTTTCAGGTTATAACAAAAGACCATACAATTACTGTAATTGTACCGGATTACCGTATAAATCATCAAATTAATTTTAACTTTGATGGGGTTACAGCCTTTTTAAAAGTAAATACCAGCAATCCAGAGTTACCTATGCTTAGTGTTTATCAGGTATATAGTGTAGCCAGTGGCAATTTAAGTTTACCATATACAGTTAAAAAATGAAAGTATCCGTTTGGGACACCTATGTCCAAAGAGAAGATGGCAACATCATGCACTTCGATATTTTAGTGCCAAGTAGTTTATCTAAAGAAGAGACCATATTTAATTATGGGAAAACATATTTAGAATCTAAACCTTTTAAAACAGGAAAACTAACAGCCAGCGAATGTAAGTTTTGCCATATAGAACAAGCAACAGACAGCATGATCAAGGCTATAGAAAAAGTAGGTTTTTATATTATTGAAATGGAACATTGCAACTAATTTGATTAGGATGACTAACTTTGCCTATCTGATATATTGGATAGGCAATTTTATACACACGAGTTATGACAGATTCTATTTTTAATCCCGAGTATCAAAATCACAATACCTCAAGCAAAATTATAGTGGCCTTAGAGCGTATTTCTCAAGCGTTTAAGGTGCTGCTATGGGAAAAAGCGAAAACATTTGGTTTAAGCCCTATTCAAATACAAATATTACTATTTATTGCATACCACAAACAGGACTTTTGTAATGTAAGTTATATTGCAAACGAATTTAACGTGACAAAGCCAACGGTTAGCGATGCTGTAAAAGCACTAATTAAAAAAGGACATATAGAAAAGAAAGCTTCGCTTTCAGACAGCAGAAGTTTTTCAATGGTTTTAACGCCTTCGGGCAAGCATCTTATTACAGAAACAGAAGACTTTGCCAATCCTATTAACACACAGATAGAAACCTTAGAACCCTCAAAACGTGAAGATGTATTTAAATCCCTAAGTCAGGTTATATACAAGCTAAACCAGGCAGGAATTTTAACCGTACAAAGAACCTGTTATGGTTGTAAGTTTTACGACAACAAAAAAGGTGGACATTATTGCAACCTTTTGGATAAACCCCTTAAAGTTTCAGACATTCGAATAGATTGTCCAGAGTTTGATGCTAAAAACACAGAATAAAAAATATGTTCTATTAGTAAATGAAGTTAAAATTGGAGCAAACACCGCCTTTAAATATTGCCAAGTTTTAACGGATTTCTGATGTTGAACCTTCTTTAAAAAGAACTCAAACGATAACCGATAACCGATAACCGATAACCGATAACCGATAACCAATTCTAATCATTAAATTTTGCTTTTTTACTTCCTTCATACATAACATACTTAACCAAACGCGCTTCCAATTTGGCGTTTACCAAGTGAATTTTTCTTGAAGGACGCAAGCCAACATGTTTTAAGGCTTCTAAATTTGAAGTAATAAACCATGCATCTGTTCCAGGATATCCTTGCTTAAGCGTATCACCAATATTTTTATAGAACTCTTCCATATCAATATCTAAACGTTCGCCATAAGGCGGATTAAATACCATATGTAACTTGTGTTCTCCAGCCTTTTGAGTCTTGAAAAAATCTTCGTGTTGAATACTTATAAACTCTTCAAGGTGGGCGTTTTTAATATTATCCTTAGCTTTTTCAACAGCACTTGGAGATTTATCATAACCCATTATTTTATAGTGAAAATCTCTAGTTTTACTTAAAAGCGATTCTTCTATTTTTTCAAATAATTCTACATCCCAATCTGCCCAACGTTCAAATGCAAATTCTTTTCGCATTAAATTAGGTGGAATATTACAGGCAATCATAGCTGCTTCGGCTAAAATAGTGCCACTACCACACATAGGATCCATAAAATCAGATTGCCCGTCCCAGCCAGAAAGCATGACCATTCCAGCAGCAAGGACCTCGTTTATTGGAGCAATATTAGTTGCTGTTTTATAGCCTCGTTTATGTAGTGAATCTCCCGAAGAATCTAAAGAAATATTACAAACCTCTCTATCTATATGAACATTAATTTTTAAATCAGGAAACTTTAAATCTACATTAGGTCTTTGCCCTGAAGTTTCTCTAAATTTATCTACAATAGCATCTTTGGTTTTTTGAGCTATATAAAGAGAATGTGTAAAAACTGTCGAATTAATTGTTGCATCTACAGCCAAAGTTCCTGTTGGCTTTAAATAGTTCTCCCAGGACATTTTATAAATCTTATCGTACAAATCTTGTTCGTTGCGCACTTTAAATGTTTCAATAGGCTTTAAGATTTTAATAGCTGTACGCAACCCCAAGTTTGCCTTATACATAAAGCCTTTATCACCAGTAAAACTAACGTTTCTAACACCAATCTTAACATCTTGTGCTCCAAGTTGAGTAAGCTCTTTTGCAAGTAATTCTTCAAAGCCAAATAAAGTTTTGGCAACCATTTTAAAATTATTCTCCATTGTAGATATTAAATAGAATGCAAAAATACAGTATTTTTGTGGCAACTTAAATTAATTGGGTTAAGGATTGAGCAATTGTTGGAGCTCTTTTTATTTTATCGTTTTATAAAATAAAAAAGCGACTTGCGAAAGCCTGACTCTACGGAGTGACAACGTAGTGGAGTAACCCCCAAATAAAAATCCTCCCTGGTTTAGGGAAGTTTATATGACAAAAAATACAACACAATGGTATGCTTCGTGGTTTGACACACCATATTACCATATTTTATATAAAGACAGAGATCATGAGGAAGCGCAGATGTTTATGGATAATCTTACCAATTATTTAAACCTGCCAGAACATGGAAAAATTCTAGATTTGGCTTGTGGAAAAGGAAGACACTCTCTGTATTTAAGCTCTTTAGGGTATGATGTTACCGGAGTAGATTTATCTGAAAATAGCATTGCTTACGCGAAACAATTTGAGAAAGACAATTTACATTTTGAGGTACATGATATGTGCAAACCTTACGATAAAAAATTTGATGCTGTTTTTAATCTGTTTACAAGTTTTGGTTATTTTGAGGAAGAGATTGATAATTTACGAACCATTGAGGCCATACATGCCGATTTAAATGAGTACGGTTTTGGCGTTATCGATTTTATGAATATCGATTTTGTATTAAACAATTTAGTAACTGAAGATATTAAAACAGTTGAAAGCATTGACTTTCACCAAAAACGTTATGTTAAAGACGGCTATTTATATAAAGACATATCTTTTAAAGATAAAGGTAAAACCTTTAGTTTTCAAGAACGGGTAAAAGCCTTTACTCTAAATGATTTTGAACAGCTTTTTGAACAGGCTGGAGTTTATTTATTAGATATTTTTGGGGATTATAAATTGAATAAATTCCATAAAAACACATCTGAACGCTTGATTATGGTTTTTAAATAACCTGTATTTTGTAAGTGACTAATTAATATTAAGATTTCTCCCGAAAATTTCGGGATTCGTGAAAAACATATATGAAACAATACTTATTACCAGTATTTGCAGTCGTTCTTGGCGCTTTAATTGTTTTGGTTTTAAAGCAAAAACGAAGTCTGTTTACTAGACTCCTACTCTCTTTTAGTGGCGCTTTTTTATTGGCTTTAACATTATTCGACTTGCTACCGGAAGTTTACCATCATATGGAAGCTAAAAAGACCGGTTTGTTTATCATGTTTGGAATTCTGTTACAAATAATTTTAGAGTTTTTCTCTAAAGGTGCCGAACATGGACACATTCATATTCATAAGGACAATACCCAGTTTCCTTGGTTGTTGTTTATCAGTTTGTGTATTCATAGTTTTCTGGAAGGCTTTCCAATCCACCAACACAACGATATGGTTTATGGTGTTTTAATTCATAAAATTCCAATTGCTACATTAATAACCAGCTTTTTGGTACAATCTAATTACAGTAAAATGCAGATTGCTGGCTTTCTAATATTCTTTGCTGCCATGACGCCTCTTGGTACTTTTATATCGAATAGTTCTTCCATTCCCGAAAGCTATATTTATTTAATAAATGCTGTAGTAATTGGTATCTTTTTTCATATTTCAACGGTTATTTTGTTTGAAAGCAGCGAAGGACATAAGTTTAATTTATCGAAATTACTAGCCATATTTTTTGGAGTAGCTATAGCGTATATGATATAATAAATTAGACAGCTAATATTTACAGTTTATTTACTTTAGGAAAAGTGTGAATATTATTATATAAAAACCTCTTAATTAAGCAGTTGTATTTTAGTTATTGCTTTAATCTTTTTTTAATTATATTTAGTCTTTATCAACTTTCTATTCACTATCCGCTAACCACTTTTAATCATGTTCAGCAAAGAGGAATCTAGATTATTAAAACAAGAATTTTGGACCAGTTTTGGTAAGTCCTTTCCTAGAAAATGGATTTTATACGATACAAAAATAAAAGGCCTTAGTCTTAAATTTCATTTTGATACCAAAACAGCTTTAGTTGCTTTAGACCTCGAAGACGACTTAGAAGGTAGAATTAACCATTGGGGAAAGCTATTGGCCTTAAAATCCATTCTTAAAGATGATTTTTTACCTGAAGCTATTTTTGAAGAAGAATATTTTTTGGAAAATGGGAAAGAAATTTCTAGAGTATATGTGCTTTTAGACGCTCCAGTCTCTATTCATAATATAAAATCATGGCGTATAACCATGGAATTTTTTAATGAGACTATGAGCAAATTAGAAGCTTTCTTTATAGAGTATCAAGATATTATTAGGGCATAAACTTTACCGATTTACCAAATAAAAATAGGTATTGAGAAAGTTGGTTTAATTACGTTTAAATATGAAAAACTTACTCTTAAAAATATATGGTATTATTTTAATATTGTTTTCATCAACAACTTATGTTTTTGGGCAAGAAAGCTATCCAATACCTAACAAAACACCTACAAGACTTTTTTATATTCAACACAGTAATAATCACAATACGTTTGTGTATGATGCCCAACTAAAAAATGATTCAATAGACATAGAAAATCCTATAAAAGAATATAGAATAGTGTATACAGAAGGAGGTGTCATAAGGCCTTTAACCAGACTTCAAAAGCATATGGCTTATGGTTTATCCACCAATTACATCTCTAATAATCTTTTTGAAATGTATCTTGCCGCTAATAAAACAAGGCCTTTTTTCCTAACCCTAGATTCAAATTCAAAACCTATTGTTTATATAACCATAAATAATCAAAAATTAATATTAGACAGAATTTTTGTCAAGCTAAAAAATAATTTTTCTGTAATTCATGTAGAAGCAGATTATATTCTATTTGAAGGGAAAGATTTTCATTCACTAAAAGAAGTGAGTGAAAAATATTATTTAGACAAATAACCTATATCACATAAAAAAACACCAGTAAAAAGTGGCAAATTGCACCTCCAAGCACAAATAAATGCCAAATAACATGGTTATAAGGTATTTTATGAACGGCATAAAAAACAATACCTAAGGTATAAAACAAACCTCCCGCAAATAGAAGCAAAGTTCCATTAGTTCCTACGTAATCTGCCAGATTAGAAAAGTCTATAACAATTAGCCATCCCATAATGAGATAAAGTAATACTGAAAAAAGCTCAAATTTTCCAGTAAAAAACAATTTCAAGACCAAACCTAATAACGCAATTCCCCATACCACCCAGAATATTGGCCAACCTTTACTTTGTTCCAGAGCAATTAAAGCTACTGGCGTATAGGTTCCAGCAATTAACAGGTAAATACTAATATGATCAATAATACGGAAATAATGCTTTTGCTTCTCGGCTTGAACTGCATGATATAAGGTGGAAGAACTAAACAAAATAATAATTGAAAGTCCGTAAATTATAACACTAAACAAACTCCAGTCGGTTTTACCTGTATTAAAAACTATAAGCAAAACTAAGGCTGCAATTCCCATTACAGCACCTACTCCATGAGTTAAGGCATTGAGGCGCTCTTCAGCTAAGGTTTGTGTATGCGGATCTTTTATTTTAGCCATTTTTGGGTAAGTTCTAAAAAGTCAAATTTGATGGCAGCGTCTTGTCGTTCTAGCTTTCCACTTTGAAAATTACGTTGTAGAACATCTTCTATTAAATAATCTTCTTTAACATTCTCGGGATCGTAAACTTCCTTTAAAGATATGTTGAACAAGTTTGCTGTACTATTAAACCAAAAAGCACGCCAGCCACTTCGTAAACGTTTTATTAAATCGAAGGTGGTTTCTCCCGTTTGTCTGTATATAAGTTTTACTAAGATCTGACCTTCTGTTCTGGTTAACTTCTTGAGTTCTTCAGCAAATTCATCTTCGATATAAGTTTGAATAATCCGAGCATATTTTTTTTGATCGCTTTTCTTTTTAATAGAAGCCATACGCTCGTTTAAAGACTCCAAGCGTTCGGCCGCCAATTTAGCGTATGGATAGACTTTTATGGTTTTTCGTCTTAAAATTAAGTAGCGTTTTCTGTCCTGGTTGCTATCGAATTTAAGTTTATGCAGCAACAATACTTCATTTAAATTAATAGCAGTATGAGGAATGGTATCTCCCTCAAAAAAGATATATTCCACATCAGAGTTTTCCGTATCAAGAGAATCTATCTGAGCATGGGCAAATAAAGGCAAACATAAAAGTAGGTAAACTAGTTTTTTCATATTTATTTTACATGAATCCCGAATGTCAGGTCACCATGTTTATTTTTAAATAGTTGAATCCAAAATCGTTCCAAAACATTGGTAAAATTAATAATTTACCAAAGCATTAACCTTAAAATACTATTAATATTATTATTTTAGTGCAAAATAATTTAACATGGCAAAAAAGAGCATTTTAAACAAAAAATCATTGGATTTTTTAGAAACATATTTAAACAATGCCTCACCAACCGGATACGAGTGGGAAGGGCAAAAAATCTGGATGAATTATCTAGAACCTTATGTGGATGAATTTATTACAGACACCTATGGTACGGCTGTTGGCGTTATCAATCCGAAAGCAAAATACAAGGTGGTTATTGAAGGACATTCCGATGAAATTTCCTGGTACGTAAACTATATTACAGATAACGGTTTGATTTATGTAATTAGAAATGGAGGTAGTGACCACCAGATTGCGCCCAGTAAAATCGTGAATATTCATACAAAGAATGGTATTGTAAAAGGTGTTTTTGGCTGGCCAGCTATCCACACCAGAAATAAATCTAAAGAAGAAGCACCAAAACCAGACAATATTACCATAGACGTGGGAGCTAAAGACAAGGCTGAAGTGGAAAAAATGGGCATTCATGTAGGATGTGTTATAACATACCCAGATGAGTTCCATATACTAAACGGTGACAAATTTGTTTGTCGCGCTTTAGACAACAGAATGGGTGGTTTTATGATTGCTGAAGTCGCTCGGTTACTAAAAGAAAACAAGAAGGAACTTCCTTTTGGTTTATATATTACCAATTCGGTACAGGAAGAAATTGGTTTACGTGGTGCAGAAATGATTACTCAAACCATCAAACCAAATGTGGCTATTGTAACAGATGTCACACATGACACAACAACTCCTATGATCAAAAAGGAAAAAGAAGGTCATTTAGAGCTTGGTTTAGGTCCTGTAGTAGCATATGCTCCTGCTGTACAACAAAAACTAAGAGATTTAATTACAGATACTGCTGAAGAAAAGAAAATTCCTTTTCAACGTTCTGCCCTTTCGAGAGCTACAGGTACAGATACAGATGCTTTTGCTTATAGCAACGGTGGCGTAGCTTCGGCATTAATTTCTTTACCACTACGTTATATGCACACCACAGTAGAAATGGTTCATAGAGACGATGTGGAGAACGTGATTAAATTAATTTACGAAACGCTACTAAAAATAGAAGACGGAGAAACGTTTTCATATTTTAAATAGTCGCTAAGCGACATTTATAAACTTTTAATAAAAATAAAGCCTCTATAATAGGAGGCTTTTTTTAATATGACTGAAGAACTTATAGATATTGTAACAGAAACCGGAGAACCAACGGGAAAAACAGCATTAAAGTCTGAAATCCACAGAAAAGGACTTTACCACAATACGGCTCATATTTGGTTTTACACCCGTGATGGGCAAATTTTATTAGCGCAACGTGCTGCTACAAAATCTATTTGTCCTTTACTTTGGGATGTCTCTGTTGCCGGCCATGTAGATGCTGGCGAAACTATTGAAGAAGCTGCCATTAGAGAAACTCAAGAGGAAATTGGTTTGACTATTTCAGAAACTGATTTAAACAAAATTGGAGTCTTCCCTTGTTTTCAAAGTTATGACAATGGGATCATCGACAATGAATTTCATCATACGTTTATAACTGAATTGACAACAGATATCAGTGAGTTAAAACCTCAAAAAGATGAAGTTGAAAACTTAAAACTAATTAGTCGAATAAAGTTTGAAGAACTGCTACAATTCACTGAAGAAAACAATCATTTTGTGGCCTCAAATAAAACATATTATAAAATTGTTTTTAAGCATATTCTTCAACAGATATAATTTTATTATTTTAGCTTTATGAACCTACTCCTAGCTGCCATTGCACCTGTTCTCGCCATCATTCTATACATATATTGCAAAGATGAATACGAAAAAGAGCCTAGAAGATTATTGCTATATAACTTTTTGCTTGGCGCTATTGTAAGTATTTTAATTGCCACTATTTTATATTATGGTTCCGATGCTGTGATAACCCTTAATGATGAATTTAGCGTTATACAGCAATTCTTTAAAGCCTTTCTTGTAGTGGCTGTTATAGAAGAATTTAGCAAGTACATTATTGTCCGTTTTTTTGCCCAACCCAATAAAGAATTTAACGAACCCTATGATGGCATTATGTATGCCGTTATGGTTTCTATGGGATTTGCGGCCACAGAAAACATCATGTATGTTATTGAAGGTGGCTATCAAGTTGCTTTATTAAGAGCCTTTACAGCAGTTCCGGCTCATGCTACTTTTGGAGTCCTTATGGGCTATTTTATGGGAAAGGCAAAATTTACCAAACACCCTTCTAAATATAACTTATTAGGTCTTTTTCTGGCGGTATTATTTCATGGAGCTTACGATTTCTTCTTGTTTATAGATTTTATTCCGGGAATTTGGATTGGCGCTTTTGTATCCCTTGGTCTTGGCTTATATCTGTCTAAAAAAGCTATTAAAGCTCATCAGAAGAATTCATTTTTTAAGGTTTAAAGGTAGTACTTTCTCACAACCCTTCTCTTCAAAAAGATGAGACTGAGGCTGATAACCGCCCCTGAAAACTGAGACTAATTATTGGAATTTAGTTTTTAGGATTTAGAATTTAACACTCCTCATAAATCCTTATATTTACAACTTCAAATAAAACTATATGAATCAATCATACAAAGTGAATGTGAATAAAGCATTCGATTTTGACATCACTTCAGAAGAGGTTTCTAAACTTGATGCTATAACAGTTTCTTCATCAGAATATCATGTTCTACAAGAAAACAAATCTTATAAATGTGACATCATCTCATCCGATTTTAACACAAAAACATATCAAGTAAAGGTTAATAATAACACGTATAATATCGACGTATTTAACGACTTAGACCTGCTAATTAAAGATATGGGCTTTGAAGTTGGCGCTTCAAAAATGGTCAACGACATTAAAGCGCCTATGCCTGGATTGATTTTAGATATCCATGTAAAGGTTGGACAAGAAGTGAAAGAAGATGATGTGCTTTTAATTCTTGAAGCCATGAAAATGGAAAATGCACTTACAGCTCCTAGAGATGGGATTATTAAATCTATATCTGTTTCTAAAAGTGATACCGTAGATAAAAACCAATTATTAATAGAGTTTGAATAGCATGAAGAAGTTACTAGTAGCAAACAGAGGGGAAATAGCTATTCGTGTCATGCGAACTGCAAAAAAAATGGGCATTAAAACGGTTGCTGTTTATTCTACAGCAGACAGACATGCTCCTCATGTAAAATATGCAGATGAAGCTGTTTTAATTGGTGAAGCCCCTTCTAATCAGTCTTATTTATTAGGAGACAAAATTATTGAAGTCGCAAAAATTTTAGAAGTCGATGCCATTCATCCTGGTTATGGTTTTTTAAGTGAAAACGCACATTTCGCTGAATTATGCGAGCAAAACAACATCACTTTTATTGGTCCAAAATCCAAAGCCATAAAAATTATGGGGTCTAAATTAGCAGCTAAAGAAGCTGTTAAAACCTATAATATCCCTATGGTTCCTGGAACCGACGAAGCCATTACAGATATCCCTGTTGCTAAAAACATTGCTAAAGAGATTGGTTTTCCAATTCTTATTAAAGCCTCGGCTGGAGGTGGTGGAAAAGGGATGCGCGTCGTGGAAAAAGAAGCCGATTTCGAATCTCAAATGGATCGTGCCATCAGTGAAGCTGTCAATGCGTTTGGGGATGGTTCTGTATTTATTGAAAAATATGTCAGTTCTCCTAGACATATCGAAATTCAGGTCATGGCAGATGCCCATGGAAATATCATTCATTTATTCGAAAGAGAATGCAGCGTCCAACGTCGCCATCAAAAAGTAGTAGAGGAAGCTCCTTCTTCAGTTTTAACTCCTGAATTACGTCAGAAAATGGGAGAAGCTGCAGTTAAAGTGGCAAAATCTTGCGATTATCTTGGAGCTGGAACTGTAGAATTCCTTTTAGATGAAAAACTAAATTTCTATTTCTTAGAAATGAACACCCGTTTACAAGTAGAACATCCGGTTACAGAATTAATAACGGATACCGATTTGGTAGAATTACAAATTTTGGTGGCTCGAGGTGAAACCCTTCCTATTAAACAAGAAGATTTAAAAATAAATGGTCACGCCCTAGAACTACGTGTTTATGCCGAAGACCCTTTAAACGACTTCCTGCCTAGTGTTGGAAACTTAGAAGTTTATAAATTACCAGTGGGCAAAAATATTAGAGTGGATAATGGTTTTGAAGAAGGCATGGATATTCCTATTTATTACGACCCCATGCTTTCTAAATTAATTACTTATGGAAATACGCGAGCCGAAGCGATCCAATTGATGTTATCTGCCATAGAAAATTATCAAGTAGAAGGGATTCAAACCACCTTACCTTTTGGAACATTTGTCTGCGAACATGAAGCCTTTAAATCTGGGAATTTCGACACCCATTTTGTTAAGAAATATTATTCGCCAGAAGCCTTATTAGAAGAGCAAAAAGAGGAAGCAAAAATTGCAGCTACTTTGGCCTTAAAAAAATATTTAGCAGATCAGAAACTCTTGCGTATTCCTTTGAAGTAGTAGTCAGTAATCAGTAGTCAAAAATAATAAAATTCGAATACTAGTTTTCAAGTTTAAAATAGAACTTAAGAGTAACCACATACAGCTTTGCGCCTTTGCGTCTTTGCGAGAAAAAAAATGAACATGAAATCAAAAATAAATACCCTCAACGAAAAATTAAGTCAAGCCTATTTAGGTGGTGGACAAGTTCGTATAGATAAACAACACACAAACAAAAAATTAACCGCCAGAGAGCGCGTTAATTACTTATTAGACGATGGCTCTTTTGAAGAAATTGGTGCTTTAGTCACCCATAGAACTAAAGACTTTGGGATGGAAAAACAAAAGTTTTATGGCGATGGGGTGGTTACTGGATATGGTACTATAAATGGGAAATTAGTATATATTTTTGCACAGGATTTTACTGTTTTTGGAGGTTCTTTATCCGAAACGCATGCTGAAAAAATCTGTAAGGTTATGGATTTGGCTGTAAAAGTTGGCGCACCAATGATTGGTTTAAACGATTCCGGAGGAGCAAGAATTCAAGAAGGTGTACGCTCTCTTGGAGGATATGCAGACATTTTTTACAGAAATGTACAAGCGTCTGGAGTGATTCCCCAAATTTCGGCTATTATGGGACCATGTGCTGGAGGTGCTGTGTATTCACCTGCTATGACAGACTTTACCATGATGGTGGAAGGTACCAGCTATATGTTTGTAACGGGACCAAATGTAGTAAAAACAGTAACTAATGAAGAAGTGACCTCAGAAGAACTTGGAGGTGCCAGTACACATTCAACAAAGTCAGGAGTAGCACATATTACTTCTACGAATGATGTGGAATGCTTAGAAGATATTAAACGCTTATTAAGTTATTTACCTCAAAACAATACAGAAACTCCTACCCGCTTTCCTTTTGAATTAAAAGATGAAGTTAGAGAGAGTCTTTCTAGTATTATTCCAGATAATGCCAATAAGCCCTACGATATGCATGAGGTGATTTCTGGGATTATCGATGCAGATTCATTTTACGAGATTCATAAGGATTATGCAGAAAATATTATTGTTGGTTTTGCACGTTTAGGAGGAAGAAGTGTTGGTATTGTTGCCAATCAGCCTATGTATCTTGCAGGAGTTTTAGATGTAAACAGTGCCAAAAAAGCAGCGCGATTTGTACGTTTTTGTGATGCTTTTAATATTCCATTGTTGGTTTTAGAAGATGTTCCAGGGTTTTTACCAGGAACCGATCAAGAATGGGATGGAATTATTGTACATGGCGCAAAACTATTATATGCTTTTAGTGAAGCAACCATACCAAGAGTGACCGTAATTACCAGAAAAGCTTATGGAGGTGCTTATGATGTAATGAATTCTAAACATATTGGAGCCGACATGAATTTTGCCTGGCCAAGTGCAGAAATAGCTGTTATGGGAGCTAAAGGTGCTGCCGAAATAATCTTCAAAAAAGAAATAAACGCTGCAGAAGATAAGGAAGCTAAATGGAAAGAAAAAGAGGCCGAATATGCCGAGTTATTTGCCAATCCGTATAGTGCAGCGGAGCGTGGTTTTATCGATGAAGTGATTTTGCCAAAAGATACCAGACGGAAATTAATAAAAGCTTTTTCTATGCTTGAAAGCAAGGAAGTTGAAAAACCAAAACGAAAGCATGGGAATATTCCTTTATAACATACAAACCCATAATTACTATAAATTCTTTACTATAATTTAACTTTAATTAAGAAAACTAAAGAGCGCTTTCTCTAACAATAGTTTACTTTTGCTGCATGCAAGAGAATCAACCTGTAAAATTTGAGTTTATAGCTTTAATGGCATCTTTAATGTCAATTGTGGCTTTGGCTATAGATGCTATATTACCAGCAATGACTTCTATAGGAATCTCTGTAAACAACTTAGACAGCAACAATAATCAGCTACTAATTACCATGATTTTTTTAGGATTGGGAACCGGTCAATTACTTTTTGGCCCTTTATCAGACAGTCTTGGAAGAAAACCCATGGTATATATTGGGTTTGGCATTTTTACTATTGCAAGTATTATTTGCGTGCTTTCTCCAACTTTAGAATGGATGGTTTTTGGAAGAATTCTACAAGGCATTGGACTAGCGGCTCCAAGAACTATTGCTATTGCTATAATCAGAGATTTGTATAAAGGTGATTATATGGCAAAAATCATGTCTTTTATAACATCTTTCTTTATTCTGGTTCCTGTTATTGCTCCTATAATGGGAAAATTCATTTTAAACTTTTACCATTGGAAAGGGATTTTTTATGTGCAAGTTCTTATAGCTTTTTTGGTGTGTGTTTGGTTTTGGAAAAGACAGCCAGAAACCCTAAAACCAGAACATAAAATAAAATTTAACAAGCATTTGTTTATAGATGGTTTTAAGGAGTTATTAAAACATAAAGTTACATTAGGCTTTACAATTATATCCGGCTTTATTTCTGGAGCTTTTATTGTGTATTTGAGTGCTTCACAAATAATTTTTGAAAACCAATATAACTTAATAGATGAGTTTCCTTACATATTTGCCGGTTTAGCTACAGGTGTTGGGGTAGCTACTTTTTTAAATGGAACCATGGTCATGCGTTTAGGCATGTGGCGATTATCATTTATAGCCCTTGTTATATTTAGTGTAAATGCGTTATTATATGTTTTATTATTTTGGAATTCTGCAAACCCACCTGTAATAGTCTTGTTAGCATTTATGGCTATTCAGTTTTTTACCATTGGATTTATTTTTGGAAATATAAGAGCCATCGCCATGGAGCCTATTGGGCACATAGCAGGAATTGGAGCAGCAATAACTGGCTTTGTTTCTACCATAATGGCAGTGCCTATTGCTAATTTTATTGGTAGTTTTATTAATGCTACTGCTCTACCCTTATTTATTGGTTTCTCAGTATTTGGCACATTTTCAATTTTAATTTTTCTACGTATGCAGGTTATTAAAAACAAAGAGATGCAGGTTATTAGAGTAATCGAGTAATTTATATATGCTAAAGAAATAACACTTCTACAATAAACAAATGAGCTTGGAGATGTTATACTTATAATATTGTAGAAAGTATGGCAACTACAGAGCCTATTATGTACTCTACTCCAATAGCAATGACTATAAATCCAATGATTCTAGACAAGGCATTAATACCTGATGCTCCAAGAAATTTAACGATAAAATGACCACTTTTTAAAATAAAGTAAATGGACAGAGATGCTGTAAAAATAGCCCCTACAATAATTAAGATTTCCTGAGTTGAAGTATATTCTTGGTTATAAGCAATTAACAAAGAAATAGTTCCTGGACCAGCCAACATGGGAATAGCTAAGGGGCTTAAAGAAATAGGGTCTCTATTTTGAATAATTTCTTTTACACGTTCTCGTTTCATACCTTTATGTTCCCGAAACTTCCCTGTTAATAAAGCAAACCCAGAAGTTGCTATAATAAGTCCCCCGGCAATTTTTAAAGCATTTAAGCTAATTCCAAAAAATGAAAGTATAAACTTCCCTGCAAAAAAAGATAAAATTAAAATAGCTAAAACATCAACAGCTGTCCAAAATGCGGTAACTGCCCTGGCCTTTTTAGAATAATCGTCTGTTAATCCAACAAAAATTGGTAGCGTTCCTAAAGGGTTCATAATAGAAAAAAGCGCTCCAAAACTTAATAAAAATAACTCCATATTTTTTTAATGTAAAATCAATGATTTTTTTAAAATGAATAATAACAGGGGGATAATATAACTCAAACATTAGTTCAAATTAGAAAAGCCACGAAAACCGGAGTTTTCGTGGCTAAGTTAAATACAAACTAACAAACTAACAAACTATTGTATTTAATCTAAAATTTTTAAGTAAACTTTATCTTTAACTAGTCTATAATCATTTATATGCTTAACATACTTGGTGTAAACATCATCATGCTGATTAATATAAAACAAGTCACATTCTAAATCATTACATTCTTTAAACCTTTCTATTGAACCTTTATAGTTGAAAAATTCATTTAATAATGCTGAATTTAATTCAACTTCTGCTAAAAGTTCCTCTTTCAAATCTTTGTCGTTTAGCTTACTAGATGCAATTTTAACTAACATGTCGCATTCAGTAGAAACATAATTTAAATGAGCTATCCACGTATTTAAATCTTGCAGACGTTTAGTGTGGATAATCTGTTCATCTGTATCATGTGCAAAGAATGATTTTGGTTCCATTGTTATATAGTTTGATTACTTTCTGTTTTTATATTTTTTACTTCTTTAACTGTTAAAGATTTAGCACCCCCAGGAAATTCCCAATCTATAGTATCTCCTTGAGCATAACCCATAACAGCTAAACCCATAGCGGTTAATACTGATAATTTTTTATTAGAAAAATTACTTTCTGTTGGAGAAACCAATTGAAAAGAATTCTCCCACCCGTCATTAGAAACGATAGTTACCTCAGAGTTAAACCTAATAACATCCTCAGGCATTTCGTCTTCATCAGAAACTATGGCAGATTCTAATTCGTTTTGCAATCTGGCAACCGAATTTTTCCTTGCAGCTTCTTTATAATTACCCTGTAAGCTAAGAAGTCGTTTTAAAGTCACGAATTCTTTCTTTTCCAATATGATACTTCCGTATTTCATTGTAATAATTTTTAATTAAGGGAAAATACCTCTTTGAACATAAGCTTTCTCAATACGCTCGATTGCAAGCATATAAGCTGCTGAACGCATATCCAATTCTTTTTCTTGAGATGTTTTAGACACTCTTCTAAAAACCTCAGCCATTTTTTTGGTGATTTTAGCTAGAATTTCATCTAATTCCCAAAGCTCTCCATTTCTATTTTGAAGCCATTCAAAGTAACTTCCAATAACACCACCTGAATTACATAAAATATCAGGAATAATATCGATATTACGCTTTAATAATATTTGTTCAGCTTCAACAGTAGTAGGACCATTAGCTCCTTCTGCAACTAAAAATGCTTTAATTTTTTGTGCATTTTTTTCAGTAATTTGATTACCTAAAGCTGCTGGAATACAGATATCACAATCCAAACCAAAGAAATCTTCTTTCTCTATAGCTTTTCCATTAGAATAACCAATAAGACTTCCGTTGTTACCTTTAATATATTCAGATAAATTTTCAGCTCCTAAGCCATCAGGGTTTGCAATACTTCCAAAAGCATCTTGAACACCTACTAATTTGGCACCTTCTAATTCTAAAAAGTGAGCAGCCCAATAACCAACGTTTCCAAAACCTTGAACGATAAATGTTTTACCTTTTAATTCGATGTTTTTATTTTCTGCCCAAAATTTAATGGTTAAAAACACACCAAATCCGGTAGCTCTATCACGTCCTTCTAATCCACCAGAACCAACTGGTTTTCCTGTTACAACATGCTGATTTTTAGAACGCTCAGACGGCCCTTTTGTAGACATATAGGTATCTGCAATCCAAGCCATAGTTTGCGAATTAGTATTCACATCTGGCGCAGGAATATCGTGCTCTGGTCCAATATTCTCACCTAAAGCATAAGTGAAACGTCTTGTAATACGCTCTAACTCATTGTTAGAATATTTATTTGGGTCTATTTGAATCCCTCCTTTTGCGCCTCCATAAGGAAGACCTGCTAAAGATGTTTTCCAAGTCATCCACATAGCTAATGCTTTTACTGAATCAATATCAATCGTTGGATGATATCTTAATCCTCCTTTATAAGGTCCAAGTGCATTGTTATGCTGTACTCGGTAACCCTTAAAAACTTCCACATCACCATTATCCATTCTTACTGGAAAATGAATGATTAATTCGTTGTTGGTAACCTCAAGTATCTTTTTAATATTTGGGTTAAGATCAACCAAATCAGCAGCAGCATTAAACTGTTTCATAACATTTTCTAACATGCCTTGTTTTGGTTGCTGTTTTTTAACTTCTTTTGTTAATGTCATTATATTTAAATTAAATAAGTTCCACTGTTTTTATTTCTTTTGTTCTGCGAAACTCTCTTGTTAATGTTTGGGGTTTAATTTTTGTGTCTATGTCTTCAGTTACTCCTATTCGCTGCAAGACCTAATAAAACTTTTGCTTGATGTTAAGTTATAGAAGTCTAAATAAATAAACTTTTAACTATAGCATCCATAAAATAATTTTATAGACGAACCACTAAGGACAACTCTTATGCCAACTTTATAAAACAATTTCAAATATCGTTTTAAAAATCTGATTAATAGTGCTTTATGTGAATATATGCAAAACATATAAATTTATAAAATTGGGGATTTTTTACTCATGTGAGTAAAATTTACCCAGTAAATTAAATATCTACGGATTGAAAATAGAGACTAACCAGACAAAATTTCTAGTAGGAATTCTATAAGAAAATAACATACTTATTTATGATTTATTTAACTAATGGATTGCCAATAGATATACAATAATAACCTAATAAGTGAATATCCAAGATACTAAAGATGTTAAAATATGCGTAGAACCTAAACATTTTAAAGATGTATAATTAATCTCAAAATAAAACTATTTTATTTTTTCGCTTAGGGTTTTCCTATCTATCTGAAGAATTTTTGCTGCTTGACTTTTATTATTATTTGTAGCAGCCAAAACTTTAAGGATATGTTTTTTTTCAATTTCTTTTAAAGATTGAAATTCAACCTCATCTGGAAAATCTATTTGATACTTTAAATGTTCTGGTAGATCTTTTACTTCTACTTGTTTATCGCACATAATAACAGCTTGTTGAATGATATTCTCCAATTCGCGAATATTTCCAGGCCAGGAATAACGCTCTAATACATGTAGAACTTCAGGTGAAATTTTTATTAATCTGTCCTTATACTCTATCCCATATTTGAATAAAAATTTATCTGTTAACAGCTTGACATCTTCAATACGTTCTCTTAGTGGTGGCACAGCTATTTGAACAACTGTCAATCTATAATACAAGTCTGCTCTGAATTTTCCTTTATCAATAAGTTCTTTCAAATCGATATTGGTAGCTGCAATGACTCTAACATCTACTTTTTCTGCTTTTTGAGAACCAACTCTGGTAACTTCCTTTTCTTGAAGCACGCGAAGTAATCTCAATTGGGTAGCCATTGAAGCATTACCAATTTCATCTAAAAACAATGTCCCATGATTAGCAGCTTGAAAAAAACCATTCCTATTTTCATCAGCACCGGTAAAGGCTCCTTTGGTATAACCAAATAATTCTGCTTCCAAGAGGTTCTCTGGAATGGCTCCACAATTTACAGCAATAAATGGTGCTCTGGCATATTGTCCCATATAATGAATGGAACGAGCAACAAGCTCTTTACCTGTACCACTTTCGCCAGTGATACAAACTGTTGCCTTGTTGTTTTTTACACGCTCTATAACGTCTGTAACTTTATTTATAGCTTCAGAATTTCCTATTAATTCTCCATAAGAAACATCTGTTGTAGGCTTATCTGTTTCAGTAAACTTCGGTTTTTTAGATTTTAATGCCAAGGATTTTCTTACAGCCTCTTTTAGTTCTTCTTTCGTAAAAGGCTTCGTTAAATAATCCATAACTCCAGATTTCATAGCTTCTAAAGCGCCATCAATAGACGGATAACCTGTAACTACTAGTTTTGGCATATCTGGATCATGCTCTGAAACATATTTTACCAATTCGAGCCCATCTACACCAGGCATTTTTAGATCTGTAATTAATAAGTCGATGGATTTATCCTTTAAAATCTCAATGGCTTCTTTTACAGAGATAGCTTTATAGGTATGATAATTTAAAGACTGTAAATGACGTTGCAAAAGTTCTAAAATATGAACATCGTCGTCAACTATTAAGATATTTTCTTTATTTAAACCCATAGATTAGTTTTTTGGCAATACGATAGTAAAAATAGTTCCTTTTGGAATATTTGGTTCAAATTTTATACTGCCTTTATGACTTTTTACAATGCCATGCACCACACTTAAACCAAGACCAGAGCCATCGCCTACAGGTTTGGTAGTGAAAAACGGATTGAAAATATTTTCTGATTTATCTGTTTTAATACCTGGACCTTCATCAGAAATTTTTAATACCATTTGTTTATCTGTATCTGAAACCATCACTTTAATAACACCATTTTTAGGTGAAAAATAAATGGCATTAATAACCAAATTGAATACAACCTGTGTTAATTGTATAGCATCGACACGCAGCATAATCTCATCTTTAGATATTTCAAGCTGACAGGAGATATTCTTTTTAGTAAAATTAGGACTTAATAATCCAATAGCATCTTTAATAATAGGAACTGTATTTCTTAATTCCATTTGATGTGGCATGTCGCAAGAAAAGAACATAAGTTTCTTAACTACTTCTCTAGAGTAAATGGCACTATTAATTATTTTATCTAAATCGTTTATTACTTCAGGATTATTTTTAAATTGATCTTTTAATAGTTCGGTATAACCTAAAATATTAGCCAATGGCGTGTTTAATTCATGGGCTATTCCTGCTGTTATTTCACCTAAAATACCTAACCTATCCACACGTTCCATATGGCGTTTGGCTAATGCTTCACTTTCAATAATCTGTTTGCGTTCAAACAAGTTTCCAATTTCTAAAGCAATTCTATTTAAAAGCTGAATCTCTTCATCTAAAAAACTATTCTCTTTATATTTATATTTTGAATAACCCACTTTTATAGAGCCTATAGGCTTATTAAAAACTTTTATGGCTGAGAGGATACAAACATTATCCTTAGAATGCTCTCCTGCATAAATCAATTCATCTCCAATTTTTAATTCTACAGAAGCTTCCTTTGGATATCTAATGGCTTCTTGTAAACTATAAGCAATGGCCTGCCAAGTAGGTTCTAAATTATATAGATCTGAATTAGCTATAAAGGAACTTACATTATATAAACATGTAAGCTCTTTAATACGTTCTTTTAATTTGTCTTCTATGGACGTGCTTCCCGTCATGAGCAAGTTTTTATGCTTTTAATACTTTTCGAAATTTAGATTTTTCTATATCCAAATATTACATAGATTTATTTAATTACAACCATTTGAGAATTATACATAAATCGTTCCTGCCATCTGTCAAAACGTTCATCATACTTTTTTGAGAACACAATATATTGACACTTTTCTAAGCTTTCAGGTAGTCTAGATACATCGCTTAAATGCGATCCACGAAATAGAAATCCTGCATCGTCAACAACAAACATTTGAAGTTTTCTAATGTTAATATTGTTCATAAAAAACAACTTATTAAAACGCTTTGGTGTTGTAATTAAAATATCAATGCCGTTATAAATATCGTCTCGTTGAGCATCTAAATTATATTCTTCATAAACACAATACACACGCAAATCTGTTCTTGAAGTAAATTTTCTAAACTCGCGATACATCTCTAAAACAGCCTCTTTGTCTTTTGCAAAAACAATGGCTCTGGGTGCTTCTTCAAACGCTTCGCCTTTTAAATTCTGTACCACTCCCAATACCATGGCTGTAGTTTTTCCAGACCCTTTAGGGGCTATCCCAAATAGGTTAGCACCAGATTTTATTTTTGAAAGTGTCTTTTTTTGAAATGGTAATGGCGTTTCAAAACCTTGTACTTTTAATGCGTCTTGAAGAGGCTCTATGAGTTTTTTAAATGGCATGTATTATAAATTGAATGACAAATATAAGCATATTAAATCTTAGCTTGATAGGTATAAAGGTCGTAATAACGTCCTTCTTTAGCTATTAATTCATCATGTGTACCACGTTCGGCTATTTGCCCTGCTTCTATAACTAAAATCTGATCTGCTTTTTTTATAGTGCTCAATCTGTGTGCAATAACAATGGTCGTTCTATTTTTAGTCAACTCAGATAAACTTTTCTGAATTAAGCCTTCGCTTTCTGTATCTAAATTAGAAGTAGCTTCATCTAAAATAATGATTTTTGGATCTGCTAAAATAGCTCTTGCAATAGCCAATCGTTGTCGCTGTCCTCCAGAAAGTTTTACACCACGCTCGCCTATTAAAGTATTTAAACCATCATCAAATCTATCGGTAAACTCGTTGACATAAGCAGACTTTACGGCGTGTTGTAATTCGGCTTCACTAGCATCTGGTTTAGGGAAAAGTATATTTTCTCTAATGGTGCCTTCAAATAAAAATTCGTCTTGAAGCACAACACCTAAATGTTGTCTGTAACTGCTTAAATTGACTTTGGATAAATCTTGATTGTCTATTGTAACCACTCCTGACTTCGGATTTAAAAAGGTAGCAGCCAAGCCAGCAATGGTCGATTTCCCTGAGCCAGAACTCCCAACTAAAGCTGTAACAGAACCTGATGGCGCTTCAAAATCTATATTGTGTAAGACTTCTTTGCCTTCTTCATATTGAAAAGAGACATCCTTAAATGCTAGATGTCCTTCTATGTTATGTAATTGAACTGTACGGTTTTCACTGTCTTCTTCTGTTGTCATATTCATAAGCTCTTCGGTTCTGTCCAAACCTGCTAAGGCTTCTGTTAGCTGACTTCCTATATTGCTCATTTGTACAATTGGAGCAATCATAAATCCAAGCAATAAGGTAAAAGACAAGAAATCTCCAACGGTTAAGTCGCCTGTCATGATTTTATAACCTCCAATTCCCATAATTCCTGTGGAAGCTATTCCTAATAAAAAGGTTGAAGAACTTGTCATAAATGCGGTAGCTGTTAAACTTTTTTTTACATTTTGAAACAATCTTTCTACACCTGCTTCAAACGTTTTATTCTCTTGTTCTTCAGCATTAAAAGCTTTAATAACTCTGACGCCTGATAAAGTTTCAGTTAATCGTCCAGTAACCTGAGCATTAATAACTCCACGTGTTCTAAAAATAGGTCGGATATATCCAAAAGCCTTTAAGGCTATAATTCCGAAAATGGCCACTGGAACCAAAACAAAAAGTGTCATGGACAAACTAATATTTACTAATAAAATTAAAGAAATTACGGCTGTTATAGTCCCTCCTACCATTTGAACTAAACCAGTTCCTATGAGGTTTCTAACTCCTTCAACATCTGTCATGATTCGAGACACCAACTCTCCAGATTTGGTGTTATCAAAAAAACTAATGGGTAAAGACAATACTTTTTTCTGTACTTGTGCACGTAACTCACTTATTAAATATTGGGCTTGTACACTTAATATTTTTGTTAGTAAAAAGGACGTTACTGCCTGAACCAAAATAGCGATACCTACTATAAGCAATAAACTATAAAGCTGATCGTAATCCTTATTCGGTATAACATCATCTAACAAGGCCTTACTTTTCCATGGCAACACAAGACTAGATAATCTACTCAAAACAATCAATATCAATCCAATAAACACCAGTTTCCTTCTTGGCCAAATAATGGCTTTAAAAGCCTGAGCCATGGTCACTTTGTCCTTTTTGTTTTTATATGCTGCGGTTTTACTTTTAAGATGTTGCATGTAATTGTTTTATTGTGCTCTATTCAAGCTCAGGTTCAGGGGGATTTAAGTCAATTAATATGCCACATAATAGTGAAATGACATATTTTCCATACACACTATTTAGAATCATTCTAAAATAATTCGTAAAATTGGATTTTAAACCTCTAATATTTAGTATTTTTATACTATTCTTAAAAAAAAACAAATGGAATATATAACATTAGCTCGAGTTTTACATGTTCTTGCCGTGGTTTTATGGATTGGGGGTGTAGCCATGGTAACCACTGTATTAATTCCTGCTATAAAAAAAATCAAGTCCAAAGAAGATCGCATTAGCACTTTTGAACAAATAGAAGGACGGTTTGCTCTTCAAGCAAAAATAACAACGCTTATTACAGGTATTACCGGGTTTTACATGCTATATGAAATGGATGCTTGGAACAGGTATTTAGACTTACGGTTTTGGTGGATTCATGCCATGACTTTGGTTTGGGTAATCTTCACCTTAGTATTATACATTTTGGAGCCCTTAGTGTTGCACAAATTATTCAAAAAATATGCTCAAGAAAACCCAGAAAAAACCTTCCAATTTATGCACCGTGCACATTGGGTACTATTAAGTTTAAGTTTAATAACCATTGTTGGTGCTGTGGCAGGAAGTCATGGCTGGTTTTTTATAAAATAATCAAGTAAAAAGAAATTAAAAATATAATATCATGAAACAGAAAAGTTACGACACAGTCAGCGAAGCAACAAACGATTTATTACAACGAGGATACACAACAAATTTCTCTTTAATGAACGAAAAAGAATGTCTAGTTTGCCATAAAACTTCTGTTCATCTGTCGCCAGACGATTTTGAAATAGATGAAATCCATAGGTTTGAAGGCATGACAGATCCCGGAGACGAAATGATAGTTTACGCTATTTCTTCGGCCAAATACAATATGAAAGGCGTAGTAGTAAATGCTTATGGTATGTATGCTGATAATAATACATCTGCTATTGTTAAAAAACTTAACAGACGCTAAGCATTTAGATTTTCAAAAAAGTTAACAGCTATTTTTAAAAACCAGCGTCTATACGCTAAAGTTTTACATAAAGATATGTTCAAATTACTTTTAGAACATTTAGCATGATTTTTATATTTTTCTTAAAAAACTATCAATAGGTTTTGTATTTTCGTAAAATATTTTAAGATTTATTACACAAAACACAACCAAAACCTATGAAATCAAAATTACTCCTTCTATTCCCATTTCTTATATTTTCATTTTTTTTAGTATCGGCTCAAAACAAAAAACCCTTGCAAATAGCAGATCAATTTCCTCTTGAAATTTCATCTACTCAAGCGTATTTTAACAATTCTAAAACAGGAATTGTTTTTAAAAAATCTTTTAAAAATAAAGGTTCTGCTTATATAAAACTCCATGTAAATTCTTTCGATCTAAAAGCTGGTGATTTTGTAAAAGTATACAGTCCAGATTCCCAAGAAGAATATATTTATTCTGAACAAGGAAAAATTGTTGGGCAAGATAAAGAAATGATTAGTGAATTTTGGACGGGAACTATTTGGAGCGATCATATCGTTATTGAATTACACAGCACATCAATAAACAATACACATTACGGATTTAATATAGATCGCGTAGCTTATGGCCATACCCCAGCAAGAATAAATGCTGCTGTAGAATCTTTAGACAAAGGTATGAATCAAAGAGCCATTTGTACTTTAGATAATAAAGAACCAATTGTTTGTTATGATGGTACTGAAATGAGCAGAAAAGCAGAGGCCGTTTGTAGGTTATTAATTGGTGGAGGTGGTTTATGTACAGGTTGGCTGCTAGGTTGCGATGGAAGCGTGATGACAAACAACCATTGTATAGGAAGTGTTTCTGATGCTAATAATACAGATTTCCTGTTTAATTACAAATATGATGACTGTGCAGAAACTATTAATGCAACCTCCGATTTACAAGCTACTTCTTCTACCTTTGTAATTACTGATAGTAATTTAGATTTTACTTTAGTAACTCTACCTGTAAATCCAACATCCACCTACGGATATTTAAGCTTATCTTCTGCTGCTGTTGCAGTTGGGGAACGTATTTATATTCCACAACATCCAGGAGGAAGACGTAAAGAAATTGCAGTAACTACAGATTCTGGTGATTTTGCTGTTATTACACAGGCAGGAGGAACTTTGGGGTCTCGTGTTGAATATATGGCAGATACAGAAGGTGGAAGCTCTGGATCTCCAGTAATAAGATATGATGACCATTTAGTAGTGGCGATTCACAATACAGGAGGCTGCCCTAATGGATCTTACGGAAGAAGCGATCAATTAATTGCTGCTATAGGAACAAATATGCCAAACTGTGGTGTAGACGATAATAATCCATCTGCGCCAAATGTTTCAGCAGATAATAATATACAACCTATCGTTGAAGCTTCAGACTGTGCCTATCAAGACATAGATTTAACTGTTAGAATAGCTCAGCCAGCTAGCCAAAATGCAGATGTTTCTCTAAGTGTTTCCGGAGGTACTGCAACAAACAATATCGATTTTGAATTATTAACTACCAGTCTAACTTTTCCAGCTGGAGATGCCACAGATAAACTAGCTACCTTAAGAGTCTATAATGATGCATTTGTTGAAGGAGATGAAGATATTGTTATATCTTTAGCCTTAAATGCCAATGGTGGAGATGCACAATTAAGTGCGCTTAACACATTTAATATAACCATAGTAGATAATGATTACAGTCCTGATATTGGAAATAATCAAACCCTTTTCTTTGACGATTTTGAAACCGATTTAAGTAACTGGACCGTTACTGGATTAGGGACCACTAATTTTGCTATTGGTAATGAAGCAGCTGCAGCATCAACCTATTGGAATGCTAATGGAAATACAACAAACTTTGCATTTGTAAACGATGATGATTGCGATTGTAATATGAGTGCAGAACGAATGACTTACATAAACGCCTTCGATTTTACGAATGCTATGGCTGCATACGTTAATTTCGATTATTCTCGATCAAATGCATCTTATGATGAAGCTTTCATTCAAGTCTCTACAAATAATGGTGTCACATGGAACAATTTAGGAGTAGCACTACCAAGTACAACTGGATGGGTTAATTTAAACCTTGACTTGTCGGCTTATATAGGAGAACCTAGCGTGATGATATCTGTTTTTTATAACGATCTTGCTAGCTGGGCTTATGGTTTAGCTCTAGACAACTTTAGAGTTTCAAGCCTAAGCGATGCCTTGCCACAAACAGCTATCAACAACGCTGTAAATAACAGTTTATCTTCCTCTGGAACCATTTATTCTTATGATGAAACTACAGGAAACATCATGACTAGCATTAGCAATAACGATGGTTTTGACTATGGGTGTGTTGGTGTAGCCGTTACTAGAGAAGGTACTGGAGCACAAGCATTCCAAAGTTATCCATCACCTATTTTGGCTATGGATAAAACATATAATATAACAGCCAATTCCAATACTAGTGGAGATAATACCATAAGCTTTTACTTTACTGAAGAAGAAATTGCGGGTTGGGAAACAGCCATAGCTACTGCTGGAGGCAGCGATACAAGAAATAGTTTATACATCTATAGAGGAACAGAATCTGTTCCTGCTGTTGTTGGAGCCTTAGGAAATGCCGTTACCCTAACAGGAACATTTACAGGTCTTGAAGGAGAGTTTTTATTTGCACCAGACGTTAACAGTATTGGTATAGACGAAGAAAACATTCTAACTTTTTCTGTATATCCAAATCCGGTACAAGATATTTTAACTATCAAATTGGCAGAAGATAAGTTGCCTGAAACTTATACGATTTACAATATGTTGGGGCAGATTATTGCTGAAAAAGGCATCCAATCGACATCAGATTTGTCTATTAATGCAAATCCTCTAGCCTCTGGCCTATATTTTATAAAATTAGAGTTAGAATCTAAATCTCAGGTTATCCGATTTATTAAAGAGTAATTTTTTACTAATTACTTTACAATTAAAGACAGATAGAAATATAACTTTCTACCTGTCTTTTTATTTTTAAGATAGTCTTATGAAGCTTTAACGAAAGAATAAGAAAGCTTTATTAGTACATTATTTTATTATTTTTCTCTATTTTGCTAAGATGTAAAACTAAAATAAGACCTTGAAAAAAGATTATATTTTTAAATCCAAACGCCTTGGGTTTCGCAATTGGACACAAAACGATTTAGAGCAATTCTCTGAAATGAATGCCAATCCAAACGTTATGGAACATTTTCCTAAGCCACTTACAGAAAATGAAACCTCGGCATTTATTGAAAGACTCTTAAAGCATTACGAGACCTATGGATATTGTTATTTCGCCACTGAAATTTTAAACACGGGAGAGTTTATAGGATTTATCGGTTTAGCATATCAAGATTATAAAACGGACTTCACTCCTGCTACGGATATTGGCTGGAGACTAAAACAAAGCGCTTGGGGATATGGGTATGCCACAGAAGGAGCTTTAAGATGTTTGGACTTTGCTTTTAACCATCTCCATTTAGAGCAAGTGATTGCTACATGCACGCATAAAAATAACAAGTCGGAACATGTGATGAAGAAAGTTGGAATGAAAATGATTGGAAAATTTAATCATCCTAAATTAAAAGACTATCCAGAATACGAAACATGTCTCTGCTATCAAATAACAAAAGAAGACTATCAATTTAAATCTCAATAAGCAATAAAAATTATTTATTGAGATTTAAAAATTTATAAAGCCTCATCAATAATATTCTGAACGCATTCTGGATTTAATAGGGTGCTAGTATCTCCTAAATTTGAAGTATCTTTTTCTGCAATCTTTCTTAAAATTCGTCGCATAATTTTCCCAGATCTCGTTTTTGGCAGACCTTGAGTGAATTGTATTTTATCTAATTTGGCAATAGGTCCAATTCTATCTGTAATAAGTTGATTAATTTCTTTTCTCACATTGTCGTGAATCCTTCCTTCTCCTGTTTCTTTTAAAGTCACGTAGCCATATAAAGCAGTTCCTTTAATTTCGTGAGGAAAACCTACAATAGCACTTTCGGCCACTGCTGGATGTTCGTTAACAGCATCTTCAATTGGTGCCGTACCTAAATTATGTCCTGAAACAATAATTACATCGTCCACACGGCCAGTAATTCTATAATATCCCACTTCATCTCTCAACGCACCATCGCCTGTAAAGTACATATCTTTATAGGTTGAAAAATAGGTTTCTTTGTAGCGTTTATGATTTCTCCAAATAGTTCTTGCCATACTTGGCCAAGGAAATTTTATACATAATTTTCCCTCTACCTGATTTCCTTTTAGTTCCTCCCCAGCATCGTTAATTAAAGCTGGTTGTACTCCAATAAATGGTAAAGTTGCATAGGTTGGTTTGGTTGGTGTAACAAAAGGAATAGGCGTAATCATGATAGCACCTGTTTCAGTCTGCCACCAGGTATCAATAATAGGACTTTTGTTTTTTCCAACGATATCATTATACCAATGCCAGGCCTCTTCATTAATAGGTTCGCCTACAGAGCCCAACACTTTAATAGAAGATAAATCATATTTATCAACCAGTTCTGAACCCTGTTTAGCCAACGCACGAATGGCTGTTGGTGCTGTATAAAACTGATTGACTTGGTGCTTATCTATGATGTCCCAAAAGCGTCCAAAATCTGGATAATGTGGCACCCCTTCAAATAAAACAGAAGTAGCTCCATTTGCCAGAGGTCCGTAAATAATATAACTATGTCCGGTTATCCAACCAATATCTGCTGTACACCAATACACATCATTTTCCCGATACTGAAAGGCATTTTTAAAGGAGTATGCCGTATAAACCATATATCCTGCCGTAGTATGCACCATCCCTTTTGGTTGACCAGTAGACCCAGAAGTGTATAGTATAAACAAAGGATCTTCTGCATCCATAATTTCAGCTGGACATTCGGTTGAAGCCTTATCTAATAAAGGTTGTAACCATGTGTCACGACCTTCTTTCATATTAATATCGCTGTCAATTCGTTTAACAACTAGCACACTTTCTATTCCAGAACAAGATTCTAAAGCTTCATCTACAATTCCTTTTAAATCGATGGTTTTATTACCTCGAAAAGATCCATCAGCTGTAATTACCATTTTACAATCGGAATCGTTAATTCTGGTTGATAATGCTGTCGAAGAAAACCCAGCAAACACCACAGAATGAATGGCTCCAATTCTAGCACAAGCCAAAACAGCAATAGCCAATTCCGGAATCATAGGAACATAGATACAAACACGATCTCCTTTTTTAATACCTTGGTCTTTTAGCACATTAGCCATTTTGTTTACCCGTTCGTAAAGCTGCTTATACGTAATATGTTCAGCAGACTCCTCAGGGTTATTTGGTTCGAATAAAATAGCTGTTTTATCGCCACGAGTTGCTAAATGTCTATCTATACAGTTTTCGGTAATATTGAGTTTAGCACCTTCAAACCATTTTATTTCTGGCTTAGAAAAATCCCAACTTAATACCTTATCCCATTTTTTTCGCCATAAAAAGTGCTCTTCGGCTACTTCCTCCCAAAAATTTTCTGGTTCGCGAACAGATTTTCTATATACTTGATAATACTCTTCTAAATGTTTTATGTGATAATTACTCATAGTAGCAAACTCATTTTATTAAAATTCTTTTTAAAAATAAGCTTTCTAATTTAAATTGATATAAAATTTAATCTCAAATTAACATTATTTATTTAGCTCTTGATGTCTTTTCATATACGCTCTAAATTCTTTAACAACTCGTGGAGCCATAATTAAAGTGGCTGTCATAGTCGGTATAGCCATCAATGCAAAAAAGCCATCAATTAAATTAATCATCATGGCTAAAGAAGTGGTGGCACCCATAATAATACTGGCAATATATATGTAGTTATAATAATGCTTTTTGTCTTCACCAAATAAGAAGGACATACATTTAGAGCCATAGTAAGAAAAGGAAAATAAAGATGAAATACTAAATACGGCAATACAAATTAGTAGTAGATACTTCCCAATTCCTGGCATGGCATATGCAAAAGCCGAAGCTGTTAAGCTTACACCATTAGCATCTGAAGTTTCCCAAACACCCGTAACCAAAATCGCTAAAGCTGTTAAAGTACAAACCACTAGAGTATCGATAGCTGGACCTAACATAGCAACCAATCCTTCTCGAACAGGCTCGTTAGTTTTTGCTGCACCATGAGCCATGGGAGCTGTACCAATTCCTGCTTCGTTTGAAAAAGCCCCACGTCTAATACCTAAAAGAATCAGACCTCCAAGAACTCCTCCTAGAAACGAATCTCCTTTAAAATTGGTAGCTGCAAATGCATCTGTAAAAATCATAACGATGCATTTTGGAACCACATCATAATTGACAATCAAAATAAATAAAACCAAAATAAAATACAATAAGACCATACTTGGAACCATTTTGGATGCGACTTTACTAATTCTATTTAAACCTCCAAGAATTACAATAGAAGTAATTCCAACAAGAACAATTCCTATAATCAGATTAGAATTAAAACCAATTTCAACACCATTTGGCACAAGTAAAATATCGTTAATAGCTTGGGTTAATTGATTCACATTAAAAACTGGTAAAGCTCCAACCAAACCACATAAACTGAAGAAGATGGCCAAGGGTTTCCACTTTTTTCCTAGACCTTCCACAATAAAATACATGGGACCACCTTGAATGTTTCCATGGCTATCTTTTCCTCGATACATAATAGCCAAAGTAGAGGTGAAAAATTTGGTACTCATACCTACAACAGCACTCACCCACATCCAAAATACGGCTCCTGGCCCCCCAATGGAAATGGCAACAGCAACTCCTGCAATGTTTCCCATGCCAATAGTAGAAGACAAGGCTGTGGTTAATGCCTGGAAGTGACTTATTTCGCCTGAATCTTCTGGATTATCGTATTTCCCACGTAATACCTTCAAGGCATGACCGAGATACCTAAAGGGTAAAAATCTAGAAAGAAATAATAAATATAAGCCTCCACCAATTAGAAGGATTAATAAAGGTAACCCCCAAGCAAAGGAGGCGAAGTCTGAAATTAGTTGGTTGAGTTGTTCCATAGAATTATTTAACTTTTATAAATGTATTAAAAGCAATTGAACACTTGAAAGTTTAAAGCATAAAAAAAGACCTTGGATTATCAAGGTCTTTCTTTATCTGTTAAATTCCTGTCTTATTTATTTAAATATGCTAAAACATTCCTTTCAATACGCTCTTGGATATTTGACACATCGGCCTTTACAAAGGTTTCACCAGTAATATTTTCATAAAGTTCTATATAACGCTCGCTTACGGTTTGAATATAATCATCAGACATCTCGGGAACCGTTTGGCCTTCCAAACCTTGAAAATTATTGACAATAAGCCACTGACGGACAAACTCTTTGGACAATTGCTTTTGAGCTTCCCCTCTTTCCTGACGTTCTTGATAACCATCGGCATAAAAATAGCGTGAGGAATCTGGTGTGTGGATTTCATCAATCAACACAATTTTTCCTTCTTTAGTTTTTCCGAATTCGTACTTGGTATCTACTAAAATCAAACCTCTAGAAGCAGCAATTTCTGAACCTCTTTGGAATAATTTTCTGGTGTAATCTTCAAGCACCAAATAATCGGCTTCTGAAACAATGCCACGTTTAATAATATCTTCTCTAGAAATATCTTCGTCGTGATCTCCCATCTCTGCTTTAGTTGCAGGCGTAATTATTGGTTGAGGAAATTTATCATTTTCTTTCAAGCCTTCTGGCATTGAAACCCCACAAAGCATGCGCTTACCTGCTTTAAATTCTCTGGCTGCATGACCAGACATATACCCACGAATCACCATTTCTACTTTATAAGTTTCACAAAGATGTCCAATAGCTACATTGGGGTCAGGTGTTGCCATAAGCCAATTTGGAACAATATCTTCTGTGGCTTTCATCATTTTAGTGGCAATCTGATTCAGAATTTGTCCTTTATACGGAATCCCTTTTGGCATAACCACATCAAAAGCAGACAGTCTATCTGTGGCAACCATCACTAATTGCTCATTGTTAATACTATAGACTTCGCGAACTTTACCTTTATAAAGACTTTTCTGTCCCGGAAAATTGAAATTTGTATCAGTAATGGTATTCATTTGAAGTAGTCTGTTGGTTATTTTACAAAAGTAATTTGTTTCTTATCGCCAAACAAATCTAAATAAAAAAAGGAGGCATAATTATGTCTCCTTTTAAGTATCTATAAATTTTATAGTGATTTATTTAAATCGGATATTATAGGTTACACCTACTCCAACATTTTGTAATTCCAAATCGTTTTCTGCAAAAGTGTTTTGATAATAGGCGTAAAAGTTCCAATCTCTGTTATGATATCCAATTTGTGGGTTAACATATAATCCACCCTCGTTATTATCAACATTGGTTAAAAAACCATACCCAACATCCGTTCCTAAAAATAAGCCATCTGGCGTAAAATAATAACGGAAGAATCCTGCAACTGGTACAATTCCAAAATCGTCGAAATTATCTTTTCCAAAATAATTGGTATAACCAGAAGCAACACCAATGGCTATATTTGGATTGAACAAATATTGTCCTCTCACATCTGCACCTAAAGCAAATGAAGATACATCACTTGCATCCCCAACTGGAACACCTGCTGTTAACCCTACTTTTAACCAAGAATTATCTGGGGTGATATCCACTTCAGTTTCTTGAGCGAAAATGGGACTAAATCCTAATATGACTGCTACTAATAAAAAGTTTTTCATTTTGTTTTGTTTTATGATTACACTACAAACTTCTGAAACTTAAGACAAAAAAAGTTATACGATTTTGGGCAAAATTTATAGAACTATAAGAAAACTTAAAGCACCAAACACTTAATCAAGCTATTAGCCACAAGCAGGAAAATAAAAAAGCCAATTCAAAAAACTGGCTTTTTAGTATCTACTAATTTGTCTATTTATCAACGGAGTACAGATGTCGTTAAAAACCGAATTCTATTAGGCTTCAGATTCTATACTTCTATAGGCTTCAATAACTTTTTTAACTAATTTATGACGAATAACATCTTTATCATCTAAAAAAACCATACCTACACCTTCAACATTTTTCAAAATCAATAAGGCTTCCTTCAACCCAGAAATGGTTCTTCGTGGTAAATCTACCTGCCCTGGATCTCCAGTTAATAAAAACTTTGCATCTTTACCCATTCGGGTTAAAAACATTTTCATTTGTGCATGAGTCGTATTTTGTCCTTCATCTAAAATAACAAAGGCATGATCCAAGGTACGACCTCTCATAAATGCTAAAGGGGCTATTTGTATGGTACCATTTTCGATATATTGCGCTAATTTTTCAGCAGGAATCATATCTCTCAAGGCATCGTAAAGAGGTTGCATATAGGGATCTAATTTTTCTTTTAAATCACCAGGTAAAAATCCTAAATTTTCACCGGCTTCCACAGCAGGTCTGGTTAATATAATACGCTTAACTTCTTTATTTTTTAATGCTTGAACAGCCAAGGCAACCCCTGTATATGTTTTTCCGGTACCAGCAGGTCCAATGGCAAAAACCATATCATTTTTACGCATAAGTTCTACCATTTTACGCTGATTAGCTGTTTGAGCTTTGATTAAACGGCCATTTACGCCATGAACAATAGTTGCTCCACTAGCATCACTAGTAGCATAATCTTCTTTACTCTGACTTGTTAGAACACGCTCGATAACATTTTCATCAAGTTTGTTGTACTTTATATAATGCTCCATGAGCATGTTAAATCGTCTGTCAAACTCCTCTAGAAGATCTTCATCTCCATAGGCCTTTATTCTGGTACCTCTGGCAACAATTTTAAGTTTAGGAAAGTATTTTTTTAATAATTCAATATTGGCATTTTGTGCTCCAAAGAATTCTTTTGGAGAAACTTCTTCAAGTTCGATTATGATTTCGTTCAAAAGCTATGTGATTTAATTAAAATTATCGATTAAGATTTATTAGATTTGTGCTTAAACAAAGCTACATAATTTTCATGTGAGTTCGGTTAAAAAAATATCAACAATTAATCCATGCCTATCATAACCCTTACAACAGATTTTGGAGAGAAAGACCACTTTGCCGGTGCAGTTAAAGGAGCTATTTACAGTGAATTGTCCGATGTAAAAATTGTTGATATCTCACATTCTGTGTCTCCTTTTAACATTCCAGAAGCTGCTTATATAATCCAAAATGCTTATAGAAGTTTTCCTAAAGGAACCATTCATATTATTGGAATAGATTCCGAAATAAATGAAGAAAACAAGCATGTTGCTATTAAACTAGACGATCATTATTTTATATGCGCCAATAATGGAATTATGAGCATGATTTGCTCTGAAATTGCTCCAGAAAAAATTGTTGAAATTAACATTCACGACCGTATTGAAACCAGTTTCCCTGCGCTTGATGTATTTGTAAAAGTAGCCTGCCATATTGCCAGAGGTGGGACGCTGGATGTGATTGGCAAAGTAATTAACACCATAAAACCTATTAAAAATATTATTCCCTATATAAACGATGAACACACCCAAATTGTTGGTAGTGTTATTTACATTGATAATTATGGAAATGTTATTAGTAATATTAAAAAATCCTTTTTTGAAAAAGTTCAACAAGGAAGACCTTTTGAAATATCAGCTAGGAATTATACGTTTAAACAAATATATTCCAAATATAGCGATGTGGTAAATTTTGAAACTGCTGTTGAAAAAAGAAATGATGAAGGCAAAAAATTAGTTGTTTTTAACTCGTCTAATTATCTAGAAATTGCTGTTTATAAAAGCAACAGCCAGACTTCTGGGAGTGCCTCCACATTATTAGGTTTGGATATATTGGATGCTATAAGTGTTAAGTTTATAAACGATTAAAGCAGAAAAAACTATGTTTGTACGAATTGTAAAAATGAGTTTTAACGAAAATCATATAGATGAATTTCTTGAAAACTTCAATATAAACAAAGAACAAATTAGACATTTTAAAGGTTGTTGTTTTTTAGAACTCTATAGAGATAAAACACATACTAACATATTTTTTACCTATAGTTATTGGAATACGGAAGCCGATTTAGAAGCTTATAGACATTCCGATTTGTTTAGAAACGTGTGGAGTAAAACAAAACCACTTTTTAATGCCAAACCAGAAGCATGGAGTTTAGACAAAGTTGCTTCGCTTCAATGAATAATGAATAATGAATAATGAAAGTTCTAAAATTCAATATTTGAAGAGTTATAGTAACTAATACATATTTTAATATCAGCAACACCTAACACCTAACACCTAACACCTAACACCTAACACCTAACACCTAACACCTAAAATAAATGTTTGCCATCCTAAGAAAAGAAATTAACTCGTTTTTTGCCTCACCAATTGGCTATTTAGTTATTGCTCTTTTTCTGCTATTAAATGGTTTAATTTTATGGCTTTTTAAAGGTGAATTCAATATTTTAGATAATGGTTTTGCAGATTTATCCTCCTTTTTTCTTTTAGCACCTTGGGTATTAATTTTCTTAATTCCTGCTGTGACCATGCGAAGCTTTAGCGACGAAAAAAAGCAAGGAACTCTAGAGCTTTTGCTTACTAAGCCTATTTCCTTAATACATATTGTTTTCGGAAAATATTTAGGGGCATTCCTTTTAATTGGAATGGCTCTAGTTCCTACCCTTTTATATGTTTACACCGTTTCTCAACTAGGGAATCCAATTGGTAACCTAGACATGGGAAGTACTTTAGGCTCTTATTTTGGACTGCTTTTTTTAGTCGCTGCTTATACAGCCATAGGAGTCTTTACTTCTACACTTTCAGATAATCAAATAGTTGCTTTTATAGCTGCTGTGTTTATCTGCATTGTTTTTTATATTGGGTTTGAAGGCATTGCAGACATGCTTTCAAGTTCATTTATTGAGCAATTAGGCATGAATGCACATTATAAGAGTATGAGTCGTGGTATTTTAGATACGCGCGATATTCTCTATTTTTTAAGCATTACCTTATTTTTTATATTTCTTACTAGTAAACGCATTACAACTAAGGGCATCCATAAAAAAGAAGCAACTTTTATAATTGGACTTCTAATAGGTTTATTCGCAATAAACGCGATAAGCAGTAATTATTATGGACGTTTCGATTTAACATCAGATAAACGCTATACCATAAGCGAAGCTGCGTTAAGCATTATAGACAATGTAAACTCACCAATACTTGTTGATGTATTTTTAGAAGGAGATGGTTTTCCTTCAGAATTTAGACGCCTACAATTAGAAACCAAACAAATTCTCGAGGAGTTTTCTGCACACAATAAAAACATTGTTTTTCATTTTATAAATCCTATTGCAAACGAAACCAGCAGAGATGCAAACATCCAGAAACTAAACGAACGTGGCTTAACACCCATGCAATTAAGTGTAGAAGAAAACGGAAAAAGTAGTCAGGCAGTTATTATTCCATGGGCTTTAGCAAGTTTTAATAATGTTACGGTGAAAATTCCGTTGATAAAAAATAAAATTGGTGCCACACAACAAGAGTTGGTTAACCACTCTGTACAACATTTAGAATATGCGTTTGCCGATGGTTTTAGCAAACTTGTAAATCCAAGAAATAAAAAAATAGCCTTCTTAATAGGAAACGGAGAATTAAAAGGACGTTATATTGAAGATTTCCTAAAAACTGTTTCGGAATATTATAACCTGGCTCCATTTACTCTAGACAGCGTTGCTAGCAACCCTGAAAGAACTCTTGATCAATTAAAAGATTTCGATTTAATAGTATCCGCAAAACCAACGGAAGCTTTCACCGAAAACGAAAAGTTTGTTTTAGACCAATTTACTATGTCTGGAGGAAAAAGTCTATGGTTAATAGATGCAGTTGCTATGGAAAAAGACAGTTTGTACAATACCGGAAAAAGTGTGGCCATTGGAAGAGATTTAAATTTAACGGATTTCTTCTTTAAATATGGTGTAAGAATAAATCCGGTTTTGGTAAACGACCTCTACTCTGCTCCTATTACATTGGCTATTGGCGAAGGTAGCGAAGCGCGTTTTCAGCAATTTCCCTGGTTTTATTCACCCTTAGTTAATCCAGAGAGTCACCATCCTGTAGTTAATAATTTAAATCTGGTAAAGTTTGATTTTGCCAACCAGATAGACACTTTAAAAAACGATATTCAAAAAACTGTTTTGCTTAAAAGTTCTGTACTTTCAAAAATTGATGGAACACCAAGAGAAATCAGTTTAGAAATGACAGGAGAAGAACCAGACCCTCAATTATACAACAATCCGCATCAAAACTTAGCCGTTTTGTTGGAAGGCGAATTTACCTCAGTTTACAACAATCGTATAAAGCCTTTTTCGCTTTCAAAAGAAAGAAACAAAAGCAAACCCACAAAAATGATTGTTATCGCGGATGGGGATGTAATTAAAAACGAATTGGGCAAAAACGGTCCTATTGAGTTAGGTTTCGACCGAAGTTCCGGACAGCTTTATGGCAATAAAGAATTTTTATTGAATGCCGTAAATTACCTTTTAGACGATAATGGACTTATAAACATTCGTTCTAAAGAAATTGAGGTATCATTTTTAGATTACAAAAAAGTAGCTTCAGAAAAAACCAAATGGCAACTTATTAATATCCTGCTACCTTTAGTAATATTGGGCGTTTTCGGGTTTATTTTTAACTTTTACAGAAAGAAGAAATACGCTAATTAGGCTAGTGAAAATCCCTAAAAATTCTCTTTTTTAAGGGAAGTATTTGTTAATAAGTTTGTTTCCTATATTAATAGCTATACGATATATTTGTAATAGTAATTAAACGAACATTAAACGTATTTAATATACATGAAATTTATAGTATCAAGTACCTATTTACTGAAGCAGCTACAAGTTCTTGGAGGTGTTATAAACAACTCGAATACTTTACCAATTTTAGATAATTTCTTATTCGAATTAAACCAAACAGAACTTATTATTTCTGCTAGCGATTTGGAGACTACCATGTCTGCAAAATTAGAAGTGGAAAGTGACAACAGTGGAAGCATTGCTGTTCCAGCACGTTTGCTTTTAGAGACTCTAAAGACTTTTCCTGAACAACCTTTAACTTTTGTTGTTGAAGACAATAACACCATAGAAATCAGTTCTAATCATGGTAAATATGCTTTAGCTTATGCTGATGGAAACGAATTTCCAAAAGCTGTGTCTTTAGACGATGCCACCTCAACAACCATCACTGGAGATATTTTAGCTACCGCAATTAGTAAAACTATTTTTGCTGCTGGAAACGACGATTTACGTCCTGTAATGAGTGGTGTCTTTTTTCAGTTTTCTACCGAAGGTTTAACCTTTGTGGCAACAGATGCTCATAAATTGGTTAAATATTCTAGAGAAGATGTTAAAGCAGCTCAGACAACTGAATTTATTATGCCTAAAAAACCTTTAAATCTTTTAAAAGGAATTTTAGCCGCAAGTGATGATGATGTTACTATTGAATACAACGATTCTAATGCAAAATTCACTTTTGAAAATACGGTTTTAATCTGTCGTTTAATTGATGGAAAATATCCTAATTACGAAGCTGTAATTCCTAAGGAGAATCCGAATAAATTGGTTATAGACAGAACACAGTTTTTAAACTCTGTTCGTCGTGTGAGTATATTCTCAAATAAAACTACACATCAAATCCGATTGAAAATCGCTGGAGCTGAATTAAATATTTCAGCAGAAGATATCGATTATAGTAACAAAGCTGAAGAGCGTTTAACTTGTGATTATCAAGGAGACGACTTACAAATTGGGTTTAACTCACGTTTTTTAACTGAAATGTTGAACAACCTAACTTCAGATGAAGTGCAATTAGAAATGAGCTTACCAAACAGAGCGGGTATTTTAACTCCTATAGATGGTTTAGACGAAGGCGAACAAGTAACGATGTTGGTAATGCCTGTGATGCTAAATAGCTAAAAACAAACAAAAATTTTCTTATTAATAATAAAAAACGCAATCTATTAGGTTGCGTTTTTTATTATATAAAGTTATAAAATCATTTATTCTTCGTTATCTAAAATAATAAGTGCACCATTATAACTTCCTGAAATTTCTATACCATCGTTTCTTAAAAAGCTAAAAGTTAAAGTTAAATTATCTATAGAGTAATTAGTTATTGTAATACTCCCTTGAGACACTTCTAAATTTGTATTAGAACCACTTTTATAAAATTGACTAAAACCATTTTCGTATTCAGAATTTATAACATCTCCATCAACTATGAATTCTAAACTTGATATTTCAGACAAATCATACGTTACATTAGATGTCAAATCTGAATGATTTATTCTAGCAGAAAAGAAATCTACATTATTAAGTGTAGTACCATCAAAAGAGGCTTCAATTTGTGCTTTGGTGCTGTTAGTCAAGCTTAAAAATACTTGATTATTTAATGTAGGTTCAACAATAGCTGCATTCATTTCAAAATCTGAATCTCCTACAGTTATTTTATTTGTTATTGAATTGTATGTATTTGAATTATCATCATCAGACGAGCATGATACAACAAACGTTACAATTACAATTACGATTAAGTATAAGAACTTTAGTGATTTCATTTTTAACTAGTTTTTAATGACTTTTCTTGTTGTTTCACCGTTTACAGTATTAACTTTCACAAAGTATAATCCTGAAGGTAAACTGGCTACCTCTATACTTTTACCCATGATATTTACTTCTTTGATGAGTTGGCCATTCACATTGTAAATAGAAACTGCCTTTATTGTTTCCGGTGATTTTACAAATAATCTATCATTTACAGGGTTTGGGTATAGTTTTACTGAATTTGTATTTAAAGAAACAATATCAATTCCTAGTGTAGAATCGTATTCATAAGCTCCTAAATCTATCGTGCTGTTAAAAACTCTATTATTACCTGCTAAATCTAAATCACCAAATAAAGCTACATCATAGTAAGCGTTATCTCCTTGATCAACAATATAATTTGAAGCTGATGTTGGTTTGTATTCTGCATCTAAATTTAAATTATCTGTTGCTGGATCTAAAGTGGTTACATTTGTAGCAGAAAATGTCCCATAAGTTCCAGCGTTTGATGATACATTTGCGATGGAATTTCTAATAAACACATCGTAAGTAGAATTCATTCCATCGGAAATATCTCTAGTAGCTGCTGTACCGTTAACAGTATTCTGACAAAAGATAGAATTATTAACATTTAGGTTTACACTTCCATTGCCTGATGCCGTAATAGAATTGCCATAAGTACCATTATAATCATTATTAACAAACGTACTATTAGTAATCACAACATCTAAAGTATTACCATTATTCCAGTCTTCTCTGTAAATATTTAGTGCTGAAAGATTAATATCGTTATCTGCTACCAAAACATTTGCCCAACGTGTAAAAATATAACCGTTTGTACTATCAGATTGTATATAAACCAATCCCATATTAACAATGGTATTATTAATAAACTTGGTGTTTTCAATAAGTAATCCTTGATTAAATTTTCTAATTTTAAGTAAATAGCCATTAGAGTAATTATTTCTAAATACCGAGTTTTTAATTTTTAAATTATTAGCATTTAAACTATTTGGTATAAATATGACACCGTTTTCTTCTACACCACCTGATTGTGAAGTATCGTAAATGTTTTCAAAAACAATACCATCAAAAGTGACGTTGCTCGTTCTTAATTCAAATAAACGCTCTGCATTATCTGTTTTGTTCGATGAGAAATCTCCATCAATATCATCACCATTAATATCACCAGTAAAAATGGTTGCATTTGTAGTATTAATGGCCGTTAAGTCTCTATCAGCTAAAGCAGTTTCGGTTCCAGAAAAACCTCCAATAATATCTACTTCATTTGTATTAATAGCTATTGGCGTGTTTTTATCTGCTAAGGTATACGTTCCTTTTGCTACCCAAACAGCATCATTTAAATTGGTAAGTGCTAAAGCGTCTGTTACGTTTGTAAAAGCATCTGTCCATGAGCTACCATCGTTAGCACCTGTTGCATTAGCATTTACGTAAAATATAGAAGGAATACAGTTTTCACTGTAACCTGCTTGACCATCTTTAGTCCAACCTACTACGTACTGACCGCTGTTTGCTGGTGGTGAAAAGCCTGCATCAACTTGAATACATGTTAAACTTGCATTATTATAGGCTTTCATGTAGATGAAATTACTGTTGTTTCCGTTAGAGATTAACAAAGTTTCTAATGCACTATTTTCATGACAAAACAATTCATCAATATTTGTATTTAAACGTATGTCTAAACTTGTTAAGTTGTTGAAACCAACATGCAAACGTGTTAATGATAAGTTATTACTCACGTCAATAGTGGTTAAGCTATTATTAGGCACATCTAAACGCGTTAAATTGGTAAAAGCTTCAATACCTGTTAAGTCTGCAATACCAATACCGTCCATAATTAACTCGGTTGTAGCTTGTGCTTCTGCCAGCGTTATTTCAGAATCTCCATTTAAATTGATAGTGTTATCGCTTACTAAAAAGTTTTTAAAATTGGCATCAGGGATGTTTACTACTTGATTAAGAGCAACACAATCGTCACCATAAATTGCAGAGTTACCTTTGGTCCAACCTTGACTGTATATTCCGGCATCTGCTGGTGGTGTAAAACCAGCATCTATTTGTATACATGATAAACTATTTCCATAGGCTTTCATCCAACTTATATTGCTGTTATTTCCATTGGCAATGTTTAATGCATATAAAACACCATTGTTATGACATTGAATATCTGTAATTAACGGATTTGCACTAATATCTAAAGTTCCAATTTGATTATCAGAACAGTGTAAACGTGTTAATGCTAAATTATTACTAACATCTAAAGCTGTTAAATTATTACTGTAACAATCTAAACGTGTAATGTTTACAAAAGTTTCAATTCCTGTTAAATCTGAAATAGACAAGCCATTTATTAATAACTCACCCGAAAATGCTTGTGCTTCTGCTACAGAAATTTCAGAATCTGAATTTGTATTTATTGCTGAATCTGCTAATAAATAGGTTTTAAAATTAGCGTCTGGAATATTTACATTTTGAGCTATAGCTGTAAAAACCCCTAAACAAAAGAAGGTCGTAAAAAGTAGTAATGTTTTTTTCATTGTAGTTGAGATTTATTTTAATTTTCAACTACAAAACAACAATCAAATAAGGGTAAATTAAGTGAGATTTTTCTGAATAGCTCTAATTTCTTTCTAAACAGAAATCACATAAAAGTTTCCTTAATCACGTCCAAAAACTGATCGCGTCTAGATTTTGAAATCGGGATACGTTTTTGATTGGACATTAGTAAGTAATCCCCATCATCTTTAACTAATTCATCTACATATTTTAGGTTAATTAAATACGAACGATGACATTTAAAAAACATCGCATTGCGCTCTAGTTGTTCTACAAAATGCTTCAACGGTTTGCAAATCGTTTTTTGTTTGCCTTCTATAAGTTGTACATTAGTGTACATGCCATCGGCTTCAAAATATGCAATATCGCTATGTGAAGCAAACATGATCCCTTTAGGAATTTCTAAAGCAACCTTGTCCATTGATAGTTGCTTCAACGAGTCGCGTAACTTGTTTAACTGGTCGTTTAAATTGTTGGCTTTTATCGCTTCTTCGGCTTTTGCAACTGCTTCTTTTAATTCAGTCGTATCAACTGGTTTTAACAAATAATCTACTGCTGATAATTTGAAAGCTTCAATCGCATATTGATTGTAAGCTGTGACGAAGATAATTTTAAAATCGATTTGATTTGGAAAGTAATCTAAAATATCTAATCCAGATTGATTAGGCATTTCAATATCTAAAAAAACAACATCAGGCTTACTGGTTTTTATCAAGTCTACGCCAGATGCTAAATCTTGTGCTTCTTCAATGTTTATAATACTAGCGCAATGTTCGGTTAGCAGGTTAGACAGTAAATGTCTTGCACGTTTTTCGTCGTCTATAATTATTGCTTTCATATCTTAATGTATTGGCATGGTCATGACCACTTTTGTACCCGCAGCAACGTTGTTTTCATTATACAAATCCTTCGTCGTTATGGTTAAATCACGGTTTAATTTATTTTTATAAAGGTGCACACGTTCTTCATTGGCTTTGGTTGCAAAAGGCTTGTGCTGCTGGTTTGGTCGTTTTAATTTTTCGGATTGTACACGACCAATGCCGTTATCTTCAACCGTAATTTGTAATTTATTTTGCTGAATAATTTTAGCTTCAACACGTAATTTTCGGTTGTTAAATTTGTGTAACAATCCGTGTTTCAAAGCGTTTTCAACATACGGTTGAATGAATAATGATGGTACTTTTATTTGTTTTGTCTTTAATTGACTATCAATAGCAATATTGTATTCTAATTCGTCTTCAAATCGGACTTTCTCTAATTCTAAATACAGTTTTAAAGCGTTTAATTCTTCTTCCAAAGTTATTTCGTTTTGCTGACTATAATCTAAATACATGCGGATTAATCGGCTAAACTTCACTAAATAAGAACTTGCTAATTCCTTTTCATTGGAAATAATATAATCTTGAATAGAATTTAAAGCATTAAAAATAAAGTGCGGATTCATTTGCGATCGCAAATTTTCTAATCTTAAATTGGTTATTTTTTTATCGATTAAGATTTTATCAATTTCGGCAATACGGTGTGCTTCTTTTTGTTGTAGTCGCCATCTAAAATATAACCAAATTAACCCAAAAACTGATACCAAAATCAAGCCATAAAACCAATAGGTTTCCCAAAATGGTTTTGCTATTGTAAAGGTAATAGGACTTGCAAATCGCACATCTTTACTGCTAATATTTTGACCTTGTAATTCAAACGTATAATCGCCACTAGACAAGCTGTTAAATACCACGAAATGGGTGTTTAAAGGCACGTTTCGCCATGTGGTATCAATAGGTTTTATTCGGTATTTGTAGTTAACATGCCTATTAGATTGAAATCCGTTTGAGTTAAAATCGAATCGTAATTTATTATAATCGTAAGGTAAATTGTAGTTGGTATTTACAACCGTATCTTTATCATTTATTTGAACTGATGTTATCCAAACTTTTGAGGTTTTAAAAGCTTTAAAAAGCGTATTGTTTTTGGGCATTAAATACAATGAATTTGGAAAAACAGACACCAAATAATCTTCAAGAATAATAAACTTATCTACAGGTAATGTTAATCCATCTTGAGTGTTTAAACGTCTTACTTTATTGGTTCTTGGATGAAACTTAAAAAAACCTTCTTCGGCGGAAATCCATAAAAATTCACCATCAGATTTTAATGTATTTATTTGTATTTGCTTTGGCAAAGCATCGTGTCTAGAAATAAGTTGATCATCCTTTAAACACAACAAACCATTATGCTGTGTTGCCAGCCATATAGTATCGCTTGTTTTAGCTATTGAGTTTACTAAAACACTTTCACCCTCTAGCTTAATTTCTTTTGACTGAAAACTATTAACATCAAATTGATACAAGCCATCAATAAAAGAAACAAATAGCTGATTGTTTAATATTTCGGATGCTTTTACTCTGCTTTCTCTAATAACTCTTGTAGAGTCTGAAATATAAGGTTTGTTATATATTATGGCTTCTTTGTAGCTTCCATAGAATAGATTTTCATCATTAATTTTTGAAAATGTTTTTGCGACAGAGTATTTATTTTTTTGGTCTTTAATCGAGAATAGACTTAGATCTACACTATAAGATTCTGATGCATTAATACTAACAATTACATGATTTTGTGATGCATCAAAAAATAAATTGCCTATGATTTTTGATCCCGGTAATTTAATCATTTTAAAAACACCTTCTGTATTATAAAACATCAACTTACCATTATTTGTACCTAATAAAAATTGATTATTATTTAATGCACATACTGCGGTAATTTTATCTTTTGCCTGGTCTAAATTAAGCCGTCTAATATTTAGATTAGAAGACACAAAAACACCGTTATCTAATGTGGAAAACCAATAATTTTTATTAAAATCCACCAATACATCTGTTACGGACTCGTTACTAAACAGTTGCTCTTTTAAAATTAATTGCTGATCTTTTCGTTGAAAAATAAACACACCAGACGTTGTTAAAAACCAATAATTATTATTTAAAGATGTAATGTTGTAAATGGTTAAATCTTCTAACGTTTTAGGTGTCTTTAGCTTTAAAACATCGTCTGTTTGAGTTTTATAAATAAAAAGTTGATTTTTGCCTTGCTCTTTAAAATTTAGTAGCGCACTATTTTTAAAAGCATATACCTTTGGCGACTGCATTCTGTTTATAGACGTGAATGCTTTAAGTAACTTTATATGACCATTTTTAATTTGGTACCAATTCTGTTTTTCTTTGGAAGGTCTGTCATTAGCATTCATTTTAATGACATAAGATAAATCTTTGTGAGTGCTTTCACTAACACACATACCTTCAAAAAGCTTGATGATGTTTTTGTCTTTTAAACTAATATCATAAATACCATCTACAGTAAATAAGCGAATGGATGTATTGGTGATTTCAAAAGGTGATAATTGACCTTTTACCAGTTTGCTAGCGTCATAAAATAGGCGTAAAGTATCATTTTCAACATAAAATAATTGCCCGTAAATATTAATACACCAAAGTTTTCCTTTTTCATCTAATTTTAATTGAAATAAAGAATTTGCTTTTTGTTTAGGGTTTGTAAACTTTTGGTAATTCTTTCCGTTATAACGGTATAAACCTTTATCTGCTGCAAGCCAAATATAGTGGTTATGATCTTCTTGAATGTCATAAAATTCAACATCCGGAAGATTAGAAATTTCAGACATGTGTTGCGTTACCGGATTTTGAGAAACTACAAAAACTGGTATCAGTAAAAATAATATGTATTTAATAGAACACCTCATAAATATCAATTAACAAACTTAATATTTATGACTGTAACCTGTGTTCTATTTTTCTGTAACTATCTTATTTTTTTCTGAATAAAAAAATAAAAGAAGAGACTGTCTTTTTAGACGCCCTATTTTTATTTAATCGGTTTCAATTTCAGAAATAAGTTGTTTTCCATAATACAGTTCTAAATGGGTTTCAGGAAAGGAATTGTGGACTATAAAGTAAATTTCAGCCGTAAACTGGTCCAATTGTGTAGGTGAATAATATACGGTTGAAATGATCTCCTTTTTTTTTCCGGAAAATTCTCCTGCAAGTGATCTATTGGTTCCAAACCTGAGTGGAACTTCTATATTGGTATAACCTTCAAAAATAAAATCTTCAAAACTATCTTTGACGCTTTTATCATATTCAGGAATGCCTTTATAAGGCTTTCCTTTCCTATTTTTTAAATTCTTTTTAAGATACATTTTACTGGTATAACCAGACCCGAATACAGAAACAGCTTGATAACCTATATATTCATTGATACGATATCTCATTTTATTTATAGTATCCACTAAACTAAAGGCATTAATATCTACAGGTTGGTCGTACAACGCTTTAACCTTACATCTGGTTAGAATGCGTTTGGATTGATTCCCTTTCACTTTCACATTCGAGCGTGTATTAAAATTCTTTGAGGTCTTTTTTGTTTTTAAAAACTCAATACTCAAACTGTCATTAATAATGATTTCTTGACTAACAGCAAACTGAAGTTGAAATAAAAAGAAAACTAATAGGATCTTATGCATTTAAAGTCGGTTTTATATTTTTAAAAATAATAAAAAACCATATTCAAGTCTTAAAATGCCTGAATACGGTTTTTATTATATCTTTAAAATCAGTTTAATCGGCCAAAACAATCTCCTCTTTACTATCTACCCAAGCAACGTACAGTTTGTGTAAAACAGATAATAATACGGTTCCAATAAATATACCTATTATACCATGCAACAACATGCCTCCTAAGGCCCCAAGAATAATAAGCACCATTGGGGTTTCTAAACCTTTAGATAATAAGATTGGTTTTAAAACATTATCTAATAAAGAAACTACAACAATGTAAATTGTAAAAATTGTTGCTATTAAAGTGCTGTCTGAAATAGAATAAGCCATAAAAATAGTAGGTATTACAACAAGTGTTACAGGTATTTGAACAATGGCTGCTAACATAACAATAAACGCAAAAATGGCCGGACCAGGAATCCCCATCAGTTTAAACCCTATAAAACAAAGAAACGCTTGAATAATAGCCACAAATAAAATGCCTTTAACCACATTTCTTACAGTATCTCTTGCTATTAATAGCATCTCGGCTCCCTTGATGCTTCCAACTAATTTATTAGCAAAATCACTAGCTGACTGGAAAGCTCCTTTGGCATTAGTCATAAACACTACAGCAATTATAAATGACAATAAAAAAGATAAAATTGTGCCAATAAGACCCGTAAATTTTTTAAATGCATTACTCCCTTTGTCCAATAAGTAATCTTTATGTTCGATGGCATAGTTTTTTGAATTCTCAGAAAGCGCGTTCCAATTGTCATATACGCGTTCTCCTATAACAGGCCAGTCCTTGACTTTTTCAGTTGGAGGCGTTATTTTTAATTCGTTATTTTGAATAGCTGAAAAAGTGTCTTTTAAATTAGAAAATAAAGAATCCACCATCATATAGGTTGGCACAACTAACAAGGCCACGGCAACTATGGTAAAAATAAAAGTAGCTTTCTTTTTATGCTTTTCTCCAAATACCTTATGAAGTTTTTGAAATAGTGGAAATAAGGCTACTGCTAAAATTATTCCCCAGGTAAAAACTCCAATAAAAGGTTTTAAAAGAAAAAAGCCCCAAAGAATTAATAATGAGAGAACTATTAGTCTGATAAATTCTGTAATTGTAAATGCTTTCATAATGTTTTGGTTTGATTAGTTTGTTTGATTCCATCCACCCCCTAAAGCTAAGTATAATTTTACAACGGATTGTAATTGTGACTTATAACTTTCGGAAGCAGTTAATTGAACAGTAAAAAAAGTGGTTTGAACATTTAAAAATTCTAAAAAAGAAGTGGCTCCTTCGTTATAACGTACCCAAGCCAGATTATAGGCTTCTTCGGCTAATTCTAATTGGTGTGAACGTATTACGACTTCTTCTTTATAGGTTTCTATAGCTATAAGCGCATCTTCAACTTCTTGAAAGGCTATTAAATAAGCTTGCTTATAATCCAATACCATTCTATGATACTGCTCTTCTTCTATAGCAATAGTATTATTTATTTTATTGCCATTAAAAACAGGACCAAACATACTTCCTACTAAATTTCCAAAAACAGCAGACGGATCTAATAGCTGAGCACCCAAATTAAAATCAATTTGAAAGTTTGGGTATTTAAATGTTTCCGTGGCTCCCAATTGAGCTAATTGGGCTTTCAATTGTAATTCCGATTTTAGAATAGATGGACGACGTCTTAATAATCCGGCTGGAACACCAACTGGTAATTCGGAAGAAAACACTTGGTCTTCCAGTTTTTTTCCTCTTGGAATATCTTTTGGCAAACTTCCCAAAACCGTACTAATGGCATTTTCTACTTGCTTTCTGGATCTATATAAGGTTTGCATGGTTACCTGCACATCCTTCAAACTGATACTTATTTGATTAACATCTACTTTTGAAATAAAACCACCGTCGTAACGTGCATCAATAATCGCTTTATATTTTTCCATGGAAGCCTCCATTTGCTCCGAAACATAGATTTTGTTATCTATATCCCTGAGTGTAAAATACAATTCTGCTATTTGAGACACCATGGTTGCTTTAACTTCAAACACAGCCATTTCTGTCGCTAAATATGCCTGCAATGCAGCTTCGTTTTGATTGGCAATTCGTCCCCAAACATCTAAAGTATAAGATACTTGTCCAACCGCTGTAATAGAGTTTCTAAACGAAGGTAATAAAGAGGTTTTCGATGTTTCTGCAGATAAACCATAATTTACTTCAGGATACAATTGGGCTTTAGCAATGTCTAATTGTAACTGAGACTGCTTGATACCAATAATGATATTTTGAAGAGGTAAATTGCTATTTAATCCTTCTGAAATTAACTCAGTAAGCACTGGGTCGTTAAAAAATTCCCACCATTCTGTATCTGCCAGGCTCAATGAATCTGTAGTTTGTGTTGAAAATGATGTTGGGTTTTCAGTTTCTGGTGCTATATAATCCTTTTGAACTTTACATCCATAAAAGAACATAGAGAATAACACCACACTTAGATAAAATAATCTATACCAATTCATTCTTATAAATTCTTGGATTATTAAAATAAGTGATAATTTTATAAGCTAAAACTACGTATAAAACGGCTAAGCCAATTCCAAACAAACGCTCAACAATAGTTGTTCCAGCAGACGTATCTGAAGTAGAAATAACACCCATTACAAGAAAAAAAGTACGAAATGCTATAGCGTAAATTGGAACCGTTTTTTTATCTGAAAAAATATTATAAGTAAAGTACAAACCTATAGCAAAAATTAAAAACGTATAGAAAAATAAAGTTGGTGTTATAGTCAGTAAATTATAAGCAATGATACCACAGACACCACCAAATATATTGGCTAAAATTAACACAAATCCTTTTTTAGATTTATAAATCATGGGATCTAAACCTAGAACAATAATAAATACAAAGGTTAAAACAAGAGCATTAGGTTTAAACAAATAAAAATACAATACAGCAGGCATTAAAACTAAGAGCCCGTTAATAGCTACTTTATTTAAATTGTATTTGGTATCCTCGTCCTTTTTATCTTGAGCAGGGTTATGAGTATTTATGTTTTCAGGAAAAAACACAAATGCTAATTGAGCTACGCCTAACGCAATGGCTAAATTAATTATCATATCTATTAAAATAAGATCGCCCAAAGGTTCTGCGGTTAAACTTAAAAAAGGTAACAAAAGCGTAAGCATTAAAAACAAGAGTCTAACAGGTTCTGGAATTTGAATAAGCTTAAAGGACCAAAAAATAACAAGTCCTAATATCAAAATGGTTACAATAGCATAATCTTGAACAAAACCACCTAACAGTAAGCCAAATAATCCAAGAAAGTATAAACCAATAATAGCTATCAGGGATTTCTTAATACCGATTGCCGTCTTACCTTGATCTAAAAGCATTAAAGCAAAAATAGCTGAAATTTGAGGCAACAATATGTTGTTTAAAGTAGCAATAAGCAAAGCAGAAACAACACCCAGTAAGCATCTAAGAATAGCTCTTGTTTGTTGAGGCGTTTTAATATTTAATTCTGCCTTATCTAACATAAGAGAATTTTGAAGTTAGCCAAATTTTAAATTTTGCCAAGGTGTTTAAAACAAAGCTATCTCCTGTATAAACCACTACATTAGCTTGACTACCTTGCCTTAACTTTTTATAAACTACCTGATCTTCCAATGCTATAATAACTGGAAACCTTTGCTGTTCGCGTAGCCAGCCTTGTTGACTTCTTACAGTTGGCAAGTCGCCCGCATTCGTATTTTGTGTTTTTACACCATAAGCAATGCTAGTAACTTTGGCTTTATAAACCTCTCCTGCGTCTATATCGAAAGTGATTCCAGCCTCATCATTTACTTTTAAATGGGTTAGATTATTTTCAGTAAAATTGGCTTGGATCCATATGGTTTTATTTGAAATTAAAGAGGCTATTGCATGTCCTGCAGATGCAAAATAACCTGTTTCTACGTTAAAACTTTCAATAACTCCATCTGATGGTGCAGTAATAACAGTATGTTCTAAATCCCAATTAGCTTTTTCTAGTTGGTTTATGGCTGCTTTTACTAAGGGGTTTTTAGCATCTGTTGGTCCCAAAGCCGTTTTTTGTCCTTCAAGATTTGCCTTGGCAGTAGCTACATGTTCAATAGCTGTTAGATAAGAAGATTCTGATCGGTCTCTATCAGCTTCAGATAAAGCACCTTCATTTTGAGCCATAACACGCTGGGTACGTTCCCAGTTCTTTTTAGCCCGATCCAATTTCACACGAGCACTATTTAGTTGTGCGGTTGCAGCTTTTAAACCTGATAGTCCTGCCGTTAAATTTTGAATAACATTCTCTAAATTAATTTCAGCTTGAGTTACAGCAATTTCATATGGCTTTCTATCTATAATAAATAAAGTATCTCCTTCCTTAACCTGAGAATGTAAACTAACATCTACTCTGGTTATATAACCGCTAACCATTGGAGCTAATGACAAGTTTAATCCATGAACTCGTGTTTGATTGGTGGAAGGTGTAAATCTACTTGAAAGCACATTAAACAACATGATAATAAAAGTTAAAACAATTACTAAGATGCTGATTTTTTTTGCTGAAGCCTTTTTTGATTTCATTAATTTGGATTTTGACTTTTATAAATTTGCTGAATTAAGGAAAACATCATGGCTGTAGACCATCCAATTAACATAATGCCGTTAATAGCTTCAATGCCTGAGAGTAAACGCCAATCGTCAGTTAAAGTCAAATCGCCATAACCCAAAGAAGTAAAAGTAACCATAGAAAAATACCATGCTTCTGAAGCACTGGAAAAAACACCGGTTATTTCTGGAATAAGCATGTAAGCTACGGCCCAGAAACCTGTTTGTATAAAATGAATTATTGAGAAAAAAATAAACGAATAAGTCAATAAACGTAAAGGTCGGGATATAGAATTAGACGTTTGAAAGTTTTTAGATGCAAGTATTTTTTTTAACCAGAGGACATTTCCATATGCTTGAACAAGCACGCTTATTATAATAATAAAACTTCCTATTAATAAAGAAATAACCATCTTAAAGTAAAACTTTTTATTACAAAGAAAACAAAAATATTAACTTGTCATACTCCAAATACATAAAATACAATCGATTATTTTTTGAATTTGAATATTTTACAGAATAGTTTTTTAAATATATAACCCGAGACACACACACTTAAAGCGCTTGAAATAAAAATTATATCTTTATAAAAAAGAATAAATTATGGAGCTGGATGTATATAAGACCTTGCTTTAAGTCTATACACTTAAAAACAAAAATGCCCACTTTTCAGTGAGCATTTTTTGATAGCCTTTATTTATAAATTTCTAACTAATAAAATTAAAAGATAAAGGGTATGATGGAGATTCGCCATTGTTGGCTTTAATAGCATTAATTATTGGAAATATTAATGAAATAAAACCAATAACAATCAAACCTATAATGCCTAATCCTAATAATATAATGGCAGGAATACAAATAATAGCATAGATAAGCATGCTTAACTGAAAGTTAATAATTCGTTTTCCTTGTTCGTCCATTTCAAGCACTTTGTCTTTCTGTGTAGCCCATAAAATAAGAGGAACGATAAGGCCTCCAAATCCTGTAACAAAAGTCAATAACTGACTTAAATGTGTGATAACTATTAACTGATTGTCTTTTCTCATGATGGTGTAATTTTGAATGATTGATGTATTAATATGACGCACAATCATTAAAAATGTTACACTTTTTAATGAGACAGTTTCAATTATTTAACAGAACAACTAGCTTCACCTTTTTTTATACCCAACTTTATGAGAATCGTTTCCAATAAACACCATTTTGTAAAGGCCGATTGGATTAAATTCACTCCAATAAATACTGTAAACCACATCCAATTTGGATTTACGTAAACAGTTAAAACAACACTTAAAAGTACCATGGTACCTACTATCACTCTAAAATACGTATTTAACATTTTTTCTAATTTTTAAATTTATACATGTCTTTCAATTGGAACCACAACTGCTCTTACAGCGTTATTAGTTTCTACATTTGAATTAAACTCTTTTATTAAACTGAATAAAGTATCAATCTTTTCATCTTCTGTAAACGAGAAGAATAAGCTGGATTCATTTCCTCCTTTCACACTTGGAAACCAGCTGGTAGCCATTAATAAGGAAGATCCGTTTTTGTACCCATCAATTTCCGAACTACTAAAATTATGGATATCGGCATCTTTAAAAAGTCTCAAAATATCTTTTTGAAATTCTTCGACTGAGGTAACTATAACTAATTTCATATGCTATCTTTTATTTATAATTCTTCTTTTCAATCATATAATACACCAATGGCACAACCAACAAGGTTAATACGGTTGAAACAATAGTACCCCCCATTAACGAAATAGCTAATCCCTGGAAGATTGGATCGAATAAAATCACGAAAGCTCCAATAACAACCGTTCCTGCTGTTAATAAAATAGGGGTTGTTCTAACGGCTCCGGCTTCAATAGCTGCTTGCTTAAGAGGCACCCCTTCGGCTGTACGAAGATTTATAAAGTCAATTAATAACACCGAGTTTCGAACCATAATTCCTGCCAAAGCAATCATACCAATAAATGATGTTGCGGTAAAGAAGGCGCCCATAATCCAGTGACCTAAAATAATTCCTATTAAGGATAATGGTATAGCTACCATCATAACAATTGGAGCTTTAAAGTTTTGGAACCAACCTACAATTAAGATGTAGATTAGAATAATAGCACCTAAAAAGGCGATTCCTAAATCTCTAAATACTTCAAGTGTAATTTGCCATTCGCCATCCCATTTTACCGTATAATCATCTTCAAAATCTGGTTGTCCTAAATACAATTCATTCAATTCATAGCCTTGTGGCAAAGGAATGTCTTTTAATTTCTCCTCCATGCCCAAAATAGCATAGGCAGGACTTTCTAATTCTCCAGCCATATCAGCCAAAACATAAACCACACGTTTTTGGTTTTTTCTATAAATACTTTTTGCGCTTGTTGTTTCATTTATAGTTACCAGATCTGCAATTGGTACCATATTGCCTTGCTTAGATTTCACTTTTAACTGCGAAATATCTGTAAGCGTTGATTTTTCCTTTTCATCTAAAGCCAATACCAAACCTACCTGATTACTCGCATTTTCATCATATAAAGTGGTGATAGCTCTATTGGATAAGGCCATATTCATGGTATAAGCAATTTGCTGTGGTGCAACACCATAAAGCATAGCTTTCTCCTTATTAATTTCGAATTGATATTCTGTTTGGTCGTCTTCAACCATCCAATCAATATCCACCACATCGTCTGTATGCCTAAGAATGTTTTGAATTTGATCTGCAATCTTAATCTGCTCATTATAATCTGGGCCATACACTTCTGCAACAATGGTCGATAATACCGGAGGTCCTGGTGGCACCTCAACTAATTTTACGTTGGCATTGTATTTGGCTGCAATCTTTTGAATATCCAGACGTAATAATTTAGCAATATCATGGCTTTGAGCAGAACGCTCTCCCTTACCTATTAAATTTACTTGAATATCTGCCATATTGCTTCCTCCACGTAAATCGTAATGACGAACCAATCCATTAAAAGTAATAGGTGCTGAAGTCCCCACATAATTCTGATAGTTGACCACTTCTGGACGCGTAGTTAAGTATTGAGCAATTTCTTGCGCTACTACCCCTGTTCGCTCTAAGGTGGTGCCTTCCGGCATATCTATCACAACTTGAAATTCATTTTTATTATCGAAAGGCAGCATTTTTACGGCAACCGAATTGGTGAAAAACAATGACATTGTTCCCATTAAGATGGCAAAAGTTCCTCCTAAAAACACCCAACGTTTTGTTTTATTTTCCATTAATGGACGTTCAAACTTATTGTAAACACGATAGATAAACGTCTCCTCTAAGGGTTTTTCAACTTTTTCAGGCTGTCCCTTTTTATCTTTTTCTCTTAAGAAAATATATCCTAAATATGGTGTTATAGTTAAGGCTACAAATAACGAAAGAATCATTGCAATGGATGCACCAATCGGCATTGGAGCCATATAAGGTCCCATTAAACCAGACACGAAAGCCATTGGTAATACTGAAGCAATAACCGTAAATGTTGCTAAAATAGTTGGGTTTCCAACTTCGTTAATAGCATATAAAGCAGCCTGTTTAAAAGGCAAGCGTTTCATTTTAAAATGCCTATGCATATTTTCGGCAATAATAATGGAGTCGTCAACTACAATACCTGTTACAAATACCAATGCGAATAAAGTAATTCGGTTTAGCGTATAATCCATCATATAATAGCTCAACAAGGTCAGGGCAAAAGTAATTGGCACGGATAAAAACACAACCAAACCACCTCGCCAACCCATGGCTAGCATAACAACAAGTGTTACAGCAAAGATAGAACCAATTAAATGCCACAATAACTCTGAAACCTTATGAGATGCTGTTTCTCCATAGTTTCTGGTTATTTCTACATGTACATCGTCTGGAATTAAAGAGCTACGTAAATGTTCCACTTTATCTATAATCACTTCCGAAATTTTCATGGCATCGGCACCTTTCCGTTTTGCAACAGAGATAGTTACAGCAGGATACTCCGATTTATAATCAGCCGATTTTACACTTCCTTTTCCAAATCCTAAACTCACATAGTTTTGTGGAACTTCCGGACCATCAAGAATAGTTGCTACTTGTTTTAAATAGATAGGCTGATTTTTATGTACACCCACTACCAGATTCTCAACATCTGTAACTGTTTCTAAAAACTTTCCAGTGTTTACAAGGAATTCGGTATCGTTCTTATCAAAACTTCCAGAGCTTAACTGACTGTTATTAGCTTTAATCATTTCAGAAACCGATAGGAAATCCAAACCAGATGCAGCCAATTTATCTTTATCTAAAACCACACGCAATTGGCGGTCTCTGCCTCCAATTTTATGCGTCATAGACACATCATTCACTTTTTTAATTTCGTTTTCTAACTCTTCAGCCATTTGGCCTAATTGGTAATCGTCGTAATTTTCACTCCACAAGGTGAGCCCCAACATGGGTACATCGTCAATTGCACGTGTTTTTACTAATGGAAACGTAACCCCTTGAGGCATTTGATCCATGTGCTTATTGATTTCGTTGTACAGTTTTACAAATGAACGCTCAATATCTTCACCTACATAAAATTGAACAATGACCATGCCTTGTTCCTTCATAGAAGTAGAATACACATACTCTACTCCTTTAATATTAGAGATTAATTTCTCTAAAGGTTTGATAACACGAGATTCCACTTCTGTAGGACTTGCTCCTGGATACCCAACAAAAATATCTGCCATTGGCACATCAATTTGTGGTTCTTCTTCTCGTGGAATTAAAAATGAACTGTACACACCAACAACCATAAATACAATCATTAAAAGCACTGTAAGCTTAGACTGTATAAAGATTTTTGCGATTTTCCCTGCGATACCTTCTTTCATATATTTGCCCCTTAGTCCCAAATGATAGAACTTTAATGGGTGGTTTTTTAATTAATACTTATTTTATTGTTTGAAATATTATCTCAAACTAAAAACAACTTTGTTTTACTGAACACTTATTTTTGCTCCGTTAAACAATTTTCCTTCGGCTGAGACGATATAAGCTTCATCTGCCGATAAGCCAGATAAAACCTCAACCTGATTGCCATAGGTTCTACCTAATCGCAACCAACGCAATAAAGCTGTATTACTCTGACTAACTGTGTAAACACCTGATAGCTGACCATTAGTTATAATAGCATCTGTAGGGATTAAAACAATATTGGTAGTTGATTTTTTCTCTATAGGAAATTGAACCGTTACAAACATGCCTGATAAAATGTTAGCATCCGTTTTATCCAAAGCTATTTTCACCAAATACTGTCCTCCGGTATTCTTTGCTGAACTACTTACTTCAGTCACTTTTCCTTTTAAAGTTTGATTGATCGACTTAACCAAAACAGTAACTTCAATATCATTCTTAATTTGAGAAATTTCAGTTTCTGGAACCATTGCCATAACTTCAAAATCCCCTGGAGATTCTACTGAAATTAATGGTTGTCCTGGATTTGCCATATCTCCTTCTTTCACATTTTTAGAGGTAACAACTCCAGCAAATGGCGCTGTAATATTAGAATATGCAAATTGTGCATTCACTTCGTTTTTCATTTGTTTGGCTGCTTCTAAACGCGCTTTTGCCATTTCAAAATTAGCTATGATATCATCTAACTCTTTTTGTGAAGCAGAATTACTTGCAAACAAACTTTCAAAACGTTTATAGTCCTTTTGTGCATTGTTAAAAGCAGCAGTAGCTTCTGTTATTCCTGCATCTACCTGAGCACGTTTTGCTTGTAAATCGGTGTTGTTAATAGCAACTAATAATTGTCCTTTAGTTACTTTATCGCCAACATTTACATGCACTTTAGTTACATATCCCATCATTCTAGTGCTTAAATCAGCACTATTAACAGATTGAATTGTACCACTAACAGCTAAAAATGGATTATTGTTTGCCTCGGCAACCTGGCTCACTTCTACCTTAATTGCAGGAGAATTATCTACGGCTACCTTTTTGTCTTCACCTCCACAGCTTGCCATAAAGAGTGATGCTGCTATTATTGTTACTATGTACGTATATTTTTTCATTGATTTCGTATTTATATCCTTTCCTTGAAAAGTAAGTTTTTAGTTTGTTAATTAGTTTTTAGTCAAAAATTGTAGATACGCTTGCGCATAATTATATTCGAAAATAGTTTGATAATACTCCAATTGTTTTTGTGAATATTGAGTTTCAGACAATAACAAATCGGTTGTTTTCTCTAAACCTTCTTCATATCTGTTGGTTCTAATTCTAAATGATTCTTCAGATTGCTCTAAAGCCAGTTTCGTTAAATTCAACCTATTTTCTGCATCTGTTAGCATACGTCTTGCTTTATTCAACTCTAATTGGTTTTGAGAAACATACTGATCGTATTGTAATTTAGATTTTTCAAACTCCGCTTTACTTTTTTGTGCTTTTCCAAAACGTTTGGTTCCATCTAAAATAGTCCAGCTTAATTGGGCTCCAAAAATATAGCCATTGGCATCTCCCTGAAAAATTTGATCATCGTATAATTCATAACTTCCAAAAGCATTTAGTCTTGGTAAAAACGACATATTATCTGCTTTGTTCATAGTTTCATAAGCTTTGGAAGCTAATTTCATTGCTTTAATATCTGAACGTTCTTCTGAAATTGTTTCCGAATTTAAAGCGCTGAAACGTGCAATTTGTAAACTATCTGATGGCTTATAAATAACATCGCTAGACTCACTCATTAGAAACGATAAATAATTGGAGGCATTTTCCACATTACTCTTAGCAGATTGTAACTGATTTTTAACTTCGTTTACACGAACCTCAACCGATAATACATCTGCTCTTTGCAGATATCCCTGCTTAAAACTATTATCTGCCAATTTCTTATTTGCATTTGCAGTCTCTAAAGCTTTTTCAAGTACATCAACGCCTTTATAAGCCAATTGTAATTGCATATAGGCCTTTTCTACTTCAAAAGCATAGTAGTCTGATGTGCGTTCAATTTTTAAAGCCTGAGCTTCCATTTTTGATTTTGCAGCCTTACGTTGATAAATGCCATCCATATTGATTAATGGTTGCTGAATTTCAAAACGAGTGGCAAAATTTTCTACCTGGCCAGGATTGTTTAATAAATCTGGATTAAAATCTGAGGCTGTTAAAATCTCTTGATTTAGTTTAGAACCAAAAGCCATTAAAGGATTTGTTGTAGCCATCCCTGTATGCGACGCTGTAATATTAGGTAAAAACACCCCATTGGTTTGTTTATAGTCTGCTTTTGCTTCTAAGTATTCTTGTTCAGAAATTTTAATAGCTCTGTTTTCATCTGAAACTTTAGCTAATACTTCAGCTTTAGTTATTGGCAACACTTGTTGCGCTTGTATGGCAACCGATGCGAGTAAAAATCCAATGCTGAATATATATATCTGTTTTTTCATGTATCAAATTGTTTATTAATGCAAATTTAAGATTATAAAGGCTATTGCAAAGTAACATAGGTTACCAAAGAGAAAGGCACTCGTAAGAATGCCTTTCAACCAACCAAAAATCACTGATAATATGGTTATCAGTTTACCTGTCTTGTGCCTCCATGTCCTCCAGCTACAATTACTAAAACCTTTATACTCAAGTATATGTATTTGAAGAACTGGATAATGGGATTCATCATCTTAAAGCGTTGATATTTTGAAATACGTTCTGTCATGTTGTTTCTATTTAAGTTTTTTTCACTACCTACTTCCTACTTCCTACTACCTACTACCTACTACTACCCATTACCTACTCAGGTAGCAACCACCAGAATGGTTTCATTTTAGCTTTATAAATAAAAGCGTAATGTAGGGTTAGTTTTAACCAATGTCCTGCCAAACCAATTTCGCCAAAGGTTTTACCTAATTGTCTTCCTTGAGTTTTTGGGTACTTATTATAATCTGGAACAATTGGAAAAGTTGTAATACTTACACCGCTTCCTGAAGTCAATCCATAACCTGCCGAAGCAATACAAGCGGCTCCCATATTTCCCATAGACCCTTTATGACTTAAGGATTCTTTACCGTTTTTAATACTATCTATAATATTATCGGCTACAATTTTAGCTGTAATTCCTGATGGCATTCCTGTTCTAGGTGGCGCTGGAGTAATATCTGTTCCATTTTTACTTTTTCTAGGTTTAGAAATAGCATGTGGAGGTGCAAAAGCAATTCCTGGAGCAAAAATATTATTGTATGAAGGATTCTGATACGTTTCTGGCCAATCCTGAACAGACCATTCTTCGTAAGGTCTTGGTGTATAATCTGCATCGACAATCATAAAACCTTTAAAGAGTTTTTCTGTAATATCCTGATCGTTTTTGTCGTATGCTTTAAAACCATGACCTGAAAACGACGGAATAAGCATGGCAAAATCGTAAGTTTCTGTTTTAAATTCGCCGTCTAAGTTTTCGTAATGAGCCAATCCGTCTTCTATTTTATTAACTGCCGAACCAAGAATCCATTTAATCCCTCTGTCTTCAAAAACCATTTCTATCATTTCATGAGACTTCATAGTCATCCCTTTATAGCTTAAAAGCATGCCGTCCATTCCAAAATCTCCTAGTTGATATTCATTAGAAATCCACGTAATCTCTGCCATATCACGGACTTTGTGTTTGCGCAACTCTTGTTCTACATTTAATATATACTCGAAAGCTGCCCCTTGACAAGTGGATTTAGCATGACCCGTTCCAATAAGAATCTTAGCCTTTTTACCCTGCTTCATTTCTTTAATCAACGCTTCCAAGTTTTCCCAGGCATGTTCTGCATGGGTGTAGGTACAAACCGAATAGGCTTTGTTTTGTCCAGGAATTAATCCCTCAGTTGCTTCAAAATTTAATTTGGGTCCTGTACCATTTATCAAATAGTCGTAAGTTACTTTTTCTTGCTGGCCTTTTTTATCACCCACAACATACTCAACCAAAACATAAGGTTTGTTTTCAGTTTGATCACCTTCCGGATGAAAGGTCATTGCTTTAGCTTGTTTAAAATCAATATGTTTCTTTTTATATAAAGGAGCTAAAGGAAAAAGAATTTGCTTAGATTTCATTCTACCAATTCCCACCCAAATATTCGAAGGTATCCATTGGTAATTACTGTTTGGTGACACCACGACCACTTCGTGTTCTTTAGAGAGTTTTCTTCTTAAATGAGATGCAGCAACGTGACCTGAGATACCAGCACCTAAAACAACTATTCTAGCCATGACTTTAATTTTTATTAAAGATAGGCTCCTTTTAACTGCCGCACAGTAACTTAAGTTACATAAGAAATAAATTGTTAAAAGTTAATCTTTTGAGTTTAATTTATTAATTAGCCATTTAGCGAATACCAAACCAAAAGCTCCACCAATTGCAGACACTAAAAGATTAATTGCCAACTGAAATCCATCAAAATCTCCATTATTCATTATAGACCAAGGATCAAAACCTAATCTACCGAAAGACTTAATTAACAAAATACTTCCAAAAACACCAATTAAGGTATTTCCTATAACACCAAAAGAGTATTTCTTCTTTAAATAACCCAAAAGGTTTGCTGCAATTATTCCTGTGAGAATACTTAATAATGAAATTAATGTTCCGGTCATAATACTAACTTTTTACTAATGTCCATAGTCCATATTATCAATCTTACCTCCCATCAATCTTTTTTGAACAATCATATAAATAAAAATTAGGATAAAACCAATAATTCCCCAAGATAACGCAACAGACAAACCATATTCTGGTGCAGCGGTGTTGTAAATGGATAAATGTTCATGAGTATCATTAACAGATGGCAATATTACAGGAAACAAAGAAGCTAATGAGGATGTAATTCCACCAACAATTAACAAGGTTGACAATACAAAAGCATGACTGTCTTTTTTGATTTTTTTGATAAAAAATAAGCCAATTAACCCTGTTAAATAAATGACAGGAAATATCATTAAATAAGGCTTTTGAATAAAATTATCTAAGGAATCAGGGTTGACCATTTGCCATACAATTAAAGAGAAAACGGTAAGCATTGCCAATGCAATATTTAATTTAAAAATAACACTTTTAAGTTTGTTGTTTATTGATGAATTGGTTTTTAAAATCACCCAATTGGCACCATGAATTGCTAATGTAACAACTGATATTAATCCTATTATAATTGTAAACCAATCTATAACGCCTGGATGGTCTGTTAAAGGACTAAAACTACTATCCCATAATGGTAAGAAAAAATAATGCCCTTCGTGAGCAGAAACTCCATTTTCTACGCTTCCTAAATTTACACCTCTTACTATATTACCTAAGGCAATACCAAAAAACAGGGCTAATAATAAACTGGAAACCCCAAAAGAAGCATCCCAAATATCTTTCCACATTTGATATTTGAATTGTCCTCTAAACTCTAATCCAATAGCCCTAAAAATAATTAACCACAACACAATTATTAATGGTAAATAAAAACCACTGAATACGGATGCATAAAACGTTGGAAAAGCCATAAAAAGCATACCTCCTGCTGCCACTAACCAAACCTCATTAGAATCCCAAAATAAGCCTGCAGATTTAGTAATGACTTCTTTGTCCTTTTCTTCCTTAGCAAAAAACAAGTGAATGATTCCTGCTCCAAAATCATACCCATCTAAAATAAAAAACACCGTTAAAACAACAGCTATTGCTATGTACCAAAATATTTCCATAATTAATGTTTTTGAGATATTGGGCCCTGGTTGATAGTTTTACCGACTAAGACTAAAAACAACAAGCCTAGAAGCATATATAAACCAACAAAACCGAGTAAAGTAAATAGTGTATTACCAGAAGAAACCGTAGGTGAAATACCATCGCTAGTCCTTAACAAGCCGTAAACCAAATACGGTTGTCTTCCCAATTCTGCAGTATACCAACCTGTAATGTTCGCGATATAAGGAAATGGTACTAAAAACATAATCGTCCAGAGTAATGGCTTCATGTTGTATAATCTTTTTCGCCACAAAAAGAAAAGTGCTAATGCCATAACGCCTATAAATATGGTACCCAAACCAACCATAATATGATAAGCATAATATAATGCGGGAACATTGTCTGGCAATTCATCCTCCTCAAATTGGTCCATTCCGGGAATTTGTTTATCCCATTCTTGGTAGGTTAAAAAACTTAAAATATTAGGAACTGCAATTTTATTATCAAGTTTTTTATCTACCATATTCGGTTGACCAATAAGCACAATTTCGGCTCCAGCTTCTTCTGTTTCAAAAATACCTTCCATAGCTGCAAACGTTCCTGGTTGATATTTTGCAACATTTTTTGCGTTCCAATCTCCTGTAGGAAAAGCAACTAAAACACTAGAAACTAATCCAAAAACAACACCTGTTTTTAAAAATAACCTGCCATATTCAGAATGTTTATTTCTTAAAATATAAAAGGCACCAATACTTGCCATAACAAAAGCTGAAGTTACAACAGAACCCATTTGATTATGTAAAAAGGCTGGAAGTAGCCAAGGGTTTGTAAATAGTTCTGAAAAATTATTCAATACAAATTTTCCATTTTCTAAAATTTCATAACCTACAGGATTTTGCATCCAAGCATTGGTTGCTAAAATAAACCAACCACTTGCCCAGGAACCTAAAAATACTAAAAAGCCAGTTAAGAAATGAAGCTTTTGTCCCATCAGTTTTTCTCCAAAAATAAATAAGGCTAAAAAAGAGGACTCTAAAAAGAATGAAAACATGCCCTCCATAGCCAAGGTCTGTCCAATAATACTTCCCGTTAACTCAGAAAACTTTGCCCAATTGGTGCCGAATTGAAATTCCATTGGGATTCCCGTTACCACTCCCATTGTAAAATTAATGGCAAAAATTTTCATAAAAAACTTTGCTGCGTTATTGTATTTTTCAATTTTAGTTCGAAGGAACTTCCATTTAAAATAGACAATCATTAAAGATAATCCCATGGTTAATTGTGGAAAAATGTAGTGGAATGTGATAGTAAATGCAAATTGCAGTCTATCGTAAAATATCATGTCTTCCATTCAGAAAAGAATTTTTTAAAACTAAGGTATCCTGCAAAATTAGGCAATAAATTAAGCTCTATGTGTAACATTAGTAACGTTGATATATTTTGTTTTCTAAATATTTAAAATTATTTAATTTATGCTCTAGTCAAGAAAGTTTCTTATAATTTATTCCCTGATTTTAATTAACATCAATTTAACTCATGTAGGTAACAAATGTTACAAAGAAGGTTTATCATTTATGATATTTTTGTATAATCGTGAAAACTAAAACTTACATAGCGGCATTACTTACATTTATCTTTTTGGCGAAATTTGTAGCCATAGATGCAAATGGGTTAAACGTTTTGTTCAGCGGAAATAACATATCTTTTGTAAAACAGAATTGTAAGAATAAAAATTCTTCAAAACAGACAAAGAAAACAACAGATTTTTCTCAGATTGATCTATCTACTTCGCAAGAAATCATATTAAGTGGTTTTTGCACATCACAGTTTCAATTTGATTTGTTTACTTGGGAAACAAATATTTTAAAATCTATCACGGTTTTGAACGAACACGTACCTTCAAATTTAAGCTATCGTTATTTAGATAACGATTCTCCTCCACCTCGCTTGGCTTAAACTTCCAAACTCCCCTTTTTAAAACAAATTAAAGTCGGTGCTTTCGAAGTGATTTTTTACGTCCAAAAAACACATAAAACGGAACTATTAGGGATAGGCATCGCACAAAATCAAACTTTCAAAAATCATTTTCAATGACGACAAAAATATTAATTAGCCGTCGTTCCATACAGCTATTGCGTGTTATGATAAGTGGAATATTTCTAGTGGCGGGTTTTAACCACTTAGTCCATGTAGAGAAAACAGCACAGCGAATTGAACAATCAAACCTTACGAGTATCGCCCATTTGTTTGGCGTTCTGCAATGGCTTGTTATTGCCTCTGGAAAAGTAATGATTGTGGCTGGCTTCCTGTTTCTTATAGGATATAAAACCAAATGGGCAGCAATAGTCTTGATGGCTGTTTTAATACCTATAACACTAACAATTCAAGTAGGGCAAATAACAACGCTTGGACCACTATTTAAAAACATCGCAATTTTAGGTGGACTTCTATTCTTTATAATGAACGACATCAATAAACCTTTAAAATAAATAAAAATGAAAACATACCTATTTAATTCCATATTTGTTTTGTTAACGCTGTTTAGCATTACTGAAATAAAAGCACAACAAATAAATAATGACAAGAACAATTATGTAGTCCTAACTAAAAAAGTACCTCAACTACAACCAATTATTCTTGCTGCAGAAGCACTAAAAACTGAAGATGGCGAAAATTTCGGTAATTTTGAAGTGATTATTTGCGGACAAGAAATTGGCGATATTACCAATCCTGAAAAGATAAATAATTTTATAAAAAAAGCTAAAGAAACTGGCATAGAAATTATTGCCTGTGGATTTTCGCTAAATAAGTTTAAAGTTGAAAGAACTCAGGTTCCTAAGAACATGAAAATAGTTGAAAACGGCATTCTTTATAATTTACAACTTCAGAAAAAAGGATATAAAAGCATTACATTATAATTATGAAAAAATATATAAACAATAGCTTCGCAGTTTTAACATTAATCGGATTAACTCTTATATCAGTTTCTTGTAAAAATAAAACAGCTTCAGAACAATCAGTCAACAAAACGGTTAATGACACTTTAAGCATTACCATACTTCAAACTGCTGATATTCACGGACAATTAGACACACATCCCGAATTGTTTTGGGAAGACGAAAAAATAGTCTTCAAAGATCGTGGTGGACTCGCCAATATAAAAACACTTTTTGATAAAGAACGTGAGGCAAACCCAAATAAAACCATAATTGTAGATGGTGGCGATTTAATACAAGGAAGTGGCTATGCTGCTTTATCGGACGGTAAAGTAATGCAAGATGTGATTAAAAATATGGGTTTTGATGTTATAATTCCTGGCAATTGGGAAGTTGTTTATGGCAAGAATATGATGATGGAAATTATGAAGGGTTACGAAACCGACGTTATCGTCCAAAACATGTTTGATGACGACAAAGATAAAAACCCATTATTTCCGGCTTATTCTGTAAAGGAAATTGAAGGTATACGTTTAGGATTTATAGGTATTAACGACCCAGACGTTCCGGTTAGGCAAAATCCTATTTTTAGTAAAGGCATTGGTTTTAGTGGACTAGATGACAAGCTAAAAAAAATGGTGGACAATATTAAAGTAAAAGAAAAAATAGACGTGCTTTTCTTGGTCACACATATTGGTATTTTTAAACAAGTGGAATTGGCCAGCAATCCAATTGCCGAAAATGCCGATTATATTCTTGGTAACGATACGCATGAACGAGTTCGTGAAATGATTCAGGGTAAATATGCTAAAGTAACAGAACCTGGTGCTTTTGGTTCGTTTGTTGGAAAGTTAACTTTGCATTTTGTAGATGGCAAATTGGTTAGAGATGATTATGACCTTATTGATGTAGACCCAGAAGTTTATCCAGCAGATGAAAGTATTCAAGCGCTTGTTGACGAGGCTAAAGCACCTTACAAAGACCATTTAGAAACTATTATTGGTTATACAAACACACCAATTTACAGATATTTAACGGTTGAAAATCCAATGGACAACATGATAACAGATGCTGCTCGTTGGAAAACTGGTGCAGACATTTCAATTTCTAATGGTTTTAGATTTGGAAATCCTATTGTGCCAAAAGATGGAAAACCTGCTCCTATTACAAGAGCTAATTTGTGGAATTTAATGCCTGTTAATGAACCTGTAAAAACAGGAAAAGCAACTGGTAAACAAATTAAAGATTGGTTAGAAAAAGAAATGCATAACGCCTTTTCTCAAGATCCAACCGAACGTTTTGGTGGCTGGCTAGTACGTTTTTCTGGAATGAATGTAAAATTTAACAGTCAGAATGAAAGAGGTCAACGCATATCTTCAATAATTATAAAAGGAGAAGAAATGCAAGATGATGAATATTACACCATTTCAGCATGTGTCCGTCCTGGCGACCCAATAGATAATTTGTGTAGAATGGCAAATGTTAAAGACGTTGAAGTAAAAGATTATACCATACACGAAGCTGTTGAAGAATACCTAAAAATACATTCGCCTGTTTCGCCTAAATTAGAGGGTAGAGCATTTTGCGAATATCTTGGTGAATATTCTTTTTCAACAGTTCCTAAAACGGATTATAAATTTCAATAAAAATTGAATATCATGAAAACAGATAAAAAAGAAAAAACAATTAAGAAATCATGGATTAAGAATGGAATTTTTCTTGCAGTTATCGCTGCTCTTTATTTCACAGGTTTGCACACCGAAGTCATTGGTTTTGCACAACGAGGATTACTGGCTACCGGTTTGATGAATCCAAATGTAGAAGAAATTACCCAAGTACGGAACAATGAAAACGCAAGTGAAACGGCACCTATTGCAGACCTTATCAAGGCAGATTTAAACCTTAAAATGATTGATAGTGATGGAAACACCAGAACTTTGGAAGAGTTTGAGGGTAAAGTCATATTTTTAAATTATTGGGCAACTTGGTGCCCACCCTGCATAGCAGAAATGCCTAGCATTAAAAAATTGCATGAAGAAATGGGAGACGAAGTGGCTTTTGTATTGTTGTCTTTTGATGACGATTTTGAAAAAGCTAAAACTTTTGATAAACGCAAAGAGTATAACCTGCCTATTTATGCTCCCGCAAGTAATCTTCCAGCAATGTTTCAATCATCTGCTTTACCTACAACTTATGTGATTGATACCAAAGGAAATTTAGCAATGACACATAAAGGTATGGCCGATTATAACACTTCAGAATTTAAAGATTTTTTGAATGGTTTGAAGTAATAATGTGGTTATTTAAAGTTTATTTTCCTTAAATGCACTCGTGTTTTATGTATTACTTAAAATGGATATTCAATATTCTTATAGCGTTTACATAAACTATTGTCTATTCTAATTTAATAAAATGAGGCTGACTTATAAGTCAGCCTCTTTTGTTTTTTTATAGAAAAATCATTTAAGATTTAACACCTACAAACCGTATTACTTCTGCTTCACCTTTATGATGGTTTCCTTCAGAAAGCTGAATCGTTTCTTCTTTTAATATCTTAAATTTTAACTCTTTAAATTCATCTTTAATTTCTTCAATTGAAAACAACATATCTTTACTTTTTGGTCCACCAGAAGTGTTTCCAAATTGTGCCTTTGAAAAGGCTTCAAAAATTATAATTCCACCAGGTTTCAAAAAATTAATCAAATGTCTATGTGCTTCCTTTCGTAATTCAATTGGAAAATGAGCATAACACAAACCAATAACATCAAACTGCTGACTAGACATAAAATCTAACACACCAAAAATGTGATAATCAATACTTACATTTTTTTCTTTAGCCAATCGTAAAGCTTTTTCCTGTCCACGCTCACTAATATCGAATGCGGTTACTTGCCAACCTAGTATTGCAGCATAAACTGCGTTACGTCCTTCTCCTTCGGCAGGTAAAAGCAAACTTCCAAGTTTCAGTTTATTTATTTGTTCTTTAAAGAATTCATTGGGTTGCGTGCCGTAAATAAATTCTTCTTGACCAAAACGGTCATTCCAAAATTCTGCTGGATTATGTTTCATAGTCTTTTAAAGGAATCTCCTCGTTTTTGTTTTGTAAATTGAATATTCAGGGAATTTTTCTGATAATAATTTCTCTTCATAGTTTGATTTAAAATAAAATAATAGTCCTAATGCTACAACTATTATAAATTTATATAGTGATGTATCAAATACAGCATAACCCAAAGTTATAGCTAAAATACTAGTATAAATAGGATGTCTAGCTACTGCAAAAGCACCATGAGTAAGTAATTTACTATTTACTACTGGTGTTGGGAAGGGTGATAATTTAGCATTTATTTGTAATAAGGCTCTAACACCTAAAATTAAACCTAAAATAGTTAAAATTAAACCGGAATATCTTATCCATTCCATAAGAGTAATTACAATTATTTTAATTGGAAAAATATAAGCGATAAAAAGTAAAAGCTGAATACTTACAAATACATAATCTTTTTTTGATGGATGTCCTGTTTCCAATAGCTTCGTTCCTATTTATTTACTGAAATTTAGTCACAGCATCACTTAAATCGAACACATCAACCTTATCTGTAATATTTGAAATGATACTACAACCTGCTGCACTCCTATACCCCCCGGCACAATGCACTACAATAGGTTTGTCTGTAGGGATTTCATCTTCAGCATCTCTTAATTGATGAAGCGGAATAGCTATAGCATTTTTAAAGATTTCACCTTCTTCTACTTCACTCTTATTTCTTACATCTATTATAGTGTATTTATCCTGATGTTTTTTAAAATCATTGAAATTAAGAACATCAGAATCTTCTAAATTAGCTTCACCTAGAGTCATCAATCCTATTAATTGTTTCTCGTAACCAATTTTAGCTATTCGATACAGCATTTTATCTCGGTCTTCAATAGACTTTATTACTAAATAAAACGCTTCATTTGGTTTTACAATAGAGCCTAACCAAGTTTCAAATTTATCATCTTCAGTTTCAGCGATAATATTAATACTTCTATTTAGGTGGTTATTATCAAACGCTTCTTTACTTCTGGTATCTACAATTAATGCATCATCATTAAAAAAACCATCAACTTGAAATTGGAATGTTGGTATGGCAATACACAATTGAAAATTCTGTGATCCTTCTTTATTGATATCCACATTAAAACCAAAATAGGACGGAATAAAAGGTTGATCTTTTAAAATATGAGATACAAATTGGTCTTCAGATAAATCTTTAAATGCCCAATTTTCATTTCTTTCTTTTCCTAAAGTACTGGATGCATCTGCACTCATATTTTTACCACATAACGAACCTGCACCATGCGCTGGATACACTAGTGTAGCATCTGGTAAATGATTAAATTTATGATGTATGGTGTGATACATGCTTTTAGCTAATTCTTCGCGTTTGGCTTTCATGTTTCCCGCTTTTTCTCTTAAATCTGGTCGTCCTACATCCCCAATAAAAAGGGTGTCACCTGAAAACATAGCATAATTATTATCCATATCTTCAGCAATAATTGTAATACTGTCTGGTGAATGACCAGGTGAGTTAATGGCAGAACATGTAATATTCCCTATTTTAACAGTATCTCCATCATCAAAAGTCTCATGTTCATAGGTTGCACCAACCAATTTACTGACATAAATTTTAGCACCTGTCTCATTGTGAATCTGCAAATGCCCACTTACAAAATCGGCATGAGGATGAGTTTCAAAAACAGCTATTATATTTGCATTATGCTTTTCTGCTAATTGATAATATGGTTCTGGATCCCTTGATGGATCTACAATTGCCATTTCATTATTACTTATAATAGCGTAAGAATAATGTGCTAATGGCTTGTCTTCAAATTGTATGATATTCATAATTTTTACTCTTTTTTCACTTTCTCTTTTAAGATAAAAAATTTCGGCCTCAATTAAAACTTAAGACCGAAATTTCAATTAGATTTTTAAATTATCAATTTACTTTTTTAAGAAAATGATTTCTAAGCTTATAGTATTATTTATTTTTTAAGGATATTGTTTAATACTAAATCTTTATCGAGCTTTTTTGTACAGAAAAACCAATCTTCACATTCTAAATCGTCTGTACCTGTCATTCTTTCTTCAGCAACACCACATGATCCTGCAGGAGACACAATAACATCATCACCAGGATACCAGTCTGCTGGAGTAGCTACATTAAATTTATCAGAGGTTTGCATGGCAATTAAAGCTCTATATAATTCATCAAAATTACGTCCTAAACTTAAAGGATAATAAATAATGGCGCGAACGATTCCTTTTGGATCTACAAAAAAGACAGCTCTAACAGCTTGTGTTTCGCTTTCTCCAGGCTGAACCATTCCATATTTTTTTGCAACGTTCATAGAAATATCTTCAATTAAAGGAAACTTAACCTCAACGTTTTCCATACCGTTAAATTTAATTTTATCCTTGATGGTTCTTAACCAAGCAATATGACTGTACAAACCATCTATTGACAATCCAATCAGGTTACAATTGGCTTTTTTGAATTTCTCTTCTTGATCTGCAAATGTCATAAATTCAGAGGTGCAAACTGGAGTAAAATCTGCTGGATGACTAAATAATATAGACCATTCTCCTTTATAATCTGATGGGAAATTAATTTCTCCTTGTGTTGTTACGGCTGTAAATTCTGGAGCCTTATCTCCAATTCTTGGCATTGAAAATACATCTTCTTGTTGTGTTGTTTCCACGGTATTCATAATTATATAAGATTAATTTATTAATAGTATAAAATTAATCTAATCTTAGCTTTTGCAGTGTAACCTAAGTAGCACAAGACATCTATAATATTGATATTGAAATAAGAATTATCGATTTAGATACATCTAATGTAACCCTTGTTACACAACGCCATTATTACTAACTATTATGATAAAAATCAGTTTTAAGCTCAATGGTCAGTTTTATCTTTGTACTGATGAAACTGAGCACTTACATTTTTTCTATTACATTAACAATCCTTCTCCTTTTTAGCAGTTTAAGGGTATCACTAACATATGCGTATTACAACATAGATCGCATAGGTTTTATTGAGATTTTATGTGAAAACAAAGATAAACTTGAGTTACAGTGTCAAGGGAAATGTCATTTAATCAAAGTTAGTAAGTCACAAAGTAAGGAACAAAAGATTCCTGAAAGTATTGTTAATTTTGAAGAGCTTGTTTTATACCCAAATTCGGAATTGGATTATACATTAATTCAAGAAAACTCTATAAAAGAGCAAAACCCTATAGCTTATCAAAACCTATATTTTTATAACAGCATCATCGATTGTTTTCACCCTCCAAGAGTCTCGTTTTCTTCTTAAACTGGTAGTTCACACTACCTCAATCACTCTCGTTTAATAAAATATTACTATATATGAAAACATTATATGGTGCGCTAATATGCTCACTAATTACAGCTATATCTTTTGGTCAAGAACTAAACGAAACTAAAAAAGACTCAACAGAACAAGAAATCACAAAACTAGATGAAGTTATTGTTACTGGAAATATAAAAACAGACCCAGTATTAACAGTTGTTGCCAATAATTATTATGAAGACATTGTCCAGCCTAAAAATGTTGCAGATTTATTTAACAACATCAATGGTTTCTCGGTTATAAAAAGAGGGAATTACGCCATAGACCCATCGTTTAGGGCGGCTCAATACGAACAATTAAACATTCAATATGATGGTGGAACAAAAGCCATGCATGCTTGTCCAAATAGAATGGATCCAATTACAACACATATTATTCCTGAAGAAATAGCTAAAATTGAAATAATTAAAGGACCATACACCGTGCGTTATGGAGCCACTTTTGGGGGTGTTATTAATTTAGTGACACAAAAACCAGATTACGAAGATTATGGTTTTCATGGTAAAGTTTCGGCTGGATATGAAAGTAACGGAAACTCTCTAGTCAATCTAGTTCAACTACAGTATATTCAAGAAAAATATGATATTGTTGCCAATGCAGGTTATAGAGATTTTGGCAACTATAAAGATGGAAATGGTGTTGAAATTCCTTCAGCATTTAGAAGTACAGACTACGGAATTAAATTAGGTTACAATTTTACTGAAGACCAACGTTTACAAGGACATTGGAGACAGTCTTTTGGTCGCGATGTATTACATGCTGCTTTACCAATGGATACCGAATATGATAATAGTAGCATTATTTCTTTAGATTATAAATTGGACAATATTGGAGAAATTGCAAAATCATTTACTGCCAAAGCGTATTATAGCTACGTAGATCATTTAATGACTAATACTGATAGACCCTCGTTTAAGATGACAGAATCTTCTTCTGCTGTAGATGCGTCCACTATGGGAGGAAAAATAGAATTAAACTGGGTACCCGTAAACAAATTAAACATGTTTTCAGGCTTAGATGCTTTGCATATTGCTAGAGATGGCGATAGAACAAGAACCGTCAAGTTTAAGAATGGTAACCCTTTACCAACACCTATTGTATTTAATGATAAAGTTTGGCAAGATTCATATATAACAGATATAGGTGTTTTTACAGAAGTTAAATACAGTTTAAACCCATTAACTATTATTACGGGAGGAATTAGATATGATAATGTAACTTCAGACATACTCGATCCTGCAGAAGATTTCTCAAAAATGTATGATCTAGAAAAGCGTACAGAACATAATATAAGTGGAACAGTTTCGATTAAAAAATTAGTCTCAGAAAATTTCACTTTAGAAGCTGCTTATGGACGTGGTGTTCGTTCTGCAAACATGATTGAACGTTATATAAATCATTTTACAGTTGGTCAAGATCCCTATGAATATATAGGAAACCCAAATTTAGATGCTGAAATAAATAATCAATTTGAAATTGGATTCAAGGGAATAGAACAATTGCAAAATGGCTTTAATAGCTTTAGATACGAAACGTCTTTTTATTATTCATTTTTCGAAAACTATATTGTTGGGGTAATTGATGAAAACTTAACTAGAAAGTTTAATCCGATGTTAGAACCTACGCACCCTAAAGTATTTCAAAATTTAAACGAATCTTATAAAACTGGTTTTGAAGTTTTAGCACAAATAGATTTTTTAAATAATTATTACTTTAAAACTGAGTTTGCTTATGTATATACTAAAAACAAGGATTTAGATGAATCTTTACCATTAACACCTCCTTTTAATACCAAACTAAGTATAGGCTTCCAAAAAGAGAAATTTTGGGGGAATGTACAATACAACATAGTCTCTGAACAGGATAATATTTCTAAAAGTTTTGGTGAAACAGAAACTGATGGCTATCAAACGTTAGATGTGCGTTTAGGAGTAAAGCCTATAAAAGGTATAACATTGGGTGTCGCTTTAATTAATGCCTTTGACGAAGCTTATATTAGCCACTTAAACTTTTCTTTTACAAATCAAGCAGATTTTGGAAGAACTCCAATTACCGAACCAGGACGTAACTTTTCTGCGTTTTTACAATACACTTTCTAATCAATAAAATCAAACTTCAAAAAAGAGGTTGTCTAAATAGACAACCTCTTATTGGTTAGTACTTTTTTAAAAAACAATTATTGCTAAATATTTATATAAATAGTAATCGTCTTAATACAAGAAAGAAATAGAGGGTTAATTAAAGTGTTTCACTTTTAAAAGTCCTTTTAAATACCTTAGTTTGCACCTTACTAAAAAGCATATTTTTTATTTTAAATGGATTCATTAACACAAATTGTTTTAGGTGCTGCCGTTGGAGAAGCTGTTCTGGGAAAAAAAGTTGGTAATAGAGCCATGTTTTATGGTGCTATTGCTGGAACTATTCCTGATTTTGATATCTTTTCTTCTTATTTTACAGATACGGTTTCTGCTCTAGAAATACATAGAGGTTTTACACATTCTATTTTCTTTTCTATATGCATTGCTCCTATTTTTGGTTGGCTTGTTTCTAGGTACGAAAACTTTAAAGACGTTAAAGGTTGGTCTTTGTTATTTTTCTGGGCATTTATAACACATCCTATTCTAGATGCACACACCACATGGGGAACGCAGCTTTTCTGGCCAATAGACTATCCCATTGCCTTTAAAACCATTTTTGTTATAGATCCACTCTACACCTTGCCTTTTCTTACCTTTTTAATATTAGCTGCATATCAAAAATGCGAGGCTCCAAAAAGACGATTTTATAATAATATGGGACTTATAATTAGTAGTACTTATCTGTTATTAACCTTCGGATTAAAAGGTTTGGCTTATAATCAATTTGAAAAAGCATTAAAAAATCAGGATATAGATTATACAAAACTTGAAACAAAACCTTCGCCATTAAACACCATATTATGGTCGGCAAATGTAGATACAAAAGACTATTACCTAATTGGATATTATTCTTTTTTCGATAAAAAACCCATTCATTTTGAAGCATACCCAAAAAATCATGAGTTGTTGGGAGAGTTAGCAGATAACGAGAAAGTAAAGCGCATGATTCATATTTCTAAAGGCTGGTATTCTATTACAAAAAAAGATGATAAATTATTGTTCAACGATTTACGCTTTGGCTTATTAAGTTTAAAACCCGAAGCCCAAAATTTCGTATTTCAATATGAAATAAAAACGGATAATCTAGGCGAAGTTACATTTACGGAAACTATTAAAAACAAAGAAGACGCTAAACAACTATTAAACGATCTTTGGTTGCGTATAAAAGGAAATTAAAAACCTTGGTAGTGTTAGTTTACAAGAAACAAAACCTAACAATGCTCAATAGAAAAACTACTGTTCTTCCTCTTCCGTACCTTCTTCTTTTTTACCTCCCATCATAAAGTTAATAAGAATTGCAACTAAGGTAATACATACTAATGCGAAAATAGCAATCATAATAACGCCATTATTCCAATTGTATAAAGCAAGGTTTTGAGTAATCATAATCGAGGAGTTTTGTGGTTTATAATTAATTGTAAAAATATCTGATATATGTAATATTAAATATGATTTTAGTCAGTAAATATAACATACTTTTTAAATTAGTAACAAAAAGGCACTTTTATTTCTAAAAGCGCCTTTTCAAACCAACCAAAAATCACTGACAAAGAATTGTCAGTTTACTATGAGAATTACATGACTAATTCTATTTCTTATACTTAATTATTACTATTTATTAAGTTTATTAAATCTTCTTTTTGCACTAAACCAGATTGTCTCCACAACTGTTTTCCTTGTTTAAACAATATTAAGGTTGGAACACCTTTAACTTGATATTTTGCAGCTAAAGATTGATTTTTATCCACATCAATTTTTATAATGGAAACAGATTCTCCTAAATTATCTTTAACATCTTTTAAAATGGGAGACATCATTTTACAAGGCCCACACCATTCTGCATAGAAATCGATAAGAACTGGCTTGTCCTGATTTATTATTTCTGAAAATTGACTCATACTATTCTTTATTAAGATTTACTCGCCAAATACCTCTTACCTCATTCACATCGTAACCAATGGCCATATCTTTTGGATAAAGCGCTTTTATGGTTTTATAAGCTTCGGTATCTAACTCTTTATTTGGAGTTCCATGACATTGCAAACACATAGAGTTAGTTGTAATTGGGTAATAAAATAAAACTTCACTATCTGTTTCTTCTAAAATAGGCTTTGGCTCTTGATTAGCAGCTATTACTTTTTTAAAAGCTTCTATATGCTGTAGTTCTTTAAAATTTGCTTGATTCTCAGGATTTCTAGGTTTATCTGAGACACGTTTAATTTGCGTATTATAAGCTACAGACATACTATCTGTTAAAGGGTATGCTTTTATATTACAGAATTCAACAGCTGCTAATGTACCTTTTTTCTGTATGGTTCCCATTAAATTTTTCCCTAATACCGCTTTAGTTCCTAAGGCATACTTTAATCCTTTTTCCTCATAGGTCAAATCTTGAGTATCAGTAAAGCCTTGTTTATTTTGCATCCCTTTACCATGACCTTTACCTTTTTGCTTTCCTTTACCTTTCCCCATACCTCGCTCTTCATTAAAATGGTCTTCAAACCATTCTGGCTGCTCTATCTCGTAATCAAACATATAATCTGCTATCTGTTTGATAGTTTCTTCAGGATAAGGTGTGTTTGGCATAACTCCAAACTTTTTAACAGCTCCAGGCATTTTAGCGTCGTCTTCATTTGGATTTTTTATCCAATTTAGCATATCTGCAATAAACTCCTCTTTACTGGTGTTTTCTATAATATAATGTTTTTTAATAGCCACCATTGGAGGTCCAATTCTGTCTTCCATGCTAGCCGTTGGACTATGGCATACATAACAATTATTTTCCATAAGTTTTTTTCCAGGATGGACTTCTTGTAAAGTCTTATCTGTTTCATTAACAACAACTGACATGTAAGTCTCCTTATGATCTTTACATCCTTGTAAAAAAAATAGAATACTAATTATAATAATACTTAGTCTCATAGTTTAACTGAATTTTCCTGTTGCACAACTTATAAACGATTTTGTTTTAGACACCAAAGAATTATCTTCTTCAATTGAAGGGTAACCTATACTCTTTAATTTTTCTTTCACAAGAAAAGCATCATCTTCATATATATATTTAAATGAAATTTTGCTGTCTTCTATATCTATATGTATATCTGAAATATTCTTAATTTCTGATAATTTATTAGTAATGGTATTAGCGCAGCCACCACATTTTAAATTTTGAACTATTACTGATGTTTTCATTATTCTTTTCTACTTTATCTTTTAGTGAAATGATTTCGCCATTGGCTCGGTTTATTCTTGTTTTTTATTATAATTTAAGATTCCGCCTTCTAAATCGTATATGTCCTTAAAACCCATTTTTTTCAGTTTTACAGCAGCTTTATAACTTCGGTTACCACTTCTACAATACAGATATAAAGGCTTATTTTTATCTAACGTTTCAAATTCTTTTAAGAAATCTTCAGAATAGTAATCAATGTTTATAGCATCTTGAATATGACCGTCTTTAAACTCTTCTGGAGTTCTAACATCTATTAGCTGAACATCTTTATTTTCTGTTTGAGTTTTATAATCGGTTACATTAAGTATAACGATACTATCTTTTTCTTGTGCATTTACACTAAAAGCTGATGTAATTACAAATAAAAATATAAGGATTTTATGCATTGTGATTTTTGGTTTTATAGATTATAAATTTAAGCTTTATAGATTACTTAATCAGTAACATAAGTTACATAAAAAAAGCGACTATTAGTCGCTTTTTAAATTATTAAGAATATTCTTTATTTATTTTAAAGTTGAAGGACAGACAAAGCTTGTTGTTGGAATTCCAGAAGATTTTATTTCTGAAAACCCTCCGGCTACATCTACTATATTATGAATACCTCTACTTTTTAAAATAGATGCTGCAATTACCGATCTGTAACCTCCAGCACAATGTAGATAAAATGGTTTATTATCTGGAAATTCAGCTAAATGTTCGTTTAAAGAATCGAGAGGTGTAAAATGCACGTCTTCTATATGTTCGGCTGTGTATTCACCTTCTTTCCTAACGTCGAATATTTCTTCTTTTATATCTTCGTATCTGTTTTTAAATTCTTCGGCAGAAATTGAAGAAATGGTATCGTATTCCAAACCATCTTTCTTCCATGCATCAAAACTACCATCTAAATAACCATGTACATTATCGAAACCTACTCGGGATAACCTGGTAATAACTTCTTCTTCTCTTCCTTTTGGGGCTACGATAAGAATTGGCTGACTTACATCAACAATTAAAGCGCCAACCCAAGGAGCAAAGCCTCCATCAATCCCTATAAAAATAGAACGAGGAATATGACCTTTTACAAAATCTTTTTGGTGACGAACATCTAAAACAATAGCTTCCGTTTCGTTAGCGGCAACTTCAAATTCTTGAGGAGCTAAAGGCTTTTGAGACTTTTCCATCACATCATCAAAGCTTTCATAACCTTGAATATTCATCATCACGTTTTGAGGGAAATATCCTGGAGGTGCACTTAAACCGTCTAATAACTCAGAAATAAACTCTTCTCTGGTCATATCTGCTCTTAAGGCATAATTGGTTTTTTTCTGGTTTCCAAGCGTGTCTGTTGTCTCTTTACTCATATTTTTTCCACAAGCTGATCCTGCCCCATGATTAGGGTAGACTATTAAATCGTCGCTTAAAGGCATGATTTTATTTCTTAAAGAATCGAAAAGAAATCCTGCTAATTTTTCTTGAGTTAAGTCTGATGCTATTTTCTGAGCCAAATCAGGTCTTCCAACATCTCCAATAAATAAAGTATCTCCAGTTACAATACCATGTTCATCTCCATTTTCATCAATCAGCAAATAGGTTGTACTTTCCATGGTATGACCAGGCGTATGAATAGCCTTAATTTTATAGTTTCCTACTTCAAAAACTTGTCCATCTTCAGCAATTATAGCTTCATATGAAGGTTTTGCAGTTGGACCAAAAACAATATCTGCTCCGGTTTTTTTCTTTAAATCTAGATGTCCACTAACAAAATCGGCATGAAAATGTGTTTCAAAAATATATTTAATTTTAGCATCATCTAGTTTTGCTCTTTTTATATATGGCTGTACTTCTCTCAATGGATCTATAATAGCAGCTTCTCCGTTGCTTTCAATATAATAAGCAGCATGTGCTAAACATCCTGTGTAAATTTGTTCAATCTTCATGTTATTCAATTATTTATCTATTATGCAAAATTACTTATGTTATTCGATTTTAGTTGTAACATTGGTTACAATTATACTCAAATGGTCAGTTCCTTATATATTATGTAAATTCCCATAAATAATACAAACCAACCAAATCCTTTTTTTAATTTCTTTCCATCAATAAAATTGGACATATATGTTCCTATAAAAATTCCTATTATAGCAAGAGCCGTAAAACCAAGTAAAAATAACCAATCTACATCTAAATGCCCAAAATCTCCTGTAAAACCTATTAGAGAATTAATAGCGATAATTAAGAGGGAAGTCCCTACCGCTTCTTTCATAGGTAGTTTTGCCAGCGCTATTAATGCTGGAATAATAATAAAACCTCCTCCTGCTCCAACTAAACCGGTAAACAAACCTATAATAATAGCTTGATTAAATATTAAGAAGTAATTTAATTTGACTGGTTCTTGGGTAACTTCTAAAACTTGTGTCTTTTTTAACATGGTTCCTGCAGCCAACAGCATCATGATTGCAAAAAGCGTCATAATAGCCATATCTTTAGTTACCATATAATTGTTGATAGTAAATATATTTTCTGGAATAGCGGGTAAAATAAACCGTCTGGTAAGATAGACTGCTGTAAAAGCAGGAACAGTAAAAATAAGGGCTACTTTAAAGTTAACGCGATGCTTTTGAATGTTTTTAATAGTTCCAAAAGCAGAAGACACCCCCACAACAAAAAGCGAATATGCTGTAGCTGTAATTGGATTTAAGGTAAAAAGGTACACCAGAACAGGAACTGTAAGAATTGATCCTCCTCCCCCAATTAAGCCCAGGACAACGCCAATTAAAAGTGCTCCAAAATATCCTAAAATGGTATTTAATTCCATGAGTATCTAATCAATACTTTTTTAAAGGTCCAGTAAAGTAATCCTATTTCTATTAATTTTTATTTGATTATTCTTTTCTAAAGCTTTTAAGATTCTAGATACAACCACTCTAGACGTATGTAAATCGTTTGCAATCTCTTGATGTGTAGCAAATATTTCATCATTATGGGTTACCATAGCTTTGTCTTTTAAATACTTTAAAATTCGTTCGTCCATCTTTAAAAATGCAATGGTATCTATAGCTTCCAAAAGCTCAGACATACGTTCATTATAACTTTGAAGTATAAAGTTTTGCCAGCTTTTATATTTACCCATCCACAAACTCATATGCGCTACGGGAATCATAATTAGTGTTGTATCAGTTTCTGCTATTGCTCTAATTTCACTTCTTTTTTGTCCCATACAACAAGATAAAGTCATGGCACATGTATCTCCTTTCTCTATAAAATATAGAACAAGTTCATCGCCATGTTCATCTTCTCTAAGAATTTTAACTGCACCACTTATTAATAAGGGCATGGATTTAATATAGTCTCCTATTTCAATAAGCTTGTTGCCTTCTGGAATTTCTTTAAAAACACCAACTTGGTTTATTTCCTGAAGTAGTTCGTCTTCAAATAAATAGCCATAATTGGCTTTTAAATGTTCTATCATTTTTGGATGGTATAAGGTTTAATATTACAAATTTAATGTTTAAGTCTGAAACGATATTGATATTATTCATATTAAAAAAAACAGACCAACTTCATCTAACCCATTGACAATGAATTAATAATAACATGTTTAACATGGATTTAACCAAAAATGCCAATTAAATTTTATATCTTTATAGCATGATAGCACAGGACAAATTAGAAAACGAAGTATTTTTGAAAGAATCTTTAACGTATTTAGAGAACTTAGGATTCGGCAACATTAAAGCTGATGTTGAAGGTTATGAAACACCAAAATCTTACCTAAAAAAAGGTAGTGACATTACAATTACTCCAGATATTGTAGCTGAAAAAGGAGGAAGAAAACATTATTTTGAAATTAGTTTAAAATCTGAACAACCCAAACTACTTAAATCTAAATGGCGTTTTTTAGATGTATTAACTAGAATGAAAGACCATAGGTTTAAAATTATTACACGTCGGGGACATTATAAATTTACCCAAGACATGTTAGACGAACTAAACTTAGACAAAAACCCAATAAAACTTTAAAAAAGATTAATTATCTCAAACAAAAAAAGACTGCAATATTGCAGTCTTTTTTTGTAACATACTGTTATCTTATTTCTTGTAATACTTCGCATATTTTATATAAGCCAATATACCAATAACACCTACTATACCAAATGCTATTGCTATAAACTTAACACTTACTATTTGGTCTCCACTAGCATAACTATGTAATCCTGCTAAATAAAAGTTAACTCCAAAGTAGGTCATCATAATACTTGAAAAAGCAATGATGGATGATAAGTTAAAAAGGAAGCGTCCACGAAGTCCTGGTACCAATCTCATATGTATTACAAAGGCATAAATCATAATACTTATTAAGGCCCAGGTTTCTTTTGGATCCCAACCCCAGTATCTTCCCCAACTTTCGTTTGCCCACATGCCTCCTAAAAAGTTTCCAATAGTTAATAGAACCAAACCAACAGTTAAGGCCATTTCGTTAATAATGGTTAACTCTTGAATGTTTAGTAACATTTTCTTTTTGTTGTCTTTATTGGTGAAAATCATCAGTAATAAAGCCACAAGTCCTAAAATCATTCCTAAGGTAAATGGACCATAACTTGCAACAATTATCGATACGTGAACCATTAACCAATAACTATCTAAAACAGGTTGTAAATTGGCAATAGCTGGATCCATCCAGTTCCAATGTGCAACCATTAAAATCATAGAGGTTACAAATGCTGTTGATGCTATGGTTAAATCGCTTTTACGTCCAAAAATCAATCCAAATAACATGGTGGCCCAAGCAACATAAATCATAGATTCGTATGCATCACTCCAAGGCGCATGCCCAGAAATGTACCAACGTGCGATAAGACCTAAGGTGTGCAACAAAAAGAAACCTAAAATAATGTATTTAAATGTGCTGATGCTAGCATTTAAAACCTTATTCTTTTCCTTAAATATTTGAACAATTATTAGAATAAACATCAAAGCTGATGCATACATATACCAACTATACAGTTTTTTAAAAACATCGTATTTGTTGTAACTTATTTCTGCTTGAATTTTATTATCCGATAGCATGACCTCGCTTCCAAATTTATGCTGTGTCTTTTTAAAAGACTCTAATAGCTCTTCAGCTTTGGAGAAATCCTCAGATTGCTTAGCATTATTTAAGGTTAATAGATACGCATTAAAACCATTGTTTATAAAATTGCCATATAGTGAATCTTTAATTTGCGCTCTATAATTATCCCTTCTATATTCTGTTGAAGAAATCCATTTGTTGTTATAATCTTCCGGAATTGGAAAAATCCTCAACGCATACCCTTCAATCGTGTTATATAATAAGTTAACACGTTGATCTGTTTCCTTAAATTCTTTTTGAAAACCATTTGGTATCTGTGCTTTATAAGCTTCCTCTAAATACGGAGCTAATTTATAAGCTCCATTCTCAGTAAAGAAATCTACTAAAGCGACATATTTTTGACCTTCTGCAGCACCAATTAATTTACGGATTGAATCCCCTTTTTGAGGTTTTAAATAAATAATAGGTACGTTATACCACAGTAACGGACTTTCTTGAATGGATAGAAACACCTGGTTGGCATCAAAATCTTCATAAGTATCATGCTTACTTAATTTACGAAGCATTTCGGAAGCATAGGTATTTATTGGCATCATTCGTCCTCCGGCATCCTGAATTACCAAATGCGCAAACTTATCTGCATGTGCTTTTGGCGTGATGTTTACAGCTAAAATAGAATCTATTTGATGCTTTGTTGGTCTATTACTATGTGCATGTTCGTCGTTTTTAGAATGATCTTGCGAAAAACCTTGCAAGCCAATAAATAAAAATAATACCATTAAGGCTTTATCTTTTTTAAACTTCACTCTTTTAAGCTGACGTTTTAAATCTCCAAAACGCGTTCTACTATCAAATAAAATAGCAATCATTCCAAAGTATAAGAAGAAATAACCAATATAAGTTATCCAAGTACCATAGAAATCATGGTTAACTGAGAGTCTGGTTCCTAACTCATCAGGATCAAATCCAGCCTGAAAGAATCTAAATCCACCATGATCTAAAATATGATTCATATATATACGGTAATTATAGTCACCTTCTTTTTCATCAATAACCGTTACTTCACTAGCAAAAGAAGAATAGCTTTTTTCCGTTCCAGGATATTTATCGGCAATAAAATCGTTTAGTTTGATACTGAAAGGTAGCTCTATAATTTTAGAACCATATTTTACGGCAATATCTAATCCTCCTATTTTAACTTGTTCAAATGGTTTACTATAACCTTGTCCTCCTAAAAGGTTTACATATTGTGTTTCTCCATTAGACGTTACCTTTAAAACCAAACCATCTTCATCTCCTGCCAGCATTTCCGATTTTTCAACTATATCGAAAACTCCTTTAACTACTGGTTTTGGAAAGACCATTTGCATTCCTCCAAATTTATACATGGAACGTAAAATAAGAGGCTGAAGACTGTCCTTCACCAAGTCTCCCGTTGCTCCTGTAGCCATGGTCATATAATCTCCTTCAAACGGTGATTGAATGGTAATTCCATTTTCATTTGAAGTAATATTAACGGCACCATCCACGTCTTTATTTAAAGAAAATAACACATTGTGAATGCTTTGAACTTGCCCTGCTTCTAAGAAATGATTATGAGGAGAGCCATCACCACCAGCTTCCACAATTTTTAGATATTCTTTCCCGTTTTCGTCGGGTACAACATCTTTTTCTGCACTTCCAATAAACTTTTCAAGTTCGAAAGTAACCTCTTGTTTATTGTAATCTGTTTGGTAATAAAATTTATTATTTAATCTAGGTGAAAAATCAACTTCTTCCTCTACAATTTTTCTTTGTGCCTGCCCATTAACAATATAATCGCCATCAATATAAGCAGTTATATAGGTTTTATGGGATAAAATGGAATTTTCAGTTTCTCCTTCACGAATGGTCATCATCCCTTCAAAACTAATATATCTAGTAATTCCAGCCCCTATAATAATTAGGATAAAAGATAGATGAAGCATTAAGGTTGCCCATTGATCTTTACGCCAAAGTCTGTATTTTGGAATGTTACCTATGAAATTAATCATAAAAATAAACAGGATGGCTTCAAACCACCATGTGTTGTAAATTAAATTCCTGGTATAGGGTGTTGGAGAGGTGTCTTGTCCGGCATCCATAAAAGTTCCAATGGCCATTGCAGCAGCAAAAACTATAAATAAAACGGAAGTTAATCTGGTAGAAAATAAAAATTTAGTGATTTTATTTAGCATGATATTTAGACGCTTAAATTTGGTCGTGCAAATTTAAGTCTTTTAGTTTATTTAGTCGTGTTAAAATGACTAAATTTTAAAGTTCTTACTGTCTGGATTGAAAAATATTAAGAAATAAAAATGTACTCATTTTTCTGGCTTTTTGCTTGGCTTTCATGGCATATTCACCTTCATATAACTCATCGATAGTTTGAAACCAAAGATTCAACCATTTTCCAAAATGTTCTTGTGTAATACTCTGGTTATTGTCTTTATCTACATCTATATGAACAGCAATGGGATTTCCATAATATTTATTTTCCAAGCGTTTAGTTGTAAACAAACTAGTTTCCCAAAAAGTTGTTAGTTTTTCTATATGCTCAGGCCAATCTTTAATGACCCGATTAAAAAAAGGCCCTAAAAACGGGTCTTTTCTAACTTTTGCGTAAAATGTGGATACCAGTAAATAGACATCCTCTCGAGTTTTTATATCTTCTTTAACCATGTTTTTATTCTAAAAAGTAGGTTTCTATTTTTAATTTACAAAAATCGTATGACATTTATAATTATTAGTATTACATGCACAAATAAAGTGGCTACTAACACATTAAAAATAAAATTATTCTTTAATTGGGCATAAACAACTGCGTTGTAACCCATGGCAAAAATAACACATAAAGTTAGTTCTAAAAAATGAAAACTACCTGATGTACTATTCATTAAAATAAACATGGCTGCAATAGAGCCTAAACAACTTTGTAAAATAATGGTTAAAGGAATATACAGAATATAGTTCTGCCGAAAATCTTGACGATATTGGTTTAAAAAATTCATTTTCTTAGTGTTTAAAATTCTTATTACAAAATTCTAAAACTTATCTTTGTTATTTTATGATTCAAATCATATACAAATGATTCCATCTAACATCCTAGAAACCTACAATCCTATTTTGAAAACCTTTTCAAAAGGTGAGATTGTTTTTAATGAAACGGAAATTCCTAAGTACTATTATCAACTTAAATCTGGCAAGATAAAAATGTTCAATCTTACTGAAGATGGCAAAGAATTTACCCAAGGTTTTTTTGATAAGAACACGTCTTTTGGCGAACCCCCACTTTTTGGATCTTTTGCATATCCTGCAAGTGCCATGTGTTTAACAGATTGTGAAGTCTATATTTTAAAAAAGAACGTATTTTTGAATTTACTAAAAGCTCAACCCGATATTCATTTAAAATTCACAAAATTACTTTGTAACAGGATGCTATACAAAGCAAAAATCATGAAGGAATTATCAATTCATCCTCCAGAACATCGTATTTTAACTTTGTTACATCATTTAAAGGACTCTGCAAAAACAGAAGACTTGTTTGAGGTAAAACTAACCCGAAAACAAATTTCAGATTTAACAGGACTACGTGTAGAAACAGTAATTAGAACCATAAAACACCTTGAAAAAACTAAGAAATTAATCCTTAAACAACGTAAAGTTTTTATTTAAATATTCTTATTTTAGACACATGATTTCAGTAAGTATCATTGGCGCAGGAAATGTTGCTACTCACCTATTTAACGTATTTACAAAAACTAAAACAGTTTCTGTAAAACAATGGTATAGCAGAGATTTAAGCAAGATAAGCTCTTTTAAAAACAAAGTATCGGTTATAGATAAGCTTTCTGAATTAACAGAAGCCGATATTTATATTATTGCTGTTAGCGACGATGCCATTCAAAATATTTCTGAAGCTTTGCCTTTTAAACAACGCTTGGTAGTACATACTTCTGGTAGCGTAAGCCTTTACGATTTAGACAAAAAAAATAGACGAGGCGTGTTTTATCCGCTTCAAACTTTTTCTAAAGAAGCGAAAGTAGATTTTAAAAATGTTCCTATTTGCATTGAAACTATTGGAAAAAAAGACTATCCTCTGTTGAAATCTTTAGCAGAAGCTATAGGAAGTGCATATTATAAAGTGAATAGCGAACAAAGAAAGTCCCTACATCTGGCTGCCGTTTTTGTAAATAATTTTACCAACCAATTGTATCGCGTAGCTCATGAAATTACAGAATCTGAAGGTGTTGAATTCGACATTTTAAAACCCTTAATTTTAGAAACTGCAAAAAAAATCCAAAATTTGTCGCCTTATTTAGCACAGACAGGTCCAGCAAAACGCAACGATAAGAAAACCATTAAAAAGCATTTAAAACAACTAGAAAACCAAGAGCATAAAGCTATTTACACGCTGTTAACTAATGCGATAAAAAAAACCCATGGAAGATAAAAGCTATAAAGAGTATTTAGAACAAATTACGACTCTAATTTTTGATGTAGACGGTGTATTAACAAATGGAACTATAACCGTAACAACTGCAGGTGACATGCTAAGAACTATGAACATTAAAGATGGTTATGCCTTAAAAACAGCTGTTGACAAAGGTTTTCATGTATGTATTATTTCTGGAGGAACTAACGAAGGTGTTAGATTAAGGCTTGAAGGGTTAGGGATTACCGATATATTTCTTGGAGCTCACAATAAAATCGAACAATTAAACCAATATCTGGAAAAACATCAAATAGATCTTAAAAACGTATTGTTTATGGGAGACGATATTCCAGATTTTCCAGTGATGAAATTGGTGGGTTTACCATGTTGCCCTCAGGATGCAGTGCAAGAAATTAAAGCCATTTCAAAATATGTATCTCATAAAAATGGCGGAACTGGTGCTGTTAGAGACATTATAGAACAAGTTTTAAAAGTTCAGGGCAAATGGATGGGAAATTTTAACGCCAAATACGATTAAAAATCAGTTTCCAAATACAAACATAACCATAGAAATAAATTAGACTTTGATAACAGATAACAATCCTCCTTTAAAAAAAGCATTTAAAACTGTGAATTTTTTAAACCTTATCCGGTGGAAAAACCTACTCTTAATTGCGTTGGTTCAATATTTAATAAAATACACCCTACTTGAGCCTTTTCTAGGTACTGTTAATTTAAGTGTGACTTTAAGTTTCTTTGGGTTTACCTTACTAGTATTAGCGACTCTTTGTTTAGCAGCCGCTGGATATATTATAAACGACATTTACGATATTGAAATTGACAAGGTTAACAGACCTGAAAGAGTGATTGTTGGAAATAGTATTTCAGAAAAAACTGCTAACACTTTATTTATCACCTTTAATATTGCTGGTGTATTAATAGGTTTTTATCTTTCTAATCTAATTGGTAAAAATGGCTTCTTTGCCTTATTTGTTATTATTTCAGCATTGTTATATATCTATGCAACTTATCTAAAACAAATGCTACTTGTTGGAAATTTTGTCATATCGATACTAGTAGCTTTAAGCCTTATTATTGTTGGTTTGTTCGATTTACTTCCAGCAATAACCCCAGAAAATCAAGAAACGCAAATTACCTTTTTTAAAATAATTTTAGACTATGCTGTTTTTGCCTTCGTGATTAATTTTATTAGAGAAATAGTCAAGGACATTGAAGATATTGACGGAGAATACAAAGCTGGTTTTAATACCTTACCTATAGCATTTGGTAGAAATAGAGCTATAAAAGTGGTTTTTGCACTCTCTATAATGCTGTTGTTTGGTGTGGTTTACTACATCATTACTTTTTTATATTCACAACTCTTGGTTGTTGCTTACTTTTTAACCTTTATAATGGCTCCATTAATTTACATCTGTATTAAATCATACACAGCAGAAACTAAAAAAGAGCTTCGTCTTATTAGTAATTTGCTTAAACTGGTTATGCTTATTGGCATACTTTCAATGGCACTTTATCAATTTGTTTTATTAGGGTAATGCTAAACGAAAAATTGAAAAAATACCATCTTATTTTAGCTTCAGGCTCCCCTAGAAGACAACAATTTTTTGCAGATTTAGGTTTGGATTTTGAAATTCGTTTAAAACCCATAAAGGAAGAATTTCCTACTCGCTTAAAACATTTTGAAATTTCAGATTATTTAGCGCAATTAAAAGCACTTCCTTTTGAAGGTGAATTAAATAAAAATGACATCCTAATAACTAGCGACACCATAGTTTGGCACAATAAACAAGCATTAGGTAAACCAAAAAATAAAGCCGATGCGTTCCAGATGATTAAATCTTTAAGTCATGCCACGCATGAAGTGATTACTTCGGTTTGTTTTACAACTAACAAACACCAAAAAACGGTGAATGCTATTACCAAAGTTACTTTTAAAGAATTAAGTGATACCGAAATTAATTACTACATAGAAACCTGCAAACCCTTTGATAAAGCTGGAGCTTATGGTATTCAGGAATGGATTGGACAAATAGGAATTACAAAAATTGAAGGATCATATTTTAACGTAGTCGGTTTACCAACCCATCTTGTTTACCTAACTTTAAACAGTCTGATTTCTTCTTAAATATAACTTAAGAAGCCACATAAATCTTAATTTCTATTCTATCTTTGTGCTACAAATTTATTTATAAAATGACATTTTTTCAAACCTATCAAACCGAACTTATTGCAAGTTTGTTTATCATATTATTCCTCTTTATTGTTAGAGCCATCGCAAGAAAATTAATCTATAAATTAGGTAAGAAAACAGGTATTAACGATGCACGTATTCATTTAATTAGTAGATATTCAACTGTAACTTTAATTTTAATAGCTCTTTTAATAGAGACCTTTATTTTTGGAGCTCAATTAAAAGATTTAGCGCTAGTATTTTCATCTGTATTTGCAGTTATCGGAATTGCATTATTTGCTATTTGGTCCATTTTAAGCAATATAACCTCTGGAGTCATCATGTTTTTTTCTTTCCCCTATAAAGTTGGAGACAAAATTCAAATTCATGATAAAGATTTTCCTTTAGAAGGTATTATTGAAGATATTCGAGCCTTTCAACTACATTTAAGATTAGATAATGGCGACTTGGTAACTTATCCTAATAACCTCATGCTACAAAAAGCAGTCACTTTAATAAAAAAAGATGCCATAGGCGAAGGTCCTGATGCTATATAAATAATCCATATATTTATAGTATCATTCATATTTTATGACAAAGAAAAGAACCAATAAGTACAAAAAACATATTAAGCAATCTCCAGGATCTATAGTTTATACTGGAGAAAACCCTACAGAAAAACTTTTTATAAATGCTTTTGATTATGGCCCAAATTTTATAAACGAATTAGAGCTAAAATCGGTTGAAGACGCCTTTAATTTTAAACAAACAGAATCTGTTTCTTGGATAAACATTAACGGTCTCAATCATATAAAAGACATTGAAAAGGTTGGAAAACACTACAATCTGCATCCTTTAATTTTAGCTGATATAGCTAATACGTCTCAAAGACCTAAAATTGATGTCTACGACGATTATATTTTTGTCGTTCTTAAAATGCTGTATTATGACGAAAATGAAAACATTAAAATAGAGCAAATAAGTCTTGTATTAGGTGCCAATTACGTATTAACTTTTCAAGAAATTGAAGGAGATGTTTTTGACAATGTTAGAGAACGACTTCGATTAGAAAACGGCAGAATTAGAACTCTTGGAGCAGACTATTTATTGTATGCTTTAATTGATGCTATAGTTGATCATTACTACATAGTAAGCGAAACTATGGGGAATAAAATTGAAGATTTAGAAGATCTGCTATTTAATGGCGAGATTAAAGACGACCTAAGTCAACAAGTTTTAAGCCTTAAAAAAGAAGTGCTAAAAGTACGTCGTAGCATCTTCCCGATTCGGGAAATTATTAGTCGCATAGAAAAAAACGAACACACTTTAATTAATCCCAATTCCATACAATATTATGGAGATATTTATGACCACGTTATTCAACTGTCTGATTCTATCGATATTTATAGAGAAATGATTTGGAGTTTAATGGATATGTACATGACAACCATAAGTAATAAAATGAACGAAGTCATGAAAGTTCTTACTATTATGGCTTCTATTTTTATTCCTTTAACTTTTATAGCTGGTATTTATGGAATGAATTTCGACAACATACCTGAACTCCACTATAAATACAGTTATTATATTCTTTGGGTTGTTATGGTCTTAATTTTCCTAGGAATGATTTTTTATTTCAAAAAGAAAAAATGGCTTTAAAATATAATCAACCCATATTTTATAAGACTTCTAGTTATTTGTTTTAAAACAAAAAATACTGCTAAACAAATCAAGCTTCTAGCTCCAGAACTTTTAGAGCATGAGAAAGCTCCTTAAAACGTTAAAGAAACATAAAAACCTGCAAGCTTGCGGGTTTTCTTTTTATATTTATCGCTATCTAAAAAACCCACCATGCAAAGATTATTACTTGTTGTAATTATAACCTTATTCTCAAGCTTAAATATATTCTCTCAAGCACCAAAAAAACCGAATGCTTCCGAAATTTACGAGTCCATTAAAAAACTTAATTTCTTAGGTTCTGTTCTATATGTAGCTGCACATCCGGACGACGAAAATACTCGGCTAATATCTTATATGTCTAACCATGTTAAAGCTAGAACAGCTTATCTGTCTTTAACACGTGGCGATGGTGGCCAAAATTTAATTGGTCCAGAAATTAGAGAACTTCTGGGAGTAATAAGGACCCAAGAATTATTAACTGCCAGACAAATTGATGGTGGTGAGCAACTCTTTACTCGTGCTAACGATTTTGGTTACTCTAAACACCCAGACGAAACCCTTGAAATCTGGAACAAAGAAGAAGTTTTAAGCGATGTGGTTTTGGCCATCCGTCAATTTCAACCAGATATTATTATCAATCGTTTCGATCATAGAAGTCCGGGAAAAACACATGGACATCACACCAGTTCTGCTATGTTAAGCATTGAAGCTTTCGATATCACTAACGATAAAATGTCTTATCCAAACCAATTAAACAATACAAGCCTATGGCAACCAAAACGTTTGTTTTTTAATACCTCCTGGTGGTTTTATGGCAGTCAGGAAAAATTTGAAAAAGCCGATAAAAGTAGCTTATTGGAATTTGATTTAGGTACTTTCTATCCTTCCTTTGGATTCAGCAATCCAGAAATTGCCGCTTTAAGTAGAAGTCAGCATAAATCTCAAGGTTTTGGAAACACAGGAACTCGTGGCTCACTAATGGAATACATTGAATTGATTAAGGGAGAGATGCCAGAAGATCAAACCAATCTTTTTGAAGGTATTGATACCACATGGAATCGCGTAAAAGGAGGCCAAGCTATTGGAAGCATACTGCAAAAAGTAGAAGAAAATTATGATTTTACCAATCCGTCTGCCTCTATTCCAGAATTGCTTAAAGCCTATCAGTTAATTCAAAAATTAGAAGATTCTCATTGGAGAACTTATAAAACCGAGGAAATTAAAGATATTATTTATGGATGTGCTGGATTGTATTTGGAAGCCGCTTCTAATACCAGTCAAGCAACTCCTGGAGAAACTGTAAAATTAAATATTGAAACCATCAATAGAAGTTCTTTTCCTATTACATTGGGAACCATGACATGCAACAACACGCGTATTTCTAAGCAAATAGCTCTAAAAGAAAATATTAGCTTCGATTTTCACGAAGTTTTAGACATCCCTAGCAATCAAAAACCTACAACACCTTATTGGTTAACCGAAAAAGGCACTTTAGGTATGTATCAGGTGCCCGACGAATCTTTAATAGGAAAACCAGAAACTCCAAGAGTTTTTAATGTGTCTTTTGAATTGATTTTTAACAATACTGCCATTACATTTACTAAACCCGTAATTTATAAAACCAACGATCCTGTTAAAGGAGAAGTATATAAACCTTTCGAAATTATCCCTGAAGCTTCCGTAAGAATTTCAGAAAAAGTAATCATTTTTGAGAATAGTCTAGCCAAAGATATTCCTGTTATTGTAAAAGCTGGTCGGGATGGATTAAATGGTGTTTTAAGTTTAAATTACCCTAAAGAATGGTTGGTGACACCAGAAAATCAAGAGGTACAAATTCCGAATAAAGGTGAAGAAAAAACATTTATATTTCGTGTTACACCTCTAGAAAATCAACATGAAGGTCCCTTAGTTCCTGTGATGGCTGTAAATGAAAAAACATATTCCAAAGAATTGATAGAAATAGATTACGATCATATTCCATATCAAACCGTGTTACTTCCTTCCGAAAGTAAAATTGTACGTTTAGATATTCAGAAAAAAGGTGAAAATATAGGATATATCGTTGGCGCTGGAGATGTAGTTCCTGAAAGTTTAGAGCAAATTGGTTACAAAGTCACGTTATTAAAACCTGAAGATATCAATCCTGAAATTCTCAGTCAGTTCGATGCTGTTGTTGTTGGCATTAGAGCTTATAACATCTTGGAGACCATCAAATTTAAGCAGCAACAATTATTCGATTTTGTTGCAAATGGTGGAAATATGATTGTGCAATACAATACCAATCACCAATTAAAAGTAGATGCCATAGCACCATACAATTTAGAGCTTTCTAAAGACCGTGTGACTGATGAGTACGCCGAAGTGAAGTTTTTAGAACCTAAACATCCCGTTCTAAACACTCCAAATAAAATAACCCAAGAAGATTTTAATGGCTGGACCCAAGAGCGAGGCTTGTATTTCCCAGACAAATGGGACAAAGAATTCACCTCAATTTTATCTATGCACGACAAAGGTGAATCGGCTAAAAAAGGAAGCCTGTTAGTAGCAAGATACGGAAAAGGCTATTATATTTATACCGGATTGAGTTTCTTTAGAGAGTTTCCTGAAGGCGTTCCAGGAGCTTATAGGTTATTTGCCAATATGTTGAGTATTGGAAAATAAACCATGAACTTGTAGAAGAATGATAATCTGTAATTCAATCAGCTTTATTTTTAAGATTATGAAATATCAAATAATCTTTTAAAAAAGCCAATTAATTAAAACACATGAAAAAATACAAATGGAGTAACATGTACACCTTAGTGTTAATAGCAAATGCTATTTATATTGTTATCTTTTATTTTATCTCCAAAGCTTTTTAATATGCAAACATTAGACTGGATTGTTTTAATTGGAACTCTTGCCACAATTGTAGGTTACGGAACATGGAAAACTCGAGGCAGTAAAAATGTGGAAGACTATGTTCGAGGGGGCAGTCAATCGAAATGGTGGACGATAGGTCTATCTGTGATGGCAACTCAAGCTAGTGCCATTACTTTTTTGTCTACTCCTGGACAAGCTTTCCATTCCGGGATGGGATTTGTACAGTTTTATTTCGGACTTCCAATAGCTATGATTATTATATGCATGGTGTTTATTCCTTTATACCACAAATTAAAAGTTTATACAGCTTATGAATTTCTAGAAAATCGTTTCGATTTAAAAACTAGAAGTCTTACGGCTATTTTATTCCTTATTCAACGTGGTTTGGCAGCTGGAATTACCATTTATGCCCCAGCTATTATTCTTTCGGCTGTCTTAGGTTGGAATCTGACTTATTTAAATATAGTTATCGGAATTTTAGTAATTATTTACACCGTGTCTGGAGGCACAAAAGCAGTAAGTATGACCCAAAAACATCAAATGGCTGTTATTTTTACGGGAATGTTTGTTGCCTTCTTTTTAATCCTTAGCTATTTACCTGAAAATATCACATTTGCAAAAGCCTTAGAAGTTGCTGGAGCTAGTGGAAAAATGGATATCCTAGATTTTTCATTTAACATGGAAAACCGATATACCGTTTGGAGTGGTTTAATTGGAGGCACTTTTTTAGCTCTTTCTTATTTTGGTACAGACCAAAGTCAGGTGCAACGTTATCTCTCTGGAAAATCGGTTAAGGAAATGCAAATGGGGCTTATTTTTAATGGCTTATTAAAAGTACCTATGCAATTCTTTATTTTACTCGTTGGAGTTATGGTTTTTGTGTTTTATCAGTTTAACCAATCTCCAATTAACTTTAATCCTGCTGCTGAACAGGTAATGATGGATTCAGAATATTCCGAAGCTTATAAAGAGTTAGAAAATGAACAACTGGCTATTTTTAATACCAAACAAAGCCAGATTAACAGTTTTGTTACTACAGGCGAAGCTAAATATGCCAATGAAATTGCACTGTCTAACGAAGCTGATAGAGCGAACAGAGAAGCTGCTAAACTATTAATACAAGAAGCAGCAGATAAAAAGATAGTCCGTGTTGAAACCAACGATAAAGATTATGTATTTATTCATTTTATCTTAAATAATTTACCTCGCGGATTAATTGGACTACTTCTAGCTGTTATTTTAAGTGCAGCCATGTCAAGCACAGCAAGTGAGTTAAATGCTTTGGCTTCTACAACTTCTTTGGATTTATACAAAAGAAGCATGGCTCCAGGTAAAAGTGAAACTCACTATTTAAAAGCGACCAGGTGGTTTACGTTTGGATGGGGAATTTTAGCCATTATTATTGCTAGTATCGCATATTTAGCAGATAATTTAATTCAGTTAGTAAACATAATAGGTTCTATCTTTTATGGAAATGTTTTAGGAATCTTCCTCTTGGCCTTTTTCTTTAAATATGTCCGTGGGAATGCTGTTTTTGTAGCGGCACTAATTACTCAAGCTATTGTAATTATAGGATGGTGGTTTGATTGGATGCCGTATTTATGGCTGAATTTGTTTGGCTGTATGTTAGTAATACTTATTGCTTTTTTACTTCAAAGTTTAAACTCCAAAAAATAATATTTTATATATAAAAAAAAGCCTCACAATTAAAACTGTGAGGCTTTTTTTTATAAGTTTAAAGTAATCTTAGTTTTCCCATTCTTTAAGAGAATCCAAGTTCATTTTTACATAATCATCATTTCCAGCTTCTTTTGCTCCATCCAAGGATTTTTTAGCAAGTTCAATTGCCCCTTTTATATCTCCTGCTTTTGCATAGATTATAGATTGCTGTCTTATTTGATAAAACATAGGCTTATCCATCATACTCATGGCTTTATCCATCCATTCTTTAGCTTGTTTAATATCTTTCCCTTCTTGAGAATAATAAACTGCTGCAGCGTAATAATCGCTAGCTTTTGGAGTGCCATTTAAAGCATCGTTAATAGATTTAAGTACAATTTCATCTGTTGGCACAGAGAAAGGAACTGCCACATAGGTTTTTTCCCAAAGAATTTCTAAAGCTGCTCCAGAATTTGTAATTTGATTGATGTCTATAGTAAAGGTTTCAACATTAAAAGGCACAGGGTAAACTTCAGCATTTACTCTGGCTGCAACTTTACCATCATCCCATTTTTCTGGTGTTCCCCAGTTTTCTGTATCAGAGTAAAATAATACTTCCCAAACTTTCTCTCCAGGTTTTGCAAAAATAGCATAAGATCCTGCTTTTAATAATTGTCCCATGATGGTTACATTATCACTAAAAGTAATAATGGTGTTCTTATTAGCACCCATTCTCCATACCTTATCGTAAGGAACAAGGTCTCCAAAAACGGTACGTCCTTTAACTCCTGGACGAGAATATTCTATGGTCACATCTGTCAAACCAACCTTTTGCTCCACCTTACTAAATGGACTAGATTGTGGTGTTGTAACTTGCGCACTCATATTAATAGATAAGGCAGCTACAGCAAATAATAGTAATATGTTTTTCATTCTTCTATATTTTTAAATTATTAAATTTTAAGACAAAAATAGCTTTTATGTCATTATATACTTGTTAAGGAAAGCTTAATCTTCCCAGCCAAATCGCTCATAAATAATTCTGGCAATCTTTCCAAAATTTTCTAAAAAGTTGATGTATTGATCTTGTGTTAAAATCTCTTTCATGTCCGCATTCATTCTATCGACAATTTTATCAAATTCAACATGCATTTCATCAACACTATAGTCTTTGTCTCTATCGTTTAAACGACTCATCTCATAAACATAAGTAAATACGGTAGTATCATATTCTTCTCTTACTTCATCGGATAAATCCATTTCGTTAACTCGGTTATTAAACCAAATATCAATTTTTGATCGTTCTTCTACAGTAAAAACCGTATCAATTTTTGCAGCTTGTCTTCTAATTTGTTTTTCAGATTTCTCGTTCTGAGCTAACATGGTATTTATACCTATAAAAAATAAGGCTATAAATAAAGTAGTGATTTTTTTCATTTTATATAATTTTTATAAGTCCAAATATACAATTTTATAGGAATGAATTTACAATTGTTTTAAAGAAAACTACATGTACCAAACTGCCATAGTATGGTTTTAAGATTCGTCATTTCTAAAAATATTTTCCTAATTAATAACATACATACAAATTGAATATGTTAAATTTGTCTAATTTTATATTTTTAAAGTTAGACATTTAGTATATTTACAAAAAAATTATTTGGGTATTATGGCAAAAAAGAAATCTATAAACGAAAAAGACATCATGTCAATGTACATGAAATATGTTTTAGAACAAGACAAAAAACCGCATACAGTTTATCTGTTTTCTAAAGAAAATAAAATCAACGAACAAGACTTTTATAAGTACTTTGCCTCTTTTGAGGTTCTAGAAAAGTATATATTCAATGCTTTTTTTGAAAATACGCTTCATGTTTTAGAGAAAAGTGAGGATTACAAATCTTTTGATGATAGAAACAAACTTCTTAGTTTCTATTTTACATTTTTTGAAAATCTAACGGCCAATAGAAGTTATGTGATGTTTAGTTTAGAACAAAACAAACATAGTTTAAAAGGACTTCAAAAATTATCCAAGCTAAAACAGAGTTTTACAGGTTATATTAATACTCTAGATATTGAAATGTTAGATATCCAGCTGAAACAAATAAACCAAATTCAAAAAAAAGGCCTACAAGAATCGGCCTGGATTCAGTTATTATTAACTCTCAGGTTTTGGATGGACGACAGTTCGCCATCATTTGAAAAAACAGATATTTTTATTGAAAAATCTGTAAATACCAGTTTCGATATTCTCCAAATGACACCTCTTAAAAGCGTAATCGATCTTGGAAAATTTTTATTTAAAGAAAAAGCATCTACGAACTCATGAAAACCATAGACAAAATTCCAACATCCAAAATTTCACGTGCATCCAAATTGGTTACCACTGGAGCCAAAGTTGGCGTAAACTATATTAAATATTATGGCGATAAAATGGTCACAAATAAAGAAGACGCCAAAGATCGTTTAAATAAAAATAATGCCGAAGATATTTACGACAGCCTAAAACAACTTAAAGGGAGTGCTTTAAAAGTGGCGCAAATGTTAAGTATGGAAAAGACCATTTTGCCTCAGGCTTATGTGGAAAAGTTCTCTTTGGCACAATTTTCTGTACCACCATTATCTCCGGCATTGGTATTAAAAACCTTTAAAAAATACTTTGGAAAAACACCAGACGAACTCTACGATATTTTTAACGCCACCTCTATAAATGCAGCTAGTATTGGGCAAGTTCACCTTGCTGAAAAAGATGGAAAAAAGTTGGCTGTAAAAATTCAATATCCTGGAGTCGCAGATAGTATTGCAACCGATTTGGCTATGGTGAAACCTATTGCTATGAGCATGTTTAATATTAAAGGGAAAGATTCTGATAAATATTTTAAAGAGGTTGAAACCAAACTTATAGAGGAAACAGACTATATTTTAGAAGTAAAACAAAGCCAAGAGATTGCAAATGCCTGTGCACATATTCCAAACCTAAAATTTCCAAAATATTACGAAACTTTATCGTCTGATAGGATTATTACCATGGATTATATGGAAGGGGAACATTTATCAGAATTTACCAAACACAATACAAACGCCACTCACGCAAATAATATAGGACAAGCCCTGTGGGATTTTTACATGTATCAAATCCATAACTTAAAAAAAGTACATGCAGATCCACATCCTGGAAATTTTTTAATTTCAAAGGAAAAAGAACTAATTGCCTTAGATTTTGGTTGTGTTAAAATCATTCCAGAAGATTTTTATAGTCCTTATTTTGAATTGGCTAAAAAAGAAAACATTACCAATCAAGAGAAATTTCTTTCAAAATTATATGAATTAGAAATTTTAAAAACGGAAGATACCGAAGAAGAAAAAGAGTTTTTTACCAAGATGTTTCACGACATGCTTAGCTTGTTTTCGGAGCCGCTTCAAGAAGATACTTTCGATTTCTCCAACAGTGAATTCTTTTTGAAAATCGCAGAGCTAGGGGAAAAATATTCTAAAAACACACAAATAAGAAAATACAATGCCAATAGAGGTTCCAAGCATTTTATTTATATGAACAGAACATTCTTCGGACTTTATAACCTCATGTTCGATTTAAAGGCAAATAATATAATCATCAATAATTTTAACACGCTATAATGCCACACTTTAGCAAAGAGGATATTAGTGAGATGGACTATCTCTATCGGATTAATCTCATCAACAGTTGTTCGGGTTATAAATCTGCTAATCTTATTGGTTCGAAATCAAAAAAAGGCATTTCAAATGTAGCAGTGTTTAGCTCGATAACACATATTGGCTCAGATCCTTCCATCTTAGGTTTTTTCATGAGACCAACCACAGTAATAAGAAATACCTATGATAATATTAAAGACATGTCTGTGTTTACCGTCAATCATATTTATGAGGATATATTAAAAGATGCACACCACACCTCTGCAAAATATGATGCCATGACTTCCGAATTTGATATGACAAACTTAGAAGAAGACTATAAAAATGGATGTATCGCGCCTTTTGTAAAAAACTCTCCAGTTCAAATGGCCATGAACTTTGTAGAAGAATATCATATAAAAGCCAATAACACCATGCTTTTGATTGGGGAAATTACGGACTTGTATATTCAAGACTCTTTACTTCAAGAAGATGGCTTTGTAAATCTTTCAGAAGGAAAAATTGCAGCTATAAACGGTTTGGATGGTTACACAATCCCTAATTTAAAAACAAGATTGGCATACCAAAGACCAAAATAAAGCTTAATTTAAACCAATTATTTTTATGATGCCAAGTTTTTATTCCGAACACATAAAATAATTAAATATAAACGTATCCATGAAAATTCTAGTTACAGGTTCCACAGGATATATAGGGAAAAGATTAATCCCTATATTAATCAATGAAGGCCATGAGGTTATTTGTGCGGTACGCGATACACTTAGAGTAGACAAAAGTTATCTTCAAGACGAACATATAAAAATTGTTGAAGCAGATTTTTTAAAACCCGAAACTCTTCAAAACATTCCTAAAGATATTGATGTTGCATATTATCTTATTCATTCTATGTCCAATACCTCGAAAGATTTTGAAGCATTAGAAGCTGCATGTGCCATAAATTTTAAGAACTATTTTAAAACCACAGAAATAAAGCAGGTAATTTATTTAAGTGGTATTACCAACGATGCTTATCTTTCAAAACATTTGCAATCAAGAAAAAATGTTGAAGAATTATTGGAATCTGAAACCTATGCGTTAACCATATTTAAGGCTGGAATTATTGTTGGGTCCGGAAGTTCCTCTTTTGAAATTATTCGGGATTTGGTTGAAAAACTACCTGTAATGATTGCTCCAAAATGGTTAAATACCAAAACCCAACCTATTGCTGTTAGAGATGTACTTGCTTTCTTATCTAAAGCCAAAGGTAAAGAAGAGCTTTACAACAAAAGTTTTGACGTTTTTGGTCCTGAGATCCTTACTTACAAACACATGTTACTCAAGTTTGCTAAAATTAGAAATTTGAAGCGTTATATTCTAACAGTCCCTGTTATGACTCCCAAGCTATCCTCCTACTGGCTGTATTTTGTAACGGCTACTTCGTATAAACTCGCTTCTTCATTGGTGGATAGTATGGGGGTGGAAATTATAGGCGAGAAAAGTAACATCAATCAAATTTTGGATGTATATCCCATAACGTATCAAGATGCGGTAGCTCTGGCTTTTGAGAAAATTGAACAAAATAGTATTGTTTCCAGTTGGAAAGATTCCATGGTAAGTAGTGGACGTTTAAAAAACAACATTCATAAATACATCAACGTTCCAACCTACGGCTGTTTTAAGGATTATAAAGAACGAAAAGTTATTGATACGGAGAAAACCATAAATAGGATCTGGTCCATTGGAGGTTCAACAGGTTGGTATTATGGCAATTATCTATGGAAAATAAGAGGCTATATGGATAAATTATTTGGCGGTATTGGTTTACGGAGAGGAAGAACCCATATTTCAGAATTAAACGTTGGGGATGCTTTGGATTTTTGGCGTGTAATTTTTAGCGACAAAAAAGAACGGAAATTATTGTTATATGCCGAAATGAAACTTCCTGGAGAAGCCTGGCTTGAATTTAAAATTGAAGATGGCCTGCTAAAACAAACGGCTACTTTTAGACCACGTGGTCTCGCTGGACGCTTGTATTGGTATAGTGTTTTGCCTTTTCACGGATTTATTTTTAGAGGAATGATTAATAAATTAGTAGACGTGAACTAGCATCTATGAAACACATAAACAATGCCACGGAAAATTTAATCAAGAATTGTTTAATAAGAAATTATTGCATTTAAAATGAAACTTCTTATCAAAATCAGCGTTTTTAAATTTTTCGTCTTCGAGCCATAAAATGCTTCAAAAAAAGAAATTAAGCTGTTTTACGAAAGACCAATATGGCCATTAAATTCATTGTATTCCAGGAATAATGCAGCACTCATAAATATAATGTTAATTTTTGTATAATATTTTAATTAAAAAGTTAGACAAACAGATATTTTGCTTATATTTATTTTATGATTTTAGATACGACTCACAATAATAAGAAACATGATAAACTCATCCATGATTTAGTTGGTAAATCATTTGGATGGATTCAAGCTATCCAGCTGAAAGGAATTGGCTCCAAACGCATGATGATTGAAGAGGTGAGTCCTAATTTACAACAGTATTTGAACCTAGTCGCAGATGTTAATTATGCCAATCTGGAACTAAGGCCTTTGGGAGTTCTTATCAGAATTAACAAAGGTTTAAAAAACTATACCTGGATCATCCCTTTTTACCAATTGGTAATGTATAAAACAGATGGAAGCAGCATTCATGCTCAAGGAAAATTTATCAGGTCTAGAAAAAATACTACTTTTAAAGAGAACAAAGCTTTTTTCGATAAACTATTGGATGAAAAAGTAAAATACGAAGCGAAATATCATGTTTTACCATGATTTTAGAACCACAACATATCGATCGTATTATTGAAATGGCTTGGGAAGACAGAACCCCTTTTGAAGCCATTACTTTTCAATTTGGACTTTCAGAACAAGAAGTTATTCATGTTATGCGTCGCGAATTAAAAGAAAGTAGTTTTAAATTATGGCGAAAACGGGTTCAAGGCAGAAAAACAAAACATAAAAAATTACGTGTTTTTGAAAAAGGACGCTTTAAATGTTCCAGACAAAAACAAATAACACATAATACCATTTCCAAACGCTAATGTTGCTTTGATTAAGGAACCAATTCTTTAAGACAGCACAAAAAAAAGACCTCTATGAATACAGAAATTTTAAACGAAGTTAAGAGAAAAAAAAGTCCTCTAAATGGCTTTAGCATTGAAGATATAGGCGATGACCATCTATATTCTGGCTTAGAAACACCTATGAAAACCGATGCTTTTCTATTAAGTGATACTGAAAAAAAAGAACGCATTGCCTCTCTATTTGAAGAAATTATGGATGTTATGGGTTTAGATCTTACAGACGATTCTTTAAAGGGAACACCAAATCGTGTGGCTAAAATGTATATCGATGAAATTTTTTCTGGATTAAATCCTAAAAATAAACCCAAAGTTGCTTTATTTGATAATAAATATCAATATAATCAGATGCTTGTTGAAAAAAATATTTCATTTTATTCTAACTGCGAGCACCATTTTGTACCAATTATTGGAACAGCTCATGTAGCTTATATCTCTTCTGGCAAGGTAATTGGTCTATCTAAACTCAATAGAATTGTTCAGTATTACGCCAAGAGACCACAGGTGCAAGAACGCTTAACAAATCAGATTGCAGAAGAACTAAAAGGCATCCTTGAAACCGAAGATGTGGCAGTAATTATAGATGCTAAACATTTATGCGTATCTTCGAGGGGAATTAAAGACGAAACTTCTGCAACTGTAACTAGTTATTATGGTGGGAAATTTAATACAACCCCTAAAATTGCAGAATTACAGAACTATTTAAAATTATAATATTATGGAACTTATAGAAAAAGCTTTAGAGTTTGAAAAAACCAGCTTGAGATCCCTATCTACAAGCGATAGAATAGAAATATCTAGAGAAGCAAAAGCGCTTATTCTAGAATTGAATGAATTATATAAAACCAAAAAAGATGAAGATATCATGGATCTTATGAAACGTCTTACTGCCATGAAACAAAAGGTTGAAAAGCGTTTAAAAGGAAGACCTTTAACTACTTAAACTACCATCTTTTTTTCTTATAATCATTAAATGACATTTTAAATACATGAAGACTTACATCCTTATTGGAGGAAGTAAAGGCATTGGCTATGCCATTTTAAAAACTTTGATTCCGCATAATAAAATTGTTAACATTAGCCGTACCAAGCCTGAATTTGAGCACGAGAACCTCACCCACTATACTTGTGATGTTTTAAAAGATGTTTTACCCGAGCTTGATGCTGCTGATGGTTTAATCTATTGTCCGGGAAGTATCAATTTAAAGCCTATTTCACGTTTAAATCTGGAAGATTTTAAAAACGATTTTGAAATAAATGTTTTAGGTGCTGTTAACGCCATTCAAACGTATTTACCGCTTCTTAAAAAAGGTTCCGGGTCTTCCATTTTATTATTTAGTACAGTAGCTTCAAAATTAGGCATGCCCTTCCATGCGAGCATTGCCACAGCAAAATCTGGTGTAGAAGGTCTTGTAAAATCCTTAGGCGCAGAATTAGCTCCAACCATCAGAATTAATGCCATTGCACCTACAGTTACAAATACGGATTTGGCCTCTAAATTATTGAGAAACGACAAAATGATAGAAAATATTACAGATCGTCATCCTTTAAAAAAGTTCCTAAATCCAGAGGAAGTTGCTGGCATGGCTGCCTTTTTACTTTCAGATAAAGCCGCTTCCCTTTCTGGTCAGATATTTAAAATGGATTGTGGCATTGTAAGCTTTAAGATATAAAAAATTAAATACTATAGCGTATGTTCGGATTATTTAAAAAAAAGTCTGAGGTAGATAAACTTCAAATCAAGTATGAAAAGCTAATGAAAGAATGGCATAGTTTATCCACTGTTAATAGATCTAAAAGTGATGAAAAATATGCCCAAGCTCAAGACATTCAAAAACAAATTGAACAGCTTCAAAACTAATAATGATGAAGCAAACCATAAATATCTTTTGGTTTCGAAGAGACTTACGTCTAGATGATAATGTGGGTTTATATCATGCTCTAAATGATAACCATCCCGTATTACCCATCTTTATTTTTGATCCTGAAATTTTAGACGAACTTCCAAAAGATGATGCTAGAGTAACTTTTATTGATCAAACACTTCAAAAGTTAAAACACACATTACAGAAGACATCTAAAAGTAATATAGCCATTTACAAAGGCAAACCCAGAGATGTTTTTAAGAATCTAATAAGTAAATATCAAATTGATTCTATTTATACCAATCACGATTATGAGCCTTATGCTAAAGAAAGAGATGCCGAAATTGAAACGCTATTAGCAAAAGAAAACATCGCATTTAAAACCTACAAAGATCAGGTGATTTTCGAAAAAGAAGAGGTTGTTAAAAGTGATGGCAAACCGTATTTGGTTTACACACCTTATATGAAAACCTGGAAGGCTAAGTTTAAAACCGAAACACTAAAGTCCTATCCTTGTAAATCTCTTTATTCCAATTTACTTCAAATAGAAGATGCGCCAAATGTTACTCTTAAGGATTTGGGGTTTCAATTATCCACACAAAAAGTTACTGATTTTACAGTAAACTCCAATCTCATCCAAACTTATGAAGCCACCAGAAATTTTCCAGCTAAGGACAGCACGTCCCGATTAGGTCCGCATTTACGTTTTGGCACCGTTAGTATTCGGGAAATGATACAAGAGGCCATAGCTGAAACCAATGAAGTGTTTTGGCAAGAACTTATATGGAGAGAGTTCTTTATGCAAATTTTATGGCATTTTCCTGAAACCATACACAGAAGTTTTAAGCCTCAATACGACAATATTAAATGGCGAAATAACAAACAAGAGTTTCAACTCTGGTGTCAGGGAAAAACAGGTTATCCACTAGTAGATGCTGGCATGAGACAATTAAACCAAACAGGTTTTATGCACAATCGGGTGCGTATGTTGGTTGGTAGTTTTTTATGTAAACACCTATTGATAGACTGGCGTTGGGGAGAGGCTTATTTTGCAGAAAAACTACATGATTATGAGATGGCAAGTAATATTGGAAACTGGCAATGGGTTGCGGGTTGTGGTGTAGATGCTGCGCCATATTTTAGGATTTTTAATCCAACCACACAAATAGAAAAGTTCGATAAAGATTTAAAATATATTTCTAAATGGGTTCCAGAATTTCAGGAGCTCACCTATCCTACTCCAATGGTTGACCATAAAGAAGCTCGTGAACGCTGTTTAAAAGTTTATAAAGAGGCTTTAAACAAATAACCATACTTATATTTTACTTGTTTAATTTTATACTATTTAGCTCCTAACTTTTTTGCCTCTAAAAGGATTTGATTAAACTTCTTAAGAAGTTGAAAGACTAAGGTAGTAGTGTGTCTATAGAGTGAAAACAGTATCAATAAAAATGAACCCTATGTTATTTTATGGAATAATTAGATAAAAAAAAAGCTTCGATATCCCGAAGCTTTTTTTTATCCAATACGTTCTATCTTCGCTCCAATGGCTCGAAGACGCGTATCTATACTTTCGTAACCTCTATCAATTTGTTCGATATTGTGAATGGTTGATGTCCCTTTAGCTGAAAGTGCAGCAATTAATAAAGAAACTCCTGCTCTAATATCAGGAGATGTCATGGTAGTTGCTTTTAATTGCGATTTAAAATCGTGTCCAATGACAACAGCGCGATGTGGATCGCAAAGAATAATTTTTGCTCCCATATCAATGAGTTTATCGACAAAGAATAAACGACTTTCAAACATTTTTTGGTGTATCAAAGCACTCCCTCTGGCTTGCGTTGCAACCACTAGAATGATACTCAATAAATCTGGAGTAAAACCTGGCCATGGGGCATCGGATATGGTTAAAATAGAACCATCAATATAATTTTGGATTTCGTAACCGTCTTTATGTGCTGGAATATGAATATCATCACCTTGACGTTCCACAGTAATCCCTAATTTTCTAAATACATCTGGAATTTGTCCTAAATCGTCCCAACTTACATTGGTAATAGTCAGTTCGCTTTTTGTCATCGCAGCCAAACCAATCCAGCTCCCAATTTCAATCATATCTGGTAGCATGCGGTGTTCTGTACCACCTAGCGAATCTACACCATCAATAATTAACATATTGGAACCAATACCACTAATTTTTGCTCCCATGCGATTAAGCATTTTGCAAAGTTGTTGTAAATAAGGCTCACAGGCTGCATTATAAATAGTTGTTTTACCTTCAGCTAAAACAGCAGACATAACTATATTTGCCGTTCCGGTTACAGACGCTTCATCAAGAAGCATATAAGCACCTTTTAATCTTTTGGCTTCAACACCGTAAAAATAATCTTCGCGGTTATATCTAAATGTAGCTCCTAAATTAATAAAGCCTTCAAAATGCGTATCTAATCTTCTTCTTCCAATTTTATCTCCCCCAGGTTTCGGAATATATCCTTTCCCAAAACGAGCTAAAAGTGGTCCTACAATCATGATAGATCCTCTTAACCCTTTACCGTCTTCTTTAAATTCGGCTGTTTCTAAATATTTAAGATTAACGTTTTCAGCTTTAAACGTATAAGAACCAGTCCTTATTTTATTTACTTGAACCCCTAATTTCTTAAGTAATTCTATCAATTTATTAACATCAACAATATCTGGAATATTATTTATCGTTACTAAATCTGGAGTTAGTAAGACAGCACATAATATCTGTAAGGCTTCATTTTTTGCTCCTTGAGGTTGAATTTTTCCTTTTAGCTGATGACCTCCTTCAATTTTAAATATACCCATACGTATGGTTAATAACGTTTTCTTGTTCTGTTAGTACTACTTTTTTTGTGATGCGATTTTTTGGTATTTGAGCTGTATTTTTTCTTACTTCTCATTAAACTACTAGCATCTGTTAAATCTTCGTCTGCATTTTTAAGGTCTAATTGACCTCCAGATAATTCCCGTAAGTGCCCAAAAATAACATCATCTTCAACCGTATCTTTATTCCAGTTTAAAAAACATTTTTTCATGTGATTTGCAATGGTATAGGCTAGAGCATCTTTTAATTCGCCCTCCTCCCAAGTACAAGCTACATCAATCATGGTTTTTATATTGTTCCCGTAAAACCTGTATTTTGGAAAGTTTTGTGGGTATTTTAAAACCTCTGGCCTTGCATACAATTCTTCTTTTGAAGGCACTGGGTATGGAGAATCTACATCTATTTCAAAATCGGCCATTATAAACAATTGATCCCAAAGTTTATGTTGGAAATCTGGCACATCACGTAAATGTGGCTGCATGTTTCCCATAACCGAAATAATGGCATGAGCTACTTTATTGCGTTCTTCCTTAGTTTCTCGTGTTTTTGCATAGGTTATCATTTTCTGCATATGACGTCCATATTCAGGAATGATTAAATGCTCACGTTCTGTGTTGTATTCTAAATTATCTATCAAAATAAAATGTGTAGAGTTAAATATTATGCACGAAGTTAATTATGCATGCGCAAAGTACGAAAAAAAACTAAAGACTAATAACGCCTTCCACTTTTTCTGCTACTTCCTTATATTTTTCTATTACTTGTTCCGGATTCTTCATTTTTACATTAATAGAAACACTTGTGTAGGTACCATTTTTAGATTCTGTTGTTTTAATTACAGCTCCTAAATGATTAAAAAGTTCTTCTAACTCCTGCACTTTGCTGACTTCAGATTTTACAATAAACTTGTATAAGTATTCAGATGGCCATGAGGAGGTATCATATAATTGAGATTTTAATTTTTCGTAAAACTCTTCGGGTTTTTTGTTTTCGTTCATTTCTTTTAGTTCTTCTTTTTAAGCTTGATATCGCTATTTTTTACCACAAAATAAGCTTCTCTTTTAACTTGTCTTTTAAGTTTGTAAAGATACTATATTCGGTAGCATTTTTTATTTAAGATTTAAATTACGATTTTTACAGCTAAAATCTTGCCAATTTGAACTCGAAAAAAATTGTTATTACTGGAGGACCAGGAACAGGAAAAACATCTTTAATCAACGAATTAAAAAGAAGAGGCTACACTTGTCTTGAAGAAATTTCTAGACAAATTACTCTGGAAGCTAGAAAAGAAGGGGTGGAACAGCTTTTTTTGACTAAGCCTCTTTTGTTTAGCGAGCGCTTATTGGAAGGTAGAATAAAGCAATATGAAGAAGCCAAAAACATGGTCTCGAACGTTGTTTTTATAGACAGAGGTGTTCCAGACGTTTTGGCATATATGGATTATGCCAACGAAACCTATCCTAACAAGTTTGTAGCTGCTTGCAATACGTATAAATACCATCAAGTATTTGTTTTAGCGCCTTGGCAAGAGATTTTTATTAGCGACGGAGAACGTTATGAGAATTTTGAACAAGCTGCTATTATTCACGAACAACTTTTAAACACCTATAAAAAATACAATTATAATTTAATAAACATTCCGTTTGATACTATTGAAAACAGGGTTGATTACTTATTAGACACTTTAAAAAAGCTGTAATGCAGCATCCTATAAACATATTAGAACGCTATTGGAACTTTACTTCCTTTAGGCCGCTTCAAGAAGATATTATTGAAGCTGTTATGGAAGGTGAAGATGTATTTGCTTTATTACCAACAGGTGGAGGAAAATCGTTGTGTTTTCAAATTCCTGCCTTAGCAAAAGATGGTATTTGTATTGTTGTGTCTCCTTTAATTGCTTTAATGAAGGACCAGGTGAACTCATTAAAACAAAAAGGAATTAAAGCCTTAAGCATTACAAGTGGTATTTCCAACAGCGAACTAGATACGCTTTTAGACAATTGCATTTATGGAAATTATAAGTTTCTGTACTTGTCTCCAGAGCGACTTCAGCAAGAATTGGTTCAAGATAGAATCAAGCAAATGGATGTAAATTTAATTGCAGTAGATGAAGCACATTGTATTTCTCAATGGGGAAACGATTTTCGCCCAGCCTACAAAAACATTGAGTTATTACGACAAATTCAACCTTCTGTAAACTGTATTGCACTTACGGCTTCAGCAACTCCAAAAGTCATTAAAGACATTATTGAGGAACTGGATTTTATTCAGCCTAAAATTTTCAAACAATCTTTTGAAAGAACTAATATTGCTTATATGGTCTTCAATGAAGACGATAAGCATTACAGATTAGAAACCATTTTAAAAAAAAACCCTCAGTCCTCTATTATTTATGTTCGAAGTAGAAGGTTAACCATAGAAATTTCAGAATTTCTAAACAAAAAAGGTATTTCTGCAACTATTTATCATGGAGGATTGTCCAACAAACTAAAAGACGCACATCAAAATCAATGGATAAACAACCAAAAGCAAGTGATGGTTGCTACCAATGCCTTTGGAATGGGAATTGACAAACCAGATGTTAAAACCGTTATTCATCTTAATTTACCAGAAAGCATTGAAAGTTATTTTCAGGAATCTGGAAGAGCTGGTAGAAATGGCGATAAATCTTTTGCTGTTATTTTAAAAAATAAAAGTGATTTGCTCTTAGTAAAAAACCAGTTTTTAAATGTGCTTCCAACGGTTAAGGACGTAAAACATATTTACCGAAAACTTAGTAATTACTTTCAGGTCTCCTATGGAGAAGGACAGAATATCTTATTCGATTTTAATTTTAATGCTTTTTGTAAAACTTATCAATTAAACAGCCTTTTAGCTTATAATACCTTACAATTATTAGATAGAACAAGTATTATTAGTCTGTCGAAGCAGTTCAACAAAAAAACTACTATTCAATTTATTATTAGCAATCGTGCCTTATTTACCTATTTAGAAACACATCCAGATTTAAGCATCATTGTTAAAACCATATTAAGAACTTATGGAGGCATCTTTGAGCATGAGATTAAAATAAACAGTTTATTGGTTTCTGAAAAAGCATCAATTTCCGAAGACAAACTCTTTAAAGCTTTAAAACAATTGGAGAAAGATGAAATCATCAGTTTGAATCTGTCCACTACAGATTCTGAAATTACTTATTTACAACCAAGAGAAGACGATAATGCCATTTATAGAATTTCACATTATATCGAACAGCAAAACAACTTAAAATACAAACAAGTACATGCTGTTATTGATTATGTTGAAAATGACAAAACGTGTAAAAGCATACAGCTACTCTCCTATTTTGGTGAGAAAAACTTGAAAGATTGTGGTATTTGCTCCGTGTGTATCACAAAAAACAAGAAACCAGTAAAAACCGATCTTATTGCAATTAAATCTGAAATATTAACACTTTTAGAAGCAGGCGATTTAAGCTCTAGAGATTTAATGAAGCAATTACCTTGTACAGAAGCTGAATTAAAAAAGATCCTTACCTTGCTTTTAGAGCATCAATTAATTACCATTACAAACAAAAATACCTACAAATTATATTTATAATGACCAATTTAAGAATTGTATTTATGGGAACTCCAGACTTTGCTGTTTCCATTTTAAAAACCTTAGTAGAGAACAAACATCAGGTTGTTGGTGTTATTACAGCTCCAGATAAGCCTGCTGGAAGAGGACGAAAACTAAATGAAAGTGCTGTAAAGGTTTATGCAAAATCTCAAGGGCTTCATATCATGCAGCCTACCAATTTAAAGAATGAAGACTTTATTGCCGAACTAAAAGCTTTAAACGCCAATTTGCAAATTGTTGTTGCTTTTAGAATGTTACCTAAAGCAGTCTGGGAGCAACCAAAATATGGCACTTTTAATCTTCATGCGTCCTTATTACCAGACTATCGTGGTGCAGCTCCAATAAATTGGGCGATTATTAATGGTGAAACAAAAACAGGGGTTTCCACCTTTTTTATAGATGAAAAAATAGATACAGGCGACATTATACTTCAAAAAGAAATAGCCATAGAAACCACAGATAATGCTGGCATATTACATGATAAGCTCATGCATGCAGGAAGCGAACTTGTAATGGAGACTGTAAAACTAATAGAAAGTGATACAATAACTACGCAATCTCAACCTCAAACGGAAGGTTCTAAAACAGCTTATAAACTGCATAGAGACAATTGTAAAATTGATTGGGCTGACACTAGTATCAATATATATAACAAAATTAGAGGCTTAAGCCCTCATCCGTCAGCCTGGTGTTACTTAAAGAATGGAGAAGATACTTTAGATATTAAAGTATATACGACTAAAATAGAGGAAGAAGGACACCAATTACCTTTAGGTGAACTTATAATTTCTAAAACAGAAATTAAAGTAGCAGTAAATGAAGGTTTTATAAATATTTTAGAATTGAAGCTTCCAGGAAAGCGAAAAATGGATGCGAAGTCACTTTTAAATGGATATACTTTTGAATCATCTGCAAAAATGCTCTAAACCCTCATTCTTGCTCATTTCTTGAAATCATCGACGAAATGCACTGTCTTTATTAACAAATGGGTTAAGTTATTAACAATATGATGTATTTCCCTTGCTATTACTTGCATGGTTTAAGAATCCGTATAAATTTGTAAAGGATTTAACAAAAAAATGTTTAACCAAACAATTTATTAATAATTAAAATTAAAATTATGAACAAATCAGATTTAATCGATGCTATGGCAGAACACGCAGGAATTACTAAAGCAGCTGCAAAAAAAGCTTTAGAATGTGCGTTAATTGAAATTGAAGGTGCTTTACAAAAAGGAAATAGAGTTTCTTTAGTAGGATTTGGATCTTGGTCAGTTTCTAAAAGAGCTGCAAGAGAAGGAAGAAACCCTCAAACAGGAAAAACAATACAAATTAAAGCTAAAAACGTTGTTAAGTTTAAAGCTGGTTCAGATTTATCTAGTGCTGTTAACTAGTTTTAACTTCTTGAATATCCAAAAAGCCTTCATTATTTGAAGGCTTTTTTTATTTATATCTATTTGTAGTTAAAAAAAAATTTATTACATTTAATTATTAATCCTCGAAAGCTATGATTACAATCAAACCCAAGAAAGGTGATTTGTTAATAGCAGAACCATCCATTATAGGAGATTCTTCTTTTAATCGTTCTATAGTATTGTTAGCAGACCACACCGAAGAAGGCTCTATAGGTTTTATTTTAAATAAGCCTTTAGACTATAACATTCAGGACTTAATTCCTGAAGTTAAAGCTAAATTTAAAATTTATAACGGAGGTCCTGTTGAACAGGATAATTTATATTTTATCCATAAAGTTCCAGAATTAATTCCTGATAGTATTGAAATTTCATTAGGTATTTATTGGGGTGGCGATTTCGATAAAGTTGCCGAATTAATTGCCAATAATGAACTAGGTGAAAATAATATCCGTTTTTTCCTTGGATATTCTGGTTGGGATGCCAACCAATTGGAAGAGGAATTAAAAACTAATTCATGGGTTGTTACTGAGAACGTCCATAAGAAATCTATTATTGAAAAAGATTATCAGTTTTTCTGGAAAGAAAAAATGGTGGAATTAGGTGAAGAATATAGTATTTGGTCTAATGCACCTGAAAACCCAAGCGCTAACTGACAATTGTATTCCTAAAGTATTTTACTGTAATCGTATTTTCATATTTAATTTTTGAAGTAAGTTTTTTGAAACTTCATTATTAAATGCTTTTTTTCTGTAATTAGTTACAGGCTGAATTCCGGAAATCACGTTTGTAATGAATATTTCGTCAGCTTTCTGCAATTCGAAAGGTGAAATAGAAGCTTCTTCCAAAGTATATTCTGGTATTTGTTTGATAATTTCCATAAGTTGCTTTCTCATAATACCTTTTAAACAACCATCTGTTAATGGAGGTGTTTTTATATGCATACCTTTTACAAGAAATATGTTCCCATTTAAAGCTTCCACTACCTGTTTATTGGTGTTTAAAATAAAACAATTTTGTAGTTTATTTTCATTTGCATAAATACTTCCAACGACATGCAACACCTTATTATTTGTTTTAAGTGTAGATAATAATCCTGGTGCTACGTAAAAATCTTTGTACAAATCTACTTGATATATAGAGGTATTTAGCAGGTAGAAATCGTTGTCCAAAGGTTTAGCTGAAATAATATAATCGATGTTATTTGTGTCTGGCAAATACAGACCTCCTTCTTTTCTGTTTACAAACAACTTAACTCTAACAGTATTATCTATCAAACCCTTTCCTTTAACAAGCTCAAGTATCTGTTCTTGAAGGTATTCCATGGTAAAATTCATAGGAATCTCCATTCTAAGAATTCGCATGGAAGCCATCAATCTAAAATAATGATCTTCCCAGAAAAAGATGTTTCCGTGAGAGACCTTTATAGTTTCAAAAAGCGCATCGCCATAATTAAACCCTCTATTTGAGCTTGAAATAATTTGTTTTGTATCTGTAAGTGTCCCATTAAAATTGACCATAAAAAATCCCGAAATAAATTCGGGACAAATATAAGTTAATAAAGTAAAAATCTACTAAGCAGATCCCAATACCTGTTTTAAATCGGAAATCTGATTTTCCCACAACATTTTAGTTTCTTCAACCTCATCTTGCTCTGAAAAATCTGTAACTATAATACTGACATCTTTTGTGATTTCATCTACTTGAATTTTTATTTCAAAATAATACGATGACTCTTCATCTGCCAACCATTTAAATTTAATGCGTTCCCCACTTTTTTTACTTACAAGTTTTGCATGTTCTTCAACTCCATCCCAAATAAATTTAAAAAGCTCTCCACGAGAATTTACATTTTCTGCAAACCATTCAGATAAACCCGAAGGCGTAGAGATATATTGGTAAAGTAATTGAGGGGAAGCATGAATGGGAAACTCCATTTCAAATTTAATTTTTTCGTCCATTGTATCATTTATATTATAAGTGCTCAATATATACATTAATTAATAAGTTATAAAACTATTTTTAATAATAATTAATACAAGTTTATGTTTGCTCTATTTAAATTTGTTTATATATTTGCAGCCGTTAAAAAGGCGTGTTAGGGGTAATTCTGAATAGCTTTTTTAGTTATGGCGAGGTAGCTCAGTCGGTTAGAGCGTCGGATTCATAACCCGGAGGTCACGAGTTCAATTCTCGTTCTCGCTACAATAGTAAAAAGTTCAGCACAAAGGTGCTGGGCTTTTTTTTATGCCTTAAGCTTGTGCTCGCACAATAGCGAAAAGGCATAAAAAAAAGTCAAGAAACGCATATTTACCTCTTTTCCAATACCTGCAGCAGCCGGATCGTAATTAATATTATAATCAAATCTATTGATGGTTGTTTCGGCTTTCATTCCTAATTTTTCGCCTTGTTCACTTTTGGCTATTCCCCCATAGTGCACATCAAAAACCACATCTTTTGTAACGCCTTTTATAGTCAGTTTACCGTACAATAAATAACTATCTGGTTTTCCTGTTGCTAAGATTTTAGAACTTTGGAAAGTCATTTCAGGATATGTTTCAGCATCGAAAAAGTCGGCACTTCTTAAATGATTATCTCTATTTTCTACATTTGTATTGATACTTTCTATTTGTACCGTAAAATCAAAACTTGCAGTATTGAGCGCCTCTCCATTTGTGGTTAAGCTTCCTGTATAATCCAAGAATTTTCCATTCACTATACTAATTCCTGAATGTGAGATATTGAAATTTAATGAGGAATGGTAAGAATCTACCTTCCATGGCGTTTGTGCAAATGTGCTTACCGAAAAGAAAGCTATTGCGATGAATGTTATAAAATGTTTCATTGTAATTAATTTTAAAAGTTAATAATACTTTAATGTGGTTTATTAATTGATTCATTGCCACAAAATGGTTTTTCAGCTATTAATATCGAAACAATGCATTGACTCTTGAATTAGCATTTGGCATATCTTCTTTATCTAACAAATAAACATCTCCACCATTCAAAAAAGTTTTTATGGCAGCAACATTCATCAAGGATATGCTGCTGTCATTTTCTTCACTTTGGGTAACCGTTATGGAGTTGTTTTCTTCAATATAATTACCAAAAATATCCGCTTTGTTTTCACAAAATAACGTATCAACCTTCCCTTCAAAAGCTGCAATTAATACTTTATCAATACCAATAGCTGTTTTACCAGTACCTTGTTCTTCAAGGAATTGTGCTATTTTATCTTTTCTTTTTTGATCGAATAATGGAGCTATTTTCTCCCAAGCCAACTCATGAATCTCGAAAATATCTGTATTACTAAAATCGGTTGATATATTTTCTTCATGTAAATTTGAATATGTATTAACTTCTTTATAAATGTCAAAGAGCGGATCTTGTGCTACAACTAACATGGGCTTGTTTTCTTCTCTAATAAGTGGTGCAATACCATCGTTAATAGCTCTTAAATATTTTTTTATTTCGTTTTTTCTTGCTCCTGTAGCTGCCTCCTGACCATGATACATGGCCTGACCAGCTTGACCAGTACCTCCTGATCTAAATTGTAGATTCTTTTCTTCATAATCAAAACCTACACGATCTCGTTTACTTTCTGGTATCAAATCATCAATTATTAGTTCCGTGAAACTGTGCTGTGTACAATCGTATAATTTTACATTACGTCTTTCAAGCGATAGTAAGTAAAATTCTCCATCGTCAACAAACAATGGCATTAAGGGTTTTAAATAAAATGAATTCGATATGTAATTAAATTCTTTAAAATATACAGGCACTGTATAAACTTGAGAAAAACCATCGGCTAAAAAGATAGCAAGACCATCAGATTGCTCGCGCCAAAAAGAAGAATCATCAATTAAATCCTGTACAGGTTTGGTCAATGTATTAATGACATCGCCATTGAGCCCTTTTTGTTCTAACTTTTGTTTGACATCTTTCAATTGGTTTTTTAAAAATAGGGTATCCTCTTCTTGTAAGACTTTTTTTCCTCCTCTATGTGTTGGGATAAAAATTGAAATACAAGTATCCTGATTTATCTCGTGCAATTCAACAATTTCTTTTTTAGTTATTAGTGACATAGTTTTAAATTTAGATAATTAATAAAAAATTAATTTAGTGATGTAGCACCATTTTAAACATGACTGTTTTTTTGCCAAAACAGGTCTGTTTTAAAGATATTAAACACTTTGCAATTAACCTACTGCTTTAAGTAATATTTAGGCTTTTAATTGACTAAATACAAGCTTTTTAACTCAGTGTCTTTTTCGAAAAAAAAGCTATAACCATTCCTGGTATCGATAATACTATTGCAAAATACACCAGGCTCATGGGCGAATACATTCCTAGCAGTAATCCTGCAACAGACGATGCAATCATTATGGATAAGTTAAATACCGAAGACTGAACAGATGTGGCCACATCTTTTGCAGTTTCTACCTGTCTGCTCACGCCAGCTTGCAATAAGGTTACTAATGGACCAAAAGAAACTCCCCATAAAAAGAAGGCAAAATGTCCCATACCTTTTGTGCCACCAAATATTAGAAAAATAACCATCGAAATAATAAGTAATGCAAACATTAAAATGGTTAGCAATCTTAAATATGTATCTGTGAATTTTATGGCCAATAATACCGAAATCAAAGATCCTATTCCAAAAAACAATAAGGCACTTTCTACACCTCCAGCCAACTGAATGTCATCAACAAGACTTGTGATATAGACATAAACACCATAATGCGCAATAACACCTAGTAATGTAAGCAAAAGAATTAGCAAAACTGCTGGTATTTTTAATAGTGCAAAAGGTGAAGAACTTTTAGATAGTTTTTCTCCAGGTGCAGAAGGCAAAGCAAAGAAACTAACTATGGCAATAAGAAGAATAAAAGCACCTAAACCAATAAATTCGGTTCTCCAGCCATAATCATTTCCAATGGAAGTCATTATTGGCATTCCAATACTAATTCCCAATGTGGTTCCAGCCATAATGACTGCTATGGCTTTTCCGTGATCCTTTTCATTTACCAGGCGCATACCATAAGCTGCAATCATTGGCCACATAACACCGGCACAAATACCACCAATAACTCTTAAAATAATAATTATTGTATAATCGTGTACAAGTCCTGAAACGATATTGGAAATAGCAAATCCACCAAGCAAAATGAGCAACAGATATTTCCGGTTGAATTGCATGGTTAATGAAATTAGTGGAATCGCAAAAATAGCTGAAGCGATGGCGTAGTAACCTACCAGATTTCCTGTTTGTACCTCACTGATATTCAAATCCTCCATCAAAAGAGGAAGCACCCCTGAAGGCATTAATTCTGACAGTATTCCTACAAAAGTTACGGACGACATTAAAATCATAATCAGCCAAGGAAAAACACGTTTGGTTTGACTCTTTAAATTTATTGTGCTCATATTGCTAATTATTTTTGAGTTAAGTTTAGTTATTTGTCAATCTAAAGAAAGTGAACATCTAAAACTCAGTTTCTTGACCTATCAACTTCCAACCTGCATGACTTACTTCCTGTTTTATTATCAGGTTAGTAACCAAGTTTTCTAACAAATCTTCCTGCTCTCCTATGGTTGCAACTTCTACCTGAATTTCTACGTCTTTCAAATTTGATTCAAAAACGTTTCTAGTAATGGAACGTACTAATAGTTGATTGTTGGTATCAATGTAACTTAATAACCAAAGTCGAACATGTGATTCTATGTTTAAAGGGCATTTAATAGAAACCTGGTAAAAAGTTTCTTTAACTTCCTTTTTACTATATGATGATAGTTTTGATAATCTAATACTTATCGGTCTTAGAATTAAATGTGATATAACAACTGCTGTAGTGGTAATCAATGCTTCAAGAAAAAAGCCCATACCCACTAAGGCACCAACTGCTGCAGAACACCAAATGGTCGCCGCTGTATTTAGTCCTCTCACTGCAAATCCGTCTTTCATTATAACTCCAGCACCAATAAAACCGATACCTGTAACTATTTGTGCCGTAATTCTACCAGGATCTCCACCAGAAATATGGTAGAGGTCTACTGAAAGTAATACAAATGATGCAGCTCCAATTGCAACGAGAGTATTGGTTCGCAATCCGGCATCTTTTTGTCGCCACTGTCTCTCAAATCCAATTATGCCACCCAACAAAACGGCAGTGCCAATACGTAGAGCATATTCGGTAATATCTACAAATCCATCCATAGTATTTTTACTTATTATTAATAATTATTGCCAAAAAATATTAATTAAAACTTCAAAGGAACATCATATGCGGTTTCTTTTTTACGGAATAAGAACTCTCCATTTCGTACAGAGGCCAATACATCGACCCTTCTGCGAATCGCATCATAAACAGACGTTTCATTTAATACAATGAAATTTGCTGCCTTACCAACTTCTAAACCATACGTATCTTGAATATGTAAACAACGTGCTCCGTTATAGGTGATTAAATCGAAATTTGTTTCTACATCTTTTTTAGACATAATTTGAGCCAGGTGAATTCCGTTATCCAGAATATTCATCATATTTCCGTTACCCATTGGATACCATGGGTCGTTAATGGAATCTTGCGCAAAAGCAACGTTAATTCCAGATTCGATAAATTCTTTCACCCTTGTTAATCCACGACGTTTAGGATAGGTGTCTTGACGCCCTTGTAAATACACGTTTTCTGTTGGACATGAGATGAAGTTTATATGACTCTTTTTAAATATGTCCATCATTCTAAAGGCATAAGAATCATCTGCCGAACCGAACGAACAGGTATGACTTGCTGTAGTTCTGCTACCATAACCTTCCATATATACAAGTGCATTTAATAGCTCTACAAAGCGTGAATGCGGATCATCGGTTTCATCACAATGCACATCAATCAGTTTATCATATTTTAAGGCTAGCTCAACAATATCGTGAACCGATTTTTCTCCAAACTCTCTAGCGGGTTCGTAATGTGGAATGCCTCCTACTACATCTGCTCCCATTTTTAGTGCTTCCTCAACCAGTTCACGTCCACCTTTGTACATATACATACCTTCTTGTGGAAAAGCTACGATTTGAATATCAACAATAGCCTTAAGATCTTGTTTCATTTCCAACATAGCTTTTAGTGCAGTAAAGTTAGGGTCGGTAACATCAATATGTGTACGGATATGTTGTACCCCTTGTGAAACTTCGTCTTGAATTCCTTTCATAGCCAATCGTTTGACACTTTCTACTGTTAGTGTCTTTTTAAATTGTGGCCATAATTCAATGGCTTCAAACAAGGTGCCAGAACCAGCACCTTCCTGTCCTAGTTCAGACAAAGTATATACATAGTCTAAATGTAAATGTGGATCTACATAAGGTGGCAATACGAGTTTTCCCTTGAGGTCTATTTCTTCATCACATATAGGTAAATTTATGCCTATTTGTGTGATTTTACCATTTTCAACAATCAATTCAGTTGCATCTTCGTTGCGATAAATTTTCGCGTTAAAAAACTTTTTTTTCATTTTGGTGTTATTTAGATGATTATTAAAATAGAATTAAATGAACTACAAAATACGTTACCTCCGATGTTGGTTAACCGTGATCCCTAATCATTATAAAATTATACTTCTAACAATATTTATGCGTGGCAATTGAACCTTTTAGATAAAACCCCTACGAATATCATTCGCATTTATATCTATCTTTTTGTCAAAATATTTCTTATTGAATTATTAGTGTTTTTTAAGCAAATAATTTAATTTATGAAATTGGGATAACAAAGAAATCCGTACTATCGTTCAAATATTGATAAACGAATTTTCTTAGGGTTAGTTGCTGCTCAATTCTTAACAGGTCTTTTGGATCCTTCAACTCAATCCCCACTACAGCTGGACCACTTTCTCGATTGTTTTTTTTAGTATATTGAAAATATACAATGTCATCATTCGGTCCTAAAATATCATTTACAAAATCTTTTATGGCCCCGGGACGTTGAGGAAATTGCACCAAAAAGTAATGTTTAAAACCTTCGTAGAGTAAGGATCTTTCCTTTATTTCTTGCATCCGAGTAATGTCGTTGTTACTTCCGCTTACAACGCAGACCACGTTTTTACCCTTAATTTGATCCTTGTAAAAATCAAGTGCTGAAATCGTTAAAGCCCCTGCTGGTTCCACAACAATAGCCTCTTCATTATACATTCGCAATATCGTGGTACAAACTTTTCCCTCAGGAACAACAATAATATCTTCCAAACCGTTTTTACAAATTTCAAAAGTGTGTTCTCCCACACGAGCAACGGCAGCTCCATCTACAAAGTTATCAATCTCCTCCAACGTAGTATTTTCTCCTTTTTCCAAAGAAGTTTTCATGGATGCCGCTCCGGCGGGTTCCACTCCTATAATTTTGGTCTCTGGACCCAATTTATTAAACACGGTAATTATTCCTGCTGCCACCCCTCCTCCTCCAATAGGCACAAATACATAGTCAATAGGAACAGGACTGTCTTCTAAAAGTTCTAATCCTATGGTTCCTTGTCCAGCAATAACTTTTTCATCATCAAAAGGATGAATAAAAACAGCTCCAACTTCTTTGCAAAACTGATGGGCTTTTACGGATGCTTCATCAAAAGTGTCGCCTTTTAAAACAACCTCTACTTTATCCTTACCAAAAAGATTTACTTGCTTTATTTTTTGTGTCGGAGTTGTAACAGGCATAAATATTGTCCCCTTGATGTTTAGTTTATTACAGGCGTATGCAACTCCTTGGGCATGATTACCGGCACTTGCACACACGATCCCTTTTGATTTTTCTTTCTCAGAAAGTGACACCATTTTATTATAAGCTCCCCTTAATTTGTAGGAGCGAACAGGTTGTAAATCTTCGCGTTTCAAATAAACTTGAGCAGTAAATTCTTCACTCAAGTTTTCATTTATCGTTAATGGAGTATGTACAGCAATATTTTTTATCCGCTCACTGGCTTGGTATATTTTATCTAGTAATTTCATAATTTATTAATTTTAAATTTACAAATTCCCAATGTCGTTTTCAATGGCCGGTTAAATGTATCTATGCTACAAAAATTAGTTTGTCAAAGTATATCTAAGGTTTTAGATTAGTTTGTTTTACAATTAACTCAATTTTATATCTCTTACCTTCTTCCCAAGTATTAGTTGCCAAAAGAGTTAATCATCTGCAACCCCTGAAAGGCGATAAACTTTAGTTTTAAAAAAACTTTTTTTCACGGCTCATTAATTGAACCTTATTATATATTTTAACCTTACTTTCTCTATTTCTGTACGTTAGTATCAACCCATTTTTCAAATGATTGCATAAAGCTCTTTAAGAAATCTTTAGTAGAATTAGTAATTAGATTTCCATTGTCATCAAATAGATCAGCAGCACCTCCAATATATGCTTCAGGTTGCGCCATAGTAGGGACGTTAATAAAAGTTAAGGATTGTCTTAAATGGTGGTTAGCTCCAAAGCCGCTAATAGCTCCAATGGAAACACTTACAATTGCAGCAGGTTTTCCATCCCATGAATTATCTCCATAAGGACGAGAAGCAACATCTATAGCATTTTTTAAAACTGCTGGTACGGAACGGTTGTATTCTGGTGTAAAAAATAAAAGTCCATCGACTGCACTAATTTTTTCTTTTAATGATACCCATTCTTTTGGTGGATTGGCCTCTAAGTCCTCATTGAACATTGGAAGACCTGAAATATCCAATAATTCCATTGATAATGATTCTGGTGCCATTCCCATCATGGCTTTGGCTGTTTTTAAGTTGAAAGATTCTTTACGAAGACTTCCTACGATGACTGCTATTTTATATTTTTTCATAATGATTTGTATTGAAGTTATTAAAATCAAATTCCAATTAATCAGTTTTAGATAAAAGAATGATTGGTCAGTACCTGGTAGTAAATTTTAAAGAATACGCTTGTAACTTGTAAGCGGTAATGGGTCCTAAATTGTACATGTTTGCCACAACCCAAGCAGCTCTGGGTGGTAAAGTTTTCCATTTGCCCCGAAAACCTACCACAAAAAAGGGCTGGCACTCGCCCCAATCATTCCGCCCGAAGGCTAAATTTTATTTTTTTAATTCTGTCAGCCAATTAATCTCTTGGACTTTACTATCAAGCTCTCTAAAGGCTCTTCCTGTTTGATCCATTTCAGCTTGTAACTTCTTAATATCAATAGTAGTTTTAAGATTAGCTTCGCCACTATTATTTATTTGAGCAGAGAACCTAATATGTCTTAATTTTTCAGATAGCATTTTTAAGGAATCACGTTTAGCTAATGCTTCCATTAACGAACCTTCGCCTTTAATTTGGGTTTCGTTATTGGTCTTGTTGATTCTGATTACCAAAGTTTCTAAATCTTGAATGGCTTTCCGCAATTGGGCCAATAACTTACTTGGATCTTCCTGTGGCTTTTTGTCGTCCGATACAATAAGAACAGGTCTGATTCTATTTTGAAGATGCTCAATTTTCTTCATTAAATCAGCTCTTAATAAAAGCGCTTCGGCAAGTTTCATTTTTTTATTGTCATCTTCCATTTATGCGATTATATTTTTTTTAAAATTAATGTCTCGGACATTTAGAGATTGGATTATTATCTGGTTTTGGTGCCCATTTATTATAAGGTGTCAAATCAAAATCATTTACCTCTTCCATAGTTAACCCCAAAGCTTTTGCAACACCTTGTCCGTATTCGGGATCGGCTTTAAAGCAGTTTCTTATATGACGAATTTGAATGAATTTTTCTGCGCCACCTACTTGTGCTGCGGTATTATCAAACAACAACTGCTCTTTGCCATCAGCTTTAATAATGCGGAACAAATCGCCTGGTTGTGTAAAATAATCTTCATCATCATCCCTGAAATTATGTGCATAAGCAGCTCCACTTAACTCTAAAGCTGGCTCTTTTGCATCTGGCTGTTCTTGCCATTCGCCATAGCTGTTAGGCTCATAATGCAAGGTGCCTCCATGATTTCCATCTACTCGCATCGTTCCATCTCTATGATTGGAATGATACGGACAGCTTGGTTTGTTTACAGGAATTTGATAATGATTCACACCTAACCTGTAACGTTGTGCATCACCATAAGAAAACAATCGTCCTTGAAGCATCTTGTCTGGCGAAAAGCCAATACCAGGAACAACGTTCAAAGGATTAAAAGCTGCTTGCTCTACATCTTGAAAATAGTTTTCTGGGTTTCTGTTGAGTTCAAATTCGCCCACAGGAATCAACGGAAAATCTTTTTTAGACCATACTTTTGTTAAATCGAAAGGATGAAAACGATAGGTTTTTGCTTCGGCTTCGGTCATGACTTGAACAAATAGCTTCCATTTTGGAAAATCCTTTTTGTCAATAGCATCAAATAAATCTCTTTGTGACGACTCTCTGTCCATCCCAACTATTTTCATAGCCTCTTCATCAGATAAGTTTTCAATGCCTTGCTGACTCACAAAATGAAACTTTACCCAATGTCTTACATTGTCTTTATTGATAAAACTAAAGGTATGACTACCAAAACCGTGCATATGCCTGTACCCTTTTGGAATACCACGATCACTCATAGTTATGGTTACTTGGTGTAAAGATTCTGGTAATAAAGTCCAGAAATCCCAGTTATTATTAGCACTTCTTAAATTCGTTTTTGGATCGCGCTTAACCGCACGATTTAAATCTGGAAATTTCATTGGATCACGAAAGAAAAATACAGGGGTATTATTTCCTACTAAATCCCAAATACCTTCTTCGGTATAAAATTTAAGAGCAAAACCTCTAATATCTCTTTCTGCATCGGCTGCACCTCTTTCTCCAGCAACGGTAGAAAACCTGCTGAACATTTCGGTTTTTTTACCTACTTCGCTAAAAATTTTGGCTTTGGTATATTTAGATATATCGTGAGTCACTGTAAAGGTTCCGAAAGCGCCAGAGCCTTTGGCGTGCATACGTCTTTCGGGAATGACCTCACGATCAAAATTGGCCATTTTTTCCAAAAACCAGGCATCTTGCATAAGCATTGGCCCTCTTGGTCCTGCGGTTTGTACATTTTGGTTATCTCCAACTGGTGCGCCAGTTTGTCTTGTTAATTTTGGTTTATTTGCTTCCATTTTTGATTTGTTTTAAAGTGATACATAAATCTGGTATCTTTTATTTTAAGTTGAATAATCTCTTATAGTCAAATTGTTTTATGTTCCCTATCTTAATTTTATATCTCCACCATCAGCCATAAGCGTTTGACCCGTCATATACTGACTGTCTTCACTCAATAAAAAGGCTACAATAGGTGCGACATCCTTTTGAGGATCTCCAAAACGACCCATTGGGTTTTTACTGATAATTTCTTCATATGGCTCAGGGAAATTCTCTTTCCATTGCTTTACGCCTTCTGTAAATGCAAGCGGACAAACAATATTTACACGTATTCCGTCATCTGCCCATTCATTTGCTGCTACACGGGATAAACCTCTAATGGCTTCTTTGGCTGCTGCATAACTACCTTGATTTTTCTGACCTAATAATCCGGCACCAGAACCAAAATTAACGATAGATCCTTTGGTTTTCTTTAATGCTGGATAAGCAGCTTTCATAAAGTTTAAAGTGCCTTTTAAGCCGGTGTTCATAGATAACTCCCAATCGGCTTCAGTTAATTCGAGTAGTGGTTTTTGTCTAGAGGCATGGGCATTATTAACCAGACTTGTTAATTTTCCGAATTTAGATATAGCTAAAGCAACCGCTTCTTCTGCAACAGACGCTTTTGAAATATCTCCTTTTAAAAAGGCAATCTGCTCAGGATTAGAAGCTACTTTTTGCTGTCCTGCGTCTTCATTTAAGTCAACAGCCACAACACAAGCTCCTCTTTCTGTTAATTCGGTAGTCATTGCACCACCTATTCCTGCTGCGCCTCCTGTTATTAGTATGACCTTATCTTTTAAATGTTTCAAAATATTTATGTTTTAAAATTAAATTCTGACCCTAATTATTAGTAATTATCCCATTCATTACGAATTTCTATCATAAGATCATCATATTTTTTAACTAATTCTGCTGATATCTTTTTAGAAGATTTATGTAACTTTCTAAGTTGAAATGATAGAAAAACACTTAGAAGTCCAGCGAAAAGGAAATTTATACCTACTAATACGACCAAACTCAATCCTGCGAAAAGTGGATTCCAAATAAGTATAAATGATACGATGGTACCAAGGATACCTATGATTAAAAGCCCTGTCCAGTTTTTGCTTCCATATTTTTTAACATCCATTGCAAAACCGATGGTAGATATGGAACGAAACATGATTATAAAACCAATGTAAAATGCCAAAGCAGCCATGGATAATTCTGGTTTAAGTAATAATAAAACTCCAACTAAAAACGTAAGTATACCGAAGCCTAAAGACCAGCCCCAAGTATCTAGTCGATTTCTATTTGCCAATGCAAAAACACTTTCTGAGATTCCGCTAAATAAAAATGATAATGCAAAAAGTAAGGATAATGTCAACAACGAACCTACCGGAGATGTAAAGGCTATAATACTCACGATGATAAAAATTATCCCCACGAGTAAAGGAATATACCAATGTTTAATGGTGTTTTTAATTGTTTTTAAAAGTGAGGTTTCCATAGCTTTTTATAGTGTTTGTTAATAATAGTACCAAATATAATTTTAAAAGGTTCAGGTTCCCGAACCTGAACCTTTTTAGAAATAGTAATTATTTTATATAGGCTGTGTACATCCAAACTAGTTTTTCCTGCTCGCTAATATAGTCACTCATCAAGGCATTTGTACCTTCATCATTTGCGTCATCCGATAAATCAAGAATTTCTCGTTGTAGTGAAATAATTATTTTTAAGGACTCTAAGGTGTCCTTCACATCTTTTACTCCATCCGACACTTCAGTACTTTCCTTTACTTTCGAAAGCTTTAGATAATCAGTAAACTGATGATTTGGTGTATGACCAAGGGTCTTAATTCGCTCCGCAACTTCATCTATTTTTACGAATAAATCTTCATACATTTCTTGAAATTTGTCGTGAAGTTCAAAAAACTTATCTCCAGTAATATTCCAGTGATACCCTCTTATGTTTTGATAAAAAATAGAATAATCTGCTAATAGTTCATTTAACTTTTCTGCCAATACTTGGGATTTTTCTTTATCCAATCCAATAAAATTTGTCATCTTGTTTTGTTTTAAATTGTTAATTAATATTTACTTGTTTAGGTCCACTAATATGTTTACTTCCGAAGGGTCTTTTATTAGTGCCTAAAATCCTTTTTCTATAATTTCATCTAAAGATATAACATTTGTAAGTAGTTTCTCCACTGGCAATCGTCCGCTGTTGATTAATACAATTACGTCTGGGAAAATAGTACGATATCCGATGATTCCCTTAACAGTTAACTCTCTTAATACATGGTCTAAAGCATCCTGCGTCACCTCTTTTGAAAATAAAGCAACTAATACGACTGTTCCTCCATTTCATAGAATTCGAATTCTAGTGTCATAGGATGCTTGAACTCCTGCAGCATCTATAAACAAATCAACACCATAGCCAGTTATTTCTTTAATTTTTTATGGTCCTTCTTTCAGTTATAGTATCTGATTAGTTACCTGCTTATGCACCTAAGTTAGCAAAAAAATACCGAACCTACCCCACCGACAGGCGTGTAAATAGGCTTGCACTTACAATTAATTTTACGCACTGCCGACATGGCGTTTTTCTTTTCATTCGGTTCAGTCAAATTTCGGGCATTCTCATCCCATATAAAAAGTAGCAGAGCTTGCAAATTAGTTTGTCACTTCATAACAGAATTTAAATTTATAACATCTATTCCGAATAAGCGCATATAGGTTGACTACCTGAGTATTTATTTATGTGTAATAAAAGCTTTTTAAAACCACCGCTTAGCGCACTCTAAACCATTTTCCTGGCTTAGTTGCTTTACCTTCTTTCCATTCCCCTATACCCCGAAGAGAGCACAGAAAACCTAAACGGATGGCTTATAGCTTCAAAACCCATCATCGAATGCCATCAGTCCTACCTCATCCATTTCGCTTTAACTAGGCGCTTTTGCTAAATCACGCCCTTCCCACGGAATTCTTAACTAGAGTCCTATTTTTTTCACCGAATTCTTCTTAACTTGTTTTAATCTTTAAACAATTACTATGAAACATCCTTATCACATCATTATTGCTGGTGCAGGTGGCATCGCAGAAGCTGTAGGTCTAATTTTGGCAGAGTGGAGTGCCATAACACCTACCATATATATTGGCGACCAAGATCTAACTAAAGCCCAAAGTGTAGCAGATTGGATTAAAAACGGTTCCACAAAATCCTGCCAGGTGCATGCCTTCTTCCTGGATGCTAAGACCATTAATAACAACATGCACAGCGTTTTTGAAAAAGGCGATGCTCTGCTCGATTGCTTACCGGGTAGCCTGGCTCCAAATATGGCGCAAATGGCTAAAGACCATCAACTGTATTATGCCAATCTTACGGAGTATGTGGCTGAAACCAATCAGATTATCAACCTGGCCAAAGACGCCCAAACCGGATTCGTACTACAAACGGGGCTAGCTCCTGGTTATATAGATGTTCTGGCAAACTATATGTTTCAAAATTTTTGTAAGCAGTATGAAGTGGAACAAGTGGACACCCTGGAATTAAAAGTGGGCGCCCTGACCAATCACGCCATCCCACCACATTATTATGGCTTTACCTGGAGTCCTGTGGGCGTGGCTACAGAATATTTAAAAGACTGCATCGTCATCCGCGATTATAAAAAAACCACCCTTCCGGCACTTTCCGAAAGAGGACAACTTATTATTGATGACATTCCTTACGAAGAGGATCTCACTTCGGGTGGGGCTGCCGATTTACCCGATGCGCTTAGTGGCAAAGTAAAACGTCTGGATTATAAAACCCTAAGACATCCTGGACATTACGGATGGGTAGAGAACCAATTAAAAAGTTTAAAACAGAGCGAAACCCTTATTTCAGACCTGCAACAAATCATGCAAACAGAAATCCCACATATCCAAGACGATCAAATTGTTATCTATGCGGCTGTGGAAGGGAAAGATGCCTCGGGCACCTTACGCAGACAAGAAATTGCCAAACGCATACACCCGCAACAGGTAGGGAAACACACCCTAAGAGCCATCCAAACCAGTACGGCCACCCCATTAATCCAGGCAATTAGCTGGTTATTGGAAACTAAAACCAAAGGCATCGTCCTTCAAAGTCAATTGGATGCAGCTGCTTTTTTAAAAGGCGACTTTATAAAACGGGTTTATGGGGAGGTGAAATAACTTTTTTAGAAAGTGTTCATGGCAGCTTAAAAAAAACATAATAAAAAGTTTTAATAGATGACCGCATTATAAGTCATCCGACTATAAATGATGTCATTTGTAACCAAAACCAAAGATTAAAAAAGAATTGTACGTCAAGCGAACGTTCATTTAACGCAAAATTAATGGAAAAAGAATTTTATCATTGTGAGTATTGTTTTAAAGAATTTGAACCAACAAGACGTCGCGTACAAAAATTCTGTGGTAATAGTTGCAGATCTAAAGCCCATCATGCAAAAAATTCAACTAAAGTTTTAACTAATTTGGAGCCAATAAAAACTGATAAACCAGAATTAGAAAAACAATCAGTTAATAAAGTAGAGAAAATGAGTGCTTCAGGAATTGGAAATGCAACTGCTGGTTCATTGTTCACTGATAGCTTTAAAAGTTAGCAACACCAATGCTAAACAAACCTGCTACTAAAGGAAATATTGCTGCAATTGCACCTAAACTAAAACGATATCATACAATATAGAATTTACCTAAAAATGAAAATGGTGCTACCCCTTATTTTGATTTAGAGACCAAAGAAATTAAATACTCGTTTTATACTCTTTAAGGAAAACCGTAATAAAACATTCTAGAATCTTCTTATTTTACCATTTATTCTCACTGAATACACTGCTAATTGTTAAAATACGTAGTACTACTTATATATAATTTAACATAAAGGGATTATATTAGTAGATTGAATAACATTTGGGAAATGTACAATTGTCTATATCAAATTGTTAGCAAATATTAGCACACTGAAAACAAAAAATTAATATGAAAATAAATTTAAAGGCACTCATTTTTACAACCTTTTTTCTAGGGTTCAACACTATATATTCTCAATCATTGGAATGGGCAAAATCTTTTGGAGAAACAAATATTGATGTTGGTTACTCAATAGCTGTAGACGCTTCGGGAAATGTGTATACTACAGGTTTATTTCAAGGCACTGTAGATTTTGACCCAGGAACAGGAATAAGCAACTTAACAGCGTCAGGGTATGAAGGTATTTTTGTACAGAAGTTGGATGCAAATGGCAATTTTCAATGGGCAAAATCTTTTGGAGGATCTTCTACTAGTAATATTGGCTACTCAATAGCTTTGGATACTTCTAACAATATCTATATCACAGGAGAATTTAATGGAAATGTTTTTGTGCAGAAAATGGACTCCAATGGCAATATCCTTTGGGAAAATTTTTTAGAATCATCTTTAATATGCATTGGTTTCTCAATAGTTGTTGATACTTCTGGAAATGTATATACTACAGGATATTTTCAAGGTACTGTTGATTTTGATCCAGGAACAGGAATAAGCAACTTAACAGCGTATGGAACTAGAGGTGTTTTTGTACAGAAGTTGGATACGAACGGTAGTTTTCTTTGGGCTAAATCATTTGGAGGTTCGGGATATAGTGAAGGCAAATCTATAACTTTAGATATTTCCGGAAATGTATATACTACAGGATATTTTCGAGGTTCAGGAGATTTTGATCCAGGATCAGGGATTAGTATCTTGACAGGGGGAAATGGGTATGATGATGTCTTTGTTCAGAAAATGGATGCAAATGGGAATTTCCTTTGGGCAAAATCCCTTACAGGAGATGATCATGAAGGTGGTAGTTCAATAATTACAGACGCTTCAGGAAATGTCTATACTACGGGATATTTTGAAGGTATTGTTGATTTTGATCCAGGGACGTCAATAAGTAACTTGACAGCGTCAGGAAGTAGGGATGTCTTTGTTCAGAAAATGGATGCAAATGGAGATTTCCTTTGGGCAAAATCCTTCGGAGGAACTGATCAAGATGGCAGTACTTCAATAGCTATAGGTGCTTCTGGAGACCTTTATCTGATAGGTTATTTTTATGGAACTGTAGATTTTGATCCAGGAACTGGAATCAACAACTTAACATCTGGAGGAGCTGGGGATGTCTTTGTTCAGAAAATGGATACAAATGGTAATTTCCTTTGGGTAAAATCCTTTGGAGGCGTTAATAGTGATTCTGGTATATCAATAGCTTTAGACACTTCCGAAAACCTTTATACTGTAGGTGCATTTAGTGGCACAGCAGATTTTGACCCTGATTTGGGCACTAATGACTTAACTTCATTAGGGAATTATGATGTCTTTGTTCAGAAAATGAGTCAAAGTAATTTAGGAGTACAAGAGATTAGTAATAACATTAAAGTAATTGCTTACCCCAACCCTTCAGAAGGTATAATAAACATCAATTTTAGTCGAACAGTAAATAATGTTCAGTTTATTATAACTGATGTTTTAGGAAAAATACTTAAAATACAAACTTATAGTTCCTTAACTAAGGAAATCCTTGAATTACCAAATACAAAAGGAATCTATTTCTTAACTATAAAAACACAGAATAGCCAGAAGATAATGAGGATTGTAAAAAAATAACATTTGCTAACAAAGAACTGAGTTAAAAAACCTGCCTACCAACAGGCAGGCAAACAGAAATCTATTTATTTTTTACTAAAATACTTGAATAAGAACTATCTTATATTAATCCTAATTTCGTAATTATATATGCTTGATTTAAGCAGTTTGAATAACAATTTGAAAACAAACAATTGCCTGTATTCAATTGTTGCTGTGAGCAATTTTAAAGAATTTAATAAAGTCGGATAAGCTGAAAAAAGACTTGAAACAGAAGTAAGCACTTAACTTAATTATATTACAATGAAAAAAATTTTAATGGTATTTAGCCTTTTATTTTTAATGAATGTTTCAAATAAAATGTATTCCCAAACAAGTGATAAAACCACAAATTATATTTATGCAGAAGGGTCGGTTAAATTTGCAGCTACTGGAAAACACAAAGAAACCGACATAAACTTTGGAAGTAAATATACTGTAGAAGTAAATGACAAAGAAGAAATTATTAAAAAGGTGAAGGAATTTGAGAGTGGTGTCGATTTGATGAATTATATGTCCGAAAAAGGCTGGGAATGCTTTAATACTCAAATAATTCTCTCAACTTATGTAACTTTTTATACTTACAATTTTAGAAAATTAAAGAAAGAATGATATTGAAACTGCTAGCAACCCGCAAATTATAAGGTTTTTGGATGCACAGCATACATCTAAAAACCGTTGTCTGCGATCCATAAGCATTATACATTTTTAGGTTGTGGTTGTACTTAAGGTTTTCAATTTAATAATAAACATATTAAAAGTTAGTCGGAGTGCAGCCTATACTTTGCGGGTTATGTACTTAAGCACTTATCAAACTATAAGTAATAATTCAAAAATATGAATAAACTTAAAACTATATTCTTCAGTACTTTTATATTGATATTACTTCTTTGGTCATGTTCATCTTCAATGACTCCAGTTGAAGTGAATAATACGCTTCCAACTTTAACAAAATCAACTTTTTTTAGGCAAGCACAAGCAACGGAAGCTATAAATAGTAACACGTGCAAGTTACTAGTGCAAGGCAGAACATATGTTGCTCCTATAGGTTTTACCACAAAAAATGATCTAAAAAACGCTGCAAAAGGAATTGATGAATGGGTTCAAATGGATGGAGGAAATGCTTATGTGCTTTTAAATTATAAATGGGTTACTGTAAATGATGATGGTTCGACACAATTGTATGTTGATTTTGATACACTGCTTTGCAGTAAGAATTAACATATAAAACTAATTGATTACTCTTTCCTTTTTTGGCAGCATCTCATAACCTGTGTAAGTTTTAAAATTATTTATATCTAAGCTTTCTTTAGAGTTGAAAATTAAACCATCATAACATACCATCAACTTTAACTAATGTAACAGAAAATCTAGAACATTTTTCCAACCTAAAAAGGTATCACTTCCAAAATGAATATGTTTTTTTCCAAATTTATCAACTCCATAATTTTTTGTATCATCAATGATATAATCTCCTTTTACTAAGTCTTTATTATGTGTAAGTATCAATCTTTTATAAGCATCCCTACCTAAATGTTTTTCAACCCATATCCGTTTTTCCATCCAACAATAAGGATTACTCCACACTGGTGTTGATACAATGTAGCAATCATAAAGTTGGCCCAATTTTTTAAATGCATCTACCGCTCCCTCTATTGGTTTATTATTTAAAAAAAAGTCTTTTTTATTTTTATTTTCACTAAATGGCCCATCTCCTAACTCCACCAAAACTCCATCCACATCAATTAATAGCACTTTCTTCATTTTTTTAAATTTATTGAATAATTAAATAATTTTGTATTTTATTTGAACATTTGTATTTCTGAAAATCACAATAAAAACAAGTAATTAAAGTATTATTATCTATTTTAATAAACAACTCCTTGTTTACTTTAATATTCATATTTTTCAATACTTTTCGGCTAACTATAAGAAGCGTATTACATTTATTTGTCTCTACATTTTTTAACACATACGTTAGCACTTTATCGCTTATTTTTCTATCCCATTGTCTGTATGTAAAGTGCTCTGATTTACAAAAACCTACTAAATGATTTCTCATGATTTTGCGTCCTCCTCTCTTAAATCTTTGTTTTTAACATTCTCCCAATCATAAACACCACCCCTATCTAAAAACTTATTGAGGTTGTAATTAACTGTTTTTAAAGCTTCTTTTATCCCAACCTCCAAAATAGGTTTGCTATAATTATGTGTTCCTGCTGCATTGTCAAAAAAACGTCCTGCAGGATCAACCATTACATAACTACCTTTAATTTCATCATTAGACTCTGGTACTATTGTTTCTATAGCAGTATGTGTTTTTAAAAAATAGTTATACTCTTCTGTCGTGATTATAAAATCATCTATTTTAATATCATTTTGCCCCACTATTGGTAATACCTGTAGTACTTTCCAACGTTGTGGTTTAGCGTATTCTATTAATTCCGTTAAGTTATCTTTATAATTTATTTTATTGACTACAGTATTAATCTTTAAGCCATATCCATACTTCTTAATGTTATCCACTAAATCAAAATAAAACCCTTTACTTAATGGACTTTTTCCTGTAATAGCTCTACCAATTTTAATATTGTTTTCCTCCTCTAAACTATCTACACTTACTGCAATCCAATCTAAATAATCGATATTTGCTTTTAAAAAAGCATCCGTTAATTTACTTCCATTGGTTACAATCATGGTGGTCATTCCTAATCCCTTAGCTTTCATAATTAATTTTGGTAACCATTTGCAAAGTAAAGGCTCGCCACCTGCAAAGGTTATTTTCTTAAAACCTGCTGCCGCAATATGTTCCACAACTTTTAAAGCGTCTGCTTCTGGCAAGTGTCCTTTTGGTAAAATAGTCTGTTTTACATCTTTAAAAGTTGCAAAACAAAATTTACAACGCATATTACACGGTTCCCATAGATGATAATTCACACTCGGAATTGGTTGGATGGATTTCATATCTTCAGTTATTAATTTTTCCGTTTCACCATTATAATCTTGGAAAGCTTTAATAATTTTTGATGCAACTTGATAAGAATTCAAATGATCTGTATTTATTACCAAATCATAATTCATTTCATCCGTAAAATCCACTTTATACGTTTCTAAAAATCTTTTTCGCATAGTCCTATTCCTACTGCTAACACTTTCAGGAGTTGTTAATTCACTTTCTCTCTTAGCTATGTTAATTCTTTCAAAAGCAGTGTTATCAGAAACTTTTAACAACACATGAAAACCTTTCTCTATAAATTTGAATCCTAATCTATAATCAATAATGGCATGTTTTTTACTATTACAAAGCGATTTAAATTTTTCATCTATTTGAAAATCTAACTCAGGTTCTTTTTTACATTTTTCTTGAAATTGATTAATTGTCATACCATAATATTCCTTAGCAAATAACCTTGAATAGTTACCTACAGAAATAAATTCGTATCCTAATTTGGTTTGGATTAATTCTCCAACAGTTGACTTTCCTGAACCTGCAAATCCACTTAATGTGATTTTATTTTTCATTTGTTTTAATTATTAAATTAACACCTAAGAGGCTTACTATCTTACTAACAGCTCTCTTTGATACTGTAAATATGCAGTTGATTAAAATTAAATTTCCCAGTTTGTGATAGACTGCTTATATTTGGGATATAACCCCTAACTTTTGTGATATCTAAATCCAAACCAATAACCATCGCTATTCTTAATTATTTTTAAACCCTACTAACCACACTTATGCAAAACCCTTCAGATGATTTTAGAATTGTTTTTTTAATTCTCTTAGGTTTATTTATTTTAGTTACAATAAGAAACTGGTATAACCTCTACAAGAAACGCTCTTTTAGGAAAAAGAATAGAAGATTAACAGACGAATTAAAAGCTAGCAAAATTGAGGTAGAAAAATTCAAAACTCAAGTAAGCAAAGTGGAATTATTAGAAAATAAGCTTGTAATTAGTCAAAATGATATCATACAGCTCAAGGCTAATTTGGAAGGCTACAAGCAAAAGTTTTATGATACGCTAAGCCAAAAAGAGATAGAAATAGAACAGCAAAAAGAGGTTATAAATCATCAGAAACAAGCTTACGAACGTTACGTAAATTTTAAAAATGTAGAAGCCAACAACACCAGACTTGGTGCACATTTTATTAAGAATGTGATTAATCAGATTTATATGGATTTAGAACATGCTGAAAATAATCACAAATCCTTTTTAGGCATTTATTATAGCTTTAAGAAAACAGAAAACAAGATACCTTCACTAAAAGCTTTAAAGCAAATTTTCAAACTTTTAGATTATAATGTGTCTGCTCTTAATAAAGAACACATTGATTTAGAAGAAGAATGGCTTCATATTAATATGTTTATGGAACTCATCCAATATTTAAGACCCCATGCACATATCGAATTAAAAAACATGCTAAATAATGAGCTAAGAAAAAATTTAAAAATAAAGCCAACTTTATTTTTTCCTTTTGTTGAAAACGCCTTAAAACATGGTAGTTTAAATAATAAAGAATCATTTATTTCAATCACCCTAAAAGAAACAGAGCAAAAACAGTTAAGTTATTGCTTAGTGAATAGCGCCGAGCATAAAAGTGACAATCAAATGGAAGTACAGCATTCTGGACAATTTGGATTAAATGCATTGCAACAGCTACTCGATGCGTATTATCCGAATAGCAAACTAGTACATAAAACACTCCCTAACAATCAATATCTTTCTGAATTAACCTTAAGTTTAAATTAAATGATACGATACATACTAATTGACGACGATCCTAAGATTTTAAATTGGGTCAAAACTAAGATTGATACCATTTCTAAAGATTTTGGTTTAAAACATATTCAAAGCTATAGTAGCTCAAAAAAGGCATTTGAAGAAGTTCATCCAGATGATTACGATTTACTTCTTGTAGATTTTGATATGCCTGTATATAACGGCATTGAGTTAGCACAAAAAATTGGCACAAATAAAAAGATTGTGTTTTTAACATCAACCACAAATAATGGCCCTAAAATGATGAACGCCTTAAACGTGTCGGGTTATTTAAGCAAACCTTTCGATATTGAAGAATTTAAGCTTATTCTTAAAAACAAAGTTATTGGAAATATAAACCCAATACAAAAACACCAAAAAGCAGATTTAATTAGCATTCGTATAGGCACTCATAAAGATATAGGTTTCTATCCAGAAAAAGCTTATTATATAAGTACTTCAAGAAATATAAAAGGAAAACAAGCCCATAAAAATTGTGTGAATATATATGGCAAAAACGATGAAGTGATTGAAAGTAATGTGCGTATAAGCATTAACGATTTTTATAAAAAACTAAGCCCTTTTGGGTTTGAAAAAATTAATCAAAGTACAATTATCAATGTCTCTAAAATAAAAAATAGAGATAACAAACACCTCAACTTACATAACTGCCAAGAAACCTTTTTAATAGCCGATCAAGAAAAAGCAGGGTTTATAACAAAAATGAGAACGATGTTCGGGATTTAGCACTGACTCTATAAACAAACATTACTTATTCACACTCGCCATTCGTTTCATGGTGTTCAATAAAGTAGTATTGTAAAAAAATTGAAAGCTAAACTTAAAGTTTATATGTTGTATAAAAGCTGTATTATCTTCTCCCCAATATTTTTATCCAATTCTCCTCCTTCATCCAAAACAGACACAAACCCCATTTTACACTGATGGTCGATTTTTAATGTACCCGCTTGACCTACAGAATAATCATCTGTCTCGAAAACTTGGAACATGTTGGTTTTAAAATCACCAGGATATAGTAGCATAGCTTTTTCTGCATCCCAAAAACGACAATAGCTATACATTTGTCTTAAATCGGAAACTGAAGCAGAGCTTTTTTGTGGTCGTTTCCATTTGGTGTCTATAATGTAGGTATTCTCCCCTTCTCTCAAAACAACATCAGGTCTTAAACTATTATTTCCCCAGAAGGATTTTGATTCTTGTCCTGAAACTGTAATTCCTGCCCCAATACAAGCTTTTTGAAGCTGTTTTAATATATACTCTTCCCAAAGGACATTCATATCGAACAGAAGGGAAAGCATCTTTTCTTTTCCACTAGAAATATCTGGAGAATAGTTTAAAATAATTAGTCTCGCTAATTCTAAAGCATAACTATAAGCATTAGATTTTCTATTTAATTGTATCGCCTGCAATTGCTTTGCAGTAATAGTCTTATTAGCTACTTCCGGAAAGTTTAACTGCACTCTATTGGATAAATCTTGTAATCTGGAGCCTTTTGTAAATTGGGCAACAACAGTTAAAGCTTTATATAAAACCTGATGTAAAAAGTGATCCTGATCATAAACTTGATGCGTCGTGAAAAATCGCTCTTTATGAACCACATTTTTTCTAATATGTCCGGCAAACTCTAACTTCCCTTTTAAAGCTTTTGTGTTTTTAGTTTGATGTCTGTATTGTTTTATTAATCCTTTTCTAACAAGATTCTCAACCTCTAATAGGTACAACTCAAAATAAACTTCTAATAAATTAAGATGCTGTCTTTTTACATGTGCTGCACCAGAAGATTCTGCTTTCAGTTTCCCACAGGCCTGTAGCATTTTAATTAAAACACCTTTCCACTTTCTGTCCTCATCGTCTTTATCGGCTTTCGGATGAATTTCAATAGTTAGACCATCAACCTGAATAACACCCACGTATTGATTAAACTTTATTCCTTTGGCTATAGGCTCAAAATAATTACCATCGTGATATTCGTTAAGTTTTAATAAAGCATCTAAGTGTACTTGCTTAAAGCCATGTTCACCAACGTATAATCGTTGATGCTCAAAAACAGATATATTTCCCCTTTTATTCAATTATTCTGAAATAAATTCTTTCTTTCCTAATAATAATTTAACAGCTTCAATCACTGTGTCTTTCTTCACTGAAATTAATTGATAACTTGGAATTTTATAATCGTTAGAATTTTCATATTTAAAGCTTGCAAATTCAATATCTTTATTATCGATTACATCAACAAACCCCTTCCCTAGCACTAATCCAATTTTACCATAATCGCCATAAAAATACTCCTGCAATAGAGGCACAATTTTATTATTAAAAGCTTTAGCTAATTTTTCGGGTGTATTGACATTTACAAAATAAGAATGCCCAATGGTATGATCCCTATCTATCAATAATTCAATGCGTTGATTAATCTTTTCCAATACTTCTGAAAGTTGAATGCCATCTACTTCCTCCTCTTGAATAATGGTATAATCTGGCATCATTTCTTTAAACTCGAAGCGACGTCTTAAAGCGGTGTCTAAGGCCTCTACAGATCTATCTGCAGTATTCATGGTGCCATAAATATCTAGATTAGAAGGCACAGAAAATTCTTTTTTAGAGTATGGTAATTTAATACTCAATTCGTTTTTTGCACCTTTACGTTTATCTAATTCAATTAGTGTAATTAATTCACCAAAAATAGCAGAGACATTTCCTCTGTTTATTTCATCTATAAAAATAGCATAACGATTATCTGGATCGTTTTTGGCTTTTGTACATAATTGTTTAAAAACACCATCTTCAATAGCATATCCTAAATCCTTAGCTTCTTCTCCTTCTGTTTCTGGTAGAATTGGTTTAATACCTTCAATAAAATCTTCGTAGGCAAAGGATTGATGAAAGGTTACAAAGTCAAAGTTTTTAATTGCTTTTTGAGGACTTATTTCAAAATCATTGATGTCCTTTAAAATGTCAAATATTTCTGGGATTTGCTCTTTAACTTCTTCATTTAACAACATCCACAGTTTATCTTTAGTTTTATCAAAAATTAAAGGGTTTTGACGTTGTTTATAAGCCACAGTTTCAGATTCTGCGATAGTATGCATTTGCAAAGTTCCCCAAATAGTAGCTCTCACATTTTTAGAATCAGATAATGCTGCTTTTTTTGCTACCCATCTATTTTCTAAAATAGCATTTACTTTAGCAGTTCCTATTTCAATAAGTGCTAAAGTGATGACTTGCCACCATGTTAGATTTGTTACAATTTCCTCAAAATATTTTTCTTTAGTTACTGCGTTTTCTTTCAATGTATACCTATCAAACAACTGGTCTTTTAAATAAAACGTTTTTCCTGTTCCTGGTGGACCATAAAGTATTTGATTTCTTGCTTTCATTTTTAGGTTATATTTGGTTGCCTCTTCTGAAACAGTATTGTTTGTTATATTCCAATTTAATAAAGCATTAAACTCTTCTTCAGTAGCACTAAAATTTGTGCCTTGATTTCCTGCTTTAAAATCTGAAAAAGTAGGGTTGTATTTTATGTCTTCCCATAAAATAGGATTGTCTGCAAGATATTTAGTGATCTTTATCTTAACCCGATCCGTAGCTGTACTTGCTTCTTGATTTATGTAATATTGCTGCTCAAAAGCTTCTTCCTTAAAAATACCAACCTCCGAAGTTACCTCTGCTAAAGCATAGCAACCTGCCTTGTCTCCTGTTTGCCATAATATAACTTGATCTCCAACTTTTATCTTGTCTTTATGTGCTGTAACTTTCCAAGATTTTAAATGTGCTGCTTTTAAAGCATTGGTTATATTATAAGTGTTAGGATTGCCTTGAAAGATCCAATAATTAGGTTCTTGATAATCGAACGTTTCTTTTAAGAATTTGATGTAATTGTTTTTACCCAAGATGGCTTTAGGTATTCCATTACTATTTTTAGAATCATATTCTACAAATTCTGGATTTTTTACACGTTCTTTTTTACTCAATAAAAATAGAATGGAACTTACTAAACCATTAATATTAGTAGGATTTACTAAAAAGAAATTAAGATCATCAAAATAGTTATTAATCTCATCCAGTCTATCTTCAATACTTTTGTTTGTATGTCCTAGGTATGCACGATAAGATTCGAATGTATTTTCATTTAACCATTTTGCAAACTCTTTTTTTACATCTCTTAAACGTGTTTCGTATTGCTTCCATAAACCATGACTCCAAGTAAAATATTCTACACCAACAGGCTTTGTTTTTATAATTTGATTATGAAATTTAGAAACTGGTGTTTTATTGGTATAATCTATTCCAAGATTGGTAGCAATAACCCGTAAGGCATCTATTTTAAAAGCATTTAAGCAATTAAAATCGCCATACATAAAGGCTATTTTCCATTTGTAGGCATGTCCTAAATCTATAGTGTCTATAAGCTCTAAATTATTGGCTTGAGATGCTTTTGCTATTTTAATAATAATGGCTTTGATATTATTAAAGGCTACCTCTTGGGTATTACCATATTTAGTATGCCAAGCATATTCACCATTATTGGTTCTGTTACTAGCTTTTTCGGTTTTAGAAGTTTCAGCCATTTTATAAATACCAAATTTATAAGAGCTTCCACCAACAATACTTCCTAAATCTCGGCTAACATGTTCTAACCAATAACAAAACGAATCCTCCCTATCTAGATTGGTATATTCTTCTATAGTCATTTGTTCCAATTTTTCAACTAGCCAAGTATCTAAAAACTCTTGCTTTAATGCATATAACTTCTCGTACATATTATTAACTTTCTTTTCAATTATAAACCTATATCTTTCAAAAGCTTTAAAACAATCTGTTCCCTCTCCTCCACTAAAATTATTGTTTGGAGTATCACCTACTGCATGAAAATTTGCATAAGCCATAATGGCTTTAGGAGGATATCTTTTATCACCAAAAACTAAATCATAGGTGGAAGAAGAACCAAATCCATTTGGTAATCCTTTTTCTTCAAAATCCTTGATTCCTTGACGAATATGTTCTGATTTTACTTTCTCAAATATCATATTGTATTACTATCTTCTGTTTTAATAATAAATCTCAAAACCCAAATCATTCATTAATTGTCCATATTTAGATTTCATTTTTTTCTCAATGGTTTCTATTCTCTTCCAGTTTTGACATTCTTCAAAAAAAAGAATATCCATTACTGTACTAGGTATAAAATCAATATCTTTTGAATATCCAGTAACAGCAAGTGCTTCTGTATTACGCAAAAGTTCTTCTACATTTTCTTTAGAAGAAATCGTTTTACAACTACCAAAATGGATAATGCGATTGCTGAAATCCTCGGAGAAATATTTAGATAATTTAGACAATGAAATACTTTCAACTCCCAAATCAATTTCATTATCGATTCCATGAAAAGCTAAATAGATTATTTGAAATCTAGAATAACTTTTTTGATTACCATTAACAATATGCTGGATTCTAGACTTAAATTCTTTTTTGGTAGAACATGTTTTATGTAAAACTTCAATACCACAATTTTTTTCTAATAAATTAAGAGCTGGTGCAATGGTTCCAGAATTTCTTAAATTCTCATCCCAATCACCTTCTAAACAAAAAATATCACGAATATAATCTCTCTTGGTCATTAGATATTTATTGCATTAAAAAACCAAAAACGATTGGTTTCTTTTCGTTCTACTTCAACTTGTGGTAATAGATATAACATGTTCTTTTCATCTAAGTCCCTAAGGACATTTCTTAAGGGTAAACCGTCTCTATGGTCTTGATTAAAGAACCCTTTTTCAATAAGCATTGGCATTAGTTCTTTAGGCTTCGCATTTTTAAGTTTTTTAATTTTTAAAAACTCTTCAATTACATATCCCATTTTAACTACTTTGCTATACTCCATAATGATTCTTTTATTAAGCACTCCAATCACTATATTGCCCTTCGGCTTGTTGCATGATTTCTTGAAGTATTTCGTTTAGTTTAGTTAATGATACTTTGCCTCGTAATTCTTTTTTAACAGCTAAGCGTATCGCTGCTTTGGCGTTTTCTTTTTTAGTCCAGTCTAGTTGTAAGTTCTTTTTTACTGCTTTTACAACCGCATGCACGATATCTTGTATTGGGCCTTCTTCTTTTATGATGTCTTGTTTGGTGGCTAGAATGTCATAAAAAGCTAATTCTTCTTCGGTTAAGCCTAATTCTTCCGTACGTTTATCATCGTTTTGCAATTGTTTAGAACGCTCTATCAATTCGGCAATGGTGGCATAACTGTCTAAAGCATTGTTATGATACTTATCGATTACTTTTTCTAGCTCTTCTCTTAATGAGGTGTACTTCTTGATGTTTTTATGTAGACGTAATTTGATTTCGTCTTTTAAGATGTTCTTTATCAATTCAATCTTTAAAGCATGGGCATCTTTTTCTTTTTTCGCGCCTAGCAGAAAGGTCTCATCTAAAATAGATATGTCTGGTTTTTCAATTCCTGCCATGGCAAATACATCAACTATTTCTTCGGAATCGATACTCTGACTGATGAGTTCTTTTATTTTTTCTTTTTGCTCACTCCTACTCGATTTGACCGATTTTGCATTACGTACAGCTTTGGACACATGTTGTATAAATAAGACATCTACCACATGGTCTTGAATGGCTGGCTGACTTTTAACTATGGACAATAATCCAGATAGTTTTTTCTCTTCCAACATCAAGCTATTGGAAGCTTCATCGTCCTTAATGACAAAATTTATAGCTTGTTTTACTAATAATACTTTGTCTGCATCACGAAGCACTTTCCATTGGGAGTAGTCTATATTTTCTGGAAGAAAGGTTTTGCAAATCTCTATTTGATTAAAAAACAACTCTAAAGCTTGCTCCATATCAATGGTTGGCTGTCCTTTTCCTCCACCTTTGGTGTATTTATCGGTTGCCGATTTTAAATTATCGCCAATACCAATATAATCGACAATAACGCCATTCTTTTTATCCTTAAATACACGATTGGTTCGTGTAATAGCTTGCATTAAGGTATGCCCTTTCATAATCTTATCTACATACATGGTATGGACACAAGGTGCATCAAAACCTGTCAACCACATATCGCGTACAATGACAATCTTTAAGGGGTCGGTTTCTTTACGGAAACGTTTTTTTAAGGCTTCGGTTGCGTCCTTGGTTCGGAAGTGGTCGTTCCATGCTATGGGATCTTTTGAGATATTTCCAGTCATTACTACAGCCACTTCTGGACAACCTTCCAAAGCCGTTAAGGCGTTGTACATTTTTACACAGTTACGTCTGCTCATGCAAACCACCATGGCTTTCCCATCTAACGTAGCTATTCTTTTTTTAAAATGGTTGAGAATATCATTTGCTATTTTGTTAACTCTATCTTCACTTCCTGCCGCATCTTCAATAGCTGCCCATTTTAAGTTGCCATTATCTTCAACATCTTCGGTGATTTTATCTACCTCATCATCTATGTTTTCATTCCATAAATGAAGTTTTGCCAAACGTGGTTCATAAAAAATATTTACGGTTGCATTATCTTCTACGGCTTGTTTGATGTCGTAGGTATGAATAACGTCTCCAAAGACTTCTTGGGTGTCGGCATCTTTACTGTCTATTGGTGTTCCTGTGAAACCAATAAAAGACGCTTTTGGTAAGGCTTTACGCAGATTAGATGCAAAGCCATCGAGCAATCCATATTGGGTTCTGTGAGCCTCATCTGCCATGACGATAATGTTTTCACGTTCTGAAAGAATAGGGTGTTCTAACTCACCCAAAGTATTTTCTGTGGTTAGTTTTAAACGAAACTTTTCTATGGTTGTAAAAATTACACCACCAGCTCCAGCACTTAAAAGGGTTCTTAAATCTTCTGTGCTTTCGGCATGGTTGACATCGCCTACCAGGTCTTTTGCCAATACAAAGTTTTCATAGAGTTGTTGGTCTAAATCGCTTCTATCTACTTGAACGACAATGGTTGGATTTTTTAATTCTGGTAAGCTGCGTAAAATACCAGTATACATAGCCATGGAAATACTTTTTCCAGACCCTTGGGTGTGCCAAATAACGCCAATACGACCATCACCAAAAGGCCGGACTGATTTTTTAGCTGCCTCAACAGCAAAATTTACTCCAAAGAACTGGTGGTACTTGGCGCCTTTTTTAATGAGTGTGCCGTTATGGTCTTCGTGAAAGATGAAGTTTTTGATGTAATTAAGAATACGTTCTTTTGGGAACAAGCCAAATAACAAGCTGTACATTTGGAAATCGTCTTCTTGAACGGTTTCAACACCATCAATACTTTTCCAAGGTGCAAACCATTCCATACCAGAACTAAACATGCCATGTTGGGCTTCGTTACCATCGCTAATAATAGTTAAGGCATTGTACTCAAACAATATAGGAATGTCTTTTTTATAGTGTTGTATTTGGTTGTGTGCTTCTTTAATAGTCGTATTCTCGTCGTACCAGTTTTTGAGTTCAAAGACAATTAATGGTAAGCCATTGATGTAAATGATGATGTCTGGACGGCGTTTATTTTTTCCTGTGATGCTGAATTGGGTGACCGCTAAAAAACGATTGTTCTGTATACCGGTTTCTGAAAAATCTATTGGGTAGATGTGGACTGCTTTTTCCTTTCCAGAAGCATCTTCATAACTGAACTCCTTGCCTTTAGAGAGCTTTAAATGAAAGTCTCTGTTACGATGCTCCAGGTCTGCACCTACATTATGGGTAAATTCTGCAACGGCTAATTCTTGAATCTCGTTTGGGAGCTGTGGATATTGTTTTTGAATAAACGCCAACAACTGGTCTTTCAGCACAACCTCTTTATGGTTTTGAGGCAGCTCATTACCATCTACATGTGTGTAGTTAAGGTCTTGTAGCCACTCAATAGTAGCTTGTTCAATTGTTGCCTCGGTTGTCATACTATTTGGGTTTATTCAATAATCCATTTTTACCAACAGAGATTCCTGCTTTCGCAGGAAGTGTGGTAGCTTGTTCTATGGTTGTTTCGGTTGTCATATCAACTTTCTGCACAATCAGGAATCTTATTAATTATTATTCTTTAATCATCGCTTGAAAAAAACCTTCAGTGCGTCTAAAATTAACACCTCCTTGTGGTTTCCACCCTTTTCTAATTTCTTCATTTACTTTATTTGATAAACCAATTATGAGATTTTCTTGTACAATTTTGTATTCCATGTTTTTTATTTTTATAGTATTGATTCTACTTCTTTTTTAAATTTTTTTAAACGCACCTCTCCACTTATCAGTTTTGATAATAGGGTGTCGCGTAGTTTGGTTAGGGTTTGATTTTCTAAAATAAGTGCATTCTGTTCTGAAATATTTGATTCTATCAAATTTGAAAATTTATTAAATATTTCAATACCTCCAAAAGGAATAGGATATTCAAAAATATCGACTAACTTGATACTTGCTTGACTCGCACTACCTTGAGCACTATTTACTATATAATTTAAAAATCTATTATTCTTTAAAGTACAATACAATAAGCCTTGATGTTGCTCATTATCAATATTCATTTTTAATCTAACAGCATTTTGATTTAACAAACCTCCTTCAGCAGTTTTTGGTACTCTAACAACCTTACCAACAACTGATGAGTAATTTGGTGGCCAAGAACCAACTGTAGCAATAATAACATCATCAGTATCTAAAGAATAAGCAATATGTTTTGAAGCTAATTCAGTTGAAATTTTATTACAAGACTCTACATTTATAGAATTATGAGTGGTATCACTTACTCTTACAACTAACTCACCATGATCTTGATACCATTTAGATTTAAAAGCAAAACCCTTTTGATGATTTACAAAATCTCCTAAAACTTTCACTTCCCAACCTTTAGGGATTTCACCCAACTCACTATCCACAAACTCGCCATCTTGAAAAGGACCAAAATCTACAAACCAATGTTTGTACAGTGCCATTGCCATGTCTTCTAAGGTTTTGTTTATGGCTAGGTTGTTTTCTATTTTGTCGTCTATGGCTGAGAGGATTTTTGCTATTGCTTTTTGTTCTGGTAACTTTGGAAGGTTCAACTCAAAATCCTCAATCATTGATTTTGTTAGTGCATTTCTTGTAGCTCCTGCACTTGCCAATGTTAGTAACAAGTTTTTGTTTGATATTTCGAGCAATGAATACTTTAAATAATTTGCATCTAATAATTTATTATCTGCTCTAATTATTGCTACATGTTGATTTACTCTTGCTGGTAAAAACACATTAGGAACTGAACATACTCTTGCAACTGAATCACCTGTTATATTTAGTAAAACATCATTTTCCTCAATAGCAACATTGTTTAGTTTGGATGCTTGTTTGTCATCTATAAACGCAAGACCATCAGTTGAAAACTTATAATCTAAAACATTCTGACTTCTAATTAATGAAACACCCGAGTCTTTATATGCTTCTTTTCCACCTCTTGGTGTTGCTCCGCTTCCAATTTTGGTTGTGACTTCAGAGAGTTTATATGTTTTCCAGTTGTTATTCACAGCAAGCATGTAGATTAGGTGGAAAGTTTAATGTATTCTGAACGTGTTCAACACATAATTCTAATGAAGAAAATGGACCTACCCAGACACCATTTTCTCCCCTATTTACATTTTGATGGCTTCCTGTACCGTAATTGCAAAATCTACAAGTGGCTTTGTGTATTTTATTATCTTGACGAGCTGTCCAATTCATATAATAGTAATATAAATCTTCGTTCGGTTGGATGTTGAGTTCTATTTTCATAATCTATGGTTATTTATAATTAGCTCAATAAGCCTAGTTTCTTTGCAATAGTTTCAACAAGTTTTAAACTTGGTTTAAAATCCATTTTAGATTTATCTATTTTATCTTCTTGAAGTAATAATTCAAAATGACGCGCAATACCAACCTTAGAAATTGGTGTTTTTTTATTGTTCCATTTAACTTCTTCCAAATCTACTTCGTTATAAAAATTCTTAACTGCATGAGCTATTGAAGTATTATATCTTGAAGAAGATATTTTTGACAAATCAATTGGTAATGTAGCAATTGATGAAGCAACTTCACTAGCAACAGCCATGACCGCAGTTGCAATAGCTGATGCATCGTGTCCATTGGAAGTTTGTTTCTTTTTTTTCAAAGTTCCATCCAATTCCAATTCTGCACAAAAAAGTTTTACTGCATTTTGTAATAGTTGATATGGTAATAAATCTTCAATCGAGATCGCTTCTTTTTTAAATTCATTAACTTGGATTAAATCTAAGATAGAAGAATCACCTACTGCGTTTACTTTTTTATTGAGTTTGTTATAGGTTGAAACAGAATCAGAATCAATTAAAACTAAAGTTGGTCTTTCATCATCCATTATTATTTGAACCATAGCAGGTAAATTACTCTCGCCTCCAGCATCAATAAAAGAAAACAAATCCGTATTCAAATCCAATTCACCTATCCTATTAAAATACTCTATAAGACTAGAAATAAATATTAAATCTTCTGGCCCTTCTACAATAAGAGCTTTATCTGAGTAGTAGAAACTATCCTTAATATTGAGCCCTAATGATGAGCGCATTGGCTTCCAGTTTTTAGAAAACCCTTTAAACTTGAATACCGTACCCTTTTCTGGATCTCTAGCAACAATTCTAACACGATTAGGATAAAGACGATTAATCAAAAAAGGGGAATGAGTTGTGTATATAATTTTATGTTTGTCTGCCAACTCCTCAAGGTATTTTAATAAATCTCTTTGACCACTCGGATGTAGTCTACCTCCAGGCTCATCTAACAGGAAATATACATTTTCGTTATCCATTAAATTAGATGCCATCTCTATTAATAATGAGAAAAAATATTTGAAACCATCACTTCGTTCTTCCATTATATAAGTTCCGTCTGAATTATCTTCAATATCTACTGATATCTCACCTGAATCATGTACAAATTCCAACCTGACACTATTGTCTTGTGAATAGTATTTATGTACAAATTCTTTGTTCAGTTTTCGATTTAAACCTCTTAAGTATTGCCTTATTTGGTTACGTCCAGAAGGGATTCTACTTGCGTTATTTAAACCTGCTATTTTCATTAACTTAAATATAGAAGTGTTTTTAGCAGAACCATTTTTAATATTTTCTAATGTACTATTAAAAGTTATTTTAAAATCCTGGTCGTTTAACTTAATTCTATTAGGAACTATTGAATCAATATCTCTAACAATATTAGTTAAAACTTGCTGGTTAATTGTAACCTCTCTTTTTGTTGAAGCCACTCTACCCCCAACTTGTCTATTTTGTAAACTAATAGTAGTCAAACTCTTAGGGTGTACTTTTTTACCATTCCATAAAAAATAAATGTTTTGATTTTCCCCTTGACTTTCATCTATTTCTATTATATAATGTGTTAAATTTTCTATACCTCCATGTTTTGCTGTTTCAATTTTTCCTTTGTTAAGCTTTTCAAGAAATTTATTTTTCGATTCCTCTGTAAATTTAAAATGGTAAATTATTGTAGGTAATTTTTGATTATTGTAACTCTCACTTGACCTATTTGTATGAGTTTCAAAGTTTAATTTTTTAGCCTCCTTTCCTTCGATAAAATCAAAAACCTCCAACAAGTTACTTTTGCCACTTTCATTTTGTCCTACTAGGCAAGATAATCCATCATTTAAAATCCATTCTAACTCAGAAATGGACTTATAATCTTTAATGTTTATTTTTTCTAAAATCATTTATTTAAAACTTTTCAAAATTCTCTAAAATTTGATGTTGTAAGTCGTTGCCCTTGGCGAACTGCTCGTGCAATTGGGCTTTTAAGATTTCCATTTTATCTTCAAACGGGATACCGTCGTCTTCTACGGCTTCTGTACCTACGTAAATACCAGGTGTAAGTTTGTAGTCTTGTTTTTGTACGTCTTCTAGGGTTGCGCTGTAGGAGAAGCCGGGATCGTCTTCATAAATGGCAGATTGCTTCGCTTCGCTCGCAATGACGGGATTATTACGCCAAGCGTGGTAGGTGTCAGTTACTTTTGCAATGTCTTCATCTGTAAAAACACGAAGCTTACGGCTTTCCATAGTCCCCATTTTAGATGTGTCAATAAACAGAATCTCGTTAGTACGCTCTCTATGAATGCCATCTTTGCCATCTCTATTTTTACTTAAAATAAAGATACAAGCTGGAATACCTGTGGTTAGAAACAATTTATCTGGTAAACGTACAATACAATCTACCATGCTGTTATCTACCATGTGTTGCCGTACATTTTTTTCGCCTTTGTTATTGGAGGTCATGGCGCCATTTGCCATCACTACTGCTGCTGTACCTGCATCACTTAAATGACTCCAAAAGGTTTGCATCCACATATAATTGGCGTTACCATCTGTGGTAAACTCTTCTTTAGGTCCAAACAAGCGTGGGTCGTTTTCAGGTAAATCTTCCGGATGCCATTGGCTGACATTAAAAGGAGGATTCACGATAATGAAGTCGGCCTTTAGGTCTGGAAATTTATCTTGTAATAGTGAGTCACCTAATCTCACATCAAAGGATAAATCTCGTAAAGCCAGATTCATTTTACATAAACGCAAGGTGCCATCATAACGTTCCTGCCCATAAATAGATATGTTTTTCTTGTCGCCACCATGGGCTTGTAAAAACTTCAAAGATTGTACAAACATACCACCTGAACCACAGGCAGCATCAAAGATTTTACCTTCGTAAGGTTCAATCATTTCAACCAATAAGCGTACAATACTTCCAGGGGTAAAGAATTGTCCTGCACCAGAGCCTTCGGCAATAGCAAACTTACCAATGTAATATTCATAGACCCGACCCAATATATCACTATCAGGGTTTTCTTTTTCAGAAAGCTTTGGGTTTGCCAATAGGTTTATTAAACCAGCTACTTGTTTGGCTGTTAATTGGCTTTTTACAAAAATACGTGGTAGGATGCCTTTTAGGTCTGGTCTGTATGTTGCTAGGGTTTCATCTAATAAATCGAACGCATTATCAACCAACACCTTGATATTATCTTGCTCTGCATTATCCTGCAAGAATTGCCAAGTCGCTTTTTCTGGGATGATGTATGTGTTTTTAGATAGATATTCATCTGCATCTTCTAGGACATAGTTTTGCTCTTCTTTGTCTTGTGTGTAATAATCCGACTTTGGATCGTTGAGCAATCCTTTAAGGATGTCACGACGTAACTCAAAACGTTCAGATACATGCTTTAAAAAGATAAGAGGTAAGACAAAGTCTTTATATTGGTTTTCGGCAACAGCACCACGAAGTTCGTTGGCCGCTTTCCAGAGTTCTTGTTCGAAATTGATATCGGCTTTAGGTTGGTTTTTGGTCATTTAAATAATTAAAATTAGTCCTTTTGTAAAAATAGGAATTCTTGCATGAGAAAATAATAAATACCCTAAAAAAACAGAGAGATATTACAATCTGTATGGCTTAGTGCTAGAGGAGAGTTTAAAGATATCAAAAGTAATGATAATTGTAACTCTAAAAGACCTTTAATAACAATCACACTTATAATTAAAAATATACTTATGAAAGCGTTCGCCATAAGAATCAGAATCCCCATAACCACCATATTGAAAGTTTGACCAATTCATGGATGGGATCCCACAGAAAATATAGGTATTGGTACTGTAACTATACGCGTTTTTCTTAATTTTGGCTACCACATATATTTTATAATCATAACTATACGCTTTTACTTCATGGAGCCACTCAGAATTTAGTGTGTAACTACTTACTGTGCTTTTGTAATATCCTTTATCTTTAATAAATGATAGTAAATCATCGCAAGAAACCTCTTGGGAATGTGCGTTTATAGAACTACATAAGAAAATAGTTCCAATAATAAATGATATTAGGTATTTCATAAGGGTATATTTTTAAAATTAATTATCAAAAAAGAAATCATGAATATCAATAATATCACCACGCCCTATCTGCACTAAATCTCTGGTTTCTTTTAAATAGACACCTAAAGAACGTTCGTTATATAATAGTTTCAATCTTTCTGAATAATCCGTTACCACATACATATCTCCGGTTAATTTAAAAAAGGGTATTGCTAGTTTGCTACCAGATTTAACGCCACGGTTCACAATTTTTCCTTCTTTTAAGCTGTTGTTTAAATTAGACTCATTTTTCTCATCAGAGGCTACTTTTACATAAGCAACCATCATTCGCATCCATTCGGTCTCGTCTATTAAAAACCAATTCACTTTATTAAAGTCTATTCCGTAATCGCTAATCCAACCAGGACTTGTAAAACCAAACAACACTTGTTTTTTACCTTTTAATTCAGGATCCATTTCTGGTACAAATTCTTGAATTTTATAGGTAATGACTGAGGTGGCCGACATGTCTTTAGCTTTTTTGCCATCGAAAGACATGGTTTTTAAAGAAAAACTCGTCAGCTCTGGATGGTTATGCAAAATCCATTCGGTGGCAGTTAACTCTGCTTGCTCTTCCATTTGATCTATGGAAGCAATAATAGCTCCTACAGCTATAGCACCACCTACGGCTGCTGCAATGGCTGCGCCATCGTTTTGACTGCTTGCTTGCCTAGGGAAAATCATGCTTAATAGCAGTAGGACTAGGAAATAATGTTTCATGATTTAGTTGGTTTTAAATCAAACTTACTAAGCTTTAACTTAGTATCCTTACGGTAAACCGTAACCAAAAAAGACTAGCTAAAAAAATCGAACCTTCTACGTCATTCCAGCTAATTCGTATTCAAAACATCCAAAATCTGTACCCCCAAAGGCTTCTTAAAAGCATACACCTCGTTTTCAATAAGTTCGTAGTATCTCAAGCCTAAAACCACAAACCCCACATGGGCTGGAACAAGTACCTGCTCTGGTGTTAAACTAAAAGAAGAACCTCCTGCTCCCAACGCCACAAAATGAATGGACGAAAGGCTTAAAGAATGTTCTAAAGTTTCAAAATCAAAATCCAAAACCCCTAAAGTCACCCCTATATGTGTGGCTGTCTTTGGTACCTTATAGAGATCTGGATTAAAATCGCTAACATCCAACTGCTGCGTCGTCCAGTTAAAATTGGCCTGCCTGCAGAAACCAGACACCAGATCTTTCTCCGGAACAAAGGAATGCCGTTTCATGAGCTGCCGGCCCTTAGCAGTTTGCATCCCATGATACACCTGTCTCTGCCCGCGCTCAGACACCTGGTCTAAAGCCTTAATTTGCATAAACAAACTCACCAAATCGGAATGAAAAGCCCTGCTCCTTATCCCTTGAAAAAAGGGCAACAAAGCCAACCGAAACTGCTTTTTCACCCGACTGCAATTTCCAAATTCACTGGAGTTCTCGCGCACCCGAACCATCCTCGGACTCGTACGAATAGTATCCCCATCAAAACCACCTCCTGCAGTTCTGGCCAAAGCACCGGCCTCTTTGTCTATATAAAAATTAGCCCCACCTAGAGTGCCTATAATCTTAATAATACCTTTTTGTCGTGCCATAATAATCATGAATTAATATTACCATCAAACTCAACTCTAAAGTAGTGAAAAAGAGTCAATTAAACAATCCTTATAGCGTATATATAGCGTATGTATAGCATATATTCTTTATACCTACCCCATAGCAACCTTATAGAAACCACCTCCCAATCCCCATTCTAATAAGCAGAATCTAAAAAACACAGAATATATAGAAACAAAAAAAAGCGCACCTAAACGGATACGCTTTTTCATTCTCCCACACTAATTAATAATAATTATTAGCTTAAAACAAAACTACAGGGTTATGATTGAATATCCTTACGGCTTTCCGTAAGGACCTAAAAAAATTATATCAAGCCCAAATCTTTAACAAGGGCTACCAGATGAATAGCATTATTAGCTCTAAATTGAATGCGCAGTTTGTTTAGCCTTTTTTCTATGGTACTCAAACTGCTAGGTGAAATCTTATCGTCTTTGAGTTGCTGACTAATCTGATCTTGAGACAAGCCCAAGGATAAGTGTTTAAGGATAAGGATATCGAAATCGTCAATTTCCAAATCAGTTTTCTTGCTTATGGCTGAAGCCACCTGTTGGGATATATAGGTTTGCTGGTTATTAACAACCTGTATGGCATCCTTTAATTCTATAAGCCCTCTCCTGCCCTTACATACATAGGCCTTTACCCCGTATTGAGTCACCAACTTGCGCACCCGCTGGATACGGTCTTCTATGGAATATACAATAATGTTTAACTCAGGATATGTGGCATGTAAGGCTTCTATAAGTGCTTCCCCGGAAGGGTAGTCTTGGTCGCGATGGTCTTTTTTAAAGGACAAATCGGTGATTAACAAATCGTAGGGTTCCTGGTCTTGAACAGCACGTCTTATTTTTAAAAATGCATCGTCACAATACTGCACCGAGTGCACCTGCCCTACTTTTAAAGTATCTAAAATAGTAAGCATACCCAGATTGATACTTACCAAATCGTCTGCCAATATAACCTTTTTAAACATCTTAGATAATGATAACAGCTTGAAAGCCTTGGTTTATTTCTGAGCTAAAAGTAATAGAACCTTTTAATGTTTTTATACGGTTTTCCGTATTTTGAAGTCCGTTTTGTTTTTTTAGGGTACAACCCTGGCCATTATCCTTATAGGTAATGGTTAGTTTTTTGTGATTTTGAACAAAACTAATAACCACAATAGATGCCTGACTGTGTTTTTTCATATTGACCAACAATTCCTGTAAGACCCTATAAATGGCTATTTTTTTGTTCCTGCTAAGCAGAGACCAATGTACTTTTGAAAGGTCTTTGGTAATGCAGTTTACCAAATCGCTCTTATAATTACTTATTAAATCTGACAAGACGTCTTTAAAATTTTCCTTGACCTCAATCTCGTGATGTTCCCTGGAAATATCTCTGGTTTTATGATACACACGCTCTAAATCGTCCAGCACGGCTTCATTTACTTCTGGGTTTTGCTGGATTTTAGTCATAACATGATACACCTCATTCGCGACCTCATCATGTACTTTTTTGGAAATACGCAACTCGGTATGATAAACTTCCAACTGCTTTTGCTTCTTATAACGCAACCTTTGAAAAACGGCTACAGTTATCCCCAAACCTAGTACCAGCAAGGCAAAAAATCCATACAAATATTTATAGCTTTTTTCCTGTTCCAGCTGCAACAGCCTTTTATTGGCCAAAGCTTCTTGGGCTGCCAGGGCGTATTTTTTGGAGGCGTATTTTCCCTCTACCAGCATATTGGCTGTATGTACGCTGTCTATAAGTTGTTTATAATACTGGACATCTGGATCGTCTTTTAATTGAACCAACATCCCTAAAGCAGATACTAGATGACTAGGATTGTTTGAGGCTCTGGCCAGTTGATATGCTTTTTCAGCCGCTATCCTGGCTTGTGGAATGTTGTCTTGAAGAATATAATATTCCGTAAGATCTAAATAGCTGCCCAAAATATGAGTCATATTTCCTAATGCCAGGCGTAGCCTTAAAGCCTGTTCCAAATCCAGCAAGGCTGTAAGGTCCTGTAGTTTTCCTTTTACTAATCCCAGGTTGTTAAGGGTTCTGGCTATCATAACACTGTCTTGATACACCAAACTTTCTTGATAAAGAGCTGTAAATTCCTTTAAAGCCAGATCCAGACTATCTGCTTCTAAATGGGCAAATGCAATATTATTGCGCAGGATCAAATCTTGTAATTTGCTGTCTGCAAGAGTCAGAGCTTTTTTATAATAAACTATGGCATTGCTCTGGTCTTGCATGTCGCTATACACACGTCCCAAATGATTGTATATACCTGCTTTAGACTCCCTGGTTTCTGTACTTTCAGCTAAGCTTTCCAATAGGCTTAAAGCTTCTATAGCAGAGGTTTCACTATCGTATAAAATACCTAGTTTATTTTGAATGATGGCCAGTTGTCTCAAACTATAAATTGCCTGTAAGGTGTCTGATTGCTTCAGGTGTTTATCTTTTTGGTTTCTGTAAAACACAAAAGCTTGTAATAAATCGGACTTAAACTCTGGCTTGATTACCTTGTTGTAATAATAATAACTACTATCAACTGGTTCCTGCTGACCCATGCCTGCTGTTAACAACGGACAGCCAATAAAAAATAGGATAGGGATTAGAAACGTTTTAATAAAACTCATAGAACAATTGAAACCAATACTAGGGCTATCATTTAAGGATTAAAAGGGCATCAGACCAAAAGAACTACTAGACTGTTCCGAACATCGGAAAACATCCACAATGGCATCGTTTAAAAACTCCACATACACCCCATAGGTCAACCCAGAGTGGTTGCCTGTAAAAACAAACACTGGCTTGCCACAGAGACAGCCTGTACAGATGTTGGTGGATAAGTGTAACTGGGTATCTCCTTCTTTTTGCAGATACCTAAAAATGCGCTTTTGTTTATATATAAAAGCTGTTTTAGGCATGTCTTCATAATAACCTTCGTCCAACAACTGGTTTAACTTATGATAATCCATCTGCTGAAAAGCGTCCAGAATATGAAGGAGTTGCGATTTTAACGTCTCCTTTCTAGTCATTGATTCTATTAGTTCGGAAGGCTTCATACTGTTATATTTTTTTTAAAGATAAAAAATATTAACAAGTGCCACTTTTTTAAATCCTGAAATTATCCACAAATTAACATCCCCAAGAAAGCTTTCGTCTGTATTTGTACCACAGTAAAAAGACCAATAAATAATCATGCTGTTAATCAATCATGGCTTTTAAAGGTGTTTGACACCCTTTATCTGTTATTTTGTATATCTTAAAATGAATGATACAAAACTCTGAGTTTTAATTAGGAGGAGACATGGTCTGTTTTGATAAAAAACATAGGGATTTAAAAAAGCGCAAAATAAATATTTTGCGCTTAGACTCAACTATGATTGAAACTGATTAACAACCACTTTGATATTACTTTATGACAATTTTTTTGGTAATACCTCCTTTGTCTGTTATCACTTTTACAAGGTAAATTCCTGCTTTTAACGTATTCACAGCTATTTGATTCTTGTTAGAGACTTCTTTTACTTTTTTACCTAAAATATCAAAAACCTCTACGTGTTGAATTTGATGATTGGTTGTTATATGTATATAATCTGACGTTGGGTTGGGATGTATTGAAATGATATGATCCAAACTTACTTGTTCTGGAATTGATAAGGTTGCAAAATTAATAGAACTTGCGGCTGGATTATTCCCTGAATAATAGTTCTGTGTACCAGCACCATTCCATAAATTAATATTTAACCAGGTTTCATGATAATTATCTATTACGATAGGATCATCATTTTCAGCAAAAATTAATTCACCAGACGTTGGAAGTACTCCAGGTTCTATTTCATTAATAATATCGAAATTAATAAGTGTTATGGCTTCTCCTGCTGCATGAGTAAAATTATTAGGAACAACATCTGAACGTATCAATAAAAGTAAATCTGTAATCCCTCCATCGAAAGATGCTTCCTGATTTACCTGCCATTCAAAAAATTGTAAATTTGAATCTGCTGTTTCAAAATTATCAATGGATAATTCTGATGGTAAATAAACAGACGCTCCTAAATCGGCTGTGGCTGCTGGCGTAACCTGTTCAAAATCTGGAGTTGCAACTAAAGCTATTTGGTAATTACCTGTATTTGCATTTACTCCTAAAAAATTCAAACTATATTCATAACCTTGACTAAA
>NZ_JAPMLM010000060.1 GCF_026410195.1 Xanthomarina sp. F2636L | reverse complement strand
AGTGCTTTTTTAGTTCACTTACTTAATTTCAAAATCCGAAATGCTCCTTGAATTACCAATGCAAAAACAATTGTTCCGATAATCAAATCAGGTTTGCTTGAACTCAACCAATTTACCAAAAGTCCCGCAATAATAACTCCCAAATTGATAATCACATCATTTGAAGTGAAAATCATACTTGCTTTCATATGAGCCTCTTCTTTACTTTTTGACTTTTGTAAAATATAAAGGCAAATACCGTTTGCAATAAGTGCAAAAATCGACACAATTATCATTGTCGAAAAGTTGGGAAGTTTCTCGTCTCCTAAAAATCTCCTTAAAACTTCGACAAATCCAATAATCGCAAGTGTTATTTGAAAATATCCAGCAAGTTTGGCAATCCGTTTTTTTCTTGTCAAAGTACCACCAACTGCAAACAAACTGATTCCGTAAACGAAACTGTCGGCAAGCATATCCAAACTATCTGCAACCAATCCCATTGATTTTGAGATTATTCCTGTTGTCATTTCGATTAGGAAAAATGCGAAATTTATTCCGAGGACAGTCCAAAGTAGTTTTTTCTGGTTTGCATTTTCATTAAATTCCGTTTGGTCAGTTTGTTCAGTCGATATTTTCTTTCCGCCTAAATTTAGTTCAAGAACTGATTTTTCAATTTGGTCAGTTTCTCCGCTGTGAAAAACAGTCAGTTTTCGGTTGGGAATGTCAAAGTCCAAATTTGCAATACTTGAGATTCCGTCTAATTTCATTCGGATTAGATTTTCCTCTGAAGGACAGTCCATTTTGGTAATCTCAAATATTGTTTTATTCATTTAGTTTCTCGGTTTTTTTGACATTAACCACAACGTGTTTGGCTATGGTTTCGTTGCGTGAAAATCCGCGAGGATTTTCCGCCGTAAACCGAAGATAGCAAATTTGCGAGGACTTTCCGAGAGGAAAGTCAGAAGCAATGAACTATAGCCGGTGTTGGGCACAGTTATTTATATTTTATTTCTCTTATTATAATCCTATCTAATTTTTCATTTTCGTAAATTCTTTTTGAAGTCCAATTCTCAAACTTATCAAAGTCGTACTCGTATTTAAGCGTTGAAATCAATGAGTCATTTCCGTTAAATTCTTTTAGTCCGATTAGGTTTTGGCAATTGTATTCATAAACTATTTTTCGGTTCCGCTTTGAGTCCGTTTTATGGACAGTTTCAATTTTAGTCGCTATTTCGTTTTTATCAAAATAGGTTGTTGAAATTGAATTCCTTATTGTATCTGAAGACTCTAAATCGATGAAAATTTGAGTTGATATAGATTTGTCTTTTGAGTTATTTTTTCGGTAATAGTAAGTTTCGATTTGCTCAAATTTCTCATTTGGATAGTTTACAATGCCTTTGGCTTGATAAAGTAAAGTATCTTTATAAATGTAATCGACTATGAATGGTAAACTGTCAGTTGACATTTTAACAACTTCTCTTTTAATTTTATCTAACTCGTTATAACTGTAATCAATTTCCATTTTTTCATTGTCAAATAGTGTTTTTTGATTCAGATTTATTATTTGGTCGTTATTGTTGTAAAGTTTATTTCTAACCATTAAAGTATCTCGAGTTTCATTATTTACAGAGTCACGTTTTACCATAATAGTATATTCCGTTATTTGACTTGCACTTTTAGTTAGCCCATTATTCAACAATTTTGGTTCTCGACAGCAACCAATTAATGAAATTGAAAAAAGTAAAATGAAAAGTTTGTTCATTTGGTTTTAATTGTGCCCAACGGTTTGTGTATGATTTCGTTGCGTGTTTCAGCAACTAATTTAGTAAAAAAACAAAGGCGATAATTCAGCGCGAGGATTTTCCGAAAGGAAAATCAGAAGCAATGAATTATACACGTTGTTAGCTGTAGTTTTTATTTTTCATTAAATTTTTCACAATAATTGTTATGTCAGCTATTAAATATCCGCCAACAACTATAATTCCAAAAATACCTAAAGGTCTTTGTCTTGGGTGATTTGGGTCGGGATTTAAAATCATTTGAATACATAGATATAGAATAAATAGACAGAATGGATATAGTATAATTCTTGTCAAGATTTTCGCAAAAGTCCACTCTTTAACCTTATCCTGTTTTAATTCAGATTTAGGTTTGTTGGTCAATTCAGAGTTATTTTTTAGCTCAATATTCTGAATGGCTTCTTTCAGTTCGTCAGTCAGAAGTTTGGTTTCGTATTTTTTTGACTTTCCCAAAACCAAACGTAATAAAAGTCCAATGACTAAAAGTCCGATTGTTCCAATTACTGCCATTTTAAAGTCAGTTGAGAGGAACAAACCTGAAATCAATACAATTAAAAATCCGATTGTTATTTTATTCAGCAGTTTGTTATAAGGGTTTTTCTCTGTCCTTATTCCGTTCAGTTCGTCGTTTTGGTTAAAAGTCAGATGGAATATTGGGTAAGCACCACGCAGAAAATGAGATGAACGCCAAATCAAAAGTTCATTCCGTTTAATTTCTCCACTGTATTTTGTTGTATTGTAGTGAAATGCATCGTTCCAATGGTTTGTCAGATTACTTTTTTTGTTCTGAACAATTAATTTTTCGATGTCTTTCTTTTTTACCACAAAAGTTGGTTTAAATTACAGCTAACGGTTTCGTGTATGAAAAGTGCGTGTTTGTGTTAGCGGATTTTCGGAACGAAAATCAGATGAAAGCAAACACGCACTTTCCTTTTGATTAGGCACTAAAATAAGCATTTTTTATACACAGTGTTATGTGCAGAACTTTTTTCAATCTTTCAATTCTATTTCAATAATATCTATTCCTGTTAATTTTGCTTCTAACTTTTTTTTTAATTCGGTTTGTAGTTTATTAACATCAATATCCTCCTTTTTTGTTCTACCAACTATACTTCTAAATTCGGATTTTATTTCTAATAAAATTAACTCATCGTAACTTTCGTTGTTGTTCATTAAAAAATCTGTAATTTCAACTTCTTTCAAGAGTGTTTTATAAGTGAATTTCAACTGTTTTTCAATAGCCCAACCTGTAGAAGACAGGGCTGAAATTTTGGAATTAATTGTACTTTCCTGATTAACAAATTCCCGAATATTATAAAAATTACTTCGAGAAAAGAAAACTTCCGTTTCATCACTATAAACTTTTGTATAGTATAAATTGCCAGTTTCAAACTCACTAATGGAATTAGATTTTAATCTACATAGCTTCTTTCCTGCTTTGATTTCTATAAAATCAGCATAATCAACCCCTTTTTCAAATTCATTCAGAACATCAAAAAGTCCATTATTTATTTCTTTTGATTTTATGATTTCAAATTCGATATAATTTGAATGCAGTTTCTCCACTTTTAAAATCCATTTAAAGTCAGCAACATCATTTTCGGTCTTTTCATTATGCAGAGTAATGAGATTAGGTTCTTCACACGTATTATTAAGAAATAGGAATGAAAACATTAAAAATATAAAGTTTTTCAATTTATGCTGGGTTTTTCGTTTTGCACATAACGTATTTGTGTATGCTTTGTTGCGTTTTCAAGCATCTAATTTAGCAAAAAGAAAACAAACCAAGCGAAAATCCGTAGGATTTTCGTAAGCAGACTAGAACCTAGCAATAAAACATACACGTTGTTACCTAATAGTTGCGACAGAGTAGAGTAAGCAAGTTTTTTTAGTTTGTTGAAGTAAGAGTAATCACATAAAGCGAGTTTGAGTAATCACATACAGCGAGTTTGAGTAAGAAATTCCGTGATAGATTATTTCTCTTAAAAAACTAAATGCATCATTTTACTTTATTTATTTTATTTTGAAAAACAATATTTTAAAATGCTGTTTTGGACTTATTTATTTAAATTTTTTTTGAATTAATTTAATTTAATATCCGGCTAAAATTCCGCAAGAGTAAGAATCTTACAATTTTTCTTTTTACGAATTTATTTTGTTTGGAGTTACAATTTCGGAGCAATTTTAGGTAACG
>NZ_JAPMLM010000006.1 GCF_026410195.1 Xanthomarina sp. F2636L | reverse complement strand
CCTGTTGACTCAACTGATAGTTCTGATCCTTGTAACATAGTAGTTACACGTACTTGGACCTTTACTGATTCTTGTAATAATACATCTAGTGTGTCGCAAACTATTACTGTTTCTGATACTACGGCACCTGTAGCTCCGGCTGCTCCGGCTGATATAACAGTAGAATGTATCGATGATGTACCTGCTCCTATAGATTTAACAGCAACAGATAACTGTGCTGGTGATGTCGTGGC
>NZ_JAPMLM010000059.1 GCF_026410195.1 Xanthomarina sp. F2636L | reverse complement strand
TGCTTCAATTAAAATATTATAAGTTCCTGCAAAAACCGGTCTGTAAAAATCGCCATGTGGTAAAGAACTTACCGTATGAGACCCAGTATTATCATGACCAACTAGAGTAACTTTAGCTTCAATAGGGTTTCCACTAACAGCATCTTTTACTTTTCCCTGAAATCCGTAGGTTCCTTGGATTAAGTATTCAATTAAAGCTTCACGGTTATAATTCCAGTGATTTACTAGTTGGTTTGCAGGAATTAATTTAACATCAGATAATTCAACAGTCGTTTCTTTACACTGGTGTGTAAAATTCATATAATCTTGACGTCCACCATACACTCGGTACCAATCTGCACCATGGGTAATCCCATTATCTAAATAATCCATATATCCATTTGGTCCATCAGCTTGGGCATTGTCGGCATACTCTCTAGACACATGTACAAACCAATCATCATCGGCATGTCTGTTATAGGTATTATCCCAAGGATAATTTACAACTTCCACGCCACCATGGAAATTAGCAGATAACACAAAGTGCGTATTGGCTGCTAAGTTCATAAAATGTTGTGTTTCTAATTCATATGAGGTATGACCGTTTGAGTGTGGTCCATTTACATTATCAGGGTAATTTCTATTCAAATCCAATCCATTGGCGTTGGCTCTTCTAGCATTCGCAACTGATGTATTTGAAGCATTATTATAATACGTTCCATCTGGATTTGCCATAGGATTAATCCATACTTCTGAATTATCAATTAAGTTTTTAATTCGATTATGATCTGAATGCCCTGTATCTTTATAGGCCGTTATAAAATAATTAATTAAATTAAGCATTAAAGGGTAACCTGTAATTTCATCACCATGAATAGACGAGGTATACATCACTTTAGGTTCAGCTTCTTCAGTACCTATATTATCTGAAAGCTTCAGAAATAATAACCGTTTATTTCCTCCACCAACACCTTCGGTTGTGCCACCTATATCCACTAATTCACAAATATCAGGATGATTGATTGCAAACTCTTGCATTTGTGTTGCATAATCTGCATAAGTTGGATAGGCAGTCAGTGGGAAAGTTAATGGGTATGGTCCACGTCTTTCAGAAGCTGGTAATTCATTACTCATCACAATACCATAAGCTTCATTGTCTTTAGCTTCTATTTTGTAAGAAATATTGCGTCTTTCAAATTGTGAAAATTGTTTTGTATTTGCCCAAGCATAAACAGTGTTAGTTGCTGGATTATAATTTAAAATAGACATCTCTGAAGTTAAATCCTCAAGCTCTGATGTATTGTTAATTTGAAAACTAAAGGTTATTTCACCTTTTTGTGTCAAATATTCTTGAGCTTTTTGCAAATCATTGGTTTGTGCATGCAAAAAACTAAAAGAAAAAAACAAGATTATTAGGAAATATCTTGTAATAGTTTTTAAGTAGATTAGTTTCATTAGAGTTTGGTTTATGTTTTTATCTGAGCAAATATATATAAATATTTTAAAAATCATCTACAAAATGCAAATAAATCCGATGAAACGTAAAATATGTTTTTATTACTAAATATTATATCAAATGAAAACAGTGCTAATAAATACATATTAGCACTGTAATTCAGTTTTTTGAATTTTAGATTATTAGAACTTAAGGAGTTTTTTAACTATTGTTTGACCATCTTCTATATTTGTTATTTTAATAAAATATGGTGCTTGTTCTAAATTTTCTAATCCATTAACATTTAGTTTTCCGTCCACAGTAGTCTGTAATTTGTTATAAACAAGTCTACCATTTAGATCGAAGATTCTAATTGAAAATGAGTCGTTACTCGATACTATAGGTAGGTTAATTACTATATATGAATTAAATGGGTTTGGTAAAATGTTTACATTTTCATAATTAAATTGGGTGTTACCTAAGGTGTTTTGCATTACTGTAACAGTTGCGTAACAATATGATACATTTCCACTAAAATCTGTAACGGTTAATTCAACATTGTTCACGCCTAAATTACTTGAGGTAAATGAGCTAGGACTAACTGTTATGGTATCAATACCACAATTATCGGTCGAACCATTATCTATTTGGTCAGCTGTAATATTAGCATTGCCAAATTGATCTAGTTCTACAAGTATATCTTGAACTTGACACATAGGATTTACAGTATCACCATCATTTGTCACATCCCAAGTACAAGTACCGTTATTAAAGGTTGCAGTTTCCCAACACTCCGTTGTTGGTTCAGCAGGTTGTGATCCTGTTACATCCCATACACATGTTGTATTGTTAAAGGTTGCAGTTTCCCAGCATTCCGTTGTTGGTTCAGCAGGCTGTGTTCCAGTAACTACCCAAGTACAAGTATTGTTATCAAAAGTAGCAGTTTCCCAGCACTCCGTAGATGGTTCAGCAGGTTGTGTTCCATTTACTGTCCAAGTACAAGTGTTATTATCAAAGGTTGCCGTTTCCCAACATTCCGTTGATGGTTCAGCGGGTTGTGTTCCAGTAACTACCCAAGTACAGGTATTGTTATCAAAAGTAGCAGTCTCCCAACATTCTGTAGATGGTTCTAAAGGTTGCGTTCCAGTGACTACCCAAGTACAGGTATTATTATCAAAAGTAGCCGTCTCCCAACACTCCGTTGATGGTTCAGCAGGTTGCGAACCAGT
>NZ_JAPMLM010000058.1 GCF_026410195.1 Xanthomarina sp. F2636L | reverse complement strand
GAATTACCAGCTTCTGAAAGACGTGGACCATACCCATTAACTTTCCCACTGACTGCCTATCCAACTTATGCAGATTATGCAACACAAATGCAAGAGTTTGCAATCAATCATCCTGATATTTGTGAATTAGTGGATATAGGTGGCACAACCGAAGGTGTTGGTGGAGGAAATAAACGGTTATTATTTCTGAAGCTTTCAGATAATATAGGTACTGAAGAAGCTGAACCTAAAGTGATGTATACCTCGTCTATTCATGGTGATGAAATTACAGGTTACCCTTTAATGCTTAATTTAATTAATTATTTTATAACGGCCTATAAAGATACAGGGCATTCAGATCATAATCGAATTAAAAACTTAATTGATAATTCAGAAGTATGGATTAATCCTATGGCAAATCCAGATGGAACGTATTATAATAATGCTTCAAATACATCAGTTGCGAATGCTAGAAGAGCCAACGCCAATGGATTGGATTTGAATAGAAATTACCCTGATAATGTAAATGGACCACACTCAAACGGTCATACCTCATATGAATTAGAAACACAACATTTTATGAACTTAGCAGCCAATACGCACTTTGTGTTATCTGCTAATTTCCATGGTGGCGTGGAAGTTGTAAATTATCCTTGGGATAATACCTATAACAGACATGCCGATGATGATTGGTTTGTACATGTGTCTAGAGAGTATGCCGACAATGCCCAAGCTGATGGACCAAATGGATATATGGATTATTTAGATAATGGGATTACCCATGGTGCAGATTGGTACCGAGTGTATGGTGGACGTCAAGATTATATGAATTTTACACACCAGTGTAAAGAAACGACTGTTGAATTATCTGATGTTAAATTAATTCCTGCAAACCAACTAGTAAATCACTGGAATTATAACCGTGAAGCTTTAATTGAATACTTAATCCAAGGAACCTACGGATTTCAGGGAAAAGTAAAAGATGCTGTTAGTGGAAACCCTATTGAAGCTAAAGTTACTCTAGTTGGTCATGATAATACTGGGTCTCATACGGTAAGTTCTTTACCACATGGCGATTTTTACAGACCGGTTTTTGCAGGAACTTATAATATTTTAATTGAAGCAAACTGTTATCAATCGGTAACTTTAACAAATCAAACTATTGCAAATTATCAAACTATTACTCTTGCAGATGTGTTAATGACACCCTTAACCGCAACAGCTCCAACTAACCTAGGTACTTCTGGAACTGATGCTAGCTCCACGAATACTAGCTGGACAGCAGCAACTGCTGATAGTTTTGATATTAGATACCGAATTGTTGGTATGCCAACATGGACTGAAATCTTAGGAATTACAGAAAACCCATATCAAATTACAGGGCTTTCTCCTAATACAACTTACGAGTTTCAAGTAAAATCTTATTGTGGTTCTAATAGTACTGCATATTCAGTTTCAGAACAATTTACAACAACAAATATTAACTACTGTAATGCTCAAGGAAATAGTGTAAACGACGAATATATTGGAAATGTAAACATTAATGGCGTAGACAATAATACCGTTTCCAATACGTCTTCTGGATATTCAGATTTTACAGCAAGTTCAATTTTCCCTGATCTAGATATTGTTTACAATGCAACAGGAAATAATATTAGTGTTACAAAACATTGGACAGGAGGTTCTTATAGAGAAGCTGTGTCTGCATGGATAGATTTTAATCAGAATGGCACTTTTGAAGCTGGTGAGAAAATATTTGGAAGTGCATCTTCAAATACCGCTACTGTTAATGGCACTTTTAATATTCCTAACGATGCTTCTTTAGGGAGTACACGTATGCGTGTTTTAATGAAATATTATAGTTCTGCTGGTAATGATGCAAACGATCCATGTGAAACATTTAGTTATGGAGAAGTTGAAGACTACTCTATAAACATTACTAATGCAACATTAACTACAAATACATTTAATGAAATTAGCGTTTTGGTCTATCCAAACCCATTTAAAAATACGATGAATATAAAATTACCACATAACAATGCCTTAGATGTTCAACTCTTGGATATAACTGGAAGAATTATTACTAATATTAATAATATTCATCCAGTAAATAATACCATAGAGTTACCTAATAACAACCATTTAACTGCTGGAACTTATTTTGTAAAGCTTACAGATAATACAGAAAATACAACTGTTGTAAAAAGAGTTATTAAACAATAGCTTCTTTAATTAATATACAAAAAAGGCTAAAATAATATTATTTTAGCCTTTTTCAACCTATTGATAATGAGGTGAATAAATATTATATATGCATTTCATCGATTTTATTTGCATTTCGTAGACAGATAATTTACATTTGTCCTTAAGCTATTAATAATAAATTAATTAGTCCCAAACTAATAAATTAACTACTTATGAAAAATTCTACTATTTTATTACGAAAGTACCTGTTGCTATTCAGTGTCCTTTTATTTTCAAGTGTTTTATTTTCTCAAACAACTATTTATTCAGAAAATTTTGAATCTGGATTTGGTGGTTGGACTAAAAATACAACTGGAAGTAGTTATGGTGAATGGATTCAAGGAACGAATACGGCTTCTATTGGAGGAGCAACTGGAAATTACATTTATTCTGATGGTTATGGCAGTTATGATAGATACAGAGACAATACTTATATAACAACTACAAGTCCTACAATAAATCTAAATGGTTATACTAATTTAATATTAGATTTTGATATTTGGGTTGAAACAGAATATTATTATGATGGTATGAAAATAGAATATTCATTGAATAATGGTGCTAATTGGAGTATTTTAGGTTCAACTGGAAACACAAATTGGTACAACAGTTATGTTAGTGCCCTAGGCAGTGATGGATGGACAGGCAGTAGTGGTTATGCATGGATTAATACAAGCATAAATTTAAGTACGGAAAACATAAATTTTAATACATCTACTCAAGTTATGTTTAGAGTTATTTTTTCCTCAGATGGAAGTGCTAGAGATATAGGTGTTGCTTTTGATGAATTTCGAATAAGAGGTAACTCAGCTACACCACAACCAGAAATAGACATTACAGGCTCAGGCATATCTATTTCTGATGGAGACACGACTCCTTCTCCAACAGATAATACAGAATTTGGAGCAATAGGAACGGGGTCAACTGTAGATCACACCTTTACCATTCACAATACTGGAACACAGCCTTTAAATTTAACTAGTTTATTTCCTTTGCCTTTGGTTGGTATTTCTATAAACCCTGCATTTACTATTTTAACACAACCAGCTAGCAATACTATAGTTCCAGGAGGCAGTGAAACATTTGTTGTTCGCTTTGCGCCATTAGTAGCTGGAACAGTCCAAGCTGATATTTCTATTGCTAACAACGATTCTAACGAAAACCCTTATAATTTTAGAATTCAGGGTACAGGTGTTGCTCCATTAACTGAAGGTCCCGGTGGTGTCACTAACCATTTAGCACTTTGGCTAAAAGGAACAGATGGCTTAGGTTATACAGATGGACAATCTGTATCTCTATGGGCAGATCAGGGTCGTGGTGCCAACGCTACGGCACCAACTGGATTAGAACCAACATATCGTGATGCTCCTATTTATAATGTGAATTTTAACCCTGTAGTAGATTTTGATAATGATTATAGTACTGCTGGAGAGGATTTTGGATATACTGATACTAATAGACATACCCTGGTAGGAACAGAAGGTTTTTATACACAAGATATGTTTATTGTAGTAATTCCTGATGTCAATGTGACATCGTCTTTAGCTAGTATGGACGTTTTTTGTGGTGATGCAGATGAAGGGACTAATAATAGAGATGGATCTGGCATTGGATATGGTAGATATTCTGTTAGATTTTCAGATGAAGTTCTTTCATACTGTGTAAACACAACATCTTCAGACGAACTGATTGCTGAAAATTTAAGAGGTTATGGTATAGCCCACACGAGCACATCTGCAAATTATAATAATGTAGGTATTATTAATTCTAAAAACAATTCAAGTTCAGCTACAGCAAATGTTTTATTATATAATGCTAATGATATAGGAAATACCGAGGTTGGCTTACCACAATTTGAAAATGTTACAAATTCAAGGTATTTTTTAGGAAGAAGTGAAGCCTTTAAAGGCAGTTATGATGGTAGAATTGCTGAAGTTATTACTTATTCTGCTAAAAAAGATGATGCCAATCTTACTCAAGAACGCAACCGTATCCAATCCTATTTAGCCATTAAATATGGGATTACTTTAGGTGTAAATGGTACGTCCCAGGATTATGTAGATAGCGATGGTACAGTTATTTGGGATCAATCGGCAAACAACCCGTATAATTATGATATTGCTGGTATTGGTCGTGATGATGATTCCGATTTACTTCAAAAGCAATCTAGAAGTGTCAACAATGCTTTGGATGGAGCTTCTAGAGGTCAGGGTATATTAACTATTGGGATGGGTAATATTTCCAATACAAATAATTTAAATGCTAACACTGAACTTGAAGACAAAGAATTTTTAATTTGGGGAAATGATGGAGTGGATTTAGACAATCCTGCCAGAATAGTGGATATTGATATGAGTACTAATATTTCTCCTGCCATTTCAGGTGGTACACATGTACAATTTAACGGAATTGCCAGAACATGGAAAGTGGTTGAAAATGTAGCTGCTCTGGGAGATATTCCTACTGTAGAAGTAGCCATCTTAAGAAGTGCTGTAAGAACAGCTACTCCTCCAGATGGACGCTATTTAATGTTTATTTCTGATACGCCAAGTTTTGGTCCAACTGCAGACTACCGTGTCATGACAGAAGGCACTAACGAATTAGGCGAAGCTATCTTAAAAACCAATTACGATTTTGACGATACAAAATACATCACCTTTGGTTGGGCTCCTGAACGTACTTTTGAGCGTTCTATATATTTCAATGGAACCACCAACTATGTAGATATGGAAGATGCCTTAGATTTAAACCCAACAGCTTTTACAATCTCATCATGGGTAAAAAGAGAAGCTGGATCTGAAAACACATCTATTTTATCTAAACGTGATGCACTCTATACAGAAGGTTATGATTTTAAAATTAATGCTTTAGGAAAATTTGAAGTATCATGGAAAACATCTTTAGGCTTATTACAACAAATAACTTCAAACACCTCTATTCCTGAAGATACCTGGCATCATTTAGCAGTTATTTATCAAGGTGGTACTGCCTATTTATACATAGATGGAGTATTAGATACTCAAGCTAATAGAACTGCACCAGATAATACAGCCGAGTCGTTTTATATTGGAGCAGCATCTAAACTAACACCACAAGCTTTCTTCAGTGGAAACATTGACGAAGTACGTGTATGGGATACAGCCTTAACTGTAAATCAATTAAGATATGTTATGAACCAAGAGATTGAAAACAATTCAAGTTTTGTTGGAGCTTCATATTTTATTTATAAAAGTATTACCCCTACTAAAAATGAGGTATCAACAATTCCATGGAATAGCTTGGCTGGATATTACCCTATGTCAACTTATACTTATACAAATACCAAAGATGAATCTGGAAATGGAAACCAAGGTGCTTTAAGAACCTTAAGAACAGTCGATAGACAAACTGCTCCATTACCTTATATATCAAATGGAACTGGTAATTGGGATACTCAAGCTACTTGGTTAAATGGTAGCTTACAAACTATTCCTGGAGCCACTTCTATAGTTGATAGTGATGTAACTATAGATTGGAACATTGTAGAAACAGATCATAATATTCTTATGAATAACAGTGCTTTAGCTGCTAGTGCTAATGGCAACAGAACCTTATTAGCTCTTATACATAGAGATAATACCATTACTGTTGATGGCGATAATACGGCCAAAGATGGTTTTGGCTTAACCATTACCCATTATTTACAATTAGATGGGAAATTAGATCTTGAAGGAGAATCTCAACTTATTCAAACATTAGATAGCGATTTAGCAGTTGGAACTTCTGGAATTTTAGAAAAAGATCAACAAGGAACTAAAGATTTATACACGTATAATTATTGGAGTTCTCCAGTAGGATTTACAGCTGGTGCAAATCCAAATAATTATAGCTATACTCTAAATAACCATATCTTTAAAGATGGTACAACATCAACCTCCCCAACAAACATTTCGTTCATTGGTGGGTATGATGGTACTTCTGGTAATCCAATTGGAATTGCACATTATTGGATATGGAAATTTGGAAACTCACCTTCTGGAGATTATTCATCTTGGCAACATGTTAGAAATACAGGTACCATAAAAGCAGGAGAAGGGTTTACTTTAAAAGGCGTACTTAATACAGCTGGAGATTTAACTCAACAACAAAACTATGTGTTCCAAGGAAAACCAAATAATGGTGACATCTTAACCTTGACCTTAAATATTGGTAACGACTACTTAGTTGGTAATCCATATGCGTCTGCCATAGATGCAGATCAGTTTATTTTAGACAATGGACCAATAATTGGTGGTGCTGGTACAGACCCATTAATAAGTGGAACCCTTTATTTCTGGGAACATTGGGGAGGTGGCTCTCACGTAACTTCAGAATATCAAGGAGGGTATGGAACCTACAACCTCTCTGGTGGTGTAGCTGCTGCTGCTTTTGGAACTCCAGATCCTGATGTAGCTCAAGTAGGTACAGGAACCAAACGTCCAGAGAGATATATTCCTGTGGGACAAGGATTCTTTGTTACAGGTGAAACTACTGGAACCATTAACTTTAATAATGGGCAACGTGTGTTCCAAAAAGAAAGCCCTAGCTCGTCTATATTTATCAGACAAACAGAAGATAGCCAAAGAACTCTAGAAGAAATGGCTGATACTAGAATGAAAATCCGAATTGGTTTTAATTCTGTCAATACCATTCACAGACAATTATTGGTTACTGAAGACCTTAGAGCGTCTATGGGTTACGATTGGGGATTTGATGGGAAACTTTATCAAAACCAAATGGACGACATGTATTGGTTGCTTGATAGCGAGAAATACACCATTCAAGGGGTAAATGATATTTCTGAAAGCACAGTGCTTCCAATAGGAGTACACACTTCTGATCCTGGTTTAAATAATATTACCATCGACATTTTAGAAAACGTTCCTGATAACTTAGACATTTATGTTCACGATAAAGAATTAAACATTTATCATGACTTAAGAGTTGAAAAATATGTAATTCATCTAGAAGCAGGATTCTATTTAGATCGTTTTGAAATTATGTTTACAAACCAAATTCTTGGAGTTGAAGATAATGAGTTAGCAAACTCCCTCCAAGTATCTTATCTAAATGCCAATGAAAGTATCTTAATTCAAAACCCTGACATGCTAAAAATTAAATCGATTAAAATGTACAACATGATTGGGCAAACAATTTTTAGTGTAGATGATGTTAAAACTGAAACAAACACAGAAATTAAAACAAACAAATTAAGTGTTGGAACTTATATAATTAAGCTTGACACGGAATTTGGTGAAGTAAATAAAAAAGTATTAGTGAATTAAATAGACAGTCCTGAATCTATCATAAATTCAACCATACTTTTGAGAAGAGAGTCCTGAAAATGTTCAGGGCTCTTTTTTTTTTCAACTTAAGCAATGCATCCATAAACTAACCTACTAGTGATCAAACGAATAGATACTGGCGCGTAACCCTATAGATACTGGCGTGTAGCTCTATATAAATTACAAAACGTATTTAGTTGGAATAACACGGAAAGAAAAAGAAAATTGCGGAAAAAAAGGGAAATTTCCGGAAATAGAAAAATAATTAGTTTATCATTTCTGTATAACTGACAAGTACATGTGATCCCTTAATCTAAAACTACTGAAACTTTAAAATCAAGTCTTTGAGAGTTATACGTATTTGCTCTCCAGAAATCATATCTTTTAAAGTATAGTTATTAGATGTTATTTCCTCCTCACCTACCATTACAACAAATGGAATATGGCGTTTGTTGGCATGATTCATTTGCTTTTTCATTTTAGCAGCTTCAGGATATAATTCGGCATTAACATGATTCAATCTTAACTGTTTGATGGCTTTTAAACTGAACAAAGCCTCTTTTTCGCCAAAATTAATAAAAAGCACATCAATGTTTTTGGTAACAGTTTCTGGGAATAAATTGAGTTCTTCAAGGACTAAATAAATTCTATCCAATCCAAAACTAATGCCAACGCCACTCATATCCTTCATTCCAAAAATACCGGTAAGATCGTCGTATCTTCCTCCCCCACCAATAGAACCCATTTGCACGGATTCAGGAGCAGACACCTCAAAAATAGCACCTGTATAATAATTTAAACCTCTTGCTAGGGTAACGTCTAATTGTAAAGTTGCCGTTTGCAAACCAAGTTCTGTAATGGCTTTATCTATAAACTCCAATTCTTGAATTCCTTTTTTACCTTCTTCCGAAGTACTTAAAATAGATTTTAGTTGTTTCACTTGAGAGCTAAAAGATCCTGAAAGTGTAAACAAAGGTTGAAGTTTTTCAATGCCTTCCTTAGAAATACCTTTCTCAAGCATCTCTTCTTTTACTTTATCTTCACCTATTTTATCTAACTTATCTAATGCTACTGTAAAATCGATTAATTTATCACTTGCTCCAATAACTTCGGCAATTCCAGATAATATTTTACGGTTGTTAATTTTTATAGTAACGCCTTCTAATTTTAAGGCTTTAAAAACAGCATCGTAAAGTTGCACAAACTCTACTTCTTGCCATAAGGAGGTAGAACCAACCACATCGGCATCGCACTGATAAAACTCTCTAAAACGTCCTTTTTGAGGTCTATCTGCTCGCCAAACTGGTTGCATTTGGTAACGCTTAAAAGGAAACTCAATCTCGTTTTGGTGCTGCACGACGTAACGAGAAAAAGGCACTGTTAAATCGTAACGAAGAGCTTTTTCAGAGATTTTTGAAGTTATGGCATTTGAATCTTTAGTCTGAAAAAGTTTATCGTCCACTTTATTCAAATAGTCCCCAGAATTCAATATTTTAAAAATAAGTCTATCGCCTTCATCGCCATATTTCCCCATTAAGGTGTCCGAATTCTCAAAACTTGGAGTTTCAATAGGTTGAAATCCGAATAATTCAAACTGTTTTTGAATGGTGTTAAAAATATAGTTGCGTTTTGCTACTTGCTCAGGAGTAAAGTCTCTAGTCCCTTTTGGAATGCTTGGTTTTTGTGCCATAATAATGCCTTGTCTTTCGACTCTGCTCAAGATAAACTTCAGCAGGTATCTCATTTTAATTCCTGCGAAAGCAGGAATCTCATTAATTTTATTCTAATTCTCTAACAAAAATAAAGAATTATAAATGTCATTACGAGCTTTTTCAGTAGAAAAAACCTAGTAATCTATTTAATAGTTATTGGGATAACAATTCAACAGATTGCCACGTCACTCCTATCGTTGCTTCTCGCAATGACACTTCTTTAATCTAATTAATCAATTTATCTAAATACTGAAATAATTCGCCTTTGGTGATCACTCCTCCTTGTTGGATTAATTTAAACTTATCTGCATTTTTATCTTCAGAATACTCTTTTTTTGCTTGAGAGAATTCCACATCCTCATCCATTAAATTTTCTCGCAACCAATTAAAACCATCTGTGGTCGTTAAATCTATTGGATTTTTTATTTTAATAGCAATTAAGTGCATAATCTCTTCTTGCAAATGAAATAAATGTATTTGTTGAGGTGAAATATGCTCAATATATACCACTTTATTTAACACACCTTCCCAAACCAAATCGCTAAAGACATCTAATTCCTGTTCGGCAACTTCTGGTTTGTTTACTTTAATATCATCCCATTCTTTTGCAGTTATGGTTTGTGTAGCAAGAAAATTTATAAATTCTTTATGCAGTTCTTCAAATTGTTCTTTTGTTAATCTAGCGTACTTCATTGGTAATAAATCTATTTTAATTAAAGTTTTATTTGTTGATTTTTAGGGCTGTTGCAGCTTGAAAAGGTCTATCGGTTGCAAAGATATCAATTCCCATGTTGTGCCATCTCATATAAAGAGAATCTCCTTTGGTTTCTGCTTGTTTGTCTAAGTTTCCAAGTGTTCCTAACATGGTTTTTATACCAAGCTTATGAATGTTGTTAAACAACATGGTATCTGATAGTTTGGTTCCTGTAAAGGCCAACATATTCTCTAATGGGATTTTAGTGTCTAACAACCAATCTAATTCTTGTTGGTTTCTTGCAGATACAGACATCAATAAATCTGGAGCTAATTGATAGGCTTTTTTAAGTTGGGCCACATCATACGTAATAATTATTGAAATATCTTCGGCAGCTTGCTCTCTAATAGCTTCTATAACTTCTGAAACATCTACACTTTTTTTAATGTCGATTGTTAAAATGGCTTGATTCTGTTTTGCCCAAGCCAAAACATCTAGAAGTTTTGGAATCTTGTAATTTGTTTCATTTCCAAAGTCGTCCACCAAATTAAAGTTTTGTAGCTCTTCAAAACTATAGTTTGTTAACTTATCTGTTCCGGTAGTTGTTCGTTCTAAGGTATTATCGTGCATTAAAACCAAGATATTATCTTTTGTTTTAGCGATATCAATTTCAAAAACAGCTTGAATACTATCGTTAATATAAGCTATGGTTTCTAAACAATTTTCTGGATAATTAGCCAAGCCTACACCTCCACGATGCACACTTATTAAAGGAGATGCATTTGGTTGATATTGAAAAGCTTCTATTAAAGAAGACGATTTAATAGTCTCTTTACCTAAGTCTATAGTTGGGTTTGGCTTGTCTTTACAAGACAGAATAAGCAAGAAAGCCCATAAGAAAGTGAAACGCATATTTAGAGGTTCTTAGAAATTTTTAATTAAAAAAACCGTCTAGAATGCTCTAAACGGTTTTGTTTTATAATGCAGAAATGCTAAAATTTAAGATTGAGCAATAACTTCAAAAGGGATTTCGAAAGTTACTTCTCTGTGTAAACGAATTACAGCATCGTACTGACCTAAACGTTTGATATTTCCACCTGTAATACTGATGTATTTTTTATCGATATCATGTCCTGCTTTTGAAAAAGCTTCCATTAAATCGGCTTTGGTAATAGAACCAAATAATTTATCACCTGCAGAAGCACCTTCAGTAGCTTTAGCTGGTATTTTAATTTCTAATGCTTTAATTGCTTCAGCAACTTTATTAGCATCTTCAATTACTTTCTTGTCTTTGTAAGCACGTTGTTTTACATTTTCAGCTAATACTTTCTTTGCAGATGCAGTAGCTAAAATAGCTTGCTTTTGTGGAATTAAAAAGTTTCTACCATAACCGTTCTTAACCGTTACAACATCGTCTTTAAATCCTAAATTTTCAACGTCTTGTTTTAATATAAGTTCCATTGTTATGAGTATTTTATTTTAATAAATCTGCCACATAAGGCATTAATGCTAAATGACGAGCTCTTTTTACAGCAACTGACACTTTTCTTTGATATTTTAAAGATGTACCTGTTAAACGTCTTGGTAAAATTTTACCTTGTTCGTTTACAAAACCTAATAACCAATCTGCATCTTTATAATCTACATATTTGATTCCAGATTTTTTGAAACGACAGTACTTTTTATTCTTGTTAGTTTCAATATTTAAAGGCGTTAAATATCTAATTTCTCCGTCCTTTTTTCCTTTTGCTTGTTGTTCTATAGATGACATAATTACGCTTTTTGTTTAAGTTTCTCTCTTCTTCTCTCTGCCCAAGATATAGCATGTTTGTCTAAAGTAACAGTTAAGTAACGCATAAAACGCTCGTCACGTCTAAACTCTACTTCTAATGGATTGATAACTTCTCCATCTACTGTGTACTCGAATAAGTGGTAAAATCCACTTTTTTTGTTTTGAATAGGGTAAGCTAATTTTTTAAGCCCCCAATCTTCTTTAGATACCATCTTTGCTCCACGAGAAACTAGAAAATCTTCGTATTTCTGTACTGTTTCCTTTATCTGAGTTTCAGATAAAACGGGATTTAAGATGAAAACAGTTTCGTAATGATTCATATTAAATTATATTTATTGTTAAAAATGGGTGCAAAAATAAGAATTTTATTTATATATTACAACATTAATTAAAACATATTTGACAGCAAATAACCAAAATGTTAAAATATGTTAAAATTAACGTTTTACCGATGTTTTTTGGTTTTTAACCGAATTTTTCGTACTATTGTCGATATCTTAACCGAAATAAACTAAATGTTATGACTTTAAACTGTGTAGTAGTTGATGACTCAGCAATTCAGCGCCTCTCCATTGTTAAGTTAATTGAAAATCACCCTTCGCTTAACTTGATTGCAGAATACAATAGTGCCCTAGAGACTAAAAATGGACTTAATACCCACAAAGTAGATTTAATATTTTTAGATATTGAAATGCCTGTTTTAAATGGGTTCGAACTTTTGGATGTACTAAACAACAAACCCCAAATTATTTTTGTTACTGGTAAAACAGAATATGCCTTTAAAGCATTTAATTACGATGCTACAGATTATTTACACAAACCTATAACAAGAGAACGTTTTAATACTGCTGTTGACAAAGCTGTAGAGCAACACAAATTAAAATTAGACTTTAACGAAACTGAAGGTGAACATATTTTTGTAAAAAGTAACCTTAAAAAACGTAAAGTATATATAAAAGACATTAAGTGGATTGAAGCTCTTGGAGATTACGTAAAACTTGTTACAGAAGAAACAAGTTTAGTGGTACTCTCAACTATGAAAGCTTTTGAAGCGGAACTTCCTGAAGGAAAGTTTCTACGAATTCACAAATCGTATATTGTTAATTTAGATAAAATTGACAGATTTAATAGTAAAAATGTTGAAGTTGGTGCTTATGAAATTCCATTAAGCCGAAACAAAAAAACACAACTAGTTGATGCCCTAAACAACATTACTTAACTAGTAATTATCAACATTTAAAATAACTCTTACAGCCCTAAAATCTTTTACAGACAAGAAGCTATTATTAATTTTAATAATGGCTTCTTTTGTTTTTACTACGGACTGTTTAGGTGGGATTTTAACAATAATATGTTTTATAAATTGATTGCGAATCCTAGACACAGGAGGGAATTCCGGACCTAATACATCACTTTTAAACACCAGTCTTAAAGATTTAGCATACCAATCTGCAGCCACATTTACCTTATTATAATTACGATGTTTTAAGGTTATTTTTATCAATCTATAAATGGGTGGATATTTAAAATTACGTCTTTCGTCCATTTGTTCTTCATACATTTCCATATATGAATTAGTCGTTACTTGCTGTAAGATTTTATGATACGGATTGTAAGTTTGAATTAAAACCTTTCCTCTCTCTTCGGTTCTTCCAGCTCTCCCGGATACTTGCAACATCAATTGAAAACTACGTTCATGGGCTCTAAAATCTGGAAAGTTAAGCATGTTATCTGCATTCATAATACCAACAAGTTTTACATGCCTAAAATCCAATCCTTTTGTTAACATTTGTGTTCCCACTAAAATATCTACTTCCTGTTGCTCAAAAGCTGTAATTATTTTCTCGTAGCCATATTTTCCTCTGGTAGTATCCAAATCCATTCTAGCCACTTTGTTATTTGGAAAAAGTTTACTTACCTCCTCTTCTACCTGCTGGGTTCCAAAACCTTTATTATCTAAGTCTGTACTCCCACAAGCTTCACAAGACTTAATCATAACAGCGTGATAACCACAATAATGACACCGTAACTGATCTTTATATTGATGATAGGTTAAACTAACATCGCAATTTGGACATTGAGGCGATACGCCACAAGTTGTACATTCCACAATAGGTGAAAACCCTCTTCTATTCTGAAACAAAATAATTTGATGTCCAGCTTCGAGAGTTTCAGTCATCTCTTCAATCAATCTGTCGCTAAAATGACCTGTCATTCGCTTGCGCTTTTGCTTGTCTTTTATATCGACAAGTTCAATATCTGGCATTAAAACATTGTTGTATCGGGTAGTTAACTCCACCAAACCATACTTTTCAAGCTTGGTATTATAATAACTCTCCACACTTGGCGAAGCTGACCCTAAAAGGGTTTTACATCGAAATAAATGCGCCAAAACGATAGCCGTATCCCTGGCGTGATATCTTGGTGCTGGATCAAATTGCTTATAGGACGACTCATGCTCTTCGTCTACAATAACCAATCCTAAATCGTGAAATGGCAACAAGACTGAAGAACGCGCTCCAATAACAACTTGTGCTTTAGATGTATTCTGTAACACATGATTCCAAACTTCAACACGTTCTTGAGACGAATATTTTGAATGAAAAACAGCCACTTGTTCTCCAAAATAATCTTGTAATCTGTTTACTAATTGTGTTGTAAGAGCAATTTCCGGCAACAAATAAAGAACCTGTTTTCCTTGCCTTAAAATGGTTTCAATTAATTTGACATATATCTCCGTTTTCCCCGAAGAAGTAACACCATGCAACAAGGTGATATTATAGGTTCCAAATGAGGATTGTATGTCCTGAAAAGCTGTTTTTTGAGCTTCGCTTAACTGCTTTAATGGATTATTCTCTTCTCCTGAGTATTCAATTCTATCTGTTTGAATATGGTATTCCTCAAGAATATCTTTATCTATTAACGATTTAATAATCGCTGACGATGTCTTGCTTTTTTCGGTTAGCTCTGATACTTTAATCGGTTTCTTTGTTTGTGCTGAAAGAGAAAACAAAGTTAAAACAACCTCCCTTTGTTTTGGAGCGCGACTTAAGTCTTCCAATAGATTTTGCAAGTTTGTTTCAGAAGAAAATTTAGCCTGCAATTTTACATAACGTACTAATTTGGGCTTATATTTTTCATAGATTTCTTCTTCAACTAAAATCACTTGTTTATCTAAGAGGCTTTTAATAACTGGAAGCACATTTTTTTTATCTAAAATACCTGCAACATCTTGTATTTTAAGTAATGATTGATGATGTAACGCATCATAAATTAAAAACTCATCGTCTTTTAAATCCGTTTCTGCAACATGTGTCTCCTGGTTTTTTGTAATTATGGTTTCACTTTCTAATAAAAAAGCATTTGGTAATGCTGCTCGCATCACATCACCTAAAGTACACATATAGTATTCTGAAATCCACTGCCAATGCTCTAGTTGTTTTTTGGTAACAATAGCTTCATCGTCTAAAATTTGATGAATTTCCTTAGCTTCATAAGCATGGGGTTCATTAGTATGAATGCTAGACACCAAAGCCGTATAGATTTTTGCTTTTCCAAAAGGTACAGACACTCGCATACCAGGTTTTAAAAAACCAGCCTCAGCTTCCGTAATACTATAGGTAAATAGTTTTGGAATTGGTATGGGAAGTATGACGTCTATATAATGCAATCGTTTCTGGTGTTTAGTGTTTGGATAAAATACGCTTTAACTCTCAATGCGTTCCCAATATTGTGTGGCATACAAGAAAGAAATATAACCTCTAACCATTAATATATTAGGATTGTCTTTATCTAAAGACAGTCTACAATTGTATGTTTTTCCATCTTCAGGATCCAAAATGGTTCCGTTCTTGAAATAAATACCATCTTGAGTTAGGTTTTTAATAATGGTTAATCCTAAAACTGGTTTATTATAATCTGCACCTTCACATGTAGTACAAAGTGCATCTTTATCTATACTGCTATAAATTTCAATAATCTTACCAAAAGCCTTTCCGTCTTTTTTGAAAATTTCTACCGTTGATTTGGCCTTACCTGTTTCGTCATCAATTGTTTTCCATTTTCCATAAATATCTTGCGCATTCGTTGTTAATGGCAATAAAAATACAAGCAGCAATACTTTATACATAATTTTTATTTATTTTTTTCAATCTATTCAAAGAGGCATTCAATTCGTAACCTAAAAGCAAAATATTAGAGTTTAACCATAGATAAAATAGCAAGATTAATAAGGCTCCAATGGAGCCATATAGCTCATTATACTGGGAGAAATTTTCTATATAAATTCCAAATAAATAAGAGCTTAAAATAATTAAAACAGTAGTAAACAAAGCTCCAATAGAGAAAAATTTTGATGCTTTACCTTCTCTAGTTCCAAAATAATACAGAATGGCCGTTGCTAAATATACCATAATAACAAAAAACACATATTTAGCTATCGTAATCCAAAATTGATTGTTGCTTTTTTCTAAAACACCATAAATCTCAAGATTTCCAAGAACATATATTTCAAAGTAACCAAGTATTACTACAGTAATTATTAATAAAAAAGCTAAAATTAAAGCTACTCCTAAAGCAAAAAAATACTGTTTAATAATATTTCTGCTTAATTGCTCATGGTAGGAGCTTTCAAATCCTGCAAATACGGCATTAATACCATTCGCCATTAAAAAAATAGACACTAAAAAAACAGAAGATAAAAGACCACCACGGTTTGTAGATTCTATATTTTCAAAAATACTATTAAAGAAAAAATCTGATGTACTTGGAGGCAAAAAAGAGTTTAAAAAATTCAAGAATTCTATTCTAAAATCATCTATAGGTATTAATGGAATCACGATTAGAATAAAAAGCAAAAATGGAAATATAGCCGTAAAAAAGTTAAATGCAATGGCACTTGCTCTTGTGGTTAAAGCACCTCTTCCAATTCCAATAATGTATAATTCAGTTAAATCGTATAATGAAAGCCCTTCTAAACCTGGAAGTTTAATTTGTTTTAAGAATTTGAGTATCCAATTTAAAACAGGAATTTTACTTAATTTATCTTCTATTGGTTTTGTCATTGGCTAGTTCTAAGTTTTATATTTATAATTCAAGGTTAATACACAATAAAATCAACTTTAGAATCTTGAACATTAAATTTAAGAGTTATACGGCTTTTAAGCTTAAATCCATATTATATACCGAATGGGTTAAAGCTCCCGACGAGATATAATCCACACCACATTCAGCATATTTTCTAATGGTTTTTTCATTAATACCTCCTGAAGATTCGGTTAAACAAGTATCGCCAATCAAGGCTACGGCCTTTCTAGTATCTTCATAATTAAAATTATCAATTAATATTCTGTAAACACCTTTACTTTCAAGAATTTCTTTAATTTCATCTAAATTTCTAGCTTCGACAATAATTTTTAAATCTCTATTTGTATTTTTTAAGTAGGCTTTGGTTTTGTCTAGAGCTTTTGTAATTCCACCAGAAAAATCGATATGATTGTCCTTAAGCATAATCATGTCATACAACGCAAATCGATGGTTTTCTCCACCTCCAATTTTTACAGCCCACTTTTCTAAAGCACGAATTCCAGGAGTGGTTTTTCTAGTATCTAAGATTTTTGTTCCAGTACCTTCAAGCAAATCGACAAACTGTTTGGTTTTTGTTGCAATGGCACTCATACGTTGCATAGCATTTAACACCAATCTTTCAGCTTTTAAAATAGACTGAGAAGCTCCTTCTACAAAAAACACAATATCTCCATATTTTACTTTAGAACCATCCTCGATAAGAGTTTCTACTTTCAAGTTTTTATCTATATAACTAAAAACTATTTTTGCGAATTCTACCCCAGCAATAACGCCTTCGTCTTTTACCAAAAGTTTAGCTTTCCCTGTTGCAGTATCTGGAATGCAAGCTAATGAGCTATGATCTCCATCACCAACATCTTCACGAATCGCATTTGCTACAATTATTTCTATTTCTTTATCGAATTGTTCTTGTGTAATCATGTTCCTTAATTTGATGTAAAAATACTAATTGAAAAACAAATTATTTACATTCTAAATTCTTAATTCTAATTAAAATGTAAATTTGTGATTGATTTAGATAATTAATAAGAATGTCCTTTCGAATAGAGTCGAAAGGCAAAAATATGGTCTCGTTTCTCGATTGCGCCAGAAGTGACGACCCAATTAAAGAAAACATGCAAATAAAACTCCTTACCATTGGCAAAACAGACAACAAACAGCTTCAAGCCTTGATAGACGATTATCAGAAACGCTTAGGCTTCTATATAAAATTTGAATTTGAAATTATCCCTGACTTAAAAAAAGTTAAAAATTTAAGTGAAGAACAGCAAAAACAAAAGGAAGGCGAATTAATTTTAAACAAGCTGCAAACTACAGATGTTTTGATATTATTAGATGAGAATGGCAAACAATTGAGTTCAGTAGGCTTTTCGGAATATTTACAAAAACATATGAATTCTGGAATTAAACAATTAGTATTTGTTATTGGCGGTCCATATGGTTTTTCTAATGATGTTTATAATAAAGCCCAAGGAAAACTATCTTTATCTAAAATGACATTTTCTCACCAAATGATTCGGTTGTTTGTTGTAGAACAACTTTATAGAGGTTTTACCATTTTAAAAAACGAACCATATCATCATCAATAGTTCAAAAAAGGGATTAGAAAAAATAAATTCCAAATAACAAAAACTAAATTCCAAATTACGATTCATTGAAGAATTTTCTCCTTTTAGGAATACAAAAAAAAAGCCACGAATTCAATACATTTTGAATACGTGACTTTTTATATTTAAGATTTTAAAACCTAATGAGTTGTAAATGTTTGCTTTCTTTTTTTAAGCTGAATATCTAAATCGTTTATGGTTTCTTTTACTGCCAATTCAAAATTCTTTTCTGTTGACGTAGCAAAAACTCGAGGCCCAGGAAGGCTCAATTCCATATTACAAATTTTACCTTGTTCCTTTTGGTTGTTATCTTGTTTAAAAAAAACATCACAAGCAATAAGCCAATCGTATTTTTTTGCTAGTTTTTCAAGTTTTTCAGTGGTGTATTTAGATAAAGATTCACTAGAATCCATATTTACGTATTGAATGATAATGTTCATAATGCTTAATTTAAATTTGAAGTTGTAATTTATTACAATATTACTAAAAATCAATAATAATTAACATGATAAATATCAATAAAACCCATATAAAATCTACATAGTTTAAACTTGTTTACCATGGAGTTCTTATTGTAATTTACACTTTTTGTTTTCTAGCTTTTTCTATTCCTTCAACTGCCAAACGTCTTTTTGTTGCTCTTTCTAAAGTTGCTTGGTATTGCTGGATAGCTTCTTCATATCTTTCTTGCTTCATAAGCCATTCAGCATATAATTCGCTTGTTGGTTTAATAATTACAGGAGGTCCGTAACTATAGCTAATAGCTTGTTCTTTGATGGTGGATTCTTTTAACAAGTCTTCTGTTTTATTCACATCATTTTCTAACCAAGCTTTTAAAGCTCTTACTTGTTGAAGCATTACTTGTGATTGTTTAACATCCATTTTTGTAGGTGTATTTCTAGAGAGAGAAGAACACATGGAAAATCCGCTATCTAAGTTTTCAACCAATAAAGATTCCTTTTCTATTTTTTTAGACATGGTATCTATAACGCGTTCAACTTTTTCAACGTCTCCTTTTAAAAAAGCGCGATAAGCATCCAAATAATAATATTGCGACTGTATGGTTAGATTCAAATTTGAAACATCCACTTCTATATTTGCAATATCTGAATCCCATTGATTGGTTTCTACTAAATATGTTCCTTTTAAAAATACCAAATAGTTCTTAGTTCTATCATTAGGTGTTTCTTGAACATATTGTTTCATGTCTAAAACCATTTGTTTGGCTGTATCGAAATCTCCCTTCTGTAAATACCCGTATTGCAACCAGTGAAATGCATGATAGCCACGAGCATTATTATCAAGCTCTTTCCTTTCCATTCTATTTAAACTAGCTTGGTAAGAATCGATATTAGAATTTATCACTTCGTCCCACATTCCTAAAGCCACATAAATATGAGAAGGCATGTGTAAGGCATGACTAGCGTCTGGAGCCACTTTAGAGTAACTATTGGCGGCATCGAAAGCCAATTCAGCATGATACGGATCGTCGTAAGAATGAATTAAATAATGAAGCGCTCCTGGATGTTTTGGGTTTTTCTCAAGAACTTTTTTTGCAATTTCAGCACCTTGTCCATAAATAGCATCGTCGCGACCTTCTGGGACAGAACCCAATAAGGAGATGGCATAAAAGGCCGCTATTTCCTGATTTTCTGGATACGTTTCATGAAGTGATTTCATATAATTCTTATAAGCCTGATCTCTTTCAACTTTAGCTGTTTTGGGCGTATAAAGAATTTCAATGGCCTCAAGAAAACCCTGTTCAATATCTGAATATTCTCTAGGACCTTGAATCTGGTTTGCTTTTTTAATTGCTGCAAAGCCTGCATCATAATCCTGTTCTCCCCAAAGGCTATGGTTATAAGTCATAGCTTCTCCCCAAAATGCCATGGACATGTTTGGGTCTTTTTGTTGCGCTTCTTTGAAGGCTTCTCTAGCATCATCGTATTCAAAACTATGAAGTAATAAAAGTCCTTTTTCAAAAAATTCCTGAGCTGCTTCATTTCCAGTAACCTGAAACTCTACAACCCCAAGAGTGTCTGTTTTTTCACTTTCTTTCTTGCACGAAAAAACAATAAATAACACAAAAAAATAGAATAGGTATTTCATTATAAATAATTTAAATTTCATTTTAATTGTCTGATTTAAAGTTACATAAAAAAATGCTATTAAAAAATATTCTCAATTTTATATAAAAACATATTAACCGTTTACAGAAGAAATTGAAAAATTAAACATCATTTAATGTTCCTTGAAATTTAAAGATACCACAAAGTTTCTTATACTTTTTAAAATGATTTCAAGATTTCGGTGTTAATAAGTCAATAAATTCAAATATTAAACAACATCGAAAAAATTAGCTGTAACTTTGCAACCAACAAAAAAATGGCATTTAATCTGCCATTTATCAAATACAATATATGTCATTTAACACATTAGGCCTTTCTGAAGCAATTCTTAAAGCTATCAGCAAAAAAGGATATAATGAACCATCTCCTATACAACTTAAAGCCATCCCACCTATTTTACATGGAAAAGATGTTTTAGCATCTGCACAAACTGGTACTGGAAAAACAGCTGGATTTACATTGCCTTTATTACATATTCTTTCTGAAAGTGAACAGACAAAATTCAGACCTATTCGCGCCTTAGTATTAACACCAACTCGTGAATTGGCAGCACAAGTGTATGCCAACGTAAAAGAGTATAGCGAATTTACAAACTTAAGAAGTGCTGTTATTTTTGGTGGCGTTAATCAGAAACCACAAGTTGCAACGCTTCGTCAAGGAATTGATGTTTTAGTAGCAACTCCAGGACGTTTAATAGATTTACAAAATCAAGGACTTTTATCTTTAAAAAATGTTGAGATTTTAGTTTTAGATGAAGCAGATAGAATGTTGGACATGGGTTTTTTACGTGATATAGAACGTATTATGAACATGATGCCAGCAAAACGTCAAAACCTGATGTTTTCTGCAACCTTTTCAAAAGACATTAGAAAACTTGCAAATGGGATTTTACATCATCCTGTTCAAGTGGAAGCCACTCCAGAAAACACAACTGTAGACGCCATAAACCAGAAAGTGTATCGTGTTGCTAGTGGAAAGAAAACAGATTTAATTATCAAATTGATTTCAGATGGCAATTGGAAACAAGTATTGGTATTTACAAGAACTAAACATGGAGCCAATAAACTCTGTAAAAAAATGATTAGTGCTGGAATTTCAGCAGCTGCCATCCATGGAAATAAAAGTCAAGGAGCTAGAACCAAAGCTTTAGCAGGATTTAAAAATGGAAGCGTTCGTGTATTGGTTGCAACAGATATTGCAGCACGTGGATTGGATATTCCTTTATTACCACATGTGGTTAATTTTGAACTTCCTAATATTTCAGAAGATTACGTACATAGAATTGGCAGAACTGGGCGTGCAGGAGCAAGTGGTCAAGCCATTTCTTTAGTTAGTGCAGATGAAACGACATATTTAAGAGATATTGAAAAATTGGTGGGTATGAAAATCCCAAAAGACATCTTGGAAGGCTTTGAACCAGATCCAAATGCTTCTACAGAACCTAAAAAACAAGGTAGAGGAAGATCTTCACGATCTAATAGCAAAAGTCACTCTCAAAGCTCAAAAAAATCTAATAGCAGCAATAAATCAAGTAGTTCTAGACGTCCAAAAAGAACGAATAGACGATAGAAGAAATTTAAATGGAAACACAACCAAACAACCCTTTACATTGTGTTAAGCTTGAACAAATAATAACGGAGCTTGAAGCGCATTATGGATGGGAATATATGGGTCACCAAATAAACATTCGTTGTTTTCAAGATAATCCTTCCTTAAAATCTAGTTTAAAATTTTTAAGAAGAACGCCTTGGGCAAGAACCAAAGTTGAAAACATGTATTTAAACATGTTAAAACAACAAAATCTTAAAAAGGAGTCTTAAGTTTTTTATTCGACTTTATTTTATATCCTACTGAAATTTTTGCTTTGGTATTGCTATAAATATAATTCAAGCCGTAATCTAAATTGGTAGTATAAATGCCACTTCCATACACTAAAGTTATATAAAATCGTTTATAGCTATAGCCAACTCCAGCCTCATAATCTAATTTATATAAGAGAGGGTTTGACACTTTATAATCGTCTGTTTCTGAAAACCCCTTTTTATACATAATTCCAATTCCTGGAATTACATTTAAAGTTGCAAAAAAGTTTGCAGGCAACACAAAAACCGTCAAAACCCCACCAGAAATTCCTATTCCAGTTCCTTTTAACCCTTTTAAATAAGCATCTTCATTAAAATTTCCATTATCCGGAATAATTGGACTGTCTGCCATAAAATTATTATATACCATAAACCCTCCAATTCCTCCAGATATATAGTGTTTCTTTTCTTCTTTAGCTAATCCCGCTTTCAAGGTAGCAGAAGAAAAAGAAATCTCTTTAAAAGTATATAAATAATTAATTCCTATGGAAAGAGATGTAATGTCGTCTCTAAAAAATTCAGGCTCATTAAAATTATTCTTTACATTAAAACCTTTATATCTCTGCACATATAAATTAATCAAATTATGGTTCCCTGCAATAAAAGATCCTTGCATGTCGAAACGTTCGGTGGGATTTTCTTCTTTACTTTTTAAATTAAATGCTATATCTATAATTAATTTGCTGGTTCCTAAACCAAACCCTACTCCTGCTCTATTATTGGGCTTAAAAGACAATTGATTATCTCCATTAACCAAATTAAAACTTTGTCCCTTATAATTTGTAAATAATCTCAAAGACCAATTATTCATATCTCTATCAATAAGTAGGGTATCTATAACCTGTTTTGTACTTAAAGAATCTGATTTCTTTATTATTTGTGCATATGAAGTTATGGTAAAACACAAAAAAATAATTACTATTAAGATTTGTCTAATCATAGAGATTTAGGGAATTACTTTTAAAATTATAAATATTTCAATGAAATTAATATTATTTTCTGTTGTTTTGAAATAAAATTACAAGTCATTTTAATATACTGCAAGTTATGAAACTCGTTTTTGCCACAAACAATCTAAATAAATTAAAAGAAGTTCAAGGTTTAATTCCTAAACACATTCAACTATTAAGCCTTCAGGATATTGGTTGTACTGAAGAGGTTCCAGAAACTCAAAGTACCATAGAAGGCAATGCCATACAAAAAGCTGAATATATAAAAACCCATTATGGCTACGATTGTTTTGCTGACGATACCGGACTAGAAGTTGAAGCTTTAAACAATGAGCCTGGTGTATATTCTGCCAGGTACGCCGGGGAGCAGAGAGACTCTAATGACAACATGGAATTATTACTAAAAAACTTAGAAAACAAACACAACAGAAAAGCCCAATTTAAAACGGTTATCGCCTTGCATTTAAATAACAAACTAGAAACTTTTACAGGTGTTTGTCTTGGGGAAATCACTACTACAAAACATGGAAAACAAGGTTTTGGTTACGACCCCATTTTTAAAGCTAAAGGCTATAAAAAAACCTTTGCTGAAATTTCTTTAGATGAAAAAAATAAAATTGGACACAGAGGAAAAGCTGTCAAACAATTACTAGAGCACCTTAATAAGCTGTAGTTACTTGGTAAGTTTTATTTTAATTGTACTCTGAAATTTTAAAACCTAATCAATTATATTTGATTATAATTAACTCTTAGCTGATTTTTGTGAAAAACAGAATTTTAAGTAAAAGTCTCTTTCTCCCTAATTTTACTTTGAATAGTTTGTATTGGTCGAAATTAACATTCTTACAAAACTGAAAAGAATTAGATTCTAACTTGAGAAAATGAGGTAAGTTAAGAAATTACCGCTATTGACTATTTTTATAAAAATTTGTCAAATTAGTTGTTAAAGTAACGAATAACATAACTGTTATCATTAACTATAGCTCATTCTCAATATATAATCACATAATATAACACAGTTATTTACAAATAGAATGAAACTTAATAGATATAAACAAAATAACATGATAAAAAGATATATATACCTGACCTTAAAAAGAGTTAAATATTTTATTATAATCTTCTTATTAATTGCATGCAAAAAACCAGACAACTCACAACCAAATGATTTTGGACTCTTTACTGAACACACCATAGTTATAGATGGATTAACACGCAATTACGATTTCTATATTCCAAGTTACATAGACTCAATGTCCGTACCCTTAATTTTCATGTTGCACGGAGGGAGTTTAACATCTGATGATTTAACAGGTAAAAGCGGACTTAAAGCGCCTTACAAGGTGTGGATGGATATTGCCGAAAAGGAAAAATTTATTATTGTTTATCCCAATGGCGCAATTAGTCCACTCGGAAAACAAGGTTGGAACGATTGCCGTGAAGATGCAACTACAAATCCTTCTGTTGACGATGTGAGTTTTATTGACTCACTTATTAGTCATTTTTCAAACACCTATAATATAAATACCAACCAAATTTATGCCACTGGAACTTCAAATGGAGGACATATGGCGCTTCGACTTGCTCTTGAACTTTCACATAAAATTGCGGCTGTTGCTCCAATTGCAGCCTCAATGCCAGCAGATATATGCAACAATCCAAATAATCCAATTTCTGTTTTATTTATGGTTGGTACAGATGATCCTCTTTCACCATACATAGGAGGAGAAGTTGCACCAAATATTGGTGGTCGTGGAACGGTACTTTCTGTAGAAGAGTCAGTAAGCTTTTGGATAAATTTTAACCAAACCGATTCCATTCCTTTTATAGAGAATTTCCAAGATATTAATACTACAGATAATTCCTCAGTAAGAAGTACTACTTACTCTAATGGTATAGAGTCAACTCAAGTCGCTTTATATGATATTTTAGGAGGAGGCCATTTAGAGCCAAGTATTCAAGAACAATATTCTACTCAACTTGAATCCGTTTTAGGAAATCAAAATCATGATATTGAAATGGCTTTAATAATTTGGAATTTTTTTTCAGACAAAACTTTGAATTAGCAAGTACTCCACACCAAAACATCAATAATTTAACGTAAACTCGAACCAATTAAAAAATTCTAAGTATTTTAAAAAACTATCTTACACTGAGTCAGCAAGATATATAGTCCGAATTCTTAATAAATTTTATAAAATCCAATTAATTATATGTCTATACTAAGTCTTATTTTTAAGTAAGAAGGTACCAGCTTGTGTTAAAAAGTTTCGTTTATAAAACCAACAAGGACCGTTGCAATACCATAAAGCAACCAATAAAGAGATAATTGTAAAAAATTACAACTTCGTATTAAATAAAATTGTACATTTGCACCTTGAAAAAAATCTAGCTAAGCCAAGCTGCTTATTTAGATAAACTCCTCAGAGTGAGGGTGTGTTACTAGAAGTTTAGGTTAAGTATGTCGATTCACTTCTTTTGTAACACTACAAAACATAATCGATTACTTATTAAACACGAATGAGCACATTCCAAGATTTAGGTCTTAATGACGACCTATTACAAGCTATTAACGACATGGGTTTTGAAACCCCAAGTGATGTCCAAGCCAAAGCAATTCCAATTTTATTAGAAAAAGAAACCGATCTGGTTGCTCTTGCGCAAACAGGTACCGGTAAAACGGCTGCTTTTGGTTTTCCAATGCTTCAAAAAATTAATATAGATAGTAGAACAACCCAAGGATTAATTCTTTCCCCTACTCGCGAACTTTGCTTGCAAATTACAAACGAGATGAAACAATATGGTAAATATTGTAAAGGTCTTAATGTAGTTGCTATTTATGGAGGAGCTAGTATTACAGACCAAGCTAGAGAAGTAAAAAGAGGCGCACAAATTATTGTGGCAACTCCTGGGAGAATGAAAGATATGATTAGCCGTAGAATGGTTGATATTTCTAAAATTCAATATTCCGTTCTGGATGAAGCGGATGAAATGTTAAACATGGGTTTTAAGGAAGATATTACAGATATCTTATCTCATACTCCAGAAGACAAAAACACATGGTTATTTTCAGCAACTATGCCTAAAGAGGTTTCAAATATTGCTAAAAAATTCATGAAATCTCCTATTGAAATTACAGTAGGAAACAAAAATGAAAGCACTAATCAAGTATCTCACGAATACTATTTAGTAAACGCGAGAGATCGTTACCAAGGTTTAAAACGTTTAGCAGATGCAAATCCAGATATTTTCTCTGTTATTTTCTGCAGAACCAAACGCGACACTCAAAAAGTAGCCGAAAACTTAATAGAAGATGGTTATAGTGCCGGTGCTTTACATGGCGATTTAAGTCAGAACCAGAGAGATTTAGTAATGAAATCTTTTAGAAACAAACAAATACAAATGTTGGTAGCAACAGATGTAGCTGCCCGTGGTATTGATGTAGATGATATTACTCATGTTATCAATTATCAATTACCTGACGAACCTGAAGTTTACACACACAGATCTGGAAGAACTGGACGTGCTGGTAAAACAGGAATTTCTATGGTAATTGTTTCTAAAAGTGAAGTCCGTAAAATTAAAAGTATTGAACGTATTATCAATCAGAAATTTGAACTTAAGCAAATTCCTGATGGGATGGAAATTTGTGAAGTGCAATTAATGTCGCTTGCTAATAAAGTTCACAGTACTGAAATCAATCCAGAAATAAACAAATATTTAGATAGTATCAACGAGTTATTCGATGAAACCACTAAAGACGAATTAATTAAAAAATTCTTCTCAGTAGAGTTTACTAGATTCTTTAATTACTATCAAAAAACCAAGAACTTAAATGTTGCCGAATCTTCTCGCGATCATGATCGTGGTGAAAGTGGACGTGATTATAAAGGCAACTCAAACGATTCTCGCTACTTTATTAACGTAGGCAGAAAAGATGGATACGATTGGATGAAATTAAAAGATTTCTTAAAAGAAGTTTTAGATTTAGGAAGAGACGATGTTTTTAAAGTAGATGTAAAAGAAAGTTTTTCTTTCTTCAACACTGAAAAAGAACTTCAAGAAAAGGTATTGGCATTCTTTACAGACTATAAACATGATGGTCGTTTTGTAAATGTTGAAATTAGCGAAGATAAAGGCAGAGGCACCAGCAGAAACAAAAGACGTAATGATGGTGGCGGATTTAGCAGACGTAGCAACAATAAACCAAAAGCAGAAAGACGTTCTAGCTCCAGAAGCGATGGCAATAGAAGCGACCGACGCTCTAGTTCTAAAAGCCAAGGAAACCGTAGTTCCAATAGTGAAACTCGTTCAAGACGATCAAACTCAGATTCTAGCTCACCAAGACCTAGACGTTCTAGACGTTAAACTTTTTTGTTAATTTTTAGTCAAAATATCAGATACATAAAGGTATTATCGTTTAGTTTAGTACTTTTATGCTCAATATGGCTTTAATGAAGAAACTACTTTTTCTTATTATACTAATTACTGGCACCTCATTGATGTTTGGTCAGGTAAACACAACTGTAAAAGGAGTTGTTATTAATTCTTCTGAAGGAATCCCTTTGGAAAGCGTTAATATTGTTAATATTAATGAAGTAAAAGGAACAACAACAAATACTCGTGGAGAGTTTGAAATTAAAGCAAAAGCTACAGATACGTTACATTTTTCATATTTGGGTTTTAAATCCATTCGCGTTCGTGTAACAAACGATTGGATTAAGTATGGAAGTTCTACCATTGAATTAACCGAACTAGCTCTTGCTTTAGAAGAAGTTGTGGTAAATAATTTTAAGCTTACTGGTTTTTTGGAAGTAGATATAAAACAAGTTCCTGTTAACACCAATTATAGGTATAGTATTTCTGGTTTGGAAACAGGTTACGAAGCTGGAGGAACATCAGCTAATGCTGTAACACGAGTCTTAGGAGCCGTTTTTAATCCAGCGGATTTTTTACATAGCATGTTTGGAAAACAACCCAACGAAATGCGTAAGTTGAAAAAAATGAAGCAGGACGACGAGATTAGAACGCTTCTTGCAAATAGATTTGACAGAGAAATGTTAGTGGCACTTTTACAAGTAGATCGTGTCGATTTAGATGAAATAATCAGGCAGTGTAATTACTCCAAGAGTTTTATTGAAACGGCCAACGATCTTCAAATTCTAGATGCTATTAGCGAATGTTATGAAGAATATAAAGTACTAAGCCGAAATAGGAAATACGGCAAATTATAAATAAAAAACCGAAAGAGATTCTTTCGGTTTTTTTATACTATTTTTCCAACAAGCTATTTTTTAAGAATCTTCATAAAATCGCGCTACGATCTCATCGTAACTTTTAATGGTTTTCTTTATCCAATCCAAACGCTTTTCCTGTTGTTCTTCTTCAGTAAGCTCCCACTCGATATCTGTCTGTTTTAGTTTTGTAGTAACGTGCTGTAAAATAATAGCTGCAGATACTGAAATATTTAAACTTTCTGTAAACCCTGACATAGAAATTTTTAAATAACAATCTGCTTGATCGATAACTTCTTGAGACAGACCTTCGGTTTCCCTTCCGAAGAAAAAACAAGACTTTTTAGTAACATCAAACTCATGAAGCAAGCAATCCTTTGTGTGTGGTGTAGTAGCTACAATTTGATAACCTTGTTGTTTTAAGTCTTGAATACAATCTTTAACCGAATGAAATCGGTTTAAATCGACCCACTTTTGAGCTCCCATAGCAATTTCACTATCAATCTGTTTAGAATTTACCTCTTCAACAATATTTACTTCTTGAACTCCAAACACATCACAAGTACGTATAACTGCGCTTGTATTATGAAGTTGATACACATCTTCGGTTGCAACCGTAAAATGCTTAGTTCGTTGTTTTAAAACAGTATCGAAACGCTGTCTTCTATTTTCAGTTAAATAGGTTTCTAAATAAGCTAATAGTTTTAAATCTACCATATTATAAAAATAAAAAAACCTGACTTTAACATCAGGTTTTCTGTCTAAAAAATTATTTTATTAATTGTTTGCGCCTATATTTCCTTGAGCTATAATGGTAGTTAAGGTATTGTTTAAATGAACTTTTATATGACCATTAACACCCAACACATCATCATAACCAAAAACGGCATTATCATCTAAAGCAGACACATTTGTTTGACTCACGCCAGTATTTCCATCTACAGGGTTAAAAGTAAAAATAATGCTTCCTGATGTATCGATATCGTTGCTATAAATATAAGCTGGATGTATTCCATCAACTGGTGTTTCTTGCAATAAAATAACAGCCAATGCTTCCCCATTATTTCTTCCATAAAATGTAACCGTTCCACTTATCCCAGACAGATCCACTTCATTTAAAACATAAGAAGTTGACACTCCAGATAATTCATTTTGTCCAATATCTCCTTGAGCCACAATAGTTGCTAGATTTACTTCACTTTCATGCACATTTATATAACCATCAAAATCGATAACATCTATATAAAGAAAAGCAACATCGTTATCTAAAGCAGCCACATTGGTTGCACTTATTCCTGTATCTCCATCCACGGGATTAAAGGTTAATGCAATGGCACCACCTTCTACTGCAGTATTGTTATGGATATGTGCTGGATGCATATTACCATTGGTAGCATTTGTTACTTGAATTACAGCAAGTGCTTCCCCATTTTCACGTTGAGAAAATGTAACAATTCCAGACATTCCAGGCACATCTTTTTCTCCTAAATTATATGTTTTTGTAAGACCTGTTAATTCATTTTGTCCAATGTCTCCTTGTGCAAGAATACTATCTGGTTCTAGCGCACTAAGAAGCACATCTATATAGCCGTCAAAACTTAAAAATTCATCGTAAGTTATAGGTGTTCCATTATCTAAAGCTGTAAAAGTTGTTGTACTAAATCCCGTATTATCATTTACTGGATTAAGAGTTACGGCTATAAGTCCACCTTCGGCTGCAGTGTTGTAATTAATTGATGCAGGATGAGGACTTCCAGTAGAAATACCAGTAAGCTTCAATTCAACAGTTGTAGAGTTATCGTCGTTTTTAATAAACTTAGCAACTCCGTTTACATTATTATCATACAGAGAAGAAATTACATACGACTTGGATGTTTGACTGGAAGGTATTGCCGTAATATGGTCGTCTCCACTACACCCTGTGAATACAACTAAAGGCAGTATAAAAATTAACAACTTAAATAAGTTCTTCATAATCTAAATTTAAATAGATGTAATATTACACATAATATATAAATTTTTAAAGTGAAGTTGCCGTCCTTTTTTATTTTATTTTCCCAATGGAATTTTATAGTTTCACAAAATGATACATGTAGTTGTACTTACAGGTGCAGGAATTAGTGCTGAAAGTGGCATTAAAACCTTTAGAGATGCCGATGGTCTTTGGGAAGGTCATGATGTTATGGAAGTTGCTTCGCTTCAAGGTTTTGCTAAAAACCCAGAATTGGTTTTAAATTTTTATAACGAAAGACGAAAACAGTTATTAACTGTCCAACCAAACGAAGCGCATTTAGCTTTAGCTAAATTAGAAGAAAATTACAAGGTAACTATTATAACGCAAAATGTGGACGATTTGCATGAGCGGGCTGGAAGTGAGAATATTGTCCATTTACATGGAGAATTACTAAAAATACGAAGCAGTGAGAATATAACGGACGTCAGACCTTCTAAAGAAGATATTTTTGTTGGCGATTTATGCGAAAAAGGACATCAATTAAGACCGCATATTGTTTGGTTTGGAGAAGCTGTTCCTATGATAGAAAAAGCAATTACAGTTTGTGAAACTGCTGATATTCTAGTAATTATTGGTACCTCTATGCAAGTATATCCAGCTGCTAGTCTTATGGATTTTGTTCCAAACCACATTCCTATTTATTATATAGATCCGAAACCTGCAAAAGTAAATAACCAAAGAATTACTGTTATTCAAGAAACGGCAACGGAAGGTGTGAAAAAATTATTAGAGTTATTAGAAGATGATTAAGCTTTCTTATTCTTCTTTTTTGGTGGCATGGTACCAAAAACTTTATCCCAAAACGTATTGGAAACTCCAAAAGCTTTGTTAGGGTATTTATAATGATGTAAACTATGGTGATGCCATAAATCTCTAAAACGCTTTGGAGGACGCATGACGTGAGTCGCTCTATGTACAAATGAATACAATAAATATCCAATAAAAAATCCAGGGAAAAATCCGTACACTAACTGCGTATATCCGGCAAGCCAGAAAACAACATAAAACATTCCAAATAAAAGAGATGCCAAAATAATACCTGGAACTGGAGGCATTAATAAACGGTCTTTATCTGTTGGGTAATTATGGTGAGCGCCGTGCATAATAAAATGAAATCTTTGAGACCATTTGGCTTCTGTTACCCAATGGAAAACAAAACGATGCAACATATATTCAGCAAAGGTCCAAAAAAACAAACCGAAAACAAATAAACCTAAAAACTCCCATACGCTTAATCCCATAACTCCAATAGCTACGTATACTAAAGCTGCATTAACTAAACCGTAAACTATAATATTAGAGATAGGATCCGTTTTGGTTAAACGCTCCAAAATAGGATTTTTAAATATCTCTGCTTGACCAGTCTGAAAATCTGTTGTCACTTCAGGTTTCATAATTTATACTAAATATTTAATGTAAAAATATAAAAATATAAGATACTAATAATAATCTATCTAGAATAATTTGGTGACTCTTTGGTAATGGTTACATCATGTGGATGACTTTCATTAATCCCAGAAGATGTGATTTTAACAAATTGTCCATTTTCTTTTAAAGTAGCAATATCTTTTGCTCCACAATATCCCATTCCTGCTCTTAATCCTCCTATAAACTGATGGATACTTTCAAACAATTCTCCTTTATAAGGAACACGTCCAACAATGCCTTCTGGCACTAATTTTTTAATATCGTCTTCTATATCTTGGAAATAACGGTCTTTACTACCTTGTTTCATGGCTTCTACAGACCCCATACCTCTATAGGATTTATATTTTCTTCCTTCGTAAATAATAGTTTCTCCAGGACTTTCCTTTGTCCCGGCTAATAAGGAGCCTAGCATCACACAATCTGCTCCAGCTGCAATAGCCTTAGGAATATCTCCTGTGTAACGGATTCCTCCATCTGCAATTACAGGAATACCCGATCCTTTAATGGCTGCTGTAACTTCTAGTACAGCAGAAAATTGTGGATAACCCACTCCTGCCACTACACGAGTTGTACATATAGAACCCGGACCAATTCCAACTTTAACGGCATCGGCACCAGCTTCAACTAGATATTTTGCTGCTTCAGCCGTTGCTATATTTCCAACTATGACATCTAAACTTGGAAATTTAGCTTTAACTTCTTTCAACACAGCAACCACACCTCTGGTGTGTCCGTGAGCCGTGTCAATAATTACAGCATCTACTCCAGATTTGACTAATGCTTCTGTACGTTCTACGGCATCTGCAGTTACTCCAAGAGCAGCAGCAACACGTAAACGACCATACACATCTTTGTTTGAAATAGGCTTTTGGGTTAGTTTTGTAATATCTCTAAAGGTAATTAAGCCTGCTAATTTATAATTATCATCAACAATTAGTAGTTTTTCAATTTTATGTTCTTGTAAAATAACCTCAGCTTGTTGTAAAGATGTTCCAACTGGAGCTGTTACAAGTTTGCCACTTGTCATAACTTCAACAATGGGTCTCTCTCCATCTTTTTCAAAACGTAAATCTCTATTGGTAACAATTCCTTTTAAAAAACCTTGGTCATCTACAATTGGAATCCCTCCAATACTATGTTCAGCCATATTTTGTTTGGCATCAAGAACAGTAGCTTTTATAGTTAGAGTTACTGGATCTGTTATCATGCCACTTTCTGCACGCTTAACTTTACGTACCTCATTAGCTTGTTGCGCTATGGTCATGTTTTTATGAAGCACACCAATACCTCCTTCTCGAGCCATGGCAATAGCCATAGCACTTTCTGTAACTGTGTCCATAGCTGCAGAAACTATTGGGACATTTATAGATATATTTCTAGTAAATTTTGTTTGAATATTAACTTCTCTTGGTAAGACTTCTGAGAAAGCTGGAATTAGTAGGACATCGTCGTAAGTTAAACCTTCTCCTACAATTTTGTTTGAATGTGATGTCATGTTGCAATTACATTTATAATTGCGTGCAAATGTACAATATTTATAGGGAAATTAGTTTTAAGTTTTTATTAAATTATTCATATTCGGTTTGGCAATAAACTCTTAAAGTATTCAAAGCATAGTTATAACGGTTTTCTTCATTAGATAAATCTCCTGAAAAAACAACTTCTTTTGGCACCATAAACTTATAAACACATTTCCCTTTAGCCATTTTATCTATAGTTTTAAGAGTTTTAGGATCTATTTCGTTATAAATTTCTTGTAACCAGATGTATTGCTCCTCATGGATTATAGCTTCATCCCAAGTTAAGGCATTATCAGACTTTAAAATTGATTCTGAAAAATAAAGTTCTTTTATTCTTCCAAAAGCTTTAATAAAAACAGTTTCACTTCCTTTAGTTGCATATCGTTTTACTTCTTTTCGAATAAATATATTAAACGGAAAAGAATGAGTGATTTCTAGTTTATTTGAAATATAGTGTGCCATTTTTGGCCAGACCACTTCCTGTTCTTTTTTATCTAAAGTCTTAAAAAGCCATAGATAGAAATCGGTTCGCTGCTGAATAGTTTCGTATTCTAAGGGCAGGTTATTTTCTAAATTATAGACATTTGCTTGTTGCCAAACCAGGGTGTTATTTTTTCTGTCTTTACAGAGCCAGTCGGATGGTGCTAGTTGAATATTACCAAATAATTCTTGATATTTCTTTAAATTTTTATATTCTTTAGAATATATATTTGATGAAATAACAACTAAAAATATAAATAGTAAGGACTTCATATATATAAAATGAAGCATAAAATTACGAGAAATTTTTAAATACTTACTTTTTTAAAATCAATAATTGTTTTAGAATAATTAAAATGGAAAGAGTAAAACATACGACCATAAAAAAACCTGAAATCATCACTATATATTTCATCCATAAAAGACCAGACCAAAGAAAATAAAGACCGCCAAAAGTAAGTATAACGGATAAAAATGGTTCTATTATTAAAAACAACTTAAGTTTTTTATTGAGCTTGGTAGTACTTAAAATAAGACCTACCAAAAAGAAAATAATGGACATGGATAAAATGTGGTTATGTACCAAAGTTAACATTTCTTGTTCGCTTTTCTTAAACTTCATAACAGTAGCATCTTCATTAAATTCGTTTCCTAAATACTGTTCTTCAATACCATTTGGTTTAGCTGTAGATGTTTCGCCTACAAAAAGGATTCCTGAGTAAAAACCAACACTCAATACAATAATAAAAGCTGAAATTAAAAGTTTTATTTCTTTGGGAAATGTAAGTATCAATCCATTGATTTGCATACTAAATAATGTTTTTAGAATGAAGCGTTTTTAACGATATCAATAAGTTATTCATGGCAGTTGTCATAGATCTTACAGAAATAGTTGCTCCAGAAATAGCCATGATATTATCTCCATATCTCAAATCATCGTTTTGGGTTTTACCCACAAACTGTTTCAACCAACGTTTGCTACCTATTTCTCCACCATAATCCTCTCTATACACCAATACTTTTGTTTTTAATATAACTAGTTCAGGATCTAATAAAGCTAGATAATCAAATTCATCTGTTTTACTTGGCGCTTTAGAAATATAAGCATAGCCAATTAATTTATTGTTTGCATGAATTTGAAAAAAATTATCTGCTTCAAATTTTGAAGGCAAACCAGTTGATGCGTCTTTGGGGATTATAAAAGCCTCAAACTTAAAGGTGTTTACCTGAAATGTTTCAGTTATTTCTTTATCAACCTTCTTCTGAATGCTTTTAGATAACCCAATATCTTGAAGGGTTAAAAAAACAAAAAGGATCATGAAATATTTTATATTCATTTTGCAAAGATATTTAAATGTTTAGTGATACCAACTAAAATGCCAAATAGCTAGAGTGAATTAATACTTCAACTCTAGCTATAGGAAAATAAAAATCAAAAATTAATTAGTTTTATTAAAACCATACACCAATACCAAAATTTAATTGATTTGGCAGGCTATTATTAGTTGCATCATTTTTAAACTGATAATCAGCTTTTACTACAGCTCCAGGAGTTATTTTATACGTTAATCCTAAAGTCCAATCACTTCTATTATAAGCATTATTTACTAATAAATCTCCTTTAACTGAAGCGTTTGTATCATAGTCTTCATAACGAGCAAATGCATACAATTGTTGTTGTTTTTTAAGTGGTAATAAATTAAAAGAAGCTTCTAAATACCAACCTTGCATGGCACTTCCTAAACCTTGGTTTGGATCAGCTTCTAAATCGTAATACAATGCATTATAAGCTTCTGTATCTGTTATGCCAGAATATACAAATTGTCCACGAGCAGCTATACGTTTGTATGCATAACGGGCATCTAGGCCTACCATTGATAATCCTACACTAGAACCATCAAGTTCTTCTACATCATCTTCCGCTTGAGAACGTCCAACATATCCTGATAACCCCAAACGCAATCCTGGTAATCCGTAATAATCTAATTTAGCCGAGAAGTTTGGAGAATCTACGGTGGATTGAATTCCTTTTTGTCTTCCATTTCGCAAACCATCTTTACCTCCTAAAACCTTAGAGCCATTTACAGATGCAAATCCAGTAAATACATAAGCTTGGTAACCTAAAGAAATCTCATCAAATCTTCCTGAAACTCCTACTCCAATTTCTCTCCAAGTAGTAGGTACAATGCTCTTATCCATACTTGGTCTTTCAACACCATTAAAAGTTGTTGGTTCGTGATACTCATTAATAATACCCATTGGTATTAACATTAACCCTCCACGAAGATTCACTCGATCTGTTAAGCTATATTGTAAAAAGGCTTGTTCTACATAAACTTCCTCCACATGTTCTAATTCTACTTCTGTTACAAATTGAACTTTATCGTTAAACTTGTAACCAAATAGCAATACTAAACGTTGTACATCAAGTTCACCGTTGTCACCTTCTGGCTGATTATAAGTAATTTCTCCATAACCACCCACTGTTACACCAGAACTAACATTACCTGATAAGATACGTTGCGCTGAATTTTCTTGTTGTTTTGGATTAGTATATAAGGAATCTGGTACTGTTTGAGAAAATGTAATAGCTGAAATTAATAAGGCTACTACCAATAATACATTTTTCATTTTTGGTTATTTAAATATTATTCTTATTTAGACTTGTTACAAATAATTGTATAATTATCCGGCAAAAATAGAATAGCATTTTAAAAACACAAAACTTATTTAGATTAATTTAAAATAAAATTTTAACAAATATTTTAACTTATTGAAGACGTGAAAATTAAGTGACTTTTATAATTAGTGGTAAGCTTTAAATATTTTAGTCGCTTCATTATAAGCACTCTCAAAACTTAAAGCATTTAAGTTTGAAACCTTTTTTTGAGTAAAATATGACAGTAATTTTTCGGTAGGCATATTTCCTGTTAATTCATCTTTTGCCATTGGACATCCACCAAAACCTTGAATAGCGCCATCAAAACGTTTACACCCGGCTCTATAGGCTGCATCGACCTTCTCAAACCATGTAGTTGGTGTTGTATGAAGGTGTGCTCCAAACTCTATATCCGGATACTTTGGAATTAAATTAGAGAATAAATAATTAATATTTTCAGGATTAGAGCTTCCAATAGTATCGCTAAGAGACAAAATTTTAACGCCCATATTAGACAATCTTTCAGTCCACTCTCCTACTACATCCACATCCCATGGATCTCCATAGGGGTTTCCAAAACCCATAGAAATATAAACCACCACTTCTTTATTTGTTTTATCGGCTATTTCAAGAATTTCATTTAAAGTAACAACAGACTGCGCTATAGTTTTATGTGTGTTCCGCATTTGGAAATTTTCTGAAATAGAAAATGGATAACCTAGATAATCAATTTGCTTATGCATTGAGGCATCTTGAGCTCCACGAGTATTTGCTATAATAGCTAATAATTTGCTTTCGGTTTTACTAAGATCCAGTTGATCTAATACTTGAGACGTATCCACCATTTGAGGAATGGCTTTTGGAGACACGAAACTTCCAAAATCAATAGTATCGAACCCAACGCGTAATAAGGACTGAATATATTGTACTTTTTTTTCGGTAGGAATAAAATCCTTGATGCCTTGCATAGCATCTCTAGGACATTCAATAATTTTTATAAAATCGGACATTCTTATTTGCTTGGAAGTGTAAAAATAGGACTATTTTTTTGAAAATAAGATGAAAACGGCAATTCCTACAAATACGAATATTTGCAACCATTTTAAATAGCTTCCAATATGTTTATGCTGTGTTATATAGGTTGAAATAGAGCCAGCCAAAAGAGCAATGGAAGAAAAAATAATAAAGGAAACTGCCATAAACAGAAATCCTAATACATAGAACTGTGTCACTTCACTCAAAGTGTTACTAAACAAAAAGCCAGGAAATAAGGCGAGAAAAAACAGAGAGACTTTTGGATTTAAAACATTCATTAAAAAGCCTTGTTTAAATAGTTGAGTCCCAGTTTTCTTTGGAACACTTCCTGATCCTAACTGTAATGAGGCATCACTTTTATAAACAGTATGTGCTAAATACAATAAGTATGCTGCTCCAAAAAGTTTGATGATAAAAAACAAAGAATCGTTTTCTTTTATAAGAGCCGAAACACCAAAAGCTACTAAAGTAGTATGCACCAAACAACCTGATATTAATCCAGATACAGTAGCTAACCCAGACGTTTTTCCATGGCTAATACTTTGCATTAAGACATAGATATTGTCTGGCCCAGGAGAAAAAGCTAAGGCTGAGGTAGCTACAATAAACGATATTAGTATGTCGTAATTCAGGATATTTTTTTTGTAAAAATAGAATTATATTTCTTTTTTTTATTGGCATATTATATTTCCAGTAATAATTATCATTCTTTAATATATATTTATAATTTATATTTACTTATCTTATACCTCTATTAATCAACACCTTCACTCATGAAAACCACAAACAAAATATTACTTATTTTTTGTTTTGCCCTCTTACTTCAAAATAGCTTATTTTCACAAGAAATGACAGAGTGCGGAACTATTGAAACACCAGAATCTTTAGAATTCTATGAGAACAACAAACAGCAAATAATCGAGTTTGAACAAGAGTATTTAAATAATTCTAATTCTCGTCTTACAATAACTTCAATTCCTATTAAAGCACATATAATTAGAACATCTTCAGGTACTGGAGGTCTGTCTGTTTCTCAATTGAATGATGCCATGAACGTCATGAACGCGTTTTATGTAAATGCTAATATGGAATTTTATATATGCGATGCTATTAATTATATAGACGATAGCACTTATTACGATTTTGTAGATTCAGATGAGACGGCATTAACCGGAGCAAATAATGTTTCAGGATTAATTAATATTTATTTTGCAAATACGGCTACTAGTAATGGAAATAACGTTTGTGGTTACGCCTATTATCCAGGTGGTCCAGACACCATAATTATGGTTAATTCTTGTGCGTTAAATGGCAGTACATTGGCACATGAAATGGGACATTTTTTTAGTTTAAGGCATACACATGGTGGCACTCCAAACGAATTGGTTGATGGTTCTAATTGTACTACAGAAGGAGATTATTTATGTGATACTCCAGCAGACCCTACTTTATCTTATTCCAATGTTAATGCATCTTGTGTTTATATTGGTACAGACACGGATGCAAATGGAGATACTTATGTCCCAGACCCAAGTAACGTCATGTCCTATTCTAGAAAAGAATGTAGGGTTTTATTTTCTCCACAACAATATGCAAGATTATATGCGACGTTTCAAACCATTAGAAACAACTTTGCTTGCTCTAGTTTTAATGTTGATTTTGTTGCCGATCAGACTCAATCTTGCGAAAACTCCTTAGCGGTAAACTTTACAGACAATAGTAATGGAGCAACATCGTGGGAATGGGATGTAGATGGAGACGATATTATAGACTATACAACACAAAATCCCAGTCATACATATAACTCAACTGGTATTTACGATGTAACTTTAACTATTTATAATGCAACATCTTCTATTACAAAAAGTAATTCTGAATTTATAAAAATAGGTGCCATAGAAAACCTTCCTTTTGCTAGAGATTTTAATACCCTTACCAATTTACAAGCCGATGGATGGAATGCTACTAGTACAGCAAATTCCAGTTTTTTATGGACACTAAACGCTGGAACAACTTTTTCTCCTCAGACAGGACCAACTGGAGATAATTCACCTGCTGGAGATGGCCTTTATATCTACACAGAAGCTTCGGGCTCAAACTCTGGAGACGTGGCTGAATATACCTCTCCATGTATCGATATTAATTTTTACGATGCAACTTTAACTTTTACTTATCACATGTATGGTAGCACTATGGGAGAATTACATATTGATATTGACTCAGGTTCTGGTTTTGTTAACGATATAAGTCCCGCAATTATTGGTCAACAACAACTTAATAGTGCTGACCCCTATCTTGAAAGACAAATTGATTTATCGGCTTATGCAGGACAAACTATAAAATTTCGCTTTAGAGCCATTAGAGGAGCTAATTTTAATAGTGATATAGCCATCGATAATATTAATATAAATGGTACTTTATCTGTTAATAATTTAACAGATAAAACAGTTAGAGTTTATCCAAATCCAGTTAAGGATTATATTTTAAATGTGAAACTCAAAAATTCATCTGATCATGTGTCTTACAGAATTTTAAATATTATAGGTCAAGAAATTATGAATGGTAATTTAGAAAATGAAACTATAAATGTTTCCAAGTTAAAAGCTGGAACCTACTTCTTAACTTTAGCTTCAGATAAAAATACGTTTACAAAAAAAATTATAAAACTATAAATACGTATTAAATTTAAAAAAAGCACTCAAAATGGAGTGCTTTTTTTATCTTTTTAAAATAGCTTTATTAATATCCTTTATCAGTTTTGGACCTTCATAAATAAACCCTGTATAAATTTGGATTAAATCGGCACCTGCATCTAATTTTCCTATTGCATCTGCTGCTGAATGGATTCCTCCTACTCCTATAATTGGAAAAGTCTTTTTGCTTTTACTTGACAGATATTGGATTACTTGAGTTGATTTGTCTTTAATAGGTTGTCCACTTAAACCGCCATTTCCAATTTCGGTTAAACGTTCATCAGAGGCCTTTAGCCCTGATCGATCTATCGATGTATTACTTGCAATAACTCCATCTAAATGAGTTTCTTCAATCAGTTCCACTATTTCATCCAATTGGATATTATTTAAATCTGGTGCTATTTTTAGCAAAATAGGTTTTTGCTTTTCAAAGGTTTTGTTCGCTTTTTGGACCGTTGCTATTAGTTCCAGTAAATAGTCTTTATCGTTTAATTTAGCATGACTTCCTACATTTGGACAACTTACATTTAGCACAAAATAATCTACATACGGATGTAGCGCGTTAAAACAAGTCAGATAGTCTTTGGTATAATCTTCTGGTATAGTTTGAGTGTTTTTACCAATATTTCCACCAATAATAACCTTGCCTTTATTCTTCTTCAATTGTAAAATAGCTGCTTCAAGACCTTCATTATTAAATCCCATTCGGTTAATAATACCATGATCGTCTTTCAATCTAAACAAGCGTTTTTTCGGGTTACCTTCTTGTCCTTTTGGAGTTACGGTTCCAATTTCAATAAAACCAAAACCAAAATTTGCTAATTCATTATAGAGTACAGCATTTTTATCAAAACCAGCAGCCAAACCTACTGGATTTTTAAACGTTAAACCAAAAAGCTGTCTTTCTAATTTAGCATCTTCAACAACATAAAGGCTTCTAAAAAGGGCAGAAATTCCAGGTATTTTCGACGTTATTTTTATTAATGAGAATGTAAAGTGATGTATTTTCTCAGGATCGAAAAGAAAAAAAATGGGTCTTATTAGTCGTTTATACATTATAGTTGAGTTGTTAGGCAAAAATACTATTCATTTGATTAAAAATGCTAACATTAGTTTTATAAATTATTGGTATTTTTGAAAACCTTAAAATACATCGCTTTTCTTTAATTAAAATATATTAAGATGATAGAAAAACAACATATTATAGACCGTTTTGTAAGTTACGTAACCATAGATACAGAGTCCGACCCAAAGAGTGACACTACTCCAAGTACAGAAAAACAATGGGATTTAGCCAACAAGTTGGTTGATGAGCTAAAAGCCATTGGCATGCAAGACGTTTCAATAGATGAGAATGCTTACATCATGGCCACTTTACCAAGTAATGTAGATCATGAAGTTCCAACTATAGGTTTTGTATCTCATTTTGATACCTCTCCAGATTTTACAGGAGCGAATGTCAAGCCTCAAATTATTGAAAATTATGATGGGAAGGATATTGTTTTAAATGCTGAACAAGACATTGTATTGTCTCCAGATTACTTTGAAGACTTACTTTTATACAAAGGGCAAACTTTAATTACTACAGATGGAACCACTCTTTTGGGTGCCGATGATAAAGCAGGAATTACAGAAATAGTTTCGGCTATGGAATATTTAATCAATCATCCAGAAATTAAACATGGGAAAATTCGTGTTGGCTTTACGCCAGATGAAGAAATTGGTCGTGGCGCACATAAATTTGATGTTGAAAAATTTGGTGCAGATTGGGCCTATACTATGGATGGAAGTCAAGTTGGAGAATTAGAATACGAAAATTTCAATGCTGCAGGAGCCGTTGTAAAAGTGAAAGGAAAAATTGTTCATCCGGGTTATGCCAAAGGAAAATTGATTAACTCCATGTACATCGCTACCGAGTTTATAAATTCTTTACCAAGATTAGAAACACCAGAACATACAGAAGGTTACGAAGGCTTTTTTCATTTGTATTCTATTGAAGGAGAAGTGGAAGAAACCGTTTTAGAATATATTATTAGAGATCACGACAGACAGCATTTTGAAGCTAGAAAAGAAGTGATGGTTAAATTAACTAATGATATTAATTCGCAATTTGGAAGAGAAGTTGTAACCATTGATATTAAAGATCAATATTATAACATGAAAGAGAAGGTAGAACCTGTGATGCATATTGTTGATATTGCTGAAGAAGCCATGAAACAGTTAGGCATAAAACCATTAATTAAAGCCATTCGTGGTGGAACAGATGGCTCTCAATTAAGTTATATGGGCTTACCTTGTCCTAATATTTTTGCTGGAGGACACAACTTTCATGGACGTTATGAGTATGTTCCTGTAGAAAGCATAATAAAAGCTACTGAAGTTATTTGTAAGATTGCTGAGTTGACCGCTCAAAAAAAAGCGTAGTATAACCCCTAATCTGAAATAATTATAATAACTCTTTAGAAATTTTATATTGTTCTAATAATAGCAACAAAAAAGTGCAGCTCCATATAGGCTGCACTTTTTTGTAGTAATCAAAATATTTGTATTTAAAAGGAATAAGATAAAACTCCAGCGAAGTTTCTTGGATCTGTTTGGTTTATATACGTTGTTCTATAAGTATTATAACCAATCTCATTAAACACATTATTTAACAACACTCTAAAACCCCAATGCTCATTAAATTTATATGCTGCTTGCATATTTACTTGTGTGTAAGCATCTACAATAAAGGGTTTCTGGTTAGGCACAATCCCTTCATGAGTAACAGCTCCAGAACTCCAATCGTTTATAGGTCTTTCACCTGTAAAATAAACTCCAGCTCCAACAGACAAGCCGTCTAAAAGACTATTAAATCCATAATTAACATAGGCATTAAAGGTGTGTTTTGGTGTATTTAAAGGCGCAGAACCATATACATAAGAGGTGTGCTCTTTATATTGTGCGTCTATATATGAGTATCCAGTAATAAGTTCTAGATTTTCTAGAATTCTTCCACTAAGTTCCACTTCAATACCTTTTCTTTCATCGTTTCCTCCTTTTTGATAGTATCCTGTAGCAACCCAGTTTTCATCGTAAACAGGTAAGTTAATGTCTTTGTTATTGATTTTAAAGAAAGTAAAATTAAACCTTAAACGACTATTCAGCCAATTAGTTTTTATTCCTGCTTCAAATTGGTCGTAACGCTCATTTCCTAATTCGTTTCCATTAACATCTAAACGTGTTGCTGTTCTTGGATACGAGCTATTAGTATATGAAGCAAATACGTTAATATTTTCTATTGGAGTTACAATAATGCCTCCTAATGGATTAAAAGCATCACTTTGAACCGTTTCAATTTCAGCTTCTGTTTGTGTTTTACTATAACGTACTCCTAAAAAGGCTTTTAACCATTTATTAAATGTTACAACATCTTGTGCAACAAAACCAATAGCACTAGTACTTGCTCCAGACAATCTAGCATCACCAAAACTTAAATCGTCAGGTAAATTTCTAGTGTTATTTGTATATACATTAATGGTATCAACAGTTGAAATACTTTGATTTTTAGTATTGAAAGACGATGTTCTATAATCAAAACCTACTTGGAACGTATGCGATATACGACCTGTTTTTATATCTTCTCCTACTAAATCGAATTGTAATACACTATTATCATCTTGTCTTTCAGAAATAGCATAACCACGTTTACGTTGGTTGTAAATTGGATTATCTAATGCATCTTCTATTACTCCTCCAAGACTAGCTCCTTTATCGTCTAAATCTAAATTCGATTTATAAAAAGCTCCCAAAAGATTCAATTTATCAGTTAATTCTCGTGTAAACCTTAAAGAGTAGGTTGTGTTTTTTGTTAGCGCTTTATCATTTTTAAAACCTAAAAACTGATCATAAGGTAAGTCATATATTGCATTAATATCATTTTCAGCAAGATTAACAGTACCAACATCTGGTGTTCTACTATCGTCAAAATAGTCCATCTCAAGTGTTAAGGTTGTTTTATCATCTACTTGCCATTCTAAAGAAGGATTGATATAAAATCTATTCGAAGAAATTCCAGAACGATAACTATCAGCTCGTTCTATGGCACCATTAATTCTAAATGCCACATTTTGCTTTTTGGTTAAAGGTCCAAACACATCAAAAGCTGTACGTAATTGCCCATAACTTCCTGCTCTTACATAGGCATTCCCTCCAAAATAATATTTAGGTGTTTTGGTTACTATATTTATAATTCCTCCTGGACTACCTAAATCGGTTGCTACGCCTTGGGTAATGGAAGCAGAACCTTTTAAAACTTGGATGTTATCCACCCCTTGCATATCTGTTAAAATACCAACACCTCTAAAATCTGAATGTACCCGAACACCATTCTTTAATATAGGAATTCCTCTAAATCCACGGGAGGACATACTCTCACGTTTATTTCCATAAGTTGCAAAGGTATAAACACCTGGAACGTTTTTTGTGGCATCAGAAATAGTTAGGTTTCCCTGTTGAGTTATTACTTTTTCTGATACTATGGAAATACTTTGAATTTGCTCATAAGGTGCCAAAGGCAATCTAGTAATGGCTTCAATTTTATCTGGATGTTTATTTCGGTTCCCAAAAAGCTCAACTTCGTCTAAATAAGAATCGCTTTCTAACTTAAAATTTAGGTTTATAGTTTCGTTATCTAATAATTGCACTGTTTTGGTTGATGATACATAACCAACAGAAGATACTTTTACTTCATACACGCCAGCTTTAAGGTTATTTAATTCAAAATAACCACTCTCGTTAGCTGTAGTTCCAATATCTGTCTCTAGAAGTATTACATTGGAATAGGATATGTCTTCGCTGTTATGACTCTGAATATGTCCCGTAATTTTTGATTGGGAAAATGAAATTTGAACTACTATAAGAAGAAGTAAACTTGATATTTTATACATGATTTTAATTTAGATTGATTTTAAATTGGGTGCAAATATAATCCCCATAAACACATCTGCAAATTTTATTTAGACTAAATTTAAATAGTGTTTTGTAAACTACTCAAACTCTACAATATAGAATGAAAAAAAATATGTACTTTTATAGAAACTGTTGTTAAATATGAAAAAAGCTAGCTCTATTGAAGAGTATATTGAAATTAACCCTCTTTATAAGGAAGCTCTAGAACTACTAAGACAGCTTATAAATTCAACCGAATTAGAAGAAACCTTTAAATGGAGTTCTCCCGTTTATACTTTAGATGGGAAAAATGTTTTGGGGCTAGGTGCTTTTAAGAATCATTTTGGCATTTGGTTTTTTAATGGTGTGTTTTTAAAAGATGAAAAACAACTCTTAGAAAAAGCACAAGAAACAACCAAAGCATTAAGACAAATGCGTTTTGAAAATATTAGAGATATTAATAAATCTATTGTTTTAAATTATATACATGAAGCTATAGAAAACCAAAAATCCGGAAAAATATTAGAACCTGAAAGGAGAGGAAAATCGGTAATAATCCCAAAAGAATTACAACAAGAATTAAAATCTAAACCTAAGTTGTTAGCTGCTTTTAAAACACTTGCCCCTGGAAAACAAAGAGAATACTGCCATTATGTAGATTCTGCTAAACGGGAAACAACCAAACATTCTCGACTAGTTAAAATTAAACCTATGATTATACAAGGACTTGGTTTACACGACAAGTACAAGAATTGTTAACAGTCTTATTTAAAGTAAAAAGCGATAATTTAAGGAAAGCAACATAGATTTTCTATTTCCTAAAACACCAAATTCTGTACGTAACATCCAATGTTTATTATACTGAAACTGCGCTCCAATAATCCCATTCCATTTTTGTTGTACTTGCTTATCTAAACCGTATTTTATTATAGCTTCACCATCAGCATCTGCTAAGCGATCTACTATAGGAGTAAGAATTTTATCTGCAGCAATCTTTTGAGGAATGGTTGCTTCATTATCATACCAATTATAATAATCGTTTACAATTTGATCACGTTTAGTTCCATCAGAAGCAGGCAACGCATCTTTTAATTTTAATTGTCCTGAAGTATCAGCACCTGTTTCCATAAAAAATCCACCTACCCATGCAGCTATGTTTCTCTCGGGTCTGTTTTTAAAAACAAAACTATGTCCAACTCTAATTCCTGTAACTCTAACGGGGACAGCTTTATCCAATAGTTCAGGTTTATTCCATGAGAAATTAGCATCTACTGAAAAAAATACAGGCCCAACTGTTCCAGCTGCCATAATTCCAATCCCATAAGTTGATACATTTTGTTCTACAACCGACTGTAAGGTTATTGGGTAAACTAAGTTAATTTCAGTTTTAGTATTTGCATACCCTAAAATACCATACACATTAAGAAATGGAAAAACCCATATATCTGGTCTTACGTTTACTGTATAAGAAGTGTTTTTATTATCACCAAATTTTATAAAATCTATTGGTGTTAATCCTATATCATTAAATTCATTTTGTAAACCCAATTGTAAGTTAGTTACAGAGATTCCTTGTTCCATCCACATAAAGTTTCCCATAACTCCTAATGGATAAGGAATATCAAAACCTTTCTTATAAGCTCCTTGCCCAAAAATTGGGAATACATGCTTATATTCAACTTGTTTTAAGCTATCTCTATAGGCCTCGAACTTTGGACTAACTTTTAACGTTGGTTCCTGAGCATTGGTAATATTAACAATAGCAATGCTAAGAAGACAAATAGTAATTATTTTTTTTAAACTCATTGTTCTTATGGGGTGTTTATGCTATAATAATTTTAAAAATAAATAAGCACTTATATTCTAAAGATAGAAAGGGTTTAGAATATAAAAGATGTGATTCTGTAAAATTATTTATATAACTAAACAATATCGGAATTAATATTTTAAATAAAACAAAAAAAGCCACTATATAAGTGACTTTTTTTTAAAATAATTAAATTCAAATTACTTTTTAGTTTCTACAGAAGAGTTGAGTTTTTTACTCATTTCCATGGAAATGGCTGATCTATCGAATTTTATTTTTCCAGCTAATGTTTCAATAACACAGCTAGCGTCCGAGTCGTTTAGCTCTACAACTTTACCATGCATTCCACTTTTTGTAATTACTTTATCTCCACGTTTTAATTCGGCAGCGAATTTTTTTTCTTGTTTTTGACGTTTCATTTGTGGTGCAATCATAAAGAAATACACAACAACAAACATTAAAATAAACGGCAAAAAAGTGCTAATATCTCCCATTTACCTAATCGTGGTTATGACCTTCATGACCTGGTTGCGTACTAGATTTTACTGCTGCTGGAGCTCCCATTGCTCCTCCTATTGGCGCTTGAGCTTGAGCAGGTTTTACTGGTGCATTAGGATCTGGCTTAACAAAAGCAGAGATTTTAACTGTTTCTTTTCCAGATTCCGTATTAGCTGTAATGGTAACTGTTTTAGATACTTTGTTAGCTCCTGTTCCATTAAATTTTACAGTAAAATGCCCAGAGTCTCCAGGTTGTAAAGGCTCTTTACTCCAATCTTGAGGGACAGTACATCCACAAGAACTTTTAATATCTGTAATTACTAAAGGAGATTCTCCTGTGTTTGTGTAATTAAAAACTGTTTCCACATTTGCTTTAGCTTCCATTTCGCCAAAATCGTGTTCTGTTTTATCAAATGTAATTACAGGAAATTTTGAAGAATTAGCATCTCTTTCTGCTGCTACAGCAACATTCTCTTCATTAATTTTTTTTGAAGCATCTTCTTTACAAGATGAAAATGCTATTAAACATAGAGCTGATAGCCCTAAAAGTGCTTTTTTCATTTTTAAAATTTTTTTTAATTTAATTCGTAAAAGTAATAATAATTTCTAACTACATCAAACCTCTTCCGGTTTTATTTAAAGTATCGTTTTCTTGGTATTCTTTAATAAGCTTGTCTAAAATACCATTAATAAAAATGCTGCTCTTAGGTGTGGAGTACTCCTTAGCTATTTCTAGATACTCATTTATGGTTACTTTAACTGGTATTGATGGAAATTTTTGTATTTCGCAAATAGCCAATTTTAACAAAACATTATCTAAGCTTGCAATTCTTTCAGAGTCCCAATTTTGGGTTTTATCATTTATAATATCGGAAAACTTAGATTGGTTTAAAAGTGTTTTCTTAAACAGTTCTATAGCATATGATTTATCCTCAATATCTTTATATAGTTTTGGTAAGAAATAGGTAGATAAAGAGTCTTGTTTTACTTTACGTAAAAGCTTTAAGATGGCTGTATTTACAACAGGTAAATCGTCTAGCCAAGTTAAATTTTTATCTTCTATATAATCGTAAAGTTTATTGTTAGGAGCTATTATTTCTGTAAAGACATCAACAACAAATTCTTTGTCTTCTTTAAAACTGGTGGTTTTTGTTTGCATGTATTGAGCATACAAATCGCTTGCTAAAATTTCACGAAAAATAATATCTACATATTCAGAATCTAAATCCCAATTAACAGTTCCTCTTTGTTCTAGTTCGTCTTGAAGAAGTACATTATTTTTTAACATTAAAAGCACTTCGTTATTTACTAGCTTTTTATTGGGATCTTTTTCCTCTTTTGTGGCAAGATGCTTTTTGCTGGATTTATCTAAATGATCTTCAGATTTTTTTTGAACTTCAATAAGTAAAGAAATCAATAATAAATACAGGTTGTAAATATTATCTAAACTGTGTAGCAAAAACTTTTGCTCTTTATCGAAACTATCGCTTTCTCCTCCTTTGAAGGAATAAATAGTTTGCATGACCTTAATTCTAATATGTCTTCTATTTAGCATATATACAAAGAACTTTAATATTTAATATTTAATGAAATTCCTTTAATTAGAAATAACAGTTTTCTTTCAATTAAAAAAGGCGAAAGTTATGTAACTATCGCCTCGCAAAAATAATATTATTTTAAAGAATTATCTCTTATTCTCTTTTTTTCTTGTCTCAATTCTATTTTGAGCAATATTTAATGCTGCATGATTGGTTGTAATATTATGCGTTTTAGCATTTGTTAATATTTCCAAGGTCGTATTGTAAATATTTTCAGTTTTACGCATAATTTCTTTTCTATCGTAACCTTCTAACTCTGCATATACATTAATAATACCTCCAGCATTAATTAAGAAGTCTGGTGCATACACAATACCTCTTTCTTGAAGAATTTTTCCATGTTTCTCTTCAACAGCTAATTGATTATTTGCTGCTCCAGCAATAACCTTAGCTTTTATTTTATAAATGGTATCGTCGTTTATAGTTGCTCCAAGCGCACAAGGTGCATAAACATCCATTTCTTCTGAATATAAATCGCTACCCCCATAAATTGTGACACCGTACTTTTTTCTTATCTCTTCTAAACGCTCTTGGTTTATATCTGAAATAGTAACTTTAGCTCCTTCATCTACTAAATGTTCTACAAGTGCTTCTCCAACATTACCTATACCTTGAACAAAGATATTTTTATCTTCTAATACATCTGAACCAAATTTAAATTTAGCTGCAGCTTTCATTCCCATAAAAACACCGTATCCTGTAATTGGCGATGGGTTGCCTGACCCTCCTAAAGATTCTGAAATACCGGTTACATAAGGAGTTATTTCTCGTACAGTGTCCATGTCTGCAGTGGTCATTCCAACATCTTCAGCAGTAATATATCTTCCACTTAAAGAATGAACAAATTCTCCAAATTTCCTCATTAATTCTGGAGTTTTCTGAGTTTTAGCATCTCCAATAATAACAGCTTTACCTCCACCTAGATTTAAACCAGTTATGGCAGACTTAAAAGTCATACCTCTTGATAGACGAAGTACATCATTTAAGGCCTCCCATTCATTTGTGTAATTCCACATTCTAGTTCCTCCAAGTGCTGGACCTAATACTGTATTATGAATTCCTATTATTGCTTTTAATCCTGTATCTTTGTCGTTGCAAAACACAACTTGCTCATGATTATCGAATGAAAGTTGACCGAAAACTGGGTCGACTTTGTGAAGTTCGTTTGCGTTAATAACGTCTGTAACCATTTTATTTTTAGATTTAATGTTATAGATTTTGTTTTTAATAATTATTAAAAACAACTTGCAAAATTAATCCATTATTAAGGTAAACACAAATTATTAATGGAAAAATGCGAAATTGTTAAAAACTTTATGCGTTTCAACTAGTTAAATGAAAGAATTACAACACCTCAATAAGTATTTTTTTAAATATAAATGGCAATTAATAATTGGTATTTTAATTACTATAATCTCAAAAATATTCCTCTTAATTACACCTGAACTTATTGGGTCTTCTATAGATGTTGTTAACGAATATTTACAAGGGGAAATTACCGACATAGTAGTCGTGAAAAAGGAGCTATTAATCAATATTTTTTACATTATTGGAGCTGCGTTAATTACAGGATTACTAACTTTCTTTATGAGACAAACTATTATTAATGTGTCTCGATACATTGAATACGATTTAAAAAACGAAGTCTACAAACATTATCAGATCTTACCATTAAAGTTTTATAAAAATAACCGAACTGGCGACTTAATGAATAGAATTAGTGAAGATGTTAGTCGTGTACGCATGTATGTAGGTCCTGCTATTATGTATAGTATTAACACCATTACACTGTTTGCTATCTCCATTGGTTTTATGTACAAACAAGCACCATTATTAACGCTCTATACCATTATTCCATTACCCATTTTATCTTTTATTATTTATAAGTTAAGCAAAGAAATACATAAAAGAAGTACGGTTGTACAACAGTATTTATCCCATTTATCTTCTTCCACACAGGAATCGTTTAGTGGCATTTCTATTATTAAAGCCTACGGATTAGAAAATGAAACCTCAAAAGATTTTAATGAACTATCTGAAACTAGCAAACAAAAACAATTAAGCCTTGTACAAATAAGGGCATTTTTCTTTCCAATGATGATTTTACTTATTGGTATCAGCAACATCATCGTAATATATGTTGGTGGCTTACAATACATTCATGGCGAAATTAGTTTAGGAGTAATAACAAAATTTATTATTTATGTTAATATGCTTACTTGGCCGGTAGCCACTGTAGGTTGGGTGACTTCTATTGTTCAGCAAGCCGAAGCATCTCAAAAACGTATTAACGAATTCTTAAAAATAACACCAGAAATAACGAATACGGCTCCAGAACCGTCTAACATAATTGGAGATATCGAATTTAAGAATGTTCATTTTACATATAACGACACGAATATTAAAGCATTAAAAGGCGTGTCTTTTCAATTAAAACACGGTAAAACCTTAGCTATCATAGGAAAAACCGGTTCTGGAAAATCTACCATTTTAGATTTAATTGGACGATTATATGATGTTGAAAAAGGCGAGTTGCTAATAGACAACAAACCTATTGACAAACTAAATTTAATGAGTTTAAGAGATAGTATTGGCTATGTACCTCAAGATGCCTTTTTGTTTTCGGATACCATAAAAAACAATATTAAATTTGGTAAAGAAAATGCGACAGATCAAGAGGTTATTCAAGCTGCAAAATACGCGCAAGTTCACAATAACATCACCACTTTTAATAAAGGTTATAACACTATTTTAGGAGAGAGAGGAATTACTCTTTCTGGTGGACAAAAACAACGAATATCTATAGCTAGAGCTATTATTAAAGACCCAAAAATCTTATTGCTGGACGACTCACTATCTGCTGTCGATACAGAAACTGAAGAGAAAATCCTGAAACATCTTCAAAATTTAGCAAAAGGAAAAACAACCATTATTGTAAGTCATAGAGTTTCTTCTGTAAAAAATGCCGATCAGATTATTGTATTAGATGATGGAGAAATTATACAAACTGGAAATCATGAAACACTAGTAGATATAGATGGTTATTATAAAAATCTTTATTTAAAACAATTAAGTGAGACAACCAATTAAGTTCTTATTCAGCGTTTAAATTACAGATAGTTATACCTATGGTAGTTACACCATGCAGATATAATTATAATTTGAATAAAAAGAATTAACGCAAAATGTTGGTTGGTAACTGTTTTTTTTAGATTTTTGGAAAACTATTATAAACAACAATACGATTATGAATAATAATGACATGATGGAGAAAGAAGAGATTTTTTCTAAAGTATTAAGAGCTGGTAGAAGAACATATTTCTTTGATGTTAGATCCACAAAAGCTGGAGATTATTACTTAACTGTTACTGAAAGCAAGAAATTTACAAATGATGATGGATCGTTTCATTATAAAAAACATAAAATCTATTTATACAAAGAAGATTTTACAGAGTTTAATAGTATTCTAAATGAAATGACTGATTACATCATTAACGAAAAAGGAGATGAAGTAATAAGCGAACGTCATCAAAAAGACTTCAAAAAAGAATACGAAACACAAAATGATAAAGTTGATACAACTGTTGAAAACAACTCTACTGAAAAGTTTACTGATATAGATTTCGACGATATCTAAGAAACATATCACATCGTTTAAAGCCATTACTCTGTAGTGGCTTTTTTTATGAAAAAAAATTATAGTTTAACACTAATTAAGGCGATCAGCAAAACTGCTATAACATAAGCTACACCATAAATTAAACCAAAATTTAAAGCAATTACAATACAAATAAGCAATAACCAAATTGGCACTATAGTTATGGCTATTGCAAACCTGAAAGTAGCAAGGAACTCTACTTCGGCGATTTTAGGTTTTATATAATACCTCCAAATTACAACTGGTATAAACAGATTTAAAATTAACAAGCTAGTAAAAAGTTGTTTAATCCCGTTTTTAGTTTGCTTTGGTTTTGTTTCACATTGTTGAAAGTTTGTTTCAATGCAATTATTAACAGCTTTCGGGTTTAAATAATCCACATTCAAAACATTTAGTTTCTCTATGGTTTCAGCATAAACATCACTTTCAATATGTGTTGTTAAACCTTTTATTTGGCTTTGAACAGTTTGTCTTAAAGTAATCACTTCTTCATTAGAGAAATTAGAAACCATTGATTTGGCTGGAATAGGAGTTCCATAATATAAAGAAACACTATCTCCATAAGTGGTGCCTTCTTTATAGTTTATACCAATTGGCACCAATTGCAAATCTAAATCCGGATAGGTACTTAAGGCCTCGAAAATAATCCTGGTAAACCCTTTACTTAAAGGTCTAACCGTTCTGTTTATATGATGATTTCCTTCTGGAAAAAGAGCTACTGCTTGATTTGTTTTAAGTTTTTCTGTACAGGTTTTAAAAATAAAATTATTCTTACTAATTGTACTCCAGCCATCCCTAACTCTGTAAACTGGTAACATGTTTACACTATGTAATAGTTTGGAAACCATTGTTTTTTTAAAGACACTAGCTCGTGTTAAAAAATAAGAGAATCTTCCAGAAGTTGTTGCAATCAATAAAGCATCTATTAAAGCATTCTGGTGATTTGACAGAAACAAAAGGGGTTTGTTTTTTGGTATGGAACTTTCTTTAACAACAGTAATTTTTTTGTAATAAAAAAATAACCCAATAGATATGTATATTTTAACCGTATGTAGCCAAAGTTTTCTCAAGAGACTTCTAGTATTTTATTTTCTTTATAAGACCAATAATAAGAAATTACTAGGCCTGAAATTATATGCCAGATACCCCAAAAAGCAGCCATAATTGCCATTCCTCCAAGCCCATCGAAAAAAGTAAAAATTAATAACAATCCCAAACCAGAGTTCTGTATGCCTGTTTCGATAGCTAAAGTTTTTTGATTTTCAAGCGATAAATTAAAAGCCTTAGCAACTGTAAATCCTAGTAAAATTGCTAGAAGGTTATGAAGGATGCCAATACCAATAACATGATGTGCATAATTATTGAATACATCTATGTTTTTAGTAAAAGCCATCACAACAATAATAACAAACACAATAATGGAAAGAGGTTTTAAGCGTTTAGATATTAAAATAGCAAGCTTTTCATTTTTTGCACGGAGCAGCATACCTAATATCAAAGGAATACCTAAAATAATTACAACAAGCTCTAAGAGTTCCAACGGATTTAACTGAACTTCTTTTAATAATAAAGATGTTGGTTCATACAAATATCCATAAAACTGAAAATTGAAAGGAGTCATAAACACGGCTATAAAAGTAGCAAAAGCTGTTAAACTAACAGATAGTGCTGTATTTCCATGTGCCAAATGTGTCATAAAATTAGAAATATTTCCTCCTGGACAAGCTGCAACCATCATCATACCAAGAGCGATACTAGGTTGTGGTTTAATAATTAAAATAAGTAAAAATGTAAGAAACGGTAACAAAACAAACTGCAACAAAACCCCAATCAAAACCAATTTAGGTTGTTTAAATAAACGTTTAAAGTCTTCTAGTTTTATACCAAGAGCTACGCCAAACATTATTATAGCAAGTGCTATGTTTAATATCCAAAGACTCTGATTGTCAAAATTAATCTTTACTTGGTCTAGTTCTAACATAAATTAAGAGACTGTTGTTCCGTTTTTAACTTTAGTTTCAGGGTTTAATAGAATCACATTTTCAGCATTTACAGCTCCTAATATTAAACAATCGCTCATAAAAGAGGCTATTTGCTTTCTTGGAAAGTTAACAACTGCAACAATTTGTTTGTCTAATAAATCTTCTTTTTTATAAAGTGTTGTTATTTGAGCAGAAGTTTTCTTTATTCCTAAGTCTCCAAAATCTATGGTTAGTTGATATGCAGGTTTTCGTGCTTCAGGAAAATCGGCTACTTCCAAAATGGTTCCTATACGTAAATCTACTTTTACAAAATCTTCAAATTGAATGGTATCACTCATCTTTAAAAGTTAGTTAGCTGGATTTTTAAGAAAAACAAATAGTTGTTTTTAGTAAATAGTTCTGCAATATAAGTATATCCATGTAATTCTTATTGATTTGGAATACTGATTATAAAATTGTATTTTATATTTTAGTGAAAAATTAAAAATATGGCTAGTACTCCTTCAAATATGCTTCCTTTAGAAACTAAAGCACCTTCCTTCACATTAACTGATACAGTTTCAGGTAATAACTATTCTTTAGAATCTATAAAAGGATTAAAAGCAACGGTTATCATGTTTATATGCAATCATTGTCCTTTTGTAAAACATATTAATAGTGAAATTAGTCAGATGGCAAAAGACTACAAAAGTAAAGGGGTTAATTTTATAGCTATTTCTAGTAACGACGTTGAGAATTATCCTCAAGACTCACCAGAAATGATGAAGAAAAATGCCATAGAACAAGGATTTATATTTCCATATTTATACGATAAGTCTCAAGAAGTAGCTAAAGCATACAAAGCTGCATGTACTCCAGATTTCTATGTTTTTAATCAAGATTTAAAATTAGTTTATAGAGGTCAGTTAGACGATTCAAGACCAGAAAACAACCTACCTGTTAATGGAAAAGACATACGTCATGCTTTAAATTGCATTCTTGAAAACAAGGAAAACACAAATACACAAAAACCGAGTATTGGCTGTAATATTAAGTGGAGAAAAGACTAGTTTACTTATTCTTTCCCTCAATCCATTTACTCATATATTTGGTACTTTGCATACTCTGATGTTGAAGCATTTGTCCTGTAAAATTACTTAGGCGATGATTCTCCAAATGCTTTATAATTTCTTCAATTCTATCAATAAACACAGAGTTAAATTGCTCCTTTTGAAAGCGCTGGTTGATAATTTTAAAACCATTTTTCTGTTTTTCTATCCAAAGTTTTTCATTTATATATAAAGCCACACATTTATCTGCAAACTCTTGTGGATCATCTTCAATAAATCCATTAGGATCTAATTCTCCAAACATGCCTTCTGCTCCAATACGTGTAGTAACACATGGCGTTCCATATGTCATGGCATCTACCAACTTTCCTTTTAATCCAGCTCCAAACCGAATAGGTGCCAAACATATTTTTGAGATCTGCATAACGCTTGAAACATCTTTTGCAAAACCCTTTACTAAAAAACCTGTTTTCTCGTTGTGTAACTGGGTTACTTTTTGAGAAACATAAGCGCCATAAACATGTAATTCTGCTTTTGGTAATTGCTTTCTAATTAAAGGCCAAATAGTTTCTTTCAAATATAAAACGGCATTATAGTTAGGTTCGTGAAGAAAATTTCCAATACTTATAAAGTGTTTTCTAGATTCAAATCTCGGGAGTTTTTCAATATCAGAAGTTGCTATTTTCTCTAATAAAAAAGGCAAATAACACAAAATAGTTTTGGGCACTTTAAACTTTAATTCTAGAAGGTCCATTTCAACTTCAGAAATAATTAAAGTTAAATCGCATCTATATATACTCGCTATTTCTCGTTTTGAAGTATCATTAAATAAATATTCTAAACCAAAAGGCTTATTTGCCTTTAATGCCAATTGCCTGCCTTTTCGTAAACCGTGTAAATCTTCTGTATCAAGTATTCTTAACGCATTCGGGCATTGTTCAGCCACGCGCCAACCAAATTGCTCTTCCATCATAAATCTATCAAATAAAACCACATTTGGGTTTAATTTCTTAACAAAAACATCAAAACTGGAGTTATTCAGTTCAATAGGAATTTGTGTCACTTGAATACTTTCTAGATTAAAAGCATTGTCGTTTTTAGCACAAGGACTTGCAAAAGTAATGTTGTAGTTTTTAGATTGAAATAACTCAATTATTTGTAACATTCTACTTCCAGCAGCTGAACTTTCAGGCTCTGGCCAAACGTAACCAACTATAAGTAAGTTTTTATACATGAAAAATTTGAATATTTTATTCTGGCTTTGGTATCAAACTATACTTAAACCGCACTTGTTTGGCCCATTCCACCATATCTTGAATTTGAGACTCTGAAAGCTTGGCTTCTTGATGTGTCCATGTATAAGAAGGTAAAGGCATTTCTTTTTCTTCAATCATCTCTATAAGTTCATCAAATTTATGATCCTTCTTTTTAACCGATAAACCTTCCCAATTAGACATATTAAAATGCTTTTTTCCATGTTTTACATGATCTGCCATCCAGTAGTTTACTGGCGTAACACTACTGTACCACGGGTACTTTGTAACATTGGAATGGCAATCGTAACAAGTTTCTTTTAAAATAGCTTTAATATTTTCTGGCGGATTAGTTTCAGATAAAAAAGGTTCTAAAGAAACAAAATCGCCTTCATTCTTTTCAGGACCAAAAAATTGAGCAACAACAAATACAATTAGCACTACTAGTAATATTTTTTTTGTAGTTTTCATTTTTGAATAGTTTCAGAAAATAAAAATAAGTATTTCTTGTGACTAAAGACCAACTTTATAATGAATTAAATTTCGTGAATCATACGCGAGACAAGCGTTTGAAGTATGCTAATTTAATTTTAGACACACCAGAACTACTTCCTGATTTACTGGATATTCTATTTGATGTAGATGACAAAACATCTTGCAGAGCAGCTTGGGTCTTAGAGTTTGTATGCGCCGACAACTTAGAATTACTACTTCCTTACTTGGATGTATTTACTGAAAATATTAATAAGGTGCATTTAGATCCAGCAGTAAGACCAATTGCAAAAATATGTGAGTATTTAGCAAAAGCATATTTTTCTAAAACAGCGAATAAGGTACAATTAATTTTAACCAATAAACACAAAGAGCTAATTGTAGAAACTTGTTTTGATTATATGATTAACGATGAGAAAATAGCACCCAAAGCATATTCTATGAACACACTTTTCCTCTTTGGAAATGAATTTGATTGGATTCATCCAGAATTAATAATAATTATAGAACGGGATTACCAGATACAGAGTTCGGGTTTTAAAGCACGGGCAAGGCAGATTTTAAAAAAGATTAAGAAGTAGTGCATTAGCCATAAAATTCACAAATCTTAAATCGACTATAGAAAATGATTTCATTATCTTTGCATCTTTAAAATTTGCATTGAAAATTAATTTAAAATGCACAAAAACCAACACAACACATGTCTTTAACATCTTTAAATGCTATTTCTCCTATCGATGGTCGTTACAGAAATAAAGTAAACGAATTAGCGCCATATTTTTCTGAAGAAGCCTTAATTAAATATCGTGTACAAGTAGAAATTGAGTATTTTATTGCACTTTGCGAAGAGCCTCTACCTCAACTTGAAGCTTTTAACACCAATTTATTTAATGATTTACGTGCTATTTACAAGAATTTTACAACTATTGATGCGTCTGCCATTAAAGAGATTGAAAAAGTAACAAATCACGATGTAAAGGCTGTTGAATATTTTATAAAAGACAAGTTTGATGCTTTAGGCATTTCAGAATATAAAGAGTTTATTCATTTCGGATTAACATCACAAGACATCAACAACACAGCCATTCCTTTAAGTATTAAGGAAGCTATGAATAATGTGTATGTACCTGAATATATTATTCTTCATAAAAAATTAAAAGATCTTTCAATAGATTGGGCAAACATTCCAATGTTGGCTAGAACTCACGGACAACCAGCTTCTCCTACACGCTTAGGAAAAGAAATTGAAGTGTTTGTTGTTAGACTTGAGGAGCAATTTAATTTATTAAATGATATTCCAAGTGCTTCGAAATTTGGTGGAGCCACAGGTAACTTTAATGCGCATAAAGTGGCTTACCCAAACATTGATTGGAGAGCTTTTGGCAAAAATTTTGTGCAAGGGAAGTTAGGGTTACAACATTCATTTCCTACAACGCAAATTGAACATTACGACCATATGGCTGCTTTGTTTGACTGCCTAAAACGCATTAATACTATTTTAATAGATTTAAATAGAGACATTTGGACTTATGTGTCTATGGATTATTTTAAGCAAAAAATTAAAGCAGGAGAAGTTGGTAGTTCTGCTATGCCACATAAGGTAAATCCTATCGATTTTGAAAATAGCGAAGGAAATTTAGGGATTGCCAATGCTGTTTTCGAGCATTTATCTGCTAAACTTCCTATTTCAAGGTTACAAAGAGATTTAACAGACAGTACAGTTCTACGTAATGTTGGTGTTCCTTTTGGACATACTTTAATTGGGTTTAAATCCACTTTAAAAGGATTGGGGAAACTGCTTTTAAACGAAAGCAAATTTGCAGAAGATTTAGAAAACAATTGGGCTGTTGTGGCTGAAGCTATTCAAACTATTTTACGTCGTGAAGGGTATCCAAATCCTTACGAAGCCTTAAAAGGATTGACAAGAACCAACGAAAAAATAAACAAACAATCTATTTCTAGTTTTATTGATACCTTAGAAGTTTCAGATAAAATTAAAAACGAGTTAAAAACTATCTCACCTAGAAATTATACGGGAATTTAGCATGATATTTACAGACAGACAATCGTTAATTATATGTGCTGTGGTAATCCTTGGATTTTCTATTTCTGGCATAATAGGTATTTTAGATAATTATGTTATTATCCTAGTACTTTTAGTTTTGTTTGTATTGGTAGTAATTAATTTATTTTTGAATAAACAACTCTATGAAAAGGAGAGTGACATGATAGAAAAAACTGATGAAAATAAATCGTCTTTCACTCAAGACAACAACTAAAAAAAAAGCTTCTAAATTAAGAAGCTTTTTTTTATTCTGTAAGTATCCATTCTAATTAAAGAAATTTGCAATATCTTGAAATTGTGAAGTATCAAAATCTGAATTTTGAACGGCACTAATTAGTGTTGCCATTTTTTCAGGACGCATATTATTTCCTAAAACTCTAACAACACCAAAGCCCATATCTTTGGAGCTGGAGAATACAATAAACTCATCTGCAGCATCATCGTCTCCAATATATTTAACAACTATTTTAGCAGCTTTATCATTAAACTCAATAAGTTCAATATATTTTTTATTACTTAAAATGGATTTTACTTTAGCAAGCTCTTGAATGTAAACATCTTGATTGCTATCCGTAATTTTAAATCCTAAAAAGTTGAGTCTTTTTACAGACTTATAAGCTTCCTTCTGCTCTTCAGTTAAAGAAGTTTCATCTAATTCTACAATAGTTGTAGGAATATCGGCTGAAATAAAATCCGGAGTTTCTTGATGATCTACAAAGTATGTCTGTAGAGACTCACCATTATTACAACTTACTAGCATGATGAGTGCTAGTAAGCTGAATAGTGTTGTTTTAATTGAAGAATTCATAAGTTTTACTTTTTGTTTTTCTTATCTAAATGCTCACTACCCTGAATATTCATTTTCTTGGTAAGTTTAGAGATTTGGTTTAAATCGATATCTCCTGTTAAAGACACAACTACCGTTTCAAACTCACGTTTTTCACCATTCATATTTACTTCCATATCTTTAGTAACAGCGCTTAAACCATCTACAAACATCAGGAATTCGCTTACGTGATCTTCGTCTCTTCCTTGCTTTACATAAAAGGTCATATTAACACCATTATCTTTTACTTCCATTAATTCTTCCAAAGCATTTTTACGAGATTGCACCCATTTTGACACATCTCCAGAGATAGATTTGTTACCTGTTGTAATAACTTTAAAGCTGGTAATACTATTTACCATATTAATATATTCTTGTGCTTCCGGATCGTCGGAATTGATATCCATTTTCGCTAACATTTGAAACATTTTTGGTTTAATAGACACATAGGTTACATCTGGATTATCGCTGTATTTTGAGAAAATATCCTGCGCCATAGATGTTAATGGCAATAACATAATTGCCATTAAAAAGAGAATTGCTTTATTTTTCATTTTTCTTGTTTTTAATTTATTTATAGTTTTCATTTTATTTGTTTTTAAGGGTTTATTTAAAGATTATTTTTGTTTTATTTTCCATCTCATCCAAGTAGGTTACTTTAGACATTCCGGAATCTATTTGACCTAGATAACTTAGTTTTTCGGTTCCTTTATTTATGCTGTTAGAAATTAATTCTAAAGATTTAACTACTTCGTTATAGGCCATCATTGGATCGTCGAAAGTTCCTAAATCATCTTCTTGTTGAAGGATAGATGTATTAAAAAAAACTCCTAATAAAAGAACTGCTACTGCTGCTACCGAAATCCACTTATAACTTATAGTTTTCTTAGATTTTAATGGAACGGTTTTAGTAAAGGTTTCGTTTTGGTTTACCGTAAAGTAAGTAAACATAGGTTTGTACATCTCTAAATGTGCTGCAACAGTTTCTTGAGAAAAATAGTTTTTTAACTCTTGCTCCTCTTTTAAAGATGTTTCGCCGTTTTCGTACTTTTCAAGTAAGTTTTCTATATTATTTAGCTCCATAGCTATGTGTTTTAGTTAATTGTTCTCTAATTGATTTTCTTGCTCTGGACAAAGCCACTCTTACTGCCGTATTTTTCATGTCTAACATTTTGGCAATTTCATCCAAATCATATTGTTCTATATCTCTTAATTGAATAACCATTTTTTGCTGTTCGGGTAAATTCTCAATAATTCTTGCTACCCAATCTACACTATCGTTTAATTCAACCTGTTTTTGTAAAGACGTATTTTTGTCTTGATAATTACTATGTACAATTTTTAAGTTTTGTGCATGTTTGGACTTTAATTTATCCAAACAAAAATTCTTGGTCATCGTCATAGAAAATGCTTCCACATTTTTATATTCTTCAATCTTTGTTTTATTATTCCACAGTTTCAACAAAATCTCTTGAGTTGCATCTTCAGCTTCTTCTTTAGAAACTAATAAGCGCTTTGCTAAACGAAAGACTTTATCTTTAAAAGGCATGACTATATTTAAAAATTCTGCCTGTGTCATAGTTTTGTTTGGTTTTAAACAGTTGGTTTATGCCTGCTTATTATTACGACGATACATTTGTTGTTTTGTTACAAAAAATTTTTTGTCTAAGATAAAGTAAGTACTTTTATTCCTATTCTTCGGAAGAAAAAGTTCTTATATGAAAATCAAACAATTAAAAATACTTAGCTTATTATTCTTAATATCCTTCATTTCAGTTGGGTGTTTTGAAGATTTAGACGACAATCCTGTTTCAACCAGAGACTTAAACAATTTTGTTTGGAAAGGCTTAAATACCTATTATTTATATAAAGATGATGTACCAAATTTAGCAAACGACAGATTTACAGAATCTGAATATGACAGTTATTTAAACAGTTTTTCTTCTCCTGAAGGTTTATTTGAAAGTCTCATCTACCAAAGACAAACTATTGATAGATTTAGTTGGATAACAGATAATTATATTGAGTTACAACAACAGCTTAACGGAACGACTTATAACAACGGCATGGAGTTTGGCTTAGTCCGTTTTTCAAGTACCAGTTCTGACGTTTTTGGATATGTACGTTATGTATTACCGAATACTGATGCAGAAAGTAAAGGTTTAAAGCGTGGCGATATTTTCCATGCCGTAAATGGCGTTTCTCTGAATGTGAATAATTACAGAGACTTATTAAGACCGAATAATTACACTATAAATTTAGCTATTTACAACGATAATGGCACTACAGAAACTGATGATGATTCCATTGAACCCACAAACCAAAGCATTAACTTAACAAAATCACCTTACACCGAAAACCCTATTTTTATCAAACAAGTACTAGAAGTAGCCAACCAAAACGTAGGTTATTTAATGTATAACGGTTTTACAAGAGATTTTGATAACCAACTAAACGATGCCTTTGGATATTTCCAATCTCAAAACATACAGAATTTGGTTTTGGATTTACGTTATAATTCCGGAGGCTCGGTCAATACTGCTATTTTATTATCCAGCATGATTACTGGACAATTTACAGGGCAAGTTTTTAACACCAATCAATGGAATAGTGAGATTCAATCGCAATTAAATCCAGGTTCTTTAGTAAATAATTTTGTCAATAATGATGATGGAACTTCGTTAAACAGCCTAAGTTTAGGAAAACTATATGTTTTAACTAGTAAAAGTACAGCCTCGGCAAGCGAATTGGTAATTAATTGTTTGAATCCGTATATTGAAGTTGTTCAAATTGGAACAAGTACTACAGGAAAATATCAAGCGTCTATAACTCTTTACGACTCGCCAGATTTTAGAGGTATAAACATCAATCCCATTCACACCTATGCCATGCAGCCTTTGGTTTTAAAAACTGCAAATTCCATTGGGAATACAGATTATAACGATGGCCTTTACCCAACAATTCAGGCTAAGGAACGCTATGGAAATTTAGGCGTTTTAGGGGATCCAGACGAAACTTTATTATCCTTAGCTCTACAACAAATTATGGATGGTGGACGAATGTCTATGCAGCCATTAAATTCTACAGAAGTTATTGGAGACAGTAAAGATTTCACTTTAACCAAAAACAGAATGTATATTGATTAGAAATGAATAATTTCTACTGTATTTTAATTTATGACAGCTTACAAAACCTACTTTAATTGGAGTACTGGAAAAGATTCTGCCCTGGCACTTTATTACTTATTACAAGATAAAGGTTTTAGTGTTGATAAACTAGTAACAACCGTAAACAGCGCTTTTAATCGGGTATCCATGCATGGAATAAGAATTTCCTTATTGAAAAAACAGGTTGCAGCTTTAGGAATTCCTCTTTCGCTAATAAAACTTCCAGAACAACCTAGTATGGAGGATTACAACCGTATTATGACCAAAGCTACAAATCAACTTAAAAAAGATGATTATAGTTATGGGGCGTTTGGCGATATTTTATTAGAAGATTTAAAACAATATCGTGAAAAACAATTAGGAAATCAAGGGATAAAAACGGCGTTTCCACTTTGGCAACGAAATACAAGCGAATTAATGCAAGAGTTTCTTGATTTAGGTTTTAAAGCCGTTGTAGTTTGTGCGGATTCAAAACATTTTTCGGAAGATTTTGTAGGAAGAACGTTGGACGAAGATTTAATTGCTTCCCTTCCAGAAGAAGTTGATCCGTGTGGCGAAAATGGCGAATTCCATACTTTTTGTTTTGATGGTCCTATATTCAAAAATCCTATAGAATTTGAAGTGGGAGAAAAAACCTATCGCGAATATCCAAAACCGAATTCTATAGATGCTGCTTCAGGGTTTTGGTTTTGCGATTTACTTGGATAACCATAAAAAAATGCCACTAATCTTAATTGGAGATTAAGGATATAGCGGCATCTAATACAAATAAAATGTTTTACTAAATTTTATATTTCAGTAAAAACCCGATACTTTAATATCGAACAAAAAACTAATTAAAATAAATTTTTGAAGCGATCAGTCCTACTTCAAAAGTATGAATTACAGATTTCGTGTTTAAATCGTAAACAATTAAGTCGCTTAAAGACACAAAGTCTTTGGCATCTGTAACATATAATTTATCATCTTTCACAGACATTCCATAAGGGGAAATTGCACCTAAGTTAATTATTGATGTACTAGGCAATGAACTGGCAGAGTCGCTTAACTCAAAAATCTCATTTCCAGACTGGTAATATACTTTTCCGTTTGTATATCCCATAACGCTTGGATGTACGCCATTGGCAAAAGTCAGAGTTTCCACAACTGTATTGGACGATAAATCTATTTTAGAAATAGACGCAGGGGTTTCATCACCTGTCCAAGCAGCTTTGCCTTCACATAAAACTACTAATTGTCCACTATTATTAATAATCATTTCATCTGGAACATCATTAACTAGAATAGTAGAAACATCAGCATTTGACACATTAATTACAGAAACTATATTATTAGAGCCATATCCTCCTTTATGAGATACATATAACTTATTTCCAACACTTAGTATTTGCTCCGGTCCTTCTTCTACCGGGATAGTATCAATTACCGCATTGGTTGCTAGATCTACAACTGCAATAAAATCATCTGTAGAATCTGTAGGATCTCCCCAATTTGTTACATAACCATTTCCTCCAGCAAAAGCTATAAATCTTGGTAGTTCCAACCCAGCAGAAATTGTTGCTTCTTTTATAAAACTATATCTATTTACTACATGGATATTATTGTTGTCAACAACCACATAGGCATTATTGTCATTAATTCCCATAGATTGCACATAAGTTCCTAATTCTTCAGCATTGACATTAAAAAATACATTGGTTTCTGCATTAGAAAAGTCATTAGAAATAAAAGACACCGAACCTGAAAGTGTACCACCTTCTGCACTTACAAAAATTCCATTCTCATAATCGCCTAAAGCAACTGGAGGATTCACAAAATTGTCATCGTCGTCACTACAAGACGTGGTTAGAAAACCAAATACTAAGACTAAAGTTAAAAATTTAAATACGTTTTTCATTTTTTTTAAAAATTAAGGTTTATATAAAAGTTATAATTATTTCCAGGCATATATCTATTTACTACTGCCTGGTAATTGACATTAAAAAGATTCTCAAATTGAATTCCTACAGTGTAATTAAGGTGTTTTCCAAAGGCATATTCCGCTCCAGCATTCGATAATAAATAAGCATCCAAAATATATTTAGGATTATTGTCTGATAATGTAAACACTTCTCCCACATATAACATTTGGTAATATGCAGACACACGTTTGTATTGATAATTCAGGGAAGCCGTAGCTTTATGGTAAGGCACATAAATTAGCTGCTTTTTGGTTTCTTTATTCTCAGACACGGTATAAGCATAGGTGCTACTTAAAGATATTTTATGAGCTTGAAATTGTTGTTCAAACTGAAATTTAGCTTCAAGTCCGTAACTTAAAACCTGATCGGTATTTATAGGTGTCCATATACTTCCGTTAGGAAGCCAACGAATCATATTTTTAATGTCGTTATAATACGCTACCACAGAAAAAGACAATTTGTTAAACGTTAATTCATTTCCTAGTTCTATCTGGTAGGATGTTTCTGGGTTTAACTCCAAGTTTCCACTTCCAAACCAATACAAATCGTTGTATGTAGGTATTCTAAAATTTTTAGAACCATTAATATTGATACGATAGTTGGGAGTTACACGATATTGCAATCCCAGACTATACAGCAAAGGACTTTCATAATTATTAGTAAGTTCTTTTCTAAGACTGGCTTCGTATAAAAACTTATTAAAGGTTTGCTTAAACAATAAACTGAAACTAGAAATAGTTCGTTCATTTTTAGCAATATCAGAGCCTTCTCCCGTGGTAGTTTTTAGATCCATAACACCTTGTAAACTAGCATTTTTAAGAATCTTATAGTCTAACTGATACTTTCCTATAAACGATTTTGCCTCTCCAAAACTAAAGTTCTCCTTTTCTATATTCGGGAAGTATTTATATTTTTCTGTTATATGTGCCAGGCTCATGGTGGAAATAAACCTCCCATAAAAACCTTGCCATTCTAAAAGGTTTCTAGTATTAAAATCTTGATATTTTGTAGGAGTTTCCGAAGGAAAAATTAAAGAAAAATGACGGTCGGAATCAAACAAATAACTGTACAACTTTACAACATTCTTATTATTTATTTTGTAACCAACATTTGCAGAAAATGTAGCATTATAAAATTGACCATTTAAATTAGTTTTATCGCTGTCTACGTACGGATAATCGTTTGAGGAACTTGTTCTACTTAAGCCTATTTCAACAGAAAATTTATCTGTAGACATGCTTCCATTATAGCTAAGATCTAATGTATTAAAGCTTCCATAACTAGCGTAAAGTTTGTTTTGGAAACCAGAATTAAATTTCAGATTATTATTTAAATGTACCGAACCACCAATAGCACCACTTCCATAGAGCACAGAGCCACCTCCACTTCTAACTGTAATATTATTGAAGTTTCTAATATTAATGGTATTAAAATCTGTTTGCCCATTAAATTGTGAATTAATATTAATCCCATTCCAAATAACGGCTGTTTGCTGCGCAGTTGTCCCTCTAAAAGATGGAGACGACACCATACCTAAACCATTTTCCTTAAAGTAAATAGAACCATTATTATTGAGCAGTTGTGTTAAAGATGAAGCGCTTCTTGTTAAAACACTATCTTTTAAAACACTTGTGAGCTGCGTATCTGAAAACGTTTGTAGATAGCTATCAGATTTTAAAACAATTTCGTCAAGTTGTTGTATAGAGTCCAGAGGCGACTGCGACCATGCCACAACACCTATATGTAAAACCAGAAAAAAGCTAAAAACCTGTTTCATATCCTTAAAGTTCTTTTCCCGAAAACTTTTAATTTAAGTTGATAATCATGGCAGGTCTCCTGACTTGTTTTATGCTATTGAACCTTCCCAGCTTTTATAAACCAGTGGTTATTGAAGTAATAGCCTCTCTAAAATGAGATACGTTTAATTAAGACGTATAAACTTACAGTTGCGGGAACAGTCCAAGAATGAAGATTAACACATATTGGTTTTTGATTTTATGAACTACACCACATAATTCAACAATCGCTTTTTAACAAGCATCAATCTTTTCACTTGATTCCCTTTTAATCGACTATATAGTCGAACCAAAATTCTTTGCAAAAATAGATTAATAAAAATGAATTACTCAAAGAACTTTAGAAAATTATTTTTTCTTATTGAGTTTGTAGATAAGATAAACGAAGCCAACTAAAAAATGGAAGATTATTATTCCTGCTACTATATATATTGTTAAATTTGACCCGTCTCTCATGGTTTTAGTTTTTACAAATTTAAAACTTTGACATTCTTAGAAAGTTACAAATGTTACATAAATTATGATTTCTAGATATTTTTTAATTGGTCTTTTTTTTCTACTTTTTAATTGCAAAGACAAAGAAACCCGTCCTTCTCTAAAACTAGATGTGGCAAAGACAGAATTAGCCCATGCCAAAGGTTTCGAGATAAAACACCACGAGAATTTTACGAGCTTAATTATAAAAAGTCCTTGGCCAGAATCTAAAAAAACATATCATTATGCTTTGGTGCATAAAAACATGGCTTCAAAAGTCACCTTAAACAAAGATAATTTCGATGGTATAATTACTGTTCCTATTGAAAAAATGGTGGTTACTTCCACCACGCATATTCCAGCTTTAGAACTTTTAGAAGTAGAAAATACGCTTATAGGTTTTCCTGGTACCGACTATATTTCTTCAGAAAAAACAAGAGCCAGAGTTGATAATGATTCCATTAGAGAATTGGGTAAAAACGAAGGTATAAATACCGAAGTTTTATTAGAAATACGTCCGGATGTTGTTATTGGCTTTGGCATGGACAATAACAATAAATCTTTCGATAATATTAAAAAAGCTGGAATTCCTGTGATTTATAATGGCGACTGGGTGGAACACTCTCCCTTAGCAAAAGCCGAATGGATCAAGTTTTTTGGTGTGTTATATAATAAAAGAACAGAAGCTGATTCTATTTATAATACTATTGAAAAAAATTATTTAGAGGCAAAAGCTTTAGCTTCAGACGCAAAAAACAAGCCCTCCGTTTTAAGTGGTGCCATGCACAAAGACATGTGGTATTTGCCAAATGGCACAAGTACCGAAGCTCAGATTTTAAAAGATGCTCATGTAGATTATCTATGGAGTGAAACTGAAGGCGTTGGCAGTTTATCTTTAAACTTTGAAGTGGTTTTTGAAAAAGCCAAGAATGCGCAATTATGGATCAACCCATCGTATTACACTTCTTATGAAGCACTAGAAAAAGCCAATCCGCATTATACAAAATTTGAAGCCTTTAAAAATAAAAACATGTACACTTTTGCCAATACAAAAGGAGCTACCGGAGGCGTTTTGTATTACGAATTGGGTATCGCCAGACCAGATTTAGTTTTAAAAGACATTATTAAAGTTTGTCATCCAGAACTATTAGAAAATTACACACCCTATTTTTTTAAACCTTTAGAGTAATTGCCAAAAACAAATACATATACTTTTTCTTTTATAGCATTAATCATTTTATTGATTATATGTTTTTTTATGAATATTAGTTTGGGTTCTGTTTCCATTCCAAATTGGGCTATTTTTAAAAGTTTCTTTGGAACCTTAGAACATGAATCTTGGTCATACATTATTCAGGATTACAGACTTCCAAAAGCATTAGCAGCAATTTTGGTGGGCTCTGGTTTAGGAATTTCAGGCTTATTAATGCAAACCTTATTCCGAAACCCCTTAGCCGGACCATTTGTGTTGGGTATTAGTTCTGGAGCTAGTTTAGGAGTCGCATTAGTTATATTAGGCGCTGGTATATTTGGTGGTGTTTTTGCCTCTTTATTAATCTCTAAATGGAGTATTGTTATTGCTGCCAGCTTAGGCAGTTTTTTAGTATTACTTGCTGTTTTAGTGGTTTCATCTAGAGTAAAAGACACCATGGCTATTTTAATTATCGGACTCATGTTTGGAAGCATTACGGCTGCAGTGGTAAGTGTCCTTTCCTATTTTAGTTCTGCCGAACAATTACAACAATACATTTTTTGGGGCTTTGGAAGTTTAGGAAATCTATCTTGGAGCGAACTCCTTATATTTTTTATTATTTATAGCTTCGGAATTTGTCTAAGCATCATCTCCATAAAAGGTCTAAACACCTTACTTTTAGGAGAAAACTATGCAAAAAGTCTGGGATTAAACATCAAACAAAGTCGTTTTATAATTATTATAGCAACTAGTTTATTAGCAGGAACTATCACGGCTTTTGCCGGACCTATTGCTTTTATAGGTTTGGCAATTCCACATATTACAAGACAAGTTTTTAATACCTCCAATCATAAAATATTATTACCGGCAGTGTTTTTATTTGGGGCTATTATCATGCTAATTTGCGATATTATTGCACAAGTACCAGCAAGCGATTATACCTTACCTATAAATGCCATTACCTCTTTAATTGGAGCTCCGGTAGTTATTTGGCTATTGGTAAGAAAACGTAAAATGATTTTTTAAATTATAGATTAAGACTGAATTAGTGTCAGAAAACAAAGAACATATCATTCTAGAAACAGAAAACCTTAATATTGGTTATAAAACCAAAAAGAAGGAATCTGTAATAGCATCAAAAATCAATATTCAACTACAAAAAGGAGAACTTATTGGTTTGGTTGGTGCCAATGGAATTGGTAAATCTACGTTATTACGAACTTTAACAAATGTTCAAGATGCGTTAAGCGGTCATGTTTATATCAATGAAAAATTGCTTTCTATCTACAGTTCCGAAGAACTTGCAAAATCCATGAGTCTGGTTTTAACAGATCCCATTGCTTCAAAAAACTTATCGGTTTTCGAACTGGTGGCATTAGGAAGACATCCATACACCAATTGGGTTGGGAATTTAACTACCGAAGACATCAACATTGTTAATCAGGCTTTAGTTCACACAAATATTGAAACTTTAAAGCATAAAAAATGTTTTGAATTAAGCGATGGGCAACTTCAAAAAGTATTGATTGCTCGTGCTTTAGCTCAAGATACAGATTTAATTATTCTCGATGAGCCAACCACGCATCTAGATATGTACCACAAAGCTTATATTTTAAAATTGCTTCAAAAATTAGTGAAAGAGACAGGGAAAACCATCCTATTTTCTTCGCATGAAATAGATTTAGCTATTCAGCTCTGCGATAAAATGATAGTTATGACTCCCGAAAAAGTGGTTACAGATCAACCTTGTAATTTAATTTCAGAAGGAACTTTTAATACGCTTTTTCCCAAAGATTTAATTGTTTTCGATGAAACAACTGGGAGTTTTAGGGTGAAGAAATGATTTTTTCATGCTAAACTTGATTTATATCTCAAATTAAATATTTAAGATTTTAAATCTTTTTTATCTAGTTCAAGATTATGTGGGACTAAAGTTATAAATGGTTGGACATCTATTAAGCTTTTCATTGGTAAATATTGTTCACTAAATTTCATTTGATGAGAATTAAACCATTTTACCTTATATAGTATTTTGGAAATTATTTTTTTCTTATTTCCATTTGGATAAAATAAATCTTCTCCTAATTCTTCTTTATAGCCACATAAAACAAACTCTGGTGTTGAATAATTAACAACATATTGAAAAGTTTCTCTTTTTTCAATAATCGGCTCATCATTTTCTTTTTTTATTGATTCATTTTTAACAGAACTTCTTTTTTTAAGAATTTCAAGTTTTTTTGTTTTAAAATATACAATGTTTCCATATTTATAACTAGAATCTTTATACTTACAAACTTCATCTATTACACTTTCATAATCAGAATCCTCTTCATTTTTTTCTCCATCCATCCTAGAAATATAAAATTTTTCAAAACCCATTAGCATGGATTCATAAACAATTACTTCATTGAATTCGCTTTTATTATCATCAAAAAACAAACATGTATATTTTATTCGTTCCCCTATAGTTTTACCATTATTAGTATCTACTACTTTCTTTTTTTTATCTTCAAAGTACACTTCTTTTACTACCATAAATGGCGGCACCAATTTTCCATCACCTTTTATAAACCTATCATATAATAATGGATGTGTTTTAAAAGTAACTATATCTCCTATTCCAAATCGATTCTTTAAGCTCATTCTAATATTTCTTTTTCTTAAATATAGGAATAATGCTATATTTACATCAAAGTAAGGAAGTTCTTTAGATAAAAGGGATAAAACATTTGTTGAACTGCTGTATTGATTTTTAAATCAATCACTTAATCCGACCTTTTTTAATTAAAAGGGATAATAAATATGGCGATTAGGAAAGTTGTAAATTTCTTTAAATAAACAAACATTTATCGATAAATATGTGTTTATTGAAAGAAACATAAGTATTAATTCAAGTAATTTATAAAGCTTTAGGGACTTCACCCAGAAGTATTTGATTATTTCAATCATTTGTATTGCTATTAGGATTATATTTAACACCTGTGCATCTATTTGCAAAGGTACGTACAAGGTCAGCGTGAGTCGAGAATTTGGCTAATGGTTCAATCCTTTATTAAGGTGTAAGTTTTATTCTGTTATAAATACGTGCGAGAACTTCTCTTACTTTTATTTTAATATGAGAAAACAAAAAGATTGGTTTAAAGACAGAGGTTATCCCCATTTTACTAATAAGACACCAATGGCTATTAGAAAAAATGTAAAACGCTATGTTGCCAATCAAAAAAAAATTTCCCAGCATTCCTTTTCTCCATTAATTTTTAAAGAAATAAAACAAAGACGCTATAAATTATCTGACTTTAATGGTTTCGAAAGGCGATCACATAAAAAAAATAAAAATGGAAAGGTCGTCTCAAATACAAAAATTAGAGAAATACTCTATGCAACACATATAGACGCTCATATTTACTCTTATTACACACAGCAAGTTATTACACCTCAATACGAAGCACACTTACAACAAAACTCTGTGCTTTCTAACTCTATAACTGCTTACAGACAAATTGAAACTGATGATAAGCTAAAATTTAAAAACAATGTTCATTTTGCTAAAGAGGTATTTAATGAAATAAAACGAAGGGAAAATTGTGTTGCATTAGTTTTAGACATTGAAAACTTCTTTCCTAGTCTTAATCATAAAAAACTAAAATTAGCGTGGGCAAAAGTATTAGGTAACAAAACCTTACCAAAAGATCATTTTAATCTATTTAAAGCAACTACAAGATTTTCTTACGTAAGACTGAAAGATCTGAAAACTAAAAATTGTCATTTCGATGAAAAAGAATTATCTCAACTAAAAAAAGAAGGTAAATACACGTTTTTTAATAGTATAAAAGATTTAATTGACTCTGACATAATTATTCATAAAAATCAAAAGAAAGATGAATCAGGTATGTTAATGGGAATTCCACAAGGTCTACCTATTAGTGCTATTTTGGCTAATATCTACATGCTAGATTTTGATAAAGCAGTTGTTAAAGAATTAGTGCAAAAATACAACGTTTTTTATAGAAGATATTCTGATGATATAGTAATGCTATGTGATGAAAGTCAAATTAAACTAGTGGAAGATTTTGTTGAAAAAGAGATTATTGAAAATAAACTAAAAGTATCAATAGAAAAAACTGAAAGAACATTATTTAAGTTCAACAAAAGAAAGCTACAATGCTATAAAATCGAAAATGACAGAAGTTTAAAAGAGAACATTCCTTTAAACTATTTGGGCTTTGAATTTTACGGTTATCAAACTTTAATTAAATCTAAAAACCTTGCTAAGTTTTATAGAGAAATGAAGCAAACGGTTAAACGAAAACATAAAAGAGTTGAAACAATAAAAGAAAAACATCTTTTAGATGAGGCTCCAATTTTTAAAAGAAAGTTATACAGACTTTTTAGTTATAAAGGAGAGAAATCAAGAATGCTCCCTACAAAAAGAACAGTTTTTATTAATAGAAAAGCAAAGACCAAATATTTTGAAAGAAAATTTAGAGGTAATTATTTAAGATATGCTTATAGGGCTTCAGATGAAATGGAGGCTCCAGAAATAAAAAGACAATTACGCAATCATTGGAAAATACTTCAAAATACAATGAAGAAGTACGATTTTTCAAATGTTAAAAAAGATTTATAATCAAAAAATTATAGTTCTTATAATTTCTTACTTTTACACTAATACATATAAAAAATTATGACCGATAACCTTATTCTCATTGTAGCCATTCTTATTGCTGGTGGTATTGGTGCCTATCTTGGTATGGCTTTTACAAAACTTAAAACTAAAGGTGAAAAAAGCACACTCGAAGAACGTCAGAATCAATTAAACCTAGCTATAACCGATTTAAAAACCACAATTTCTAAGATTGAAGTTGAACGCAATGACATTCGCAACGAGAAAGACTTATTAAATTCTGAATTAACCAAACGCAATACCGAATACGAAAATTTAGAGAAGCAACTTTTAAAACGCGATGAAGAAATTGCACTCCAACAAGAGCAATTACGCAAAGATTTTGAACTTCTAGCTACAAAGATTTTAGATGAAAAATCTGAAAAATTTACACTTCAGAATAAAGAAAATATCAAACAAATATTAAACCCACTACAAGAAAAAATTCAAGTTTTTGAAAAGAAAGTTGAAGACACTCAAAAGGAAAGCATTAGCATGCATTCTGCTTTAAAAGAGCAATTATTAGGCTTAAAAGACTTAAATCAGCAAATGACTAAAGAAGCCACCAACCTTACCAGAGCTTTAAAAGGCGATAGTAAAATGCAAGGAAATTGGGGAGAATTGGTGCTAGAACGTGTTCTTGAAAAATCAGGCTTAGAAAAAGATCGCGAGTATTTTGTACAACAAAGCTTTACCCGCGAAGATGGTTCTCGCGTACTTCCAGATGTGGTTTTACACTTGCCAGATAATAAGCGCATGATTATTGATAGTAAAGTATCGTTAACAGATTACGAACGCCTGGTAAATGCTGAAGATGACGAAAGAGCTTTGTGGTTAAAGGCGCATGTAAACTCTATTAAGAGGCATGTGGATCAGCTTTCTGAAAAGAAATACGAGGATTTATACGATATAGAATCTCCTGATTTCGTCCTGATGTTTATACCTATTGAACCTGCATTTGCTGTGGCTATAAACGAAGATAATACGCTTTACAATAAAGCTTTTGAGAAAAATATTGTTATTGTAACTCCAGCCACTTTATTAGCTACTTTACGTACTGTTGATACCATGTGGAATAACGAAAAACAACAAAGAAATGCCTTAGAGATTGCCAAACAAGCTGGGGCACTTTATGATAAATTTGAAGGCCTGGTAATTGATTTAACCGGGGTTGGCAAAAAAATTGATGCTGCAAAAACGGATTATTCGGCAGCCATGAATAAATTGGTTGAAGGAAGAGGAAACATTATTGGCCGTGTTGAAAAACTAAAAAAAATGGGAGCTAAAGCAAAAAAATCACTTCCGGAAGCTATAATAAAACGTGCTCAAATTCAAGATGACGAAGAGTAGAAAAACGATAACATTATGAAAAAATTTCTTATTAAATTTTTAGTCGTATTTATATTGGTTTTAGCTGCTTATGCTGCCTTTATTTATTTTGCTACCTATAGTAAAGGAATTAGAGCCGGAGAATTAGTTAAGTTTAGCAACAAAGGTGTTATAATAAAAACCTGGGAAGGAGAAATAAGCCAGGGAGTTTCGGAAGGACAACTGTTTGAGTTCTCTGTACAAGACAAAGAAAAGGAGGTCATTCAAAATTTAAAGGATTATCAAGGTAAATACGTAAAACTTCACTATTTTGAACGTTATAATAAGATATTTTGGTTAGGAGACACAAAGTTTTTTATAACCAAAGTTGAAGAAGATACCGAACGTAATAACAGACGCTTTTAAATGAGAGATACTTTTAAACCAGCAGCATATTCCCGAATTTCCATTTCTGAATTAATGAAACCCTCCCACTCCAATTTTAATGGAAAAATACATGGAGGGTATCTTCTTAATTTAATGGATCAAATTGCTTTTGCTTGCGCATCCAAACATTCGGAAGCCTATTGTGTGACAGCTTCTGTAGATACGGTAGATTTTTTAAATCCTATAGAAATTGGAGAATTATTAACTATGAAAGCTTCTATAAATTACGTTGGAAACACATCTATGGTGGTTGGAATTCGCGTGATTTCGGAAAATATTATAACAGGAAAAGTTAAGCATTGCAACTCATCGTATTTTACAATGGTGGCAAAGAGTGATGATAATAAATCTGTTTCAGTTCCTGGATTAATTTTAACGACTCAAGTTGAAATTAGACGTTTTTTAAAAGCTATTGAACTTATAAAAACTAAAAACTCAAGACATAAAGAGTTTAATCAAAAGACTTTCTCAGCAACAGATTACCTGCATGTACTAGAACCATATAAGGTAAAAGTGGAATTATAAACACTTCTATTCCTTTGGTTTTAAGAACAAATATTTAATTTTCTTTAAAATATATTTGCATTTACCATAAAACGAACTATCTTTATTATCACTTAATAAGGTGATATTTGACAATATCCTTTAATAACGTGATAATTAATATTATCATGTAATAAGGTGATAATATTAGAATGCAATTAATTAGAAGAAATGACAAGTGTAATAACAGGAGACATCATAAAGTCTCGAAGTGTAAACAATCCGGAGCTTTGGCTACAGACCTTAAAATCTGCCTTGACCACTATAGAAGCAGACAAGTCTTTATGGGAAATTTACAGAGGAGATAGTTTTCAAATAGAAATAAAGGATATTAATAAAAGTTTTGAAGCTGCCATCTATCTTAAAGCTAGCATAAAAACTATTAAAGAGTTAGATGTTAGACTTGCCATTGGCATTGGATCTAAGACATATTCTGGAAAACAGATTACAGAATCTCAGGGTGAAGCATTTCAACATTCAGGGGAAACTTTAGAAACTTTAAAAAAAGAGAAACAGAATCTCAAAATAAAAACCTCTAACAAACAGTTAAACAAGGAGCTAAATCTTTATTTTAGATTAGCTTTATTAAGCATGGATAGCTGGACGGTGAATTCTGCCGAAATTGTCAAATTAAGCTTAGAAAATCCTAATGCCATTCAAGAAGACTTAGGTAAACTTTTAGGAATTAATCAGAATACCATTAGCAGAAGACAAAAACGAGCTAATTTGGACGAAATTCTAGAATTGAACAGGATGTATCAACAAAAAATAACAGAAGAATTATGATGCTTTTAATCAAGCTTTTTTTGGCACATTTAATTGGCGACTTTGTTTTTCAGACTAAAAAATCGATAAAACAGAAAGAGAGATTAAAACTAAAATCTCCCGCTTTATATATTCATATTGCCATTCATTTTGTTTTATTAATACTCTTGCTTTGGGATATTACATTATGGCCAATTATTCTAACTATCACTATTTCTCACTTTATAATAGATGTTTTAAAACTAAAATTTCAGAAGAAAAAAACAAAGCGTTTATGGTTCTTTTTAGACCAATTGCTTCATATAATCATGATTTTTGTGGCGTACTTCCTCTTTACAGATAACAGTCTTGAAGTCTCGACCATTTTTACGGAAACAAATGTACTGCTTCTTACCTGTGTGCTTTTTCTAACCCAGCCTGTTTCTATAATCATGATGACTATTTTTAGCAAATGGAACATTGATAAGTTAACAACTGGCAACGAGTCTTTAAAAGATGCCGGTAGATATATTGGGATGTTAGAGCGCTTGTTGGTGTTTATATTTATAATTTCAGATCATTGGGAAGCTGTTGGATTTTTAATAACAGCAAAGTCGGTATTTAGGTTTGGAGATTTAAAAGAAAGTAAGCATAGAAAGTTAACCGAATATATTTTAATAGGAACGCTAATTAGCTTTGGAATTGCCATTCTTACTGGAATACTCTTTCTTAAATTGATATAAACAAAAAACCATCAAATTTATTGATAGTTTATATATACGTTTAAAAAAGTATTTTATTGTTTTACAAAACGTTTTGTTACTACTTGGTTATCTTGAGAAATTCTCACTAAATATACCCCAGAATGCCAATTAGACACATTAATAGAGTTTGTTAGAGAATTTAAGGTATTAGCATATGTTTTATTTCCAAGAATGTCATATACTTCAATGGTTGTCGCTTTATCTAAAACTGATAAGTTAATATTTAAACGTGTTTTTCCCGGATTAGGATAAACAGTTAAATCTGGCATATTAAAATTAGAGGTACCTAAAACAAAAGACTGCCTTGTAGCTCCTCTAGTATCGCCATGCCAACCTAATGAATAAGTAGAACTAGCTTCGAAAGACCAAACCAAATCTATAGAAGTAGCGGTAGTAGAAAAAACATAATCATCTGGATTTCCGGTATCTGGCAACCTTGTAGCCACAATATTCCTTTGACCATCAGTTGTCGTATTGGAAACTATAGTCCAATCTTGTTGTGCATCTAAAACGGGTTCTGCGCCAATTCCTAAAAAGGATCTATCGGTAAGTTTAAATGTGCCATCATTTAACCATATAACTACATCTCCTCCGGAAGTCATACTCATATTATCAAATCCTAAGCCCAGATATTTATTATCGGGACCATTAAGGGTTAGTGTTACAAGTGAAGGGTTAACATCTATTTGAGCAGAGTAAAAATAATCGCCATCATTGATAAATTCTACAAGTCCTGTAGTATATGTTTGACTATAAGAAAAGGAAGTTATTAAAATAGTTAATAGGGAAAAAGTAATTTTTTTCATATATTTTATTTTTGTACCAAAAGTTCAATAATTGTGGTATTTGAATCCATTAATGCATAATCTAAAGCTGTTTTATCTCGACTATCTTTTAAAGAGCTATCTGCTTTTGCATCAATTAATAACGCAATAATAGTTTCATTTTTATTTAAAACTGCGTAATGTAAAGGTGTGGTGTTATTAACATCGGAAATATTAGGGTTTGCTCCATGTTCCAACAAAACTTTAGTTAATGGTACGTGATTTCTAAAAACAGTAGCCATTAAAGGCGTACCATACTTACTGTCTCCATTAATATCTTTCACCTGTTTTATTAGAAACAAAGCAACAGCTTCATTTCCATTATAGCAGGCTAAAGTTAAAGGCATAAACCCTTTATCGTTTACAGAATTAATAGTATCAGAATTAATAGCCATTAAAGCTTTAACCTCTTCTACAGATCCAGAGCGTGCAACATTAAAAATGTCATTTTGAGAATAAACAATAAGAGATGCAAAAAAACATCCAATCAATAAAACACACTTAAGACTCATCAAAAAATTTAATTACTGAGCTAAAGTAGTAATTATTAACAAAATAACAGACCTGTTTTTATGAATAAAATTATTATTTACTTAGATACATCTTACGTCTGGAGTATAAATTATAGAAATCGTCGTCTTTTAAACTATCAATAAATAAAATACTTTCTCCAGTACTTTTCATTTCTGGACCTAATTGTTTATTCACATTATGGAACTTATTAAAAGAGAAAACGGGTTGCTTAATGGCATAACCTTTTAACTGTGGATTAAAGTTGAAATCGGTTATCTTTTTCTCTCCCAACATAACTTTTGTAGCATAATTAACATAAGGTTCTCCATAAGCCTTAGAAATAAATGGCACCGTTCTAGAAGCTCTAGGATTAGCTTCTATAATATAAACGATATCATCTTTTATAGCAAATTGAATGTTGATTAATCCAACGGTATTTAATGAAAGGGCAATTTTTTTAGTATGATCTTTTATTTGTTGCATAACAAATTCACCTAAATTAAATGGCGGTAAGGTTGCATTACTATCTCCTGAATGGATTCCACAAGGTTCAATATGCTCCATAATACCAATGATGTACACATTTTCTCCATCGCAGATAGCATCTGCTTCAGCTTCAATAGCTCCATCGAGATAATGGTCCAATAATAATTTATTTCCAGGCATTTGTCTTAATAAATCAACAACATGCTCTTCTAATTCTTGCTTATTAATTACAATCTTCATGCCTTGACCTCCTAAAACATAAGATGGTCGAACGAGTATTGGAAAATCTAAAACATCTGCAATGGCAGCAGCTTCATCTGCAGTAGTTGCAATATCAAATTGAGGATAAGGAATATTATTTTCTTTAAGCAAGTTTGAAAAAAGACCTCTATCTTCTGCTAAATCAAGCGATTGATAGGTAGTTCCAATAATTTTTATTCCGTACCTATCTAACTTTTCGGCAAGCTTTAAAGCTGTTTGCCCTCCAAGTTGCACAATAACACCCTCTGGTTTTTCGTGCTTAATAATGTCGTAGATATGTTCCCAAAAAACAGGCTCAAAATATAATTTATCTGCTGTATCAAAGTCTGTAGAGACCGTTTCAGGGTTACAATTAATCATGATGGTTTCATAACCGCACTCTGCAGCAGCCAGGACTCCATGAACACAACAATAATCGAACTCAATTCCTTGTCCAATTCTATTTGGGCCAGAACCTAAAACAATAATTTTCTTTTTATCTGAAACAACACTTTCGTTATCAGAATAACGTTTCCCATTGGCAGTTTCCATATTGTTCTCGAATGTAGAGTAATAATATGGTGTTTGCGCTTTAAATTCTGCAGCACAGGTATCAACCAGTTTATAAACACGTTTAATACCAAGCTCTTCACGCTTTTTATAGACTTGACTCTCTAAACATTTAAGCATATGAGCAATTTGTCTATCTCCATAACCTTTTTGTTTTGCTTCAAGTAATAAGTCGTAATCTAATGTTTCAATAGAATAATTTGAAATCTCTTTTTCAAGATGGTGTAATTCTTCATATTGCTTTAAGAACCACATGTCTATTTTTGTAATTTCATGTATTCTACTTAAAGGAATCCCCATTTGAATTGCATCGTGAATAACAAACACACGATCCCAACTAGCATGAGTTAACTTACTGATTATCTGGTCGTAATTTGTATATTCTTTACCATCTGCCCCTAAACCATTTCGTTTAATTTCTAAAGATTGGGTTGCTTTATGGAGTGCCTCTTGAAATGAACGCCCAATTCCCATAACTTCTCCTACAGATTTCATTTGAAGACCTAATGTTCTATCACTTCCTTCAAATTTATCGAAATTCCAACGTGGAATTTTTACAATCACATAATCTAAAGTCGGTTCAAATAAGGCTGAAGTAGATTTTGTAATCTGATTGTCTAACTCATCTAAATGATACCCAATAGCTAATTTTGCAGCAATTTTTGCTATTGGATAACCAGAAGCTTTAGAAGCTAAAGCCGAAGAACGAGAAACTCTTGGATTAATTTCTATAGCAATAATATTTTCCTCATCATCTGGACTAACAGCAAACTGTACATTACATCCTCCTGCAAAATCTCCAATACTTCGCATCATGTGGATGGCCATATCTCTCATTCTCTGATATGTTCTATCACTTAATGTCATTGCTGGAGCAACCGTTATAGAATCTCCAGTATGGATTCCCATGGGATCCATATTTTCAATGGTACAGATTATTACGACATTATCATTTTTATCTCTTAACAGCTCTAATTCGTACTCTTTCCAACCAATAAGAGCCTTGTCTATCATAACTTCATGAATTGGAGAAATTTCTAAACCTCGAGTCAATAACTCATCAAATTCTTCCTCTTTATAAACAATAGAAGCTCCTGCCCCTCCAAGCGTAAATGATGCACGTATTACTAATGGAAAGCCAAATTCCTGTGCAATTTCTTTTCCTTTTAAATAAGAAGTAGCTGTTGCCTGAGGTGCCATTGGCACTCCAATTTTAATCATTAACTCTCTAAACTTCTCTCTATCTTCAGTAATATTAATGGCGTCTATATCAACTCCAATTATATCTACATTAAAATCTTCCCAAATGCCCTTTTCATCTGCTTCAATACATAAATTTAAAGCTGTTTGCCCTCCCATTGTAGGTAAAACAGCATCTATTTGTGGATGTTCTTTTAGTATTTTAATTAGTGATTTTGTAGTAAGAGGCAACAAATAAACATGATCTGCCATAGAAGGATCTGTCATGATTGTTGCAGGATTGGAATTAATTAAAATAGTTTCAATTCCATCCTCTCTTAAGGATCTTAAGGCCTGGGTTCCAGAATAATCGAATTCACATGCTTGACCGATTACTATTGGTCCAGAACCAATAATTAAAATAGATTTAAGGTTTGAATTTTTAGGCATTTTCTTAGTAATGTATTGTTATAATTGTGTTTGCAAAAATAGTGAATAGTAGATATAAAAAAAGGCGTTACCGTTAAGTAACACCTTTAATATATTAACAATTGTTAATCATTATTTTTTATGTCTTGCTTCAGAAGATACAGATATTTTCTTTCTACCTTTTGCTCTTCTACGAGCTAGTACTTTTCTACCATTGGCAGAAGCCATTCTTTCTCTAAAGCCATGTTTATTCTTTCTCTTTCTTTTTGACGGCTGAAATGTTCTTTTACTCATTACTTATATCTTTAAAAATCTTCTTAATATTATCTAAATAATATGTTTTGGCCTTAATCCAAAACTGAGCGCAAATATACAAACCCTTTTTTATTTGACAAACCTTATTTTAAAAATATTTTTTCAATAAAAATTTAGTTTCTTTGCATTGCCAAAACAAAGCTAATAAAATGAACCCTTTTGTTGCCAAAATAACTATATTTTTTCTAGTTGTTTCTAATCTTGTCTTCTCACAAAACACATTAGAATACAACCTTAACATAGGTGACAATCTGAATGTTACACAGATTTCGACACAACAAATTACTCAAGACATGAATGGTTCTAAACATGAAATGTCTAACAATTTAGAATGTGATTTTAATTTAATTGTAACGGCAAAAACTGATAGTTCATATCTCATAAATTTTAAATTTATGAGGTTTAAATTACAAACAACATCAAATATTTATGGAATTTTGATGGATGTGGACACTAAAATGGAGAGTAAAGAAGGAGATTTTGAATCGAAAATGTTCTCTGGCTTAACAAATTCTGTTTTAAAAATTGAAATGCTTAAAACAGGAAAAATTCTTAAAGTTTCTGGAACAGAAGCCATGATAAAAAAAATGGTTGACAATGCAGGTATAAAAGATGAGTTTACAAGAGAACTTACCATAGAGGCTTTAAAAGAAGAATATGGGAATGAAAGTCTATCTAGAAGTTTTGAACAAATGACGTATTACTATCCAAAGAAAAAAGTTTCTGTTAACGACCATTGGACAAACAATTATTCGGGAGATTTATTGGCCAAAAACAATTGGACTTTGATGGAACTAGGCAAAAAAATTGTTCTAAATGCTGAAAGTCATGTGTCCTTAAATTCTGAACAAGAGTCGCAAATAATGAAACTCAATGGCACTCAAGACACTCAAATTATTGCAAATAAACAATCTGGTTTTCCTGAACTTATAACAGTAACTTCAACAACAAAAGGAACAACAGTTATAAACCAAGTGGAAGATTTAGAAATACCAACAACAATCATTTCAAAAACAACTTATAAAACAAATAAATATGTACAATAAAGTATTTAAATTAATAATTGCCGGATTAATAATTGCCTTTGGTATTTACCAATTTACAGAAGGACTTATAGGTAACGGTATCATGTATCTTTTACTATCTACAATTTTTATTTTTCTATATTTTAAAAATGAAATTATCCTTTTAGCCTTTTTACGTTTGCGTAAACAAGATTTTGCCGGAGCAAAAAAATGGTTAAATAGAATTAAAAATCCGGAAGCTGCTTTAGTGAAAAAGCAACAAGGCTATTATAATTTTCTACATGGTATTATGGTGTCTCAAGAGAATATGAATGAAGCCGAACGTTACTTCAAAAAAGCAGTTACATTAGGCCTATCCATGGATCATGATTTAGCTATGGCTAAATTAAATTTAGCAGGAATTGCGTTTAGTAAACGAAGAAAAAATGAAGCTAAAATTCTTCTAAGTGAGGCTCAAAGTCTGGACAAAAGAAATATGCTTACGGAACAAATTAAGATGATGAAAGACAATATGAAAAAAGCTCAAATGCCAAATCAACACTTTGGCGGACACAAACAGCAACGTGCCGGAAAACGCAGATAAAAGATATCTGATTCAATAAAAAAAAGCTTAACTCTTTTTTAAAAAGTTAAGCTTTTTTTTGTACTTAAATTTAAGATTTTGTTTTATAAGACCCGTCTTTGGGGATTTCAATAAAATATTGTTTTCTTGACTTATTATTTAAATGTGGCTCGCGTAGCCAAGGGTTATGAATTTTTAAAATTTTATAGTTTATTCCAAATCCTTTTGCAAAAGAAGCAAAGTCAGTAACAGCAGTATCCACTTCTACCTTGTATGTTGGTACTTCAGAATATAAATCTTTTTCTCTAAAGTTAAAACCATATTTATCTGGATGAGACAAGATTTCTTTTAAGGCTACAATTCTAAATAAGTATCTACCTGTTTCTTCTCCCAATAATAAATCGTAATAATCTGTAACATCTTGTTCTGCTAAACGTCTAGAAACTCCATAATTACCAGCATTATAAGCAGCTGCAGCCAAAGTCCAAGAGCCTAATTGCTCTTTTGATTTCTTTAAATATTCACAAGCTACTTCTGTAGATTTTTCTAAATGATAGCGTTCATCCACATTTCCGTTAATTTCCATGCCATACTCTTTGCCTGTTGCTGGCATAATTTGCCAAACACCTCTAGCTCCGGCAGGAGAAACAACATTTACTAACCCACTTTCAATAACTGCCAAGTATTTAAAATCGTCTGGAACACCATGTTTCTTTAGAATAGGCTCTATAATTGGAAAATACTTATGAGCCCTTTTAAACATTAACAAGCCATTAGACTGCCAATAGGTATTGACTAATAATTCTCTATCCATTCGTTCATGTATATCTGGATCATCTAATGGAATATCCTCCCCTGCAAAATTTAAATATTCAGGAATTTGAAGTGCATAAACATTATAATCGTTTATTAATTTTTTTTCAAAATTTTCGTCTGTTGGTGCATCTTGAAGTGCGAAAACAAAAATCATCATTAAACTGGATAACCCAATGAAAGCCAGTATATTTTTAACCCATTTCATCATATAATAGTTTTTATAAATTTAGTGAAATTACTGCAATTTTTAAGCCAAATCTTCATCTAATATTAATTTTGGTAAATTTTCATTAAACCATTTATACCTATCGATAATCATAATATGTGTCCCTCCTTTTACCGTTATGCAATCGCCTAAACAGCGATGAGGAAAAACCATATCGTTTTCACCATGAATATGAATGGCATTAGGATTCGGTTTATCTTGATCCCAACAAATAACTTGTTCAATAGCCCAATCTAAATAGTCTTTATTGGTTACTGAAAGATATTTTCTATATAAAGCAACTCGTTTTTTTATAGTATTTCCAAAAGTATATTTTGCTAATGCATCTATATTATTTACTAGACTGGTAGGCATTATTTTATAAGCTTTCGTTATTTTGGCTATTTTCATACGTTTTGAAAACTCATGCTTTGTCTTTACACTAGAAACTACAATAAGTTTTTTTAGTGTTAAATGTTTACTCATTTCCTGAACCATGATCCCACCAAAAGAGACTCCAATTAGGACAACGTTATCGTGTTTAATAAGTTCAACCATGCGTCTAGAATAATGCTCAATTGTCTCATTTTTAGAAGGTATCAACCATTCTAACATATGCATTTCAAATTGATTTTCTGGTAATTTTATGTTCTCAAAAATCGATGGACCTGCCGCCATTCCAGGAACAAAATAAACGTGTATGATATCTTGACTCATAAGCTTTTAAGTAGGTTAAAAATCATTATTACAATTATTTTTCGTAAATTTGCATTACAAAACTATTGAAAAATAGTACTGACTCCTATAAATTCCTTTTAAATAAAACACATTCTAATTATGATTGAAGCATCTGAACTTGTGGATAATGACTTTTTACGTCAGTATGAATTAAAAATTGATGATTATTTAGCTAAAATTGAATACTCTTTACAAGAAAGAAAGATTTTTTTAACCAAATTGATTATTCCAGAAGAGATATATTCTGAAAATTTCCAAAACGAATTTTTAATAACCGTTTTTAAAGATATTGAAGAGCGCAACTTAAGTGTGGTGCCTACAAGTCCTGAAATTGCCAAATTTGTTAGAAAAAACAGAAAGTACAAACGCATGTTACCTGTTGGTGTTAGGATATAATATCAACCTAATAGTGTGAAAAAAAAATCCGAAACTTCAAAAGTTTCGGATTTTTTTATTTTGTTTAACTTACTAATTCATTCAAGAACTCGAGCCTTACTAGGCCATCATCGCCAATTTCAGATAAAGAAACCTCGTGTATGGTATTTACTAATTCTGGATTCCAAGGCGCTTTTACTTTTACATAATTTTCAGTAAACCCTTGAATATAACCTTCTTTATTTTCACTTTCAAATAAAACTTTTCTTTTTGAGTCAAGCTGACTTTCATAAAATGCACGATGTTTTTTTGCAGATAACCCCCTTAGCATTTTACTTCTTTTGGCTCTCACCTTTTTAGACACCACTTGTTCCATATTTGCTGCTAAAGTATTGTCTCTTTCAGAATAGGTAAAAACATGTAAATAAGAAACATCTAGTTCATTTAAAAAATTATAGGTTTCTAGAAAAAACTCGTCTGTTTCTCCTGGAAAACCAACAATTACATCTACCCCAATGCATGCATGTGGCATAACTTCTTTTATTTTAGTTACTCGATCCACATATAACTCTTTCATATATCTTCTTCGCATAAGCTTTAATATTTCATTATTCCCACTTTGCAACGGAATATGAAAATGTGGAACAAACGTCTTGCTTTTAGCTACAAAGTCTATGGTGTCATTTTTTAACAAATTAGGTTCTATAGACGAAATGCGCAACCTTTCAATACCTTCAACTTTATCAAGTTCTTTAACAAGATCTAAGAAGGTATGCTCATGCTTTTTATCTCCAAATTCACCTTTTCCATAATCGCCAATATTAACGCCTGTAAGTACAATTTCTTTAATATTCTTTTTTGATATCTCTTCGGCATTTTTTAAAACGTTTTCTAAAGTGTCACTTCTTGAAATACCTCTTGCTAAAGGAATGGTACAATAGGTGCATTTATAATCGCAACCGTCTTGAACTTTTAAAAAAGCTCGAGTTCTATCTCCAAAGGAATAACTACCTACATAAAAATTAGCTTCTTCAATTTCGCAGGAATGTACTTCTCCAAAATCATTTTTAGATAAATCGTTAATATAATCTGTTATTTTAAATTTTTCGGTTGCTCCTAAAACTAAATCTACACCATCAATATCTGCTAATTCTTGAGGTTTTAATTGGGCATAACAACCTATAGCAGCTACAAAAGCGTCAGGATTTAATTTTTGAGCTTGCTTGACAATAGTTTTAAAACGCTTATCGGCATTTTCGGTAACTGAGCATGTGTTAATTACATATATATCTGCGGCGTCATTAAACTCGACGCGATCGAATCCTTCATCATTAAAATTTCTGGCTATAGTTGATGTTTCCGAAAAATTAAGCTTACAGCCTAAGGTATAAAATGCGACTTTTTTTCTCATAAACAATTTGTACGTTTCTGAATTAGAAACTGTTAGAAAATCAATGACTTTTAAAAGAATTTAAATGTCATGTTATTTTTTATATTTTTTTATGCAAACCTTATTTAATAAAAAGCTTGTGGTTGCAAAATTAATGAAAAAGAGCGCTTTAAATAAATAAAGCGCTCTTTTTATAAATTATTTAATAAAGTATAATTCTAACTTTTAATAATTTTTCTAGTAATATCTCCTTTATCTGTTTCTACTTTTAACAAATAAATTCCAGGATTAAGATTAGACACATCTAGTTTTCTAGCATTTTCAACTTGTAAAACAACTTGTCCTGTAATGGAATATATTTTAGCATTTTTCACTTTAATAGATTTATGCATTTCAATATTTACAACGTCCTTTACAGGGTTAGGAAAAATTGAAACACTATCCAAGCTATACTCTTCTACACTTAACAAATTTCCGGAAACTGTGATATAAAAATGTGCGTCAGGAAAACTAATCAATCCTGGAGTAGTATAATCTGTTATTGAACATGCAGCACTTTTAAGATAACAATCGGCAGTTTCATCTGCAGTTCCTCCAATAAACCAACTAGTTGTATCAGATTGAGCAACTTCAACTAGAACGTGTGTAGAGGTGGCAGGAATTGTAATTGGTGGAGAGAAACTGTAACTAACAATTGTCTCATCAGAACCTAAAGGAATTGTAACAACTTGACTTCCTAATAAAGTTCCAGGGTATCCTGTTGGAAATGAAGCGTTAGAATCATAAATATTTACTGTTACATCGAAAGTAGCTGATACAGATTGAACTCCAATCTCACCACTAGTTAATTCAAAATCAGAAGTAACACCATAACTTGCTAAATCAAACAACCTAGCTTGTTGGTTATCACCACTAGGACAAGCAACACTGTTTGAAGCAGTAATAACATTATCTGTATTCTGGGTTAATGTAATTTGTGCATTTATTGTATGAATAAATAAAGCAGTAAATAAAAATAGAATGTAATTTTTTTTCATAATTTTAAAAATTAATATTTGATTAATAACATATAAATATAGTATTTTAATTTTATAAATGAAAAATCTACTTTTACTTTTCTTACTTTTTCTACTTTTCTTTAACTGTACTAGAAATAACAAAGAAAATCTAAATGTATTTCGCTACAACGAACATAAAAACATAGGCTCTTTAGATCCTGCTTTTGCAAAAGACAATGCAGATATCTGGGCTGTAAACCAATTATTTAATGGCTTGGTGCAAATGGACGAAGAACTCCATGTGCAACCATCTATTTCTAAAGAATGGCGGATTTCTGAAGATGCACTCACCTATTCCTTTTTCTTGAGAAATGATGTTTATTTTCATAAACACTATTTGTTTGGGAAAGACTCTACAAGAACAGTAAAAGCATTAGACTTTGAATACAGCTTTAATAGGCTGATAAACAAGGAAATTGCTTCGCCAGGGAGTTGGGTTTTGAATAAAGTAGATTCTTTCCGTGCTGTTAATGACAGCCTGTTTCAAATTAAATTAAAACAACCTTTTCCGGCATTTCTAGGCTTACTTACAATGAAATATTGCTCCGTAATTCCAAAAGAAATTGTGGAACATTATAACGGTAATTTTCGCTCTAACCCCATTGGTACTGGACCTTTTAAATTTAAACGATGGGAAGAGAACATTAAATTGGTTTTTAGAAAAAACAATAATTATTTTGAAAGGGATACAAAAGGGAACAAATTACCTTATCTAGAAGCTGTAGCAATAACCTTTCTTCCAGATAAGCAAAGTGAGTTTTTACAATTTATTCAAGGGAATTTAGATTATGTTTCTGGTCTAGATGCCTCTTATAAAGATGAAATACTAACGGCAAAAGGAGAACTAAGAAACCTGTATTCTGAAGAGGTAAATATGATAAGAGGTCCTTATCTAAATACAGAATATCTGGCTTTCTATATGGATTCAAAGATGCCAGAAATTCAATCGTCTCTATTAAGAAAAGCTGTAAACTTGGGATTCGATAGACAAAAAATGATGATGTATCTTAGAAACGGTATCGGCATTCCTGCCAATGGTGGATTTATTCCAAAAGGTTTGCCTGGTTTTAACGAGACCATTGGATTTACTTATCAACCTAAAAAAGCAAAACAACTAATTGAACAGTTTAAAGCAGAGAGCGGAAATAATAAGCCGGAAATAACTATTACAACAACAAGCAATTATTTGAGTTTTTGCGAATTTATCCAGCGTGAATTACAAAAAATAGGTCTTAAAATAAACGTAGATGTTATTCCTGCAGCCACCTTAAAAGATGCTAAAGCAAATGGAAAATTAGACATGTTTAGAGCTAGTTGGGTTGCTGACTACCCTGATGCAGAAAATTATTTATCTCTTTATTACAGTAAGAATTTTGCGCCAAATGGCCCTAATTACACACATTTTAAAAATGAGCAATTCGATTTGTGGTACGAGCAAGCTTTTATGGAAACCAATACTTTAAAAAGAGAGAAGTTATATTTAAGAATGGACAGTTTGGTCATGAATCAGACTCCGATAGTACCTCTTTTTTATGATGAAGTAGTAAGATTTACAGGTAAATCTATTGAAGGTTTAGGCATTAATCCGATAAACTTATTAGACCTAAAATATGTAAATAAAAAAGATCTTTAATCAGCTCTAACTTCCACCCCTTCTTTTTCAAAAACAATACCCATAACTATAAAGTATAAGGCACTACCATAAGTAAGCATGATAAAAAATTCTTGAAAAGGCAAGTCTTGTTTAAAGGTTTTAATAGCCATAATGCTTTCGCTTATAAGGTATAATAACACACCAATAAACACAAAATAATAGCTTTTTAAAGAAAAAACACTTTTTCTTAGAAAAGCAAACTGAAATACAACCAAAGTAAAAAAGAAACTAATAATTGCTCCTGTAAAAAACGACCCTAAACCATCGTAAACAGTACCAACTAGTAAAAAAATATAGGTAAACAACATAATGGAAAAAGGTATTAATCGTAGCACATTGAAATCTTCTTTATGCATAAATTTGATACTAAAAAATATTTTTCCAAGTGTAAAAGCGACTAAACTAGCCCATAAAAAAATGGGATTGATATGACTAATTATTAAAAAATCTCCTATTAAAAATGTGCCTAAAGCTAAAAACACCCATAATTGATCTTTCTTAGACTGAAACTCTCTTTCTTGAAAATAAAATAATAATAAGGCAAGAATTAATAAGGGTTTAGTGGTATACCTAAACGCTATTGGACACGTTAACTTAACAACAATATCTAGAGTTAATAAAAAAAAGTATAGCAAAGTAAAATGCTTGGTGTTCTTAAAGTTTAAACGAATCATTAGGAAGTAGAAAAATAATTTTCGGCAAAAGTAATACAAAAACCGACAAAACGCAGTAATTTAACAAATTACGTGTTAATTATAGACAATAATCTTTTTGCTTTTGCATCTCATATAAAATTGAATTTTTCAGTTTTATAAAAATTGACAAAAAAAATAGAGTCAAATAGCATCAAAAAGTAATTTATTGTATAGTAAGTTACCTGTGAACGCTGAAATAGTTTTGTTTTCTAGTTTTGAATATGTATGTAGAAACGAAGCGCAAAAATCTTCTCAAAAAAAGGAAATAAATTACAAATATTAGATATTTAAATATATTAACGTCTAAATTTTTTAGTTTCCTCAAAAACATGCTCTAAAATAGCGGCATCCTCATCTGTAAATTCAATATCTCTTCTAGACATAACCACTTTAGCTACTTCAAAAGCTTTTTTGGTTAGATAGCTTGTAAACCCAGAACTTCCACCCCAAGAAAAGCTGGGAATAAAATTTCTTGGAAACCCACTTCCAAAAATGTTGGCACTAACGCCTACAACCGTACCTGTATTAAACATGGTATTGATTCCACATTTACTGTGGTCTCCCATCATTAACCCACAAAATTGCAATCCAGTTTTGGCAAAACTTTCGGTTTCATAATCCCAAAGTCTTACTTCAGCATAATTGTTTTTTAAGTTGGAGTTATTTGTATCTGCTCCAAGGTTACACCATTCTCCAAGCACCGAATTCCCTAAATACCCTTCATGCCCTTTATTAGAATATCCAAAAATAACAGAATTGGTAACTTCTCCCCCAACTTTGCTATGAGGTCCAACGGTGGTTGGCCCATATATTTTAGCACCCATTTTTACGGTTGAGTATTCACATAGTGCAAAAGGGCCTCTAATTAAGCTTCCCTCCATGATTTCAGCATCTTTACCAATATAAATAGGACCGTTGGTGGCGTTTAAAGTAGCAAATTCTATTTTAGCACCTTCTTCTATAAAAATAGATTCAGCTTTAATTGTGTTGACACTCGAAGGAATAGGTTGAGATTTTCTATTATTTGTAAGTAACTCGAAGTCTTCTTGGATGGCTTCTCCATTTTTAGAAAAAATATCCCAAGTATGTTCAATTTTCAAAATATCATCTACATATTCTATAGCTTCATAAGCATCTAAATCTATATCATCTTGCGTATCTTTTGTAAAAAAAGCTATCACATCTTCATTGTTGAAAATCGCTTGATTTTCTTCTAAATTCTTAATCATTTCCACCAAAGTTTGATTGGGTAAAAAAGACGCGTTTATCATAATATTTTCGTCCATTTCAACCATTGGAAATTTATCAGATAAATAGTCTTCTGTAACTGAAGTGGTAGTAAATTCTAAATAAGCTTCCCATTTCTCTCTAATGGTTAAAATACCTATTCTAATATCTGCAACTGGACGTGTAAAAGTAAAAGGCAATAAATTATTGCGTGAAGGACCATCGAAAAGAATATAGTTCATGAGAAGGTTAAAGTTAAAGTTTCTCGCTTTTTCAAACAACAAACCTATATTAGTCAATTCAAAAGTAACGTAAATATAGAAAACAAAAAAAGCCTTAAAGAAAATTCTTAAGGCTTTAATAATATGTTGTGACCAAGTTTATTTTTTAAACTTAGCGTATTTGTTTTTAAACTTATCGATACGTCCTGCAGTATCTATTAACTTAGATTTACCAGTATAAAATGGATGAGACGTTCTAGAAATCTCCATTTTTATTAATGGATATTCAACACCGTCAACTTCAAGAGTTTCATTTGTAATAGCAGTAGATTTTGTTAAAAACACGTCTTCATTAGACATATCTTTAAATGCTACTAATCTATAATTTTCTGGATGTATTCCTTTTTTCATCGCTAATTGCTTTAATTGTATTCTATTTTCGAGGTGCAAATTTAAGGATTTTTTACAAATGAACAATACTTTTGATTTAATTTTTATAAGATTTATTTTTTTTCAAAAATAAGCTGTAACGTTTTCCTATATTTGTTTACTAACTAACTGTAAAATTAATAAACTTAAAACTAATATGGAAACTTCTATTAAATCGAATTCAATTAACTATGGTTTATACCTAGGTGGCGTTTTATCTCTATTCACCGTTTTTGCTTACGCAATAAATTTAGATTTGTTTACCAAATGGTGGTACGGCATCTCGCTTATGGTTTTGGTAATTATCTTTGGAATTATTTCAGCCATGAGCTCTAAGAAATTATTAAATGGAATTATTAACTTTAAGGGAGCTTTTTCATCTTATTTTATAACTGTAGCTGTTGGTATAGTAATTAGCTCTCTGGTTAGCTTTGTTATTTTTAATGTTATAGATCCAGAAGCTGCTACGCTTTTACAAGAAAAAATATTAGATTCACAAGTAGAAATGATGCGTGGTTTTGGTGCGCCTGAAGATGCTATTGCAGAGGTAGTTGAACAAATGGAAAAAGAAGATAATATGTTTGCAATCACTAAAGTTCTACAATCTATCGCTTTCCAACTTATTGGATTTAGTGTGGTTGGACTTATTGTGGCCTTGGTTGTAAAAAAAGAAGATCCTGAAGCATAAATAAATTCTTTACTTTTGAGCTTTCAATCTTGAAACCATATATATGAATATATCAGTAGTCATACCACTACTTAACGAACAAGAATCTTTAACAGAACTACATGATTGGATTGCAAATGTTATGCAATCCAATCATTTTTCTTATGAAATTATTTTTATTGACGATGGAAGCACAGATCATTCCTGGAAAACAATTGAACAACTAGCTCAAAAAGATACAAACGTAAAAGGCATTCGGTTTTTAAGAAATTTTGGAAAATCGCAAGCCTTACATGCTGGTTTTGAAAAAGCTCAAGGAGACGTTATAATAACTATGGATGCCGATCTTCAAGATAATCCTGAAGAAATTCCAGAGCTTTACAACATGATTGTATCTGAAAACTACGACATGGTTTCTGGGTGGAAAAAGAAACGTTACGATTCTGTAATTTCTAAAAATATTCCTTCAAAATTATTTAATTACGCTGCTCGAAAGACTTCTGGTGTTAAGCTTCATGATTTTAATTGTGGCCTAAAATCATATCATAAAGATGTGGTTAAAAACATAGATGTTAATGGCGAAATGCATAGATACATTCCTGTATTGGCAAAAAACGCTGGTTTTACTAATATTGGAGAAAAAGTGGTACAACATCAGGCTAGAAAGTACGGTGTTACCAAGTTTGGCATGGATCGATTTATTCATGGCTTTTTAGATCTAATTACCATTTGGTTTCTATCGCGTTTTGGCAGGAGACCCATGCACTTATTTGGTGCTTTAGGTGTAATTATGTTTGCAATTGGCTTTGCTTTTGCTATCTATCTTGGTATTGATAAACTTTATTTACACCCCTACGGACGCTTAATTACACAACGTCCACAATTTTACATAGCCTTAGTTACCATGATTATTGGAACCCAATTTTTTGTAGCTGGTTTTTTAGGTGAAATCATCTTAAGAACTAAAGAAGACAAGAAACGCTATTTAATTAAAGACGAACTTAATATTTAGTCTTTTATAATTTAAAGTGTATTTTCACTTTATCTTTTTTGAAATCCTTATTTTTGCATCACATTTTTTTTTGAACATGATACACATTGAACCTAAATTATTAGAAAGAGTAAATACATGGTTAACACCCTCTTTCGATAAAGATACACAGGATTATATAAAAAACTTAATTGCTACCAACCCCAAAGAACTTAATGAGAGTTTTTATAAAAATCTAGAGTTTGGAACTGGAGGCATGAGAGGTGTTATGGGAATTGGCACCAACAGAATCAACAAATATACTCTTGGAAAAAACACCCAAGGATTAAGTAATTACTTGCATCAATCTTTTCCAAATGAAACTATAAAAGTGGCAATTGCTTTCGATTGCAGGCACAATAGTAAATCTTTAGCAAAATTGGTCGCAAACGTGTTTTCTGCTAATAATATTCAAGTATTTTTATTTGAAGATTTACGTCCAACACCAGAATTATCTTTCGCTTTAAAATATTTAAATTGTCATTGTGGAATCGTACTTACAGCATCTCATAACCCCCCTGAATATAATGGTTACAAAGTATATTGGCAAGATGGTGGCCAACTCGTTCCGCCTCAAGATGCTGAAATTATAAACGAAATAAACAATCTAGAATACTCTGAAATTAAATTTGACGCAGACGAGTCTTTAATCCAATATATAGGAAAAGAAGTTGATGATGTGTTTATTAATGCTTCCATTAAAAACGGAAGTTTTAACACACCTCAGCAAGCTAAAGACCATTTAAATATTGTATTTACTTCGTTACACGGAACTTCTATTACTATTATTCCTGAAACTTTAAAACGAGCTGGATATAACAAGGTATATCTAGTTGAAGAACAAGCAGAACCAAATGGCGATTTTCCAACCGTAAAATCTCCAAACCCCGAAGAACCTGAAGCATTAAAAATGGCTTTAGAATTAGCTGATAAGGTTCAAGGCGACATTGTAATTGGCACAGACCCAGATAGCGATCGAGTTGGTGTAGCCGTTAGAGATTTTAACGGAAACATGACCTTGCTTAACGGAAACCAAGCCATGTTAATGATGACGGATTTTTTACTAAAACAATGGCAAACTAAAGGAAAAATAAAAGGCAAAGAGTTTATAGGATCTACCATTGTATCTACTCCAATGATGAGAGTTTTAGCAGACGCATATGGTGTAGAGTGCAAAATTGGATTGACCGGGTTTAAATGGATTGCAAAAATGATCAACGACTTTCCTAAGCTTGATTTTATTGGTGGTGGCGAAGAAAGTTTTGGATTTATGGTTGGCGATTTTGTTAGAGATAAAGATGCTGTAACTGCAACCCTTCTTGCTTGTGAAATTGCTGCTCAAGCTAAAGCCAAAGGATCTTCTTTTTATAAAGAACTAATTCAATTATACATAACACATGGTTTTTATAAAGAACGCCTAATATCTATTACTAAGAAAGGTATTGAAGGTGCTGAAGAAATAAAACAAATGATGATTGACTTCAGAAAAAAACCACTTTCAGTTATTAATAATTCCAAAGTAATTAAAATTGAAGATTATCAAAGTTCTATAGCTCAAAACCCAATTTCTGGAAAAGAAGAACCTATATCTATTCCAAAATCTAACGTATTGATTTATTACACTGAAGATGGTAGCCAAATAGCTTTACGACCAAGTGGAACCGAACCAAAAATTAAATTCTATATTAGTGCTAACACAACGCTAGACAAAGTGTCAGATTTTGAAGTTACCGAACAAAAATTAGAAACCAAGATTGATGCTATCATTAAAGATATGCAACTTAATTAAATGAAGAAAATAATAAATCAACTTTGGCCTTATATTAAGAAGTTTAAAAAGCACGTTTTTTTAAATGTCTTTTTTAATTTATTGTATGCCTTATTTAGTGCCCTAGCATTTATTTCTCTTATTCCCATGTTAAATGTTTTATTCGACAAGACATCTGTTGTAACAGAAGCACCAGAATGGAGTGGGCTTGGAGGTATTAAAACGTATGGAGAGCAATTACTAAATTATAAGGTAAGCAGCTATTTACAAGATGGAAATGCACAAATGGCTTTAGTGATAGTTATTTCCCTAGTTATTTCTACATTTTTACTTAAAAATCTATTTGGGTATTTATCCATGCAACACATGATGTATCTTAAAAATGGGGTCCTTAACAACCTTAGAAAAGATATGTATGAAAAAATTATCCAACTTCCTTTAAGTTTTTATTCAAAAAGACAAAAAGGAGATGTTATGGCTAGAATTCTAGGAGATATTAATGAAATGCAAAACTCCTTCTTTATTGTTTTAGAACTTATTGTAAGAGAACCCGCAACCATTATATTTTCATTAATTTTTATGTTTACGTTTAGCTGGAAATTAACGCTATTTGTACTACTTTTTATTCCTATTGCAGGACTTTTAATTTCTAGATTAGGAAAAAGCTTAAAAAGCAATTCCTTAAAAGCACAGCAAGAATCTGGAAAATTAATTTCAATTGTGGAAGAATCTTTAACTGGATTAAAAATTGTAAAAAGTTATAATGCAGAAAATATATTTAAAGACACCTTTACTAACTCTGCCAATAGAATATTGAAATTATCTAATAAAATTGGCCTTAAAAACAATCTTGCTGGACCTGTTAGTGAAGTCTTAGGGATTACTACTATTGCTGTTTTATTATGGTACGGAGGGCAACTTGTACTTGTGGACAAAGTAATTGAAGGTACAGACTTTTTAGCATTTATGGGACTATCTTATGCTATTTTAACTCCAGCAAAAGCTATAAGTAAAGCATCATATCGAGTTAAAAATGGAATGGCAGCTGCAGATCGTGTTTTCGAAATTTTACACGAAGAAGATAATATGGCAGACATACCAAATGCCACAACATTAGTTGGATTTAAAAATGAGTTATCTGTTAATAATATTTCTTTCAAATACGACAATGAATTAGTACTTAAAAACTTTAGTATAAAAGTTCCTAAAGGAAAAACAATCGCTCTTGTTGGTCAATCGGGATCTGGAAAAAGTACTATTGCAAACCTAGTTACCAGATTTTACGATATTAACGAAGGAAGTATCACTATAGATGGAAATGATACAAAGAATGTTACAAAAAAATCTTTAAGAGATCTTATGGGATTAGTAACACAAGACTCTATATTATTTAACGACACCATAAAAAACAATATTTTAATAGGAAAGCCAGACGCTTCTGAAGAAGATGTTATGGATGCCTTAAAAATTGCAAATGCTTGGGAGTTTGTAAAGGAACTACCAAAAGGAATTGAAACTAATGTTGGGGATGCAGGAAACAATTTCTCTGGAGGACAAAAACAACGTTTAAGTATAGCCAGAGCTGTTCTTAAAAACCCTCCAATTATGATATTAGACGAAGCCACCTCTGCATTAGATACAGAAAGTGAGCGTTTAGTACAAATTGCCTTAGAGAATATGATGAAAAACAGAACCTCTATTGTTATTGCTCACAGATTATCAACTATTCAAAATGCTGATGAAATTATCGTGATGCAAAAAGGCGAAATTGTAGAACAAGGTGCACACCAAGAATTATTAGACAAAAATGGCATGTATAAAAAACTTGTAGACATGCAAAGTTTCGAGTAATCTAATTAGAAAATAAAAAAGGACAATATGTTACATATTGTCCTTTTTTGCTATTGTTAGACTTGGGGAAAAACTAACAAATTAAGTAGGTTGGTTAATGTAAACATAAAACAAAATCTTTTACTAAACAAATTAAAAACACACTTAATCGATGCATTAATGCGTTTTATCGATGTTTTTCAATTTAAAGCATTGGTTAACAATTATTTAACTTTTTGAAGTTTTTTTAAATTAAACTTTCCTTAATTTGTAAGGTCTAATATTAAAATAATCAGGTGATAGACGAATCTAAATTATTAGAAAAACTCCAATCTAACCAGGATAAAGACGCTGCTTTTAAAGAACTAATTACAGGTTATAAAGAACGTTTATATTGGCATATTCGTCATATTGTTAAATCGCATGACGACACAGATGATGTGCTTCAAAACACCTTCATAAAAATTTACAAAAACATTCATAACTTTAAAGGAGATAGCAAACTCTATTCCTGGATGTACAGAATAGCCACAAACGAATCTTTAACCTTTATAAAACAAAAGACCAAACATCTCCAAATTTCCAACGAAGAGATGCAACAATTAGCCATAGACAACTTAAAATCTGATGTGTATTTTGAAGGAGACGAAATTCAGCATAAATTACAACAAGCAATTGCTACACTACCCGAAAAACAACAATTGGTTTTTAATATGAGGTATTTTCAAGACATAAAATATAAAGATATGTCTACCATTTTAGACACTAGCGAAGGCGCTCTCAAAGCTTCCTACCATATTGCAGTAAAAAAACTGGAAGACTATTTAACTAACAATTAAACCTTTATAATAAAAAGAAGTCTAAATAATAAGATGAACAAAAACAAACTCCATAATATCAACCAATCTGGATTTAAAACTCCAGAAGATTACTTTTCTAATTTAGAAGATGTTATCATGTCTCAAATTCATCTGGACGAAAAGATAAATAAATCGGCTTTTAAAACACCTGATAACTATTTCGAATCTCTAGAAGAGAGAATGGTTAATCAAATTTCAGAAAAACAAGAGACTAATGTGATTTCTATAGTTACAAAACGCAATATCATTGCCATAACAAGTGTTGCTGCTGCTATTTTGTTACTTTTTAATCTCAATATTTTTAATAATAATATTTCGTTTGAATCCATTGAAAACGAAGCTTTAGAGAATTATGTTTCTAATCAAGAATTTGAAACTCTAAATATGGGAGCAGAAATTATTGATGACATCGACATTTCTTCTTTTATTTTAGAAGAGTCTATTAGCGATGCTTCCCTCGAAAATTATTTATATAACACCTCAGATTTAGAAGATTTTATTTCTGAATAATCTATTATTATATGAAACATATTAGCATTTTAATTCTTTTAATCTCAATTAGTTTAAATACTTTTGGACAAGATAGGCATGAAAAAATTAAGGCCCTTAAAACTGCTTATATTACAGAACAGTTAAGTTTAACAAAAGCTGAAGCAGAAAAATTTTGGCCAATTTATAATGTCTATGAAGTAGAAAAAAGTAAGCTAAAAGATGAAGCACATAAAGACAAGGGAAATCAAGACTACTCTAAATTATCAGAAAAAGAAGCTAATGCTTTACTTGAAGATATGATAGCATTAAACAACAGAAGAAATAATATTTACAACAATCTAATTACCGATTTAAAAAAGGTAATATCTGCAAAAAAAATTGTACAATTAAAACAAGCAGAATACGACTTCAATAAAAAGATGTTTGAAGAGTACCGAAAAAGACATCATTCTGAACGCAAAGAAAAACCTTAACAAAAAAGAAGCCAATTGGCTTCATTTTTGTTACCTAAAATTCAATTTACTTATCCTACCTTGTCCAGAAGCATATGCTACGCTATCGTTTAAAAACCGAATCGTATAAAACCCTTCTTTACTTAAATTCTTCCAAGTATTACCTCCATCATTACTGTAATCCATCCCCTTAAAACCTACCGCTATCAGCTCCTTCCCTTCTCTATTTGGAAAATATTGTAGACAACTTCTATATCCTGGAGCCTGACCTTCTGCCACTAATTCCCATGTTTTTCCACCGTCTTTGGTTAATATTTTATTAGCAACATTATCATCTGGATTCGTATAATCACCACCAATAGCAAAACCATTCAAAGAGTCATAAAAGTCAATAGAATAGATACCTTCTGTTTCTTTACCATTAATAATTGGAGTTTGCACAACATCCCAAGACAAACCTTTGTCTTTAGAAAAATAAACTCTTCCAGTAGTAGTCGCAATCCAAGTGTTATTTCCTACAATGGCAATATTTGTATTACTTGCAGCAAAAGCACCTTCACCTTCAATACCTTTTGGTAATACATCGCAAGAAAGTTTATTCCAGATATGTCCTCCATCTCTGGTTATTAAAACACTTAAGCAATCCTCTGTTGTATCACCAATTGCTATCCCTTCCTTGTCGTTCCAGAAAGCCATAGCATCATAAAAAACCTTTGGATGCTCTTCCAAATAAACTAAATCCATTAGTCCTTGTTCTCCAGTTTTAAATAACATAGCTGGATTATTTACACTTAGCATGAAAAAATCTGTAGTTGTATGTGCTATAGATCTGAATTCTAGCTGTAATGAATCTGAATTAGATTCTTGCTTCGATATTTGCCAGTTTCTTTTGGTTGGGCTATACAATCCATAAGCCCCATTATTTGATGCAAAAACCAGGCTTTTATCAGTTAAAATTTCAATAGCTCGAATACTTAGCAAGGTGTCCTCTAATATGGTTTCTACTTCAACCGTATTAAAGTTTCTTGGTGTAAAAGTTTCTTTTTTATCACAAGAAATTATTAAAAGAACTATAACTAATCCAATAAAACGCATCATATCTACAAATTTAATTAATGAAATAAAAGTAGTTTATTCAATTCAACTAAACAACAATCACCATAACAACTAACAAATAAAAAAACATTCGCGTATTCATCTCAATTAACGTAACTTTGCAGGCTTATAAAATTATAATGAGATTACACAGAAATTTATGTTTTGCAACTATTGATGGTTTAACATTAATCTTCAATGAAGGGAAATATGCAGACAAAGTCATTCAGCAATTATTAAAAAGGGATAAACGTTGGGGAGCTCGAGATCGAGCTTTTGTTGCTGAAACCACTTATGAAATAGTAAGATGGAAGCGCTTGTATACCGAAATTGCAGAGGTAAAAGAACCATACAGTCGCGATGATATTTGGCGCATATTTGCCGTTTGGGCAACCCTAAGAGGTATTAAATTACCAGATTGGACATATTTTGAAAACACTCCAACAAGAAAAATTAAAGGACGTTTCGATGAACTTTCTAAAATTAGAAAATTCAAAGAATCCATTCCAGATTGGTTAGACGAGGTTGGCGAAAAAGAACTTGGAAAAGCTATTTGGACTAAAGAAATAGCAGCTCTTAACGAGCAAGCTGATGTTGTATTGAGAGTTAACACCCTTAAAACTACAAAAGAAAAATTACAATCAGAGTTATTCGATTTAGACATAGAAACCGAATTTATAAAAGATTACCCAAATGCTTTAAAACTAAAGGAACGTGCTAATGTATTTACTACAGAAGCTTTCCAAAATGGACATTTTGAAGTTCAAGATGCGTCTTCGCAATTGGTCGCTGAATTTTTAAATGTAGAACCAGGTATGCGTGTTGTAGATGCTTGTGCTGGAGCTGGAGGAAAAGCTTTACATCTGGCTTCGTTAATGGAGAATAAAGGACAAATTATCGCTATGGACATCTACGATAATAAACTAAAAGAACTAAAACGTAGAGCCAAACGCAATGGCGCTCATAACATAGAACCAAGACATATTAGTTCCACCAAAGTTATTAAAAAGCTTTACGGAAAAGCAGATCGCGTATTAATAGACGCACCATGTTCTGGATTAGGTGTGCTTAGAAGAAACCCAGATGCGAAGTGGAAATTACAACCAGAATTTCTTGAGACGATTAAAAAAACTCAACAAGATATTATTCAACAATACTCAAGAATGGTAAAACCTGGAGGACAACTTGTATATGCAACTTGTTCCATCCTACCTTCAGAAAATAAAAACCAAGTAGATCTTTTTTTAACATCTGAAATGGGAAAAGATTTTACCTTTGTAAAAGATAGAAGTGTCTTATCTCATAAAACTGGATTCGACGGATTCTACATGGCCTTATTAGAAAAGAAAAAATAAAAACCCGAATGAAACATTTTTACACCATACTATTATTATTAGTTTCAACATTTGCTTTTGCTCAAATTCCAGCTGGATATTATGATTCTGCTACGGGAACTGGTTATACCTTAAAAACACAATTAAGTAACATCATTACAACTGGTCATAGCCCGAAAACTTACGACCAGTTATTCAGTTTAGCTACTGGTTACAGAGCAACAGACATCGACGATTTCTATGAGAATGATGGTTCTGTTATGGATATGTATTCAGAAAATCCAATAGACTCAGATCCATATAATTATGATTACTACGCAAGTCCAAGTGAAAAATGTGGTAGTTATAATAGCGAAAACGATTGTTATAATGGCGAACACTTAATGCCACAAAGCGTATATAGCAGTGACATGCCAATGGTTGGAGATATCCATCAAGTAATCCCTTCAGATGGTTATGTTAACAATGGAAGAGGTAGTTTAGCTTTTGGCGAAACTAATTCGGCAAGCACAACTTACATGAATGGCTCTAAAAGAGGTTCTAGCAGCGTTTCTGGTTATTCAGGAACAGTATTCGAACCAATAGACGAATTTAAAGGAGATATTGCTAGATGCTTATTGTATTTTGCTGTAAGATATGAAGACCAAGTTGCCTCCTGGAATCATGCCATGTTAAATAATACAAGTGATCAAGTTTATGAAGACTGGTTTATCGATTTACTTCTAGATTGGCATAACAACGATGCTGTTAACCAAAGAGAAATCAACAGAAATAACGCTTCGTATATTCATCAAGGAAATAGAAATCCATTTATTGATAACCCAGGATATGCTAATTTAATTTGGAACCCAACACCAGATACAGAAGTTCCAAGTAATCCAACAAATTTAGTAGCATCAAATCCTTCAGGTTTCACAATAGATCTAGCTTGGACTGCTTCTACAGACAATATTGCAGTTACTTCCTATGATATATATGTAGATGGTACAAACTCTTTTAACTCATCTAATACAACATTTACTGTTCCTGGTTTAGCACCAGAAACTAATTATTGCTTTACTATTAAAGCAAAAGATGCTGCTGGAAATGAATCTGGATTTAGTAATCAAGCCTGTGAAACTACAACAAGCAATGGGACTGGGGTTAATTGTTTAGCTGAAACGTTTGAAAATATTCCTGCAAATTCAGGCTCATATTCAGTGAGAACTTGGACTGGTGATGCTGGTGGTGCTTGGATTGCTTCAGATGCAAGAACAGATTTAACATTAAATAACAGAGCAATTACTATTAGAAATGGAAGTTTAACAGCACCTACTGCTTCTGGTGGTATTGGAAGTTTTACCGTTACAACCAAACGTGTTTATGGAGGTTCGTCTGGAACTTTTAACTTAAAAGTAAATGGCAATATTGTTGGAACAATCGCTTATGGTGATCAAGATGTTGTTCAAACTACAACAATTCCAAATATTAATGTGGAAGGTAATGTGTCTGTAGTCATCGACGAAAATAGTTCAACTACAAATAGAGTTGTTTTTGACGATTTGTCTTGGACCTGTTATACAGATTTAAATGTTTTAGATTATCAATTAAATGGTATTTCAATTTATCCTAATCCAATCCAAAATGTATTAAACATTCAAATGAAACATTCAAATACTACTCAAATTGAAATATTTAATATTCTAGGAAAAAGAGTTTTTACTAAAACAATACAACAGTCTCAAAGTGTCCAACTAGACAACCTAAGTTCTGGCATGTATATTTTAAAGCTAACTCAAGGTAATTCGATCATAAGTAGAAAATTAATAAAGAACTAAACATAAAAGCGACTGTAACAGGTCGCTTTTTTTATGGTTAATAAGGACGTGAATAACTCTAAATTTTCAATAATTTAAATAGCAATTATTACGTCTAAAAAAAGTAAATTTGCATTTTTAAACAACCTGTCTACCAAATGGAAGGCAACTATAACTCATACAGAATGATTCATTTCTTCGGAAACCAAAACAGTAAAGTTTTTGCTGTTCAAGCAACAAAAGAATTATCAACAGAAACCATCTCTAAATTGGTGTGGTTATTTGGCAATCAGCCAAAAATAGAACAAGCATCTTTGGATGCTTTTTTTGTTGGTCCACGTGCAGCCATGATAACACCATGGAGTACGAATGCTGTTGAAATCACCCAAAATATGGGTATAAAAGAGATTCTACGTATTGAAGAATTTTATGCCTGTAATGAAGATTTCAAAGATTTCGATCCCATGATTTCTGAAAAGTTTAAAGTCTTAAATCAAGAATCCTTCACAATCGATATCCAGCCAGAAGCCATTCTTAATATTGAAGACATTTCTGCTTACAATCAAAAAGAAGGTTTAGCATTAAATGATGAAGAGATAGAATATCTTGAAAACGTTTCTAAAAAAATTGGAAGGCTCTTAACCGATTCTGAGGTATTTGGTTTCTCTCAAGTCAATTCAGAACACTGTCGCCATAAAATCTTTAATGGCACGTTTATAATCGATGGTGAAGAAAAGCCAACATCTTTATTCAAATTAATAAAAGAAACATCCAAACAACATCCTAACGATATTGTTTCGGCTTATAAAGATAATGTGGCTTTTGTAAAAGGACCACGCATACAGCAGTTTGCACCTAAAACAGCTGATAAACCCGATTTCTATCAAATAAAAGATTACGATTCTGTTATTTCCTTAAAAGCAGAAACGCACAATTTCCCAACAACGGTCGAACCTTTTAATGGAGCTGCAACAGGTTCTGGGGGTGAAATTCGCGATAGATTAGCTGGAGGAAAAGGCTCTTTGCCTTTGGCCGGAACAGCTGTGTATATGACATCTTACTCCAGGTTAGAAAAAACACGTCCATGGGAAGAAAAAATGAAAGCGCGTCCTTGGTTATACCAAACTCCTATGGATATTTTAATAAAAGCCTCTAATGGTGCTTCCGATTTTGGAAACAAGTTCGGTCAACCGCTTATATGTGGATCTGTTTTAACATTTGAACACGAAGAAAATGCCGCTTCTAGTGATGCAAAATCAAGAAAACTTGGTTATGATAAAGTCATTATGCAAGCTGGTGGCATTGGTTATGGAAAAGCAGATCAAGCCATAAAAGACACACCAAAAGTAGGCGATAAAATCGTGATTCTTGGTGGTGAAAACTATAGAATTGGAATGGGTGGTGCTGCTGTTTCATCGGCAGACACTGGAGAATTTGCTTCAGGTATCGAATTAAATGCTGTTCAACGTTCCAATCCGGAAATGCAGAAACGTGCTGCAAATGCCGTTCGTGGGATGGTAGAAGGTGATGAAAATTTCATTGTTTCCATTCACGACCACGGGGCTGGAGGACATTTAAATTGCCTGTCGGAATTGGTAGAAGAAACGGGAGGAAAAATTGATTTAGATAAATTACCTGTTGGCGACCCTACCCTTTCTGCAAAAGAAATTATTGGAAACGAATCTCAAGAACGAATGGGGTTGGTTATTGCAGAAAAACATATAGAAACTTTACAAAAAATTGCTGAACGTGAGCGCTCACCTATGTACACTGTAGGTAATGTTACAGGAAACAACCGTTTTACTTTCGAATCTAAAACTACTGGAGAAAAACCAATGGATTTAGCTTTAGAAGATATGTTTGGAAGTTCTCCAAAAACAATTATGACTGATAAAACAGTTATAAGAAATTATAAAAACCCACGTTATAAATCCAAGAATTTTCACATTTATTTAGAACAAGTGTTACAATTAGAAGCTGTTGCTTGTAAAGATTGGTTAACAAATAAGGTAGATAGATGCGTTGGTGGTAAAGTAGCTAAACAACAATGTGCTGGACCATTACAAATTCCGTTGAATAATGTAGGTGTTATGGCTTTAGACTTTAATGGGAAAGAAGGTATTGCAACATCCATTGGACACTCACCTATTTCGGGTTTAATAAACCCTGAAGTTGGAAGCAGAAATGCCATTACAGAATCTCTTACCAACATTATCTGGGCACCTTTAAAAGATAATTTAAAAAGCGTATCACTTTCTGCAAACTGGATGTGGCCTTGTAAAAATGAAGGTGAAGATGCACGTCTATACCAGGCTGTTCAAGCAGTTTCAGAATTTGCCATCGATCTAGGCATCAACGTGCCAACAGGAAAAGATTCACTTTCAATGAAGCAAAAATATCCAGATGGTGATGTTATTTCGCCTGGAACTGTCATTATTTCTGCTGCTGCAAATTGCAATGAAATTACTCAAGTTGTTGAGCCAGTATTAAAGCATAATGGTGGAGATATCTACTATATAAATATCTCTCAAGACGATTTTAAATTAGGTGGAAGTTCGTTTAATCAATCGTTAAATGCCATTGGAAATGAAGCACCAGATGTTAAAAATCCAAGCTATGTAAAAACTGTTTTTAATACCATCCAAGACTTAATAAAAGCAAATCAAATTGTTGCGGGGCATGATGTAGCATCCGGAGGATTAATTACTACGCTATTAGAAATGTGTTTTGCGGATGTAAATTTAGGCGCAGAGTTAAACCTAACAAAATTGAATGAAGAAGATTCAATAAAACTACTTTTCTCTGAAAATTCTGGTATTGTTTTTCAAGCAAAAGATGCATCTGTAGAACAAGTTTTAAAAGATGCAAATATTGACTTCTTCAACATTGGAAGCGTTCAAGAAAGTGATGTGCTAAGTATTATTAATAATAACGAAGTCTTCACTTTAACCGTTTCAAGATTACGTGATGTTTGGTATAAAACTTCCTTCCTACTTGATCAAAAGCAAACGGCTAATGACTTAGCTCAAGATCGTTTTGACAATTATAAAAATCAGCCGTTACAGTATATATTTCCAAAGCATTTTACAGGAAAATTAAACGATGTCATTCAGATTGCAAGCGAAGAATCTCGCCCAAAAGCAGCCATATTACGTGAAAAAGGATCGAATTCTGAACGTGAAATGGCAAACGCTATGTACTTAGCAGGTTTTGATGTAAAAGACGTTCATATGACCGACTTGATTTCAGGTCGTGAAACCTTAGAAGATATTCAATTTATTGGCGCAGTTGGAGGTTTCTCTAACTCTGATGTTCTTGGTTCAGCTAAAGGTTGGGCTGGTGCATTTTTATACAACGAAAAGGCCAATACAGCTTTAAAGAATTTTTTCAAAAGAGAAGATACTCTTTCTATAGGTATTTGTAATGGGGCACAACTTTTTATGGAATTAGAATTGGTTAATCCAGATCATGACACACATGGAAAATTAACATATAATAATTCGAAAAAACATGAAAGCGGATTTACTTCAGTAGAAATACAAAAGAATAATTCAGTGATGCTGTCTAGCTTAGAAGGTTGCAAATTAGGTGTTTGGATTTCTCATGGAGAAGGCAAGTTCAGTTTACCTCAGTCAGAAAACAATTATAATATTGTTGCCAAATATGGCTACGAAGGTTATCCTGCAAATCCAAACGGATCAGACTTTAATACAGCTATGATGTGTGATAAAACGGGAAGACACTTAGTTACTATGCCACATATTGAGCGTTCAACCTTCCAATGGAATTGGGCTCATTACCCAGAAGGTAGAAAAGATGAAGTTTCTCCTTGGTTAGAAGCTTTTGTTAATGCAAAACACTGGATTGAAAATAAAAAATAACAAGATAATTCATTAAAAATCAAGGAGCTTTAAAATTAAAAGCTCCTTTTTTTATATGGTCATTTGAATATCATTTTTATTTTCATAATTTGCAAGACTTCAAACTTCATAAAGAAATGACTCAAATTACCAGACTTTTTGATTTTCCATATTATCAGTTGGAAACTTATAATTTAGATAAAGCCTTAACATCAAAATATCAAGATGAATGGCAATCTATTTCAACTCAAGAATATATCGATCAAGCCAATGCCATTAGTCGTGGTTTAATTCGTTTAGGAGTACAACCAAATGATAAAATTGCAATCATTTCTACAACCAACAGGACAGAATGGAATGTCATGGATATTGGTGTTTTACAAACTGGTGCTCAAAATGTACCAATTTATCCAACCATTTCTAAAGAAGATTATGAGTATATCTTAAATCATTCGGAAGCAACCTATTGTTTTGTATCAGATGCTGGAATTTTAGAAAAGTTAAACCCTATTAAAGGAAGTACCAAATTAAAAGCTATCTACACCTTTGATGATGTTGCAAATGAAAAAAGCTGGAAAGATGTATTAGAGTTAGGAAAGGACAACAGCAATCAAAGTGAAGTTGAAGCTAGAAAAGCAGCTGTTACTACAGACGACTTAGCTACTTTAATCTACACCTCAGGCACTACCGGAAGACCAAAAGGTGTTATGTTAAGTCATAAAAACATTGTTTCTAACGTATTGGATAGTGAAAAGCGTGTCCCTTTTGATTATGGACATTCAAAATCCTTAAGCTTTCTTCCTGTGTGTCATGTTTTTGAACGTATGATACTTTATCTCTACCAATATTGTGGGGTAGAAATTTACTTTGCTGAATCAATTGAAAAAATGAGTGACAATCTTAAAGAGATTCAACCACACGTCATGACTGCCGTTCCTAGATTATACGAAAAAGTATTTGATAAAATAGTAGCAAAAGGCAGTGAACTTTCTGGAATTAAAAAAGCACTTTTCTTTTGGGCTGTAGATCTAGGTTTAAAATATGAACCATATGGAGCAAACGGTTGGTGGTACGAAACACAACTAAAACTAGCCAGAAAACTTATTTTTAGCAAGTGGAAAGAAGGCTTGGGTGGAAAATTAGACTTAATGGTTTCTGGAAGTGCTGCATTACAACCAAGATTAACTAGGGTTTTTGCTGCTGCCGAAATGCCTATCATGGAAGGCTATGGTTTAACTGAAACATCTCCAGTAATTTCTGTAAACGATCAAAGAAAAGGTGGTTTTAGAATTGGTACCGTTGGAAAAGTTATTGATAATGTCGATGTTAAAATTGCCGAAGATGGCGAAATATTAGTTAAAGGCCCAAATATCATGAAAGGTTACTACAAAGACCCTGAAAAAACGGCCGAAGTCATGACTGATAATTATTTCCACACAGGAGACATTGGTGAAATTGATAGCGATGGTTTCTTAAAAATAACAGATAGAAAAAAAGAAATGTTTAAAACTTCAGGTGGAAAATACGTGGCTCCTGCCCTATTAGAAAACCAATTTAAACAATCTCGATTTATTGAACAAATTATGGTTATTGGTGAAGGTGAAAAAATGCCAGCTGCTATAATTCAAGTCAATTATGAATTTGTTGAAGAATGGGCTAAAAGACACCATATAACACTTAAGTCTAATAATGACATTGCTTCTAATCAAAAACTTAGAGATCGTATTCAGGAAGAGATTGACGAAGCCAATGAAAAATTTGGACATTGGGAACAAATCAAAAAGTTTGAAATAACTCCAAATGCTTGGACTATTGAAGGAGGACACTTAACACCAACCATGAAAATGAAACGTAAGATTATTAAAGAAATTTACAAAGATCTCATCGAAAAAATTTATCGCCCATAAACATTAAACTCCTTAAATTATTAAGGAGTTTTTTTTTGCTATCTCCATAATTATTTTTTCAATTTATTATGCGTGCATAATAAATTTTTATTATCTTTGAGTTTCATAAACATTAAGCATGAAAGACAAAACCATCGATTATGTTCTAAGAACCACATGGTTAGCAGTACAAAAGATGTATAATGAAGAGGCTTCGAAATTTGAGAGCACAATGGCTACCGGCTTTACCTTATTGAGTATAGACCCGGAAGAAGGAACTCCTTCAACCTCTTTAGGTCCAAAAATGGGCATGGAAGCTACAAGCCTTTCTAGAATATTAAAAACGATGGAGACTCGTGGTTTAATTGAAAGAAAACCTAATCCTGAAGATGGAAGAGGTGTCCTTATTTATTTAACCGATTTTGGAAAAGAAAAAAGAGGCTACTCGAGAGATCGTGTTCTAAAATTCAATGAAGCCATTAGAAAAAATGTTCCTATAGATAAGTTAATAACCTTTTACGAAGTAGCAGATACCATAAACGATTTGATATCGAACAAAAAAATCTATACCAACGAAGTAAACAACACAAAATATTAATTGATAAATCATTTAGAATAAAATGAGTACAAGACGTATAAAAAAAATAGCAATTATTGGTTCTGGCATAATGGGATCTGGAATTGCATGTCATTTTGCCAATATTGGCGTAGATGTGCTATTACTAGATATAGTTCCAAGAGAACCTAACGATGCCGAAAAAGCTAAAGGTTTAACTTTAGAAGACAAGGCAGTAAGAAATAGAATTGTAAACGATTCATTAACGGCTTCTTTAAAATCGAAACCATCTCCTATTTATCATTCTTCATTTGCCAAGAGAATTACTACTGGAAACTTAGACGATGATATTGCCAAGGTAAAGGATGTTGATTGGATTATGGAAGTGGTTGTGGAACGTCTTGACATTAAAAAACAAGTCTTCGAAAAACTTGAAAAATATAGAACACCTGGTACCTTAATTACTTCAAATACGTCGGGAATTCCTATTCATTTTATGAGTGAAGGACGTAGTGAAGATTTTCAGAAGCATTTCTGTGGGACACACTTTTTCAATCCAGCACGTTACCTAAAGTTATTCGAAATAATTCCTGGTCCAAAAACAGATGCATCTGTTCTCGACTTCTTAAGTGAATATGGTGAGAAATTCTTAGGAAAAACTTCAGTAGTTGCTAAAGACACCCCTGCTTTTATTGGAAATAGAATCGGAATCTTCGGAATTCAAAGCTTATTCCATCAAGTAAAAGAAATGGATTTAACGGTTGAGGAAGTTGATAAATTAACTGGTCCGGTAATTGGTCGTCCAAAATCGGCAACTTTTAGAACGGTTGATGTAGTTGGGTTAGATACCTTGGTACATGTGTCCAACGGTATTTATGAAAACTGTCCGAATGATGAAGCTCATGAACTTTTTAAACTTCCAGGTTTCATCAATACCATGATGGAAAATAAATGGTTAGGAAGCAAAACAGGACAAGGCTTTTACAAAAAAGAAGGGAAAGAAATCAAAACTTTAGATTTAAACACCCTTGAATATAGAGCAAAAAAATCAGCAAGATTTGCCACTTTGGAACTAACAAAAACAGTCGATAAGGTTGTTGATCGCTTTCCAATTTTGGTCTCTGGAAAAGATAAAGCTGGAGAATTCTACAGAAAAAACTTTGCAGCTATGTTTGCTTATGTTTCAAACAGAATTCCAGAAATTACAGACGAACTTTATAAAATAGACGATGCCATGAAAGCTGGTTTTGGTTGGGAACATGGTCCTTTCCAGATTTGGGATACTGTTGGAGTTGAAAAAGGAATCGAATTAATGAAAGCCGAAGGTTTAGAGCCAAATGCTTGGGTTAATGACATGGTCGCTTCAGGAAACAAATCCTTTTATTCTGTTAAAGAAGGAGCCACTTATTTCTACAATATCCCTTCAAAATCGCAAGAAAAAATTCCAGGTCAAGATAGTTTTATCATCTTAGATAACATCAGAAAATCTAAAGAGGTCTTTAAAAACTCCGGAGTTGTTATTGAAGATTTAGGAGATGGTATATTAAACTGCGAATTCCAATCAAAAATGAACACTATTGGTGGAGACGTTTTAGCTGGATTAAATAAAGCAATCGATCTAGCCGAAAAAGATTTTGCCGGATTAGTTATAGGTAATCAAGCCGCAAACTTTTCTGTTGGTGCCAATATTGGAATGATTTTTATGATGGCTGCCGAACAAGAATACGACGAGCTTAATATGGCTATCAAATATTTCCAAGATACCATGATGCGTATGCGTTATTCTTCCATTCCAACCGTTGCAGCGCCTCACGGCATGTCTCTTGGTGGTGGTTGCGAACTTTCAATGCATTCAGATATGGTAGTTGCTGCTGCTGAAACTTACATCGGACTTGTCGAATTTGGTGTTGGTGTGATTCCTGGAGGTGGAGGTTCTAAAGAAATGGCCTTAAGAGCTTCAGATACGTTTAGAAAAGGAGATGTGGAATTAAATATCCTACAAGAATATTTCTTAACCATCGGAATGGCTAAAGTTGCAACTTCCGCTTACGAAGCGTTCGATTTAGGAATCCTTCAGAAAGGAAAGGATGTTGTGGTAGTTAATAAAGACAGACAAATTGCAATGGCTAAGGCTTATGCTAAAATAATGGCTGATGCCGGCTATACACAACCAGTAAAACGCACAGACGTAAAAGTACTGGGGAAACAAGCTTTAGGAATGTTCTTAGTTGGAACTGATGCTATGGAAGATAGCAAATACATTAGTGAACACGACAAGAAAATAGCTAACAAATTAGCTTACGTAATGGCTGGAGGAGATTTATCTGAACCAAGCTTAGTGAGTGAGCAATATTTATTGGATCTAGAACGGGAAGCTTTTCTTTCATTATGTACCGAGAGAAAAACACTTGAGCGTATTCAACATATGTTGAAAACAGGGAAACCGTTACGTAATTAGATTATTAGAAATCCAAGAAGTCTAAAAATTGAATAATCTAAAAATCAAAAAAAAAATGAAACAAGCATATATAGTAAAAGCATACAGAACAGCCGTAGGGAAAGCACCTAAAGGTGTGTTCCGTTTTAAAAGAACAGATGAATTGGCAGCAGAAACCATCAAATACATGATGAAAGAATTGCCAAATTTAGATCCAAAACGTATTGACGATGTTATCGTTGGAAATGCGATGCCAGAAGGATCTCAAGGATTAAATATGGCGCGATTAATCTCTTTAATGGGATTAGATATCGTGGATGTTCCTGGAGTAACCGTTAATCGATTTTGCTCTTCTGGAGTAGAAACCATAGCTATGGCATCTGCTAAAATTCAAGCTGGAATGGCGGATTGCATCATTGCTGGTGGTGCAGAAAGTATGAGTTCTGTACCTATGTCTGGTTTTAAACCAGAATTAAATTACGACATTGTAAAATCTGGTCACGAGGATTATTATTGGGGCATGGGAAATACAGCTGAAGCTGTTGCTAACCAATTCAACGTTTCTCGTGAAGACCAAGATGAGTTTGCTTTCCATTCGCATATGAAAGCTTTAAGAGCTCAAGCTGAAGATCGTTTTCAAGATCAAATTGTACCTATTGAAGTAGAAGAGACTTATATAGAGGCAAACGGCAAAAAAGCCACTCGAACATATACAGTAACTAAAGATGAAGGTCCTAGAAAAGGAACAAATCTTGAGGCACTGGCAAAACTAAGAGCTGTATTTGCGGCAGGAGGAAGTGTAACTGCTGGTAACTCATCTCAAATGAGTGATGGTGCTGCTTTTGTTATGGTTATGAGCGAAGATATGGTTAAAGAATTAGGCTTAGAACCAATTGCACGTTTAGTAAATTATGCTGCAGCAGGTGTTGAACCAAGAATTATGGGAATTGGCCCAGTAAAAGCTATTCCTAAAGCCTTAAAATTAGCAGGATTAAAGCAGGACGACCTAGAGCTTATAGAATTAAACGAGGCCTTTGCCTCACAATCCTTAGCTGTAATTCGTGAATTGAATTTAAATCCAGACCTTATTAATGTGAACGGAGGTGCCATTGCCTTAGGCCACCCACTTGGTTGTACAGGAGCAAAACTTTCTGTGCAGTTATTCGATGAAATGCGAAAACGAAATATGGTAGGAAAATATGGTGCAGTAACCATGTGCGTTGGAACAGGTCAAGGAGCTTGTGGGATATTTGAGTTTTTAAAATAGAAACAAACAGAGTCTAGAATATAGTCTTTTAAGAAAAAATAATTTAACAAACAAATACAGTCTAGAATCTAGTTTCTAACTGTCTAGAATCATAAAAAAAACATGGAAGCAACAGAAAAAAACATACTAAGAGGGGGACAATTCTTAGTAAAAGAAACAAAATGCGAAGACGTATTTACTCCTGAAGATTTTTCAGAAGAACAAACGATGATGAAAGAAGCCGTTATGGAATTTAACGAGCGTGAAATCATTGCACATAAACCTAGATTTGAAGCAAAAGATTATGCGTTAACTGAAGAGGTAATGCGTAAAGCTGGAGAGCTTGGGTTTTTAGGTGTGGCAGTTCCTGAAGCCTATGATGGCTTAGGAATGGGTTTTGTTTCAACAGTTTTAACCTGCGATTATATATCCAGTGGTACCGGTTCGTTTAGTACAGCTTTTGGAGCTCACACAGGAATTGGAACTATGCCAATTACTCTATATGGAACCGAAGAACAAAAGAAAAAATATGTCCCTAAATTAGCCACTGGCGAATGGTTTGGAGCATATTGTTTAACAGAACCAGGCGCAGGATCGGATGCAAATTCGGGAAAAACAACTGCCACCCTTTCTGAAGACGGTAAAAGTTATAAAATTAACGGACAAAAAATGTGGATCTCAAATGCAGGTTTCTGTAGTTTGATGATTGTTTTTGCTCGTATAGAAGATGATAAAAACATTACTGGTTTCATTGTAGAATATGATGGAAAAAACCCTAATGGAATTACATTAGGAGAAGAAGAACATAAATTAGGTATTCGCGCCTCTTCTACGCGTCAAGTATTTTTTAACGATACTGTTGTTCCTGTAGAAAATATGTTAGCGGGTCGTGGTGAAGGATTTAAAATTGCCATGAATGCTCTTAACGTGGGTCGTATTAAATTAGCTGCTGCTTGTTTAGACTCTCAAAGACGCATTTTAACAACGGCTGTTCAATATGCTAACGAACGTAAACAATTTAACACGCCAATTGCAGATTTTGGAGCTATTAAATACAAATTAGCTGAAATGGCTGCAAGTGCTTATGCTGGCGAATCGGCAACCTATAGAGCTTCAAAAAACATTGAAGATAGAATTGCTATGCGTCAAGCAGCTGGAAATTCTCATCAAGAAGCAGAACTTAAAGGTGTAGAGGAATATGCTATTGAATGTTCCATTTTAAAAGTAGCTGTTTCAGAAGATGTTCAAAATGCTGCAGACGAAGGCATACAAATTTTTGGTGGTATGGGGTTCTCTGAAGAAACACCTATGGAAGCTGCCTGGAGAGATGCCAGAATTGCACGTATTTACGAAGGAACTAACGAAATTAACAGAATGCTCTCAGTAGGTATGCTTGTTAAAAAAGCTATGAAAGGTCATGTTGATTTATTAGGTCCTGCTCAAAAAGTTCAAGAAGAACTCATGGGAATACCATCTTTTGATACACCAGATTACTCAGAGTTATTTGCTGAAGAAAAAGAAATGGTGGCAAAACTTAAAAAAGTTTTCTTAATGGTTGCAGGAGCTGCTGTTCAAAAGTTTGGTCCAGATTTAGAAGAGCACCAACAATTATTAATTGCAGCATCAGATATATTAATTGAAATCTACATGGCAGAATCAGCTATTCTTAGAGCTGAGAAAAATGCGAAACGATTTGGAGAAGACAAACAAGCTATACAAATTGCTATGGCTAAATTATACTTATACAACGCTGTTTCTATAGTAGAGAAAAACGGAAAAGAAAGTATTATCTCTTTTGCTGAAGGCGATGAGCAACGTATGTTATTAATGGGATTAAAACGTTTTGTAAAATATGCAAACTACCCTGATATTGTAGATTTACGTATAGCTATTGCTGAAAAAGTAAAAGCTGAAAATAAATATTGTTTTTAATTAAGTTTGGTTAGAAGTAAAAAAGCCGTTTCAAATTGAAACGGCTTTTTCTTTTATTTCTATCTCAAATTTTAAGTGAGAATTTCATTATGATATAATTAACATTGTAAGCGTTCGGTTCTATCATTATCCATAATTATTTTCTGTAATTTTACGAAAAACAAAACAGATGAAAATTTTCACCATAGTCACATGTTTCATTTTAGGAATTCAATTACAATGTCAATCCCAAGATGTGCTTCAAGAAAAATCTGTATTCACTCATCAAGATACTTTGAGAGGAAGCATCACTCCAGAAAGGGAATGGTGGGATTTAACCTATTACCATTTAGATATAAAAATTTCTCCTGAAACCAAATCTATTTCTGGAAAAAACAGCATTCACTATCAAGTACTGAAGCCTCATAACCTGATGCAAGTAGATTTACAAGAACCATTAATAATTACGAAAGTCACTCAAAACGGTGAAGAGTTAGACGTTAAGCAGGATGGAAATGCTCATTTTATCACCTTAAAAGTAGAGCAAAAAAAAGGTAGCATCCAATCTGTGGATGTATTTTACGAAGGAATACCTAAAGAAGCTATTCGTGCACCTTGGGATGGAGGTTTTTCATGGAAAGAAGATAATAATGGGATTCCATTTATAGCAACCTCTTGTCAAGGCTTAGGAGCTAGCGTATGGTGGCCAAATAAAGACCATATGTACGACGAAGTAGATAGCATGTTAATTAGCGTAAATGTTCCTAAAAACCTAACAAATGTATCCAACGGAAGATTGACAAGCACTGAGAAACAAAGCGATAATACAGTTACTACAAATTGGTTTGTAAGCAACCCAATAAATAATTACGGTGTAAATGTAAACATTGGAGATTATGTACATTTCTCTGAAGTTTACGAAGGAGAAAACGGTCCTTTAGACATGGACTATTATGTGTTACGTGATAATTTGGTAAGAGCCAAAAACCATTTTAAAGAAGCCCCAAAAATGATGAAAGCTTTTGAGTATTGGTTTGGACCTTACCCATTTTACGAAGATGGTTATAAACTAGTTGAAGTTCCTTATTTAGGTATGGAACACCAAAGCTCAGTAACTTACGGAAATCAATATAAAAATGGCTATTTAGGAAGAGATGTTTCTGGATCTGGTTGGGGATTAAAATTTGATTTTATTATTATTCACGAATCTGGGCATGAGTGGTTTGCGAACAACATCACCTACAAAGATGTTGCAGACATGTGGATTCATGAGAGTTTTACCTCCTACTCAGAAAGTTTATTTGTGGATTACTATTTTGGAAAAGAAGCTTCTTCAGAATATGTTATTGGCATAAGAAGTAATATTAATAACGACAGTCCAATTATTGGTCCTTATAATGTCAATAAAGAGGGTTCTGGGGACATGTACTACAAAGGCGCCAACATGTTACACACTTTAAGACAATTAATTGATGACGATGAAAAATGGCGTCAAATTTTACGTGGTTTAAACAAGACATTTTATCATCAAACGGTTACAACAGAACAAATTGAAAATTACATTAGTCAGGAATCAGGAATAGATTTAAAAGCATTTTTCAATCAGTATTTGAGAGATTATAGAATTCCAATGCTTGAATACACTTTTGAAGACAATGAACTAAAATACCGATGGATATATATTGTTGAGAAATTCGCAATGCCAATTAAAGTCAGTATAGACAACAAAGAACAATGGATACATCCAACTGCTGAATGGAAAACATTGGCTATTGAAGGAAGTGATTTAAAAATAGACCCAAATTTTTATGTAGAAGATAAAAACTTATAATATCTATGGCTCTTCAAGAAGTATATTTTAAAACGGAGAGAGAATGGCGTGAGTGGTTGTTTCAAAATCATGATACTGTTGAAGGCATTTACATTATTCTATATAAAGTAGATCATGAAAAAGCTAGTATGAGATGGGAAGAAGCCGTTAAACTAGCTTTGTGTTTTGGTTGGATAGATTCTACAGTTAAAAGTTTAGGTAATGGAAAAAGACGGCAATACTTTACTCCAAGAAACCCTAAAAGTCTTTGGAGTGCTTTAAACAAAAAACATATAAAAGAACTTTTAGCCTCAGATTTAATGCATGAAAGTGGATTGAAAAAAATAAAAGTAGCAAAACAAAATGGTTCCTGGACTGCTTTAGATGATGTTGAAAAAGGAATTATTCCTCAAGATTTGAAAGTTGCATTTAATAAAACCCCAGAGGCTTTTACAAACTATCAATCTTTTGCACCTTCCTATAAAAAAAGTTATTTGTATTGGTTAAATCAAGCAAAAAGAGAAGCTACTAGACAAAAACGTATTGTAGAAATTATAAAACTTTGTGAAGCAAATATTAAAAGTAGAGGTAATTGGTAAATCTACTCTATACGTTTTAAACCTTCCATGTTTTCAATTTTAATTTGTTTTCCAGATGTAGAAATTAATCCTTCTTTTTTAAATTGAGATAAGACTCTAATTGCAGATTCTGTAGCAGTTCCAACTACGCTTGCGTAATCTTCTCTAGAAAGTACAACATTTAAATATCCTTGATTATCAAGACCAAAACTGTTATGTATATACATTAAGGCTTCAGCTAAACGTTGTTTTACCGATTTTTGAGCCATATTAACAACTACGTTATCAGACTCTTTTAAATCGTTAGCCATCTGTTTTAGCATATCCATGGAAAAATCGGAATTGTTTTTTAAGTTTCCAAAGATTTCTGCTTTAGGTATAAAGCATACTTCCATATTAGTTAAGGCTACTGCACTTAGGTTTACAGCTTCGTCACTAATTAACGAACGTTGTCCAAGTAAATCTCCTTTTACAACAAGTTTTACAATTTGGTCTTTTCCGTTAGCACTTAATTTAGTGAGTTTACAAATGCCATCTTTTACACAATAAACCCCTTTTAAGGTTTCTCCTTCTTCAAAAATAATTTCTCCCTTTTTTATAAATTTAGAAGTTTTACATCCAGAGATGCCCATTAATTCTTCTTTAGATAACGATTTTAAAGAATTAAACTCCTTAATTATACACTGATTGCACTTACTCATACCTGTTTTTTAAAGTTTTGTAAAATTAATCAAAACATGACAAATATCATATCTAAATTCTTACTATCTTTTAACCTTTGTATTGGGTAAAAAGAGCAAATTATTTATGGATCAAAAGTCATGTTTCCACTGTGGTGATTCTTGTGATAACCATGCCATTGTGTTTCAAGAAAAATCTTTCTGTTGCAATGGCTGTAAGACCGTTTTTGAGATTTTCTCTGAAAACGATTTAACTTGTTATTACGATTTACAAAATTCTCCAGGAGCCATACCTAAAGAAATTCAAGGAAAATACGATTTTTTAGAACAGCAAAATATAATAGAAAAATTGCTTGAGTTTAATGATGACAATACACAAATTGTTACCTTATACATCCCTCACATACATTGTAGTTCTTGTATTTGGATATTAGAAAACCTCAACAAACTGAATCCTGCCATCTCTTCTTCACAAGTTAATTTTGGAAAGAAAAATGTACGGATTACTTTTAATTCAAAAACGTGCTCTTTAAAAGACGTTGTTTTATTGGTGAGTGCTATAGGCTATGAACCTTATATTAGTTTAGACGATTTTAAAACAGGTAAAGACAACGTAAATAGATCTCTTATTTACAAATTAGGGGTGGCAGGTTTTGCATTTGGAAACGTGATGTTTCTTTCGTTTCCAGAATATTTTGAAGTTGGCGAATTTTGGTTAGAACAATACAAACACGTATTTCGTTGGGTTATGTTTGCTTTTTCTGTGCCAGTTATTTTTTATTCGGCACAAGATTATTTTATTTCTGCCTATAAAGGTCTTCGTTCTAAAATTTTAAATATCGATGTGCCTATCGCTTTAGGTGCAGCTGTTTTATTTTTAAGAAGTACCTTTGAAATTATTTTCGATTATGGGTCTGGATTTTTCGACAGTTTAACTGGTTTGATATTTTTTCTATTACTTGGAAAATTTTTTCAGCAAAAAACCTATGCTTTTTTATCGTTTGAACGAGATTATAAGTCTTATTTTCCAATTGCAGTTACTAAAATCACTAAAGAAGGTAAAGAAATTCCTATTCAGGTTTACGATATTAAAAAAGGAGATAGACTACTTGTTAGAAATGAAGAATTAATTCCTGTAGACGGTATTTTAATTAGTGGAAATGCATCTATAGACTATAGTTTTGTTACAGGAGAATCTGAAACGGTTTCTAAAAAATCTGGCGATAAACTATTTGCTGGAGGAAAACAAACTTCTGGTGTAATAGAAATGGATGTGTTAAAAACTGTTGAACAAAGCTATTTAACACAACTTTGGAGTAACGATGTGTTTAGTAAAAACAAAGAAGACGGTTTTACAACGCTGACCAATGCTATTAGCAAAAAATTCACTTTTACTGTTCTTGCCATTGCATTTATATCCACAACATATTGGCTGTTTGCAGATCCTACAAAAGCCATAAACGTTTTTACAGCTGTTTTAATTATAGCTTGCCCTTGTGCTATTGCGCTCTCTGCCCCTTTTACATTTGGAAACTTATTACGAATTTTTGGTAAACTGAAGTTTTATGTAAAAAACGCTTCAGTTGTTGAGCAATTAGCAGAAATAAACACCATTATTTTCGATAAGACTGGAACCATAACCACCAGTCAAAAAAGTCATGCTACCTATCAAGGTGATGCGCTTAGTGCTTCAGAAGAAATACTTTTAAAAAATACGCTACGTGGCTCAAATCATCCCTTAAGCAGAACTTTATATCAAATTTTAGACAAACATAATATCATTACTTTAAATCATTTTGAAGAACACTTAGGAAAAGGTATTGAAGGGTCTCACAACAATAATAATATTAAAATTGGTTCGGCTAGCTTTGTGGGAAACACAACAGATACTAATGTACTAAATACAGCAGTACATATAAGTACAAATAATGTTTATAAAGGAAAATATACGTTTTTCAACAATTATAGAAAGGGTTTGTCAAAACTTTTTAATAAATTGAAAAAAGATTACGATTTGGTTATTTTATCAGGAGATAATGAAGGAGAGCAAGAAAATCTAAAAAAATTATTACCTTCGAAGACAAAGCTAATATTTAATCAAAAACCAAACGATAAATTGGAGTACATTAAATATCATCAAACAGAAGGAGCCAAAGTTCTAATGATAGGAGATGGATTAAATGATGCTGGAGCTTTAGCGCAAAGTAATGTTGGAATTTCTATTTCAGAAAACGTAAATGTGTTTTCGCCTGCGTGCGATGCTATTTTAGATGCCTCAAAATTTAATCAATTATTTAATTATATTCAGGCATCTAAAAGTGCTATAAAAATTATAAAATGGAGTTTTGTATTATCCTTTTTTTATAATACTATTGGACTTTATTTTGCAGTAACAGGACAGTTAGCACCAGTAATTGCAGCTATTTTAATGCCTTTAAGTTCCATTAGTATTGTAGTTTTTACTACTATTGCAACTAATTTATTAGGAAGAAGATTAGAATGATTACAAATTAACAAATATGATAAAAATCATATTTTTAAAACGGTCACAAAAGTAATTTTGAACCATAACACTAGGTAGGTATGAGTGCTATATATATATTATTAAGTATCAGCATTATAGTTGCGATTTTCTTTTTTATTGTCTTTATTTTGGCAGTAAGGAGTGGGCAGTTCGACGATAGCTATACCCCATCGGTACGAATGCTTTTTGAAGACGAATTAGTAAAAGAACAAACAGAATTAACAAATAAAAAAACCAAAAAAGACTAATTAACTATTATGGAAGTACAACAGTTTTATTACGATAACAAAATCGTTAGAAATTTCCTTTACGCAACCATACTCTGGGGTGTTGTAGGAATGATAGTAGGTTTACTACTAGCATTTATGTTTTTATTCCCAAATTTAACCGACGGTATTTCCTGGTTAAGTTTTGGACGTTTAAGACCATTACATACAAATGCCGTTATTTTTGCCTTTGTAGGAAATGCAATTTTTGCAGGTGTATATTATTCTACACAACGTTTGCTTAAAGCTAGAATGTATAGCGATGTATTAAGTAAAATTAACTTTTGGGGATGGCAGCTAATTATTGTTGGTGCTGCAATTACACTTCCATTAGGTTTTTCTACATCTAAAGAATATGCTGAATTAGAATGGCCTTTTGACATTGCTATTGCAGTGGTTTGGGTAGTATTTGGTGCCAATTTAATAGGTACTATGATTAGAAGAAGACAACGACACTTATATGTGGCTCTTTGGTTTTACTTGGCAACTTTTGTTACTGTAGCAGTACTTCATATCTTTAATAGTTTAGAAGTTCCTGTAAGTGCTTTTAAAAGTTATTCAGTTTATGCAGGAGTTCAAGATGCTTTAGTACAATGGTGGTACGGACACAATGCAGTGGCATTTTTCTTAACTACTCCATTTTTAGGTCTAATGTATTATTTTGTACCTAAAGCAGCTAATAGACCTGTATATTCCTATAGACTATCTATTATACATTTCTGGTCGTTAATCTTTATTTATATTTGGGCTGGTCCTCACCATTTGTTATATTCTGCTTTACCAGAATGGGCTCAAAACTTAGGTGTTGCCTTTTCAGTTATGTTATTAATGCCTTCTTGGGGAGGGATGATCAACGGGTTATTAACTCTACGTGGCGCCTGGGATAAGGTACGTACGGATCCTGTTTTAAAATTCATGGTAGTAGCTATTACTGGATACGGGATGGCAACCTTTGAAGGTCCGATGCTTTCTCTTAAAAACGTAAATGCCATTGGTCACTTTACAGATTGGATTATTGCACACGTTCACGTAGGAGCTTTAGCTTGGAACGGGTTTTTAGCCTTTGGAATGATATATTGGTTAGTACCAAGATTAGTTAAATCGAAATTATTCTCTACAAGTCTTGCAAACTTCCACTTTTGGATTGGCACCTTAGGAATTATAATGTATGCTTTACCTTTATACGTAGCTGGTTTTACTCAAGCCAGTATGTGGAAGCAATTTAATCCAGATGGTACTTTAGTATATGGTAACTTTTTAGAGACTGTAACTGAAATTATGCCAATGTATTGGATGAGAGCTATTGGTGGAACGTTATATTTAATAGGAATGTTAGTATTGGTTTATAACGTCATTCAAACCATTAGACAAGGTTCTGCTGTTACAGATGAATTAGCAGAAGCACCTGCATTACAAAATGTTTCAAAAAGACGTATTGCTGGAGAAGGATGGCATACTTGGTTAGAACGTAAGCCTATTAAACTAACTATCTATGCAACTATTGCAATCTTAATAGGTGGGATTGTTCAAATTGTACCAACCATTATGGTAAAATCTAATATTCCAACTATAACCAGTGTGAAACCATATACACCATTAGAATTAGAGGGTAGAGATATCTACATTCGTGAAGGTTGTGTTGGATGTCACTCACAAATGGTTCGTCCGTTTAGAAGTGAAGTAGAACGTTATGGAGAATACTCTAAAGCTGGAGAATATGTGTACGATCATCCATTCCTTTGGGGATCTAAACGAACAGGACCAGACTTACACCGTGTTGGAGGAAAGTATTCAGACAACTGGCACTTAAACCACATGTACGATCCACAAAGCACCTCTTCAGGTTCTATTATGCCAGCTTATCAATGGTTGGTAAAGAATGAACTTGATAAGTCGAATACTGAAACCAAATTAAAAGCTATGGTTAAACTTGGTGTTCCTTATACAGAAGAAGATATTGCAAATGCACAACTGCACATGTTAGAGCAAGGAACACAAATTGAGAAAAACTTGTATTCTGATCCTGATTTTGCTGAAACCTATGAAGCAGACAAGGAAGCTGGTGGTGAAGATTTTATTGAAATGCGTAATCGTGAAATTGTAGCTGTAATTGCTTATTTACAACGATTAGGAACAGATATTAAAGTTCAAGATTTAGACGAAACAACTACTATAAACTAAGAAACCATGTTGAAATTTGCTAAAAATTATATGGATAGTATAGCTGGAATTGAGATTTTCCCTATCATTTCCTTACTGATATTTTTCACCTTCTTTGTTGTATTGTTTTGGTGGGTTTTCACAGCCAAAAAAGACTATATCAAAGAAGTAAGTGATATGCCATTAGATAACCAAAAAGACCAAATATTATGAGACAATCAATCCCATCATGGGTAAGGGTACCCGTTATATTCTTTATTATTTTTGCACTCGTAGAGTACTTTGTTAATTCAGGCAGAATGCCTGCTTTTGTAGAGTATCCTATGGTTCTAATGTTTTATGTATTTGTTCTGTTTTTCTTAGTTGCCATTGAAGCCATAGTAAGCTCTTTAGGTAACATTCTTTATCAAAGTTTAGATGAAGAAGGAAAAGCAAAATACGATGCTAAAAAACCTCAATCTTCTAAATGGATTGAAAAAATTCAATCTCTTTATAAAAAATCTTTAGGCTCTAAACCTATGGCCGAAGAACACGAAATTGTTTTAGATCACAATTACGATGGTATTAAAGAATTGGATAACGATCTTCCACCATGGTGGACTTATGGATTCTATGCGTCTATAGTTTTTGCTGTCATTTATTTAGCAAGATTTGAAGTATTTGACGGTTACACGCAATACGACGAATTAGAAACCGAATACGCTGAAGCCAAGATAGCTCTAGAAGAATACAAAAAAACAGCTAAAGATTTAGTAGATTTCAATACAGTTGAACTTTTAACTAGTGCTGCCGATTTAAGTAATGGAAAATCCATATACGAAGTTAATTGTGTTGCTTGTCACCAAGCTGATGGAGGAGGTGGTATTGGACCAAACCTAACGGATGAATATTGGATCTTAGGTGGAGGTATTAAAAACGTCTTTAAAACAATTTCTGAAGGTGGTAGAAATGGAAAAGGGATGATTGCCTGGAAACAAAGTTTAAAACCTTCAGAAATTGCCCAAGTATCAAGTTACATATTACAATTCCAAGGTACTACTCCTGCCAAACCAAAAGAAGCAGAAGGTGATATCTGGAAAGAATAAAAAATAATTATTATTTATTATCATTAGAATCAAGAATTAAGACCACATCTTCCAACCAAATGTCTTAATTCTTGACTCTTTAATCTAAAGTCATGGAAACTCCAGAAAATGAATCGTTTAGAGACACCATAGGCACGTTAACTGAAGATGGAAAACGTGCGTGGGTATATCCTAAAAAACCAAGTGGAAGATATTATGAATATCGCAAAATAGTTAGCTATGTTCTCTTACTTTTTTTAATTGCTGCTCCATTTATTAAAATTAATGGTAACCAATTTTTACTATTTAATATTTTAGAGAGACGCTTTAATATATTCGGATTTCCATTTTGGCCACAAGATTTTCATCTATTTGTAATCTCCATGATTATTGGGGTTATTTTTATAGCTCTATTTACAGTTAGTTTTGGAAGAATTTTTTGTGGTTGGATTTGTCCTCAAACTATTTTTATGGAAATGGTTTTCCGTAGAATAGAATATTGGATTGATGGAGATAGAAATAAACAACGTCGTTTAGATAATCAACCATGGAATGCAGAAAAAATAAGAAAACGCAGCTTAAAATGGTTCATCTTTATAATCATTTCTTTTCTTATTTCTAATGTGTTTTTAGCATATTTAATTGGAAGTGATAAACTTATACAATACATATCAGACGGTCCTCTAGAGCATACAGGAACACTTTTCCCTCTAATTATTTTTACAGCAATATTCTATTTTGTTTTTTCTTGGTTTAGAGAACAAGTATGCATTATAGCTTGTCCTTATGGAAGACTACAAGGTGTACTTTTAGATGATAAATCGATAATTGTAGCCTACGACCATAAAAGAGGAGAAGGAGAAAACGGCAGGAAGAAATTTAGAAAAGGGGAAGACAGAGAAGCCTTAGGTCATGGAGATTGTATAGATTGCTTACAGTGTGTACATGTCTGTCCAACTGGAATAGACATTAGAAATGGTACTCAATTAGAATGTGTAAACTGTACTGCTTGTATTGATGAATGCGATCATATTATGGAAAGCATCAACTTGCCTAAAGGTTTGATTAGATATGCTAGTGAGGATGAAATTGAAAAGAAAGAAAAGTTCAAAATAACTGCTAGAATGAAAGGCTATATAGCTGTTCTTTTAGTTTTAACAGGCGTTCTTTTTAGTATGCTATCATTAAGAAATGATATTGAAGCACGTGTTTTAAGATTGCCTGGACAATTGTATGAACATAAGGAAGGTGATATAATTAGTAATGTATTTACTTATAAGCTAATTAATAAAACAACAAAACCTGTTGAGAACATAAATTTTAGACTTAAAAAATATAAGGGTGAAATAAAGTTAGTTTCAAATTCTGATACTTTCTTTGTTCCTGAACAAGGGATGGCCGAAGGCACTTTGTTCATTGAAATAGATAAAAAAGAATTGGAAGGAGACAAAAACAAACTAACTATTGAAGTTTATAGTGGCGACGAATTAATTGAAACTACCACAGTAAACTTTTTAGCGCCAAGAAGTTATCATTAATTTTCTTCATTGCTACATCTCCCTTTAGGAGACAAATACAAGTTGAAAGTATTTTAAAAAATAACAAATAAAGATTCCTGATTTTACAGGAAATATATTAACTAAATGAAATTCCTGCTTTGCAGGAAGTAGATATGAAAATAAATTGGGGAACAGGTATCGTAATTGCTATGATTTGCTTTATTAGCTTTATTATGTATTTTATAATAAAAGTAAACACAGATAGCACGTACGATCATGATTTAGTAATCGAAGAGTATTACAAAGCTGAGTTAGGCTTTCAAGATGAGATAAACAAAGAGAAAAACTCACAGAATTTGATTGAGAATATAAGTTTCAAAAAAACAGAAGATGGTATTTTAATATCCTTTCCTGATAACTTAGATACTCAAGACATTACTGGAACAGTATTTTTATACAGAACTTCTAATAAAAAATTAGATTTTGAATTACCTATTTCAATTACCAATAATACCATGCTTATAGAGAATAAGGTTTTACTGGAAGGCAGATGGAATCTTAAAGTAGATTGGAAATATCAAGATTCTGATTATATGTTTAAAAAAGAAATCATGTATTAAACCTCTGAAGAGCTATACGTTAACTCAAATTAAAACATAAAATTGTATCATGCTTTGGTCTGCCCTTGTATTAGGATTATTAGGAAGTTTCCACTGTGTAGGCATGTGTGGTCCCATTGCCTTTATGTTGCCTGTAGACAGAAGTAATTCGGTTAAGAAAATAGCTCAAATTTCAACCTATCATTTTGGAAGGTTATTAGCTTACAGCATTATAGGACTTGTATTTGGACTTGTTGGTAAGAGTTTATATCTATTTGGTTTTCAACAACAATTATCCATCGCTATTGGAGTTTTAATGATTGTAGTTATTCTAACACCTACAAGAATATTTAATAAATATAATTTCTCAAAACCCATTTATAAGCTCATTTCTAAAGTAAAGTCTGGTCTAGGACAAGCTTTAAAGAAGAAGTCGGCAGACACCTTTTTAACTATTGGTTTTTTAAATGGTTTTTTACCTTGTGGCTTGGTTTATATGGCCGTTTTTGCATCTCTGGCATCCACAAGTGCTCTACAAGGCAGTTTGTATATGTTTTTATTTGGTTTAGGAACAGTTCCTTTAATGACCACTGCCATTTATCTAGGGAAATTTCTAAATGCCAATATCAAACAACGTATTCAAAAAGCTGTTCCCATTTTTGTAGTTATTATTGGCTTATTATTTATTATTCGCGGTTTAGGATTAGGTATACCTTACCTCTCTCCTACTCCTGTTGTTGAAATGGTTGAAGGTGAAATAGATTGTGATTAATAACCTAAACAGGTATTTTTTAATCTTGCTTTTATTATGTAGGATTAGTCAAATTTAAAAATACAATAGACTACGATACACAGTTAAATATCTGAAAAACTATTACAAAAATGATTATATATGTTATCTATTGACCTGTATTAGTTGGTTAATAGTTTTATCCATATCTTTTTTTAAATGCTTTTCTGTCATTAATACATCATTTGTAAGCAATTCAAAAATTCCGATTACATCTAAAATTTTAGTATCCGAATCTAATCCTATTAATTTAGTAGTTAAGCTTCTTCCTAATTCAGTATTTGCATGTAATTTTTTATATGCATTCGATATTAGTTTTATTTTTTCAATATCTAATTCTTGAAAAATCCCACCAATTTTTGCACTTTCAAATGCGATGTCTTCAATACCAGGAACTCCAAGTCCATTCCAATTTGGAATAGAATTATGTCTAAATACCGTATTTGAAAAATAGGGCAAATAAGCACTTTCTATTGAAATATTTTTTCTAATACTATCAAAACCCTCCTTAATATTTTGGTGATAATTAATAGATTTTTCCAACCTTAAGGAGTTAGATTGTAATTCTTTGGTTATTAAATTTAGAGATTCAGTAACATTTTCCTTCATTTTTTTTTCGGACTTATATTCACTTACTTCTATACCTAAAAATACTCCAAAAGCAACAATTAATAATTCCAGAAAATATTTTACAAAAGACTTTCTTAGTGTTCTCATTTTACTGGTTTTAATAACAAGCCACTCCTTATAAGTATATGGCTTGTTAGGAGTTAGAACAACTAATTTAATAAATAAAATCTAAAGCAGGCAGACTGACTGTCGGGTTAAAAAAATTATTTGTTATTGATTAGCGTCATTTTTAATCCCACATGATTCATGAAATATTCCGAAAACCACTTTAAATAGTACAAAGCATATTTTTCACTTTCATCGTAAAATTCTAGAATTTGATATTTTTCATTAGATAATAAAATTTGATATCTTTCCAATTTAGACTCTAATAATAGATTAATTAATTACAAAAGACAGATTCATATAAAAATTACGACCTTGTCTAGGAATATTATTCCAATCGGAATAAGTAGAATAATTAGTGTCTAAAATGTTTTCAAGACCATATTTCAAGACTATCTTATTATTTTTAATATAAAATATATTTCCTAAGTTTAAGTTTAATATGGCAAATGAAGCTGTTTCATTTTCACCGTAATAACTACTATATTTTGTTTGATTGCCGTTTCCATCTAACTGCAAGGCTACATTAAACATATCTCTGGTATAATTGATTTCAGCTAAATAAGAAAATGGTTTTATAAACGGCAGATTTTCACTATTACTCCCTCTTCCATAATTATAACCAACAGTTCCATTGATAGAAAATGCCTCTGAAATGTCGTAAGTAGAATTCACATAAAAATCAAAAATACTAGCATGAGATAAGGCATTATAAGTCTTAACACCGCTAGCTCCAATTGTCATTGCACTTAAAGACTCATCCACTTCACCAATAATATAATCGGTTAAATAGAAATAGGATGTTTCAAAACCAATCTTAAATTTATCTACATAATAATTAGCTGCTACATTAGCTTCTAATGCTTTTTCATTTTCTAAATTTGGGTTTCCTATATAATCGTAATTATCGAAACTATTAAACAAGAAGAAACCATAACCTTCACTTACTGAAGGTGCTCTTTCTCCATATCCAACGCCAAAAGTGGCATCATATTTCTCTTTTTTAACTTGGTAATCTGCTGATAGACTCATCAAAAACCGACTCTTAGAATCGCTTAATTCTGGGTAAAATATTTGTAAACTTTCTAAACCTACTTCATTGTCAATAGAATTATTATGATATCCAAAACGTGTAGAAGCTGAGATGGTTTTATCATCAGCCAAAGCAAAAGCATCTTTTAAATAAATTCCTGTATACAACGTTTTAATATCTGGCCATGTGTACATAAACATAGCTGGTTGATTTGAATCGTTTGGATACATAGTCATTTCTGCTAAGGAACGATTATAAAATCCGTTTACATTAACCAAAAGACTATGTTTATTTTCTCTTAAAGTAGCTTTAGAATAAAATCCATAAGTATCGCTCCAACCTGGCATATCCATCCTAATTGGTACATCTGGGCGTTTAGAATCGTCCATGATATGCGTAATGGTATTAAAATACAACTTAGATTCCCAAGATTTAATTCTTGTGGAATCGTTTTTATACGTATGTGTTAAAGATGTAATTAAAGCTTCAGCTAATGACACATCCATTGGTAATGCTGGATAACCAACATCTGTGGCTTTATCGTAAATAATATTAGCATCTAATACATGATTGTCTGAAAGTTTATATCCTCCTTGTATAGACACATTATATTTTTGAAATTGAGAATATAACACTTCCTTATTTCCACCTGCATCATAATTATCCGACTTTCTAAAAATACCGTCGGCATTTATATAAAACCTGTTTCCAGCATACTCTAATTCCAAACCTGCAATTTTATAATTTCCATTGGTTTCGTAACCTAAGTCGACACTAGATTTTAAACCAGTACCATTAAATTTAGATTGTGGCATTTGTAAATCAATTCCACCACCTACACAATGACCATTCTCTGTTCCTTCTTGCCCAGAACCAATACTCACTTTTTCAAGGTTGGAAACATCTACATAAGAGGTTATTGGATCCATTTTGTCTGTGCAGGCTCCAAAAATTTGCATCCCATCTATAGTAACAGCCAATCTTTGGCTATCCATGTTGTTTAAGGATGGTTCCCAAGCGTAGTTTCCACGTTTAATCATGGATACTTTGTTCGATTTTTCTAAATACTCATCAATACTAGACAGTGTTTTTTCCTGTCTGTAATTACTTAATTTACGTTCGCCAATTAAAATCACTTCTTCTAATTGTGTGGTGTCTTTTTCTACTGTAGCTTCTTCTAATTCTTGAGCAAAAGTTATTGCACTAAAGAGAAAGCCAAGACTAAATAATATATATTTTACCATGGAAATTAATGTTAGGAGATTTACAGATAGGTTGTCAATCTACAACCTATCTGTAATATCTAAATATGCTTGTTTATATTAAAATTCAAGCTCTAAATAAAGACTACTTTGTGGATTATCTACTGTAACTGCTTCACCTTTTAATACCGTATCCATCTCGTCCATAAGTTTTAAATTTAAAACCCAGTACCCTGTCATAGTTAATGATAAATTGCCTTGATAGATACCATCGAAACTTCTATAAGTTAAATCTGTATTGTTTGGAGAACTGTGGTTTCCCATTCCTGGCATTCTTGGATCAAGCGTTATGGTATAATCTTCTACCACTGGAAAAGACATCATGCTTTCCATTTTATATAAGCCAACTTTCAATAAGTTAGTTGCAATTTTTGGCTCCTGAGGTTCTATTAAAGCCAAAACATATTTTACATTATCGCTTCCCATAAAACTAGTGACATTTTGATTGAAGTTTTGCATAACTTCTATGGTATCTGTTACCGTATAATCTACACTATTAATAGTATAATTGAAGGTTAAAGACCATCCTGATCCATCAGCATTTGTCATTTGGAAAATAACATTTCCTTGATACACTGTATCTCTACCTGACGCTTTAGTAATTACAGAATATGGACAAGAATGTTGCATGGTTGGCATTTGCATTACTGGCATCCAATTGATTGTGAAATCTTCAAAAAATGTGTCGTTGGTGTTATCTTTAATTCTAATGCTTACATTGTTATAACCTGTATTAAACTGTCCAGATTCACTCCACATTTCTATGGTGTGATTATTGTTTACGATGTCTTGAATTTTTGTTAGACCATCCACCTCACTAATTACTGGAGGGGTATCATTATTATCATCATCTGATGAACAAGCAGTTGATAATAAGGCTATAAATAGAATAGGTAATATATATTTAAATTTCATTTTTAGTATTTTTTAGTTTAAAATTTCATGTAGCAGATTAGCCTAACTTATTATTAATAGGCCAGAAACTGCTAAAACTCATTGAGTTTATGTTATAAAAAAAATTAACTAAAAATTGGTGGAGGTGTGTCGATCTCTAAATATGTTTTTGAGATTTTAGGCGACTTATGAGATAGTAATACTTGAGGTAATTTGTATTCTATAATTTGTGAATCTATGAAGTTAATATTAGAAACAAAATACACATCCAGAGCTATTCTTTTACTTTCTTGAATAGGAATTTGACTGTTTGAATCTGGGTTCCCATCAGAAAGTTGTTTTGCTAAATGGCATTTTCCATTACAACCTTGTTGGTCGTCTTTCTGGATACATAATGTTTTAGCAATGAAATCTTGGTTTACTAGAAACTCACCTACAATAACAAGTGTATTAATATTATGTGCAAATAATATTAATACAAGTACAAACGCTGTTATTTTATGAGCTATTGCTGAAATCATAGGACAAATTTACGCAAGTAAGGCTTTACAAAACATGATTAAAGTCAGATAATTTTTTATTTATTATATAAAAAAAAAGAGCTAAATCTAGTCTTTAGCTCTTTCATTTTATAATTGATATCGATTATTATCTCTTAAATGTCATAACTGGTAACACTGAATGATTTGCTATATCTTCTGAAATACTTCCTTCAAAGAAATGTGCTATACCTGTTCTACCATGTGTAGAAACTGCTATCAAGTCTGCTCCTAGTTTGTTAGCAAAATTTAAAACACCTTTTTCAACACTGTAATCTGACACAAAATTTACTTCTTCTAATTTTTTCATATTTCCTTCGGCTTGCATAAAAAAATCGCTTACCGTTTGTTCCATTTCATTACTGCTTCTAAATCTATCTGAAGGTAAATTAACATATAGTAGATGTAGCCTAGTGTTTAACTCTTGAAACAAATTAGATATTCTCTTATATACATCTATGGATTCTAAAGAAAAATCGCTAGCATATACAACATCATTAAAAATATCTTTACTGAATCTGTCTTTTAAAACCAAAACAGGAATATCTGAATGTCTTACTACTTTTTCTGTATTAGAACCTATAAACATTCCAGAAAGACCACTCGTGCCTTGAGACCCCATAATAACTAAATCGGCTCCATGCTCTTTAGCGACATCATTTACCTCGCTAAACACCCTAAAATGCTTAACAATGGGAGTAATAGTTGCGTTTTTAAAAATTGGCTTATCAAGAAATTCAGTGAATCTTTTTTCGGCAAGCCTTAAAAAGAAAATCATCTTTTGTTGTTGATCTGCGTCTGATGTATTAAGGACAGCATTAGACATTTCAAGCATATGTAAAGCTAAAATTTCTGTGTCACTATTATTTTTAGCCATTTTTACTGCAGCTTCCAAAGCATACTCAGACTGCTCGGAAAAATCTATTGGCACAATAATTTTTTTCATTTTTATAGGTTTTTAGTGTTTATAATATTTGGTTTTTATGATACTTATTATTGTATCCTTTAGCGCTTTTCCATACATAAAAAAGGCTTAAACCAAAGGTACGAAAAATCGACTAAAAATCTTTCTTTTTGGACTTAAAAATGATTCTCAAAACAGGCATAACCACCCATACAGAAAGCATACTTATAGAAACAATCAGGCCGAAATTTGTTCCAAAAAACTGCTTGAAAATAGCTCCTGTATACCCTAGTAATGCTGAAATATCTAATTTTAACAAGATAAGCGTTCTTGATAAATCTACCGGATTTAATACCGTTCCGATCAATGACAATTTATCGAGCGGATAATCTTCAAAAAACAATAATGACATTAAGAATAACCCATCATAAATAACAGCAAGAAATAGCCACAATAGGATGGCATAACCGAATCCTTTAATTTTATTTTCATTGGATAAAGCAATGTTAAACGCTAATGCTGTAAAAATAAGGGTTAGAAAAACACCTGTAATAAGCAATAGGCTAAAATCCCAAATGGCATTAGACATAAACAAACCATAGAATACAAATGGAATTCCAAGACCTAAAATTAAACTCATAGAAAGCGAAATAGCAACTCCCAAATATTGGCCTAAAAATATGGAAGATCGTTTTAATGGTTGTGCTAATAGCAGTTCTGTAAACTCTTTGGAATTATAATAATACATCACACCAAAAATGGTTCCGATAAGTGGTACCAAAATAATAATAACATTCATTAGTGTTATTACAGCTTTCGAAAGATCATTATTCAGAAATAATAATACAATGCCTAACAACAAGTAGAATGCAAAATAGACGTAACTCCAACGGCTACGCATGAGATCGAAAAAACTATATTTTAATATTTTAAACATGATTTTCTGTTAATATGTTCGCGATTGCGTGTTCTAAATCGGGTTGACTGGTTTGTGCTTTAAGCGCAGGTATGGTACCTTTAAAATAGATTTTACCTTCTAAAAGGAAAACAATTTCATCGGAAATTTCTTCCACAAAACTCATAATATGCGAGGTGATTAAAAGTGTTTTGCCTTTAGCTTTTTCAGCCTTAATTAGATTCTTTAAACGAATTAGCGCAATAGGGTCTAAACCAGTTGTGGGTTCATCTAATATTACCAAAGGACTATCAAACATAAAGGTAAGTAGAATGTTTACTTTTTGTTTGGTTCCTCCAGAAAGCTGCCCGAGTTTTTTATCAATAAAAGGTTCTAATTTAAACATTTCGATTAATTCTGCTTCGTTAGTAGAATTACCTCGTAAGTCTTTAATCATTTTTATGAGTTCTTTTACCTTTAGGTTACTAGGAAAATTGGCTATTTGTGGTAGATAATCAATTTGCTTTCTATAATTGGAATCTTTTTTAATGGATTTCCCATGAATAGAAATGGTTCCCTTGTCAGGAATAACCATTCCTAAAATAGATTTTATAAGCGTGGTTTTACCAGAACCATTTGGTCCTAATACGGCAAAAATACCACCTTCACTGATTTCTAAATCCAGACCGGTTAATACTTCGTTTTTGCCAAACTTCTTATGTAGATTTTCAACACTTACCATGTGATTCTTTTAATTTTAGGGTTATTATCCAGTAAATTATCTGGTGTAAATACAGGTGATACTTTTTCAGAGAAATCAATTATATCTATAAATAAACTTCGCAATAAAATAATAGTTTCTGGTGTTCTATTTACAATATATGAAAAGAGTTTTACAGGTCTATAAGGTACATCACCTATACCATCTTTATCCAAATCATATCCTGTATAATTGCTCCAATAGTTACCATCAAATTCGTTATCATGTACTTTACTGTTATAAGCCATATCAAAAGAATTATATAAAAAATTATTTCCTTTAAACGTGTTTGAATAGCAAGCTCCAAGCACTTTCACAGCCCAACCATTACTTATAAAATTGTTGTTTTCATAGCGGATCCGGTTGGAACCTTCTGTATTAATACCAATGGTATTTTGTTCGAAAGTATTGTACATGATTTCGGCATCGTTTATTTCCTTAAGCAATAAACCATAAGAGGCTGTCCCCCAGTTTTCTCTAAAAATATTATTATACATTTTTATTTTTTTAGAAAACATAACGGCTACTCCTGCTCCATTTTTTTCGAACAGATTATCCTGATAAACATCATCATTTGAGAACATAAAATGCAAGCCATAGCGAACGTTGTGAGAACTGACGTTGTTTTTAATAATACAATCATCGGAAAATTCTAGATAAATGCCATCACGAACACGCTGTATAAAATTGTGTTCAATTTGAATATTATGGCTATACCAAAGCTGAATACCATTTCCGGAGTTATACTCTTCTTCAGCATCACCAATAATTTTGTTATGAAATACTTTTCCGTTTTTAGACTTTTCGACATAAATACCGAAAAACAACTTTTCTAAAACTAGGTTTTTTATTACAAAATTCTCAACACGTTTCAAGCGAATAGCTGCATAATCTGCCGTATAACTTGTTCCTACATTCTTGATAAACAAACCATCAACTGTTACGTTATTTGCAACTATAGTGATAATTTCACCTTTCATTTCACCATCAATAACTGGATAGTCTTTCCCGATAATAGTCAAAGGTTTATTAACGAGGACGTCAATTTCTTTATAGGTGCCTTTCTCAATATATACGGTATCATTTGCTTGAGCAGCATCAATACCACCTTGCAAGGTTTTAATATCACAGGTTTTACAAACGGTTATAGTTTGGGCAACGAGTGTATGTCCTAATACAAAAATAAGTATAGCAGTAAATATATGGTGCTTTTTTAATGGCATCACAAATTGATTTTAGTGTTTAAATATAATAATAGAAGTTTATCCTTACAAGTGCATTAACAAAGCATCCCATGTGTAGATTTCTCCACCTTGTTCTTCTAGAACCACTTCGGCTTCTTGTTTTGTTTTAAAAGCCGTTAAAAAAGCACCCATTGGGCTTGGAACATTTTTACTAATTAAAAATGTTGCTTTTGTTGCGTCAATTAATGTTTCAGGGTCATTAAAGTGGTTGGTTAAATATAGCTTAATTTCTGCTGTATCAAAATCATCCATAAAATTTACCATGCACTCTGCTGCGTCAAACTTGTAAACTTTACCTTTATGAGTGACCACCTCGGCTGCATGCACTTTATCTACAATTGTCATTTTACAGAAATGACAAGCATCTTGACCGTAATTTATTGGTTCTGGTTTTACTGTACACGACGTGATAGTAACTCCAAGAAGTAGTATTAAAATTAAATGTTTCATTAGTGTTTAGTATTTTAGTTTTTTTGCAAATTGTTTATTGTGTAGTTTGCTTTAAAGTTATTTTTCTTCCTAACCAGAAAGCAACAAGTGTTAATGCCATACCTACAAACATTAGGTAACCACCAATATGAGGCCATGAGTCCACATCAAAATTAAGTAATTTTTGATAACCGATTAATGGCGGTTTATAACTCATTGGTGTTCCATCAGGATTCGTTACTTTAATAATAGCATTAGGGTCTAAATTACTTCCATAATCAATTAACCAATTATTGAAATCATACATTCCTAACACGCCTAATATAGACATTAATAGAAACCAGCCCAAGAAGAATTTATAGCTTACTTTTTCTAAAAAACCAAGAAATCCTATGACAACACCAAGAATTACCATACCTATTATAACTTTTGGGAATACTGAAAACTCCCACATTTCTTCAGGCTTCGGAATTGTTTTCATACCTATATAGTGGTTTAAACCATCTATATTTTGAAGGTCGAACTCTTCCACACCTTGAATACCATTAATAAAAATGTTCATCCCTAATGGATCCGGATATTGAGGCGCTCCCAACACGATGTTCCAAAGTGGAAATTTAAAGAGTCCTAATAAAAGTAAGGATCCTATAATCATGATAATACCTGCCTTTTTCATAATTTAAATTTTTAAAATTAACCATTTAGTTAATAGTGATTTAAAAAGAAAGGCGAGAGAGAAACATCTACTCTCGCCTTATTAGGAAAATAAACACTAAAACAAAATTTTCCTATTCTTTAACTTTATTCGCCTAATGACCAAGACAATTCTATATCAGAATCAGCTGGTGAAACACGAACATAACCTTGCATTTCTTGGTGTAACGCTGAACAGAAATCTGTACAATAGAAAGGCCATACACCAACTTGTTGTGGTTCCCATGTTAAGGTTCTTGTTTGACCCGGAGAAACTAATAACTCTGCGTTTCTAGCACCAATCATAGCAAATCCATGAGGTACATCAAAATCCTGTTCTAAATTGGTAATATGGAAAAATACCTTGTCACCTACTTTAACACCTTCAATATTATCAGGTGTAAAGTGACTACGAATCATGTTCATATAGATATGTACATTTTTTCCATCACGAACAACCTTTGTATCAGCTTCGCTTATTGCTTTACGTGGGTGCTCATTTTCATCTAATCTATAGATTTTTTTAGATTTACTCTTAATAATTTCTGCTGGAATAGCTGCTGCATAATGTGGCTCACCATGCGTAGGGAAATCTAATAATATTTCCATTTTATCACCAGAAATATCATATAGTTGCGCGGAGTGTTCCATTTCTGGACCTGTTGGTAAGTAACGGTCTTTCGTAATTTTGTTCATCGCGAACATATATTTTCCAAACGGTTTTCTAGAGTTTCCACCAGGAATTGTTAAGTGACCTACAGAATAGTAAGTTGGTTTTCTATCTAAAACTTCCCAAGTACCTAATTTCCATTTTACAACTTCTGAAGAGATAAAGAACGTAGTATACGCATTTCCTTGTCCATCAAACTCTGTGTGTAATGGTCCTAATCCTGGCTGTTGTACTGAACCTGCTAAAACATCTTCAAAATTTAAAATTGGAATACCATAAGCATCACCATCAAATTTTTTGTTTTCAATAGCATCTAGCATTTTAGTAAATGAATGCACGGTTAAGTTAGCTGATAATTTTCCATTACCAACAATATACTCTCCAGAAGGATCTACGTCACAACCATGAGGTGATTTTGGCGTTGGTAATAAATAAACTGCACCAGGAACTTCTGATGGATTTACGACGCGCACTTCTTTTTTCATAGTTGATGTAGCAGTATGAGTCGCTTCATCATGTAAGTTATGTGCATAATTTGCAGGCATCATTGTGCCTCCACCATTATTTACATACTCTTCAATTTTTTTCCAGTTAATAGCTGCAATAAAATCTTTATCATTTTGAGAAGCATTTACCTCTAACAAACTGTTTGCTTCTTCTGTGTTATACGTTGTAAAGAAGAACCAGCCATGAGATTTTCCACGCCCAGGGTGTGATAAATCGTAGTTAAAACCTGGCATAAGCACTTGGAATTTGATGTCCATGTGACCATGTTCTGGATCTACAGAAATAAAAGTTAAAGCACCTTTAAAGTTTCCTTTATAGTCTTTTATTGACATATCACGTTGTGGTACTGGAACCGAAAAACGTGTTCCTGCCACTACATACTCAGTGTTTTCTGTAATAAAAGATGAACTGTGGTTACCTGCACTATTTGGAACCTCAATAATCTCTTCTGTTTCAAAAGATGTTAAGCTAATTCTAGCAATACGTGGCGTGTTATTTCCGTTGATAAAAACCCAACGACCATCTAATTCACCATTTGTTTGTGAGATATCTGGGTGATGTGAATCATCCCACGGCACAAACCCGAAAGATGTTTCTAGCATCGGTTTTGTTTCTTCTGAATAACCATAACCATTTGTTGGAAATTGAGAGAAAACTGGAATCTCTTTAAACATACGTCCAGAAGGCAATCCATATACAGTAAGGTTACCACTATATCCTCCTGAAAGGAAAGCGTAATGTGAATCATGCTCTCCAGGTGCTACAAATACTTTTTCAGCTGCACTAGAACCTAATGCACCCTTATTTGATGTTTGCGAAGAATTATTACAACCTGTAAAGGCAAGCGCCGCAACCATCAATCCTATTGATAATTTAAATTTGTTTTTCATCATTTATTTAGTTTTAAGTGTTTTCTAATTATTCAGTTGGTGGTAATAATACTTTGTCAATAACATGTACAATACCATTTCCAGCTGGAATACTTGCCAAAATTTTAGCGCCTCCAACTATTGGTTCTCCATCTACAACTTCAACCTGTACATACCCGTTATTAGCCTGCCCTAATTTTTTAAATTTCTTTAAAAAATCTTTAGAATAGTTTCCAGGAGTTACATGATACTTCAAAATATTAGCTAAAGCATCTTTGTTTTCTGGTTTCAACAAGTCTTCAACAGTACCTTCTGGTAATGCAGCAAAAGCTTCGTTAGTTGGTGCAAAAACCATTAATGGTCCTGCGTTAACTAATGCATTTTCTAATTGTGCCGCTTGTACTGCAGCAACTAGCGTTGTGTGGTCTGGAGAGCCTATTGCTATTTGTAATACATTTGGAGTTGATCCATCATCTTCAATAAAGGCTTGACCAGTTCGTTCTGTTGTTTCTGTAGCTGCTGGTTTATCAGCTTCAACTGAAGCACCTTCAGCGTTTTCATTCTTGCAGCCTAAAAAAAGTGATAAGCAAAAGGCTGAAAGCATTAGTTTTTTAATTGGTTTCATAGTTGTGGTTATTATAAAGTTCTAAAGTACTCTAAAACAGCTCTAGCTTCTTCTTCAGTTAAATTTTGGTTTGCCATTGGCGAACCATTAAATTCAATTAATAGTTCTTTAGCTAAAGGATCTGACTGAGTCATTTCTTCTGGGTTTAAAATCATGTTCATTACCCATTCCGGTGTTCTACGCTCAAGAATACCTGACGGAGCTGGACCTATAAATTTTTTGTCAACTCTATGGCAAGCAGTACACATTTTTTTATAAATGTCTTCTCCTTTAGCAACCATAGATTGGTCAATGTCTGTAGGCAATTCTAAAGATTTAATTGGACCAATTCCTTTATTAGTTAAATCAATTTTTTCAGATGCTTTAACTACTTTCTCAGCTTTCTCTGCTTTAGGAGCTGCTTTTTGTTCGGTTGGCGCCTTTTTTTGAAAAGAATTTGTTTCTTCTTTTTTCTCTTCTTTCCCACCACAACTTACTAGTAGTGAAATAAATAAAACGGTAATAATTTTTAGTGTTAACTTCATGATATATATTTAATTTAGTTGTACAAATTTAAGTGCTATGTTTACATTAAAATATGACATTAATCATATTTAGGATAAAAACATCTTTTAAATTAAGATTTTTTTAACTTATCTTAACCTCACAAAAACACTTAATATTTAATAATTTGATATTCAATATAATAAAAACTAACTAATAAAAAAAAAGAATCGAACCATAAGCTCGACTCTTTTAAAGCGCTGAAAATTTTAATAAAAATAAATTCTATTATATCTTAAAAGTCATAACAGGTAACGTGGAATGATTTGCTATATCTTCTGAAATACTTCCTTCAAAAAAATGTGCAATTCCTTTTCTTCCATGAGTAGCAACTGCAATTACATCTGCCCCAATAACATTAGAAAAATTTAAAATTCCTTTCTCTATAGTATAATCGTTTACGTAATTAACTTCATTCATTTTTTCAATCCCTCCATCGGCCTTTCTTAAAAAGGTAGCGACTTGTTTTTCTATTTCTGCCGAACTCTTAAACTTAGAGCCTGGTAAATTAACATAAACCAAATGTATTTTAGAATCTAATTTTTTGGCCATTTCTTTGGCGTTTTTGTATTGATCTATGGCTTCTTCGGTAAAATCGCAAGCAAAAACCATATTTTCAAAATCCATTAATATGGGATTGTGTTTTATTACCAACACAGGAATTTCAGAATATCTTACTACCTTTTCTGTATTTGACCCAACTAAGACTTCTTTAAGGCCACTTGCGCCTTGAGACCCCATAATAATTATATCTGCGTTGTTTTCTTTAGCTACTTCGTTTACTTCGCTAAACACTTTAAAATGCTTTACAATAGGAGTGACTTTAATATCTTTTAAAAAGTCTTTATTTAAAAAGTCTTCAAATTTCTGTTCGGCTAGTCTCAAAAAGAAAATGGATTCCATTTGCTTATTGTTGTCTGCTTTTGTTAAAACAGCATTAGAAATTTCTAACATATGTAATGCCAGAATTTCAGCATTGTTCTTTTTAGCCAAAATTGAAGCTACTTCTAAAGCATATTCTGAGTGTTCAGAAAAATCAACTGGTACAATTATTTTTTTCATTTTGATTGGTTGTGTTTTTATATGGTCATAGAAAACAATTGTGTATCTGGCATTTTTTCTTGCAATAATAAATCGAATGCCATACAAATGTTTCTTACAAATGGTTTTCCTTTTTCTGTTACCTGAATACTAGTTTCGTTTATTTTTAATAAGTCATCCATCTCCATTTCACCAAGCTTTTCAAGTACTTCTGGAAGTTCATTAAAATATGTTTCTTCTGAGTCCCACGAGGTGTTAAATTGACACATTAGATTTAATATATGTTTTCTTATTTTTAGGTCGATATCGTTTAAAATATGTCCTCTATATATTGGAATAATATTTTCGTCTATTAAATGGTAGTATTCTTCTAATCCTTTTACATTTTGAGCAAAACCATACCAACTATCACTAATAGAAGACACTCCTAACCCTATCATAGCTTGAGTTTTAGAAGCTGAATAACCCATAAAATTCCTATGTAATTTTTGTTGATCTATAGATTTGTATAACGAATCGGATTTTAAAGCAAAATGGTCCATGCCTATTTCTACAAATCCGGCTTCGGCTAACAATTCTTTACCAAGCTCGTACTGTCTTCTTTTTGTTTCTGGACTTGGTAGATCTTCATCTTTAAAACCACGTTGTCCATTTCCTTTTATCCATGGTACATGTGCATAGCTATAAAACGCCAAACGATCTGGCATAAGCTCTTTAGTCTTTTTTATGGTCTCTTCAACATGTTTTATAGTTTGAAAAGGTAATCCAAAAATAATATCATGACTTACAGAAGTATAGCCAATTTCTCTAGCTTCTTCTGTAACACGTTTAACATTTTCGAAAGGCTGAATTCTATGAATAGCTATCTGAACTTCCATGTTATAATCCTGAACACCAAAACTTACACGTCTAAAACCTAAGTCGTAAAGCGTTTGTAAATGATCTTTGGTGGTGTTATTTGGATGTCCTTCAAAACTAAATTCATAACCCTCTGCAAGTGTAGCTTTCTTTAAAAGTCCATCTATTAATCGTTTTAAGTTTGCTGTAGAAAAAAACGTTGGTGTTCCTCCTCCTAGATGTATTTCTTTAATGTTTGGTTTTGTATCAAATAAATTACAATACAAATCCCACTCTTTTAAAACAGCCGTTATATAAGGAGATTCTACTTCGTGTCTTTTAGTAATACGTTTATTACACCCACAAAAGGTGCATAAACTTTCACAAAAAGGTAAATGCAGATACAAGCTCAAGCCTTCCTTTTCATTACTCTCATTGAAAGATTTTATTAATGATGCTTTCCATTTTTTAGATGAAAATGTATTTATATCCCAATAAGGAACTGTTGGATAGCTCGTGTACCGAGGTCCAGCAACATTATATTTATTAATTAATGAGTTTTTCATACCTAAACAATTCAGGCACAAAAGTATATTTATACACTATTTTAAAACATGACTTTTGTCATATTAGTCGTCCAAAGGTTTTAAATACCCTTTTAAATATGTAATTTTGTGTAATTATTTAACTAAATAAAAACATGAAAAAAACGATATTATTTACACTATTGCTTAGTTTAACTTTTGCTATTGGATGCAAAAATGAAAAAAAGGAACCTCAAACTGAAGTAGAAACTGAAGTAATAAAAGAGAATCAATTTATAGTAAAACCTGAAACTACTTCTGTAAAATGGACAGCTTATAAAACCACAGATAAACTAGGTGTTGGTGGAGAGTTTAAAACTTTAAATTTCGAAGAAAAATCAGGTTCGACAGTACAAGAAGTCTTAAATAATTTAAGTTTTTCTATTCCAGTAAGTAGTTTGTTTACTAATGACGCAACTAATACACGAGATGACAAAATAAAAATGTCTTTTTTTGGAGCTATGTTAGACACGGATTTTTTAAAAGGAACAATTTCTTATGTTAATAACGCTTATGTGGCCAGCTTAACAATGAATGGCGTTACGCATGATTTACCTCTTAAGGTAGATGTTACAGAAGAAGAACTCATTGTTATGAATGCTACTATGAATTTAAAGGACTGGAATGCTTTAGAGGCTTTAGAAACTTTAAATAAAGCTTGTTTTGATTTACACAAAGGAGCTGATGGAATTAGCAAAACTTGGGAAGATGTTAATATAGAGATTAGCACATCTTTAAAGAATAAATAATCTTTTCTAAACATAATGTTTATAAGAACTTGACTCTTTAATAACATCATGACATTCAGTATCCTGAAATCATAAAATTCAATCGGAGTTTTTTTTGATTTTAGTATAAAACATTAGTAATTGATGCATTTTTTTATTATTTTCATGAGAAACATTAAAACAAAATAAAATGAAAAAAATACATTTAATAGTATTTGCACTATTACTAAGTATACCATTAGTAACTGGATGTAAAAACAAAGAAAAAAGTACTGAAACAGATGTTCCAACCATGGAAGAAAAAACAGTTGAAACCGTGGAGGAAGAAATAAAAAAAATAAAGATTAAGCTTGAACCCAAAAGTGATAGCAATGTTAATGGAAATGCAATTTTTACTGAAACCGAAGGAAAAGTAACTATGGTTGCCGTTTTTGATGGGTTAACTCCAGGCACGCATGCCATTCATTTACATGAAAAATCTGACTGTTCTTCTCCAGATGGAACATCTACTGGCGGACATTGGAATCCAACAAATCAACCTCATGGAAAATGGGGGGATGCTAAAGGATACCATAAAGGAGACATTGGGAATTTTGAAGCTGATGAAAACGGAAATGGCACTATTTCTTTCAGCACAGACCAATGGTGTATAGGATGTGGAGATGCAACTAAAGACATTATTGGCAAAGCTGTGATTGTACATCAAGGTGTTGATGATTTTGTTTCACAACCAACAGGTGATGCTGGTGGACGTGTAAGTTGTGGTGGCGTTCTTAACTTAGAATAAGATTCAAATGAAATTTATTAAAAAAGCTGCCAATTGGCAGCTTTTTTAATTTCATCTAATCCTAATCATTTTAAAACCTATAACTAATATTCGCTTTAAAGAAAAAAGGTGTTCCTGGTGTAAAATGAATTTCTTCTACAGGCTCTAATTCATTTTGTAATCTAGATTCGGTAGCAAATTGTGTTTCGTTCCATTCTGTATCGAACAAATTTTCTATTGAAATACCTAAAACCAAATTATTTGTAAACTCATAACTTAGATTAAAATCTGTTACAAAATATCCATCTGCAACTATGGAATTATCTTCGTTTGCAGGTCTATCGTCTATATACCGATAACGAATTCCTCCAGAGAATCCATTTAAATTATTAACCGATAATCCACCAGTAAGCGTAAAATCTGGTGCCAAAGGAATATAATCCTCGCCTGAAGGTTCGTCCACACTTCTAGCATGAGTTAAAGTAGCATCTGTATCAAAATACAACCAGTCTTTTATTTGATATCTAAGTCCTAAATCTAAACCATAGCGTCTAGATTTTCCACTAGGCTCTACAATGCCTCCATCTCCAACATATACAAACTCTTGTTCCAAAAATAAATACCATAATGCCGAGTTAAAAACCACCTTTGAAAAAGGTTTCCAAATAGCTCCAAAATCTGCTCCATAAGCTCTTGGTAAAATATCTTCGCCTTGTTGCTGTACAACTACTCGAGTATCGTTAGAATGGAAACCGATTCCTGTTTTTAAGAACCATTGCAGGTTTTCATTCTGATTAAAAAAGAAGTTTAGCTTAGGATTTACTATTGTTTTTGTTTCAGATAAGGTTTCATATTCTGGAATTAAAGCATCATTGTACATAAATTTAAAATAATCTAAGCGCAAGGCTGGAGCAACAATAAATTTACCAAAATTTATTTCTGCATTAACGTAAGCAAACATATTTGTTTGGTTTATGTCTCCTAATGCTAAATAATTTAAGGTTTGGTTTCTATTTACAGTATGAGATAATTCTACATCGTTTACAAAGTCGTAACGCATTCCAAAACCTCCTGTATATGTAGCATCAGCAGACCCTAATTGAGAATCTCGAGTAAATTCAGAATTAAAACCGAAAATATCTCTAGCTTCTTTTTGTTTTAATTGGTCTCCATTAATAGGATCTTCTAAAAAGAAGGTAAAGTTTGAATACAATTCAAAATTATACTGAGAATAAAACACATTAGATTTAAACTGTAAATCTTCAGCTAATTGCGAATTATACTCAATGTTTACATTGGTTCTAGAGGTATTTCCTCCTTCGGTATCATCAATGGATCCCCAACGATCAATCATACCACTATCGATGGCTCTTTGAGGAATTTGCCCTGAAGCATCCCACCGACTTTTAAAATGCGAAAGTGAAACTGATAGTCTATTATTTCCTTTTAAATAAGTGGTGTATTTTCCAAATAAGTTGATACGATTAAAATTTTGAGGAGAATCGTAAGGTCCATCAAATTGAATGTATTCTAATGCTACATAAGCATTTTGATTTGGTGTGTTTCCTAATAAATCGAACATTCCAAGTGTTCTTAACGAATTAAATTGTCCGTAACTAAAGTTTATTTCACTAGCACCAATGTCCTCTTTGGTTTTAAAATCTACATATCCAGCTGTATTAAAGTCTCCTTTATTAGCGTAATAAGGTCCTTTTCCGAAGTTGATATTATTTATGGTTTCTGGAATAACAAAGTGCAAATCGCTATACCCTTGTCCATGTGCATGAGACACCATATTTACTGGCATTCCATCTACTGAAAGACTAATATCTGTTCCATGATCTATATCAAAACCACGAAGGAAAATTTGTTCGGCCTTTCCTCCTCCTGCATGTTGCCCAATAACTAAACCTGGAACTTTACGTAATATTTCTTGCGAAGAGTTTACTGGATTGGTTTCTAAATCTATTTTAGAAATACTGTTTAAAGCATCTATTTGTTCTGTAATTACTAATTCGTCTAATAAAATAGTTTTACTTTTTAAAGTCATAGAAATGCCGTTATTAAAATGACTTTCATCTAAAACAACAAACATTTTCTTATAACCCAATAAACCTATGGTTAAGGAATCTCCAACATGATTATTTTCTATAACAAACGACCCATCTGCAATGGTATGCGCATGAGTGGAAGAGTTTGTATTATAAACATAAACATCTTCAAGAGGTTGTTGATTCTGGTCTGTAACAACACCTTTGACGTTTTGAGCAGTTAGGTTACAAAAAATTAAGAGAAATAAAATGGTAGAGACTTGCTTCATGATTGATAAGTTTTAGTTGGTAAAAATTTAACTTGTAAAAATAATACGACATAATTGAGACCTTATAATTCTTAACTATTCTTTAACATACTAGCAATTTGTTTTCTAAAGTTCATGCTATATAGATGTTATAGATTGTTGATACTAAATGGTTCTCAAAATTACCTACGAAAAAAAGTAGAAGTCGGTTTTATTTTTATTAAAAAAAAGACAGACTTACCATCCTTTAAAATTTAAATGACTACTTTAGAAATCTATTAATTTAATGTATGCAGTTAGAACAACTAGTTTCTAGATTTCAAAAAAAAGACGAAAAAGCTTTCGAAACTTTATACCAAATGTATAGCGAAAGCATGCTTGGCGTTATTTATAATATTGTAAGAGATCATGATGTAGCTCAAGATGTCATGCAGGAAGTCTTTATTAAAGCATGGCATAGTGCAGATAGCTATTCTCCGAAAAAAGGTAGGTTTTTTACATGGTTAATAAACATTTCTAGAAATGCAGCTATCGATAAAATACGCTCTAAGAGCTTTAAAAATTCTAACAAAAACCTCAACGCAGATTATTTCGTAGATATCATACAGAACCATGATAGTTTGGACGACAAAACTGATGCCATTGGCATTAAAGCATTTGTTGGCAAGCTGGCTAAAAAGTGTGTGGAAGTTATAGAACTTTTATATTTTAAAGGTTATACTCAAAAAGAAGCTTCTGAAACTTTAGAGATGCCTATTGGAACCATAAAAACAAGAAATAGAAATTGTATAAACGAGTTAAGATTAATGCTCGACGTATAATATGAATATTAAAGAATACATAGAATCTGGAATTTTAGAACTGTATGTTGCAGGCGCACTTTCTGATAAAGAAAATGAGGAAATCTATGCACTTTTATTAAAGCATCCCGAATTACTTGACGAAGTACTAAAAATAGAATCTACCATAGTTACTTTAACGGCTGCTGTATCTCCAACAAATACCAAGCATCTTTTTAGAGCTGTAAAAGAAAAGCTAGGAATACAAATAGATAAGGAAACACCAGTTAGACCTTTACATAAACCTAGACCAAATTGGTTTAGTTATGTTGGTTGGGCAGCATTGTTTGTTATTGGGTTAGGCTTGTTGTGGCTTATAAACCAAAACAATATACTTAAAGAGCAGATACAAACTGTTGAAACCGACAAGGAGTTATTAGAAGTTTCATTAGAGAAATATAGTAACGACTTAATTGAGTCCAAACAACTTATTAGCTTTTTAAGAGATAAAGATATAATTGCTGTGCCACTTGCTGGACAAACCGTATCTCCAGACTCTTATGCCAAAGTGTATTGGGATAAAAAAACCAATACCGTAGTTTTAGATGTACAAGGTTTACCAGAACCACCAAAAGGAAAAGTGTATCAGGTTTGGTCTTTAACATTGAATCCTTTAACACCAACCAGTCTTGGAACCATAGATACTTTTAGTACAGACGACAACAAACTCTTTACTATAGAAAACGCCAATGCTTCTGAAGCTTTTGGAATTACTCTAGAACCTGCTGGAGGAAGTGACTCTCCTACTCTTGAGCAACTTTATACGCTTGGTGCTGTGGAAACATCTTAAGGTTTTTTAAATAATTTCTCTAAACACTTATATTATTAATAACTCATTATCCAGAATCATTTAATGGATAATGAGTATATTGGTGTTAGTATAATACGTTGTGTAACATTTGAAGAAAACGTTTACGCTTCAAACATCAACGTTCGATATGCCAAACTGAACGCTTACTAATTTAGTGTTTGAGAGCAAAACATAACTAATAGATTTGAAAAATAATCTAAACTAAATGAAAATATGAAAACCGAAAAAAACCTCTCGAAAATACTAAAGTGGTTACCTTCACTGATAATCACTCTTTTTTTTATTCCAAACGCATTAGATAAAATTTTTAATTCAAACCAAACCGACAAAATTGTTGCGAATAGCACAATAATGATAGCAACTGGAATATTTCTATTAATTTCTACAGCACTATTTCTTTACAATAAAACTATACTTTTCGGAACTATTCTTTTAGCTTGTTATATGACATTCATTGTGTTTATTCATATGTATAAAGGAAAGCCATACGAAGTTGCGATTCTAATTGTTATGGCGACAATATTTGCCTCGTTCATAAGAAAACCAAATTTGTACATTCAGAATAAATGATGAAAAATAATCACTAATTTGTTATGGGAAATTGAATTAAAAACTGGAATAAACTCTCAATTAACGGATGAACTAAATGTGTAAAAAAACATTGCACAACAAAGTATATAGCTCATAGCCTGTTAGTTGCTTAATCGAAGTTAAGGCATATTTGGAAAGTCGCCAAATTTTTAAATTTGACGATTTCCAATAAAAAAGATAAATAATAAAATTTAAAAATCTGGCTTGTGCTCAACCGAAAATAATTTTCTAATTTGCACGCTAAGAGTCATATACAAAACCGTTGTAACACATTTTGACCCGTCCTAAAATAAGGCTACATAATTGGAATTAACACAAAGACACATAAAGAAAATTAAATGGACAACTCGAATGGCGTTTGCCAGTTTAGGGATTTTAATTCTTGCTTTAGTGATAAATGAATTTAGAGAACCATTATTCGGAATAAAAAAAGGTTACGCACCACATAATTTTGGGTATAATTTTACGTTTTTTCTTCCTTCTATGTTAATTGTAATCGGACTTGGATTTGTTGTGATTGGACTGGCAATAAAACATTGGAAAACTTGGACTGACTTAAATAAAAAACTAATATTAATTGAATTGTCATTTCCAGCAATCGGAATTTGGATTTTTATAATTGTCAAAATGTTTATATACTAAAAATTTAAGTTTTGGGATTTTATTTCGGTAGAGTATTTTTTAATTTCATTGGAGCAGTGATAAGGTGGTGTTACGGTAATATTTGGAGAACATTGTTCCGAAAAAAGAAATTCACTTTCAAAGAATATCTTTATGGACCAAAAGATTCGGATTACTATGACGAAATGGGACATGAATTTAATAATAGAATTATAGGCGCAATAGGTTTTGTTTTTATGATTGTTCCGATAATTAAACTGATTTTTGATTAAAAAAAACGTGTTACAACATTGTATATAAAAAATGTGTAATTTAGTGCTAAACCAAAGGAAAGTGCGTACTTGCTTTCATCTGATTCTCGTTCCGAAAATCCTCTGACACAAGCACGCACTTTTCATATACAAAACCGCTAACAAACATCATTACAAAATAAAGAAACAAGTTACCACGTGAGAAAAGCGCTTTTAATAATAGTATTTTTTTGTTTTAATCTTTGTTTTACACAAACAGAAATTGAAAAAATTGAATTATCTGATAGCGCCTTAGAATTGACAGCACAAGAAGTGACTTATGACCCAAGCTATTTCTCAATTGCTTATCCAAACGGGGATGTTCCAAAAGACAAAGGAGTTTGCACAGATGTTGTAATCCGTGCTTATCGAAAAATTGGGATTGACTTACAAAAAAATGTCCATGAAGACATGAAAGCTAACTTTAGTGTTTATCCAAAAATTTGGGGACTAAAAACAACTGATAAAAACATAGATCATAGAAGAGTTCCAAATTTAATGACATATTTCAAACGAAAAGGTATCGAAAAATCAATTTCAGACAATCCAAAAGATTATTTACCTGGAGATATAGTCTGTTGGAGTTTAGGTGGCGCATTAACTCACATTGGAATTGTAGTTAATAAAAAATCAAAAGATGGAAAACGTAATTTAATTGTTCATAATATTGGAAGTGGACAAGTTTTGGAAGATTGTCTTTTTGACTTTAAAATAATTGGGCATTATAGTTATAAAATTTGAATAGGTAAAAAAAACACATTGTGTAATTAACCAGCTTGACAAATCATACTGGTAGGTTTCTTGGCTGGAGTTTTTATTTAAGAAGTATCTGTTGAATACCTAAAGAAATTATACAAATAAACATTTTCAAACAAAATGAAAAAATCAGCAATTATATTTTTTCAATATTCGTTTTAATGTCATTGTTTTGGAATTGTAAGCAAGAAAAAAATATTTCAGAAACTGAGTTTGAACAAATTGTTTTTTACGAAATATTTCCTGCTATTTTAGATTCTATATATTGGGACAATAGACTGTTTCCTCCTCCACCGCCTTCACCAGAATTTTTTGATAAATATGAAAGTATAGATAAAGCTCTTGAAGCTTATAAAAAGACTAATATATATACACAAGCTATAAAAAACTATGAAATAAAAAAAGATTCTCTAATCCAAGATCCAACTTCAATCTATTTAGTTATTTCTGATTCTATAAAAAGTTTCAACAGAGAAGACATGTATGAATTAGTCAAATATTTTAAAAATCAAAATATTATTTTAGACTCTAAAAACATTGAATTAAATAAAGGTTTCAAAATAGATTTACGTCAGTTAAAGGCTAACGACAAAAAATTCGTATTTAAATATAAATCTGAATTCCCAAATGGGCATGAATTCTGGAGAACTAAATACGACTTTAACATAGGAGCAAAAATAGGATTTAGCAGAATTTTGTTTGATAAGAGTAAATCTTACGGGGTTTTGAATGCTGGATTTACAACGGCTATTCTAATTGGAAATGGCTATCGCATTTTTATAAGTAAAGATGACAACGGAAAATGGATCATTGAAAAAGTGATTGGAACTTGGATATCTTAAATAAAATCAAACTATAACATCGTTAACAAACATCCGTATTTTTAATCTAATTAATTCTATATACACCTGTTAGTTTCTATACTACAACAAAAACGCCAAGCATAAATAAACTTGACGTTTTCAAAAAAACCAACAAAAAACACTACCAAATCCCTCAATTCTATTTTTTATTATTAAAAAACATGTTTTTCATTGGTTACCACTATTGTAAATTTTAATATTATATTTTATGAATCTCTCTTTCCATAACTGGGCCAAGCTCGAAAGTACTTTCTAATAATTCTTTTTTTAATTCTTCTGCTACAGCAATTTTTCCATTGGCTTTATAAATTTTTGCTAAGTGAAATAAGGCTTCAGGCTCAAAGGTTTTACCTACAACGTGCTCTTCTGCAACAGATAAAGCATTTGTATAATTTCCTTTGTTGTAATAGGTCCAGGCCAATAAATCGTAAGATTGTGGCGTTGGTCTGTTTTTAATTTCTATATGTGCTATTTGAAAAGCTTCATCTATCTTATGCAAGTCTTCAGCATATAAAATAGCATTGTATGCATTGTACATCTGACCATACTTTGTATTTGCAACTGCTTTAAAATACTTACTTAAATTTTCATCTTTGACATCTAAATTGTTTTGATATTCAGCAATTTCGGCTTTAAATAAATAATAATCAGGAGCTTGATGGTTTTCTGAAATACTATTTAAAATACGAAGTGCTTCGTCTGGATTTTTTTCTGAAGAATAAACAATCCATGCAATCCCTTTTTTAGCATACGCATCGTCTGGGTTTAAAGCCAAAGCTTTTAAATAATAGCTGTAAGATTTTTCAATTTGTCCATCGTGTCCATAAAAATCGGCCATATTGGTATAAGTCCATTGCTTAAAACTTGCTATATTAGAAGCTTCAGAAATTACCATTGCTTGTTCCATATATTTTATGGCTGCCTGTAAATTTCCTTGATGATCGCTCCATTTTGATAAACGGATTAAATAATCGAAATCTCCAACATCTTTAATCTTATAGAGGTATGTTTTAGCCAATTCGTATTCTCCTAATTCTAAATAGACATCAAATAACATTTTTTGAGTTCCTTTTAGATTATCTCCATGAGATTCTGCTTTCTTTAAAAGCTCTAAGGCTTCTTTAAACTTATGTTGCGAAATATAATTTCTTGATAAAGCGCGTAAGTATCCGGATTGCTTATAATTGGTAAGTTTATTTGCTTTAATCAAGCTTTCTTCAGCATAAATTAAATGATCAATATCTCCTGTTACATGAAACATTTGAGATTGAGCCGAAGCAATTTTAGCCAAATAAGGATACTGACTCGGTTCTTTTTCTAGCTTTTCTTCCCAAAAATTAAGTTCCTCAGTGGCTTTTTGCTTCGTGTTATTTTCTTTTGTTTGCAGATATAAATTATAATCTTCTACATCTGTAATGTTGTTTTGGTTTGTATGACAACTTGTTAAAAACAGAAGTATTAAAACCATTGGCAGGAATTTCTTATATGTATTCATCTTGTTGTTGTTTTTGTTGTTTTAAGAAAAAATCATTAGAGAATGAAAGCCATCCTCTAATGACCATTAGAATATTACCAAGCCGAAGCTAAGTAAGGGAATGAGGCAGAAAAAGGTTTATCGTTTGCATCAACATTATCGTTAGATAAATTTGGATTTTCAGAAAAATCTTCACCTCCAAAAATTAATAATAATTCCACGGTAATCACATCGTCTGCTAAAGCACGACCTGTTAACACATTTGTTCCATCATAAAAAGTAGTTGTTCCATCTAAAGACAGGTTTAATACATCTGTGGCCAGTAAACCTGTAAAAGTTGCAGCATCTAGTCCAAGTGCATTTGTATCTCCTGGATTAGCGTAAGCTGGACTTAAAGCCATTAAATTAGTTTGAAACATGCTTTGAAACGCTGCGTTTTGTTGCGAAGGAGGTGTTACATTAAACATGTCTTTTCCTGAAGGAGACACAAAAACAGTATTTACTGCTGGTCTTCCGATTTGATCTTGTTGCGCATAGATTCCTGAAAAATCAGGTTCTGATGGCATTGGACTTGCTGAATTCATATCGTCGTCGTTCGAACAATTGAAGGCCAGTCCTGAAATTAATAAGACCGCAACGATGTTTTTTATATTTAGTAAAGTTTTCATAATTCTAGTGTTTTAAGGTTATTATTGTTTTCTCTTAGATTCTACCCAAGTATTTATTGTTCCAGAACCACCCAACATGGTTTTTGGTACTTCCACAACAATAGACATCACATTTGTTCCTGCAAATGTATCTGAGCCTGGATTATTAAATCCTGTTGCATTTCCGGCAAGAATTTCGCCATATTGAGCAAAATCCATAAAGAAAGGATCATCTCTTGGTCCTGCAAAAATTTTCAATCCATTACTTGTTTTAGAAATTGCTTGAGACCCATAAGGTGTAATATCTACCATAGATTTTGCTCCAGCTGTTTCAATGGAGCTATTTAATCCAACATTTGTAGGATTTGTTGGTCCAAAAAAGTACATTTTACCATCTCTTGGAATGGCTTGAATAACTAAATTTTCAACATAGTCACCTGTTGTGTCTATATTAAATTCAATCAATACATTTTCATCAAAGGTTGCGTCAGCAGTTGCTGTTGGACTTAAGAGCCCTTGAACATTTGCTACAAACACAACGTTGTCTGTATTTTGGCCTTGAAAGGCATAAAAATCTGTGATATCACTTGTACCACCTTGTACTGCAGGAGCATCGATATGATCTGCTGCTACCATAAAGAAACCAGCTACTGCAACAGCGCCAATTCCAAATAATGCTTTCATTTTTTTCATAATAGTAAGTTTTTTGTTAATTAATAATTGTTTCTCAAGCATACCTACGAAAAAAAGAACAAGTCGGTTTTATATTTTTTTTACATCTTATTTATTTAGTTCATATTCGATATAAAAAAATTATCTTTACATCTAAGAAATATTTTTAATCATGAATCCATCAGCTAGTGGCTGGATAAAGAAATTATTAAACGAAATAGACAGTGTTCCTATTTGGATAAACACAGACTATAACAGCTTTTATGATAGCTTAAGGGAAAGTGGTTTTATTTATGGAAGCAATATTAAGGTTGTAAAAGACTATTTTAATTATCCCGGATTGACTGAAGAAGAAATCTGTAAAGTGAACTTCTTGCTTGCTCTAAACTTTATTTTTGAAGAAAATAAAACTTCAGATTCTAATTTTGTTGAAAGTGTTATTAATTTTTATTCTGAAATAAACGCTTATTCCACATCTGTTTTTTCCGAATTATTAGGTGAAAAGAAAACAGCTTCCTTATTAGAGAAAATTATTCATAAACGCATTCAAATTGATGATAACCTAATTGATAGAAGCTTCAATTATTTTATTACAAACGCATTACTTTTTACCGATATTTTAGCTTATAAAGCATTTTTACAAACTCAAGAAATTTCCGAGAAACACATTCAACATCTTGAATCTGCTATTGAAAGTATAGTAAGTGAAGTTTTAAATTCTAAAAACAAGAAGTCAGAATACGATAGAAGCTTGATAAAGCTAGTGGAACAGTCTATAAGGTATAAATCTCATAAAACGCTTACCTATCAAGAAGCATTAGAGTTTATTAATACCGATTTAGAAAAATATTATATTATGGATATTGCCAGTATGGCAACTTGGGGAGATTTAAATATAGACAAAAGTGAAAAAACCTTACTTCTAAAACTTGGTAAGAAACTAAACCTAGAACAACAACGCATTGACAATTCTATACAGTTTATTGAAACCTTTTATAATAACAACAAAGATAAAATTGCGCTATTAAGTTCTCAAAATATTGTAAAAACCTTTTATTCCAACTCGAGTAAAATGGTAAGTAAGCTTATTTCTAGAAATAGCAAACGTTTACAGAAAGAGCTTTTAGAAAGTAAGGAACTTATGGTATTATTATCTAAATCGACCGTTAGAGATTTAAGCGAAGAAGAACATAAAAAAGTTCAAGCACAGTTATTAGATATTTTTAAATCCATACCAAGTTTAGCTATTTTTATGCTTCCTGGTGGCGCTTTACTATTACCATTGGTTATTAAATTTATACCAAAATTATTACCCTCTTCTTTTGATGATAATAGAATTGAAGAATAACAACTTAAAACTTTATTCTAACCATTGCTTAAATTCTTTAACACGTTCTCTAGCAACAATAATATCTTGTTCTTTATAAGATTGCAGTTTAATTTGCAAACGTGAATTGGTATAGCTAACCATATCTTTTATAGCATTTATATTCACATAGAATGTTCTATTTACCCTAAAAAATACTTCTGGTTGCAACTCCTCCTCCAATTGCTCTAAAGTTAAATCTATTAAATAGTTTCTTCCTTCGTTTGTATAAAGGTAAGTGCCTTTGTTTTCGCTGTAAATACATTCTATCTCCTCGATTGAAATAAGCTTTAAATGCTGTCCTACTTTAATGGAAAAACGCTTTTTATATTCTTTTTCTTCAACTTTTGTTGGATTCACCAACATCTTTTTAATCTCGTCGAAATTTAAAGTTATAGATTGTTTGATCTTCCGGCTAGAAGTAAACTTATTTATTGCCTGTTTCATTTCTTCAGTATCTATTGGCTTTAACAGGTAATCGATACTATTTAATTTAAAGGCTTGAAGTGCATATTCATCATAAGCTGTGGTGAAAATAATTGAAGATTTAACCTCAACCAAGTCGAAAATTTCAAACGACAAACCATCACTCAATTGAATGTCTAAAAATATTAAATCTGGATGTTTATTTCCCTGGAACCAGGTTACAGATTCTTCAACAGAATGTAACATGGTTTCAATTTGAATTCCAATTTTATCCAGCATACGTTGTAAACGTCTTGCTGAGGGTTTTTCGTCTTCAATAATTATTACTTTCATATATTTAGTGGTTGGTTGATATAATTATTTATTGGTATTAATTTTAATATAAAAAAAGTTATTCCCAGTGTTTTTTATCCTGTTTCATCAGTTCATTAATTTTGCGTTCTTCCCAGTTTTTCCCTAAAATATAATCTGGTAAAAAGACACTAAGCCCATGAATTGCTAGACCAATTCCCCAGAAAAATAAAGTAAAGAAATTTTTATACTGAAAATAACTTTCACCTGGCTCTAAATCTTGAACATTAATAACAACAAGCATTAGGTTTATTACTACATATACCAATAAATGTGAGTAAAATCCTTTAATTTTTTTTACCCGTTTTCTAGCACGTTCTAAACGTTCTAGTTCAGAAAAATCTCGTTCCATAATTATTTCCATTTATTTTGTTTAAACTCATCTTCTTTCTCTAAAATCTCTTGAATTTTTCTTTGTTCCCAAGATTTACCATACCCAAATACGGTAAACCCATGAAAGATTAAGCCCATTCCCCAGCCTAACATGGGGAACCAAAACCATTGGAAACTCCATGATGTTTGGTAATTTAAAAATGCTAAAAAAGGAATAACAATACAATAAGAAAGTAAATTCCCATAAAAGCCTTTTATTTCTTCTACTTGTTTTTTTGCTCTGTAATAAGCGTCTTCTCTGTTGTGATCTGATTTTGTTTCCATAATGGTAATTTGTTTAGTAAGCATAGGAATTGCAACTGCAAAACTATCTGCTTGTTGATTGATGATGACTTTTCGTTTGGTTAATAAATCGTAGCGTTGCATGATATTACTCAACCCTACGCCACTACTCTTTTTTACTATTTGTTTAATTTGTAAATTGTTTTGTACTATTAAAAGTCCGTCGTTTTCATAAATTTTTATATGCAACGGGTTCTTTTCTGTAACCATATTGTGTTTGACAGCATTCTCTAATAATAACTGAAGTGATAACGGAACCACTTTACTGTCTGGGTCAGATGCTTGTTCTGGAATATCGAAAACAATACTATCTTCAAATCGCATTTTTAATAAAGACATGTAAGTTTTAGCAAATTTAAGTTCTTCGTCTACAGATACTAAATCCTTATTTTTTTGTTCCAAAACATACCTGTATATTTTAGATAATGACGTTGTAAAATCCTGTGCCTTATCTGGGTTTTCTTCAATGAGGCTAGTTAAAACATTTAAACTATTAAATAGAAAATGAGGATCTAACTGGTTTTTTAAAGCATCAAATTTAGCCGTTTGAGTTTGTGCAACAATTTGAGATTCTTTGACCTTTTTTTCTTGGTTCTTTTTGAAGAAATATACCGCATGAAATGTAATTACTATTGACAAAGTAATCCATAATCCAAAGGTGTAATTTCTATAAGATTCGTTAGCTATAAAAACTTCAATCGATAGGCCATTATAAAACATGGCTGTTAACATTCTTAATAAAAATAGTCCAATAAGAGTAATAACAACAGAGCCTACAATACCAAAAATAATTCTTTTTATACTATCATTTTCTTTCCATGGATATTTTTCTAGATAACCAAAAAAATACATATTAGAGTATCCTAAAACAAATGCATATAGCTGATAGAATGAAAAATGGATTAATAACTCATTAACACTTTCAAATTCAAAACCGTTAAAAATTGCATTACCAATTACAAAGACTATACAGCCTATACCAAAGGTTATTAAAATATTTTTAGTGTTACTACTCATGAGTATTATTATTTACAATCTTTTAAAATTTCTTCAGCTCTTTCTTTTCCCCAGGATGGTGCAAATTTAGATTCTGGTTTAAAGGTAGCAAAAAGTTCTAAGGCTCTTTCTACATCTTTACAAAATGGCTTAGTATCCCGGCCAAAATATCGTGCTCCACCTATTTCCCAATCAGCTTTATTTAATACCACTCGTGGATTGTTTGGCTCTAAAACTTCAGCTTGATTATACAGAGCCATGATTTTCCCAGATAATGTCATACCATAAGTAGCCCCATCGCTTGCTACATAAACCGTATATAATAAAGCTTGCATAACCATTATTTCAGGATTATTCTTTGAAATAGCAGTCGCATCATTTAAAAAATTTTGAGCTAAATTTAATTGTGTTTCTAAAGTTTGTTTATCGTTTAATTTTGTAAAACCATCTAATATCAATGTTTCTGCAGCATAATAAGGGGGCAACCAATTATCTGGCTCTGCAGATGCAATACGTTCAAATAATTGTGACGCTTCTATGGGATTTGTCTCCCATAAATCAAAGGCTTTCTCCATGCCCTTTTCGTAATTGGCTTGAGATTGTATGTTTGCTGACAACAAAATTGTTATTAAGAGAGTAAAATGTTTTAAGTGTGTCATGGTTATTACTTTTTATGTTGAAACAAATATCTTACTAATGTTTCAACAAATAAAAAGAGTTACGCCGAACTGTTATATTTTATTTCTGAATTGTAAAAAAACAAAAAAACACCTTCTGAAAAACTTAGAAAGTGTTTTTAAAATACTTGAAAGAGTTAATAAAAAAAAGGATTCTTTTAATTTTGAATCTTAAAATTAATTGGAATACTATAAGGTACAGAAACGGGATTTCCACGTTGTAAGCCCGGCTTCATAGTTGGTAGCAAGCCAATAATACGTTCGGCTTCCTGCTCTAGCATTTTGTCCGGTCCACGAGATTTTATATTGGTCACATTTCCATTTTTATCTACTATAAAAAGTACGATAACTCGTCCATAAATTCCTAAATCTAAAGCTGTTTGTGGATATTTAAAGTTTTTAATAATATGATCGTTTATTTTTTTACTGAAACAGTCTTTTAATTCTTTATTTGTAGCCCCAATACATCCTGGGTAGATGGGGACCTTTTCTACCACTGAAAATGGTACAGAAACATCTTCTTCAACTTCTTCCACTTGAACATCTTGCACTTCAACTACGGGCTCATCAATTTTTTCTTCCTGACTGGTTTCCGTACTTTCCAATACTGTTTCTTCAATATCTTGAGCATCTTCAACAACCGTAATAGTTTCTGGTTCTGCAAGAACTGGAGGTGGCGGAGGTGGTGGTGGCGCGTTTAATTCGGTTATAGGAATATCTTCTTCAAATTCTTCCACTAATTGGAGTTCTTCCAGAGTAACATCAGAAGTTTCAAAGGTTTTATGCTCCATGGAAAGATAAGCAAAAAGCAACATGACATTTAGGCCTATAGCGAAATAAATTCCACTATTTCTACCAACTTCTACATTTGGATTTTTTTTTGGTTTCATGACAATAAGATTTAGCTTCTTAAAGTTAAGACACTAACAATCATATTACTATGATATTCGTCATATTTGATTCAGCCAAAAAGCGAAGGAATATTTTATAATTTATCCAATTGATTATCGGTTCCTTTCTCACTTATTGTCCAAAAGAATCCTACAAAAAAGAACTGATCTGCTGCTGGTCTAAGAGCTCTACTTGCATAATTTCCATGACTATCTGGAACATCTGCATATTGATAACCATTGATGTTTTTTATTCCCAAAACGTTGTTTACAGACAAATAGAGTATTTTTTGTTGGGAAATTAAATAGGCCCAATTTAAACTCAAACTGTTATAAGATTTTGTTTTTTGGTTTAAAAATCCTACAGTATTGGGATTGGTATAAGTTCTTCCAGATGCAAATGCGTAACTCATACCAATTTGGCTTTTCCAATTCTCAATCCAATATTTTGTTACAACCGATAAATTATGTGTGTTTACAAAATTTGGAGTTGCTTTAATTGGGTAATTTTCATAATCTCTTTCGCTATCCAAAAAACCATAACTAATCCAATAATCAAGGTTTTTAACAGTTACATTATCCCTCCAAAACAAATCGATTCCCGTGGCATAAGCTGTACCGGAATTGTTGTAGTTACTAGAGAAAGAAGCATATTCCGTATCGTATTTTATTAAAGCGTCGTAATTTTTATAATAGGCTTCTGCCCTTAAGATCTTGCCATTATTATTTAACTGATAATTTAAAATATAATGGGTGGTTTTTTGGGCATTTAAATCCTGTTTAAATTTTAAAATGTTATTGTTCGGATTTTGATAGAAGTTTCCATAAGCTAAAGAAACCTGACTTTTAGCTGATGTTTTATAAGCCAATGAAATTCTTGGAGATAGCGTAAACTGCTTAAACAACTCGCTATATTCTGTTCTTAAACCTGCTTTAAAAGCTAAGTTTTTTGAAAAAAACACATCAGCTTCAGTAAAAGCTGCAGAAATATTATTGTTGAATCCGTAAGACAATTCATTAATCATTGGGTTATCATAATCTTCATTAAAATTGGTTGCAAAATACTCTGCACCAAAATTCAATTTAAACCTATTATTAAACCGATGATTTAATTTAAATTTAGCATGATAAGAGTTTTCTGTGTCTTTAATATTGTCTTCAACAACATCTATTTTAGAGTTATTGTTAGTATAACTCAAACCTGTAAAAACAGTCCAATTATCACCAAGAATCCCTTTGTATGAGCCATTAAAATACAGGTTTCTGTTATTGAGTTTGTTGTAAACACCTTCAGGAAAATTAATATCTTCTTGAATCAATTCAAAATTACTAAACTCGAATGCAGAGTATAATTTCAATAAGCCGTTATTGAATTTTTTTCTAAAAACGGCCTCCCCTGAACCTCCTTGATATGGTTCTATCCAATCATTTCTATCTGAAAACAAAGACATATAAGGGGCTAAATTAATATAGGCTCCATTCACACTTAAAGAACTTGTTTTCCATTTTTCGGTATGCCCTAAACTTGCGCCAACACTCATAATACCAATATCTGATTTTTCTTGATCTGGCTCTTCAATGGTATTTAATAATAAAACAGATGATAAAGCTTGGCCATACTCTGCCGAGTAACCTCCTGTAGAAAAAGTAATGCCATCGAACAAAAATGGCGAATATCTTCCTCTGGTTGGCGTGTTGTTTGCAGTAGGTGCATAAGGTGTAAATACACGAATACCATCGATAAAAATTTGGGTTTCCTCGGCTTCTCCTCCTCGCACAAATAAGCGTCCATCTTCGGCAACCGTTGTTGTTCCAGGAAGTGTTTGCAGCGCTCCAACAAAATCTCCCATAGCACTAGCCGTTGTAACGACGTCTAATGGTTTTAAAACAGAAATCTTGCTATTATCTCCTGCAGAAAAAGTTCCTGCAGAAATAACAACCGTATCTAAAGCATTCACATCATCTCGTAATATAATTTGTATATCACTAAATACTGAAACATCTTTTGTTAGTAAATAAGTTTCGAAGGATATAAAGGAAACTTTCAAGGTTTGAATCCCTACATTATTGGTTTTGAATGAAAAAAAACCATTCTCATCTGTCGTACTTCCATCATAAGTACCTTCTAAATACACATTGGCGCCTTCTATGGGTTGGTTTTTACTATCCATCACCTTTCCACTAATAGTAGTTTGTGATGTAACAGAAAAGGCAGTAAAAAAGAAAAAGATTAAGAGTATTGGTTTCATTCCTGTTGGTTTTGTTGTTTGTTTTTTTAGATTGATAGGTCAAAACTCATCAGAAACCAAAAGAACTGAAACTAAAAATGACCGAAATGTAAAAATTGTATGATGAATTGAATATATTTGATTTCATCTACCAACCTATGCTAACAAAAACCGAAAAATCTTTTTCATTTCTATTTGTTATACTTCTTGCTTTAGAAATTGCAACCTCAAGTTTTGAAAGTATTTCTAATCTAAATTATTTAGCCAAACCGGCTTTACTAATTTCATTAATATTCTTTTTCTGGAAACAAAGTTTTGGCATGGAAAAAAGAATCAGAATGATGATACTTTTAGCTTTAGTTTTCTCATTACTAGGTGATATTTTACTCATGTTTGTACCACAGTCTGGAAACTTTTTTATAGGAGGTTTAGTCGCTTTTCTAACAGCACATGTTTTTTATATATTAGTATTTTTAAAAGAAAGGAATCCGTCTAAAAATGGTGGCTTTTTTATTGGTTTGATGTTAGCTTACGGAGCGCTTTTATTTTATCTATTACAAGATGGTTTGGGAGGCATGCTAATACCGGTAGTTTTATATATGCTGGTAATTTTAAGTATGGCAACAACTGCATTTTTAAGACAAGACCAAGTAGTTAAAAACAACTATGTTTTTGTGTTTATTGGAGCAATATTATTTATGATTTCTGATAGCATTTTAGCTTTAAACAAATTCTACCAACCTTTGCCATTTAGAAATTTTAGTATTATGTTTACTTATGCTCTTGCACAACTATTTATCGTTTTCGGACTCTTAAGACAACGATAGGTTTTATCTATACTATGTCTTATTACTTTTATTAATCAGATAATTACCTTGCAAAATTTTAAATAATTAATTCAACTTCTTGAAAGGCCTAATGATTAATCTAGCTGCTTTGTCGAAATTGATATAATTATAAACCCAATTAAACAAAACCACTATTCTATTTCTAAATCCAACCAAAGACATGAGGTGTACAAACATCCAAATAAACCAAGCAAAAAATCCAGAAAACTTAGAGGCTTTTAGATCCACCACAGCTTTATTTCTTCCTATGGTGGCCATAGAGCCTTTGTCTTTATATACAAACTTTTTTAACGGCTTTCCTTCTATAAGTTTTATCAGATTTTTACCCAATAATTTACCTTGTTGAATAGCAGGTTGCGCTACTTGAGGATGCCCTTTTGGATAGCTTTCCGTTTCCATTAAAGCAATATCTCCAAGAGCAAAAACATTCGTATAACCTTCCACTTGATTGTACCTATTTACACGGTATCTATTTGCTTTTTCCACAAGCGCTTTTTCCAACAAACCTTGTATGGGATTTCCAGTAACTCCAGCTGCCCAAATTAAGGTTTCGGACTCTAAAATTAAATCGGTATTAGTAGAAACAAGCAAGCCATTATAATCTTTTACAAACGTATTACAATGTACAATAACTCCTAATTTATTTAAAAATTCTAAAGCTTTTCTGGAAGCATGATCACTCATTGGTGGCAATAATTTAGGTCCTCCTTCTAATAAATGAATTTGCATATCTCGAGCATTCAAATCGTGATAGTCTTTTGGAAGAATATGATTTTTAAGTTCTGCAATTGCTCCAGCAAGCTCAACGCCTGTTGGTCCACCACCAACTATAACAAAGTTTAAAAAAGCTTCACGCTCTTCTATTGATTTTGCAATTGTGGCTCTTTCAAAGTTTTGAAGGATTAAACTTCTAATATCTAGAGCTTGTGGTACCGTTTTCATTGGCATGCTATTTCTTTCAATAGCTTTATTACCAAAATAATTGGTTTTGGTTCCCGTAGCAATTACTAAATAATCATAATTAAGGGATCCGATATCAGTAATTATTTGATTTTTTTCAGCATTAATAGTGGTTACTTCGGCTAAACGAAAAAAGATATTATTGTGTTTTTTAATAATTTTTCTTAAAGGATAAGCTATAGAATCTGGCTCTAAACCTGAAGACGACACTTGGTACAATAAAGGTTGGAATGTATGATAATTACGCTTATCTAAAAGCACGACTTGTACAGTTTGTTTCGCAAATTGTTTTACCAAACTAACACCAGCAAAACCTCCTCCAACAATAACAATTCTTGGATTATTTGATTTTGGAATATTCATAAGAATGAAGAAAAATATCTCTTACAAAGATACTAAAAACACAACTTAAAGACTATTTTTAAAGATTGTTTCGAGATTTTGTAACAAATAATAAAAAACACTACTTATAGTGTAACTAAACCACCAGTTTGAATAAAGAGTTAGAACATAGCTTTGTTGAAGAATTAGAGAAAAATCAGAACATTGTGCATAAAGTTTGTAGAATTTATACAAACAATCAAGAAGCACATAATGATTTGTTTCAAGAAATAACCATACAACTTTGGAAAGCCTATCCTAAATTTAGAGGCGACTCCAAATTTAGTACATGGATGTATCGTGTTGGTCTAAATACAGCAATTACGCTATACAGGAAACGCAAACGCTCTATAGTTACAGAAGATTTTAGTGATTTTCAGTACAAGATAAAATCGGAGCCTTATGACGATACCGAGGAAGAACAACTCAAACTCTTATACAAAGCTGTACACCAATTAAATGATATTGAAAAAGCGCTTGTTTTTCTTTATTTAGAGGACAAAAACTATAAAGACATAAGTGAAACACTAGGTATTACTGAAGTGAATGCAAGAGTAAAGATGAATCGAGTGAAAACTAAGTTAAGAACCATTTTAAATCCGTAAACTATGGATGAATTAGAATTATTAAAAAAAGACTGGAAGAAAGATGGGGATAATAAATATCCAAAACTTTCTTATAAGGATATATACAGCATGATTTTGAAGAAATCCTCTTCAATTGTTAAATGGATTTTTATAATAAGTCTTTTAGAGTTTGTTTTCTGGATTATTATTTCGTTTGCATTAAAAGACGCCGATTTTAATAAGCGTTTTGAAACCTATCATGCAGAAAAAATCATGCTGCCATTTATGATTTTAGGTTATCTTATTTTAGCTTATTTTTTCTATAAGTTCTTTATGAACTATAAAACCATCTCAGCTACAGACAATGCTAAAATTTTAATGGAAAACATCTTAAAAACAAGACGTACCGTAAAGCAATACGTGGGCTTCAACTTAATATACTTAGCTGTTTCAGCTTTTATGGTATTGGGAATTCAATTTAACAGAGACAAAGAGATGATTTCCCTTGTTGATAAAGCTTCAGCAAATGGCGAGGTTTTAAAATTATATGCTATAACCATTATTGTAACTGCCGTATTACTTGCTGTTCTAATTGGAATTGTCTTAGGATTTTATTACCTAATTTACGGGATTTTATTAAAACGATTAAACAAAAATTATAGAGAACTTAAAAAGCTTGAAGTCTAATTAATAATCGTCTTCAAGACGCCATTTTCTTAGCTTGTTCAGTTCTTCTTGAACTTCAATTTCTTCTCTAGGTATTACCTTTAAAAAGGAAGGATGTTGTTCGATAGCATATTCTATTTTTTCAACTATTTCTGCTATGCTTTCATTTTCATAATCAATATCTAAAGGTTGTTTAATTTCAAAACTTTGTAAAATATTTTTCTTTTTTACACGCAATCCTTTTTTATCAAAAGAACGTCTAAAGCCATCAATTACAATAGGCACAACAGTAGGTTTGTAATGTTTTATAATATGAGCTGTTCCTTTTCTAATAGGCTTAAAAGGTGTTGTAGTGCCTTGTGGGAAGGTTATTACCCAACCATCATCTAAAGCTTTTTTAATATTAGAAATATCACTCATTTTTACTTGCCTCTTCACATCCTCTCCTTTAGATCTCCATGTACGCTCAATGCTAATAGACCCTGCATAAGCTAATATTTTAGGCAATAAACCAGATTTCATCGTTTCCTTGGCGGCTACATAATAGATATTCAATTTAGGATTCCATAAATAACCTATATTTTTAATATTATCTTCTCTATTGCTTAAACTAGCGTTAAAAACATGGAACATAGCTACCACATCAGCAAAATAAGTTTGATGATTAGAGATAAAAAGCACATTATTATCTGGTAATTTTTTAATTATTTCAGATCCTTCAATTTGAAGTTCGTTAAAACCCCTAAACCTTCTATGGGATAAAGAACCAATGATTCTAATAACCCACTTTTTTATAAAAAGTAAATGTCCGAAAGGATTTCTTTTAAATAATCCCATAAAATTATTTTGAATGTTAGGAAACACAAAGGTAATAAAACAGAACCTTTACATGACTTGTTTTAACAAGTCTTTTATCTCACTGAGCATCATGGCTGTTGCACCCCAAACCACATGACCATTTAAATTAAATGCAGGAACTACTACATCCACATTATAAGATGTTGATACTGTTTTGGCTACCACATTGTCATCGTTAATAAAATCTGTTAAAGAAATTTCTATAATATCCTCAACTTCTTCATCTTGTTTTATAAAAATAGGAGTTATTCTAGAGATTCCAATAAAAGGTTGCACATAAAAATTGCTTGGTGGAATATATACTTGTGTTAATTGTCTTAAAACCTCAATGCAATTGTGTGGCACGCCAATTTCCTCAAAGGTTTCTCTTACTGCTGCTTCTTGAATTGAAGCATCTGTAATTTCTAATTTGCCTCCAGGAAAACCAACTTGAGCAGAATGAACACCTTTATATGTTTTACGCAAAATTAAAACCAAACTTGTCTGTTTTATAGTGTCTGGATAAAACAAGGCCATGACTCCAGCTTTTTTAGCATCTTTTATTAAATGTTTTTGCTTTTCCTGTAAAGCTTCTCTAAAAGGAGGAGACATTTTTAACTGAGATGGTTCGGCTGGGAGTGGGATATTTTCTATTTTTGAAATAAGCTTACAAAATTTATCAAATTCCATGGGTTTGTATTACATATTAAATCAAATATCATCATTCATAAACCTAACATTTTAAAATATCTTAATTTATTTATGAAATATATTTTTCTAGTGCTATTTAGTTTTATTTTATTGAATTGTGAAGATAAACAATCTGACAAAAAAACAAATACCCCTTTAAAAGAATCAAACAAAAAAAATAAAAGCCAAACACTTTTGAAAGATAAAGTTGATAAAAAAATAAAAACAGAAACTGAAGAAACTTTTAAGTTAACAGACGAAAATGCCATGGAGTTTTTTCTTGAATACGAAAAAGAAAACCCTGAAAACAAAGTGCGTTTGACTACACGTTTTGGAGATATCGATATTTTATTATTCAGTGAAACCAAATTCCATAGAGCCAATTTTATTTTTTTAACCAAACAAAACTATTTTGAAGGCACGCAGTTTTATAGAATAATTGATAATTTTATTATTCAGGCTGGAAATTCAGACAATTCAAAGATCTCTAAAAAGCGCAATCAAATAGGAAGATATCTTTTACCAACGGATACCAAACGTGGTTTTAGACACGATAGAGGTGTTATAAGCATGCCTAGTAGTGATATTGAAAATCCGTATAAACTAGCTTCTCCTTTCGAGTTTTTTATTGTACAACAAGAAGGAGGCGCGCATCATTTAGATGGCGACTATACCATATTTGGAAAAGTGATTGAAGGCATGGATGTGGTAGATGAAATTGCAAAGCAAAAAACAGATGAAGGCGACTGGCCTTTACACAATATTTATATTTCTAAAGTAGAAATAATTGAATAGAAGCACGAGAGTATTATTAGCAAGTATTACTTCTACATGTTCCAACCCTAGGTACTTATTTAGTTTTATGCTTAGCCGTTGTGGGTCTCATCTTTATAAACGCTTGGCAAACTAATTTTAAAACGAATAGCCAAAAGTCTTACCAGAATAACTATCAACCCTGCAATTACAAAAGCAAAATCGATATCTATTGGTAGTTTTTTAATTATAAAATACGAAAAACCACCAACAATACAAGCTGTAGCATAAATCTCTTTCCTAAAAATAACTGGAATTTCATTACAAAGAATGTCTCTAATAACACCTCCAAAACAAGCAGACATGGTTCCTAAGGAAACGCAGATAATTGGGTTTAATCCAGCAGAAATTCCTTTCTCGATTCCAACAACTGTATATAGACCTATTCCAATAGTATCGAATAATAATAAAGACTTTCTTAAATAATCAATCTTATTTCTAAAAACCACTGCAAATACGGTAGCACCAAAAATAACATATACATAGGTCATGTTTTTCATCCAACTTACTGGCGTATCTCCTATTAAAAGATCCCGTAAAGTCCCTCCTCCTACAGCAGTTACAAAGGCTATAATTAAAATACCAAAAGGATCCATTCTTTTGTTTAAGGCAACTAAAACACCAGAAATTGCAAAAGCAACGGTACCTAAAATATCAATGGCATAAAACATGATTAATTACTATTTTAATTATTAAATGAACAAATAAGTCAATTACTTATTAATCTTTAAAGAGCAAAATAAAGACAATTGTAAACCATATAAAAGGTTTATGTTAAAAATCTGAAAAGCATATAATAAGGAAATCAACAATTCAAGTATAAAAAATTACAGTTCGGAGTATTTACTTAGACTGATCTTAAAATTATACACATCTTTGGAGCGTATTAATCAACTAAAACATTTTATATCATGAAAACACTAGCTTTAATTTTCTCATTTTTTTTAACTACAACTTTTATTCAAGCTCAAGATGATAGTTTAAAAACCTATAGTATTACTGTAAAAATAGACAATGCTTTTAACGACGATGGTAGCATGCTTATTGGCTTACATAGTGAAGATACTTTTATGAAAGGGAAAGGTATTGACAATATGAAAAGTGCCATTGTGGATGGAAAAGTAGAAGTAACTTTTGAAGGCTTAACCCCTGGAACATATGCCATCATGGTGTTTCATGATGCCAATGATAATGGTAAAATGGATTTTGACACTACAGGTATGCCTTTAGAATCTTATGGCATGTCTAACAATCCAATGCTTTATGGGCCTCCAAGTTTTGCAGATGCCAAATTTGACTTAGACAATGACGATTTAGAATTAATAATAAGACTATAAACTATAACTTATTATAATAAAAAAGAGAGCAAAACTAAGTTTTGCTCTCTTTTTATTTGCTATTAATTATTTTGGGTATTATACGGTTTCTCCTAACCAAGCTTTCATCATCCAAACAGTTTTCTCTTGTTCAGTAATAAAATCACTCATCATGGAGTTTGTTCCTTCATCATTAACATCTCCAGACTTATCTAAAATGTTTCTTTCAATTTTCAGTAATTCAGATAGGGAGTCAACTATTAAACGTACCGCTTTTTCATCTTGTGAAATATTTTTTCCAACGGGTACTTTCGCCAGCTTTGTGTAATCTTCAAAAGTATGTAAAGGTGTTTCTCCTAGAGTTAAAACACGTTCTGCAATTTCATCTACTTTTAAGTTCGCATCTGTATATAATTCTTCGAACTTTACATGTAAATCGAAAAAGCGTTTTCCTTTAATGTTCCAGTGAATTCCTCTTAAATTTTGATAATATATCTGAAAATTAGCCAATAAACCATTTAAGTCTTTTGCTATATCTTTTGTTTTATTTTGATTTAATCCTATGCTATTAAGTGTCATAATTTATGTTTTTTTATTGTTCATTCAAATTTATATGATAATTAACAATAATTACTATAAGTTTTATTGATAGATTTTATATTTTTATAGTCTAAATTGATACTTATGACTATTACACAATTATACTATGTTTTAGCAGTAGCTGAAAATAAGAACTTTACAAAAGCTGCCCAAAAATGTTTTGTAACCCAACCCACTTTAAGTATGCAGATACAAAAATTAGAAGATGAACTCGATATCTTAATTTTTGACAGAAGTAAGAAACCCATAGAATTAACAGAAGTTGGAAAGAAAATAGTAAATCAAGCAAAAAATATTGTAAATGAATCTTATAGGATTCAAGATATTGTAGATCAACAAAAAGGATTTATTGGAGGTGAGTTTAAACTTGGTATTATTCCAACCATTATGCCTACTCTTTTACCCATGTTCTTAAAAGCTTTCATAAAAAAGTACCCAAAAATTAAACTTAAAATTGAAGAGCTAACTACAGACGATATTATTTCTAGATTGAATGAAGGGCATCTCGATGCTGCTATTGCTGCAACACCTTTAGAAATTGAAAGTATTAAAGAACGTGTTCTTTATTACGAACCATTTGTTGGTTATATACCAGAACACCACAGGCTACATAGCAAACAAAAAATAAACACTACAGATTTAGAGATAGACGACATGTTGCTTTTAGAAGATGGACATTGTTTTAGAGATGGAGTTATTAACCTCTGTAAAACATTAAAAAACCAGCCAGACAGTAGCTTTCAATTAGAGAGTGGTAGTATAGAAACCTTAATCAAATTATCTAATGAAGGCCTGGGAATGACATTGCTTCCTTATTTACATACACTGGATTTAAATGAAAAAGCTATGCAAAACTTACATTATTTTAACGAACCAAATCCTGCTAGGGAAGTAAGTATTTTATATCATAAAAGTGAACTAAAAATGCAAATTATAGAAGCCATGCAGAGTGTGATTTCTGGTATTATTAGAGGTGCTATTAAATTTCAGAATGTAGAAATAATAAGTCCTTTAGCAAAATAAAAAAGCGACCAACTGGTCGCTTTAATTTTTATTCTTTTAAATAAATTAAACATTGGTTCAAGTCTGGATTTTGCTGTACAAGAGATTGTATATAAACCTTTAACTCTTCAATTTCATAAGGTAATAATCGTTGAAGGGCTTTTTGTACTTCTCTGCAAAACAACGTAGCGTCAAAACTCACTTTATTGAGTACAATTTTAGTGTACTCGAACATTGCTCTAGCCATAATATTTTTTAGGTTTTGGGTTTAATAAAAGTAGATTTGTTTAATAGGCTAATATTTAGTTTAGTTTTATAAATATAACAATTAAAAGGATTGCTTTTAAATTTAAACAAAAATTTAACAATCAGAATTGATGTTAAAATCTATTATCGCCATCTAACAGATCTCCCAAACCACCAAGGATACTGCCTTCCCCTTTATCTTTCCCTCCTCCTTTTGGAGCAGAAGCCAAAACACGTCCTGCTAATCTGCTAAACGGTAAAGATTGTATAAAAACAGTTCCTGGCCCTTGAAGCTTAGCGAAAAACAAGCCTTCTCCACCAAACACGGTATTTCTATTACCTCCAACAAATTCTATATCGTAATCTATATTTTGTGTAAAGCCAATGATGCAACCTGTATCAACTCTAAGAATTTCACCTTGTTTTAATTCTTTTTTCACCATGGTTCCTCCAGCATGCACGAAAGCCATACCATTACCTTCTAATTTTTGCATGATAAAACCTTCTCCACCAAATAGACCTCGACCTAGTTTTTTACTAAACTCGATGCCTATACTTACACCTTTTGCTGCACATAAAAAAGCATCTTTCTGACAGATAAACTTGCTATTAAATGCTGTTAAATCTATTGGGATTATTTTCCCTGGATAAGGAGAGGCAAAGCTTACTTTACGTTTACCCGAAAGATTGTTATAAAAAGCTGTTATAAACAAACTCTCGCCTGTTAAAATACGTTTTCCAGCACCTAGAATAGAATCTAGAAACCCTTTATTCTTAGATGATCCATCGCCAAAAATAGTTTCCATCTTAATGCCATCGTCCATCATCATAAAGCTACCAGCTTCAGCTACAACGCCTTCTTGTGGATCAAGCTCTATTTCCACAAACTGCATTTCTTCGCCATAAATCTTATAATCTATCTCGTGTGCTATCATATTATTATCTTTTACTGATTTATTTATAAGTTGAAATAAATTAAAAATTGTTACAATCTAATTTAACTTTTTACTTTAAGCGTCCATTCGAATTCAAAATTTGATACCTCAACACCTTCAGTATTAACTCCATTTGCACGCATCCAAAGCGTTTGTCCTTCACCTGTTTCGATGGCTTTTTTTATAGTTTCTTCTACTTGTGCTCCTTCATTGCAAACAAAAGTAATTCTACCAGTTGCTTTTTTCACAAAAGATGCCCTATTATTGGCTACAAGCATAGAAATATTTTTTCCACTAGCTTTTATTTGTTGCATTACTAAAGCTCCAGTAGTTAATTCGGCAGCCATTCCTTGAACCGCCCAAAACATGGAATTAAATGGGTTTTGGTTAACCCATCTATGTTTTACTGTCACGATACACTTTTCTTTATCAATATATTTTGTCCTTACCCCTGTAAAATAAGCAGAAGGAAGCTTGAACAATAAAAAGGCATTGAGTTTTTTTGGGGATATTTTCATTTTAAAATGTCATTATTAAAACAAATAATTTCAGGTAATAAAAAAATTATCTGCATGTAACTTGTTATTTTTTTTCAACTATAAAAGCTGGAGGAAACCGGGTAGTAAACAAACCATTCCAGCTACTAGCAAACATAATTTTTGTTCCATCCCTATTTGGGACGGCTTGTGGTTGTTGCTGATATCCATCATGATACATAGCATGATGCAAACCAAAACGCTCTATAGTATTGCTTGAATCTAATTTAATTGCAAAGAGTTCTTTTTTTCCAATGGTTTCACAACAACCTTCGCTAACATAAGCCCAACCTGGTCTATTAATATTTCTACAGCTAATATGTCCATTCCAAACGCCATTATCTATGGTGTAATTAAAAAGCGGAGTTGTTAATCCATCTGACAGTCTTACCATTTTCATAAAATAACCATTAGGCCTAGTTGTTTCATCTCCAAAAGCTACATAGACCTCATTTCCTTCGGCATCAATCCCTAAATCTGAATGAGTACTATAATTATTTATATGTCTTTTGTTAGTCATATCAATATCATATGCTTTGATGCCTTGATTTGGCAAAGAGCCATCTTCTCCAAAAGTAGCAACCGCATAATTACCTAAAGGACTAACTGAAAACCAGGCTAATTTAATATCACCTATATAATCAGTTCCTTCAATTTGACCGTTCTCTAAATTGAATACGATTAAGGTTAAATCGTTTCCATTTTTACCAATAAGTCCAATATACCTATCATCATAAGACATATTCCCTTTATTAAAACCGTAACTAATTTTTTCAAAATCACTAAACGTATGAAGAGTTTGAATGGTATTAATAACAATATTATAAGAAACTAATTTATTTTTTGTAACACCATACATAACATTAGGTTTTGTATTTGCCCATGTTGCAGAAGCCGGAATATCTGCCCATTTAATAAATTTGTAAGTGCTACCATCTAAAATAGCTGCAGGATATCCGGAGAGTTTTATATAGGTTTCATCGCTATTCCACGGAGAGTCTACACTATAATGGTGTCTCATTTGTTTAGAGTCCTCTCCTATAATAGTAACATCGCTTACTCTAGTTACTTGCTTCCCAAACGTGTTTGTAAAAGGCTCTAAATAAACTGGGTCATTATCGGGTATCTCATAGGCTTTCCATGTAGTTTTCATGATGTTTTCTTCAACAGGATAAGATTGAGAAAAACAACTTGAACACATTAATAAGGCAACATAGGTCAACTTCTTTATCATATTTTAAATATAAATAGTATTAATTTATTTAACACCCAATTTATTAAAAATTACTGAATTTAAATTTGTTAATTTTTTGTTAATTTTTAGTACTTTGTATTGCATAATACCTTTTTAAAGATATATATTTGCATAAGCAACTATTATACGCTTTATATAATGATAGATAAAAACCATAAAAACATCGCCACATTTATTCACTTATCAACCTTCTCAAGGTTCTTTTTTCCATTAGGGAATTTTATTGGACCTATTATATTATGGGTTGCTAACAAGGAAAAATCAGATTTTATAGATGCTCATGGCAAACAAGCGCTTAATTTTCAATTAAGCATTTTGTTATATGCTATTATTCTAGGCATGATAACTATTCCGTTATTTGTATTTAACCTTTTTAATGGATTTAACTTTTTAGATATCGATGCCTTTAACAGCATACATATTAGCTTAACAAAGCCTTCACCTCTACTTTATATATCGGGTGGTCTAGGGTTTATTGCAGTAGTAGGTTTTATCTTAGAATTGGTTTTTATAGTTAAGGCCGGTTTAGCTGCAAAAGAAGGAGAATATTATAAGTATCCATTAGCAATTAACTTTTTAAAATAAATTCATCAATCCTCCCTCGTGAATCAACCATACAACATGTTGGAGAAAATCAACAATCAAAAAACGAACAGTTAAAAAAAATCAAAAAAGCTTAGAGAATGACACAAGCAAATCAAAAAAACATCAATCAATCTAAATGTCTATTATGCGAATTGCATAAGACCTTTAAAAAACAATAGTAAAGACTTATGAAAATTGAAAACACAAAGGCACAAATGAGAAAAGGGGTCCTTGAATACTGCATATTGTCTGTCCTGAAAGATGAGGACGCCTATGTTGCAGAAATTTTAGGAACTTTAAAAGATGCCAAGTTGTTAGTGGTAGAAGGAACTATTTATCCTTTACTAACACGACTTAAAAACGCTGGACTTCTCAATTATAGATGGGAAGAATCTACCTCAGGACCACCAAGAAAATATTATGGTCTTACCGAAACAGGAAAATTGTTTCTAAAGGAATTAAACTCCACTTGGAGTGAATTACAAAATGCAGTTAATATAGTAACCAGACAAAAAAACACGAAATAATGAATAAAACAGTCAACATAAATTTAGCAGGTATCTTTTTCCATATTGATGAAGATGCATACTTAAAACTACAACGCTATCTTGAGGCTATAAAACGTTCATTTACAGACTCTCAAGGACGCTCTGAAATTATTGCAGATATAGAAGCAAGAATTGCCGAACTTTTTACCGAACGTGTAAAACACGAAAAACAAGTTATTGGAAACAAAGAAGTTGACGATGTGATAACCATCATGGGGCAACCTGAGGATTATTTGGTAGATGATGAAATCTTTGAGGACGAGCCAAAATCTTCTTACAAAAGCAAGTCTTCTGGACGTTCAAAAAAACTATTTAGAGATACAGACAACTCTTATATAGGTGGTGTAGCGTCTGGACTTGGGCATTATTTAGGAATTGACGCACTTTGGGTTCGATTACTTTGGATTTTTCTAGCTATTGGTTCTGGTGGTACTTTCATTTTTATCTATATGTTATTCTGGATCTTGGTTCCAGAAGCTTTAAGCACAGCAGATAAGCTAACTATGACGGGAGAGCCGGTGAACATTAGTAATATTGAAAAAAAAATTAAAGACGGATTTGAAAATGTTTCCCAAACCGTTTCAGATACGGTAAAAAACATAGATGTATCAAAACAGAGCAACAAGATAAAATCCAGTTCTAAATCCTTTTTCGATACTATTGGAGATATCCTTATGTTTTTTCTTAATATTTTCGCAAAGTTTATTGGAATTATATTAATAATTGTTGGTGCATCCACTTTAATTGGTTTAATTATTGGCTTTTTATCCGTAGGTGTTGCAGACATTATCAAAGTCCCTGGAATTGACTTTATCGATGCAGCCAATGCAGCAAACACTCCCGTTTGGTTAGTATCTTTATTACTGTTCTTTGCTATTGGAGTTCCATTTTTCTTTGTATTCTATTTAGGTCTGAAGATTCTAGTGAATAACCTGAAATCTATTGGAAACATTGCAAAATTCTCACTATTAGGGGTTTGGTTATTAGCACTAATAAGCTTAATTGTTATTGGCGTAAAACAAGCTAGCGAACATGCTTTTGATGCTAGTGTTACTGAGAAAGTAAGCCTAAACATTACAGCAAACGACACCTTAAACCTGAAAATGTATGGTAAGGATTCTTACAAAAAGTACATTAATAGAAGTGGTGGATTTAAGTTGGTTTATAATGAAGATGACGAAAAAATAATTTTTTCTTCAGATGTGAGACTTATAGTAAGATCTACAAAAGATAGCTTAGCTTCTATTAATATTGAAAGAAGTGCTGAAGGCAGCAGCTACCAACAGGCAAAAGAACGCGCTAAAAACATTCATTATAACTATGCTTTGAGAAATAATGAATTGAGACTTGATTCCTATTTAACAACCGAATATGAGAATAAATTTAGCGATCAGGAAATAGAAATCATTCTTTATCTACCTGAAGGAACCATGTTAATTGCAGACGAAAACACATCTAGTTTTCATAGTAATACCAGTCGTTATAATGACATTCTAGACAATGGTATGGAAGGTTACTTACTAAAAATAATGGATAATCGCATTATTTGCGAAGAGTGTCCGGGAGAATTTAACATGGATATCGATATCAATAACAATAAGTCTAGAGTAAAAATAAACGATCAAGGAATCGATATTAAATCAAGAGATTCTAGTTTGGAAATTAACGATAAAGGTGTGAAAGCCGAGAGTGAAAGTGTTCGAGTTGATATAGACGAAAACGGCATCAACATTACATCAGATGGAAACTAATCAATTCATCTAGCAATATTAACAGTTCAAGAATATTTTATTTCTAAACTGGTAATAATAATTAACCTTTGAATAACTAATCATCTATCCTCCTAAGCTAAAAGCTCTGGAGGATACATCAAAAAACTAACAATTATGAACACACTAACAAAAGTTTTAGCATCCATTATCATGGCTATCGTTATGATGTCCTGTAATTTCGACGGAAATTTTGGGATGGGAATTAATGGAAATGGAGAAGTCATCACCAAAGAAAGAACTCTAGAAGGGTCTTTCAATTCTGTAAAGGTAAGCAGAGGATTAGATTTATACTTAACCCAAAGCGATACCGAAAGCTTAACGGTTGAAGCAGACGAAAATCTTCACGAGATTATTACTACAAGTATTGAAAACGATGTACTTCTTATTTCAGCAACTGAAAATATTGGGAGATCAACTTCAAAAAAAATCATGTTGAATTTTAAAAACCTACATGCTATTAAATCCACAAGTGGTAGCGATGTATTTTCAACAAACACCATTTATACAGACGAAATTGAACTAAAAGCAACTAGTGGAAGTGATATGGAGTTACATATAGAATCTAAATCTATTACTTGTTATTCTACAAGTGGTAGCGATATAGAATTAACAGGTAAAACAGATAATTTTATTGCTGAAGCTACAAGTGGTAGCGCCATAGAAGCAGATAATATGATAACTGAAAGCGCGCAAATAAAAGCTACAAGTGGTGCAGATATTGTTGTTAACACTTCGAAGCTAATTGCTAAAGCAACTAGTGGAGGCGATATTAGATATCTAGGAAATCCTGAAATTCTTGAAAAGAGTGATGGTGTTTCTGGTTCTATAAAAAAACAATAATATTCTAATTCAACCAAAGTGAAAATCATCGTAATCTTTAAGTGTCAAAGATTATGATGGTTTTTGTATTTATAATATTTACTCTTTTACCTTACTATATTTTTCGAACCTAACCTTCATTTCTTGTTCAATTCCAGTACTATTACCAAATCCACGAACATTGTTCAATGTCTGCTGTAAATTTGGATGTAGTATTCCATCACAAATTAACTGAGGAATTTCATTTACGTATACTAATTCCCCATATTTATACAAATGAATCATTAGTATGCTTGTTTTATAATACTCTACTCTATTTAACCTTCTAACATAGTTATAACCCATTAGTCTCTCAGTAGGAAAACCATAAGTTTCAATTATTGCTTTAAACTCAGCCAAAATTGAATTAGCTTCCTGATAGGCATCTTCAGCAGTTAATTCAATTTCACCATTGTGCCATTCCATTAAATTGGCAGTAAATTCCTTGTCTATATCAATTAAAGAATTCAATCTCTCTCTTAATTCAGATCTAAAGTTTTCGTTATAATATTTTGTGTAACTTTCAAAATCTGAACTAAATCTGTCATACCATTTGGATTGTTTATAATTACTAAAATACCTTAAAGGAACTCCTCCTTTAGCTAACTGAATAGCAATCACTTCAGCCCATTCATAATCTTTAGTCTTTTGAGCAACTGAAAAAGCCATACTTAATTCGTCTCCCAATGGAAATTCAACTTTTGAAAAAGCGAGTTTTAATGTTTTTCCAGCTTCTTTATAATTCTTATCTGCATAATCTTTAGTAGCAGAATCAGCTAAAAGAAAATAGTCTTGATATTCACATTGTTGAGCCGACAAATTACTTGTTATCAAAAAGAAGATGATTATTTTTAACATATTTTTTCTATTCAACATTTAGGTAAATTGTTATTAAAAACTAAGATATACGTTTTCAGTTGTTTTTCTGAAACATAAATTAAATTTTCCAAAGTTCTTAAAAACAAAAAACCCGAAAACTTTCGCTTTCGGATTTTCAATTATCTTAGAATTCTTATTAATTATAGTTAGAAGTAGATACTTCAAACGCAGAGTCTTTTGATGCCAACCATCGTTCTGCATCTAAAGCAGCCATACATCCCGTTCCTGCTGCAGTAACAGCTTGTCTGTACACATGGTCTGCTGCATCTCCAGAAACAAAAACACCTTCTACATTTGTTTTAGAAGTTCCAGGAACATTAATAATGTATCCTGTCTCGTCTAAGTCTAAAAAGTCTTTAAAAATATCTGTATTTGGTTTATGTCCAATAGCCACAAAAAACCCAGTTGCAGGAATGTCGTGTTTTTCATTGGTTTGATTGTTATAGACACGAACACCAGTAACTACTTGTCCATCTCCTAAAACTTCTTCAGTTTCTGTATTATATAAAATCTCAATATTTTCTGTGTTCTGTACACGAGCGGCCATAATTTTAGATGCTCTAAACTCGTCACGTCTTACCAACATGGTTACTTTTTTACAAAGTTTAGAGAGATAATGTGCTTCTTCGCAAGCGGAATCTCCTGCTCCAACAATAACTACTTCCTGATTTCTATAAAAGAAGCCATCGCAAACGGCACAAGCTGATACTCCTCCACCTAATTTTAAATATTTTTGTTCAGAATCTAAACCTAAATACATGGCAGAAGCTCCTGTTGAAATAATAACAGTATCGCAATGAATTTCTTTAGTATCGTTTACCCAAACTTTATGTATATCTCCTGAAAAATCAACTTTAGTTACCCAGCCATCACGTACTTCTGTATCAAAACGCTCGGCTTGTTTTTGTAGTTCAATCATCATTTCTGGTCCTGTTATACCATCTGGATAACCTGGAAAGTTCTCTACTTCATTGGTTGTGGTTAATTGTCCCCCTGGTTGTGTTCCTTGATATAAAACAGGTTTCATATTTGCTCTGGCAGCATATATGGCTGCAGTATATCCTGCAGGTCCAGACCCTATAATTAAACACTTTACTTTTTCTATTTTTTCAGACATAATACAATTGTATTTTATTTATGCAAAAATAGAGATTTTAAAAAGAAACCTATCTTGAAATTTATTAAAAGTTATTATCATTCTATAAGCTTCCTTTATTTTAATCTTTCACCTATATTAAATTTATAACTTATTTTCTTCTTCTAAGCTTTCTTGATCTTTTTTAGCTTGTTCTTGTTCGTTATGTAGAAGTGGGTGATCTTGTTTTAAGCCTACTATAAGAATGATATTGCTTACCGTATTGTACAGCATTAAAATTACGATTACCATTATCCCGCTTAACATAGAAGATATAATTAAAGTTGCCCAATAAATAGATTTAAACCAAAGTGTTGGCACATTGTCTGATTCTGTAATTGGAATGTTGAATACCTGAAATAAAACAAGAGTGATAATAAACAAAAAAGTGTCTATTTGGCAATACTCATAACTTCTAAATAATGACTATCTTTTAATTTATATTTTGTAAAGAACTTATTCCCAATAAGGTTAAAAGTAAAGCCAGAATAGTAGCTGAAGCCAAAATAATGGTATTACACAACATATTAATTCCCATTAAAGAAGAGCTTAATAATTGTCTTGCTTCATATCCAGAAATATTTCCCAATAAAAAAAAACACTGATACTAATTAATATAAACGCAATTAATCCTCCAGAAATGGCTCGCTTGTTTTGTTTAAAGAATTCTGTCATTGTTTTTAGATCTTTAAGTCATTTTTATATGAATTAATAATATATTTTTTACAGTTAGTAAGTCGTATTTAAAAAAGTTAGATTTATTCTTTAAAAGAAATTATTATGGGAACAATTGCAACAGATAAAAGAAAAATTATACTTTATTACCACTCGGAGAATTCCTTAGGAAAGCAAGCTTATGGCTATTTACAAGCCTCTAAAAAGAAGATTTTAGCTATAGATATTTCTAAAACTAAAGTAACAGGAATGCAATGGTTGGAAATTTCAGAAAACTTACATACCATACTTTCTAAACTTGTAAATCAAGATCATCCTAACTTTAAAGATCATTACGATTCTGGAATTACGTTAGATAAAGAAGATTGGATAAAAGTATTACAAAACCACCCAGAAACGTTGCGATGCCCAATTTTAATTGATGGTAACAATTATCATCTTATTGAAACACCTTCAGAAATTTCTAAACATTTAGAAAAAGAAGACACTTCTATAGATACTCGTTCTAAAAAATAACATCAAATATTTTTATTAGAATGATCGTTTTCTTTAGGAATGCTTTTAAAGAATTCATTCGTATCCGTATCGCTATTTACACCATAATTTGCTGTTACCATTCCTTTGGCACCATCGTCAGTCTTAATAACATATAAAATGGACATGTCTGATGGATTACTCATCCCTTCAAATCTATGTTCTCTTTCAATAATAATTTGTTTAGGCAGATATTCCTTTTTTGTTTTAAGCTCTATTATAGAGCCATTTTCGCATTTAAAATTACTGGTATACCCTTTGTCTTGATACTTTTTTATAAGGTCTAATTCGTTTCTATCCTGTGTCATAATACTTTGTTTTAAATTAAAAAAGGCAGATGAGCTTTTAAAGATGCTTATCTGCCTTTAACTACAAACCAACTAACTAATTTTAACTAACTAATAGTAAGTGTTTTTATTAATCAAATGCGTCTTCTACTTCATCTGCAGCGTCATCTACTGCATCTCCTACATCGTCGGCAACGTCTTCAATACTGTCGTTTTTTTTCTCTCTACAACTTGGCAGAACCAAGGACATAGTGAATGAAAAGAGAAATACATAAAATAATTTTTTCATGATAAATGGTTTTAAGTGTTAGTGTTTATTTTTTGTTCTAGATTTTTTTCTTTCCCATAAATAATGAGATGATAAATAATACTATAAAAATGAAGAATAGTATTTTAGCAATTCCTGCTGCGGCTCCAGCAATACCACCAAATCCTAAAATTCCTGCGATAACTGCAACGATTATAAATGTGATTGTCCAACGTAACATAGTGTTTGTTTTTAAGGTTAACTATTAGATATCTGACTATCAGATTTCTATAATATAAATATCGCTATATATTTTAGTTGTGTTTTGCTCTATCGAAACAGCCTTTAACTCAAATCGTTTATTTGAAGTTTATCATTTCTAATTTGCTACTTTTTGTTCCATATATCTTGTTTAATACCAATAAAAAATGGACTCTTTTAATAAAGAGTCCATTTTCCAAATCAATTAAATGGAGATATTATTTAATATCTTCCAAGCGTTTAATGGTATTCAACTCCTGAGAAATAGTGTTTTTTTGATTGAACACAAGATCTCTAGTTGTTGTTGGTAAACTTGTTTCGTTTAAAACTTCGTTATATTCTTCAACGGAAGCTTTTTCACCTCTAATGGCTTCTTCCAACATAGACTCTTCGTTATCTGCCGAAAAAATGGCTTTTACATCCATCCAGGTTCTGTGTGCTGTTCCAGTTATACTTCCACTCTCCTCTGGTTTTTCGCCAAAGTTTCTAATTTCAGATTTTAACTGATGTCCAAAATCATAACGCTCTGCAGCTTTACGGTTAAAATAGTTTTTTAAAGCTGTATGTTCTGTGTGTTCAGCTGCTTTTTTATAACCTTTCTCGGCATCATAGTTCTTTTCTAACAAGGCATTTAACTTGTTTCCCACTTCTTCTGTGTATGAATTCATAATAATATGTATTTAAAGTTTCGAGCAATTTTTTTACAAAGATGCTTGCTGTTTTACATCCTTACGTTCTGATTAATCAAAACGCTGATTCATTATTATTATAAAATTACGATAAGAAACTGGTTTGGATTAATGCGAAAAAAATAAAAGTTAACGCAATGAATTTGGAAGAGTAAAACTTGTAGAAATGTGGGGAAAATTACAAATTTGATTTCATATACTTTTGATAATCTTTTGCAAGTGCTGTTTTTTGTGTTTTATTAAACACTTTTCCTGCCATTTGAAAAAATGAATGTTCTTCATCTTCTAAATGGTGTTCTACTTTATGTTTTAAATTTTTTGCTATTTTTAACCATGCAGAAGAATCGTAATCTGTTTCTTCTAATTGTTCAATAAGCTCGTCTATTTCATGATGTTCTGCAATACCATGTCTGGCATGTTCCTGCATCATATCGCTACTTATTAAAGGTTTGTAAAAATGACGTTCCTCGGCGTCTGCATGGACTTCAAGCTGTTTTTTTACGGCTTTAAAAAGCTCGTTTCTTTTTTTAGTATCACCAGAAGTTTCAACAAGTTTACTTAATAAATCTCGTTGTGTATCGTGATCTTCTCTTATGGCTTCAAAAATATTCATTGTTTTGTTTTTTAGTTAGATTTATAGTTGGTTTATTTAAAACCAAATCGCTTTAGAACATATTAATGATGCATCAGCGTTTTAAGAAAAATTTTCTTAACAACACAAATACACCATATTTACTTGCTCCTTTAATAATGGGCTCCACCCAATTAAAAGGTCTAAAACTTTCTTTGAACTCCGTTTTTAATAACTTTAGTTCTTCCCAGGCTACTTTACGTTCTAAATATAAACGCTTTAGATCGGTTTCAATCTGTTCAAAGTTTGTGTAAGTTGGTTTCATAAATTAATATGTTTTTCAAAATTTGTATAAAAATTTATTTTTTAGGAGAAGAATTTAGAACCCATTTTTTGGATTACTATCTTATTGATAGTTGTTCTACCTAAATAGATTAAAACACCAATAAGCATGAATAATAAGCCTACTATTAGATAACCTAAAAGTAGATTTTCTAAAGCATCTCCAATAGCCATGGCTGCAGCAACTGCACAAAAAATAAGTCCAAGAAACACAAATAAACTAATGGCAACTAGCTTGGTAATCATACTAACTGACAAGGTTAACTGCTGAAATATTTTCAACTTCAGGTATTGGTGAGACGATTTAATATACATCTCACCAATATCTGTAGCTTTATCTGTAGTATCTCCTATAGATTCAAAAACGTTCATAATTTATGATGCTTTTTGATATTTTTTATTTTTAGCTTTCAAATCTTTTAGTTTGGCTTCAAGAGTCGAAATCACGTCTTCAGCTTTATAACTTGCATCAGATACTATCGACTCTACTTTACCTTCTAAAGTATTTGCTTCTGCACTTACTGTATGTGCAATTTTATCTCTTAAATCGGCTGCAGTTGAAGTTAATTTCTCTCTTTGCAAGTCTGCCTGATCAGCAATACGCTGTCTAGTTACACTTCCTTTCTCAGGAGCAAATAAAATTCCTAACACAGCACCTGCTGCTGCTCCAATTAAAACTCCTAATCCTGTACTTCCATTATTTGTCATGATATAATATATTTTTAGTTAAACATTTTTGTTATAAATCAAATATCCGAAAAACTTACCGTGACTATTATCGCTAAAAATTAAATTATTGACCTAATCCGAAATACCTTATAGAGTTAATTGTTTTATGGAATAGGTCAAGCCGTAAATGTTTAAAGAATTACATTTAGTTCACATAAAAAATAAAGATTATGTCTTCAGAAATTACAACTACAAACCCATATAATGGAACACATATTAAAAGCTACACACAGTTTTCGAAAGCGATGTTAGAAAGCTATCTAGATCAAGCTGAAAAAACTTTTGAGACTTGGAAACATTTAGAAATTCCTGAACGTACAAAACTTTTAAAAAAACTTTCTAAAAACTTAATAAAGAATAAGCAAATTTATAGTGAATTAATGACTCAAGAAATGGGAAAACCTATTTCTCAAAGTAAGTCTGAAATTGAAAAATGCGCATATTTAGTCGATTTTTTTGCTAAGAACGCTGATCAATTTTTGGCAGACGAACTTATTGAAACCGATGCAATGGAAAGTTTTATAAGCTACGATCCATTAGGTTGTATTTTAGGAGTTATGCCATGGAATTATCCATTTTGGCAAGTACTTAGATTTGCTATACCAACTATAACAGCAGGAAACACAATCCTATTAAAACATGCCAGTAATGTTACAGGGTGTGCCTTAGCTATTCAAGATTTATTTGAAGACAGTGGATTTCCAAAAGGGTGTTTTCAAACACTTATTGTAAATCATGAACAAATAGATCAAATTATTGCAGACCCTAGAATTAAGGCTGTTTCTCTGACAGGAAGTGAAAAGGCAGGAAAACATATTGCTGAAGTCGCTGGAAAGAACCTTAAAAAATTGGTTTTAGAACTTGGAGGAAATAATGCTTGTGTGGTTTTAGATGATGCAAACTTAGAAAAACACATTGATACCATAGTTAATGCCAGAATGCAAAATACTGGACAAAGTTGTATTGCAGCCAAACGCTTTATAGTTGTAGAAACTATTTACGAAGAGTTTTTACAGAAATTTAAGGCGGAAGTGGAAGCAATTATAGTTGGAGACCCAATGGAAGAAGCTACACAATTAAGTGTTTTAGCGAGAGAGGATCTAGCTGAAATCTTAAATAAGCAAGTAAATGATTCTATTAAAAAAGGAGCAAAAACCTTAATAGGAAATAAAAAAGATAAGGCCTATTTTGAACCAACCATTCTAACCCATGTAAAACCTGGAATGCCTGTTTTCGATGATGAAACTTTTGGTCCGGTTGCAGCCATTATTAAAGTAAAAAATAATGAGGAAGCTTATAAAACTGCCAGCAATTCAAAATTTGGTTTAGGAACCATGGTTTTTACTGAAAATATTAAAGAAGCCAGAAAACATATTTTACAAATTGAAGATGGAGCCTTTTTTATAAACGAACTTGTAAAATCGGATCCTAGATTGCCTTTTGGAGGCACCAAAACTTCTGGATTTGGAAGAGAACTTTCAATAGAAGGGATTCATGAATTTGTAAACAAAAAAACAGTATATATTAACCTTTAAAACTAAAACGTATGCCTATTATTAAAGATGAAGATTCAGAAACTAAAGATTATTTATTACAAGACGATAAAAAAACCAGATTTGGAGCCACATTTATTGTTTTAATCCTAGTAATATTAGCTATAGCTGTAGTGGCTTCTGGCTTATATTTTAAATGGTTTTAAGGTTTTGTTTTAATTAAAAATCAGACATATAAAGCCATGTTTCATTTTGTAAAGTTCTAAAACGATACAGAAAGAAACATGGTTTTTTTCAAAGTTGCTATTTTGCACAAAGACCACTAATAGTTTTTTTGCGAATAGCCAATTAGTTAATACATTAAAATTTAATTTAAAACACCTTGTTTTAAGTACCAAAAAACCCAACAATTGTTGGGTTTTTTAAAATGGTATTCTTGTATTTATATAATTTTATAGCAAGAGAATATTCAATAATTTATTATTTAAATCCTAATCGAGAATTAGGCAGACATTGCTACTGAACGTTGTGCAAATTTGTAGTCTTTTGGACTACAGTTATACTTTTCTTTAAAAATTTTAGAGAAATAACTTCTACTTGTTAATCCAATGGTATAAACCACTTCTGAGATATTCATATCTGTATTTTTTATAAGTTCTTCGGCTTTTTTAATACGTACCTCTCTAATATATTCGGTAACTGTATGGCCATGCATTAATTTAAATCCTTCTTGAAGTTTTGAAGGAGAGAGTCCGAATTGACTATAAAGTTGCGAAATGGTTATTTGAGATTCAGAATTCTCATTAATAAACTGACTTACTTCTTGAATGGTATCCATATCTCTTCGGGTTAAAGACCCTGTTTGAAGATTATCGTTTTTAAGATCATCTTTATGTTGTTGAATTTCTAATGCTAAAATAACATGAACTAGACCTTGAATTAGAAGACTTCTTACAATACCCTTTTGTGATATGGCATTTAATTGTTCAATTTTTTCGGCAATTTTCAAATTATGTGATCCTACATATATAAAGTTACCCGATGGGTTTTCAGAAATAAAAGTTTCTCGTAACATATCCTTTAAACCATTGGCTCCAGGAATATCACCTTTTTTTCCAGTTTGCACAGTAATTAATGTAGTTTTTAATTCTTCATCTTTCTTAAAATACAGCACATTCTCGTTATGGTTCTGACTAGTTAAAATTCCGGTTTGATATCTTTCTAATTGACGTTTTTCACCATCTTCACCAAAACTGTGTGTTAATGTTCCTTTAGAACAATAGGTAAAATATATTGGATTTTTTTCTGGTGTATTGATCGCCAATACCAAATCATGATAAAAAATCATATCAAATTCTAAATAAGAAATACCTCCTTTTAAAGACATTCCTTTTATAATACCTTTCCCTAGGTCATTATTAATTTCTAAGGTATATTCTTTTAATTCTTTTGTCAATTCGCCACCAAAATGAACTCTTAATTGTTCTAACATGGCTTTAATAACATTTGATTCAATATATGCAGTTTTCATAGGAATTTGATTAAGTTAAACGGTCTGTTTTTATGATATGGTAAAGGTCGTGAGAGAACAGATGTTTCCTATTACACAATTTTGGTATTGTGTTATACAACTATTGGTTTTTGGTTAAAAGTGTGTTAAATAAGCTTAAAAGCGTTGTGTAAAAGTGCTTTTGAAGTAGAACAGTAGGCAATAAATATAATTAAATAATTAAGCAGGTAAATAAATAATGAATTGAGAACCTAATCCCAATTTTCCAGTGGCATGAATATATCCACTATGGTTTTCAACTATTTTTTTACAAATAGCTAAACCAATTCCCGTTCCAGAATATTCGGTTTTTTGATGTAGGCGCTGGAAGACTTCAAATATTTTTTCTGCATAGACATCATCAAACCCAATACCATTATCAATAACTGAGATTTTGTGATATTGTTTGCCAGTAACAACAAATGGCTTAGGAACTTCGGTGGCCAATACGTTTTGATAGGTAATCTCAATTATTGGAGTATCTATCGTATTCCTATATTTTAAAGCATTTGAAATTAAATTAGCAAACAACTGTTCCATTTGAAAAAAGATCCCTTTTATTTCTGGTAACTTATCTATTTTTATGTGTGCGTTGTAATCATTAATATTTGTGGCAAGGTCTTCTGTAACTTTTTCTAATACATGATTTAAATTTAGTTTTTCAAAATCTGTTTTAGTACTATCTATTCTAGAGTAAGCCAATAAATTTTGAATGAGCGACTGCATACGTACTCCTGCATTCTTTACTTTTTCAAAATAGGTTTTTCCTTTGTCTGAAAACCTATCAGACTCCATGTCTTCTATTCTAGTAATAAATAACTGTATTTTACGAAGTGGTTCTTGTAAATCGTGACTGGCAACACGGTTAAACGATTCCAATTCGGCATTACTTTGCAACAGCTCTAAATTACTTTTACGTAATTTTTCTTCGGCAACAATACTTTGGGTAACGTCTTGGACAACACCAATCATAACAGTTTGATTGCTTTTATTTATAAACTGTCCATTGGTTTTAAAGTGTTTTACATTGCCGTTTTTAGTAATAACACGATATGTATATTCACTAGGTTTTAGACTTTTTAAGGCTTGTGCTGATTTTTCTTCAACCATTTCAAGATCGTCCGGGTGGATAAATTCTTTATATGTTTTAAACGAAGATTTAAATTCATTGGGTTGATAACCTAACATTTGAAAGTAATTATCAGACATTTCTGAAATATCAGAATCCAAATACCAAAGAAAACTACCAATTTTGGCTATACTTTCGGCATCGGTTAAAATGGAATTCCTAATTACAAGTTGATCGTTTAGTTTTAAAAGTTGATTTGCTTTTGCTTTTTCTTCAGTAACATCTCTAGTAGTTACTGTTACACCATCTCCTAATTTTATAGCTGTGGCATGAAACCATATGGTTTTACCATTTTTTTCGAGTGGCACTTCATATTCTTCAGATTTTTTTAATTCAACAGCATTTACTAAATGTTCAAAAACGCCATTTTCAAAAATATCTGGAAAAACTTGAGAAACCTTTTTGTTTTTTAAATCTTCAGGAATATCTCCTGTTACTGGGTTTATCCTATCGTTTACAAACAAAATTTTAAAATCAATAATTTTTCCATGAACATCCCGAATGCTTTTAAAATTCATGACAATATGTGATATACTTTTAAAGATATTTCCTAAAAACGCTCTATTATCCAAGAGTTTTAGGTTTTGTTTCTCTAATTTCTTTTTAAATGTCAATTGGACTTCTTTTGCTTCTTCTTCTGCAGTAGAATTTCTAGCAGTTTCTAAAATCCCATTGGCTAATGGGGTTACAATAGATTGAAACCACATGTTATTATCCTGAATAACTATCTGTCTGTCTGAAATCTCCTTTGTTTTATTAAGAAAACATGTTTTCATTTTTTCAAACTCGCCATTTTCCATTAAGAATGGAAATACATTTGAAATAGTTTGGCCTACTATAATATCTGGTTCTATTCCAAAATAATCCCGATTACAGTCGTTAGCATATATAATTTTAAAATCTATTATTTCATCTTGAATACCGAAAATAGGCTCGTAAAAGTTAACCACATTGTCTGTTGTGCCTAAAACATTTTTTAAAAATGCTTCGGATTCTCTAAAACGCTTTTTATTTTTATAAATACGAATAAAAGAAAGCACAAATACCAATATGGCAATAAACGTTAGTATAGTTAAAGTTAAAGGTGCCAAAGACTTATATGAGTCATAGGTACTTTTCCTTTTCTGCATTAACTCTTGCTCACTTGCAAGCATCTCATTTTTAACTTCTCGTATATGATACAATGTACCACTTACTTTCATTTTTTGCGATTGTCTGTAAGAATGAGCTTCTTGGGTATTTTTATAATCAATTGCTTCTAATAATTCTAGCTGAGAATATAATCTTTCCAACAAAACACTTAATGAATTTAAACGATCTATTTGTAAAGAATCATCTGAAGTAAGTACTTTTAAGCTATCAATAATATTTTGTCCTTCCTGCTTATATTCTTTAAAAGCTTGACTGGCACCACCTGTTTTTAATAATTCATTTCTAAACTCTTCAGATTCTGCTTGAGAGAAGTGAGTTGTTAAATTACTTATTCCATTAAAAACTTGAAGCGTGTGATTTACTGAGGCAGAAGATTTTTGCATGTTTATTATCTGTCTATAGGTCATACCTGCAGTAAAAACAAGTATCCCTAAAGCAACAACTAATAAAGTTATATACGTTTTAGAAGAAGTGTAAACACGCTTAAAATCCATAGTTTGATAGTGTCTTAGATTCGGAAAAGAAAGGTTTCTTTATTCAAATTGGATGTATGATATTGCCAATTGAGTTGTAGAACTTTCTCTACCACTTCTCGCAATTTACTAAAGTTATTGGGCTTATTTACATAAATGTTTGCCCCATTTAAGAAAGTATCTTCTATATCTTTTTCTGAAGAAGATGTTGAATAAATGGCTATACACAAATCTTTTAACTTTGGATTATTACGAATTTCCACCAAACATTGCTGCCCATTTTTGATTGGCATATTCAAATCTAAAAAAATAAGACTTGGAAGAACAATATTGGGTAAGGTTAAGTAATCCATCAATTCTTGACCATGGTTAAAGAGCGATAGTTTTGTACTAATATCTATTTCGTCTATAGCTTCACTAAATAGCATTCTGTCATCTTCATCGTCGTCTGCCAGGGCTATGCTTAAAGTTTTATCACTCATTTATTTATGTTTGTTGATTGTTGGTTTATAGTTTTTTGTTGTTCATAATTCTTTGAAACGCACTTGGTGTAAGTCCTGTTGTTTTTTTAAACTGTCCAGATAAATGTGCTACGCTACTGTAGTCTATGCGAAAAGCTATTTCAGTTAAAGTTAAATCTGTATGACAGATTAACTCTTTTGCAAGATCTACTTTCTTAAGAATCATATAATTTTCTATGGATGTATAGGTGTTTTCTGAAAAAATTGTGGATAAATGCGCGTAAGAATAATGCAATTTATCTGAAAGATAGGTTGATAGTTTTACTGTTCGAAATTCTTTGTTTTTCAAGTAATCGTCAATGGCATTTTTAATTCTATCTTCTAAGGTTACTTTTTGTTTTGTTAAAATTTCAATGCCATATTTATTTAAGGATGTTGTTAATATTTCGAGTTTTTCTGGAGACAACGCGCCATTAATTTGAATTTCTCCCAAGCTATTCAAGGTATAAGAAATATCCAGCGCATCTAACTGCTCTTTTAAAAGAGTCTTACATACCAAATCGAAATTGTATTTTACAAATAGTGTCATTGATAAATGGATTCTTTTATCTTTTTAATTATGGAATTCTAAAGATATACCAAATATCTGATTAAAATAAAATTGTCTAAAAAGATTTAACACTCTGGTAATACCAATGTATTAGCATGCCTTATTCCACATATTTCAACAGACTGACGTTCAAAAGCTTTATTATTTTTCCTCTTTATTATTATTTTTAATCTGCATGGTGTTTTTACTAAAATCCAATGTGCGAATTGGAAAAGGAATATTAATGCCTTGTTTGTCAAAATTACTTTTAATAAGTTTTATGGCTTTATGTGTTTCTTCATATTTTTCTTTGCTCTTTACCATGTCAATCCAAAAACGCGTGATAAAGTTTATAGAACTATCTCCAAATTCAGTAAAGAAAAATTCAACTTTCTCTCCTTCTTTTTGTTCGAAATTTTCAGAAATAATACGTATAACTAGATCCTCAACTTCTTGCAAATTGCTTTCATAACCTATACCACAACTTACTGAAATTCTACTTCTTGGACTTAGAGAATAATTAGTAAAAGCATTATCAACAAATTTGGAATTTGGAATAATAACGTAATTATTATCTGGTCTACGAAGTACTATGTTACGCAAACTAATTTCGGATACAAAACCCTTTACGCTATCTGTTTCGATATAATCGTTGATTTTTATTTTTGGCATAAACGACAAGATCAAACCTCCAAAAGTATTACTTAAAGTTCCTTGTAAAGCTAAACCAATAGCAAGACCTATAACTCCAGCACCAGCTAGGATACTAGTTAAAACCTTATTAAGTTCTAATACACCAAGAGCTATAAAAAACCCTACTAAAATAACAATCAAGAAGATTATTTTAGAAACTATTACCTGAATAGATTTTTGATTGATACTTTTTAATAAGTATTTTTTAAAAACCTTTTTAACAACTTTCGCTATAAAATAAAACAGAATCATGATTAAAATAGCCATGATTAGATTTGGCAATTTTAAAATGATGGCTTCCATCCAGCCGTCTAATTTGTCCCATAATTTACTAATAGCGTCTTCTACTGAAAATTTATTTTTCATATTTAAAATTTATAACATCTTAGTTAATAAAAAAGTGGCCAGAATCCATAGTATCAAACTAAGACCTCCACCTATATATAGGAAATGCTTGAAACGATAATTTCCTATTCCATAAATTAATGAATTTGTTTGGTAACCTACTGGGGTAAAAAAACTAAAATTGGCAGCAAACATGACTGATAATATAAACGGTTTAAAATCCAAATTCATACCATAAGCTACAGAAATAGCAATTGGCGTCATTATTATAGCCGTAGCATTATTACTTACAACCCCACTCATTATCATAGTAATAAAAAATAAGGTTCCTATAATTATATAGTTAGGTTGATTGTGTAAAACGCCTAAAAGTTTTTCTGAAATCCACATGTCTGTTCCCGTATTATGCATAGCCACTCCCAAGGGGATCATTCCTGCTAACAAGAAAAATATTTGCCAATTTACTTTTTTATAAATGGTATTGAGGTTTAAATTATTAGTAACTAATAACAAACTAATTCCAGTTAAAGCACTTACCATTATGGATAGCAACCCAGATGCAGCCATAGCAATTACTAGTAAAAGTACAAAGAATGTAAAATATCTTTTTCGTTTGGAGGTTTTGCTAATTTTGTCCAATTGCTGTAAAACAACCACATTCTCCATGGTTTCTAAAGCAAACTGTTTTTCTTTTGAAATTTCCACTAGCAACCTATCTCCTGCTTTTAATGCCAACTTATCCTTGCTACTATGTACCATTCTCTCGTTTAAGTTTACAAGTGTCTTCCTTTTTTTTATGGCTATCGGAATGGCATCTTGTATCATAAAACTTCTTAAATTCCCTAAGGTTTTCCCTAATAAAGAAGCTCCGGGTAGCATTAGTAGTTCAACAAAAATACGCTCGTCTAATTCTGGTTCTTTGATATCTGAATCTGTTTTTGTACTATCTAAAAAATTGCCTTCGCTGTAACTTTCATTTTCATGAATGATACTCATGTTTTCCGATTTGCTAATGCGTGTTAAATTTTCTAGATCGCACATTAAAAGCAATTCATCTTCTGCTTTAAGAGAAATGTATTTTCCGGGAGAATTATGAGAATGGTTATTTCTTGTAAGTCTTAAAAGCGATACATCTGGATTATTATACAAGAAACTATCACTAATTTTTTTTCCAACTAATTTTGAATTGGGAGTTACCCTTACACTGGTAATGTAATTATCTATTTTATAATCTTTATTAAGGTTTTGTTTATCTCCCCAAGGCAGCCAAGGCAATGAAAATGTTAGATAGATTATTGAAATACTCAGAAAAATAAGTCCCAACAAAGAGAACTCAAAAAAGCCCAATTTTTCTGCACCAAGATTTTTAGATACAGAATTAACAATTAGGTTTGTTGACGTTCCCATTAAGGTACAAGAACCTCCTAAAATGCCTGCAAATGAAATGGGGAGTAGAAGTTTTGATTGTGAAATATTATATTTTTCGGAGAGTTGGTTTATCATTTTAATAAAGACTATAACCACAGCCGTTGTACTAATAAATGCTGAAATACCAGCTGTAACAAACATAAAAATGGGTGCCATAATAAAAACCGGTAAAGATTTAATTCTACCCATTCCAGATGTTAACCAATTAATAACGCCATTTTCTTCCATGGCTATGGCTAATATCATAAGTGCCAGAACAGCAATAGTTGCTGTATTAGAAAACCCACTTATGCCTTCTTCTGGAGTTACTAATCCTAATAGAATGAGCAACACAATAATAAAAAAGGCAATTTTATCCATTGGAAAAATCTCAAACACAAAAAGCACTACAGTAATAAGTAGTACTAAAAACATTAAAATAATTTCCCAACTCATCTGTTAATTTATTAGTGTTTTTAAAGCCTGTCTCTTGTTATTAAAATTAATAAATTAACCTGAAAATTTTTTAATTATTTTTTATTCGAAAAGTTTAGAGGTTTGATGAATCCTTTAATATTCTCTGGCTTCAATTACTAATTTCTTTAGTTTGTCTATTTCCAAAGACTTGCCATAAATTTCCTGATCTGGATCCATAATATTAGAATCGCTTAAACTCCCAACATAATATGCATCAAAACCTATATCTTCAATAAGTTGCTTTCCAATAGTTTTGCTTTCTTCATCCTGAGCAGCAAAAGGAACAGATAACTTGTTATCATGTCTAAAAGCTTGATTCTTTAAATCCTCTGCTTTAATAGTATTAAACGCTTTAATGGTTTTTGCTGTGTTAAATTTCATAGCTGTGTATTCTGTAGCGTTGTAATTGGCATTCCTAACTTCTTGAGCCATTTCTCCATCACGTTCAGGGTAGGGATTTGTGGCATCAATTATAACTTTATCGCCATATTCTCCTGCATATTTTTCTGAAATTTGATCTATTGCCTTAAATGGGGTTGCTAATAGATAGGCATCTGCATTCGCTTCAAAAGCTTCAGTAACACTAACTGCTTTAGCATTATTCCCTGCTTCATGCGCTAAATGGTCAAGTTCTTTAGGGTGTCTTGAACTAAAAAGCACTTCATGTCCTGCTTTGGCCCAATGTTTTCCTAAATTACCACCTATATGTCCACTTCCTATAATTCCTATTTTCATCATCTAATATTTTAAAATTAATTTTATTTGGGATTCCACTCATCTTTAAATGCAAATTCTTGTTGAGAAATCCTCATGCGTTTAGCTGTTTCTTGTTTTTGTAATTCTTCTGGTAAATCTTCCAAATCTCCACCATAATAACCTATGGCAATTGCCGTAGAGATATGATAACCTTCAGGAACATTAAACTCTTTTTGTGCTTTCTCCCAATCAACTCCAGCCATATGATGAACTGCAATTCCTAAATATTGTGCTTGCACTGTCATTGAACCTAAGCTTAAACCTAAATCGTGTAAAGCATGAAAATTTTCTTTACCGTCTTTGGTCTTTTCTTTATAAACTGAAAACATTAGAACAGGTGCATTCTTAGTCCACGATTTATTAAAATCGCTTAAACAATTATATATGTTTTTAAAAGCTTTCGTTCCTTTTTCGGCGTATATAAAACGCCAAGGCTGTAGATTATTTGAGCTTGCAGACCAACGTACAGCTTCAAAAAGCTGTTTTAAATGCCTTTCTTTTATTGCTTCTTTTTTAAAAGTTCTAGGGCTATAACGTTGTTTTAATAATGCAAATATTTCATAATCTGTATCTGCTATATTCTCTAATCTTATTTGTTCGGCTAAATTCATCATCCCCTTTTTTCTGTTTAGTTATACTGCAAATTATTAATTAATTGAAGAAATTTTTGACTTAAAGCAAAAAAATCTTAATTCAAACCACTATTATGTGCGCTTAAAACTAAAAAATCTAAAAGAATAATTTAAGAATTTATCCAATCTCCTCTTTATTAGAAGCATATTCTTTTTTATAAATTCTAACAATTATTAAGGACAAACTAACCAATAAAGGACCAAATATTAATCCAATAAATCCAAATAAAGGGATTCCTACTATAACTCCAATTAAGGTTATTAATGGATGTACATTATCTAATTTTTGAAGCACAAACAAACGTATAATATTATCTGTAGAACCAACCACTACAATACCATATATTAAAATCCCCCATGCTTCAAAATCATTCCCACCAGACATGGTTAAAATAAAAACTGGAATGGTTCCTAAAAGGTTGCCCACAAAAGGAATCATGGATCCAATGGTTACTATAATAGCCCAAAAAAACGGACTTTCTATTCCGAAAATTAAGAACCCAATTAATGCCACAATCCCTTGTGCAACTGCTACTAAAGGAATACCAATAGCATTAGCTTTTACCATTTGCCTTGTTTCTTTTCCTAATATTTTTAAATTATCCCTACTTATAGGAATATAATCCATTAAAGATTCTTTAAGTTGTTTTCTATTGGTTAACATATAAAATAACAGAAAATACATGATGGCAATAGCTATGGCTGAATTGAACGTGCCACCTGCAAAATTTTGCAAGTGTTCAGACAACCAGCTTGAAATTGCCGTAGCATCTATTTGAGACGTCAAATCAAATCCAAAACGGCTCTCTAATTCTCCCAATTGCGTTTTTATAACTTGGGTTACTTTCTCTGAATTTTTAGCAGCTTCACCTATTTTGTTTCCTAACATTAAAATTGCACCAGCTATTGGAATTAATATTGAAACAAATGAAAGAAACATTAAAAATACGGCTGCAAAATTTGGGTTCCATCCTTTTCTAACCATTTTAGACATGATTCCTTTTAGCAACACATATAAAGTAATTGCACCTAAAACTCCTGAGAAATAAGGTATCATTTCTCTAAAAATTAAAACTCCTATTAAAACTATTAAAAGAAGAAGAAAGACTTGTCTTATTATTTTTGAGTTAATCATTTGTGATAGTTAATGTTAGTATATTATTTAATTTTCAAAATAAAGATAGCATATTAATTGTTGCGTAGCGCGATAATTAATTCAGACTTATCCATTTTAGATCGTCCTTTAATACCTACATTTTTTGCTTGTTCATATAAATCGCTTCTTGTCCTCTCTTCATACGGTTTTGCTTTACCTCCTTTTTTACCAGCATCTGGTGTATTTGAAATCCTAGCAGCTTTTTCTTTGCTGTAGCCTTTATCTTTTAAAGCTTCATATTGCGCTTCATTTTTTATAGCTGAACTATCCATAATAATTATTAGTTTTTTCTTTAATTGTTATTCTTCTTAATCAGAATAAATCAAATATGGTTAGAAAGAATAAGTTTATTTAACACAATCAGAAAAAAGGTTACTCTCAATACAATGAGTGTTATTGGTGCAAGAAATTATTTTTTTGAGTTAAGAACAAAGATATAATTACGGTAAATTGTAATTATCAAAATAATATTAATTAAAAAAATAAAATCATGAACAAGGATCAATTAGAAGGTAAATGGAAACAAGTTAAAGGTGAATTTAAACAAAAATATGGTAAACTTACCGATGACGACTTAACCTATTCTGAAGGTAAATTTGACGAAATGCTAGGAAAACTTCAAGAGAAAACTGGTAAAACCAAAGAAGATTTAAAAAATGAAATTAACGATTGGAAAAGTTAATTATAAGAGTAAACTCTTAAAACTAAAATGCCTCTAATTTTTAATTAGAGGCATTTTTATATGTTAGATATTCTACTAAATATAAAAACTATATCTCTTACTTTTTATAATAATTTTATACAACTTCTTTTTTAAGATTTACTTTTTATATTAGACTGAATTCCTAGACCATAACGTTTGGCATAGACCCAAGTAAACTGGGCACCAAAGAATAAGATTAAGCAAGAATATGAAACCCAAAGTAGAATTAATACAATAGTTCCAGCTGCTCCATAAGTTGAACCTGGATTGGCTTCTCCAAAATAGAGTCCGAGTAAAAACTTCCCTAATACAAATAAAACTGAAGTTATTAAAGCTCCTATCCAAACGGTTTTCCATCTAATCTTTGCATCTGGCAGGAATTTAAATATCATAGCAAATAGAACTGTAATAATTCCAACAGACACTAAGAAATCCAACACAAAAGCAATATAAACTATTAAATCTGGAAGAAGACTTTGTATATATTCATTAAGTACTGATATGGCTGTTGTAACCAAAAAACTTATAAGAAGTAAGAACCCCATGGCTAATATAAATGCAAAACTTCTTGCGCGACTTAACAACATTCTACCAAAACTCATACTATTTTCTGAGCTTACTTGCCAGATTTGATTAAGAGAAAGTTGTAAGTGATAAAAAACACCCGTAGCACCAAAAATTAAGGTGACTATCCCTAAAATAGTTGCCAAAGTACTTTTATTCTCGTTTTGGGTTTCTATCATCATGGTTTGTATTGAATCTGCAGCATCACTCCCTAAAGCACTGGAAATCTCATTAGTTAATCTGCCTTGAACAATATCAACTCCCCAAACAGCACCAACTAGGTTGATAATAATTACCAAAAGTCCAGGCATTGAAAGTACAGCATAATAAGCAACAATAGCACTTAATCGAAATGGATTAGAAGCATCCCAAGCTTTATAAGTTTCAACTATTAGCGAAGGCAGGTCTTTAATTTTAAATTTATTTGAATTTGTTAGAACCATAAGTATTATATCATGCTTTTTATATCGCTTCCCCAAGAAGGATAGGTAAATATCATATTTTTAATATCATTTGTTGTCATTTTTTGATGCATAGCCATCGAAAATAAATTAATAGTTTCAGCTGCATGAGGTCCAAGAATGTGAGCACCAACAATGTGATTATTTCTTTTATTCACTAGAATTTTATAAGCATAAACCGAAGCTTTTATGCGTTTGGCATTATACCAATTTGGGACGGATTGATAATTTACAATTAAGTCTTTATATCTTGTTGTTGCCTCTTCTTCACTCAAGCCTACAGTTGCCAAGTTTGGCAAGCTAAACACCACAGAAGGCACAATAGGTGTTTCTATTTGTTTTTTATTACCATGTAAAATATTCTCAGCTACTACTTTTGCTTCAATTCCTGATAATGGAGTTAAAGGCAAGCTATGATCTGACACATCTCCACAGGCATACACATTAGGATTACTTGTATTTTGCAAATATTTGTTTACCGAAACTCCTTTTATGGAATAATCTATATCTCCTTTTTCTAAATGTAGATTAGCTATAGCTGGAACTCTGCCTGCTGTATTAAACACCAGTTTAGCTTTTAATGATGTTTCTTCATTTTTTATTTTATAAATTATTCTATAATTGGTTCTTAATTTCTCTATTTCTGTCACTTTAGCATTAAAAATAAACTGGATTCCCATTTTCTCAGATTCGCTAATAAGCTCTGAAACTAAATCAGGATCAAAACCATTTAAAGCTCTACTCCCATGATCTAAAATGGTAACCTTACTTCCATTTCTAGCTGCTATATGTGCAAATTCCATAGCAATGTAACCTGCACCTATAAAAACAATTTCGTCTGGAATCTGTTTCATTTTAAGGAAATAATCTGAAGTTTTCAATAAGTTATTTCCTAAAACTTTTAAAGTTCTAGGAATCTGTCCAGTAGCAATGACTATTTTTTTTGCTTTAACGGTTTTACCTTCAACCGAAAGTGTGTTTTTATCAATAAATACAGGAGATTGATGATATCGTTTTACCCCTAACTTCTCCAAAATTTTCTCTGTTTCCAAAGGGACCCTATCTGTAAATGTTCTTTTGAAGTTTTGAAGTTTTTCCCAATCTAAATTTGGAACAGAGGTGATTCCTTTTCCTTTTAAATTTAAAGCATGCTGATAAACTTCGGTTGGACCTAATAGTACTTTTTTAGCATCGCAACCTCTATTCGCACAGGTGCCTCCATACTCTCGATTATCAGCTATGGCTACTTTTAAATTTGCTTTTGCACATGACTTAGCCACTAATTGTCCAGCAACACCACTACCTATTACAAAAACATCGAATTCTATGATTTTCATATTATAAACTTAATATATTATAATTCTCTGGCTTGACTGTAAACAAATTTTACTTAACTCTATTCATTTTAATGTAACTTTCACTTATTCTATAAAAAAAGGTTGACAAACCGCCAACCTTCTTTATCTATAATTTAATTCTTTTTTTTATTTAAATGGGTGAAATTCAAATTTCTGTCCACTTACAGATGTATCTGCCATTAATCCTACTTTTGGCATCGCAAAAACTAAAACGTTATCGCTATAATTAACATCTTTTGAAACTCCTTTATCTGCTGCAATTGCTGAAGCTCTGGCAGAAAACTCAAAGTTTCCTTCTTTAAATTCTTTTAAAGCTTTTTCAGTTTCAAAAAAGATTACCTCAATAATCGATTCTCCACCAACTTGCAAGCCTACACTTAATTTTTTTAAATTGGCCATCCCAATAATGTGTTCGTTTTCATATACAACACCATTTCCCATTGCACCACCAATAATTAATGCCCCCTTTCCAATGTTAGGAAAAATAACATATCCAGCAGAAGTATCAAAGAACTTTTCTAAGCCTGGATCTTTCTCCAACAAGGTAGCTTTGGCATTTTCAGCATCTGAAATAACTTGTTTGTCTTTGTCGTTTTGGGCAGTTACTCCAACTGATATAAATAGTAGGCAAACTGCCATTAGTGTTTTAATAGTTTTCATAATTTATGTTTTAAAATGTTATAGTCAAACATATTTAAATTATAGAAAAAACAATGACTTGATTAATTTATATCTTAGCTCAAATAAATAAACATTAGACTGTTTGTGAATTATAAAACAAAAAGGGAACCTGATTTAGATTCCCTTTTTGTTTTATAAGTTTTTATGATTTTTACTTGAAAAACCTTTTTGCTAATAAAAACAAGCCATATTTACCAGCTGATTTAAGAGCATATTGAATCCAATTTGCAGGTTTTAAATCTTCTTGAAATTCATTTTTTAAAAATTTCAATTCTTCCCAAGCTATTTTTCGCTCTAGATCTAAATGCTTTAATTCTGTTTCTATGTCTTCGAAAGATTGATATTGTTTCATGTGTTATGAGTCAAAAAATTTAGTAGATATCCTTTTTATAATTTTCTTATCGATAAACTTCCTATTGTAATAGACAATAACTGTTAAAATTATAAAAAGTAAAGATACAATTAGATAGCCCAATGCTAAATTTTCAAGCCATTGTCCTATTGCCAAAGCTGAAGCAAAGGCTAAGAAAAATAAAGCTATAAACAACAGACCTCCAATAATTAGTGCTTTAGATATATAACTAATAGACACACTAATCTGTTGAAAAACTTTTAACTTAATGTACTCCTGGGTTTTTTTAGCATAAGTTTCTCCTGCATCTGCCATTTTACCAGATGTATCATTTATGGATTCAAAAATATTCATTCAAATTAAGATTTTTGATACTTTTTGTTTTTGGCTTTAAGGTCCTTTAACGTTTTTTCCAGAGTGGTAATCACATCTTCTGTTTTATGACTCACATTACTAACAATATCCTCTATTTGTTCGTCTAAGGTTTCTTTTTTACTTGAAACTGTATCAGCCACTTTATCTCTTAAATGATGTGCTTCTGCAGACACTCTGTCTCTAGCTGATGCAGCTTCATCTGCTATACGTTGTCTTGTGTTTGAACCTTTGTCTGGGGCAAATAAAATTCCTAATGTTGCTCCAATGGCTGTTCCTGCCAATATTCCTAATAATGTACTACTTTCTTTTCCCATGGTATTTTAATTTTATAATTAATAATGTCTCTTTAAAATCAAAAAGTGAATCTTGTATAATTCTATATGCAATTTAATAAATGTCGCTGACATTTAAATAGTTCTGCTAATTGATTTAATATATAATACCATAGATTTTTTAATTTAGCACGCCAATTACAATTAATTTAACATTTGAGTATAAAAAAAGCTTGAGCGAACCCAAGCTTTTAAGATTATACAAAATGTATATTTATTTTATCTCAACCAATTCTAATTCGAAGGTTAAATCTTGACCAGCAAGAGGGTGGTTTCCATCAACTACAATATGGTCTTCGTTAACAGCAGCTACACGAAATTGATTTTCAGATCCATCAGGGTTTTTAGACGCTAATCCCATTCCTACTTCTGGAGCCATATCTTGTGGTAATTGTTCTTTTTTCACTTCGTGAAATAATTCTTTTTGAACATCGCCGTAAGCTTCATCTTTACCAATAACAACTGTTTTTTTATCGTTTACTTTCATCTCTAATACAGCTTTTTCAAAACCTGGAATTAACATTCCTTGACCAAGCGTAAACTCTAAAGGATCTCTTCCTTCAGAACTGTCAAAAACTTGACCACTGCTTAATTTTCCTGTGTAATGAACTTTTACTGTATCATTTTCTTTTACATGACTCATAAAATTGTATTTTTAAAATTTGGGCAAAACTACCAAATATTAGTCGGAAAACCATAGCACTCAGCTACCTTATTAAAATATTAACGTTTTTTTTATGGAGGCTCTAAAAACAAATTATTATTAAAGTAAAATTTTACCTACTTTTAATTTTTAGTATAAAAAACTTATGAAAGCTCTAAAAACCATTATTACAATTACATTATGTTTGGTTTTTGCTACTTCTTCCTATTCACAAACTTCAAAAAAGAAAAGTGTTTTTAGAGATTCTTTAGATAACAAACTGGATTTTAGCAACTTCTTAATGAATCCGAAAGGTTTTATTCCAATTATTCAACCTATTACAGAACCCGCTTTAGGCAATATTGGAGGTGTTATTTCTCCAGTTTTTATTAGTCCTAACAAACATCCCATTGAGGGTCAAGCTACTCCTCCAGATATTACAACAGCTTTTGGTGGCTATACGGCTAATAACACTTGGATGGTTGGAGCATTAAGAATGGCAACTATATCTAAATATAATTTAAAATATCAAGTCATGATGGCCTACTCGTCTGTTAATATGGATTTTTACAGAACACTACCTACAATAGGCGAAAAGACATATACTTTTAACTTTAAAGCTTTACCCATTTTTGTTTCGCTTTTAAAAGAAATTAATACATCTGGTTTTTTTATAGGTGTGGAATATTTATTTTTAAAAAATGAAGTTACGCCTGAATTTAAATTTGAAAATCTTCCAGAGTTTATTGATAATAAATCGTTAAAAAGCACCCTTAGCAGTCCTGGTCTGGTTTTAGAGTTTGATAATAGAGATAATATTTTCACGCCTGATAATGGTTTTTTAATAAACACCACCTATCACTTTAATGCCGATTGGACAGGAAGTGATTATGATTTTGGAAACTTAGAAATATCTGCTTTATATTATCATCAATTTACACCTAAGCTTGTTAGTGGATTGCGTTTGGGTTCTGAAATGCAGTTCAATAACGCACCGTTTTATACAGAGCCTTACATTAATTTACGTGGGGTTCCAAAAATGAGATATCAGGGTAAATCGACCTTTCTAATAGAAACAGAACAACGTTTTGATTTTTCTACCAGATGGAGTTTAATGGGTTTTGGAGGCCTTGCCAAAGCTGTTCTGGAAAATGTTTCTTTTAATGATGCCGAATTAGTTTATAATTACGGAACAGGATTTAGATACCTCATTGCCCGAAAGTTTAAAATACGTATGGGAATAGACGTAGCATGGTCTAATAATGATTTTGGCTACTATATTATTTTTGGCTGTGCTTGGAATAACAGAAAATAATTAACCAATACAAAACCAGTCTTTTGTTATTTGCTCTTCTATTTCAGGTTGTGTTTTATGAATGAATTCATTTTTTACTTTATCGTATGTATAATCTTCACCCCATGTTTCAAAATGAAGTGCAACTTCTTTTATAGCTTCACAAATAAAATCAATTTCAACATTTGTCATAGTAGGATGAATAGACATACGAACCCAACCAGGTCTTTCATTTAAAAAGCCTTTTAAGATTTTTTTCTCTATAGCTTTGGATGTTTTTTTATTTACATGCAATAAAAAATGCCCATAAGTTCCAGCGCAAGAGCAACCTCCTCTGGTTTGAATACCAAACCTATCGTTTAAAAGTTTAACAATTAGATTATAATGTGCTTGATCTATATAAAATGAAAAAACGCCTAAACGATTTTTATGCTCTCCTGCTAGCAAGTGTAGATTCTCTATTTTAAATAATCTCTCAAACACATGATTATTAATCTCATGTTCTCTTTCCAAAATATTTTCGACTCCCATTTTTTCTTTCAAATTAATAGCTAAAGCTACTTTTATAGTTTGTAAGAAACCTGGTGTTCCACCATCTTCACGGGATTCAATATCGTCAATATAATCATGATCTCCCCAAGGATTTGTATAAGCAACAGTACCTCCTCCTGGATTATCTGGTACAAGATTTTTATATAGTTTCTTATTGAATATTAATATTCCAGAAGCTCCTGGTCCTCCTAAAAATTTATGAGGAGAAAAAGTAATGGCATCTAAATATGCGTCTTGATCTTCGGGATGCATATCTATAGCCACATAAGGTGCAGAACAAGCAAAATCCACAAAACAAAGTCCGTTGTTTTGATGCATAATTTTAGCTACTTTGTGATATTCTGTCTTAATTCCAGTAACATTAGAACAGGCCGTGATTGCAGCTATTTTTATTGGCCGATCTTTATACTTGTCTAATAAATTATTCAAGCTTTTAAAACACATTAAACCTGTTTCATCGCAAGGAATAACCTCAACTTTTGCAATAGTTTCCAACCAGGAAGTTTGGTTAGAGTGATGTTCCATATGCGAAATAAAAATTACTGGTTTTAGTTCGGCAGGAATATCTGTATAAGGCTTTGCTGCTTCTGGTATTTTTAAACCTAATATGCGTTGAAATTTATTGATGGCTCCTGTCATTCCTGTGCCTACAGAAATTAAGACATCCTCATCGTTAGCATTTACATGTTTTTTAATAATATGTTTGGCCTCATGATATGCTTTAGTCATAGCTGCACCAGAAGTAGAAGTTTCCGTATGTGTGTTTGCCACAAAAGGACCAATAGTATTTAAAAACCTTTCTTCAATGGGTCTGTAAAGTCGGCCACTTGCAGTCCAATCGGCATAAAGCATATCCATTTTTCCATAAGGAGATTGGAATGTTTGATTTAAACCAATAATCTGCTCTCTAAAAGGTTTAAAATAGTTTTCTAAGTCAGAAATTTTATTTTTTGAAACTGTATCTGAAATTGCTTTACCCATGATTTTAAACATTTTATAATGAATCACTTTTAGCTAATTAGTTAAAAGTGACTCATTATATTAATATAAATGTACGAATTAAATAAGCATCTTTTTTAAAGTCTTTTATTCAAGTGGTTTTCCGTTTTCGTCTAAGGATCCAGATTTAACAATGATTAATTTATCTAAATCAATGTATTTTTTAATCGCTGCATTTACTTGCTCTAAAGTTACTGCTTCAATATCCTTGGAGTATTGATACATATAATCTGGAGATTGACCTCTTTTTACAAAATTTAAAATAGTTCCTGCTAAACCTGTAGTGGTTGCCATTCCTACTTTAAAACTACCAGTAATATTTGTTTTTTTAGCGTCTAGCTCTTCTTGTGTAATACCTTGGTTCACCCACTTCTCTAATTGTACCATAGTGGCATCTAAACCTTGTTGAAATAATTCTGGATTAAAAGAAGCTTTTACCATCCAATATCCTTTATTATAGGTATGTCCAGAATGTCCTGAACCTATAGAATAAGTTAAACCATCTTCATCTCTTACCGTTCTCATTAAACGACCTGAAAATCCGCCACCAAAAACACTGTTACCAATATAAAAAGGTAAAAAATCTTTATCTAATCTATTTAGTCCCGTAAACTGAGCAATAATCATTTCTGCACTTGGCTTTTCAGGAATGGTTACAATTTTAGTTTCAGCATTAACCTTTATTATTTCTTTTGAAGTTAATAATTGATCAACACCACCTTTCCATCCTTTAAAAGACGAAGATATAGCTTTGTATAAGGGTTTAGTATCAACATCTCCAATAGCTACTAAGTGCATACTTTTTGGTCCGAAGTATTTTTTATGAAATGCTTTTACATCCTCTATACTTGTGTTTTGTACTTCTTCAATTAAAGCCTCAATGGACGTTGCATAATTTGGATGTCCTTCAGGATAAATAATTTGCAGTAAAGCAATATTACCCATGGTTGAAGGGTCTAATAAACCCTGTTTTAATTGACCGATGTTTTGATCTTTGATAAGTTGAAACTCATCTTCGTCAAATAATGGATATCTCAACTCTTCTGCTAATAACTCAACAACCGTATTTAAGTCTTTTTTCAAACATTTAAAAGACATATTAACATTGTAACTATCTGCGCTTACTGAAATATTAACACCTAATTTTTCTATTTTTTGAGAAAACTGAATTTTATCGTTTTTAAGTGTTCCTTTACTCAATAACTGTGTAGTTAAAGATGGTACCATTTCATTATGTTCTTGGGCCAAATATTCTCCAATGGCAAAACTAGCCGCCACAGTAATAAAGTCTTTAGCTCCAGTTTCTTTTGAAATAACATCAATACCAGCAATAGTTTTACGTTCAAAGTCTTTGTCTTTGTCTTTCTCTACCTTCAAAACTTCAGCAGTTGTATTATTAGCTAATTTATGTGCTTCAAGGTCTGTTTTGGTATGCTCTGGATGTCTGTAATAAAACTTTCCAAATTCGTCTGCTTCAAAAACATTATTTGCTTCTTCTGCAGTCTCTTTATTAGCTCCTGGTATTACAGGAATAAAGTAACCAGTTGTACTTTGGTCTTCTACTAAATACGTATTTGCAACACGCTTAACATCCTCTGCTGTAACTTGAGCTAGTTTTGTATTTGCATTAAAGAACTCCTTCCAATCTCCAACTGCAATAACTTCTGTTAACTCGGCAGAAATACTAGCAGAACCATCTCTATACAAGATAGTTTCGGCATTAATTTTGGCTATAATTCTATCTACTTCTTCTTGCTTAACACCTTCAGTTTTAACTTGTTCTAAAATGTCTAAAACTTTTTTATTTAAGCTATCATGGTCCGATGTTGGTTCAAAACCTAAACCTATTGTAAATAAGCCTACTTCTTGAAATTGCGACGGACTAGCATAGCCATAATAAGCTAAACCTTTATCTACCAAATTTTTAGTTAGTAAAGAAGATGGACCACTACCAATAATTTCACCTAAAACGGTTAATGCTGGTAAATCTTCGTGTAATCTTCCTGGAATTTTATAGGTAACATTAATAACACCTTGTTGTCCTGCTTTTTTAATTACCACTTTTCTTGGACCGTATTGTTTAGGTTCTTCAGTTATTGGTTGAGGCATAACATGTGGTGCTTTAGAAATAACTCCAAAATGCTTATCAATTAACTGAAAAAGATTGTCTTTTTGAAAATCTCCAACTATAGTTAAAGTGGCATTATTTGGCCAGTAGTATGTATCGTAGAAGTTTCTTAGAGCTTCCATAGACATATTTTCTATGTCCGAACGCCATCCTATGGTAGAATGGTGATAGGTATGAGCCATATAAGCAGCAGCCCAAATTTCTTTTCTTAAAACACTATTTGGATTGTTTTCACCTCTTTCAAACTCATTTCTTACAACCGTCATTTCGGCTTCTTTATCTTCTTTTAGCAATAGAGAGTTACGCATTCTATCTGCTTCAATATCTAAAGCTATTTCAATCTTATCGCTTGGAATTGTTTGATAGTAGTTGGTTCTATCATTCCAAGTAGTCGCATTCATTTGTGCTCCTATGGAAGTTAATTTACTATCTATAGAAGTTCCTTTAGTTTTATTAAACTTTTCTGTTCCTTTAAACATTAAATGTTCTAATAAGTGTGTAGAACCCGTGTTTCCAGAAACTTCGTGTTTAGAACCCACACGATATACTATTTGAACCGTAACTACTGGTGCAGAATTATCTTGAAGTAATAAAATTTCCATCCCATTAGGTTGGTATAGATATTCTTCAATTTCTCCCATTTCTGATACCTTCTGAAATTTGGAATCTAATTCTTGAGATACCATAACTAATGGTAAAAAGAAAATGGCAAATAATATGTGTTTGCTAAATTGTTTTAAGTTGTTCATATTTAAATATGTTAAAGTGACATTTACAAAAATAAATAACTCTTGAAAATGAATGATTTAGGAATGATTTTTAAAAACGAAGTGACATTAATAAAATGACAATTCTTAATAATACTTATACGTTTTAAACATTATCAGACCAGAGAGCAGATGCTCTCTAATCTAATAAATAAACTAAAACAATGGATTAAATATTAAGAGAATTAAATAACTCTATTAATTTTTCTTCTGAAGGTCTAGGCGCATCGTAATTAACAATGTTTCCATTAGGATCTATAAGGATAAACCTCGGGATTCCATAGATAAAATAATCTTTAACAAATTGCGATTCGAAGTCGTTATCTGCTAACAATTGAATCCCGCTCATATTTTTATCTTTAATCATGGCTCTCCATTTCTTTTCGTCAGCTATTCTGTCGATAGAAAGACTTACAAACTTGATATTTTTATCGTGATATTGCTTTTCTACTTTTTCTAAAAATGGAATTTCGTATTTACATGGCGCACACCAGGTAGCCCAAACGTCTATATAAACATAACTCCCTTTATAATCTGATAAAGAGTTTGTTCCTCCTTTATAGTTTACATAATCTACAAATTGAGGAGAAGGATTTCCTTTTCCTAAAGTTTTGTTTATGGTTTGTTGCTCTTTATGTTGAGCGGTTATTTCTTCTTTAAATTTATCTAAACCTAATTTTTGATCTAATACAAATGTTGAATCTAAGTCTGTAGCTTTGGCTCTTAAATCATTTTTTAAAAACTCAATATAGGTATCGGTTTTTTTATCGAAATCTGCTTTATCTAAACTTAGATAGTCTTTATAATTCTCACCAAATAAATCAGTTGTTTTAGCCGATTTTATTTTTAAGAAATTACTTTCGTTTGCACCATTTCCTGAAAACTTAAGGCTAGTATTAAAATCTTCGGTATTAAATTCTGTTTTAACATCCATATTATTTTTTAAAAATATACTAAAGATGTTTTTATAAACTGCCGTGAATGTAGCCGGTTTTTCAATTTTAATAGTATCATTAAAATTCCCTTGTTCATCAACATCAACCATTATGGTTCTGTTAGCAATAGGATCAAACAAGCGTAAATTTAAACTATCAATTGGATTGGTAATTTTACCTTCCAAAATTAAATAGTCTTTTGGTGATTGTTCTTGTTTACAAGAGACAACAAGTAATACTATTATGGCTATTATACTAATATGTTTCATATATATTGTTTTAAAAGTTCATACTTGGTTATATATTTAATAACCAGGATTTTGACTCACATTGTTATTACCTATTCTTACCTGCGAAGGAATTGGTAATACATATTGGTTTTCTGAAATTACCGTTGGTTTTACTGTAGATATATCAATATCTCCCAACTTTGCATATCGAACCATATCGAACCAAGACTCGCCATTTTCAAAAAACAATTCTAATAATTTTTCTTGACGAATATCTTCTAAAATAGTTAAAGGATCTAAATTTTTAGCAGTTACACCTGCACGTAATCTAATTATATTCAAACTACCTAAAGCATCGGTTAGAACACCACCTGAACGTCTTGCTTCTGCTTCTGCGTGGATTAAAAATATTTCGGCTAAACGAAGATGATAAAGTGTATTTCCTTGTGAAGATACATTATCTAAAAAAGGGTATTTTCCATTTTGGTTATTTCCTTGTGTTACTTGAGAATAAGCAAAACTGAATCTTGGGTCGTAACCTGCACCTGTGCCAGATAGGTCACCATCTCCTACAACTCCAACTTGAGCATCTGATAAAGCTCTTAAGTTTTCGCTATAAGTAGTTCTATTTACCTGATTCATAGTACTACCTCCTTCATTTTCTGGACCAGAATATGGTGCAAAAATAACTTCTGAGGAATCAAAACTATTTGAAAAAATTGAAGAGTAAGTTGTTTCTAAAGCATAGTCCTCAACATTATTAATTACCTGATCAGCTAATATAGCTGCTCTTGGATAGTCGCCTATATAAAGAGATACTTTAGCTAATAACGCACGTGCTGCTAGGCTACCTGTAAAGTAATGAGGTATAAAAATAGGACCATTAGCTTCTGCATATTCTAAATCTTCAATAATATGATTGTAAACTTCTTGAACTGTGTTTCTAGGTAATGCAACAAGCTCTGAAGAGAATTGGTCTTTTATAACAATTCCAAGACTTGAATTTAGATCGTAAAACTGACCAAAATAACGTAGCAAAGTAAAGTGTGAAAATGCTCTTTGAAATTTAGCTTCTGCAATCATTTCTGTTTTACGCTCATCTGAAATACCTATTGCTTTACCAGCCTCAAGTTCTTGGATTAAAAAATTACTCTGATTTATAATTTTGTAATGTCCGTTATAAAGGTTTGCTAAAAATATATTTTCTACAGGTACTTGATTGGTATTGTAACCTGTGCTACCAGAAAGGAATCCGGTAATCATTCCTTCGTTTCCGTAAGCTGCCAGATAAAGTGGGAAGCCTCCTAAATCGAATTCTCTTCCTAAATCGTATACACTGTTTAAAACTTGTTGTGCAGAGGTTTCGTCTGTAATAGCATCTTCAGCTGGTAATTGATTGATAGGCTCTACGTCGTCTATACTACAACTTGTAACTATAGCTAAAAGAAATAAATAAACTAGACTTTTATATGTGTTTTTAAATGTTTTCATTTTTTTATTTTTTAAAATTGAACTTGTAAACCTAATGAGAATGATCTAGCTAAAGGATATGGATCCTCGTTGCTAACACTATCTATTATCCCACCTCTTTCAGAAAAAGTTTCCGGGTCTATTCCTGGCCATTTCGTCCAGGTTACCAGATTAGATCCTGTAAGCATTAAGGTTGCGTGATCTATTCCTATTTTATTCATTAAATTCTTATCTAAGTTGTAAGAAAGTTGCAGGCTTTTTAGTCTTAAATAAGACGTATCGTATAAATAACGGTCGGACACTCTACTACTAGCTGAAGGATCAAAGTACAATGCTCTCGCATATTGTGCATTTGGATTTTCTGGAGTCCAAGTATTTAAAGCGTATTCACTATACTTGTTTTCTCCCAAATTATTAAATGTTCCTAATGGAATGGAGTTCCAAACAGATTCTGCCCCTACCGAAAATTGGAAAAAAGCTGATAAACTAAAGTTTTTATATACAAATGTATTTGAAATACCCCCAAAGAAATCTGGTTCTATATCACCAATAATGGTTCTGTCTTCTTGTGTAATTTGTCCATCTCCATTAATATCTTCATACAGGTAATCTCCTGCTCCAGTTGAGAATTGATCGTAAAAACCTGTTGGAGAGTTTGCGTTAAGCGCATCTATCTCGTCTTGTGATTGGATAATTTTAACCACTTTATAGCCTTTAATCGTTCCTACTGGTTGCCCTTCCACAAAATAGTCTAGTTGATAATCGTTAATATTGGCTCCGTTAAGACTCACCAGTTTATTTTTATTAAAAGCCCAGTTAATATTTGCAGTCCAAGTAAAGTTCTTGTTTTTAATAATATCACCTCCTAAACTTACTTCTACCCCTTTGTTTGTTACATCCAATAAGTTAGAGTAGTATGTGCTAGGACCCAATTCTAATGGGATAGGAGCTTTTACTAAAGCACCATTGGTTTTTCTGGTATACACATCTAGTCCTCCACGTAATCTAGAATTAAATAAACCAAAATCTAACCCTAAATTTAACTCTTCGGTTGTTTCCCATCCTACATTAGGATTAGGAAAATTATTACCTAAAACCAAACCTGTATTACCTAAATAATTATCTCCAGAATTTGTTTCAATAAATTGGATATAAGCGTAATCTGATACATTTGTAGAACCTACACGTCCAATACTTGCTCTAAATTTTAAGGCATCAACAGTTTTAGAATCACTCATAAACTGTTCATTTGATATATTCCAACCAGCAGAAAGCGATGGAAAATATGCTCGTTTATTATCTGGACCAAACTTTGATGAGGTATCTGTTCTAAAATTAAAGGTGGCATTATATCTACCTTTATAATCGTATGTTAAACGAGAGAATAAAGAGTTTAATCCCGTTTCTAATTGCGTATGACTATATCCTAAAACAGTTTCAGCAGATGATGCGTTTGTTAGCACATCGTCATTAGGAAATCCTGTATAAAACTGACTTTTATTATCAAATTTTGTACGATCCCAAGCTGCTCCTACCATCACATTAAAGTGATTATCAGATAGTGTAAAATCGTAATTAGCTGTTAAGTTAGTAGTTAAATTGGTTACTAAACCTGTAGCCTCACTTAAAAAGGAATCGTTTTCAAAAAACACAAAATCGGTTTGAGTAATTTTTGGCACAAAACTACTGTTGTCTGTATAAAATACTGCAGAATTAACATCTGCCTTAATTTTTAGTCTATTAATAGGTTCTACTTCAATATAACCATTCCCAATAAAATTATATGCTTTATTAGTTGTTTTATTTTGTAAACGCATTAATGGGTTAGGCTCGTAAGTTGGAAAACCATACGTATAAACTTCTTGTCCAAACAATTGACCATTTTCATCATAAGCAGGTAAATCTGGTCTGGCTTGAGCAATAGATGAGTTTACAGTATATTGTCCAAACAAATCATCTTCACCTGAATTAGATTTTGTATGACCTACATTAACAGAACCACCAACAGTTATATATTTATTGATATCTGTATCTAAAGAAACTCCTAAGGTATATTGTGCTAACTCATCGTATATGGTTAACCCTTCTTGATCTATAAAAGACAAGCTTAAAGAGTAATTAGTTTTACTACTTCCTCCATTATAACTTAAATTAGCCTGGTTGGTAATAGCCATATCTCTAAATACTTCATTATTCCAATCTGTGTTAGCAGTACCAAAGTAATCCTCTCTTAACCCATCGTAGGTAACTTCAAAGGTGCTAAAATCTATATCCACATATCCAATATTTGCTAAATCGAAAGCGAAAAACGGATCCATTTGTCCAGCATTCATAGCATTCACACTATTTTGGATAAGCAAATCGTAAAATTCACGATATTGACTAGCATCTAAAACATCTACTGTATTTATAGGCTTTGCTATAGTTGTTGCATAAGAAAAATTAATGCTAGGTTCTTGATTACGCTTTCCTCTTTTCGTTTGAATGATAATCACACCATTTGCACCACGAGATCCATAAATAGAAGTCGCTGCAGCATCCTTTAAAATATCAAAACTTTCAATATCGCTAGGATTAATTGTTAATAAGGGATTGGCTCCGGCTAAAGCATCAATATTAAAAGGAACTCCATCGATAACATATAAAGGCTGATTTAACCCTCCTATATCTGAAAGTGGTGAAGTAACACCTCTAATATTAAGTCTTGCAGGTGCTCCAGGACGTCCACTTGCTTGACTAACTTGAACACCTTTGACTAAGCCACCTAAAGCTTTATCAAACCCAATAGACCCTGTAGCAGCCTGTATTACATTTCCTGGATCTATAGAAGATATAGCTCCACTAACGTCTTCACGTTTTTGTTCGCCATAACCAATAAGTACAATTTCTTCTAATTGACTTAAATCTTCTTTCATGATTATATTTATCTCATTCTCTTCTCCAACACTAATACGCTCTGTTTTATAGCCTAAAGAAGAAAACACCAAAATATTTTCACTTCCTTCGAGAACTATAGTATATCCACCATCAAAATTAGTAACAACACCTCTTTGTGTGCCTTCTACCACAATGGTAACTCCGGCCATGGGCATACCAGTTTCGTCTTTTACAATTCCACTAACTTCACGATCTTGAAACAAATTATCTTGCGCTTTTGAGGACTGATTTTTAATAACGATAGTATTATTTTGAGTAAATTCAAAATCGAAGGTTCCAGAAGATAGACTTCTTTTTAACAAATTATTTGCTTTTATTCTTCCTTTTCTTAACTCTACTTTAGGCAAGTTGTTAAACAGACCTTCTTGGTAGATAAATCTATAATCAGTTTGATTCATTATAATATCAAACACTTCATCTACTGTTACTGTTTTATCCATATCAATTGTTACTCTAGCATTTTGCGAAACAATTGTTGCTGGAGTAAAACTAAAAGCTGTAAAACAGCATAAAAGAACGAACAATTTCATAATCTGGATTAATAGTTTTTTTCTAAAGCTAAAAAAAACTGTCTTTAAGTTAATTTCCATAAATTTGCATATTATTTAATTGGTTAAACATTTAATTGATTAGTAATGAATTTTCGGGAATAAAGTATTATGCTTTCGACGGTCTAATCTTTGTTCCCTTTTTATTTTATAAAAACTGTTTTATCTTTAATTTCAAATGAATTAATAACACTTGCGCTTTTAATTGCAGACAATATTTCTTCAATTGATTGTTGCTTACTTAATACCCCTTTAAAAGTCATATTTTCAAGCTCTTTATTTTCAAATACTACCTCTACATCGTACCATCTGGAAAGAACTTTCATCAAGTGTTTTAAGGATTTTCCTTTAAAACTAAAAATGCCATCTTTCCAAGAGATTTCTCCATAAACCTCAACTGTTTTAATATCAATGCCATTTTCACCTTCAACAATTATGGCTTGCTGACTTGGTTTTAGTATTTCTTTATTATCATTTGTCTCTAAAGCAATTTTACCTTCTACCAATGTGGTGTAAGTAATGGTTTCATCTTGATAGGCTTTTACGTTAAATTCTGTACCAAGAACTTCAATTTCTTGGCCTTTAGAACTTACTATAAAAGAAGCTCCATTGTGTACTTCGCTTGGAGATACATCAAAATAAGCTTCACCATAAACCAGCTCGACATTACGAGGTTTTTTCTCTTGAAATGAAACTGGGTATTTTATTTTGGATTCGGAGTTTAACCAAACTTTGGTTCCATCAGACAAAGTGATAAAAAACTGTCCTCCCCTAGGAATGGTTAAGTAGTTATAGGTTATTTCTGTGAGGTTTTCTTCAGCAGCCTGATAAATTAAGGTTTCTCCGTCGCTACTTAAATTTTTTGTCTCGTAGACTTTTGTTTTCTCAAGAGCAACTTCTTTTCCATCTTCTAAAGTAAGAACGGCTTTATTAGAACCTATCTCGATAGGACTAGCTATTTGTATAGATTGAAATTCTTCTTTATTATCATAAAACGTATCTTTAAAGAAATATCCTGTTGCTAATATTCCTACTACAATTGCAGCAGCTGCATATTTTAAAAATTGTTTGGATTTGTTTAGCTTAATTACCTTCTTATCTTGGTTTATAACATCCAACAACGCAGTCTTCACTTTATTTGAGTCATATTGTCTTACATTATATTCCACTGCGTAATTTATTTTTACAAATGTTTTGAATAACTCTTTATTATTAGAATCTTCAAGCCATTTTTCAAGACAATCTAACTCTAAGGCAGTTGCCTGATTGGTTAGAAATTTAATTATTAATTTTTCCTGATTTGGAGATATCATTTTAATCTATTATTTACATCTATTACGAACCTTTTTTAAACAACCCTAACTTTTTTATTCACTTTTTTTATACTTTGCACAACAAATAACCTTTTTTATTGGTATTTTCTCATATTATGAATCTGTATTCAGATAACACGCACCTTATTGAATCTCTAAAATCTGGAGAATCAAAAGCTTATACTTATTTGGTGGATAATTATCATCATAAACTATGTGTGTATGCTTATGGATTAACACGGGACCACGATTTAGCTGAAGATATTGTACAAAATGTTTTTATACGCACTTGGAGGAAAAGAGGTAAATTAAAATCTGAATTTTCTATAAAAAGTTTTCTATATAAATTAGTTTATAACGAATTTATCGATCAGTATAGAAAGCAAAAAAATGTATTCCCATTAGAAAAAAAATATATTGAAGAACTTACAACTATTATAGAGGATAACGATTCAAGTGCCGTAGAACATTTGATTGGTCTTGTAAAGAAGGAAATTCAGAATTTACCACCCAAATGCAGAGAAATCTTTTTATTAAGTAAAGAAAGTGGTCTTACAAATATTGAAATTGCTGAGCATAAAAATATTTCTCTTAAAACTGTTGAAGCACATATAACCAAAGCTTTTTCGATTTTACGAATAAAAATAGGTCCTAAAGTAGATGGAATTTTATTTTTGTTGTTTGGTAATTAATATTTTACAACGAAAAATTTAAAATAAACAAAAAAAACCAATCATTTTCATGATTGGTTTTTTTTAGTCGAGGTGGCAGGATTAGCTTCGCTGATCCTGATTAAGTGATGTTGCTCAATCAAGCCTAAACTGCTATCGCAGTTGACGGCTTTTTTTATGACAAAACTAACGTTCGGCTGACTCCGACGACTTTTTGCCTAAAAAAGCCTAAAATCTTACAGATTTTAGGCTTAATTAGTCGGGGTGGCAGGATTCGAACCTGCGACCTCCGCGTCCCAAACGCGGCGCGATAACCGGGCTACGCTACACCCCGAATTGGCTATCTAATACTCACATAGTGAATTTCGAGGTGCAAATATATGACTTTTCTTTAACAACCAACAACTTTTATTTTTAAATTTATAGATTAAATTACTATATCATGAAATCATCTTACTCTTTCATCTTAATTTTTTGCTTATTTAGTGTAATATCTTGCGGACAAGATAAAAAGAAGATAGCTTCTAAAGAAACCTATCAAGTTGTTGTTCCTGATTTAAATATTCCTTGGGGGTTTGCATTTTTACCAGATAACTCCATGTTGATTACTGAAAAAAAAGGCGAACTCATCCATTTTATAGATGGAAAAAAAACACTTATCGAAGGTTTGCCTGAGATAGAAGTATTAGGTCAAGGTGGGTTAATGGATATTGAACTTCACCCTGATTATAAAGATAATGGTTGGATTTACATTTCATACGCTTCTCCTGAAGGTGAGAAAGAAGGTTGCAATACCGCTATTATGAGAGCAAAAATTGAAAACAATCAATTAATTAATAAAGAATTACTGTATAAAGCATCACCAAATACCACAACAAGCTATCATTTTGGTTCCAGAATTATATTTGATAATAAGGGTTATTTGTATTTTACCATTGGGGACAGAGGTGAAAAAGATATAAATCCCCAAGATTTAACAAAAGATGGCGGCAAAGTCTATCGACTTTATGACGATGGAAGAATTCCTGAAGACAATCCGTTCTATAATACACCAAATGCAAAAAAGGCAATTTATACTTATGGTAACAGAAATCCTCAAGGTATGAAAATTCATCCAAAAAATGGAGAAATTTGGACTCATGAGCATGGACCTAAGGGAGGTGATGAGATAAATATTATAAATTCTGGTAAAAATTATGGATGGCCTAAAGTATCTTATGGAGTAAATTATGTAGGTACAAAAATTACAGATTATACAGAGCTTCCAGGTATGGAATCTCCTATACATTATTGGGTACCATCTATTGCTCCAAGTGGAATGGCATTTATTTCTAGCGATATCTATCCAGAATGGAAAGGTAACTTATTGGTTGGATCTTTAAAATTTCAGTATGTTAGTAGATGCATTTTAAAAGAGGATAAGGTTCTAAGTGAAGAAAAATTATTGGAAGGCCTTGGCAGAGTTCGGTCTATTGAACAAGGTCTAGATGGCTATATGTATGTAGGAGTGGAGAATTTAGGCATTGTTAAACTTTTACCTGAAAAGTAATAAGTCTATTGATTTGTAAGTTTCAAAAATAGCACTCATATTTCCAATGTAAATACCTAAATTTGTGCTTTAAATAAAAAATCAAATTCATGCTAATTATTGGAATTGCAGGTGGAACAGGTTGTGGAAAAACAACGGTTGTAAACCAAATATTAAATCAGTTACCAGAAGGAGAGGTTGGTGTAATTTCGCAAGACTCCTATTATAAAGACACCTCTCACTTGAGTCTGGACGAAAGAGTTAAAATTAATTTCGACCATCCTCGTTCTATTGATTTCGAATTACTTGAAAATCATTTAAAAGAATTAAAAAAAGGCAACGACATTCACCAACCTGTTTATTCTTTTATTAAACATAACAGAACTGGAGACACCATTTTAACGCATCCAAGAAAAGTGATGATTGTTGAAGGGATTTTAATTCTAACAAATCCAGAATTGAGAGAGATGTTCGACATTAAAATATTTGTTCATGCAGATAGTGACGAACGATTGGTACGTCGTCTAAAACGTGACATCACAGAACGTGGCAGAGATATTGAAGAAGTATTGGCTAGATATCAAAACACATTAAAACCTATGCACCAACAATTTATTGAACCAATGAAGGAATATGCAGACATTATTATTCCTAACAACAAATACAATACGGTTGCTGTAGATATTGTTAAAACTATTATCAATCAACGTTTAGTATAATGGCTAAAAAAACAAGTAAATACTTAAAACCTTTTAAAAACATTTTTGTTTTAATCCTAGTTGTATTTGCTGTTTGGATGTTTTTTTTCGATGCCAATTCATGGTTAATTCACAACGAATTAAACTCAGATATTGATGAACTTGAAGCCGAAAAAAACTTTTACAAAAACGAAATTATTAAAGATCGTAAAGCCATAAAAGAACTGAGTACCGAAGAAGGTGTTGAGAAATTAGCTCGTGAAAAATATTATATGAAGAAAGAAAATGAAGAAATATTTATTATTGAATACCAAGATAGTATAGCTAAAAAAGATAAAAATGAGCAATAAATTATTTGAAGAATTTAGCGATGTTTCATCTAAAGAATGGAAACAAAAAATTCAAGCAGACCTTAAAGGAGCCGATTATAACGATACGCTTATATGGAAAACAAACGAAGGCATCCATGTAAAACCTTTTTATCATGCAGACGAATTTTCTTCAATACCAAACATGTCTTCATCAAAAGCTACACAATGGCATATTTGTGAAACCATCTTTGTAGCCGATGTTCAAAAATCAAATACACACGCTAAAGAACTATTAAATAGAGGTGCAGAAAGTTTAAAATTTATTATTCCTTCAGAAGATGTTTCAATTGAAATTCTTTTAAAAGATATTGACTCAAGTAAAACACAGCTATTTTTTGAACTTCAGTTTATAGCTTCATCCTATGTTAATAAAATCTTTGAAATTGCTTCAAAAGAAAGAACTGTTATTCTAACAGATATTATTGGAAACCTTTCAAGAAGCGGAAATTGGTTTACTACGCTGCAAGAAGACCATAAAGAATTTGAAGCTATAGTTAATAAAACATCTACCATGAGTGTCGATGTGGCATTATACCAAAATGCTGGAGCAAATATGGTTCAGCAACTAGCATATGCTTTGGCTCATGTAAATGAATATTTAAATCATTTAAGCCAAAAAGATTCTCTTCAAGTAATCTTTAATGTGTCTGTTGGCACCAATTATTTTTTCGAAATTGCCAAATTAAGAGCCTTAAGAACCTTATGGCACACGCTATCTTCAGAATATAACATTACTTCTGAGTGTCATATATTTGTAGTCCCAACTAAACGTAACAAAACACTTTACGACTATAACACCAATTTGCTTCGTACTACCACAGAATGTATGAGTTCTATACTTGGTGGCGCAAATACCATAAATAATTTAGCTTACGATGCTATTTATCATAAAGACAACGAATTTGGAAGTCGTATCTCCAGAAATCAACTCTTGGTTTTAAAACATGAAAGTTATTTCGACAAAGTAAATAATCCTTCAGATGGTGCATACTATATAGAAAGTCTTAGTCAGCAATTAGCAGAAAAGGCCCTAGAGTTATTTAAAGATATCGAAGCTCATGGTGGCTTTTTAAAACAATTAAAAGAAGGCACCATTCAAAGAAAAATAAAAGAAAGTGCTGAAAAAGAACAAACACAATTTAATACAGGTGAAGAAGTTCTTTTAGGAACAAACAAACACCCTAATCCAAACGATAAAATGAAACAGGATTTGGAACTTTATCCTTTTGTTAAAACCAACCCTAGAAAAACACTTATCGAGCCAATAATTGAAAAAAGGTTAGCCGAAACTTTAGAAAAAAACAGACTAAAATCTGAATGAAAACCTCAATTAAAAAAATAAATAATATTGCCATGAGTAAAAACCTATTAAAACTTACAATAATTGTTTTATGCTTGACTCTTTTTAACTGTCAAGATGAATCAGCATCATTTAATAATTATAAGTATGCAGATCAAGAAAACATTTTAGTTTGCGATAATTTAGATACCAAATTATATTTTGAAGCTCTGCTTTCTTTCGAAGATGATATTACTGACAAATACGATCCAAAAAATAAAAATATTAGAAGAGGCTATTCATTTTTTACACGAGATGCCATAAATGGGAAGGTAAATTTCCAAGAGATTGTATCTCCTCATACCATGGAGATTTTTGAAGCATTAAAAAATGACAAAGACTTATGGCAAACAGATAATAGTATCAACTATCAATCAGATCTCTTAAATTGTCTTTCTAAGAATTTTAAAAATAAAGACCTACAAGCTACCTATAACGCTTTAGTATCTACCAACAGCATGAGAGCAGATATTTTTGGGGCTCCGCTTATTAAATTAGTTAAAAACGCTCATGAAGACAGGTATATGGCCGCTTATGTGGCTTTCGATTTATATTATGCAAATTTATTCAATGTCGATCCTGCATTAGTTTCAGAAAAACCAAAGAACAATAATGCTAATAAAAACAATAATGGCTTACCTAATGCTGTTAATTTAATAGACGCCAAAAAATAATAGGGAATTGATACACCATTAAAATGTCAAGAAAAAACATTCAACATATCACTTTAAAAACAGATTTAGAAACTGAAAAGTCTTTAGTAAATTCTGTATTTAATACAGCCGAAAATATTGATGTTAAATCCACTTATAGTAAAGACGATTTAAGTAATTTAGAACACTTAAATTTTGTAGCTGGAATTTCTCCATATCTTCGTGGGCCATACAGTACGATGTATGTTCGTAGGCCATGGACTATTCGCCAATATGCTGGATTCTCTACTGCTGAAGAAAGCAATTCCTTTTACAGAAGAAATCTAGCGGCAGGACAAAAAGGTTTATCCGTTGCTTTCGATTTGGCTACACATAGAGGTTACGATTCAGATCATGTACGCGTATTTGGCGATGTTGGAAAAGCAGGAGTAGCTATAGATTCTGTAGAAGATATGAAAGTGCTTTTCGATCAGATTCCACTAGATAAAATGAGTGTTTCTATGACTATGAATGGTGCTGTTTTACCAATTATGGCTTTTTATATTGTGGCAGCCGAAGAACAAGGTGTGAAGCCAGAACAATTGGCAGGTACTATTCAAAATGATATTTTAAAGGAGTTTATGGTTAGAAATACATACATCTACCCTCCAACACCATCCATGAAAATTATTTCAGATATTTTTGAATATACTAGCAAAAATATGCCAAAATTCAATAGTATCAGTATCTCTGGATACCACATGCAGGAAGCTGGAGCAACTGGAGATATTGAATTAGCATACACTTTAGCCGATGGATTAGAATACATAAGAAAAGGCATAGATGCTGGCATGGACATAGATACCTTTGCTCCTAGATTATCTTTCTTTTGGGCTATTGGCATGAATCATTTTATGGAGATTGCCAAAATGAGAGCTGCCAGAATGTTATGGGCAAAAATGGTGAAACAGTTCCATCCAAAAAACAAAAAATCTTTGGCTTTAAGAACACATTGTCAAACTAGTGGTTGGAGTTTAACAGAGCAAGATCCTTTTAATAATGTAGCCAGAACTTGTATTGAAGCTGCTGCTGCTGCTTTTGGAGGCACACAATCTTTGCACACAAATGCTTTAGATGAAGCCATTGCGTTACCAACAGATTTCTCTGCAAGAATAGCTAGAAACACCCAAATTTACCTTCAAGAGGAAACCAAAATCACTAAAACCGTGGATCCTTGGGCTGGAAGTTTTTATGTTGAAAAACTAACAAACGATATCGCTCAAAATGCTTGGAAACTTATTGAAGAAGTGGAAGAACTTGGTGGGATGACCAAAGCTATTGAAGCTGGAATTCCAAAATTACGCATTGAAGAAGCTGCTGCAAGAAAACAAGCAAGAATAGATTCTGGTGAAGATATTATTGTTGGTGTTAACAAGTACAGATTAGACCAAGAAGACCCAATTGCCACTTTAGAAGTAGATAATCAAACGGTTAGAACTCAACAGGTAGAGCGTTTAAACAAGATAAAGGCAGAACGAGATACTGATAAAGTAAAAAAAGCTTTAGCCAATTTAACCGAGGCCGCCAGAATTTGGACTAAAAATTCTAAAGACTCTCTTTTGAAAGAGAACAATAATTTACTAGCTTTAGCTGTTGAAGCTGCTCGAGAAAGAGCAACCCTTGGTGAAATAAGCGATGCTTTAGAAGTTGTATACGGACGATATAAGGCACAAATTAAATCCTTTTCAGGTGTGTATAGTAAAGAAATAAAAAACGATAGTTCGTTTAGCAAAGCCAAGCAAATGGCAGATGCTTTTGCAGAACAAGATGGTAGAAGACCACGTATCATGATTGCTAAAATGGGCCAAGATGGTCATGATCGAGGTGCCAAAGTGGTTGCCACAGGTTATGCAGACGTAGGTTTTGACGTGGATATTGGACCTCTTTTCCAAACCCCTCAAGAAGCTGCTAAACAAGCTGTAGAAAACGACGTACATGTATTAGGCGTTTCCTCCTTAGCTGCAGGACATAAAACCTTAGTGCCACAAGTTATCGAAGAACTTAAAAACTATGGTCGAGAAGATATTATGGTCGTTGTTGGAGGCGTGATTCCAAAACAAGATTATCAATATTTATTCGATGCTGGAGCCATGGCTGTTTTTGGTCCTGGAACTAGAATTAGTGATGCCGCTATACAGATTTTGGAAATTTTAATGGACTAACAATTTTAAACATTTAAATTAATTCTTTTGTTTCTTTCTTAGGATGTTACGAATATACTTTTCATGTAAATGCAAGCTCCCTTTTTAATTTGCTACATTCTATACAAGATTTAAAACCATGGCAAACCATAATAACACTTTAAATTCTAAAAACAAGGTTCTAAGTCTTGATGAGCTCCATCTGGATATTGAAAACAGAAGAAGAATAAATCAGCTGATTGAAGAATTTACTTATATAGAAGCTTTAAATACCCTTAATATTCCTGTAGATAATAAAATTTTACTTCATGGTCATACAGGTTGTGGAAAAACGGCTACAGCACATGCTATTGGACTGGCATTAAACAAAAAGGTAATTACCTTAAATTTAGGTAGTTTCGTATCTTCAAGATTAGGAGAAACAGCAAAAAACCTTTCAGATATTTTTAAAACAGCCTCAAACGATAAAGCTATTTTATTTATAGATGAATTTGACTTTATAGGTAAATTAAGAGATTATGATAATAAAGATTCTGGCGAAATAAAAAGATTGGTTAATGCCTTAATTCAGCAAATTGATCATTTATCGGATACGTCCTTACTCATTTGTGCAACCAATCATTTAGATATTATTGATACGGCATTATTGAGAAGGTTTCAGATAAGACTAGAATATCTATTACCAACAAAAGAGGCTTTAGATATTTATTACGATGGCGTTTTATCCAGTTTCCCAGACAATATTAACCAGATTAAAAGAAGCTATGGAATTTCCTTTGCTGAAGCCAAAGATTTAGCTTATCAACAAATTAAAGCCCATGTTATTGAATTTGAAAAACAAAGAAAACATTTACTCTTTTCTTATGGCGCATTAAAATCTAAACAGGTACAACAAGCTCATTTTGGGAGAGAAATTAAAGGTAAAGAAGACACCTTATCTGATTATATATTAACCGATATAGAAATAAAGGACACTTCAGTAATTAAAATAAATAAAACAGATAAACTTTCCATTGCCACAAAATCAAGAGGAGGCAGTAATACTATTGAAGGGCTTGTACTTGAAATAACAGGAGCAGAACTTATGCAAATAGATAGATTTGGACTTTCTAACTACAAAAGGGTTCAGGAAACCACAGAATCTGGTGCAGAGGTTTGGATTTACGTAGCTCATAATTCGTTTTAACCTATTTCTTACTTTATACTAATTACTTAGCATTTAACAAATGAATAAAATATTTCTGGGATTTATACTATGCTTTCTTAGCTTACATTCCACTTTTGCTCAAAGTTTGCAAGAAGGACAAAAAAGATGGAGTTCTGAATCGAAATTAACCATAGACGATTTTAAAATTAAAATCAATGACGGCAATAACGAATATGTTTATAGTCAGTTTATGATTTCTCATGCTATTGGGGGATTTGATTTCATGAAACGAAACCTAAATCAGAAAATTGATAACGTCTTCCTAGGGAACGCTTCTTGGATTGACACTACCAAAATTAGAAGTTTAGACAAGCAAATAGATTTTCAGCAAATGCAATTTGACCTTTCTGAAATTCAAGCTAGGAAATTTAGAAAGCGTGTTTTAGAACATAAGAAAGAAATTTCTAAAGGCTTTGATATTGTGAATCAAATTAGTAATGATATTATGGCTGAGTTTTCTGAAATTAGAATCAAATTCGTTAACGAAACCGAAAGTGGCAGAAATGAACAACAAATGATTGTCTGGAAAGAAAAAATTACGACTCAATTAAAAGCTTTTAACGACTTTAGGTACGAGAATACAAACAAGATTAAACTTCCTAAATAAAGCACATAATCCAAAAAAAACAACCCCTTGAAAATGGCTCTTCAAGGGGTTTCACTTAACTAATATTCCGACTTTAATCTATATAACCAATATGTTTCGGAATTGAACAACTATTATTTGCGTTTTCTTGTTTGTTTTGCTTCTAATTTTTGTTTTATTTTTTCTTGTCTTCTTTCTTTAAGATCTACTTTAGGCGCTTTTAAATTTCTACCTTTAGCCATGATAATATGTTTTAAATTTAATAATTAATTATAAATAAAACGTCAATTCTATTAGTGTAACCTACTCCTACGAGTTTATACTAAGTGTTAAACACATAGATTTATTAATTGATGGAGTAAGACAATCGAATTGTTTAAAGCACACTCGCGAGTGCTTAAAAATTCGGAAAGATAATTTTAGATTTTCTAATTGGAACTGAGGGTTGAAGTGCGTAATTTAAAAACCCAAAAGTCCTATGATAAACTTTAAGTAAAGTTAAAAAAAACTGAATATGTCTTTTAAAGGCGTTTCTCATAATCAACAAAATAAACCAAGGTATTGGTTGTTTTTGGTAACTAAGCGAACATAACCAATATTCCTGACATTTCAAATAGTTCCCTTCAAATTAACCCTTTATTAAGAAATTCTGAGTTGGTTTTACTGTCTAAACAATAAGTAAAACAAAAAAGCCAATTGGCATGAAGCTAATCGGCTTATTTTATAATCTATAAAAAATTATTAATCTACTTTTTTATCTTCATTAGTAATTTTTAATTCTTCAAAATCTCCAGCATTAACAACCGTCCATTCTTCGAATGTTTTGAAATACTTTTTAATGACTGTATTAACGTCATCAACAGTTAAACCTTTTACGTTTTCTTCAATTTCTTTCTGAAAGTTTAAATCTCTATTATAATATAAGTTGTTATTAATTAATCTTGCTAACTCATTATCTTTTGCTCTAGACACATTTTGACCTTGAACCCATCCGTTTATTGCAACTTGAAGTTCTTCTTCAGTAATACCATCTTGAATAAAACGTGCAATCTCTTCTTTAAATCCTAATTGTACTTTTGCAGCATTTTCTGGAGCATAAATAGCATACACAAAAATGGAAGAGTTTTTATCCTTATTATCGCTATCGACGTTTACACTTCCTCCTGCTCCATAACTAACTCCATCTTGCTGACGTAGTCTATTTGCAATTCGAGAATTCAAAAACCCACCACCTAAAATAGCTCCAGCCATTTGTAGAGCTGCATAGTCTTCATTATTCTGACTTACTTCAAACGACAATACACCAAAGGAAATCGAGTTTTTCTTATCTGGCGTTTTAATTTTAACATTATCTGTTGTATTTGCAATGTATGGGTCTGCTATTGGCAGGTATGGTTTATTTACTTTAAAATCTGCAAATTCAGCTTCAAAATAATCTTTCAGCTCTTGCTCATTAATATTTCCAATAGCTACTAAAGTTGCATTATCTGATATCCCGTAAAACGTATCGTAATACGATTGAATTTTCTCAATGCTTACATCGTTAATAGCTGCAATTTCTTCATCAATGGACATATTGTAATTTGGATGTCCTTTTTTGTAGTTCTGATTTAACAATCCAATTTCTCTAATGGCTAAAAACTGTGGCTCTGTTTTATTTTGTTCGATACTAGCTAGAGCTTGTGTTTTTAATTTATCTAATTCTGTTTGATCAAACTTTGGATTCTTTAACATATCTGTCATTATTGCTAAAGCCCCTTTTAGATTTTCGCGAGTACTATTTATTGTCACGCGAATGTTACCATTAGAACCATTGATATTTACTGAAGATTTCAAAGCGCTTAATTTATCTTCAATATCTTGTCTAGTTTTGGTAGTTGTTCCTTTATCTAACATACCTGCAGTATAACTAGCAATCATTCCTTTATTCATGAAATCGTTTATATTTCCATTTCTAATGGTAAATGTAAGATTAACTGTTTCTCCACGATTATCTTTAGTAATAAAGCCATATTCGATAACCGTTTTTTCAAGATTTCCTATATCTAAACGACTTGCAATATTATCATAAGACACATCAAAAGCTTCTCCTGCTCCCAGGCTTTCTTTACCTTTATAATTAGCAACTAACTCTTCTACATTTTCTGTATGCTCAATGGCAACACGCATAGGTTTTTCGGTTGGAATAAACTTTCCTACTGTCCTATTCGTTTGAATTAAATACCTCTGAATAGCAGCGTTAACTTTGTCTACAGTCATTTCCTCTATTCTATCTCGATTTATAAAAGCTAATCTCCAATCTCCAGCGCCTATGAATTCACTCATATAAGTAGCTAAAAAAGACGAATTTCTAAATAACTGATCTATTTGTTTAAGCTCTAAAGATTTCGCTCTATTGAGTTCTTCTTCAGTAATTGGATTATTTTTTAAATCATCTAATAGGCCTAATAACGCTGCTTCTGCTTCTGGTAAAGATTTATCTGAAGGCACATTTACATTTATATAAATAAAAGAAGGCTCTTTTGTAAATGGCATAAACGACCAAACAGAAGAGGCTTTATTCTCATCAACCAAAGCTTTATATATTCTCCCTGATGGGACATCGTTAAGCACTTTATCTACGATGCTCATAGCAGCATAATCCTCATGAGATCCGGCTGGGGTATGATATAATGCAGAAACAATTTGTAAATCTCCTACTCTATTTAAAGTCACCAACTTTTCTCCATCTTGTGGAGGCTCTATAGTTGGCACATCGTTTAATGGTGTTGAAGGGTTTTTTAAACCAGAAAACTTTTTTTCAATAAGAGCTAAAGTTTTGTCCGTTTCAAATTTACCGGTTACCATTAATACGGCATTATCTGGGCGATAATACTTTTTATAAAATGCTTGTAAGTTTTCTATTGGAACACGTTCAATATCTGAACGATTACCAATAGTTGACTGACCGTAGTTATGCCACATAAATGCAGCACTAATAACTTTTTTCATCAACACACCTGAAGGTGAGTTTTCGCCACTTTCAAACTCATTCCTTACTACGGAAAATTCAGATTCTAAATCCTTTTTTGCAATATAAGAATTCACCATTCTATCTGCTTCTAAATCTAAAGCCCAATCTAAATTTTCATCTGTTGCATTAAATGTTTCGAAATAGTTAGTACGATCATACCAAGTTGTTCCATTAGGCCTAGCTCCATGAGATGTAAGTTCTTCTGGAATATTAGGATGTTTTGGTGTGCCTTTAAATACCATATGTTCTAATAGATGAGCCATGCCTTTTTCTCCGTAACCTTCATGCCTAGAACCAACCTTATAGGTAATATTTACTGTTATTGTTGATGACGAATTATCTGGAAACAATAGCACTTTTAAACCATTATCTAGCTTATATTCTGTTATTCCTTCAACACTCGCAGTCTGTTTAATTTGCGCCGCTGTAGTAAAAGACATTATAAATAGCAATAAACTAGCGGATACAGCAATAAATCGATTTTTTGATTTCATATTTTTTTGTTTCTTTAAATATATATAAAATCTTACAAATAAATCTGTTTTAAAATTTAACATTATTTTAATTCGGATAAATTTGTCCGTATTAAATTTTTATTTTACATTTGTACCGAATTAAAACTATTATATGTTTTCTAAAGCATGCGAATACGGAATTAAAGCGTCTATTTATATAGCGTTAAACTCTTATGAAAATAAACGAGTTAGCCTGAAAGCTATTGCTAAAGAAATAAATTCTCCAGAAGCTTTTACAGCTAAAATTCTTCAAGATCTAGTAAGACATGGAATTATTAACTCTGTAAAAGGTGCTTATGGTGGTTTTGAGATAGACAAACATGCTATTGCAACTATTAAATTATCTCAAATTGTTAATGCTATAGATGGAGACAGTATTTATAAAGGTTGTGGCTTAGGTTTACATACTTGTGATGAGTTGCATCCTTGCCCAGTACACGATAAATTTAAATCTGTTAGAGACGAATTAAAATTTATGTTGGAAAACACAAACTTAGAAGAATTAGCATTAGACATTAAATCTGGTGTCTCATTTTTAAAAACTTAAAAAATAATTGAGTTCACTTAAAAAAATTTAAATATAAATAGGATAAAAACATCCGAATAAAAATAATTATGGAAACATTAACTAAAGACACACAAAAACAAATAGGGCAGTATGTTGCCGAAGATTATAGAACAGCTTCAGTATTTTCTAAGTATGGAATAGATTTCTGCTGTAAAGGTGACAGAACAATCGAAGAAGTTTGTACAAAAAATAATATTGATAGCAACACTTTATTAAGCGACTTAGATAAGATTGTATCTTCCAATGCAAATCAATCTATAGATTACAAATCATGGCCATTAGATTTATTAGCTGAGTATATTGAGAAAAAACATCACAGATATGTGGAAGAAAAAACACCTGTTTTACGTCAGTTTTTAGATAAGCTTTGTAAAGTACATGGTGGGAATCATCCTGAATTATTTAAAATCAATGAGTTGTTTACTGCTTCTACTGGTGAGCTTGCATCTCATATGAAAAAAGAGGAATTAATTTTATTCCCTTTCATTAAAAAGATGGTAAAAGCACAAATAGAAAAAGGTGCCATTTTATCTCCACAGTTTGAAACTGTTGCTAATCCTATTGCTGCCATGATGCAAGAACATGAGAATGAAGGAGAGCGCTTTAGACAAATTGCTGAATTGACAGACAATTATACACCTCCAGCAGATGCTTGTAATACATACAAAGTAACATTTGCCATGTTGGATGAGTTTGAAAAAGATTTACACTTACATATCCATTTAGAAAATAACATATTATTCCCTGAAGCTGCCAAATTAGAAAAAGCTTTTCTTTAAGAATGATTAATAGCAAATGACATTTTCTAAAGATAAATCTGGGAGTCTCTTCCCCAACGGCTTCCAGATTTTAAAATATAAATATTTTAACATTAGTAATAGTATTTAATAAAACACTTCTCCTGTAATTAATTATGGTTTTAAATTTGTTGAGGAGTAAGTTTATGTTCATGTAGTTTTTCTAATACAAGAGGAGTGTTTTTCTTTATTTCGTTACTTTTACATTTTACTATTGTTTTTAAATATGCCCAAAAAGCTCGTACTTACTTGCTTAATTAATTTTCTTATTGCAGCCTTATTAGGATTGGCTTTGCGCTACACCTATTTATCTCCTATCTCTTTTAATTATCGGTTTTTAACACATGCGCATTCACATATTGCCATGTTGGGTTGGGTATATTTAATGCTTTACACACTTTTTGTCCATTATTTTATTCCTGAGAAAAAACATGTTTACAATATCTTATTCTGGATTACCCAAATTGCAGTTGTTGGTATGTTGTTCAGTTTTCCTTTTCAAGGCTATGCTGCAATTTCAATAACATTCTCGACGCTCCATATATTTTGTAGTTATTATTTTTTTAGACTTATTTGGAAAAACCATGAAACGCAGTCTATAGTCTCCAAACTGTTACTTAAAGGATCACTCCTATTTATGATTATTTCTACCATTGGAGTATGGTGTTTAGGTCCTGCAGTTGGAATTCTTGGTCAGGCTTCAGCTTTTTATCAAATTGCCATACAGTTTTTCCTACATTTTCAGTTTAACGGATGGTTTTTAATAGCTGTTTTAGCCATTCTGTTTCATAAGTTACAGATAAAAGACTCAAGAAAATTTAGACTTTTTTTTAAATTACTAATTACCTCAACCATTCTCACATTTGCTTTACCTATAAACTGGTTTGCCCCACATATTACGTTACTTTGGGTTAATGGTTTGGGTGTAATACTTCAAATAGCTGCTTTAATGATTTTTTTAAATCTAATTAAACCCGGCTTTAAAAAAGTAATCAATGAAAGCTCTAAAATTATTAAGTTCATGTTAAGGTTTGCCTTATTCTGTTTCATATTAAAAATAGGTATGCAAACTTTATCATTAATTCCAGAAATTTCAAATATGGCATTTCAACATAGAAACTTAGTAATTGGCTTCATACATTTAACCATGTTAGGCGTTATTTCAGGATTTTTATTTGTTTATATTTTACAAAGCAACTTAGTAAAGTTCAATAAAAACATAACTCTTGGAATGTATATTTTTGTATTGGGGTTTGTGCTAACAGAGCTCATTTTAATAATTCAAGGCTGTTTGTTTTACTTTGGAATAGGATTGTTACCAAACTATTATGTCTTACTGTTTTTAAGTAGTATCTTACTTCCTTTAGGAATTGTAGGTCTTATTTTTAATATTTATAAAACCAAATCATATGAAAACCAAACCTCAAAAACGTCATAAAGCGTTACAACCTTTAAGCAGAGAGCATCATCATGGCTTACTTTTATCATGGAAAATTAGAAGCGGATTCAATAAAAACATAGATCCAAAACGTATAAAAACATATGCAGATTGGTTTTTTGAAACACATTTGATTCCTCATTTTGACATGGAAGAAAATCATGTTTTCCCTATTTTAGAAAGTGACAATGAACTGGTAAAACGTGCTTTAGCAGAACACAGACGTTTAAAGCGATTGTTTTCGGAAACAGAAGTAGAACCAAAAACCTTAAGTAAAATTGAAGAAGAATTAGAACAACATATTCGTTTTGAGGAACGCGTGCTTTTTCCTGAAATTCAAAAAATTGCAACAGAAGAGCAATTAATTCTAATAGAAAAAATTCACCACGAAGCGCCTTTTGAAGACAATCTTGATGATGAATTTTGGAAATAATCTATTTTAAATAGTTTTTATTCTGTTACTTCTTTTTTGAAGTTGGTTTTAAACAAGGTTGGTTTTACCACAATCATAGCCCACGCCCAATTGTTGGTTGCATCTTTATCTCCTCCTTTTAAAACTTCCATACTTTCTGTAGCAAACATTTGAGAATATCCTACTTGAAACTGGATGTCTTTCGAGAAATTATAACCAAGTGTCAAATCTATTTCAGTTCCTAAAGTATTGCTTAACTCCTCTCCTGAACCATTAATAATAGTTGCTGCTGAGGAAAAGAAATGTGGCATTAATTTCGCTGTAAATTTATTCTTTTGGTAAGCAATGGTTGCATTCAAATCCAGTAACCCAACAGAAGCTGAATGACTGCCAACATAGAAATAATCCATCCATCCATTAAATTTATGGTTGGTTCCATACCAAGGATTAAAAGATTCAAGCTTATTACTTGTAGTGTTCATATCTGTACCAGATAAATACTCACCTCCTAAACCTATATTAAAATTATCTGTAATGTCATAATATGCATTTAAAGCGAAGTTAAAAGCGCTTAAATCTGTATTTGCTATTTTTCCTGTTTGAAAGTAAGCAGAAGCATCTGCTTTTAGTTTGCTTTTAGCATAGCTAGCATGTGTTCCAAAAGTTTGGTTATAATCTACTTGTTGCTCGCTATCTAAATCGTAATAAGCCAAACCATTATTAAGAATTAAAAAGCTCAATCCAATATCACTTAAACGGGTATGATACCATAGATACTGAAACGATTTGTAGTTATTTACATTATAATCTATTTCAGCCAAAGATTCACTTTCAGCACTAAGAGCTAAACCTAAGTCTATTCTGTTATTTTTATTTGGTTTAAAGGTTACAATAAGCGCATCGTGGCTTCTGGCCTGTTGTGCCCAGCCTACATTACCAAACATTCGTTGGTCGTCGTAAACAATTTCTTGGCGTCCAAATTTTAAAGAAAACTGGTTGTTTAAAAGAACTTCAGCCCAAGCTTCATGAATGGCTGTGCCGTTGACATCAGAATCTGATAAAGTTGGAACATCTCCCCAAACTCTTACGTTTTGCAAACTAAAATAGGCATTTAGTTTTTCACTTTTGTACCCAAAATTTAAACGTGTTCGCTGAGATACAAAAGCAGCTGCATTTATAGAGTCTACGGCTAATGTTTTGTAACCATGTCTGTATTCAAACCGAGGTCTTAATTCTGCCGAAACTTCAAATTCTTGAGCATAGGTTGCCATGCCAAGTCCTATACATAGGATTGCTAGTATTTTTTTCATTGTATTATTTTTAGGATTCGATAGCGTTATAAAAACGCTTTTTAATAATTATCGAGTGGTAAAATTATTGTGTTAACTGAATAATAGCTTCTACAGTTTCTTTATTGTCTACACCTAAGCCTTCTTGTTGGTGGATTAACTCGCCTTCAGAATTAAAAACACTTATAATATTAGAATGTGAAAAGTCTATAGGTGAAATTTCTTTATATTTTACAGAAAGAACATTGGCAAACTCTCTTACACCACTTTCTGTTCCTTGTAAAAATGTCCAGTGCTCATCATCCATAACATTTTCTATGGCAAAATCTTTAAGACGTTTTGGTGTGTCTACAGTAGGGTCTATACTTACTAGAACAAAGTTTAAATTTTGTAATCTTTCCTTAGGAATTTTAGCTTCAATATTTCGCATATCTGCAACAAGTCTTGGACAGGCTGCTTTACAAGACGTATAAATCATAACCATAACTAAGGTTTTTCCTTTTAAATCTTCAAGTTGAATTTCTTTACCTTCTTCTGTATTCCATTTACTAGTAAGATTAAAAATAGATTCACCTGAAATTTCATCGCTAGCTTCAGATTTTTTTACTTGGGCATCAACTTGTTTTAAATCCATTTTACAGATAGGACAAGTTACGTTTTCAGTATAGGTTTTATCCCCTTCGCATTGCATGGGACATTGATAAACGGCTACTTCTTCTTGAGAACCTTTAGATTTATCTGAATTACAAGATGTTACTACTATAAGCAACATCATTACTGATATGATTGTTTTTAGATATTTCATTTATTTTAATTCATTTACATCCTTTACACAACGAAAACCTAAGTTTTTCATAGAATTTTTTGCTTGCAAACTTCCTCTAATCGCATAACGCATAAAGGCTGCATAATTCATTAAATCGGTAGCATTTATGGACGCACTACCACAAAACAAATTACTGTCCTTATCGGTATCTTTTCTTGATTCTCCAGTGATTAATACCGAATTAAAATCTAGAGTCCACTCCCACACTAAGCCGTGCAAATCGTAAACTCCCCATATATTTTTTGGGCTATCACCAATAATAAGTTCTTTACGAGGTTCTTCGTACCAAGATAAAATCCGTGCGTTATAATCTGGTTTAACTCTAGCATCTTTAGTAGTTTCGTCTGCCATAGCAGCATATTCCCACTCATCAACAGTTGGTAAACGTTTGTCTTGGCATTCGCAGTAAGCTTTAGCTGCAAACCAAGATACATTTGTAATTGGACTATTTGGGTTAACAGATTCATTCATTTTTAAATCGGATTCCCAGTTAGACAAGTAACTTTTGTCTGCAAATAATCCTTTAACATTAGACTTTCGCCATTTCGGATTATCTTTTAAAAAAGTCATATATTCTTCAACACTTACTGGATACACATCCATTTTAAAATCCTTGACAGCAACTACTGTAGAATCCCTTCCGTAAAGTGGTAAATAGCGACTACCTTCTATGAGAACCATTTCTTTAGCTTGTCCAAACATAAAAGTTTGAAAAACTAAACACGTTAATAACAAGCTAAAGACTTTGGTTTTCATAATTAAAATTTATTTATTTTTTACTTTATTAACCATCTCTGTTGTAACAACTTGTTTATTGTTACCCCAGCTATTGTAAACGTAAGTTAATACATTTGCAACCTCTTCTGAAGAAATCATCTGTCTCGTCATAACACTATTATAAGTTTTTCCGTTTACAGTTATTTCTCCACTTAACCCATTTACTACCGCACTAATGGCACGATTAACATCAGCATTTAAGTAATCTGATTTTGCCAATGGAGGAAACGCATTAGGAATCCCTTGACCTTCACCTTGGTGACAAGCAAAACAGGTTTGCATATATACTTGTTTACCATATTCCATTTGCTCCTCAAATGATTTTGCTGGAACTTCAGATTCTACAATTTCATCTGTTGTAGGCATACTTTGAATACCAGGGCCTTCCGGATGGTAGATACCTTCATATGTTTCACCTGAATAGATTTTCTCATCTTCTTCTCCTTCAACATTTAAAATTCCTAACGCACCCTTATTAAAAGCTCTAAAAATAGAGTGATCTACTAAAACAAGTGACCCAGGAACGTCTACACGGAACTCTACAATAGCAGCACCTCCTGCAGGGATAAGTGTTGTTTGGATATTTTCGTTAATTAAATCGCCACCTTCAACATATACTTTATCAAATATTTCGCCAATAACATGGAATGATGATACTAGGTTTGGTCCACCATTACCAACATAAAGTCTTACAGTTTCTCCTACTTTGGCAGTAATAGCATTATCGCCTGTTAAACCATCAACACTACCGTTAAACACCACGTAATCTGCATTTTCATCAACTGCTTTCTGCATATCGAAAGGTTGTAATCCTCTTTCACCATTTTTTCCTTTGGTATAGAAATCACCTTGCATAATATAATATTCTTTATCTACAGGTGGTAAACCTCCTTCTGGTTCAACTAAAATTAAACCATACATTCCGTTTGCAATATGCATCCCAACTGGTGCTGTAGCACAATGGTAAACAAAAAGCCCTGGATTTAACGTTTTAAAAGAAAACGTTTTTTCAAAACCTGGAGCTACGAAAGAAGACTCAGCGCCTCCACCTGGTCCAGTTACGGCATGTAAATCAATATTATGCGGCAACTTGTTATCGGGGTGATTCGATAATGTAAACTCTACTTCATCACCTACTCGAGTTCTAATAAAACTTCCTGGTACAGAACCTCCAAATGTCCAATAGTTGTAGCGCACACCGTCCGTCATTTCGCCTTCTTCTTCTAGTATTTCCATATTCACTTTAAGCTTTTTCGCTTTTCTTGCTCCTACGGGTGTTGGAACGTTTGGTGGCGAAGTTAATTCGGCCATCATCTCTTGATTTACTGGAATTTCAGCTGCATTTACTTTCTCTTCTTTCTTGTCGTTTAAACAAGCTACAAAAAAGATAGGTGTTATTAGTAAAGCCATATTCCTTACTAATCTAAATTTTCTTTTTGATTTTTGGTTTGTTTTCATAAAAAATAATTTTTAGTGATTTATTAATTCAGTTCTTAATTCGGACAAATTAATCCTAATTGTTACACTGCAAATATATGCGTATAAACTTAGCGAAAATATGACAAAAATCATGAAATTAGCTTTTGGAAATAATATCTTTGAACCATTAAAAAATAAAAAAATAATATGAAAAAAACAATCCTAATCTACTTAATTTTATGTTCTACCTATGGGTTTGCACAAAATAATTCTTCGACCATTACTTTTAAAGATGGCTCCAAAAAACAATTTGATAAAGTAAGTTTTGAATACAATACAGAAGATTTTATTGTTGGATTAAAAACTAAAACGGCAAATAATGACAAGACAGACATTTCTTTAAATGATGTTGTAAGCCTCAGAAAAAATAATGTTAACTACAAAACAAGACAATATAAAAAAAGCTTATATCTTTTAGAAGAAGTTAGCAAAAGCACCTTATCGCTTTATAAAAGTGGGAAAAATTATTTTTTAGAAAATGAAGAATATGGTTTAAAGGAAATTCCAAGAGTTGTAATTGATGAAAAAACCTTAAATAGATTTGACTATGCAACTCTTTCGGTTTTTGTTAATAAATGTCAAGAAGCGCAAGAACTTGCTTATAATAAAAATCAATCTATTTCAATTAGTGTTTTAAAAGATGTTGTTGAAACTTTTAACACCTGTAATTTAAGTGAAGACACCCAGTTTGCAACAAACATTATTGAACTTGCAAATGCACCTTCAGAAATTATTGAAATTGGTGTAAATATAGGCTATAGCTTCTTAAATACTACTTTTGACGATTTATCTCCAGGGGTTTCTAATAATTATGGAACACCAGTAATTGGAGCTCAGGTATATTTTAACACAAATATGCTAGAGAAGCGTTTAGGATTTATAATTTTAGTAGATTATTCTTTACCAAAAAAGTTTAATTCTAGTGAGAATTTAATTCATTTAAAATCTGAACTATCTTATATCACCGGAATGATTGGAACACGATATACTTTTAATAACATTAGTAAAACGTTTAGCCCTTACATAGGGTTTAATGGTGGGTTTATTTTTAATTCCATGTCTAGTGTTTCTGTTCAAGATGCCGTGTTTGGAGCGCAATTAATAAATTTTGATTCTACTAATAAATTAGCTTATAACCTTGGTATCGGTTCATATATTCACTTTGGAAAACAAAAAATAGATTTTAATTTAACATATCAACCAGAAAACAAATTTGAAGTTGTTTCTACCGATAACTTAAGCAGAATAGAAGGTTATTATAAAATGTCTGGCTTTCAATTAAAAGCAACATATGTGTTTTAATTTTTAATAAAAACTTCTAGTAAGATAAAAGTCGCTTGAAGAAGCGACTTTTTTGTTAACAAGTTACGTTTTTTAAACTCACAAATAATTGTATTTTTACGGTTATAAAAAACCAAATCATTAATGGGTAAAATCATAGCAATTGCTAATCAAAAAGGTGGCGTTGGAAAAACAACAACCTCAATAAATTTAGCTGCTTCTCTTGGAGTACTTGAAAAGAAAGTACTTTTAATAGATGCAGACCCACAAGCCAATGCGACTTCAGGATTAGGAATAGATGTAGATACAGTAGACGTTGGTACCTACCAATTGTTGGAACATTCTAGCAATGCCAAAGATTCTATTTTAAAAACCAGCTCACCAAATCTGGACGTAATTCCATCGCATATAGATTTAGTAGCTATAGAAATTGAATTAGTAGACAAGGAAGAACGTGAATATATGCTTAAAAAAGCATTACAAGATATTAAGAATGACTATGATTTTATTCTAATAGATTGCGCACCTTCTCTAGGGTTATTAACATTAAACGCCCTAACAGCCTCAGACTCTGTAATTATTCCAATTCAATGTGAATATTTTGCATTAGAAGGCTTAGGAAAACTTTTAAACACCATTAAAAGTGTTCAAAAAATACATAATCAAACCTTAGATATTGAAGGCTTATTGTTAACTATGTACGATTCGCGTTTACGTCTATCCAATCAAGTGGTTGAAGAAGTCCAAAAGCATTTTAACGATATGGTATTTCAAACCATTATTCAAAGAAATGTTCGTTTAAGTGAAGCTCCAAGCTATGGAGAAAGTATTATAAACTATGACGCAAGTAGCAAAGGCGCTTCTAATTACTTAAGTTTGGCAAAAGAACTTATTATTAAAAACTCCTAAAAATGGCGAAGGCAACAAAAAAACAGGCTTTAGGAAGAGGATTATCGGCTCTTTTAAAAGACCCTTCAAACGACATATCATCTGTACAAGATAAAAATGCAGATAAGGTTATTGGTAGTATTGTTGAATTAGACATAGAAACTATTGATATCAACCCGTTTCAACCAAGAACTAATTTTAATGAAGAAACTTTATTAGAACTAGCATCTTCTATCAAAGAATTAGGTGTTATTCAACCAATAACTGTTAGGAAGCTTGAATTTAATAAGTTTCAATTAGTTTCTGGAGAAAGACGTTTTAGAGCTTCCAAATTAATTGGCTTAAAAACCATTCCAGCATACATTCGTATTGCAAATGATCAAGAATCTTTAGAAATGGCTTTGGTTGAAAATATTCAACGTCAAGATTTAGATCCAATTGAAATTGCTTTATCTTACCAAAGATTAATTGATGAAATTAACTTAACGCAAGAGCAAATGAGTGAACGTGTTGGAAAAAAACGCTCAACCATTGCTAATTATTTACGTTTATTAAGGTTAGATCCTATTATTCAAACTGGTATGAGAGATGGTTTTATTTCCATGGGTCATGGAAGAGCCATCATCAATATTGAAGATCAAAACATTCAACTTGATATTTACGAAAAAATTATTTCAAACAAATTATCTGTTAGAGACACAGAAGCTTTGGTTAAGACCTACCAAAACAAGAAAACAATAGAGGTTCCAGAAAAACTAGAAATCCCCAATTTCATAAAAAAAGGAACTCAAGATTTTTCTGAATACTTTGGACATAAAATTAGCGTTAAAGTTTCTAAGAATGGCAAAGGGAATATTACAATTCCATTTCATTCCGAAGAAGATTTTAAACGTATGTTAAAACTAATAAAGGGTGCCAAATAAACTTGTCATACTAGCTGTTTTTTTTCTTGTGTTTTGTCTATCTACTGTTGCACAAGAAGACAAGAAAAAAGATAAGAAAAAGAACGAAAACAACATTCCAACAGAAGAGTTGGTTGTGGAAGCAGGATCTATAATTCAAGACCCTATAGACCCTTTATCTCCTGCTCGTGCTGCTTTCTATTCTGCTGTCCTACCTGGTTTAGGCCAAGCTTACAATAAAAAATACTGGAAAATACCTATTGTCTATGCTGGTTTGGGAGTTGGACTTTATTTCTACATAGATAACAACAAAGAATACAACCGTTATAGAGATGCCTATAAAAGACGATTAGCCGGTTTTGAAGATGATGAGTTTTTTGGAACCGTTACTACAGATGGCTTACAGGAAGCACAAAAAAACTTTGGTAGAAACAGAGAAATTTCGCTATTGGTTACCATCGCTATTTACGCCTTAAACATTATTGATGCCAATGTAGATGCACATTTACTTCAATATAATGTAGATGATAACTTATCTCTAAAACCTCATTATAAATTAAATGAATACGATAATACCGGAGATCTAGGTCTAACATTAAATTTCAAATTCTAGTTCATGAAAATTGCATTGCTTGGTTATGGAAGAATGGGTAAAACAATTGAAGAAATTGCTTTACGACGTGGACATGAAATTGTAATAAAAACCAATGATGAGGATGGTTACGATATTTCTCAAGCTGATGTTGCTATTGACTTCAGCGTACCAAAAGCTGCCTTTTTTAATATTGCAAAGTGTCTAAAATCAGGAGTTCCTGTTATTTCTGGAACAACAGGCTGGTTAAATAATTACGAACATGCTGTACAACTTTGTCTTGAAAATAAGGGCTCTTTTATTTATGCTTCAAATTTTAGCTTAGGAGTCAACATTTTTTTTGAACTAAACAAACATCTAGCAAAAATGATGAACCAATTGAAACAATATCAGGTTTCTATTGAAGAAATTCATCATACGCAAAAGCTAGATGCACCAAGTGGCACAGCTATAACCTTGGCAGAAGGAATTATATCAGAACATCAAGAATACAACAAATGGCTACTAAACAAAACCAAGGAAAATAGCATTCCTATTACAGCCAAACGATTAGAAAATGTTCCTGGAACACATGCTATAGACTATACAAGTAAAACAGATACTATAACCATAACACACACAGCGCACACTAGAGAAGGGTTTGCTCTTGGAGCTATTGTAGCTGCAGAATGGATTGTGGGAAAAACAGGAGTTTTCACCATGAATGATGTGTTAAATATTGGTTAACACTTACATAATAAGTAACATTTTTTAGTGATTTTGCACTAATAAAAAAACAAAAGACAAAACTATGACCTTAACGCAATTGTTTATTTTCCTAATAATTATTCAAATAATTCATGGATTAGGAACTTGGAAATTATATATAAAAGCTGGTAGACAAGCTTGGGAAGCTTTTGTTCCAGTTTACAATGCTGTTATTTTAATGAAAATAATTAATAGACCTTGGTGGTGGACTATTTTACTTTTCTTACCTATTGTAAATCTTATAATGTTTCCTGTAGTTTGGGTTGAAACTGCTAGAAGTTTTGGAAAAAACACGACAAAAGATACTGTTCTGGCAATCTTAACCTTAGGCTTTTATAATTATTACCTTAATTATGTTTTAGATCTTGAACATGTTAAAGACAGAAGTTTACACCCTCGAACTTCAGCAGGAGATTGGGTGAGTTCCATTCTTTTTGCTATTGTAGCTGCTACCATTGTCCATACATATTTTATTCAACCTTATACCATTCCAACATCATCATTAGAGAAATCCTTATTGGTAGGAGATTTTCTCTTTGTAAGTAAATTTCATTATGGGCCTCGAGTACCAATGACTACTATTGCTGCACCAATGGTTCATGATACCATTCCTTTTATAAAAAAGAAATCTTATTTGTATAACGATCATTTAGAGAAAAAAAACACAGCCTTTGTTAATAAGCTGTCTTTACCTTATATGCGTATTCCTGGTTTTCAAAACATAAAGCGCAATGATATTGTTGTGTTTAACTGGCCTGTAGATACCATGCTAAATATGCGTTATACAGATAGAAATCGCTATAAACCTATCGATAAGAAAACAAACTATGTAAAACGTGCCGTTGGATTACCTGGAGATTCACTAGAAGTTCGAGATGGTTATGTTTATATTAATGGGAAACAAAATGAATTACCAGATAGAGCTAAACTGCAGTTTTCTTATAAAATTGAAACTAAAAACGGTCCTTTCAATAACGATCAATTAACTAAAAGATATGATATTACTGATTTGCCACAATACAATCAAGATTATTCTATAAGTTATTTTCCTGGAATAACAGATGAGACCTTAAATCAGTTTAAAGATCATCCAAACGTTGCAAGTGTCGAATCTTTAAAACGAGAAAAAGGACAGCGTGAAGCTAGCGTGTTTCCTCACGATCCAAACTACCATTGGAACAATGATTTTTTTGGTCCACTTTACATCCCTGAAGCTGGTGCAACAATTGATTTAGATTTAAATGTTTTGCCTTTATATAAAAGAGTTATTACAGAATATGAGAATAATACACTTCAAATAAAGGGAAATCAAATTTTTATTAATGGAGAAGTAGCAACCTCTTATACTTTTAAAAACGATTACTACTGGATGATGGGAGACAACCGTCATAACTCTCAAGATGCTAGATCTTGGGGATTTGTACCATTTGACCATGTGGTAGGAAAACCAGTATTTATCTGGATGAGTTGGGATAGATTTGGAAAACCACGTTGGGACAGATTTTTCACTACGGTTCACGGAAGTGGAAAACCTGTATCTTATATAATTCCGTTTTTAATTGCATTAGCTGTTTTATTCGGTTTTAACAAGTGGAGAAAGCATAAAAAAGCAAATAGTTAGTTGTTAGGCTTAAAGACGTTTGGCTGAATATTTTAAAAAAACCTAACTTCAAACAACTAAACTAATGGACGTTTTAATCCATCCAACATATTTTCCAAACATTGCACATGTTGCTGCTATGGTTCAATCAGACCAAGTAACGTTTGAAATGGACGATAACTATCAAAAGCAAACCTATAGAAACAGAACGTATATTTATGGAGCTAATGGGAATTTACAGTTAAGTATTCCTATTATCCACACCCAAAAAGAAAGACAAAAATATCGAGATATTAAGATTTACAATAATGAAAGCTGGCAAGCCATTCATTGGAAATCTATAGAAACAGCTTATAGGACATCTCCTTTCTTTGAGTTTTACGAAGATGATTTCCAACCTCTTTTCACTAAAAAAGCAGAAAAACTTTTAGATTTTAACATGGCTTGTTTGGATGTGATTTTCGATTGTTTACAACTAGAATTAAATAGTTCTAAAACTAAAATCTATGAGAAATCGTTAGAAGGTAAAACCGATTTTAGACATTTAACAAACGCTAGAAAAGAGCCATTATATAACTTCGATTTTTACATGCAAGTATTTAACGATAAGCATGGTTTTATATCAAATTTAAGTGTTTTAGATTTGTTATTTAACGAAGGTCCTAATGCTTCAATTTATTTAGAAAATCAATTCAAACATATATAATGTTGCAACCTATTGTACATTATGGGATACACTTTTTATTGCCTTTAGCAGTTGCCATTTTCTTTTTTAAAAAACAATGGAAAATGGCTTATCTTATCATGATTTGTGGTATGCTAATAGACTTAGATCATTTACTTGCTACTCCCATGTTTGATCCAAATAGATGTAGTATTAATTTTCATCCATTACACAGTTATTACGCCATGGTAGTTTATGTGCTTTTATTACTTCCTAAGAAAACAAGATTAATTGGTTTAGGCTTGGTTATTCACATCATTGCCGATTCTGTAGATTGCATGTTGATGTAGTTTTAATTTGAAACAAATTTCAAACCTACAATAGACGTTATTAAAGTAAATAGAAAGAAGACTCTCCAGAAACTAGCTGGTTCTTTAAACACAAAAATCCCAACAAGCACAGTTCCAACGGCTCCAATTCCTGTCCAAACAGCATACGCAGTGCCAACAGGTAATTCTTGAGTGACTTTAACAAGTAAAAACATACTTATAGTTAAACAAACAATAAAACCCGCATACCATAAAATCATTTCATTTCCTGTAGTTTCTTTTGCTTTGCCTAAACAGGCTGCAAAAGCCACTTCGAACAATCCAGCTATAATTAATAAAATCCAATTCATTTTTGTTAAGTTATGGATGAAGTTTAAAAGTTGCTAAAAGAGGATAATGATCTGAATATTTATTATCGAAAGTTTTAAAGTCTGTGACTTCAAACTCCTTTTGAGCAAAAATAAAATCTATTCTTATGGGAAAAAATTTAAAATCGTAAGTTCTTCCAAAACCATTTCCTGCCATTTTAAAGGCATCTTTTAAATTGCCTTTAATCTCTTTATAAACATAAGAAAAAGCAGAGTTGTTGAAATCGCCACAAATAATCATTTTATACGGACTTGATTCTTTGTGTTTTAAAAATATTTCGGTTTGTAATTGCTGCATTTTAAAGGTTTGTTCCACACGTTTTAAAATCCATTCGGAATCTTCTTGTTTTAGTTTTTCAACATTAGCATCTATTTTAAGAGATTGCAAGTGAACATTATAAATTCTAATGGTATCTTCATCTTTAACAATATCTGCAAAAATGGCATTATTAGAAGTATTTGGGAATTCTACAGAACCAGAATGAATTATGGGATATTGCGAAAAAATAGCCTGTCCATATTTCACTTTATTTCCAGACAGTTTTTCAAATTTGTATTTATAAAAGGATAAATCTATGTTTTTATGAGGATGATATTCTTGTAAACTAAGCACATTTGGAGATTTTGATTTTATAAAATCTACCATTTTTGTTTCAATGCCTTTTTCTGGAATCCAATCGTAAAGATTAAACAAACGCACATTATAATTCATAACCGATAAATCGGTTTTATCAGGTTCCAAATCTGATGACGAGAACTTATAAAAAGATCCCAAAGTAAAATATCCAATAATTAAAACAACTAAGGAAGTAATGAGTTGCTTTTTGAGTTTTATCAACCAATAAATAAAGAAAAGCACATTAGTTAAAATTAAAAAAGGCACACCCAAACTTAAAACAGAAAGCAAAGCAAACGTTTTTGGAGGAAAATAAGGAAGCACATACGAAAGCAAAAGCATGGTTGCCACTAAAGCATTAATCACATAAATGAATTTATCGATAAGCTTTAGGTTTTTCATATGTACAATCTATTATTTACCTGCTTTAAACAAAAACTCTTTCTCTTCTTTAGTTAAACTATCGTAACCACTTTTACTAATTTTATCTAGAATGAGATCGATTTTTTTCTGCTTATTAAACTCGTTAAATTCATCTTTAGAAAAACCAGCAACTTTCTGAGACTTCTTTTTATGAACGGTTTTTAGAGGCGATTTATTAGATTTTTTAAACAAACCTGCAAACCAATCCATCCATTTTTCGAAGCCTTTTCCTATATCTGTTCCTTTTTTTAATTGGATAGCATAGAAATATCCTAGCAAAGCACCACCTATATGCGCGAGATTTCCACCAGCATTTAATCCAAAAAGCCCAAGCACATCAAAAGCTACAATTGCAGCGCCAACATACCACAGTTTTAAATTGAAAGTAAAAAAGCGCACTTCCATATTTGGCATATAAGCACATAAAAATATTAGTAATGCTCTAACACCTGCTGAAGCACCAACAAGTCGGCTACTCCCTTCAAAAAAACCTGGAAATACATTATAGCCAAATAAAAACAATATACCTCCAGTAATAATTCCTAAGAAATAAACATTTAAACTCATTTTTACCGAAAACATATTCATAAACATGCGTCCAATAAAGTACAACCAAAGCATATTAAATAGGATATGCCAAAAATCGTAATGTGTAAATCCGTAAGAAATAAGGCTCCATGGTTTTAAAATAAAATCCATAAAATCGCTTGGTAGTTCTAGCCAACTTAGGCTAGAGCCCATTGAAAAAACTACTTTAATAATTAAACCAACAAAAAAGATAATGAGGTTGATTCCAATTATTTTTTCGAACACATTTAAGTTCTGCAGTTTGTCTTGTATATCTTTATTAAGCGTTGTCATTCTTTAGTTCCACCGGTTTTTATTAAACTGTGTTTTTTTCCAATACCACATAATTATAAACCCTGTTAAAGCACCTCCAATGTGGGCCATATAAGCAGTATTACTCGGGCTAAAAAATGATTGTCCAGTTAAAGCTGAAATAACATCTAGAAGAATAATTCCAGGAATAAAATATTTAGCTTTTATGGGGATTGGTAAAAAAATAAGCATCAATTTGGCTTCAGGGTTCATCATTCCGAAAGCTGCTAAAATTCCCATTATACAACCTGAAGCCCCAACCATAGAAGCGTGATATATTTGGAAAAGATCTTTTAATATTACCAATTGACTTTGGGTTACACCACCAGTAGTTTGACCTGTATTTAAAGCTTGAACCACCATATCTTTAGACAAACCACCATTAATCAATTCGTTATAACCTGGTAAGTAATTAAAATAATAAAATCCTAATTGAAATAATACGGCTCCCAATCCTGCAGAAATATAAATAAATAGAAATTTTTTACTTCCCAATTGACTTTCTACAGCAGTACCAAACATCCAAAGTGCAAACATATTAAAGAAAATATGCATAAATCCTCCATGCATAAACATGTGTGTAATTATCTGCCAAGGTTGAAAGGCTGCATTTTTTGGAAAATGAAGGGCAAACCAATCGTAAAACAACGTGTTTTCACCAAAGGCCTGACCACCAATAGCAAGGGTTCCAATAAACATGATTACATTAATAATAATCAAATGTTTTACAGTATCTGTAATATTATTCATCATAAGACAAAGTACTTATATAAATTTTTTATCTAATTCATCTACACCCAACGTTATAAACGTTGTTTTATTTGTTGGCGACATATTAGGTTCTTTACAACCAAATAGACTGTTTACCAAATGTTCTTGCTCTTGTACAGAAAGAAATTGCCCAGTCTTTACTGCCAGGCTTTTTGCCATCGATTTTGCTAATAAATCTGTTGGACTAAAATTACTATCTGGAACTTCATTTTCAATATCGCTAATTAACTGCTCTAAGATTACCGAAACCTCACTTTCAGGAACATGAACAGGTACTCCTGAAATTTCAATATGATCTGATGTAATTTCTGAAAACAAAAACCCTGTATGTTCTAAATCTTCTTTTACTTGATTAATAATCTCAATTTCTTGAGGTGAAAAATGCAACTGAACAGGAAATAGTAATTGCTGACTCATGCTTTCTTTTATGGTCATATTCTTAAGAAAATCTTCATAGAGTACACGTTGATGTGAGCGATGTTGATCAATTACTAAAATCCCTGATTTAATAGTGCTAATAATATATTTATTTTGAATTTGAAATGTGGTTTGCTTCTTTTCAACCTGTGTATGATCTCCAAAAATAGAGCCCGTTTGTTCTTCACTTTCAAATTGCACACTAGAAAAATCCTTTTGTGTTTGAGTGCCTTTTGATTCTAATCCTACATACAAACTATCCCAATTAGCTGGCGTTTGTTTTTTAAATGCAGTAATTTGCTTCCCCGAAACGGTTTTTTCTTTGAACGGATTAAAACTTCTATCAAACTCTATATTTGGGACACTTGGATTATGAACATCCTTATAATTGTAAGGAGTATCTAGATTAGCATCTCTTTCAAAATCTAAAACAGGAGCAATATTAAATTGTCCCAAACTATGTTTTACTGAAGCTCTTAAAATGGCATAGAGCGTATGTTCATCGTCAAATTTAATTTCTGTTTTAGTAGGGTGAATATTTATATCTATAGTTTGAGGATTTACCGTTAAATTTAAAAAATAACTAGCATGCGTGTTGTCTTTTAAAAGCCCTTCAAAAGCCGATGTAATAGCATGATTTAAATAAGCGCTTTTTATAAATCTATTGTTTACAAAAAAGAATTGTTCACCTCTGGTTTTCTTAGCATACTCAGGCTTTCCAACGAATCCTGAAATTTTTAGCACTTCGGTTTCTTCATTTACTGGAACTAATTTTTCGTTAGTTTTAGCACCAAAGATATTTACTATTCGTTGTCTATAATTACTTTCTGGAAGATTGAAAGACTCACTTCCATTATGATACATTACAAATTGAATGTTTGGATGTGCTAAAGCAACTCTATGAAATTCGTCAATAATATGACGCGTTTCCACCTGATTAGATTTTAAAAAATTACGTCTGGCAGGAATATTAAAAAATAAATTTTTTACTGCTATCGATGTGCCTTTTGTAGTTACTATAACGTCTTGAGAAACCACTTCGCTACCTTCAATAACTATTTGTGTTCCAACCTCATCCTGCTCTTGTTTGGTTTTTAATTCTACATGAGCAATAGCAGCAATACTAGCTAAAGCTTCACCTCGAAAGCCTTTAGTGTGTAATTGGAATAAATCTTCTGCAGAACGTATTTTTGAAGTGGCATGACGCTCAAAACTTAATCTGGCATCTGTAACGCTCATTCCTGAACCATTATCAATAACCTGAACTAAAGTTTTTCCTGCATCTTTAACAAGTAGTTTTATAATAGTTGCGTGGGCATCAATAGCGTTCTCTAAAAGCTCTTTAACAACAGAGGCTGGACGTTGTACAACTTCTCCTGCTGCTATTTGGTTAGCTACATGATCTGGTAATAACTGAATAATATCTGACATGAGCGCTTTTAAAAGAAGATGGATAAATCGAATTCAATAATAAAAAGGAAGATTAAAACTAAAATTCCAATAATTATTAAAACTCGTTTATTTGCCGTTTTATCTTGATTATTTTTATAATCATTAAGAGCTGTAACAAGCTTATTTTTTAATCCTTTATTACTTCCAACCGTTGTTCTAAAATCGTCGAACTTATGTTTTATTTCATACGGATTGCCTTCACCTTTATAATGTCTAGGTGTATAACTATACGTTTTATTTTTTCTTGTTTTAAAAATCCCCATACAATCGTCTATTCATAACCACTTAAAAAATACCAAAGCACTAAAAGAACTATCAAAAACAAGACCATATACCATGGTGAGGTTAAAATACTACTTTTTCGTGTTCTTGCTTGTTTTAATTCGTGCCATTTTGACTGAATATCTTTCTCCTGACTTGCATCAGTGTCCTTTTGATATTTAGGTTTGATATTAAATTGTCTATTCTTTTTGAATATAGCCACGAGTATAATCCTTTGATATGTTTCAAAAATACTTAAAAAACAAAGAATAACAGGCTTTCAAATGCCAAAAATTGTTAACATTCATAGGCTAAAATATCGCTAATGATTGCAAAATCAATACAGAATTTTTTAAAAAAGTAAGAAGTAGGATTTATCCTTTTTATTACTGGAGTAGATACACTTTTTTTACAGCTTATTTAAAACAGCCATCTTGATAGCAGCAATAGCAGCTTCTGTACCTTTATTTCCATGTTTACCACCAGATCGATCGATGGCTTGCTGTAGATTATTGTCTGTTAATACACAAAAAATAACAGGAATATCATGAAGTATGTTCAGATCCTTGATACCTTGAGAGACTCCTTCACACACAAAATCGAAATGCTTGGTTTCTCCTTGAATGACACTTCCAATAGCAATCACTGCATCAACATCTTTTTCTTGCATCTTTTTACAACCAAAAATAAGTTCGTAACTCCCAGGCACATCCCATCGTAGAATGTTATTTGGATCTACTCCGTTATCTAATAATGCGGTATAAGCACCTTTAAACAATCCTTCTGTTATGGTATCGTTCCATTCTGAAACAACAATCCCAAACCGAAAATTTTTCGCGCTTGGGATTGTAGTTTTATCGTATTCAGATAAATTTTTGTTCTCTGTTGCCATGTGTTCTTTCCGATTAACGGAGAAATTATTTATTAGCCAACACTTGTGCTTTTCCTATAAACACATCAATATTAGATGCTTCAGTAGAAGACGCATAGTTTTCTTTAATATTATTAAAATAAGTAAGCGCTTTATCTGCTTTACCTAATTCTAAAGCAATAATACCAGCTTTATATAAATACAAAGGTGTTGTAAAATCGTTTGTTCTTAATTTAGCAGCTTGCTCATAGTAATCTAGAGCATCTTCTGGTTGGTTTAACTGTACAAAAGCATCACCAATACTACCTTTAGCCATAGGAGCTAAAACTAAATCTTTACTAGAAAAATCACTTAAATACGTTACTGCATTTTTATAATCTTTTAAGTTTAAATAAGCCATTCCAGCATAATAGTTTGCTAAATTAGCTGCAGGAGTTCCACTATATTCAGATGCTATATCTATCATCCCTAGTTTTCCTTCTCCTCCATTTAATGCTAGAGTATAAAGTGAGTCCTTTTGTGTACCAGTTACAGCTTGATTAAAATATTTTTGAGCATGGAACATTTCATTCGATGCTTCGCTTTGTTTTGGTTTAGCAACAAATTCGTTAAACCCTAAATATCCTAACACAACAGCCGCTACAACTCCAATAATTATAAAAATGTATTTTTGATTAGCAATAACCCAGTCTTCCGTTTTTGAAGCCGACTCATCTAATGTATTAAAAACTTCAGCAGTTGTTGAATTATCAACAATATCGTGCTCCTTTTCTTCTTTATTAGCTGGTTTGTATCCTCTTTTCTTGTAAGTTGCCATATTCTTTAAATTAATGCGGAGCAAAAATATGATTTTTCTTCATATATAAAAGCCTATTTATTTGTTATTTTTCAATAATTTGCACAACTTATTCTTTTAGAAATTCAAAACCGTATTTAAGTTACTTTTTTATGATTTTAAAATCACTTTCATTACTCAACTATAAAAATTTTGAAAGTCAGTCTTTTGAGTTTAACCACAAGATTAATTGTTTTGTTGGAAACAATGGTGTTGGTAAAACGAATGTGCTCGATGCCATATATCACTTATCCTTTGGAAAAAGCTATTTTAACCCAATTGCTTCTCAAAACATAAGACATGACGAAAGCTTTTTTGTAATTAATGGAGACTATGAAAAAGCAGATAAAAAAGAAAAAATTGTTGTTAGCTTAAAAAAGGGTCAGAAAAAAATAATTAAACGCAATAGCAAAAATTACGATAGATTTAGTGATCATATTGGGTTTTTACCTCTTGTTATAATTTCGCCAGCAGATAGAGATTTAATTACTGAAGGCAGTACAACCCGTAGAAAATTTATTGATAGTGTAATTTCTCAAAGCGATAAAACCTATCTAAATACCTTAATAAATTATAATAAGATTCTTGTTCAAAGAAATTCTTTATTAAAATATTTTGCCCTAAACAATACTTTTAATGCGGATACATTAAATATTTACAACAAACAGCTTAATGATTATGGACATGTTGTTTTTGAAAAAAGACAAGCTTTTTTAAAGACTTTTATTCCTATCTTTAAAGAACGATACAACGCTATTAGCAATGGAAATGAAGATGTTAGTTTAATTTACAATAGCGATTTAAACCAAGGGCAACTAGAAATATTATTAAAGAATTCCATTAATAAAGATAAGGCTTTACAGTACACAAGTGTTGGTATCCATAAAGATGATTTGGTTTTTGAAATTGAAAATCATCCCATAAAGAAATTTGGTAGTCAGGGACAACAAAAATCTTTTTTAATTGCATTAAAATTAGCGCAATTCGATTTTATTAAAGCCCAAAGTGGCGAAAATCCTATTTTGTTACTGGATGATATTTTTGATAAGCTAGACGAGAACAGAGTGTCTCAAATACTAAAATTGGTTGACAACGAAAATTTTGGTCAGATTTTCATTAGCGATACTCATGCAGAAAGAACCGAAAAAGCTGTAAAACAAGTGCATCAAGCTTATGAGATATTTAAACTATAAAGCCATGTAAGAAAGATAAATAAACTGTTTAGTTTAGATTCTTATATCATTCTACTTGTTACTTAATTCATTTTTTTTGAACTTTGAATCTTAAACCTGATTCCATTATGAACTCAAAATATCTCATCGCAGTTTTAAGTCTGCTAATATTTAACAGCTGTTCTAAAGACCCAAACACATACATTGAGCATCTTGAAGGCTATTGGGAAATTGAAGAAGTACAATTACCAGATGGCAGCAAAAAAAAATACACATATAATGATACTGTAGATTATATTGAGGTTTTAGATAGTATGGCTGGTTTTAGAATAAAGTTAAAACCCGGTTTCGATGGTACTTATGAAACTTCTAAAGACACAGAACAATTTACAATTAAAGTTGAAAACGATAGTTTAAACTTATATTATAAAACTCCATTCGACACTTGGAAAGAAACTGTTTTGTTAGCAACAAATGAGCAACTTAAAGTTATAAATAAAAATAAAGCTGTATTTTTATATAAGAAATTTACACCTATAGACATCACAAAATAAGAATTCAAAAACATGGCAAAAAGAAACAACGAACATATTAGCATTGCAGATGCTTTAAAAGAATTTGTTGAAACCAATAAGCTAGAATATGGTTTAGATGTCGTTAATGTACAAGACACCTGGAGAGACATGATGGGAAATGGTGTAAATAATTACACGACAGATATTCAATTAAAAAACGACACACTATACGTACAATTAAGCTCTAGTGTGCTAAGAGAAGAACTTAGTTATGGTAAGGAAAAAATTATTTCCATGTTAAATGAATCTCTTGGAAAAGACGTAATTAAGAAAATAGTCTTACGATAAGATATTTTTTTAATAAGCACATAATATTCTTGGCATAATGTTTGCCTTATATCTAGTAATTAATTTAATAAAAATTTATTATGAGTAAAGGAACAGTTAAGTTCTTCAACGATGCCAAAGGATTTGGATTCATCATAGAAGAAGGTTCAAACAAAGAGCATTTTGTACACATTTCAGGATTAATCGATGAAATTCGCGAGGGCGATGAAGTTGAATTCGAATTAACAGAAGGCAAAAAAGGATTAAACGCAATAAACGTAAAAGTTATCTAATATATATGCTTATCTTTTTAGAACAAAAAAACCCACAACATCAAGTTGTGGGTTTTTTATTTTATAGAAACTATATTATTGCTTGATAAGCTTTAATACTTGTGTTGCGTTTTTAGCATGTACATTCATAAAATAAATACCTGCATCAGCCTGCTTCATGTCTATAATTTGAAGATTTTGACTGTATGAAAGATCGATAGTTTTAATTAATCTTCCATTGATATCAAAAATTTCCGCTTTTACTAACTCAATATTATTTAAATTTTTAAGTGTAAACTCTCCATTTGAAGGATTTGGGTAAACTTTAATATCGTTTTGCAAATCTTCAAAATCTGTAACCGACAGAGTCATTTCGCAATTATAAACAGAAATATCATCTAAATACCAACCTTCTCTTCCGTTACAGCCATCTGTACCAAGTTCAAATCTAAATTGAATTGTAGAATTGGCCGTTACGCCTAAATCGGATAAATTAATATAACTTCTACCCCAACTCCCAGAAGTAGAACCTCCATCTGATCCTGTAAACGCAGGTTCTCCTTCCAATGGATTATCATTTCCTTCACTAACTCCGTTAATAAAACCATTATACGCATTTGCAGTAAAAGCAGCTGTTGGCAAAATTGCCCACGGACTTCCGTCTAAACTATATTTTATATTACCTCCATCCCAACTGTCTTCAGTAGAAATATAATGCATAAATGTCATTTCAAATTCTCCAGTTAATTGATCAGGAATAGTAATTAGTGGGCTTTCTAACCTAATAATCCCATTCTGTAAAGAGGTTGAACAATTTCCATTGATAGGATCTGCTCCAAAAATAGCTTGACCATCTCTCCCATTTGGCAAATCGACATCAATAATCCAATCTCTATCTTCCCAAGTTTCCGGATTCGTTGCAATTTGAGATAATGTCCAATCGTTTATTCCAGATTCCCAGTCTTCTAAAAATATTGGAGCATTTATAGCAGCATCACAAGGATCTGTTGTTGCTGCAAGAAGTGGAACAAATCCACAACCATTTTCTTCTCTTAATTCTATGGCGATTAAAGTGTTTATTAATTGCGTATAATCTGCAGCTGTGATTATTTCACCAGAAGGTCCTACTGGAGCTGCAGTACTTAAACCTTCTAAATTAATTCCTAATAAATCTGAACAAGAAGCGTCTAAAGCATCTGCTAAGGCATAAAAATCGCTAGTAGCAGTTAGATATTCGCTTTGAGCTCTCCAAAATATATGAGCCGCTTTTGTAAAACCAATACCCGTAATGGTTTGTCCATTATATATTCCGCCATCTACTAAAAGTGCATAGGTATGATTTGGAATTCCAGAATTAGAATGAACTCCTCCTCCATCTCCATCTCCACAATAATATTGGCTATCGGTTAATTTTCCAGGATCTCCATTACATGGTGGGCTCCACATATCTCTAATAGCTCCACCAAAAGCAGTAGCATCTTCACCCATTCTCCATCTATCTGAACTATAGCAAGCCGTTCTTAACGATTGATCATCGTCTGCGTCTTCATAGTTATTAAGTAAATCTATGGTTTCTCCCCAAATATCAGAGTATGCTTCGTTCATAGCTCCAGATTGGTAGGCATAAATTAAACCACTAGTATATTCTGTGTAAGCATGTCCCCATTCGTGTGCAATTACATCATCGGAAGCTGTTCCGTTACAATAATTTGCTGTAACTCCATTCCAATTAGCATTTGGACATGAGATATATGGGTTATTATTTATGGTTCTCATTTGGGCATCTGCACCATCATATGACACGTATCCAAAAGCATTATTGAAAAAATTATACATATGTTCTGATGCTGCAACTTCGTTTTGTTGCCAAATATTCAACGTTCCAGGAAATGCATCTCCTTCTTGCCAAACAATATTTGAGGTGTTATTTTCGTAAACAATTCTATCTAAAGCATGAGCCATTCCAGTAAATTGCTCTGTTATTTCACCAGAATGTGCATTTACATAAACATATTCTCTAACATCGGCATCGTTTCTAACCTCAACTTCATAAACCAAATAAGTAGCTCCAAAGGTATTATCAATCAACCCTTTTTGAAATAGATACATGTTGGTATCAAAAGCAAATAACGCAACTCCTGAGTTATTAACCTCTTGTTTATTTACAGTTTCTAATGCAATACTATTTGCTTCTGAAACACTAATTGAAGGTTCTGAATGAGTTTTTATACTTGGAATATAATTTCCATTAATAGCGGTCAACTTATTATTATCATCAAAATGAAAACGTAACTCACCATCAAAAACAGGCACATTATTTTTATGCTGTGTTAAAGTAATATGTTTAAACCCATAACTATCTATCTTAACTGTGCCAAACTTAAAAGTGTTATCTAAATTTTGATAAGGAAATAAATCTTTATTTAATTCTAAAAACGAAGCCACCTTAGATTGAATGGTAAGCCCCTCTAACTCTAAAGGATTGGTAGCCGGAAATTTAATAAATTCTGCTATGCCGTTTAAGTTTACAGAAATTTTAGCATTTGTTTTTGTTTCTAATTTCTTAATAGCTTCTTGCATGTTTTGAGAGAAAGCCACTGAGCTAATCATCACGAAACCAACCAAAAGCATGATTACTTTTTTCATTAGTCATTTTTTTGTGGAGCGAATTTAGAATAAAAAAAATAAAAAAAGCCTGAAAAATTTAATTTTCAGGCTTGATTATAAAATATTTAGGACTGCTTTAAATTAAAACATTTCTCTTCCAGAAAAATGAAAAGCACCTTCAATGGCAGCATTCTCATCACTATCACTTCCGTGAACAGCATTTTCTCCAATAGAAGCAGCATATAATTTTCTTATAGTACCTTCAGCAGCATCAGCAGGGTTTGTAGCACCAATTAAAGTTCTAAAATCTTCAACTGCATTTTCTTTTTCTAAAATAGCAGCTACAATAGGACCGCGAGTCATATATTCTACTAATTCTCCAAAGAAAGGTCTTTCGTTATGGATTGCATAAAATTCTTCAGCATCTGCTGTTGTCATTTGTGTTAATTTCATTGCTACGATTCTAAAACCTGAAGCATTAATTTTTTCTAAAATTGCGCCAATGTGTCCTTTTTCTACTGAATCAGGCTTAAGCATTGTAAATGTTCTGTTAGTTGCCATTTTATTTTTTTTTAATTTGGGTGCAAAAGTAATGCTTTTCCATAAAAAAACATCAAAATCGCATATTAAAAAATTGTATCTTCGTTCCCTATGAAAAAAGATGAGATTACAAAGATAAAACAGCTATTAAAAACACCTAAAAAAATAGTTATTGTTCCACATAAAAATCCAGATGGAGACGCTATTGGCTCTACTTTAGGCTTATATCATTTTCTTTTAAAACATAAACAACATGTAAAAATTATTGCTCCAAACGATTATCCAGATTTTTTAAAATGGATGCCAGGAGAATCAGAAATTTTAAAATATGACTCTCAAAAAGAAGAAAGCGATGTCTTAATTTCTCAAGCTGACGTTATTTTTACTTTAGATTTTAATGCCTTGAACAGAACTGGAGACATGGAAGAAGCTTTAAGCACCAGTGATGCTTTAAAAATCATGATAGACCATCATCAACAACCAGACAGTTATGCAACTTATATGTATTCGGATGTTAGTATGAGTTCCACCTGCGAAATGGTTTATAATTTTATATCAATGCTAGGAGACAAAAACCTCATAGATGCAGATATTTCAAGTTGTTTATACGCTGGGATTTTAACAGATACTGGCTCTTTTAGATTTCCTTCCACTACAAGCAAAACACATCAAGTAGCTGGAGACTTGATTGATAATGGTGCCAATCATTCAGAAATTTACAACCAAATTTTCGATAATAGCAGTTACGAGCGTATGCAACTCTTGGGTAGAGCTTTAAGCAATTTAAAAGTTTTACCAGAGTACAGAACGGCATATATTACATTATCTCAAAACGAATTGAATGAATTTAATTTTAAAAAAGGAGATACGGAAGGCTTTGTAAATTATGCACTTTCTTTAAACAACATTATTTTTGCTGCTATTTTTATTGAAGATTCGCAAAATAACATTATTAAAATATCGTTACGCTCTAAAGGAGATTTTTCTGTAAACGATTTTTCCAGAGCTCATTTTGAAGGTGGAGGACACACTAATGCTGCAGGTGGCAAAAGCGAATTAAATTTAATTTCAACCGTTGAAAATTTTATTAGTATATTACCAAGCTATAAAAATGCCCTAAATAATGAGTAAAATTCTTACCATATTAATATGTACTCTACTTCTAGTAGCTTGTAAATCGCCCGAAGCAAGAAGACCAGTATCTTCAAAGTCCGGTTCTTTTATAGATGCTTCTGTTGAAAGAAATATTAAATTAAACGAAAGAGAGCAAGCTTATATTAAAAAAATCATGTCAGAAAACCCTGAAGAAAACTATATCGCTTCAGAAAATGGTTTTTGGTATTATTATAATGTAAAACAGGCAGACAGCTTGATTTCTCCAGAATTCGGAGACATTGTAAACTTTAATTATAACGTTAAAACCTTAACAGACGAACTTATTTATTCCAAAGAAGACATAAAAAACCAAACCTATGTTATGGATAAACAAGAATTATTTTCTGGATTAAGAGAAGGATTAAAACTCATGAAATCTGGAGAAACAGTAACCTTTATGTTTCCTTCACAAAAAGCTTTTGGATATTATGGAGACGAGAATAGAATTGGTCTTAATGTGCCATTAAAATGCGAGGTTTCTGTAAATTCTATCATTGATAAATAACCCCAATTATAATTTCAAAAAAACACTATTTTTAAAACCGAAAATTTATTAACAAATGAACATTTTAAAACATACTATGAAAATTTTAATTCTTGCGCTTCTAGTAAGTGTCACATCTTGCGAACAGCAAAAATATCCTGATTTAGAAGACGGACTTTACGCCGAATTTGTTACCAACAAAGGCATCATGGTCGCTAAACTACATTATAAGGAAGTTCCTGTTACTGTAGCTAATTTTGTAGCTTTGGTTGAAGGTACGCATCCTAACCTTTCAGATTCATTAAAAGGTAAAAGATATTATGATGGAACAACTTTCCACAGAGTTATTGATAAATTTATGATCCAAGGAGGAGATCCAACAGGAACAGGTTCTGGTAATCCAGGTTACAAGTTTTTAGACGAATTCCATCCTGATTTAAAACATGATAAGCCAGGAATTTTATCTATGGCAAACTCTGGTCCTGCAACCAATGGAAGTCAGTTTTTTATAACAGAAGTTCCTACCCCTAATTTAGATAACAGACATGCTGTTTTTGGTGAATTAGTACTTGGTTTAGACGTACAAGACAGCATTTCTAATGTGGCTGTAAACCCACAAGGAAATAAACCAAATGAGCCGGTAATTGTTGAATCTATCAATATTATTAAAAAAGGTAAAGATGCTGAAGCTTTTGATGCTGCTAAAGCCTACATTGAAGAATTACCTAAAGTTGAAGAAAGACAAAAACAATTAAAAGAAGAAGAAGCTCAAAAAATTAAGGAAAGTGCTAAAGTAGCTTCTGAAACTTTCTTAACTAAAAACGCCGATTTAGGTGGTACAGTTAAAAATTTAGACACAGGTGTGGTCATGCTATTTACTAAACAAGATGAGGCTGCAGTTAAACCAAATTCTTCTCAAAAAGTATTGGTGAATTATGCTGGTTATTTTGAAGATGGACGCTTATTTGACACCTCTTGGGCTGAAGTTGCTAAAGAGCACAACCAGTATAACGAACAAAGAGACACTCAAGGTGGTTACAAACCATTCCCTATGATTTATAATGAAACGGCAAGCTTAGTTCCTGGTTTTAGAGAAGCCATGCTTAACATGAATGTTGGAGATAAAGCCCGCGTATTTATTCCAAGTTATTTAGGTTATGGAGCAAATGGCATGGGTCCAATTCCTCCAAACAGCAATCTAGTTTTCGATTTAGAAATCATGGGAATAGCAGAATAAAACTCTGTTCCCTTATAGTATATAGAGTAAAAAAGCAGCTCAATGGAGCTGCTTTTTCTTTTTTTAATTCTAATTAAATTTCAATTTACTTCTTAGGAATCTGCTTTAAAATTTCTAAAACAAATTTCCAGTATTTTTGAGCTGAAGATATTTGAGCTCTTTCATCTGGAGAGTGTGCCCCTTTAATGTTTGGACCAAAGCTTATCATATCCATATCTGGATAATTCTGACCTAAAATTCCACATTCTAATCCAGCATGACAAGCAGCAACATGTGCTTTCTCTCCATTCATCTTTTGGTACAAGTTATCTAATACTTTTAAAATAGCCGAATCCATATTTGGCTCCCAACCCGGATAATCTCCAGAGAATTCTACCTCGCAACCAGTCAATTCAAAAGTTGCGCGTAGCATATTAGCCAAATCCCATTTGGCACTTTCAACCGAAGAACGTGTAAGACATGCTATTTCTATCTGTCCATCTTTTACAATCACTCTAGCAACATTATTAGATGTTTCAACCAAATCCGGAATATCTGCACTCATTCTATACACCCCATTTAATGCGGCATATAACGCTCTTGTTAAACCTTCCTGAACCCCTAAATCCATAATCTTTTTAGGAGTTTCAGTTTTAGAAACTTCAATCTCTAAATCTGGTTCCATAGTTTTCAGTTCTGTCTTAATCTCCTTGACATAATCTGCCATTTCAGTTACAAAAGCCTCTTCATGAATAGCATCAATAGCAACAATAGCTTTACTTTCTCTAGGAATAGCATTTCTTAAGCTTCCTCCATCGATTTCAGAAATACGCAAGCCAAAATTTTCAAAACCATCAAATAATAAACGGTTCATTAGTTTATTAGCATTTCCTAATCCTTCATGAATTTGCATTCCAGAATGTCCACCTTGCAAGCCTCTTACTACAATAGAAAATCCGGTTTTAAATTCAGGTGTCTCTTCTTCGTTATATGTTCTAGTTGCAGTTACATCGACACCTCCGGCACATCCCACACCAATCTCATCATCTTCTTCTGTATCTAAGTTTAAAAGAATTTCACCTTCAAGCAAACCTCCTTTTAATCCCATAGCTCCCGTCATACCCGTTTCTTCATCTATGGTAAATAAAGCTTCAATAGCCGGATGAGGAATATCTGTACTTTCTAAAATAGCCATAATTGTAGCAACACCTAAGCCATTATCGGCACCTAAAGTTGTTCCTTTTGCACGAACCCAATCGCCGTCCACAAACATTTCGATGCCTTGAGTAGCAAAATCGAAATTAGTATCTGCATTTTTTTGATGAACCATATCTAAATGCGATTGCATAACAATTGTTACACGATCTTCCATGCCAGAAGTTGCAGGTTTTTTTATAATGACATTACCAACTTCATCTTCGATAGTTTCGAGATTTAACTTTTTACCGAAATCTTTCATAAAAGCAATAACCTGTTCTTCTTTTTTTGAAGCTCTTGGCACTGCATTTAAATCGGCGAATTTGTTCCAAAGTACTTTTGGCTCTAGGTTTCTTATTTCTGAATTCATATCTGTATTTTTAAGTTTTACAAAGGTACTTATATCTTATAGAGTATTAAAACATTTGTCTATTTTTGAAAGATGCTTAAAAACCCAAAACCATATATAGCTTTTTCCATAATTCCATTATTTTTAATAGTGAAATTATTAAAGCAGTTTCCAGGAGTTGTAGAAACCTATTACAGCTTGGGAATTTACCCTATTATTTCTAGCTTTTTTCGTTTTACTCTAGGTTGGATACCTTTCTCGTTTGGAGATCTAGTTTATGGTTTTGCCATAATCTATATAATAAGATGGCTTATTTTAAATAGAAGACGTGTAATAAAAGACACCAAATATTGGTTGATTGATGTGTTTGCTGCTGTTTCAATTATATACTTTGCCTTTCACTTATTTTGGGCCATGAATTATCACAGAATGCCTTTACATAAAAACTTAAATTTAGAAGCTGATTACTCCAACGAGCAACTTATTTCTGTGACTAAAAAATTAATAGAAAAGTCGAACGCGCTTCATTTAAAACTAGTTAAAAACGATACCCTAAAAATAGATTTACCATATAGTAAGAATGAGATTATTTCTTTAATTCCTAAAGGATATAAAGCTTTAGAAGAAGAGTTCCCTCATTTAGAATACCATCCAAAAAGTATTAAAAAATCATTATTTAGTTTACCATTAACTTATATGGGTTTTAGTGGGTATTTAAATCCTTTAACCAACGAAGCACAAATTAATGGGCTTATTGTTTCTTATAGATTTCCAGTAGTTGGCTCTCATGAGGTGGCTCATCAATTAGGTTATGCTAAAGAGAACGAGGCTAATTTTATTGGGGGTTTAGCAGCTATTAATCATCCAGATGTTTATTTTAATTATAGTGGTTATACATTCTTATTAAAACATTGTTTATTGGAGATCTACAAACGTGACACCAATTTATATTTTGAAACCTTAAAAACCTTAAATAAAGGTGTTTTAAAAAACTATCAGGAAGTTCAAGATTTTTGGGACAGGTATCAAAATCCTGCCGAACCTTTATTTAAAAGCACATACAACAGTTATTTAATAGCCAATAATCAAAAAGACGGTATGAAAAGTTATAGCTATGTGGTGGCTCTAATTGTGAATTATTTTGAAACGAATCACGTTAAATAATTCTTAAATTTAAATTTCTCGATCAATATTTTCTATTTTTAGAAACTTACCAAATATTCAATCCTAAATGATAAAAAAGTTTTACATTCTTATACTGTTACTGGGCTATATTAGTACTAGTGCACAAGAGTATTTTCCGAAAAATGATGGTGTACACACCACGAACACTAATTACACAGCTATTACCAATGCTAAAATTTATATAACTCCTAATCAGGTTATCGAAAATGCTACATTGTTAATTAAAGATGGCAAAGTTGTTTCAACAGGAATTTCAGTTTCAATTCCTAAAAACGCCGTCATTATAGACGCTTCTAACAAAACCATTTATCCGTCGTTTATAGATATTTATTCAAACTTCGGATTAGAAAAACCTCAGACAGCAGCAAAATCTAATAGTCCGCAATACGATTCAAATCGTGAAGGTTTTTATTGGAACGACCATATCCGTTCGGAACAAAATGCTATAGAACATTTTAAATACAACCAAAAAGAAGCAAATAATTTACGTAAAGCAGGCTTTGGTGTTATCAACACTCATATTCCAGATGGCATTATTAGAGGAACCGGTACTTTAATAGCTTTAACACCTAATAGCGGTGATGCTTCCAGGATATTAGATAATCGCTCTGCTCAATATTATTCAACAAAAAAAAGTTTACAATCCAGACAGTCTTATCCTACGTCTTTAATGGGAACCATGGCTTTAATACGTCAAGTACATTACGATGCAGAGTGGTATGCAAATGGTCATTCTAAAGTAACGGATAGAACCCTTGAAGCTTATAATACAAATAAATCTTTAGTTCAGATAATAGATGCCGGAAGTAAAGTCAATGCTTTACGCTTTGATAAAGTTGGAGACGAAATTAATACGCAGTTTGTAATTGTTGGTGGAGGTGATGAATACGAACGTATCGATGCCATTAAAGAAACACAAGCTACATTTATTATTCCAATAGATTTTCCTGCAGCTTTTGATATGGAAGATCCGTTTATTGCGGAAGCAGCTAATTTATCAGATTTACGAGAATGGAACCAAAAGCCTTCAAATCCTAAAATATTGGCAGAGAACAACATCAAGTTTACTCTTACTTTAAAAGGATTAAAGGAGCCTAAAGAGTTTATGCCAAATCTTTTAAAAGCTATTGAACGCGGTTTAGATAAAACCATGGCCTTAGAAGCTCTTACAACTGTTCCTGCAGAAATATTAGGGAAGCAAAACCAAATTGGATCTTTAAAGGATGGGGCGTACGCTAATTTTTTAATTACTTCTGGAGATATTTTTGAAAAAGATGTCACGCTTTATGAAAACTGGGTAAAAGGTGAGAAATATGAAATCACCTCTATGACAACCAAAGATATTCGTGGAGATTATAGCATTTCACTTGCCGGAAACACATACGATTTAAATGTTTCTGGGAAAATGGAAAAATTAAAATCGACCGTAAAAGCCAATGAGAAAACCTTAGGTTCAAAAATTTCTTTTCAAGACAATTGGCTAAATCTTACATTCTCTAATATTGATACCACGAAACAAAATTATGTCAGGTTAACATCAAAAATTTCAAATATCAATTCTATAAAGGGAAAGGCATTTTTACCCAATGGAAATGAAACCACATTCTACGCAAAGAAAATAGAAAAGATAGATTCAATCTCTAAAGACAAAAAAGAAACCAAGAAAGATGCACCGGATTTCTTTCCTGTTAACTATCCAAACGAAGCGTATGGTTTTAAAACAATGCCTAAACAAGAAACCATTTTATTTAAAAATGCTACCGTTTGGACTAATGAACAAGAAGGAATCTTAAATGAGACCGATGTTTTAATTAAAAACGGGGAAATTGCAAAAATAGGAAACAATTTAAACGAAAATAATGCCATAGTAGTAGATGCCACAGGTAAGCATTTAACATCTGGAATAATTGATGAACATTCGCATATTGCAACCTCAGCAGTCAATGAGGCAGGACAGAATGCGTCTTCAGAAGTCACAATCGAGGACGTTATAGACGCTGAAGATGTAAGTATTTATCGCAACCTTGCTGGTGGTGTTACGTCTATTCAAATACTTCATGGTTCAGCTAATCCCATTGGTGGTCGCTCGGCAGTTATAAAATTAAAATGGGGAGAAACAGCAAATAACTTAATCTATACAGACAGTCCAAAATTCATCAAGTTTGCTCTTGGAGAAAATGTCAAACAATCCAATTGGGGCCGCCATGCTAATATACGTTTTCCTCAAACAAGAATGGGTGTGGAACAAGTTTACATCGATTATTTTACAAGAGCTAAAGAATACGAAACACTTAAAAAAAGTGGAAAACCTTATCGAAAAGACCTGGAGCTAGAAACACTTGTCGAAATATTAAATGAAGAACGCTTTATTAGTTGCCACTCTTACGTACAAAGTGAAATAAATATGCTGATGAAGGTTGCTGATCAATTTGATTTTAATATAAACACCTTTACACATATTTTGGAAGGATATAAACTTGCCGACAAAATGAAAGAACACGGTGTTGGCGGCTCTACTTTTAGCGATTGGTGGGCTTACAAATACGAAGTTAACGATGCCATCCCATATAATGCTGCAATTATGCACAATGCTGGGGTTACAGTTGCTATTAATAGTGATGATCCAGAAATGTCTAGAAGATTAAATCAAGAAGCTGCAAAATCTGTTAAATACGGAGACGTTAGCGAAGAAGATGCCTGGAAGTTTGTAACTCTTAATCCTGCAAAACTACTACATATTGACGACAGAGTTGGAAGTATTAAAGTTGGAAAAGATGCTGATGTGGTATTATGGAGCCATAATCCATTATCTATTTATGCCAAGGCTGAGAAAACTTTGATTGATGGTATCACCTACTTTGATATAGAAAGAGATAAACAATTAAGACGTGAGATGAAACAAGAAAAAAACGAACTCACTAATATGATGCTTCAGGCAAAAAATAAAGGACTAAAAACAGTTCCTGTAAAGAAAAAAGAAAAACAAACATTTCACTGTGATACTGTTGAAGGACACATACATTAAAATTTAAAAAGATGAAAAAATCATTTATATACATTTTAACTGCTTTTTTATTGTGTACTACAATAATTTCAGCGCAACAAACTCCAGCACCTAAACAAGTACAAGATATTTGTATTATTGGCGCAACCGCTCATATTGGTAACGGACAAGTAATAAACAACAGTATTATTGTTTTAAAAGACGGAAAAATCGAGCTCGTAGCCGATGCGACTACTTCTAAAATAGACATGTCCAATATGGAAGTTATAAACGCAGATGGCCAACATGTTTATCCGGGATTTATTGTACCAAACTCCACACTTGGTTTAGGTGAAATTGATTCTGTCCGTGCTACACAAGATAATGATGAAGTGGGAAGTATGAATCCTCATATTAGAAGTTTAATTGCCTATAATACTGAATCTAAAGTTGTGGAATCCATGAGACCAAACGGCGTATTAATTGGACAAATAACTCCTCAAGGTGGACGCATTGCAGGAACATCAACCATTGTACAATTTGATGCGTGGAACTGGGAAGATGCTGTAATTAAAACCGATGATGGGATTCATCTAAATTGGCCAAATCCATATAGTAGAGGTAAATGGTGGCTAGGCGAACCTTCGCATTTAAAACCAAACGAAAATTATGCAAAACAAATTGATGAACTTACTGATTATTTGGAACAAGGCAAAGCATATTTAAAAGGAGAGAAACAAAAAAAACACTTGCCTTTTGAAGCTTTACAAGGTATTTTTAAGGGTTCTAAAAAGTTATATATTCATGTAGATAATGCCAAAGGGATTACAGATGCAGTTCAGTTTGCAAAGAAAAACAACATAGAAGACATGGTTATTGTTGGTGGTTATGAAGCTTACAAAGTAACAGACATTTTAAAACAGAACAATATTCCTGTAATACTTAAACGTGTTCACTCTAGACCAACAAGTGATGATGAAGATTACGACTTACCTTTTAAGATGGCAAAAATCCTTGTAGATAATGATATTTTAGTAGCCTTAGAAGTTAATGGAGGACGCATGGAACGTATGAATTCCAGAAACCTTCCATTTTATGCTGGAACTTGTGCTGCTTATGGATTGGATAAAGAGGAAGCTTTAAAACTCATTACTAGTAATACAGCAAAAATTCTAGGTATTGATGACATTTGTGGCACTTTAGAATCAGGTAAAGATGCCACACTTTTTATTAGCGAAGGAGACGCCTTAGATATGCGAACAAACAAAATAAGCAAAGCTTTTATTCAAGGTAGAGACATTAGTTTGGAAACCCACCAAACCGAACTCTATGAACGTTATTCGAAAAAATATAAGAATCAGTAAATAGATAAAGCTTCAGAATTATTCTGGAGCTTTTTAATTTAGATATTCTATTTTTGCATCATGAATAAAGTTATAGCAAGCACCCAAAATCCTTATTTAAAATCACTGTTAAAATTAAAGGAAAAATCAAGAGAGCGAAAAGCCTCTGGTTTATTTTTAATTGAAGGAATTCGGGAAATTAGTTTAGCAATAAAAGGAAATTATTTTATTGATACCCTTTTATTTTACCCTGAATTATTATCAGAAACTCAAACAAAGGAGTTGACTAATTCCCAAACTAATATCATAGAAATATCTAAAGACGTCTATCAAAAACTAGCTCATAGAGAAACAACAGAAGGTGTTATTGCAGTAACTAAAACCAAAGAATTTGTATTAAAAAACCTGGAATTTAAAACTAAAAACCCCTTAATTTTAGTTGCCGAAGCTCCTGAAAAACCAGGAAATATTGGAGCCTTATTACGTACTGCAGATGCTGCAAATGTAGATGCTGTTATAATTGCTAATCCAAAAACCGATTTATATAACCCGAACATTATTCGTTCTAGCGTAGGTTGTGTGTTTACAAATCAAATTGCAACCGGAAGTACCAAAGAAATTATTCAGTTTTTAAAAGAAAACAACTTTTTTATCTATTGTGCTGCCTTACAAGCAAGTAAGGATTATCATACCCAAGATTACACCAAAGCAACAGCTCTGGTTGTTGGCACTGAAGCGACAGGACTTAGTGATGAATGGTTAAATAATTCTACACAAAATATCATTATTCCTATGCAAGGTGAAATAGATTCTATGAATGTCTCTGTTGCAGCTGGAATTCTTATTTTTGAAGCCAAAAGACAAAGAAATTTTCTTTAAAAATTTTATATTAAACTAATATCAAAAACATTGAGATTTTAAATCTTAAATTTAAAACATTGAACTTATTCTTTCATGACGGCCACTACCCTATTCTATATCATTATTGCTATAATCATTATCAATTTTATTATTGATAAAATCCTTGATGCTTTAAATGCAAAACATTTTAATGATGAAGTTCCGCAAGAGCTTCAAGATGTTTATGATGACACGGATTACAAAAAATCTCAAGCCTACAAAAAAACAAATTATAAATTTGGATTACTTACGTCTAGCTTTTCAATTATTTTAACTCTTGTTTTTTTAATTTTTGACGGTTTTGAATTTGTTGACAATATTGCCAGAAACTATTCAGAAAACCCTATTATTATTGCATTAATTTTCTTTGGAATTATTATGATTGGTAGCGATATTCTTTCAACACCATTCTCCTACTATAAAACCTTTGTTATTGAGGAAAAATTTGGGTTTAATAAAACCACAAAAAAGACTTTTATATTAGACAAAATAAAAGGCTGGCTCATGTTGGCTGTAGTAGGCGGTGGTCTTTTGGCACTTATTATCTGGTTTTATCAGTTTTCTGGAGATGATTTCTGGTTGTACGCCTGGGCATTAGTTACAGCTTTCACAATAGTTATGAACATGTTTTACGCCAAATTAATTGTGCCTTTATTCAACAAACAAACACCCTTAGAAGAAGGAGAATTACGCAATAAGATTTCTAATTATGCTAAGACTGTCGGTTTTAAATTAGATAAAATATTTGTAATCGATGGGTCTAAACGAAGCACCAAAGCCAATGCTTATTTTTCTGGATTTGGAAGTGAAAAACGTGTCACACTTTACGATACCCTGATTAACGATTTAGAAGATGAAGAAATAGTAGCAGTTCTTGCTCACGAAGTTGGCCACTATAAGAAAAAGCACATCATATTTAATCTATTTGCTTCCGTTTTACTTACGGGATTAACACTTTATATCTTGTCAATTTTTATATCAAACCCTCTGCTTTCAAATGCTTTGGGTGTAAACATTGCAAGTTTTCATATAGGCTTAATTGCCTTTGGATTACTTTATGCGCCTATATCCGAAGTAACCAGTCTAATTATGAATTGGTTTTCTAGAGCCTTCGAATATCAGGCGGATAATTATGCCAAAACCACGTATAAAGCAGAACCTTTAATTACATCTCTTAAAAAGTTATCAAAAAATAGTTTGAGCAATTTAACACCGCATAAGGCATATGTATTTATGCACTATTCACATCCAACCTTATTAGAAAGAATCAAAAATTTAAAATTATAAGTCTTCCAATATTTTAATAAAATATTTCCTGTTTTAAACATCATAAAGTCGCGAAACATCTTATATTTATATAAAAATACACCCATTTTAAAACGTCGTGGCATCACTTATTTTAAGTAGAAAAGTGTTGTAAATTTGTTTCGTTTATACTATTTTTAAATTTATGACAGAACTAGAGCTAGAAAAAGAAAATGTTGCTATCGCCAAGGCTTATAAGGAATTACTTCGCGTAAGTTATAGAACGCTTACAAACGACGATAAAAAACTTATTAGAAAGGCCTTCGATGTGGCTGTAGATGCACATAAGGAACAACGAAGAAAATCTGGGGAAGCATATATTTTCCATCCCATTGCTGTGGCCAAAATTGTAGCTCAAGAAATTGGTATGGACGCCACTTCTATTGCTGCTGCTTTGCTTCATGACGTAGTTGAAGACAACGAAAATTATTCCATTGCAGATATCGAGCAATTATTTGGTGAAACTGTTGCTAAAATTGTAGATGGTTTAACCAAGATTTCATCTTTAGATACAGAAATGGATGTGTCTCTTCAAGCTGAAAATTTTAGACGTATGCTCTTAACCCTTAACGATGATGTGAGGGTAATTATCATAAAAATTGCAGACAGACTTCACAACATGCAGACCATGGAATCCATGCGTTCTGATAAGCAAATTAAAATTGCTTCCGAAACTCTTTATATCTATGCACCACTAGCACATAGAATCGGACTTTATAATATTAAAACCGAGCTGGAAGATTTAGGCTTAAAATATACTGAACCAGAAGTATATCACGATATTTTAACCAAAATAAAAGATAGCAAAGAAGAGCAAGATGCTTATATCAATGAGTTTACTGGAGTTATAAAAACAACTTTAGATAAAGAAAAATTAGAATATGAAATTAAAGGCAGACCTAAATCCATTTTCTCTATTCGCAGAAAAATGCAGAATCAAGGTGTGTCTTTCGATGAAGTTTACGACAAGTTTGCCGTAAGAATCATTTATAAAAGTGAGCCTGATAATGAAAAATTTCTTGCCTGGAAAATTTATTCAATTGTAACAGATCATTTTAGACCTAATCCTACAAGGCTTAGAGATTGGATTTCCTCACCTAAATCTACTGGATATGAAGCGTTGCACATTACGGTAGTTGGCCCAAAAGGCCGTTGGGTAGAAGTTCAAATTAGAAGCGAACGCATGAACGAAGTAGCCGAAAAAGGGTTTGCTGCACATTATAAATACAAAGAAGGAAGCGAAAAAGATGACAGTCTAGATGTTTGGATTTCTAGATTACAAGAAGCTTTGGAAAATCATGAAACTAATGCTGTAGATTTTGTAGAGCAATTTAAACTTAATTTATACTCTAAAGAAATATTTGTTTTTACGCCAAAAGGAGAGTTGAAATCCTTACCTAAAGGCGCTACACCTTTAGACTTTTCTTTTAGTATTCATACCGAAGTAGGTATGAAAACCCGTGGCGCTAAAGTAAATGGAAAATTAGTACCTCTTAGTCATGTCTTGAAAAGTGGAGATCGCGTTGATATTTTAACATCTGAAACAGCAAAACCTAATTCCAACTGGTTAGATTATGCTACTACAGCAAAAGCAAGAAGTAAAATAAAATCTGCTTTAAAAGAAGATAAAAAAATAATTGCAGAAGACGGGAAAGAAATTCTTCGCAGAAAATTAAAACAGTTAAAGATTGTTTTAAATGAAAAGTCCGTTAACGAATTAGTAAGTTATTTTAAATTAAAAACAAGTTTAGATTTATTTTACAGAATAGGTATTGGAACTATAGATAACACCATGCTTAAAGAGTTTGCTTCATCTAGAAGCAATGCTTTTATGAGCTATATTAAAAATAAAATCTCTAGAAAACCTACTCTTACAAAAGAAGAACTAGATAAGGATGAAATAACTTCCAAATATGATCTGTTGGTTTTTGGGAAGGAGGAAGAAAAATTAGATTACAAATTTGCCAATTGTTGTAACCCTATTCCTGGCGACCCAGTTTTCGGGTTTCTAACTATCAATGATGGTCTAAAAATTCATAAAAAAAACTGTCCAAATGCTGTGAGCTTACAATCAAATTATGCTTACAGAATCATGACTGCTAAATGGATTGATTCTTCTCAACAAGAATTTGCAACACAAATTATTCTATCAGGAATCGATAATTTAGGACTAGTAAATGATATTACCAAAGTAATATCCTCCAACATGCATGTAAACATGAAAAGCTTAAGTTTTCAAAGTGACGACGGCATATTTTCAGGAAAAATTAATGTGGTTGTAAAAAACAGCACCTTGCTTAAAAAGCTTATGGATAACCTGAAAAAAATTAATGGTATCGATAAAGTCTCTAGAGTTTAAAATTTAATGTAAATTTGCAATTGAATTATGAGTTTAAAAACAGATATAAAAAATCAGGAAATTGTAAAAAACGTATTTACAACCTTTTTAGAACAAAAAAGTCATCGTAAAACACCAGAGCGTTACGCCATTTTACAAGAAATTTATAATAGCGAAGAACATTTCGATATTGAGTCTTTATACCTTAGTATGAAAAACAAAAAGTATCGTGTATCTCGTGCTACGCTTTATAATACCATAGAATTACTATTGGAATGTGGTTTGGTTAGAAAACACCAATTTGGTAAAAATCAAGCGCATTACGAAAAATCATATTTCGATAAACAACACGATCATGTAATTTTAACAGATACAGGTGAAGTTATCGAGTTTTGCGATCCAAGAATCCAAAGCATTAAAAAAACAATCGAAGAAGTTTTTGATATAGAAATCACAAACCATTCACTCTACTTTTACGGCAACAAAAAAACAACCAAATAACTTATTTAAAATGGCAGTAGATTTACTACTAGGACTACAATGGGGAGACGAAGGCAAAGGAAAAATTGTTGATGTTCTTACCTCCAACTACAATATTATTGCACGTTTTCAAGGTGGACCAAATGCTGGGCATACGCTTGAATTTGATGGCATAAAACATGTTTTAAGAACTATTCCTTCAGGAATTTTCCATAAAGAATCAACCAATGTTATTGGTAATGGAGTGGTTATAGATCCTGTGGTTTTTGCTAAAGAATTAGAAGGTCTAAACCAATTTGATATCGATTATAAAACCAAACTAATTATTTCCAGAAAAGCACACGTTATTCTTCCAACTCATAGACTGTTAGATGCGGCCAGCGAAGCTTCAAAAGGAAAAGCTAAAATTGGTTCTACTTTAAAAGGTATTGGACCAACTTATATGGATAAAACTGGTAGAAATGGTATTCGAGTTGGCGATTTAGAATTATCAGACTGGAAAGATAAATATCGTGCGCTTGCAGACAAGCATGAAGCTATGATAAAATTCTACAATGTTGATGTCCAATACAATTTGGACGAAATGGAAACTGAATTTTTTGAAGCAGTGAAAGTTTTAAAATCTTTAAAATTTATAGATTCTGAAGAATATTTATATCAAGCTCAAAAATCTGGAAAATCTATCTTAGCTGAAGGCGCTCAAGGCTCTTTATTAGATATTGATTTTGGAACATACCCTTTTGTTACTTCAAGCAACACAACAGCGGCTGGAGCTTGTACAGGCTTAGGTGTAGCCCCAAATCAAATTGGCGAAGTATATGGCATTTTTAAAGCCTACACAACTCGTGTTGGTTCCGGACCTTTCCCTACCGAATTATTTGACGAAGTTGGAGAGAAAATGGCTAAAATTGGTAATGAATTTGGAGCAGTTACCGGTCGTGGGAGACGTTGTGGTTGGCTAGACTTAATTGCTTTAAAGTATGCTTGTCAGGTAAACGGTGTGACTAAATTAATGATGATGAAAGGCGATGTGCTTTCAGGATTCAAGTCGTTAAAAGTATGTACAGCTTATAACTATAAAGGTGAAACTATTACTCATCTACCTTATAATATTGAACCCGAAAATCTAAAACCTATTTACACAGAATTTAAAGGTTGGAAAGAGGATTTAACTAAAATGACAGAAACGTCTCAATTCCCGAAAGAATTAAACGACTACATAGCGTTCCTTGAAAAAGAATTAGAAATCCCTATCCATGTGGTTTCGGTTGGGCCAGATAGAAAACAGACTATTTTTAGGTAACTACTCTACAAAATTATATCATTAGACCTTTCATGTTATTTAATCTGAAAGGTCTTTTCTATTAAAAATATCCTAATGCAATACAACAGTACATATTAATCATTATTTTTGTACAAAATTTAAAATGTTGCAACAACCAAGTCAGAACTTACTTAGCTTTTTCTTTTGCCTTTTATTCTTAGGGCTTTCTTTTGCCCAAGAACAAAAACGTATAGAAATTAAATACTCTGGATTTCTCGAGTTTAAAGAGGAAGAGGCACCTGGATTAAAAGTCATGACCAGAGACGATTCGCAACAAATTCATGTCCTTCATGAAGGTGTAAATATGTATTGCGATCAAGCGTTACTTTATAGCAACGAGGATTTTATTGAAGCTTATGGAAACGTAAAAATGATTCAGGGAGACACTATTAATATGACTGCCAAATATTTAGAATACAGCGGTAAAACCAAATTAGCTTTTGCCAGTGGAAATGTTATTCTTACTGAACCAAATTCGACCTTAACCACAGACACCTTATATTTTGATCGGGCTAAACAACAGTCTTACTATAAAAGTGGTGGTCAAGTAGTTCGTGATTCTTCAGGAACTATTACAAGTAGAATTGGACGTTACTATATGGATGCAAAAAAATACCAGTTTGTAAATAATGTGGTTTTAACACATCCTGATTATAAAATCAATACCAATCATTTAGATTTTTATTCAGAGAGCGGCTATGCTTATTTATATGGTCCTTCAACTATAGTAACCGATGAGAGTAAAACCTATTGCGAAAAAGGTTTTTACGATACTGAAAACAAAACAGGTTATGGCATTAAAAAAACTAAGATTGAATACGACAATCGTGTGTTTGAAGGTGATAGCATGTACTTTGATAACACAAGAAGTTTTGCTTCGGCAACCAACAATATAACAGTTACAGATACCATTAATAAAAGTATTATTAAAGGGCATTATGCCGAAGTTTACAAAGAGAAAGATTCTGTTTTTATAACTAAAAGAGCTCTGGCTATTTCAGTTCAAGAAAGAGATTCTGTTTATATACATGCAGACACCTTAATGGTTACAGGGAAACCAGATAATAGAATTACTAGAGCCTTCAGAAATACCAAAATGTATAAATCTGATATGAGTGGGAAAGCAGATTCCATTCATATTAATCATCAAACAGGCTTAACGCAACTTATCAACCTTTCTAGATTGGCGCCAAAAGATGCTTTTGCTGTTAAAAGAAGACCTATAATTTGGAATTTAGAAAATCAAATAACAGGAGACACCATTCATATTCAATCAAATCCTAAAACCGAAAAACTGGATTCATTAATTGTTTTTTATGATGCCTTTCTAATAAGCAAAGACACGATTAGTGAAGATGGCTATAATCAAATTTTAGGAAAAAGACTTATTGGTTTGTTTGACGATGAAAACAATTTAAATCAAGTCGATATCATAAAAAATGCTGAATCCATCTTCTATGCCAGAAACGAAGAACAAGAACTTATTGGTATAGACAAAGCTAAATCCGGAAGTATTTCCATCTTTTTTGCCGATGGCCAAATTGAACAATACAACCGTTATAATCAAGTTGATGCGAAAACCTATCCTGAAGATGATTTCCCAAAGAATGCTAGAAAATTAAGAGGTTTCGATTGGCGAGATGAAGAAAGACCAAAAAGTGTAGAAGACTTATTTAGCGACGATCCACCTTTAAATTTACCAAAAATTAAAGGCCTAGATGATTATGTGCCTCAAGAAGAGTTTTTTGATGAAAGTATGATTGGGCGTATTGAAAAAGCAGAAAAATCTGAAGAACCCAAACCAAACAAAGATGTAAAAAAGGGCGTAGACAACACTAAGAAAAAGCGATCGAAAGCTGCTAGACATGTTCCTCAAGCAATTATGGATAGTATGCAACTTAAAAAAGATAACAAAAAACCCATGATTAAAGAATCTGGTAACTAAAATGGCTGTAGATTTCTTAAAATATCAGGCACAAACTTCTCCTCATCCATTGGCAATGAAAGTCTCTCATGCCAAAGGTTCTTATATTTATGATATAGACAATAAAGCATATCTAGATTTTGTTGCAGGGGTTTCAGCATGTACTTTAGGTCATGGTCACCCAAAAGTAGTTTCAGCCATCAAAGACCAATTAGACAAGTATTTACATGTTATGGTTTACGGCGAATATATTCAAGAACCTGCAGTAGAACTCACAAAATTATTAGCCAAACATTTACCTAATAATCTAGAAAAAACTTATTTAACCAATTCAGGTACCGAAGCTATTGAAGGCGCTTTAAAATTAGCAAAGCGTGCTACTGGCAGAAGTGGTATTATTTCAGCCAAAAACGCCTATCATGGAAATACTATGGGCTCGATGAGCGTTATGGGTTTCGAAGAGCGTAAAAGGGCTTTTAGACCTTTGTTACCCGACGTGTCGTTTATTGAATTTAATAACGAAGATGATTTAAGAAAAATCACTAAGAAAACAGCCTGTGTGATCTTAGAAACCATACAAGGTGGAGCCGGATTCATAGAGCCTAAAGATCATTATTTAGAAAAAGTAAGAGAACGCTGCGATAAAGTTGGAGCGCTATTAGTTTTAGATGAAATTCAACCAGGAATTGGTAGAACTGGAAAATTATTCGGTTTTGAACACTATAATTGTGTACCAGATATTCTAGTTACTGGAAAAGGTTTAGGTGGAGGTTTGCCAATAGGAGCTTTTACAGCTTCAGCAAAATTAATGGATCTTTTACAAGACAATCCTAAGTTAGGACACATTACAACTTTTGGTGGACATCCAGTAATTGCTGCTGCAGCCTTAGCTACTTTAAAAGAAGTTACTAAAAGCAATTTAATAGCTGAAACTCTTGAAAAAGAACAACTTTTTAAAAAGCATTTGGTTCATCCTTTAATTTTAGGCATTCGAGGAAAAGGGCTCATGCTCGCAATTATAACACCTTCGGCTGAGATTACAAATGAAATTATTCTAGGCTGTCAAGACGAAGGACTCATCCTGTTTTGGTTGCTTTTTGAACCTAAAGCCATTAGAATAACACCTCCATTGACCATTTCTAAAGAAGAAATCATAGAAGGCTGCAAAATAATCCTAAAAGTTTTAGATAACATTCAAGAAAAACACAGCCAATCAAACCTCTGATAATCAACTAGAAAACACCAATTTCGTCTAAGATGTTGATTACTTTGTTAAAAAGATTTGACCAGTTTTATCATAAAAATCAAATAGTACGTTACATTTAGTACTGTTAACCATATAAATGTGCTTATGGAGTTTAGTCCCAACAACAATAATAATTTACCTCTTACAAAGTTTGAGTCTATGCTGAAAACAAATCATGTGTTGTTTTTCGACTCGGAAGAATTTGAGAATATTATTCATCATTACCTAACCTTAGGTAAGATTTCGCTTGCCAAAAAAGCAATCAAATTAGGACTACAACAACATCCAGACTCTACTAATTTAAAACTTTTTAGAATTGAAATTTATGTTTTTGAAGACAAGCTTAATGAGGCAGACACATTACTTAATGAATTATACGAATTAGAGCCTCACAATGAAGAAATCTATATTCAAAAAGCCAATATTTTTTCTAAAAAGGATAATCACAAAAAAGCCATTCATGTTTTAAAAAAGGCATTGGAACTAACAGAAGACAATCAAGATATTTATTCATTAATAGGTATGGAGTATTTGTTTCTAGATAAGTTTGAGGAGGCCAAATATTATTTCATGAAATGTATGGAAGAAAATCTAGACGATTATTCTGCCTTATATAACATGATATACTGTTTCGAGTTTTTAAATCAATATGATGAAGCCATAGAATATTTAAATACGTTTTTAAATAAAAACCCATATTCTGAAGTTGCCTGGCATCAATTGGGGAAACAATATTACGCCCTAAAAGAATATGAAAAAGCATTAACTGCTTTCGATTTTGCAATTATTTCAGACGACACCTTCATAGGTGCATACCTTGAAAAAGGAAAGGTTTTAGAAAAACTAAAACGTTATGAAGATGCCCTAGAAGCTTTTTCATTAACCCTAAAATTAGATGATGCTACATCATTTGCCCTATTAAGGATTGGGCATTGTTATGAAAAATTGGGTCAAGACGAATTAGCTATTCAATATTACACTAAAACCATAAAAGAAGATCCTTTATTAGACAAAGGCTGGACTGCTATTACTAAGTTTTTTAATAAAAAAGGGGATTTTAAAAAATCTCTTTATTATATAAATAAAGCTATCAATATCGATTCTGAAAATGCCATTTACTGGAAGCTATATGCACAATTAAATTTTAGATTAAACTTTCTAGAAGAAGCCGAAAGAGGTTACAAAAAAGCTCTAGAATTAGGCAACTACGAATTAGAAACCTGGCTGGTAAGAGGAGATATTTTACTAAAGCTTGGTGAACCAGAAGCAGCAGTATTCAATTTACTTCAAGCCTCAGAGTTTTATCCAGAAAATGCTGAAATTGAATATCGCTTAGCTGGCTTATACTTTACATTAAACGAAACTGAAAAAGGAGAATATCACTTGAAAAATGGTTTGCGATTTAATATTGAATATGCTTTTATTCTAGAAGAGCTTTTTCCTAAAGTCTATAAAAAACGTCAAATTAAAACCTTGCTTAAAACTAAACAATAGTAAAACGTGTAATTTAATTTATATACCTTTGGCTTCTATATAATAAATCAAGCATGCAAAGACGTTTTAAAGACTATTTCCTTATAACACTAAAAGGCGTTGCCATGGGTGCAGCAGATGCTGTCCCTGGAGTTTCTGGAGGAACTATCGCACTTATCTCTGGTATTTATGAGGAGCTTATTTCTACTATAAGCAATGTAAATATTTCTCTTTTAAAAATACTTCGGAAGGAAGGTTTAAAACCCTTTTGGAAAGCACTAAATGGTAATTTTATTCTAGCGCTTTTAATTGGTATTTTAACCAGCTTCGCCTCTTTTATGAGGTTAGCAAAATATTTAATTGAACAACATCCCATTTTAATCTGGTCCTTCTTTTTTGGACTCATCATTGCCAGTATTTTCTTTGTTGGAAAACAAATTAACAAGTGGAGCATATCTACTTTTGTTGCTTTAATTGTTGGTGCTTTTATAGCCTATTACGTAACAACCTTACCTTCCATGGCAAGCAACAGCAATCCATTGTTTTTATTTATTGCTGGATCCATAGCTATTTGTGCTATGATTTTACCAGGAATATCAGGTTCATTTATTCTAGTAATTCTCGGAGCCTATAAAACCTTAAGCGACGCCATACACGATTGGGATTTTAAACGCATAGCCATTTTTGGCTTGGGAGCCATAGTTGGTTTATTAAGTTTTAGTCGCGTATTAAAATGGCTTTTTAAGCATTATTACAATACAACTTTGGCTTTATTAACAGGGTTTATTATTGGCTCGTTAAATAAAATTTGGCCATGGAAACAATCGATTACAGTTTTAAATGATACCACAGGACAGGCTGTAACTTTTTCTGAAATCTCAAACTTAGGAACGCTTTCAGTTTACCAACAACAAATTAACGATTTCGAATCCTATAAAATTGTAACAGAAGAAAGTGTTTGGCCTTTTGTTTATTCCACTATAAACAATGGTGTTAATTCACAATTAAACTTAGCAATTGTACTTATTATTGTTGGTTTTTTAACTATTTTTATTCTTGAAAAAGTAGGCAGTAAGAAAGCATAATGCAAAGTACCAGAACATTTAAAGATAAACTGTTTTTAGTCTTAAAAGGACTTGGCATGGGAGCTGCTAATAAAGTTCCTGGTGTGTCTGGAGGTGTTGTCGCTTTTGTTGCAGGTTTTTATGAAGAGTTTATTTATTCCTTACAGAAGGTTAATGGAAAAGCATTTAAACTTTTTATAAACGGTCGTTTTAAAAGCTTTTTTCAATACATAAATGGTCGCTTTTTAAGCTTATTATTCTTAGGAATGATTGTAAGCTATTTTAGCATATCAAAAATATTAGATTATTTAATTAAACACTACGAGCTATATATTTGGAGTGTGTTTTTTGGAATGATAATCGGTTCCATCTATTATATAAGTAAAGATTTTAAAGACTGGAACTACAAAACATATCTATCTTTAATTATAGGAATTATTCTAGGTCTAGGCATTAGTTTTTTAGATCCAGCCACAGAAAACGACAATCTATTGTTTGTGTTCTTTTGTGGTATAATAAGTGTTTCAGGAATGACATTACCTGGTTTTTCTGGTTCATTTATTTTAATTCTTTTAGGCAATTATGTTTTGCTCTTGGTCGATTCCGTAAATGCGCTTTATGATACATTTGCTGAAATAATAACAGGTGATTTTAGTTTTGTAAACAATTTAAAACGCATTAGAATGCTAAAGGTTCTAGCTGTGTTTACAATAGGCTCTGTCGTTGGGCTGGTTACTTTTTCACATATTTTAAATTATATTTTAAAACATTATAAGAGCATTACTATTTCTACAATTATTGGCTTTATTATAGGATCTCTTGGAGTGGTTTGGCCTTGGAAAAAAACTCTTTTTAAAACTCAAGCGGATGGGCAATTTATTTTAGATTCTACTGGAAATAAAATTATAGAAAACTATACACGTTACATTCCTGAACTTCATATTGACACGTATTTAGCTATTGGTTATATTATTCTGGGAATAGTTATTGTTTTAGCTTTGGAAAGCTATGGAAAAAAAACTAGGAAAATAAATGAATAAATTTGGACTTATTGGCAAAAACATTTCCTATTCTTTTTCTAGGGAATACTTTAAAAAGAAATTTAAAGATGAAGATATAATGAATACTTCATACGAAAATTTTGATCTTCAAAACATTAATGAATTTCCAGAAGTTATAAATAAAAACCCCACTTTAAAAGGTTTAAATGTCACCATTCCTTATAAAGAATCAGTCATTCCATATTTAGATAAATTAAATAAAAAAGCAAAAAAAATTAGAGCAGTCAATACCATTAAAATTTCAAAGAAAGGGAAACTTACTGGCTATAATACAGATTATTTTGGGTTTAAAAAATCGTTAGAACCTCATCTTAAATCTCATCATAAAAAAGCTCTTATTTTAGGAACAGGTGGAGCTAGCAAAGCCATAGCTTATGCTTTAAAAAAATTAAATATTGAAATCGCTTTTGTTTCAAGAACTCCTTCAAAACAAACAAATTTTAGCTATACATTATTAACAGAAAACGACATAAGGAATTATCAAATAATTATTAACTGCACACCTTTAGGCACACATCCTCATATGGATGATTGCCCAGAAATTCCATATCAAGCAATAACAGACAAACACATTCTCTTCGACTTAATTTATAATCCAGAAGAAACCAAATTTCTTCGGTTTGGAAAAGCAAAAAATGCAACCACCATCAATGGATATCAAATGCTAATTTATCAAGCAGACAAAGCTTGGAGAATTTGGAGTTCTTAGTTTTAAATATAAAAACAAACGAAGCCTTTGTTAATACTGCAGTTGTTATTATCTTTAACGCTAAAGTATATAATTACGAACCATAACATTTTACAAAAATGTCAGAGCAAGATAACCTGCAAGAAGCAGACGGAAAGAAAGAAGTAACAGTTTCAACAGAAATCATAGAGGATTCAACTACAACAAAACAAGACGTTATAGAAGAAATTGAAGATACAGAAACAGACGATAAAGTAATTTCTGAAATAGAGGAATCTAACGCTGAAGATGCTGAAGACGAAGGAAATATAGACAGACATAGTATCGCAAAAAAAGACTATGAAAAAATGTCTATAGGTGAACTTGCTGAGGAATTAGAATATCTGGTAAATAATAAAAAAGTACAAGCTATAAAATCTCATGTTGAAGAGATTAGAAGCGAATTTAAATCAAAATTTAGCTCACTTTTAGACGAAAAGAAGGAAGAATTCTTAAATGAAGGTGGCAACGAAATAGATTTTTTCTACTCCAACCCTATTCAAACACGTTATAAAGATGCCATCAAGGAATATAGAACCAAACTAAACGCTCATTATAAAAGTTTAGAAAAAAGTTTGAAAGACAACTTAGCCGAAAGACTTGAAATTATTGAAGAGATAAAAGGCTTAATTAATGTTGAAGAAAACATAAATACCACATACAAATACTTTAAGGAATTACAGGAAAGATGGCGAAATGCTGGACCAATTCCAAGAGACAAATACAATAACGCCTGGAATAGCTACCATCATCATGTAGAGATTTTTTACGATTTTCTTCATTTAAATCGCGACTTAAGAGATTTAGATTTTAAGCACAATCTGGAGCAAAAAGTAAAAATTATTGAACGTGCAGAAGAGTTGGCACAAGACAACGATTTAAATCGTGCATTTAGAGAACTGCAGGTGTTACACAAAATGTGGAAAGAAGAACTTGGACCAGTTGATAAAGTATATAGAGAAGAAATTTGGAAGCGCTTTAAAGCGGCTACAAAGAAAATTCACGACAAACGTCAGGTATATTTTGAACAACTTGATAAAGAATACGAAAAAAACCTTGAGACCAAGCAAGCAATTATTGATCAAATAAAAGATTTAGGAGAAAAAGGGTCAAAAACTCATAATGAATGGCAGAAAAAAATTAAAGAAATTGAAACGCTAAGAAACAATTTCTTTGAAGCTGGAAAAGTACCAATTAAAGTAAATGAAGCTACTTGGGCTGCCTTTAAAACTGCTGTTAGAAGCTTTAATAAAAAGAAAAATACCTTTTATAAAGATTTAAAAAAGGATCAGTATGATAATCTTCAGAAAAAACTGGACTTGATTAAAATTGCGGAAGAGAATAAGGACAGTGACGACTTTGAAACTACAACGTCTTTGATGAAAAAAATTCAAAGCGATTGGAAGAATATTGGTCATGTTCCTAGAAAAAATAGCGACAAAATTTGGAATCAGTTTAAAGCTGCCTGCAACCATTATTTCGATAAATTACATGCAGCCAAGAACGAAGCTAATAAAGAAGAGCTAAAAGCTTATGAGCTAAAAGTAAAGCTACTTGAAGACATTAAAAATTTAGAATTTTCTGGCAATAAAGAAACCGATTTAGAAACTATAAAAAGTCACATAGATAAGTGGAAAGCTCTTGGCAATGTGCCTTCAAACAAAAGATTTATTGAAGGGAAGTTAAATAAAACGCTTGATGCTAGCTTTAAAAGTTTAAAATTAAACAAAACAGAAGCTGAACTTATTAAATTTGATAACAAACTGGAAGTGTTAAACAACGCTGAAGATTCTAGACACTTAGATAACGAACGTACTTTTATAAGTAAAAAAATAAATGAAGTAAAAAGCGAAATCAATCAGTTGGAGAATAATTTACAGTTTTTCACTAATGTAGATGAAAGTAATCCCTTAGTAAAAGATGTTATAGACAACATTCAAAAGCATAAGGACAACTTAGCTCTTTGGAAAACAAAGTTAAGCAAGATTAAGAAGTTATATTAAAACCATAAGTTACCTAAAGCATTAAATCCTATTTGCATGAAATAAGTAAAACTTATTCGACAAATAGGATTTAATCTAACTAAACTAACTAAACAGTTATTTTTTTCCCAACAAAAAAATAACCTACTTTTTTTTGAATGACTTTATAAAAGGTAAGAATTTAAGCTATTAATCTACTACTTATGAAATATAAAAATGTCATTCAATTACTATATATACGCATAGAAATTTCATTTGGATTTCAAAACCTAAAAAAATCGTCTTATTTAACATCTTTTTCCCAAAAATTAAAGCAATTACATGTTTTGTGAATGTTTCGCTTCTTCCCAAAAATTGAAGTAATTGAAAATCACAGATTTTCTAATTACATGTTTTGTGAATGTTTCGCTTCTTCCCAAAACACATCCATTTCAGAAAGTGTCATGTCTTTTAACTCCTTATTTAAAGATTTAGCTTTGGACTCTAAGTATTGAAATCGGTTAGAAAACTTCTTATTGGTTCTTTCTAAGGCATTTTCAGGATTAATTTTTAAAAACCTAGCATAATTCACTAAAGAAAACATAACATCTCCAAATTCGTCTTCCATAGCTTCTTTATTTCCTTTTATTACTTCTTCTTTAAATTCATTCAACTCCTCCTCTACTTTTTCCCAAACTTGGCTTGGTTCTTCCCAATCAAAACCAACTCCAGCTACCTTATCTTGAATTCTACTAGCTTTTACCAACGCAGGCAAACTTTTTGGAACACCTTCCAAGACACTTGTTTTTCCTTCTTTTAGTTTTAATTTCTCCCAATTTCGCTTGACGTCTTCTTCATCTTCAACAACAACATCACTATAAATATGTGGATGTCTTGAAACTAACTTATCACAAATGCTGTTACATACATCGGCAATATCAAAATGCTTGGTTTCACTTCCAATTTTAGAATAAAATACTATATGCAATAATACATCTCCTAATTCTTTTTTTACCTCTTCTAAATTGTTATCCAAAATAGCATCGCCTAACTCGTATATTTCTTCAATGGTAAGATGTCTTAAGCTTTCCATGGTCTGCTTTCTATCCCAAGGACATTGCTCTCTTAACTCGTCCATAATAGTTAATAAACGGTCGAAAGCTTTTAGTTGATTTTCTCTAGAATTCATTTGTTGTATTTTTTATAAAATTACAATTTTAATACAATTGACTCAGTTTCTAAAACAAAAAAATCCAGCGATTATGCTAGATTTTTTTGTTTGTTTTTATTGAAAATCAATGTTATTCTTCTTCGTCTGAAACATTTGTTGCTACGTCAAAATCTAACATGTTGTGTTTTTGAAGTAAGTTGTACCATTGAATTACTTTCTTAATATCACTAACATATACGCGATCTTCGTCGTAATCTGGTAAAATCTCAAAGAAATATTCTTCTAATTTATCTTTACTGTCTTTATGACTAACAGGTGTTTCTTTGCTATTTTCTTTTTCTTTAATTTTACCAAGCACCTCACGTAAAGGCACTTCTTCTGTTAAAGTATAAATTGCTATTTCGCTTAATACACTAACATTTTGATGAATGTTTACTGACAATCTTTTATTATCTAATAAAGATTCTGCAATAAAACCACCACGTGTTTGGGTAATTAATTTATATAATCCTGGTTTTCCAGAAATGGCTAAAACTTTTTCTAAACTCATAATTACTTTTTAAGGAGCGCAAATATGCTACGTTTGTTATACTAAAACAAATATTATCGTTTCTTTTTTTGATTAGGAAAACGCATTCTATAATCTATACTTATTTTCCCTTTGGAAATGTTTACTAGTTTCCCTTTTATTAAACGTTTTTTTAATGCTGAAAGCTTGTCTGTAAATAAAACACCTTCAATATGATCGTACTCATGTTGAATAACACGTGCAATTAAACCACTAAACGTTTCTATATGTTTTTCAAAATTTTCATCTAGATATTCTATCGTAATAATAGGCTTTCTAAACACGTCTTCCCTTATATCCGGAATACTTAAACAGCCTTCGTTAAAAGCCCATTCATCACCTTCTTCATTTGTTATTTTAGCATTGATAAAGGTGCGTTTAAAACCTTTTAACTCTTCTTGCTGTTCAGGAGACAATTCTTCATCTTCAGAAAAAGGAGAAGTGTCCACAATAAACATTCTTATTGGTAATCCAATTTGAGGAGCAGCTAATCCAACACCAGAAGCGCCATCCATGGTCTCATACATATTATCAATAAGTTCCTTTAGATTTGGATAGTCTTTAGGAATCTCTTTGCATAATTTCTTTAAAACAGGATCGCCATAAGCTACAATAGGTAATATCATTTTATTATTTTTGATAAATTCTCTGCAAAAATACAATCTTTAATTAAGATACATAAAAAAACTCCTTTTATTAAAAAGGAGTTTTTAGTTTAAATATATAAAAAGATTATTAGCACATTTTACTTTTATCGGCAACAAAGAATAAATCTACTTCGCCTTTTAATTTTGAATTAATTTTTGCATTTAAGATGTCTCTCTTTTTAGCAACAACTTCATTTGTTGAATCCATACTTAAAGTATCTACATTTAAAACTACTTCAGTTAATTCTGGAAGTGTTTCTATTGGAGCTTGCGCAGTGGCATTTAAAGTACTAAAAAGGGCTACAAAAATTAAAATCAAAAATGGTTTCATGTCTTATTGTTTAATTGTGACAGGGCAAATATATGTTCGACAAACGGTATTAAAAGAATAAACTTGTTGAAAGCCAACGTATAATCGTTGACAAGATAAAGACATGTATTTCATCGATAAACGTACTACCCATGAACCTTAACAATTGGTTTTTTATCGATATTATAACTTAGTGCTCAAATAGTTCTTATATAATTACTCAAAAATACAAGCATTTTTAAGTTTCATAATCTAATGTTTACTAAAGCTTTAGTGTATTACCAATTTAGTCACGTTGATACATTTATACATAAAAAAAACTCCTTTTAAGATAAAAAGGAGTTTTACTTATATTATATACTAAAAACTGTTATTTCATAATAACCACTTTTTTAGTTGTACTAGAAGAACCAGCTTCAATTTTAAGTAAATAAACACCGTTTGCCAAAGAAGATACATCTAATTGTTTTCTATTAAGGTTATCAATTTGAATATTAAGAACCTTTTTTCCTGTAATATCGAACATACTTGCAGTTCCATAAACATAAGAATTAAAAACAAGATGAAAGTTATTTCCTGTAGTCATCGGATTAGGAAAAACTCTTGTGGCGCTAATTACTTGATTTACCTGTTCTATTGAAAGAGTTTCGGCTGATAAGTTTCCATTGGTGTATTCGCATGTGCCAAATCCAAAATCAGCAGTAAACGGATTGAGATCTGAGAGTACATCCCCAGAAGTCAAATTGTAAATTGAATAACCACTTTCGCAAACTGATAATGTAAATTCACTAGGTCCAACTGAAACAGTATTTGGCCTATCTCCACAAACCATCCCACCAGCATCATAAAAGAAATATAAAGACGAACCGTTTGTAAAGCCTGTTGGAGGACAAGATTGTGAGTAAGACGAATGATTAAAAGAAAATATTGCCACAACAGACAATACTAATAAGTAGTAATTTTTCATAAGTATAAGTTTGGGTTAGTAATAAAGCAAATATATACTTGTGAAAAATCCGTATAAAAAAATTTAGATATGCTGAGATGTATAAACGTTGAATTAACAATATTTACAAAAAACACCGATAAAATACATGTTTTAAATTAGTTTTTCAGCTTTAACCTACTTAGAATATAGGTAACTTTGAAGAATTAATGTCGCACTAATCTCATCAACTAAGGCTTTATTTTTACGTTTCTTTTTAGACAGCCCACTATCTATCATGGTTTGAAATGCCATTTTGGAAGTAAACCTCTCATCAACTCTTTCAATTGGAATTTTTGGAAAGACTTTTTTTAATTTTTCTATAAATGGAAGAATCAGCGCTTCGCTTTCAGAAGGTTCATTGTTCATTTGTTTGGGTTCTCCAACTACAAACAATACCACATGTTCTTTAATTATATAGGTTTTTAAAAAAGCTATTAATTCTGAAGTAGCAACGGTTTCAAGTCCAGATGCAATAAGTTGCAGCTCATCTGTTACTGCAAGCCCTGTTCTTACTTTTCCAAAGTCTATAGCCAAAATTCTTCCCATATAGCAAAGTTAACATTTAAAAAGAAAAGATGGAGCAACTCTGAGATTTTTCATTTTTAGAAATCAATATAAAGACATATATTTTGAAGGATTAGACTTTAAAGGTTTCAATTATAGAGTTATCTTTGCGAAAATACTTTCAAATTAATATGAAACAACTACAGCAAATTATAGAAAATGCTTGGAACGACCGAAGCTTATTAACTGACAATATAACCATAGACAGCATTAGAAGTGTTATAGACTTACTTGACGAAGGCACTTTACGAGTTGCTGAACCAACCAATAAAGGCTGGCAAGTTAACGAATGGGTTAAAAAAGCTGTAGTCTTGTATTTTCCAATTCAAAAAATGGAAACTTTTGAAGTTGGTATTTTTGAATATCACGATAAAATTCCTTTAAAAACAGGTTATGCAGATAAAGGCATTCGTGTGGTACCTCATGCAGTTGCTAGACATGGAGCTTATATTTCAAAAGGTGTGATTATGATGCCTAGTTATGTAAATATTGGAGCTTATGTAGATGAAGGCACCATGGTAGACACATGGGCAACCGTTGGAAGCTGTGCTCAAATTGGAAAAAATGTGCATCTTTCTGGAGGTGTTGGAATTGGTGGTGTTTTAGAACCATTACAAGCGGCTCCAGTAATAATTGAAGATGGTGCTTTTATTGGCTCACGTTGTATTGTTGTTGAAGGGATACGTATAGAAAAAGAAGCTGTTTTAGGAGCCAATGTTGTTTTAACCATGAGTACAAAAATTATAGATGTTACAGGAGACAAGCCAGTAGAAACTAAGGGTGTAATTCCTGCACGTTCTGTGGTAATTCCTGGAAGTTATACTAAAAAATTTCCTGCTGGAGAATTTCAAGTACCATGTGCATTAATTATTGGAAAACGTAAAGAAAGTACAAATAAAAAGACGTCTTTAAATGATGCTTTACGTGAATATGATGTGGCTGTATAGGCTTGTTTTACTCACATATGACACTATTTAATAACTAAAGATTCCAAAACCGATATAAATTATGTTGATTTTGGAATTTTTTTAAGATTTAAATTTCATTTTTCTTCCTGAGCGCCTTAACTTTTTGCTATCTACTTTCTTTTGAAAGGCTCGGCTGTATTTCAGCATGAGACTATAAGTTTCATGATAAGATGTGTAATATAATTCTGAATAGGTTTTAGACATAATCTTCACCATAGATTTAGATAACCACAAACGTCTAAAGTTATGCATACGTTTATTGAAATCCATAGTTTCAAAACGCATTCTGTTTAAATCTATTAAATAAAAAAGATATTGCTTTTCAGGTTTTTCAACAATTAGGGTATTTCCAGGCGAATGATCTAAAAAATTTATGTTGTTTTCATGTAATTTAAACGTAAAAGAAGTAAACTGCTGTAATATCTCGTTTCTATTTGGAAATAAAGGTTTATGGATTAAATCCCTAAAATCGAAATCGTATGTAACATGCTTACTTATATAATAACTAGTTGTTAGTCCAAAAGCATTTGTGTTTTCAATATATGCAATGGGGTAAGGTGTTAAAATATTACAAGCAATCAGTTTCTTGGCATATTCAAAAGAACGCTTGGCTTTAGATTTCCTGATATATTTATACACAAAACGATTAAAGGCATTAGGTATTTTAAATGATTTTACATTAATAGCTTCACCATGTACTTCAAATTGTTTGATTACATTTCGCTGACCAATAGTTACAGCTTCCCCAGAAAATTCAAAATCGGCAATAATAGACTGTATCTCTTCGTTTAAATGTTGATATTTAGAATGTAGATGTATGATTATATTTGCATTTTGAGATTTCTCAAAGATATGTTAATTGATATTTTAATAAAAGTAGAAAATATAATACTTTGCAGTTAATATAGTTTTAAGTTGAATAATCTTTAAATAATAAGATTTCCACTTTCGTGGGAACTGCTATGGAAAAAATACTTGTAATACAAAACAAACGGATTGGAGACGTACTAATTGCTTCGGTTATTGCTCAAAACGTAAAAAAAATCTTTCCAGAAAGTCAGATAGATTTTTTGGTGTACGATTATACGGTTGGCGTAATTGAAAACAATCCAGCAATTGACCAAATTATTGAAGTTAACGACAAGGAATTAAAAAAACTTGGCAATTTAAAGCAACTTATTCAAACGGTTAGAAAGAGAGAATACGATATTATTTTCGATCCTTATTCCAAACTTCAAAGTAGACTTGTATGCTATTTTTCCAAAGCTCCAATTAGAATTGGCTTTCAAAAAAGAGGTAAAAATCCACCTTTAAAATTCTACACACATAATGTTCCGTTTTTAGAAGAGAAAACCAAAATTTGTGGCAAAGCTATTGAAGACAGAATAAATATGGTGACTTCCGTTTTTACTTTACCAGAAAACCAAATCGACTACGAACCAAAAATTATTTTAACCGAAGAAGAAAAACAATACAACAAACTAGACTCATACAACAAACCTTTTATCATGCTTGGTATTTTAGGGAGTACACCTCAAAAATCCATGCCATATGAATATATAGTTGAACTGATAGATTTCATTACAGAAAATTATCAAGTAAATGTGCTTTTTAATTATGCACCACATCAAAAAAAGGATGCTCTTGAAATATATGAATCCTGTAAAAACAAAGACAGCATTGTTATCGATATTTATGAAGATAGCATAAGAGGATTCATTAAACTCATGAATAAATGCGAACTTTTAGTTGGAAACGAAGGTGGCGTTGTACATATCTCGAAAGCCTTAAACAAACCTACATTTACTATTTTCTCTCCATATGTTATGAAAGACCATTGGGCAAGTTTTGAAGATGGCAAAAAACATGCATCTATCCATTTACTGGAAGAAAAACCAAAGTTATATAATGAAAACAGTGTAGAAAACAGACGAAAAATTGAAGCAGATCCAAGCTTTATGTACAAGCAATTAACACCAGGACTTATAATTCCAAAGCTAAAAGCATTTTTAGATATTCACCTGAAAAATTAAAAAAGCTGTTATTTTTTAACAATCCCAAAATCAGTCCAAGTCTTTTGTTCAGTTTTAGTGGTTTTTCTAATAGCGAGATTTTTATTAATAGACTCCTGATTTTTATAACCTCTTGGATGGTCTAAATGAATACAAACAGCACTATATCTAATCTGTTTTCCTTTGATGCCAAGATTCATTAAACGCTCACCCAATTCTCTATCTTGTCCACCATATTGCATACGCTCATCAAATCCATTTATAGCAACAATGTCTTTTTTCCAACCAGAGGCATTATGTCCGTTCCAACTAGCATTGGTAGGTGTTATGGTGTTTAAAAACCAAGATTTAAAACCTTTAGCAGTTAATTTATTGTTTTTAAAAGAAGACTTTAAACCTTGAGATTTTAACCATTTTAAATTAAAACAATTTCCATTTAAAATAGACTCTTTGGTAATGGCCTTTGAAATATCCATGGGCAACATAAAGTAACCTCCAGACAAAAAATAACCTATTTCTCTTTCTCTAAAATGAATTTCAACAAAATCTTCCCTTGGAATACAATCTCCATCAGACATTAAAATATAATCTGCTTGACATTGTAGTATAGCTTTATTTAAAATCTGGGATTTTTGGAAACCGTTATCTTCATGCCAAACATGTGTAATGGGATAAAATACTTCTTTTTTAAAAGTTTCAATCAGGTCTATGGTTTCTTGTTTAGAACCATCGTCTGCAATAACAACCTCAAAATTTTGATAGGTTTGATTATTATATCCATGTAACACCTTTGCTAGCCATTCAGGAGAATTATACGTACTAATTATTACAGAAATGGAGATCTCACTCATTAATCATTTTTTTATTCAAGGCAAAGATAACATATTTCAAGTATTTATTTTGTGGGTTCAATAGAGACTGATTTTGGAATGAATTTGCTAAGTTTGGGAGTATAAAGATAATTCTATTTAATTCCTGTGTTGTGAGTAAATTAAAAAAACCAACAACATCAACACATAAAGATTTTTTCATCTTTACATACTGATGCTGATTATTTAATTCTTTTCTTGATAAAAAACTGTTTCCATTAAAATTAATCACATTATTAGTTGACTTTATTTTTCGTTTTCTTCAGATAATTTAGCTAAAGAAAAAGCTCCAATAGCCATAACCAAATCTCTAACAGCCACATCTACATACGTCCAGCTAAATAATAACGTTAATGCAATACAAGTTAACCATGCCGAAACAACATAAGCGCCTATTTTGGTTTTTGTAAGCACTAATATACCTGCCACTATTTCTATAACACCAACTACCATCATAAACGTTGTAGGGTCAAAAGGAAGCATTCCTGCAAAACCTTCAGAAACATACTGGCTCCAGTTTGTTAAAACATTGGTAAACTTATCTAATCCAGCAACAATTGGCACCAAACCAAAAGTGTATTTTAATACGTTTTTTACTAATCGCACATTTGTATCCATAATATTTATTTTTAATTGTTACAGTCTTTTGATAACTGAATTTCAAAAAGGATACAAAATTTTGTATCTTTTTTAAACTTTCTTCATCCAATAACAAAAGACACAAGCATGGAAGCTATAAATATCAACGATTTTAATAATCATAAAATAAAAGAACCAGAAGTCATACAACGGATACTGGCTGGAGAGAAAGAACTTTATGAGATTTTGGTAAGAAGGAACAATCAAAAATTATATCGTGTTATTAGAAGCTATATAAAAGATGAAGCTGAAATTGAAGATCTTATGCAAAACATTTACATTAAAGGGTTTACCAAACTATATCAATTTAAATTAGAGTCCTCTTTTTCAACTTGGCTCATTCGAATTGCCATAAATGAGTCTTTGGCTCGAATAAGAGAGAAAGGAAAGCTTTATCATTTAAACGAGACATCAGACAATTTTAAGACAAACAGCATTTTAGAAATTCCAGATGACAAACAACTAAATCCTCAACAAAAAATGATACGTAAAGAAGCAATACTATTAGTGGAAAATGCCATCGATCAATTAGACATAAAATACAAGACAGTCTATATCATGAAAGAGATAGAAGAAATGAGCACGAAAGAAATTGCTTTGGCTTTAAACTTAAGCATTGCTAATGTTAAAATTCGGTTTCATAGAGCCAAAACCATGCTAAAAGACACACTTTATAATTTATCAATAGATAAAAATATTTTTGAATTTGGATTTAGTAGATGCGATAGAATTACAGAAAATGTCATGAAAAATATTTAAAACAACAATATCATGAAACAAGTTAAAATAATATCAATTGAAAATACAACCCATAATGTAGCACATATTACGACTGAAAAACCTCAAAATTTAGAATTTTTACCTGGACAAGCTGTAGATGTAGCCATAAAAAAACCTTCTTGGGAAAACGAGTTGAGACCCTTTACCTTTACATCTTTACCAACAGACAACCATTTAGAATTTTTTATAAAAGTGTATCCTGAACATTAGGGTGTCACTGAACAAATTGGAAAATTAAATAAAAATGACTCTCTTTTGTTGGGTGAAGTTTTTGGAAATATTCAATATAAAAATGAAGGTGTTTTTATTGCAGGAGGAGCTGGAATCACGCCCTTTATAACCATTTTTAAAGACCTCAAAGCAAAAAACAAATTAGGCAACAACAAACTAATTTTCGCCAACAAAACCTATAATGATATTATTGAACGGGATTTTTTAGAGAGCTTGCTAGGAAAAAACATCATGAATATATTATCTGAAGAAAAAAAGGAAGGTTGTGAATATGGTTATATCACCAAAGAATTAATTAAAAAACACATTGAAAACAACAACAGTTATTTTTATCTATGTGGACCACCTCCAATGATGGATGCTGTTTTAAATCAATTCAATGCATTAGGAATTAAAGAATCTCATATAATAAAAGAACCCTTTTAACATTAAAAAATCAATATAGCTAAACTTTTGCCTCGTCACTTTTACTTATCTTAGTCCTCAGGATTTTAAGTAAAACATAATCATTCATGAATTCTTTAGTAAAAAATATCTTAGCAATTGTATTGGGCTTAGTCATTGGAAGCATTGTAAACATGGGGCTAATTACCATAAGTGGTTCCATAATTCCACTTCCTGAGGGTGTCGACAATACAACTATGGAAGGGTTAAAAGAATCCATGCATTTGTTTCAACCCAAACACTTTATCTTTCCTTTTTTAGCTCATGCTTTAGGCACCTTCGTCGGAGCCTTATTAGCGGCTAAGATTGCCGCAAGTCGTAAAACAACATTTGCAATGTTCATTGGTGTCTTTTTCTTAATAGGTGGTATTGCAAATATTATCATGCTACCTTCTCCAACCTGGTTCTCCATTCTTGATATTGTAGGCGCTTATATCCCTATGGCTTGGCTTGGTGGTAAACTAGCAACCAAGAAAAAAATATAATATACATTTAAAATAATAATCTAATGGAACAGGTAACTGAAAACGAAAAATGGAATTTAAAACAAAAGTTTAATGAATTCCAAAAAAAAGGTCTTGAGTCTTATGGTAAATACTTAATTGACCAACTTTAATTTGCTTCTCAATCTGAAAACAAAGAAGCTTATAAAAAATATATAGAAGATCAGATAAAGTTAAATAATCAAAACATTAAAAAGATTAAATAAAATCAATAAAGTAAAAGCCAAGTCAATCTCTAAGTTCTTTTAAAATCGTACTTTTGAGGCTTAATATACTATGAAAAAACTATCTGTCGTCATTCCAACTTATAACGAGGAAGCCTATTTAAGAAATGCGCTTCTTTCGGTATCGTTTGCAGATGAAATAATTGTGATAGACTCTTTGAGCACAGATAAAACAGTAGAAATAGCCGAAGCTTTTGGCTGCACAGTTTTAAGCAGGAAATTTGATAATTTTTCTAATCAAAAAAACCATGCACTCCAATATGCTACTGGAGAATGGGTTTTATTTATAGATGGAGACGAACGGATTACCAACAAACTAAAGCAGGAAATTCTTGAAGCTATGGATTCTGGAAAACATGCTGGATACAAACTGAACTTTCCACATTTTTATATGAATCGGTTTTTGTATCACCACAGCGACAATGTCACCAGATTGGTTCGTAGAGAAAATTGTCGGTTTGAAGGTTCGGTTCATGAAAAACTGATTGTAGAAGGCAGTATTGGAAAACTTAAAAATCCAGTGTTGCATTTTACCTATAAAGGCTTGATGCATTATATAAGCAAAAAAGATAGTTATGCGTGGTTTCAAGCCGAACAGCTTTTAAACAAAGGTAAAAAAGCCACTTATTTTCATTTAGCTTTTAAACCGTTTTACCGTTTTTTTAGCAGTTATATTTTACGAGGTGGTTTTCTTGATGGTATTCCTGGCTTGGCAGTTGCCAGCATCAATGCTTATGGTGTTTTTTCACGTTATGTAAAACTCATGCTCTTACAAAAAGGAATCAGGTAAGGGTTTTTAGAATAACATTTTTCCAAATTTTAATTTACGCTTAAAGGTAGCCAAACTATCTTCTCCTTTTATATCTAAACGCTGAATTTCGTAGTTGTTTTTTAAAGGAAATCTATTTACTCTATTTCCAATTCGCAAGCCATAAGCAATTTGATTTTTTTGCAACAAATCAAAAAACTGTTCTTTCTCGACTCCTTTTCTAGGATATTTCCCATAAGGGTAAGCCAAAGTATTGTGTACTTCTAATTTATTTTCAACTATAAATTCTTTGCATAAATCGAAATCGGACTGAATCTCCTCAACAGACATCTCATGATATTTTTTATGCGAAAAACTATGCATACCAAGCTCGATAACTTCAGGGTCTAAAGATTTTAATTGTGCTACAGACATAATATTTTCATCATCTGTATTCCAAGAGTCTGTTCCGTTTACATATTTAAAAGGCACATAAAAACAGGCTTTAAATTTATACTTATTAAGCAGCGGATAAGCTAGTTCTAACTGATTGACGTACACATCGTCAAAGGTAATAATAACTGCTTTCTTTGGAAAACCTGACGCTCCTTTTATAGTCTGTATATCTTTAAAATGAAGAGACTGATAACCGTTTTCCTTTAAGTAAGCAAATTGTTCTTCCAATTTAGAAACAGCAATAGTTAAGTCCTTACTCTCTTCGAGATTAGAGCTCACACTATGATACATTAAAATAGGAAGTTTTGGCATTGCTTGTTATTATTGAAAAAATTCTATATAAATTGATTACTTTTGAGACAAATATATAAAGGCATTAGGAATATATTTGATAAATCTGAAATTTTATAGATGATAAGCGCTTTAGCTATAACCTACAACGAAGAATCTAATATTGAAAGCTACATAGAAAGTTTGTCTTTTGCTGATGAAATAATTATTGTAGATTCTTTGAGTACAGATAATACTGTTCCACTAGCAAAAAAGCATCAGGCCACAGTAGTTGAACGCCCATTTGATAATTTTTCAAACCAAAAAAACTATGCCATTTCATTAGCTAAACACGATTGGATTGTATTTTTTGATTTAGATGAAAAGATCTCAGAACCTCTTGCAAAAGAAATCGTTTCCACAGTAAATTCTAAAAACCCATTAAAAGCTTATAAAGTAAAGCGCAACTTTATTTTTATGGGCAAGCGATTAAAATATAGTGGTTTTCAAACAGATGAAGTTATTAGGCTATTCAATAAAAACTTCTGTAAATACAATGGAAATTCGGTTCATGAAACCATTGAAACTTCAGAAAAAATAGGCCTTTTAAAAAACACATCAGATCATGACACCTATAAAGGTTTTGATAATTATAATCAGAAATTAAGTCATTATAGCAAATTACAAGCAGAGCAATTATTCGCAAATAATGTGCGACCTAATATGTATCATTTTCTTTTTAGACCTTGGTACAGATTTATGCACCAATATTTTTTAAGATTGGGTATTTTAGATGGTAAAGAAGGTTTTATCTTAGCCTACATAAATGCTTTTTCGGTATTTAAACGTTATATTCAGCTTTGGTTAATGTATAGAAAAATTAATTGATTTATGAGGCTTTTACAAATTACAGCATCGAATGTTTGGAGGGGACACGAACAACAAATAGTCTATTATTACGATGAATTCGATTCTAAAATTGAGCATCAAGTATTGCTTTGTCCTACAGATACACGCTTAGCCGAAATTGCCAAAGAAAAAAACTACACATTTTATGGTTTACCTGACTATTCAAAATCTAAAAAACTTTGGATTAGTACCATAAATAAAATTGTAAAAGAACACAACATAGATATTATACTTATTCATAACAGTAAAGCGCACACACTTTGTATAATGTACTCGTTATTGTATCGTTCCAAGGTTCCCATGGTGTTTTTTAGAACTTTAATTAAGAAAATAGACACCAACGCTCTAAGAAAATGGAAATATAATTATAAGCATCTAAAAAAACTGGTTTGCGTTTCTCAAGCAGTTGTCGATGTTTTAAAACCTGCCATAAAAGATCATTCTAGATTGAGTATTGTTGGAAGTGCAACTGATATTAGCGAGTTTCCAAAAAAGAAAGCAACAGGTCTTTTGCTTAATGAATTTAACCTCCCTACAGACACTATTTTAATAGGAAATATTTCGGCTTTCGTTCCTTTTAAAGACCATTACACCTTTGTAAATGCAGCAAAAATTATAAAGTCTAAAAACTCAAAAGTAAAATTTGTTCTTGTAGGAAAAGGAGAAATGGAAGATGAAATAAAAGCCTATGTGAAAGAATTAGGTCTTGAAAACGACTTTATTTTCACAGGGTTTAGAAAAGACATTCCTGAGATTTTTCCGGAATTTGATGTTTTTATGTTTACCTCTAAATTAGAACCAACGGGAGGCGTTTTATTGGAAGCCTATAATTGTCATGTTCCTATAGTAGCAACCAATTATGGTGGCATTCCCGAAGTTGTTGAAAATAACAAAACTGGTATTTTATGCGAAAAAGAAAATCCAGTAGCATTTGCAGAAGCAGCTTTAAAAATAATTGAAGACAAAAACTTAAGAGAGCAACTTGTAATAAATGGCGAAAAACATTTATTAGACAATTTCACAAAAGAAATTATAGCAACTAAAATGTTGAAAGAACTACAGGAAGTACTTAATTAGGTTTTATATGGAACACATTTTCTATCCAACCATCAAGAGTATATTTATATAAAATATCACTTGAAACTGTTTGATAAGGTGTTTTGAAAAATGCTTCCGGAATTTGGATATTATTAACATCCACAACTATCATGTTATTTGGGTTATAAAAGTCGTAATGAACAACATCTTTGTTCGTGGTTATTAATTTTTTCTCATAGCCTAAAGATTCGAATACTCTAAAACTCAAGCCATGTTGATTTTCTTTTTGAACATCCAAAAGCACATCTGCTTCTAAAAGATGCTCTTTAACTTTGTTAAGTGGCATATATTCTTGAGTAAAAGTCACAAAATCTGAAGATTCTTCTTTCTCTTTTCTTACAATAATAGAGTAATCTATATGTTTGCTTTTAAAATAGGCTGCCAACTTCTCTATACTTTCAAAACGTTCATCATAAGAAGAAATATTAAAAATTTTACATTTAGAATTTGCAGGTTTAGTATCTTCAAAATCGTAAATATAATTGGTGCAAAATGTAAGTTTGTATTTTTCTACATCTTCTTTTTCATAACTGAATACTTTATCGAAATAAGATATTAATTCAATTTTTTCTGGGAAATTTGAAATAGCGTCGAAATAAAATGAATAGTAATTTTCTGCATATTTTTTTAAAGTAATTACTGTTTCCTTTTCTAGCTTATCTGGTCTCACTACTATAATGAAGTCCTGTTTTCCTTGAGCTTGCACTACTTTCAAAATCTCTTGGGATTTATAGCTGTCTTTAATATTCTTTTTTAAGAATGTTTTTCTTAAAAGATTCTGCAACTTATCAAATACCGATTTGTAGGTATACTGAAATTTTGAATAATTAATATATGTAGCCTGAGTTTCTGGACGTGATTCTAATTCTTTTAAAAGGAAATCTAAGTATCCAAAAGATTGAGGCGCAATGATGGTTATATTTTTCATTCAGCTAGATTATCGCTCTTGCAATTTAAAACATTTAATACTTGTTTTTCAATGGCATTTATAGAAAATGGTTCTAAAATTTCCTCTGAAGCCAAACTTGCTTTTAACCATAAAGCTTCGTCTTCATATAATTTAAGAATATTATCTGCTAAATCTTGAGCTGAAGTGGCTATTAATATTTCTCCAATTTCTCCAAAATCGAAACCTTCAGCTCCAACTGGTGTAGTTACTACTGGCAAACCGTATTCTAAACTTTGTCCAATTTTCCCTTTGACACCTGCGCCATAACGCAAAGGCGCCACAAAAACTCTTGAGGAATTAAAATAAGTAGAAATATCTTCCACAAAACCTAACACAGAAAATCTTTTAGAGTTTAAGGCTAACATCTCTTTAGTTGGGTAACTTCCTATAATAGTAACTTTAATGTCTTTATTTTTTTCCCAAACTAAAGGCATGATATCATGGTATAGGAAATTGATAGCATCTTCATTTGGTTTATGAGAAAAACCACCCACAAAAAACAAGCCTTCTCGTTCATTAAAAGGCACTTTTTGTACATCTAGAAACTGATGAACATTCCCAATGGTTATCATTTTTTCTTCTTCAGCATAAAATTCTATTAAGGCATCTTTATCCTGATTAGATATGGTTATAATTTTATCGGCTTGTTGGCAGTTTTTAACTTCTGTTTTTAAATATTTCTCAGCTTCGTTTTTAGTTTTAGTATCTTTTGTGTTTTCCCATTCTCGAATTAATCTTAAATAATGAAAATCGACCATATCATAGATTAATTTGATCTCTTTACGTTTAGACACTAAATCCACATAATCTTTAAAAACATCAGCTCTATGCAGCCAAGCATAATTCATTTTAGGTAAAATAGCATCTATAAATAATTCTTTGGTGATAAAAGTCCCTGTTTCACTAATAGCAGGCTCGTATACTACAACACCTAATTGTTTATAATGTGCAACATATTCAGTTTTGTATTTATATTCTTTTTTATCTGCTACTAAGAAAACTCCAAATCCGTGATTTAACAGGATATTAATTATTTTATATATGCGCCTAGAACCTGAATCTTTATCAAATTCTGGGATGATAGAATCAATTACTAAAACATTCTTTTTTGAATAGACTATTTTGCTAAAATCAAAATTTTTGTTTGCTTTAGTTAAGCTACGTTTTAGCTGAAATATTTTATATTTTAATCTTAGGTCTTTATAAATAGACATGCCTATTTTTTTAGTCAAAAATACACTTAAAATCGTGTATTATATTAATGAAATTAGATATTTAGCAAGAAAATATACAACTAATACGATTGATTTGAGTTTAATAAATTATTTTTGAATTTTAATACTTAATCAAATTCATATCTATGTCTCAAGCTTTAGTATCTATAATCGCTCCTTGTTATAATGTAGAAAAATTTATAGATAATGCTCTTCAAAGTATATTCTTACAAACATATACGAATTGGGAGTGCATTTTGGTTGACGATGGCAGTAAAGATAATACTAGTGGTGAAATTGATATTTGGGTAAAAAAGGATTCGCGCTTTAAATATATCCATCAAGAAAATCAAGGGGTTTCTGGGGCAAGGAATACAGGCTTAAAAAATGCTACAGGTGAATATATCCTATTTTTTGACCCTGATGATCTTTTAGACATAACTGCCATAGACGAGTTAATTAAGTTAACAAGTGAAAATATAGATATAGTTATTGGTAAAAGTGGAATTACTGTTGGACAAAACAGAACTATTACAGATTTTTTAGACAAATATGAAAATCCACTAAAAAAGATACCCAATAAAAACAAAGAATTAATAAAACTAATTGTTGAACAACCCATTATTTGTGTTGCTTGGAATAAGTTATTTAAAAAATCGTTTTTAGATAATAATCAATTAATTTTTAAAGAAAATATTCTACATGAAGATGAATTGTGGGTCTTTGAAACATTTTATCATGCTAAAGCCATCATTTTTAACAATAAGCCAACTTACTATTATAATTGGTCTAATATGGATTCCATAACGAACAATTTTAAATTTAAAAACTTAGAAGATTATTTACTTATTATCAAACATATATTTGAAAAATATTATAAAAATAATTCAAATATGTATGATAAAGAGATGGCCTCCATTTACATAACTCACCTTCAAATGAAAACCATTCAACATGGTTACAAAAAAACCGATAAGAAGTTGAAACAAAAAGCTTCAGAGATTATAAAATTGAACTTTGCTCAAGTTGAACCTACGAGATCTCAAAAAGTATTAGATATAAAGTTTGAAGAAATACAATACAAATTTAAAATTGTTAAAGTATTAAGTCCTAAAAACATCGCTAAAGCTATACGTTACTTTGAATCTACAAAAAAATTAAAAATATTTAAAGGCAAGCTATTATTGCTAAGTGCTAATAGACTAAATAAAAAAAAGAATCGCATTATCAATAAAGTATATTAAAAATATTTACACTTTAATTGTTCTATTTTATATTGACAGTATCTCTTAAACTTAGTAAGTTTTAATTTTTCAGGTTAAAAAACTCTTTTAAGTGTTCTTTTATCAACTTCTTTTTAAGCTTATTAAACTTCTTTTTAAGCTTTTTATGAGCTTGTTCAGGAAGAACTCGATTTTCAATTAACATCTTAATAGTATCATGATCTGTTTGCATTTTCTCAATTTCAGATTTTCCAGTCCACATACCTTTTTCATGAACCCTATATACCGCCATATAATCGTCTAGTTTTTTTATTTTCCCGTCTCCAACCTGAATAAAAAATAATGGCCAGTCTCCTACTGGCGAATAATCAAACCAATCTGGAAGTTTAAAGTTGTTTCTAATAACAACTGTTGGTGTGGCAATAAAACAATAATCCACCAAATCTATTACAGTTGTTACACTTGGCATGCGTGATGATGCTGTATTTATTTCGAATTCTCCTTTTCCTTGAAAGTACTTTTTACTATTGTGAAAACACAGTTCGAAATCGTCATTGTTTTCTAAAAAATCTACTTGTTTTTGAAGTTTTAATGGATCAGTCCAGTAATCATCTCCTTCACACAAGGCAATATATTTCCCCTGAACTTTTGGGAAAACATAATTTGCCCAAGGTTTAATATTTTGAGAATATTGATTTACTGTCTGTAAAATGGGAACTATACGACTGTCTTTTGCAGCATATTCTCTGATTATTTCAGCAGTTTTATCTATTGAAGCATCATCATGAACAATAATTTCTATTGGAAAACTTGTTTGTTGAGCCAAAAACCCATCTAAAGTTTCTTTAATATATTTTTCATGATTATAGGTAGTACAACAAATACTTAATAGGGGCTTCATTTATTTCGTTTCTTTAATTTTTCTTGCAGGATTTCCAATAAGAACGCAATTATCAGGAAAAGATTTTGTGACATTCGCTTTAGCACCAATAATGCAATCGTTTCCTATAGTTAGCTTTAATGGAATAACAAGGGAATTCATTCCCAACAAAACACGTTCACCTAAATTACAATATGATCCAACCATGGCCAAAGAAGACATATAACAAGCATCTCCTAAAACAGCATGGTGTGCAACCAAGCTATTAAAATCTATTACACAGTCATTTCCTAATGTGCAATTGGTACTTATTTTTGCATTTAAATGGATGAAGCAACCTTGTCCTAAAGTGGCCGAAGGGCTAATAAATGCACGAGGATGAATTAAATTTGGAGTCTTAGCTCCAAGATTTCTCAGTTTGGAAGCAATCTCATTTCGCATAGCATTATTCCCCATGGTTACTGCAAATTGCATTCCATTAATATCTTTTAAATATAAATCTTCTGTACAACCAATTATAGGAATACCCAATACGGTTTCTCCAACACGATCGTGATTATAATGATACAAGCCTTTAATATGATAACCGCAATCTAAGGCCAATTCTATTATCACTTCGGTATAATTCCCGACACCTATTAAAAAAATGTCTTTTTTCACTTTAGTCTAAATTTTTATTGATTAAATCACAAATCATTCCAATTTGGGTTTCATTCAAATCATAATATAAAGGCAAACATAAAATCCGTTCAGATATTGTTTCTGAAATAGGCATTTGTTGATATTCAAGATAAGGTAACTTATTTAATGAAGGATAAAAATAACGTCTTGGAAAAATATGATGTTCGTTTAATACTTTTTGAACCTTTATTAGTTGTTCTTCACTTTCAAAAACCACTGGAATATAGCTATAATTATAAGTTGTATGTTCTCTTATGGATTGAAATACCATACGTGTAGCTAGCAAATCCTGATATAATTCAAAAAGTAATTTTCTTCTACTAAAAATTGTTTCTAAATACGGCCAAACAGTTAATCCCATAGCTGCTTGCAATTCGCTCATTTTGGCATTAACTCCTATCCCATGAAAATGTTCTGGACCATTATGTCCAAAATTATGATGATAATAGAGCTTATTAAATAAGTCTTCGTTTTTTGTAAAAATGGCTCCTCCTTCTGCTGTGTGAAATATTTTTGTTGCATGAAAACTACAAGTACTTAGGTCTCCATAATTAAACATGGATTTATCTTTATAAGTAACGCCAAAACTATGTGCTGCGTCGTAAATAACCTTTAGATTGTATTTTTTGGCTAACTGTTCAATAGCTTCCACATCGCATGGATTTCCAAATACATGGGTTGCCAAAATAGCTGATGTTTTTTCGGTAATTTTCTTTTCTATTTTTTTAGGATCAATGGTAAATGTATCAACCTCAATATCAACAAAAACAGGTGTTAATCCTTCCCAAACAATACTGGAAGTTGTTGCTACATAACTAAATGGTGTGGTAATAATTTCGCCTGTTAATCGGAGTGTTTTTAAAGCAATTTGGATTGGCAAAGTGCCATTAGTGGTAGCAATCATGTAAGGAATGTGAAATTTGGATTTTATTTTAGTTTCCAATTTTTTAACCAAATCGCCTCTGTTGGTCATCCAGTTTTTATCCCAAGATTTTTTTAAAATCTCTTGATACTCGTCCTGGTTAGGCAAAAAAACTTTGGTTACGTTAATACTTTCAGATTCTATCACAAATAATTAAATTACACATCTATACTACAAAATTACACTAATTTCTGCATTTAACTTTTATATATATTATTTTTACATTTTTAATTTGAATGCTGTAATGTCTCACAAAGAAATTCAAGAATGTCTTGCCGTTTTAAAACAAGGTGGTCTCATCCTCTATCCTACTGATACCGTTTGGGGAATTGGTTGCGATGCTACTAATACTGAGTCTGTAGAAAAAATCTTCAAACTTAAGCAGCGCAACGATAGTAAGGCTTTAATTTGTTTAGTTGCAGACGATAGAATGCTAAAGAAATATGTGAAACAAATTCCAGAAGCTGCTTTCGACTTAATGGATATTGAAGACAACCCGATTACCATTATTTACGACGAGCCCCAAAATCTAGCTAAAAATTTAATAGCGAAAGACAATACCATTGCTATTAGAATTCCAAATAATGATTTCTGTTTTCAACTTCTTAGAAAATTCAATGGAGCCATTGTTTCTACCTCTGCAAATACGAGTGGACAACCAACCCCAAAATCCTTTAAAGAAATCCATGAAGACATTTTAAAAGGTGTGGACTATGTTGTAAATTTGCCAGATGTAAAAATTGGTACAAAACCATCGTCTATTATTAAACTGAGTCATGATGGAAAAGTACAGATTATAAGAAAATAAATCCCAAATTTTAATATCCAAAATTCAAAATAGACTTTAGAGTTTGGAATTTTACTTTTGGAATTTGAAACATATGAATTACAAACAAGCTTTAACCCATCCAATCTTTAAGATTATTTCTCAATCTGCAAAAGAACTTCATCTTGATGCTTATGTTATTGGTGGCTTTGTTCGCGATTATATCTTACAACGTGGCTCTGCTAAAGATATCGATATTGTAGCTATTGGGTCTGGCATTGAGTTAGCACAACAAGTAGCTAAAAATTTACCGAACAAACCAAAAGTTCAAGTTTTTAAAACATATGGCACTGCTATGCTACGTTTTGAGGATATTGAGATTGAATTTGTTGGTGCTAGAAAAGAAAGCTATAACGAAGATAGTAGAAATCCAATTGTTGAAAACGGCAGTTTAGAAGACGACCAAAATCGTCGTGATTTCACTATAAACGCTCTAGCATTAGATTTATCTGAAGAAAATTTCGGAGAAATCCTCGATCCGTTTAATGGCATTCAAGATTTAAAAGACGCCATCATTCGTACCCCATTAAATCCAGATATTACTTATAGCGACGATCCGTTGCGAATGATGAGAGCCATACGTTTTGCAACTCAATTAGATTTTAAAATTGAAGAAGAATCACTTCAGGCCATTTCAAAAAATAAAGCTCGAATAGAAATTATTACAAACGAGCGTATTGTTGTTGAACTTAACAAGATTTTAGAAAGTAACACACCTTCCATTGGGTTTCTATTATTAGAAAAAACCGGATTATTAGACTATATCTTACCAGAATTAACAGCTTTAAAAGGCATTGATGAAATTGAAGGTCAGAGACATAAAGACAATTTTTATCACACGTTGGAAGTCGTTGATAACATAAGCAAAAACACAGAAAATCTTTGGTTACGCTGGGCAGCTTTATTGCACGATATTGGCAAAGCTCCAACTAAGAAATTTCATAAAAAATTAGGATGGACTTTCCACGGGCATGAATTTAAAGGTTCTAAAATGGTGTATCATTTATTCAAACGTTTAAAAATGCCATTAAATGATAAAATGAAATTTGTCCAAAAAATGGTCATGATGAGTTCTCGACCAATTGTTTTGGCAGAAGATATGGCAACAGATTCGGCCGTAAGACGCTTGGTTTTTGATGCTGGAGATTTTGTAGAGGATTTAATGACCCTTTGTGAAGCAGACATTACCACTAAAAACCCTAATAAGTTTAAAAAATATCATAACAATTTTAAAATAGTTCGTGAGAAAATAGTTGAAGTTGAAGAACGAGATCATGTTAGAAATTTTCAACCTCCTGTTTCTGGTGAAATTATTATGGAGACTTTCAACTTAAAACCTTGTAGAGAAATTGGCATCATTAAAGAAACCATTAAAGAAGCTATTTTGGAAGGCGATATTCCAAACGAATATGAAGCAGCTTTTCAATTGATGTTAAAAGAAGGTGAAAAGCTTGGACTTAAAAAACAATAATAAATTCGTGTATTGTGACAAAACAAAAAGACAATAAAAAAGTAATCTACTGGCTTTTTACAGGCTGTATTTTACTGTTCATTATGGTAATTATTGGTGGAATTACCAGGTTGACAGATTCAGGCTTATCCATTTCAAATTATAAACTAATTACCGGAACCATTCCTCCAATTGGAGAGGCCGAATGGCAGGAAGCCTTCGAATTATATCAACAATATCCAGAATTCCAAAAGCTACATTCACACTTTACTTTAGAAGATTTTAAAGGTATTTATTTCTGGGAATGGCTACATCGAGTTATCGGCAGATTAATTGGGCTGGTATTTATTATTCCATTTTTATACTTTTTGGCAACCAAACAGCTTACAAAAAAAACCATTAAAAAATGTCTCGTTTTATTAGTACTTGGAGGTTTTCAAGGATTTTTAGGGTGGTATATGGTAAAAAGTGGACTGGTAGACATGCCAGATGTTAGTCATTTTAGATTAGCAGCACATTTAATTACCGCTTTCTTAACTTTTGCAGCAACTTTATGGGTTGCTTTAGATTTAATTTTCCCTGAGAAAAAAATAGTCGACAAAAAATTTAGAAACCTAATAATAGTAAGCTATCTCCTATTAATTTTCCAAATTGTTTATGGTGCTTTTGTGGCTGGGCTAAAAGCTGGCTTACTCCATAATCATTGGCCTTTTATGAACGAAGGAAAATTTATGCATCATACGGTTTATATTTTAGAACCATTTTATAAAAACCTTATTGAAAACCCAAGTGGCATTCAGTTTATCCATAGAACATTTGCTTATGTAGTGGTTGTTTTTATTTTAATAATTTGGTATCAAGCAAAAAAAATGACGCTAACAAATTACCAAAACAAAGCTGTTGACAGTTTATTTATTTTGGTAGGAGTACAATTTTTATTGGGCGTTTTAACTATTATTTATCAGGTACCACTATGGTTAGGAGTGGCACATCAAGTAGGGGCATTTTTATTACTTTCTGCTATGACTTTTACCTTGCATCGCTTTAGCAAATAACCGAAATAAACTATCTTTGCAAAATGATTTACAGATTTAGAATTATACTAGACCACGACTCTGAAGGTGATATCTTTAGAGACATTGAAATTCGTGAAACAGACTCTTTAGAAGATTTCCACAATAGCATAACGCAAGCCTTTGGTTTTGAAGGTAGCGAAATGGCTTCGTTTTATTTAAGTGATGAAGAATGGAATCAAGGAGAAGAAATTTCTTTATTTGATATGAGCGAAGTTGCTAATCAAGTTCGTTTAATGATAGACACGCCTCTTAACGATGTCACTCATGAAAAAAGCACAAGACTTATTTATATTTACGACTTTTTAAGTATGTGGACTTTTTTAGTGGAATTAGCCGAAATTGTTGAAGAAGCTGAAGGTACAGATTATCCAAACCTGATGTTTGTTCATGGACAAATTCCTGATGAAGCTCCAGAAAAATCTTTTGAAGCTGAAAGTTTTGACGATTATAATGAGTTTGAAGACGATTTAGACCTAGACGATTACGACAACCTAAATTTTGACGAAAACTGGAATTAATTTCTAATTAAGAAAATAGAATTTAGAGAAAAGTAAATTGTGTTATTGGATTTCTATTTTAATTTAATTTTCAGCTTAACAAGCATTTTTAACTTCGCTTTCAAATTCAAGTTATGTTCAGGTTCAATAAAAGTTTTTCATATTAACGTCCTCATAATTTCGTTTTACAAAATCTAGGGCATATTTTAATATATCTCCCATAGTGTTGCATTTTTTAAAATTGATATCGGATGCAAATTCAAAAATCTCCTCTCTTAACTGCTTAACATTTTCAGGTTTAGAAATAGTATCATCAATCATACAGGTTATTAAATGATCTATTCTATCATGATAACTAATTAAACGTTTGGCCATAATAGAACGTTCTTCCAACTTATATTGATCTATGGATTCTGGTTGAAACTTTTCAGAAACCAGTTCAACCATTTTAAAGTTTTCTTTATAAAACTGAGGTTTATAGATGTTAAATTTACCTTCATAACATTGTTGATCAAAATCTATGGCACGAATTCTATAAACCACATGATCAAAATCGTGAGTTGGTACAATAACATAATTATAAGATCTCATATCTCCAAGCAACCTAATAGTACAACGTTCGTTAAACTTTACAAACTCTTTAGCTATTTGAGATTTCTCTAGTGGATTACAATCTGGTAACATGTTTTTTATAAACTCATCTCCTGGAATTCCTGCAATATGTTCCTCTATTAAGGTGTCCTTATGCACTAAAAAATTTAAGTTATAAGGAGATAACATGTGTTCTAATTCTAAACCATAAACTCTAGAAGCATCTGCTTTTTTTACATAAAAGTAGGTGTAATTATCGTTTAAAATATTTCTAACTTTTACTCGAAAAGGCTTCGAATTTCCAAAAGTGCAGTAATCCACTGCGTCAACGGTTAAAAAAGGAATGGTTTTTTCATTTCCATCAGAATGTAAAATAGTATACACTCTTTTAAGACTTAAATCAATTTCCTGCCGTTCAAATTCATTATAGTATACACGAATCCAAAGGGTATCCACATCATTTTTATCATAAACTACAACAGACCCCTGAAAGCGCAATAAATCGTCGTAAAAAATAGGCAACCTAATATTTCTGTTATACTCAGAGAGATAATGGTGTAATTTATCACTAACGGGATATGATGGCTTTTTTTTTGATATCTTTAAATCTTCCATAAAAAACGAATTCTTCAAATTTAAGCTTTTATTTTAATGGATGTAACATTTTTAAAAGTCGCTCGTCATATAAATAACTAACTACAACCGAATCTGAATTCGGAAGCAATCAAAAAACTATCAATTTGGAACCAATTCTTACAATTAATAATCTCACCAAAAAGTTTGGTTTTCTTACAGCTGTTAACGATTTATCTTTTACCATTAACAAAGGAAATGTCTATGGTATTCTAGGTCCAAACGGAAGTGGAAAATCGACTACTTTAGGCATTGTTTTAAACGTGGTAAATAAAACCTCTGGAAGCTTTAAATGGTTTAATGGAACCGTTTCCACACATAATGCCTTGAAAAAAGTTGGAGCTATTATAGAACGTCCAAACTTTTATCCATACATGTCAGCTGCCCAAAACCTGAAATTGGTGTGCAAAATAAAAGGTGTAAACTACTCCAAAATAGACGAGAAACTAGAAATAGTTAATTTATTAGACAGAAAAGAACACAAGTTTAGCACCTATTCTTTAGGTATGAAACAGCGCTTGGCCATTGCTTCGGCATTATTGAACGATCCTGAAATTTTAATTTTAGACGAACCGACAAATGGTCTAGACCCTCAGGGAATTCATCAAATTAGACAAATAATTAAAGATATTGCCAATCAAGGTACAACCATACTTTTAGCTTCGCATTTATTAGACGAAGTTGAAAAAGTTTGTTCGCATGTGGTTGTTTTAAACAAAGGTGTCAAACTCTATTCTGGACGTGTAGACGAAATGATATCAAGTCATGGTTTTTTCGAATTAAAATGTGAAAATGAAAATGAACTTTTAACATATCTAGAAACAAACCCAGATTTTGGTACTGTGAAGGTAGAAAATCAACTAATTACTGCTTTTTTAAATGAACCCATGGATGCTGTAACTTTTAATAAACTCATGTTTGAAAAAGGCATTGTACTATCTCATTTAGTAAAACGTAAGGAAAGTTTAGAAGAGCAATTTTTACAATTAACGGACAAGCTTTAAATCAATCAATCAAAACAAATTCCATGCTAAGACTTTTAAATTTAGAATTGCAAAAGCTGCTTTTAAATAGAACCAGCAAAGTGCTAATCTTTGTATCCTTTGTACTGCCATTTACAGTATTAATACTCTCGTCTATTAAAATAAATTTCTTTGGCTTTTTCACTTTAGAATTAGGCGAATTAGGAATTTTTAATTTCCCTATAATATGGCATATTACCACCTTTTTTGCCTCACAATTTAAATTTTTCTTCGCTATAGTAGTAGTAAGCATGATTGGAAATGAATACAGCAATAAAACTCTAAAACAAAATTTAATTGATGGTTTAAGTAAGAAGGAGTTTATTCTTTCTAAATTTTATACTATTGTTTTCTTTTCTATACTTGCTACCGTATTAATTGCTATTGCTTCATTTTTTATTGGACTTTATTACTCAAGCTATACTGAAGCAGCTATTATTATAAGAGAAACCAATTTTTTACTAGCATATTTTGTAAAACTATTAGGCTTCTTTAGTCTATGTTTATTCTTTGGAATGTTAGTAAAACGCTCGGCATTTGCATTAGCCTTTTTGTTTATATTATATATTTTAGAATGGATTATTTTCGGAATTATTTCTTGGCAGGCAAACATGGATCTTGCAGGTAAAATTCAGAACTTTTTTCCTCTAAAATCTATGTATAACCTTATAGACCAACCTTTTCAAAGAGTTATGATGACTAAATTTCCAGAAAAAGGAGATTTAATGTACGATTATGCTGTACATTGGTATGAAATTATTATTGTTTTAGGTTGGACTGCTTTATTTGTCTTTTTATCCTATAGATTATTAAAAAAGCGAGATTTATAATATCTTTGGTAGCTATTGCTCGTTAAATGAATAAACTACTTTTTTATATTTTTTTGTTAAGCAGTTTTGTTGTGTTTTCACAAGAGGAGGCTTCCAATTGGTACTTTGGTGAAAATGCTGGAATCCAATTTGCTCTCGATGGCTCTGTAACCGTTTTAAACGATGGGCAATTAGATACAGTGGAAGGTTGTTCTTCTATCTCTGATGAAAATGGCAACCTTCTTTTTTACACAGATGGAACCACAGTATATAATAGTTTACATAATGTTATGAGTAACGGATATGGGCTGTTAGGGGATTCATCCAGCTCGCAATCTGCCATTGTAGTTCCAAAACCAAACGACCCAGACATTTATTATATTTTTACAGTAGGCTCCAACCAAACTCTAACTGGATTAAAATATTCTGTTGTAGATATGACTCGAGATGGAGGTTTCGGCCAAATTGTCCAAAAGAATATTAATTTATTAAATCAGAGTTCAGAAAAAGTAACTGCTGTTTTAAAAGATTGCCAATCTCAAGCTATTTGGGTTATTAGTTTATCCAACCCAACCGGATCTTCAACATCTCCCTTAAATACATTTCATGCTTTTGAAGTCACAACTGCTGGAGTAAACACTACTGCTGTAACTTCAACCTTTACAGATGTGTCCATGACAGACTTAAGAGGGTATTTAAAATTATCTCCAAGTGGCGAAAAACTAGCCTGTGCTAATGTAAGACCAAACGAACTATATTTATTTGATTTTGATACCGATACTGGAGTTCTTAGCAACAATCTAAGATTAAATATAAACAGCCCATATAACAAACCTTATGGAATTGAGTTCTCTCCAAATAGTGAATTGTTATATGTATCATCTTCCAACGATTTATTTGGACCTGGAGATAATAATCCTGCAAATCATTTTTCTGTTATAACGCAATTCGATTTAACCAATCCAGATATTGTAGGGTCACAACAAGTTATAGACCAACAAAATTCTTATAGAAGCGCCTTACAGCTAGGACCAAATGGAAAAATTTATCGGTCTATGTCTGCTACTTACGACAGAGGACTTCCTTATTTAAGCGTAATAAACAATCCAAATGAAATTGGCCCAGCATGCAACTATCAAAACAATGCTATAGATCTAGGAACAAATAATTCCACTCAAGGGCTACCTCCTTTTATTTCATCCTTTTTTATAGAAAAAATAGACATTATTAATAACACAGCAACTCCATTGTCAACAAACTATTTGCCTTTATGTCTAGGTGAGAACTATACTCTAACGGCAGAAGATATTCCTGGCGCTAGTTATTACTGGACTTTTAATGGCAATCCATTACCAAATACAGATTATTTTTTAAATATTAATCAAGATGGTATTTATGAAGTTTTAATAGATCTAAATAATGGTGGTTGCGACTTTTTAGAAGGAGAAGCCATCATTGAGTATTTCGCTATTCCAGTTGCTAACGCTGCTCCAAAAATGGATATTTGTGACGATAATAATGACGCACTTTGGGAAATTGATTTTACCACACAAGATGCAGTCATTTTAGGTTCCCAAGACCCTGATCATTATAGTATTCATTACTTTGATTCTCAAGCAGATGCAGAAGCTAATCAGAATGAAATTATTGGGTTATACTCTAATCTATCCAATCCACAGGAAATCTTTGCTAGAGTTGATTTAACAGGTAGTCCCAGTTGTTATGATACCACATCCTTTTTTGTTGAAATCTTTAATACTCCAACTGCTAATAATGTTAACACTCAACAAATTTGTGATAATGACTCTGATGGCGACTTTACAAACGGACAAGTAGAAATTTCATTACATGATTTTGATTCCATAGTATTGGGAGAACAAGATGCAACTGCTTACACCATAACCTATCATCCAACCTTATTAGATGCTGAAAATAATACAGCTGAACTTTCTGAACCATATTACAATCTAACACCATTTACAGAAACCATTTCTGTTAGAATTGAAAATAATTTAAAAATGGATTGTTTTGATACCACTACTTTCGATATTATTATAAATCCTGCTCCAACTCCTTTTAACACATCTTTACTACAATGTGATGAAGATGGTGTTAACGATGGGAGAACCTTTTTTAATTTAAACGAAGCCAACTCTACCCTAACTGGTGGTGTAGACAATTTATCGACTGCTTTTTATTTTAGTCTTTCAGATGCTGAAAACAGTAACAACCCGTTAAACGCAGCAAATTATAATAACATAGTTAACCCTCAAATTATTTATGCCCAAGTTATTGACGATACTACAGGATGCTTTAATATTGCCGAACTGTCTCTAGAAGTAAGCATCACACAACTTCTAGATTACCAAGCTCCTCCTGTTTGTGATGAGTTAGATTCTGAAGATGGTTTTAACACCTTTAATTTAAACGATTTTGAAGCTGAGATGCAGGCTCTAAATGGAATTACTTTTCCCATTACTTTTTTCGAAACCTATGAAGATGCTCTTTTAGAACAAAACGAACTGACATCTCCTTATAACAACACAATTCCTTACAATCAAACGCTTTACGCTAGGGCAGAAAATAATAATGCCTGTTATGGGATTAGTGAGGTTTATATTACCATAAACAAATTACCAGAACTTGAAGAGGATGAAACCCTTTTATATTGTTTAAACACCTTTCCACAAAGCATTACTTTAGATGCAGGAATTCTAAACGACTCTACTAGTAATTACAGCTATTTATGGTCTACCGGGGAAACCTCTGGAACCATTCAAATTAACGAAATCGGTACATATTCTGTTACAGCTACTAATATTTTTGGGTGTTCTAAATCCAGAACTATTACAGTAGAACCTTCAAATACTGCTACTTTTAACGATATTATTGTAGTTGATGCTACAGAAAACAATACCATAACCGTTCTTGTTTCTGGAGAAGGCGAATATGAATATGCGCTTTACAATCAAGATGGTTTATATTATACATATCAAACAGACAACTCGTTTTACAATGTGTATGGAGGTATTTATAGTGTGGCGGTAAGAGATATTAAAAACAATTGCGGGATTGTAACTCAGGATGTTTCTATTATTGGTTTTCCAAAATTCTTTACGCCCAATGGAGATGGTTATAACGACACTTGGAACGTTAAAGGTGTTTCCAATGTGTTTCAACCAAATACCATGATTTATATTTACGATAGATATGGAAAATTGATAAAACAAATAAATCCTCTTGGAACTGGTTGGGATGGGACTTTTAATGGAGAACCACTACCTACTAGTGATTACTGGTTTTCTGCAATACTTCAAGACGGAAGAGAGTTTAAAAGTCACTTCACTCTAAAACGATAAACATAAAAGTTGTACATTTATTTCAATAATTACCAATAAATGTATCAAATTTTTAAATACGCTTTATTAATACTTCTTTTGACTAGTAATCTAATTTTTAGTCAAGAAATCACATTATTTGAACAATTTAATGGGCACTATGATTATTTGGCTTTCGGGAACACTTTAAATCCTTCAGAAAACAATATAGTACGTGATTTTTGCGATGTTTTACCTGAGTCTCAAGCAGATTTGCTTATGCCAAGTAACACCAATATTGTCGCTGCTTATTTATTTTGGGCTGGCTCAGGGGAAGGCGACTTAGAGGTAAGTTTAAACGACACATCTATTCTTGCGGACAACACCTATACAGTAGATTTTAATGATTCTGGTTTTGGAACACTCTCCTATTTTTCATGCTATGCAAATATTACAGATTTAATTACTTCGACAGGAGATGGCACTTATAACTTATCTAATTTAGATATTTCTGAAACTCTTATAGATAACCCTGGTTATTGTGCCAATAGAACCAATTTTGCAGGGTGGTGCGTCTACGTTATATATGAGGACGATTTACTCCCTTTAAATCAAGTAAATTTATTTCAAGGTTTGGAAATCATCAATAGAAATGTAACTGAAAAAATTATTCTATTAGATAATGTCAATGTGTTAGATAATGAAGGTGCTAAAATAGGGTTTCTTGCGTGGGAAGGGGATGCTAATTTAAATTATGGCGAATCTTTATTAATCAACAACAATATTATTTCAAGTCCGCCATTAAATCCTGCAAACAATGCTTTTAATGGAACAAACACCTTTACAAACAGCAACATGTTTTATAATGGAGATGTAGATGTGTACAACATTCAAGATAATATTGATATTGGCGATACTTCAGTAGAAATAAAACTAACAACAGGCGACTATGATGCGAATGGTAATTTTCAAGCTGATTTAATCATTATTAATAATATAATTACCGTTTTAAATAGTCAGCTTCCTGATGCCACAGCTGAGATTAATAACATCTATCTCGAATGTGCTAACAGACAAATTACTATCGACTATACCATCTTTAACATAAATAGTACAGATGTACTTCCTGCAAACGTCCCAATTGCAATCTACGCAGATAACGAACTTATTGGAAACACATTAACGCTTACAGAACTTGCTATTGGAGCATCAGAAAATGGACAAATAACCGTAAGTATTCCTGAAAGCTTACCAGATTATGTAAGCATATCAATTGCTGTGGATGACACCGGTAATGGTTTTGGTGTTGTCACCGAACTCAATGAATTAAATAATGACGCTTCGCAAGACATTCAACTGCTTACAATTCCTACGCTTCCTCTAGAATCTATAAAAAGTTGTGATGAAGGGTATAATACTGCCTTTTTCGATTTAATTAAATCATTAGATCAAATTGACTCAAACGGTCAACCTTTCTCATTTTTTGAAACTTTAGACGATTTAGATTCAGATTTCAACGAAATAATCAACCCAAGCCATTACCAAAATACAAGTGTTCCACAAACTGTTTATTTAAAAGTTGAAAATGAGCCTTGTTACGACATATATTATTTCAATTTAGTTGTAGAAAACTGTCCACCACATGTACCACAAGTATTTACACCAAACAACGATGGTTATAACGATTGGTTTAATATTCAAGGGCTTTACAATATTTTCGAAGAGCATAAACTCCTTATTTATAACAGATATGGAACTCTTATTTTTGAGGGAGATAATAATAATCCTTGGACGGGAAAAGCAAACAGAGGCTTTAATAATACAAATAAAATAGTACCGACAGGAACCTATTTTTATGTTTTAAATCTCAATGAACACAACTACAAAGTTCTAACGGGATGGGTCTATTTAAATAAATAAACAACTATTGATGTATTTCATCGATTAATTTTGCATTTTGTCTAATTATTTAATTACTTTGCGGACTGATTAATCCCAAATTATTCGACTTTGAAAGTAATTAATAACTATGCCTTTATTAAGTTTAAGATTTTTAGCTATTTATTAGTTACTTGTTTTATTACTTTTTCTCAAGGTTCCTACGCCCAACAAATCTCCATAGACGACAGTATTCCTTTAAACAATCTTATAGAAACATATTTAATTCAAGGTTGTGTAGAGGTGTCTAATATTCAATCCAATAGTAATGGCTCAGTCAATTCATTAGCTAGTTATGGGTATTTCGAAAAAGCAAGTTCAAATTTCCCTTTCGAAAATGGGATCATGCTTTCTACTGGAGCAGCAACCTCTGCAGGAAATACGGTTAACGCAAACCCATTAAACGAAGGTGAAACCTCTTGGGGAACAGATTCTGATTTAGAAACAGCTCTAGGAATTAGCAATACTTTAAACGCCACTTCTATAGAGTTTGATTTTATTTCAGTTTCAAACCAAGTACAATTTAACTACATTTTAGCTTCCGAAGAATATTATGCTAATTACCCATGCGATTATTCTGATGGTTTTGCTTTTTTAATAAAACAAACAGGCTCTACCGATCCATATCAAAATGTAGCTTTAGTTCCAGGCACAAATATTCCTGTAAACACAAACACAGTCCACGAAGAAATAGTTGGGTTTTGTCCGGCAGAAAACGAAGAATATTTTGACGGTCACAATCTTGGAGATACAAATTTTAATGGAAGAACTACTGTTCTTTCTGCTACTGCTACTATTCAACCAAATGTTCAATATCATATTAAATTAGTTATTGCAGATCAATCTGACGAGAATTTCGATTCAGCAGTTTTTATAGAAGGAAATAGTTTTAATGCATCTGTAGATTTAGGTCCAGACGTAATCACTTGTGCAGATAATGTGCTTTTAAATGCAGATACTCAAAATCCATTAGCTACTTACGAGTGGTTTTTAGATGGACAATCTTTGACTGGCGAAAATTCGGAAACATTAACAGCTGTAACTTCAGGAACCTATACCATTGTTGTAAATATCCCTATAAGTAACACCACATGTGTGATTGAAGACAGCATTGAAGTTACCTTAAATTCTGAACAACCTGCTGGACCTATCTCAGATTATGAAATTTGTGACGATGCCAGCAACGATGGCATTGAAACTTTCAATTTAAGCAGTAAAGACGCCGAAGTTCTTGCCTCTGTTCCTGCTTCAAATTACAATATCAGTTATCATTATTCTTCAAATGATGCTCAAAATAATTTAAATCCTATTACAGGATCAATTCAGAATTCCACAACTCCACAAATTATTTTTGTAAGGATTCTAGATATTAATAATGGCTGTATGGCTTATGCTAGTTTTAATTTGGTGGTGAATCCAATGCCAGTAATTACAGATCCGCAACCTTTGGAAGTTTGTGATGATGGAACAGCAGATGGTTTTACACAAATAGATTTAACACAAGCCAACGACGAAATTACTAACAGCAATCCTAATTTAATTGTTAGCTATCACTATTCTCAAGCTGATGCAGATACAGGCTCAAACCCCATTGCATCTCCTTATGTAAACACCAACCAAACCGAACAACTTTTTATTAGAGTAACAGATGCTGTAACAGGATGTTTAAATACTACCTCTATAGTAATTACAGTTTTAGATAGTCCTGTAATTAATATGGAACCTCAAACAATAAATGCTTGTGAACAAGATGGAGATGGTTTTGATAGTTTTGATTTGTCAATTGTTATCGATACTATTCTGGATGGTTTAACAGGAGTTTCAACTACATTTCATACATCTTATGTAGATGCTCAAACAGGTGATAATCCAATTACAGACATTGAAAATTTCCAAAATACAACCCCAAACGTTCAAACTGTTTATATAAGAGTTGTGGATGATGTTACAGGTTGTGTTTCTATTTCATCTGTAGATTTACATACCAATATACTTGAATCTGGAACCAATATTAGAAACTTCTTTATCTGTGATGATGCCACAAACGATGGAATTGCAAATTTCAATTTAGAAAACGCTGGTAATACCATTATAAATAATTTAGAAAATGTTACTGTAACATTTTATGAAACTGAAGAGGATCAAACTAACGAAATCAACCCCATTGACCAAAGTATTCCTTACGAGGTTACTGCAAGTCCTCACCAATTATTTGTTACAATTGAAAGTCTCGATTGTACATATTTTACAGATATAAATTTAATTATCAATCCCGCTGTTCTTATACAGCCATTAGACTCTGTTGATTATTGCGACACAGACGACGATGGATTTACGGCTATAGAATTAGCTTCTTTCGACACATATATAAGCACAGGAATTCCTAACCCCCTGGTTAGATATTTCTTAAATGAAACAGATGCTGATAATAATGAAAATAGCTTACCTCCTTTCTACACAAATATTAGTAATCCACAAACTGTATATATTCGTGTTTCTAATTCCTCAACTGGATGTCATGACATTTCTCCACTAGTTATAAATGTTATACCTGCACCAACTGTAACACAACCAACAGATGTTGTAATTTGCGACGACAATCAGGATGCCTTTTCAGTTATAGATTTAGATGCTAAAATTTCTGAAATAGTTGCAAGTACTGCTAATTTAAACATCACATTTCACACTTCTGAGAATGATGCTAATGCAGACAGCAATGCTATAGGAAATACATCGGCATACAACACCAATACACAAACTGTATATGTAAGAATTGAAAGTGAAATTACAACCTGCTACGCCATTGTTTCTTTTGAAGTTATAGTAAATACGGAACCTGTTTTTCCAGATATTAGTAACTTTAGAAATTGTGAAACGGATGGTAATCAAACTGCCGAATTTTTCTTTGTAGATAAAGATTCAGAAATTTTAAATGGTCAAACTGGAAAACGTGCTTTATATTTTGAAACTGCTGAAGATGCTATAAACAGAACTAATGTTATTGATAAAACGGTAGCTTATACCAATCAATCTAATCCACAAACTATTCATGTTCGTGTAGAAAATTTTAGCGATCAAAGTTGTTATGGAGTTTCTTCTTTTATTATTGAAGTAGGGTCTATTCCTCTTTTCGATGCACCTTTAGACACCTATTTATGTGATGACATGTCCAATAACGGCGAGGAATCTTTCAACTTAAATGCTATTATTGCTGAAATGTCTGAAAACAGTCCTGAAGCTTTAATTATTACCTTTTACGAAAATTTAGTAGACGCTGAAAACGAAGAAAACCAATTACCTTTAGATTATACCAACCAAACCAATCCACAACAAATTTATGCGCGTGTGGAAAATGGCACTTATTGTCATGCTATTGCAGAATTTGGTTTAAATGTGATACAAGTACCTTTGGTAAATTCAGCTTCTGCCTTAACTCAATGCGATACTGATCAAGACGGCTCAGCTAGCTTTGATTTAACTGTTTCAGAATCGGAAGTATTAGATATTAGACAAAATGATATTTTAGTTACCTATCATGAAACTATTGAAGATGTTGAAAATAATAATATAACCATTCCAAACCCAAATGCATATAGCAATACATCAAACCCTCAAACAGTTTATATTCGAGTTACAAATACAGTTTCAAATTGCTATGTAACCATTCCGTTAGACTTAATTGTAAACTTACCTCCTACTATTAATTCTACAACTATTGAAACCTGTGATAACGATGACAATTCATTCAGTTTATTAGACACTGTAGAAGATTTAATTGGGACTCAAACTCCAATAAACTTGACTTTTTATGCTAGTTTAATAGATGCTCAAAACACTCAAAATCCTTTAGACACAGATTACACCTATCTAACTAATAACGACACTATTTTTGTAAATGCTTTAAATACAGACACAAACTGTGCTGCAGTTGCCTCTTTTAATTTATTGGTAAATCCAAGTCCTATTGCTAATCAACCTCCAAATTTGATTGCCTGTGATGACGATTTTGATAGCATGTTGTTTTTCGATTTAGCACAACAAACATCTATTGTTCTTGGAACTCAAGATCCAACTCAATTTACGGTTAGCTATTTTGAACTAGCTGAAGAAGCAATGGATAACACAAACCATATAATAGATTTAAATTACAACGCTTACGATCAACAAACTCTTTATGTAAGAATTGAAAACAATACAACAGGTTGTTTTAGCACAACATCTTTTAATACCATTGTAAACAGGAAACCAGAGGTTAATATTCCAGACCAAACAGTGTGTTTAGACAATTTACCTTTAGTGGTTTCTGCTGAAACAGGCTTTGCAGACGACACTTATTTATGGTCAACAAGCACCTCTTCGCCCGAAATTGAAATTACAAACATCGGAACCTATTCTGTAACGGTAACGTCTGTAAACGGTTGTCAAACCACATCAACATTCAACGTGATTGAATCTGAACAAGCAACTATAGAATTCACAGAAACTGTCGATTTCTCCAATCCTAATAATATTACAGTCACCATTAGTGGTATTGGTAATTATCTCTATACTTTAGATCATGGCGTCCCACAAGAATCTAATGTGTTTTATAATGTTACTTTAGGCCCACATACTATAGAAATAATCGATTTAAATGGTTGTGCTTCTGCCATTAAAGACATTGTAATAATTGATGCACCCTTATTTTTCACTCCAAATAACGATGGTTATAATGACACTTGGCATATTACCGGAGTCAACCAACTAGAAGGAACCATTATTTATATTTACGACAGATATGGGAAATTGATTAAAACACTAAACCATAGCTCTCCCGGATGGGATGGAACCTATAGAGGTAAAAACATGCCTTCTAATGATTATTGGTTTGTAGCACTTGTTAAAAAAGATGACATTTCCTTTGAAGTAAAACGACATTTTGCATTAAAAAGATAATAGAGAGTGTCATTTTTATATCCTACTATAATTTAATTTGGATAGATAATAATTGATATCTTTTAGTTGGCTAAAATTAAAACAGAAAGCAATGAATACTTCAATTTTAGAATCCAAATTAAAAAGGCATAAAATTTCTTATTCAAATGAAAATGGAAAAATAATTATTGGAAAATCAAAAACTGATTACGGAACTTTAATCGGACTTGTCATTCTTCCAATAGTAGCTGCTCTCGGAATTTGTTTGTTTATGCTTATAAATAATGCCGAATTTCGTGGAAAAATAATTGCTGGGATTATATTTTTGTTTGGAACGGGATTTTTCTCCTACTCAAGAATAAGGTCAAAAAAACAATCAAATGATAACTTAAAAAAACTTGAGCATAAAGTAATTAAAATAAAAAACGATTTTGGAGAATATATTTTTGACTCAAGAAACATAAAAGATTTTGAATACTTTGCTGAACAAATCGCTGAAGAAACCTATGAAGGAAATCTTTATTTAATTGACACAGAAGAAAGAAAACATCAAATTCTTGGATTTGACGATGAAAATGAAAAATATGTTCTTAACGATTTAAAATGGTTCTCTGAATATTTAATGAATCATGTTGGATTAAAAATAACTGTAGCAAAAAACGTATAAAACTAATTGCTATTTAATGCTAAGCCGAAGAAAAGTTCTCCAAAATGATAAAAGCACTTTACATTTCATGTTTTGACCGTAAAATTGGGTGTAGCTAATGAAAATGAATAAAAATAACAAAAGGTGTTTCATAACTTAAAGTAATGTATTTATAAATTCAGACAAAACACTTAATCAATTCATTATTCTTAAAACTGATAAAACTTTATTCCTTTAAAAAATCATTATTAGTTATATTTGCAAACTAATAACTCTTAATGAAGCCCTTTTTATTAATCACATTCTTATTAGTTTCCTGTGTTATGTTTTCTCAAAACCTGACTACAGATAGTAGAACATATACAGCTCAAGAACTTATTGAAGACATTTTAATAGACAGCAATTGCATTACAGATGTGGTTGTTACCAATGCAGTTAGTGGTAATTTTAATGGAGCTGATTCAAGTTATGGTTATTTTGATGGTAATGGATCAACTTTTCCTTTTCAAAATGGGGTGGTTTTAAGTACTGGAAGATTAGAAAATGTTCAAGGCCCAAATACCACTTTAAGTGACGATAATGCTGATGACTGGTTTGGAGACGCCGATTTAGAATATGACTTAAACGAATCGAATACAACAAATGCTACCATTTTGGAATTCAATTTTAGAGCTATTGCAGACCAAATTAGCTTTAGATATCTTTTTGCTTCCGAAGAATACCAGCAAGGCGATAGTAATACTTGTCGATATTCAGATTTATTCGGGTTTCTTATTAGAAAAGAAGATGAAACTAGATATGAAAACATTGCTGTAATTCCTGGCACAATGACACCCGTTAAAGTAACAACCGTACATTCTGGAATTCCAGGTGCATGCGATCCTATTAATGAAGCTTATTTTGGAGGCTGGAATGACTCTAGCGCTCCCATAAATTTCAACGGGCAAACAGAGGTATTAACCGCCATCGCAAACGTGATTCCAAATGAAGTTTATCATGTAAAACTAGTTATAGCAGACCATATAAATTACAGATATGATTCGGCTGTGTTTCTTGAAGCAGGAAGTTTCCAATTGAACACCAATTTAGGTCCAGATTTATTAATTGCGAATAATACAGCTTTATGTACTGATGAAACCATATTACTGGATGCTAGTCAACCTGGAACAAATACTTATAAATGGTTTAGAAATGGTATTGAACTTCTTCTAGAAACAGACCCAACTTACTTAGTAACTGAAGCAGGTACTTATAATGTGGAAGTGATTATTGATGGCACTTGTTTGTCTTATGGAAAAGTTACTATAGAAGTATCTCCTAACCCAATAGTTTTTAATACAAACTTGATTAGTTGCGATTATAATTTAGATGGCTATACAACTTATAATTTATATGACGCTGAAGCTGACGTTACAAACAATGATAGTAGATTCTCTTTAGAAAACTTCTATTTATCGGAAGCAGATGCATTATCAAATACAGATCCTATCCCTACACCTACTAGTTTTGAAAACACCATATTAAATCAAATTGTCTATGCAAGAGTTTCAAATGCTAATGGCTGTATTTCTGTAGCGGAAGTAACTTTAACATTTGCAGACAACCCAGTGATTCTCCCGTTATATCCTGCTTGTGACGACGAGACAGACGATGGTATAACAACATTTAACTTGACAGACATGGAAACCTTTGTACTGGCTCAAAGTAGTGTGCCAAATTCGTCTGTTATAACATTTTATGCTTCGCAAGTCGATTTAGAAAATCAAATGAACCCGCTTTCTGGAACATACGAAAATACAGATAGTTCATATTTTGACACCTTATATGTTCAAATTACAGATAATGGCGTTTGTTATGCTTACAATTCTATTTATTTAATAGTCTACCCATCTCCTATATTGGCTCCAGATGAAGAGTTTACTTACTGTTTGAATCTTTATCCTCAAACCATAACCTTAGAAGCTGGTATACTTTCTGGAGTCCCTTCAGACTTTAATTATCAATGGCTATTAGATGGAGTTGATTTAATGCAAAATTCTGAAGAAATTTTAATTAATGAAACAGGGGTTTACACTGTAAACGTCACTAATAGTGATAATTGTACAACCTCCAGAATCATTACGGTTCTTCCATCCAATGTGGCAACCCTAGAAGACATAGTAGTCACCGAAGCTTCCAGTAATAATTCTATTACAATTAATGTTTCAGGAGAAGGTGATTATGAATATGCTTTAGATAATGGATATTTTCAAGACAGCAATACATTTACCAATGTAGCTGCAGGTTATCATATTGGATATATTCAAGACAAAAATAGTTGTGGTATCATATCGGTAGACGTTTCTGTATTAGGCTTTCCTAAATTCTTTACACCAAATGGAGACGGTTATAACGATTTCTGGAAACCCATAGGTATAGATTATTTTGAAACCTCTGTTGAAACAAAGATTTTTAATCGCTATGGCAAACTAATGAAAGAGCTAAATGCCTTTGGTACTGGTTGGAATGGTACTTTTAATGGAAACTTGCTACCAAGTGATGATTATTGGTTTGTAGTTTCTTTTAGTGATGGAAAAGTATATCGAGGCCACTTTTCTTTAAAGCGTTGATTTTGGTAACAATCACTTAACTTACCATTCTTTTTTTATTTCTTATTTTAGCTTGCTAATTATTTTTCAATGAAACAACTATTAATTTTTTCTACTCTTTTATGCACCTTATTATGCTTCAACCATATTCTTGCAAATAATAGTAAAGAACTTATTTCCGAAATCAAGGTTAACACAGAATGTCCTTCTCCAATAATAAACTCCTTTACTCCTACAAATGGACCAGTAAATACGTTAGTTACTATTTTCGGAAGTAATTTTAACGATGCTGTAACTGTTTCTTTTGATGGAGTTTCAACCTCTTTTACAATTGTTAACGACAATGAAATAACAGCTTATTCAATTCATGGATTGGACAATACTTCGACAATTACTATTACGAGTTCAGGTGGTTGTACTGGGAACTCTTCAAGTGAATTTACTTCTATCTTATCAACGTGTACAAATGATCAAGATATTTATATCTCTGAACTTTATGATGCTGAAACAGGAAGTCCAGGTTTCATAGAACTATATAATCCAACAAATTCAACCATTGTGTTTGGCGGTATTTATGAATTACAACGTTATCGAGACATTGGAGATCCTACACCAACTGCAACGCTTATATTACCGAATTCTATTGGGCCACTTCAAACTTATCTTGTTAAAATTGGAAGCCCTAACGCATGTGGTTTAACTGAAGATGCAGATATGGGAGCAGGAATTAACGATAATGACGAAATTAAACTTTTAAAAAACGGCACACTTATAGATGTCGTAAATGCACCTAATAACAGAGGATATACTGTAATACGTAATGCAGATGCAGTGGCTCCTAGCAATATATTTAACACTTCTGAATGGCTCATTAACTCCAATGAATCTTGTACAGATTTGGGTTCTCATACTGCTAATCCAATTTCAATTACTATTCCAATTATTACACAACCTAATTGGCAATATATTTGCGAAAATGGTAATGCTTCCTATACAATATCAATAGCTACAGGCACTTACACATATCAATGGAAAGTACTTAATAGCTCTGGAGTATGGGAAAATGTTGTGAACAATGCCATTTATTCTGGCGCCAACACCAACACCTTGACCCTAAACAATGTGCCTATTAGTTTCGATAATAACCAATATTATTGCGAAATGACTTCAGCAACTTGCGATTTAGTAAGTGACGCTACTCATTTATTTGTTACTAACCCTGATGTGGACACGATAGCCAATCAAACGGTTTGTACAGATTATACACTTCCAGCATTAACAGTTGGAACCTATTTTACTGGAACTAACGGAACCGGAACACAGCTAAACGCTGGAGATGTTATTTCAACCACACAAACTATTTATATTTATAATGAAACTGGAACAGCACCAAATATCTGTTCTAACGAAAGTAGTT
>NZ_JAPMLM010000057.1 GCF_026410195.1 Xanthomarina sp. F2636L | reverse complement strand
GCGGTTGTAACTTGGACGGCGCCTACTGGTGCTGACAACTGTGCTGGATTTAATGTTACTAGCTCGCACAATCCTGGAGATACCTTCCCGATTGGAACAACTACCGTAACCTATACCATTACGGATGCAGCTGGATTAACAAACTCTTGCTCTTTCGACGTGACTGTTAATGATACGCAAGCACCAATTTTTAACTCCTGCCCTCCTGGGGTTTCAATAAATAATGACCTTGGAATATGTGGTGCTATCGTTAATTATGTTATCCCAACAGCGACAGATAATTGTGGAACAGCCTCAGTAACTCAAACAGATACAACAGGTTTAACCACTGGAGATACATTTCCTATAGGAACAACAACTATAGAATATACTGCTGATGATGGCAATGGAAATACAACCATCTGTACCTTTACAATCACGGTTTCAGATAATGAATCACCAACAATAACATGTCCTGCAGATATTACAGTAAATGCCGATGCTAATTGCGAGGTAACAACTGTAACTTTAGGAACTCCAACAACAAACGATAATTGTGGTGTGGCAACCGTAACAAACGACTTAGCCGGACAATTACCGCTTCCTGTAGGGACACATACCGTTACTTGGACAGTTACAGATACAGCTGGCCTTACAGCAACCTGTACACAACAAGTAACTGTACAAGACATCACACCACCTGTAATTACCTGCCCAACTCCTAATGCTTTTTATAATACAGATGCTGGACAATGCGATGCAACATTAACTTTTAATGCTACTGCTACGGATAACTGTAATGGCTCTCCTATTATATCCTACGAAGTAGCTGGAACACCAATAACGTTTCCTTATGTTTTTGCTGTTGGAACCACTACTGTAGACGTGATTGCTGATGATGGCAATGGACTTACCTCTACTTGTAGTTTCAACGTTTTAGTAGAAGACAATGAAGCTCCAACAGCTGTTTGTCAAACCTTTACAGTCCCTTTAGATGCTTCTGGAAATGCGAGTATCGTGGCTTCTGATATAGATGGTGGCTCTTTTGATAATTGCTCGACAGTAACACTTAATGCTTCTCAAACAACTTTTACTTGTGCTAATGTTGGTACAAATAATGTAACACTAACAGTGACTGATGCTGCTGGAAACATATCAACTTGTAATGCCGTAGTAACAGTTTTAGATCATGTACAGGGAGCAACAGCTACAATTACTTCTAATCCAGTTTCACCAATCTGTCTGGGCGAATCAGTAACTTTTACTGCCACTGGCACTAATTTAGGTGCTAATCCGTCTTACCAGTGGTACGAAGGAGGTGCAGCTGTTGGTACAAATAGCGACACTTATATAACTACGGGTCTTACTAACGGTGAAAGTGTCTATGTAGAAATTACCTCAGGCCCATGTAATACGGTTACAATTAGTAATAGTATTGTTATGACGGTTAATCCGTTATTACCTGTAACATTTACTCTAAATGCATCAGCCAATCCTGCTTGTACTGGAGATAATCTAACATTCTTTGTAACGGGATTAACAAATGGAGGTGCTACACCAACTTATCAATGGTATGTAAACGGAACTCCTGTTGGTGGAAATACAAACTCTTACAGTTCAACAACTATTAATGATAATGATGTTGTTTCTGTAGATGTAACATCAAGTTTGGCATGTGCGAATCCTATTCCAGCTACTCAAAGCATACCTATGACTGTCAACCCTATTCCTGCAGTTACAGCATTGGCAAATGGCAGCAATACAGATATTACCATTTGTGAAGGTGATAACTTAACCTTGACTGGTAGCGGTGCTACAACTTATACTTGGGACAATGGTGTTACCAATGGTGTGACTTTTGTGCCTACTGTCGGTACACATACATACACCGTAACAGGTACAAGTAATACCTGTCAAGATACAGATACCATTACTGTAACTGTGACACCAAATGCTACAATTACACATAATTCAGGTGACACAGACCAACATGTTTGTGAAAATAACGGCGGCGATTATGTAACTCAACTTACTGTATCGACAATTACTTATACTATTTTAAATGCTACAACAGCATCTGTTACAGGATTACCTCCAGGAGTATCTTATAATTTTAATAGTGGAACTGGAATATTAACAATTAATGGAAACCCTAATGATGTAGCCACAACTACCACTTATAATTATACAATTTCAACAAATGGGTGTGGTACAGCTACTGCTTCTGGTTCAATAACTGTATATAATAACCCTGACTTGGGAACTCCATGGGGAGACAGATTTTGTCTTTTTGGGTGTACATATTGGATTGTAGGTGAATCATATATTTGTTTACCTACTGTAGAAACTTATTATGTTCATAATAATCCAAATGCTCAATATTATGAATGGCAAGTTCCAGCTGGCTGTACCATTATTAGTGGAGCAGGAACAAATGAGATTACAGTTCAATTTAGTAATACATATGATGGAAGTGGTAGTATAAGAGTAAGAGCAGTTAACCCATGTGATACTAGTAATTGGAGAAGCAAAAGAGTTAGAATAAACCCAATTCAATCTCTTGAACTAGATGCAGGTAATGATGAATTTGCCTGTAATAACGAAACTATTGATTTACAAGGATCTATTGTTGATAGCGATTTATTAATAAATGAAGTGTATTTAGAATGGGGTGATAATGGAGCTCCTGGAACGTTTTCAAATAGTACAAACAATGGTTTAAATATTCAATATACGCATCCTCCTGTTACAGAAATAACAACTGTAAATATTACTTTAACGGCATATTTTTTTAGTCTTCTTTGTTCAGAGGGAGTAACCGAACAGTTAACACTAACAATTTATCCAGATCCAACAGCATCAATAACAAGCCCTTCCCCAATTTGTGAAGGCGAAGATGTTGTTGTTACAGGAACACCTAACACGACTGTTTCGTATAACTTTAATGGCACACCAGCTGGAACTTTTCCAATTGATGCTAGTGGAACTGTAACATTTACAGGGTTAGGAGCTGGAACGTATACATTAACAAGTATTGAATATACCAATGCGCCTAATTGTCCTGAAAATATTAATAGTTCTGTAACCATTAACGAACCTCCAACAGTCACAGCTCCTGCAGATGTCACTATCTGTGAAGGAGATACTGTAGATTTAAGTGCTGCAACAATTGGTGGTACAAATTACGTGGGTACATGGACGACCTCTGGTAATGGAACTTTTAGTGGAAATACGTATACACCTCACGCGGCAGATATATTTAACAGTCCAATTACGTTAACTTATACAAACACACCTAGTGATGGTATATGCCCTGGCGTTAGCGATGATATGATTGTTACAATTAATCAAGCACCAACAATTTACGCTGGTGTAGATCAAACTATTTGTAACAGCGACACAGTTACCATGACAGCGAGTCTTGGTGGTTCTACAACTTCTGGTATATGGTCTGGTGGTATTGGTACGTTTAGTAGCAATGATCCAAATGCCACGTATACACCAGGTGTTGGAGAAACAGGAACGGTTGTTTTAACTTATACCAGTAACAATCCTGCTGGTCCTTGTAATTCAGCTATAGATACTGTAGAAATTACAATCGATCAAGGAGCAACAGTTGATGCTGGAACAGATCAAACAATCTGCGAAGGTGATACTGTAAGCTTGACGGCTAGTTTTGGTGGTTCTGCCACATCTGCTTCATGGAATACAAGTGGTAGTGGTACTTTTGCCGGAAACATCTATACACCTAGTGTTGCTGATATAAATAACGGTTCAGTTCTATTAACATATACAACAAATAACCCAACAGGTATTTGTAACCCTGTTTCAGATTCTATGCTAGTGACTATTAATCCGCAACCAACGGTAGATGTTGGTAACAACCAATCGGTTTGTTCTACAAGCACAAGTATTACAATGAATGCTATTCTAAGTGTAGGTGCAACTGCAACTTGGACTACTAATGGGGATGGTGGATTTAATAACAATAACACAAATGCTGTTTATACGTTTGGAACTAATGATATTGCCAATGGTTCGGTAACCTTAACTTACACAACCAACGATCCTGCTGGTCCTTGTATAGCTGCTGATGATAGTTTTACAGTTAATATTGTACCATTTATTACAGCTAATCCAACCTATACTTTTGCTACTAGTAACGGTGACTGTTCAGATACCGTTATAAATTTAAGTGCTGCTGGTACTGGACTCTGGTCTGCTGTGTCTGTGCCACCAGGAAGTCCATTTACTTTCTCAAGTACGACTAATCCAAACGCGACTTTTACAGGTGAAAGTGGGACTGAGTATAACCTGACTTGGAATGTAGATAATGCAGCTCCATGCGCTGATGATACTGCTACTATAAATGTGGTATTCACTGATTGTGGTAATCAAATAGATTTCGATGGAACAGACGATAGCGTTAATTTTGCTAATAATTATAACCTGCCTGCTAATTTTAGTATTGAAGCATGGATCAAACCAAATGTTATTAATGGGAATATTCAAACGATTTTATCTAAAAGAGAAGCAACAAATTTTGCAACGGGATACGATTTACGTTTAGTAAATAACAACATCATATTTAGAGCGAATGGGTCTGGTATTTCTACAGGAGGAATCACTGCTGATAGATGGTATCACATTGCTGTTACATACAATGGAACAAACTACACTTTGTATGTTGACGGAATTCAAAGAAATGCTAGTGCAGGTCCTATACCAACCGCAAACAATTTCAACATGTTGCTTGGAGCCATGTCTCGCACAAATAATACACCAACCAATTATTTTAATGGTTGGATGGACGAAGTACGTATTTGGAATACCAATTTAACAACGGCTCAAATTCGTCAAATGATGAACCAGGAAATTGAACCAAATGGTACTTTAGTTCGTGGGTCAATTATTCCTAGAAATATTTCTGGTTTAACATGGAGCAACCTAATAGCATATTACCAAATGAATCAAGGCTCAGCTGATATTGCTGGTGGTAACTTAAATCCTAATGCTGGAATTCCAGGTGTTTTAAGAAACATGAATTCTCTACAAGCCGAAACTGCACCTTTACCTTATGTAACAGCACAAGATGGTCCTTGGAATACGCCGGCTACATGGTTGAATAATAATGTTCAGCTATTACCAAATTCTGCTGGTATTAACTGGAACATTGTGAGGACAGAACATAACGTAACCTCTGGTAACAGAGCTACAACCCTTCTTGGCTTAATAGTGGATAGTAACAGATATACCATCAACAATGATCAAGTAATACGAGTGAATAACTACTTAAGAATAGACGGAGTGTTAGACCTTGAAGGCGAGTCACAATTACTGCAACCTACAGGTAGTATGGTTGATTATGCTGGAATTGGCGCTTTACATAGAGACCAACAAGGAACAAGTAACTTATACAATTATAACTATTGGAGTTCTCCAGTAAGTACAGATGGAAATACCTACCAAATTGGCGCAATTCATGATGGTGCTAATCCAGTAGGTTGGACTACTAACAATGATGCAACTGGTAGTACAAATCCAGTAACGCTAAGTAGCCGTTGGTTATATTTATATGAAAACCATCCAACAGGTGATTATGCCTCTTGGAATGATATTAATGAGACCTATCCGGTACCTGTTGGATTAGGCTTTACCATGAAAGGTAGTGGTGTTGGAGACCCTATAGCTGACCTTCAGAATTATACTTTTGTGGGGAAACCAAACAATGGAACCATTACCACGCCAGTTACTGGAACGAATCAAGCGTTGGTAGGAAATCCATATCCATCTGCAATCGATGGGTATCAGTTTATAATTGATAACGGTCCTACTGGAACTGCAAGTATTACAGGTCCTCTATATTTCTGGGAACACTCAAAAACCAACGGATCTCATATTACTACAGCTTACGAAGGGGGCTACGCAACCTATTCCTTATCGGGTGGTGTTGCAGCAACCTCTCCTCCTGTCGGTTTAGGTGGTATTGGAATGGTTGGAAAAATCCCAGGACAATACGTTCCAATTGGACAAGGTTTTTATGTGACTGGTGATGCTGATGGTGGAATGATCGAATTTAATAACAATCAACGTGCCTTTATTAAAGAAGCCCCTGGTACATCTGTTTTCTTAAGAACAGGTGACGAGGAAACCGTAGATCTAATAAAACGTGTACGCCTAAACTTCACATCCCCTGAAGGTGCTATCAGACCATTACTGCTAGCTTTCACACCTGACAATGAAGCAACAGAAGGCTTTGATTATGGCTACGATGCTAAAAACTCAGATGTTTTCCCTAGCGATATGTCTTTCATGATTGAAGATGAAAAATATGTCATTCAAGGAGTGGGTCAATTCAACGTAGATAATATGTATCCTGTAACCTTAGATTTAGGAACTTCCGGAACCATAGAAATTGCCTTGACAGAACTTGAAAACTTTGAAGATGACATAGATGTCTTTGTTTACGATTCTCTATTGGGAACTTACCATAGAATTAATACGGTTAATTACCAAATAGCACTAGATGCCGGGAGCCATGCAAACAGATACTTTATCGCCTTTAAAGAAGATGCGACTCTAAATACCGTGGATGAAGAATTCTCGAATGTGATAGTCAATTATTTAAATGCAACAAATGAAATCTATATAAATGTTCCAACATCTTTAGATATCAAACAAGTATATCTAGTAAACATGTTGGGACAAACCGTGAAGTCCTGGAATGCAACAAACGCACCTTTAGCTCATGAATGTAGATTGCCAGTTAAGAATGTTTCAGAAGGGAATTACGTTATTAAAGTAAGAACCTCTGATAACAGACTGATAAACAGAAAAGTGATTATCATGCAAAACTAAATGGTATGTTTAAATAAACAAATCCCCAACGACTCGCTCTTGGGGATTTTTTTATGTCTTGTCCTCAATGGCTACTGTGTGGCTTAAGTATGGCTCAAGTATAGATAATGTATGGAGAGTGTATGAAATTAAAATATAACAAAGTATATCAAGTGATTCTATAAAGAGCTGGAGTTTATTTAATAAGCCGTATGGATATATTAGCACGGGGTCAAAGTAAGAAATCATACCATAGGGACCATAGGGAAACCATAGGGAAACCATAGGGAAACCATAGGGAAACCATAGGGAAACCATAGGGAAACCATAGGGAAACCATAGGGAAACCATAGGGAAAAGTAAAACATATCTATATTAAATCAAGAAAAAAATATGTATTTCATCGATTATTTTAGTATTTCATAGATTATTTAGTATAAATCAGTATATTAGCAGTCCCAAATCTTATCAATTCATTTAAAACCTAACTAAAATGAATAAATTAACCTACTTATGTCTTATTGCATTGAGTGTAATCACTTTTGCAAGCGCCAGTCCTTTTTCAAACGAAACTACAACAGAAGCTTATGCATTTAATCAGGTACAACGGGTACGCATAGATTTTACTATGCCCAACGGTTATGTGCGACATTTATTATTAGGCTTTACTCCTAACAATGCTGCCACAGATGGTGTTGATTACGGATACGATGCCCTAAATGCGGATAACTTTCCAGACGATTTAAACTGGATGATTGAAAATCAACGCTATGTGATTCAAGGAGTTGGTGAGTTTCAAAACACCAAACAATACCCATTAGGGATGTTTATTTCTAATGCTGGCGACATAACAATTGCTTTAGATACTTTAGAAAATTTCGATTCCCAAATCCAGGTGTATCTATTTGATGCGCTAAATAACACTTATACCCTATTAAATGAAATTGATTTTGAAGCGTATGTTACAGAAGGAACACATTTAAATCGCTATTATATTGCTTTTAGAAACAATACAAATGGAATGGTTTATAACAGTGCTTCTCAACAACTTTCTATTTCTGAAAATGAAATTCAAGACACCTCAATTTCATATTTAAGAAAATCTAACGAAATTTATATCTCTTCCAACCAAAACATTTCTAAGTTGGAAGTATTCAATTTATTAGGAAAACGTATTCTGAATCAAGAAGATGTAAACACAAAAACATTCAGATTCCCAACCCACTTTACGAACGAAAATTACGGAATTGTTCGGGTACATACCAATCAAGGTACAACCAATAAAAAACTGCTCTTTAGGTAGTACAAACAATCATAATATAACTTTTTCCCTAAATTTTATTTTTAAAGGATAATCGGTTTTTCGATTATCCTTTTTTTTTACCTCATTAGTTCAGTCAAAAAAAGACGGCTATACTCTTAGCTATGAAGTTACTTAAATTCTTATTCCCGACTGACTTATATCATTTGCTACACAAAAGAATCCATCTACCTTTGAGACACCTATTTAATAGGTTCTGGTTTTGAAACAACTGTTTTAAATTACCTAGAAAGATTTTTTCTTCTTTATAAAGTCAAATTAAAAGAATATGGAATACAGACCTTTAACAGCATTATCAATTCACCTGGAAAGTCTTATAAAAGGTCGCTTATGGCTAAAAGTCATTATTGGATTGCTTCTGGGTGCTGCCGTTGGTGTTTTATTGAATCCATCAACCGGATTGGTTTCTGAACGTTTTGGTACATGGATAGCCAATTGGTTAGAGCTACCAGGACATATTTTTATGAGATTGATTCAAATGATAATGATTCCGTTAATTTTTGCCTCTATCATTTCTGGAATTGTTAGTAATACGTCTGATAATCTGAAAACTTTTGGGCTAAGATTATTTCTGTATTTTGTGTTTACAACAACCATTGCCATAATTATAGGACTCTCTATAACATACCTAATGAGACCAGGACAATATGTACTTTCTCTTGGTGGCTTTCCCATTAGTGGAGACGAACAAATCCTTCCAACGGAGCAAACCAGTCTCGTTGATAACATTCCAATGGCTATCTCCAACCTTATTCCCAATAACCCATTGGAATCTATTTTAATGGGAGAAATGTTAGGCGTCGTTATTTTTACCATCATCATTGGAATTGCTATAACCCAACTTCGTGACATTACAGCACAACCTATCATCCGATTTACAGAAGCTATTCAAAAAATATGTATGATAATCGTCTCTTGGGCAATGGAGCTTGTGCCTTTCGCTGTATTTGGCTTAATGGGCGCTTTACTCTCAAGAATTGGCGTTGGAATTTTTCTTGGGCTAGGATATTATATGGCCGTGGTAATCATTGGTTTAATCGTTTTAATGTCGTTTTATTTATTATTGGTTTTATTTATTGGTAAAAAAAATCCACTCAAGTTTTTAAAAGCCATCAAAGAGCCTCAATTATTAGCTTTCTCAACGGCTAGTTCTGCCGCTGTTATGCCAGTTTCAATGAAGACAGCTAACGAGAATCTTAAAGTCTCCTCCAATATTAGCGACTTTGTAATTCCAATTGGCGCAACTATAAATATGGATGGAACTGCCCTATTTCAATGTGTTACTACCTTATTTATGGCTCAAGCTTATGGTGTGGAATTATCCATGGTGAATTTAATTTTAATAACAGCAACCGTTGTTGCAGCATCCATTGGAACCCCAGCCATTCCGGGAGGAGGAGTTATTATTCTTGCTTCTGTATTGCAAAGCGCTGGTATTCCTGTAGATGGTTTAATTGTTATTATTGGAATAGATAGAATCCTAGGGATGTTTAGAACGGTAGTTAATGTGACTGGAGATCTTACAGCGTGTATTATTTTTAATAGATTCTATGGAAGTCATTCTGAAGTTCAACCCATAACTCCAGAACTAAAAACAGTCATGGTGAACGAAAAAAAACAATATTAATTTTTAATTCAAAATAAAATGAACACAACTCTAAAAAAAATAAAAAACATCTTTTCGGATAATTGTATTAGTATTATTATGAATACGCATAGAACAAAACCCGATTATTTAAAAGATGCGCTTCAGCTAAAGAATTTAATTAAAGATGCTGAAATCAGATTATTGGCAGACACCGGTAAAAAAACAGCACAAAACCTCATAGACAAAGTTCAAGCATTGGCAGAACAAATAGATCACAGTCATAATCTGGAAAGTTTAATCTTTTTTGTGAATGAAAATGTGGCAGAATACACAAGACTTCCTATTCAAGTTGTAGATCGTGTGGTTATAGACAACACTTTTGCAACCCGGGATTTGGTAAGAGCCATGCACTATGAAGCCAATTACTATGTATTAGTTTTAAGTCAGGAAAAAGTCAGACTTATTGAAGCTTCAAATGATAAAGTGGTAAAAGAATATTCCAAGCCGTTTCCTATGGAAAACAAACAGTTTTATTCTAGAAGCAAACCAGAATCTTCCATAGCTTCCCGTCAATCAAATTTAATTGCTGAGTTTTTTAATCAGGTAGATAAAGAGTTAAATATTATTAGACAGAGTAATCCACTTCCTGTTTTAATCTGTACCGTAGAAGAAAATTATCCAGAGTACATAAAAATCGCTGATCAGAAACAAAGCATTTATGAGGTATTTCTTAATAAGAATAGAATCCTTGAAAAGGATCATGCTATTATCAGCGAAGCATGGAAACTTGTAGAATCTCACACAATAACACAAAATAACAAGAGAAAGTCTGAACTACTAAAAGCTGTTACCGAAAACAAATTTTTAAGTGATACCAATGAAATCTGGAAAGCAATTATTGAAGGAAAAATTCAAACACTTTTTATTGAACAAGGGTTATTCCAACCGGCGATCATAGAAAATGATGAAATCATCTACGTTTCAGATATACAAAAAAATAATAATGAGCTTATTGATGATATTTACGATGAATTAATAGAATTAAACATGAGTTACGGTGGAGATGTGGTATTTCTCCCAAAAGGCGAATTGACAAAATTTAATGGTTTTGGTGCCATAACCCGTTACTAAATATGCTGTTAGATTTTAAATATCATGAAGAAATGCAAACTTTTAAAATATCTTTAATATGAAGACACAAAAAAAATTCATAGTGATTACTGGAGGAGCTGGAGGCATTGGCCAAGCTTGTGCTAGAGCATTTAAAAACAATCCATTAATTATTACGGACTACTCTCAAGAGAAAGTAGACAATACGGTTACAACCCTTTCTAAAGAAGGTTACGAAGCCATAGGAATAGCCTGCGATATTACCGACAAAAAAGACGTAGAAAAACTTGTGGAATTTGTTTTGGAAAGAGGAGTGCTACAAGGCCTGATCCATACCGCTGGAGTAAGTGGCACAGTACAAGATCTAAAAAAAGTATTTACTATAGATTTAGTAGGTACAGATATTCTAATAGATGCTTTTTATAAAATAGCGACTAAAAATTCTGTAGCTATTTTATTATCGTCCATGATGGCACATGTAATTCCTGCTAACGAAGCTTACGATCCAGCGCTAGAAAATCCGCAAGCTCCAGGTTCTTTTGAAACGGTAAGTAGGTTTGTAAATGGAAGTTCAGATGTCATGTATAATTTTGCTAAACGTGGGGTTCTCCTACTCTCACATAAAAATGTTACTAAATGGGGAGAAAAAGGAGCTCGAATAGCAACCATATCTCCAGGAGTTATTGAAACTCCCATGGCTTTAAAAGCAGCCGAAGAACATCCAGAACGAATGGAAAAGATTAAACAAGCCACACCTCTTAAAAGACATGGGAAACCAGAAGATATTGCTGATGTTGCTGCCTTTTTAGTGAGCGATGCTGCACGTTTTATTACTGGAACAGACATTTTGGTAGATGGAGGCGTACTCCATAATTTAAAAAAAATGAATCACGGATAGTTCTAGCATAGAAGAATAAAAATCACTCTACTTATCTAGTCGAGTGCTATTAAGACCTCTTTAGTGATTTTTCTCACTAAGGAGGTCTTAAGCTTTAATTAAAAGGTATAGAAGTTGTCAGTTTCAACATGCTTCTACTTAAATCGAATAACCATTTTAGTTGCTCCCAAACTAAATGCGCTTCTTGATTATGTCGTTCTAAATGCTTGTCATCAGTAACTAAAAAAGTCATTTTCTTTTCTAATTCTTCATTTAAACGAACCTGTTCATCTAAAATTTTAAATGGTTTGCTAGAATCTACTTTGTTTAATGACACTAAAACCAAACTTAAATTATAATCTATCTGATGTGTTACTTCTTTAAACAACTCCGAAGCCTCAGAAGTAGGATGGTTTTGAATATAAGTGCTCAAGGAAGCTAAGGAAGATAAAAACGTATGGTTTAACTCGACTAACTCATAAGTTTTATCTAAATATTTTTGTTTCGATTTGGGTTCCTGAGCCATTCGCTGAAAGGCTGAATTTAAATTTGACGTCTCTAAAAAAGCTGTTTTCCTAGCTATTTTATATGCAGTAGGGACTTGTCCTTTCTTTTCATAATACAAACTAATCTCCTTTAAAAAATCTTTATTAGCCGCAACGCTCGTTTCAATATGTTCCCGTATTTCAAGAAAACTCCAGGCTGGCCAAAGAAATAACATAGCTATAAAAGACAAGGCAGCACCAAGAACCGTATCTATCACGCGATATTGAATAACGGCCGAAATATCGGGTTGAATAATAGCATAAATAAAAACAACACTTAAAGTTATAAAGGTTGCAGAAGCCTTATAGTTTCTTTGCACCATAGAGAAAGCTATAATTAAAGACCCAACTCCTAAAGCACCATAAACAACTGGATTTTGAATTAAAAAAACCACCCCATAAGCAAGAGCTCCTCCAATAAGTGTACCTATAATCCTATCCTTCGAACGTGTTTTTGTTAGACCATAACTAGGGCGCATGATTACAATAATGGTTAAAAGAATCCAATACGGGTTTTGAAAATCGAAAAAGGTTCCCAACACATATCCTATTACTACAGTAGTAGCCAGGCGCAAAGAGTGTTTAAAGATGTTAGATTTAAAACTTAAATTTCGCAATAGTATTTTAGGATCATAATCTTGTGAAATGATAAAACGCTTTGACTCATTACTATCAATAAAATCTTTCACTTCAATATCTGGATTCCCTAAAAGCCATTTGATTCGTTTAATCTTAATAAATTGCTTTTCTTGATATTCCAGTAGATTTTGTAACATTATATATCCCTCATAATCTGTTTTATCTTCAGATGTCTTAAGTAAGTCAACTTCTTTTTTTAGTTGTTCAAAACAAACACTTAATCTATTGGTTTTAGGTAGTTTTTTAATATCATTTCCTGCATCAGCCACTTGTTTTAACTGTTTGGCTATTTCAAAAATAAAATCTTGAAAGCTTTTTATATAATTGGGATGTTTCTTTAGAAAAACATCCATCTTTTCATAATTTACGGGATTTGCAACAGCAGCCTCTAATATTTCAACCAGCTGCACAAAGATTAATAAACGTTTCCCTTTATAATGTGATAATCCAGTTTTTTTTCTAGACTCAATTAAAATTTCTCTTAAACTAGCATGATGCTCAACAAGTTCGGCTTGTAAACCTAATAGTTTTGCCTGTAAACTATCTCGGTTAGGTTGTGGACCTACTAATTTGCCTCGAGTTTCAAGAAATTCGGCAGTCAGAATAAAAGTATCAGATAAAATTTCTTCAGTTTGGGCTTTTGGATTTATATAGTGCCAGACTACCACTAATAATAAATACCAAAGTCCACCTACTCCAATCAAAAAAGCATATTGATAAATTTCCAATTCTTGACTTGTGTGAGCAAAACTTAACACCAATGCCAATAACCCTGAAAAACTAATTAAGGAAGCTCGAAATCCATAAATAGAAATAAAAGCAATACTGAAAGTAAGAAGCCCTAAAACGGGAATTATTAACCATGTTTGATAATGTAAGTATCCTCCCAGAAAACTCACAATCATAATTAGTAATGCAGAAAATAAAATTCCATTAACTTTATGAGTTAGTGTTCCGCTAACATCACTAGGAGAACACCAAAAAGCTCCAAAACAAATAGCTAGTCCAATATCTAAATGATCAAAAAACAGCCCTAAAACTATAGGTACCGTAACTGCAATTCCAATCAAAACAGCTTTTGAGAAATCGTTGCTTTTAAAAAACTGTAAAAGCTGCTTATAATTTTTAGAGATAATCTGATTGACTTGACCCAAACTTATGTATTAAGTTCGTAAAGGTACAATTTAGCAAATAAATGAAGGCTTTTTTTTAAATGAAGAAAAAGAATTCAAAATTGGAAAACATCCAGTTTATAACAAAAAAATGATAGATTTTAAGATAAAAAAACTTATCATTTTCTGTACTTTAGCTTATTCGAATAATAAAAAAACACATGTTTAGACATCAAGGTAAAAGTCGGACCTTAAAACACAACATCCATCTTGCAACGGTATTATCATTTGTTGCTGGTTTAGTTAATGTAACTGGCTTTTTATCTTTTAAGCAATTAACAACAAATGTTACGGGGCATTTTGCTCTTTTTGTAAACGATGTATCTAATTTTGAATTCTGGAAAGGCACTATTTACTTTTTGTATATCTTTTCGTTTTTACTAGGCTCGTTTTCATCTGCTTTTTTACTAGAGAAGTTTAACGAGACCAAAAAAATGAATGTATTTGCTCTCCCCACAATTATTGAGTCTCTCATTTTAATAAGTATTGCAACTTTAAGCCATTTTACGGGCCTTCTTCATCCAAATACCATCATCTGCTTGTTACTTTTTTCTATGGGACTTCAAAACTCCTATGTAACAAAAATCTCAAATGCTGTGGTTAGAACCACACACTTAACCGGACTATTTACTGATTTAGGGATCGAACTGTCCCAATTATTATTCCCAAAAACAACACTACAAAGAGCGAGTATTAAAGCTACAATTAAATTACGGATTTATATTATTTGTTTTTTCTTTTTAGGCGGACTTGCTGGTGGCTTTTTCTTTTCCAGATTAGACTTAGGACTAAACACCTTACTTATTGGAGCTGCTGTTTTATTGATGAGTTTATTTTACGATGATCTTAGGTTCTGGTTGCTTGTATCTAAAAGGAAACATAGAAAAACATAAATGTAAAACAACTTTAAGGCTATATCTATTTTAGAAGTAAAAAACATATAGCCTTGGTTATAGAATTACTCTTTTACATATACCAGGTGGGCATCTTCTTTTACAGTATAGTATTCTACACCATTGTAGAATTCAATTTCAAAGAAATCCGGAAGTTTCACTTTTAATTGGTTTCCAACAATGTTGCCTACAAAATCAAAACTACCATAAGATACACTGATGGTCTTATCGTTTTGAGTCCAATTAGTTTCTACGTCAAAGCCGTCTAAACATGTGTAAACATAAGTGTAATCATCAGGTGCAGTAACCTCTGGAGAAATATCCGTTAATGCGGTTACAACACGCGCAGAGCCATCGGCGTTTAATTGTACAAAATCATTATCGTAGCAAGGTGTTTCATCATACAGATTTGTATCTGATATCCCATCACCATTAAAATCGAAGGCTGTTTCTATATGTAACGAAACCAGTTTCCAAGTTCCTTCTGGAGTCACTTCCATTGGTGCTCCATCATCGTCATCAGATGAGCAAGACATTAAAACTAAAAGACAGGTAAAAACGATTGAAAGATTAAATTTTGTTGTCATAATTGTATTGGATTTTAAAAGGTTTCAATATGCCATCGAAACTTTATAAGAATGTCATCACAATCAATTAAAAATTAGCTATAACTTTTACTTTTCCAATCTTAGCTTGGTTTTTCACAGATAATACTTGTTTACTAATTGTCTTTATTTAATTAACAACTCAGCCAGATTACTCCACGGCTCTCTGGACAGCGTTTATAAACTCTGTACGAGCTGCAGTTAGTTCTTCTGAACTTGCTTTTGGCCAGGCCGCCATTTGAGCAATTACAAGGTTTTTACTAGGATCAACATAAATCATCTGTCCAAAAATACCAACAGCTGCATAGCTCCCATTATTTGAGCGCCACCATAAGTAACCATATCCATCACCTTCTTCATTTGTTTTATATAAAACAGATGTGGCATCTTTTAGCCATTCTTCTGAAATAATTTGATCATCGCCTAACTTACCTTGTTGTAACATTAAACTCCCCAAGCGTGCAAAGTCTCTTAAACTGGCAGACAATCCACTTCCACCAATATTTAAATTACTGCATTCGTCGGCAAGCCAATAAGCACAATGCTCCATGCCTAATGGTTTCCATATTTTTTCCGAAAGGTATTCAGCTAAACTTTTACCTGTAGCTTTCTGAACCAAAATACCTACTAAATCGGTTTCTCCGGTACTGTAATTCCATGTAGAACCAGGTTGGTGTGCAAATTCTAATGGCTTCATATAGGTTAAAATATGCGACTCTGTTCCGTTACAAGGCTGTAAATACATTTGAGCCACATCTGAATTATGGTCTACATAATCTTCGTTCCATTCAATACCGGAAGTCATAGTTAATAACTGACGAACACTTACTTCTCCGTAATCATATCCATTTAAATCGGTAATATATTTTTTTAAGGGATCGTCTATACTTTCAATAGCACCTTCTTTCAATGCCACTCCCACTAACATGGAAGAAACCGATTTTGCCACAGAGAAAGAAGTCCATAAAGTTTCCTTATTAATTCCTGGAGCATACTTTTCTAATTTGATAGTATCATCCTGTATCACAATCACTCCTTGAACGTTATTGTTGTTCATATAAGAAGTTAATGTGGTATTATTTTCCCATTGTGGAATTATATTTTCAGTTTTTTCGAATGCAGAACTTTGTGCAGCTGCTGCAACAGGAATACTTGGAAAAAGTTCCTGCATGATTGGAAAACGTCTTTCTTTTTCTTCCTGGGACCAAAAGAGCAGGCTTTCAAGTTTTTGTCCCATAGTTGTTCCTGGAATATTAGCTATTTCAATACTTTGATCTTTTGTTTCAAGTATTTCGCAATTTTGGGCAGTACCAAAAAGTGTTGAAAAAGCCAAAATTACGGTGAATAGTATGTATTTGTAATTGATCATTTTTACTGAAATTTTATTGTTTAGAAGTTTTATTGTTTAAATAAGCAAGTATAATTACTTAATCTCTTAAGGAACTTACACTTAAATTATTAGCAACAGATAGGCTTAATACTGCCTATTTATAAGGCGAAAGTAAAACAAATTAGTGCGAAAAGAAATAATATTAAGCTTTGTTTAATGGTGAGTATATATGTACTAATTTATAAACATTTAGCCACTTTGCACTTGACTTTAAAACCCGAAGCCAAGCCCAAAAGCAATACGCATACCATCTACAGAATGAAAAGCACCTAAATTAGCAGATATAAGATCTATGGCATTAATAAAGACACCTCCACCATAAGAGTTATGCCATTTTTTAGAGCTATCATCTTCCAGCCAAACACGTCCGTAATCAAAACTTCCATACATTCCTATTTTAATAGGGATAAGAGGCGTTTTTAAACTACTAAAACTATAGCGTAAATCTGTGTTTTGATACAGGGAGTTTTTAGCTGTGAATCTTTGGTTTCTAAATCCACGAAGTCCGTCTTCTCCCCCAATTGAAGCGGCTTGATAAAATTCAAAACCATCACCAAAGTTTATATGAGTTTTGACCTTAGAGGCTAAAACTAATCGCCCTGAAGGAATTAATTTTCTTGCAATTCCTAATTCCGAAATAAGATAGCCAAAACTACGGTTGCTTACTTTTAAATTATCTTTATATCCTGCTTCAAGCGAAAAAATCAAACCATTGGTTGGATAAGCCGAATTATCGTAATTGGAGTAATCAAATTTAGCGTTAATCCCTATAAAATGTTTTTCATCAAATAATTGCTTTGGTAGAATAATATCATCCGTTACATAACGATTATCTGTATTATCAATTTCATAGATTTCATAATTTACTCCAAAATGAATGATGCTTCCCCGTTTTGAATTCCATATTAACTGAGGACTTATAGTAAACATTTTAGTTTTAACTCTGTTATAATCCATTCCAAAGTTATCGTCGAAGTTTTTGGTTTCGTTACCATAGCCGAAGAAATTAACACTATAATTAGGACTTTGGAAATGAGACTCTAAACCAAAGTTAAAATCCCCAACAACATTTGCAAACTCTCCTTGATAGTTTAGTTCAAAACCATTGGTTGCAAAGTAATAGGCTCCTTTTAATTTGTGTTGCGATGTAAACGGGTTTCGTTCAAATCCGTAAACCGTATAAGTGTTAGAAAAGCCTAATTTGAAACCATCATCTGGATTAGCTCCTAAAAGAGGAAGAAACTGATTGGTATTATTTCTTACTTTTCTGTAGTCGTACACATTGGTATTATAGTCGTCTGTTAATCTAATTCTTGCTTTATTTGCTTGGATTATATTATTTTTCTTTGACTTATAATCGTAAATAACAATGTTTTTACCATGTTCTACTTTATAGTCGTCATTATTTTGTCCGCCAATTAAACGGATTTTGATTTTAGAAATTTTCCCTTGAACTTCAAAGCTATCGGTATCATCTAAACCGTAAATCCAGATCTCTTTAGTTGTGTTAGGTTGATAAACTTTATAATGAAACCGATCTTTTATTGTATCCTTTTTTTTACGATATACAGACACTTCTACAGCTCCTTTTTCTATGGCTTTAACAAGAATATAATCATCTTTATTTGTAGCGGTTATGACGGCATTTTTACTAATTACCTTAACATATCTATCAGATATTTCTTGTAAATTCTTACGTCTATCTTTTAATATGGTTTTAATTTTTACAAGTGTTTTAGCATCTATTTCTTTCGGCATATTTTTAAAAGCCTGATCTATCACCTCATCTGTTATCTGAGATTGGATTAATTGTACTTGCTCATCCCAAATTGATTTATTTGATTCAGAAATGAATGCAACATCTAACGGAAATCCTGAAATATTAAAGCCTTTAACATCTTTTAAATTCGGTTCGTATTTTCTAAACTTTCTAGCGGCTGGAACCAGAGTAACTGCTGTTCCAAACAAAAAGCCCTCAGACATTTTGGAGAAGGCTAAGTCTCTATCTCTTGGCAAAGGCTTATAAACTGTTTTATTGTCTTTTTCAAAAACCATCCAACGCCATTGGTCTTGATGTCTATCGGCATCTCCAATTAGCATATCGAACAGTCGCGCTTTTATAAACTCTGTTTCATCAATAACTTTAGATTCATCACTCAATACCTCATCCAACATATCAACCGTACTAACAATCTCTCCTGTAAAACGTCCAGTTCCCAATTCTAAATGTCCATCGGAAGCATGTTCTTCAAAAAGATACAGTTCATCTCCAAAATCTTTATTAAAACTCCCTAAAGCATCCTGCTTGGGAATATAATATAGTCTTGGGTTTAGGTGCGCTAAATTAATAGCATCTGATAATGTAGCAAGTGCAAAAGGTGCATAAGGATAAGCACCCGTAAAAACATCTTCAATTAAGGCTTCGGAAGCCGTGTCTTGAAATTGTCCTTCTACATATTGGTCTTTAAATATAGCAGCCTGTAAGAATTGATTTGCTTGCTTTTTCATGGCACGCATCACATAGCGTGTGCCATCAGAAGTTTTTAAATGTAAACTCTTAGACTGTGTCCCTCCTCCTTTTCTAAAGGGTTTTAATCCCCCCATTAAGGTATCTAAATAAACAACCGGAGCAGAAACAAGGGTACTATAATCTTCCCGATATCTTTTTCCCCAAAGAAACTTATGAAAACTAGATTTATTTGTTTCTTCTTTAGTGTAAATAGATGCGTTTATCGAGTCTGAAGTTAATTTAGGGTATTGTACTTCTGAAATACTTTCAGGTTCTTTTATTTGCTTAAAAAATTCTACTTCTTCAGTATTTGAATTTACAAACTGAACATTTACAGCTCTATCTTTAGAAATATTTAGAACCGCATAACCTGGAACTGAATGTCCGTAATTATCAGGGTCACGCATTCTAATAGCTGTTGTTTTAGATCCAGCACCGCTTATAATCTGTACAATATTATCAAATTCTAGATACTGTAAACTGTGCTCATGACCGGAAAGAAAAATAACGTTTTCATTTTGCTGAGCTGCAGTTATTAAGTTTTTTCTTAAATCGTTATAAAACTGATTTGATAGATCGGCATTAACTATCCCACTGGTCGACCTAATAACGTTTTTAATGGTTCCAAGAACGGGTATCGGACTCATGTGTTCTTTAACATCATAGCGTCCATTATGTGGACCTTCACTATACATGGGGTGGTGAATGGCAACTAAAGTTATTTTCCCTCTAGCTTTTTTTATTTCACTCCTAAATTCATCCAGAAAATCTTCCCGAGTTTTTAATTCGCATTTTTCATTAATAGTTGGGTGATTATTCCAATTAGTAATATACCAATGCGAGTCTACTATTAACAATACCGTATCGTCATTTAATTTGACTCTTTTAAAAGCACAGCCATTTTCTGGTTGAAAGGTGTTTTTTCCTAAAGCTGCTTCCACCATTTTCTCTTGCAGTTTTAAGCCTTTTAAACCGCTATACCAATCGTGATTACCAGGAACAAAATACACCTGTCCAGGAAAAGTTTTAGCCACATCTAATTGTAAGTTTAAAGCAGTTTCTGCGTCTTTAATAGCCTGTTCGCCTTTTAAAGGAATTCCTTTAGGATAGATATTATCTCCTAAAAATAAAAGTAAATCGTTTTTATCTGCCTTTTTAAATTGGCTTTGTAATTTTCCTAAAGTTATAGGCGGACTACCATCTTCATTGGGCATGCCTCCATCGCCAATTAAAAAAACATTAGTTGTTTCCTTATTAATTTGCTGTAGTTCTGGTTTACTATTATCTGTATTATGTGGATTATAAGTAGCACAGCCACTTAGAACCAGTAATATAATTATAGAATTAACTAATATGTATTTTTTCATTTTATAACTCTATGTTATTAAACTGCTTGTATGTCTTCAAGGGTGAATATATCGGATACTTTTTGTAATTCTTTATTTAAATCTACACGAATAGCTTTTAAACCACTTGCTCCTTGCAGTTCTTCTAATTCCAGTAACTCTATGTTTTGTCCGACATAGTTTTTTGCTTGTAAAAACTCAAAATAAGATAAATACTCACGCTCAATTTCTTTACTAGAATAAACCACACACAGCTTATGGGCTTGTGTTAAACGTTCGTTGGTGTTTTTTATATGTGCTTTATCTATACGTTTTTTTATCATTTCAAAACGCACATTATAAGCTCCGTCAACATCAAACTGTTTTTCGTCCATTCTATAGCGAATGCTAATAGGCTCATTATAAGCTAAGATTAAAGATGCCACTTCTAATTGCAACGGAAACTCTTTTTGTTTTTCATAATACATGGCTTCCATTTCGCAAGTTACCTGAAGCTGCCACAAACGCAAATTGTATAAAACTGTTGGATGATAGTGGAATTGCTTTGTAATAGATTGCCCGACATATAGATTGTGTTCCACACCATCTGTTTTAAATTTCTCAAAATAATGAGGGAAAATAGCCTGCGCTTTTATTTGTTGTTTTTCTAAAAATGTAGCCAATGCTTCATTTCCCATTTTTATTGTCTCATCATGTGATTTTCTGGCGAGATATAAGCTGTTAGTTGTTTTATCTAGGGATTTTAAAAATTCTTCTAGCTCTATTTTATTTTTTGAATTATGCAGAAAATGTTCAAATAAAGGGATGAGTTGCTTTTCAAAGAACAGACTGATTTCATGTTCTGAATTGGTAGTAAAGTTATCGTTCAAGCTTGCTAGGTAATTATCTATTTGAAAAATTAATTGCTCGTAAAACGGTAAGTTTATTTTAGTTCTACCTATAAGTAGTTTTTTACTAATTTCTAACTGTTTTGTTAAATCTAATTTAATGGCTTCGTTTCTGGCATTTGATGAACCAACTACATCTACTTGTCCAAAAAGAGGAACCACATCTTTAAATACAATTTCATGAAACACAGGGTTTTCCCCATAGTTTCTTTCTTGTATATATTGTCTAGCTTCTTCTTGAAAACGCCATTCTACAGAAGGATGAATAGCAGTACACTCCTGCTGTATAACAGCACTTATTTCATTTTGATATTCCGAATATGTCCGTCTAGAATAACTTAAAATAAACGGCATAATAGCATCCAACTTAACCATATTAATGGCATTTAGCTGGTTTGGCTTAAAAGCTGCCAATTCTACTATAAAACCAAGCTCTCCATTAATTGGAATAGGAATTAAAGCCGCACTTTTTAATCCTCTATCTAACAAAATCTTACTTAATCTATTGCCATTGGTTTGCTTGTGATAGGTTTCTACATTTGAAATAATTACTGGTTTACAATCTTTAAATAAACCGTTATTAATATGATTACAAGCATACTTTCCAACACCAACTTTTTCGTTTGGTAAAATGGTTAACATATCGAAACTTCTATCAAAAGGTGGCGTAATTACATTATCTGCTACACTATAGCTACCAAGTTGTAAATCTGGAATATTAAATATGCGTCTAATATCTTCCATTAGATATTGGAAGCTTTCTGTATTAGGTTCAATTAAATGGGTCTTAAAATCGTCTATACGCTCGTCTAAAGAAGTATCAAAAAGATTTACTATTCCAAATCCTTCAATGGTCCAGGAGTTTTTTGGAAAATACTTCTCCCAAACTTCAACTTTATCTGCATTAGTTAATAATTCGTCTAAAATTTCTTTTGTAATTTCTATGGCATTTTTATTCGGATAGATATCAATAAAATCGGCATTAAAAGCTACACGGTATCTTTTTCTTTCTCCATTCTTATCAGTAATAGACAGGGTTTTAGGTCTTTCAAAATCTACTTGATATTTATAATAAACATTTAATATAATGGCGTATATAAATAAGTCGAAAGAATCTTCATAATCTTTATACAGGTCAATAAATATATTTTCGTCTGTATTTGCCTTATTAATAATATTTTGAAGTCTGGAACTACAATAAAATATCTCATTAGTATAAGGAGTTACAGCTGCCTTAATTTCATTGTTTGTTAAGGTTGTTGGGAAAACAAAAGACATTAGCTGATCTAGAACAGCTGTATTATTCTGGATATCTTCTTTTAAGTCTGTTCCGGTTATTAACTTAGGATGCTGAGTAAAAAGCTCTAAAGCTTGCTCCGCTTGCTTCTGAACACTTAAGTTATTAGAGGCCAATAAGGCTTCAAATTTCTCTTTTAATAAGCGAAAAGAAATAATTACTTTAAAAGGACCCTTATCTCTTATTTTCATTGGTTTGTTTTTATTAAAATTATACAGAAAAATAGATGTAATAACTATAAATAAATGCTGCTGCTGAAATAATTATTCCAAACATAAAAACAGTATAGGTAATTCGTAATAGTTTATATTTTTTATTAAGCACTAGTCCCAAATAATATAAGTCTTTAGTTAGCGAATTATATAAAGTTTCTTGATTATTTATTAAGTAGTCGATTCCCCATTCAAAATCTTTCAAATTCATCTTTTGAAAGTTTCCAAAAAAGAGAATATTCGTTTTGTTTTCTCTTATCATGTCTTTAGTAATTGCGACATTAGATATTTTAGGTCTCGTAGATAAAACTGATAACACTATTGATGCAACGCTAAAAAGCATTAAAATTAAGGTAGGATACACTAGAAATAAATTAGACGGACTATCCAGTTTTGGAACCAAATTAGATAAGGCAACAGAAATAATTATAGCGTTTACTGAGAGTAAGATATTAGCTTTGGTATCTGCAATCGCGCTTAACTCTATGTGATTTTTTAATTGCACACGAAACATGGTTTCTACTCCTCTACCAAATCTTGTGTTTTTTTCTTTTTTGCTCTCTTTAGCCGAAAGTTTATCTATTTGTTTTTGAGTTTCTAATTGGTTTATTTCCTTTTTAGGTTGCCAAAGTTGTTTTGCAGAATTAGAATAAAAAGAATGATTTTTAAGAAACTCCAGATTTTGTTTCATCCATTCTATTTCTGATAAATGACTTTGATTTTTGGAATTCAATTCTCTCAACAAATTCTCGGAAATATCTTCAAAATCCTCAGCTGCTATATGGCCACAATCTGCATCTTTAATAATTCCTTCCAATTTATGCTTCGGTTTATAGTCACTTTTAGTAGCTAAAATTAATTGCTCAACCAGATTTAATGTGTCTTCAGACACTTCTTTTTCTTTTAAATAAGCATCTGCAATTTTTGCGCTCTCTACCTCATGCCCAATGTCTGTATGAATATAACCTGTATCATGAAACCATGCTGCTACCAACAAGGCAAAGGTTTCCTGCTCTGTGCAAGCTTCCAAGCCTGCTAATTCTTTAGCGTTAGCTACCACACGCCTGGCGTGAATAGCGTTATGGTAATAATTTGTAGATGCGAGTTGTTTATTTAACAGTTCTGCTACATATATTTCTATTTGAAGTAAAAGCTCTTCTTTCATATTACAAATTTACATAGTTTAATAGTGATGTAAACAAGAAACCTCATCTTTACATCTTTTAAAAGTGAATACAATCTCTAAAATACTATAAATAGAAACGAATTTAAATATCATTTCAAAATTGTTTTATACTTTCTACAAGTTCTTTAGACGAAACAGATTCTAAAAACTTAAAAAAATGTTGCTATAATTAATAAAAAAAGAGTAAATCATATTTTTCCTAGAACTAAGCTCATTGTCTTGGCATCTTCGTCTGATTGGACAGGTTGCTATCACTATATGTGATTCTAAATGATATTTGAAATACAAGAAGGTTTTTAAGATTCACCTTTGTCTAACCTATATTTATAGGCTAGTTTTTTAATAGATATACAGAAATAGTTTGACCGCCTATTTCAATACGATGAAACATTTACATATATGTACAGTTTCGATAAAAAGGTGCCACTTTATTAATTGGAAGTTGCCTCGATAAAGGTTAATTGTGCATACTTATTTTTTCATTTTTTCCAGAATTTTCTCTTTCCTGTTATCTCTATCTGGATGGTATGTTTTATACATAGCCCCCATTTGAGATAAGTACTTTTCTGGATTAGATGTTCCTCTGTGACACATAACACAATTTACCACATATACTTGAGCGGGTTTTGGGTCTGGAAAGTGAGGTTGAAAATAATTTGCGTTAATATCATTGGTCATCTTAATCATCCCCCGTGCAATTTCCTTCTCTATTTTCTTATCGCTTGCAAAATCTAATTCCGTTGGATCCTCTTTACTAGGTACATGGCAATGATTACAATCAACGCCTAGGGATTTAGAATAGTTTTTCATGAGGTGTGTTAAGCTATCCTTTGAAATATCTTGAGGTAAGATTTTTAAATTATCCCAAGGAGTTTGTAGTACGTATTCTTTACCTGCTCCAGAATGCGACTTAAAAGCATAAAGTCCCAATACCATTAATAGAATTCCAATACTATAAAAAAGCGTGCGTATTTTTTTCTTAAACCTCATAATATCTTGATTTTTAATAAATTGAAAATTAAATATAAGTAAAATTTCCTTTAGATTTGTTATAAATTATATATTCAAAAGGTATCATTTAGGCTCGAGAGCTCCTTTAAGAAATCTTAAATTTATTGTGGTTTATAATATATGGCCTGTGAATAATTTTAGTGAAAACAGAAATTTATCAGCTTTCTAAGCTAAAAAAAGAGAGCTTTAAAAAGCTCTCCTCATTATCTCTAATATAATTTAATGTACGTCTGCTTTCACTTCTCCTGACTGATTCATCAACATATCGTGATCGTATTTGCAACATCCAGGTAAATTATCATAGGCTTCTAAGTTGCCAGTTGCTTTTTCTGTATCGTAGCCAGAAGCTGCAATAGCATTATGAATTTCCTGGACATCTATTTGAGTGTCATCAAAAGATACATCGATTTTCTTTTTATCGACATCCCAATTGGCACTTGAAACCCCTTCCACTGCATTCGCGGCTTTTTCAATGGTTTTCTTACACATGCCACAATTGCCTCTTACACCAAAAGATACATCTGTCATAGCCAATTCACTGGATACCTCAGTGGTTGTTTCTGCTGCTTGTTTTCCTTCGTTTTTGCAGCTTGTAAATCCGATAGCTGCCACAACAGCCATACTTAAAATCACTTTTTTACTCATACAAATTACATGGTTGTTTTTTTGGTCGTGAGTTTTCTTTGAAAAATTCATTGTTTTAAAATTTAATAATTATACTTGGTTTTAATTTATTCTATAATTTGCTTGACTTCTCCACATTTTAACATGGCATCTCCAAAATAAGGATTTAGAACATGCTCCTCTGTGCTTAACCAATAGCCTCCCTGGTCGTTATTTGCCATAGGACAAAATTGAAGATAGACTTTTTGGTTAACTCCAAATGTTTCAACAGCATTTATTACGTGCAACGACAACTGTTTAAAATGTTTTCTTTGTGCTTCCACTCCTTTTTCAACTACAATTAAAAGAGCAGATTTTTTAATTTCATTTTCCAAACGCATCCAACGATTATGTGCCTTGTCGTCTGTTAAAGTTTTCATGTCGATGTTGGCTAAATGATTGAGTAAATTGTTAGCATCGGTTACTACTGTTTTAGTATCGTCTTTAACTAAAGCATCTTTTAATTGAATATAATCGTTAAAAACTGTTTTCAATTGATTTTGAAAATCAACCGACACTTTCAATCTTTCATTCTTGTTAATTGTTTCCGGATCCATTGCATGATGGCTCTCGTGGTTAGTAGATGATTTACTTCCAGCTTTATTCATCATCGATTTTTTACCTTGCAATTGTGCTGCAGCATCAACGGTAAATGTTCCATTGGTAACTATTTCATCACCATTAGATAATCCTTCACTTATCTCATAATTATCTGCCATTCTATGTCCCAGAACTACATCTTTCATTTCAAAAACAGGCTCATTAGGATTTGTTTTAATATAAACCACAGAACGTTCTCCTGTCCATAAAACAGCAGATGCTGGAATTGTTAATACTTGATTTTTAGACGAATAAATTCCGCCATCTATTTTTCCTTCTACAAACATACCTGGTTTGAAAATACCGTTTTTATTATTCAAAATAACCCGTAAAGTGACTGTTCGTGTATTCGTATTTAAGGTAGGATTGATAAAATCGACTTTCCCCTGAAACTCTTTATTTGGATAAGCATTGGTAGAGACCAGGACCTCCTGCCCTTTTTTGAACAGATCGATTTGGTTTTCGTAGACATCAAAATTTGCCCAAACCGTGTTGAGATTGGAAACTTTTAATAGGGGTTGTCCCTGATTGACATAATCGCCTTGATTAACCAACTTTTCGGTAACTGTACCAGAAACTGTGGCATAAACAGGGACGTTCTCTGTGACTTTGCCAGATTCTTCTATCTGGTCGATCTGATTTTCCGATAGCTTCCATAATTTTAATTTATTCCGAACGGCTTTGTATAAAGCTGGCTGCGATTCCTTCAACGAAGCTGCTGTAAGCAACTCTTGTTGTGCAGCATATAATTCTGGCGAATAAATGCTTGCCAAAAGTTGCCCTTTCTTAATTTCTTCACCGGTAACACTGACATATAATCGTTCTATTCTTCCAGAGAAATAACTGACTTGAACGGTATTTGCCTCTTCATTTTCTACTATTTTACCGGATAGTTTTATCTTTTGACCCTTCTTATTTCCAGTACCTACTATAGTGGTTTGTACATTAGCCAAGGCCATGGCGCTTTCGGTGAGTTTAAATTCATCTGGCATTAAACCTTCTGAACCGTTTTCTGCAGGAATTAAATCCATACCACAAATGGGGCAATCACCAGGTTCGGGTTGTATGATTTGTGGATGCATCGAGCAGGTCCACATTTGATTGGTTTCTGATACCTCCTTATGATTGTGGGTTGCATCTGAATGTGATGAATCACTAAAAAGCAACCAACCTAGTAATATACCCATGACCAATAAACCTATATTTATAAATAGCTTTTTATTTTTCATTTTCTAATCGTTTAATCATTGCTTTCATTTCTTCTATTTCTTTTCGTTGTGCTTCTATAATTTCGTTGGCCAATTTTTTAACTTCTGGATCTTTTATGTCAGCTCTTTCACTTGTTAATATAGCTATAGAATGATGTGGTATCATAGCACGTAACCAAAGTAAATCTCCAACAATAGGTTTTTGTGCTCTTACCAAGCCTAATGCTGCAACAAACAGAATGAAACTACCTATAAGAATGGCTATGTTTTTCTTTTTGTTAATGTACATTTTTCGCATAAAAAACCACATAATTACTGCCATTGCCGAAATACCCAAACAGGTCATATAAAAACGAGTCAAGCTAAAATACACGTGATCTATAGCATAGGTATTTAAATACATGGTAACGTACATGGCCACAAATGAGCAGGCCAGCATTATAAAAAAGGTTTTGTAATTTTCTTTATTTGAATGTTCTTTTGAATCTTTCATAAATAATTATATTTTAATAGTTCTTAATCTCAAGGCATTTGCAATTACAGAAACCGAACTAAAACTCATGGCTAAAGCTGCTATCATTGGCGATAGTAATAATCCGAAAACCGGAAATAAAACGCCTGCTGCAATTGGAACTCCTAAGGTGTTATAAACAAGTGCAAAAAACAGATTTTGCTTGATATTTTTCATGACCGCATGACTCAGGTGTTTTGCTTTTACAATGCCATGAAGATCTCCTTTAACCAAAGTAATCATAGCGCTTTCAATAGCCACATCTGTTCCTGTTCCCATAGCAATACCCACATCGCTTTTTGCCAAAGCTGGAGCATCGTTAATTCCATCTCCGGCCATGGCAACTACTTTACCTTCTTTTTGAAGTTTCTCTACTTCTTTAAGTTTATCTTCTGGAAGCATGCTGGCTTTAAAATCTGCTAAATTAAGTTCTGATGCTACAGCTTGTGCTGTATCCTTATTATCGCCAGTTAACATGATTACATCAATCCCTTTATTTTGAAGTTCTTTAATAGCTTTGGCACTTGTGGCTTTGATTTTATCGCCAATAACCACATAACCAACAACAATTTTATCAATGGCTAAATATGAAACCGTCTTACCCTGTTTTTGAAAAGATTTGGCTTCTTCCTGCATGTCAGAAGTAATTTCAGCTTTCGCATAATCCATCATTTTCGGATTGCCAAGCGCAACTTTTTTACTGTTAATAGTAGCTTCAACACCTTTTCCTGTTACGGCGTTAAACCCCTCTGATTTTAAAATTTCTGTCTTCTGCTTTTTTCCGTATTTAACGGTCGCTTCGGCCAATGGATGTTCGGAATTATTATTTAAGGAGACAATATATTGAAGTACCTCAGCTTCCGAAAAATTATCATCAAAAGCTCCAACGCTTTCAACCGTTGGTTTGCCTTCGGTAATGGTTCCTGTTTTATCCACAATTAAGGTATCTACTTTGTCCATTTTTTCGAGGGCTTCGGCATTTTTAATCAGTACACCATTTTGAGCACCTTTACCTACACCAACCATCACCGACATAGGTGTTGCCAGTCCTAAGGCACACGGACAGGCAATAATTAAAACCGCAATAGCATTCACCAAAGCATAAACATAAGTAGGTTCTGGTCCTAAAATAGCCCAGACAATAAAAGTGATTACAGAAATTATTACCACTACCGGCACAAAATACCCAGACACTTTATCTGCTAAATTCTGAATGGGCGCGCGACTTCTACTAGCCGTATTTACCAAATGAATAATTTGAGACAATAAGGTGTCACTTCCTACTTTTTCAGCTTTCATTAAAAAAGATTGATTGCCATTAATAGTACCACTACTTACTTTATCTCCCTCCACTTTATCTACAGGAACAGGTTCTCCCGTAATCATAGATTCATCTATCGTGGTTTCTCCTTCGGTAATAGAACCATCTACAGGAATTTTATCACCTGGTTTTACTTTTAAAATATCGTTTAATTCGATTTTATCAATACTGACCTCGACATCTTCACCATTAACAACTTTCGTGGCTTTATTTGGTGCTAATTTTAATAACTCTTTTACTGCCGAATTGGTTTTACTATGTGCACGAGCCTCCAGCACTTGTCCCATAAGTACTAAGGTTAGTATTACGGTTGCTGCTTCAAAATACACGTGTACTGCTCCGGATTCTGATAAGAATTGCTCTGGAAAAAAATCTGGAAAAAATAAACCAAACACACTAAATAACCACGCCACGCCAGCTCCAATACCAATGAGGGTAAACATGTTTAAATTCCATGTTTTGATACTTTTATAGGCCCGCTCAAAAAACATCCAAGTGGCGTAAAACACTACGGGAATAGACAATACAAACTGAATCCAATTCCAGTTTTTCTGCTCTAGCACCTCATATAAAGGATTATTAGGGAGCATTTCGCTCATAGCAATTAAAAAGATGGGCAGCGTAAATGCTATGGCAATCTTAAACTTTTTTATAAGTTTTTTATAAGTTTTCTCTTCGGAAGACAAATCTGGCTCCATAGGTACTAAGTCCATCCCACAAATAGGACAGGCACCTGCTTCCTCCTTTTCAACCTCTGGATGCATTGGACAAGTCCATTGTTCTGAATTACCAATTGTTAGGTTTTGCTCTTCCACCAAATCCATTCCACAAACCGGACAATCGCCTGCTTTGTCATAGGTCTTTTCTCCTTCGCAATGCATGGGACAATAAAATGTTCCTGTGCCTTTGCCCTGAGGTTTTTCAACTTTTGTATCGTGCTTAGGCTGTTCTCCTAGATTATGAATACTATAGTTACCTCCATCATTTTTCAAAGCCTCTTGGAATGTTTTTATCGAAAAATGAGATGCCATTTCAATAATAGCTTCTTCTTTTTCTAAATTCACCCTAGCTTTAGAAACGCCTTTCACTTTAGATAGTGTTTCTTCAACATGACTGCGACAACCGTTGCAGGTCATTCCGTGTATATGGTATGTATGTACCGTTTCACCATCTTTTAACTTATGAATTGAATATGTATCTCCATCCTTTTTTAAAGCTTCTTGGAAAGTCGCTAAAGGAATATGCGATACCATTTCAATGCTTGCTTCTTTCTTTTCTAAGTTGACTGTGGCTTTTGAAACACCTTCCACTTTTGAAAGTATTTCTTCAACATGACTGCGACATCCGTTGCAGGTCATTCCTTGTATGTGATATATATGTTTCATTTTTAATTCTGCTTTTAATAATTTTAAAATCTGTTATTAAACCTTAAGATAGTTATAAATCTAGATGTTTTCACTTTCTTTTTACTGAGTCAAATAATTAATAATTGACGTTTGCTCATAATAAGCTTTTACAGATTCAACTTGTCCCATTTGAAACTTTAGTTGCAATTCCTGAATATCTAAAACATCATTAAAATTAATCGTTCCCGTTTCATAGTTTTTAATAAGAATCTCTTCGGCATTTTTAGCCTGTTTTAGGTTTTTATCTTGGGTATTAAATTTTATACGCGCCTGATTACGATTAGATATTGCCTTTGATAATTCTGAGGTCAGTATATTCAAGCGTTCATTTTTTTGTGATTCGATTTCTTGTTTACGCAAATCGTTTTGCCTGGTTTGAGATTTATACTTTTTATTAAAAATGGGTATAGAAACCGAAAGCATAGGCATTAGCATATCTTTATACGAACTGGTAATCATCGGGCTGTTATCCTGATTAATATACTCCAAGCCAAACCCGACCATTGGTCCACTCTCCTTTTGATTTAGCAATTCTGATTGTTCTACAGATTCATATAATTTGTCGTATTTAAGTAATTCCGGGTTCAGAGACAAAGCCTTATAATTATAAAAACTGTCATCTTCAGGGATTTCCATACTAGAAACTACAGTTACCACATCATCATATTTACGATTCATCAAACTATTTAAAGCAGCCTGAATGCCTTTGTTTTGTTGTGTTAAAACATCTTTTTCCTGCTGTAATTCATTTTGTCTAATCTGTAATCGCAAAACATCTACTGCCGAAGCTTTTCCTACTTCCAAAGAAGTGAGTGCCAATTGTTCATAAGACTTTAACAAGGCTATATTTTTATCAAGGACATGTTGTTTGGCCTGAATTTCATAAAGTTGATAATAAAACTGAGAGACAGACAGTGCCAGTTTTCTTTTGGCAATAGTAACTTCAATATATTGAGCATCGGCCATAGATGAAGCATAATTTTCTCTGGCTGATATGGTTCCAAACCAAGGAAGCATTTGCATGACAGAAACACTAAATCGTTCCATAGGCATTTCCATTTCGGGCTTTACTGCCATAACACCCACGTTAAATTCGGTGTTAGGTAGACTATTAGCTTCATTTATTTTTTCTGAAGTAATTTGATATTGAAGATCAAATTTTTGAATCTCCGGATTGTTTGTTAACGCTTCATCAATTAACAGTTCTAATTCTTGACCACTCGTAAAGTGAAAAATGAAAAATGAAAAACTAAAAATTAGAAAGTTTTTTTTATGTGATCTTATATAATTCATTTCATCGTTCTTTTAAGTTGAAATTCAGCTTTCCAGCTATACAATACTGGCACTACAAATAAGGTAATTAGCGCAATGAGCATCCCTCCAAAACTTGGGATTGCCATAGGAATCATGATATCGCTTCCTCGACCTGTGGATGTTAACACTGGTAATAAGGCTAAAATGGTTGTAGCAGTTGTCATCAAACAAGGACGAATACGTTTTTCTCCTGCTTCAATTATGGATGCTCTAATTTCTTTTTGGGTTTCTGGGGTATTTCTATCGAAAGTTTGCGTTAAATAGGTTGCCATAACCACACCATCATCTGTTGCAATTCCGAAGAGCGCAATAAACCCAACCCAAACGGCCACACTTAAATTAATTGGATGCATTTGAAACAGATCTCGCATATTTTCACCAAAAAAGTTGATGTTTAAAAACCAGTCCTGGCCATACAGCCAAATCATTAAAAATCCACCTGCAAAAGCAACGGCAATTCCTGTAAACACCATTAAAGACGTTGTAACCGATCGGAATTGAAAATATAGAATCAAGAATATAATTGCTAAAGCCAAAGGCACCACAATTGATAAGGTTTTTTCAGCTCTTATCTGGTTTTCATAAGTTCCTGTGAATTGGTAAGAGATGCCCTTTGGAACTACTAATTCGCCACTATCAATTTTTTCTTTAATTAAAGCTTGTGCATTTTCGACTACAGTGACTTCTGCAAAGTCATCTAATTTATCAAACAGGACATAACCCACTAAAAAAGTGTCTTCACTCTTAATAACCTGTGGCCCTTGTTCGTATTTAATACTAGCCAATTCGCTTAATGGAACCGGACTGCCTTTTTCAACTGGCACATAAATCTGTTGTAAGTCTGTTGGATTTGCTCTTAATTCTCTTGGATATCGGACGCGAACGCCATAACGTTCTCTGCCTTCAACGGTTTGTGTGAGTACCATACCACCAATAGCAACCTTTAAAACACTTTGGACCTCTTCAATCGTGATGCCATACCTAGCAAGTTTCTCTCTATCGATATCAATTAATAAATACGGTTTTCCAACAATACGGTCGGCAAAAACAGCCTCCTGTTTAACACCTTCGGCATGTTTTAGTATGTCTTCTAATTGGACCCCAAAGGCTTCTATTTGTTTTAAATCCTGCCCTTTAACCTTTATTCCCATTGGCGCACGCATACCTGTTTGCAGCATGACCAATCGGGTTTCAATAGGTTGCAATTTGGGCGCAGAAGTAACACCTGGCAATTTTGTTACGCGCACAATTTCATTCCAAATATCGTCTGGGGATTGTATTTCTGGTCGCCAGTTGCGGTAAAACTCGCCATTGTTGTCTGGGATCAATTGTTCCTTTGCATTTAGAGATTGCCACGCTTCACGTTGTTCCACTCGCAATGACATGCCGTTTTTTAGTACAAATTCCTCATCATCATTCACTTTATATCGTTGTCGTTCTCCATTTTCATTGAGCATATATTCTGGTTTATACTGAATGATGTTCTCATACATGGATAATGGTGCGGGATCTAAAGCAGACTCTGTTCTTCCTGCTTTACCAACTACGGTTTCAATTTCTGGAATACTGGCTACTGCCATATCCAATTGCTGTAAAACGCGTTTGTTTTCTTCAACACCAGAATGAGGTAAAGACGTTGGCATTAGTAAAAATGAACCTTCGTTTAATGATGGCATAAATTCTTTGCCTGTGTTTTTCATAATGAAAAACCCTGCAATTACAATAGCGGTTGGTATTGATAAAAACAATAATTTATTATCTAAACACCATTTTAAAATTCGTGTATAAAACTTTATAAATAAGGAAAACACACCTAATATACTGAAGCAAATAAGACCTACAAAAATGAGGTTCCAGAAAATACTTTTGTCAACCCCTAATGGTCGCCAATATTCTGCTAAAAGAAATACAATAGCTGTTGCAGAAATTATGATATTTAGAAGATTTGCTTGCTTAGAAGTCATTTTCTCTTGAAGTTTTAAAATGCCAGTGACTCCAAAAGCTATCAGAATTAAGCCCAACCAATAGCCATAAATTAACCCTATTAATCCTGCTATTATTAAAGCTGCATTTATAAGATACTTAAAACTTTTTTTATTACTTTTTCTTCTAAACAAAAAGGCTGCAAACGGTGGAATTAAAAATATAGCCACAATAAGAGCCGCGATTAAAGCAAAGGTTTTGGTAAAGGCTAAGGGTCTAAATAGTTTTCCTTCGGCGCCAATCATGGTAAACACCGGAATGAAACTAATAATGGTTGTCATCACAGCCGTTACAATGGCACCAGATACTTCAGCCGTCGCATTATAAACAATTTGGTTAATTGAACGTTTGTCATTCTGAACGGAGTGAAGAATCTCATCTTCAGAATCTGCATCGCTAAACTCACTTTCAACTTTTAACTTTTCACTATTCACTTTTCCCTTTTCACTTGCCTCATCCAAATGTCTAATAATGTTTTCAGAGAGAATAACGCCAACATCTACCATTGTTCCAATAGCAATAGCGATACCAGATAATGCGACAATATTAGCATCGACACCAAAGATTTTCATGGCAATAAAAACCATTAATACGGCAACGGGCAATAAACCGGAAATTAAAATAGAAGCCCGAAGATTAAATACCATAATGATAATGACCAAAATGGTAATTAAAACCTCTAAAGTCAAGGCTTCATTTAAAGTGGCTAATGTTTCTTGAATGAGTTCCGATCGATCATAAAAAGGTACTACAGTTAGCTGTGATGTTCTTCCATCTTTTAATACTTTAGAAGGTAATCCGGCGCTTAATTCACTTATTTTTTCTTTTACATTATTGATAACTTCCATTGGGTTGGCAGCATAACGCGCTACAACAACACCACCAACAACTTCGGCTCCTTCTTTATCTAATATTCCTCTTCGTGCTGCAGGTCCTAAGGCAACTTTTGCAATATCTTTAATTTTAATAGACGTGAAATCCTCAGAATGCACTACGGCATTTTCAATATCAGAAATAGACTTTACATAGCCCAAACCACGTACTAAATATTCTGCTTTGTTAATTTCTAAAGTTTGAGCGCCAATGTCTTTATTGCTTTCTTTAATCGCTTTTACAACTTGATTTAATCCAATATTGTATTGGCGCATGAGTTCTGGATTGACATCTATTTGATATTCCTGAACATAGCCGCCAATTGAAGCCACTTCCGAAACACCACTTGCCGACGACAAGGCATATTTTACATAATAGTCTTGAATGCTGCGTAATTCATGTAAATCCCAGCCACCAGTTACCTGGCCGTTTTCATCACGACCTTCTAGGGTGTACCAAAATATCTGTCCCAAGCCGGTGGCATCAGGTCCTAAAGCTGGATTTACATCTTCGGGCAATAAGCCATTGGGTAATGAGTTTAGTTTTTCTAGAATCCGACTCCTGCTCCAGTAAAATTCTATATCCTCTTCAAAAATGATATAGATGCTTGAAACCCCAAACATAGACGAACTTCTAATGGTTTTTACTCCCGGAATACCAAGCAAAGTTGTGGTTAACGGATAGGTAATTTGGTCTTCAATATCTTGTGGAGAACGACCATCCCATCTGGTAAAAACTATTTGTTGGTTTTCGCCAATATCTGGAATGGCATCTACAGCCACAGGGTTGCTAGGTAACCTCGATAGCCATCGGGACTGCTCCCAATTAAAGGGTGCATTTACCAATCCCCAACCTATAAAGAGCGTGAGTAGCAAAACAGCTACCAATTTATTTTCTATTAAAAATTTGATGCTTTTATTTAGCATTGAAATAAGATTTTAGTAGTGAGTACAAAGTATCAAATACCTTGTGTTGAGAAACAAATTTTAAAGTTTCATCAAAACACAAAAAGGTCCTAACACAAAACAATTTGTATTATAACCAACTACTAAAAATCAAATTAAATAGGTCTCGTCTATCTTGAAGATGTCCTTGACGACGAGTGGTGGTTTGTATGCTTCAAAAGAAGATACATTTTTATCTAAACCTTCAAAAAGGTTGATATAAGAATAAATAAATGAAGCAATAAATACCTGTTGTTGAAACGTTACTTTATCAACTTGAAGTTGTAACTCATTTTGACCTTCAATGGCCAATTGTTTATCATCACAACAGTTTTTCTTAGTAATAGAACATGTTTCGGTAGAGGGTTTTTCCATTTCCATACCACAACCTTTTGCTTTGTGGAAGATGGCAGTTTCTACTAAAGTATCTCCACAATAGTGCATATTTAAAGTAAATGACATTGTAGAGAATAACACTACAAAAGCCATCAATAAAGACCCTATTTTATGGAAAATCTGCTTCATATCTATTTACAAATATATAAAAATACAAGAACTATTGTTTTTGTTTAACAGAAGTTTAGGTTCTAAAACAATCCTGTCCTTTAATATTTAATTTGTTCATTTTTTCCATTGATGAAAAAACGAACCAAACCCGCCTGAATAACATCGTCGGGCAGGAAAATCTAGGCTTACGAAACTTTATCTAATTTTTTTGCTAATCCTCTAAATTTAGGAACTCGCCATTAAATATAGTTCTCTGAGGATTAATTCGACTGGCTCAAACAGCCTAAAATTTTACGAGTCCTTCACTTCAAATTTTACGATAAACTTTCGAGAAGCCAAAAATGGGCTTTGTAAAAAACAATCGTAAAAGTTAAAAACACCGTGAAAACCTAATTGAATGAAGCCATTGAGAGTTTGTTATAAAATTGTTTAGGACGCTATTGGTTCTAAACCTGTATTATATAGCTTTCAAGAGTTTCGTTAAACTACATTTTTAGATGGTATATTTTCTAAAATAATCTACAAATTAAAGATTTCGGTTTAATTACTGGAAACTGAGACAAAGACATCTTATAATATAATTTCATTGATATCATTTTTCAAATACGACTGAATATTTTTAAACAAATATAAAAGGCAAAAATCCTATCTTTGCGCACCTAAACAATAAGATGGCTCTCACATTACTTTCATCACCTTTACAAGGGTTTACAGATTTCAGATTTCGAAATGCTTTCCATCATTACTTTGGTGGCATAGACACTTTTTATGCTCCATATATTCGACTCAATGGAAAATTGAAAATCAAACAATCTTATCAGAACGACTTACTTCCAGAGAACAACACAACTTTAGAGGTTATTCCGCAAGTTATTACTAATCATGCAGACGAGTTTTTATATGTTGCTAAATATGTACAAAGTTTAGGTTATAAAGAATTAAATTGGAATTTAGGTTGTCCGTATCCTATGGTTACTAAATCTGGTATGGGATCTGGGTTAATTTGCAATCCAAATAGAATTAACGAGGTCTTAGATAAAGCTCATACTGAAACGGATATTTTGGTTTCTATGAAAATGAGAATGGGATATGAAAATGCTGAAGAAATTTTAGAAACCTTTCCTATCTTAGATCAATATCCACTTAAAAGTATTGCAATTCACGCTAGAATAGGTAAACAACTTTATAAAGGTCCTGTAGATTTAGATGCTTTTGAAAAATGTATAGGCAGTACCAAGCATAAATTATACTATAACGGGGATATTACCAGTGTTACTGCATTTAAAGAGATTGAAAAACGATTTCCAGGTATTGATCATTTTATGATTGGACGAGGGCTGATTGCTGATCCATTTTTACCCAATATGATTAAAAATAACAGCACAGAATATCCTGAAAACCGATGGGAGATTTTTTCGGAATTTCATGACAGTATTTATCAACAATACGATGAATATTTATCTGGGCCAACTCCTATAAAAATGAAAATGTTAGGATTTTGGGAGTATTTTTCTCAAGCAACTTCAAATCCTAAAAAAACATATAAGGCCATAAAAAAAGCTACTAATCCAATAAAATATAGATTGGCAGTAGATCAGATATTAAAAACGGAAATGAAACGTTAAATGCAATTGTGTTTAATCTAAAATTTAAGAACTTGCCATTTTACTTGTATTAAGTCTAAAAGATTTTCTATTCTATTTAGTTGTTTATACAAATTAAAAACGGGATAGAATCTCTTAATACTAAACGTGATTGCATTAATTAAAAAACTTACATATTATGAATAGTAACAGATCATACGGAATTGGTGGTAGTACACCCGAAGAAGAACTTTCAAAATTAAGTGAGCCAACAACAAAACCAGCTCCTATTAGTGAAAAAGAATTCCAAAACAGACTTGATAAAGCATGTACAGCTTTAAAAACAAAAGGATTGGATGCCTTATATATTAATGCTGGCACTAATTTATACTATTTTACAAATACAAAATGGAATCCATCTGAACGTTTAGTTGGCGCAATTCTTTTTGCAGATGGAAGTCTTAAATATGTGGTTCCTGAATTTGAAATAGGAACTTTCAATGATTTTATAGGAATAAAGGGAGAGCTTATACCATGGGCAGAACATGAATCTCCTGTACAGAAAATATCAGAAGCTGTAGCTGAAGGTACAAGACTAGCTATTGATGATACTACAGCATTTACAATGGTTTCACGCTTTCAGGAACATAAAAAGTTTAAAATTAGCAGTGCTGAAGAATTAATTAGAGACATCAGAATACTTAAAAGTGAAGCCGAAATTGCACATATCCAATACCCGATGGACTTAACCATGCAAGTACATCAAGCTGTTGCACGAATTTTAAAACCAGGCATTACCACCAGTGAAGTTGAAAACTTTATTCATAAAGCGCATCAAAAACTAGGAATAGCTAGTGGTTCGTACTTTTGTATTGTGTTATTTGGTCGAGATTCTAGTTTTCCTCATGGAGTCAAGTCGCCAAATCCATTAAAAGAAAATGATATTGTATTAGTAGATACTGGTGCCAGATACAATGGTTATCTATCGGATATTACCAGAACTTATATTTATGGAGACGCCACAGATAAGGAAAAGAAAATTTGGGCAAATGAAAAAACTGCGCAATTGGCTGCTTTTGAAGCTGCACAACTAGGAAAACCGTGTGGGCATATAGATGATCAAGTACGAGTACAATTAGAAAAAGATGGCTTAGGACCAGATTATGATTTACCAGGATTACCACATAGAACAGGTCATGGTATTGGACTTGAAATACATGAGCATCCATTTATTCTAAGAGGAAACGACATAAAGTTGCAAGCCGGAATGGCTTTTAGCATTGAACCCATGATTGTGGTCCCTAATGAATTCGGAATCCGTTTAGAAGATCATATTTATATGACAGAAAATGGTCCAAAATGGTTTACAGAACCAGCACATAGTATTGAAAATCCATTTGGAGTCTAAGCCAAAAATATAGCTTGCTTTTTTACAAAGTTGGAATTTAATTGAATCCGTCATGCTTTTTAGTATGACGGATTTTTTATTGATAAAAACAACAATAGTCACCAACAAATTATAATAATTCTAGTCTTATTTTATCACGAACCCACGAACTCTTTTTCATGCTCTCATTTTTTAGACTTTTATTTTTTCATTAGTACATGTTTACCTTTTTCATTTTTTAACACAAATTAATTATAACACTATTTTTAACTAAATATCACACTTAAAATTTGAAAACAAAAACATCAACTACAGCTTAGTATCTCAAAAATTTAGATTAGCTATTATTAATTAATAAAAAAATAAACATGAAAAATTTACAAATAAACTTCAAACCATTAGTAATCTTATTATGTATTGCCGCTGCTTTCTGCAGTTGTAGCAATGACGATGACGTTACTCCTGCAAAAATAACCTATCAGGTAGCTATAAATGCCTCCCCAAGTGAGGGCGGAACGGTTTCCCCACAAAGTGGAAACTTTGATAAAGATCAACAAATAAATATCACTGCCATTCCTGCTAACGGCTGGCAATTTAAAGCATGGCAAGGCGATGTAACGGGAACCGAAAACCCGATGCAGCTGACTGTAAATGAATCTAAAACCGTAACAGCAGTCTTTGAAAGAGACCTGTTTTATCTAGCAGAAAACGACGTAACCATACTAGCACCAGATGCTGCCGTGGGCGATTCCGGTGTTGTAAATGGTATAACCTACACCAAACGTACGGCCGACCAAATTACACCTGAAAATGCCGAAACCACCTGTACAACTGGTATTACAGATATGTCTGAATTATTTTTGGACCAAACAAATTTTAACGGAGACATTAGTCATTGGGATGTAAGCGCTGTAACAACTATGAACCGGATGTTTTATAAAGCTTCTAGCTTTAACCAAGACTTAAACCATTGGGATGTGAGCCGTGTAACAAATATGAGCTATATGTTCCGGAATGCAAGTCTTTTTAACGGAAATATAAGTAACTGGGATGTAAGCAGCGTGATGGATATGAGCTTTATGTTCGCGCTAACTGACGTGTTTAACGGAGACCTTAATAGTTGGGATGTGAGCAACGTAACGGATATGAGTAGGATGTTTTTGAGTAGCATAACCTTTAACAGCGATATAAGCAACTGGGACGTGAGCAACGTAACTGATATGTATAGAATGTTTCTGGCAGCATACGCTTTTAACGTAAATATAAGCAATTGGAATGTGGGCAGCGTTACAAATATGGAATCTATGTTTCATGACGCCCACAACTTTAACAGCAATATTGGTAATTGGAATGTGAGTCAAGTAACAAATATGGAAGGGATGTTTATCCGAGCCACTTCCTTTAATCAAAATCTCAACGCATGGAATGTTAGTAATGTAACAAACATGAAACACATGTTCAATGGTGCTTCCCTTTTCAACGGAAATATTAGTAACTGGATTGTAAGTGGTGTCACCAATATGGATTATATGTTTTCCAATGCAACCAACTTTAACCAAAACCTAACCAGCTGGTGTGTTATAAATATTCCTACAGAACCTATTAATTTTGCTTTCGGAAGTGCACTAACGGATGGTAATAAACCAACATGGGGTACCTGCTTTTAATACAAGCTTAAAATGAATGACACATCTATGGATTAAAAGTATTTCGTCATGTACCTTGTGCCATAAACATGAGAGTTTATTTATAAAAACAGTTCTAATGGAAATAGTACACTAGGAAGATTTCTAAAGGTATAACCAGAATTATTAGCCATACTTTCTGAATAATATCCTACAAAAACTCAATAGGTTTTGTAGGATATTTTTATAATTATCAATTTGTGTCATCCAAAGTTTTGATGTTTATCAACAAAATTGTACTTCTAGTGTACAATTCTGCGAAATCTACAAATTTAGAACCTCCTATTTTCCGATGCAATATGTAACTTTCCTTGTATTTATTGGGGTTAGAACATTTGGGCAACAAATAGGATACAAAAAACACCTAAAAAGGGTAAATTAAGGGCAATCATTAATAAATTCAATTACGAATATAGCATAAAAAAACCACTCATAAAGAGTGGTTTCATACATAAAAACATCAACCGTTAATTAGCTGTTCCAGAGCCTAAATAAACGCTGTTTGACACGGTATTACCTTCAGCAGTAATAAATGCCATAAAAAGCTCGACTGTATCACCTGCATAGGTACTTGGAATTGTAATGATTTGAGATCCTGCAGTTCTATCAGCACCATCAAGAATATACATTGATTCTTTTTTACTTGGATTGTAAACTAAAATCATTGCTTTATCAGTTGCATTTGCATTACCTTCAGCAGAGTTATCATCCCAAGTAAATTCTACTTGTCCCGCAGTTGCTAAATCTGTTGCAGGGTTCAATGGTCCAGATAGATTACCTCTACTTAATAAAGCTAAAGAATAATCTACAGTAAAGTTTGGTGCAGCTCCTGTAATCGCATTATTCAATACATAAGACATTGCTGCATTAAACTCTGTTTTTTGAACCGCATAAGATTTATACCCTTTCTTGATAAAACCTAAATTCGGTTGAAGATACTCCAAAGTAACAGTAAACTTGTTTCTTTGGTTAACTTGACCTTCTGTTCGTGGATTTGCCACACTTGAAGGCTTAATTCTCAAATAGTCAATACCTTTCCAAGAAGCACCAACTACGTTTCCTACTTTACCTGATACACCGCCCAGGATTCCTTGTGAAATAACACCCATTGTATATAAAATTTAAAATTAATACTTGTTCGAAGTTGGTTCGGACTTGTTACGGTCTTTAACCAACACAAGTAATATATGGCAAATACTATGCTAATAGATTGATTTGGTTTTTGTTGCCCTTTGTTGCCCGATTTTGCTTTTTAGAAAATAGATTTTGTATATATGACACTTTTAAATCTGCCATTTTTGAAATGACTTTTTGAAGTTCAGCTTCTTTTTTACAAATTGCTGACACTATATTAATATGCTTTTGTAACTGAAATTCATCATTTAACAACGATGTGTAACTATTTTTTAAGGTGTTTCTGCAATCATCTATTGAGATAAACGGAATAACACTCCCTTTTAAATAATAAGCATAAAAACCGCCTATTTGCAACATCATTGATAAATGGTAAAGGGTTTGTTTTTCTTCTTCGGTTGATGTAGATACCACAAAACAATTAGGGCAGGGATTTATTAAGGGCTTTCCGCTGTTTTGCCCTTTGTTCAGAATAAAAAAATGAGGTTGTGAGTAGGTTCTTCCGATTTGGTGTGTTTTTAGTTCAAAAGTTGACATAGCTATCCAATTTAAAATTGCTTCGCTACGCTTCGCACCATTAATTTTTTAAAAGAAAAACAATAAAAAAAGAAAGCCTAATGCTCTTGTGGCGTGGATAAGGCTGTCAAGGTTTTTGGATAAAAGTTTTTTGAGTTTAAATGTTTAATCATTTTGAAAAATGCTTTTGAAAAAAGTTTTATTCAAAACCCGTAGGGCTTGACCTTTATAGCCTTGCGCGTTGGCTGTGGTAGCCACATATATTTGCTACCTTTTTTTATTTATTGACTGTTCTTCTAAAACATCTAAAATATCTTGTTTTTTATATAAGATTCTGTTGCCCATACGAATTGGATTTAAAATACCGTGTTTATTCCAAGAATGTATTGTTACTAAACTTATTCTTAAATAATCAGCTACTTCTTTTCGTGTTAGTAATTCATCATTTTTTGGTTTTGATAGTTCTTTAAGATAGTCTTCAATTTTAAACAATAATTTATCTGCTACCTTATCCGCTAATTCATCAACTGTGACTTCTGTAATTTGGATTGTTTTTGTAATCATATTGAAATGTATTTAATTTATTGAACAACACTTTTTGGGGCATAAACTCTTAAAAAAATAGGTTATATCCAATTTGAGCGTGGGATGAAGCGTTTGTATGGGTAGCGTTTTAAATAGTTGTTTGATAAAACAGCATTTAAACAAGCTACTTATACAGGACTTTTAGACAATAGCTTTTTGTTTTTTTGAGGCACGATAAAAAGCAATATGCTATGGCGTATTACTGCATATTATTAGCCTATTTTTTTATAACCGCTGACTTGGGTGGTGGGGAAAAGTGGACTATTATATTTGTTAACGAAATGAAACAAACAAAGACTTGAGGTAAGGAATACTTGGACTTAACGATGGTTTTGTGCAGCTTGAATGAGATAACCAATATAATACTAAACTTATTCAATCTTTTAAATTTACAACCGTTTAATGCTTGTTCAAAATATCGTTATATGTACGGGTGTGAGCGTTGGAATAGCGGATATTTTACATAATACCAGTTATAGCTACAAAATGCATTAAAACTGCGATAGCAAACCTTTGAAAAGTGCCATTTGCTACTATAACTTGTATTATGTAAACATAGCTTGGGGTAGTTTTTGGTGTGAGGGATGGCAACAGCTCTTTGCTTTTTTATTGTACTACTTTTAAAATATAATAGCAAATAAAATAAGCAATGTGCTGTGTGAGGGTTGGCAACCAAAAACTACAAGTGCGGTGGATAGCGGAACAAAACAAAAGACAGAGGATTTTGAGGTACGAAAAAACTGGGTTTTGGGTTGTGGGGACAATTAGAGTTTATCCAAAATTTTGTGTTTTTGAAAAATAATTTCAAAATTCATAGGTTAAAATACTGGTTGTTATAACCTGTTTGGGAAACAAATATACAATTGGTTGTATATCTGGCCCCATTTAAAACGTGTTTTCTTCCATTTTTTGCTGATTCCCTGAGCTGCCAGATATATGGATTTCAAGGCTGCATCATCATGTGGGAACACCTTTTTGTTACGTGTGTATTTACGCAAGCTAGCGTTAAAACTCTCAATGATATTGGTGGTGTAGATCAGTTTTCTGATCTCTTTCGGATAGCTTAAAAAGACCGTTAGGTTGTCCCAATTGTTCTCCCAGGACTGTACAGCGGATAGATATTTGTCCTGCCAGTTTTCTTTGAATATCTGTAGCGCCTCCAAGGCAAATTTCTCATTATCTGCTTGGTATATAGCCTTTATATCCACCATGATTGCTTTTCGGTCTTTATAGCTCACGTATTTAAGTGAGTTCCTGATTTGGTGTACAATACATATCTGTCGGATGCTGTCTGGAAAAATGGCCTCCACAGCTTTGTCCAGACCGGCCAGGTTATCCGAGCACAGGAAGAAAATATCCTTTACGCCACGGGTGCGCAGGTCATCCAGGATGGACATCCAGGAAGAGGCTTTTTCGGTCTCGACAATACTCATGCTCAAAATATCCTGCTGCCCTTCAACATTCACGCCCAGAACGATCATGCAGGCCTTTGAGATGACCTTTCCCTCATGGCGTATCTTGTAATGTATGGCATCTATCCAAATTATGGGATAGACGTCCTCCAATGGCCTGTTCTGCCAAAGCTTTATGTCCTCCAATAATTGGTTGGTAATGATGGAGACCTGTGACGTGGAATAATGTACACCATAGGTGTGCTCTATAAAATCGATGATATCACTGTTGCTCATCCCCTTGGCATAGAGCAGCTGGATGCAGTCCTCCAGTTCCTGTCCCATGGACTTGTGTTTCGGCACCGTTACCGGATCAAAGCTTGCTTCCCTGTCCCGAGGGATATTTATGCGTTGTTCCCCGTTATGGGTCTTGATGGTCTTTTGGGAAAAACCGTTGCGCTGGTTGTTGGCTATTGCGGCCTCGCCTTTCCTGAAGCCCAAATGAGCTGTCATCTCGGCTTTCAAGAGGGATTCGATGCCGCGTTTTAGCAATTGCTCCTTAACATTGTCAAAGTCTTCTTTGTTCTTGATCTCGCCTATCAAGGCTTCCAATTGTTTTTCTAATTCTGTGTTCATAAGATAAAAATTTAAAGGTAAATTTTTTGCCTATGAATTTCAAAATCATTTTTTCAACTATCTGAGAGCAAAAACACAAAATATTTTATAGTCCCGACAATTACCAACTCATTCGTTGTAATCTAACTGCATTTAAAATTGCTAATAATGCTACGCCTACATCTGCAAAAACTGCTTCCCACATTGTGGCTAAACCACCTGCTCCTAATATCAAGACAATAACTTTAACTCCAAACGCTAAAATGATATTTTGCCAAACAATTTTTCTTGTAGAACGACTTATTTTAATGGCTCTAACTACTTTTGAAGGCTGGTCGGTTTGAATGATAACGTCTGCTGTTTCAATAGCTACATCACTACCTAAACCACCCATTGCAATACCAACGTTACTTGCTGCTAAAACAGGTGCATCGTTAATACCATCACCTATAAAGGCTATTTTGTTTTCAGGATTTTTCTTTAAAATTTCAACTTCGTTTAATTTATCTTCTGGAAGTAAACCACCTTTAGCATTTTCGATATTCAACTCTTTAGCGACTTGTTGCGTGATGGAATCTTTATCACCGGAAAGCATCATAATATTTTTAATGCCTACTTTGTGTAATGCTGTAATAGTTTCTTTTGCATCTTCCTTTAATTCATCTGCTATGACTACATAACCTGCAAATTGATTATCGATTGCAACTAATACTATCGATTCTACAATAGATTCCGTTTCAGATGGAACATTTATATTATTCGCAGTCATTAAGGCTTTATTTCCTACTAAAACTGTTTTACCATTAACAACGCCTTTTAAACCTTTACCTGCAATTTCAGAAACGTCTTGTGCTTTAAAATCTTCTCCTTCAGCTTTGTACTCTAAAATGGCTTTAGCAATTGGATGCGTGGATTGTTCTTCCAACGCCATTAAGTATTGCATAAATTCGGTTTCATTCCAACCAATTGCTTTTACTTCTTTGATTTTAAAAACACCTTTGGTAACGGTTCCTGTTTTGTCCATTACCAAAGTATTTATTTTGGTCATAGCATCTAAAAATGAAGCACCTTTAAATAATATTCCATTTTTTGAAGCTGCTCCCAATCCACCGAAATATCCTAATGGAATTGAAATCACTAACGCACAAGGACAAGATATTACCAAGAAAATTAATGCTCTGTATAACCAATCTCTAAACACATAATCATCTACAAAAAAGTAAGGTATAAAAGTAACACCAATAGCTAAAAACACTACAATTGGTGTGTAGATACGAGCAAACTGTCTGATGAATAATTCTGTTTTAGATTTACGTGCTGTTGCATTTTGAACCAAGTCTAATATTCTCGCAATAGAACTGTCTTCAAACTTATTGGTTACCTCAACTTCAATAACGCTTTCCAAATTAATACTACCCGCGTAAACCTTTGCTTCTTTTTGAATGGAATCTGGTTTGCTTTCTCCTGTTAACGCAGCTGTATTTAAAGATGCTTTTTCGGATAATAAAATGCCATCCAATGGAATTTTTTCACCTACACGAATTTGAATTTTCTCTCCAATATTGACAACTTCAGGCGAAACACTTTTATAATCTCCCTCACGAAATACATTGGCTTCTTTAGGTCTAACATCTAATAATGCTTTTATATTTCCTTTTGCACGATTTACAGCAGCACTTTGAAATAATTCGCCTACTGCATAAAATAGCATTACTGCAACACCTTCGGGATATTCACCAATAACAAATGCACCAATGGTTGCTATAGACATTAAAAAGAACTCTGTAAAAACATCACCTTTTTTAATACTAATCCAACCCTCTTTTACAACAGGAAACCCTACAGGAAGATATGCAATACCATACCAAGCAATACGAATCCAATCCTTAAAGAATGAAACATCAAAATAATCTAAACCTATACCAATGATAAGCATTGTAAAACTTATTATTGCAGGCACGTAGGTTTTGAATGCACTTCCATTACCGTGATTATGACCATCATTATGCGTGTGTTGCACTTCTGAATTTGGTTTTAAATCTCTTAAATTGACTTTCTTTTTTTTCATTTAATATCTAATAATTTTTCAATGTCATTGGGAATAGGCATTCGTTTTAATGGTGGCACGTTTGCTCCACCAGTATTACCAAGTGGAACGTGATTTATAAATGATTTCCAGCCACCCACAAGCAACCTAATTATTTGACCTATTACTTCTTTCGTATCTTTTTGTATAAATCCAAACTTTAGCATAAGCCAATGTGAATAGGTATGTTCTATAGGATAAGATTGTCCTATTATATGACTACGTTCTAAATGATACCAAGCATTACCAAACTGCTTATTTTCTAAACAGAAACTGTATTGTTTTAATTCTTGGTTATACGCCTGTTTTAGATGTTTAGGTATTTTAGTATTAAACTTCATATCCTCTAATTTTGGATAAATGTACTTTAATAGTAAGTGCAATGGAAGTGCAATAATTAGACACTACACTTATCGCAAATACCTTTTACCACCAAATTTACATTCTCTGACACAAAACCATCTGGCACTTTTATTTGAGGTATTTTATGTTCTGTTAAGCAAATGGTTTCATTGCAATTATTACAATGAAAATGTAAATGCAAATCGTTTTTAATATCACAATTACATCCCTCTTCGCATAACGCATATTTTGTTATCCCTGTGCCATCGTCTATTTGATGGACTATTCCTTTATCTTCAAATGTTTTAATAGTTCTGTATAAGGTAGTTCTATCTGCTTTTTCAAAAGCATTTTCAATGTCACTTAATGTTACTGCTATTTCTTTTTCTGCAAGAAACTTATATATAAGCAAACGCATTGCCGTAGGGCGAACCCTTTTGTCTTCTAAAAATTTTTCTATTTCAGTCATTAACTTGTGATTTTAACCATCTATTTCCCTATGGATTCTCCCGTTTTAATGTGAAAGGCATCTTCTATATTTGCGATATAAATAATCCCGTCTCCTGGTTCTTCCGTTTTACCATTTCTTAGAATTGTTTCAATTGCGGCTTGGGCTTCCTCATTTTGACAAACCAGTTCCAGCTTGACCACTGGACTATCTGTCACGTGAAAATCCAGCGACGGTCTTGCGCCTTTTGCCTTGAACGCTCCCGTGCCTTCTGCTTGTGACAGGGTCATACTTTTAAAACCACTATCAGCAAGAGCTTCAATTACCCTTTGGATCCGGTTCGGTTTTATAAATGCTTTTATTTCCTTCATTTTTTTAAATTTTTAATCGATTTTGAACCGAGCCTGTTTTTTAATTTTTAACTAACTTATTAAGACGATAAACAAACCCGGAATCAAAATCTTTGATGGTGATTGAATTAATGTGCGTGTTCCAGTTCGCCTTTAACCATTTCCGAAGACAGGTTATAAGCTCCACTTATGACAACTTTGGCATCCTTTGAAACTTCGGCAGGAAGATTGACTTCAACAAAGCCTAAATCAGTAATCCCGACCGTTACAGGTATCATTTTGAATTTCATTTTGCCCGCTTCCATTTCTTCGTCTTCATCCAAAATGAAAATGAAGGATTGCTCGCCTTCTTTTATGATAGCAGCTTCAGGAATAGCGAAACCTTTTTTCTCGCCCTGCACTATGCGCCCTTCCACATACATTCCCGGCAATAGGTTTTTATCCTTGTTTTCAATATCCGCCAAGACTTCCAAAGCCTTTGGGTCGGTGTTAAAGGTTTTACCAACAGACCGAACGGTGGCTTTAAGCAAATTGTCCGGGTGGGAGGCCGTGGAAAAATATATTTGTTGCCCTTTCTCTATTTGGTATATGTCCTTTTCATATACTTTAAAATTGACGTAAATTTTTGAGTTATCGCTTATTGAGAACATTTTGGATTGTGCGCCCACATAATCGCCCAAACTTATATTTACTTCTGCCACGTATCCACTTATTGGCGTGGTAATGGGAACAGCGGAATATATTTGACCTTCCGCCACTTTGTCGGGATTAATGCCCAACAGTTTCAATTGGGAACGCAACCCATTGACACTGGATGTGGTGGAACGAAATTTTGACTGCGCCATCTGAAATTCCTTGCCAGAAGAAACGCCTTTATCATAAAGGGTCTGCTTGCGTTCAAAATCCTGTTTCAAAAAGACCAGTTCGTCATTTTTTTCCTGAAATTCCTGTTGCATTGCAATGATATCGGGATGCTCAATATATGCCAATACCTGTCCTTTACTTACATTATCTCCAGGTACTACCTTAATGGAACTCACATTTCCACCAACAAACGGACTGATGTTCGCCTTATCCTGTGGAAAAAGTTGCAGCGTTCCTGTTACCTTAATGTTGTTTCCTAAAGTTCGTTCCTCCAGAGGTTTCATTTCCAAACCAATGGTTTCGGCCTGTGGTTTTGTGAGTTCCACAACACCTTCTTCCTCGTCGTGGCCTTCGCCGTGCGCATCTTCCCCGACTTCCGTTTCGTTGTGGCCAAGTTCAGATTTTGGGGCATCGTTACAACTCATAAACATAAGTGTAAATAATACGGTACTTACTAATAGTATATTCTTCATTTTTCTCTTTTTATGATTATAGATTACCCAATTGATATTGTACCTCAATAGACTGTTGGTTATACTGATTGAGGTATTGTAAATGGTTTTGTTTGATACGGATGGCACTGTTTAGAATTGTAATGTAATTAACGTAATCAATTTCACCTTCCTTGGATGCCAATTGTGCCGTGGCTATCTGTTCTTCTGCCAATAGCAGTGCGCTTTCTTTATAATATTGCAATGTCTTCTTAGTTTTTTCGAGGGATTGGAGCAATTGCGAAACACGGCTTTCCGTAACTTCTTTTTGTTCCAAATATTGATATTCTGCCATCATTGCGTCTGCCTTAGCTGACTTGACTCTTGCCTTTTGCGGAAAAAACCATAGTGGAATGCTAATGCCTGCCTGAAAAGTATTGAAGCCTGACACTTCATCTACAACTTGTCTGCCATACGATAAACTAAATTTAGGTAGAAATTGGGATTTTTCGACACCCACGTTTGCCTTGCTTACTTCGGCATTTTGCAAGGCATATTGCAACATTGGATTATTTGCCACTGAAGTTGAATCTAATGTAGCCATAAAATCCAATGGCTCGTAAACGCCATCAACCGTCTCGATGTTTTCATCGGTTCCCAAATATTGTTTTAAGGCACGTTTGGCGATTTCAATATCATCAAAAGCTTGTTGTTTTAATACTTGTATCTGTTGAAATTCGGAAGAGGCTGCAATAAATTCCAACTTGCCTGTTTCTCCGGTATCATACCGAAGTTGGGCAGCGGTCTTAAAATTGGCATAAACACTGTCCAATTGATCAGCAAAACGCAACTGTGCCTTGTAATAATTAATTTGGTCATACGCCTGCATCACATTACGCACCAACTGTTGTTCACTTGCCACAAAAAACTTTTCTCCCAATGCAATGCGCTCTTTGTAAAACTTCGATTTTGAGAAACCGGAAAGCAAATCAATATTTCCCTGTTGTACGCCGATAGTGGTTTGAACTCCAGGAAGATTATTGCCATATTCTTCCTTGCCTGTAAAAACTTCGGTGCTGCCAAGGTCAAAACTGGTGCCTTTCATCGCCTTTTCCCGTTCAATAAATGCCTGACTTTCCTTGAGCGTAGGATAATTCTGTTTTGCCATAGCAATGGCCTCATCAATGGTCAAGGTCTTTGGAATTGTACCATCTTGACTATTGTCTTGGGCAAATGAAGTTCCAGAAGCCATCAAACCTCCAACCATCAATAATACCGTTATAATGTTTGTTGACCTGTTGACATAGCTTATATCCCCCTTTGTATTGTTTCGTTCCTTTCTCGATTCCAGCCAATAGTAAAGAATAGGAATAACCACCAAGGTCAAAAATGTTGCCGTAAGCATTCCTCCAATGACTACTGTTGCCAATGGTCGCTGTACTTCTGCACCACCAGAGGTGGAAACTGCCATTGGGATAAAGCCCATAATTGTGGTAATGGCAGTCAATAAAATGGGACGTAAACGTTCGTGCGTAGCTTCGTATATACGTTTTTTTAAATCTGTCATTCCACTTTCTTTTAGTTCATTGAATTTGTTTATGAGTATCAGACCGTTTAAAACCGCTACTCCAAAGAGTACGATAAACCCGACCCCTGCCGAAATACTGAAAGGCATTCCACGGATCAACAAAATGAAAACCCCGCCTATTGCCGCCAAAGGCACTGCCATATAAATCATCAAAGCCTGTGAAAATGAATTTAAAGCGAAATAAAGCAGGATAAATATTGTTAGTAGAACGATGGGCACTACTATCATCAATCGGTCTGATGCACGTTGCAGGTTTTCAAATGATCCTCCATAAGTGACGTAATAACCTGGTGGCAGTTCCACTTCCGTTTCCAGTTTTTGCTGAATTTCCTCGACCATCGATTTTACATCGCGTCCACGAACATTTACACCCACAGATATACGACGCATAGTGTTGTCTCTTGAAATTTGCATTGGCCCAGCTTTATAACTGATATCCGCAACTTCCTTTAGAGGCACTTGAGCACCGTTCGGCAGGTCTATGTAAAGGTTTTTTAAGCTATTGATGTCTTGCCTAAAGTCCTCTGCCAACCTGATAACCACATCAAAACGCTTTTCGCCTTCAAAAATCACACCTGCCTTTTCGCCTGCAAAGGCGGCACTTACATAATCATTCAATTTATCCACAGTTACACCGTATTGTGCCATTTTTGCGCGGTTATACACCACTGTCATTTGTGGCAAACCGCTTGTAGCCTCTACGTTAAGGTCTGCTGCACCCGGTACTTCACGTATTACCGCTGCGATTTCCTGTACCTTATCTGCCAACACATCCAAATCTTCTCCGTACAATTTGATTGCCACGTCCTCACGAACTCCAGTTAGCAACTCATTAAAACGAAGTTCCACGGGCTGGGTAAATACAAAATTGACACCGGGAACAACCGAAATCTTTTCTTGTATTTTTTCAATGAGTTCTTCTTTGCTGTCGGCGGAAGTCCATTTGCTTTTATCTTTTTCAAGAATAATGTAACTATCCGCAATGTCCATTGGCATCGGGTCGGTTGGGATTTCGGCTACCCCGATTCTTGAAACTACAGTTTTAACTTCAGGAAATTCATTTATTAGATTTTCGAGTTTCTTTGAAGCCTCGATGGTCTCTGTAAGACTGCTCCCCGGTTTTATTAATGCTTGAAACGCAATATCGCCCTCATCAAATTTCGGGATAAATTCAGCTCCCATATTTTTGAATACAAATCCTGCAATCAATAGCAAGGCAACCGCACCTATTACGACCCCTGCTTTAAAACGAAGTGAAAAATTCAGTATGGGCAGATACACGCGATTCAAAAGGCCCATAATTTTATCGCTTATCCTATCCATCCGATTTTCAAATCTGGCAAACCAACTATTTTGGTTTTTGGCAGGTTTTAAAAATAATGACGACATCATTGGCACATAGGTAAGACAAAGGATGATAGCGCCTAAAACTGCAAATCCAAAGGTAAAGGCCATTGGGCGGAACATTTTTCCTTCCACACCTGTCAAGAACAAAATAGGTGTAAAAACAATGAGAACGATTAACTGACCGAAAAAGGCAGAATTCATCATTTTACTAGAAGAATCATAGGCTATTTCATCCATCTCGGATTGTCCCATAATTGCATTGGATTTCTTCATCCGTTGATGAATGTGAAAAACCGTTCCCTCCACTATAATTACCGCGCCGTCAACAATAATTCCAAAATCAATTGCACCCAAGGACATTAAATTTGCCCAAATACCAAATTGCTTCATCAAAATAAATGCGAACAATAAACACAAGGGGATTATCGAAGCTGCTATCAAACCGCCACGGAAGCTACCTAAAAGGAGTACCAAAACGAATATTACGATGAGTGCCCCTTCAATTAGATTTGTTTTAACGGTACTTGTGGTTCTCTCAATCAGTTCGCTTTGGCTTAAAAATGTATCGATATACACGCCTTCAGGCAAGGATTTTTGGATTTCGGCTATACGCTTTTCAACATTTTCTATAACGTTACTTGGGTTCTGTCCTTTCAACATTAATATTTGGCCACCCACAGATTCGTGACCATCCTGGGTAAATGCACCATAACGCACTTGGTTACCGTAACCCACTTTTTCGGCAACGTCCCTTACCAAAACAGGGCTTCCATTTTGAGTGGTCACAACGGTGTTTTCCAAATCGGCGATACTTCGTGCCAGCCCTTCCCCACGGATAAAATTGGCTTGGTGGTTTTTTTCAATATAAGCTCCACCCGTATTGGCATTGTTCACTTTAAGGGCTTCAAAGACCTGGTGCATTGTGATGCCAAAACTTTTTAGTTTAGCAGGATTAAGAGCGACTTCATATTGTTTTACATAGCCTCCAAAAGCATTTACTTCAACAACTCCCGGGACTAACGCCATCTGGCGTTTCACGATCCAGTCTTGAATGGTGCGCAGTTCCATTGCGTCATATTTTTCTTCATACCCTTCTTTAACCTTTAAGGTATATTGCAATATTTCGCCCAAGCCCGTGGTAATGGGCGCCATAAAAGGCGTGCCAAAACCTTCAGGGATTTCTTCCGCAACTGCGGTTAATTTTTCTTGGACCAATTGTCGTGGCAGATAGGTTCCTGCTTCGTCTTTAAAAACAATGGTTACCACGGACAGTCCAAAACGAGAGATCGAACGCAGTTCGATAACGTCTGGAAGATTTGCCATTGCCAATTCTACGGGAAAGGTTACAAATTGCTCAATATCCTCCGTTCCCAAATTAGGGGCAGTTGTTATAACTTGAACTTGATTGTTGGTAATATCAGGCACGGAACCCAAATTTATAGTGGCCATTGAGTATATGCCTGTGCCAATAAGCACCACTATAAATAGCCCAATAATAAATTTATTATTAATGGAAAATGAAATGATTTTATTAATCATAAATATGTATTAATTCAGTTGAAAATTTACGGTGCGAATGGGTGCAACGCATTTATAAAGCAATGCTTACTTTGAGAAGCATCACGTTAGGATATAGCTATCCTTAAAAAAAACTGAATTATACTCGCGGGGGTTGGAAGAGAGATTCCAGATATCTGGAATAGAAGTTAACTGTATATAAATTGAACGGCTCTTTATCTTCAAACTTTAGTCGATTGATTAGGGCCGAATTGTTGTTCGCAATAAATAATACTAAAGGATGACAACATTGATTATGAGAATGAACTGGTGTATTTTCCTTATCTGGGTTATTATGATGCCCTTCATTTTTTGCATCATTGTCAATGTAATCTTCAACTACATATTCAAGGAAAGAGTCGCCATACATTTTATGGTCTTGATAATGGGTAATGATGTTTGAAATTTCTTTTATTGGTCCACAAAAGTCCATATCAAGGCTAATTCCCTGAAAAAAGAATAAAATTGACATTGATATGGAAAAGAATATTTTCATAAAGTTTCACAAAGATACAAATTATTGAATGCAATGGTTGTGCAAAGAAAAAAGGCTTCGGATTATAAAAACCATAAGGTTTCTTGACCAAAAGGTGGTATTTCCTTGCTTTCAAAACGAGGTGCTATTTCTGCAACCATTTCAGGATATTTAATTGTTATTGGTACGTTTTGTTGACGTAAGGATTTCCAATATAGCCTACTAAATTGATATACTTGTTCAATTAATTTTCTAATCATCTTGCTATCATTTAAAGCTTCTGGTGTAGGACTTGATATTTTAAGTTTTATTGGAAACGCATAACTTGAATAACTTGGGTACTGAACTGTTTTCTTATATCTTAAATTATTAAACAACAAATATTTGTGTTCATCTTTAGGCCCTATGTTGATGTATGTGCCACTAATAGGAATTAATTCTCCATTCCAATTTTGGTCGAAAGCAATTATATCTTCTGATTTTGTTTTATTTATGTTTAAGACAAAAAGTGGACAAGGTAATTTGAGTTTATCCATCATTTCCAAAACAGGTTGGATTTCCTCATCCTTCATATCCTTATAAAAGTGAATTACAATTTTTTCAGGTGTTTTGTTGGTTGGTACATATTGATAGATAGCATCGCTTAAAGCGTTACCTAATTGTTTGACATCAGATTTACTGAAATAATGAAACTCATTAAACCTGCCATTGTTTTTGAAACTAAATGCACTTGCTACATAACGTATATTTTCTTCGGTATTTTTAAAAGCACCAACACCAATTACCAATTCATTTTTTGGTTTAACATTAAGTTGCCAAGGTGTACCATCTAATTTTGCTAATAAGGCTAATGATATGTTGGTTAAATCATAAATAAATTTGTGTTGGTTTCTTCTAAATCTATCAAAATCTATTACTTGAGATATAATTCTTTTATAAAGTAATTGCTCTTTAACCTTATAATACACTAACTTCTTTTCAAGATTAGGTTCGTGTTTATTAAAAGGACTTAAATAAATAGCTACATAATTGATGTTAGGGTCTGATTTAAATTTTTTAATACCATCTTTTATTTGAGGTAATGGGTTCTCTAAATCATCAAATATTATGTTGACACTATTATCAAAATGTGCTAATACCCCAGCATAAATATTTAAACCTTTATACCAACTTGTACCATCCTCTAATAATTTTTGCAATGTTGCTACCTCTTTTGTATAACTTGTGTGGTGAATGAAAAAGAAATGCACATTATCTAACTGACAAGGATTCAAAGGTTTTAGCTTTCTAAAATCAGATTTAGGTACTCTGCCAACGCCATCTTGAAAAACCAATTCATTACATATATCATCTACTTCTCGAATACGGTTAATTTCTACTGGTAAGTAATCGTCGTTATTTACTGCAATAATTGCTTTAAAATCATCACTTAAAATGAAGCTCTGAATAAACTTATCTATTTTTTGTTTATAGTTAATGTATTTATTAGAATCGTCTTTAGGCTCTGGTTTAATTTTAAAAGCATTACGTAAATCATTATTTAAAACTGCATAAGCCTTTGTATTATCTTCTATGTACTGTTTATCTTTATGGTATTTTAAAATCCTCTTTTTATAAATTATATTGTTGAGGTTAGTTGTTGAAGTGTATTTTATGATTTCTGAAATTGGCTTTTTGAACACTTTGGCCATACCATCATAAGAAACAACTAACTCACCATATTCACTAACTTCCTTAATCTGAACTTTTACTGTAAATTTAAAATATTTATAAAAATTGTTGTTTTTATATAATTTATTACCCACCCATATTTGGTTGTCTTTTACAAAGTTCTTATCAACCAGTTTGTTGATACTTTTAAAGTATTTTTTAATTCGCCAATTATAATAATGCTTTATAAGGTCAGTTGGTTGTTCTTTTAAATTGAGTTTTAAAGGCAAATAGCCTTCCTTTTCATAAATAAATGATGTGTAGATAAAATCAGGATTTTCTTCTTTTATACCAGGAAACAAATCTTCTATATTGGTTGGAAACTTTGTTTTATACAACTTTTGTGCATTACCAATTTTCTCTTTACTGAAGTAAAAAGTTATTGGTTTGTCTGGTAAATCAAATGTTATGATATTAAAATAAAGTTCCTGACTCATAAGACTTGGGTTTATTAATTCTACTACTTGCTCAATCTATTAATTTTTTGTTCTACAATTTTGAGGATTTCCGTAATGTTTTTTTCTTCTTTTAACATATAGACAATTTTATCTGCCAACCAATATTGAAGTAATTCACTTTTGTTTTGCTTTAATGCTTTAGCTAATGCTTCAACTTGTTCTTTACGAGCTATACGAGTGCCACGTTCAATTTTACTTAATAATGCGGTATCTATATTCATTTGAGAAGCAACTTCTCTTAATAATAATTGCTTTTCTTCTCGTATTTCTCTGATGTATTCACCAAATGTCATTTTTGGGATATTTCGACTTGTCAATATTTGTCTAATGTAAGAAAAAGAAAGTAAGAAGTAAGAAAAAGATATTAACACTTATAAACAGAAAATGAGGAAGTTAAGAATATGAGGATATGCAGTAAATTTGCAAACCCTTGTTTCCTTAAAATCCTCAATAACCTTATTGTGCCTTTGCAGGATTTGTATAATTATTTTGTGCTTCTCGATGTATTAATCCCGCACTAACAAATTTGGTAATATAGCCTTCAGCTGTTTTGTGGGGTATTTTATTTTTGTCGGCTATATTTAGGTAATCTTGTCTTGAAAATTGATAAGGTAATCCTTCTAAAAAACGTTCTTTTCGATTGGCTCGTTTAACTTGCTTTTGTTCAATAGGCAAATCATTAAAAACCTTACTACTATGTTTTACTAACACACTAATTATTTCCAATGTATTTTCAAAATCTATATCCTCACAATATCTAACTTGGTTAACATCGCCATCTTCCATAATGCGAAACACAGAAAATAACATCATAATTCTAAATGAAACTAAACCTAATCGTCTTACAGTTGCTATATAATCATCTGGTTGTAGATTTAGATATTTGGTTTGTAGTTTTTCAAAAAATACATTGAATTTTTGTTGTTGCTCTGTTGTTAGCCTTACTTCAATAGGTCGGTTGTTTTTTAAAGTTTTATATAGCTCAAAAAATTCCTTTCCTAATTGGTCGTAGTATTCATCTAAACCATTTGCTATGCCTGTTTGAAAAACGTTTTTCCAAGTCGGTTTGATATTCATATAATAAAACATAAAACGACTAAACAACCCATTTTCAGCACTTGGAACCAACGCTTGAATTTGCTTTGGTGTACCTGATAGGACTGTTGATAAGCAAGGTCTTTCAATATCAACATATTCTCTATCTGTTCTTCGATAATAACTAATGGTTTCGTGGTGGAATGCTTTACGAAAACCATCTGAATAATTACCGTAATCACTTTTAAAGGCTTGTGCTAAAGTATCTCCTTCGGTTTCAAAAATTAACCCTCTACCTTCATTATCCGATATTAATTGATAAACACCTGTTACACTATTATTAGCAGGGATAAACAACATTCTTTCAGGTGGTTTATTTGGTTTCTCCATTGTTTCACTTTTACCCTTATTCATATTATAAGTTGCCATTTCAACTTGATGTTGTTGTTTTAGGATTTTGGATTGTTCACGTTGTTGTTTGTGAACAGGATTTACCAAATTTTTAATTTGGTTTAATCTTCCTTTTCCTGCTGAAGCTGGTGCAGTAACAAATAAATACAAATTGCTAAATACTTTACTTTGGTCATACACACCAAATAGTTTTGGAAAACAGGCACTAAATGCTGTTAATGCTCCCAACAACAAAATATCACGTTCTTCATTACTGCTTGAAGGTTGTATTACTTGTTGCAAAAATGTTGGAATATTGTTGTAAACTGTTGTTGGTATTGTTGGCAATGGTTGTTTTACTTCTTCTGACTGTTGCAACACTTCAACAACTTGTTGTTGCTGTTGTGGTTTAATACCAACTTGATGTAAATGGTGGTATAAAGTACCAATGCTTATACCGTGTCCTTTTGCTTGTAAGCATTTATTATACTGTTCGTCGCATTCTTTATGGTCGTAACCTGAATAATTTCTACTTATTCTATGGTAGTAATCACGTCCAGCTTCTCCGTATTCTTCTGAAACTGCAAATCCAATATCACGCCATTTTTCATACGTATCTGTAATGTCTATACCTGATTGTTCTAATGCGCTGACATATGATTCAATATCATTTGCAACAACTGTTGTTGGGTTGTTGTTGATTGGTTTTTTAGGTACTTCTTTTTGCTCTGGAACAGCTAACCAATCTTTTGGGTTAAATATTTTTGTCATAATTTCTGATGTCTTTTATGTAGGTATGCCAATGGATCGTGGGATAAAAAACACGCTCTGGAAATGTCTTTACCTGATTGGTCTACCTCAATGTTATATGTTTGCTTTATGTAATTGGCCACCGCAATAAAATATTCATTGTGTGACACTTGGGATAAATCGATTCTAATTATCCATTTTAAGCCTTCTCCTGAAGGTGATGTAAACAACAATTCGGTTTCGAAATATTCATCGTTTAATAATTGTTGTTTTAGTTCTTCAAGATTTTCTAAATGGTCAAAATCGATTGTCAATAATGATGAGTGTTCAATTAAACTATCATCATTTCGTTTAGAAAACACACCTGAAAATGTTACATAATCAAAATGATTTGCTTTAAATTTTCGTGCTTCTTTTGGGTCTTTAATCGCTCTAAATTGCTCTGTGATACTTTTATACTTATCGCTTGTAATACGCTCCAATATTTGATGTAATCGTACTTTTTCAGTTGGAAACACATTTCTAATTGGTGCTTTGTAAAAACTGCTGTAAGCATACCAAGTATCATCGGGTTCATCTAACCAGGATAATTCATCTTCTTGCTTTACTTCAAGATTTAGATGTAGTTCTTTGTTAATTTTTAGCAACAATTCTTCATCATCTACGAGTTTAAAATGATAAGATGCAAAATCAAAAACATCACCTTTAAAATCGGTTAACTCTGTATCGTAATGCACCGCTCTATTATTGACAACATTAATTTGCAAAGTTGATTTACCACCGTTAAAAGGGTTACGGGTTACCCCGCAGTCCTTTCCTTTTAGGGAAAGGACTGTTGATTTGGGATAATACTGCCTTAATACATACGCATATATATTTAAACCGTAATGCGTTTTCTTCAAGATGTTTTCTTTACTTATTTCCATCGCATTTGAAATTTGGGTTGTAATAATTGCTCTGTAATAGTTCCTCTATATCTGATACCTTGTAATAAAATTTACCTTGTACCTTGCTATATGGAATCGTACCATTTGTTCGGAACGTTTGTAATGTACGTTGGCTAATATGTAGCGTTTGCATTACGTCCTGATTGTCAATCCACGTATCTTTTAAGCATTCTGCTCTCGATGCTCTTATTAATTCGATACGTGCTTTTATATCCTTAATCTCTTGTGAGAGTGCCAAGAGTAAATCGATTATTTCAGTCATAACTTTACCTTTCCTTTTTTGATTAGGTAATCGGCAGCTTGCTGTTCGATTTCATCTTGGGAATCCATACGGTTACGTAGTAACCATTGGTCTAACTCCTGACGTTGGAAATAGATTTTTTTTCCATTCGGTTTATAATGTGGAATGGCTCCCGTACTTGTAAGTTTATACAAGTGCGATTGTGATAGTTCTAAATACTTGCAAGTTTCATTGAAGTTCAATACTTGCTTTTGCAACGTTTGTTGTTCTATTAACAACTTTTCGATGCTTTCTAAACGTTCTATAATTTTAACGTCCATCTTTTTATAATTTTAATTTAAAAATGGACTTCTGCGCAAAAGTCACCCTTGATTGTCAAGGATATAGCAAATATGGAAAAAGGTGTTTGGTATAATAGAAAAGAGAAAAAATGGTATTATTAAGCCATTGAAAAACAATAAGTTAAATTGTTTTTGGTATTATCTATTTGGTATTAAGTAGAGATAATACCACTTTATAAAAGTGAAGATTTATTTAATTTGGTCTAACCAAAAGTTAGTATCAACCAAATTTTGATAAGCTCTTTTTTCTGTACCTAAAAAATTACGGTACTCTCTATTAGCATTGCTACTTGGACCATAACGATAAGCAAAGAATTTATAAATATGTTTACGTTGTATTTTTTTTGGTGGGTTATCATTAAAAAACAGTCTTTCATTAAAATATTTAGCTTCTGTTAGTTTAACCATAAAAGCTGCAAGTAATATTTTATTACCTTTTTTCTTGATAAAGTTGTATTTATCATCGATGATGTTTTTTTCATTTAAGGTTTCCTCTAATTTAGAAAACTCTCTTTGTTTGGTTTTGTCTATTAACTCGTTATATGATAATACCTCGCTGTTTTCCGCTCTAAAATCGCCTTGTATAGCTTTAAATATAGAACTTTGTTTTTTAGGTTTTCTAACTGTCTTTATTTCTGCACCGCTATAAACATTTATAATTAATTCTTGTGGTGGTTCTTCGGTAAAAAATACTTCGTGTAGCTCTTCGATAGTATAAATTTCTGTATCACTTAAATCTGAAAATCGTTCTTGAAGCTCCATAAAAAGCATCATTGCATTTGCTTTTAAAAATGAAATTATATAAGCTTCATCTGATTTGTCATTATTAGTAGGCTTTAAATATAAACTTTCATCAAGATCATTTTCAGAAATGTAATTGCTAATCTGGGTTAAATAATTTGTAATTCGGTTAAATTCTTTGTCATAGAGGAAAGACAAATGACCAGGTGTTGAATTTGCTTCAAGGGTATCATTAATAGCATTAAACTTTTTGATATAATCGTTTTCAATTAGTTTAAAGTAATATTTACGCTTGTTTGAATATGCTTTTTTAAAGTCGATTTCATAATTAGGCGTAGTTATAGGATATTCTTTTTTAAAGCCATTTAAAAGCTCTTTAAATTGGTTGTCGGTTCTTTTATCGTCAGTAACCTTTTCCACATACAGTAAGTCAATAAATAGGTCTTTAGCCATTATAAATCCAATTTAATTTTATTAGCAGCTTCTTTCTTTTTGTCATCAATAACTTTTGCATAAATCTGCGTAGTTCTCAATTCCTTATGACCTAATAACTTGGAAACAGTATAAATATCTGTTCCTAAAGTTAATTGTAAAGTTGCATAGGTATGACGCGCACAATGGAACGTGATATTTTTTGTTATTCCTGCTTTAAGCATCCATTGTTGCAACTTTAAATTTGACCAAGCACTATAATGTAAACCTTGAAAAACTTTTTCTTCGGGTTTACCTTTATCTCCTAAAAATCCTGCTGCCTGGTCTGAAATAGGTAAAGTTTCAACTCCTTTTGTTTTCTTTTGTCTGAAACGAATATAATAGCCCATTTCTTTAGAATGTTGAATTTCTGACCAAATCAGTTTTTCAATATCTGACCAACGTAAACCGGTAAGCGCAGAAAATATAAAAGCACTTTTTAAAAGTGGTAACTCACATTCTGTGTTAACTGCTATTTGTAATTCATCCAAAGTTAAAAACTCTCGTTGAGGTTCACCTTGTTTAAAATACTCAACACCATTTGCTGGGTTTATTCTTAAAATACCATCTTTAACAGCTTGTTTTAATGCTGCATTAAATTTACCATAATAAGAATATTTAGAGTTTTGAGATAATTTTTTACCTGCTCTTGCCATAGCATCCTTATCTAAATACTCTTTAAAGCGTTCTACGAAATCCTTATCAATATCTTGAAAACTTACGTCTGTTGGACAAAAAGTTTTTAGATGTTTTAGCATACTGTTCCAATTACCATAATTACCAGAGCTTGTATTCTTTTTCTCTGCTAATGCTGTTACATAAGTAATAAAACTCCCTTTTAATTTCTCAATATCTTGGAATCCATAAATACCGTTTTGAATTTCAATCTGTCGTTGAGCGCAAATAGTTTCCGCTAATTGTTTGGCTTTCTTGTTAACCTCTCTTTCGGTTTTAGTTTTAGGGTTAGGTGTAAGGTATAAACGCAAATATTCGGTTTTACGTTTGCCTTTATGATAGTAATCTAAATACAAACTTATTTTGTCATTCTTCTTGCGTTGTCTTAATGTTACTTTCATAGGATGCTAATTAAAAAGGTTTTCTATTTGCCATCTGGCTACAATACGTTTTCTTCCAAAAGGAACAGCTTTTAAACGTCCTTGTTGAATCATTCTTTGAATGGTCCATCTACTAACACCAATTAATTGAGAAGCCTCTGTAACGCTTAAAAAATCTTTATTGTTTACAGCATTTGTATTTTGAACCTCAACCACTTCATTCTTTTGCTTCATATCAGCATTAAGAGTTGATTGAATTTTTTCTTTACGTTTTCTGGCCTTATAGGCTTTTTTAGCGCAAGAATTACCACAGTATTTAGTTACTGTAGTACGTGCTGTAAAAGCATTACCGCAATGCTTACAAGTTTTCGGGATGTATAAATTACTGCTCATAAATGGTGCTTTATGTAGCGTTATGGTGCAACGTGGGGCAATATGGTGCATCATTTCGCTTTTATTTTTGCCAACAGATTTGGGCAACAAATCCGTATGTTGGGCAACATATATGAAACAAATATAGTTAAAAAAGGGCAATTAGGCAACAAAAAAGAATATGTAAACCGCTGAAAAACAAGCAAAAACCAACCAAAAGAAGCTTAATTACTTCCCGATGCAAAAATTGGCAAATATATTACCTAAAAGCTCGTCGTTAGTAACGCTTCCTGTTATTAATCCAAACTGATAAAGCGCTTCTCGAATATCTATAGCAAGCAAATCGCCAGACAAATCAGATTCCAAACCGTATTTTACTTTTTGAATTTCTTCCAATGCTTTTAAAAGCGCGTCGTAATGACGTGTATTGGTAATAATTGTTTCATTATTACGTAAAGCTCCTGTATTTATTAAATTAAGAAGTTTGTTTGTTAACTCTTCCACCCCGAAACCTGTTTTTGCAGATAACAGTTGAATCTCAGGAATTTCAGCTTGCATTTCTGCAATAAGTACATCGTCTACTTTGTCTATTTTATTAGCAATAACTAGTAACGGTTTCAATGGATACTTATTTTTAATTTTTTCCAGCTCTACTTTAAAAACCGAACATTGCGCTTTAAAATTAGTAGAGTCGAACAAATAAATAACCACTTGAGCTTGTTCAATTTTTTCAAAAGTCTTTTTAATACCAATACTTTCAACCACATCTTTTGTGTCTCTAATTCCTGCGGTATCAATAAAACGGAAACCAATACCTCCTATAGAAATTTCATCTTCAATAGTATCTCTCGTGGTTCCAGCAACGTCAGAAACTATGGCTCTTTCTTCATTTAGTAAGGCATTTAACAACGTAGACTTTCCAACATTTGGTTCTCCAACAATAGCTACTGGAATTCCATTTTTAAGCACATTACCAACGGCAAAAGAATCAATTAGTCTTTTTAAAACTAATGTAATACGCTCTACAAGTTCTTTAAATTGCGTTCTATCTGCAAATTCCACATCTTCTTCTGCAAAGTCTAATTCCAGTTCAATTAGCGAGGCAAAATTTAGTAATTCTTCCCGAAGTTTAGCAATTTCCGAAGAAAAACCTCCACGCATCTGTTGCATAGCTATTTGGTGCGAAGCTTCATTATCGCTAGATATTAAATCGGCTACAGCCTCAGCCTGACTTAGGTCTAATTTCCCGTTTAAGAAGGCTCTTAAAGTAAATTCACCAGCATCTGCCATTCTACAGCCATGTCGCAAAAACAGTTGTAAGATTTCCTGTTGAATATAAACAGAACCATGACAGCTAATTTCAACGACATCTTCTCCGGTGTACGATTTCGGGTTTTTAAAAACAGAAACCAAAACCTCGTCTATGGTTCGATTACCATCCATTATATGACCTAAATGAATGGTATGTGTTATTTGAGACTCTAAATCTTTACCATGTATGGATTTAAACAATTTAGAACTTATGCTAATGGCGTCAGTTCCAGATAAGCGAATAACAGCAATAGCTCCTGCTCCAGAAGCTGTGGCCAAAGCTATAATAGTATCGTTTTGTGTCATCTTGCAAAAATACTAAAATACAAGCACAAAATCAGGACTATTTATTAAGCTATTCTTAACAAATTATATTTCTAAATCCTATTATATTTGCAAAAATTAATTTAAATTTATTTAAACATGTTACGAAACCAGATTACACTTTTACTTATTCTAATCACGTTATTTTCTTGCAAAGATGAACCTGCTTATGATGGCTTTATCATTAAAGGTGAAATCGATGCGTCCAATAACAATAAGAAAGTAAAATTAATTAGTCTTAATACCAATAAAGAAGTTGTTTTAGATTCAACTACCATAGAAAATGGCGCATTAAACTTAAAAGGAAAGGTAGAAGCTACAGACCTTTACTACTTAGCAGTCGATGGTATTCCAGGGTTTATGCCTATTATGCTGAAAAATGAAGAGGTCTCAATCAAGCTTAATTCAGACAAAATTGAAAAATCTGTAATAACTGGTAGTAAAGAAAACGATTTATTAAAAATATATCAAGAAGACTCCGAGGATTTAAAAATGAAAAATGCCCAATTTGGTCAACAATATAAAACTGCTAACAGCAAAGGAGACACCGTGAAAATGGACCAAATAAAGTCGGAATTTACCAAAATAATAGAAGAAACTCATGCCAAGCATTTGGAACTGGTTAAAAACAATACAGATTTGGTTACCAGCGCTGCTATTCTTGTAAACATTCTTTTAGCAAAAGGAATTAACAAAACAGAAGCTGAAAACATATTTAACACGTTTTCTCAAGAAGTTATTTCTAGTAAATTTGGAAAAGCAATTAGTGAAAATCTTACAAAAGCAACAACCGATATTGGTAGTATGGCTCCAAACTTCTCGGCTCCTAATCCAGAAGGTAAATTAGTGAGTTTAGAAGATATTAAAGGAAAAGTAACTATTATTGATTTTTGGGCTGCCTGGTGTGGACCTTGTAGAAAAGAAAATCCAAACGTTGTAAAAGTCTATGAGAAATATCACGATAAAGGTCTTGAAATTATTGGCGTGTCTCTAGATGGGACTCCTAACCAGAAAGATGCCAAAGGAGCTTGGGTAGAGGCTATTAAAAAAGACAATCTTACTTGGCACCAAGTATCAAATTTAAACTACTTTAACGATCCTATAGCTAAATTATATAGCATTCAATCTATTCCTGCTACCTATATTTTGGACAGCCAAGGAGTTATTGTAGCTAAAAATTTAAGAGGCAATGCTTTAGAAGCTAAAATTGCTGAGCTTTTAAATTAAAAACAAATGTATTAGTTTAACAAAGCCTTTCAAAATTTTGAAAGGCTTTGTTGTTTTTATAACTTCCCAAGTTTCTTTAGCACAAACAAAAGTATAATAGGAATAGCTAATAATACAATCATTAATAAGTGTTCTTTAAACAACCATGAAGCCAGGATTAAAGTTATGACATAGCCACCAATAGCTCCTCCAAAATGGGCATCGTGTCCAATATTTCCCAATTGATTTTTCATCCCATAAATTGAATATAACAAATAACCTATCCCAAATACATATGCAGGAATAGGAATGGGAATAAAAAAGAGATATAGACTCATATCTGGGCGTAACAAAATAGCTGAATATAAAATTCCTGTTACGGCACCACTTGCTCCTACTGCACTATAATGATATTCATTTTTATGAAAATAGAATGATAACAAACTCCCTAATAACAAACTTCCAACATAGATTATTAAAAAATATAAAGTGCCTAAATAGGCTACAACAATATCAGCAAAAATATACAAGGTAAACATGTTAAAAAACAAATGAGCCATGTCCACATGCAAGAATCCAGAACTAAACATTCTAAATTGTTCTCCTCTACTTATACTTCCTACATTAAACTTGTACTTTTCAAAAAAAGCAAAATCCTTAAACCCTTTAAAAGAGATAATCGCATTTGCAGCTATTATTACAAGTAACACCAGACTTAAATTGCCCATAAATTCTATTCGTTAGTTTTTAAATAAAACATATATTTGTTTCTGCAAATCTAAAATTAATTCATGCAATTTCTTGCTTACATTTTAATTTATCCGTTTTTATGGGGTATTTCCATACTTCCATTTAGATTGCTTTACCTTTTTTCAGATGGAGTTTTTATACTTATCTTCCATATAATAGGCTATAGAAAGAAAACCGTTAAAGAGAATCTACATCTTGTTTTTCCTGATAAGTCTGAAAAAGAAATTAAAATTATCACCAAAAAATTCTATCATCACTTATGTGATATGATTGTAGAATCAATCAAATCTATGACTATCTCAGAAGCAGAGATGAAAAAACGCTTTACGTTTTCTAATATCGAGTTGATACAACAGCTTGAAAAAGAAAACAGAAGTATTGCTTTAATGTGCGCACACTATGGAAGTTGGGAGTGGATTTTTATCCTTCAAACCTATATGAATGTTAAAGGATATGCCATCTATAAACGCCTTGCCAACAAATATTTTGATCGACTGGTTAAACGGATTCGCGCTAAATATAATAGTCACTTAATAACCACAAAAGAAAGTATTTCTGTACTCTTACAAGCAAAAAAAGAAGGCAAAGTTACCGTCTGTGGTTTTGTATCAGATCAATCCCCAAAACACGATAAAGCCTTTCATTGGAATAAATTTATGGGTATAACTGTTCCTGTGCACACAGGTGCTGAGATGTTAGCAAAAAAAATAGATATGTCGGTCGTATTTTTCGGTGTAAAAAAATTAAAGCGTGGATATTATGAAACCTCTTTTAAAACCATTGCTTACAATCCAAAAGATTATCCAGATTACGAAATTACAGATCAATTTATAAAATTGGTAGAAGCACAAATTAATGAAGCTCCAGAATTTTACCTTTGGACACATAAACGCTGGAAACACAGAGATAAAGTGCCTGAGAGCTATAAGTAAAATGTGTATGCTCTATAAATGTTTGTTATTAAGATTAAACCTTAATTTTTGAAGCAATTCTTATTTGACTCATCAAACAAATAAGGAAGTTTGTATAAATTACTTTATTAAGAAATTGAATTAATCTCAGCAATTATCTTATCTGCTAATTCATCTGCTTCCTTTTGGGTTGGCGCTTCCGTATACACTCTAATAATGGGCTCTGTATTACTTTTACGTAAATGCACCCAACTATTAGCAAAATCAATTTTCACACCATCAATAGTCGTTAAAGTTTCATGAGCATATTTTGCTTCCATTTGCTTTAAAATAGCATCTACATCCAAATCTGGTGTTAATTCTATTTTTTTCTTACTCATAAAATAACTTGGATAACTCACTCTCAATTCGCTTACTTTCATTTGTTTTTCAGCCAATAAACTTAAAAACAAAGCAACTCCAACCAACGCATCCCGTCCATAATGAGAATCCGGATAAATAATTCCTCCATTGCCTTCGCCACCAATTACAGCGTTATTTTTTTTCATTAACTCAACCACATTCACTTCGCCCACGGCGCTAGCTTCGTAAGTTCCTCCATGTTTTTCGGTAATATCTCTTAAAGCTCTTGTGGAACTCATATTACTAACTGTATTTCCCGGGGTTTTACTTAGCACATAATCTGCACAAGCCACAAGAGTATATTCTTCGCCAAACATCTCGCCTTTTTCGTCCATAAAAGCCAATCTATCTACATCTGGATCTACTACTATTCCAAAATCGGCACGTTCTTTTACTACAGCTTCAGATAGATCTGTTAAATGTTCTTTTAGAGGTTCAGGATTATGAGGAAAGTGTCCGGTAGGTTCACAATACAATTTAACAGCTTCCACCCCTAACCTGTCCAATAATAAAGGAATTGCAATTCCTCCCGTGGAATTTACACCATCTACAACCACTTTAAAATCGGCTGCTTCAATAGCTTCTTTATTTACTAGTTTTAGGTTCAAGACCTCATCTATATGAATGTCGATATAAGCTTCATTTTTAGAAATTCTACCTAAACTATCCACATCAGAAAACGACATGCTACCACTTTCAGCAATTTCTAAAATTTTAGCTCCTTCTTCACCATTTAGGAATTCGCCCTTCGCATTTAAAAGTTTTAGAGCATTCCATTGTTTAGGATTATGACTGGCTGTTAAAATAATCCCACCATCTGCATGTTCCATGGGTACAGCAATCTCTACAGTTGGCGTAGTTGAAAGCCCTAAATCAATAACATGAATTCCCAAACCTACCAGCGTATTCATCACTAAATTCTGTATCATTTCTCCTGAAATTCTAGCATCACGTCCAACCACAACTCTGTAGTTTTTTTTATTACGTTGTTGTTTTAGCCAAATGCCATAGGCCGAAGCAAATTTAACCGCATCAATTGGCGTTAAATTCTCTCCTACATCGCCTCCAATAGTTCCACGAATTCCTGATATAGATTTTATTAATGTCATAAATAGTTTATATTAATTTAAACAAATATACAATTACAAATTGTAAATCTAATTGTAAAACCTCAGGAGTAATTTGTAAATTCACAGAATGAATTTTCTTGCACATATCTACCTATCTGGAAATAACGAACTTGTAACTATGGGCAACTTTATGGCCGATGGAATCAGAGGAAATAAATATAAAACCTATCCTAAAGACGTACAGATTGGTATTTTGCTACATCGGGAAATTGATACGTTTACAGATGCACATCCAATTGTAAGGCAAAGTACCAAAAGACTTCATAAGAATTATAGCCATTATAGCGGGGTGATTGTAGATATTTTTTACGATCATTTTTTAGCAAAAAACTGGTCAAATTATTCTGAAATACCATTAGATATATATGTTCAAAATTTTTATGAAATAACTAAAAAACATTTCGAAATTCTCCCAGAAAGAACACTACACATGATGCCTTATATGATTTCTGGAAATTGGTTGCTAAATTATGCAAGTATTGAAGGGATACAAAGCGTATTAGAAGGGATGAACCGACGAACAAAATTTATATCCGGGATGAACAAGGCTACCGTAGAACTAAAGCAATATTACAAAGAGTTTGAAGAAGAATTTACACTTTTTTTTAAAGAATTAATAAGCTTCGCTAATTTAAAGAGACAAGAAATAACTGATAAATTTTCCGAACAATTATGAAAATTAAAATACTAATCATTTTTATCATAGGCTGTTTTCTTTCATGTAAAACAACTACTAAAGAAACGCCTATTCAACGTGGGCTCATCACACAAAAAGCCATGGTTGTTTCTGCCAGAAAAGAAGCGTCTAAAATTGGAAGCGACATTTTGGAAAAAGGAGGCAACGTCTTTGATGCCATGATGGCCACAGAAATGGCTTTAGCAGTTTGTTACCCTTATGCTGGTAATCTTGGAGGAGGAGGGTTTATGGTCTACAGAATGAATACAGGCGAAACTGGAGCCTTAGACTATAGAGAAAAAGCACCCTTGGCTGCTACCAAAAACATGTATTTAGATTCCTTGGGAAATATCATTGAAAACAAAAGTTTGATTGGAGAGTTTTCAGTTGGAGTTCCTGGAACGGTAGCTGGAATTTTTGCTGCACAGGAAAAATTTGGAAAACTATCTGTTCAGGAGGTTTTACAACCTGTGATAAATCTTGCAAATAACGGTTTTGTAATAACTAAAAAACAGGAACATAGATTTCATAGTTACGACAGTATTTTTAGGGTTGTAAATGGTAAAGAGCTTATCTTTTCTAAAAACAAAAAAGCTGGAGACACACTTAAAAATATAGCCTTAGCAAAAACGCTGACACGTATAGCTAATTATGGTAAAAACGAATTCTATAAAGGTGAAACAGCTCAGAAACTCGTTGACTTCCTATCGGAAAAAGGTGGAATAATTAGTATGAACGACATGCAAAAATATGAAGCTGTATGGCGAGATCCCATTAAATTTAAATACAAGGATTTAAACATAATTTCCATGTCGCCTCCTTCAAGTGGGGGTATTTGTTTAGCTCAAATTATGAAACAAATAGAACCTTTTCCATTAAAAGAATATGGTCATAATTCTTTAAAAACTATTCAGGTAATTACCGAAGCCGAACGAAGAACTTATGCCGATAGAAGTTATTTTCTTGGAGATCCGGATTTTGTAGATATTCCAACAGATTCCCTTTTAAGTAAAAGTTACTTAGAAAGAAGAATGAGCAATTTTTCATTTGAAAAAGCAACACCCTCGAGTAGTATTTCTCATGGTACTTTTAAAGGTTATAATATGGAACATGAAAGTTCTTCCTATGCTAAGGAAAGCACAGAAACTACCCACTACTCTATTGTAGATCAATATGGAAACGCCATCGCGGTTACAACAACCATAAACAGTGGTTATGGTTCTAAGTTATATATAGATGAACTTGGTTTCTTTTTAAATAACGAAATGGACGATTTTAGCAGCAAACCAGGCGTACCAAATGTCTATGGTTTAATTGGTGCCGAAGCCAACAGCATTGCTCCAGAGAAACGTATGCTAAGTGCTATGACACCAACACTTGTAGAGAAAAACGGCAAGCTCTTCATGTCGGTTGGAACTCCCGGAGGCTCAACCATCATCACTTCGGTGTTGCAAACCATTTTAAATGTTGAAGAATTTAATATGAGCATGCAAGAAGCTGTAAATGCACCTCGTTTTCATCATCAATGGCTCCCAGATGAAATTAGAATGGAACCCCATGTTTTTGACAATGATTTGATAAAAAAACTAACAGAAAAAGGCTATAAGATTAACGAAAAGCATTCGCCAATTATTGGCATTGTAGATGGTATTTTAGTTTTAGACGATGGCACTCTGGAAGGTGGTGCCGATAAACGTGGAGATGATACGGCTGTTGGTTTTTAATTGTTTTACATTTAAAGAGTTAATATATTTACAAAGTAACCCAACCAAAAAAGATGACCAAGAAAGTAAAACGTATTTTAAAAATAGTTGTGGGAGTTATTGTCTTTTTTACACTACCAACTTTACTACTTTATGGTTTTGTCTATTTTAAATACAACGAAGAACTTCCCATAGGAACGCAAGGAGAACAGGCAGATGCACTTGCCATTAAAATGCTTGACGCTTTAAATTATGAAGCCTATAAGAATACAAACTATATAGAATGGACTTTTAAAAAAAGACGTCATTATGAATGGCAAAAAGATAAAAACACCTGTTTGGTGTATTGGGAAGATTACAAGGTAGAACTCAACCAAAATGCTCCAGCTGAAAGCAAAGCCTTTGTACATAGCTTTAGAGTTCATGACGAAAAGGCTGACGAACTAATTAAAACAGCCCTTAGCTATTTTAATAACGATTCCTTTTGGCTGGTGGCTCCATATAAAGTTTTTGATAAAGGTGCAGAAAGAAGTGTAGTAACTACCAAAAATGGTGAAGAAGCCTTATTGGTAACCTACACAACCGGAGGTTCTACTCCAGGCGACTCGTATTTATGGTATTTTAAAGACAATGGCAAGCCCAAAAGTTTTAGAATGTGGGTGGATATTCTACCTATAGGAGGTTTGGAAGCCTCTTGGTCCAATTGGACAACCACCGAAAGTGGTGCACAACTCCCAACCTTTCATAAAATGCTTCTCTTTGGTTTGGAAATTGATCATATTATTGGACGAGAATAATCTTAATGTTTGAGGTTCAAGACTCGAGTTTGGTGTTCTGTGAGTAAAACAGAAATAGTCTGAAAACTGATACTGAAAACTTATTTCTTCTGCCCAACAAATTGTTGTTCCTTCAACTTAAACAATACATTAAACGTTGTTAAACTGCCGTAACTTCTAGTTATATATTGCTGCAAATCTATTTTTTCTTGTTCGTTAAGGTTACTAGAGTTAATTTTTTGCTCCATGACACGCAGTCTATCCCGAACCATGGTAATTTTATGGAAAAACGTATCAATTGGTATTTCGCTAGACTTTAAATTTGTGTCTCCTGGTTGAAAAATTAGTTTTCCACCTTTCCATTTATCTGCAATATGTACCACTTCTGATACATCGCTCCAACGTTTTAAAATCTGTACCAAACTACTTTCAACTTCGGCGAAACTCACGGTGTCTACATCGTCTTCGGCTGCTTCAATAATTTCAAACTCTGAATCAATATCAATGGTTTCTAAACCACTTTCAATAAAAGTCACCCAATAGTGTTTAGAAGTTACATTGGTGACAACGCCTTTGCCAAACTCTGGATGATTGATTCTTGAACTTATTCCTAGTATTTGCATAAACTTTTTTTTACCATTCCTATAAAAAGGGAATCTCTGTTATTTAATAATTCTATTACAATAATAATAAATCTGTTTGTAATAAAACTAAGTATTTAAATTATAAAATCCTTTATAAGACTGATTACGTTTTAATCACTTTTGTAGAGTAAAAATGATTATCTGCAACTATATTTAAAATATACATGCCTCTAGGTAAAGCTGAAAGACTCATGTTTAAACTCTCTACGTATTGAACTGTACTTTTCAAAATAGTTTTTACAGAAATACCAAAAACCACCATACGAATGTCTTTATAATTTTTATTCAATTTTATATTTCGGTTCTTGAAGTTTTAATCCTTGATTTTGAAAGTCCAAACTCTCTTCTCTTCATTTTTAATTGCAGAATCTGTACCTTTGCAACTTTGTCTATATAAACGACAGAATCTCCTGATTATATGAGTCAATTCGAAGAAAATATTGAGGTTCAAGGCGCTCGCGTTCACAACCTAAAAAACATAGATGTTACCATTCCTAGAGAAAAATTAGTGGTGATTACCGGATTGTCTGGTAGTGGAAAATCCTCTTTAGCTTTCGATACAATATATGCCGAAGGACAACGTAGATATATAGAAACTTTTTCAGCTTATGCCAGACAGTTCCTTGGAGGATTGGAACGTCCGGATGTGGATAAAATTGACGGTCTTTCGCCTGTAATTGCTATTGAACAAAAAACAACTAGTAAATCGCCTCGATCTACAGTTGGAACCATTACAGAGATTTATGATTTTTTAAGATTACTTTTTGCTCGAGCCAGCGATGCCTACAGTTATAATTCTGGTGAAAAAATGGTAAGTTATAACGACGAGCAGATTAAAGAGCTTATTATAGAAAGTTTTAATGGCAAACGCATTAATGTTTTGGCCCCAGTAGTCCGTTCGCGAAAAGGACACTATAGAGAATTATTTGAACAAATAGCCAAACAAGGGTTTGTAAAAGTTAGAGCAGATGGAGAAATTAAAGACCTTGTAAAAGGTATGAAACTAGATCGTTACAAAACTCACGATATAGAAATAGTTATAGACCGGCTAAAAATTGACAATTCTGTTGATAACGACAAACGCTTAACCGAAACCATTAACACAGCCATGTATCATGGTGAAGATGTCTTAATGGTTTTAGATCAAGACACTCAAGAAACACGATATTTTAGTAGAAATTTAATGTGTCCAAGTTCGGGAATTTCCTATCCAAATCCAGAACCTAACAATTTTTCGTTTAATTCCCCAAAAGGGGCTTGTCCAAAATGTAACGGTATTGGCACTTTGTATCAGGTAAACGAAAGTAAAATTATTCCAGACCCAAAATTATCTATTGAAGCCGGTGCATTAGCACCTCAAGGTCCAAAGAAAAACTCATGGATATTTAAGCAACTTGAGGCTATTGCACAACGTTTTAATTTTTCTTTAAGCGACCCATATAAAAGTATTCCTGAAGAAGCCAAGCAAATGATTATGTATGGTGGAAATGAAAAGTTTTCAGTTGAAAGTAAAACTTTAGGTCTGACACGTGATTATAAAATTGAATTTGAAGGTCTAGCTAACTTTATTGAAAGTCAGTACAACAATGCTGAAACCACCTCGTTAAAACGCTGGGCAAAAGATTATATGGATAAGGTTAGTTGTACTGAATGTCACGGCTCCCGTTTAAGACAAGAATCTTTATATTTCAAAATAAATGAAAATAACATAGCCGATTTAGCCAATAAAGACATTGTCGATTTGGCTGCTTGGTTTGACGATTTAGAAAATCATCTTTCAGAAAAACAAATAAAAATTGCTGAAGAAGTTATCAAAGAAATTAAAACCAGATTGCAGTTTTTACTGGATGTTGGTTTAGAATATTTATCCTTAAACCGAAGCTCTAAATCGCTTTCTGGAGGAGAAGCACAACGGATTCGTCTAGCCACCCAAATAGGATCTCAATTGGTTGGTGTACTATATATCTTAGATGAACCTAGTATTGGACTTCACCAAAGAGATAATGAAAAACTAATAAAATCCTTGATTTCTTTAAGAGATATTGGGAATTCTGTAATTGTGGTAGAACACGATAAAGACATGATCGAACATGCCGATTATGTGATAGATATCGGGCCAAAAGCAGGAAAGTTTGGGGGTGAAATTATAAGTATTGGCACCCCTGCCGAATTAAAAACACATCATACCTTAACAGCCGACTATTTAAATGGTACTAAAGAAATTGAGGTCCCTAAAAAAAGAAGAAAAGGCAATGGCAATTTTATAGAATTAAAAGGATGTACAGGAAATAATTTAAAGAATGTTTCTGTCAAAATTCCCTTAGGAAAAATGATAGGTGTTACTGGTGTTTCGGGTAGCGGAAAATCTACTTTAATAAACGAAACCCTCTACCCGATTATGAATGCGCATTACTTTAATGGCGTAAAAAAACCCATGCCGTATAAGAGTATTAAGGGTTTAGAGCATATTGATAAAGTTATTGACATTAACCAATCGCCAATTGGAAGAACTCCAAGAAGTAATCCAGCCACGTATACGGGAACATTTAGCGAAATAAGAAGTCTTTTTGCTAAAATTCCTGAAGCTATGATTCGTGGGTATAAACCAGGCCGTTTTAGTTTTAATGTAAAAGGCGGACGTTGTGAAACCTGTCAGGGTGGTGGTTTACGTGTTATTGAAATGAATTTTCTTCCAGACGTTTATGTAGAATGCGAAACCTGCCAGGGAAAACGTTTTAACAGAGAAACCTTAGAAATTCGTTATAAAGGAAAATCCATCAGCGATGTTTTAAATATGACTATCAACGAGGCTGTTCCGTTTTTTGAGCACATTCCTAAGATTCATAAAAAGCTTAAAACCATCAAAGATGTTGGTTTGGGATATATTACACTTGGGCAACAAAGCACCACTCTTTCCGGAGGTGAAGCCCAACGTATCAAATTGGCAACAGAATTAAGCAAACGCGATACCGGAAACACCTTCTATATTCTGGATGAACCTACTACAGGATTGCATTTTGAAGATATTCGAGTGTTGATGATTGTTCTTAATAAATTAGCTGATAAAGGCAATACCGTTTTAATTATTGAACATAATCTGGATGTTATTAAAGCTGTTGATCACATCATAGATATAGGCTACGAAGGAGGTAAAAATGGAGGCGAAGTTATTGTGGAAGGTACTCCAGAAGAAGTAATTAAGCATAAAAAAAGCTATACAGCACAGTTTCTTAAAAAAGAATTAAAATAAAATTTTTCTCCTATAAAATTACTAAATTAGTAACTTAACCATAAATACTATATTATGAGAAGTTTACTTTGGTTGGTAGCCGTTATCTGCATTGTAGTTTGGCTATTGGGATTTTTAGGAGTTGTTCAGGGCATACCTACAGGTAATTTAATTCATATTTTGCTGGTAATTGCTATTATTGTTATCTTGTATAACATTATTTCTGGACGTGGTCCTTTAAAATAGATACTTGAATAATAATTTTCATTATTAAAAAAGAGACAGATCTTTCAATTGATTTGTCTTTTTTTTCGCTTTTTCATTTTCAGAAAAAACAGTTTTAAGAAATCATTTGAAGAAAGCAGTTAAAATGTCCTTATTTCTCTTAAATTTGCCCTTGGTTTATTTTTAGCAAAAGAAATCACATAGATAAATTCATATAAAAAAAATTAGTTAATATATATATATAATGAGAGACGAACAACATCATAAACGTTGGAATGAGATAAAAACAAACGATTCATGGGCTATTTTTAAAATCATGGGTGAGTTTGTAAATGGTTACGAAAAATTAAGTAAAATTGGACCTTGTGTATCTATTTTTGGATCGGCAAGAACCAAACCAGATGATAAGTATTATAAATTAGCTGAAGAAGTAGCTGCCCAAATAGTGAATCATGGGTATGGTGTTATTACCGGTGGTGGTCCAGGAATTATGGAAGCTGGAAATAAAGGGGCTCATATTGCTGGAGGAACATCAGTAGGATTAAATATTGATTTACCTTTCGAGCAGCACGATAATCCGTATATCGATGGTGATAAAAGCTTAGATTTCGATTATTTCTTTGTTAGAAAAGTCATGTTTGTTAAATATTCCCAAGGTTTTGTAGTTATGCCTGGAGGTTTTGGTACTTTAGACGAATTGTTTGAAGCCATTACTTTAATACAAACCAATAAAATTGAAAAATTCCCTATTATCCTAGTAGGTAAAGAGTTTTGGGGTGGATTATTTGAATGGGTTAAAGAAACGTTGCTTGACAAATTTAATACGGTTAGCGCGAAAGATTTAGATTTAATTCACTTAGTAGATCATGCTGATGAAGTTATTGATATTTTAGATGCTTTCTATAAAGAATACAGATTAAGCCCTAATTTTTAAATCATTTTCTCCCAAGAAATAATATGAAAAGAAAAATACAAATTGTATCCATGCTTTGCATGCTGATATCTCACAGCTTGTTCTCTCAAGAGAACTTCAAGGTCATGTTTTACAATTTGTTGAATTTTCCTTACGATACCAATGTTTCAAACCGTATTCAGTATTTGGATGTGATTCTAAATGATTATCAACCAGATATATTTATGGTTTGCGAACTGAATAATGTTTCAGGTGCCAATGCTATTTTACAAGTGCTACAAACAAGTGTTCATGAAAATTACAGACCTGCTGTATTTACCACAAACACATCTGATGATAATACGGGTAACCAAAACGATCTTCAAAACTTCATGTATTTTAATAGTGAAAAGTTCCTTTTAGAAAGTCAGCATATTGTAACAACTATTTATCGCGATTTCAATCATTATAAATTAAAGTTAAATTCTATCAATCAAGACAGTAATCCTGTATATTTAAACGTTATTGTTTGTCATTTAAAAGCATCCAGTGGCGCCGATAATCAAGCATACAGATTAGAAATGGTTCAAGATTTAACAACATATTTAAACACATTTCCTGCCAACAGCAATGTCTTGTTAGCTGGAGATTTTAATGTATATACCCATACTGAACCAGCTTTTCAAGAATTAATAGATAACGCTAATAACATCGTTTTTGTAGATCCTGCTAACAAAATTGGAAACTGGCATAATAATACTAACTATATAGAAATGTTTACGCAGTCTACCAGAACACAAACTGGCTTAGGTGGTAGTACTGGAGGATTGGATGATAGATTTGATTTTATTTTAACTTCGTCCACCATGCTGTCTAATCCAAATATGTATTATGTAGAAAACACTTATCAAACGTATGGCAATAATGGTAATGTAGATTGTTACAACAATGAAATAAACGGAGCTGAGTGTGCAGGTACCGAATTTTCATCTGAAATCAGAGAAGCGCTTTACTATTTTAGCGATCACCTTCCTGTTACTTTAGAATTAGAAACCAACGAAACCTTATTGAACATTTCAACATACCAAACAAATAGTTTTCAAATTATTGGCACAAACATAGTTGAAAACACTTTAGAAATTAAAATTAACAAACCAACACTTTCAACCAACAAGCTTTATATTTTTAACACCTTAGGTCAGGTAGTGAAAATAATTCCTCTAGACAGTTCGAATCGTTTAAGTATCGACGTGTCTAGTTTTAACAATGGCATGTATTATATAACCATGTCAAACTCCAATGTGCAACCTTTAAAGTTTATAAAATAATTTGAAAGTAGGGTCTCTAAGTCTTGTATTGTTTTTATTCATACCTCTTGTGGTTTTAGGCCAAAATAAAATAGACCTTAAAGCCGAATTTAAGGTGGATTCAAAACAGATTAAAATTTCTCAAGACATCACCTATTTTAATGACTCTGACGACACTTTAGATGAGATTTATTTAAACGATTGGAGCCATAGCTACGCAACAAAAACCACCCCTTTGGCCAAACGTTTCGCCGAAGAATATAACACGGCATTTCATTTTGCTAATAATGACGATAGAGGCTATTCTGTAGTAACAACTATTGAACAAAACAACGAAGAATTAGAATTCGATAGGCTCAAAGATCATATTGATGTGATAAGAGTAGAACTCGAAAGGCCTTTAAAACCTAAAGAAAGCTATACCATTCACTTAAATTATATTATACAAGTGCCAAGCGATAAGTTTACTAGATATGGCGTCTCTGACGATGGTGATTTTAATTTACGTTATTGGTACATAACGCCAGCTGTATATAATGGCGAGTGGGAATATTTTAGCAATAAAAATCTGGACGATATGTTTGTGCCTGTTTCAGACATCACTTTAGAATTACAAATCCCAAACACGTTTCATGTCACTTCAGAATTAGATCAAGTAGATATTCAACAAAAAGATAGCATTCTTACCGTAAAACTGGAAGGAAAAAATAGAGTAAACAGCAAATTATTTCTAAATAAGACCAAACAATTCAATCAGGTAAAAACGGACTATTTTACTATGGTTTCTAATTTGGATGAGGAAGATTTAAGCATGATTGATAACTTGGTAGTAACCGATAAAATTTCGGAATTCTTAACCAAAAACCTTGGTGCATACCCTCATGAGAAATTATTGTTGACACATATTGATTATAAAAAAAATCCTATTTATGGTTTAAACCTATTGCCAAGTTTTATTCGTCCGTTTCCAGATAAATTTCAATACGAATTAAAAATCTTAAAAACAGCTTTAAACAATTACTTAGAAAATATTTTAATTATAAATCCAAGAAAAGACCAATGGATTATAGATGGGTTGCAAACCTACTATTTAATGAAATATGTAGAAGAAAACTATCCCAACATGAAACTTGCTGGGACATTATCGAAAATTTGGGGCATCAAATCTTTTCATGCTACACAACTAGATTTTAACGACCAATACGCCTTTTTATACATGCACATGGCAAGGGAAAACATAGATCAACCCTTACATATGGAAAAAGATTCGTTATTAAAATTCAATAAAAACATAGCGAATAAATATAAGGCTGGAGTTGGTTTACGTTACTTAGACCAATATATTAATTCAGATGTTTTAGAAAGTACAATTAAAGAATACATTTCTGATTACACCTTCAAAGAAACTACCACCTCCGATTTTGAAACGCTTTTAAAAGACAATACAAATAAAGATATCAATTGGTTTTTTACCGATTATTTAGAAACCAAAAAGTATATCGATTTTACCATTGCAGATATAGAAGAATCAAGAGATTCGATAAAAGTAACCGTTAAGAATAAAACAAATGCCAATGTGCCTATTGCCCTGTTTGTTCTTAATAAAGATTCCATCGTTTCAAAAGTTTGGTTAGAAAATATAACGGATACTAAAACCGTAAAGCTTGCAAAAGAAAATGGTACTAGAGTGGTTTTAAATAAAGATTTTGTAGTTCCAGAATACAACTTAAGAGATAATACCAAATCCTTAACAAATTCTTTGTTTAACAGACCGCTTCAGTTTAGACTTATAAAAGATATAGAAGACCCTTCTTATAACCAAGTGTTTTTTATGCCCATAGTGGAATTTGACAATATTTACGATGGCATTGTTCTTGGTGTTAAAGCATACAACAAAACCGTTCTTAAAAAACCTTTTTACTATAAAATTTCCCCTCAGTACGGTACTAAATCTAACTCACTAACGGGTTCTATTACATTAAATTACAATCAATATATTGAAAATAACACCGATTTATTTAGTATCAATTATGGGGTTTCAGCCAGCTACTCCAGTTATGCAGAAGATTTATTTGTAAGGAAGTTAACACCAGGGGTGTCTATGAAGTTTAGAGATAAATCTAATTTACGCTCTAATAAAAAACAATTTATCACCTTAAGATATGTGGATATTCATAGAGATGACAATCCAGTAATTACTGAAGATGCAACAGAGCCTAACTATAGTGTTTTAAATGCGCGTTATAACAATATCAATAAAGGCCTAAAAGATTATACGTCTTGGTTTACTGATGTGCAGTTTGGAAAGGATTTTGGGAAATTAGCCTTTAACTTTGAATACAGAAAATTAACCGAAGGTAACAGACAAATAAATTTAAGACTCTTTACAGGTATTTTTCTTTATAATAAGACCTATAAAACCTCCGATTATTTTAGCTATGCTTTAGACAGACCAACCGATTATTTATTTGATTATAATTATTATGGCAGATCGGAAGACACAGGACTTTTCAGTCAGCAAATAATTATTGCTGAAGGTGGTTTTAAATCGAAACTAGATACACCTTATGCCAACGAGTGGATTAGCACCATTAATGGAAGTACCACTCTTTGGAAATATATTTTAGCTTATGGCGATATTGGCCTGGTTAAAAATCATGGTCAAGATATAGAACTTGTTTACGATACAGGTATTCGTGTGAGTTTAATTCCTGATTATTTTGAACTGTATTTTCCTGTCTATTCCAATTTAGGTTGGGAAGTTGCACAAGCACAATATGCCGAAAAAATCCGTTTTATAGTAACTCTAGATTTTAAAACGCTTTTTGGATTGTTTACTAGACGTTGGTATTAATCCTTAATTCAATCTCATTTTTACTAAAACTATCTACAAGTCCGTTTTAATAGGTACATCTAAAACTTTATAAAATAACTCACCATCGCTATTCATCCCGTTTATAAACAATTTAATTTGTTTGTGTTCCCCTTTATATATTTTTAATGAATTCGCTTTATTTGGTAGTACATTAAAATTAGGAATCCAATCTAGGGTTTCATAAAACTGTCTTGAAGTTGACGAATTGAATTGAAGTAGCGATGCTTCATAAATAGGTTTAGATTTTGTAAAACCAAAATCTGTGGTACTCCTATAATAGTTTGGATTTGGAATTCTCTTATATGTGTTATTACCCTTTTTTAATTCTATAGTAACTACTCCATTATTCCCTCTCATCCCATATCCAGCTCCAGTAGCGTTTACCCCAAGTGATTCTACCTCGCTTAACGGAAGAAAGGCTATCGATTCTGCATCAGTAGGAATTCCATTTAAAATTATTAAGGCTTGAGTGTCGTCGTAAAAAGAATCTAACGTTGCCCTTGTAATTACAACACTAGCCCCAATACCTTCAGAAGCTACAACTCCAGCTTGGTTATTTAAAAACTGTATAACTGTGTTATTCATTTCGTCGACTTCATCGAAATGTAAATCCTTTGTAAAGCCATTACCTAGTAGGTTTGGTCTGTTTGGATAAGAATATTCGCCTGTAAATTCTTCTCGCTTTTTGCCTTGAAGCACTACCTCATTAAGTATTTCTGTATTTTTTTTAATGATATCATCTGTATGAGTATTTTCAATTGCTTCTACTTTTTCTTTAGCAGTTAGGAACTGTTCATTGTTGTAGATCAGCAAACTATCTGCCTTATAATTTTCGTTTTGCTTATAGACATAAATACCTGCTTTTACAATAGCTCCTTTTTCATCTAATAAAGCCAATTTATAATCTGAACTATCTTTTAAAATTAAATTAGAAAACAAAAACGACTTGTCTTGCTTTACCTCTGTTACTTCTAATATTTCATTTTCTGTTGATGTTAACAAAACCTTATAGGCATTTTTGACTTCTGTATTGATACTTCCCTTGATGCTTAAGCCTTTTGCGTTTGAATAAATTGGTGGTGAATTATTAAAAGTATGTGTTCCTGTTTGTTTTGATTGTGTTTGCAACAGGATGTCTAAATCTGCATCTAACAAATCTGTTATAGGATGATTATTGGATTTTAAATATGGATCTAATAAAAAGGCATCTAAAATATTACTAGCATTTGTAATTAGTTTTGTGTCTTTTGGCAATACCGAAATACTTAAATTGGTGTTTTTATAACTGTTTTTCAATTGAAAATTGAGGATTACAGAATCTTTTGTTATTTTATTTTGAATAGTTTCAATGTCTATCATTTGCTTAGTTTCTACATAAAAATGACGTTCTGCAAGTGGTTGGTTTTTGGCATTGAATAGAGTTATGGTATTAAACCCATTAAATAGATTTTTTATGTCAATAGGCAATACATATTTTTTATGCTTTTTATTAAGCTCAAAGGGTAAAATATAAAGCAATTTTTGGTTTCTGTGTATGGTTGCAAAAAATGTCTTCTTGTGATATTGATTGAGTAAATCTTCACTAAATTCGATGGTAAAATCTTGACTAGATAACTTATTTGATTGTTCTTTTTTATGAATAAGTACGCCAGAATCTAAAGCAATTGGCAATGGTTCTGTATAGACTTTATCTTTGTATATAACTGTAGCCTTATAAGTATTATTTGCTTGACAAAACACATTAAATTTAGCATGACCATGCTTATTGGTAGTGAAATTTGCTATTGTTTTATGGGTTGTATTATCTGTTATAGTTACTGTTTGTTCGGCTAAAAAGGACTCATTATTATGAAGAGTGAGGTAAACTATATTTGTTGTATTATTTAGAAGGCTTCCACTTTCTGGATAAAAAGTGATAATTAGTGCATCTGTTTCATTTACTTTAATGTCTTCCTCAGAAGTTGATGTTGTTGCAGAATTAATGATGTAAATAGGAACTATGTATTTGTTATCGAAGTTTTTATTCCAAGCTGTGTCCAGATTTATAAAATATTCTCCTGTATCTAAAGAATCTGGCAGTGTTATTTCACCATTGGCTATTCCGTTTTCACAATAAAATAATTGTTGGGATATTAATTTCATATTTGCATCGTAAAAATTAACATACAAATTGGTTGTATTGGTAATGGTCTTGTTACTAAAATCGCTTACTACATAAGCTTTCCACCAAATGGTTTCGCTTGTAAAATAAGTGGTTTTGTTGGTATGCAAAAAGAATTTTTCTTGTTGTAATTCGTGGAAATAGTTATTATTATCAAACAAAGCACTACTTTCTTGGACTTTGTTTTGGGAGAACAAAATAGATTGAAATAGAAGTAGAATTATAGTGAAATAGTTTTTCATAAAATATACAAGTTAAGGGAAAACAACAGGGTAACAAACTTCAGTTTTAGTTTTTAACCTCTTCCTACAGGCTTAATCTCAAATCGGTCTAACTTTTCAAACCAGTTTGAACCATCAATATTCGTTTTTTCAGTTTCTAAAAGATACCTTTCTCGTTTTACGTTGTAACTGTAGGCTTCAATCATTTTTTGCTCTGTATCCATAATGTAACCTAAGTCAACATCTTTGTCTGTATAAATCCTGTAAACCACTTTTTCGTCTACTTTGAATGAATGGTTATAAACTATATTTTTTACTTCATTTCCAATATCATCCGTTTCTACAAGATTGGATTCTATTCTAATATCTTTATTATGGTTTATAAACACATTCACATAGAACGTGTTAATTGAATTTGATTCTTGTGCAAAAAAAACATTGCAAATGCATGCTAAGACGATAAACGATAAGATTTTTTTCATAATGTATTTAATTTTTAGTTTAATCAATTTTAATAAAAAATAGTCAATTTACAGTTTCCTAAAACTTATAAGACTCATTCCATTTAGTTACTACAATTTCATAAGTTCCTTTTTAAAAACCAAGGTTGCAGTCTTCTATGTTACTTTGAACAGTTTGTATTTGATTTGTTCTTGGTTTAGCAAATACAAACCCAATAGAAAATCCGCGAGATTTTAAGCAAGCAGGCTCGCACCATACCATAGATTATATATAGTGCTCTCTGTAGTTATTTGCTAATTATTTCCATTGCTTTTTTTAGTGCATCTTCTGATTCGGTCTCAATATTAGGTTTAACTCCAATTCCTTCGAGACGAATTCCATCGTAAGTATAAAAATCAGCAATAGGTAAAGATAGTATATACTTATCAGAAACCTTAAAAGGACTAGCAGCGAGCATAGCACCAGCTGTATTTTCACCGATAATAGTTGCTAATTTCTTTTTCTTTAAAACATAGGCTATGGGTTCGCAAGTACTACCTGTATTTTTATTTGTTAAAACATATAACTTCCCTGAAAAAGTGTTATTGTTTGGCTTTTCAAAAATAAGTTTTGCACCTTTCTCCGATTTCAAATACTTCCCAAATTCGTTGGTTGAAATTGGTTGTAGTTCGGGTAATGTTTTGAATAAATCTGGCATAAACCCTGAATAATCTAATTTATTAGTAACGAAATAACCAACATCAATATCTTCTTTAACTATATATTTGGCAAATTCAAATGCAGCTTCAATTCCACCTCCACCATTGTCTCTTATATCAATAATTAAATTTTGATAATTTCTATTAACAATTTTTGGTAAAATTTCTGATAAGTCTTTTTGAGAAGAACTGAAGTTTTTAATTTTTAAATATGCAGTATTATTATTTTTTTCTTCAAAAACTATGGTTGAACCAGTTTCTTCTATTTCTTCTGTGTTATTAGTTTCATTTCCTTCATCCAAACTTCCAACATATAAGTTATAGTGACTAAAAGAAAGCCTAGAACTTAACATATTGAAACCTAAAAATAATTCAATATCATCTTGTGCCTTCTTGAAAAGGTTTTTAAGTTTTTTTTGATGTTTTTTCCATTCTTTAGTTTGTAGGTTTTTTTTAGAATAAATATTATTTTGTGTAATTTCTAAAATTTTAGGTAAAAGATGAGAATAATTGTTATGATTTTCTGATGAATTAACTCCTTTTAATGAGCCTATAATAATTTCATTTTGTATAAGTTGACCATTTAATACTTTATCTGTGTTGATTCCTTTAAATTGTAGTTTGCCAATAACTGGGATTTTTGTGTCTCCATATAAACTGTCACCTTTTTGTTTCCCCTTAATTGTTACAATAATTCCTTTTATTGGACTTTTTCCAAACAATCTTCCTAATCTTGCTTTATAGCCGCCAAACATTCTTATATCAGCATTTTTTGGTGAAGTAATTGTGAAATGATTATTCTTTTTCTCAATTTTTAAAAGTGTTGAAAGTGTAATTCCGATATCAAAATTAATTTCACTTTTCCAAATATTATCGTTTTGCTGAGCAAAAGAAGTTATAGAAATAAATAATAGAGCAATTGTAATAGTTGTTTTCATAAAAGGTATTATTTTAATTTCTTTGATAAATATATTCCTATTTATAAGTGTTAACAAACTAAGTATGTCGTCTTTTATAAAAACCGAGTCTTAATTTGTAAATTTCGCATCCCATTTAATCCAAACTAATGAAATTTAAATTTCTTATTTTTTTATTTATTACATTATATCTAGATATAGGTGTCTTTGGTCAAAACTCACAAAAGGAATCACTTGAATTTTTATCTTATAGTGAACTTAAAAAAGGGTTTTATGACAATATTGATATAGATTCTTTAGCCATCATATATGCTGAAACACATCTTAAAAAAGCAAAAAAAGAAAAGGATACCATAAAAATTGCAGATAGCTATTTCTACCTGTCTAATATTAGTAATTATGAAGATGCTGTAAAATATTCAGATAGTATTATTAATCTAACAAGTCATTTAAACCATATTTATTATCCTGCCTTAGGTTTTATGATAAAAGGCTATTTCCATTATAATCATGGAGAAGATAAAAAGGCTATAAATGAATATTTAGAAGCAGAAACCTATGCCGTAAAGAATAACAATCTAAAACAACAAATTGAAATTAAGCAGTTTATTGGTGGGATAAAATACAATTTTGGTGATTATAAAGAAGCACTAAATATATTTAAAGAACAATTACAGTATATTCAAAAACAACCCAATTATTTAAACAATTATAAGAATGACTATTTAATTGCTTTGGATGATTTGTCTAAAACCTACTTGAGAGATAAAGAAACTGATTCCGCACTTATCTATACTAAAGCAGGAATTGATTTAAGTCGCAAATATGACAAAAAAGTGATGTATCAGCGATTTCTGCTAACAAGTGGTAGTGCCTTATATTTTCAGAAAAAATATAACCAAGCTTTAGATAGTCTTATAAAGCTACAACCAAAAATAGAGGATAATGATAGACTTGCTATGTGTTTATATTATATCGCTAAAATTTATCAAGAAAGTGATAATAAAAAAGCTATTATAACATATAATCAAGTGGATTCATTATACCAAATTACCAATAACCCGTTTATAGAATTAAGAGATGTTTATAAAACATTATTTAATTACTATTCAGAAAACGAAACCGAGAAAGAACAGTTAGAAAGTGTAAAAAAACTAATCACAGTAGATAGTATTTTAGATTTAAACTATAAATACTCTGAAACCGAAATTGTTAAAAAACATGAAATTCCAAAACTAAAAAGAGAAAGGGAAAAACTACAAAAAACTCTTAATGAAAACATTACAAAAAGGACCATTACATATACCGTTTTAGGTGTTATCATTTTTATTGCTATTTGTATCATCATATTGTTTTATATAAAACAAAAGATTTATAAGAAACGATATATGGATATTATATCTAATAAAATAGAATTAAAAAAAGCGGTCAAAGTCAATGATAATTTAAAAATAGATAATGAACTGAACATACCACAAGATGTTATTGATGGCTTATTAGCAAAATTAGATTCTTTTGAAAAAAACAAAGACTTTTTAAAGAATGGTATTACACTAAATAGTATTTCCAAAAAGCTAAATACAAACTCTACTTATTTATCAAAAATTGTTAATTATTATAAAGAAGAATCATTTTCAAATTATTTAAATAATTTAAGAATTGCTTATTCCATAGACAAATTAATAAGGGATAAGAGTTTCAGAAATTACACTATTAAAGCTATTGCTGAAGAGGTTGGCTTTAATACAGCCGAGTCTTTTTCTAAATCTTTTTTTAAAGAAAAAGGCATTTATCCTTCATATTTTATAAAACAATTAAATAGGTAATAATCTATAAGTAAGGAAAATTTAAAATCGTCCAATTTCTAAACGTGTATTTCCAATAACATATTTTTAACCATTTCGAAAATAACTAACAATCTTTCAGTTTTTTGTTATATTTTACTCTAATCACTGATAATTTGATAAATCTTTAACGGTTTTCCAAATTGCAAAACACACAAATATTGCCTAAATTTGTGTCTTTAAAATAAGAACCATGCAGACAAATCCAGACGTACAAAAAGACCTGTCTTTCGAAGACTTTAAAACTGAAGTTTTAAACGACTATAAATTAGCTGTCACCTCTCGCGAGTGTAGCTTATTAGGACGTCGTGAAGTACTTACTGGAAAAGCAAAGTTTGGAATTTTTGGCGATGGAAAAGAAGTACCGCAATTAGCTTTAGCTAAAGCCTTTAAAAATGGTGATTTCCGTTCAGGATACTACAGAGACCAAACCTTTATGATGGCTATTGGAGAACTAAATATCCAACAGTTTTTTGCTGGTTTATACGGTCATCCAGATATTGCACACGATCCTATGTCTGCTGGAAGACAAATGGGCGGGCATTTTGCAACACATAGTTTGGACGAAAACGGTGACTGGAAAGATTTAACTAAACAGAAAAATTCTAGTGCCGACATCTCTCCTACTGCTGGGCAAATGCCCCGTTTATTAGGTTTGGCTCAAGCATCTAAAATATACAGACAAGTAAATGGAATTGATACCACTAACTTCTCTGAAAATGGAAATGAAGTCGCTTGGGGAACTATAGGAAATGCCAGTACCAGCGAAGGCTTATTTTTTGAAACCATCAACGCTGCAGGGGTTTTACAAGTACCTATGGTTATGAGTGTTTGGGATGATGAATACGGAATTTCGGTGCACGCTAGACATCAAACAACAAAAGAAAATATTTCTGAAATCTTAAAAGGATTTCAAAGAGATGAAGACAATAAAGGTTTCGAAATTTTACGTGTAAACGGCTGGGATTATCCAGCTTTAGTGGAAACCTACCAAAAAGCTTCAAAAATTGCCAGAGAAGAACATGTGCCTGTTTTAATTCATGTGAATGAATTAACCCAACCACAAGGTCATTCAACCTCTGGTTCTCACGAACGTTATAAAAATGAAGACCGTTTAGCATGGGAAGCAGCATACGATTGTAATGTGAAGCTCCGTGAATGGATGATTGCAAATGGCATTGCTACGGATGATGAGTTAAAAGACATTGAAAGCAGTATAAAAAAGGAAGTTCGTGAAGGTAAAAAAGCAGCATGGACAGCTTTCGTACAACCTTTAAAACAAGAGCAACAGGAACTATTATCGCTTATAGAAACCGTTGCCAGTTCTAGTACAAACAATGTTTTTATCACAAAACTTAAAAACGATTTAGCCGAAATTAAAGAACCTATTAGAAAAGATATTCTTTCTACGGCCAGAAAAGTTTTGCGTTATGTGGTAAGCGAAACTTCAGCAGAAAAAACACAATTAGTCAATTGGATTAATTCTTATTTTGAAGAGATCCAACCTAAATACAGCTCTTATTTATATAGCGAATCGCCAAAATCGGTTTTAAATATCAAAGAAGTAAAACCAACTTATGATGATAATAGCGAAGAGGTCGATGCCAGATTAGTGATTAGAGATAACTTCGATGCTATTTTTGGAAAATATCCTGAAACCTTAGTATTTGGAGAAGACGCCGGACATATTGGAGACGTTAATCAAGGACTTGAAGGTATGCAAGAAAAGTATGGCGAACTTCGCGTATCGGACGTTGGTATTCGTGAAGCAACCATTCTTGGACAAGGTATTGGAATGGCTTTAAGAGGTTTGCGTCCTATTGCTGAAATTCAATATTTAGATTATATTCTATACGCGCTTCAAATTATGAGCGACGATTTAGCAACGCTGCAATACAGAACAAACGGACGTCAAAAAGCACCATTAATTATCAGAACTCGTGGTCACAGACTAGAAGGTATCTGGCATTCTGGCTCTCAAATGGGAGGTGTAATTAATTTAGTTCGTGGCATCCATGTTCTAGTTCCAAGAAACATGACCAAAGCTGCTGGTTTTTATAACACGCTTTTAGAAAGCGACGAACCTGCGTTAATTGTAGAATGTTTAAATGGGTATAGATTAAAAGAAAAAATGCCTAGTAATATTGGAGAGTTTAAAACGCCTCTTGGTGTGGTTGAAACCATTCGTGAAGGAAAAGATATTACTTTAGTGTCTTATGGTTCTACTTTAAGAATTATTGAGCAGGCTGCAAAAGAACTCCAGGAAGTTGGGATTGATGCTGAAATTATAGATATTCAGTCCTTATTACCTTTCGATTTAAATCAGGATATTGTTAAGAGTGTGGCAAAAACCAATCGTTTGATGGTTATTGACGAAGATGTTCCAGGAGGTGCTTCTGCTTTTATTTTAAATGAAGTTTTAAACACACAAAACGCCTATAAACATTTAGACAGCAAACCAGAAACCTTAACAGGACAACAACATAGACCAGCTTATGGAACAGATGGAGATTATTTCTCTAAGCCTTCTGTAGAAGATGTGTTTGAAGCTGTGTATAAGGTGATGCATGAAGCGAATCCTTCTAATTTTCCAAAATTGAGATAATTAAGGATTAAAAGTATCATAAAAGACCTCATGAGTTTAAAACCTTATGAGGTCTTTTTTTTATATATTTATCACAACTAAAAAAACTAAAAATGAAAAAAAACTACTACGACTTAGCCTTATTAATTGCCAGACTCGGTTTTGGCGGCTTTATGCTAACACATGGCATTCCAAAAATTGAACGCCTTTTTTCAAGTCCCATAGAATTTGGAGATCCCATTGGTGTAGGGCCAACACTATCCTTAATCCTTGCTTTAATTGGAGAAGTAATTGCTCCAATTTTAATAATTATTGGTTTAAAAACCAAGTTAGCGGCTATTCCTGCTGCTATAACCATGTTTGTTGCTGCATTTATAGTTCATGCCCCAGACGATTTTGGTACAAAGGAAAAAGCGCTATTGTATTTAGTTGGCTTTCTAGTTATCTTTCTAACTGGTCCTGGAAAATATGCCATTGATAAGAATAACTAAAAATTTCTATGTTTAATTAAAAGAACCTCGATTTTCTGGGAATTAGTATGAAAGCAGTCTCCGTAGTCACCATCAAGAAAGAATTACAGCATCGTTCTAAAGAAGAACTTATGGAGCTCTGTTTGCGTTTGTCTAAATTCAAAAAGGAAAACAAAGAGCTTCTTACCTATTTATTATTTGAATCACATGACGAAACAGGTTATATAGAAACTGTAAAACAGGAATTAGATTTACAATTCGAAAGCATAAATACAGACAGTTATTTCTATATTAAAAAAAGCGTTCGGAAGATTTTAAGGCTTATAAAAAAGTTTAGCAGATATTCTTTAAAGAAAGAAACTGAAGTTGAACTCCTCCTCTACTTTTGCAATAAACTAAAAGATTTTTCACCTTCTATAAAACGTAATGTCACTTTGACCAATATATATGACAGACAGATTTTAAGAATTAAAAAAATAGTCACTAACCTTCACGAAGATTTGCAATACGATTATAATTTGCAATTGGAAGAGTTAAAGGATTAGAGGATTAGATGACTAGATGATTAGAGGCTAACAAAACATCCAATATCCTCGAAGTATAAATGATAAACGACTATATTAGTTTTTATAGCGTCATATAAGAAAAAACCGAAATGAACATAAAAATAGAATTGATTTATCTAATACTTATATTAACTCTGAATTTATCCTGCCTTGAAAAGAAATCAATCGAAAAAGAAGTAAATAAAACTGAATTATTAAACACTTCAAAAACCGACACCTTGAAATTTGCTTCTGGTATACGTGCTATTTTTCAAGACAGTAAAGGTAATTATTGGTTTGGAAGTCATAACGAAGGTATTAGCCATTATAATGGAAAAACTTTTGAATACTTCACAACAAACGACGGTTTAGCAAGCAATCAAATTCGTTCAATTCAAGAAGATAAAAACGGAATAATTTGGATTGGAACTGACAAAGGTGTGTGTAGTTACAATAGAGAAAACTTCACGAATTATTTAAGTGAATCTTATTCCCCGAAATTAGATTGGAATGCTACAGATGGAAATTTATGGTTTTATGCAGGAGAAGAAGATGGAATAAACCGTTTTGATGGAATTAATATGAACTATCTAATTTTCCCAAAACCTAAAAATGATAATCCGAATAAATCTTATGGTGTTACAGGTATCTCAAAAGATAAAGACGGTAAAGTTTGGATAGCAACCTATTCAGCATTATTCAATTACGATGGCAAAACGACAAATATTTATGACCATAAAAGCCTAAAACTTAAAGACAATGAAGTTTTACACATAAGAAGTGTATTAGTAGATTCAAAAGGTCGAATTTGGATAGGAAATAATGGAATTGGTGTAATCCTAAAAAGTGGAGATTCGACAATACACTTTTCGAAGGAACAAGGAAAATTAATTCCAATGAAAGAGTTTAAATCTAACACCCAAAACGGTCAAACCACCAAAAATACAGGACTTCAATCCGTTTTTGCAATTGAGGAAGATAATGAAGGGAATATTTGGTTTGCAGATAGAGATTCAGGAGTTTGGAAATATAATGGTGAATCTTTGACAAACTTTACAATTGATGAAAAACTAAAATCCCAAATGATTTGGGATATATACTTGGATAAAAACAAAATTTTACTTTTTGGAATGGCAGATAGAGGAGTTTATAAGTTTAACGGAAAATCATTTGATAAAAAATTTTGAAAAATAAAATCAAACTTAAGACGTGTATAATTCATTGCTAGTTCTCGCCTACTTACGAAAGTCCTTGCGGACTTTCTATCTGTGATTTATTTGCTAACTTTAGTGCTTAAACACGCAACGAAATCATACACAAACACGTTACAAAACATTTGATGAAACCATTCTTAATAATAACATTTTTACTTATATCGACATATTGTTTTTCACAAAAACAATATGTCTTTGACTATTTAATCGAGTATGAATTTACAACATATAATGATTCTGTTGAAAAAACCATAAAAAGATTCTACCTGACAAATTCAAGAAGAAATAATTATTTAGCAGTTGTTACAGAGTTGGATAGTTTGAATTACACAATGGACTTTAAAGATGAAAATGGACTATCATTTAATGTCAATTTCTTAAAATCTGATTTAAATAAAGCTGAATTTATTAATATAGGTTGTGACTATGTCAGAAATTATCATAATCCATTTAAGTTTCGAATTAAAGAATATGATTTTCTGAATCTGAATGATACAATAATTAACGGAAATGAATACAATAAATATAAATTGACCTCTATAAAACCTAGAAAGAAAAAAAGAAAAAAACTTGCAACAGAATTCTATATTATTGAAGAGAAAACTGAATTTCACTTACCTGTTTTTTATTTTCCAACTGCTTATGAGGAATGGAAAAGCAAAAAAAACGTTCCAAATGGAATTTTTAAGGAAAGATATTTAATTGACTTTTATGGAAATTTAGATTCAAAAGAAAAATTAATAAACTTTACAAGAATTGACAAAAAAGTAGTAATCGAAGATGAATGTGATTATACAAAAAGTAAATAAAAACGTTTTTGTTCTCCTCTTGTTTCTTAGTAAATATAATCACTACTTTAATAACAGTGATAAAGTAAAGAAAACCGTTGGCATACATTAATGAAACATTCAACGAGTAATATAATTTAAACTAACAATCAATCTAAAAGATATCAATAATGAGCACTATTAGTAAACTGTCAATCATTGCACTAAGTCTTTTTTTTATAACTAGTTGCAATCAAAAAGAAACAAAGACAGAATCGGTTGAGACCGATTCAATTATCGATTCTGATTTAATAGGCAGTCAAAAATTGAATTCTTCCATAGGAACAATTGAATTAGACAACACCTACCCAACGGATGAATCGATGAAGCGAATTTATGAAGTCCGCGATATTCAGCGGGCGTCGGAATTAGTACTTTGGAGTTTGCCTACTATTCAGTTCCAAGCTTGGAAAGAAGGACAAGAAAACGCCTTTGGCACCAACGGTCCCGAATTTGTTGTTTATACCACACTAAAAGAAAATACAGGAATTGTAACTTCAAATGCAACCACACCCTACATTTTTGGATGGCCCGATTTAGTAAAAACTGGCCCAATAGTTATTGAAATGCCGGCAGGAAATTATGCTTCCGCAATTATGGACTGGTGGGAATATCCGGTATGCGATATGGGGCTTACTGGGCCAGATAAAGGAAACGGAGGAAAATATGTTATTGTAGGTCCTAATGATAACCCTGAAGACTTTAAAGATAAAGGAGACTTTATTTTTCAATCACGAACCAATAAATTAAGTGTTGGATTCAGGGTATTAGAACCAGGAGATGAGGCTATAAAAGAGTTTACAGATATGGTTAAAGTATATCCTCTGAAGAATGACAACCACGATACTAAGTTTGTTTTTAAAGCCGATAAAGATTGGTACGGACAAGCTCCTATTGGATTAAAATATTTTGAAATGCTACACCGAGCAATACAAAATGAACCCGTTAGAGACCGTGACAAAGCGTATATGGAATGGCTTCATTACTTCGGCATAATGGATGGCGAACCTTTTGAGCCATCAGAAAAGATCAAAAACATTCTAGAAGAAGGTGGAAGACTTGGAGAACTTACCGCACGTGCCAATGCTATGGAGCCTTATTTTGCTAAGCCTTACTATGAAGGCACCAACTGGTACCGTTTAATTGACTTCCCTATTGAACAAGAAGATAGTGTGCGTTACTATACAGACGAAAGAGCAGCTTGGTTTTATGAGGCTGTAACCACCACTAAGGGTATGAAAACAGAAACGCCAGGTCAAGGACAAGTATATTTAAGTACAAAGCGTGATAGCGATGGTGACTTCTTGAAAGGTGGAGAAACTTATAAGTTGACTATTCCTGCTAATGCACCTTTCGAGCAGTTTTGGTCTCTTACACCTTATAGTGAACACACGCGTGGATTAATACGCTCTGAAATAACAGAGTTTATTGATGCTAACAGAGACTCTAGAGATGAACGTTTGGTATTTAATGATGATGGTTCTGTAGACCTTTACTTTGGTCCAGACGACAGTAAAGTGCCAAGTGAATTTCACAACAATTGGATGCAGACAAATATAGACGAAGGTTGGTTTCCATATTTTAGACTTTATGCTCCCAAAAAAGAGTTTTTCGACAAAAGCTGGCAATTAAACGATATTGAAAGAATAAAATAACGTTTGCCAACACCTTATATAAAAATGCGTAGTTTAATGCTAAATAAAAGAAAAGTGCGTACTTGCTTTCATCTGATTTTCGTTCCGAAAATCCGCTGACACAAACACACACTTTTCATACACAAATCCGTTGGCACTTAATTTGACCCGTCCTGAAATATGAATAACAAAAAAACTTATATTTTTTTATTAATGACCATCATTTGGTCTTGGACTTTTTGGTTTATTGGCTTAAACATTCTTACAGATGGAATTAATCAAGAATCGATTGGAAAATTTTTAATATTCTTTTTTACTGGTCTTTATGGACCGACAATTAGTGCTATTTTAACAACTTTTATCTTTGACGGAATTAAAGGTGTATTGAATTTACTAAAGAAATTATTTATTTGGAACGTTCCCTTTAAAAATTATTTATACATTATTATTTTACCGATAACTTTTGTCATTTTTGGAATTGGACTTTATAACATATTCATTGGAGATATTGGTAGTTTTGACCTAATGGCTTTTCTTTCGATTCCGTCTATATTGTGGGCTGGATTTTATGCTGGGCCTTTGGGAGAGGAACTTGGTTGGAGAGGTTTTTTATTACCCGAATTACAAAAAGAATATACAAACTTAAAAAGTGCAATCATAATTGGTGTTATATGGTTCATTTGGCATATCCCACTTTGGTGGGCACCATTTGGCACTTTAGTTAGCGGAGAATCAATTTCTTTTTTACCTGTATTAGCTTATTTTCTAATGCTAATCTGTTTGTCAATAATAATCACTTGGTTAGTAATTAATTCAAAAGGCAGTGTTTTAGTTGCGCTCTTATTTCACTTATCGGTTAATGCAGGAATAGCTTTGCTTTTTTTCCCTGAATTGAATATGGATTTCAAAAAAGTACATTTATTGTCTAGTATTGGCATGCTAATATTTACAGGAACATTAATTGTTAAAAATAAATTAAAAACAAGTGCCAGCACCGTATAAAATTAATTGCTAGTGCAAGCCTAATTACGAATCCCGATAGTTATCGGGACTCGTTGATTTTTAGTTTGGTATATACTTATAAAGTTAAGTGCTAACCCACGCAACTACTCATAGCTGAGACCGTTTTGCGTAAGCTAAAAAAAACATATAGCCCAATGAAATTTCACATCATTTTCACTCTTTTTCTGCTCTCTAATACTTTAATTGGACAAAATTTCCATACCGAATTTGAATATGATAATGGAGTTAATAAAGGCATTACAATTCAGAATAGTTATCCAAAAGGCGGACAAAGATTTACAACGAGCAACGGAAAAGAATTTGTTTACGTAACATTTTGGACTTGTATTACAAACAAAGCATCTTCTAATTTGGAATTAGAAGTAGATTTTTCAGCTAATTCGTTTGTAATACCTTCAGAGCCTAAAATAAACTTCAATTTGTTTATACCAAATAACGAAATGACTCTTGAGAAAGAAAAATTACCGAATTACGGATTGGATATAATAAGTTTCCTTGACGAAAACATAAATAAGCCATCTAAATTGAAAACAGTAATTGAACCAAATAGCTCTTATCTTTTCTATTCGGTTGTAATCTCTGACGAAGGTGTAAACGGAACAATAAGAGCAGGATTTGAATTACAGAAAGATGAACTTATTTATAAACTTAATAACTATGAAATCAACTGTGGAAAAATTGTAATTAAAAATTAATGTACGGTAACCTGTAACGGGAAGGCCCACGCACAACAATGTATGCAGCTCATAACTAGTTAGTTGCTCAAACAAAGTTAAGGTATATTTGGAAAGTCGCCAAATTTTTAAATTTGGCTTATTGATAAAAAAAAGATAATAAGTAAAATTTAAAAATCTGGCTTGTGCTCAATCCGAAAATAATTTTCTAATTTGCACGCTACGAGCCATATACAGAGACGTTGGCACAAATATGAAAAAAATCATAGCGACATTAATATTGACTCTGATTTTCACAAAAACATTTGCTTCTAGTTGTGACGTGCCGAAACCTATAATGGAATTCTATACAGCTGAATATGTTTTTGAGGGAAAAGCTGTTTCTAAAATATACGCTTCTGATTCCCTCACTTATACAATTACATTTGACATCTCAAAACATTACAAAAATGGTGACAATCTGAAAACATTGGAATTCACCTTAAAATCGGAAGGAAAATATACTGGAGTCTTTACATCATGTGATTGGAATGTAAAAAAAAACGAGAATTGGCTTATTTATGCACACTTTCGTAATGATAAATTAACTTTTGGATTTCACTGTACAAATTCAAGATCAATTGACAAAAGAACAATTTCAGAAAAAGAACAAAGAGTATTAGACAATGGAGATTCTTTTAAACTTGAAAAATATATATACTTTGTAGAAAAAGACTTTAATTATCCTCAACCAATTACAAATACAGACTCGATTTTAAAACTTGGAAAAATAAAGAACTATGAAAAGCCTCATTCATTCTTAAGACTACTTATTGATAAAAATGGTAACTTAATTTATGTGACAACTTAAAGAGGATATAAAACCGAAATTGATTCTAATTTCAACCTTCCAACCAATTTTGAAGTGTCAATTAGTAAACCTCTAACCGAATTTCAAAAAGATGCTATAGAATTGGTTAGTAAAATTTCGAAATGGGAAATAAAAAGGCACAAAGAAACAAATATACCTGTGACTAATATGAGAGGTTTTAGTATTGCATTTGACAATGAAACTCAAAAATGGAAATATGAATTATAAAATACTTGTTGGATAGTTCAAGCCTACTTACGAAAATCTTCACGGATTTTCTATTCGGGTTGTATTTGCTAAATTAGTTGCTTAATACACGCAACAAAAGCATACACAATCACGTAGAGTATAATATGAGAAATGAGTCGTCCAAAAATTAAAATTAGGAAAAATAACATTGATAAAGGAATTGAAGCTCTGACTTTTGCTCTGATTTTGATTTCTGCTATATTGATTGGAGTTTATTACAACCAACTGCCTGAAAAACTTCCTATTTACTTTAATTGGCCTTCAAAAGACAATGACGGATTGGGAACAAAAGACCTTTTATGGATAAGTCCAATAGTTTTTGGAATTATCGGTATAGTACTTTATAAATTGAATCAATATCCTTGGCTTTTTAACTACCCTTCTGAAATTAGTAACAAAAATATTGAATACAACTATAAAATGTCAACTCAAATGTTACGGATATTAGGACTTTTTATCAGTATAATGTGTTTACTAATAACTATAGCCTCAATATTGAATGGTCTTGGCAACGACACTGATTATAACAAATATTTGTATCCTTTTTTGCCAATATTATTTATTGCATTGCCAATAATATATCTAATTAAAATATTAATGCACAAAAAGATTAAGTACAATAAAGAAGAATTAAACTAATTAGTACCAGACAACTTCCAAGAACCCGTTCGTCTATACCCAAGTTAAAAAAACAAAAAGATTTGTTTAATTAGTGTTCCTTATAAATACTAGAAACAAATCCTTTAAAACTAAGCAGCACGAAGCCATTTATCTCCTGAGTTTTCCTTAAATTTAGCCATTCAAAATAAGTATATGAAAAATTATAGTTTAGCAATAGCCCTTTTCGCCAGTCTTTCAGTTCTAGCTCAAGACAAACAATTAACTATGGAAGATGCCGTAATAGGCTTAGGAACCAATCTAAGAGTAGAAAGTTTATCGCAATTAAAATGGATTCCAGATGAAAATAGTTTCACCGAAGCCGTTAAAACTTCCTATGGAAATGCTTTGGTGCAAAGAACACTTCCATCTTTAAAAACAGATACTCTGGCGCGCTCTAATGAGTTTACAGATATGAAATCTGTTCCTTCCTTTAGCTGGATCGATAAAAACACAGCGTCTTATAGAAATGCTCAAGATTTTATGATTTGGAATCGAGAAACGAAGTCATCCGAAAAACTATTAACTATTCCAGAAAATACAGAAGTTCAAGAATTTGAATCTGCAACCAGTTCGTTTGCTTATGTAGTAGATAACAATTTGTATTTATTGGATGGGAATAAACAAACCCATCAAATAACCGAAGACGGAAAATACGGTATTACAAACGGGAAAGCTGTTCATCAATTTGAATTTGGAATCAGTAAAGGGATGTTCTTTTCACCTAAAGGAAATTTACTCGCTTTTTACAGAATGGACGAAACCATGGTAAACGATTACCCAATTATCGATTGGTCAAAAACTCCAGCTGTCAATAAAAACATTAAATATCCATTTGCCGGACGCGATTCTCATCATGTAACCTTAGGAGTTTATAATCCGAAGACTAAAAAAACTATTTTTCTTGAAACCGGAGAACCTAAAGAGCAGTTCTTAACCTGTGTAACTTGGGCCCCAGATGAAAAATCCATTTATATTGCTGTTTTAAATCGGGATCAAAATCACATGAAATTAAATCAATACAATGCTCAAACAGGAAAATTTATAAAAACCTTATTTGAAGAAAAAAGTGAAAAATACGTAGAACCACAACATGATTTGTACTTTTTACCTAATGGAAAAGAATTTGTTTGGTGGAGTCAACGTGATGGATTTATGCATTTATATCGTTATAATTTGAATGGAAAATTACTAAACCAAATTACTAGTGGTCAATGGTTGGTTAATGATATTTCAGGTAAAAATGAAACATCAAATCAATTATTAATTACAGCTACAAAAGACGGTGCTATGGAAAAACATCTGTATGCTGTAAATTGGAAAAACGGTAATATGGAACGTTTAGATAGCGATGCCGGGTACCATTTCCCTTCGGTAAATTCAAATGGAACCTATGTTCTGGATACTTGGATGAACAGCACAACCCCTAGAAAAATTGATGTATATTCTACGGATAAAAAATTCAAGAAAAACTTATTGACGGCAAAAAACCCATTAGCAGAGTATGATATGCCTAAAGTTGAAAATGTAACTTTAAAGGCAGATGATGGGACAGATTTATATGGAAGGATGATTTATCCAACAAATTTTGATGCCAACAAAAAATATCCGGTTATCGTGTATTTATACAACGGTCCACATGCACAGATGAATATAAATCGTTTCCCTGCCAGTGGAAATCTATGGTACGATTATATGGCTCAAAATGGTTATGTAGTTTGGGTTATGGACGGACGTGGAAGCAGCAATCGCGGATTGGAATTTGAACAAGTAACTTTTAGACAATTAGGAAAAGTGGAAATGGAAGACCAAATGGTTGGTGTAGATTATTTAAAATCACTTCCATTTGTAGATGGAGACAAAATGGGAATGCACGGTTGGAGTTATGGTGGTTTTATGACCACGTCGTTCATGCTATTACAGCCAGATGTTTTTAAAGCAGGTGTTGCTGGTGGCCCGGTTATGGATTGGAGTATGTATGAAATTATGTATTGTGAACGCTATATGGACACCCCACAAACCAATCCAGAAGGTTATGCTAAAACCAGCTTATTAGATAAAACTCAAAATCTAAAAGGAAAATTATTGTTAATTCATGGAACTGATGATAATATAGTGGTTTGGCAACATTCCATCGATTTTTTAAGAAATGCAGTAAGCAATGGTGTGCAGGTAGATTACTTTGTTTACCCAGGTTATGAGCATAATGTTCGAGGAAAAGATAGAGTGCATTTAATGCAAAAAGTAACAGATTATTTCGATTTATATTTGAAATAAATCTAATTAGTTACAAGCGATAACGCCATCAATTTAATAAAGTAAAGATAGAATTGATGGTTTTATCTCTGTATAAAAAGCTAAAAAAATACACCTTATGAAAACAACTCCCGAGCACAATGAACGTATCGCAAAAATGACATTTGCTTCGGTTTACCCACACTATATCAGCAAAGTAGAAAAGAAAGGCCGAACAAAAGACGAACTACATCAGGTAATTGAATGGCTTACTGGTTTTAATGAAAACAAACTACAAGAATTTATAATAGATAAAGTGACATTTGAAACATTCTTTCAAAAAGCAAATTTACATCCAAATGCGACTCTTATTAAAGGAGTAATTTGTGGTTACCGAATTGAAGAAATCGAAACTCCCTTGACACGACAAGTTAGATATTTAGATAAGTTGGTGGACGAATTAGCGAAAGGACGTAAAATGGAAAAGATTTTGCGAGTTACTTAATTCTAAAGTATGTATTGATAATTAATCTTAATCTTCAGTATATGTGGTGTCCTGGAGACTTTAATTATTTGTACTCTACAATCAGGTATACAGATGTGGTATTTCCCACATTAACCACTTCATGCGTACTTACCTGGTCTTTACTCCAAGATACACCTGCTTTAACTTCTTTGGTTTCGGTACCATCGGCATCTGTAATTTGAAAAGTACCACCTTCTAGGGTATAACCAAAATGTGGTTGATGTTCGTGTTTCTCATGTCCTACTCCTGGAGGAAAAGTACATTTTAAAACACGTATTTTAGGATCTTCATGAAGAACCTCGCAAACGCTTTCACCTTTCCAACCAGCTTCTAAGGGGTCTGGTAGTTTGGATTCTTCATTACAGGATAAAAATAACACGGAGACAACTAAATAAAGTAATTTTTTCATTCTTATATTCCACCTATATGGAAATTGATTTTACAAATTAATTCATAATTCTTACTACCATCTCTTTAAGCAAATCTCCTTGCTTAACAGCGTTCGATCCTACGCCTTTTCCCTTTACATCAAACTCTCTTAAAATAGCAATTACACCACTAACTTTTTTCATTGGATAATTTTTTGAAGCCGTAATATAATCGTTAACAAAATAAGGGTTAATTTTTAGGGCTGAAGCTACACTTCTAGGCGACTTATCTGTTAAACCATGTAGATACAGTAATTTAGAGAAGAAATTATACAGTAAAGCCACAGTTACTACCATGGGATTGTCTTTAGGATTTTCGCCAAAATATTTAATTATCTGATTTGCTTTTAAGACATTTCTAGAGCCCACGGCATTTTGCAACTCAAAATTATTATAATCTTTACTAATACCAATGTTTTGTTCAATAAGTTCTGGAGTAATCTGCGTGCCCTCAGGAAGAATAATCTTAAGTTTATCTAATTCGTTTGAAATTTTACTTAAATTGGTTCCTAAAAATTCGGCAAGCATTTGTGCTGCTTTTGGAGAAATAGTATAATTCTGTCCAGAAAGAACACGTCTTATCCAATCGCTAACTTGATTGTCGTACAACTTCTTACTTTCAAAAATAACACCAGATTTTTTAAGTGTTTTGTATAGCTTTTTACGCTTATCAATTGTTTTATATTTATAATTAAAAACCAGAATGGTTGTAGGCTGTGGTTGTTCGGCATAACTAACAAGTTTTTCTATATTTCGAGATAAATCTTGTGCTTCTTTTACAATAACCACCTGATATTCTGACATCATTGGATAGCGTTTAGCATGTCCAACAATATCTTCAATACTTACATCGCGACCATACAATATCATTTGATTAAAGCCTTTCTCTTCTTCAGAAAGGACATTATTCTCAATATACTTCGAAATATTATCTATATAATAAGGCTCCTCACCCATTAAAAAATAAATAGGTCGGAATTTCTTGTTTTTTATATCTGCTACTATTTGTTTGACTTCGTCCAAATTGCTAAAAATTCCTTGCCTAAGCATCAGGCAAGCATATTAAAAAATTCAAATTCCAAAATAAGCTATGGATATTTGGTTTTTGATGAATGTACCTTAACTTTGAAAAAAATCTATTTGCCTTCATGCAAGAGCTCCAATTTCCAAAATTTTCGTTTCGTTTCAAAAATAGCAAAAATAAAATTTCTATTTTCGATTGTATTCGTAAAAAGTTTGTGATTTTACAACCTGAAGAATGGGTTAGGCAACATTGCGTACAATATTTAATTCAAGTAAAAAAATATCCTCAATCTTTAATCAATGTTGAAAAAGAGCTAAAAGTAAACGATTTAAAAAAACGTTATGATATTGTTGTATTTAATCCAGATGGCTCCATTCATCTTATTGTGGAATGTAAAGCGCCAAAAATAAAGATAAGTCAAGATACTTTCGACCAGATTTCGCGTTATAATTTAGCGTTAAATGCCACGTTTTTAATGGTTACTAATGGATTAAATCATTATTATTGTCAGATGGATTTTAAAAAAGAATGTTATCAGTTTCTAGAAACTATTCCAGATTATATTACAAATGAATAAGACAATCACTTTTTGGCTAGGAATATTAGGCGTTTTGTTTTTTGTTATTCCAAGTGTTTTAGGAGGGTTTCAGTTTGAAAACTACAGTCATATTCAGCAATACATTAGTGAATCTTATGCTATCAATGCACCTTATGGAATTTATTTAAGAATTTTCGGATTTATACCTAGCGGTATTTTTATCATCCTTTTTTCTCTTTCAGCATTAAAAGTCCTTCCCAAAAGCAACCTATTAAATTTAGGCCTTATAGGCTTTGCCTTTCTTTATGGCTTTGGTAATATTCTTGTCAGTGTTTTTCCTTGTGATGTAGGCTGTAATAAAGAATTAATAGACCCAAGTTTTTCGCAACTCATCCATACATTTTCTGGAGCTTTAACCTATACATTTGTTCCGTTATCTCTAATCTTAATTGGTTTTGCAGCCAGAAGTTGGAAGCAAGGAAAAAACATCATGTTATTTTCCTTTTTTTGTGGAATAATAACTTTTATGTTTAGTTTATTCATTTCTAGCAATCCAACAGGACATTATATTGGTTTATTCCAAAGAATTATAGAAGGTTCTATATTAATCTGGATAATTACCTTTGCCTTTTATATTAAAAAACAAATCTAATCTTTTGAAAACAGCTATTGTTATATTAAACTGGAACGGAAAAGCATTATTAGAGCAATTCTTACCATCAGTTATTGCAAATTCTTCTGAAGCTACTATCTATGTAGCAGACAATGCGTCAACAGACGAGTCTGTTTTATTTGTAAAACAAAATTTTCCAAGTATTAGAATTATTCAGAATATAGACAATGGTGGTTATGCCAAAGGTTATAACGATGCTTTAAAACATGTAGATGAAGATATTTATTGTTTATTAAATAGCGATGTGGAAGTTACCAAAAACTGGCTAAATCCAATACTTGAAGTCTTTAGAACCCAACCTGAAATCACCATTATTCAGCCTAAAATACTTGATTACAAAAACAAATCTTATTTTGAATATGCTGGAGCTGCTGGAGGTTTTATAGACAAATATGGATATCCGTATAATAGAGGTCGTATTTTTAATACCATTGAAGAAGATTTAGAACAATACAATGACATAACCAATATATTTTGGGCATCTGGAGCTTGTTTTTTTATTAGAAAAGAGACTTTTAATAAATTAGATGGTTTTGACGAGTCCTTTTTTGCACATATGGAAGAAATAGATTTGTGCTGGAGAGCTTTTAATCAAGGCTTTAAAACAACTTACGTAGGCACATCTACGGTCTATCATGTTGGTGGAGCCACCTTAAAAAACACCAATCCGAAGAAAACCTATTTAAACTTTAGGAACAGTTTATTCACCCTGGTTAAAAATGCTCATGGAAATCTGTTTATTTTAGTCTTAACAAGACTTGTTTTGGATGGCCTGGCTGGAATAAAATTTCTTTTCGAATTTAAACCATCTCATTTCTTAGCCATTTTAAAGGCACATTTTCACTTTTATACATATTTACCAAAACTTTTAAAGCAAAGAAAAGCTTTGAAGCAACGTAAAAAATATTTCCAAAAAACTTCTATAGTTTGGTCTTATTATATAAATAACTGTAAGACTTTCAATTGTTTATAAAACTGTTAAAATTTCTGTTAATTCATATTTAAACTCGCTTTCTTTTGTTAATTTTGGCTTGTTAATTAATAACATCTAAAAACTAAATTTATTATGAAAAGAACATTGATATTGGGTGTGTTTTCTTTATTTCTTTTGGGATCTTGTGTCTCTAAAAAAGATTATACGTCCTTAGAAGCAAAACAAAAAGAAACTCAAGACTTATTAAACACTGCCACTGTAAAACTTAATTCTTGTTTAGAAGAAAGAGCATCTGCAACAGCTAGAGCAAAAGTTTTAGAAGAACAGGTAGCAGATTTACGTAAAAGTAACGACAACTTAACCATCTTGTCTTCAAAAGGTGCAAGTAATGTTGAAAAAACTCTAGAAAGTATTAGAGAAAAAGAATTAAAAATTAATCGTTTACAGGATGCTTTAACTCAAAAAGACAGTGTAACACTTGCTTTAGTTACAAGCTTAAAACGTGAAGTAGGTATTAACGATCCAGATATTGAAATTAATGTTGAAAAGGGAGTTGTGTTCATCTCTATTGCTGATAAATTATTATTTAAAAGTGGTAGCTATGACGTAAATGATCGTGCTAAAGAGGTTCTTGGTAAAGTAGCTAAAGTTGTAAAGAGTAAACCTACTTTTGAATGCATGGTTGAAGCACATACAGATCCTGTTCCTTATAACAAACCACCATTAGTAGATAACTGGGATTTAAGTGTAAAACGCGCTACATCTGTAGTTCGTGTATTGGTTGACTTAGGAGTTGATTCAAGCAAGTTAATTGCTGCCGGTCGCTCTCAATATGTACCACTTGACACAAATGAAACTGCTGAAGGAAGAGCAGCTAACAGACGTACTAGAATTGTTATTTTACCTAAAATTGATGAATTCTACGATATGATCGAAAAAGAAATGAAGAATCTTGAAGCTGGTGGAAACTAATCAGTTTTAAAAGTCATTTATTAAAAAAGCTCAATCGAATGATTGAGCTTTTTTTATGCTTTTAAATAACTAATCTTTTTTATTTTATTAAATGGGTTAACAATTTATATTATTAGTGTTAAGCTATTAACCTATTAATTGCAATATTTAATGCAACGTATATAACCACCCAAACTCACCATCACGTATTGTAATATATGTTTTAAGAGCCTGCTTAAAAACTAATTTATTATGAGACAAGCTTTACATTATCAGTTTGAAAGACGTTCTAAAAACCATTTAGATTGGATGGCAAATATTATAAAGTCTGAAAAATATTTTCAAGCAGATTCTATAATTATTACTAATAGACAGATTAATCAATTTAATGAAAATTTAAAATCTGCTTAGCACTTTTTAGAAGGTAATAATATGACAATGAAGATTTAAAAAATCTCCAAACTCCCTTTTCCTTCTCTAACTATAATAGGCTCATTTTCAGATAAATCGACAACTGTTGACGCATGGTTGTCTCCATATCCGGCATCAATTACTAATTCTACTTTGTCTTTCCATTTTTCGTATATAAGTTCGGGATCTGTTGTATACTCCAAAACCTCATCTTCATCATGAATAGATGTTGAAATAATTGGATTTCCTAGATGCTTGACAATTTCAATAGCAATTTTATTATCTGGCACACGAATACCAACTGTTTTTTTCTTTTTAAAAGGATGTGGTAATGACTTAGCTCCAGGAAGAATAAACGTATATGGTCCCGGAAGAGCTCTTTTTAAGATTTTAAAAACTGAGGTGTCAATTTGTTTTACATAATCGCTTAGATTACTTAAATCTTCACATATAAAAGAGAAATTAGATTTTTCCAATTTCACATTTTTAATTCTTGCAACGCGTTCTAATGCTTTTACATTATTAATATCGCATCCCAAACCATAAACGGTATCTGTTGGATAAATTATTAATCCTCCTGCCCTTAAAACCTTTACTACCTTAGCTATCTCTTTTGGGTTTGGATTCTCTTCGTAAATTTTAATAAAATCAGCCATACTATATGTCTTAAATATTCGTTATCTTATACAAAGTAATTAATTAAATCTTTTATGAAGGTCATTACACACTACTTATTTATACTTTTCCTTGCATTTTCTTTTGTTTCTTGCTCTACAGACGATAACAATAATCTTGATACTGGCTTAAATTCTTCAGAATATTACCAAGAACTCAACGTGTCTTATGGTCCTGATAATGATCAAAAATTCGACATCTATTTACCAGCTAATAGAAATTTAGAAACCGAAGTGATGATTTTGGTTCATGGTGGAGGTTGGTCTGCTGGTGATAAAAACGACATGAATGAACTAAGAAATTATATTCGAAGTGAATTTCCAGACATGGGCATCGTAAACATTAATTATAGGCTTGCAGACGAAAACAACCAACCTTACCCTATGCAACTTAACGATATTACTTCAGTAATTAATCTTTTAAAATCTAAACAGGATTATTATGTTATTGATGACGATTTTGCGTTTATAGGCGTTAGTGCTGGAGCTCACCTATCTTTATTATGGAGTTATGCTTTTGATACAGACAATAATATTGATATGGTTTGCAGCATTGTTGGTCCAACCAATTTCACAGATCCAGCTTATTTAAATAATACAAATCCCGATTTACAAGTCTTATTAAATTTATATGGAGTGGATGCCACTACAGCTTATTTAGAGGAAGTAAGTCCGTTTCATAGAGTAACTGCAACTGCGCCCCCAACCATTTTGTTTTATGGTGGGTTAGATCCGTTGGTTCCAACAACGCAAGGAACAGACATGAGAGATAAGTTGGAAACTTTAGGAGTTACACATCAATTTACCTTATACCCAAATGCCGGACATGGTTGGGTAGGACTAGATTTATTAGATACAAGTATTAAACTAAAAGCATTTATTGAAACGCATTTCGATTAAGTATTAGCCAATTATTTCAAGCTTAGCAAAACGCAACAGGAGTTTTTTAATTCCTCCTTTATCAAATTTTATTTCGGCTTTGGTGTCTCCACCTGCGCCTTCAATTTTTACCACCTCTCCTTTTCCAAAACGCATATGTTCTACCATATTTCCAACAGTTAGTTTGCCATCAAACAAATTAGCACCTCCACTTGTTTTACTTACTGGTTTTAAGTTTTTTGGTGTGCTAATGGTTATTTTTTCTGAGGCTTTTTTAGGGCTTGATTGTTTTTTCTTAAACGTTGGTTGAACAGGTTTTTTAAATCGGATTTGATTCGCATTAGCCCTTCTTTTTGTTTCTGGAATATCATCTCCAAAAATATCGGCATCTAGCATGGGATTAAAACGTCGCTCCTCAATAGGTGTAATAATATCTAAATACTCTTCATCTATTTCTTCAATAAACCTACTCGGTTCAGAATCTATCAATTTTCCCCATCGATAACGAGATAATGCATAGGTTAAATAAGCTTGTTTTTCAGCTCTAGTTAAAGCTACATAAAATAAACGTCGTTCCTCCTCCAATTCGCTTCTGGTATTCATACTCATGGCGCTTGGAAATAAATCTTCTTCCAAACCAACAATATATACATAAGGAAACTCCAATCCTTTTGCCAAGTGGATGGTCATTAATGCCACATGGTCTGCATCGCCTTTGTTGGCATCTAAATCGGTTGCAAGAGCCACATCTTCTAGAAATTCTGCCAAGGAAGCTGTAGCATCTGCTAGTTCTTTTTGTCCTTCAACAAAATCTTTCATCCCATTTAAGAGCTCTTCAATATTTTCCATTTTGGCAACTCCTTCTGGAGTACCATCTTTATTTAACTCTCTAATTAAACCACTTGCTTTTGTAACGTGCTCCGCTAATTCGAAGGCATTAGCTGTTTGGTTTAACACCTGAAAACTTTCAATTAAAGTAACAAAATCTTTCAGTTTATTCTTTGTACCAGAATTAATATTAATATCTATTTTATCAATATTCTGAAGCACTTCAAAAATGGATCGGTTAAAACCATTAGCAGCAACAATCAGTCTATCTAATGTAGTTTGTCCAATTCCTCTAGCAGGATAATTAATCACACGTTTTAAGGCTTCTTCATCTGCTGGGTTAATAATTAATCGTAAATATGATAAAACATCCTTAATCTCTTTTCTTTGATAAAACGACAAGCCTCCATAAATTCTATAAGGAATATCGCGTTTACGCAAAGCATCTTCAATGGCACGAGATTGAGCATTGGTTCTGTATAAAACGGCAAAATCGCTATTTGGCAATTGATTTTCCATTTTATTCTCAAAAATAGAACTAGCCACAAAACGACCTTCATCTCCATCTGTTAAAGAACGGTTCACTTTCACTTTACCTCCATCTTCATTGGAAGTCCAGACGACTTTATCAAGCTTTGTCTGGTTTTTATCTATGATGGAGTTAGCTGCATTTACTATGTTTTTAGTGGAACGATAGTTTTGTTCCAATCTAAAAAGTTTTACATCTTCGTAATCTTTCTGGAAGTTTAAAATATTATTGATATTGGCACCACGGAAGGCATAAATACTTTGAGCATCATCTCCTACCACACATATATTTTGAAATCTATCTGAAAGTGCGCGAACAATTAAATACTGACTGTGGTTTGTATCTTGATACTCATCTACCAAAATATAACGAAACTTATCTTGATACTTAGCTAATACTTCAGGAAAGCGCGTTAAGAGTTCGTTGGTTTTTAATAATAAATCGTCGAAATCCATAGCTCCAGCTTTAAAGCATCTATCGACATAATTTTTATAAATCTCTCCCATTTTTGGGCGTCTGGCCATTACATCTGCTTCAATTAATTCTGGGTTTTGATGATATGCTTTTACAGTTATTAAGCTGTTTTTATATGAAGAAATTCTAGAACGAATCTGTTTGTACTTATAAAGATCTTTATCCAGATTCATTTCTTTAATTATAGAAGCTATTAATCTATCTGAATCTTGGGTATCGTAAATGGTAAAATTGCTTGGATATCCCAACCTATCTGCTTCAAAACGTAAAATTTTAGCAAAAACCGAGTGAAAGGTTCCCATCCATAAGTTTTTAGCTTCGCTAGTACCTACAATGGTAGCTATACGCTCTTTCATTTCACGTGCAGCTTTATTTGTGAATGTTAAGGCAAGAATATTAAACGAATCCACACCTTGACTCATTAAATAAGCAATTCTGTAGGTAAGCACTCTGGTTTTCCCAGAACCTGCTCCTGCAATAACTATCATAGGACCATCTTTTTGGATGGTTGGCGCTAATTGTGCCTCGTTTAACTGACTTAAATAGGTCTCCAAATCTCTTTCATTTTAAGGGTTAAAAATAACCATTGTCAGCCTTTAATAAGGATAGATTTATGAATAATTATAAACAATTTAAACAAGAGTTAATCTATGGTCATTGTTTTTAATAAACCAGCTCTAGTACTAATCCAAATAAAATTGAAAACCGATTGTGTTTTACTCCGTTCAATATGGTCTTTGGTAGCTTCTTTAAAAATATGCGTTTTAGTTTCGCTGTTTTTAGATACAAAGATATTTACGACATCTGAGAGAAATTGGTTTTTTTCATCTCCATTACTTTTTAATATCACTACATTAAAATCTTTATACTTCATTTTAAAATCTATCATAGATTTTTCATCTGTCCCAGAAATAGTAAAATATGTTTTATCTAACTCGCCTTCAAGTTTGACATTTAGGTTCGGTTTTGTAAATTTATTTAAATATTCTGCCTTAAGTATTCCAATATCCGCCTGTAGTTCGAATAAATCTGTTTGATTGTTTACATCAAAAGACCAAACCACATGTAAAGGCGCATGTTCCATAAAATTTGAATCAATAGTTAAAACTGTTTTGGTTGGAGCTTGATACGTATTACTCACATGCTTTATATCTGCCTGAAAATCTGTAAATAATATAGTACCAGCTGTTTTATCTAGTTTTACTTTTTCTGAATAAGAAATCTTAGCATCATGGATTAAAACGTTTTCTATGTTTAAATTGAATTTTAAATCGCGTAGCATTTTACTGTATAATGGCTTGATGCGCTCATCATCAGCCACTAACTTATCTCGATACACCTTAAAATCGGGTTGATATATTGCTATTTTTTCACTAGCAAACTGCCAGGTTGTATCTCTAACAACCCCAAAATTTGGTTTTTCAACTATTAAAGAGTCTAAATGCAAATTATAGTGATCACGCTCGAAAGGAATGATGGTTGACAGAGTTTCCTTTGAATATTTTGTATATAACTTTAAACCTTCAAATCCAGCTGCTTCATTTGTTAATTTAGCATGCTCTATAGTGACATTTTCATAGTCGCTCATTTGTCCGAAAAACGAATCAAAAAGAATTTGATAGCTACCATAATTAAAGGGGATTTTTTGGTTTTTGGTTTTCTTGTTATAAACAATTTCATTTAGCTTAAAATTGACCTGTTGCATTTCAAGCTTCAAGGAGTCTGTTTCGGTATCCAGCACTTTAATATACCCTTTGTCAATACGAATTTCTTTAATCTCAACTTCTTTATCGAATGATTTTTCTTGAGACACCTGATATTCTTCTTTAGGAATTATTGCATTATGATAATAGGTAATATTTGGGTTTTTAAAGAAAACATCATCTATCTGAACAACATTGTTTATTAGAAAATTCCAAAAACTAAAACCACTAACAGCAAATTGTTTTAATTGAACTTCGGCATTGGGTTCTTGAATGGTTTTCCCAAAGTTGGTAAGTTTTATATTATCTAATATTATTTGCCCTTTCCATAAACTTAAGTCTAAGTCTGTGTAAGTAATCTTTAACGTTTCAGGTAATTTGGTGGCTAATGCATTTTCAACTTTAGACTTTATGATATATTGTGCTATAAAAAATCCCAAAACCAGAATTAAAATTAGAACTCCAAGAATTTTCAGCCATTTCATTTTTTGTTTGCTCATTTCATAAAGATATCCAATTTTTCATATATATTTTAAATATATTTACTTCAAATCTTCATTATTATGAATTCAGTTTTAAACTTTTTAGGCAGCATCAGTTGGTGGCAATGGATTCTTATTATACTTATTTTAATTGCTATTCGCGATGTATTTGTTCAAAAACGACATACCATAAGTCATAACTTTCCTATTATTGGGCATTTTAGGTATATGCTTGAAAAAATAGGCCCTGAACTAAGGCAATATCTAGTTGCAAACAATAGAGAAGAGCTTCCTTTTAATAGAATAGAGAGAGGTTGGATTTATGCTTCGGCTAAAAAAGAAAACAATTATGAAGGTTTTGGAACCGATAGAGATATATATGCGCATCAACATATTTTTATAAATAACGCCATGATGCCTTATAAAACAGGTCTCGATCACCCTAACAATACAGACCATTGCTTTTTGCCTTGTGCTAAAGTGATGGGACTTTATAACAAACGTACAAAACCATATAGACCTGGGTCTGTAATTAATGTATCGGCTATGAGTTTTGGTTCTTTATCTGCTAGAGCTGTAGAATCCTTAAACAAAGGCATTAAAATGGCTGATGCTTACCACAATACTGGAGAAGGTGGCTTATCTCCCTACCATTCACATGGTGGCGATGTTATTTTTCATTTTGGTACGGGATACTTTGGAGTTCGAAACGATGACGGAACTTTTTCATTAGAAAAATTAGTAGAGTTAGTTAATAAAAATCCATTTGTGAAGGCTATAGAGATTAAACTTTCTCAAGGTGCCAAACCAGGAAAAGGTGGTGTTCTTCCAGCTGCGAAAATAACACAAGAAATTTCTGATATTCGCCATGTACCACTAGGACAAGATGTGCTCTCTCCTCCTAATCATTCAGCCTTTTCAAACGTTCCTGAATTAATGTTGTTTATTGAACAAATTGCTGAAGCAACCGGACTTCCTGTAGGAATAAAAGCTGCCATTGGAAAACTAGATCAATGGAAAGAATTAGCAAATATCATGGTTAAAACTGGAAAAGGTCCAGATTTTATTACCGTAGATGGTGGTGAAGGTGGTACTGGTGCAGCGCCTCCAAGTTTTGCAGACCATGTATCTCTTCCATGGGTTTTTGGGTTTAGCGATTTGTATAAAATTTTTAAAGATAAAGATCTGTGTGAGCGTATTGTATTTATAGGAAGTGGAAAATTAGGCTTTCCTGCCAAAGCTGCTATGGCTTTCGCTATGGGAGTAGATTGCATCAATGTAGCTAGAGAGGCCATGATGAGTATTGGCTGTATCCAAGCGCAAATTTGCCATACCAATCGCTGTCCAAGTGGCGTTGCAACACAAAATAAATGGCTACAAAGTGGAATAGATCCAACCTTGAAATCGGTAAGACTAGCTCAGTATTTTAAAACCTTTAGAAAAGAGTTTATTGAAATTACACATGCTTCGGGATATGAACATCCTTGTCAATACAAAATGAGCGACATAAGTGTAAATGTGGACGATCAAAGCTTGTCTAAAGAATTAGATAGCACTTACATGTATCATAAAGTGGTTGTTCCTTTTAATGGAATGCAAGAATTGAAAGATTGCATCTATTTAGGTGGTGTTAAGAAAGCTATTTAAATAAACCAAGGAATGCTTTTTTGTTTGTTTTAGAAATGGGTACCCGATACGCATTATCTAAAACAACATAACCTTCGTTTTCGAAATGACGCACTTTTTCTACGTTAATAATATGTGACTTATGGCATTTAAAAAATTTAGAACTTAATAGTTTTTCAAACTTTCCTAAATTATATGAACTTATAATAGTGACTTTATTAGTAATATGGATTTTAGTATATCCTTCGTACCCTTCTAAATGAAGCACTTCCTCCTGAGGAATAAACGAAATCCCTTTTTGTGTTGGAATGATAAGTTTGTTGTTGTTAGAAATATTCTCTTCTAAAAGATTAACCAGTTTTAAATTATTTTCACTTTCATTTTTTAATTTAATAACTTCTAAAGCTTTATTAATTGCCGTAACCAAATCATTATTATCTATAGGTTTTAACACATAATCTATAGCAGATTTTTTAAAAGCTTCTAGCGCATATTCGCTGTATGCTGTAACAAAAATGACTTGAAAGTTAACATCTGTAAGTTTTGAAAGTAATTCAAAGCCATTTATTCTTGGCATTTGAATATCTAAAAACAGAATACTAACCTCTTGTTCTTCTAATACAACAATAGCATCTTCAGGTTTTTGATAAGCGCCTAGAATTTGAATTTCAGGAAACAAATTTTCAACCTTTTTCTGTAACCCTTTAAGGTTTGAAATTTCATCATCGACTAATATGGCTGTTATGTTTTTCATTTTTGTTTTTTAGTAATTATAAACACAGATTTATTACCTCTATCTGCTTTATTTGGGCTTAATTCTTCAGCTTTATAGTCTATTTCCCATTTTTCAGAATAATTTAAAAAATGCAATCTATCATGCAGCACATTAGACGATTTTACATCATCACTTTGTCTGTTATTGGTATTTGCAAAACCTACACCATCATCTATAATTTCTACTTTAAAGGTGCGTTGCTCTATGTATATAAAATTCAAGATAACTAAACCATTTTCTAACTTATTAAAAATTCCATGATTTACTGCGTTTTCAACAATTGGCTGTAATAACATGGTTGGGATTTTCGTGTTTTTTGTATCTAAGTTAGGGTCTACATGGATGGTGAAATCTAATTTTTCTTTAAATCGCAATTTTTCAATTTCTAGATAGTTTTTAAGCAAACTCAATTCTATTGCTAACGAGATTTCGTTTTCTTTAGAAAGCTCAAAGAATTGTCTGATTAGTTTTGAAAATTTCACCAAATATAATTCTGATTTTTCAAAGTCATTCTCTCCAATATAATATTGAATTGCCGATAAGGAATTAAACACAAAATGTGGATTCATTTGCGAGCGTAATGCTTTTAGCTGAAGTTCCGATAAGCGTTTATCCTCAAATATTTTCTGATTCTTTTTAAATTGGGAACGTCTTACAAAATGTCTAGATATAAATACAATGATTATAATAGCCAGTAATACCATAAAGGCTTTAAACCAAAACTTCTGCCACCACAAAGGTTGAATAGTAAAGCTTACTTTATTAGAAAAACCTTGAGCTTCTATAAAAAGCGTGTAGCTATCTGGTTGAAGATTAGTAAAATTTAGATTACTGACTGTGGTTTGAGTCCAATCCTTATAAATGGGTTCTAATTTGTAGTTATAGGATAAATTCTTCTGTGTTTCTGCAAAATTAATATTAGAAATTTTAAAGTTTAGGTTACTATTGTCTTCATATTTAAATACAGAATTACTGTCTGTAATAGGCTGACTATTAAACAAAGCATTCTCAATATAAACATCTAATAACTGGGTTCTCTGTTTTACGTTTATTGGCAAAATAGCAATTCCGTTATTAGTAGCTACCATAAGGTTCTCTTGATTAACAATAACATTGTTTACACTATTAGATGGTAGCCCACTCACTTTATCTATGAGCATTTGAAAAACAAATTCATCATTTATTTTTGTATACTTTAAAACACCAGACTCGGTAGCTAACCAAATAGTATTGTTTTCAATATAAGCGTTATTTACAATAAGAAACTCTGAACTTGGGAGTTGCTTAATAGTTTTTAAATCTGTAATATAAGAACCAAATCCATCTGTATTTAACAAAATCTTTGTTTTTGAAATTTTATTGATACTTAATATGGATTGATTAAACTCCTGATTATTAAATAAAATAGAGGAAAATACATTGTTTTTAAATTCCTTTAATCCGCTGGATGTAGCTACTAAAAATTTATCGTTGAATATTAACAATTCATTAATCCCACTTTGGAGATATTCTACCTCAACACTAAATTTATTTGGATTAATTTTATTGATTCCTAAAGAGAATTGTCCAAACAAATAATCGTTATAAAAAACAAGTTGACGAGCCTTATCGTTCATAAGATAAACCATGTCCTGCACATGAACATCTTTAACTATATTTTTTTTCACCGTTTTAACATGACGACTAGACATGTAAAACTCGGTATCCAACTCATCTATAAAAGTCGCATTAAATAAATATTCGCCTTCTTCTATAAATGGTGAGAAGTCACTTATAAATGGTTCATATTTATAAAAGCCCTTATTAAAAACATTAGCAATAATTTTATCATTTACCTTCTTGATATTATTTACTTTATCACCTGTTAAACAATATTTTATATTTTGCTTTTCTATAGGTAGATAATAAATACCATCTGTAAAAGTACTTATCCAAATAGATCCTGTTTTATCTATAAGCCCAAAGTGTGCTTTTAAATGTTCAGGTATATAGTACGTATTTTTAATGTGAAAATCAGCATCTAAAACACCTACAAATCCATTACCGGATATTTGTATTTCGTTATTTACTACATTTATTCTTACGTGTTTCGATTGCTCAAATTTTAATTCATCCTTAAAATTTCGTTTATATAGTTTTAACGTATTCAAATTAAGAATGGAGTATTGTTTATCATTTACCCAATAAAATAAGCTATCTGTAATTTGACCTCTTTTATGAATCCTGTTTAAAACATTTTTAAAGTCATAGCTTTTAATAGTTTTATTGTTTTTATCTTGAACAAAAACAGAGTCCAGAAATTCTGTCGTTTTAAAACTAGAAACAATTGGATGCTCTATATAACTATTAGTCGCAATAGAACTTCCTAAACGATATGTCATTAAAAGCTTCCATTTTTCATCTTTTAAAATATGAAATGTATTAGAACTTGTTAAAAAGATTGTATTACCAACTTGACTTGAAAAAATAGGATTAAAAATTTCGCCTTTTTGCTCGCTTTCAAAAGCGTAGACACGATCGTTTTCAATATATCCTAATTTAGATGATTTGGAGAGGTACCATAGCTTTCCATCTGGAGTTGGAAAGACTTCCCATACATCGTTAGTTGCCAAACCATCTTTGGTGGTAAATATTTTCATGGAATTACCATTATATTTAACCAAACCTTTGTCTGTAGCAATCCATAAAAAGCCTTTTTCGTCTTGCGTTATTTTGTAGATATGGTTACTTGGTAAGCCGTCCTCTGTGGTGTAATTGGTAAATTGCTGTCCATATAAAAAGGCACTTAAGAAAAGAAAAGCATACAGAAGATAATTGGTTTTTGCTATTCTATTCAAATTTTTACGTTCATTATAAAAAAAAGAATACCATATCCACAAGGGTAAAATTGTGATATGGTATTTTTTTTGTTCCAATAGAATTTCTTTAAGTGAATTACAAATGTAATGGATTTAATAAATTAATAATATTAAATTAATTCATCTACATAACCATCGCAATCATCATCAATACCATTATCTCTCTCCATAGCATACGGATGAACTTCTGGATTAGCATCATCACAGTCTAAATTATTATGAACACCATTTGCTGGTGGTGCTAATGGGCTACCCGCTCCATAACCATCGCCATCATTATCTGCATAAATTTCAAAGAAATCTAAATTACCATCACAATTGTCGTCTTTATCATTACCTACAATTTCATCTGCTTTAGGGTTTATCATAGGGTCTGTATCATCACAATCTGCATTGTTATAAGACGTACCACCTGGAGCAGGATCTCCAAAATTCACTTCGAAAACACCGCTATTATTTGGGTCTCCAAAACCATCTTCATCATCATCTTTATAAAAAGTCAATCCAAAAAGTCCATTACAGTTTTCATCGATTTCGTTATCGGGAACTTCTACTGCATCAGGATTAACAGCTGCATTTGCATCGTCGCAATCAGAATTATCTCTTACATAATTTGCTGGTGCATCAGCATTTGTATACATAGTTCCGTTTACATTAGCATCACCAAAACCATCTTGATCTAGATCAGGCCAAAAATTATAGGAGTAATCATCTGGTTCTCCATAACAACCAGAACCTATAATAAATACTGCTGTTACTAACAGCAGTACTGGTAAAATTGTTTTTAAAAATCTTGTTTTCATAATTTTAAGTATTAATTGTGTTTATATTAATTTGTTTATAGAATTTATAATAAAAATAAGCGGATGCAGATATAAGGCAAACTGCTATAAATTGAGAATGTGATAAAATATCATTTATAATAAAACCGCGTTCATCTCCACGAAAAAGTTCTAAAATCCCTCTTCCAAAAGCATATAGCATTAAATAGATTAGAAATACCTGTCCTTTAAATTGCTGATATTTTTTAACTACCAACAGTATTAACATAATGGCAAATATCATACTGCTCTCATATAATTGCGTTGGGTGAACTGCTATGTTTTGTGTTGTTGGAAAAACCAATCCGAATCCACTTTCTGTTGGAGAACCATAACAACATCCTGCCGCAAAACAGCCTACTCGTCCAATAGCGTGTACAATAGTTGTTGTTATTGCAAAAATATCTAGCATGGGTAAAACAGGTATTTGATGCCTTTTTAAATACCAGATGATATAAGGGATGATGGCTACAAATGAACCATAAAACACAAAACCTCCCGAAAAGTTATCAGACATTAAGTTTGGATTTTGAAGATATAGTAATGGGTCTTGTAGGTAATAAAATAGTTTTCCACCCACAAAACCAGCAATAAATATGCAATAGAAAAATGTGTTTGATAAATTGCTAATTCCCAACTCATTTTTTGCTCGCCTTTTTGTATAAATTGCTGCTACCAATGTCCCTAAAGCAATTAAGGCCGCATAAGAATAAATGGTTATTTCCTGTATTCCAAGAGTACGTGATAGAAATTCGGGTAGTGAAAAGCTGAAAAGTTCTGGAAACATAAAACCTATTGTTTAACTATTTTTTTGGTTGAAATACCTTGTGTAGTTTCTACTTGTAAAAATATAAACCACATTGGAAAATTTCCATTGGAATTAGACATACTCACGTTATTCCCAGTTAACGTCCATCCATTTAAATTGGTTGCAAAATCAAAATTAGGAATATTAATATTTTGAGCCTTAACAAGACATAGATTGCAAATTAATGCAAGAAAAAGTAATTTTATTTTCATAATAAGTAGGTTAAAAAAATCGCCAGCAAATTAATAAGTCCCTCCCTACTGACGATTTTAAGTTTTCTGACTAATAGCGTATGCAAAATAGTACGTAATATTTTGACTACATGTTTACATATAAGGAATAGGAGTTTTGGTCTAACGAAAACATACTTTCATTCTATGACCTGATAATTTGTCCTATTATAAAAAAAACTTATGTTTGTACTAATAAAAACACAACTCTAAATAATTCAAACTACTTATGGACTCTGATAGAATTATTGACTTATTCATGTTTGCTATTCCCACTTTAATTACTGGTTTAATAGCTTATTATTTTTTTAAAGAACACACTAAGAATGAAGATGGCAGAAGACGCTTTTTACTACATAAAGACATGCAAGTAAATACCATGCCATTACGTTTACAAGCTTACGAGCGTATGGCCTTATTTTTAGAACGAATTACGCCTTCTAAATTACTTATAAGAATAAGTCCAAACTCTTCGAATAAAGAAGATTATGAGGCTTTAATTATAGCGGCAATTGAACAAGAATTTGATCATAATCTATCGCAACAAATTTATTTAAGCGATGATTGCTGGAACATTATAACAGCTGCAAAAAACGCTACAATTCAACTTATAAGAAAAGCGAGCCTATTAGAAAAAACAGATACTTCCAACAAACTCAGAGAAGTTATTTTAACTGAAATGATGGAAAAAAGAGCCCCTAGCGATGCTGCACTATCTTTTATTAAACAAGAGGTAAGCGATATGTGGTAAAACCTAAAAATGTTGTCTTAATTTTCTTTAAAAGGAATAATTCTACAGTACATTACAACTATTTCTCGGATTCTAATGGACTAATAGATTGGTTTTTGAATTTAGCAAAATTAAAGCCACTTTGCCACCATAAATTCATTTTTTCTTTATTAAACACTAACGAATTGGTAGTAAGCACGGTTGGTGTATAATAAAAATTGATAATTGCATCTTGATTTGTTGCCACAAATTTTCCAATTCTAATATTCTGACTCTCAATTCTATCCAACATAAAGGCGAACATATTTGTCAATAAAGAAAAGGCGTTTAAAGAAGGCATTCTATTAAGTTGTGTGATTTCGGTTTGTAAAATAATCGCATCCACATGTGTCGCCCCGCGTTTAATAGCTTCCTCTATTGGAACCATGGACCCCAGACCTCCATCGGCATATTCGCAACCATTTTTTTGAACTAGTGACATGAATGGCGTGTAATTACATGAAATCCAAATCCATTCGCAAAACTCATCGTAATCAAAGTCTTTTATGGATTTATACTCTACTTGATTGAGTGATAAGTTTGAGACTGTTATCACAATGTCCTTTTGAGACACTTTTAACTCTGTAAACTCTTCCTGACTTATGGTTTTTTTAATCAATTTTCTCAGATTATAACTTTCTCCAAAAGTTTTACTTCCTCTCAACAAGTTTCTTAAAACATTGAAATGATTGATTTTAATAGTCTCCATTCCCTTTTTTCTCTTAATCATAAAGGGACAAACACTAAAGATAGCTTGCTGATTAACATTGGTATAAATCTCTTTTATTTTATCTACTTGATTTAAAGCCAAATGAGATACTAACAAACTTCCTGTTGAAGTTCCTAAAAACAAATCGTAATGAAGTTTCTTATTTTCAATAAGATATTGCGCCACACCTCCTGCAAATGCCCCCTTGCTTCCTCCTCCAGAAATTACTAATGCTCTCATTTAATTAGAATTTTGCAATTTTAAAATAACTTCTTGATAGTCCGGATTATCAGATAAGACCTCCAACATGTTTTTGGCATATTTTTTAAAACGCCAGTTGTAATGATTTGATGCCTCTACAAGGTTAGATAACACACTATCATTAAAGATACTTAAAGAGCTCAAATAATTAAACGCCATCAACCTAACCTCAAAACCATATTTTGGATTGGAATAACCGACTAATTCATTTAAAAAATCCATTTTAACTTCTGGTTGATACGAAGGTGTAGATATAGCAAGAGCCAACCAAAGTTGTCTCACATTTTTATCACTTAGCCCAATGATATCTTTAGTTTCATTTAAATAAACCTCTCTATCTTCAGGAAAGTTTATCCATAAATGAAATAAGGCTGACTCAATAGTCAAATAAGACTGATCTTTTAACAAGGATTCATAATCTTTTTTGAGGTTTAAAGGAATTTTATCGACATGCTGAGCAATGGCTTGCCTTGTTTTTAAAGAACCCTCAAACACTTTTGAGGTAATTTTATTAGGCATCTGAGAAATAACCTTTTGCTTAGCTTGATCTGAAATTGGAGCGGTTAAATAATAATCGCATTTAGAAGTCATTAATTCACAGTCTACCATGTCATACTCTTGAATAAAAGCCGATTGCATCAAAATTTCAGTTGCTTTTTCAAACGGAAACCCTATTTGCACTAACCATATGTCAACAAATTGCGTTAAATCTTTTCCACTAGTTTTTTCTACTTCAGAAATAAAATCTGTTGTTTCTACAATTGCAAATGGATGAGCTTTCAAATAGTTTTTAACAGCGTGCGTAAAGGCTTCATCTCCTACTTCCTCTCTTAAAGCATGCAACGCCCAAGCGCCTCGTTTATAGAAAGTGGTACTGCTAGATTTTGGATTTAGTAAAGAGGTGCTTGTTCCAGACCTATTTTGATCCATCAATTCCTGAGCATATTCATACAACCTCCAGTAATAATAGTTTTTTCCAAAAACATCTTTTTCTGCTAAAAGTGCATAATAAGTAGCAAAACCTTCCTGCAACCAATGGTGTTCGCTACTTTTTGCAGTAACATAATCTCCAAACCATTGATGGGCTAGTTCGTGTGCATTCACATTCACGTAATTTTTATCTACAAACCCAATGGAATCAACTACAAACCCATCAGAAAAAATAGTTGCACTCGTATTTTCCATTCCTGCATATAGAAAATCATGAACTGGAATCTGCTTGTAATTTTGCCATGGATATAACATACCAATCTCATCTTCCAGAAAATCGAACATCTGTTTGCTGTAACGATAGGTTGGTTCCATCTTCAAAGAATCTTCAGGATAATAATACATTTCTAAAGGAATGCCACTTTTTGAGGTTTCCTTGTGAACATTATATTTTCCAACAACTAAAGCGAGTAAGTAACTAGACATAGGTTCTTTCATATCGAATTTCCAGATCGTGTTTTCAGCATTAACCTCTTTATCTACAAGGACTCCATTTGCAACAACTTCATAATCACTATTAAAATTAATAGATAAATCGAACTCAATTTTATCATTGGTATCATCTAAACTAGGCAACCAATTACTCGTGTATTTTCCCTGACCTTGAGTCCAAATTTGGTTTGGGGCTTCATTCTCCCACCCAACAAAGTAAAGCGCCTTTTTAGGTTCTGCTTCATATTTAAAACTTAACAGATAGTTTTGGATTGCGTTAAATTGAGAATAAATAATAAGGTTTTTACCATCATTTCTAAAAGTTACTTTTTTACCATTTAACAATACATCATCAAAATTCATGGCTATTGCATCCAGATAAACAGAATCTACATCTTTCAATATTTTAAATTGATAATTTATCAGGCCATGGACTTTAAACGAATCCAAATCAAAGCTCAAACGAACATCAGCATGAGTAAAATCAACATTTTCAAGTTGTTGTGAATAAGAAGTTGCCACAAAAAACAAAAAAATGGATACAAGAAGATATTTCATAGATTTACGGTTTCAACTGCTTGACTAAAATACATAAATTTTGAAGTTTATAGTTTCGAGATTAAGGTTTATATTCGTGTTATGTCTATTAATTTACAAACTCCCATAGATTATTTAAAAGGTGTCGGCCCTAATCGAGCTGATTTACTCAGGAAGGAATTGGGCATTCACACCTATCAAGATTTAATTAATTTATTCCCAAACAGATACTTAGACAGAACCCAATATTATAAAATCAACCAACTACAACGCAACAATGCTGAAGTGCAGGTGATTGGCGAAATTATTAGTATAAAAGAAGTGACTCAAAAACGTGGAAAACGTTTGGTTGCAACCTTCAAAGATGACACTGGAATCATGGAATTGGTTTGGTTTCGAGGGCAAAAATGGATTAGAGAAAGCCTAAAGCTTAAAAAACCTTACGTTATTTTTGGCAAAGTCAACTGGTTTAATGGTGTTTTTAGTATGCCACATCCAGATATGGAGCTTATGGAAGAACATGAAAAGAATTTACGCTCTGCCATGCAACCCATTTATCCATCTACCGAGAAGTTGTCGAACATGGGAATTACCAATCGGGTAATTAATAAAATCATGCAACAATTGTTTCTAGAAACCAAGGGACGATTTGTAGAATCCCTTTCCGAAAATATACTTGTAGAACTCAAATTAATATCTAAATCTGAAGCTGTTTTTAACATCCATTTTCCGAAAAATCAAGAGCAATTATCACGAGCGCAATTCCGATTAAAATTTGAAGAATTATTCTACATTCAACTGCAATTAATTCTGAAAAATTTAATCCATAAATCGAAAATTAAAGGCTTGCCTTTTACACAAGTTGGAACATATTTCAACACGTTCTATAAAGACCATTTACCCTTCGAACTAACCCATGCACAAAAACGTGTTTTAAAAGAAATTAGGCAAGATTTAGGCAGTAATGCACAAATGAATCGTCTTCTACAAGGAGATGTGGGTTCCGGAAAAACCATAGTAGCCTTCATGTCAATGCTCATGGCACTTGATAACGGTTTTCAAGCTTGCTTGATGGCTCCGACTGAAATTTTGTCAGTCCAACACTATAATGGATTACAAGAACTAGCTAACAAATTAAATATCAGTATAAAACTTCTTACAGGTTCAAGTAATACTTCAGAAAGAAAAGAAATTCACAAATCTCTTGAAAACGGCGAATTAGACATCTTAATTGGCACACATGCTTTGCTTGAAGATAAGGTTAAATTCAAGAATTTAGGACTCGCAATAATAGATGAGCAACACCGTTTTGGTGTCGAACAAAGAAGTAAATTGTGGCATAAAGGCCCTTCTCAATCTGACCAGAATGAACCTAAAACTTCAGCTACTCCACCACATATTTTAGTAATGACTGCAACTCCAATTCCACGTACCTTAGCCATGTCTGTTTATGGAGATTTGGACATCTCAGTCATCGACGAATTACCACCTGGAAGACAAGCCATAAAAACGGTTCATCGATATGATAAAAACCGACTGAAAGTTTTCAGATTTATAAGAGATGAAATTGAAAAGGGCCGACAAATTTATATTGTTTATCCCTTAATTCAAGAAAGTGAGAAAATGGATTATAAAGATTTAATGGATGGTTATGAAAGTGTGGTTAGAGACTTCCCTCATCCTAAGTATCAAATTTCAATTGTTCACGGACAAATGAAACCAGCAGACAAAGAATTTGAAATGCAGCGTTTTATTAAAGGAGAAACAAACATCATGGTTGCCACAACGGTTATTGAGGTTGGGGTAAATGTTCCAAATGCATCCGTGATGATTATTGAAAGTGCCGAACGCTTTGGATTATCACAATTGCACCAATTACGTGGTCGTGTAGGACGTGGTGCCGAACAAAGCTATTGCATTTTAATGACCAGCCACAAACTAAGCAACGACAGCAAGAAACGCATTGAAACCATGTGCAGAACCAACGATGGTTTTGAAATTGCCGAAGTAGATTTAAACCTTCGTGGTCCAGGAGACATTATGGGAACTCAACAAAGTGGTGTTTTAAACCTTAAAATTGCCGATTTATTAAAAGACAAAGACATCTTACAGTCGGCGAGATTTTACGCTAAAAAAGTACTTCAGAATGACCCCAGGTTAGTTTCCCCAGAGAATAAGACCATCTTATACACCTATCAACAGCTTGGAAAGTATAAGAATATCTGGAATTTTATTAGTTAATTTTTATATTCAATTAAAGTATATTATATAGATTAAGGGGTAATAACTATAGAAAATATAAACTATTATTTTATCAAAACATCCTGTTACAACTTTTAGCGCATTTTGTGATAAACACCTTATTATAAGTAGTTTTACCTGGGGTTTATTCAGGGACTATTCGAGAACGCCTTTATTGCAATTTTTATATATGGGACTTTTTGGGAGAGCTCCCAAAGGAATTCGGAATAACACCTAAAACAGACTAGAATACAACAATTTTCTTTGTAGCATACATCATCAAATAAACACAAGGGTTTTTGTAATTATACTCCTTAAACATACTTATCTATACGTTTAGTTTTTATGATTGAAAAATGCTAACTTCGCTTATCATCAGATATAAAACATTGCAACGATTACATATCAAGTCGTTATAATCAATGAAAAAAAATGAACACACTCATAAAAAACGGCCTCTTTTATTCTGGAAATAGAAATGAAAAAGCAAGTCAACAAGATCTATTAATAAATGAAAATGGTGAAATCATAGAAATTGGGTCAATAGATTTAACACAAAATGCTACCACCCAAATTATTGACGCAAAAGGCAAATGGATTTTGCCAGGTTTTATTGATTCACACACACATTATGATGCTGAAATTTTGGCATCGCCAGGCCTTAAAGAGTCTGCTAGGCATGGAGTTACTTCTATTATACTAGGCAGTTGTTCTGTATCGGCTATTTACAACACACCGGAAGACACTTCAGACTCTTTTACAAGAGTCGAAGCTATACCAAGAGAAGTGATGCTACCTTTACTTCAAAAAGTAAAAACCTGGAATTCGCCTAAGGAGTGGAAAAATTACATCAACCAATTACCCCTGGGTATCAATGTGGCTTCGTTTGTAGGGCATTCAGATATGCGTATGAAAGTAATGGGGATTGATCGCTCACTTTCTCATTCCGAAAAAGCTACCAAACAAGAAAAACAATCTATGAATCTGATGCTTAACGAAGCATTAGATGAAGGGTTTTTAGGCTTGTCGACAATGGATAATCCGTGGGATAAAATGGATGGCGACAGGTATTGGTCGCATAAAACCCCGTCCTTCTACTCTTCTTGGAAAGAACGAAAAAGTCTTATCGAAATCTTAAGAAAAAGGGATGCTATTTTACAAGGTGCTCCAAATTTAGTGACGCGTTTCAATGCTTTAAACTACATGTTGGCTAGTTCAGGGCTCTTTAGAAAACCTCTAAAGACCACAATGATTGCCATGATGGATTTAATTGGAGATAGATATATTTACCCCATCTTAGCTTTTGCCAGCAGAGCCATTAATGTATTAGGAAAAGCCAATTTTAGAATGCAATCTCCACCTTGTCCTTTTACGGTATATTATGATGGCGTAGACTCTGTTATGTTCGAAGAATTCCCTAGTGGTGAAGCACTAAGACACTTAGCTAAAGAAATAGATACAAGAAATGAACTTATAAACGATGAACAGTTTAGAGCAAATTTTAAAAAAGAAATCAAGAACAAATTTGCTCCAAAAGTGTGGCATAAAGATTTAAGTAAATCTACTATTATAGCTTGCCCAGATGCAAGTATGATAGGGAAAAATTTCTATGAATTAGCCGAAGAGAAAAACCAACATCCAGTCGATTTATTTTTAGATACCATTATTCAATACGACAAACAAATGAGATGGACCACGACCATTGCTAATGATAGAAAAGAAAAATACAAGAGACTTTATAACTTTCCATATAATCTGATTAGTTTTTCGGATGCTGGAGCGCACCTCAACAATATGGCTTTTTATAATTTTCCTTTAAAAATGATAAAAAACGTTCAAGAGTCTATCGATAAAGGCCAACCCATCATGTCCATGGAAAAATGTGTTTGGCGACTTACAAAAGAACAAGCAGATTGGTTTGGATTAGATTGTGGACATTTAGCCAAAGGGAAAGTAGCCGATTTAGTGCTAATAAACCCAAAAAACTTTCACACTGTTACCGAAGAGATCCAACTGGGCACGATTCAAGAATTTGGAAATCATGAAAGATTAGTAAATAGAAATGACGGCGTAGTTTCACGAGTTATGGTTGCTGGAAAGACCATTTTTGAAAAGGATGTGTTTGTTGATGGTTATGGAAAAGCAACCAAATATGGGCGATTTTTAGAGAAAGTTATTTAAAGAATAGGATGGTAAGTGTAAGAATATTTGTAATTATATTAGTAAATACCCCCATTAGTCCCTAAGGGTTTTTAATATAAAAGAAATCTTAATACATTAAAAAAAAAGCACCAACTATAAAGTTGATGCTTCTCTTAGTTTTAACAATTAATTACTCTATCTATCTTTTAATTAACTGCTTTTTAAATTGAGTAATGTCCAAATCAAGTATCATAAAGTATGAGCCACTAGCAAGTTCCGAAATATCAATATTTATACGTGAAGAATTACTATTAACATTAATGCTCTTTACAACTCTTCCTGATATATCAAACAATTTAATTGATTGGATATTTATACTTTTAGAATTGCTTAAAGTTACATTATCTATCACAGGATTTGGATACAGTTTTAAACTATCAATCAATTCATTATCATCAATACTTAAATTCTCTACAACCATGATTGGTGCGCCTGCTACATCTAAAGCTGCACATAAACCATTGCTTGTTACGATATTTAAAACATCGCCTCCTGTAGTGGTTCCTGGTACAATAACACTTAAGTCTAAATAGTTAGGGTCGGTGTTATCTGTCACTTCAGCTACCAAAGTATGAATCGTGTAATCTCCTGCTGCTGTCACCGTAAATTCTGGTGTTGCTGCTGTTTGCTCAATGATCAAGGT
>NZ_JAPMLM010000056.1 GCF_026410195.1 Xanthomarina sp. F2636L | reverse complement strand
GAATTACCAGCTTCTGAAAGACGTGGACCATACCCATTAACTTTCCCACTGACTGCCTATCCAACTTATGCAGATTATGCAACACAAATGCAAGAGTTTGCAATCAATCATCCTGATATTTGTGAATTAGTGGATATAGGTGGCACAACCGAAGGTGTTGGTGGAGGAAATAAACGGTTATTATTTCTGAAGCTTTCAGATAATATAGGTACTGAAGAAGCTGAACCTAAAGTGATGTATACCTCGTCTATTCATGGTGATGAAATTACAGGTTACCCTTTAATGCTTAATTTAATTAATTATTTTATAACGGCCTATAAAGATACAGGGCATTCAGATCATAATCGAATTAAAAACTTAATTGATAATTCAGAAGTATGGATTAATCCTATGGCAAATCCAGATGGAACGTATTATAATAATGCTTCAAATACATCAGTTGCGAATGCTAGAAGAGCCAACGCCAATGGATTGGATTTGAATAGAAATTACCCTGATAATGTAAATGGACCACACTCAAACGGTCATACCTCATATGAATTAGAAACACAACATTTTATGAACTTAGCAGCCAATACGCACTTTGTGTTATCTGCTAATTTCCATGGTGGCGTGGAAGTTGTAAATTATCCTTGGGATAATACCTATAACAGACATGCCGATGATGATTGGTTTGTACATGTGTCTAGAGAGTATGCCGACAATGCCCAAGCTGATGGACCAAATGGATATATGGATTATTTAGATAATGGGATTACCCATGGTGCAGATTGGTACCGAGTGTATGGTGGACGTCAAGATTATATGAATTTTACACACCAGTGTAAAGAAACGACTGTTGAATTATCTGATGTTAAATTAATTCCTGCAAACCAACTAGTAAATCACTGGAATTATAACCGTGAAGCTTTAATTGAATACTTAATCCAAGGAACCTACGGATTTCAGGGAAAAGTAAAAGATGCTGTTAGTGGAAACCCTATTGAAGCTAAAGTTACTCTAGTTGGTCATGATAATACTGGGTCTCATACGGTAAGTTCTTTACCACATGGCGATTTTTACAGACCGGTTTTTGCAGGAACTTATAATATTTTAATTGAAGCAGATTGCTATAATTCAGTCACGTTAACTAATGAGACTATTGTCAACTATCAAACAAAATCTCTTGGCGATATTTTATTAACACCATTAACATCTTCTGCTCCATCAAGTTTAAGTACTTCAGGAACAAATACAATTTCCACTAATGCATCTTGGTCTGCTGCCACAGCTGATAGTTTTGACATTAGATACAAGGTTCTTGCCGCTCCAACATGGATTGAAGTTTTAGGTGTTACAAACCCATATCAAATTACAGGACTTTCTCCAAATACTACCTACGAGTTCCAAGTAAAATCGTATTGCGGCTCTAATAGCACTTCTTATTCAAGTTCACAACAATTTACAACAACCTCACCGGTACCGTGTGTTGGTAACACTGTTTCGTCCTTCCCTTATACTGAAACATTCGATGGAGATTTAGGTCTTTGGACTCAAGGATTGAACGATATTCCAGGAACTAATTATGAAGATTGGACTTTAAATGCTGGATCAACAGTTTCTACTGGAACTGGCCCAAATGATGATTTCACTGGAGGTGGCAACTATTTATATACAGAAGCTTCTAATGCCAATGCAACGACTAATATCGGACAAGATGTTACAGTAACCCTTATTAGTCCATGTATCGATTTATCCGCTTATGAAAATACAAACTTTTCATTTTATTATCATATGGTCGGGGCTGCAATAGGTACTATTTCAGTTGAAGTAAGTTTAGATAATGGAATTATTTGGAATCAACTGGATGCTTCCGGGAATACAGTGACAAATACTCCAATACTGACTGGTCAACAACAAACAAATCAAGGAAGTCCCTGGTTAAAGCAAACTATAAACCTGAGTAATTATGATGGTCAAGTCATCAAATTACGTTTTTCTGGAACAACGGGATCAACATGGAGCAGCGATATGGCAATCGACCAGATACAAATTTCTGCAGATTTAGCTTCCGGTTCCACTCCTCCTATAGCAGCATGCCAAAACATCACAGTGCAATTAGGTAATACAGGAAATGCAACAATTGTAGCTGCAGACATAGATGGTGGTTCTACAGATGATGTTGCCATTACTGATTATAGTATTGATGTCAATTCATTTGATTGTAGTGATATTGGTACGCCTGTTAATGTAACGCTTACCGTTACAGATGCCGATGGTCAAACAGATACCTGTACTGCTACAGTGACTGTCACGGATCAAATTGATCCGGAGTTTGTGAATATTCCGACTAATATTTTATTAACCTGTGGAAGTAATCAACCAACATGGACCGACCCTACAGCTACTGATAATTGTGATAACACATTAACTGTTATAAGAACGGACACAACGAATTTAAATAGTGGCGATTTATTCCCGAATGGCATAACCACTATCAGCTATTCTGTAACAGATGATTCAGGAAATATAAATACAGCATCATTTAATATAAATGTAACCGATGATAATCAAAACCCAGTTGCTGTTTGTAAAAATCTAACAGTTCAGTTAGATGTCAATGGCACTGCTACAATAACAGCAGCTCAAATCAATAATGGTTCTTCAGACAATTGTGGAATTGCATCTATTTCTGCTTCACAAACAACATTTACTTGTGCTGATGAAGGCACTAATAATGTAACCTTAACAGTTACAGATGCTAATGGCAATGATAACACATGTATTGCAGTAGTAACGGTTACCTTACAAGATACCCCTACTGGTTTGGAATGCTGGGAAACTGCAACCTTTAATAACACAACATGTGTATGGGATGTGACAGGTACACAACCAGCTGAACCAACTACGGAATGTTGGGAGACTGCAACCTTTAATAACCAAACCTGTGCTTGGGTAGTCACTGGATCACAACCTGCTGAACCAACAATGGAATGTTGGGAAACAGCGACCTTTGATAACAATACTTGTGCTTGGGTAGTTACTGGATCACAACCAGTTGAACCAACAACGGAGTGTTGGGAAACTGCTACCTTTGATAATAATACCTGTACATGGGTAGTTACTGGAACGCAACCTGTAGAACCAACAACAGAATGCTGGGAAACTGCTACTTTTGATAACAATACCTGTGCTTGGGTAGTCACTGG
>NZ_JAPMLM010000055.1 GCF_026410195.1 Xanthomarina sp. F2636L | reverse complement strand
TTTAGTCAAGGTTATGAATATAGTTTGAATTTTTTAGGAGTAAATGCAAATACAGGTAATTACCAAATAGCTTTAGTTGCAACTCCAGATTTTGAACAGGTTACGCCAGCAGCCACAGCCGATTTAGGAGCGTCTGTTTATTTACCATCAGAATTATCCATTGATAATTTTGAAACAGCAGATTCAAATTTACAATTTTTTGAATGGCAGGTAAATCAGGAAGCATCTTTCGATGGAGGGATTACAGATTTACTTTTATTGATACGTTCAGATGTTGTTCCTAATAATTTTACTCATGCAGCAGGAGAAGCCATAACACTTATTAATTTCGATATTATTAATGAAATAGAACCTGGAGTACTTCCAACGTCTGGTGAATTAATTTTTGCTGAAAATGATGATCCTATCGTAATAGATAATTATCATGAAACCTGGTTAAATATTAATTTATGGAATGGTGCTGGTACACAGAACTATTATTCAGGAAATAATCCAGCCGCAAGTTCTATTAATTTTGCAACCTTATCTGTACCTAGTCAAGTTTTGGCTGATACTTCTATTTCTGTGTATCCAAACCCAACGTCAGACTATATAAATATTTCAACAAGTTACCAAATTCAACAAGTTGAGGTATTTGATATTCTTGGAAAAAAAGTAAAAGTTGTATCTAATAGCAATCAAATAGCTGTTACCAATTTACAAGCTGGCATATATATAGTAAAAGTATTTACAGATAAAGGAAAAATTACTAAAAAAATAGTGATAGAATAATATTAAAGAGGCTATTAATCGATGTTTAAGGGATTTAAGATTATTTTTTATCTTAAGTCCCTTTTTTTTATTAAATTACTTCACCAATGCTCTACATCGTTTAGCCTATACCTATTTAGTTGTGTAAATGCTGTTACTTAATATCCATATTTTGTAAGAATTTTTTATTTAAACAACTGATTTGTATATATCTACATTATATACAATGTATAAACATGTTTTGCATGAAGAAAAATTATCTAATCATCTTATTTTTTCAAGTACTAATTTCTTATACATATTCCCAAGTAGGTATTGGTACTACAAATCCACTATCGCAGTTAGACATTAGAGCTTCTAATCAAATTTCACCAAGTAATACAGATGGCATTTTAATACCTAAAATAGATGCGTTTCCATTAATAAATCCCACAGTTGCTCAAGATGGCATGTTGGTTTATATAACTGGTAATGCTATTCCAGTTAAAGGATTTTATTACTGGAACTCTGATTTGACATCATGGACTTCCATAAAAGGAGCTGAAAAACTAAATGATTTAATAGATGGGAAAAGTGATGTAGATGGAACTGAAGATGGTTCTTCAATTTTTCTAGGTTTAAGTGCTGGACAAAATGATGATGGGACCGATAATCAAAACGTAGGAATTGGTTTTGAGTCTCTTAGCTTAAACACCATAGGCTTTAATAATGTGGCTTTGGGTTATAGATCACTCTATAATAATATGGATGGAAGTTTTAATGTTGCAAATGGGTTTTATGCATTATTTTCTAATATTTCTGGAGTTAGGAATACAGCTAATGGTTATAGATCCTTACATACCAATTCTACAGGTTCCAATAATGTAGGTATTGGATACCAAACACTTTTCGATAACACCTCAGGTGTTGATAATGTTGCCATTGGTTATAACTCCCAATATACATCTACCAGTAATGAAGGTAATGTTTCTATTGGTTCAAATTCATTATATTTTTCAGAAGGAAACCACAATACGGTTGTAGGTACAGACGCTCTAAGTATGGCTAATGCTGGAGACTATAACGTTGCTGTAGGTTCTAATGCTTTATTAAATAACACATCAGGAGATAATAATATTGCTGTAGGATCTAATACGTTATTAAATAATACTCGTGGCTCAAATAATACGGCTAGTGGTTATTTTTCTTTAAACTCAAACACCATTGGAAACAATAATGTGGCTACTGGATTGAGAACACTAAATAATAACACAACAGGTAATAATAACATAGCTACAGGCACAAGAGCTTTATTTTCAAACATTTCTGGCTCAAACAATATTGCAATAGGAACTAGAGCCTTGTATTCTAATACGAGGGGAACACATAATATTGCTAATGGAACTAGAACATTATACCTAAATACATTGGGGAGTTTTAATGTTGCTAACGGGTTTAGAGCATTAAACTCCAATACCATAGGAGATAATAATATTGCAAATGGCTATCATACATTATATTCTAATACAACAGGTTCTAACAATATTGCTAATGGTTATGAATCTCTTAGAAATAATATTACAGGTTTTGATAATATAGCCAGTGGTACTCAAGCTTTATATAGTAATACTTCAGGTGATGCTAATGTTTCTATTGGTACAAACACCTTATATTATAATACTACAGGGATTAACAATACAGCTCTTGGTACCGAATCTGGTTTCAGTTCTAATGGAAATGGAAATGTGTTTTTAGGTTATAGTGCAGGGTTTAATGAAATTGGTTCTAATAGGTTATATATAGAAAACTCTAATGCTAATGCAGCAGATGCATTAATTTATGGGGAATTTGACACAGATTTTTTAAGGTTTAATGGAAATGTTACAATAAGCAATGCCAATGGAACAAATGCGAATGCAACTTTATCTATAAATAATTTAGAAATTGCCGATTTGGGCGTAAATAATTTAGGGTTGGATGGAGACATAGTGCCCTATATGAATTCAGCATTTGATATTGGAAATTTATTACCAAATCAACACTGGGACCAAGTTGTAGCAAATACTTTTGTGACGTTTTCTGATAGAAATACTAAAAATAATATTGCCACTATAAATTATGGATTAGACGAAATATTACAACTCCAACCAGTACGTTTTAATTATATAGCGGCTATTTCCCCAGATAATAGAACCCATCTAGGTTTAATTGCTCAAGATGTACAAAAAATTATTCCAGAAATAGTAGTTTTAGAAGATGTTGATTTTGATCCTGAAACAGGTGAAAAAATAGTTACTAAAGGAACTTTCAAAGCCATGAGTTATTTGGAATTAATTCCAGTTCTTATTAAAGCGATACAAGAGCAACAAGCAGAAATTATAGATTTAAACCACCAATTAGAAAATTATAAAGCCTTAGAAAAACGACTAGAAGTTTTAGAGAATAAAAATTAATAACTCACATATTCCACAATCTCTAAACCATAGCCAATCATTCCAACTCGTTTGGTTTGTTCGCTATTGGAAATAAGACGTAGTTTATGAATGTCTAGATGATGGAGAATTTGTGCGCCAATTCCAAAATCTTTATGGTCCATTTCAATTCGTGGTGCTTTTACTATTTTACCATCTATTTGAGATTCTTTTAAAACATGCAACCGCTTTAGGAGATTCATGGATTGCGATTGCTGATTGACAAAAATAATGGCTCCTTTTCCTGCATCATTTACCACTTTAAACATATCGTCCAGTTTTTCTTCAGCATTATTGGTTAAAGTGCCGAGAATATCTGTGTTCACCAAAGTCGCATTTACACGGGTTAAAACAGGTTCATTTTTATTCCAGCTGCCTTTTGTTAAAGCAATATGAATTTGATCGTTTGTAGTTTGTTGAAAGGCTCTTAAGCGATATTTTCCAAAACGGGTTTCAATATTAAAATCTTCTTTCTTTTCAATTAAAGAATCATGTTCCATTCTATATGCAACAAGATCTTCAATTGACACAATTTTTAAATCGAATTTTTTAGCAACTTCTAAAAGTTGTGGTAAACGCGCCATGGAACCATCTTCATTCATAATCTCTACAATAACACCGGCAGGCTTTAAACCAGCTAATCGCGCAAAATCAATGGCAGCTTCTGTATGTCCTGTTCGTCTTAAAACACCTCCTTGTTTTGCAACAAGCGGAAAAATATGTCCTGGTCTTGCTAGCTCGAAAGGTTTTGTATTATCATCTACTAATGCTTTAACGGTTTTAGATCTATCTCCAGCTGAGATACCTGTTGTTACACCATTGCCTCTTAAATCTACAGAGATAGTAAAGGCGGTTTCCATTGGGTCAGTATTATTATGAACCATTGGGTTTAATTCAAGTTCTTTACAGCGCTTTTCGGTTAGAGGAGTACAAATAAGTCCACGACCATGTGTAGCCATGAAGTTTATCATTTGAGGGGTTACCATTTCGGCAGCAGCCAAAAAATCTCCTTCATTCTCTCTGTCTTCATCATCAACTACAATAATAACCTTCCCATTTCTAATATCGTTAATGGCTTCTTCGATACTGTGTAATTGTATTTTGGTTGTATTATTTGCTGCTTTAAGCGTGGACATAAGCTTATTTTTTTTATGTGTTGCAAAGATATGGCTTATTTTAAACTAACAGAAAGGTCTTCGTTAATTTTGTTCCTTCTTAAAAAGTGTGTTAGAGGGTAAAAAACAAAACTAAACAGAACCATTATTGGGTTTTTAGAAACCCCCTCTAATTTTATGAGTTTATAAATGTCTAATAGCTTTATATAAGACAGAGTAAAATAGACTAGGCATACAAAAAAGGACACCATACTTAATTGAACGCATACCAGAGCAATTTCTTCTAATTTATTGTTTTTAAGTATAAAATAAAGAGGTAATAATATGGCCCCTATAATGTAAAAGATAAAGGTAAACTTAGCATAATCTTTATAGTCTGAATGTCTTTTTATTATGGCATCATAATCCTCTTTAAGAGCTAGAGGCTCTTTTGTTAAACCATGTTTTTCTTCTATAACTTCTCTAACAGCTTCTGGTAACTTTGAAGTGGATTTTGGGTCTTCTTTTTCTTTTATTCTTAAGAGTTTTTTAATGGGTTCAATAATATGATCAAACTCAAATAATCCACGATCTTCTGTAGCTCTTTTTGTTAAGTATGCTCCTAAAGGCATCATAATTATTGTAGAAAACCAAGCTGCAAAAACAGGATTTAAACTACCATCCTTAGCACTATTTTTAGCAAATATTCCAATAAAATGATAGGTTAAAAACAGGAGTATAGCAATAACCATTGGAAGACCAATACCACCTTTTCTAATTAATGCTCCTAAAGGTGCTCCCACAAAAAATAAAATAACACAAGCAAAACCTAAGGCTAATTTCTCGTGAAGGGCAATGATATGTCTGTTAAGCCAAATGGCTTTAGTTTTCAAACCTTGTTCTTTAACAGTAATAATTTGCTGGGTACTTTTAAAAGTATTTAAAGCTATATCTATTAGTTGAACTTTGTCTTTATTGCTAAACAACTCTAAAATACTTCCGTTGTAGTTGGATTCTTTTTTATAGGTAACACCTTTGTTTATTACGGGCAAATTACTTCTGTTGTAAAGGTTTGTAGCTAGTTCTTTAATAGTGTTTTCTTTATCAATTTTTAAGGTGTCAATGGTGTAGCTTAAATCTCTAATATTTAACATATTGTATTTATCACTAATATCCTTTTGCTCTAAGTCGATATTGTTTAAGTTTGATAAATCAACATTAATCGTGTACTTTTTAAAATAACTCTTTGTCATTGGTAACCTCAGTCTTTCCTTATGGTCTTTTGGAGGTGTATCATCATAAAAATACCCATCAAAAAGCATAAGTTGTAAAATGTCTGATTCTGCTTCACCAATTAATTCACCAGTTTTTGCATAAATAGTTGTGTGGTTTCCAGCTTTAACACCACTTTTTTTATGAATGAGAACTTCTTTTAAAAACTGACCTCTATCACCACTTTTATCTGCTACTTTAATATTATACTCATTGCCAACCTCGTTAAACTGCCCTTTAGCAATAACCATGGCTGGTTTTAATTTGGCTATATTTTTTCGAAGGTTATAGGAATTGTATTCTGCCCAAGGTATCACATTATTTGTAAAGAAAAATGTTGTAATTCCTAATGCAACTATAAAAACACTTAGACCTTTCATGGCACGTTGCAAAGAAATACCTGTAGATTTCATGGCAGCAAACTCATAGTTTTCGGCAAAATTACCAAACACCATAATGGATGCCAATAAAATGGTTAAGGGTAAAACTAAGGGAATTAATTTAGGTGCAAAGTAAAGTAAGAATTTAGCAACCACTACCATATCTAAATCTTTTCCTGCCAGCTCTTTTATATATAGCCAAATGGTTTGTAAAACAAAAATCAGCATGAGAATAACAAACACGCTGATAAAAGTTTTAAGATATGAGGTTAGTATGTACTTATCTAAAATCTTCAAAAGTTACTTAGTCCAATTTGTTAATGTAGTAATCTTTATACTTGTTCTTGTCAAAAGTAAATAAGGATTTTGATATAGGTTCGTTTGTTTTAAAAGAATTAACAGTTAAAGTGGTTTTTGTACCATTTTTCCCTACTTCAATTAAGTTATAAATATGCTTAGTTTGTGCATCGATACCTAAAAGGACATTCTTAATTTCTGAATGAGAATCGATAGGCGTTAATTTCACATATTGAATTTTTCTTCCTTTTACATCTTGAATGATGTCCATTTTATAACTGTATCCATCTTCGTAAAATGAAAGCATTTTACTTGGAGTAATATTGCTTTCATCATTTGAGTTCTCTGATGAAATGGTAACTTCTTCGTCGTCTGGACTTATACTATAAAGTGTTTTTCCATCATAAATACGTGTTGCTCCTAAAATGTTTAAGCGATATTTTTCTCCTTGCATAACAACATCACCACGTGTTTCTTGTTTGATGTTTTCGGCTGCATTATCTAAAGCATATTTAAAATCTATAGAAATATTATCATAGCTTTTTGCTTTTTGAGATACTTCGTCTAAAAGAGCTTTAGCTTTACTATCCTGAGCAAAAGAGGCTACACTAATGAAAAGTGCTAAAATAAGTGTTATTTTTTTCATTGAAATAATTTTTATGTTTTCCTTCTCTGTTTTAAAAAGAAAGAATTTACTTAATTAATTTATTCGTTTTCTAACAATTGATCGAGTCCTACTAAATCTGGCACTAAAACTTGCCTTGCTTTACTACCTTCAAAACCACCTACAATTCCTGCAGCTTCTAATTGATCAATGATACGACCAGCACGATTATAACCTAACTTTAATTTACGTTGTAAAAGTGAGGCTGATCCTTGTTGAGCTACTACAATAATTTCGGCAGCTTCTCTAAATAATTTATCTCTATCGGCTATATCTACATCAAGACTTGTGCCACCTTCTTCTCCTACATACTCAGGTAATAAATAAGCATCTGGATAGGCTTTCTGCAAACCTATAAAGTCGGTTATTTTCTCAACCTCTGGGGTATCAACAAAGGCACATTGAATACGTACCAAATCGTTTCCTTGTGTATAAAGCATGTCTCCACGTCCAATTAACTGATCTGCTCCAGAACCATCTAAAATAGTTCTAGAGTCTATTTTACTAGTAACTCTAAAAGCAATCCTAGCAGGGAAATTGGCTTTAATAATACCTGTAATAACGTTTACGGAAGGACGTTGTGTAGCAATAATTAAGTGAATTCCAATAGCACGTGCTAATTGGGCTAAACGTGCAATAGGTGTTTCTACTTCCTTTCCTGCCGTCATAATTAAATCGGCAAACTCATCTACAACCAAAACTATATAGGGTAAAAACTGATGGCCATCGTTGGGATTTAATTTTCGTGCCTTAAACTTGGCATTATATTCAGCTATATTTCTACATAAGGCATTTTTTAACATCTCGTAGCGATTATCCATTTCAATACACAAAGAGTTTAATGTATTGATAACCTTAGTGTTGTCTGTAATAATGGCTTCTTCGCTATCCGGAAGTTTTGCTAAATAATGACGTTCAATTTTATTGAATAATGTTAACTCAACTTTTTTAGGGTCTACTAAAACAAACTTCACTTCAGCTGGATGTTTTTTGTATAATAAGGAGGTTAAAACAGCATTTAAACCAACCGATTTTCCCTGACCAGTTGCTCCAGCCATCAATAAGTGAGGCATTTTTGCCAAGTCAACTACAAAAGTTTCATTGCTAATGGTTTTTCCTAAAGCAACAGGTAATTCCATGTTTGATTTCTGAAATTTCTGCGAAGCAATAACAGAACGCATGGATACAATGGTTGAATTTTTATTAGGTACTTCTATACCAATAGTTCCTTTTCCTGGAATTGGAGCAATTATTCTAATACCTAAAGCTGAAAGCGATAAAGCAATATCGTCTTCTAAATTTTTAATTTTTGAAATACGTATTCCAGCTTCTGGAACAATCTCATACAGTGTTACTGTAGGCCCAATAGTGGCTTTAATACTTGCAATACCAATTTTGTAATTACTTAAAGTATCTACAATTCGGTTTTTGTTTTCTTCAAGTTCATCTTGATTGATGGTAATCCCTTCAGTATCGTATTTTTTTAATAAGTCTAAGGACGGAAATTGATAATTACTAAGTTCTAGAGTAGGATCGAATTGTCCAAAATCTTCTACTAATTTATTTGCTAGATTGTCGGTTTCCGAAAGTTCTTCTGCCACTTCTTCCACTTCAATTGTCATTTCAGGTTCTTCTTTTTCTACTTCAGGTTTTGGCTTTGGTTTTTCTACTTGAACACTTTCTTCTTTTTCTTCAGTTTTGTTATTTAAATCTAAATCGAAAGCAGATTTAATTTCTTTAGCTTCAGCAGTTAAATCGTTATCAATGGGAATAGAAACATCTTTATCTGAAGGTTTAAATTCTTGTTTAATATCTTTTGAAGCTCTTTGAAAGAGATTTTTAAATGTTTCTGAAGTTACTCGAAACCTGATGGCTAAATAGGTAATTAAAAAGAAAACCAGTAGGAGTGAAGTACCTATTTTACCAAGATAATCTTGTAAATAGCTGTTTATTTCGAACCCAATAGTTCCTCCTAGAATGTCTAATTTTTCAGAAAAAAAACCAAATAGAATTGAGAACCAAACAACAATTAACGTTCCCCAAAACCAGTGTTTTCTTAATTTACTTAAACTTGAATTGGTTAAAACATAAACTCCAGAAAGAAATATAAGACCAGAGAAAATAAAGGAGGCAATCCCAAAGCCACGTTGAATAAAAAAATCGCTTATCCAAGCTCCTGTTTTATTAAGCCAGTTTTCTGGTTTTACGTCTCTTGAAGCAAACTCTGAAAGCGTACTTTGGTCGGCTTTTCCTGTAAATAGAAATGATACAAAAGCAATAAATAGTAAGAGTCCTATAATAGTTAAAAAGCTACCAAGCACTAGTTTTTGTTGATTAGACAACTTAAAACTTGGGGCTTTTAATTTAGGCTTACTCGTTTTTTTTGTTTTTGTTTTCTTTGTTGCCATGTTTAGTTTCAGAGGAAAAGAAATGAGTTCATTCTATTTAGATTTGAAATCTTTGCTCAATGCAGCAAAAATACAAATTACTAACGTTTATCCTAATGGTAAAAGTATTTAAAAAATCTTAGGAAAATAAATGATGCAACCAACAATTATTGCTGTTATAGCAAATATAAAAACGGCTCCAGCAGCAAAATCTTTAATAAGTCCAATTTTAGGATGAAATTCTGGGTGTATAAAATCTGCTATTTCTTCAATAGCAGTATTTAAACTTTCAAGAGCTATTATTAAACCAATAGTAAGAGTTTGCAAAATCCATTCTGTAGCACTAAGACCTACCAATAAGCCTGCAAACGTCATGATTATCCCAATAAACGCTTGCACTTTTATACTTGGTTCTGTTTTAATTAAAAGCCAAGCACCTTTAAAAGCGTATCCAACACTTTTGAGTCTATTAATAAAAAAAGACTCTTTTTTAGTCATCTAACAAGGCTTCAAGAGCGGCTTTATAGTTAGGCTCATCTCCAATTTCAGAAACCTGTTCTGTATATTTAATGGTTCCATCTTTGTCTAAAACAACAACACATCTTGAATGTAAAGCATCCAAAGGACCGTTGATAAAGTTTAAACCATAATTTTTACCAAAACTACCATCTTTATAGTCTGATAAAGTAACAACGTTGTCTAATCCTTCTGCACCACAAAATCTATTTAAGGCAAAAGGTAAATCTCTAGAAATACACAATACTTTAGTGTTTTCTAATTCTCCTGCTTCTTCATTAAATTGTCTTACAGATTGTGCACAAGTACCTGTATCAATACTAGGAAAAATGTTAAGAACTACTTTATTTCCTGAAAAATCGTTTAAAGATTTAGTTTTTAAATCTGTAGATATTAATTTGAAATCTGGTGCTTTTGTTCCAACTTTAGGAAGTACACCAGATGTTTGAATTTTGTCTCCGTGTAAGGTTACTGTTGCCATAATATTATATGTTTTTAAATTTTATTAAAAATACTAATAAATTAAGTGTTTTACTAAAATGATTTCTATGAATTGATGAATTTAAGATTTTGTTTTTCAATCTTTTAAGATTCAGTTATTTATGCTTTTGGATGTTGTTAATGCTATGTTAGTTTTTTGTTAAACTATATTTTTAAACATCTAATAAGAAGTTTTACTGCGTAGATAAGGCAACAAATCTAAAAACATAAAAACCTATTATTATGACAATTTCAAAAAAATTATTTGGTGCCTTATTATTCACAGCTTTTTTAGGGTTTTCTCAACTCTCATCTGCTCAAACTTCTGAAAGTAGTCAGGCAAAAACAGAGAAACAGGCGAAAGCTCAGGAACAGTCTCAATATCAAGAGACTTCTGAGGTAAAAGAAGACAAGACAGATTTAAAAACACGAGAAGAAAAAGCTGTTGAAAATAAAGCAACTAAAGAAGAAGAAACGGATAACGATAAAAAGTAATTGCTATTTGTTTCAAAAGAAAAAGCCTCTTAATTTTAAAATTAAGAGGCTTTTTAATTTTTTTATAGATTTCTAAGAATCTATAGAACCTAATACACGTTTCATAAAGCTGTTTAAAGCTTCTTTTTTGGGTGTACCATCTTTAATCATTTTATTTACTTCTATGGCTCCATACATATTGGAAATTAATTCTCCAATAACATCCAGCTCTTCATCTTTTAAAGAAGGGACTTCTGTAAGAGCTTCTAAAGTTTCAATGGTTTCTATTACAAAATCTTCATCGTTTTCTTCAATGAATTGTGTTAGGTGTTTTATGATGGGTAGTTTCATTTAAAATTAATTTAAGTTATCAACCAATTCCTTTAAAACATCAAACTTGTTTGTTTGCACCTGACTAACAAAATCTCCTTTTTTAAAAGTTGCAAAGGTTGGTAAATTATCAACCGTCGCTAATTTTCTAGATTCTGGAAATTTTTCAGCATCTGCAATCACAAATGTTGTACCATCACTTTCTGAAGCTAATTTCTTGAATTTTGGCTTCATAATTCTACAGTTTCCACACCATGTTGCTGAATACTGAACTATAACTGTATCGTTATTGTTTATAATGTCTTGTAAATTGTCTTGCTCTAGTTCTTGTACCATATCTTATAAAATTTAAAACTCTTGTCAAGCCGACAAGTAGGCAAATTCCAAATTCTAACTATTTTTGTTAGAATTTGGAGTTTGAATATTGTATTTATTAATTTAGTGTGAAGCTAAATATGCAGCAGTTCCTTTTGCATTTGGTTGCATAGCATCTTTACCTTCTTCCCAGTTTGCTGGACAAACTTCACCTTTTTCTTGAACGTGAGTATAAGCATCGATTAAACGTAAATATTCATTTACATTTCTTCCTAATGGCATATGGTTAATGCCTTCATGGAATACAATTCCGTCTTCGTCAATTAAATAGGTGGCTCTATATGTTACGTTGTCACCTTCTACTGTTAGAACTCCAGTTTCTTCGTTATATGCTTCGTTAAAGATATCTAAAATCCCTAAGGTTGAAGATAAATTACGGTTTGAGTCTGCAAGGATTGGATACGTTACACCTTCAATTCCTCCATTGTCTTTTGGCGTATTTAACCATGCAAAATGTACTTCAGGAGTATCGCAAGAAGCTCCAATTACAATGGTGTTACGTTTTGTAAACTCAGCCATTGCTTCTTGGAAAGCGTGTAATTCGGTTGGACAAACAAATGTGAAGTCTTTTGGGTACCAGAATAAAACTACTTTTTTCTTATTGTTTACTGCTTCTTCAAGAACGTTAACTTTAAAGGTGTCACCCATATCGTTCATTGCGTCTACGTTTAAATCTGGGAATTTTTTTCCTACAAATGCCATGTTATTTATGTTTAATTATTAGTAAATTTCTTTACTGCAAATATAGCTTAGATAGGCATAATTATAGATTAATTGAATCTTAATTTTTTATCACCATATAGATTTGATTTATAGTGAATGTGTAAATCAATAAAATTAATTTATTTTGAAACTAATTGTCTAATCTTTATTTGAAAAGCTGCAAATAATAAGGTGGTAAATGGGCTAAGCCAATTGAAGATAGCATATACAAAATACTCACCAACACCTACACCCAAAACCCCAGACTGATAGGCTCCACAGGTATTCCAAGGAATTAAAACGGAAGTAACAGTTCCAGAGTCTTCTAAGGTTCTACTTAAGTTTTCTGGTGCTAAGCCTTTGTCTTCGTAGGCTTTTTTAAACATTTTCCCAGGAATTACAATGGCTAGATATTGATCGCTTGCAATTGTATTTAAACCTAAACAGCTAATAACGGTGCTTGCAAATAAGCCAAAAACAGTTGTTGCAACAGACAATAAGACTTTAGTAATTCTTGAAAGTGAACCAATGGCATCCATAATGCCACCAAAAACCATAGCACAACAAATTAAGAGAATGGTCCAAAGCATGCCTTTCATGCCACCTGCAGAAAACAAATCGTTAAGCTTTTCATTATCTGTGGTGATTTGTGTATCAGTAAAAATGGCGTTGGTAATCGAACCAAATTTTGAAGTAGATAATCCATCTAAAATATTAGGTTGGTATATAAACGCAAAGACAGCAGCTAATAAAACACCAGCACACAATGCAACTAAAGGTTTCGTTTTTAGTAATATAAGTGCTATAACAACTAAAGGAACCAAAAATAGCATAGGAGTAATGTTAAACGTTCTTTCTATGCTATTAAGCAAATTACTTAAATCGGTACTTCCCGTAGTATCAATTGTTGTAGTAATAATACTAAAAGAAATAAGAGTAACAATTATTGTTGGCACTGTTGTAAAGCTCATATAGCGAATATGCGTAAATAAATCTGTCCCAGCCATAGCAGGAGCCAAGTTTGTTGTATCGCTTAAAGGAGACATTTTATCTCCAAAATAGGCGCCAGAAATAACAGCTCCAGCAATCATTCCAGTTGAGATTCCAAGAGCAGAACCAATTCCAATTAATGCAATTCCAACTGTAGCAGATGTTGTCCAGGAACTACCTGTAGCAATAGAAATAACGGCACAAATAATAACCGAAGCAGGTAAAAAAATTGCAGGACTCAACACTTGTAGGCCATAATAAACCATGGCAGGAATAACCCCACTAACTAACCAGGTACCAGCTAAAGCGCCAACTAAAAATAGTATCATGATGGGAACAAAAACACTTTTTAAGTTTTCCCAAACTTCTTTAAGCATTAAGCGAACATGTACCTTATTGAAAAACCCAACAATGGCAGCAATACCACCTCCAATTAATAATATAAACTGATTGGAGTACTCTCCTAAAGCTTCCCCATCAGCAATAAAAATGTTATAAGCTAGCATAAACATTAAGAGAATAACTGGAATTAAGGCCTCCCAAATACTAAGTTCTTTATTATCAATGATTGTTTGGTCCTCAATATCAATCTCAGATAGGTTTTTATCGTCTTGCATGTTTTTTTTGTTGGTTTAATCGGATTTGTAATGTTACGATTTTCGCTTTAAGTATGCAAATTGTTTCAAAAACCATTCTATTTGAAATAGTATCTATTTTTTATAAACACAAAAAAATTGAAAAAATAAACAAACTCTTGCTTTTGGTGCTAAATTTAATTTTGAACCTAAATTAAGATGTTTTTGAAAAGTGCTTAAGTAAATAACTATCTGTTACACAACGTCTAAGTTAATATTTAGTTCGTCGAAATTAATCTCTTATCATGAAGAATTAGGATAATATCAATTACCTTTGATAATAATGTTTGGTAATGGGTCTTCAAAGAATTGTTATATTTTTTTGTTTATTATCACTATTTCCTATTGGACTTTCTGCTCAAGTAGGAATAGGGACAACGACTCCTCATGCTTCTTCGGTTTTAGAAATAAGTAGTACTAATTCTGGGGTCTTATTACCTAGAGTAGCTTTAATTTCTTCTACGGATATCGTCACCATTGTCAATCCTGTAAGTAGTTTACTGGTATATAATACAAGTTCTTTAAATGATGTTTATCCTGGATTTTATTTTTGGAATGGTAGTCGCTGGAGCCGAATATCTTACAATGAATTAATATTTGGTGAAATTTATAAAACCAGTAGTGAAACATCTCTGAATGCTACCATACCTATAGCGTTTGGAACTAATGGCGTTAGCCAAAACATTACAGCAAACACTAATAGTTTTTTAATTCCTAAATCTGGAATTTATAGAGTGTCTTATGCAGTATCTGTTGTTATGAGAAGTACAAGTACGCCTTCGCCAGTAACTTTAGGGTTTAATTTAAGAGAAGGTACTGGACCAACTATAGCTCAAACTACTGTTGTGCCAGGTTCAAACTCACACACACGAGTAACTTTAGGTGGAAACAGTTCTTGTAGTATGACAAAGTTAATTCATTTAGACGAAGGCCAGAGAATTTATTTATTTACGGATGCTACCCTGGCTATTGTTTATGTAATGCGAAATACAGCCGTACTGAATATTGAATTAATTAAAGCAGATTAAATTAAAAGATAGATAAGCATTCACAATAAACTTGCACTTTTAAGATACCAAGTAATCCTAATTAAGAAATCAACAAAAAAAAGAGAGCACTTGGTGGGCTCTCTTTTAACTGATTATATTTTTTAATTAAAGAATATTCAATTCTTTCATACACGCATGCATGACGCTATACGTTCTTTCAATATCTGCATCCAAACCAATAGAAAAACGAATCAAGCCATCGCTTAATCCCATTTCTTTTTGCTCGTCTTCAGGAATTTCAGAAGATGTAGAACTTCCAGGTGCAGAGAATAATGTTTTATAAAAACCTAAACTAACTGCTAAATATCCTAGGTTTTTTTCTTGCATCAATTCCATTAAAGCATTTGCTTTCTCTAAGGAACCAACATCTATTGTTAACATTCCACCGTATCCATATTTGTCATTCATCATTGATTTAAACAACTTATGTGATGGATGAGATTGCAATCCTGGGTAAACAGTTTTTAATCCTAAGCCTTCAAATTTTTCAGCTAAATAACTGGCATTCAAACTGTGTTGTTGCATTCTAATATGAAGGGTTCTTAAATTTTTTAAGACTGAAGCAGCTCTTAAGCTATCCATAGTTGCTCCCAAGAGCATACAAGCCCCATCATTTACACTACGTAATTCGTTAATAAATTCTTGACTTCCACAAACAACACCTCCAACAGTATCAGAAGAACCATTAATAAATTTGGTTAGACTATGTATCACCATATCCGCTCCTAATTGAATTGGAGAAATTGATAAAGGTGAAAAAGTATTATCAACTACCAATTTTAAATTGTGCTTTTTAGCCAGTTTAGCCAAACCTGCAATGTCGGCAACTTCCAACAGCGGATTACTAACAGATTCGCAATATAGTACTTTGGTGTTTGGAGTAATGGCAGCTTCAACAACATCTAATTTAGTAATATCTACAAAGCTTGTTGCAATATTAAATCTAGGTGCAAAATTCTTTAAAAAAGCATAGGTTCCTCCATAAATTGTTCTACTAGAAACAACATGATCTCCAGCGCCACAAAGTTGCATAATAACTGGTGTTATGGCTCCCATTCCTGAAGCTGTTACGTTTGCCGTTTCCGTGCCTTCCATAGCAGCTAGAGCTTCACCTAAATATAGATTAGAAGGTGTAGAATGCCGAGAATATAAATAACAACCATCTGCATTACCTTCAAAGGTATCGAACATGGTCTTAGCCGATAAAAAAGTATAGGTTGATGAGTCTGAAATAGAAGGGTTTACACCTCCAAATTCTCCAAAATATTGCAAGTCCTGTATGTTGTTTGCTGGTTTAAAAGCCATAATGGTATTGTTTTAAGTTAAATATGATGTAAATATCGAAAATATTAGACAAATAATCAACCATTATATCAATCATTAGATTATAAATCTATGATTGAGTATATTTGTAGAATATAAATTAGGTTTCATTGGGGTTTTTCCAATTAAACTGAAAATTTTTCAAAAATGATTTTTGATAACATAGACAAAAAGTTATTAGACTTATTACAACAAGATAGTAAACAAACCAATAAACAACTTTCTTTAAAGCTTAATCTTTCTGTTACAGCAGTTTATGAGCGTATTAAGAAATTGGAAAATCAAGGGGTTATATCCAAATATGTTGCCTTAGTAAAAAAGGAAAAAGTAGAAAAGAGTTTTGTTGCTTTTTGTCATATCAAACTCATTCAACACTCTCAAGACTATGTGGTTAAATTTGAAAAGGAAGTTACTAATTTAGAGGAGGTTATGGAATGTTATCATATTAGTGGTGACTATGATTATTTGTTAAAAGTGATTGTTGAAGACATGGAAGCTTTTCGGGAATTCATGGTAAATAAATTAACATCTATCCATCATATTGGTAGTACACATAGCATGTTTGTGATAAATGAAGTGAAGCATACTACCGCGATAAACATATAATTTATATCTTGTAAAAGATTTTAAACTAAATCTATGCTTCTAAAACAAATTAAGAGTATTTATCACGATATTTTTAAATCGTATGACAATCCTTCTTTAACACATCATATTAAGAAGATTATTGAATTAGACGCATATTTACCTTATAGTTCAACGTTTTTCTGCATTACAAACACCCAAAATCTAACCTTTGAATTTATAAGTAGAAACATGACTTCTTGTATTGGTTTAGATAAAGATTTACTATTAAAAGAAGGTATGCGTGATTTTTGGAATCGCATCCATCCTGAAGATATTGAATTATGGCTAAAAGCCTTAAACGATTTAATGCTATTTACCTTAGCCGAAATCCCTATTAACCAAAGAAAGCATATGAATTACACTTGGAATTACCGTCTTAAAAATGCTTCTGGTTCCTATGTAAATATAGTTCAAAACACAACCCCTTTAGAGTTTGATGCTGATATGAAACCAATTATTGGCCTGGCCCATTATACGGTATTAGATGCTAAAATTAAAATGCCAATAACGGCAACTGCCAAACTTTTAAATGAAAATAATGAATACGAAACTAAGTATTTTAATAATTTTTCTCAAAAACTCTTAACCAATGGTTTAAGTAATCGAGAGCGTGATGTTATCAGGTTGTTAACCATTAATAAATCTAGTAAGGAAATAGCTGAAAATTTGAATATTAGCCCAAACACAGTAGATACCCATAGAAGAAATATTTTAAAAAAATTACATATTTCATCGACTGGTGAGTTAGTAGGAATGTTAAAAATGAATAAAATTTAAAAAATTACTCAATTTGAGTATTGTATAAAAAGCAAAAGTGTCCCAAATTTGTATAGCTATTAATTAGTTCGTAGGGAGAATTAAATTTATGTCAGAGCAACACTAACTTTTTGTTTGTGTTGCTCTTTTTATTTGTACAACAAAAATCACTTAATTTAGAATTCACTTTTTATTGCCTTCCCATAAAACATTTGTACTTTTGTACTCGTTTTAACACAACTTGAAAAAACAATTATATGAATTCATACGATGTAGCCATTATTGGTTCTGGTCCTGGAGGTTATGTAGCAGCCATACGTTGCGCACAATTAGGAATGAAAACTGCTATTATAGAAAAATATTCAGTACTTGGTGGAACCTGCTTAAATGTAGGCTGTATTCCAAGTAAAGCTCTCTTAGATTCTTCCCATCATTACGAAGATGCCGTAAAGCATTTTGAAGAACACGGAATTGATATCCCGGGAGATGTTAAAGTAAATTTAAAACAAATGATTGCCAGAAAGCAATCTGTTGTAGATCAAACCACGGGAGGTATTGATTTCTTAATGAAGAAAAACAAGATCGATGTCTATCAAGGTTTAGGTTCTTTTAAAGATGCGACTCATATTCTTATTAAAGGTGAAAAGGAAGAAGAAATTGAAGCAAAAAACATCATTATTGCTACAGGTTCTAAACCTTCAAGTCTCCCTTTTATCAATATCGATAAAGAACGCATAATCACTTCAACTGAAGCTTTAAAACTAACTGAAATTCCAAAACATTTAATAGTTATTGGAGGAGGAGTTATTGGTTTAGAGTTAGGACAAGTTTATAAGCGCTTGGGAGCAGAAGTTTCAGTTATTGAGTATATGGACAGAATTATTCCAACTATGGATGCAGGCTTGTCTAAAGAATTAAACAAGGTTTTAAAGAAGCAGAAATTTAAAATTAATACATCTCATAAAGTAAAATCTGTAGAGAGAAAAGGAGATGAAGTAATAGTAAAAGCAGATAACAAAAAAGGAGAAGAAGTAGAATTTAAAGGCGATTACTGTTTAGTTTCTGTTGGTCGACGTCCATATACCGATGGATTAAATGCAGAAGCTGCCGGAGTAAAACTTACAGAAAGAGGACAGATTGAGGTTAATGATAATTTGCAAACTAATGTTTCTAATATCTATGCTATTGGAGATGTAGTAAAAGGAGCCATGTTGGCACATAAAGCTTCTGAAGAAGGATCTTTTGTTGCAGAAGTTATTGCTGGTCAAAAACCACATATTAATTATAATTTGATTCCTGGAGTAGTCTATACCTGGCCAGAAGTTGCTTCTGTTGGTAAAACCGAAGAACAACTAAAAGAAGCAGGAGTAGAATATAAAACAGGACAGTTTCCTATGCGTGCTTTAGGTAGAAGTAGAGCCAGTATGGATTTAGACGGATTTGTAAAAATCCTTGCCGATAAAAATACGGATGAAGTTTTAGGTGTTCATATGGTTGGTGCACGTGCAGCAGATATGATTGCAGAAGCAGTTGTGGCTATGGAATATAAAGCATCAGCTGAAGATATTTCAAGAATGTCTCACGCTCATCCCACATTTGCAGAAGCAACTAAAGAAGCAGCTTTGGCTGCTACAGAAGATAGAGCCTTGCATATATAAATTAAAGCACATCTGTTTTAACGCGACTTTTGATAAGTTAAAATACAGAATTGCATTTTAAAATACGACCAACTTTGTTATAAATTGTAGTTAAAGTTGGTCGTTTTTATTAGAAGTATTTCAGAGTTTTTATGGTGAAAAGTAGTAACATTCTCAAAACTTTTCTAACAACTTTAAAACCTCTTTCTTATAAGTTCTACTAATAGTTAGAGCTTGCCCATGGATTACAATATGCTCGCTTGTAAATGACTCTATATGTGCAAGAGCAATAATAAAAGATCTATGAATTCTAATAAACTGTTTGTTTGGTAATTTAGCTTCAATAGCACTTATAGTTTCGCGTGTAACTATGGTTTCGCTGGCTAGATGGATTTTTATATAATCACTATAACTTTCAATATAGATGATACGATCAAAATCAATTTTAATCATGCGTCTGTCTGCACGTACAAACATAAAATGGGTACTATCAATTTCAGGTATTACGTTAGTTTTTACTTCGCTATACACTTCAAAATAGGTATTGACAGCTTTAAGTAAGCGTTCAAACGAAATAGGTTTTAATAGATAGTCAACTGCTTGAAGTTCGAAACCTTCCACAGCATAATTACGATAAGCCGTGGTGAAAATAATTTTAATATTTTTATTGATGGACTTAGCAAAAGAAATTCCTGAAATTTCTGGCATGTTAATATCTAAAAACACCAAATCTATTTGGTTATTACTTATTATGCTAAAAGCCTCCATGGCATTCGAGCAACTAGCAATAACGTTGATGTGACTTATTTTAGAGAGATGCGTGGCAATGATTTCTCTGGCAATAGCTTCGTCATCAACAATTATACAGGCTATGTTTTTAAAGTTATTCAATTAATCTTGTTTAATTTTAAAAGTACTTTATAAAGATTTTCTGTGGCATCTATTTTTAATTCGCATTTGTCCTTATAAAGTAAATCTAAACGTTTTTGAATGTTTTCTAAGCCAATACCTTTTGTGCTGTTTTCAGATTTAAAATGTGTATTTTCTATGGTAAAAAGAATATTTTCAGAAGTACAAGATAAGTTTATTTTAATTCTTAAAACCCCATTTTTTAAAACCCCATGCTTAAAGCTATTCTCAATAAATGGCATTAAGAGCATAGGAGCAATTTTGGTGTTTTCAGAAATGTTTTCAATCTTGAAAGTCACATCTAAACTATTGTTAAATCTCATTTTCTCCAGCTCGATATAATCTTTTATATGATTGATTTCTTCAGTTAATAGCACAAAAGGCTTATCTACTTGATACAGTAGATAATCCAATAAATTAGACAGTTTTAGAATCATTTCTGGGGTTTCATCTGCCTTTTTTAAAGCAAAACCATATATGGTATTTAAGGTGTTGAACAAGAAATGTGGATGAATTTGCATTTTAAGATAATTCAGTTCTTGTTCTTTTAGTTTTAATTGTGTTTCTAAAATCTTAGTTTCTAGTTTTTTTGTGCTTTCAACTTGAGATGCATTCAGTTTCAATAATTTAAAAGCACTAACAATTACTACAACCAAATATACCCCAGTGGTTACAAGCAGAATATTTCTGGTAATAGGATTCATGTCTGTATAACTGAAATTAGCTATATATATCAGACTAAAAAATATGGAAACCATAATAAGATATGCTGAAATTATTAAGGTGTACATACTGTACAATCCAAAAAGCCAATAGCGTTTAGTGACTAGATAATCAGGGATTAATTTATAAATAGAGACATAAGTTGTAGCCATGGTAATGGGCATTAAAAACAACGAAAACATTAATGTATCGTTAAAATTATTGTTTCCAGATCCAAAAAAATAAGTAAAAAACAAAAGTACGGCGCACCAAAAAAATATGTGAAGGAACACACGTACAAGAGTTTTTAAAAGGGTTTTTACGCTAAACATGTCAATCAATTACTGTACAATAATACCATAATTTTCCTGCGATTTTATATTTTGTAGATGAATGACCAAATTAGTTAGGGTTTCGACAGAATGTATTAACCTTTACTAATTTGGTTGTTCGTCGCATTTAATAATATAAGCAAGAAATCTCTTTTATGTTTGTAACATGTTTAACTTAAAAAAATTATCAGTTATGAAACTATTTAGCATATTTCCATTATCATCAATTGCCTTAAACCCATTTGCAGACAGATTTAGCGAAGGAGGATCTTTTATGATTCTTATTTTAATCTGCTTATTACTGTCTATTTTCTTTATAGTAAAGGGGTTTTTAAGTTTGAAAACAGATATTAAGAAATCTAAAAAAATGCTAAAACTAACTGTAGATACTAGTTTACTCGGATTAGTATTAGGTTTTTTCGCCTCTGTTTTAGGTTTAATTACGGCCTTCGATTCTATTGAAGCTATGGGAAATGCGGATCCAGCTATTTTTGCAGGAGGCCTTAAAGTCTCATTATTAACAGCGACTTTTGGTTTATTAACCTTCATTATTGCCAGAATCGGGATTGTTATTTTAAGAGGGATGCAGAAAGACTAGTGATTACACCCTCTAGTTTTAAATTTTTACTTGCGAGACATAAAGTTGGTTAGAAGCAAATTTATGTCTCGCTTTTTAATTGTAAAATCTTTAAAACTTGCTAAAGTAATAAAATTTAAAGATATTAGTTGTTTGAATAATAGTAATAGCTTACAAATTATTCAAGTAACCAAGTCGATTTCAGAGCTAAACTTATGTATGGTAAATAAGTTATTGTTAGGAAGGTTTTGATATGAAGCAAGGTTATACTAGTCCCTTTTCAGAAATGAAGAGGGACTTTTTTTTGATTAGGTTTGATTATAAAATTAAAATATACGAACTTGGTAACTTACAGAGATACATGATTTATAGATAAATTATAAATTTTTAAGCTAATTCCATTTTAGATGCCTATAGAAAATATTCCTGAAATTTATATAACGAACAAAGACGAAAAACCAGATTTGTTTGTTTACGATTTTAAAATGACCAATGATGTGGTAAAAAGCAAGGTCAATTTAGGCATGAATATGTTTAGTTTTTTGCAAGTAGGAACAAAGCAAGTACATTTTGCAGGTACTTCGGTTTCTGTTAACAAGAATCAGTCTCTATTGCTTAAAAAAGGGAATTGGTTATGGACCGAATTGTTGGATACAGATAGGATTTATAACTGTAAACTTCTGTTTTTTTCAGAAAAAGTTTTAAAAGAATTTCTCGAAAAACATATTGAAAATCACGTTGTTGTAAATGATGAAATCCCTTATTTTATCATTAAAAACGATGCATACATCACATCCTACCTAAATTCTCTATCTACAATTGGACATGCTCCAAATATTTTTATGGAAAATTTACTTTCTGTAAAATTTGAAGAATTAATGCTCTACCTTATTCAGAAATATGGAAATAAATTTGAATTGTATTTACATTCCTTAATAATTATAGAAAGTTCACCATTTAAAAAAATTATTGAAAGTAACATTCATTCCAATTTGAGATTAGAAGAAATTGCATTTTTATGCAACATGAGTTTGTCTACTTTTAAACGTCACTTTATAAAAGCCTATAAAGTTTCTCCTGGAAAATGGCTACAAGATAAACGACTTCAAAAAGCCAAAGAGACTTTAGAACAAGGCAGTTTAACCCCATCTGATATCTATTTGGAGTTTGGGTACAATAATTTGTCGAATTTTAGCATTGCCTTTAAAAATAAATTTGGCTTTAACCCAAGTGAAACTTATCAAGCATAGTTTTTAATTATTTGAAATACTTAATTCTAAATTCAATAAAAGTTTGACCCTTTTTCATAAGTTGTTGAGCTGTTTTAGTAACTTGACACATACATTCTTGTAATATATTTGCACCATTATTAAAACATTACTAAAACAAAATATTATGAATATTACATTAGCACAAGCAGAGAAAGCTATAGCAGCAGCAAAACAAAAAGCAACTACAATAGACACCAAAATGAATATTGCCATTGTAGATGCTGGAGCAAATTTACTAGCATTTGGTAGAATGGATGGCGCTTGGTTAGGTTCCTTAGACATTTCAATTAAAAAGGCAAAAACAGCACGTTATTTTGATATGAACACTGGAGTTGTAGGAGAGTTGTCTCAACCAGGAGGTTCTTTATACAATATTGAACATTCAAATAATGGATTAATTACGTTTCCAGGTGGGATTCCAATTAAAAACGCTAATGGTGATATAATTGGAGCTATTGGAGTAAGTGGAAGTTCAGTTGAAAATGATCATGCAGTAGCAGAAGCTGGAGCAACAGCAATCTAAAACATAATAAATAACAAGTTAAGAGGGTAATTGATTTTAATTATCCTCTTTTTTGTTTTTGTCTATTAGCTAAAACTAAAAGTATTTTTAGAAAGTAAATATTCTAGATGCTTTCAATAATAAATAGAAGCGAAATTTTTTTTTATAAAAATTTGATTATTTTTTAGATGTTATAAATGATGTTTTTTAAACATCTTCAATAAAATATAGTACACATGAGTAGAGGATTTGTTAGAGAAGAAGATCAGGAAGAAGTTCCATTAGTTCCGCCAAGAGCTGACTTACCGGAAGGTGTAACAAACTATATGACTCCAGAAGGCATGGATGAGCTTTTAGCTGAAAGACAAGGGTTAATAAATGAAAGAGAGACTTTAGATATTTCTAGTGATAAAGAAAAACGTATTGCAGTAAATTTTATAAATGCCAAATTACAATTACTAAATAACCGAATTTCTTCAGCCTTAATTATAGATATAACTAAACAGCCACAAGATGAAGTCCGTTTTGGCGCTCTAGTAACTCTAAAAATTGGAAGCGATACAAAGCTTCAAAAGTATCAAATTGTTGGTGTAGATGAAGCAGATATTTCTAAAGGAAAAATTTCATTTATTTCTCCAATAGCCAGATTATTGACTAACAAAAGAGTTGGAGACAAGTCCATCTTAAAATTACCAAAAGAAGATAGGATTTTTGAAATAATGAAGATCATATATTAAGATTCTTTCTTGTTACTTCTAAAGATAAAATACATAATATCGTTTAAGCTTAAGACGCTTATTCTTAGTGAATATTGACTTTTTTAATGTTTTAAAATTTAAATTTAATAAAAATTTCACTAAAATAATTTTATCATTTTTATGATTAATCGTAATATTGCAATAAAGGAGTTTGGATTTGGCAAAATAACTGGAAATTTGAGACACAATTTAACTGATTTAACATTTCAAACCCTATACTAATAAAGGATTCTCTAATCATAACAAAACAACAACAATCATGAATAAAGAACAAGAATTAAAAGATATAGTAAAAGAGCGTTACGCTAAGATTGCAGAGCAAGGAAAAGCAGAAAATGCGTCCTCTTGTTGTGGAGCTACTACACCAACTAATAAAGTATATAATATTATGATGGATGATTATTCTGAAACCTCAGGATATATAGAAGATGCCGATTTAGGTTTAGGTTGTGGACTTCCAACTCAGTTTGCGCAAATTAAAAAGGGGGATGTAGTAATCGATTTGGGTTCTGGAGCTGGTAATGATTGTTTTGTTGCCAGACATGAAACTGGAAGCGAAGGAAAAGTGATTGGAATTGATTTCACACCAATTATGATCGAGAAAGCACGAATAAATGCTGAAAAGCTTGGTTATAACAATGTGGAGTTTAGAGAAGGAGATATTGATGCTATGCCAGTAAGCGATAATGTAGCAGACGTGATAGTAAGTAATTGTGTGTTGAACCTGGTTCCAAACAAGGAAAAAGTGATTGCAGAAATTTCTAGAGTATTAAAACCTGGAGGTCATTTTAGTATTTCAGATATTGTTTTGGTAGGCGAATTGCCAGACGCTTTAAAACAAGATGCTGAAATGTATGCAGGATGTGTGGCAGGAGCTATTCAAAAAGATGAATACTTGCAATTAATAAAAGATAAAGAATTTCAAAATATAAAAATCCAAAAAGAAAAAACGATTAGTATTCCTGATGATATTTTGAGCAAATACCTTTCTCAAGAAGAAATAAATTCATTTAATAATGGAGATACAGGTATTTTTAGTATAACTGTTTTTGCTGAAAAAGCAGGAGTAAAACAAGAAAAAACTAAATTAGAACTTTCGGAATTAGATGCTTCAGATTGTTGTGGACCAACTAGCAGTTGTTGTTAATTCTCTAAGTTTTAATAAGCTTGAGTTTATATCATAAAAAAAATCCCTTTTCAGAAATGAGAAGGGATTTTGTTATTAATATATATAATAAGTTTAATCACTTTTTCTTATTGCGTTTATTATAATTTTTATCTCCTCTGGTTTTAGGCTTTTTATATTTTTTAGCTATTTTAAATTTATAAGAACCCCCTAGATTTTCTTTTTGGTTTTTTTCAGATTTCTCATGGAAAGCAGCACCTTTAGTTTCATCTTTTCTAAGTCGTAAAGGGTTATTTCGTTCTTTTATTACTTCACGTTCTTCTTCAATTAATTCTGTAGAAATAACCACGCTTTCTGGTATGTCCAAAACAGGAATTCTCATCTGCATTAAAGCCTCTATCTTCTCAAGAGATTCTTGTTCTTTTTCAGTAGAAAAAATAATAGCATGTCCTTCACGTTCTGCACGACCTGTTCGCCCAATTCTATGCATATAGTTTTCAGGAAAGTCTGGGGTGTCGAAATTGATAACATGAGAGACGTTATCAATATCTAAGCCACGAGCCATAACATCTGTAGCTACTAGAATTCTATTAAAACCCTCTCTAAATTGTTCAATACTTCGCAGTCTGTAGTTTTGTGTTTTATTTGAGTGAATTACACATAATTCATCATGAAATGTTTCATCTAAAGCCTCAAACAACCTATCAGCCATTTTTTTGTGGGCTACGAAAATGAGAACCTTATTAAATGTTTCTGTATCATTTAATAGATAATTTAACAGGTTCAGTTTTGTATAAAAATTTGGTACTGAATATTTTGTTTGAGAGATATTTTCTAAGGGTGTTCCTGAAATAGCTATCGATACACGTTCTGGAGCAATAAAAAAGTCGTAAATTAAATCGTCCACATCTTGTGTCATCGTAGCCGAAAACATAATATTCTGTCTTCTTTCAGGCAGAATATCAAAAATATTTAAAAGCTGATGTCTAAATCCAAGATCCAACATAACATCTACTTCATCAATTACTAATTTTTGAATGGATTTTAACTGCAAAACCCGGCTAACAGCCAAATCGAATAAACGTCCTGGAGTAGCAACAATAATATCTAGACCTTGAGCAACAGCTTGCTTTTGGGTATTGATATTTACACCACCATAAACACCTAGCACGCGAACATTGGTGTATTTTGCCAATTTCTCAACTTCTTCAACTACCTGTACAACCAGCTCTCTAGTTGGAACTAAGACTAATACCCTTGGGTTCTCTTGTTTAGAAAACTTTAGATTTTTTAGTATAGGCAGCATATAGGCAAAAGTTTTTCCTGTTCCTGTTTGCGCAATTCCAACCATATCTTTTCCAGAAGCGACCACATTAAAGGCTTCTTCCTGGATTGGAGTAGGTTGGGTAAAGCCTAAATCGTCTAAGGCGTTGTATAAAGGTGTGTTTAAATTTAAATCTCGAAATGTACTCATGGATGTTCTAATATGCTACAAAGATAGATTTTTTTAAAGGATTTGTCATTCCTGCAAAGGCATGAATCTTTTTTTAATGACGACTAAATAAGATTATAGTTTAGATCAGCTTTTAAATCCGTTTTAATTTTCGGTAATTTGTGGAAGTGAGAACAACACATCTATACAAGCCGGAATCAATCGATACTTTTAAAAAGCAACTCCTTGCTTGGAGTCAGCAATTTTATGAGGTAGTTTGGATGGATTCTAACGGGTTTAATAATACTTATTCCTCTTTTGATACTGTTTTGGCTGTTGATGCTATAACCTGTATTCAAACAGATTATCACGAGGCATTTATAAAGCTAAAAGAATACCAATCTACAACACAGGATTGGATTTTTGGTTATTTGACTTACGACTTAAAAAATGCTGTAGAAAATTTAAAATCTAGAAATTTTGATGGCTTGCAATTCCCAGAGCTTTATTTTTTTCAACCTAAAAAGTTGTTTTTCTTTCATGAAGATATGGTGGAAATGTGTTATTTAAATATGGTTTCAGATGAATTTGAAGCCGATTTAAATGACATAAGTCAGTATGAACCCATAGAAAACAAAAAAGAAAACACTTTGTTTAATATAAATATTAAAAGTCGCATTCAAAAAGCAGACTATTTAGACAAAGTAAAAAATATGCTTGAGCATATTCATAGAGGTGATATTTACGAAGCTAATTTTTGTCAAGAGTTTTATGCTGAAAATACAAACATTCAGCCTTTAGAAATCTATCAGAAACTAAATACTATTTCAAAACCACCGTTTGCAACTTTTATCAAACTTGGAGATAAATATGTGTTGTCTGCTTCTCCAGAGCGTTATTTAAAGAAAACAGAAAACAAAATTATTTCGCAACCTATAAAAGGGACTGCTAAACGTTCAAAAAATAAAATTGAAGATAACAGATTAAAAGAACAGCTGGCTTTAGACGAAAAAGAGCGTAGCGAAAACATCATGATTGTGGATTTGGTGCGCAACGATCTTTCAAAAACAGCCATCAAAGGAAGCGTTCAAGTTGAAGAATTATGTAAGGTTTACTCGTTTCCTCAAGTGCATCAAATGATTTCGACTATTACTTCAGAAATAAATACTTCAGAACACGCTGCACATATAATAGAATCTACGTTTCCTATGGGAAGCATGACAGGAGCACCAAAAATTTCGGCCATGAAAATCATAGAAGATTTAGAAGAAACCAAACGTGGTGTGTATTCTGGAGCTGTTGGCTATTTTACACCAAACAACGATTTCGATTTTAATGTGGTAATAAGAAGTATTTTGTATAACGAAACCAAGCAATACGTGTCTTTTTCAGTAGGAAGTGCCATTACAGCTAAAAGCAACCCACTTAAAGAATATGAAGAATGTTTAATTAAAGCTAAGGCCATGCGTGAGGTTCTTGAAAACGAAATTTATAAGTGAAAAGTTAAAAGTTAAAAGTTTCAAGGTGTTATATTTGAGACATATTTAAAAATATTCGTGAATTTTTGGTAACATGCTAAAAACTTTTAAAAGCCATATTAACAACAATCTAAATTTCTTAAAGGATAGTAAGCTACTTATTGCTATTTCTGGAGGATTGGATAGTGTGATGCTTACGCATCTATCTCATCAAATAGGTTTAAAAATTAGTCTGGCTCATTGTAATTTTAATTTACGGGCAGATGAAAGTGACGCAGACGAAGATTTTGTATTACAATTAGCTGAGGACTTGGAATTAGAGGTTTTTATTGAAAACTTTGATACAGAAACATTTGCTAAAGATCACAAATTATCCACACAAATGGCAGCTCGTAGCTTGCGTTATCATTGGTTTGCTGAATTGGCCGAGCAACTTCATTTCGATTATATTTTAACAGCACATCATGCAGACGATAACCTAGAAACGTTTTTAATCAATCTTTCCAGAGGAACCGGATTAGATGGATTAACAGGAATTCCAGAAATTAATGGAAAGATTATTAGACCTTTGTTGAGTTTTTCGAGAGACGATTTGGAAAATTATGCCTTGCAGAATAAAATTAAATGGCGTGAAGATAGCAGCAATGCCTCCACAAAATATTTAAGAAATAAATTAAGACACGATGTTATTCCTGTTTTAAAAGAAATCAATCCACAACTGCTTAAAAATTTCAAGCTTACCCAAACGCATTTACAAGCTTCGAAAACCATACTAAACGATAGTATTGATAAGGTTCTAGAACAGGTAGTCACAAAAATGTCTGAGAAGGAAATTCATTTCAGCATCTCTAAAATTAAAGAGTTATCACATCCGAAAGCTTATTTATATGAAATTTTAAAAGATTATCATTTTACCGAATGGCAGGATGTGACTGACTTGTTAGACGCTCAAACAGGAAAGCAAGTGTTTTCTAAATCACATCGTCTGCTAAAAAATAGGGGTGAACTGATTTTATTTCGTAATACTATTGAAGAACATGCCGAAGCTATAATTATTTCAAAAGAAACCAAAAGCGTAAACACTGTTTTAGGAAGTTTGATTTTTGAGACAACTGATAGCTTAGATTCTTCAAATAAGTCAACTATTTATGTTGATAAAGATTTGTTAAAATATCCATTAAGCGTAAGGAAATGGGAAAAAGGAGACTATTTTTACCCTTTTGGAATGGAAAACAAAAAGAAACTGAGTAAGTTTTTTAAAGACGAAAAGCTTTCCATGTTAGAAAAAGATAATGTTTGGTTGTTATGTTCTGAACAGGAAATTGTTTGGATTTTAAATTACAGAGCAGATAACCGATTTAAAATAACTAATAAGACACAACATATACTTAAAATATCACTTCAAGATGAAATATAAATTAGGCCTCATTATTACTTTATTTTTTGCAGTTTTAAGTTCTCAAGCTCAAGTACTAAATCCCGTAACTTGGACTGCTGAAACCCAGAAAATTTCGGAAACAGAATACCAGTTAGTTTTTAAAGCTGAGATTGAAGAAAAATGGCATTTATATTCTCAGGACATGCCTGAAGGAGGAGCGCTTCCTACAGAATTTATCTACGACTCTTTAAGTCGTGTAGATAAATATAACCTTGTAGGTAAAACGCAAGAGAGTAAATATATTACTGCATACGATAAGGTCTTTGAGATGGATCTCAATTATTTTGATAAGAGTGCAAGCTTTAAACAAAAAGTTGAAATAATAGATCCAGAATTAAAATCTATTGAAGTTGAAGTTTCTTTTCAAGCTTGTGACGATGTTAGATGTATTTATCAAAACAAAATATTAAATTTCGATTTAACCAGTGCTACGCAGATTACGGAAGATGTTGATGATTATGTTGAAGATCCAAAAGAAACAGTAATCAAAGAAGACATAACGCCTGTTAAAGTAGAAGATGAAAGTAAAGGTTTATTGTCAATCTTTTTTACGGCTTTCTTTTTAGGATTCCTAGTATTGTTAACACCATGTGTGTTCCCAATGATACCAATGACCGTAAGTTTCTTCACCAAACAGAGTAAAACCAGAGCTGCAGGGATTAAAAATGCCTTGTTATACGGGTTTTTCATTATTGTTATTTATACGCTTCTAGGAACCGCTATTTCAGCCCTTTTTGGGTCTAATGCTATGTATGAGTTTTCAACGGGAGTAACCTTTAATGCGATTATGTTTATTGCTTTAATAGTATTTGCATTTTCATTTATGGGAGCTTTCGAAATTATGTTACCTAATTCATGGGTTAATAAAGTAGATAGTGGAGCTAATAGGGGAGGCATCGCTGGTATTTTCTTTATGGCCTTAGCATTAGCTGTTGTTTCCTTTTCATGTACTTTTCCAATTGCTGGAACAGCCTTATTAGACGCAGCAACAAAGGGAGGAATTGCACCCATAATAAGTATGTTAGGATTTTCTTCGGCAATAGCCTTACCATTTGGTTTATTTGCTTTTTTCCCGAGTTGGTTAAACTCGTTACCAAAATCTGGAGGCTGGTTAAATACCGTAAAAGTGGTTCTAGGATTCTTAGAGTTGGCCTTTGCTTTCAAATTCTTATCGATGATCGATTTGGTTTTAGAATGGCATTTCCTAGAGAGAGAAGTATTTATAGCCATATGGATTGCCATTTTTGGTACTTTAGGCTTGTATTTATTAGGGAAAATTAGATTGCCTCACGATTCGCCTTTAGAGCATTTGTCTGTAGGAAGGTTGTGTATGGCAATGTTAACATTTGCTTTTACTTTCTATATGATTCCAGGGCTTTGGGGAGCTCCTTTAAAACTAATTAGTGGATTCCCTCCACCAATGAGTTCTCATAGCGAGTCGCCATATGGTGTTGGTTTTATGAAAAAACAATTCAGCACTACAGGAGAGTTTTTTACTAAAGATCTTCCTGAAGATGCACACTTTGGACCAAACGACTTAATAGCCTTTAAAGATTACGACAAAGGAATGGCTTATGCTAAAAAAGTTAACAAACCAGTTATGTTAGATTTTACAGGTTTAACGTGTGTAAACTGTAGAAAGATGGAAGAACAGGTTTGGGTAGAAGATCAGGTTTATGGACTATTGGATAACGATATTGTACTTATCTCTTTATATGTAGATGATAGAACGAAATTGCCAAAAGAAGAACAATATGAGTCTGAACTTACCGGAAATAAAATTAGAACCTATGGACAAAAATGGTTAGAATTTCAACAAACCAGATATAATACAAATGCACAACCTCTATATATTATACAAGATTTAGAAGGTAAAGATATTAGTGCTCCTGTTGGTTATACGCCAGAAGTTGATGAATATTACGATTGGTTGAAAAAAGGGATAGAAAATTTTAAGAAATAAATTCCAATTATACAATTGAAAAGCGAGACTAGTTCTCGCTTTTTTTATATTTGAATAATTATAAACTTAATTAAGTATTAATGAAACTTCAAGGAAACATAGTAGATATACCAAATAAACGTATTTACAAAGGTGAAATCACTATTAAAGACGGCAAGATTTTAACTATTGAAGAAAAGCATCATGAAGTCAACAATTATATTCTTCCTGGTTTTGTAGATGCCCATATTCATATTGAAAGTTCCATGTTAGTTCCAAGTGAATTTGCAAGAATCGCAGTAAAACATGGAACTGTTGCAACCGTTTCAGATCCGCATGAAATAGCTAATGTTTTAGGAGTTGAAGGCGTAGAATTTATGATTAGCAACGGAAAGAAAACGCCTTTTAAATTCAATTTTGGAGCGCCTTCTTGTGTCCCGGCAACATCTTTTGAATCTGCAGGAGCTGTGATTGATTCTGAAGGCATTAAATTGTTAATGAAAAATCCGGATATTAAATATTTAGCTGAAATGATGAATTATCCTGGTGTTTTATTCGATGATGAAGAAGTGTTAAAAAAAATAGCATGGGCAAAACACTACAACAAACCTGTAGATGGACATGCACCTGGTTTAAGAGGAAATGATGTTACCAAATACATTCAAGCAGGAATAAGTACAGATCACGAGTGTTTTACCTATGAAGAAGGTTTGGAAAAACTTCAAAAAGGAATGAAAGTTCTCATTCGAGAAGGTTCGGCTGCTAAAAATTTTGAAGCGCTTATCGATTTGCTTCCTGAGTATTTTGAAAATATCATGTTTTGTAGCGACGATAAACATCCAGACGACTTACTGTTGCATCATATTAATAATATATGCGCTAGAGCTATAGCTAAAGGCATGGATGTTTTCAAGGTTTTACAAGCAGCTTGTGTCAATCCTGTAAAACATTACAATCTAAATGTGGGATTACTTAATATTGGGGATTTTGCCGATTGTATCGTCGTTGAAGATTTAAAAGATTTTAAAACGCTACAAACCTATATTAATGGAGAATTGGTTTTCGACCAAGATGTTTCAAATATTAAATCTGTCCCTTTTGAAATTCTAAACAATTTTAATACTGATAAAAAAGACGTTTTAGATTTTAGACTTGAATCTTCTGCGAAAGAGATTAGAGTTATTGAAGCCTTGGAAGGACAGTTGGTAACCAATGAACTCATTGAAGAAAGTCTTTTGCAAGATGGGAATCTGGTTTCAAATGTTGACAAAGACATTTTAAAAATGACGGTTGTCAATAGATATCAAAACCAGACACCCGCCATTGCTTTTATAAAGAATTTTGGATTGAAAGAAGGTGCTATTGCTAGTTCTGTTGGCCATGATTCTCATAATATTATTGCTGTAGGAGTCAGCGATGAGGCTATTTGTAAAGCTGTCAATTTACTTATTGAAAACAAAGGAGGAATTTGTGCAGTTTCAGAAACAATTGAAAAAGTGGTGGCATTACCAGTTGCAGGAATCATGAGCGATCAGGATGCCGAAACCATTGGGAAACAATATGCTGAATTAGACCAGATGGCAAAACAATTGGGGAGCACATTATATGCACCTTATATGACTTTAAGTTTTATGGCTTTGTTGGTAATTCCTTCCTTGAAATTAAGCGATAAAGGCTTGTTTGATGGAAATACATTCAAATTTACAAATCTAGAAGTATAGAAAATGCCTATTATTGAATCTACATATAAAGCTCCATTTTTTTTCAGAAACGGATTTATAGCAACCGTTTACTCAGGTTTAATTAGAAAAGTAAACGGGCTAGTTCAAAAAAGAGAGCGCATCACCTTGTCTGATGGCGATTTTCTGGATTTAGATTGGAGTTATTCTGAAGGAAAAGCAGATAAGCTCATTATTATACTACATGGTTTAGAAGGCAATGCACAAAGACATTATATGACTGGAACTGCCAAGCTGTTTAATCAGAATCATGTTGATGCTGTATCTGTCAATTTTCGTGGTTGTAGTGGAGAAGATAATAAATCTTATCGTTCCTATCATTCTGGGGAAACTGAAGATTTAAAACAGGTGATTCAACATGTTTTAAATTCCACAAATTACTCTGATATTTATATAAAGGGGTTTAGTTTGGGAGGCAATGTTACTTTAAAATACTTAGGGGAAACTCAAAATATTCCCCAGCAGATTAAAGCAGGAATAGCTGTTTCTGTACCTTGTTATTTAGCAGGTTCTGCCAAAGAATTACACACCTTAAAGAATAAAGCGTTTCATGATAAATTTAAAAATAATTTAAAGACTAAATTATTTTTAAAATCCAAGCAACATGTTGATATATTGAAAGATACAGATATTACTTCTATTAAAACTTTATACGACTTCGATAATTTGTATACCTCTAAAGCTCATGGGTTTATAGATGCTTTTGATTATTATGAGCAGAGTTCTAGCTTGCAATTTCTTCCAAATATCCAAATTCCAACCTTGCTTATTAATGCCTTAAACGATTCTTTTTTATCGGCCGAATGTTATCCAGTAAAAGAAGCTAAGAACAATCTGAATTTATTTTTAGAAATGCCAAAACATGGAGGACATGTCGGCTTTTTTCAAAGAGGTGGGTTTTATTATAATGAAAAGCGGGCTTTAGAGTTTATTAAGAAGGTTTGATTTTCGTGTATGGGCGCAAGGCTAAAAAGCCTTACTGACTGGAATACTTATTTTGAATTTATTTATTTGACACCACATTAACATAAGGTTTATATGGCTTTGCCATAGGGTTTGTATGGCTTTAATATGGAGTATCTACGAGGGAACCTCATGGAGTTCTCTATTTATAAGTGTTTAAGAGTGTTGCCTATATGGTGTAACCTGCAGTTTTTTTGACCTAAAATTCTGAATTCTATTATTTACGGTGGCTAAAGTTTTATTTTGCTTAGATGTCAAAAACATCTTAAGGTAACCTTGTGTAACCTGTGTTAAGCAGATAAAATAAAGTTAATACATTACTTATAAACTTCCAAATATTTTGTCTGTTCTTCAATAGCAGCTCTAAAATCTTTTTTAAGTTCAACAACCAGCTCAGCAACTTTTGGAGCATCAAGAATATTGGTGACTCCTTGTCCAGCAGACCAAATGGTAGACCAGGCTTTCGCATCGTCTTTGTGGACGGTTAGTTCTTCCCCAAAATCTATTTTTTTCTTTCTTTTAAGCATCTCTTCCGTAATCCCCATCGCTTCTATACTTGGGCCTAAAAAGTTAGCTGCAACACCAGAAATAGCTGCTGTATAAATAATATCGTCTGCTCCAGCATCCATAATCATCTCTCTGTATTCTTTTGGGGCTTTACTTTCTTGAGTATTTATAAAACGGGTTCCCATATAAGCTAAATCGGCTCCCATTTGTAAAGCAGAAGCAATATCACGACCTGTACTGATGGTTCCAGCCAGTATGATGGTTTTCTTAAAAAAGCTTTTAATTTCAGCTACTAATGGCATCGGGTTTATGGTGCCTGCATGTCCGCCAGCGCCAGCAGATACTAAAATTAAGCCATCAACTCCAGCTTCAGCAGCTTTTTCGGCATGACGTTTTTTTATAATATCATGAAACACCAAGCCACCATAGGAGTGAACAGCATCTACCAATTCTGCAACAGCTCCTAAAGAGGTAATAATTAAGGGGACTTCGTGTTTGACACATAGCGCTAAATCTGCTTGCAAACGTGGATTGGTATTGTGAACAATTAAATTAACACCAAAAGGAGCAGCCTTTTTTCCTGTTTCTTTTTCAAATTCAGAAAGTGCTGTTTTTATTTCTATCAACCAAGCTTCAAAACCTTCACTTGTCCTTTGATTTAAAGCAGGAAATGTTCCAACAATGCCATTTTTACAACATTCTATTACTAATTGTGGGCCAGAAATTAAAAACATGGGAGCAGCAACTGCTGGTAATGTTAGGTTTTTTATAAAGGATGGTTTGTTCATGGTATTTGTAAATTTTAAAACGTAATTTTTTATTAGATCAGCATATATCTTTTAAACTATTTTATACATAAAAATATCTGTTAGATAGCTTCAATCACAAATATACCAATCTAAACGCTTGTTTTAAATGATTTATTTCAGATTTATGAATCACTCTTTTGGGGCATTTAGTCATAGTTTTAGTAAATGTTTTTTCTTACATTTATGGAAACCAATCAATTATGCTTAAAAAAGTCTTTGGATCTGCTGTGTTTGGCGTGGAAGCTACAACTGTTACAGTTGAAGTGAATTCGGATACTGGCATTGGATATCATTTAGTGGGATTGCCTGATAATGCTATTAAAGAAAGTAATTTTAGAATAGCTGCAGCCTTACAAAACAATGGTTTTAAAATCCCAGGGAAGAAAATCATTATTAACATGTCTCCAGCCGATTTACGAAAAGAGGGAAGTGCCTATGATCTAACCTTAGCCATAGGTGTTTTGGCAGCAACCAATCAAATTCAAGCCGAAGATTTAGAAGATTTTCTTATTATGGGTGAATTATCTCTCGATGGTTCTTTACAACCCATAAGAGGTGCTTTGCCTATTGCTATAAAAGCTATGGAAGAAGGTTTTAAAGGCTTTATACTTCCAATTCAGAATGCCAAAGAAGCTGCTATTGTTTCTGGATTAGACATTTATGGAGTTGAATCTATCGAGCAAGTGATTAATTATTTTGATAAAGGAGAACCTTTAGAGCAAACTATTATTGATGTTGAAGAAGAATTTAATAAAAGTCTTAATTTTCCAGAGTTTGATTTTTCCGATGTAAAAGGCCAAGAATCCATAAAACGCTGTATGGAAATTGCAGCCGCTGGAGGACATAATATTATTTTGGTTGGACCTCCGGGAGCAGGAAAAACCATGCTTGCCAAGCGCTTGCCTAGTATTTTACCACCTATGACCTTACACGAAGCCTTAGAAACTACAAAAATACATTCGGTTGTTGGACGAGTAAAAGAAAACACAGGGATTATGGCTCAACGCCCATTTAGAAGCCCTCATCACACGATTTCGAACGTCGCACTTGTTGGAGGAGGCAGTTACCCACAACCTGGGGAAATTTCTTTATCGCATAATGGGGTTTTGTTTTTAGACGAACTACCAGAGTTTAAACGCGAAGTTCTGGAAGTCATGCGTCAGCCGTTGGAAGATAGGGAAGTCACCATTTCTAGAGCTAAGTTTACGGTTACGTATCCATCATCTTTTATGTTGGTTGCTAGCATGAATCCGAGTCCGAGTGGTTATTTTAACGATCCAGATTCACCAGTAACCTCGTCTCCAGCCGAAATGCAACGCTATTTAAGTAAGATTTCAGGTCCTTTATTAGACAGAATAGATATTCATATTGAAGTGACTCCTGTACCTTTTGAAAAATTGTCAGATACCAGAAAAGGAGAGTCGTCTATTGACATCAGGAAGCGAGTAACAGCAGCAAGAATTCTTCAAACTAAACGTTTTGAAAATTCGGAAACGGTTCATTACAACGCACAAATGAACACCAAGCAAATTAGAAAACACTGTGTGTTAGATGATGCGTCTATGCAGTTACTAAAAACAGCTATGGAACGTTTAAATCTTTCAGCTAGAGCTTACGACAGAATTTTAAAAGTGTCCAGAACCATTGCCGATTTAGAAGCTAGTGAAGACATACAAGGCACTCATATTAGCGAAGCCATTCAATACAGAAGTTTAGATAGAGACGGTTGGTTGGGTTAATTCCTTAGAAAATAGGAATTTTATAAGATTTTATATTTTTAGAATATTAAAAAGTACCATTTATTAACAATTATTGAAGGAAATTTCAATCTTTTTAATACATTTAGAATCTATTAACCAATCACTTTAACTATGAAAAAATTAGGCTCATTAATTTTAGGAGTTCTTATAGGCGCTTTAGCTACCTACTATTTTTGCTCAACCTGTGAAACCAGTACACAAATAGCTATTGTAGCTCCAAAAGGACTTATTACTCCAGAAGAAGCCAGAACCTTAGATCAAGCCTTTAACAGCAGACATGCTTTGATTAGCGATTCTATAGTCATGCGTCCAGATAACCGATCTTCTTGGTGGTCTTTAAAGGATATGAGAGATTATTTAAACTATGCCGAAAACGAATCTAAAGAGTTGGGTTACACCATGAATGGTGTACGTGTGTATTTAGGCGCTTATCCAACCGACAGAGAAGTTGGTTACACCACCATGTTTTTAGTGCCAACAGGCGTTGAAAATATTTCACAAGGAAATAGTACTTTATTTAATATGTTGCCACCTGGAGGTGGTGATATTCCTGGAGGAGGTTTAAATGGAGGACAGCCTGGAATGCCACCACCAGCTAATTACCCACAATAAATCATGTTAGATTTTATATATAATTATGGCTCACAATTAAATGATTTAATTTTAGTTGTGTGTGCTGTTATAGGTATTATGTTTTATAAAAAATATAGGAATTATAACAGCAAAATTTTTATATATTATTTAGTTTATGTGGCTTTAGTTGATTTTATAGGGAGTTATCCTTCTTATGTTATAGAAATTGAAGAGCTTCATGGTTTAGGAAACTACTTGAAAGGTACCTATTTTAGTAGAAATTTTTGGTGGTTCACAATCTTTTGGAATATTGGAAGTGTTTTATTTATGTCTTATTATTATTACGTGATACTAAAAAATAGAACCTTTAAGAAAATTGTAAAATATATTTGTTTGATATTTTTAGCAAGTTCTATTATTTATATTAGCCAAAATGTAGATGCATTCTTTAATTCACTATTAAAGTTTGTCAATATTTTTGGGGCTTTAGTCATTCTAAATTGCATTTCATTGTATTTTATTGAAATCCTCAATAGTGATAAAATATTGGTATTTTATAAATCTTTAAATTCAATAGTTAGCATAACTATGTTTTTATGGTGGTTAATTATAACCACACTATTATTTTATGAAGCATATTTTTCTGCTTACGATATTGGTTATTTAAATTTAAGAAGTAATGTGTATTTATTTTCAAACTTATTTATGTATTCAACATTTTCTTTAGCATTAATTTTGTGTGATCCAGAACAAGAAATCTAATTATAAAATAAGACTATGAAATTTAAAAATTATGCCGAAAAAGAATCTAAAGTACTAGGTTACACTATGGATGGTGTCCGCATGTATTTAGGTGCTTATCCAACCGAAGGAGAAGTGGCTTAATAGGCTAGGGTTTAATATGTTCAAGAATCAATTATTCAGAATAAATAAATAGTGAGAGAATTTTTATACGAGTATTATACGCTATTAAATAAGAGTGTTGAAATATTAGCTTTTCTTGTTGGTATTATAGTCTATAAAAAGTATAAAAATACCCAAGTCAAATATTTTATTTGGTTTTTAGGCTGGATTGTCTTTGTGGAAACCATTGGTAATTATCCTCGTCATTTAAAGGATTATGGCCTAGAGTATTTAATAGAAGACACTTTAATTGAACGAAATTATTGGTGGTATACTCTTTTCTGGACGTCTGCAGCAACCCTATTTTATTCTTGGTTTTTTAGTTTAAGATACAAGTCGCTCACTTTTAAAAAAACTATAAAAGTTTGTCAATATATTTATTTGTTGATTTTATTAACCAGCATCATTTTTGATCCTCATGAATTTTTTTCTAATAGAGTAGAATACTTAAGTATTTTAAGTGTTTTTATTATTCTATTGAGCTTGGTTTTTTATTTTGTTGAATTGATAAATTCTGAAAAGCTTACAAATATTTCAAAATCTATTTATTTTTATATTTCTGTAACCCTATTTGTTTGGTGGCTTGTTACAACACCATTAAGTTTTTTTGAAAAATATTTTATAGAAGCAGATAGGGACTTTGTCCTAATAAAATGGTACATCATGTTAATATCAAATGTTTTAATGTATAGCACATTTGCTTTTGCCTTAGTTTGGTGTAAACCAGAACATGAAAGATAATTGTTTAAGTTTAAAAATAGCGAACACCTTCTGTAGATGTTTCAAATAATTATATTAAATTGAAGATTAGTATTTTACTTATAAAATTTTAGAAAGGTGAAAGATTTTTTGCTTGTGAATTACTCGAATGTAAATTTAGCGGTTGTTTTTATAGCCGCTATTACTGGATTACTAGTGTTTAATAATTATAAGCATACAGCTGTAAAGTATTTTATATACTTTTTATTTTATGTCCTTGCTGCAGAGGTGCTTGGGTTTTATGGATGGTTTCTAAATTATTTTGATTTGTTTTATTTAATAGAAAACACCCAAATTAAATTTAACTTTTGGTGGATAACTTTAACCTGGTATATTGGTTCTGCTGTTTTTTTGGTTTGGTATTATCGAAAAGTATTACAAACAGACTTTTTAAAATTACTTCTTAAATACGCTGTTTTTTTATTCCTAATAATTTCCTTGGTTACTATAGCATTCAATTTCTCCCAGTTTTTCAATGGAACCTATAAAATTATACGAATAGGGCATATGTCTTTAATCATGCTTTCTGCTATTTTTTATTTATATGAAATGTTACGAAGCAATAATGTCTTGAAATTTCATAAAGACATTCATTTCTATATAAGTGCCATACTTCTAATTTGGTTATTTATGACCATGCCATTAGTGCACTTTGTTTGTGGCAATGCAGATACAGATCCGGTTCAAGCTGAATTAAAATGGATGATTATGTTATATGCAAAGATGTTTATGTATCTTTCTTTTGCCCTTGCCCTAATAGCCTTAAAACCTAAAAATGATTCCATTAATTAATATCTTTTTACAAGCACAACCAACCGTATCGACTTCTGCTGAGCGTTATTTACTAATCTATATGATTGGAGTACTACTTATAGTAACCTCTTTGGTTGTTATTTTCTTTATTGTTTTTCAAAAGAGAAAGAACAAACTATTATTAGATAAAATAAAGCAACAACAAGCTTTCGACGAAGAAATTGCTCAAACCCAAACTGAAATTCAAGAACAAACCTTAAAGCATATTGGCTGGGAATTGCATGACAATGTAGGGCAACTTTTGGCTTATGCCAGCATGCAGTTAAATATGATATCATCAAAAATTCCAGAAGACTTAAAAGGAAGTCTTAACGACACCACAAGCACCATTAAGGAAAGCTTAAAAGAAGTACGCTCCTTGTCAAAATCTTTAAACAATGATGTGATTCTAAATATAGGTTTTGAAAAATCTATTACTAATGAATTGGACCGATTGAAGCGGATGAAGTTTGCTTCAGCCGAATTGCATATAAAAGGCACAAAACAGCCTTTGTCAAATAAAAAGCATGAGATTATTTTATTCCGAATACTACAAGAGTTTTTTTCCAATTCGGTAAAATATTCCGAAGCCCAAAACCTAAAAGTTGCATTGGATTATTCAGAAAACCAATTGTTAATTGTTGCTACAGATGATGGAAAAGGTTTTGATGTTGAAAAAGCAGAAAAAGGCTCTGGGCTTATTAATATGAAAAGTAGGGCAGAGTTAATTGAAGCTAAGTTTGATTTATTCTCTAGACCAAATGAAGGCGTTAAGCTAACAATTACGTACCCTTTAGTTTCTGGAAATTGAACTTGAAAACGAAACTGAGCTTGAACTCGAAATTGAAGCTGAATTTGAAAATAACCTAAACAGGTATAATAAAAACTGACAATTTGGTTTCTCACTTTAGTTTTAGTTAAAGGGAGGTGGCTAGAATAACAATTGGAGGACTAGTAGGAGGGTTTGTTTTTTTTTGAACGTCCGAAAAACTTGAATTTAGCTTTTTGCTATTTGTCCGCTTATCGTATAGGCTATATATAAAATTTGTTTATCAAGATACACAAGCATCCCAAACAGGATCTTTAGGTAGGGGAGCAGTTACATTTATATCTTCATTGGAAACAGGATGTGTAAACTGTAGACTCCTAGCATGCAAACTAATACTGGCATCTTTATTACTTCTATCAAAACCATATTTCAAGTCGCCTTTAATAGAACAACCTATACTTGCCAATTGCACACGTATTTGATGATGCCTGCCAGTTTCTAAGGCAACTTCTAAAAGAAAATAATTATCTAATTTTTTAATCACCTGATAATGAAGAATGGCTTTTTTACCACCGGGAACTTCATTAGGGAAAGCTGTAGATTTATTATTTTTCGGATTTTTACGTAACCAATGAATTAAGGAGTCCTGTTTTTTTGGAGGTTCTTGTTTTACTAAAGCCCAATAGGTTTTGTTGGTTTTTTTATCTGCAAATAATTTATTAAGTCTGGGTAAAGCTTTACTTGTTTTAGAAAACATAAGCACTCCAGAAGTAGGTCTGTCTAATCTGTGAACCACACCAAGATAGACGTTACCGGGTTTGTTGTATTTATCTTTAATATAGTCTTTCACAACATCGCTTAAAGGTTTGTCTCCAGTCTTATCTCCTTGAACAATATCTCCTGCACGTTTATTTACAATGATAATATGATTGTCTTCGTATAAAACTTGAAGGTTTTCTTTTGTTGAAAGTACTTTAGATACAGATTTCACGAATTATCACAGATTTTATTTTCTACCAACTACCAACTAACAACTAGTACTGTTCCTCTTCATTAGGGAAATCTTCCGTCTTTACATCTGTAACATACTGAGAAATGGCAGTTGTCATGTCTTCATATAAATTCATGTAACGTCTTAAAAAACGAGGATGAAATTCATGTGTCATTCCAATCATGTCATGAAGAACCAATACTTGTCCATCGACACCATTTCCAGCACCAATACCAATTACGGGAATAGAGACGCTTTTAGCCACTTCTTGAGCTAATTTTGCAGGTATTTTTTCTAAAACAATAGCAAAACAACCAGCTTTTTCAAGCATTAGCGCATCTTGTTTTAATCTATCAGCTTCTTCTTCTTCTTTTGCACGAACGGTATAAGTTCCAAATTTATAAATTGACTGAGGTGTCAAACCTAAATGACCCATGACAGGGATTCCAGCATTTAAAATACGTTTAATAGATTCTTTAACTTCTTTGCCTCCTTCTAATTTTACAGCATGACCTCCAGATTCTTTCATAATTCTAATAGCAGAACGCAAAGCTTCTTTTGGATCGCTTTGGTAGCTTCCAAAAGGTAAATCTACCACTACTAAGGCGCGCTCTACAGCTCTTACAACTGAAGAGGCATGATAAATCATTTGATCTAAGGTAATAGGTAAGGTGGTTTCATGACCAGCCATCACGTTGCTTGCCGAATCTCCAACTAGAATAACATCTATTCCAGAGCCATCAACAATCTTGGCCATGGTATAATCGTAGGCTGTAAGCATGGAAATTTTTTCACCATTAGTTTTCATATCAACTAAGGTTTTAACAGTAATCCTTTTGTATTCTTTTTTTGCTACAGACATATATGTTGTTTGGTTTTTTATGGATGTAAAAATACTAAATAATTGATAGTTTAATAAAACTCCTACCTAAAATTAGTTACTGATCTTAGTATTCTGATACAGTTTTTAGTAAAAGGCATGAAAGTCTTCGTTTAGGAAAGATCTAGATTGGGTTTAACAGTCAGGGACGTTTACTCCAACAGCTAGGCCACCTTCACTTGTTTCTTTGTATTTAGAGCTCATATCTTTTGCCGTTTCCCACATGGTTGAAACCACTTTATCAAAAGGGACTTTTACGTTTGCAGGATCGGTTTCTAAGGCTATTTCTGCAGCATGAATGGCTTTTATGGCTCCCATAGAGTTTCTTTCAATGCATGGAATTTGAACCAGACCTCCAATAGGGTCGCAAGTTAAACCTAAATGATGTTCCATAGCAATTTCAGCTGCAACCAATACGTGCTCTGGAGAACCACCTAGTAATTCACATAGGGCACCAGCTGCCATGGCAGACGATACACCAATTTCAGCCTGACAGCCTCCCATGGCAGCAGATATAGTAGCACTCTTTTTAAACATACTACCAATTTCGCCAGCCACCAATAAAAAACGCTTAATATGCTCGAAATTTGCTTCGTGATTTTCTATTACCATATAATACATAAGTACCGAAGGGATTACGCCAGCACTACCATTTGTAGGGGCTGTAACGACACGACCTAAAGAGGCATTTACTTCGTTAACACTTAAGGCAAAACAACTAACCCATTTAAGGATTTGTCTAAATTTCACTTCAGTTTTTCTAATGGTTTCCAACCATTCTTGAGGATCAGCATAAGGTAAGTCTCCTTTTAAATTTTGATGCATATCGTAAGCACGACGTCTTACATTTAAGCCTCCCGGAAGATTTCCTTCGGTATGACAGCCAGTGTACATGCACTCTAACATAGTCATCCAAACTCGTTGCAATTCAAAATCTATGGTTTTTTCATCTCTAAGCGATTTTTCATTTTCAAGTACCACTCCTGAGATAGGTAAGTTTAACTGAGAACAATAGGCTAAAAGTTCAGTTCCTTTAACAATTGGATAAGGAAATGTATTTAGAAAAAGTTCTTTATTTTTTTTTGAATTCTTTCGTTCTTCTTTCACAACAAATCCACCCCCAATAGAATAAAAAGTCGATTTTGATTTTTTACCATTTATAGTTGCAGTAAAACTTAAGCCATTGGCATGATATGGAAGAAATTTCCGGTTGAAAACAATGTCTGTTTCCGGGTGAAAGGGCAGTTGTTTTTCATTATTAAAATGAAGTTTTTTATTAATCTTAATAGAACTAATAATTTTTTCAATGGTATCTATGGGAATAATTTCAGGATCGCCACCACTTAAACCTAGCATTACTGCATAATCTGTAGCATGACCTTTTCCTGTTAAAGAAAGTGAACCATATAAATCTACAGAAATTTGTTCCACTTTATCAAATTTATTGGCTTTTTTAAGTTCTTCTATCCAACGCTCGGCAGCTCGCCATGGTCCTAGGGTATGTGAGCTTGAAGGTCCAACACCTATTTTTAACATATCGAAAACTGAAATACATTCCATCATGATATTTCCTCTTTAAGGTAACTACAAATATATAGAGATTTCGCCACTTAATATAAGAAATAAAACAAAGTTTTTTGCTAAAAAGTGACATCATGTCATATTTTTTGACATGGCATAATCATTGACTTATACATTCCGAATTTAAAATTGAACACAACGTTTCCGAAAACGGGAATTTATAAAAACAAATATTATTATGAGTAAAATTATTGGAATCGATTTAGGAACAACAAACTCTTGCGTTTCTGTTATGGAAGGTAATGAGCCAGTTGTTATCCCAAACGCAGAAGGTAAGCGTACTACACCATCTGTTATCGCTTTTGTTGAAGGAGGCGAAATTAAAGTTGGTGATCCAGCAAAACGTCAAGCAGTAACAAATCCAACAAAAACGGTTTCTTCTATTAAACGTTTTATGGGTAATAAGTATTCTGAGTCTAATACAGAAGCAGGACGTGTACCTTACAAAGTAGTAAAAGGTGATAACGATACGCCAAGAGTAGATATTGAAGGACGTTTATACACTCCTCAAGAATTATCAGCTATGATTCTTCAAAAAATGAAGAAAACAGCAGAAGATTATTTAGGAGCGACTGTTACAGAAGCTGTTATTACAGTTCCTGCTTATTTTAACGATAGTCAGCGTCAAGCTACTAAAGAAGCCGGTGAAATTGCAGGTTTAAAAGTTAGAAGAATAATTAACGAACCTACAGCAGCAGCATTAGCTTATGGTTTAGATAAAAAAGGAATTGACCAAAAAATCGCAGTTTTTGATTTTGGTGGAGGAACACATGACGTGTCTATCCTAGAATTAGGAGATGGCGTTTTTGAAGTACTTTCTACAGAAGGAGATACCCATTTAGGTGGTGATGATGTCGATCAAAAAGTAATAGATTGGTTAGCAGACGAATTTAAATCTGAAGAGGATATAGACTTACGTAAAGACCCAATGGCTTTACAACGTTTAAAAGAAGCTGCAGAAAAAGCGAAGATTGAATTATCATCTTCTGCTCAAACAGAAATCAATTTACCTTACGTTACAGCAACTGCTAGTGGACCAAAACACTTAGTACGTACCTTAACACGCTCTAAATTCGAACAACTAATTGACGATTTAGTAAAACGTACGATAGCTCCTTGTGAGTCTGCATTAAAAGCAGCTGGTTTGTCTAAAAACGACATAGACCAGGTTATTTTAGTAGGTGGTTCTACGCGTATTCCAGCAGTACAAAATGCTGTTGAAAAATTCTTTGGAAAAGCACCAAGTAAAGGCGTAAACCCAGACGAGGTTGTATCTTTAGGAGCAGGAATCCAAGGTGGTGTATTATCTGGAGATGTTAAAGACGTTCTATTATTAGACGTAACACCTTTATCTTTAGGAATTGAAACTATGGGTAATGTAATGACAAAGCTTATTGAGGCAAACACGACCATTCCAACAAAGAAAAGTCAGGTTTTCTCTACAGCTGCAGACAATCAACCATCTGTTGAAATCCATGTATTACAAGGAGAAAGAGCTATGGCGGCCGACAATAAAACTATTGGACGCTTTCATTTAGATGGTATTCCACCAGCAAAAAGAGGAACACCTCAAATTGAAGTAACATTCGATATTGATGCAAATGGAATTATTCATGTAACTGCTACAGATAAAGCTACGAATAAAACACAAGATATTAGAATCGAAGCATCTTCTGGTTTGACTGAAGAAGAAATCCAAAAGATGAAACAAGATGCCGAAGCAAATGCTGAAGCAGATAAGGTAGCTAAAGAAAAAGCAGATAAATTGAATGCTGCAGATGCCATGATTTTTCAAACTGAAAGTCAACTAAAAGAATTTGGTGAAAAATTATCTGATGATAAAAAGAAACCAATTGAAGAAGCTCTTGAAGAATTGAAGAAAGCATACGAAACTAAAGATCTTGCAGTTATCGATCCAGCTTTAGAGAAAATCAATGAAGCATGGAAAGTAGCTAGCGAAGAAATGTACAAAGCTCAAGCAGAAACACAAGGTGGACCTGAAGCAGGTGGACCTGAAGCAAATGCTGGAGGAACAGATGCTAACGAAGGAAGCGACGTAGAAGACGTGGATTTCGAAGAAGTGAAGTAAGCAGAGAACCAATTTTGTAAAGCAAAATTGTGTGTATCGCTTATCCTGAGCTAAGGCGAAGGATCTTATACGACTGAACACATATATAACAAACGCAATCATTTATTTGGTTGCGTTTTTTTATGTTTAAAATTTTATAGATATTTAGTTTTTCCAAATTAACTATCTACTTATGAAGAACATTTACTTAACCCTATTCTTAACTTTATTTACTGCATTTGTTCAAGCTCAAGAGCCTTTTATTACTACTTGGGAGGTTAATGATGGAGATTTAAATATTACAATCCTGAATCCTTATGATACTGGTGGTTTTACTTATAATTATAATATAGATTTTGGTGATGGAACAGTAATTAATAATGTCACTAGTTCCATTAATCATGAATATGATATTGCAGGTATTTATACTGTAAGTATAACTGGAGAATTTCCTAAATTCAGTGTTTTATATTCTAATTATAAATTAATGAGTGTAGAACAATGGGGAGATATAGTATGGCTTTCAATGTCAAATTCATTTAAAGACTGTTATAATTTAAATATAAATGCTCAAGACAGTCCAAATTTGAGTCAGGTAACTAATTTGAGTAGAATGTTTCTTGGTTGCTCCAATTTAAATGAATCTCTAGATAATTGGGATGTTTCTAATGTAACTAATATGTTTGAAATGTTTAGGTCAGCTACAGAATTTAATCAACCTCTTGATAGTTGGAATGTTTCAAATGTAACTACAATGGAAGGTATGTTTAACAATGCACTTTCATTTAATCAACCTTTGAATTCGTGGAATACTAGTAGTGTTACCAATATGAAGAATATGTTTTATAGTGCTCAAAACTTTAACCAACCTCTTAATAATTGGGATGTTTCAAATGTTACTAATATGAATTCGATGTTTAAGATTGCCTCAAGTTTCAATAGCGCTATAAATGATTGGAATGTCTCTAATGTTGTTGATATGACAACTATGTTTCAATTAGCATCTAATTTTAATCAGGAATTAGCAGGTTGGTATACCACTAGTTTGATAGATATGGAAGAAATGTTCTCTGAAGCAAGTAGTTTTAATAAAAATATTAATTCTTGGAATGTTTCTAATGTTACAAGCATGAAAGGGATCTTTGAGAAAGCAACAGTATTTAATCAACCTTTAAGTAGTTGGGATTTATCTAGCACGACAAATACTAGTTACATGTTTTTTGAAGCTAAAGTTTTCGATCAACCAATTGGCAACTGGAACACATCTAATGTTACTAACATGTCTAGAATGTTTTATGATGCAGAAAGTTTTAATCAACATATTGATGACTGGAACGTATCTAATGTTACCAACATGTTTGAGATGTTTAGTTATACAGAAAATTTTAATCAACCGTTAAACAATTGGAATGTAGCTAATGTAAACAATATGAGTGGCATGTTTAAAAGCTCCTATAATTTTAATCAAGAAATTAATGATTGGGATGTTTCGAATGTAAATAATATGTCCTCTATGTTCATATTTGCCTTCAATTACAACCAACCTCTCAATAATTGGAATGTATCTCATGTTGTTACAATGGAAGACATGTTTCATAATGCAAGTCAATTTAATCAACCATTAAATAATTGGGACGTTTCCAATGTATCTAATATGAATAGTATGTTTAGATCTACTCCAGTTTTTAATCAACCATTAAATAACTGGGATGTTTCTAATGTAAATGATATGGTGGAAATGTTTTATTTCTCTTATGAGTTCAATCAACCACTAGAAAATTGGAATTTTTCTAATGTTAATAGCTTAGATGCGTTTATATCCTTAACAAATATTGATACCATAAATTATGATGCATTATTATTAAATTGGGTGAATTCAGGAATAGAGAATATATTATTGGGAGCCGATGAAGTGAAGTTTTGTGACCAAGTTAGTAGAGATTTATTAGTTAATGATAGAGGATGGAGTATTTTTGATGGTGGTATGGCGAGTACTTGTAATTTAACCATCGAAGAATTTAGTATTGCCGATTTTGTAGTTTTATTCCCAAATCCTGCTGATGATGGTATTTTTCTTAAAAAGAATTCAAACATACTATTGGAGAATTCAAAACTTTACAACAATCAGGGTCGTGAATTATTGAATCTGCAAGGTAATTTAGATTATATTGATACTAGAAATTTGGATTCAGGAGTATACTTCTTAAAAATTGAAACTAATCATGGAACCTTGAAGAAGAAGGTTCTTATTAAATAGAGTTATCTAAAACAATGAAAAACGCAATCTCCCGATAATTATCGGGGTTGATTGCGTTTTTTTTTGTAAATAATTATTCTCTAGTAACGCATAGAAATATCTCTTTTCTTTCTTACATTCGAGTTTAATTTTTTAAAGTCATAATCATGAAATTACAATCTCTTTTCTTTTCCCTATTCTTTGTAGGGTTTTTATTTAATGGATATTCACAAGTGACTTCTAAAGAGGTGATGCTTGAAAAGATTAAGAACGAAGGTTTTAAAAACTCTCAAGCCATGTCTATGCTAGGCGAACTCTCAGATGTTTATGGACAACGTTTAACAGGTTCGAACGAGTATTTAGCTGCAGCTACTTGGATGTCTGATAAAATGACTTCATTAGGTTTGCAAAATGTGCATTTTGAATCTTATTGCGAGGAATGTCGTGGTTGGAGTATGGAAAGCTTTCATGTGGAAATGGTTTCTCCAAACTATATGCATATTTCAGCTTACCCTTTAGCCATGACAAAAAGTACTCCTGGTATTGTTACTGGAGATGTGGTCCATATAAAAAGTAATAAATCATTAGATTCCTTAAAATTAGAGTTTTCTGGAAAACTAAAAGATAAAATAGTTTTATTAGGAAAGATCCCATCTAAAAAATCTTTAAACGATACACTATTTAAGAGGTATAATGAAAACGATTTAAATAAGATGGCACAATTAGATTCAGCAATGGTTAAACAAACCCCACTGCCTGAACTATTTAAATCTTGGGAAACATCTGATGTTAGAGAAGAAGCCTTTCTTAAGTTTTTAGATGAAGAAGGCGCTTTAGCTGTTTTAATGTCGCGTTCCATGTATTTAGGTGTTTTACATCCAGATGGCACCTATTTTTATAAGAATGGACAATTAAAACCTTTGCCATACTTTACCATTATGCCTGAACATTTTGGCAGATTGGCACGAATGATTGACTTAAATGTGATTCCTAAAATTCGTTTAAACTTAGAAACTTCCTTTTATTCAAACCCAGAAAACAATGTGAATGTTATTGCTGAATTAACTGGAACTGATAAAAAATTAAAGTCCGAAACCATTTTAGTTGGAGCTCATTTCGATTCTTGGCATGCTGGAACAGGAGCTACAGATAATGGAGCAAATTCTATTGTTTTAGTAGAAGCTTTAAGGATACTTAAATCTATAGGATATCAACCAAAAAGAACTATTAAAATTGGACTTTGGGGAGGCGAGGAGCAAGCTTTTTTAGGTTCTGCAGCATTTGCTAAAAATCATTATGGGATATTAGGTGAGAAACCAAATATAGCATCAACTAAAGTGTCTGCTTATTTAAATCTAGATAATGGAGCAGGAGCTATAAGAGGCTTGTATCTTCAAGATAATGCTTTGGCAAAACCTGTGTTTAAAGAGGTGTTTTCTTCTATATCAGATATTACTGAAGGTATTTTAACTATTGAAAATACTTTGTCTACAGATCATGAAACCTTTGATCATTACAATATTCCAGCTTTTCAGTTTATTCAGGATCCTTTGGATTATAATTCGGTAACACATCATTCAGAAATGGATTTGTTGGAATATGTGCCAGAACAGGACGTAATTAAAAATGCCGTTATAATGGCATGGACTATTTATTCACTTTCCGAAAACAAAGAAAAAGTCCCTAGAAAAATCAAGAATTAAAACTTTTTTAAAAAGATATTTATGAAAAGGCATTCGTATAAATAAATTATGCATGCATAATAAATTGATTTATATTTGTAATCTAAATTTACTAGGTTTTAAAACTTAGAAGGTTCTTTTTAAATAAATAAAAACACATGCAAACGCAACTTACCCAACTCTTAAACATAACACATCCAATTATTCAAGCTCCCATGTTTTTAGTTTCTAATACAGCAATGGTTATTGAAGCCATGAAAGGTGGAATTGCCGGTTGTATTCCAGCTTTAAATTATAGAACCTTAGACGATTTGAGAGCCTCTATAAAAGAATTAAAAGCTGCAAAAGTAGAAGGTGGATCTTTTGGGTATAATTTAATTGTAAATAAATCCAATTTAAAATACAAAGAGCAACTTCGTGTATTATGCGAGGAAGGGTGTGACTTTATTATTACTTCTTTAGGAAGTCCAGAAGAAACCATCAATCAAGCGCATGCTGTTGGAATTAAAGTTTTTTGCGATGTTACCGATTTAAAGTTTGCCAAAAAAGTAGAAAGTTTAGGAGCGGATGCTGCCATATGTGTCAATAACCAAGCAGGTGGCCATAGAGGGGATCTTTCACCTCAAGAATTAATAGAGCTATTAACTAAAAACATTTCTATTCCAGTTATTTCTGCAGGTGGTGTTGGCTGTAAAGCAGATATTGATAAAATGCTTAGTTATGGAGCAGCTGGGGTTTCTGTTGGAAGTCCGTTTATTGCCTCTATCGAAGCAGGAGTTACAGACGAATATAAGCAAGCTTGTGTAGATTATGGCGCCAAAGATATTGTTATGACGCAACGTATTTCTGGAACGCCTTGTACGGTTATCAATACGCCATATGTTCAAAAAATTGGAACAAAAGAATCTAAGCTAGAATCTATTTTAAATAAAAATAAAAAACTTAAAAAATGGGTGAAAATGATTCGTTTTTCAATAGGAATGAACGCCACTACCAAAGCAGCTACTCAAGCAACTTACAAAACGGTTTGGGTTGCAGGACCAAGTATTGAGCATACCCATGCTATTTTGCCTACTAAAACAATAATTGAGAATCTGATTAATTAGTATTTGAATAAGATTTAAATTTTTAGACCATTATAAATTCTGAAATTTTTTTAAACTCTTTTTCTAAATAGAAAAAAAGAGATTCTCTTATAAGTCTTATCTTTGCAACTTATTAGAATGCAATTGATGTTTAGGGAACTAAGACATTAAGAAATGCTGATTAGAAAAAGCCATAAATGTCTAAATTACCCAAGGAGCACAAGTTTATAGATCTTTCAGATTATGGTAGAATTCCTGCCAGAATTCTAGCAACTTCTATTAAAAACACCTCGTTAACACCTATTCATGTAACAGTTTCTTTTATTGTTTCAGGGATTATTGGAATTATATGCATTTTGAACAATCAATTTTTGGCAGCTGGATTCTTCTTAATTCTGAAATCAGTTTTAGATGCAGCAGACGGAGAATTGGCACGAATAAAAAAAACACCTTCATATACAGGGCGTTATTTTGATTCTGTTGCAGATATCCTATTAAATCTACTTATTTTTCTAGCAATTTGGCACATTACAGATTCTAATTTATTTAGCTGTATTCTGGCTTTCCTAGGAATTCAACTTCAAGGTACTTTATATAATTATTATTATACTATTTTAAGAAATAGACATAATGGAGACACTACTAGTCGTGTTTTTGAAAATGAAGTTCCAATTGCTTTACCTGGAGAAAAACAAAAGCATGTAAACATCCTTTTTGGTCTGTATAAAATTCTTTACGGAGGATTTGATAAAATAATTTATAGGCTAGATAGAAGTGCTGCCAAAAGCAAAAACTTTCCAAATTGGTTGATGACATTAGTATCCACTTTTGGTCTTGGATTCCAATTATTAGTAATTAGCATCATGTTAGTTTCAGGTTTTAAAGATTATATCATACCGTTTTTTATACTATATTCTGTCATGATTTTTGTCTTTATTGGGATTAGAAAAACGCTATAATTCACAAAAGTTTATATAAAGTTTTACTTTTTTCAGCGTCTCTTGTACGTAAGTCTCTATTGTTTGGATTTCCTTAAAAAGTCTTAGAAAAAATATTTGTTTTTATATCTGGCCATTCCTCTTTTAAAATGCCATAGCAACACGTATTTCTTCTATATCCATCTTGCATTAAGGTGTCTTTTCTTAAAATCCCTTCTAAGCTGGCTCCAATTTTTTCAACAGCTTTTCTAGACTGCACGTTTCGCTCGTCTATTCTAAATTCAACTTTTTCAAACTCTAAAGTTTCAAAAGCATATTGAAGCATTAAAAATTTGATTTGTTTATTTAAACCTGTACCATGAAAATCTCTTCCTAACCAAGTCCAGCCAATATGTAAGGTTTTATTTTCCCAATTTATTAGTCCAAAACGTGTGCTTCCAGCATAAGCTTGTTTAGTTTTATCGTAAATAATAAACGGTATGATGGTTTTATGATAATAGCCATCTACAGCAACTTGAACATACTCTTTAAATTTTTCTAAAGTAGAAATATCGCTAGGAGAGTAGAAAATTAAATCATTTTCAGCTGCAATATCTTGTAAATGCGTGTAATTACTTAAATCTAGTAAAGAGAGTTTTACATGGCTATTTTCTAAAAAAGGTATGTTCATGTTTTTAAACTAAAACCTTGATAAGCTCAATATTCACTTCATGTTTTCCTTCAAAAGAAATAATATTTAAGTTCTTTCCAAACAGTTTCTTGCCTCTTTTTGTTTCTTGTTCCATGCGTTTTTCATCTAGATATGGATCTTCTGTGCCATAAATCATAGAAACTTTAGCGTTTAAAAACTCGAAATTTTGAGGTTCTAATTCTATTGGGATTCCTCCAGAATGCATAATCAATTGCTTGCAATTCAATTTCTTTTTTGCGACATATCTCAATGCGACACTCACACCTTGAGAATAGCCTAAAACTATTAGATTTTTATCTTTTGGAATATTTTCAGCTTCAAATACAGCATCAAAATAAGTCATAACATTTTCTGTTTCCTTAAGCGTATTTTCCTTAGTCAACCAACTAGCTCCAACATGTTTTTGTTTAGGAGGTAAATAATATTTGCTTTGGGCTTGTGGTGCAATGATGTAATTTTCATCTGAATTTAAACCCGTAAAATATCTTAAAAAATAACGACTTAAAAATCCCATCCCATGACAAACAAACCAAACATTTTTAGTTTTAGAAGTTAAGCTGTTTAATGTGGAATAGCTATTGGTAGTTGTGTATGATATTTCTCTTTCTTCTAAATTCATTTTGTACTTTTACAATTCGATATTAAAAATACAATTTTCTATGCAATTATCTAAAGAAAGTGTGCTTGCAAAAGCAAATGCTGCCAGTAAAAATACCTTAATGGAAACTTTAAATATTGAAATGGTCGATTATGGTGCTGATTTCTTAGTAGCCAGAATGCCTGTTGACTCCAGAGTTTATCAACCAGATGGTGTTTTACATGGAGGTGCAACAGCAGCTTTGGCCGAAAGTGTTGGAAGTTTTGCATCTCATCTCTTTATCGATATAGAAAATAAATTTGTGCGTGGTTTGGAAATTACTGCCAACCATTTAAAAAGTGTGACAGAAGGCTATGTTTATGCTAGAGCGACTTTTTTACACAAAGGTAGAACCACACAATTAATAGATATTAGAGTTACGGACGATGATGATAATTTGATATCTATTTGCAGACTATCAACCATTTCACTTCCAAAAAAGAAATAATGACTTCTGAAGATTTTTTTAAAAATATTCAACAGCAGTTCAACAATCAATTACCATTTGTGGTTTATAGAAAACCTAAAGAAGTGGAGGTAAAAGCGCTGCATCAGAAAACAGATCAACTTCATATTGCGAAAGATTATTCGGAAAAAGGTTTTGTATTTGCACCTTTTGATGCAACTAAACTGTCTGTTTTAATTCCCGTTGAAGAATCTCTTTCTTTTGTTTGTAGTTCTTTCAAATCAAGCCTAAGGAATAAAAATGGTGGGGTAGAGAGTGTTCAAAAAATGTCTTCAATAACTAAATCTGATAAAGAGTTTCATATAGAATTAGTTCAAAAAGGCATTGAAGGTATAAATGAAAATCAATTTCAAAAAGTAGTTTTATCTAGGTGCGAACCTGTTAAGCTTCCAGAGGTAGATCCTTTAGATACGTTTAAAAGTTTACTTCATAATTACCCGACGGCTTTTGTGTATTGTTGGTATCATCCAGAGATAGGTTTGTGGCTTGGTGCTACTCCAGAAAGTTTAATTAGCACAGAAGGTTCTAGATTTAAAACCATGGCATTGGCTGGAACGCAAAAATTTGAAGGTACAGATGATGTGCTTTGGCAAAATAAAGAAAAAGAGGAGCAACAATTTGTTACAGATTTTATTTTACAGAGTTTGGAAGAGGCAACGGAAAATGTTCGTGTTTCTGAGGTTAAAACAATAAAAGCTGGTAATTTACTTCATTTACAGACCAATATTTCTGGAATTTTAAATTTTAAATCCTCTAGTTTTAAAGATTTACTTAACAAGTTGCATCCAACACCTGCAGTTTGCGGGATGCCAAAAGAAGAAGCAAAACAATTTATTTTAAAAAATGAAAACTACAATAGGGAATTTTACACGGGCTTTTTAGGTGAATTAAATTTACTAGAGAAAACCATTAGAAACACCAATAGGCGTAATGTTGAAAATAATGCCTACGGGTCTGTAAAAAAAGTTTCAAACTTATTTGTAAATCTGCGTTGTATGCAAATTTTAGATGATACGGCCCTTATTTATATAGGAGGAGGAATCACAAAAGACTCTAACCCTGAAGCAGAGTGGCAAGAAACAGTAGCTAAATCTCAAGTCATGAAAAAGGTATTACAATAATTTTATTTAGACTGTCTATTTACTACATTTACAGCTAGATTTTTTCCAAGATGCTATACCCAAAAAACCCTCTTGCTCAAACCGTTATTCAGTTGTGCAAAGCCAAAAATATTCAACATATTATTATTTCTCCAGGAAGTAGAAATGCGCCTTTAACTATTGGTTTTACTAACGATCCATTTTTTACATGCTATAGTATTGTAGACGAGCGCTGTGCTGGTTTTTTTGCTCTAGGAATAGCACAACAATTAGAAAGTCCTACAGCTTTGGTATGTAGCTCTGGAAGTGCTTTACTAAATTATTATCCAGCAATTTCTGAGGCTTTTTATAGCGACATTCCTTTAGTTGTTCTTTCGGCAGATAGACCAAATTACCTTATTGGAATTGGGGATGGACAGACTATAAATCAGAAAGATGTCTTTGCAAACCATATTTTATTTTCTGCCAATTTAAAGTTGAATTTTGAAAATGCTCCTAAAAATCCTAATGAAAATGAACCAGCTATTATCAAGTCTATTGAAAATAAACTGGAACGTATTTTGGGTGTGAAGCAAGAACTTGACGATGAAAACGAAACTAAGATTAATACAGCTATAAATAAAGCTATTTCTGCACATGGACCTGTACATATAAATATTCCTTTTGAAGAACCTCTCTATGAAACCACTGAAACCCTTGATGTCAAGCCAAAAGTTATAGATATTGAGGTGAAAAAGAGAAAAATTGACGATTTCTTTATTCAAGAATGTTATGATGATTGGAATAGTTATTCTAAAAAAATGATTCTGATAGGAGCCAATCAGCCTAATAAAGTTGAACAACATATTTTGGACGAATTGGCTAAAGATAATAGTATTATTGTTTTTACAGAAACCACTTCTAATGTTCACAACAAACATTTTTTTAATAGTATAGATAAACTGATTGCGCCTCTTTCTGAAGAAGATTTTAAAAAATTGCAACCAGATGTTTTAGTTACTTTTGGAGGTCTGATTGTTTCAAAGAAGATAAAACAATTTTTAAGAAAGTTTCAGCCCAAACATCATTGGCATATTGATAAAAAGAATGCTTATGACACGTTTTTTTGTTTAGACAAGCATATTGAGGCAACTCCAAATCAGTTTTTTAATGCATTGTTGCCAAGGCTTACACATTTTGTTAAGAGCGATTATAAACCCTATTGGAGCGATATTAAACTCCTAAGAGAAGAAAAGCATCAATTATATTTAAATGAAGTTCCTTTTAGTGATTTTAAAGTATTCGATTCTATTTTAAAAGCCTTACCAGAACAAACAGTTTTACAATTAGGAAATAGTTCAACCATTCGCTACACGCAGCTTTTCGATTTAAAGAAAACCATTTCAGTTTTTTGTAATCGTGGTACAAGTGGCATTGATGGAAGTACAAGCACAGCCATTGGTTGTTCTAAAGCAAATAAAATCCCAACCATTTTTATAACAGGAGATTTAAGTTTCTTTTACGACAGTAATGCACTTTGGAATAATTATATTCCTAATAATTTTAGAATTCTTCTAATAAATAACCAGGGTGGTGGTATTTTTAGAATCCTTCCTGGACATAAAAACACGAAAAAATTTGATACTTACTTTGAAACTACACATAATCTAACAGCAAAGCAACTTTGTAAAATGTACGATTTTGATTATGATATAGCTTCCAACGAAAGACAATTAAAAGCACAATTAAAAGTCTTTTTTGAAGCATCCAATCAGCCAAAATTATTAGAGATCTTTACCCCAAGGACTTTAAATGATGATGTGTTGCTTGATTATTTCAAGTTTATTAAATGATAGATTTTAATTAATCTGTTTTTTTTTGAATTTAGAAAAATCATAAATACTAAAAAAGTGAGGCTATGGTTTAAATATCATCATAATATTCTTTCAAATTATACAGATATTGCCTATATTTAAGTTCTAATTATTATTAATCTAAAAATTAAATTTAATATGGGAAAAAGAGATGAATTAATTGTGAAGTATGCTGCAGATTTAAAAGACAAGTGCGGTGTTAATCCAGATATGGATTTACTAACTAAAGTTACTATTGGTTGTGGACCATCAATTTATAATGCAGATGCAGCAACAGTTTCCGGATCCGATCCTTCAGAATTAGCTACTGTAAAAAATAATTTTTTAATAAAAAAACTAGGTTTAAAAGATAGTTCAGATTTAGACAAAGGTATTCAGGCTGTTATGGATCAGTATGGACAGTCTAATAGAAATAAATATAGACCAGTAGTCTATTATTTATTAACTAAACATTTTAAAAAAGAATCAGTTTATTAATATATTACTTTTAAATAAAAGCGTTGCATTTCTTATTTTGGAATTGTAACGCTTTTTTTATTTCTAATAGCTAATATTACTACCTTTGCAGCATGATACATTTAGGAGAATACAATACCTTAGAAATAATTCGCGAATCAGAACAAGGCTTATATTTGGCTGATGATGAAGGAAACGAAATATTATTACCAAATAGATATGTTCCAGAAACATTTAAAATTTGGGAAAAAATTGAAGTGTTTGTTTATTTAGATAACGAGGAACGCTTGGTTGCTGTTACAGATAAGCCATATATTAAAAAAGGAGACTTCGCCTTATTAAGGTGTAATGCCGTTACAGATCATGGTGCTTTTTTAGATTGGGGAATGCTTAAGGAATTATTTTGTCCTTTTAGAGAACAAGCCTTTCCAATGAAAAAAGGAGGTTGGTATTTTGTGTATTGCTTTTTAGATGAGAAAACAGATAGATTGGTTGCTTCTAGTAAAACAAACCAGTTTTTAGATAATAAAGAATTAACTGTAAAAGAGTTTGATAAAGTTGACTTAATTGTATCTCATCCTTCGGATATTGGAATGAATGTAATTGTAAACAAAAAACATTCTGGACTTATTTTTAAAGACGATATATTTCAAGACTTAAGTATTGGAGATAGATTAAAAGGCTATGTTAAGAAAGTTAGATCTGATAATAAAATTGATATTGTTTTAGGGCAAATAGGTTATAGAAATATTGAACCAAATGCCGATGCTATTATGATAGAACTTCAAGATAATAGTGGTTATTTAAATTTAACAGATAAGTCTGCACCTGAAGATATTAAGCGAGTGCTTCAAATGAGTAAAAAAAGCTTTAAAAAAGCTGTTGGCTCTTTATATAAACAAAAATTGATTGAAATTAAAGACGACGGAATCTATTTAATTTAACTAGCTGTTGTGTTCTTCAACTTTTTTGACAATCCATTTTTCAGCATCTTCTAATGTCGAAAATATGCGACGGTTAATATGTTTAAAAAAATGATTTTCTAAGTCGAAATTAATTGTTTTCGTTAGATCTTTACTAACAATAGCTGTTGCTATTAAATTTGGAACTTCTTTTTCTAGTTTCATTGCATCTGTTGGTACAGTATTATAAGAATGAATTTTATTCACTATCATTCCAAAGGGGCTTTTGGTGCCATAATGTTGTAAACCAATAGTTTTTATTGTTTGTAAAGCAGCCATAGAGACAAGAGAATCTTCAGCATACTCGACAACGACAAAATTCTCAAAAAAATAGAAGTTTCCTATTTTTAGATTATATGTTTTATTAGTTTTACGAGATAGATACGATTCGATAATAGGCTTCATTATACTTACTTGTTATACATAGCTGTTTTTATTTTAATTTCACTTTCAACCCAATCTACAGCTTCCAAAAGGTTGTTAAATTTTTGTCTTGGAATTACAAAATATTGATCTTCTAAACTCAAAAATTTTCTAGTAACCTCACTATATGACACAATTGCATATGCAGATAATTGATTAGTGAATTTTGAGTTTTTAAACATATCAATAAGATCTACAGAATACGAGTGAATACGATTTGAAATAAATCCAATAGGAACAGAATTGAGTTTATCATTTTCTAATTTATACTTCTTCTTGCCCAATTCCATAACTTCTTCAAATTCATTAAAAGAAATATGGCTGCCTTCTTTAAATTCTGCAATTATAAAGTCTTTAAAAAAGTAAAAGTCACCTGTTTTTAGATGGATTGTATCTTCAATAAGGTGTTTAATAGGGGAGTTTATAACTTTCATAATTGTAGTGGTTGTTTTACAAGGTAAAAAATAGTATCAAATTTTTAAAAGAATTTTAACAATAAAAAAAATTACTCAGATCGAAATTGCTTGAAAATACCTATTTTTGAATCAGTAAATTAAAATTGAACTATGAAGGAAATTAATTGGGTTGTAGCTAAAGAATATGAAGACATTACCTACAAAAAATGTCATGGTGTTGCAAGAATTGCTTTTAACAGACCAGATGTTCGTAATGCTTTTAGACCAAAAACCACAAAAGAATTATACGATGCCTTTTACGATGCTGGTGAAGATGTAAACATAGGAGTGGTATTGCTTTCTGCTGAAGGTCCTTCAACAAAAGACGGGGTATATTCGTTTTGTTCAGGAGGAGACCAAAAAGCTAGAGGGCATCAAGGTTATGTTGGGGATGATGGGTATCATAGATTAAATATTCTAGAAGTTCAACGTCTTATTAGGTTTATGCCAAAAGCTGTTATTGCAGTGGTTCCGGGATGGGCCGTTGGAGGAGGGCACAGTTTGCATGTTGTTTGCGATCTAACCCTAGCAAGTAAAGAACACGCTATTTTTAAACAAACTGATGCTGATGTTACAAGTTTTGATGGAGGATATGGGTCAGCTTATTTAGCCAAAATGGTTGGGCAAAAAAAAGCTCGTGAAATATTTTTCTTAGGAAGAAACTATTCCGCTCAAGAAGCTTTTGAAATGGGTATGGTAAATGCAGTGATTCCTCATGAAGAATTAGAGGATACGGCTTACGAATGGGCTCAGGAAATTTTGGCAAAATCGCCAACATCTATAAAAATGCTAAAATTTGCTATGAATTTAACAGATGACGGGATGGTTGGACAGCAGGTATTTGCAGGAGAAGCCACACGTTTAGCATATATGACCGACGAGGCGAAAGAGGGGCGTGATGCTTTTTTAGAAAAGCGCAAACCTAACTTTCCTAAAAAATGGATTCCTTAAATCTATATTAGATTCAAAACTTATTTATGTCAAAAAAATATAAAACGTGGATGTCAGCCTTTAGGTTGCGAACCCTTCCATTATCTATTTCAGGAATTATTGTTGCAGCAAGTTTGGCTGCTTACAATGGTTTTTTTGATTGGATGGTATTTGTATTTGCTATTTTAACTACTTTAAGCTTACAAATACTATCTAACTTGGCAAACGATTATGGAGATGGTATTAAAGGAACAGATAATCACGAACGTATTGGACCACAACGCGCCATACAAAGTGGAGAAATCACTCCAGAAAAAATGCTTGATGCTATAAAAATCAATATTCTTATAACTATCGGTTTGGCTCTTTTATCAATTCTATCTGCTTTTGGTTCACATCATTTTCTTTTAGCCATGTTATTCTTTGGCTTGGGGTTACTTTCCATTTATGCAGCTTTAAAATACACCATAGGTAATAATGCTTATGGTTATATGGGTTTAGGCGACTTGTTTGTATTTGTATTCTTTGGTTTAGTAAGTGTGATTGGAGGATATGTATTGTTCTCAAAACAATTAGATCATATAGTGTTTTTACCAGCAGCAACTATTGGTTTCCTTAGTGTGGCCGTATTAAATTTAAACAACCTAAGAGACATAAATTCTGATAGAAACGCCAATAAAAACACCCTTATAGTTAAAATGGGTTTTGAAAAAGGAAAGTTATATCATTACTTTTTAATTGGATCTGCCATAATTTTATCTGTATTATTTGGTATCTTATATTATACTTCCATATATAATCTTATATTCTTTATTGCTTATATACCTTTAATAAAACATCTTTTTACAGTTAGTAAAAACAAGGAGCCAAGACTGTTAGATCTGGAGCTTAAAAAGCTTGCTTTAACGACATTTTTTCTTAGTATTTTGTTGGCAATTGGTCATATTTTATAATGTGAATTAACAAAATAAATTCATAATGTCTTGTTTTTCAAATAAATATGACTTATATTTAATCTGTTGGTAGGTTATTATCAACAATTGAAGCGATTAAAATGCTTCATATTTGGGGATTGAAAAACTCAAACAAATCATTAAAATTTGTTTGAGTTTTTTTGTATTTTACAGTCTCATAATTATATTTAAAATCTCTCAAAATGAAAATTACTTTTTACGGTCACGCTAGTTTAGGAATTGAAGTAAATGACGTTCATATTTTAGTTGATCCATTTATTTCGGCTAATGAAAAAGCGTCTCATATAGATTTAGACTCTTTAAAAGCAGATTATATTTTATTAACTCATGCACATCAAGATCATATATTGGATGTTGAAGCCATTGCTAAACGTACAGATGCTGTAATTGTATCTAACTTTGAAGTGGTAACACACTTTCAAAATAAAGGTTTTGAAGGTCACCCTATGAATCATGGTGGGAGTTGGGATTTTGAATTTGGAAATGTAAAGTTTGTTAATGCCATTCATACATCTTCTTTCCCAGATGGGAGTTATGGCGGACAACCAGGAGGTTTTGTAATTGAAGGAGAACGTAAAAATATTTATATAGCAGGTGATACCGCTTTAACAATGGATATGAAATTAATCCCTATGCAAACTAAATTAGATCTGGCTATTCTACCTATTGGAGATAATTTTACCATGGGAGTAAATGATGCTATCCTCGCTAGTAATTTTATTGAATGCGATAAAATTCTTGGTTATCACTTTGATACGTTTGGCTATATAGAAATAGACCATGAAGAGGCTAAACGTAAATTCTTCGAAAATAATAAAGATTTAATGCTTTTAGAAATAGGGGAGAGTCTTGAACTGTAACAGTATATAAAGACTTATGATTATAATCTTTATCTCACCTTGCTTCTTAATACTAGTTTGTGAAGTAGCTTTATAGATATTCGTTTCACATACACACCAAGTATTTCAAACTTACCTATATAAGCTTCATATTTTTCGTTTTTAATAGCTTTTAACATGCGTTTTACAAAAACTTCAACATCTAATCCACTCTCAGTCATATGATCTTGATAGCCTTGTTTGCTTCCATCTGAAGTTAATGCATTTCTAGCTACATCGGTATTTACAAATCCCGGACAAATTATGGTAACTTTTATATTATCTGCACTATGCTCTAACCTTAAAGCGTCAAAAAACCCATGTAAAGCATGTTTTGCTCCGCAATAGGCTGACCGTAAGGGGGAACTAAATTTTCCCATAAGGCTGGAAACAACAACATAATGTCCGGTTTTATTAGCTACAAAATGAGGTAAAAGAGCTTTGCTTAAAGCTACAGTTCCCAAATAATCTACTTCCATTAGTTTTCTGTCTACAGCTATATCTGTATCAATTATAGGAGAACGTTGACTAATTCCTCCATTATTAATAAGGATATCTATTTTACCGAATAAAGAAATTGCATCTCCAGCAATAGAAGCATGCGTTTCTGTTTCTGCTAAGTCTAATGTTAAAACAGCTATATTTTCAGGTTGCTTGCATAATGCTTTTACTTTTTCTAATTCAGCTTTTCTTCGAGCAGAAAGTATCAGTTTACAATTCTCATTAGAAAGTGTTATAGCTAAACTTTTGCCAATGCCACTTGAAGCTCCGGTAATCCAAATTACTTTATTATTAAAGGTCATACAATGTCATTTTTATTATCAACTGAAAACTGAGACGGTGACTTTAAACCGGCATTAAGCCATTCTTTTCTCAAATCATCACTCGATTTTCCAGTTCCATCATGTTTCCAACCTGGAGGTTTTACTAAATATTTAATCCGGTTAGAAATAGATTTTTTTCCAGAAAACACATCTTTTAACATATGATACCATTCTAAATAAGCAACTTTAATTGGGTTATACGTATGGATGTTTTCTACCAATCCATAAATAACTTTTTCGTCATCTAATTCAGCTTGGAAAGTTCCAAAAAGTTTATCCCAGATAATTAGGATTCCTGCGTGGTTTCTATCCAAATAAATAGGGTTACTTCCATGGTGTACTCTGTGGTGAGAAGGCGTATTCATTACAGCTTCAAACCATTTTGGTAGTTTGTTAATGGTTTCGGTATGAATCCAGAATTGATATAACAGACTTATAGACATTTGCAATAAAATCATGGCTGGATGAAACCCAAGTAAAGGCAACCATAACCAAAACACAAAGGAATAAAAACCACCAGACCAAGTTTGTCTTAAGGCCGTACTTAAATTATAATGTTCTGAGGAATGATGCACCACATGCGAAGCCCAAAAAAGTCTACATTCATGAGAAACTCTGTGGAACCAATAATAAGATAAATCGTCTGCAAAAAATAACAAAATAACACTCCACCAAGCCAATGGAATAGTAAATAATCTAAAGTTTTCATACACAAAAAAGAAAGCCAATAAAACCAAACCTTTGCTAACTAAATTAATAGCAACATTACCCAAGCCCATGGCAATAGATGTAAAGGCATCTTTAGTTTCGTAAGTTTTAATTTTTTGTCTGGTTGTAATAAACAATTCCAGAAGCATGGAAACTATAAAAAATGGAATGGCAAAATAAATAAGATTTGGAAATTCTGGCATGACTATTTAATATATATTGAAGTCTAATGTACAAAATATTTTGAGTATTTTTGAAACTAACTATGAAAGCAGAATACCAGAATTATATTTTAAATTTTAAACAAGCTAGTGGCACGTCTAGAGGGATTTTAAAAACTAAGGAAACTTGGTTTATAATTCTTGAAAAAGATGGAAAAACTGGTGTTGGAGAATGTGGTTTATTTAGAGGATTGAGTGTAGACGATGTACCACATTACGAAGATATTTTAAAATGGACCTGTTTAAATATTCACTTAGGATTACCTGTTTTATTGGATGAACTTTATAAGTTTCCAAGCATTCAATTAGGACTTGAAACGGCATTTGCTTCTCTTAAGAGTAAAGATCCTTTCGAGATTTTTCCATCAGAATTTACTCAAAGTAAAGATGCCATTTCTATTAATGGCTTGATTTGGATGGGAAGCGAAGCCTTCATGAAACAACAAATTAAAGAAAAAATTGAAGCTGGATTTTCATGTATTAAAATGAAAATTGGCGCTATCGATTTTCAAACGGAATTTAATCTTTTAAAGTCCATAAGGAAAGAGTTCTCTCCAAAAGACATCGAATTACGTGTAGATGCTAATGGTGCATTCTTAGTTGAAGAAGCTTTAGACAAACTAAAACTAATTTCAGAATTAGATATTCATTCTATAGAACAACCTATAAAACAAGGTCAAATTGAAGATATGGCTAGTTTGTGTGAAAAAACACCTTTACCCATTGCTTTAGACGAAGAGTTAATTGGTGTTTTTTCAAAAGAAAAAAAGAAAACCTTACTTGAAACAATAAACCCTCAATATATTATTTTAAAACCAAGTTTGGTTGGCGGTTTTTCTGGAAGTAAAGAGTGGATTGATTTATCCGAAAAACAAAATATAGGTTGGTGGATTACAAGCGCTTTAGAGAGTAATGTGGGCTTAAATGCGATTGCACAATGGACTTATACCCTAAACAATGCTATGCCTCAAGGACTTGGAACAGGGAGTTTATTTACCAATAATTTTGCTTCGCCTTTAAATGTAAAAAATGGTACATTGCAGTACCAAAAAAATAAAAACTGGAATTTTAATTTATAACCTATGTATATAGCTCAAGCTTTTAACGTCTTACACGATTGGTGGAGATATTTAGTTGGAATAGTTTTAATTGTTATTGCTGTGGTAATCGGACAAATTCCGTTTACAGTAGCTGTTTTTATGAAAGCCATGACTGATGGTGAAAGTGTTTTTGGTTTGGATGAAACCAAAATGATGACCATGTTGGAGCCAAATTTAAATCTATTTTTAATGCTACTCTCTTTTGCTTTTGGGTTAGTTGGATTGTTTTTGGTAGTTAGACTTCTTCATAAACAAAGTATTACATCCTTGACTACAGCCAGGAGTAAAATAGATTGGAAACGTATCTGGTTTGCTTTTATACTTTGGGGTGTGGTGAGCTCTGGATTTATTTTGCTTGATTATTACTTAACTCCGGAAGATTATGTGGTAAATTTTAAAATGCAACCATTTATTATTTTATGTGTTATAGCCGTTGTATTAGTTCCTTTACAAACAAGTTTTGAAGAATATCTGTTTAGAGGTTATTTAATGCAAGGAATTGGTGTTTTAGCAAAAAATAAATGGGTACCACTACTTACTACGTCTGTTGTTTTTGGAATGTTACATATTGCAAATCCTGAAGTAGACAAATTAGGAAATGTTATTATGGTCTATTATATAGGAACAGGTTTGTTTTTAGGAGTAATGACTTTAATGGATGAAGGAATGGAGCTTGCGCTTGGTTTTCACGCTGCAAATAACTTGTTTACGGCTTTACTGGTTACGGCAGATTGGACTGCTTTTCAAACACATTCGGTTTTAAAGGATATGTCTGAACCATCAGCAACAAGTTTTACAGAAATATTTATGCCAGTTTTTATTGTGTTCCCTTTGTTGTTATTTGTTTTTTCAAAAAAATATAATTGGACTAATTGGAAAGATAAATTAGTTGGTCCCGTTGAAGCTCCTTTGAAAGAATCTCTTATTTCAGAAATAGGAATTGAAGAGTCTATCATTGAAGAAAACAATAACATAGATTAACACTTATGATTCCTACTTACGATAAAGTCCACAATCACTTTAAGTTAAATAACAAGTCCTATGATCGTGACGGGTTAAAGGAAGTTGCTTACAGCTTTATTAAAGAAGGAAGTCCTTATGAAAAAGCCTTAGGCGATTTTTTAGCCGATTGGTTGGATGCAAAAGATTATATAAAAACCAAAACATCTGGAACAACAGGGAAACCAAAAATCATTAAAATTAAAAAGCAAGCCATGGTATTTTCTGCCATTGCTACAGGAAATTATTTTGGTTTAAAACCAAAAGATAAAGCTTTACATTGTTTACCTACGCAATTTATTGCTGGGAAAATGATGTTGGTTAGAGCCATTATTTTAGGCTTACAAGTAGATGTTATTGAACCAGGAACTATTTTAAATTTTAGCTCTAAAAAACATTACCATTTTGCTGCTATGATTCCCATGCAAGTGCAGCAGAATTTAAAAAAACTAACTCATATAAAAACGCTTATTGTTGGTGGCGCTCCCATGTCGTCTGAACTTATAGATCAACTTCAGCCTTTGCAGACTAAGGTATACGCAACTTATGGCATGACCGAAACTATCACGCATATTGCCATAAAAAAATTAAACAACTTTACTAATTCGGAAAGTGTTTCTAATACTTATTATGAAGTACTACCAAGTATTCATATTTCTCAAGATGAAAGAGAGTGCTTAGTTATTGAAGCACCAAAACTTTCTAAAGAAATAATTTCCACCAATGATGTAGTAAAGCTACATTCAGAAAAAACTTTTGAATGGTTAGGAAGATTTGATAATGTGATAAATTCCGGTGGCATTAAGTTCTTTCCTGAGCAGATAGAGGAAAAATTAAAAGGAAAAATTTCAAATAGGTTTTTTATAGCTTCGGAAAAAGATGACAAACTTGGTGAGAAACTAATTCTTGTTTTGGAAGCGGATAAGAATGACTTATCGAACTCAGTTTTTAAAGACTTAGATACATACGAAAAACCAAAGAAAATCTACACAGTTACGAAATTTAGTGAAACCACATCTGGTAAAATTCAGCGTTTACAAACTCTCGCGACTTTTAAATAATCACATTTTTATTTTAAAATTAATACAGTATTAGCTGTTATAATGGGTGAAAAAACATGGTTTTATTACCAGTTTCTTCCAAGGTTTCTTTAGCTTTTTGATGTTGCTCTTGGAATGTTTTTAAATTAGTTCCTTTGCATATACCATACGAATAGTGGTATTTTATAAGCTCTAAGTCCAAGGGAGTTAATTTTTTATTTGACGAATAACAATTTGAGAAATAACTCTCACATTTAAAATCATCAATTAAATTAAAATAGCCTAAATTTTGTATGAAATATTTTTTTAATTCATAGAGCCTTAATGTTTCATTAAAGTACATCTCATTATCAAGTTTAATGGCCGATTTATAAATTTGATTGTTTCCATTCCAATACTGATAATTACTTGATCTTTTGAAATTCATAAGGTTAGACTCATATTCATAATCTCCAAAATAATAAATAATGTAATTAGAATCTTCTACTTTATTTACTTCATATATATTTAGAGAATCTACTTGACTCGAAATTTCTTCTGCAAATTTCATTAAATCATTTTTAGTTTTTTTTGCCACACTTTTTGAAAAGAAAATTTTAACATCATCTTTCCAATATTTCATAACTGTGTTGTCACTTATTACCCCTTTTTTATGATTAAAAGCTACTTTTTCATAATATTTTAAAAATGTTGAGTCCTTATATTCATATGGAACACTATTTCCTTTAGGCCTCATGAAATCAGAAACTTGAACCATGGTGTCTCCATGTATAACTCTAAAACTCAAAGAGTCTTTTTTAGTTAAAGGCACTTTGTACTTGTTTTTGTATTGCTTAACTGTCATATACATGGTGCTGTAAGTTGAATTGTCTTTTTTTTGTGAAAAGCATAATGATGTTGACAATAAACATATTGAGAGATAGAAAAGGAGTTTCATTGTAGGGTTTTATATTTTTTTATTAATTTACTAAAAGCTCTTTCGTCAATTATTTGAGGATAAATTGTACTATAATGAAGTTTAATTAGTTTATAATCAAATTCTGAAATAGTATCTGAACTTATATATTTTTTACTTAATAGACTTGAACTATTTATATCAAATCCGATATCAAAATTCCCTAAACTTAAAAAAAACAGTTGTTTTAATTGTTTTAAAATATCTAAGTCGGTTTGGTCTCTATTTATATTTATTGATAAAATACCACTATAAAACTTATTGTTAGAATCATTAGTTAAACGATAAGTAGCACCTGTTAGAAAAGATTTTTTCCTTTCTGTATCCGATTCGAATTTAAAATCATTATTGTATACGTTAATTTCTTCGGAAGTTGTTTTTATATAATAATTAGCATTTTTAATTTTAGAGGTGAAACTGATGTTTAAATGCTCTAGATTACTTATTTGACTGAAAAATAATTTAAAACCCTTAATGACTTCATTTGGAATTTTTTTGTCAAAATATATTACAATAGGCGTATTCCATTGCCTTAATTGAAAACCATTTTTATAATCTTTTCCTGTTATTCCAAACCCAATGGCATTATATTTATCTAGAAATTTTTTGCCGTAAGTTGTATCGTTTAAAAATCCCAAATCAATAATATTAGAATTTATATTAAAGAGTGTATCATTTTCTAAAATTACTAATTCAGTATCTAGATTTGTTTTGTTTTTTTCATTACTAAACAAAAGCCTAGGCTTTAAAATATGATTTAGATTATTTTGACTAAAAATTGATAATGAAACAAAATAAATGAAATAGGTTAAGATTTTTTTTATCATAAATTACACTTGAATAACTCCTAAGTTAAACTTTTTTTCAATAGGAGCGTGGTTGGCTGCTTCAATTCCCATACTAATCCATTTTCTAGTATCTAAAGGATCTATAATAGCATCTGTCCAGATTCTGGAAGCCGCATAATAAGGAGACACCTGCTTGTCGTATCTATCTTTAATTTTATTAAACAACTCTTCTTCTTTCTCTTTAGTAATGACTTCGCCTTTCTTTTTAAGAGAAGCTGTTTCAATTTGTAATAATACTTTTGCTGCAGAATTTCCGCTCATTACAGCCAATTCGGCACTTGGCCATGCTACAATCAATCTTGGATCGTAAGCTTTTCCACACATGGCATAGTTTCCTGCGCCATAGCTATTTCCTAATATAATGGTAAATTTTGGCACCACAGAATTACTTACAGCATTTACCATTTTGGCACCATCTTTAATAATTCCACCATGTTCACTTTTAGATCCAACCATAAAACCAGTAACATCCTGTAAAAAGACTAAAGGAATTTTCTTCTGATTACAATTAGCAATAAACCGCGTGGCTTTATCTGCGCTATCGTTATAAATAACACCCCCAAACTGCATTTCGCCTTTTTTGGTTTTCACTAATTTTCTCTGATTTGCTACAATACCAACAGCCCAACCATCAATTCTGGCATAGGCTGTAATTATGGTCTTTCCGTATCCAGCTTTATATTCATCGAACTCAGAATTATCAACTAAACGTTTGATAATTTCATACATATCATATTGATCAGCTCTCGATTTAGGTAAAATTCCGTAAATATCTTCTTGCTTTTCCTTTGGTTTCTTAGCATCGGCTCTGTTATAACCTGCTTTATCAAAAGCGCCAATTTTATCAACTACACTTTTAATTCTATCTAAAGCATCTTTATCGTCTTTAGCTTTATAGTCTGTAACACCAGAAATTTCACAATGTGTTGTAGCACCTCCAAGAGTTTCATTGTCAATAGTTTCACCAATGGCAGCTTTAACCAAATAACTTCCTGCTAAAAAGATACTTCCTGTTTTATCAACTATCATGGCTTCGTCGCTCATAATTGGTAAATAAGCACCACCAGCTACACAACTTCCCATAACAGCAGCAATTTGTGTAATTCCTAAACTGCTCATAATGGCATTATTTCTAAAAATACGTCCGAAATGTTCTTTATCTGGAAAAATTTCGTCTTGCATTGGTAAATAAACTCCAGCAGAATCAACTAAATATATTATTGGCAATCTGTTCTCTATAGCTATTTCCTGAGCACGTAAATTCTTCTTTCCGGTAATTGGAAACCAGGCACCAGCTTTTACTGTGGCATCGTTAGCCACAACCATACATTGTTTTCCTTTAATGTATCCAATTTTAACAACTACACCTCCAGAAGGGCAGCCACCATGTTCTTCGTACATATCTTCTCCGGCAAAAGCAGCTATTTCTATACTATCTCTTTTAGCGTCTAAAAGATAATCTATGCGTTCTCTGGCAGTCATTTTGCCTTTTGCATGATGTTTTTCAATATTTTTTTCGCCACCACCAAGTTTTACTTGAGCAAAACGCTTTTTTAAATCTGAAACTAAAAGCTTATTATAATCTTCGTTTTTGTTGAAGTTGATATCCATAGAAATAATTATTTGCCACGAATTTACAAAAGAAGAACATGGTTTAAAAGCGAATATTTTGTTAAATAATTTTACACGGAATTAGTTTCCTAGGAATATATAGATGTTTTATGTACATTTGCACTCTAAACTAAAATAGAATTATGAAAAAGAATAAGATTATCTATTACGTAGCAACTGGTCTTTTAACGGTATTGATATTATTTTCAGCCGGAATGTACTTTTTTAATTATGAAGAAGTAGCACAAATGTTTACGAGCTTTGGTTACCCAACTTATATTATTTACCCATATGCTGTTATTAAGTTGGTAGGCATATTTGTTATTTGGAATCCAAATTTTAATATTATAAAAGAATGGGCTTATGCAGGTTTCTTTTTTGCATTTATTTTAGCCTTTTTTGCACATTTTATGATTAATGATGGGGAGCATATATCGGCATTATTAGCATTAGTTTTATTAATTGTCTCTTATATTTTTAACAAAAAAACGCAAGCTTAATATGAAAAAAATTATTGCATTTGCAGGTAGTAACAGCAAACAATCTATAAATAAACAATTGGTAACATACGCTTCTTCTTTGGTAGACAATGTAGAGGCCAAAGTTTTAGATTTAAACGATTTTGATGTTCCGTTATTTGGAGTAGATCTGGAGGCCAAAATTGGATTTCCCGAGAATGCTAAAAAACTATTGGAAGCAATAAAAAATGCAGACGGTATTATAATTTCATTGGCAGAGCACAATGGTGCATACTCTTCTGTTTTTAAAAATTTATTTGATTGGATGTCTCGAGAAGAAGGAAAATTATTTTTTGGCAAACCAATGTTACTGATGGCAACATCCACAGGAGGAAGAGGAGGACAATCTGTTTTGGCTATGGCAAAAGATAGATTCCCAAGACACAATGCTCAGATAGTTGCAGATTTTTCATTACCACTTTTTGAAACCAACTTTTCTGATGGTAAAATAACAGATGCAAATCTTGATAGGGAATTAAAACAACAAGTAGAATTATTTAAAAAATCAATTTAATATGGAAATTAAACATACAGATAACGGTAAAAATGGTAAGTTTTTTATTGAAATAGACCAAAAGGAAGAAGCAGAAATGACTTATAAATATATTGATGATAACACCATCGATATAAATCATACAGAAGTAAAAGAGGCATTAAAGGGTCAAGGAATGGGATATAAGCTTATAGATGAAGCGGTCAGTTTTATGAGAAAGAACAATTTAAAAGCTGCTCCTACTTGTTCTTACGCCAAAGCTATTTTGGAGAAGAAAAAAGATGAATATCAAGATGTTATAAAATAAACTAAAATGAAAATCAAGAATTTTTTGTTAATATTTATGATTGCGTGTGCAAGTATAAGTTATGCTCAAGATTCCAAATATCAGTTATCTAGTCATATTTTAGACGTAATTAATCTTTTTGTAAATTATTTTTAAATATGGGAGATTTATCTAAAGATATCAATTCAAAATTCGACAGTGCCAAAGTGAAGGCTTTGATTAATATATTATATACTGCCAATTGGATTTCTAGTTTTCAGAACGACTTTTTTAAACCCTTCGGAATTTCTCCTCAGCAATATAATGTTTTACGAATATTGAATGGAGCAGATAAAGCATTAAAAGTGCAAACTATTAAAGAACGCATGATTGATCGTTCGCCAAATACAACAAGGTTAATGGATAAGTTAATCGCGAAAGAGTTTATTGAACGCTTTCCATGTGCAGATGATAGACGTGTGGTTTTTATTAAATTAACAAACAGAGGCAAGCAGCTTATAGAATCAATTTCAGTCGATTTTAATAAGGATTTATTAAAAAACATTACAGAAGACGAAGCAGAGCAATTAAGTGATTTGTTAGATAAAATGAGATGAATTCATTTTAGTTAAAACAGAAATATTAAAAGGTGATAAAAAAACAAGTCTTCATAACTGCAAAAAAACAACCTTTAAATTTTACACTTAGCCCAGATTAAATATGGCTGAGAATAATAAATAACTTAAATAAGAGAGAGCCACTTTTGTGGGGATTAAAGATGAGAACAGTATTACATAAAGCAGAAGATAGAGGTTTTGCAAATCACGGATGGCTTCAAGCAAACCATTCGTTTAGTTTTGCTAATTATTTCGATAAAGATAAAATGCAATTTGGAGCTTTACGTGTTTTAAACGACGATGTTGTAGCTCCAAAAATGGGTTTCGGAACTCATCCACATGAAAATATGGAGATTATTACAATTCCATTAAGTGGTGTGTTAAAACATCGGGATAATATGCATCAAGATTGGCAACAAGTCCTTCCTAGCGAAGTGCAGGTTATGAGCGCCGGAACTGGTGTACAACATTCTGAGATTAATGGCTCAATAGAAAAGCATTTGAGTTTGTTTCAGATTTGGATTATTCCTAATAAACATAATGTGGAACCACGTTATGGGCAGAAATCATTTCTAGAAACAGATAGAAAAAATAAACTTCAAATATTAGTCACTTCTATTGATGAATCTCATGAAAGTAGCTTAAAAATTCATCAAGATGCCATAATTTCAAGGATTGATTTGGATAGAGATAAGAATTTCAGTTATACTCTAAAAAGTGACGTTCATGGTGTTTATATTATGAATATTTTTGGAGAGGTGACTATTGAAAATACCATCCTAGAAGCCCGGGATGCCATAGGAATTTCAGAAACAGAAACTTTCTCGGTTACAGCAAATGATGATTCAGGCTTACTCTTGATAGAAGTTCCTATGAAATAATGACTCAACCTTCAAATTATGAAAAAGCATCTTTAGGAGTGCTTTTATAGTTTTAAATCCCGATATTTGCATTTCTACTAACAATAAATTTACAGATATAATGGCAATGAATAAAAATACCGTTTTAGCTTGGGCAACTTGGATTATGATTTTTGTAGGATTAGCATTAATTGCTTTAGGAGCATTTAGATATGATGATGTTGCAGGATGGGGGTTTGCTGCTGTAGGAATTGGGTTTTTTGCCGTAGCTTGGGTTTTTAATGCACTAAAAGGAAGAGTGTAATTAGTATTCAGTTGGCAATTAGAGCCACATTTTCAATATTCATTTAACAATTTAAACTTATTTATAAAAATGAGCGACGATAAAAAAGTAATTTTCTCGATGTCCGGTTTAACCAAAACCTATCAGAGTGCAAAAAAACCTGTATTAAAGAACATTTATTTAAGTTTCTTTTATGGTGCAAAAATTGGAATTTTAGGACTTAACGGTTCTGGTAAATCTACTTTATTAAAAATTATTGCTGGTATTGATAAAAATTATCAAGGCGATGTCGTTTTTTCTCCAGGTTATACCGTGGGTTATCTTGAGCAAGAGCCACAACTAGACAATGATAAAACCGTTATGGAAATTGTAAAAGAAGGAGCAGCAGAAACGGTTGCTATTCTTGAAGAGTACAATAAAATTAACGATATGTTTGGTCTGGAAGAAGTTTATAGCGATCCAGATAAAATGGAGAAATTAATGAACAGACAAGCTGTTTTGCAAGATCAGATTGATGCTTCAGATGCTTGGGAGTTAGATACCAAATTAGAGATAGCCATGGATGCGTTAAGAACTCCAGATGGCGATAAGAAAATTAGTGTGCTTTCAGGAGGTGAAAAACGTCGTGTAGCCTTATGTAGATTGTTATTACAAGAACCAGATGTATTATTATTAGATGAGCCAACCAACCACTTGGATGCCGAATCTGTACATTGGTTAGAGCATCATTTAGCACAATATAAAGGAACTGTAATTGCGGTAACACACGATAGATATTTCTTAGATAATGTTGCAGGATGGATTTTAGAATTAGATAGAGGAGAAGGCATTCCTTGGAAAGGAAATTACTCTTCTTGGCTAGACCAGAAATCTAAGCGTATGGCGCAAGAAGGGAAAGCAGCTTCCAAACGCCAGAAAACCTTAGAGCGAGAGTTAGAATGGGTTAAGCAAGGAGCTAAAGGTAGACAAACCAAGCAGAAAGCACGTTTAAAGAATTACGATAAATTATTAAGTCAGGACCAAAAACAATTAGACGAAAAACTAGAAATATATATTCCTAATGGACCTCGTTTGGGAACCAATGTTATTGAAGCTATTGGGGTAAGTAAAGGTTACGACGATAAATTGTTATACGATAACTTAAACTTCAATTTACCACAAGCCGGGATAGTTGGAATTATTGGTCCAAACGGAGCCGGTAAAACAACTATTTTTAGAATGATTATGGGAGAAGAAACCCCAGACAAAGGCGAATTTAAAGTGGGTGAAACCGCTAAGATTGCTTATGTAGATCAGTCACATTCTAATATTGATCCTGAAAAAACAATCTGGCAAAACTTTAGCGATGAGCAAGAACTGATTATGATGGGAGGGAAGCAGGTGAATTCTCGTGCTTATTTAAGTCGTTTCAACTTTAGTGGTAGCGAGCAGAATAAAAAGGTAAATATGTTATCTGGAGGAGAAAGAAACAGGCTGCATTTAGCGATGACTCTTAAAGAAGAAGGAAACGTATTGCTTTTGGATGAGCCAACAAACGATTTGGATGTAAACACTTTAAGAGCTTTGGAAGAAGGTTTAGAAAATTTTGCTGGTTGTGCCGTAGTAATTTCTCACGACAGATGGTTTTTAGATAGAATTTGTACCCATATTTTAGCTTTTGAAGGAAACTCTGAAGTTTACTTCTTTGAAGGTAGCTTTAGTGATTACGAAGAGAATAAAAAACAACGTCTTGGTGGCGATTTAATGCCAAAACGAATTAAATACAGAAAGTTAGTTAGATAACTTTTTTGAATGAATAGTATTAAAAAAGCCTCGAAAATTCGAGGCTTTTTTTTGTTGGTGTTTTTAATTCAATTATTTTCATATAAATGTCCAGAACTCATAATAAAATTATCAATCTCAATTTTATCTAAAGATTTATAATTACTGTCAAACTCTTCAAGAGCATGACTCCATTGTTTTTCTGGAGTTACTGTGTATAAAATTTTTTTACTTATAAAAGCAAAGATTAATACAATGATATTTAAGATGCTTAAGTAAATTACTATTGTCATATTATATACTAATTATTATCGTACATATGACTTTCAGTAAAATCTCTATAAGTATGTTCTTCTTTTTCTTTATCTATTGTAAATGATTCATTTAATTTATCGCTTTCTTTTCTTAGTAAATAAGATTTTCTCCATCCTAAAACTAATAATACTAAAAAAAATAAAACAGAAATAGATAAGGCTGTAACGATGCTTGATTGCTCCATAGTCGCTATGGAAAGAAACCCCAAAAGAGAGATATATTGAGACATGTAGGTACTTGATTTGGTTAATAGCTATCCAAATATAAACATTTTATTTTAACTAAACAACTAGTTATTAAAAGTCTATGGATTTTTATACCAGTCCAATAATATCACTTCAATATCTTCGTTTCCTTCATTTACCAGACTTTTAAATTTTTCAATATCGCTAAAACCCTCTGTTCCTCTATAATGATAAGGATATACTTTCTTAGGCTTAAAATCTAAAACAGCACTGGCAGCACTTTCAACCGTCATGGTATATGGTAAATTCATACACACAAAAGCGATGTCTATATTGCTTAGATTTCTCATTTCCGGAATGTCTTCTGTATCTCCAGATATATAAATACGTTTGCCACCAAACTCAACAACATAACCATTACCTCGTCCTTTTGGATGGTATTTTAATGCTTCTTCTCTTAAGTTATACATGGGTACAGAATATACCACTACATCTAAGCCAGCTTTTGTATAATCTACCCGTGCGTTATTTTTAACTGCAAACATATTATATTGCAAAGCCATAGGTATTTTAATAGCTACATCTGGAGGTACAATAGGTTGGGTTGTATCCTTCATAATTCCTTCAAAAGTTTCTAAATTAAAATGATCATCATGAATATCTGTAATTAAAATAACATTTGGATCTTTCTCGTTTTTATACAATTCGGGACCTCCAACAGGATCTACATAAATAACAATATCTTCATATTCTAAAATAAAACTAGCATGATTTATAGGTTTAACTATTATGTCTGAAAGCGGTTTTTTATTATCCAAAATTGAGATAGTATCTGTTTTAATTTTGGAAGTTTGATTTGTGTTTACATCTTTAACATCCCCTTTACAACCAAAAGAAAGTATAGAGATTAGGAATAACACTAAAAGGAAATTTCTCATAGTAATAATAATTAAGGGAATAAAATTATAAATAAATTATAGATTAACTAAATCTATTCTTTAAATCTTCGACTACCATTTCAATTTTTTTGTTTTTAGCTTCATGTTCTAGTCTAATTGCTGGCACTTGTCTTATTTCACAATTGGAGATTGAACAGCGTTCGCAAGTAACTCCAACTTCAGTTTTCTTGATATTAGTGGTTTCTAAAAAACTTAATTTTCTTTTAAGTTGTTTATCTATTAAAAGTCCCACACTAATACTTCTAAAATGGTTTTCCCTAAAAGGGTCTCTGGTTGCTGAAGATAAGACTAAATAACTCATATTATCATCAGGATAATTTGAAATTTGCATATCAAATATATGTTCTTTATTGCTTCTACTGATGTCTTTTAAAACCTTTAAAGAAATCCAGCGTCTACAATAATGCTCATTAGTTTCGTTGGCATGTGGGGAATGCTGATGCGATAAATGCAACTCTTTTTTAAGATGAAATCTATTGGTTCCAGAACGATGTGTAAAGCGTAAAAAGAAAAGGTTTTGAATATTGAAATCTTTGGGTAAAATATTTGTCAAGCGCTGATAAAATGATTCCGGAGAAGCATTAAAAGAGTTAATGATATCTAGAAAAAAATTTTCATCAAATGTTTTTTTACTGAATAATTGATTTAGCTTTTTTGTAATAGTTGCTCGTGGTATAATTAAGGCTCCAGCAAAATAGGAAGCATGAAAATTATTCAGTACTTGATCGAAATTATCAAATTTAATCCAGGAAAAGGTGTAAAGTCGTTCACTATAATCTAAAAAATTATAAGCAATTTCTTTAGCAAATATGAAGGTTTTTTGCGCATCGTCCATATTACTGGCCAGTAATAATGTTTTTGTTTTAGGTACAAATACTGATCGTAAATTATCTAAGGCATGATGCTTATTTAATTCTGTTTCATTTAACGTGTAACCATACTCTTCAACCAATATGTCTTCTAATTCTTTAGACGAAATTGGCTTGGTTAAATCTACTTGATAAGCTTTCGAAAATTTAATAACACTTTGTTCTATGTCCTCAAAATAATTGTTATTTGCTTCCTGAAAAGAACGGACAGAAGCCAAATAAAAACTCTCGCGACTAAAGTTGTAGTTTTGTGCTATTTCAATAATGGTACTTATAAATGCATTCACTTTTGCTGGTGCGTTCGAAATAATATCAATAAGGTTGCTCTCTTTTATTCCGAAGAGTTCAAGAGGGATTTCCTTGAGGATTTTAGACTGAAGTACGTCTCCAATTGGAGCTAAGTTTTTATCTAATTTTAAAGAAACCATTTGATCGTAAGGAACATCCAACTTCTCTGATAATATAGCTATTTTATCAGGTTTTGGATATTTTTTTCCTTTTTCTATTTCATTTAAATAAGACTTTGATAAGCCTGAAAGTTTAGATAAACCAAAAAGAGATAAATTCTTCTCAGTCCGCTTCTGCTTTAACTTTAAACCAAAAATAAGCTTAATATATTCTTCCTCCATATAAGCAAAGATAAGTTTTTTTGCGAACTTAATGTTTTTGCGAATATTTATTTTTAGCGAACGTTCGCTTGTTTTTTTAAAATGTTTGTTTTATCATTGTAAACAGAAAACAATAACAACATGGAAAACACAGTATTAAGTAAGTCTAAACTTCAATTCTCAAATCAAGTAACTAATTTTTATCCGAAAATTTTATCAGAAGAAGCTCAAGAGTTCATTTTGGCTTTACACGATAAGTTTAATAAAAGCAGGTTAGAATTATTAGAGGCAAGAAAGCAACAACAGCTAAACTTCGATAAAGGTGTTTTCCCGGATTTTCCATTAGAAACTAAAGAAATTAGAGAATCTAATTGGGTTGCAGGCTCTATTCCAAAAGATTTGTTAGATAGAAGAGTGGAAATAACCGGGCCAGTAGATAGAAAAATGGTAATTAACGCTTTAAATTCTGGAGCAAAAACCTTTATGGCAGATTTTGAAGATAGTACAGCTCCTTCTTGGCAGAATATTATGGAAGGCCAGCAAAACCTGATAGACGCCAATAGAAAGACGATTTCTTTTATCAATAAAAAAAATAAAAAAGGGTATCATTTACATTCAGATCCTGCTGTTTTATTGGTTCGTCCAAGAGGCTTACATTTAAATGATAAACACCTTTTAGTTGGCGATAAGCAAGTTTCTGCTAGCTTATTGGACTTTGGTTTATATGTGTTTCATAACACAAAAATACTATTAGAAAATGATACTGCTCCGTATTTCTATCTTCCAAAATTAGAACATTACTTGGAAGCGCGTTGGTGGAATATGGTTTTTGAATTTGCTCAAGACTATTTAAATGTTTCAAAAGGAACCTTTAAAGCAACTGTTTTGGTTGAAACTATAACTGCTAGTTTTCAGTTAGATGAAATTATATACGAGTTGAAAAATCATATTGTAGGATTAAACTGTGGAAGATGGGATTATATTTTTTCATATATCAAAAAATTTAGAAATCACACCAATTTTACTGTTCCCAATAGAGACCAGGTTACAATGACATCTCCTTTTATGGATGCTTATTCTAAATTAGTAATACAGCGTTGCCACAAAAGAGGCATTCATGCTATAGGAGGGATGGCGGCACAAATTCCTATTAAAAATGATGAGTATGCAAATATTATTGCCTTAGAAAAAGTGAGAGCAGACAAAGAGCGAGAAGTTAAGAATGGGCATGATGGTACTTGGGTTGCTCATCCCGCTTTGATTAATATTGCTTTACAAGAGTTTGATAAGTATATGCCTACCAAAAATCAAATTCATATAAAGAAAGAAGATGTAAAGGTTTCTAAAGAAGATTTACTTGAATTGCCAATTGGAACGGTAACAGAGGATGGGATTAGAAAAAATATTAATGTGGCCATTCTATATCTGGAAGCTTGGTTGCGTGGTTATGGTGCGGTTGCCTTATATAATTTAATGGAAGATGCTGCAACGGCTGAAATATCACGAACTCAAATTTGGCAATGGCTTAAAAATGAAGTGATTCTGGAAGATGGTAGAAAATTTAATATAGAACTTTATATGTCCATTTTTGATGAAGAAGTTGAAAAAATTATAAAAGAAGTTGGTGAGCAAAATATTGAAAACACCAAATTCGACTTAGCTATAAAACTATTTGATAAATTAGTTTTGTCGGATAGGTTTGAAGAATTTTTAACAGAATCAGCTTATCAATATCTATAAAAAAAATCCTGCGAATGCGCGAACACTCAACAGGATTCAATTATTAATAAATAATAACCTAAAGCAAAAGTATGAAAAATTTAGCACAAACAAATTACAGTTCTGCCTTGCAGACCGTAAGAAATCTCAAAGAAAAGTATGGCACATCATGGAATTCCATAAGTCCGGAAAATGCAGCTAGAATGCTTACTCAAAACCAATTTAAAACAGGAATAGACATCGCTAAATACACAGCAGCCATCATGAGAAAAGACATGGCGGAATATGATGCAGATTCATCTAAGTATACACAGTCTTTAGGTTGTTGGCATGGTTTTGTGGCTCAACAAAAAATGATTGCCGTTAAAAAGCATCATAAAACAACTGCTAAAAAGTACTTGTATCTTTCAGGGTGGATGGTAGCTGCATTACGTTCGGAATTTGGTCCTTTACCAGATCAATCAATGCACGAAAAAACAGCTGTACCAGCGTTAATAAAAGAGATTTACGATTTTTTACGTCAGGCAGATGCTATTGAATTAAACGATTTGTTTAAAAGGCTGGAAAATGGAGAAGATGTACAAGATCAAATTGATAATTATGAAACTCATATAGTTCCTATTATTGCAGATATAGATGCTGGTTTTGGGAATGAAGAAGCCACGTATTTACTGAGTAAAAAAATGATTGAAGCTGGCGCTTGTGCTATTCAGATTGAAAATCAAGTATCCGATGCCAAGCAATGTGGTCATCAAGATGGGAAAGTAACTGTACCTCACGAAGATTATATTGCCAAATTAAATGCCATTAGATATGCATTTTTAGAACTGGGAGTAGAAGACGGAGTTATAGTAGCTAGAACAGACTCTGAAGGTGCAGGTTTAACTCAAAAATTGCCGGTAAGTCAGGAACCTGGCGACTTAGCTTCTCAATATTTAGCTTTTGTTGAAGCTGAAGAAATTACTATTGGTCAGGCTAAAGAAGACGATGTTCTTCTTAAAAGAGATGGTAAATTAGTAAGACCAGTAAGGCTAGCCAATGGTTTATATAAATTTAAAAACGGATCGAATATTGATCGGGTGGTGTTGGATTGTATTACCAGTCTTCAAAATGGAGCCGATCTTTTATGGATTGAAACACCTACTCCAAATGTGAAGCAAATTGCACATATGGTGAACAGAATTAAAAAAGTTGCTCCAAATGCTAAATTGGTTTACAATAATTCACCTTCTTTTAATTGGACATTAAACTTCCGAAATCAAGTTTATGATGAGATGTTAGAACAAGGAAAAGATGTATCCAACTACGATAAAAATAATTTAATGGATGTAAAGTATGACAACTCAGAACTTTGCATTTTGGCAGACGAAAAAATTAGAACATTTCAAACAGATGGCGCAAGAGATGCAGGTATTTTTCACCATTTAATAACCTTGCCAACGTATCATACTACAGCATTAGATATGAATAATCTTACCGAAGGATACTTTGGTGATAAAGGGATGTTAGCTTATGTGCAAGGAGTTCAAAGACAAGAAATCCGGAAAGGTGTTGCTTGTGTTAAACACCAGCGCATGGCAGGTTCAGATTTAGGGGATGCTCATAAAACATTTTTCGCTGGAGATAAAGCTTTAAAAGCAGGAGGTGAAAAAAACACTTCCAATCAATTTGAGATAAATACAGAGACCACTAAAGTTAAAGAGACATTAAGTGTGGTTGCTTAAAGACTGAATGGAGTAAAAAAAGACGTTTCATTAATTTGAAACGTCTTTTTTTTTATAAAGGATATTCCATTTTAATATCACATCGAGCATAAGTACAATTTTCTTCAACAGGAACTTCAACAAACCCAAACTTTCTATAAATATAAATGGCATTTTCTAATTTTTTACTAGAATAGAGGAGAAGCCTTTTAAACTCCTGTTCTTTTGCAAAATCTAAACAGTGCTGCATCAATTTTTGTCCTATATTTTGTCCGCGATATTTTGGCGAAACAGCCATTTTTGTGAGTTCAAAAGTACCTTTTTCTTGAATTGGCATTAAAGCCACAGTACCTATGGCTTGATTGTTTAATAAGACAAAAAATATAAACCCTCCTTTATCAATGATATACTTCTTGGGATTACTTAAAACCTCTTCATCAAAGGGTTCTACATAAAAATATTTTTTTAGCCATTGTACATTTAACGTATAGAATTCTTTAGAATAAGCACTATTAAATGGAATAATTTCTATTTGCATTAGCTCTAATAAAATCGGTTATTAAATAAGTAATTAGTTTTCCAACTTGAGTTTCTGTTTCTGGGGATGGCGCAGCTTCGCAAATATGTAAATAAGTAGCATTGGAATCTTTAGCAAAATATGAAACAAATTGCCTGGTTTCGTTTACAGAAAAACCGCTTGGAGTCATGGCGCTACTTGGTATGTTCTGGATAGAGTCGCAATCTATTTCTATGCCGAAAAAATCATCTGAAACATAATTTAGAGCTCGAGACATCTCAGCTTTAAATTTTAGTTCCTTCCTAACAACCATAGATTCGAACGTATTGTAGGTTATGTTTTTAAGGCTTTTTATTGTTTTAAATATTTCTGATGACGTATAGTTTTCATGCAATCCGAAAATAAAGTAATTTCTTAAAAAACCTTCAGAAAAAGCATACTTGAAACCATTCCCACTATGTCTGCCTTCTTCTTTTCTAAAATCTGAATGGGCATCGAAATTTACCACGTTTATGCGAGAGTTTAGAGCTAAAGAAGCACCTTTTAAATTGCCATAAGCATTGTTATGTCCGCCTCCAATAATAATAGGTTTTTTTCCAGCTTTAACAATATTGTAAATAACATTGGAAACCTCAATATCAATTTTTGAGACTAATTTCCTAGCCTTCTCAACATCTTTAGGATTATTTTGGTCTAAAGTTGAAAGTTTTTTTAAAGCTTTATCAAAATTTAAATGGCCTAAAATCAGCACTTTTTTGGCATGTGTAAATGCATTTGCTTGAATATTTAACAAAATTTTAATTGTTGCATCCCAAGCAGTTGAAGTTCCTGATTTACCGTAGTTTGCGAAAACCCCTACATCTTCTGGCAATCCTAAAACAACATATTCGACGTCCAAAGTTTTAAGTTCTTCGTATATATTGGAAATGTCGGTAATCATTTTAATATGTTCACCAAATTTGGATTCAGCTGGTCTTTTTTTAAGTAACTTTTTTAAAGTTGAAGAATTAAATAAGATAAGTTTGTTTTCCATTTTTGATGTATATTTCAAGAAGTTAAAATTACATTTTTTAAACAAATTAGACAATAACTAACATTAAAATTAAAAACAACAAACACAAATAATAATGGAAAATAACACAAATAATAACATGGGTTTAAAAGTAGCTTTAGGGATTGCTTTAGTGCTCTTTTTAGGTGCAGCTTTTTATTCTTTTGATTTATTAAAAGATAAAAAAGAAACTGAAGCTCAATTAACGGAAGAAAAGCAATTAGTAATGAAGGATCTTAGCAATATGGCGAAACAATATGATATTGTTATAGGTGACAATGAAATTGCTAATAAAAATTTAGTTGAAGCAAAAGCACGTATTCAAGGTTTAATGGATTCTTTGCAAATCTCTGAAACAAATGTAAAAAGTCTTTGGAGATATAAATCTAAGTACTTATCGCTACAAAAAGAAATGGATATTTTATTAACTGAAAACGATAAGTTAAAAATAGAAAACTCTTTATTGGCAACTTCATTAGATAGTACAAGAGTACGTTTAGAAGAGCGTACTATGTTTACTGACTCTTTAATGGTTCAGAATACAGCTTTAGCAGATGTTGTTGAAAACGCAGCTGTTTTATCAACTGTTGGTTTAAAAGGTTTTGGTGTTATAGAAAGATCATCAGGAAAACTAGTGCCAACAGAAAGAGCTGGACGTTCAGATAAAATTAGAGTGTGTTTTACAGTAGCTAAAAACGCTTTGGTACAGTCGGGAGAACAAGAGCTTTATGTACAGGTAATAGATCCTAAAAACAATACTTTAGGAGTTAATGAGCAGGTTCAGTTTGAAGAAAAAACACTCAATTATAGTATAGTTAGTAAGTTTAACTACGAGAATGCTAACTTAAATATATGTGAGTTTGTAAGTCCTGGGAAAGATGGTTTTGAAAAAGGGCGTTATACAGTAAATGTATTTAACGAAAAGGACTTAGTATCTACTTCAGAATTCACATTAAAATAAAAAATAGTTATTATTAGTTAATATCCATAGAGCTAATTATGACAGAAACCCGGAAGTTTAAACTTTCGGGTTTTTATTGGTCTAAATTTTTTATACAAGCTTCTCGAATGTCCCAAAGACTTTCAAAACTGAATGAAATAGATTCTTTTAAAATCCACTCTTTTAAGAATGCTTGATGCACATTCACCTTATAGTTCCCAATTTGAGAAGGAATAATTTCTTCTTCCTGTAAGATAGAATGAGTAAAAGAACTAATATTTGTTGATGTTCTGGTTATGTCTATTATGTTATTGTTGATTTTTAAATAGCAATGTGCTTCTGGAATATAATGTAAATTCCATTTTGAAAGAATGGTCCCAACTCCTTGAGTATTCTCTTCACACATTTTATAAATACCTATGTATAGCTTAACATCGGGAATGTTATTTTGTTTTGCTATTTCTGCTAAAAAAGCATGTTTAGTGGAACAAGTTCCTTTTTGCTCTTTTAAAATTAAAGTATAATCACTTCTATTAGAGTTTCTTCCGTATGGTAATTTCTGAATGTAGCTTAAAGCTTCTTCAAAATTACTTATTCCTATTTTTAATAATTTATTGGATAACTTTTGATTAGAATTTATTGGATATTTATATAGTTTGTCCATTAATTATAACCTGATCTATATTGTTGTCTCCAAAGGCATAAGGTAGAAATCCATAGCTAGGGATTTGTTTAGTGATAATAAGATTTGCTTTCTTGCCTTTAGTAATGCTTCCATACATGTTTTCAATTCCCATAGCATAAGCTCCATTAATAGTGGCAGCATTTATGGCTTCTTCTGGAGTCATTTTCATTTTAATACAGGCTGTACTAATCACAAAATTCATATTTCCACTTGGTGTAGAACCTGGGTTATAATCTGTAGCTAAAGCCAAAGGTAAACCAGCATCTATAATTTGTCTGGCTGGTGTGTAAGGAATGCTCAAAAAGTAGGAGCAAGATGGTAAAGCAACAGGCATGGTATCGCTATTTTTAAGAACATCGATATCATCTTGGTTCATTTCTTCTAAATGATCTACAGAAAGCGCTTGATGTTTTACGCCAACATCAACGCCTCCAAAAGCATTGAATTGATTGACATGAATTTTAGGAATCAATCCATGTTCTTTTCCAGCTTTTAAAATGCGTTCAGTATCTTCAAGATCAAAATAGCCTTTTTCGCAAAATACGTCGATATAAGTAGCTAATTTTTCTTTAGCAACTTCAGGAATCATTTTGTCTATTACTAAATTTACAAAAGCTGTTTTATTGTCTTTAAATTCTTTTGGAATGGCATGTGCTGCTAATAAGGTTGCTCTCACTTTTACTGGAAACTCTTTCTTTAATCTTTTTATTACGCGAAGCATTTTTAGTTCCCCATCGATAGTTAAACCATAACCAGATTTTATTTCAATAGCTCCGGTTCCAAGCGATATAACTTTTTTTAAGCGTTCTGCAGATTGTAAATAGAGATTTTCCTCACTTGTGTTTTGAAGTTTTTCTGCTGAATTTAATATACCACCACCACGATTAGCAATATCTTCATAACTCAAACCGTTAATTCTATCAACAAATTCTTGCTCTCTGTTTCCAGCATAAACAATATGCGTATGAGAATCGCACCAAGTAGGAAGTACTATTTTTCCTGTGGCATCAATGACCTTTTCTGCATTGAGATCCTGTATAGTATCCATAGAACCATAATCTACAATGGTATCGTGGTCAATTAAAAGGTAAGCATTTTTAATACTTGGAAGTATTTTCATGTCTTTTCCTTTAACAACTGAAATATTTGTATCCCTAACTTGGAGGAGTTCTTTGATGTTTTTAATGAGTATTGACAAAATGTTCTGTTTTCTTCAAAGTTCCGAATTTCTTGTGATAATAAAAAACGCTATCATAAAATGATAACGTTTTTAGTATTTTATAAGATGTTAAAAGAAATTATTCTTTAACAAATCTGTAGCTTGTATCAGAATTTTCTAATTTTAGAATATACACGCCATTTTGCAGTTTAGAAACATCTAAAGATTTATTTGTGCCAATGGATTGACTTAATACTTTTTTTCCTAAGATATCGTAAACATAAACATTTGTATCTTCATTTAAACCTATAATCTTAAGACTGTTTGATGTTGGATTGGGGTAAATACCAACAGTGTTTAGTTGATTTTGAGGAATGTTTAATAAGTTTAATTCATTCTCTATCCATTTTAGTCTACCATCTTGATAACCTAAAGTCGCAAAGTCTATATCTCCATCATTATCAAAATCGTTAATAGTAAAGTTATAAACTTGATTGTGTAAGTTGTTATCTGTAATCCTAGTTTCAGTTCCTAAAACCCCAAAGGCATCACTTTCAAACCAAAATACATCGTCATTTTGATTAAGACCATCTGCAGCTACAATATCATTATATCCATCGTTGTTTAAATCTGTTACAAATGCAATCGAAGGGTAAGGGTGGGAATTGTTAACGATTATTTCAGTAAAATTTCCAGCTCCATCGTTTTGATAGTAAGCAATTTCTTGACCAGATAAATCAACTTTAACAATATCCATAAAAGTATCATCATTTACATCACCAAAATCGATTCCAAATAAGTAAGTATTACCTGTTGAAATATCTCCTCCAGCTGATTCTGTAAAACTCACGGGATTATTGTCTGTAAGTGGGTTATAATTATTATAATATAATTCTACTGTTCCAGCATCTGTATTGTTTACAACAATATCTAGATCTGTATCTCCATCAACATCAGCAATGTCAAGATTCCCACAACCCAAACCTGCAGTTGCAGGAATTACGTTTTGTTCTGTCCAAGGCGATCCATCATTGGCAAACCAAATAACTCTATCTGTATCTCCAGAACCACCATAAACAGACAATACGATATCTAGCGTTGCATCAGAATCTATGTATCCTGTAACAATTGTTCCCGGTCCATCCACAGTGTCTGTTATAATTTCTTCATCTGCAAAGGTACCATCACCATTGTTAGCATACCAGACTAATTTATTATCGCCACTGGATGATGCCAATACATCATTACCATTTATACCATCAATATCTGCAATATGAATACCACCTACCTGAGTTAAATTTTTTATAATTGGGGCTGCAAAGGTCCCATCTTCATTGTTGATATAAATTTCAACAGTATTTCCAGTCTGCGTACCAACAGCTATATCTGGATAAGCACCTGGATTTAAATGCCCAGAATCGATTACATACGGATTTGAACCTGTTGATCCAATAGTATGGATTATAAATGCTTCTTCTTGGCTAAAGCCAACAAAAATAAATGCATTTATAAAAAGTAAAGAAAGTAAAGTTTTTTTCATAATTAAATTGATTAATTAGTGCTAATATATTGATTTTATTTTGGTTACAAGTTATTTTATTGTGCCAACCATATCTTCTGGTTTAACCCAAGCATCATAATCTTCGGCAGTTACATAGCCTAAATTAACAGCCTCTTCTTTTAAAGTTGTTCCATTTTTATGAGCTGTATTGGCAATTTCAGCTGCTTTATAATACCCAATTTTAGTATTTAAAGCTGTAACAAGCATTAACGAGTTGTTTAATAATTGCTTTATTACTTCATGATTTGGTTTAATACCTTCAGCACAGTGTTCGTTAAAACTCATACAGGCATCTCCTAATAATTGAGCTGATTGTAGGACATTAGCAGCCATCATTGGTTTAAAGACGTTTAATTCGTAATGACCTTGCGTTCCTCCAACAGTTACAGCCACATCGTTACCCATAACTTGAGCGCAAACCATAGTTAACGCTTCAGATTGGGTAGGATTTACTTTTCCAGGCATAATGGAACTTCCAGGTTCGTTGGCAGGAATAATAATTTCACCAATTCCTGAACGTGGTCCTGAAGCCATCATTCTTATATCATTAGCTATTTTATTTAGAGAAACAGCCAATTGTTTTAAAGCACCATGAGTTTCTACCAAGGCATCGTGAGCAGCTAAGGCTTCAAATTTATTTTCAGCAGTTACAAAAGGCAGATTAGTAAATTTTGCAATGTATTCAGCAACTAATTCGGAGTAACCATCTGGAGTATTTAAACCTGTTCCAACAGCAGTTCCACCCAAAGCTAATTCTGCTAAATGTGGTAAAGTGTTTTCAAGGGCTTTTAAACCATGATCTAATTGAGATACATAGCCTGAAAACTCTTGACCTAATGTAAGTGGTGTGGCGTCCATTAAATGTGTGCGTCCAATTTTAACCACATTTTTAAACTCTATAGATTTATTATGAAGTGTGTTTCTTAACTGAATAACACCATGAATGGTGTTTTCTACTATTTTCTTATAAGCAGCAATGTGCATCCCTGTTGGAAAGGTATCGTTTGAGGATTGCGACTTATTAACATCGTCATTAGGTTGAATGGTTTTATCTCCTTCACCTATAATTTTTCCAGCAATTTGATGCGCTCTGTTGGCAATAACTTCATTGACATTCATGTTGCTTTGTGTACCAGAACCCGTTTGCCAGATCACCAATGGAAATTGATCATCATGTTTTCCTTCTAAGATTTCATCGCAAACTTGAGCAATTAAATCGCGTTTTTCTTCTGAAAGGACTTTTAAATCACAATTTGTATATGCAGCAGCTTTTTTTAAATAAGCAAATCCGTAAACAATTTCTAAAGGCATGGAAGCAGGAGCTCCAATTTTAAAATTATTTCTAGAGCGTTCTGTTTGCGCTCCCCAAAGTTTGTCAGCAGGCACTTTAACTTCGCCCATGGTATCTTTTTCTATTCTAAAAGTCATGATTTAAATATAATTTATTGTAAAAACAAATTTACGATTTTATGCCTAAATTATTTAACAGTTAGGAAGTTATTTGTAAGAAAATATTTGATAGAATTTTCATAATGATTTAAAAAGCCTACTTTTATTTTAAATTCATGTCATCTAACTATGCCTATAGTTCCAGATAATAAAAAAATTAATTTGCAAGAAGCCATATCTATTGGCATTGGAGGTATGGTGGGAGGAGGTATCTTTGCAGTTTTAGGTTTAGCTGTCTCATTAGCACAAGGTGGTACACCAATAGCCTTTTTTTTCGCCGGAATAATAGCCTGTCTTACCGCCTATAGTTATTCAAAACTTTCTCTGGCTTTTCCTGATAGAGGAGGTACTGTAAAGTTTATAAATCAAGGTTTTGGAAAGACGGTATTTAGTGGTGCCATTAATAATTTATTGTGGATAAGTTATATTATTATGTTGTCGCTTTATGCTTCAGCATTTGGGTCTTATGCTCCAAATTTATATGTTATAACAGGAAATACATCCTTAGATTTTCATATTTATTTGAGTGGTATTATTATTTTGGCAACCGTAATTAATTACTATAGTATTGCAGTAGTTAGTAAAATTGAATCTTATGCTGTAATTATAAAGTTAATTATACTAATAGGGTTTGTAATTATTGGATTTTATGGGTTATTTGGTAATCCAAGTGTTGAACAATTGTCTGTTTCGAATTGGGAGAGTCCGTTATTGTTATTAACAGGAGGGATGGTTATTTTTGTAGCTTATGAAGGATTTGAATTAATTGCTAATGCAGCACCAGATATTATTAATCCTGAAATAAATATTCCAAAAGCTTATAATTATTCAGTTTGGTTTGTAGTATGTCTTTATGTTGTTATTGCCATAGTTACTGTTGGATCTTTGTCATTTGATACAATAGCAAAATCAGAAGATTATGTTTTAGCAGAAGCTGCTAAGCCCATGCTTGGAAAAGTAGGCTTTACTATAATTACCGTTGCAGCTTTAATTTCAACTTTTTCAGCTATTAATGCTTCACTTTATGGAGGTAGTCGGGTTAGTTTTGAAGTAGCTGAGGATGATGAACTACCACATCATTTAACAAGTAAACTATGGAATCAACCAGTAGGATTAATTATTACTGCTGTATTAACCTTATTAATTGCAAACACCTTAGAACTTGAAAGTATATCTACAGCTGGAAGTGCTGGATTTTTATTGATTTTTGCAATTGTAAATTATGTGGCTTATAAATTATCGAAAGAAATTAATGGGAAAGGAACAATTTCTTTTCTAGGGTTTATTATGTGTTCTTCAGCATTTGTTACTTTAATGATTCAACAATACACATCTAATTTTGTTGGGGTTATAGTTATAATTACTCTATTATTAAGCTGTTTTATTTTAGAATATCTTTATAAAAATCAGGAGTCAAGAAAAAACATTAATAAAGATGTTAATAAATCTTAAATTTACTATTGTATACAAAAACCATTTCTTGTATCTTTGCGATAGTTATCTAAAAAAGAAATTTTTATTATGTTCGATTTTGACCAGTACTTAGGATTTATAGCATTCTTAACCATACTTACCATAGGTTTTTGGTTAATGATATTTTTATTAACTTTCGTTATACCTTATTGGATTGGTGGAGCATTGGTAGAACGTATGAAAGAAATTAAAGAAGAGAAAAAAGCTAAACGCGAATTAAACAGCTAAATAGCTTTATTATTATAATATTTGGAATTAATCGTCTAGAAAGAAATTTTTAGACGATTTTTTTGTCGCTTAAATTTATCAAAACTTGTTTTATTTATAACAAAATCTAAACTGATGTTATTATAAAAAGTTTTAATTCTCTAATAAAAAATAGTCTAAACAGATACAAAAAAAGAGCTACCCTTACAGATAGCTCTTTTAACTTATACTATTATTTCTTCTAAGTCTTATCCTTCAAAATCCATGTCATCTCCACCACCATAATTACGTTGTTGACGTTTCTTTTGTTGGTTGAATCTATATGTAAACGATAAGTTGATGCTACGTTCTCTCCATTGAAACTCTGATGTACCTGTATAAGTTGGTGTATTGGTGTCCATAGTACGTTTTCTAGAATTTAGTAAATCGCTTACGTTTAAAGCAATGGAGGCATTTTCACTAAATATATCTTTGCTAAAGGCCATGTTTGCAGAAAATACGCCATCTCTTTTATTTTGAGCATCTTCTGAAGGACCTCTATAGTTTAAGCTTGTTTGCCATTCAACTTTTCCTGGAAGCGTATATTTATTGTTTAATCTAGCAAACCAACTTGTACTTTTACTATCTAGAGATAATCCGTTTGGATCTGTTCCTGTTAAAGATTGTTGGAAAATATTAAAGTTTGTGTTGATGTTCCATTTACGAGAAGGACTATAGGTTACGGTAAATTCAAAACCATATCTATCTTCCTCTGCAAGGTTAATTGGTGTACGCTCAATAACTGAAAATTCTTGACCGTTAACATCTACTTTAACACCAGTATCAAAACTTATAAAGCTAAATACATCTGTAGCATGTTGGTAATAAGCTGAAGTGTTTAAAGAAACTTTACCAAACTTCTTGTAATAACCCAAATCAAACAATCCTGAATAACTTGGGGCTAATTCTGGGTTCCCTCTAAAAACGCTAGTAATACTAGAACGAGATGGGAAAGGATTAATAAACCAAGATCTAGGTCTTCGAATACGCCTGCTATAACCCAAAGTTACGTTTTCATCTTCACTTAGCTCATAACTTAAATTTACTGTTGGAAACAACCCTGTATAATCATTCTTACTATAATCTCCACTTGTAGGTTGATCTACAGTAATACGTGTGTTTTCTAAACGAAGCCCTAATAAGTATGAAAACTTACTTCCAATTTTACTACCAAATTGTGTGTAAGCAGCATTTACATATTCGCGATAGTTTAAGAAGTTTGATAAATTGTTATTAATTTCAAATTGATTTGTGTCTTCATCATAAATTTCAACTGTATAGTCGGTATCTTGATCATTGAAATTACCACGATATCCCAGTTCAAACTGGCTTGTTTCGCCTATTGGTAAAACATAATCTGCTTGCAGTAGAATTCTAGTTTGATCTTCAAGTGTAGCTACATTTTCTGTATTAAAACCTTCAAGTAGTACGCTAGAATATTCATCTTCCGAATTGTCTTCATATTGAAAGTCCATAGTTAACTTATGCCCACTATCATTAAAGTTTTTCATGAAATTTAAAGAGTACTGTATTACTTTATCATCCTCTTCTTCAGGATCAAAACGATTGTTTTGTGAAACAAATTGTTGATTTTCGTCAAGCTGAATCAAGGTATTTGTCGTATTACTTTCGTTATCACCATTTCTATAAGACACAGCACCTGTTAGAGAAGCAGAATCTGTAATATACCATTCTACACCAAAATTTGTACTTAAACCTTTTCTAATACGGTCGTATTCATTTGATTCATCTAGGTAGCTGTCTGGGTTATCTAAAATTAAATTACCATTACTATCGAAGTCTCTATTAAAATATTGAGTGTACGAGGAAGAGTTTCCAGGTACTTCTCTATAATCGTAACTTGTGGTATTAAAAATGTTTAAATCTCCTGTTCTGTAATTAATATTACCTGAAATACCAGCCGATTTAGGCCATCCAAGATTTGTAGTTACAGCGCCATTTAAACCTTGTAATTTACTTCTACGTAAAATAATATTTAAAATTCCTGCACTACCTTCTGCATCATATCTTGCAGAAGGAGAAGTGATAACCTCAACACGTTCTATTGATTCTGCTGGTAATTGACGTAAAGCATCTGTAGAGTTAATTCCAACTAAACCGGATGGTTTTCCATTAATTAAAATTTTAACGTTTTCGTTTCCTCTTAAAGAAACGTTTCCTTCTACATCTACAGCTACAGATGGCACGTTGTCTAAAACATCACTAACAGTACCTCCACGTACCGTTAAATCTTTACCAACGTTATATATTTTTTTATCTAATTTAATTTCAACTGTTGTAGTTTCAGCTATAATTTCAATTTCATCTAAAGCTTCTGTGTCTGCTTCTAATCTAATAGTTCCAATATTCTTATTTGCAGTAAGTGTTTGATTAGGAATAATCTGTTTTTTGAAAGAGATAAACTCTATGGAAATATCGTAGGTACCACTTGGCACTGGAATGCTAAAGTCACCGTTTTCACTAGTAATACCTCCTGTAACAATTCTGTTTTCTGCTTTGCTAAAAAAAGCAACAGTTGCGTATTCTAATGGTTGTCCTGTAGTTTTCTCTATAACTTTACCAGTTATGGTAACATCTTTTTGAGCTTGAATGGTAACAATTGTTACAATTGTAAATAGAAAGGATAATAAAAATTTATTCATGGTTGTATTTTTGAAATATAGGACTGCAAAAATAGAATTTGGTTTAGTGGTGATTGGTTAAATGTTTGTTAAATAAAAAAGCTTCAAAATTTAGAGGTTTTGAAGCTTGCTATTAACATTATAGAATTTCACTAATTTTTTCTGGAGGTCTTCCAATAACTGCTTTTTTTCCATTTATAACAATGGGTCTTTCTATAAGTTTAGGAAACTTAATCATGGCTTCTATAAGTTGAGTTTCAGTCAAGTCTTTACCTTTATAATTGTCTTTCCAAATAGACTCGTTTTTTCTAATTAAATCTTCAGCTTTTATGTTTAAAAGAGCAAGTAGGTTTTTTAATTCTTCTTTTGAAGGAATATCTTTTAAATAGGATCTGATTTCATAATCTTTACCAGACTCTTTAACTATTTCAAGCCCATTTCTAGATTTACTGCAACGAGGGTTGTGATATATTTTAATCATAATTATAAGGTTTTTTCTTCAGTTTTTTGTCCCATCATCATTAAATAGGCTTTTAAAAAGGGTTCTATATGTCCATCCATTACAGCATCTACATTTCCAGTTTCATGTCCTGAACGTACATCTTTAACTAGTTTATAGGGATGCATCACGTAATTTCTAATCTGGCTTCCCCATTCAATTTTCATTTTATCGGCTTCAATATCTTCTCGTTGCGCTAACTGCTTTTGTAATTCAATTTCATATAATTGCGATTTCAACATTTGCATGGCACGCGATCTATTATCGTGCTGCGAACGTGTTTCGGAACAAGAAATTTGAATGCCGGTTGGTTTATGAGTTAGTTGAACTTTTGTTTCTACTTTATTCACATTTTGTCCACCAGCCCCACTAGAACGTGCTGTTGTTATTTCAATATCTGCAGGATTAATATCTATTTCAATTGTATCGTCAACCAAAGGATATACATAAACAGAAGCAAAACTAGTATGACGTTTGGCATTGCTATCAAAAGGAGAAATACGCACCAATCTATGTACGCCATTTTCACCTTTAAGCCACCCAAAAGCATAATCGCCTTCAATTTCTATAGTCACCGTTTTTATTCCAGCAACATCTCCTTCTTGATGGTTGAGCTCTTTTACCTTAAATCCACTTTTTTCTGCATACATTAAATACATACGCATAAGCATGCTTGCCCAATCACAACTTTCAGTGCCTCCAGCTCCGGCAGTTATTTGAAGTACGGCACTTAAACTGTCTCCTTCTTCAGAGAGCATGTTTTTGAACTCTTGTTCTTCAATAAGATTTGTTAGATTCTCGAAACTGTTTTCTAAATCTTCTTGTGTAGATTCACCTTCTTTAAAGAATTCGTAAATAATTTCAAGTTCTTCATAGAGGCTTTTAGCTTTTTGAAAATCTTCAACCCATTTTTTCTTATTTCGAAGAGATTTCATTACAATTTCAGCAGCTGTAGAATCATTCCAGAACGTAGGAGAGAAAGTTTGTTCTTCTTCGTTTTGAATTTCAATTAGTTTGGCATCTATGTCAAAGATATTGTCTAAGCGAACTTAGACGTGTATTAAGATCTTTAATTTGATCTGAAGTAATCATATTCTTATTTTCTTTGCACAAAAGTAAAATTAATAATTGGCAGATAAAATATTCCTTGATTTAATTTTATAGTTTTATACTTTTAATTATTATATGATGATAATAGACTTAAGAAGTGATACGGTTACCAAACCAACAAAAGGTATGTTGGAAGCTATGATGCAAACACCAGTTGGTGACGATGTTTATAAAGAAGACCCAACAGTCAACGTCCTAGAGGAACGCTTAGCTAAGCTGTTTGGGAAGCCTAAAGCTTTGTTTTTTCCATCGGGAACTATGGCTAACCAAACAGCTATAAAGTTACACACCCATCCTGGAGACCAAGTTATATGCGATAAAGACGCACATATATATAATTACGAAGGTGGAGGCGCCTCTTTTAATAGTGGCGTTTCATGTAAGTTAATAAATGGGAACCGTGGCATGTTTACTGCAGAACAGGTTATTGAAGCTATTAATCCGCCAGATTTTTACCACAGTCCTTTAACTTCTTTGGTGGAAATAGAGAACACAACAAATAGAGGAGGTGGCGCATGTTGGGATTTTGAAGAATTAAATAAAATAAGAACTGTTTGTAATACACATAATCTCGGCTTTCATTTAGATGGAGCAAGAATTTGGAATGCTTTGGTGGCAAAAAATGAAGCTGCCAAAGATTATGGGAAAGTTTTCGATACAATTTCTGTGTGTTTAAGCAAAGGTCTTGGTTGTCCAATTGGTTCCGTTTTAATTGGCGATGAAGATATTATGGAAAACGCTATTAGAATTAGAAAAATTTTTGGTGGAGGCATGAGACAGGTTGGTTATTTAGCAGCAGCTGGAATTTATGCTTTAGATAACAATATAGAACGCTTGGCCGAAGATCATAAAAAAGCCAAAGAAATTGAAACCGTGTTAAGCAAACTATCCTTTGTTAAAAAGGTGGAACCTGTAGAGACTAATATTGTAATTTTTGAATTACAAGATCAATTAAACGATTCCAATTTCCTTAAAACACTTGAGAATAATAATATTCGTATAAGTAGCATGGGGCAAGGTAAGTTAAGAATAGTCACGCATTTAGATTATACTAATGACATGCATGATTACTTTTTGACATTTTTGAAAAACATGAGATTGTAATTTCACGTTTTAACTAAAAGCAAAAACAGATGATTCGTAATTTATTAATTTGCTTGACTTTTTTATGGTTTCAAAATAAGTTTAGTGAAACAGACTTTTTAATATATCATCAAGAATTTAATAAAGTTGAAGAGCTTATAGTTAACGAAGACTTTATTAAAGCTGAAAAGCAATTAAATGAATTACTAAATAATTATAAACCTGCATTTGCAAAGGATTATATTATTGCTTCTCAAATTTCCCTAATTAACAATAACAAATCTAAAGCTCTAGATTGGATAAAAGAAGCTTTTAAACATGGAGTAAAAATTAAATGTTTAAAAGAGATTCAGATTTTTAATGAGAAATTAAACGATTTTAATTGGCAGAAGTTAGAAACGTTATTTCCTGATTTATATATGGAATATCAATCAAAAATTAGCATTGGCGCATCAAAAGCATTTCATAGAAACTATCAAAAAGAACAGGGAAATAAAAGGAGTAAGGAATATAAAGGGATTGTTTACTCGAACTTTTATAAAATTAAAGAGGGTCTTGATAAAAATGCATATCCAGGCGAAAATATCATAGGTATTGATAATTCAGATGATGCTTCAAAAATTAACGACTGCGATTTAGACAATGCTAAAGTAACCGTTACACTTTTACATTATGATTATCCTATAAGTGATTTAACAGAAGAAAAGCTAATGACTGCTATAAAATCTGGAGCCATGCATCCCAGAGAGTTTGCAATAAGTTATGCCTTTCAAAAAGGCAGGGTTTCTATTTTATATCGAGTAAGCAGGAAAACGCGAGCAAATCTATCAAATTATCATTTTAATTTTCCTTTTGAGAAGCAATCAACAGATTTCAAAAAAGTGAATGCAGATCGTTCAAAATTTGGTATTTGTTCTATTGAGACAGATAAAATTAAACCTGAGATTGAAGAAAAATACGGTATTAAATTAAAGTTTGGCTATAGATAGAAGATCTTGTGTATTTAGCAAAAAACTTCGATTTGTCATTCAAAATGAGGTGAAGATTCTTTTTGATTTTATTGTAGGTTCTTCAACCGACTCCTCCTTCTGAATGACAAATGTATATTTCTTATTTATGTATCATACTAGTTTTCTTATTTAAACATATCCATACCTGGAATATTTGGCATCCCATCTTTTGCAACTGCTGCTAATTCAGCATCATTTATTTGTGTGGCGCGTGTAATGGCTTTATTAAGAGTTAAAAGTAAGTAATCTTCTAATTCTTCTTTGTCCTGTAATAAGCTGTCGTCAATACTAATAGATTTAATAGTTCTATTGGCAGTTAAAGTAACTTTTAGTTTATCGTCGTTACTTTTTTCATCAACTAAAACCGTGTCTAAACGTTTTTTTGTTTCTTCAACTTTTTTCTGGGTTTCTTTTAGTTTACCCATCATTCCCATAAGATCTCCAAACATAATTTTATAATTTATTAATTTAAGTACAAAGCTATTTAATTTTCATATTTTTGAAGCCAATAATTAAGTTAAAAATTTCTTCACATTTGAAAAACAATATATTTCCTCCTAAGGCAAAAAAAATACCAAAAAACCTTGTTGCTCATGACGATGTTCGTATTGATAATTACTATTGGTTAAACGATAGAGAAAATCAAGAGGTTTTAGATTATTTACATGCCGAAAACAATTATACCAAACGTATTATGAAACATACGGAACCTTTACAGGAACAGTTGTTTGAAGAAATGAAAGCTAGAATTAAGGAAGATGATCAATCGGTTCCATATAAATTTAATGGCTATTGGTATATTACTAGATTTGAAAAAGGAAAAGATTATCCTATTTATGCAAGAAAAAAAGATACTTTAGATGCGCCTGAAGAGTTGTTGTTTGATTGTAATGACATGGCTAAAGAGCATTCTTATTTCAGCTTAGGAAGCATCTCAATAAGTTTAGATAATAAGCTGGCTGCTTTTTCTACAGATACAGTTAGTAGAAGACAATACACCGTTCAAATTAAAAATTTGGTAACTGGTGAAATTTATCCTGAAAAAATTTTAAATACAACTGGTAGTGTTACTTGGGCTAACGATAATGAAACCGTATTTTATTCTCGAAAAGACGAGTTAACCCTTCGCTCTAACAGTGTTTTTAAACATAAATTACATACTAAAGTAGAAGAGGATATTGAAGTCTTTCATGAAACAGACGAAACCTTCAACACCTTTGTTTATAAGACTAAATCTAGAAAATACATTGTTATTGGCTCCTCGAGCACGTTAACTTCAGAGTATCGTATTCTTAATGCCGATACACCTAATAAAGAATTTAGAGTATTTAATAAAAGAGAAAGGGGGTTGGAATATTCTATAGCACATTATAAAGATCATTTTTATGTGCTTAATAATAATGATGATGCTATAAATTTTAAACTTCAAAAAACCAGCGAAAAACAGACAGAAAGTAAATATTGGCAAGATTTAATACCACATAGAAAAGATGTGCTATTAGAAGATATAGAGATTTTTAAAGATTATTTGGTAATTAGTGAAAGAGAGAAAGGTTTAAATACACTTCGCATTTTGAGTTGGGATGGAAATGAAGACTATTATTTACCTTTTGATAGTGAAACCTATACTGCTTATACTGGTAACAATCCAGACTTTAATAGCGATGTATTGCGTTACAGTTATAACTCGCTTACAACTCCAAGTTCTGTTATAGATTATAATTTCAAAACTAAAGTTCATGAAATTAAAAAAGAACAAGAAGTTTTAGATAAAAACTTCAAGAAAGAAAATTATGCATCAGAACGTATTTGGGTTACAGCTCGAGATGGTGTAAAGGTGCCTGTTTCATTAGTTTATAGAAAAGATTTAAAAAAAGAGTCAGGCAATCCGTTATTGCTTTATGCATACGGGTCTTATGGTTCTACAATTGATCCGTATTTTTCAACTGTAAGATTAAGCTTATTAGATAGAGGCTTTATTTATGCCATTGCGCATATTAGGGGAGGAGAGTATCTTGGTAGAGATTGGTACGAAAATGGAAAGTTATTATCTAAAATGAACACCTATTATGATTATATAGATTGTTCTAAATATTTAATTGATAAAAAATATACCTCAGAAAAACATTTATATGCATATGGTGGATCTGCAGGAGGACTTTTAATGGGAGTTATTATAAATCTTAATCCAGAATTGTACAGAGGTGTTTTGGCTATTGTACCTTTTGTAGATGTGGTAACAACGATGTTAGATGACAGCATTCCATTAACTACTGGAGAATATGACGAATGGGGAAATCCGAACGAAAAAGATTACTATGAGTATATAAAATCCTACTCTCCTTACGATAATATTACAGCACAAAACTATCCAAACCTATTGGTAACAACAGGTTTACACGATTCTCAAGTACAATATTGGGAACCAGCTAAATGGGTTGCTAAATTAAGAGAGTTTAAAACCGATACAAATAAATTATTGCTACATACAGATATGGAGACAGGACATGGTGGAGCTTCTGGACGTTTTGAAAGTTTAAAAGAAGTGGCTTTAGAGTATGCTTTTATACTGGATTTAGAAGGAATTACTCGTTAGTAAAAAATTTTATGTATTTTTGCAAGGTTTTAGGCTTCCATAGTTTTTGGTTGTCAAAAGATAACATGTATGAAAAAAAATAAACAAGTTTTTAATAATGTTTTAGAATTAGTTGGTAATACACCACTAATTAAACTAAATAAAATAACATCTCCTTTAAAAGGAAACTACTTTGCCAAAGTAGAGGCTTTTAATCCAGGACATTCTTCAAAAGATCGAATTGCACTTTATATAATAGAACAAGCTGAAAAAAAAGGAATATTAAAACCTGGTGATACTATTGTAGAAACAACTTCAGGTAATACAGGATTTAGTATTGCCATGGTAAGTATAGTTAAAGGCTACAAATGTATTCTTGCTGTAAGTTCTAAATCTTCAGCAGATAAAATCGACATGCTTAAATCTATGGGAGCGCAAGTTTATGTTTGCCCTGCACATGTTCCTGCAGACGACCCTAGATCTTATTACGAAGTGGCTAAAAGACTACATGAAGAAACCAAAGGTTCTGTATACATTAACCAATATTTTAATGAGTTGAATATTGATGCACATTACCATTCAACTGGTCCAGAAATATGGAATCAAACGGAAGGTAAAATTACGCATTTGGTAGCTTGTAGTGGAACAGGAGGGACTATTTCTGGAATTGGAAAATACCTTAAAGAGCAAAATCCTGATGTTAAAATCATTGGAGTAGATGCTTATGGTTCTGTTCTTAAAAAATATCATGAAACTCATGAGTTTGATGAAAAAGAAATTTACCCATACCGTATAGAAGGATTAGGTAAAAACTTAATCCCAACGGCAACAGATTTTGATATTATAGACGAGTTTGTAAAAGTAACTGACGATGAAAGTGCTCATACTGCAAGAGAAATTGCTAAAACAGAAGGCTTATTTGTTGGCTACACGTCTGGTGCAGCCATGCAAGCTATAAAGCAGCTTAACGAAGAAGGTACATTTACTGAAGATTCTAATGTGGTTGTAGTTTTTCCAGATCATGGATCACGTTATATGAGTAAAATTTATAGTGATGCATGGATGAATGATCAAGGTTTTTTAGATCATGACCACGAACATGAAGAATCTGCTCAAAGCATACAATATATAAAATAACTCCACTTTAAAACATGTTACTAATTTTAGTAACATGTTTTTGTTAATAATAGAGTGAAAAAAGATTATGTATTAAGTATTTAAATATCTAATTTTGCACTATTAAATCATGATTAATAGCTTATATGAAAGACTTATTCGATAAAATTTATAGAGATAAAGGACCATTAGGAAAATGGGCTTCACAAGCTGAAGGCTACTTTGTTTTTCCAAAATTAGAAGGTGAAATATCTAACAGAATGAAATTCCGAGGGAAGGAAGTCATTACTTGGAGTATTAATGATTATTTAGGTTTAGCAAATCACCCAGAAGTCAGAAAAGTAGATGCTCAAGCTGGAGCAGATTATGGTTCTGCTTATCCAATGGGAGCACGTATGATGTCTGGTCATACAGATATGCATGAGAAACTTCAAAATGAATTAGCTTCTTTCGTTAATAAAGAAGCTGCTTATTTACTTAACTTTGGTTATCAAGGTATGGTTTCGACTATAGATGCCTTAGTTGCTAAAGACGATATTATTGTTTATGATGTTGATGCCCACGCATGTATTATAGATGGTGTGCGCTTACATATGGGAAAACGTTTTACTTATAAACATAACGACATTGAAAGTTTAGAAAAGAATCTTGAAAGAGCTACAAAAATGGCTGAGCAAACTGGAGGGGGTATTTTAGTTATTTCTGAAGGCGTGTTCGGTATGAGAGGTGAGCAAGGTCGATTAAAAGAAATTGTTGCTCTTAAAGAAAAATTTAAATTCCGCTTTTTTGTTGATGATGCTCATGGTTTTGGAACTTTAGGTAAAACAGGAGCGGGAGCAGGAGAAGAGCAAGGTGTTCAAGATGGTATTGATGTATATTTTGCAACTTTTGCTAAATCTTTAGCTAGTACTGGAGCTTTCATAGCTGCAGATAAAGAAATAATTGATTACTTAAAATACAACTTACGTTCACAAATGTTTGCAAAATCTTTGCAAATGCAATTGGTGGTTGGTGCTTTAAAGCGTTTAGAAATGCTTAGAACCATGCCTGAGTTAAAAAATAAACTTTGGGAAAACACCAATGCTTTACAATCCGGTTTAAAGAAACGTGGTTTTGATATTGGTACCACACAAAGTTGTGTTACTCCGGTTTACTTAAAAGGAAGTATTCCTGAAGCCATGGCTTTAGTAAGAGACTTAAGAGAAAATTACGGTATTTTCTGTTCTATCGTTGTGTATCCAGTAATTCCAAAAGGATTAATATTATTACGTTTAATTCCTACTGCTACTCATACGTTAGATGATGTAAATGAAACGTTAGACGCTTTCGACGCTATTAGAGAAAGACTAGAAAACGGTACTTATAAAAGATTGTCTGCTTCAGTAGCAGCTTCTATGGATAAATAAAACTACTTATTTGTAGTATAAAAAAATCCGATAACAAACGTTATCGGATTTTTTTATTATAATTCTTTTCTAAAGGTTTTTCGTCGCTTAATAATTTCACAATCAAAATCCTTCCAAATTTGTTGAGAAGCCAAATTATCTGATAATTCTGGTAAGCGAATACAGGTTTCTATGTTTTGTTTTTTAAAAGTTTCATAAAATTCATTAAAAATTATAGCAGTCACACCTTTGTTTTGATAATGTGGTTCAACTCCAATTAAATAGAATAAAACAGTTTTACTATTCTTTTTGGCTTTCAATAATTTTAAAAACCCAAAAGGGAATAATTTACCGTTAGTTTCTTGAAGTGCTTCAGAAAACGAAGGCAAAACAATGGCAAATGCAACCATGTTATCATTTTCATCAAATACAAACTTGATATATTCTGGGTTGATAAAATTGATGAATTTTTGCTTAAAATAGTCTCTTTGAGCATTAGAAACAGGAACAAACGTTGATAGTTTAGAATAAGACTTATTAAAAAGGTCGAACATCCCATCAATATGTGGGATAATTTCTTTTGTTTTTGTGAACTTACTAGGTCTAAGCTTGAAGCGTTTGGTAATAATTTCATTAACTCTTTTAAAACGTTCTAAGGGTATGGTTTTAAAGGAAAACTTACTTTCTATATATTCTTTCTCTCCTAAAAAGCCTAAATCTTCAAAATGGGAGATGTAATATGGGTGATTATACCAAGTAGCCATAGTACCAATATGATCAAAACCATAGGTTAAAGCACCATTCTTATCCAAATTAGAAAATCCAACAGGACCTTCAACAAATTCTAAATTATGAGATTTTCCTATCTCAGTAACCTTATCTAACAAAGTTTTTGAAACTGAAAGATCTTCTATGGTATCAAACCAACCAAACCGCATTTTTTTTACTTTCTGTTCGTTAATTTCAGTCCAATTAACAATTGCAGCCACACGTCCAACAATCTCATTGTTTTTATAGGCTAGAAAAAATTGAGCTTCAGCATGAAGAAATGCCGGGTTTTTGTCTGAACTTAGCGTCGCTATTTCATCTGAAATAATAGGAGGTACCCAATATTTCGAGTTTTTATAAAGTTGAAAAGGAAACGTTACAAATGCTTTTAACTCCTTTTTATTTTTGACTTCTTTAAGTGTTATCATAGGTGTAAAAACATCAAATTAAATATCTGAATCAAAATCTATATCTTCTTTTTTTCTTTTATTCTTCTTTTCTCCACGAGCTTTGTTTTCTCGTCTTTCAAGTTCTTCTTCTGCCGAAGTACCATCTTTTTCTTCTTTATCCTTATGAAAATCTAAGCGATAGGAAGCACCTAAACTAACCCCAAACACAGAAGGTGTGTCTTTAGTGTTGAATGTAGCTGCAGCATCTACCTGAAAGTTTCTAGTCCATAAATAAGCGCCACCAAAACGAATGAGGTTGTCTGCATAAAAATCGCTACTTATGTTTTCAGATTCTGCAAAAACAGCCCATTGATCGGCAATAGACTTTGTTAATGTTAAAATGAAAGTAAAATCAGATTGGTCAGTTCCAATTCGATCTTTCACAAAGTTCATGACAAATACCCAACCTCCAGAAAAATTGTTTTGTGTAGAAATCATGATCTTTGGACTAAAACCTTCAACTCCAGCAGCCGTAAATGGATTGTCTTTAGTATCGAAATTTGCACCAGCATAAACAGCTACTGCAGGAATTAAATATTTCCATTTAAAGCTATGGTTAGCATTCCAACTGTATAAATTAGGTTTTTCTTCTTCGGCATTTTTAAAAGGATCGTAAACTAAATATTTAGCACCAAGAGTTAGGGTCTTAAAATCACTAAACTTACTTTCATTAGGAACCGTATTCGTGTATTCTCTTTTTGTAGATTGAAAAGTTCCCTCTAAGTTTAATTCTAGTTGTGGCCATAATAACCCATATCTTACGGCAAAATCAGCACCAAAACTTTTATCTTCTCTATCCAGAAGCTGATGTTTTTCGTTTAACATATATGGACCTGCTTCAAATTGAACCACGTTTGTTCCAACTGAAAAAGCACTTTGAGAAACTCCAGGTCTGTTGGAATTTATAACTTCGGTATATTGCGAATAAGCATTTAATGTAAAGGCAAAAGCTAATAAGAATACATAAGTTTTTAAAGATGTCATATGTAACATATTTAGTTGATTTGAAGCTGTAAAATATAACGGTTTGCTTTTTAGTGTTTTATAATTATAAACATGTGGCAAACTTATTATGCAGTTTAGTTTGAATCAAATATATAGATTTTATATTTTTTTTAAGTATTTATTTCACATTTTAAAAAAGGAGATTTGTATTTTTGTTTAAAATTATATCTATGCTACAGTATGCATCTATAACAGGCGTTTTAAGGGTTATTTTGATTATTCTATTAATTTATTATGGAATAAAAATACTATCCAGATTGTTTGCGCCTTTATTAATGAAATATGTTGCAAAAAAGGCAGAAGAGCGTTTTGGCGGGCAGTTTGGGCAATATCAACAGCCTAAACAAACTACGCAAGAAAAAAATAAAGAGGGCGAAGTATCTATAGATAAAGCACCTCAAAGAACAACTTCAAATAAAAATGTAGGAGAATATGTAGATTACGAAGAAATTGATTAATTTTCGCTTTCATAGTATAACATATTTTCATGTCTATTTCTTTTAAAAAATTCCTCCCTCACATCCTTGTTTTAATAGGATTCGTGATTATTTCCTTAACTTATTTTAGCCCTGTACTTCAAGGAAAATCTATTTACCAAAGTGATATTGTGCATTATATTGGTATGTCTAAGCAACAAAAAGATTTTAAACAAGCTACTGGCGAAGAGACATATTGGACAAATAGTGCTTTTGGAGGGATGCCAACTTATCAACTAGGAGCGCATTATCCCAATAATTATATTAAAAAGTTAGATTTAACACTCCGGTTTTTACCTAGGCCAGCAGATTATCTTTTTCTTTATTTTATAGGATTTTATATTCTATTATTGGTCTTAAAAGTAGATTATAAATTAGCTGCACTCGGGGGGCTTGCCTTTGGCTTTTCTACTTATTTAATTATTATACTGGGGGTTGGACATAATAGTAAAGCGCATGCAATTGCTTATATGCCTTTGGTTTTAAGTGGTATTTTATTAACCTTTAGAAAGCGCTATATTTTCGGATTTCTGCTAACTACTGTTGCTATGGCATTGGAGTTAGTGGCTAATCACTTTCAAATGACCTACTATTTGATGTTTTTAGTACTTGTTTTAGGAATTGCTTATTTAGTAGATGCTTATAAAAAACAAGAATTATCCCATTATTTTAAAACTGTGGGCATTTTATCATTAGCCGTTGTTTTAGCTATTGGACTTAACGCAACAAATATCTTAGCAACCCAAGAGTACGCCAAAGTAAGTACCAGAGGACCTAGTGAATTAACCATAAATGAAGATGGTTCTCCAAAAGAAATTACAACCGGACTTGATAGAGATTATATTACAGAATACAGTTATGGCATATTAGAGACCTTCAATTTGTATATTCCTAGATTTATGGGAGGTGGTAGTCATGAAGATGTTGGAAAGGATTCAGAGTCTTACCAGTTCTTTTTAAAGCAAGGAGTTCCACCATTGGAAGCCAGAGAATATGCCAAACAAACACCTACTTATTGGGGAAAACAAACTATTGTGGAAGCTCCAGCTTATATTGGAGCAGTTGTAATTTTCTTATTTATATTTGCGCTGTTTTTAGTAAAAGGTCGTTTAAAATGGTGGCTTGTTGGTGGAAGTTTATTATCCTTAATTTTATCATATGGAGATAGTCAGCCATTTAAGTTTATAACCGATTTTTTTATAGATTTCATACCTCTTTACAACAAATTTAGAGCAGTAAGTTCTACTCAAGTTATTCTAGAATTATGTATTCCTGTTTTAGCCATTTTTGGACTTGTAAAGCTTTTTAATAATTTTAATAAAGAAGAAGAAAAACTAAAAGCCTTAAAATATACAGTAATTATAACGGCTGGGTTGGCTGTAGTTTTCTTATTGTTTAAATCATCCTTGTTTAATTTTGTTGGAGGAAGCGATGGGTATTATCGTCAGAATTTTGGCCAACAATTTATGGACGCCTTAATTGCAGACAGAAAAGCCTTTTTTACGGCAGATACGTTTAGAACTTTAATTTTAGTTCTAATTGCAGCTGGAACCATCTATTTATTTTTGAAAAAGAAACTTTCCGAAACAAAAGTAATTATGGCTTTTGCAGTTTTAATTTTAATCGACTTGGTGGGTGTAGATAGACGTTATGTTAACAACGATTCTTTTGTGCCTTCCATAAGAATGAATAAACCGTATCAAGCTACTGAAGTTGATAAAGCTATCATGCAAGATTCAGAAAACTTTAGAGTTTTTGATTTGGTTTCTCGAGCCCCAGCTAAAGCCTCTTATTTCTACAATTCTTTATCGGGCTATCATGCAGCCAAATTAAAACGTTATGATGAGTTGTATGATTTTTATATTTCAAAAAACAACATCAACGTGTTAAACATGTTGAATACTAAATATATTATAGCTGAAGATGAAGAAGGAAATCCGTTTCCTTACACCAATCCAGATGCCAATGGAAATGCGTGGTTTATTGAAAACATTAAGTTTGTTAACTCGGCAAACGATGAAATAAAAGCTCTTGACAGTTTAGACACTAAAAAAGTAGCTATTATGATGACCGATGATAAATATGCTTCTTTTTTAAAGGAAGATATTATGATAGATACTACTGCTACAATTAAAGTTGAAACCTATAAGCCCAATTATATTAAATATAAATCTTCTAGTGCTGTTGATGGTTTTGCTGTGTTTTCTGAAATTTATTATAAAGATGGTTGGAATGCGTATATAGATGGACAATTAGCCCCACATACACGCGTAAATTACGTATTACGAGGAATGAATATTCCTGCAGGCAATCATGACATAGAATTTAAATTTGAACCACAGGTTGTAAAAACCGGTAGTAATATTGCACTGGCAAGCTCTATAATATTTGTTTTATTGCTTCTTGGAGGTTTGTTCTATAATTTTAAGAAGGAAGATAAATCTTAAATTCATTCTAAGACTTTACGACTGTAAAAATGACTAAAACCAAGGTTCTTATAATCGCGTACTATTGGCCACCAGCTGGAGGTCCAGGAGTACAACGTTGGTTGAAGTTTGTAAAATATTTACCAGAATTTGGTATAGAGCCAGTTGTTTATGTGCCATCAAACCCCAGTTATCCCATTATAGATGAAACTCTTTTAGAAGAAGTTTCAAATGAAATTACTATTCTAAAACAACCCATAAAAGAACCTTATAAATTTGCTGGATTTTTATCTAAATCCAAATCCAAGACCATAAGTAAAGGGATTATTCCTAAGGATAAGCAACAATCAATCATAGATAAATTACTGCTTTTTGTACGTGGAAATTTTTTTATTCCAGATGCTAGAAAGAGTTGGGTAAGACCTTCATTTAGATATTTGGATACCTATATATCAGATTATAATATAGAAACTGTTATTACAACAGGACCTCCACATAGTTTGCATCTTATCGGGCTCAAATTACAAAAAAGTTCAGGAGTTAATTGGATAGCAGATTTTAGAGATCCTTGGACAACTATTGGATATCATAAACAATTAAAACTTACTAACTACGCCAAACAGAAACACAAGGCGTTAGAAAAAGAAGTTCTTCAAAAGGCCAATCAAATTATAGTGACTAGTGAAGTAACAAAAAAGGAGTTTTCAAATATTACAGACAAGCCCATTTCGGTAATTACTAATGGTTACGATAGAAACTCGGTTGGGAATCCACCACTTGATAAAAAGTTTACTTTAGCCCATATTGGCTCTTTATTGTCTAAACGAAACCCAGAAGTACTCTGGAAAGTTTTAAAAGAACTTCTAGAGGAGCATGCAGATTTTGCTAAAGATTTAGAACTTCATTTTATAGGTTCAGTTAGTGCAGATGTATTAGAAACTTTAAAATTATATGGTTTAAGCTCTTATGTAAATAAACATAGTTATGTAACACATAATAAGGCGATTGAATTTCAAAAAAAATCTCAAGTTTTATTATTGATTGAAATAGATTCCGATGAAACTAAATGTATTATTCCAGGAAAACTATTTGAATATATGGTTTCTAATAGACCAATTTTAGCTATTGGTCCAAAAGATTCAGATGTTGAAACTATTCTTAAAGAAACCAATACCGGATCCTATTTTAATTATCAAGATCACGATGCCATAAAAAGGACCCTCTTAAATTTTTATAAATCATATAAAGAAGGGAATTTAAAATCTCATGCTATCGGATTGCAAAAATATAGTAGACAAGCTTTAACCGAATCTTTATCTAAATTGATTTTATGGGAGTTGTAGTAAATCAGTCTATAAAAAACACGCTTATTACTTATCTAGGCTTTGGAATTGGAGCTATAAATGTTATGTTTTTATATACTTCTTTTTTAAGTGACGAGTACTTCGGATTGGTAAGCTATTTACTTTCTACGGCTAATATTATGATGCCCCTTATGGCTTTTGGTGTTCATAATACTATCGTGAAATTTTATTCTTCCTTTAAAACAAAGCAATCTCAAAATAGCTTTTTAACCCTAATGTTATTTTTACCTTTATTGGTAATTATTCCGTTTGGTCTTATTGGATACTTCGCTTTTTCATTTATAAGTACATGGTTAGCAGGAGACAATATTATTGTAGTCGATTATGTGTGGCTTATTTATATTGCAGCCATAACTTTTGCTTACTTCGAAGTTTTTTATGCTTGGTCTAAAGTACAAATGCAAACTGTGTTTGGTAACTTTATGAAAGAGGTGTTTCATAGAGTTTGTACAACAGCTTTGCTTCTTATGTTGTATGCAGGATTCTTGACAGTAGATCAGTTTATTTACAGTGTCGTTGGTGTTTATGCTATGCGAATGCTTATTATGAAGTTGTATGCTTTTAGTCTTCGTTTTCCAAAGTTAAAATTTGAAAGAATCCCGAATCTTAAGTCTATTTTAAAATACACGACTTTAATAATTATTGCAGGTTCTGTAGCAAATGTGATTTTAGAAATAGATAAGTTTATGATTAATCGCTACGAAGCCATTGAAAACGTTGCTTATTACGGAGTCGCCATTTATATTGCTACGGTTATTGGAGTGCCTTACAGGTCTATGTATCAAATTGTTAATCCGTTAACGGCAAAACTTTTAAACGAAAAAAATAAAATTGATTTAAAGATTCTTTATAAAAAAAGTTCCTTAACCTTATTTATTATATCAGGGTTTATATTTCTATTAATTATTTTAAATATTAATGAACTTTACAAATTGATTGATGAAAATTATGTTGATGGATTGATAGTTGTATTTATAATTGGTCTTACTAAGTTGCTTGATAGCTTGTTAGGAAATAATAATGCTATCCTTTTTAATAGTGATTATTACAGAATGGTTCTAGTTTTAGGTGCTTTTCTGGCTGTACTAACAGTAGTCCTAAATATGATTTTTATTCCTTTATATGGAATAAATGGGGCTGCTTTTGCAACGTTTATTGCTATTCTAATTTACAACATATCTAAAATTGTCTTTGTATATATTAAGTTTAAAATGTTGCCTTTTACTGCAAATACCGTAAAGGTTATTTTGCTTTTGTTAGTAAGTTTAGGTGTGTTTTATTTCTGGGACTTTCCATTTCATCCAATTGTAAATATTGCTCTAAAAAGTTTGCTGATTTCTTTAAGCTATGGCTTTTTAGTGTATTGGCTTAATCTATCTGATGATATTTCAATCTTATTAAATAAAATATTAAGAATCAATAAAAACTAAAAAAAGGAAAATCCCACAATGTTGCTTTGAGGCAAACTACTTGCAGGACTTTCCAACTAACCAACCAAAATTTAATTACCTTCTGCTTCTATTATTTGAAGCCATCTGATTCTTATTGCGATCTTTACTGTATGTACGATTATTTACTTGCTTTGGTTTTCTACTAGCTACATTCTGTTTAAACTCAGGTCTTGCTGAATTCCCTCCAGTTTGAGTCCTAGGCTTTGAAACTGCTGGGCTTTTAGATCTAGGAGAATTCATTTGAGAATTAGTTCTAGGTCTTACAGTATTAGTAACGGTTCTAGGCTTTGGTGCAACCTGATTGTTAGATCTGGGTGAGTTATTGCTTGAACCTTTATATGGTCTTACTGTATTAGTTGCTGTTCTAGGCTTTGGTGCTACCTGATTATTAGATCTAGGTGAATTAGCTTGAGAACCAGTACGTGGCCTTACCGTATTGTTCGTATTTCTAGGCTGAGCAGCAACTTGATTTCCTGATCTAGGTTTTGCAGTTCCAACATCTCTTCTTGGAGTATTGTTTGCACGAGTAGGTCTTGTGGCCAACTCAGTTCTTCTTTTAATTGTATTACCTCGTCTTGTTGCAACAGCAGTAGAACGTCTGTAATTGTTTGTATAAGGTCTGTTGTAATTATATCTAATAGGCGTGTAATATTGTCTATAAGGTCTGTGGTAAACAACACAGTGGTTGTAGGCTGGAACCCGGTAATATCCATGCCAAGGTCTGTAAACGTAGTACGGATTAAACGCATTGATATATCCCGTATAATAAGCATATCTTCTATAAGAGTTATAGTGAATATAAAGCCCTCCAATTCGCGATACGTTTCCAAAACTGTTATAATTAATAAACACATTTCCAATTTGATTTACACGACCATAATAATCGTAATAAACTGGTACGTGTTCCACTTGAATAATGGCTCCGAATTCATCGTATTGTAAAAACGGATTGTAATTGTATCCAGAGTTAAAACTGATACTTATTCCAGGACTATAAACACTTATATTTGGTCCGTATGATGGCATATAAAAATCGAACTGTCCATCTGGGAATATGGAGAACTCAACTCCATTTTCAACAAATATGAAAGAATTACCATAACCTCTCAAAGCTGTTGTATTATCAATAGAACTTGGTTTGTTGGTAGTTGTTGCGCTAACAGTTAGCCCGCTCAGGACTAAAGCTGTTATTAAAAACATAAATTTTTTCATAATTGTTAGATTTAAAATGAAACGTGTCAAGTATAAAACAAACAACATGCCAAAATCGGATTTTTAGAACTGTCTAGGTGTAAAGTCTTGTTAATAAGTGTCTTAAAATTTGTTTTATTTAAAAATTATAACTCTTAACAATCGCATATCTATTAAATTATTTTTAAATAAGTAATAAATACTCTCTTTTTTATACATTTATAGAACCAATTTTAAAAGTAATGTCAACCAACCAAACTATTTGCAAAAATTGTGAAAACTCTTTTGATAGCGATTTTAAATTCTGTCCTCATTGTGGTCAGAAAGACAAAGATGAGTTAACTTTAGGTGTCTTATTTTATAATACAATAAGTAATTACTTTTCTTTTGATGCGCGTTTTTTTAAAAGTTTTATTCCTTTATTAATAAAACCCGGGTATTTAGCAAGGAAGTTTATAGAAGGTAAACGTTTATTATATTTACATCCAGCACAGATGTATCTGTTTGTTGCTATTGTTTTTTTCTTTTTATTTTCGTTTAAAGCCAATGAACAAGCAAGTGATATGGATAAAGGTCTTGCTAGTGCTTTTGAAGAACATGTTGATATAAATTCGCTTTCAGAAGAAGAAGTTTTAGCTTTAAAACTAAAAGATTCCTTAGATAGAGAAGAAGCGAGGATTGCTCTTAAAAAAACGGCTGTATTTTCTGGAATGACCGAAAAGCAAATAGACTCATTAGTTTCAGATAAAAATTTTAATTCTAAAAAAAATGACATTAGTTTTGCTGGTACAAAAGTAGATTCCTTAATAAAAATAAACGCTCCAGATAAAGAGATTTTAACTTCCATGGGTTTGGAAGAAACCGATAGTGCGTTTAAAAAACGTTTATATGCACAAGCTTTGAAGTTTCTGAAGTCCAAACAGGGAGGAAGTATTCTACAAACTTTTTATGATACCGTACCCATTGCCATGTTCTTTGTTTTGCCACTATTTGCTTTATTATTAAAGCTATTTTATAGAAAAAGTGGGCGCTATGCACATCATCTGGTGTTTAGCTTTTACTTTTTTGCATTTATATTTACTGTATTTAGTTTAATTGTTGGGATAAATCTAATTGTAGATATTCCTGATTGGATAGATACAATAATCGTATTATCCATATTTATATATCTATTTATTGCCCTTAAACGTTTTTACAAACAAAGTTGGTTAAAAAGCTATTTTAAATGTAGCCTGATAACACTTTTGTTTTTTCCTATAGTTAGCTTAGTTGCTGTAGGAGTGGCATTTTTCGCCTTTATGTTTTATTAGAGTTTTTCTTTTAAATATGAACCGGTAATAGATTTTTTATTGGCAACAATTTCTTCAGGTGTTCCTGAAGCCACTAAGTGACCACCATATTCACCACCTTCAGGACCTAAATCGATAATATAGTCGGCACATTTTATCAATTCCAAATTGTGTTCTACCACTAAAATTGAATGTCCTTTCTCTATTAAGGCATTAAAAGATTTTAAGAGTTTTTGAATGTCGTGAAAATGTAATCCCGTTGTTGGTTCATCAAAAATAAACAAAGTATTATCGCTCTTGCTTCCTTTTCCTAGAAATGATGCTAATTTTATACGTTGTGCTTCTCCACCCGAAAGGGTAGATGAGCTTTGACCTAAGGTAACATAACCTAAACCTACATCTTGTAATGGTTGTAATTTGCCTTTAATCTTATTTTGCTCAGACTTTTCAAAAAAGCTAATGGCATCATCAATGGTCAGATTTAGAATGTCGTCAATATTTTTCTCATTAAAAGTAACTTCCAGAACTTCTTTTTTAAAGCGTTTTCCATTACAGGTTTCACAGGTTAAATGTACATCTGCCATGAATTGCATTTCGATGGTTACTTCGCCTTCACCTTTACAGGTTTCACAACGTCCACCATCCACATTAAAAGAAAAATGCTTGGGTTGATAGTTTCTAATCTTACTCAATTTCTGACTGGCATATAAGGCACGAATATCGTCGTAGGCCTTTATATATGTAACTGGATTGGAACGAGACGAACGACCGATAGGGTTTTGATCTACAAACTCAATCTGTTTAATATTACTAAAGTTTCCAGTTAATTCTGAAAACTGCCCGGGTTTATCTCCAAAATCTGTGAGTTGTTTTTGAAGTGCTGGATATAGTATTTTCTTAACTAAAGTACTTTTTCCACTTCCGGAAACTCCAGTAATAACTGTAAGCATTCCAAGCGGAATGGTAACATCTATATTTTTTAAGTTGTTCTCTCTAGCGCCAAGAATATTTACTTGATATTTAGAAGTTCTTCGTTTTTCAGGAACTTTTATCTCAAGTTTGCCATTTAAATACTGAGCAGTTAAAGAGTTTGAAGCTAGAATATCTTTAAATGTTCCGGTGGCAACAACTTCGCCACCAAGAGTTCCTGCTTCCGGGCCAATATCAATAACCTCGTCGGCTTCTTTCATAATATCTTCGTCGTGCTCCACCACAATCACCGTATTGCCTAAGTCTCTAAGAGATTTTAATACGCCAATCAACCTTTCGGTGTCTTTTGGATGCAAACCAATACTAGGTTCGTCTAGAATATACATAGAGCCAACCAAACTACTTCCAAGAGAAGTTGCTAGGTTAATTCTCTGACTTTCACCTCCAGAAAGTGTGTTTGATTTTCGGTTTAAAGTCAGATAATTTAAACCTACATTTTCTAAAAATAACAAACGGTTGTTTATTTCTTTAAGTAGACGGTTTGCAATTTTTAGATCGTATTTGTTTAATTCTAAATTTTTAAAAAAAGCAGATAATTTATCTAAGGGCAAATCTACTAAATCGGTAATGGTAGCATCGGCAATCTTTATATAGTCTGCTTCTGGCCTTAAACGTTTTCCTCCACATGCCTTACATTTGGTTTTTCCTCTGTAACGAGAAAGCATCACACGGTTTTGTATTTTATACGCTTTGGATTCTAATTCGGCGAAAAAAGAATTCAAACCTTCAAAGTACTTATTGCCATCCCAAATAAGTTGCTTTTGCGCATTACTTAATTGAAAAAAGGGTTTGTGAATGGGAAAATCGAATTTATGCGAGTTGTTTACCAATTGATCTCGATACCAACTCATACTTTCGCCTCGCCAGGCAAAAATGGCATTTTCATAAACAGATAAAGCCGTATTTGGAATAACTAAATCTTCATCTATACCAATAATATCTCCATAACCTTCACATTTTGGACAGGCGCCATACGGATTATTAAAACTGAATAAATGTACATTAGGTTCCAAGAAGTCCATGCCATCCAATTCAAATTTATTGCTAAAAGATCTTTGCTTATTATCTTTTAAAGACTCTACATAACATTCGCCTTTCCCTTCAAAAAATGAAGTTTGAATAGCATCTGCCAAACGGTTATAAAAATCTTCTTCGTTTTTAGTAATTATTCTATCAACCACTAAATAAACCGGTTCAGTTATAGAAATGCTTTTTACTTCTTCAATTCTTTGAACCTTATCATCAACTTTAATTCTGGCATAACCCTGTTGCTGAAGGACTTTTAGTTTATCCTCCATAGTTCGACCTTCTTCTAAATAAATAGGAGCGAGGAGTAGGAGTTTTTCACCCTCATCAAAGGTTTTAATATAATTTAGAACATCTGCAACCGTATCTTTTTTAACTTCATTTCCAGATTTTGGAGAATAGGTTTTTCCAATTCTAGCAAATAATAGTTTTAAATAATCATATATTTCTGTAGAAGTTCCAACTGTAGAGCGCGGATTGGTAGAGTTTACCTTTTGCTCAATAGCAATTGCAGGAGCAATACCTTTTATGTATTCAACCTTAGGTTTGTTGAGTCTTCCTAAGAACTGTCTGGCGTAACTAGACAAACTTTCCACGTATCTACGTTGTCCTTCGGCATAAAGTGTATCGAAAGCTAAACTAGATTTCCCAGAGCCCGATAAACCTGTAATAACTACTAATTTATTTCTGGGAATTACAACATCAATATGTTTTAAATTGTGCAAGCTAGCACCTTTAATAATGATGTTTTCTTTCGGATTTACTTCGGAAATGTTACGTTTCATAAATTATATAGGCGATAATTTTGCAAAGATACTATAAGTAAATCAGCCTAAAAAATGGAATGTTATCGAATATTTTTTTATAAAAAATAAAACTTTATTTGCTATTTATACAAGAATGTTATTATATTTGGAACTTACTAATCTTAAAATCACTCGTCTAGCCTATAGCATAATATTACTTTAAAAAGTTATTTAACCCCAAAAAACATAGAGACTTCTTTATGTTTAAAGTAATAATTATGCGAAACGAACTTATCACAGATGCTACGCTAGTTTGCAACTACATTAATGGTGATGAACCTGCTTTAGAGGTTTTAATTATCAGGCACAAACAACGAATTTACAGTTTTATTTATTCCAAAGTCTATGATAAAGATGTGGCTGAAGACATTTTTCAAGACACGTTTATCAAAGTTATTAAAACCTTAAAAAGAGGTAAATATAACGAGGAAGGTAAATTTTTACCTTGGGTTATGCGTATAGCTCATAATTTGGTTATCGATCACTTTAGAAAGAATACTCGTATGCCTAAATTTAGTAATACAGGAGATTTTAATATATTTTCTGTACTAAGTGATAGTACTTTAGATGCAGAAAAAAGCATTATAAAAGAGCAGGTAGAGTCTGATATTAGAAAGGTTATTGAAGAATTACCAGAAGACCAAAAAGAAGTATTAATGATGCGTATGTACAGAGATATGAGCTTTAAAGAAATATCTGATAATACAGGAGTAAGTATCAATACGGCCTTAGGCAGAATGCGTTATGCTTTAATTAATATGAGAAAGATAATTGATAAACATAATATTATTTTAACTAATTAAACAATAAAAATAGATTTGCTTCGTTTAGATTGTAAATAAACCCATAAAACATTTTTAATGGCAAAACTTTACTCTCAAAAAAATCCCCAAAAGCAAATTGATTTGAACCCAAAAGACGAAACCATACAGTTTCTTCTTGATTATTCGAAGGCTTTAAGTGTTATAAATTGTAATAAGATGAAGTTTGAAGCGCTTCTCAACTAAACTTTGAAAAAGTCCTAATTAGTCGTTAGGACTTTTTTGTTTTTAGAAGCTTTAGGTTTTTATTCAGGTTTGTACTGAGGGTGTGCTTTCAACACACTTTTTCTTCCAATGGTTTTAGTAATGATGTCTTTATCTAAATCCCAGCCTCTTGCTGGAGAATATTCACGTCCATACCAAATAATTTGTAGATGTAAATCGTTCCAAATTTCTTTAGGGAATAAGCGTTTAGCATCTTTTTCTGTTTGAACCACATTTTTCCCATTTGTAAATCCCCAACGATACATCAATCTATGTATATGTGTATCTACTGGAAATGCAGGTATTCCAAAAGCTTGCGATAAGACCACAGCTGCCGTTTTATGTCCTACAGCTGGTAATTCTTCTAATTCTTTATAAGTTTTAGGTACTTGACCATTGTGTTTGTCAATTAATATGTGCGACAGACCATGAATCCCTTTACTTTTCATAGGAGATAGACCTACGGGTCTAATTATGTCCCTGATTTCTTCTACGCTTAGTTTAACCATATCGTACGGATTATCTGCTTTTGCAAATAATTTTGGAGTAATTTGATTCACGCGAACATCTGTGCTCTGTGCAGACATTAAAACCGCAATTAATAAGGTGTAAGGATCTTTATGATTTAAAGGTACAGGTATGGTTGGATATAGCTCCTTTAACGTTTTTATAACGAATTCTACCTTTTCTTGCTTAGACATAAGTTGTATTTTTACAAAAATTGAATTAAAACAAAGATACTATGACAAATTTAAAACCAGGAGATAAAGCACCAGATTTTACAGCAAAAGATCAAGATGGAAATAGCATTTCTTTAAAAGATTTTCAAGGAAAAAAACTAGTATTGTTCTTTTATCCAAAAGCCAGTACGCCAGGATGTACTGCTGAAGCTTGTAATTTAAGTGATAATTACTCTAGATTTCAAAAAGCAGGTTACGAGATTCTAGGAGTAAGTGCAGATAGCGAAAAAAGGCAGAGTAATTTTAAAAATAAATATAATTTCCAGTATCCTTTATTAGCAGATGAAGATAAAAAAGTGATTGAAGCATTTGGTGTTTGGGGACCAAAAAAATTTATGGGAAGAGAATACGAAGGTATTCATAGAACTACTTTTGTAATAGATGAAAACGGTATTGTTGAAGATGTTATTTTAAAGGTAAAAACAAAAGAGCATACAGCACAGATATTGAAATAAAATATAAAATGTCATTCAGAAGGAAGTAAGATTTAAAAACCTTAATTACTTATGAGGTTCATCGTTTCATTCTGAATGACATATAGTGTTTAGTTTTTATTCATTTCTAAAGGTCTCTTCAGTTTCGCAACCAAACAAGCTTTTCTCTTTAATTAACTTAGAAACTCCTTCTGGTAGCATAGTTTCCCAACCTTCATCCCCATCTGATATCTTTTTGAGCACATTTCGTGAAAATACATTTAAAATGCTGCTATCGTAATCTGTAATATCCACAACTTTTCCATTGTATTTAAAGAATTTATACAACTCTTTCATTCGTGGATGCACTTTTAAGTTTTCACTGGTTATCAACTCGCCATTCTCATCCTCCATTGGATATAAGTAAACACGTAAATCTTTAAAGAATAACTTGCCGAAAGCTTCTAGAATTCCACCACTTAGATGACGATAATATTTCTCATCAAAAATATCTATTAGATTATTAACTCCCATGGACAAGCCCATTCTACTCTTAGTATATTGAGAGAAGTATTCAACTAATTTATAGTATTCTTGAAAGTTTGAAATTAATACAGTTTGCCCTAAAGAACAAAGTAATTTGGCTCTGTCCATAAAATCTTGTTCGTCAATTTCTCCTTCAGCACGTAAATTGGAGAGAGTAATTTCAAAAACCACTTGAGTTTTATCAACATCAACTTTATTCTCTTTAATAAACATGTCGTAAGATCTTTGATACATATCCATGTTTACTTTAGTTACAGGTCTAAAGCTACCACGTAAGGCTAAAATATTTTTCTTATATAAAACTTTTGCAGGAAGAACATTATTCCCATCAGGAGCAAACATTACGGCATCTGTCATTCCATTTTTGACCAATTGTAGACTCATTAAACGGTTATCAACGTCTTCGAAAATAGGTCCAGAAAAGTTAATGGTATCTATTTCTAATTGATCTTTATCTAAATGGTCGTATAAATAACGAAGTAATTTTTTAGGTTCATTATATTTATAGTAGGCGCCATAAATTAAGTTGGTCCCTAAAGTCCCTAAAGTTTCTTGCTGTAAGCGAGCATCGTTTTCTTTAAAACGAAGGTGTAATGTAATTTCGTTATATTCTTGATAAGGTTCCACTTGATATCTAATTCCAACCCAACCATGTCCTTTGTACTGTTTAGCAAAATCTATGGTGGTTACAGTATTGGCATAGGAAAAGAATAATTTATTTGGATGCTTATCTCTTATTAATCGTTGTTCTATAAGATTAATTTCATGATCTAACATTTTATGTAAACGCGCTTCAGTTACATAGCGTCCATCTTCCTCTATACCATAAATGGCATCACTAAAATCCTTGTCGTAAGCAGACATGGCTTTTGCAATTGTTCCAGACGCACCACCAGCTCTAAAAAACTGCCTTACAGTTTCCTGTCCGGCACCAATTTCAGCAAAAGTTCCATAAATATGTTCATTTAGATTTATACGAAGTGCTTTGGTTTTTATTGAAGGTATTTCGTTAAATTCTTTATCGCCTTTTAAGCTAATTTCCATTCTTAGTTTGGATTAAATCTTAATCACAAAGGTATTGAATTACCGTGTTAAACAAAAAAATAACCTTATTTTTGTTTCAAAATATATCTCATTGAAAATAACATTTTTGGGCACGGGAACATCTCAAGGAATTCCAGTTATTGGTAGTACGCATCCTGTTTGCCTTAGCGCTAATTTTAAAGATAAACGTCTCAGGGTTTCCGTTCTCATCGAGTGGGATTCTTTTGCATATGTAATTGATTGTGGACCAGATTTCAGACAGCAAATGCTTAGTAATTCTTGCACTAAAATAGATGGTATTTTATTTACTCACGAACATGCAGACCATACAGCAGGTTTGGACGATATTAGACCGTTTTTTTTTAGACAGGGAGACATTCCTGTTTATGCGCATAAGCGTGTAATAGATGAGCTTACCAGAAGATTTGATTATATTTTTAAAACTGAAAATAAATATCCAGGTGCACCAGGAGTTCTTTTAAATGAGGTTAAAAATGAGCCATTTTCACTAGCTAATTTGAAAGTAACACCTATAGATGGTATGCATTATAATCTTCAGGTTTTTGGGTATAGATTTGATAAGTTTGCCTATTTAACAGATATGAAAACTGTTGCAGATGAAGAAATCAAAAAATTACAGAATTTGGATGTACTTGTTATTAATGCCTTGAGGCAAGAGCCACATGCTACACATTTTAATTTAGAAGAAGCTTTGAATTTTATAAAAAAAGTAAACCCTAAAAAAGCTTATTTAACACATATTAGTCATTTAATGGGATTTCATGACGATGTTCAACAAACCTTACCAGAAAACGTTTTTTTGGCTTACGATAACTTACAAATTACTATATAATGAAGACTAAAATATTTATGTACTTGTTTATTTTTACACTTTTACTTGTTGTTTTTCAATATGTAAATTCTAAAAATATTCTAGATGCTTATAATGTGAAATACGAAAGAATTTTAGGACAAAAGGAAAGCTATAAGGATACTATTTCTGAGTTAAGAGATCAAGTTTTAACATTATCTGAATTTAAATTAGACCAAACTGAAGCAGCTATGTCTTATTTTGAAGAACAAGGTTACAATGTGGCTGAATTAATTCCATTTATTAAAGATGAAATTTACGAGTTAAATTTATTAAAAACTGAAGAACACCCTCTTATTCCTTATGCATCAATGACTGAGGGTAAGATGTTGATTAATTCCATTAGAATTTTAAATCACAAATGGATTATTACCAATTTTTCTGATGGAAAATATTGGGGAGAATTATTACTATATTATGAAATTACTGAAAATGATGAGTTAAAGTTTAAGTTAATCGATTCGTTTTTGTATCAAACGCAATAAAAGGTTATATTTTATCGAGGAGCCATTTTCTAAATTCATAAAAATTCTGAGGAGCAACACCATGTCCTACAGGAAATTCTGAATATTGATGCTCTATATTTAAAGCTTCTAAAAACTTAGGTGCTTTTCTTGCCCATTCTACAGGTAATACTTGATCTACATTACCATGAGAGCAATAAAAGCTTAAATGTGAATAGTCTTTTTTAGACATGTCTTTTGGAATAATATTCTCATTGATATAACCACTTAAAGCAATAACTTGATTTATTTTTTCAGGATAAGTTAATGCTACAGCATAGCTTAAAATTGTACCCTGACTAAAACCTAGAATAGTAACATTATCCTTGTTTACTGGATATTTGCTGCATGCTTCATCTATAAAATCAGCTATTAAATCTCTAGATATTTTTGCTTGCTCATCGTCGCTCCATTTGTTTTGCTCTGCATCAAAATTAATAGCATACCAGGCATTTCCATAGGGTTGGAGCTGATAAGGTGCTTTTAACGAAATGATAAACAATTCTTCAGGTAATTCGGAAGCAAAGGAAAACAAGTCGTTTTCATCGCTACCATAACCATGACACAAAATTAATAATGGGGCATTTTCCTTTAAAGTAGATGGTCTTGTAATGTATGATAAGCTCAAAATATAATTATTTAATTAATGTTTCTAAACCACTCTTGGAACTTTTCTCCAATAACAGGAATAGGTCTTGCTTCTCCTTTTGCAGCATAAAAAATTCCAAATAGCCAGCAAACAAAAGTAATTATCCAAAAGCTAGTTCCTAACCAACTATTTACATATTCTTCAACTAAATTTGAAAAAAGTAGCATTAGGATTAAACCCAGCATTTGTCTTACATGAAAAAAAGTAAATGTATTCTTTTTTTCTAGATTCATTATTATAGCTATTATTAATCCAATAAAAGTTAAATAACTAACAATAGCCAACGTTTTTCCTTCTTGAATGGTTTGATTTGACATAGATTTAATTTAAAACAAGTTTATTATTAGCAACAATACCATATACTTCACCTTTGGTTTCGCAATCCAGGAAAATGGCATTCTTGGAGGTGGATTTAATATCATCTTTCGAAAATTTCTGATTTCCATTAGGATTAAATAAAGTCAAATCTGCTTTATTTCCAATGGCTATCACTTGAGAAGGTATTCCAAATCTGCTTTTTCCTTTGGTTAAATAATCGATTGTTTTTTTCGTACTAAAACGGTTGTTTAAAATTCCGAAAGCAGATTCTAGGCCAATGGTTCCGTATTTAGCTAAATCGAATTCAATTTTTTTGTGTTCGATATCTATAGGATTGTGATCACTGGTAATCATATCAATCGTACCGTCTTTTAAACCATCAATTAAAGCATTGATATCTTCTTGAGTTCTTAAAGGAGGTAATACTTTGAAATTGGTGTTAAATGTGGTTAGAGTTTCGTCCGTTAATACAAGATTATGAATAGCAATACTACAACTAACATCGAGTTTTTTCTGTTTTGCCTCTCGAATGAGTTCTACAGATTTTGCTGTGGAAATAGTTGGAATATGAAGTTTTCCTTCAGTATATTCTAATATAAATAAGTCTCTTACAATTTGTAGTTCTTCAGCCATATTCGGATTTCCTTTTAAACCAATGGAAGTACTTGTAAGTTGTTCGTTCATAACTCCTTTTCCTGAAATCTTGTTTTCTTGTGGAAATGAAAGTACCAAACCATCAAAATTGCTAGCATATTGCAAAGAAATTTTTAGCAAATTAGGATTTTCAATAGGTTTTTTATAATCGCCAAAAGCGATAGCTCCTGCATTTTTCATATCGAATAATTCAGCTAAATCAATCCCCTTGCTTTCTTTGGTTAAAGCCCCAATTGGATAAAGGTTTACAGCATGTTTTCTAGCTTTATTTTTTATAAATGAAACATCGGAATTACAATCTATTACTGGATTGGTGTTTGGATTTAAAGCAACAGAAGTAAATCCTGACCAAGCGGCTGTATTTAAACCATTTTCCAGGGTTTCTCTTTCTTCAAAACCAGGTTCTCCAAAACTCACACTACTATCAAACCAACCTTGAGACACATGAAGGTTAACTAAATCTATTTCCTTGACGTTCTTACTATTCTTAATGGATTTTGATATTTTAGAAATCACACCATTTTCAATTAGGATATCGACTGTCTGATTATGGAAATCGCTTTTAGAGTCAATAATTGTGGCAGATTTTAAGAGTACGTTCATTTAAAGTATTTTAAGATGAGCATTTCAATAGCTAAAAAGCCTAATGCAAAAATAACAAACCATTTCCATAGCTCGTTAATTTTTGAGTCACTTTTTAACGTATCAAATAAATTTGAAACAGATTGTGCCACATGGATGTTTTTAATGGCAGACAGGTCTTGGTATTGCAAGATGCTTTCGTCTCTTTTATAGTTAAAACTAATATTTTCTATAAGCTCAGTTTTGTTGTTAACATGGTATGTTCCAGCACGGGTAGGTGTTTCAGTTGTTGTAACTTGTACTTTATTGTTGAAATATTGTTGTTGAGGAATCATGCTTTCTTCACCTAAAGACAAAGTTAAAATATCGTCTTGTTGAAGTGTTACAGAAATATCAAAGGTGTTTTCTTCACCAATAGTATAATATAAATTAGAAGTTTTTAAACTCTGTTTTCCAATATTATAGAACGTAGGTACAATTAATGGCGAATTTTTAAAGTTTGAATTTTCAGTTTTTAAAGACGCTGAAAACACATAGACCTGTCCACTTTTACTTAAAAAGGCTTTACCATCTTCAAATTTTAGAGGTGTAGTAGAATTTTGAGAAAGCACTGGGTAGTAACTTTCAGCTTTAGGATACTGGAAATTGGATACCTGCTTGTTAAATACATCTTTATATAAAGGGTGCGAATAATTGATAGTTGTAATACGTTTTTCCGAAGTATTGAGCTTATCAAAACGCATGTTATATGGCAATAAAAAATTATTATAATTCTGCAAATTGCTTTTTACTGAAGGAATAATCACAATAAAACCTCCTTTTTCTGAAAAAGCTTTTAACGCAGTACTTAAAGAATTAGGTATGTCTTCTAACTCGTTTAAAACAATGAGATTTTGATTTTCAATGTCGCTATAATTTAAATTAGATAAAGCTTCAGAGGTGAAAAAGAATTCTTCCTCGGTAAAAATTCGCTTTAAAAACCTGTCATCATTTTCATTAATAACAAGTACTTTCGTTTTATTAGGTTTGTTGATGTTAAAGTATAGCGTGTTGTCAAAATTTAAGTTATCATCATCAATTACAATCTCTCCAATAATCTTTTCTTCGTTATTTATTGTAAAATTTGCAGGTGTATCTTTCTCAACATCTATGACTGTTTTTGCAATTAAGTTGTCGTTACTAAATAATGAAACTGGTACGTTTTCAATAGCAGTTCCTTGATTAGAAATTATTGCTGTAAGTTCTATGTTTAAAGGTGTTTTGTTTGAAACATATAAACTGTCTACTGAAAAATTATTAGTATTTACAGGCTTTAATTGTACCGCATGAATACTCATTAAAGAGTCTAAAATAGGATTAAATCTGGTTTCTTTTGTTTGAAAATCTGATATCAAAATCAGTTGCTTTAGGTGTCCAGAATTGTTATTAAACAAGTTCTTGGCTTTTAATAAAAGAGCATCGTAGTTTAACTGGTTTGAGGTGTAATCTAGTTGTAGGAGTTCGTTTTTAATAGCTCCTATAGTTGTATTTTTAAAGGTATGATTATTAGTAAAAAGAGTCAACTCTTCTGTTTCATTTACGTTTTTTATAACATCTTGAACAGCTCTTTTTAAAAGTTCACCTTCTTGACCATTAGCTTGCATACTAAAGGAGTTGTCTAAATAAATAACCGATTCTTTTTTAGTGTTTAACTTATTTGTCTTAGACGTAAAAGGTTGAGCAAAAGCAATAATTAAAGCTGCTAAAAGCAACATTCTAGTGCATAAAATCAGCCATTTTTTAAGTTGGGAACTTTTTCGAGTCTGAGAGGTAACTTTCTTTAAAAATGCTACATTAGTAAAACTTTGCTTTTTAAACTTTCTAAGCTGAAATAAATGAATAAGGATTGGGATAAGCAACGCAAGTAAAGCGTAAAGAAGTTCGGGATGTTTAAACTGCATTCCTTGTTAGTTTAATTACAAAAATAAGGTTTACTCTGAAATAGAAAACCTTTTAACAACAAATTAAATTATTTAGTTATCAAATCACTAAATTCTTTAAAAAAATCTAGATTTAAAATTTTGTGTTTAACTTTTATAAGATAACCTCATTATATCATAAAAAATTTAACAAAAGAAAAAATAATCTGTCGTTGCTATTTTATTCTTGTTCTCAAAGAAGGATCTAATCGTTTTTTGAGATTGTTTATTGGCAACAGTAATAATACATTGGGTTTGTTTCAATTCGGTTAAATAAGTATAACTATATAATTCCTGCCCGTAAATGTGTTTTCCAATTTTCTTTGGGTTATTACAAATCCAGATAAAATCTACCTGACGTTCAATTAATAGTTTTGCTATTGTTTTTCCTTTAAAACCAGCTCCCCAAATAACTAATTGTTTTGAAGTATCGAAATCCAATTCCAGAAAATATTTCAGCTTTATTTCTAAAAAGTAGTTTTGTGCGTAATGTTCGTGGGTTCTGGAAGTTCTTGTACTATAGTCTCGCCAATGATGTAAAACTTGGTTACATGGTATTACTTTTAATTGCTGTTTGTAGAATCTAAAGGCTAAATCGTAATCTTCAGGATAATCGTTTGGGTTAAAAGCATCGGCAGCAAATAAATCATTCTTATGTACCATCCAACACGGAGAAGGGATGACACATTCTTTATATATTTCAGAATAGTTATTTCCGGTTCGAGTAAGTTGATTTAACCATGTTTCGTAATTTCTATATCCATCATTAATTCCGTCTTCACTAAAATAAGAGACTAAGCCAGTTGCTAGATGTTTCTTTCCATGTTTTTGTAAATTATTCAGAAGTGCTTCTAGTTTATTAGGCGTCATTATATCATCACTATCCATTCTAGTTATATAGATGCCGGAACTTTTTTTTAAAGCAAATCTCAGAGCTTCGATAATCCCTTCACCTGGATTTTTAAAAAGCTTAATCCTCTTGTCATGTTTGGTAAACTCATGGACTATCTGGTAGCTATTATCTGTAGAACTATCATCGATAATAAGTAATTCCCAATTTGTATAGGTCTGATTTTGTATAGATTCTATACAATCATATAAAAACTTGTTTGTGTTTTTAAAAGGAGTTAAGATGCTTATTAATGGGTTTTGCATAAGGCGAAGATAATATTAAAGTTCTAAGTGTCTAATGTATTAGATTTTAACAAAAACTTAAGGCATATATATGTAACACATTGTATTTTTGGTCGTCATACCTACAACTATTATTAAAACCATTAAACTATTAAAATGAAAAAATTATTAACCATTTTTAGCATCAGTTTTTTACTTGTTGCTTGTGGTACATCGACAAAAACTTCTGCCGATTTAGCAGTAAGTACACCCATTGTAACAACTATTAATTTAACAAAAGTATCTAACGATCAGGTTCCGGTAGTTATTAATCCTGGAAGATTTACAGCTGAAACAGTTACTTATAGATTACCTAAAGTAGTTCAAGGAACTTATTCTGTGAGCGATTTTGGAAAATATGTGGAAGATTTAAAAGCCTTTGATTACGAAGGTAACGAACTTTCTGTAAGTAAAATCGACACAAACTCATGGACTATTAGCAATGCAACAGCACTTGACTATATTACATATATGGTGAACGATACTTTCGACGTTGAAGAAACCGGAGGTATTGGTGGAGATACGCCTTTTTCGCCAGCAGGAACAAATATTGAACCAGATAACTATGTTTTAAACTTACACGGATTTATTGGGTATTTCGATTCTTTAAAAAACAACCAATATACTTTAGATGTTACGGCTCCAGCAGATTTTATAAGAACTTCTGCTTTACAAAATGTAGCTGAAAAAATGAGTGAAGATGGAAAAACGGTCACTACAAGTTATTTTGCACCTAGATATTTTGATATTACAGATAACCCAATGATGTATGGAAATCTGGATGTAGAAGAATTTGAAGTAGGAGGTATAAAAATTGTTTTAAGTATATATTCTCCAAACCAAGTACATACAGCAAAAGCTATTGGAGAGACTATGAAAACCATGATGGAAGCTCAAAAAGCATATTTAGGAGATATTAACAGCACACCTAGATATGATATTTACTTGTATTTATCTCGTGGAGATGCCAAATCACCTAAAGGTTTTGGCGCTCTAGAACATCACACATCTACAGTTGTAGTAATGCCAGAAGCGATCCCGTTTGAAGCTTTAGCAGAGAGTATGATTGATGTGGTTTCACATGAGTTCTTTCATATTGTAACACCTTTAAGCGTACATTCTGAAGACGTACACTATTTCGATTATAACAATCCAACATTTTCTAAGCATTTATGGATGTACGAAGGGGTAACCGAATATTTTGCGACTTTATTTCAAGTCGATCAGAATTTAATTTCTGAAGACGAGTTTTATGCGAAGATTACTGAAAAAATTCAAACAGCTTCAGGAATGAACGATGCCATGAGTTTTACTATTATGAGTGAAAACGTTTTAGATGAACCTTATGCAAGTCAGTATTACAACGTTTACCAAAAAGGTGCTTTAATTGGAATGTGTATCGATATATTAATGCGTGAGGAAAGTAATGGAAACAGAGGAATTCTTTCATTAATGAAGCAACTTTCTCAAAAATATGGAGAAAACAAACCGTTTGAAGATGACAAGTTAATTGATGAAATTACTGAAATGACTTATCCTTCAATAGGAGAGTTTTTACAAACTCATGTTGTTGGAGATGTTCCAATTAATTACAATAAATTCTTTGAAAAAGTAGGCCTTGAAATGGGAGAGAGCAGAGTAGAAACGAATCTGTTACAAAACAGTGGTGCTCTAATTTTTGGAGCAAATCAGGCTGATGGAAGTATTTATTTTAATGGCTTAGTAAGTCAGAATAGTTTTTGGCATGACAATGGAGTAAAACCAAACGATGTTATTAAAGCTGTAAATGGCGAAGAAGTTAATATCATGAGTGCTAACTCAATTTTCCAAAAAGTATTTATGTGGGAGCCAGGTCAAGAAATTGAAGTAAAAGTAAATAGAGATGGCGAAGAGGTTGTTATTAAAGCAACGGTTGAAACATCTTATACTTTAGGAAAAACTTTAGTTGAAAACCCTAAGGCAAACGAAACTCAAAAATCAATACGTAAAGCTTGGTTAAAAGGCTAGATATTGTTGATCGTTGATTTACGATTTAGAAATTAAAAAAGCACCAAATGATTCATTTTCATTCGGTGCTTTTTTTATGCTTTTATTACAACCAAAACAGGTTGCATTTTGATTATATCACAATTAACAACTAATACTTAGCAGCTTTACCTTTAGAGTCTGAATCTTTTATAAACTGTCTAATATCTTCTGTTGCTGTTTTTAAGTCGTCTTTTCTTAAATACATCATATGGCCACTTCTATAGGCCTTAAAAGAAAACCGATTTTTCATTTTTCCACTCGGATCCATTTGTCCTACGGTATATTTTGCAGCAAAATAAGTAGTTGCTCCATCGTAATAACCAGATTGCACCAATACTTTTAAATATGGATTTTGAGCCAAAGCTAAACGCAAACCTTCACGCGTATTATCATTTTGTCTGTCCCATGGATGGACATCGCCAAACATATTGTATTTAATGTCTGTTTTAAATTTAAGCTCTTCACGAAGATAATAATTGATTGCAGGTGTAAAAGAGTGCAGCCAAGACGTTAATTCCGAATTAAAATCTGGAGAGTTTCCTGCTGTCATTTTATCAATTCCTAAATAGCGAGAATCCAACCTACCAATAGTGAATCCTTCATCACGTAACAATTCTTTCCAGAAAAAACTGGTTGGAACATTTAAATTATGATCCAAAATGGTTTTCTTATCCAAGCCGGAATACAGACTCATTTTTTCGGCTACACTTTCTTTTTCTTCAGCTGAAATAAAACCACCCTTTGCAATAGCTGGCATTAAATTATTAATGGCATAACTTTCAACTTCTGGTAAAATCTCTAATAAATCTTTTTGTTGTAATGAGCTAGGAAGTGCCTTTTGATGCCAAGCTGCTGCCGTAAAATATGGCAAGTTTAAGGCAGAATATATGGGCTGATTGGTTGAATATATTTTATAATCGGCTGGCGATACTAAAATCACTCCATTTAAGTACATCCATTGTTTGTTCTGTAATTCTTTTGCCAAGCCCATCACTCTTGGACCTCCATAGCTTTCGCCAATTAAATATTTTGGAGATTCCCAACGGTTATTTCTAGAAACAAAATTGTTCATCCATTCAGCCAGATATTTAATATCAGCATTAATTCCGAAGAATGTTTTTCTATCTGGTAATTTTCCTTCTTTATCTGCAACCATTCTTGAATATCCCGTATTTACAGGATCTATAAAAACAATATCTGCTACATCTAAAATAGAGTGCGGATTATCTTTTACGCCGTAGGGTTGAATTGGGTAACCTTCTTCATCAATATTCAATACTACAGGACCTGTGTAGGCAATATGCATCCATGCAGATGCTGAACCAGGACCACCATTGAATGAAAAAATAATGGGACGTTTTTCCTTATCGCTATTACTTTTTTTATAATACGTATAAAATAAAGTCGCAATTGGTTCGCCTTTTTTGTTCCATACAGGTTGTGTCCCAGCCGTGGCTTGATAAGACAGGTTTTGTCCGTTAATAGCTACTGTATGATTGGTAACAACCGTAGTGTCTAATGGAATTTTAATGGCTTGCGAAAAAAGCAAACTCGTTGAAAATGTAGCAAGTAGTAAAAAGAGGTGTTTCATAATAATTATTTAAAAGCTTAAAGATAAATTGTTTTATTGTAAGTCATTTTTATAAATTGTTAAAATCCTTCGAAAACACCCAAGCCAAAGAGTGCAAAATCGTATTTTACAGGGTCGTTGGAATCTAGTTTTCGCAGGGCTTTGTCTAGCTCGGCTAAGGCTTTTGCATCGTTTTGTTTGCGTTTTAATAAACCTAGTTTTCGTGCTATGTTTCCAGAATGTACATCTAGAGGACAGGATAATTTTGAAGGAGAAATACCCTTCCAAATCCCAAAATCTACGCCCGTATTATCCGAGCGAACCATCCATCTTAAATACATATTAATTCTTTTAGCAGCCGAGTTCTTTAACGGATCACTTACATGTTTTTGAGTTCTTGGTAAATGCTCAATTTCGAAAAACACCTTTTTAAAATGATGAATGGAATTTTGTAACGAATCTGTTTCACTTGAAAAAATAGCCTCCAAACCCTCATGATTTTTGTAAATATGCTGTAAAGCCTTTATAAAAGTGATAAAATCTGTGCCATTAAACGTTCTATGTACAAATGGGAGCAAAGCTTCTAAATCCTGTTCTTGGTGATTTATTACAAATTCATACGGCGAATGATCTAGTAGTTCCATCATTTTACTAGCATTGTTTATAATGCTTTTTCTATTTCCCCAGGCAATGGTTGCACTGAGAAAGCCTGCAATTTCAATATCTTCTTTTTTACTAAAAAGATGTGGAATTTGAATGGGATCGCTTTCAATAAAATCTGGTCGATTATATTGAATGACCTTGGCATCTAAAAATTCTTTTAATTCTGTTTTGTTCAATGTTTTTGGTATTATAATCCATAAAAATATGAATCAATTTTTAGAAATATGAGGAATCTCGTTCTAATTATTCATTTAAAAAAAACTAACTTCGTTATTCTTATTTTTTAAATAAAATATACATGATGTCTGCCGATTATTCCCATATAAAAGTACTTCCGAATCGAGCCAAAGAAATTGCAAAAAATCTCTATAATCTTGAAGGTGAAATAAAAAGTTTACCGGGAGAATTAGATTTTAATTTCAGACTTAAAACCAAAACAGAAAGCTATATTTTAAAAATAGGCAGACCAGATGAGGACTTAGAGTATTTAGAATTCCAGCAAGAAATTCTCAACTATGTTTCTAATAGTAATTTGAATGCACCTAAGGTTTTTCCTGATATCCATGGAAAATACATCAGTTCTATAAAAGATGCTGAAGGAAACACCAGATATGTTCGTTTACTTTCTTGGATTGATGGCAGATTATGGTCTTCGGTTAATCCCATAAATGACGAGTTACTTTTTAGTTTAGGAAGGGAAGCTGGAAAAATAACAAAGGCTTTAGAAGGTTTTAAACATTCAAAAGTTCACAGATCATTCGATTGGGATATCGCCCAATCTGAATGGACTTTCAAGTATTTAAAACTATTTTCTAAAGAACAACAGGAAATTGTTTCTTACTTTCAAAAGTCATTTGAGGGCTTCCAGAAAGACTACAAAAAACTCCGAAAAACCGTTATCCATAACGATGCTAACGATAATAATATTCTGGTATCAGATAATTTGATAGATCCAACCGTTACAGCCATAATCGATTATGGAGATGCTATTTATAGTCAACCTATAAACGACTTAGCTATTGCCATAGCATATGCCATAATGGGCAAACCAGATTTGTTGGCTGCTGCTTTACCCATAGTTTCTGGATATCACAAAGAGTTTTATTTGCAGGAAGAAGAGCTCCCATTTTTATACCATTTGGTTGCTATGCGTTTGATTATTAGTGTGACTAAATCTGCTTTAAACAAACAAAAAGAACCGGATAATACTTATTTGTTAATTAGTGAGAAACCCGCCTGGGATGTATTAAAAAGATGGCTGGAATTAGATGCAAACCTGGCTCATTTTAGTTTTAGAGGAGCTTGTGGTTTCTCTGCACATCCTGATGAAATAGCTTTTCTAAATTGGGCTAAAACACAAGATGTTTCTTTAAATAATTTATTTCCTAGTCTTGACTTCAATCAGGTATTTAGTTTGGATATGCGTGTAGGAAGTACTTGGTTGGGACATGAGACCGAATACAACGATATAGAATTAACTACCTTTAAAATTAACAGACTCCAAGTCGAAAAGCCAAATACATTATTTGCTGGTGGATATTTAGAAACCAGACCATTTTACAGTACCAAAGCTTATCAGAAAGAAGGAAATTCTGGCTCGGAATATAGAACCATGCATTTGGGTGTAGATTTTTGGGTGAATGAAAACACGCCTATTCATACGCCATTTGACGGGCAGGTATATAACATTTATAACAATGGAAATTACAGAGATTATGGGCCAACTTTAATTTTAGAACACAAAACCGATAATGGTATTCCGTTTTATACTTTGTACGGACATCTCTCTGAAAGTAGTTTGAACTTAGTAAGAAAAGGACAAAAAATCAACAAAGGAGATTTGATGGCTTATGTTGGAAATTCCAATGAAAATGGCAGTTGGTCGCCACATTTACATTTTCAAATCATGTTAGATATGTTGGACTATCAACAGGATTTTCCCGGTGTTGCTTTTCCGAATAATGTGTCTGTATGGAGTAGTTTATGCACAAATCCGAATGTACTATTTAAATATGATGGTATGGATTCCCATCAAAATAAGTCCAATAAAGAGCTTCTTAATTTTAGAAAAAAACACCTTGGAAAAAGTTTGAGTTTATCCTATAAACAACCATTAAAAATGGAACGAGGTGCAGGAGTTTACTTAATAGATGTTTTTGGAAGGAGATATCTGGATACCGTAAATAACGTAGCTCATGTTGGGCATGAACATCCAAGAGTGGTAAAAGCTGGACAAGAACAAATGGCTGTTTTAAATACGAATTCACGCTATTTACATGATAATATTAATGGTTTTGCAAAAGAGTTGTTGGAAACGTTTCCACAGGAATTATCTGTTGTGCATTTTGTAAATTCAGGTAGTGAAGCCAACGAATTAGCTTTGCGGATGACCAAAGCTTTTACCAAAGCCAAAGATATGATTGCTGTGGAAATTGGCTACCATGGTAACACGAATGCCTGTATTGAGATTAGTTCGTACAAGTTTGACGGCAAAGGTGGGCAAGGAGCTCCAGAACACACGCATATTGTGCCACTTCCTGATATGTTTAGAGGTTTGTATCAAGGTGAAAATACAGCTGAAAATTATGCTAAACATATTGATGAACAGATAGAGAATATTCATGAAAAAGGCAGAAATTTAGCGGGTTTTATATGTGAAAGTATTATTAGCTGTGGCGGACAAGTGGAACTTCCTGAAAATTATTTAAAATTAGCTTATCAAGCTGTTAGAAAAGCGGGCGGACTTTGCATTGCAGACGAAGTGCAAACAGGTTGTGGCCGAGTAGGACATACATTTTGGGGATTTCAGTTACACGATGTAATTCCAGATATTGTAACTATTGGAAAACCTATTGGCAATGGTCACCCATTAGCAGCTGTGGTTTGTACACAAGAAGTTGCTAATGCTTTTGCAAATGGCATGGAATACTTTAATACGTTTGGAGGTAACCCAGTGTCTTGTGCTATTGGAAAAGAAGTTTTGAAGGTTATTAAAGATGAAAAGCTTCAGGAAAATGCTCTAAATGTTGGGAGTTATTTAAAACAGGAATTAATAAAACTTCAAAATCCATTTCCAATAATTGGCGATGTTAGAGGACAAGGTTTGTTTTTAGGTTTTGAACTGGTTGATAAAAATAAAAACCCATTGGCTGAGAAAGCCTCGTATTTAGCTAATAGAATGAAAGATTTTGGAATTTTAATGAGTACAGATGGTAAAGATAATAATGTGCTAAAAATAAAACCTCCTATGGTTTTCTCTGTAGAGCATGCTGACGAATTGTTGATGAGATTAAAACAAATCTTTCAAGAAGACTTTATGAGGTTTTAATCCAATGCTTTCAAGTAAAAACCATCTTTTAAATTATTACTTCGTTGTTGAGGAATCACTTTAAAATGGGTTTTAAAATACTCTAATTGTTGTTTGTTTAAAGTTGGTAACGGCGTGTTTCCAGTTCCCCAGAAAAAATCAATATTTGTTGGAGTATTAATTTTTGTATTGCCTATTTCAAGAGTTTTATATTCCGTATTAAACTGACTGTTTTCATGTGGTTCAATTAAATAACTTATTGAAAACGTACTGTTTTTAAAATTAGGAAAGGAAAAAAATAAAGGAATCATAATAACTATCGTACTAGCTATTATAAGGCTTTGTGCAACTTTTTTGGTTTTAATAATTTCAGATATAAGAAAGAGTGAAAGTATGATTAGAAAAGGCATATAAAACCTAAATTGAGGCGAAGTAGCAAACAGAATACCAAGTTGTAAGAATGCCACACTATAAATAAACATGATGGCTTTATTGTTCTTGAACTTCTTAATAAATACCAGAAATAGCGTTAAGACTATAAGAATAAGTTTATTAAAAAACCCATCTATTCCCGTTTGAAAACCCCATCCTTTTACTAAGCTTAAAACGGAACTCTGACTATAAACTTCTGGAGTTATGGCATAACCGTAGGCTTTGGCGTAATTATAAAAGTAGTTTTCTATGTCTGTAGGCAAACTCCAGCTGGTTTTTAAACCTTCAATTCCAACTAAAGGATACATGATATTTCCAGTAATAAAAATGTTTTTAATGATAATTAAACCTAAGCTAAGAATAGCAACCACCCATACCAGAAACGTATATTGTTTAACATGTTGATAATGCTTTATATAAATAATAAGAGGGAACATGACAAAAACAAGGTTCGTAGCTTTAATAAGGATTAAAAATGAGCTTAGAATCACTAGCGATATCAATCCATTTTTACTACAAGCATGGTAATTCATGAGAAAGCCATAAAAAAGGAAAAGAGAGATCACGTAAACAGCCAAATCAGGTGAAGGTGAACTGATAAACTGAAATAGAAACACATTAAAAACAGGAAATAATCCAACCACTAAATCCAAGGAATTATTTTGATATTTATAGTAATCATTCAGTTTAACAAGGGCATAATAGTTTCCAAGTAAGAGACAAAGACCGTTTAAGTCGTTAAAATTTTCATATAAAAAGTTAAAGCTAAAAGCACTTTGTAAGATGTGCCAACCACTAGTTTGTCCTAAAAACAAATGCAGATTTATAAGGCCTTTTACAAAGCCATACTCATTTAACCAAGCCATGGTTTGTATGTAATAAGATTCGTTATCCAATAAAAATGGAGAAGAAGCAGACTGTGCTAAAATGAGTATAAAAATAACAGCTAGAACTATTTTAATAAATTGAGATAGCTTGATAAATTCATGTTTAAATATGGAGGTATATTTGTTTATAAATGAGTGATTTATAAAAAATAAAACAGTAGTAATAAGTAATAAGAAAATGTGAAATTTTAAATTTATTGCTGAGAATATAGCCCAGAATCCAGCCAATAAAGTAATGCCAAAAAAACCATGAAATAAAACCAAAATGGGTTTGATATCTTTCAGTTTTAATAGCCGATCGATGCTAACTCCAACCACTAAAGTAATTGCTAAAATATAGATCCAAGAAAGAAGTATGAATAGCATGTGTTTTTATTAGTTAATTGGCTGATGATTAAAATACCAACCTCTAATATATAATTTTTCCATCAACCATGGTAAGCTTTCTATCTGCCATATCGGCTAATTCCTGGTTGTGAGTAACAATTACAAAGGTTTGTCCAAATTCGTCACGAAGTTTAAAAAACAGCTGATGTAGGTTTTCAGCAGATTCACTATCTAAATTTCCAGAAGGTTCATCGGCAAAAATAAGTTCTGGATTATTAATTAAAGCTCTAGCTACGGCAACACGTTGTTGTTCACCTCCAGACAATTCATTTGGTTTGTGTTCGTATCTGTCTTTTAAGCCTAAAAAATCAAGTAGTTCTTTGGCTCTTTTTTCGGCATCAGATTTTTTCGTTTTTTTAATATATGCAGGAATACACACATTCTCTAAGGCTGTAAATTCTGGTAAAAGCTGATGAAATTGAAAAATAAATCCAATATGTTCATTTCTGAATTTGGCCAAAGCTTTATCGCTTAAAGTACTAATACTTGTACCATTTATAACGAACTCGTTTTTTTCTTTTGAGGAAGGTTTGTCTAAAGTACCTAAAATTTGAAGTAAAGTTGTTTTTCCAGCTCCTGAAGCACCTACAACAGAAACTATCTCGCCTTTTTTAATGTCTAAATCTACACCTTTTAAAACGTGTAAATCGTTAAAGTATTTGTGAATGTTTTTTGCTTGAATCATATTATACCTAAAGAAGTTGTGAATTTAATACAATAAGTGCTTGTGTACAATTATCAGCTGTGTTTCTTATTGAAAATATTTTTTATTTGGTTATAATCGATATAATAAACTAATCTAATAGAAAAGTTATGATCTATAGGTTGCTTAAAAAGATTATTTACACTGTTAAAATAAGTGTCTCTAGAAGCGTTTGAGAAATCGAACAAACTATTTCTATATAAAGCCGTTAAAGTGCTACCAGGAGCAAATTGCCAAGAATAAGCAAAATCAAGATTCCATGTATTAAAATTAACATCAGGATTATCTATATCGTTTAAAGTATAACCATCATCTGTGCTTAAACTCCCATTGTCTTCCAAAGTATATAGTTGGTTGTTGTAGGTAACTACGCTCCAGTAATTTCTAAAGGATAAAGACAAGGCATGAAAGACATTAAAATTATAATTCCCGGTAATAGTATTAATAAGTGTGTTTTGATCTCTTTGCCCAAAAATTATATCACTTTCAAGGTTTTGTATAAAACCTCTATCCCCTCTTGCTTGCCTGAAGTCCATGCTATAAATCAACGTAAGTCTATCGTTAAATCTAACTCTAGGACTAATCGAGAATTCAAAATTGAAAACATCTCGATCTGCTTCAAATAGTGTTTCAATGCCAATTTCTGCATCTAAGGCAAAAGTTTTGTTGTAATTAGATGATATCCATCCACTAGTGCTTAAAAAGTTTTCATAAATAAAATATCGTCCTTCTGTTCTGGCTTCGTAATAGTCATACTGTTTTCCTATTTCATAATTAATTCTGGCTCCATAACTAAGTAGATTTTTATTCTCAAGTGTAATACGGCTTCCTATGTTGTTTCCCGTGTATGTACTTGGGTTGTATAGCATGTTGTAGTTGTACCAAAAACCGTAATACAGACTGATTAAGTTGCCTACAGGTTCAAAAATTTCATAAGAAAAATCGGCAGTAAAGTTACTGTAGTTGTTTCTAAAATTGATACCTAAATCGTTGATGTCGTAGTTTTTATCAGCTAACTCATGTCCAATGCTATATTGATAATTCCCACTTATTTTACCAATCTCAAACTGGGTATTAAAACCACTTTCGTTTCCATCTTCTAGATTAAGATAACTATGTTTTACAGCAGCTTCAACTCCAATAGTATTTTTCTTATTTGCATAATCTAATAAGGCAGCAGTTACATTTGCATCTCTAAAATGTCCGTCCCTAGTCACGTTTGTATTGATTAAACTTACAGACGAGTTGCCGTTAAATTGTTGATCAATCACAAAAATATTGTAATTAGTTATAGGTTCAACAAGTTCTTTTCGAGAGTTATGGCTCAAGGTGTCTTCCACAGTGGCGTAAGTTTTTTGAGTAATGGCGTTAAAAACACCAACACCTAAACCGTTTTTTGTTCTTCCAGAAACTTTAAACGCATTCAAGGTTTTAACTTTGTCAGGATATTTGTTAACCACTTCATTTGCATCAAGATTTGTGTTTCCTGTTGGAGCATTTCCTACTCGTCTGGAGTAAAATAAATCTCCTTTGGTAAATAAATCAACCCCTTCTGTAAAAAACTGTCTTTGTTCGGAAAACTGTTGTTCAAAAGGGCCTAGATTTAATTCAACATCATCAAAACCCACCTGACTAAAATCTGGAATGAGTGTTGCATCTAAAGTGAAGTTTTCTGTAATTCCATATTTTAAATCCATTCCTACATGATATTCATCATTGATATTTGAATCTCCTTCCTTACTAAAAACTGTTGAAGCATAAGGATACAACATGAGACGCGTAGGAGGTTGGATATCTTTTATGCCAAGCAACTGTCCATGGTATAACCCTGTATTTCCTATTTCTGGATTGATAGGGTTCCAGGTATATTGAGATCTATCGGATCTAAATTGTCTATGAAATTGTAAACCCCAAATATGATCTGTTTTATTTGAAAAACGCAAGGCTGAATATGGGATTTTCATTTCTACAATCCAGCCGTCGTCAACAATTTTCACGGCACTTTCCCAAACAGAATTCCAGCCAAAATCTTCTCCAATAGCAGGAGATAAAATAGCATCAGCCTGATTCCCTGTAGGGAAAACAAAGAATTCGGTGTCGTTTTGTGAATCGTTATTTGGGTTCAATACGACTCCAAAAAAATCGTTGATTCCAAAATTATCACGACTTTGGAATTGTTTAGTTATTTCATCTGGATTATCGTAAAGATAGGCGCCAAAATAAATGGCGTCGTCATCATAAGTAACCTTTACTACCGTTTTTTTGTCGGGATTTTCTTGTACACCAATATCAGGTCTAAACTGAATAAAGCCTTCAGCTAATTCGGCATCTTGCCATGCTTTATCATTTAAAATTCCGTCTATTTTAGGTGCAGCAATAGCTCTTTGTATATGAATAGATTTCTTTTCTTGAGCAATTATGGTATTTGAAAAAAATAGAAATAAGAATATATATGCAAAAGATTTCATTAAATGCTATGATTGGTTAGATTAAAAGACATTAAAAATGGAACATTGTTACACTTTATAAAAACAAATCTAAAGGAGATGCAATTAAAAAATGCTAACTAAAAGTTAAAAATAACTTAAATAAACATGTTATAAATTTATAAAGTATTCATAGTCAGGTTTTGTCTTATAAATATTTTGGAACGTTATTTGTTATTATTGTTATAATTAATTTATTATATGACATCAGAAAAAAGTTCAAAAAATAAAAAACTCCTTTTAGGAATCCTATTTGATTTATTAGGATATGTCTCCTATGTATTCCCTCCGTTCGATTTTGTTTGGGCACCGTTATCTGCTTACTTAATGACAAGATTGTATCCTGGAAGAAAAGGTAAAATTGCAGCTGTTATTTCATTTGTGGAAGAAGCCTTACCAATGGTTGATATTATTCCTACGTTTACTCTCATGTGGTTTTACACCTTTGTGTTTTCTAATAGTAAAGCTAAAACTCAAGTAAAAACAAATAAATAAAAAAACCTTCTGAAGTTAAATTGCTTCAGAAGGTTTTTGTCGGTTTTTTTAATAGGTAGTTTATAAATTATAAGAAAGTGATATACTAATATTTCTTCCCATATTATAGATACCTTCCTGTTTTAGTCTGGATAAATGATTGATATATTTTTTGTTGGTTAAATTACTTCCAGAAACTGCCACAGACAAATCATTTTTAAATAGTTGAAATGTGCCACCAATACCTGCACTTAGTAAGTTGTAGCTGTCTGAAACCATTTCATATTTGCTTACATTATTTTGAGCAAATGTAGATTGTAGTTTAATAAAACTATATAGCTTATCAGCCCATTTGCTATCTAATTCCACTCTAAGCGTATTGCTTAAACTATTTGCAGGAATTAAAGGTAAATAAGTCTCATTTTTCTGTTTTCCTGTTACAGTTTCAAAATTACTTTCTACGTGAAGCCAATCTAAAGGATGTGGATGAAAATGAAATCCTATCTCTCCGCCATATAAATTAGCATCTTCCTGAATATAGCTATACACAGGAGTGTCATTAATAAAAGTACCATCTGGTTGAAGAAAAATATAATCATTTACAAGGTTATAAAACCCGTTAACATAGAATTCCACATGTTCACTTTTAAATTCTAAAGCTACATCTGTTTGAAAGTTTTGTTCGTTGGTAAGATTTTCATCTCCAATTTCAAACCTATTAGTTCCTTCATGAGTTCCGTAAGATGTTAATTCGGCAAGATTTGGAGCTCTAAACCCTGAAGCAAAATTTAACCTAGCAGTTAATCTTTTTAGCAGAGTGGTTTTAACTCCTATAGCGCCATTAAAGCTTTTAAAGTCTTTAGTGAACCCGTTGAGAACCTGTATGTTTCTATTATCAAATCGAGCTCCAATTTGGATATCTGCATTTTCAAAATGAATGTGAGACATGGCAAATAAACCAAAATCGTTTGTAGTGGCATCAGGAATTAATTGTTCTTCACCATAATTGGTATTCACTTGATTCATCCCTTGTGTACCAACTATGGTTTCAAACTTACCATATTCGGGTAATTGATATTTTACATCATAATTAAAAGTCTTTAACTTCATATGAAGTGCAGCTTCTAACGCTTCCTCTTCATGTTCATCATGGTCATCATGGTCATCATGGTCATCGTGGTCATCATGGTCATCGTGGTCATCATGACCATGATGATGTTCTTCGAATTCTTTTCTATCGTTATAGATATAGCCTAAACTAATTTCTAAACTTGAAGTGTCGAAATATATGTTAGACTTAGAGCTAAATACATGATTGGTGATGTCTTGATAAGGTAATTCTGGAGTTTTATTTTTAGTTTGCTCTCCAATAGTTTCTGGAATTCCTAATTTGGAATGATTCATATTATAACGGAATTCCGTTTTAAACTGTGTGCTTTGATATCCAATCCCAGATTTAAAATCCTGCTCTTTAAAGCGTGTATTGGTAACTCTGTAATCTGCAGTGTTGTAATCTGAGTGTTCCGTTAAACTTCCTCTTATCAAAAATTTTAGTTTGTCGCTAGACTCTTTATAACCTATGTTGCCTGAGTAACCAGAGGTGTTTCCAAAATAAGTTGCTTCAACATCGGCAACGTTTGTATTTTGTTGAGCAAACTTTTCTGGATTTATATATAAAACACCACCAAGAGCATCGCTACCATAGAGTAGGGAAGCAGGACCTTTGATAACCTCTACACTTTCCACACCCGAATCGTTTAAGCCCAAGCCATGTTCATCTCCAAACTGTTGATTTTCTAACCTGACACCCTGTGTATAAACTAAAACACGATTAGAACTTAGTCCTCTAATTACAGGTTTTCCAATACTAAGTCCTGTACTTATGCTTTCAACTCCAGCTATATTTGTAATACCTTCAGCTAAAGTTACAGCACCTTGTGCTTTAAGATCTGAAATTTTTGCTTGTTCTACTTTCATCACATTTTCACTTTGAAGTTTATGAAAAGGAGTTGAAATAATAATTTCTTCCATTTCAATGGCGGAAGATGATAAGAAAATTTCTAAGGCTTCTGTTTTTGGAATCGAAACAGTTTTAGAAAAGGTTTCATAACCAATAATAGAACATACTATCTTGTAATTACCTGAGGGCAAATTGCTAAGAGTAAACTGGCCATGTTCGTCTGTAGTGGTTCCTTTTTCTAATTGTGGCAAATAGATATTTGCAAATACTAATGGTTCCTGAGTTTCATTGTCTAATATGGAACCATGTATGTTGTTTTGTGCTTGTATTACAGGAATACTCGCAAAAAACAATAGATATAAAATTTTTTTCATTTAAATATATTTAATAGTTAATGTGCTACTGAAAGATTCAGTCTCGAAATAAAATATTAACTATTAAATGGTGGTCCACGAAGGGAGAAATGAAGTTTTTGGAATTCACTAATAAAGAAATATTGTGAATTAATTACTTGATGATTTTCTGCTTTTTCAAGAAATTCATACGTGTATTCAGGTAAGTTAAATGCTGTATTGAGTTGGAATTTTTGAAATTCACAATCTATATCAAGAGTATGTAAATGTGCTTGTGCTTCACCTAAACAAACTTCGTGTTTGTGATGATTATGACTAAAAGCATGCGACAATTTAAAAGCAGAAGGCATTAAAACAAATACTACCAAAAGTATTGAGATAATTCTAAAGATGATATGTTGTTTAATTTCTTGCACTAATTAAAAAAACGTTTTAAGCCAAATCTACTGAGCATTTTCTTTTCAAATTCCCAAAAGAATTTAAACTGTCCAAACAGCCAACCAGTAAAAATCAAGAGTATTTGGTAAAAAATAAGTCCAATAATAATATATAAAACCCAATAGACCGTAATATTTAAGTTTTCTTTAGTAATTCCTATGAGTTTCATGATTGGTCTTCCTACAAATAATGACGATGTTCCAGTTATTGCAAAAACTATGAAAATACGAATAAGTTCCCATTTATAATCTACAATCCAACGGTTTTCTAATTTTTTAAAAATAAATAAAATAAATTTAAGTAGGATAAAAAATAGGATGGCCGTACCAGCTAGTATAAATAATATATGTTGTTCTTTTAGAATGACGTTTGCCAATTTATAGGCACTATAAGTCAATCCTAATATTCCTAGAAATGGAAATAGAAGTTGCCAGTTTTTCTGTATTTCCCAATTTTTTTTGAAAGTCTCCATGAGGGCTCATTTAAACGTGCAAATATACTTTAAATTCTAGGAATATAACTAGTTAATTGTTGTTTATAGGTTAACTGAAAGTATATGAAATAGTTATATAGTTTATAATTTACTTCATAGCCATAATCCACTGTTTTATCGTAATATATTTGAGAATCGTACAAACCTGATGGGTAATTTAAAGGGTGTAAAACTCTCTCATTCCAAGCATCTACATACTGTTTGTTTCTTGTTTCCAAAAAATCCTGTTCGTAATACCCTATGGGTCTAGCTCTGGTTTCTAACCATATATTATATCCAGGTTCAATAATTATTAATTCGTATTCTAAATCGTTATTAGCTATAGATACTGTATCGTTTTTAGTTACATGGATGTTTTCATTATCTGAAGTGTTATCTATTGATTTAGCAGAATTACAACTAAATAAAAACCCAAAAATCAATAAGATGTAAAGTAAGTATTTCATGGTAAGTGAATTTACATTATAAGATACAAAAATCACATCTTATTATATAGATTTTTAAAGATTTTAACTAAAAAAAGCCAAACCTTGGTTTGACTTTATATTTAGACTTTTATGGTCTGAATAAGAGGTTGTTTAATAAAAAACATATTGAGATTAATGTGTTTGTTTTATATTTTTTATTTTCCAAAAAGACCTCCAAGCAAGCCTCCAAGTCCACCTTTCTTTTTACTTCCACCTAAAACCATACCGGCAACATCGTCGATAACGCTTCCGTCGCCATCAGCATCTAATATAGACTCTAAAAAACTTTGTTCATTATTAGCAGAATTTCCACTTAATAAACCACCAAGTAAACTTTCAATTCCTGAAGAACTATTTACATTACTCTCTTTACTTTGTTTTCCTAACATTCCCATTAAAAGAGGCGCTGCTACTTTTAGAATATTAGCAACAGAACCAGCATCTACACCAGCTCGAGCACCAATAGCATTTTCAACATGTTGTTGTTTGTTTCCAAGGACGTGATTTAATATTTTACCACCATCATCCAACACACTTGAGTTGACACCACCTTCAAAAAGTCCACCTAAATTGTCTAAAATACTTCCATCGTGCTTGCTGTTTAATGCATTTAATAAGCCTTCAGCTCCTTGAGGAGAAGCTGCATTGCGTTTCATTGCCTGCATTAATACTGGCAAGGCCATGACTAATACTTCGTTGGTTTTGCTTTCTGATTGATTGGTTTGTCCTGCAACGCCATTAATTATGGTTTTGCCCATATCTGTATTTAATAAATCTAATATTCCTGCCATATTCTTATTGTTTTTTTAATGAAGTTGTTAATTTACAAAAAAGCCTATAAGAAATAAAACTTATAGGCTTTTTAAGTCTTGTTTGTTAACAAGTTTATACTTTTTGAGTTTTTAGTAGACTGATAATTTGGGATGCTAATTCGGTCCCAATTCTATCTTGAGCTTCATTTGTAGCAGCTCCAATATGTGGTGTTAACGAAATTCTACCATTCATTAAAACTTGAACTGCTGGAGTTGGTTCTTCTTCAAAAGTGTCTAGACCAGCAAAGGCTACTTTACCACTTTCAAGAGCTTTTACTAAGGCTACTTCATCTATAACACCTCCACGTGCTGCATTGATAATTCCAACGCCATCTTTCATCATATCGAATTGTTTTTCACCAATTACATATTCGTCTTGTGCAGGAACATGCAAAGTAATAAAGTCGGCATGTTTTAAAATTCCTTTAGTTGGTTCGGTTTCTATTTCAACATTAATAAATTGTCCATTGTAAAATTCAACTTTAATGTTCGACTTCCCAACAAACTTATCGCTAGCAATCACTTTCATACCAATACCTAAAGCAATTTTAGCAACTTCTTTACCTATACGTCCAAAGCCGATAATCCCAAGAGTTTTTCCTCTTAACTCAATTCCTTTAGCATAGTTTTTCTTTAAAGATTTAAATTGTGTATCTCCATCTAAAGGCATGTTTCTGTTGGAATCATGTAAAAATCGAACACCTCCAAATAGATGAGCAAAAACCAATTCTGCAACCGATTGAGACGAAGCTGCTGGAGTATTAATTACATGAATGTCTTTGTCTCTGGCATAATCTACATCAATATTGTCCATACCAACACCACCACGACCAATAATTTTTAGGGAAGTACAACTATCAATAATGTCTTTCTGAACCTGCGTAGCGCTTCTAACCAATAAAACATCTATCTGTTTTTCGTTAATGTAATTGATTAATTGTTCTTGTGCTACTGTTGTTGTTAGAACTTCAAAACCTTCTTTTTCTAAGGCTTCTATACCATTTTTTGAAATGCCGTCGTTTGCTAATATCTTCATATTTATTTCCTGTGAAAGTAGGAATCTATTTTAGTTAAACTTATTTTATGTTTTAATAAGTAATCGTTTACCGGAATTACTTACTGAATACTTTTTTATGCTTTTGTTTCCAATTCACTCATAACTTCTACCAAAGCTTTTACACTATCTAGAGGTAAAGCGTTATACATAGAAGCTCTGTAACCTCCAACACTTCTATGGCCATTTACCCCATTAATACCAGCCTCTTTAAGCATGGTTTCGAAAGTTTCCTTTAGATTATCGTTAACCAAAGTAAAAGTTGCATTCATGTATGAACGATCTTCTTTTACTGAATAGCCTTTAAATAAGGGATTCAAATCAATTTCAGAATACATGACTCTAGCTTTCATTTCGTTTACTTTTTCTATGGCTTTTATACCTCCTAGATTTTTTAGCCATTCTAAGGTTAACATAGACGTATAAACAGCAAAAACAGGTGGTGTGTTAAACATGCTGCCTTTATCGATATGAACTTTATAATCCATCATAGATGGAATTTTTCTTGAAACTTTTCCTAATATATCTTCTTTAACAACAACTAAAGTCGTTCCTGCTGGACCCATGTTTTTTTGAGCACCTGCATAGATTAAATCGAATTTTGTAAAATCTAAACTACGAGAAAAAATATCACTACTCATATCACAAACCATAGGGATATCACAAGTTGGGAAAGATTTCATTTGCGTTCCAAAAATGGTGTTATTGGACGTGCAATGGAAATAGTCGTAATCAGAAGGAATATCATAACCTTTAGGAATATAATTATAATTAGCACTTTTAGAAGAAGCTACTTCGTAAACATCATCATAAATTTTAGCTTCTTTAATAGCTTTTTCACTCCAAGTTCCAGTGTTTAAATATCCAGCTCTTTTTTCTAGTAAATTAAGAGCTACCATTAAAAATTGTGTACTTGCTCCACCTTGTAAAAATAAGACTTTATAGCCTTTACCTTCTAAGCCTAAAAGCTCTAAAGTTAAAGATCTGACTTTTTCCATGACATCTACAAAAGATTTGCTTCTGTGTGATATTTCCAATAAGGATAAGCCATCGTTATTGAAATCCATAACGGCTTCTGAAGCTTTTAATAATACTTCCTGAGGAAGAATAGATGGTCCTGCACTAAAATTATGTTTTTTCATATGTATGTTCCAAATCACTGGAAAAGTTTTATTGTTAGATATCTATTTTAATTATTATTAAAAAAACAACACCTATTTAAGGTAAATAGGTAAGCTGAAAATTAAAGTAAACTAAAGCCACAAAGGTGCTAATTTCTGATAAAAAAATGTGGTAATAATCGGATTTTTATTAACTAAATTTTCAACAAAAAATCTATTGTGTCAATCCCATCTGCGTAGTCCCAAAGTTTAGGGGCTTGTGTGTCTCCAAAAGCTATACTACTATCAGTTAGGTTATTAGATACAATGCATTGTATCTTTTCTGAATCTATTTCCAGTTTATTTTTTAAGATTTCCAAAGAGTCAAAATGTTCATAAAAAACTGTTGCAATAGGCGAAGCATAGCTGGCATCTTCCTTAATCATTAAAAAACCATTTTCTAACATATCAAATTCGCTCATTAAATATACAGCCTTATTATAATCGTAATTATTAGCGTATTTAGCTTCGTTAATAATGGGATGCCATGCATACATTGCTTTAAAAAAGTTATCAAAATCATAGTCTTTTGGTACAAAAATCTTAGACACATTTCTACAACCCAAACCGTAATATCTAAAAATATCGTAAGAAAGCTGAGTTAGTTGTTCTTCGGTTTCATCCCCAGTTAATATAGCCACCGAGTTTCTATTCTTTCTAATAATTGATGGTTTGTTTTTAAAATAATACTCAAAATATCTAGCTGTATTATCACTACCTGTAGCAATAACAGAATGAAACTCTTCTAATTTACCTTCGGTAAATGTTATTTTTCCTTTAAAACCAGGAGCAACATATTCTAAATATTTAGCTAAATAGAGCAATAAGTGTTTGTCGTTAGAAGACTGTTTTACTAAAACTTCATGTCCAGAAAGTAAAACACAGAAAAAGTCGTGAAAACCAACCAATGGAATATTCCCAGCCATAATAATGGCTACTTTTTTGGATACAATATCATTAAAGTGATAATTCTTAATAAACTGCTTAATATTATTCTCAGTCAATGCATTAGCCCAATTGTGTAAAGTAAAATAAATGTTTTCATTTGTAAACCAACCATTATGTTCATTAGCAAGTTTAATTTGATGTTTAAAGCCTTCAAAAAACATCTCGTTATGTAGGATGTTTTCTTTTTTAACGATTCCATCTGTTGAAAACTGACTTAAAAAATCGCCTAATTTAGCAAAGGCTTGGATTCTTTCTTCTAAATTCATTATAAGGTTTGGTTATGAATTGTTTTGGCTTTATTTTTGCAACGGCAAATTTACGTAAAGGAAATGAGCAATAAAAGGTTTTAAATATCATTGTAAATTTTAATTGATTGGAATTCACTAAGATCTTTTGTATTATAAATTGAATAGATTAAAAAAATAGAGATTGTTATGGCAATAATTATAACAGACGAGTGTATAAACTGTGGCGCTTGTGAACCAGAATGTCCAAATAACGCTATTTATGAAGGTGCTGACGATTGGAGATATAAAGATGGTACTAGTTTAAGCGGAAAAGTGGTGCTTCCTAATGGTAACGAAGTGGATGCAGACGAAACTCAAGAACCAATAAGCGATGAAATTTACTACATAGTTCCAGATAAATGTACCGAATGTATGGGCTTTCACGACGAGCCACAATGTGCTGCTGTATGTCCTGTTGACTGCTGTGTTCCGGACGATTCACATGTGGAAACAGAAGAAGAGCTTCTTGGTAAACAACGCTTTATGCATCCAGAAGACTAATTGATAATTTATATGTAAAAATTTAAAAACCCCAAGCATTTGCTTGGGGTTTTTGATTATTTAAATTTAAGGTTTTAGATACTACTAAGTTTAAAATGGCAAATTAATAGATTCTGGAACTATAAAATCTTTGCTATATGGATTTTCAAGAAAGCTAAGTGGGGGTTTTTGAAATTTAAGAATATCTTCTTTTTCAATCCCATAAACCTGCCAATAATTAGAGACTAATTGAGCAAATATATTTTCATCCCAAAGCCCAAATTTAGGCTCTTTTCCAGTCGTTTTAACTTCTACGGAAATTCCATGATTTTGACTCTGTATGTTGTATTCTGGTTTGTAATGTAATATATAATCTGTATAATGAAATCTAGCGTACAGCTCTTCAAACTGAACAGGATGTAACACATGACCTGACATTTTATCGAGAATCTCTTTTTGCTTTTCGCCAATAACCCCATTATCTTGTAAACAAGCTATAAAGCCAAAGCCGTTAACTCCAAATTGGAACATTAAATTGATGGCATCGTCGCGATAACTAAAAATATCGGCTGAATATTTAAGAGGAAATACAGCGATGGTCCATGGTTTTTTTCCAACAAATGAAATGGGCTCTATTAAGGATTGTAGCATGAAATGAAAGTGGCCAAAACGCTCTTTGAGAGAGGCTGAAAGTTCAAAATCTTCCCCTTTTTTTAGCAGTCTGTCTCTTTCATATATCATTTCGTAATATAGCAGGCCATAAACCATTCTGCCAGTCCATTGAAAAAGCAACTCTTGATCGAGAGACGCCATGCCTTCAAAACCTTTTTTATAAGCCTCTTGAATTTTAACATCTAATTCTTCAAAAGCTTTTTTCACTTCTGAAGAACACGGTAATTTTAAGTCTGAATAATGATAAGATTTGGTTTTATCCATCATCTCAATTTTTTCATCACCAAATTTAAAATGATCCATGAGCCACTCAGGGAAAACGGTTAGATTTTCATCTGTTAAAACTCCTGAAAGAAAGCAAAAATGTTCATCAAAAATCAAATCCTTAAAAGGATTGTAAAGCAGTTCAGACATAAATATTTTAAGAAATTAAGTTGTAAATATTTTTTACAAATATAACCATAAACTATGGTTTGCTTGTTTCAATTTCTATCAAAAATTGTTTCAGAAATAAAATAAAAGTAGTTGCTTGTTTTTTGAAAATAACAAGTTATAATACCGTTTGTTATTCCTTTTAAAACTAGATAATAAGGTAATGTAAATAAATTAGAGTCTAATTAATTTCATTAGTATTTTAACCAATTCTGTAACAGATAACGTAAACCTGCGTCACATAAATATATTCTTCAATAACTTCCTACAAGACTTTAGCTATTGGAGGTCAAATTAATCAAAAAATGAAAAACATCTACCTCCTTGCTTTCATAGCAACCTTTAGTTTCCATGTTAAAGCACAAAACAACCCTTTTAAACCCATTCAAAATAACGATGGTTGGCAAACGAGTTATCTATTAGAAAACAATTTAAAGCTTCAAATAATGGATAGTCTTATCGCTTATGGAAAATTTAAACAGATGTCTAGTGTAGTAATTGCACATCAAGGTAAAGTTGTTTTTGAGAATTATTATAATAGTAACACGCCTAACACAAAACATAATACACGCTCTGCAACAAAAACCATAACAGGAACTCTTATAGGTTGTCTCCTTCAAGACGGTTCTTTAAAATCGGTAACCGAAAAAGCTACTATTTATTCCAAAACTAAGGGTGTACAATATTCCGATTCAAGAAAAGATAAGATAACTATTGAAGATTTACTTACTATGTCTTCAATTTTAGAATGCGATGATTGGGACCAGAACTCTCGAGGACAAGAAGAAAAAATGTACCTAATTGAAGATTGGGTGCAATTTTATTGGGATTTACCCATAAAGGGGTTCCCAGAATGGAAAACAAAACCCAAAGACACAAAATATGGTAGGAGTTTTAGTTATTGTACGGCAGGAGTTGTGGTTCTGGGAGACATTATTAATACCATTTCAGGGAATCTAGAGAACTACGCAGACCAAGCGCTTTTTTCAAAATTAGGAATTACAGATTATCATTGGCAAAAGACGCCAACAGGGCAACCAATGACAGGTGGAGGCTTAGGCTTAAAAAGTAGAGATTTGTTAAAAATAGGGCAATTATACATTAACAAAGGGAAATGGGAAAACAACCAAATTATTTCAGAAAACTTTGTTAGTGAATCTACAAGACCTCATTCTGAAGTTGGAATGTTTGATTACGAATATGGTTATTTATGGTGGCTCTCTGAATTTGGTAAGAAAGATGAAAAAGTAAAAGCTAGCTTTATGACAGGAACTGGAGGAAATAAAGTGGTAATTTTCCCAGACTTAGAATTAGTGGTTGTTTTAACGAGTACCTATTTTAATGGAGGAATGGAATCTCATCAGCAAACAGCCAATTTGTTAAATGATTTTATTGTTCCTGAAATTATAAAACTGGACTAATTTTATACTCATAACAAGTGTCCGAATACGCTTCTTGTATGATAATTTAGTGTCCAAAAACATTTCCTTATTTCACTATTCAAACTATTCAAGGAATTAACTACATTTGCAGCTTGAAAAAGTCCAGGGTTAATCCTCCATATTATTTTGCAGGATAATTTTGGAAGTTAATATAATAATATAGATTTCTATTTGTCGTCTTGAGTAGTAACAGAAACAAAATTTGTTTTTTTGTTGAATATTTAAGTAGGATCAAATGTCTTAATGATAAATAGAATATTAAAAAAGGAGATTCCTGCTTTCGCAGGAATATAGTTTATGAAAGCAGGCATCGTAGGATTACCAAACGTAGGGAAATCGACCCTTTTTAATTGTTTATCAAATGCTAAAGCGCAAAGTGCCAACTTTCCGTTTTGTACCATAGAACCTAATATTGGAATTGTAAACGTTCCAGATCCAAGGTTAGAAAAACTGGAAGAATTAGTAAAACCAATACGTGTGCAACCAGCAACTGTTGAAATTGTCGATATTGCAGGTTTGGTAAAAGGAGCAAGTAAGGGAGAAGGTTTAGGAAATCAGTTTTTAGCAAATATTCGTGAAACAGATGCTATTCTTCATGTATTACGTTGTTTTGATAACGATAATATTGTTCACGTAGATGGAAATGTCAATCCCATCCGTGACAAGGAAACTATCGATATGGAGTTGCAGTTAAAAGACTTAGAAACAGCTGATAAGAAGCTGGAAAAAGTTAAACGTGCTGCAAAAACAGGTAATAAAGAAGCTCAAAAAGAAGAGGCTGTTTTATTAAAAATAAAAGCAGGTTTAGAAGCTGGAGTTTCGGTTAGAGCTTTAGATTTTTCGGAAGAAGATTACGAAGATTTTGTAAAGCCAAGTCAGTTTATTACAGACAAACCGGTGATGTATGTTTGCAATGTGGATGAAGGTTCTGCAACCACAGGAAATGCGTATGTGGAACAAGTACGTGAAGCTGTTAAAGATGAAAATGCAGAGGTTTTAGTATTAGCAGTAGGAACAGAAGCAGATATTAACGAGTTGGATGATTATGAGGAGCGTCAGATGTTTTTGGCAGATATTGGTTTAGAAGAAGCAGGTTCGGCAAAATTAATCCGTTCGGCTTATAAGTTATTAAAGCAACAAACCTATTTCACAGCTGGAGTAAAGGAAGTTCGCGCTTGGACAGTTGACATTGGAGCTACGGCACCTCAAGCTGCAGGAGTGATTCATACTGATTTTGAAAAAGGCTTTATTAGAGCTGAAGTAATTGCATATAACGACTTTGCAACTCTTGGTAGTGAAGCTAAGGTGAAAGAAGCCGGAAAAATGCGTGTAGAAGGCAAGAATTACATTGTTAAAGATGGCGATGTTATGCATTTCCTATTTAACGTATAAATTATAATATCCCCTAATTTATTAATGTACATGAAAAAAATAATAATGGCTACAATGTTCTGTAGCATAATCTTCCACGGTTTTTCTCAAGATAAAAAACAGACTGCTAGCGTAGAAAAATCAGTTTATGGCATTCAAACAGGGTTTGCTGGTGTTTGGGGTCATGGTGAATTTAGATTATCCAACAAGTTTGCATTGAGAACTGAAATAGGGTTGGACTTAGGAATATGGGAAAATAATTACAAGAATGAAAGTGGTATTTTTTTTATTCCTGTGATTACTTTGGAGCCACGTTTTTACTACAACTTAAATAAGCGACTAAACAAAGGTAAGCGTATTGATGGCAATAGTGGAAATTTTATAGCTTTAAAAACCAGTTATAATTCAGATTTATTTTTCATTGGTACAAGTAAGGATATTTATTTAGAAACTGATTTTATGATTATTCCAACTTGGGGAATTAGAAGAAATATTGGAAAACATTTTAATTATGAGGCTGGTTTTGGTGTAGGTTATATTCATTATAGAGAAGAATATTATAGTGATAATAATAGTGATGTAGCAGTGAATCTACATGCAAGAATAGGTTATAAGTTTTAATTGTTTTTAGAATGAAATTATATATAAAACCCATGTTATTAATATCATGGGTTTTTTTGGAAATAACTTTAAGGTGTATATATTTGATTCCAAGTACTTTCTATATAAAATACTTTAAACCGAATCATAATAAAACTCATTCTACCAACACTCATAATTACAAGTGGCTTTTAATTAACTCTTTTTTACAGACTATGGTCTAAAATAGGTTTTCATTCGTAAATAAATTAATTAGATTTTTAATTTATACCCCAAATTTATGAATATGAAACAATTATTGGTTGGAGCCTTTTTAGGTTTCTATACCATCATGTCTTTTTCCCAAACAACTACAGAAGATTCCAAATTTGCTCTAGGTATTTCTACAGGTTATAATAGAGGTTTAGGCGTTCAGCTTAGTGTAACAGCCTTAAAACCTTTAGAAAACATCCCTTTGCAAATACGTTTTGGAGTGGGCTTATCCAAACTGGACCCTGGAAATGCTGCAGATGCCAGACGTATCTTTATTAATAATGCTACGAATGGTGTTCCTGAGAAAAAAGCGAGTGCTTTTGATTATCGATTAGACTTTATGTTAGATTCTAATTTAATTCCAATAGAGAATTTTCAAATTGCATTTGGACCAAGATATACAAGCTATAAAGCCAATTTTAACTATGTTGGAGGTAATGAAAATTTTGATGTCACTAGCAACCAATTTGGTATTGGAATAGGAGCAGAGAGTCAATTTAAAATAAACAACCGACTTAATTTACTAGCAGCTGTAGGCATTGATTACTATTTTAACAGCACTTTAAAAGGCCACGACACTTCTTACAGTCCAGATAATGACAATGTAAACCCTAGAAATGATAATGAAAATAACAATGAAGAGTTTACATATTCTGATGCTGATAAAGCCATAAATCAACCTTCTTTTATGCCCAGAGTCCTTATTGGTTTAGTTTATATGCTATAAAAGACTTTAAATATATTCGTATTAGCCAATGTTCTCAACAACATTGGCTTTTTTATTGTTAATTACTTTGTGACTTTGGTATTTTATATTTTGACTTGAAGTCTTATATTAGCAACGCACCAAAATTTGTACCAATTTTATGTCTGAACAATCCAATTATACCGAAGATAACATACGCTCACTAGACTGGAAAGAACACATTAGAATGCGTCCTGGAATGTATATTGGAAAACTTGGCGATGGTTCTTCTCCAGACGATGGAATTTACATTCTATTAAAAGAGGTTTTAGACAACTCCATAGACGAATACGTCATGGGTGCTGGAAAAACCATAGATGTGTCTATTCAAGGAAGTAAAGTTATTGTTCGCGATTATGGACGTGGTATTCCTTTAGGAAAAGTAGTGGATGTGGTTTCTAAAATGAATACAGGTGGAAAATACGATTCCAAAGCTTTTAAAAAGTCTGTTGGATTAAATGGGGTTGGTACTAAAGCTGTTAATGCATTATCATCTTTCTTTAGAGTAGAATCCACTCGAGATAATAAATCAGCTTCAGCAGAATTTGAACAAGGAAACCTTACCAATCAAGATTTATTAGATGACACCTCCAGAAGAAAAGGAACTAAAGTATCTTTTGTTCCGGACGATATTATTTTTAAAAATTATAAGTATAGAAGTGAGTATGTTGTAAAAATGCTTAAAAACTACGTGTATCTAAACACAGGGTTGACCATTATTTTTAATGGTGAAAAGTATTATAGTGAAAACGGTCTGAAAGATCTTTTGTCTGAAAATATCAAAGATACAGACAGATTATATCCTATTATTCATTTAAAAGGTGAAGATATTGAAGTTGCCATAACTCATAGTAAAACCCAATATAGCGAAGAATATCATTCTTTTGTAAATGGTCAAAACACCACTCAAGGTGGAACACATTTAGCGGCATTTAGAGAAGCTTTAGTAAAAACAATTAGAGAGTTTTATGGAAAAAACTATGAAGCTTCAGACATCAGAAAATCTATTGTCTCAGCTGTTTCTATAAAAGTAATGGAGCCTGTTTTTGAAAGTCAGACCAAAACCAAGTTAGGTTCTACTGATATGGGAGGGGAGTTACCAACGGTTAGAACGTTTGTAAACGATTTCCTAAAAACTCAGCTAGACAATTATTTACATAAAAATCCAGATGCTGCCGAAAAGATTCAGCGTAAAATCCTTCAAGCAGAGCGTGAACGTAAAGAGTTATCAGGAATTAGAAAATTAGCTAAAGATCGTGCTAAGAAGGCGAATCTTCACAATAAAAAATTACGTGATTGTCGTCTCCATTTTGGTGATATTAAAAATGAGAGATATTTAGAAACAACTTTGTTTATTACTGAGGGAGATTCAGCTTCTGGAAGTATTACTAAATCTAGAGATGTAAATACGCAAGCTGTATTTAGCTTAAAAGGAAAACCTTTAAACTCCTATGGCTTAAGTAAAAAAATAGTTTATGAAAACGAGGAGTTTAACCTCTTACAAGCAGCATTAAACATTGAGGAAACCATAGAAGATTTACGTTATAACAACGTGGTAATTGCTACAGATGCCGATGTGGATGGAATGCATATTAGGTTATTATTGATCACTTTCTTTTTACAATTCTTCCCAGAAATTATTAAAGAAGGACATTTATATATTTTACAAACTCCATTGTTTCGTGTTAGAAATAAAAAGGAAACCATCTATTGTTATTCTGAAGACGAACGACGTCAAGCTATTGAAAAGTTAAAGCCAAAACCTGAAATTACTCGATTTAAAGGTCTTGGTGAAATTTCACCAGATGAATTTGTGCATTTTATTGGGGAAGATATTCGTTTAGATCCAGTCATGTTAGATAAAGACATGTCTATTGAAGACTTACTTTCCTTCTATATGGGTAAAAACACGCCTACCAGACAGGATTTTATTATAGACAACTTGAAAGTTGAATTAGATATTTTAGAAGAAGAAAAGGTATAATGAAAATTTTAAGTTTCTGTATTCTATTTATCCTGATTTTATTGGCGCAAAGCAGTTATTCTCAATATGCTAAAATTGATCTTTCTTCCATTTCTGAAGACAAGAAAAATGAGGTTTATAATTTGGCTTACCAAATACTAACAACCTGTAATGAAGCTCCTAAATTAAAATCAAAAAACGCGACATTAAATTTTAGGAAATATTACGATGAAGTTAGATTAGCACGCAATTGCAAATGGCAAGAAGAACGTTATGGAGATGTAACTAGTGTTGTGTTAGAAGAAGTTATTTTCAGAAACGATAAAAATGTATATAGATATAAAGTAAAAAGATCAAAAGCAGATTGGCTTTCAGAAATTAGAATATTCATAGATGAAAAAGGAAAATATTCTAGTATAAATACTAAAAATTATTGGGCGGATAAGTTTTATTCTTGGAGTGACAACCCCAAACCGATTGTTGTAAATACAGAATTAGTTGATGATTCAATTATTAAACGAAATAATGAATTTGCATTGAAATCTTTCGACATTTGCGAAGAGACTGAGCTTTATAGCCTTAACGAAACAAATGCTATTTATAGAACCATAAGAGAGGTTCGGAAAAAACAGATGCTAGAACAATGCCGATCTATTAAAAGAAAATACGGCAATTTTAAAAATTTAAAATTTATTGAGTATTTAACAGATTCTATTTCTTTAAAAATATACAGATATCAAGTTGATTTTGATTCTTTGAAAAAACCTTCTGAAATTAGAATCTACTCAAGATTAAACGATAAGTATTCGGGGATTTTTGTATTAGATGTGTGGTATGATCAATATTTTAGTTTAAAAAAAGCAAATGAAAAATCACGAAACGAACTTGGAAATTAGTTAATTTAGTGAGTTAAATAATTTATTAAAAATGAGAACCAATAACGATAAGGTAAGAAATGTTATTATTTCAGTATATTTTATACTGATTGTACTAGCAATTTTATTAGCGACCATTTTTAGTGCTTTTAGCGAGTTTACTTCTAATCCGCTAATAACATTTTTTATACTAGTTAGTAGTTTTGCAGCACTTTTTTTTATTGTCCATTTTATTTCAAAATACTTCGAATATGATAGCGATGGCTTAAAAGTAATTGTAACCAATAAAGGCTTATTATTATCAGAACATTTTAATTATAGAGAACATTCAATTGAATTCTATAAAGACCAACTTACAGGTTTTAAATTCAATAATTATTTATTTTATAAAGAGTTGGTTTTGTTTATTAAAAGTAAACATGGTCATTCTAAAAAAGAACGTTTTAATGTGACTTTAGTTACTAAAAAGAAGAGAAAATACATCAAACAATCATTAAGTAAGATGATAAAAGAAAACAGAAAATCTAAAGATTAATGAGCGAAGAGAACGACAATTTGTTAAATGAACAAGAAGACAACAAAGAAACTATAACTAAGGTTTCTGGAATGTTTAAAGACTGGTTTTTAGATTATGCATCTTATGTAATTCTAGAGCGTGCAGTACCAGCTATTGAAGACGGATTTAAACCTGTACAACGTCGTATCATGCAGTCTATGAAAGATTTAGATGATGGGCGCTATAATAAAGTAGCCAATATTGTTGGGCATACCATGCAGTACCATCCTCATGGAGATGCAAGTATTGCAGATGCAATGGTTCAAATTGGTCAGAAAGATTTATTGATTGATACCCAAGGAAACTGGGGAAATATCTTAACTGGAGATAGCGCTGCAGCTGCGCGTTATATTGAAGCTAGGTTGTCTAAATTTGCGTTAGACGTAATTTACAATCCAAAAATAACCGAATGGCAAGCTTCCTATGATGGAAGAAAGAAAGAACCAATAAATCTTCCTGTCATGTTTCCGTTGCTTTTAGCTCAAGGAGGAGAAGGTATTGCTGTAGGGCTTTCAACAAAAATATTGCCACATAATTTTATCGAGCTAATTGACGCATCTATAAAACACTTAAAAGGGAAACGATTTACAATATATCCAGACTTTCCAACAGCTGGTATTGTAGATATAACCAATTATAACGATGGCTTAAGAGGAGGGAAGGTTCGTGTAAGAGCTAAAATTTCACAGTTTGATAAAAATACCTTGGTCATTACCGAAATTCCTTTTGGAACCAATACATCGTCTTTAATAGATTCTATTTTAAAGGCCAATGATAAAGGAAAAATTAAAATTAAAAAAATTGAAGATAATACGGCTGCAAAAGTAGAAATCTTAGTGCATTTACCTGGAGGAATTTCTCCAGATAAAACCATCGACGCTTTATATGCTTTTACTAGTTGCGAAAGTTCTATTTCGCCATTAGGCTGTGTTATTGAAGATAATAAACCCTTGTTTGTAGGAGTTTCTGAAATGCTACGTCGTTCTACAGATAATACAGTACAACTCTTAAAAAGTGAGTTGGAAATTCAACTTGGAGAATTTGAAGAACAATGGCATTTTGCATCTCTAGAACGAATTTTTATAGAAAATCGAATCTATAGAGATATAGAGGAAGAAGAGACTTGGGAAGGTGTTATTCAAGCCATTGACAAAGGTTTAAAACCTCATACTAAACACTTAAAACGGGCTGTTTTAGAAGAGGATATTGTTAGATTGACAGAAATTCGAATCAAACGTATTTCTAAATTTGATATTGATAAAGCACAACAAAAAATAGATGCTTTAGAAGATCAGATTGCTCAAATAAAGCATCATTTGGCAAACTTAATTGATTATGCAATTACTTTTTTTGAAAGATTAAAGAGAGACTACGGCGAAGGTCGAGAAAGACAAACAGAAATTAGAATTTTTGAAGATGTAGATGCTACCAAAGTAGTTATAAGAAACACAAAACTATACGTCAATAGAGAAGAAGGTTTTATAGGAACCTCTCTTAAAAAAGACGAATATGTTTGTGATTGCAGCGATATAGACGATATTATTGCCTTTACTAAAGATGGTAAAATGATGGTGAGTAAAGTAGACACAAAAACCTTTGTTGGAAAAGATATTATCCATGTAGCCGTTTTTAAAAAGAAAGACAAGCGTACCATTTATAACTTAATTTATAAGGATGGAAGCAAAGGTCCATCTTACGTCAAGCGTTTTGCTGTAACTAGTGTTACTAGAGATAGGGAATACGATTTAACCAATGGGAATAAAGGCTCTATGGTATGGTATTTTTCAGCAAATCCTAATGGAGAAGCTGAGATGGTAACCATTAATTTACGACAAATTGGTAGCGTAAAAAAACTAAAATGGGATTTAGATTTTGCAGAAGTATTAATTAAAGGCCGTGCATCTAAGGGGAATAGAGTTACTAAACATGCCATTAAGAAAGTAGAATTAAAGGAAAAAGGAGTTTCAACTCTAAAACCAAGAAAAATTTGGTTCGATGATACAGTTCAGCGTTTAAACGTTGATGAACGTGGCGAACTGGTTGGGGAATTTAGAGGTGAAGACCGAATTTTAATCATTACACAATCTGGAACAATCAAAACCATTATACCAGAAATTACAACGCATTTTGATGACGATATGATTGTGATGGAAAAATGGATTCCTAAAAAACCTATATCAGCCATTTACTTTGATGGTGAAAAAGAACGCTATTATGTGAAGCGTTTTCTTGTAGAAAATGAATCTCGTGAAGAAAATTTTATTTCCGAACATCCTAATTCTCAACTGGAAATTGTTTCAACAGATTGGAAACCCATGGCAGAAGTGGAATTTACCAAAGAAAGAGGAAAGGACAGAAAGGATAATCTGAAAGTTAATTTTGAAGAATTTATTGCTGTAAAAGGCATTTCAGCTTTAGGAAATCAGTTGACCAAGGATAAAATAAATCAAGTAAGTCTATTAGATTCATTGCCTTATGAAGCACCTGAAGAAATACCTGCCGAAGAAATTGAAGTGGTAGATGAAACAAATGTTTCTGATAAAAACCAAATAAAAAAATCCTCAGAAGATTCTACTCCTAATAATAACGACGATGAAGCAGAATCGGATTCTTTAGATGATAAAGGACAGACTAAACTGTTTTAATAAAAAGATAAATTACAAATTGTAAGTCTAGTTTATATTTAAAAATAAACTAGACTTTTTTTTTAACTGCTATTTTGGTTTATAACACCTATATTATCAATGAAAATCAACTCTAAATTTCAATCAAATCCCTTATTGTTAATAATTTAACAGCTTTCAATTTCATAAAAAAAGTTGAATATCAAATTTTATTTTGTACTTTTAAGTGTTAATCAATCCTTATTTTTATGAAAAATACTACATTAAAAACGCTGTTTTTACTTACAATTACGTTATTCATAACGTCTGCGTATGCACAAACAGACAGAAAATCGTACACTTCTACAGAGGTAGGAAAAGTACTGGAAAAAGTACAATCGGCAGAAAACTTAACACTAAGAGAGCCTGCTAATTTGCTTACTAAAGAAGAAAGTCAAATTCTGAGAGACTATTATATAACGTCAGAAATTTCAAATTCAACTTTTAGGGCTACTGGAGATGTTTATGCTTTGGATGTTAGAAATGGTGGTGATTATGGAACTTTTCCGTTAACTGGACCTTTTAATATTGCAAGTATTACTACCATTCCAAATGATATTTATGCATCAGATTTCGATGTAACAGGCACCTTGTATGCTTTGGAAACTACCAATGCTAATTTACTGACTGTCGATCCAGATACTGGTACAGTTACAGTAGTTGCGGCTCTTACAGGAGCAGCGACAGGACTTACTTATTCTGGCTTATCTTGGAATAAAATAAATTCTACCATGTATGCTCTAACCACAGACGGAACGACTACAAACCTTTATACTTTAGATCTAGCTACAGGAAGTATGACTTTAATTGGAGCTACCGGAACAACTTTAGGTATTTGGTTAGCCATTGATAACACGGGTATTATTTATATGGCTGACATTGGTAATGATAATTTATATACTTTAAGTCCTACAACAGGAGCAGCTACTTTGGTTGGTCCGTTAGGCGTTGATATTTCATTTGCGCAAGACGCTGATGTAGATCCTGTATCAAATACCTTATATATGGCAGGATATATAGGTGGAGGTGTAAATAATATTTATAGTGTCAATGTCACAACTGGAACTGCAACAGCTTTAGGTTCCGTAAATAGTAATGCTGCTGAGTTAGGTATGTTTTCTATAGATGGACCAATTGGTATTGACAACAATTTTGTTTGTGATGATGCCATTACCATAGGTTTAGGAATTATTAATTCCAACGGACCTTCGAATACAGCAGGAGGAGCTTCTAATGTTTGTTTATCAGGAGCTACAAATGCTGAATGGTATAAATATACTGCTACTAATTCGGGAGATTTAACTATTTCTTCAGATTTAGCATCAAACACAGGAGTAGATACTAGGGTGTCTGTTTATAATGATGACTGTAATAGTTTAGCCTGTATCGATTCAGATGATAATTCGGGTGCAAACAATACATCAACTGTTGTTATCCCAGTAGTAAGTGGAACCACTTATTTAATAGAATGGGATGATGCAAACAATGCAGATGCTTTCGATTTTGAACTTTCTTTAGCTATTTCTTGCCCTGATCCTGTAAACTTTTCAGTAGCATCTTTTACAGATACCTCTGCTGACTTTTCTTGGGATGCTGTAGTTGGAGCTACTAACGGTTACGTTTTAAGTGTATTCAACGCAGGAGACGACCCAGATGTTGATACTCCAGTTTATACAGAAAATATTCCTTCAGGAACGCTTACTGCAACAGCAACTCCTTTAATGGCGCAAACCATGTACGATGCTTATTTAACAGCAGATTGTGACACCGACGGTATGTCAAATTCTGTTTCTGTAAGTTTTGAAACAGATATAGCTCCCCCGGTATGTGGAGGAATGTTCTCAGACCTTGGTGGCAATACAGGACCATATCTACCTAACGAAAATACGGTAACAACTATAACGCCAGATGTTTCTGGAGATGTTGTAACGGTAACATTTACATATGTAGATATTGAAACTTCTTCAGGAAGTGGAAACCAAGATGGATGCTGGGACTATTTAACTGTTTATAATGGCCCTGACACAAGTTACCCTGTTTTAGCTCAAACCCTTTGCGGAGAAGAGAGTGGAGATGGAGGCGTGCCTTCTGTACCTGGAAGTTTATTATCTATTGGAATGTCGTTTACATCGACTGATGTTTCTGGAGCTTTAACTTTTGTGTTTACATCTGATGGTAGTGTACAGGAAACAGGTTGGTTAGCCGATGTTACTTGTGGACCACCACCAATGTGTGTAACACCTGGAAGTTTTACAAATGCCTCTAATACAGACACAACAGCAACTTACACCTGGGATGCTATTACAAATGCTAGTAATGGTTATATATTTAGTGTATTTAATGATGGAGATGATCCAAATACAGCTACTGCTGTTTATACTGAGAATGTTGCATTTGGAACAAATACGGCAACAGCCACTGGATTAATGCCAGCTACTGCTTACGATGCCTACATAGTAGCAGATTGTGATGCAGATGGAATCTCATCCATGGGCATGGATTCTTTTACTACTGAAGCAGCGCCACCAGTTTGTGGAGGATCTTTTGTTGATTCAGGTGGAGTTTCTGGGGATTATTCTCCTAACGAAAGTACAACAACAACGATTACTCCAGATGTTGCTGGAGAATATGTAACTGTAACTTTTACCTATGTAGACATAGAGGCAAATGCTTTTGGTGCTGGAAATCAAGATGGATGTTGGGACTTTTTAACCATTTACGATGGTCCTGATGCTTCTTCCCCAGTATTAGCACAAACCCTTTGTGGTGAGGAGAGTGGAGATGGAAGTATTCCATCGGTTGCAACAAGTTTACTTTCTACAGGAGACTCCTTTACATCGTCTCACACTTCTGGAGCTTTAACATTTGTTTTCACCTCTGATGGTAGCGTAAGTGAAACAGGTTGGATTGCAAATGTAACATGTGGAGCTTTATCAATTGATGATTACCAAGCAGATCAATTTAATTATTATCCAAATCCAACAACAGGACTATTACACATAAATGCGAAACAACAAATTGAAACTATTGAAGTTATCAATATGCTTGGACAACAAGTTATGAGTCTTAACCCAAATGCTTTGGAAGTAACTTTAGATTTTTCTAATTTAAATCAAGGAGCTTATTTCTTAAGATCTTCGATTAATGGGAATCTAACAACTCATAAAATTATTAAGAGATAAATTAATAAAGAGTTATATATTAAAAGACCATACAGATTTATTTGTATGGTCTTTTTTTTATATGTTTAAAGGCAGCTTTAATCTATTTTGCTTTTAACTTTTTCTTCTGAATTCTGAAGTTTAAAAACTCTACAAACAAAGAGAATGCAATAGCAAAGTATAAATAACCTTTTGGGATAGCTCCAACGGTTTGATCGAAAAATGAAGTTTCAGATAGGTGAGCAGCTTCTGTAATAAGCATAAATCCAATTAATATTAAAAAGGCCAAACCTAATATCTGCATACTTGGGTGTTCGTTTATAAATTTTCTAATCGGATTTGCAAATACAATCATAATAATGATTGAAATTACCACAGCAATAATCATAAGTACTAAAGCATAGTTATGGTTTGGATGAAGCCCATTAGTCATTCCAACAGCCGTTAAAATAGAGTCTATAGAAAAAATAAAATCAATTATTACTATTTGAGTAATGGCTTGAGATAAGGATGTAATCTTTTTACCTTTTACTTGATTTTCATCGTGTTCCGGAGATTCCACTTTTTCTCTAATCTCAGAGGTGCTTTTGTAAATTAAAAACAAACCTCCTATAAATAAAATAATGGCTTGCCCACTAATACCAATATAAAGCCAATCTGTATCAATAGTATAAAATGGTTTTTTTAAACCAATTAAAAAGGAAACAAAAAACAACAAGACTATTCGCTGTACCATGGCTAACAACAAGCCTATATTAGTAGCCTTAGCACGTTGATGTTCTGGTAATTTGTTGGCAGCAATAGAAATAAAAACAATATTATCTATTCCTAGAATAATTTCTAAAAAAGTTAAAGTTAGTAAGGCCATAATGGCATCACCAGATAATAAAAAGTCTATCATACTATTCTAGTTTAGTTGCAATCCCTTTTTGTTTTGTTTTATCTCCTACATAAGAATACTCAAACGTATAGGTAGAATCAGTAGTTACTAATATTTTTAAATGTATATCTTTCTGTTCAGCCATACTTTTAGGGTTTATGGTCTTAAAAACAACTTCGCAATCGTTAATCCATCGTACTTGAGACGAATCGACTTTATTATTATAAGTTTCAATTTGCAGGTCTTTGGTTCTAATAAATTCCGATTTATAAACCTGATCATCTATGATAATTTCACTGTAAAATTTTCCCGTCTGAAAATCTGCACATTCGCGTTCAACTTGATAACAGCTTGTAAACAAAAACAATAGGCTAAAACTTAAGAGGTATCTCATAGGTGTTTTCCAAGAAAGTGGAAGTCTTATTTTATATTAATAGAATAATTATTCAAAAATACTAAAAAGTAATACACAAAGCGATAGGAATATATGTTTTTCAAATTTCAAATAAAAAGAGTTCTTATACGTTTACTAGGTTATTATTATCTTTATAAATCTATCTTAAAGTCTTTTAATCTTCCTTTTAAAAGTGCTATTTTGCAGCGTTTTTACATTTACTTAGTAATTACTTAAAAATGACATCTCTTTATGCGTAAAATATTTTGTTTGCTCACTAGTTTTCTTGTATTCACAAGCCTTTTTGCTCAAACTTCAAATCCGTTGTTGGCTACAGATGTTGAAATGCAGCAGAAGTGGGTAGATAGTTTGTATAACAATATGACTTTAGAAGAGAAAGTGGGGCAACTTTTTATGGTTCAGGCTTTTTCTAATCAAGGTTTAGCTCATGAAAATATTATAAGTCAATTGATAACCAATCATCATATTGGTGGAATTATTTTTTCTAAAGGCGACCCGATTAACCAAGCCAGAATTAATAATATTTTCCAAGAAGCGTCAAAAGTCCCTTTGTTAATTGGAATGGATGCAGAATGGGGATTAAGCATGAGATTAGATTCTACTTATGCCTTTCCATGGAATATGACTCTTGGTGCCATTAAAGATAATGAGCTTATTGAACAAGTAGGTAAACAATTAGGTGAACATTGTAAGCGTTTGGGAGTTCATTTTAATTTTGCGCCTGTTGTTGATATTAATACCAATCCAATAAACCCAATTATAGGTAACAGGTCTTTTGGAGAAGATAGAGACAATGTTACAGAAAAATCCTTAGCCTTAATGAAGGGCATGCAAGGAGCAGGAGTTTTAGCAAATGCCAAGCACTTTCCTGGGCATGGAGATACAGATACGGATTCTCATAAAACTTTGCCAAGTATTAATTTTGATGCTAAGCGTATTGACTCCGTAGAGTTTTATCCTTATAGAAAACTAATTAATGAGGGTTTATCCAGTGTTATGGTTGCTCATTTAAGTGTACCAGCTTTAGAGTCTAGAGAGGGTTATCCGTCTTCTTTGTCTTATCCTATTATAACTGAAATTTTAAAACAAAAACTTCAGTTTCAAGGTTTAATCTACACGGATGCCTTAAACATGAAAGGTGCTGCTAACTTTGGTAGTGATGGAGAAGTTGATTTAGCGGCCTTCATGGCTGGTAACGATGTATTGCTTATTCCTGAAGATGTTGCTAAAGGAATTAATAAAATAGTAGAAGCCTATAATTCCGGAATCATTTCAGAAGAAAGATTAGCACATTCGGTTAAAAAAATCCTTCAAGCAAAATATAAAGTTGGTTTAAATAATTATAAACCTATTGAAACAAAACATTTAGTCGAAGATTTAAATAGAATACAAGACAAAACCTTATCTGAAGTTCTTTTTGAAGATGCCATTACCGTTATAAAAAACAAAGAAGAATTACTTCCAATCAGAAAATTAGAGAAGAAAAAAATAGCTTATGTTAAAATGGGCGATGATGATGGCTCTACTTTCTTTAAAGAACTTCAAAAATATGCTAAAGTTCATGAGGTTTCAGACGATAATTTAGACGGATTAATAAGTAAACTCTCTGGTTATAATACTGTCATTGTTGGTTTCCACCGTTCTAATGATAATCCGTGGAAAGATTATAAATTTAGTGATAAGGAGTTGGTTTGGTTGTACGAAATTGCTAGAAACAATAATGTGATTCTCGATGTTTTTGTAAAACCTTATGCATTACTTGACTTATCAACAGTAACAAACTTTGAAAGCATTATAGTTAGTTATCAAAATAGTGAAGTAGCTCAACAAAAATCGGCACAACTTATTTTTGGTGCTATTCCGGCAAAAGGCATGTTACCCGTTTCTGTTGGAAACGGATTTCATGCTGGAGATGGGGTTGCTTATGCTAATTTATCACGTTTAAATTATGGATTACCAGAACGTGTTGGAATGAGTTCAGAAAAACTTAAAAAACTGGATTCTGTTGCTCAATATGCAGTAGATAAAAAAATGACTCCGGGAATTCAATTGCTGGTTGCTAGAAAAGGAAAAGTTATTTATAACAAAAACTTTGGAACGCATACTTATGATAAAAAATCAGAACCAGTAGCTTTCGATGATATTTATGATGTTGCATCATTGACAAAAATCTTAGCAACCTTACCGTTATTAATGGAACTTGAAGATAAAGGAGAAATTAATTTAGATTCTAAATTGTCCGATTTACTTCCAGAATACGCTAACTCTAATAAGAAAGACATCACCTTAAAAAAGATGTTATCTCATTATGCTAGACTAAAACCGTGGATACCTTTTTATTATGCCACTTTAGACTCTACAAAACATCCAGATCCTAAATATTACAGAAAGGAACCAAATAAAAAGTTTTCGGTAAAAGTAGCTAACAATCTTTATATGAGAAAAGATTATCAAGACTCCATTCAGAAAATAATAATGGATACAGATCTTTTAAATAAAGAGAGTTACAGGTATAGCGATTTGCCCTATTATATTTTAAAGAAATATATTGAGACTTATTACGACCAAACCTTAGATGTGCTTGTGCAAGATCATTTTTATGAATCTTTAGGAGCAAATTATACCACTTATAATCCGTATGTTAAGTTTAGTGGAAAAAAAATCGTTCCAACAGAAGTTGACGATTATTATAGATATCAAGAAGTGCATGGTTATGTACACGACATGGGAGCAGCGATGCAAGATGGGGTAGGTGGCCATGCTGGTGTTTTTAGTAATGCTAACGATGTTGCCAAAATAATGCAGTTGTTTTTGCAAAAAGGATTTTATGGGGGAAAACGTTATTTTAAACCAGAAACTGTAGATAAATATAATACCTGTTATTTCTGTGATGAAGATAATAGACGTGGTATTGGTTTCGATAAACCGCAACTAGGCGATGTTGGACCAACTTGTGGATGCGTGTCTATGGCTAGTTTTGGACATTCGGGCTTTACAGGAACTTATGCTTGGGCAGATCCTGATGAAGAAATTGTATATGTGTTTTTAGCAAATAGAACCTATCCAAAAGCAGATTCAAATTTGTTGCTAAAAGCAAATATTAGAACAGATATTCAACGCTTAATTTATGAAGCAATTATAGATTAAGTCAGTACTTATAATTATATACACTTAATAATGTAAATATGAAAATTGGAATTGTATGTTATCCAACTTTTGGTGGTAGTGGCGTAGTAGCAACAGAACTAGGAATTGAGCTTTCAAAAAGAGGTCACGAGGTTCATTTTATTACTTATAAACAACCAGTAAGATTAGATCTTCTGGGAAGTCATGTGCATTTTCACGAAGTAACAGTTCCAGAATATCCGTTATTTCATTACCAACCATACGAATTAGCTCTTTCTAGCAAATTAGTAGATATGGTTAAGCTTCATAAAATAGAGGTTCTTCATGTTCATTATGCTATTCCTCATGCTTATGCTGCATATATGGCCAAAAAAATGCTACAAGAAGAAGGAATATATTTGCCTATTGTAACAACGCTTCACGGCACGGATATTACCTTGGTTGGATCACATCCATTTTATAAAACAGCAGTTACTTTTAGTATTAACCAATCTGATGCGGTAACCTCTGTTTCAGAAAGTTTAAAGCAAGATACTTTAAGGTTATTCGATATTAAAAACGATATTCATGTGGTGACAAACTTTATAGATATTGCTAAACACACACCAAATTTTATCGATTGTCAACGTGATTTACTAGCAAGTAAAGATGAAAAAATTATTACTCATATAAGTAATTTCCGAGAAGTAAAGCGTATTCCAGATGTTATTAAAGTATTTTATAATATTCAGAAGGAAATTCCTGCTAAATTAATGATGGTTGGTGAAGGACCGGAAAAGGAACCAGCAGAGCAATTATGTGCTAAATTGGGTATTGAAGATAAGGTTGTTTTCTTTGGAAATAGTAATGAAATAGACCGTATTTTATGTTATTCCGATTTGTTTATTCTTCCTTCTGAAACCGAAAGTTTTGGTCTGGCTGCATTAGAGGCCATGGCGTCTGGTGTACCAGTAATTTCAAGTAATTCAGGTGGTATCCCAGAAGTAAATATAGAAGGTGTGTCGGGATATTTAAGCAATGTTGGAGATATAGACGACATGAGTAAAAACGCGCTTCGTATTCTAAAAGATGAAACGACTTTGGCAAAATTTAAGGAAGCAGCTAAAAAACAAGCCTGTAATTTCGATATCTATCAAATTGTACCCCAATACGAAGCTATTTACGAAGCAACCCTTGCAAAATGTAAACCCTTAATATAACTTTCATAAATATATTTTATACCTTTCTGTTCTTAAATAATTCTATCCAAAATGAACAGAAAATCTTTTTTAAATTTAACAGCACGCGCAGGACTTTTTCTGGGTCTAGCGCCAAGTGTGCTTGCAGGAAATAGTAACGAGAAAGTAGAGAAAGAACTAGTTAACGAACTGTTAAAACAGAAAAAAGCTAAAGGAAGTGCAGTAGGTCTAACTGCAGATCCAATTTCAAAAGTCCGTGTAGGAATGATTGGAATGGGGAACAGAGGAGGCGTTCTTATTCAAATGTTTGATTATCTCATAAAAAATAATCATGCAGAAATAGTAGCACTTTCAGATTTAAAACAAGATAAGGTTGAAAAACATAACGATTATCTTAAAACCATTCAAAACAAACCAGCCGATTTATACTATGGAAATGAAAACGAATGGAAAAAATTAGCAGAAAGAGACGATATTGATTTAATCCTAATTGCAACCCCATGGAATACGCACACAGAAATGTCTGTTTATGGTATGGAGCAAGGGAAACACGTGGCTTGCGAGCAACCAATGGCTATGACTTTAGAAGATTGCTGGAAGTTGATTGAAGTAGCAGAACGTACAGAAAAACACTGTATGTACATGGAAAATTGCTGTTATAACGGCGAAGAGCTTTGGGTATTAAATATGATAGATCAAGGTGTTTTTGGTGATGTTAATCATGCTGAAGGGGCTTATATTCACGACTTACGTAAACATATGATGGACGACAAATACTACGAAAATCAATGGCGTATAAAACATCATGAAACAAAAAACGGAAATTTTTATACAGGTCATGGTTTAGGACCAACAAGTTTTTATATGGATATCGGGCGTGGAGATAACTACGATTTTATTACATCGATGAGTTCTCGTGATGATAGTATGAAAGCTGGAGCTGAAATTGAAAATTTCCCGGTAAAGAATTTTGCTTGTGGAGATATGAATACCACCTTAATTAAAACAAAATTAGGGAGAACTATCATGCTTCAATTCGATACACATACCGGAAGACCTTATTCTAGACTTAATAATGTATTTGGAACCAAGGCAGCTCACGAAGGTTATCCTTCCAGGTTGTATGTTGGTCACGAAGAACTCCAATGGGGACATAATTGGCTTACTGATCAGGAATATAAAGATTATAGAGAACGATATGACCATCCCTTATGGAATAAACTAAAAACGCAAATAGATTCCAATGCTGTGGGACATGGAGGAATGGATTTTGTGATGATTTATAGGTTAATCCGTTGTTTAAACGAAGGTTTGCCTTTAGATATCAATTTATACGATAGTGTTCTTTGGAGTGCCATGACGCCTTTGTCTGAGATATCTGTTGCTAATGGTAGTGCCAGAACTGAAGTTCCAGATTTTACAGGAGGAACATGGGAAACGCCAAGAAAAAATGAAATTTTACGAGATTTTCTATAAATTAAAACTAGAATAAGTAATACGTTTTATCTCATCATAATTCTGAATGGCACTTTTTAAAAGTGCCATTTGGTTTTTAGCTCGAACCAAATTGTGTTCTTTAAAAGCAGTTTTATAATACACATCATTATTTAAATAATCTGTTAAAAACCTTAAACCCATAATAAAAATGATGGTTTTTACACCTAATGGTAAATAACGTTTTTCTTCTGAAGTTAAAATATTAGAAGTTTCTAAGGCAAAGCCTTTACAAAACGCTTTATAAAACTTTAAATTGATTGTAGTTCCTTCTAAATCTTCAGAATCTTCAACAGTATTGGAGCAGATGGAACGAATCGAATCTCCAAAATCAAAATGCACAATTCCAGGCATAACCGTATCTAAATCAATAACGGCCAACCCATTATCTTCTTTGTCAAAAAGAATATTTGATAATTTAGCATCGTTATGGGTAACTCTTATTGGAAAATTGTCTTTTTCTTTTAATTCTGAAAGAAGAAACATCTCCTTTTGATGTTCCAACGCAAAACTTATAAGTTCGTGAGCTTTTGCTTTTCTGGATCCTTTTGCTTGCTTTAAAGCTTCTTCAAATTGAAAAAACCGGAAAGGAACCGAGTGAAACTTAGGAAGTGTTTCTATAATTCCTTCAGTATTTAAAGTTTCCGTATGTGCTATAAAATTCCCAAATAATTTTGCTGCTTCAAAAACCTGCTTTTCATTAAGTGCTCTATCAATAGTTTTAGATTTAGGAATATATTCCATTAATGTCCAACAACCGTTATGAGCTTCAACAAAAAAAGCATCATTTTCCGTTTTAATAAACCCAGCAATTTGATACTTGTTATTAGATTTTTGATAGGATGTTTTTAAATGATTACTAACAATCACCTTATTTAAAATAATTTCATTTAAATTGTTAAATACTTGGTCATTAATCTTTTGAAGTACATAGTTTAAACCATTACTACAATAAACTAAATAGGTGTCGTTAATATGTCCTGAAGCCAAAACTTCAATCTTTACAACAGTCTGTTTTACCTGAAATTGATTAAAAATATTTTTAAGAATCTCCATTAATTACCATAGTTTTGTTGGATAAACATCTTCAGAAATAAGATCTAAAAGTTGTTTTTTTACCGTAGGTTCATCTTCTCTATAAGTAACTCCAAACCAGTTGGTGTTAGTTTCAAGCATTTTGTAAGTTGTTATGTTTTCTTTAATTGTATAATCAACAACCTGAGGTATGTAGAACTCCGCCGTTTCAGAATCTTTATTTTCTAATAGGAAATGTTTAAACAACTGTGCAGTTACTTGGAAAATTTCTGGTGTAAATCCCCAAAAATTCATGGAAACTATCGTAGTTAAAGGCATTAACACATTGTCTTTGCTAATGTCTGTACGTTCAATGATACTGATAAGTTCTTGCTTTTCATTTAAAATACATTCTCCTCTGGAGACCGTTCCAAAATCTGATAAGGTATTTTTTAGTTGGTAACCAACAAAGTAATTTTGTTGAGTTGAATCTTGATATAGCGCGTCGTGCATGAGTTCAAAAGCTTCTCTTCCATAAAAATCGTCAGCATTAATTAGAGCAAAGGGGTTGTTTATCGTGTTTTTTAAAGATAGTAAGGCATGGCCAGTTCCCCAGGGTTTCTTTCGTTTTGGTAGGTCTTTTGTGTCTTGGATTACAAAGTCTATTTGAATATGTTTAGGTAATTTTTTTGAGTATCGTTTTTCAAAAACATCTAAAATCTCATTTCTCACAATAAAAACTAAGTGATTGAAGCCTACCTGAATTGCATCGTATACAGAAAAATCTAAAATAGCATACTCATGTACAACAGTATGTGTTTGTTTTAAACCTCCAAATCTGGAACCCATTCCAGCCGCCATAATGGCTATCGACTTTTGTGTCATTCTACAAAATTAGACAAAAAAAACACCTTAAAAAAAGGTGTTTTGTATAATGTTTTAGAAAGCTATTTAGAATTGATATCTAACCCCTAAACCTAGGTCGAAATCAAGATCGTTATTATCGTATGCGCTTCCTCCAAAACCTAGTTCAGGTCTTACGTCAAGCGATAGAAGCAGAGGAAAATCAAAACTATATTCAATACCAACTGTACCAGTTAAAATAACAAATCCATCGCTATGTTTGTGACCGTAGTAATCTTTATAGCGGTTCGAAGCAAAGCCAATTCCAGGCCCGGTGTACCAATTAAAACCACCGTCTATATTCCAAAGCCATTGGTATAAGCCAATTAGTTTAACACCATCGTAATTTTTTCCATCACTCCAACCAAAATTAAATTCTAGTCTATTGTTTTCCATAATGGCACGCTGGTAAGAGATAGAGGCACCAAAGCCATCGCTGTCACCAAGCCTAAGGCCTATGGCATTTTTAGAGATTTCTTGCCCTTGAATAACGGATGTAAAAGCCACAAAGGCTACTGCAATTAATATTACTTTTTTCATAATTTATTATATATGTATTAAATTCAAATTAACCACTTTGTTTCGTGATAAGTCATAAACTAATCTTAAATTTATGGCTATCATTTAAACTGTAAATTTTTGGAATTATTGCAAGCTAATACGTTTTTTAAAGATTTAAAAAGTAAGCTAGATGGCGACTTACACTACGATAACTTAACGAAAGCTATCTATGCTACTGATGCTTCGGTGTATAGAAAAATACCTCAAGCTGTTGCCTACCCAAAATCGATAAATGATATTAAGCATCTTATCAAATTCTCTAAAAAAAACAAAACTTCATTAATCCCTAGAACGGCTGGTACATCTTTGGCTGGTCAGTGTGTTGGAAATGGTATCGTGGTTGATGTTTCCAAACATTTTACAAAGATATTACATCTTGATAAGAAAGCAAAGACAATAACGGTGGAACCTGGGGTAATTAGAGACGAACTTAATAACTATTTAAAGCCTTATGGTTTGTTTTTTGGACCAAATACTTCTACTTCAAATCGTTGTATGATAGGGGGAATGGTTGGAAATAATTCATCCGGTACAACGTCCATCCAATATGGCGTAACTAGAGATAAAGTGCTAGAGCTGAAAACAATTTTAAGCGATGCCACTGAAGTTGTTTTTGGTGAAATAACTAAAAATGAATTTCATGAGAAAATAAAGTTAAATTCCTTAGAAGGGTCTGTTTATAAAGCTTTATATGAAGAATTATCTTTAGAAACTGTTCAAAATGAAATTCTAGAACAATTCCCAAAACCAGAAATTCATAGAAGAAATACAGGTTATGCTATTGACGAATTGATAAAAACAGATGTGTTTTCGGATAGCTCTGAAAAATTTAATATGTGCAAATTGCTTTCAGGAAGTGAAGGTACATTGGCGTTTACAACTGAAATTACCCTGCAGTTAGATGTGCTACCTCCCAAAGAGAGTCTAATGGTGGCTCCGCATTTTAATTCTATACAAGATTGCTTAAGTGCTGTTGAAACAGTGATGCAACACGATTTACACATTTGTGAAATGATGGATAAAACCATTCTGGATCTAACAAAACATAATAAAACACAAGAAGAGAACAGGCAGTTTATTGAAGGCGATCCACAAGCTATTTTAATGTGCGAAATTAAGGGTGATACTTTAAACGAGGTTCAACTAAAAGCTGAAAATCTGATTAATGCTATTGAAGGTCTGAATTTAAGTTTTTCGAATCCTATTCTTAAAACCGATGATATTGATAAGGCAATCGAATTGCGAAAAGCAGGTTTAGGTTTGTTAGGAAACATGATTGGCGACAGAAAAACAGCCGCTTGTATAGAAGATACGGCTGTTGCCTTGCCGGATTTGGCAAGCTATATCAGCGAGTTTACTAAGTTAATGACAAAATATAATCAGGAAGCTGTTTATTATGCACACGCTGGAGCTGGAGAATTACATCTGCGCCCCATTCTAAATTTAAAGAAAAAGGAGGATGTGGTTCTATTTCGAAAAATCACCACAGAGGTTGCTCATTTAGTTAAGAAATACAAAGGTTCTATGAGTGGGGAACATGGCGACGGTATTGTTAGAGCGGAATTTATCCCATTAATGATTGGTGAATCAAACTATCAGATTTTAAAACGAATTAAAGCAGCCTTCGATCCAGATAGTATATTTAATCCAGGAAAGATTGTCAATGCTTTTCCAATGGATGAAAGTTTGCGCTATGTGCCAAATAGAGAAGAGCCGAAGATTGAAACCTTTCTAGATTTTTCAGATTCCTTAGGAATTCTACGTGAAGCCGAAAAATGCAATGGATCTGGCGATTGTAGAAAACTTCCAGAATTTGGAGGTACTATGTGTCCAAGTTATCGCGCTACTAGAAACGAAAAAGACACAACCAGAGCGAGAGCTAATGCCTTGAGAGAGTTTTTGACCAACTCAGAAAAAGAAAATAAGTTTAATCATAAAGGACTAAAAGAAGTTTTCGATCTGTGTTTAAGCTGTAAAGCTTGTGCTAGCGAATGTCCGAGTAGTGTGGATGTCGCCTCTCTAAAAGCTGAGTTTCTATACCAATACCAACAAGAAAATGGTGTCTCTTTAAGAACAAAATTGTTTGCCTATAACAACCACTTAAACGAGTTGGGAAGTAGGTTTTCAGGTTTTACAAATTTTATGTTTTCAAATGGTTTTACATCGTCAATTTTAAAGAAATCTTTTGGAATCGCTTCAAAACGAAGCTTGCCTTTGATTTCAACTAAAAGTTTAATTAAACATTATAAAAACACTATAAATAAAGAAGATAGATTAAAATATATAAAAACAGTATATTTATTTAATGATGAATTTACCAATCATTTAGATACGCAAATAGGGATAGATGCTTTAGTGCTTTTAAAAGCCTTAAATTACAAAGCTATCATTCTAAACCATATGGAATCCGGGCGTTCATTTTTATCTAAAGGCTTATTAAAACAAGCTAAAAAAGTCGCTAATAAAAATATAGAAATATTTAAAGATAGAATTACGGCAAATACGCCCTTGATTGGAATTGAACCTTCAGCAATTTTATCTTTTAAAGACGAATATTTAAAACTAGCAGAGGATAAAACTTCAGCTAAAAGTATAGCAAAACACTGTTTTCTAATTGAGGAGTTTCTTCAACAGGAAATAATACTGGGAAACATTAAGGCTGAACAATTTACAAAAGAAGCTCAAATAATTAAGTTTCATGGACATTGTCATCAAAAAGCATTGAGTAATCAAAAAACAAGTTTTGATGTTTTGAATTTACCTGAAAATTATGAAGTCACAATTATTCCTAGTGGTTGCTGTGGCATGGCTGGAAGTTTCGGTTATGAAAAGGAACATTATGAGGTAAGTATGAAAATTGGTGAACAGACCCTGTTTCCAGCTATTCGAAAAGCCTCTTTAGAAACCATTATTTCGGCAAATGGAACTAGCTGTAGGCATCAAATTAAAGATGGGACCCAAGTAGAAACCAAACATCCAGTAACAATCCTTAAAGAAGCACTCTTATAATTTTTGTTTCTGTAATATAAAATTTATTTTAGCATACTTGATTCACTAAACTAACATCTAGATTCTATTAAATGGCAGGAAATACCTTCGGTAAATTATTTAAGTTAACCACTTTTGGCGAATCTCACGGAGCAGCTATTGGAGGTATTATAGATGGTTGTCCGTCAGGATTAACTTTAGATATAGAAGCTATCCAAACGGATTTAAACAGAAGAAAACCAGGGCAATCCGAAATTGTTACACAACGTAAAGAACCAGATAAAGTAGAATTTCTATCGGGAATTTTTGAGGGAGTCACCACAGGAACTCCAATTGGTTTTATAATTAAAAACACGAATCAAAAGTCTAAAGATTATTCACATATAAAAGATGTATACCGTCCAAGTCATGCAGATTACACTTATGAAAAAAAGTATGGTGTTCGCGATTATAGAGGAGGAGGGCGCAGTTCTGCCAGAGAAACAGCTTGTAGAGTGGTGGCTGGAGCTATTGCAAAACAGTTTTTAAAAGACGTTAAAATAAATGCTTATACCTCTTCTGTAGGTGAGATTTTTCTTGAAAAACCGTATCAAGATTTAGATTTTTCTAAAACGGAAACCAATGCTGTTCGTTGTCCAGATGCAGAAACAGCAGACAAAATGATTTCAAAAATAAAAGAGATCAGAAAACAAGGAGATACTATAGGTGGTACGGTTACCTGTGTGTTACAAGATGTGCCTTTAGGATTGGGCGAACCAGTTTTCGATAAACTACATGCCGAATTAGGTAAAGCCATGCTTTCCATCAACGCTGTAAAAGGCTTTGAATATGGCAGTGGGTTTTGTGGAGCAAAAATGAGGGGAAGTGAGCATAACGATTTATTCAATGAGGACGGCTCAACAAAAACTAACCTGTCTGGAGGTATTCAAGGTGGAATTAGTAATGGCATGGACATTTATTTTAGGGTGGCCTTTAAACCTGTAGCAACCATTATTCAAAAACAAGAAGCCTTAGATAACTCAGGGAATATTGTTGAAATGCAAGGTAAAGGGCGACACGATCCATGTGTGGTTCCAAGAGCCATTCCTATTGTTGAAGCTATGGCTGCTTTAGTTTTAGCCGATTTTTATTTATTGAATAAAGTTTATAAATAACAAGATATAACGTCTCTCTTTTTAAAAAGAAGAAAACGTATTAAGAATAAAAGAGTTTATGAAAAAACTAGCATTACACTGGAAAATTATAATTGGAATGGTACTCGGTATTATTTGGGCTTTACTATCAAGCTCAATGGGTTGGAGTGCTTTTACTATAGATTGGATTGATCCATTTGGAACCATATTTATTAATTTACTGAAGCTTATTGCTGTTCCGTTAGTTTTATTTTCCATAATTAGTGGAGTTGCTAATATTGGCGACCCATCGAGTCTGGGTAGAATGGGGGGTAAAACTCTAGGAATTTATTTATTAACGACTATTATGGCCATTTCTTTGGGCTTAGTATTGGTAAATGTTATAAAACCTGGAAAACTAATAGATGATCAAAGTAGAATAGATAATAGAATTAGTTATGAAATTTGGGCAGATTCTCAAGGTTATGAAATTAAAGATGGGATAAACTATTTGCAAGATCCTGAGTTTTTTGAACGTGCTCAAGAGATTTCAAACCTATCTAAAAGTGAATTAAAAGAAGCAGCTGTTGAAGATAAACTAGAAACAGTTAAAAAGCGTAAAGAAACAACTCCGTTACAACCTTTAGTAGATATCGTACCCAGTAATTTCTTTCATTCTTTATCAAATAACGGTTTGATGCTGCAAATTATATTTTTTGCTATCTTCTTTGGGGTTTGTTTACTGTTTATTCCTTCAGATAAAGCAAAACCTGTGCTAGTTTTTGTTGATGGTATAAATGAAGTATTTCTTAAAATGGTTGATATTGTTATGCAAGCTGCGCCATTTTTTGTGTTTGCACTTTTAGCTGGAGTAGTAAGTAAAATGGCAGGGGATGATATTGGAAAAGTAGTCGAAATTTTTAAAGGTTTAAGTTGGTATTCTTTAACCGTATTAGCAGGGCTATTGTTAATGATATTTGTAATTTATCCTATTATTTTAAAAGCTTTTGTTAAGAAAATTCCATACAAAGGATTCTTTAAAGCCATGAGCCCAGCGCAAACCTTGGCTTTTTCAACCTCAAGTAGTGCAGCAACGCTTCCTGTAACCATGGAATGTGTTGAACAAAATTTAGGAGTGAATAAAAAAATAAGCAGTTTTGTTTTACCAATTGGAGCTACGGTTAATATGGACGGGACAAGTATGTATCAGGCAGTTGCTGTTATTTTTCTAGCACAATTGCATATGATAGACTTAACCATTGCACAACAAATAACGGTTGTATTAACAGCAACTTTAGCCTCTATAGGTTCTGCAGCTGTTCCTAGTGCAGGCTTGGTAATGTTAATAATTGTATTGGATTCTGTAGGCTTAAATCCGGCCTGGATTGCTATTATTTTTCCTGTAGATAGAATATTAGATATGTTTAGGACAGTTGTAAACGTTACAGGAGACGCAACAGTTTGCTCCATTATTGCGGATGGAGAGAACATGTTAGATTATAATGACCCTCAAAATCCAACAGAAACTTTTGATTTAGATTCATAATCTGATATCAAGTTGTCTGAAATTCTTATTTTTAATTAAACAACAAAAGATAGAATTATGAATGTTTGCTTTTTAATGTACCCTTGGGATGATATAGAACCAGAAAATGATACAAGTTTAGCTTTAATAAAGGAATGTGTTAAAAGACAGCATGGAGTTGCCATCTGTACACCAGCTAATCTAACGATTAGAAACAGTGTTACTAATGCATTTTGCACTGTTATCGGACGTATGGAAAAGGTGCCGGCTTCTTTAAAAGCTTTTTACAAAAAAGCTGAAATTAGAGAGGAAATGTTACCTTTAGCAGGGTTTGATACTATATTCTTCAGAGCTAACCCACCATTGGATCCTATCATGCTTAATTTTTTAGATTCTGTAAAAGACGATGTCTTTATTATTAATTCTCTTGAAGGGATGCGTGAAGCCAACAATAAACTTTATACAGCAGCTTTTGGAGATGCTCATAGTAACATTATTCCCAATACGCATGTATCTAAAAATAAAAATTACTTAATCCGACAAATTAAAGAATCAAAATCTGATAAAATGATTATTAAACCCCTAAATGGCTTTGGTGGTTCAGGAGTCATTCTTATTGAAAAGTCGGCTATGAGTAATATTAATTCCTTGTTAGATTTTTATATTAATAACAGTGGTGATGGGGCATCAAATTATGTGATACTTCAAGATTATATTGAAGGAGCAGATCAAGGAGATGTTCGAATTTTAATGCTCAATGGAGAACCAATAGGAGCTATGAAGCGTGTTCCCGGTTCAGACGATCATCGTTCTAATGTGTCTGCTGGTGGTTCTGTTCAAAAACATACATTATCTAAAGTTGAAAAAGCGCTTTGTAAGCAAATTGGACCTAAATTAGTTAAAGATGGGTTATATTTTGTAGGGATTGATGTTATTGGCGGAAAATTGGTAGAAGTTAATGTAATGTCTCCAGGAGGAATTACTTATATCAATAAGGCTTATAAAAATAAATATCGGGTGGAAGAAAAAGTTATTGACTTTTTAGAAAGCAAGGTTCTAGATAATGTTGAAGCTTTTAATAGACGTTCCCGCTTAAGAAAAACTGTAGAAGATGCTTAATTTATTTAGTAGTTAACAAAAATGAATTCCGAATTATTACTAGCATCTCCAATAGTTTCTGTTGCATGGCTTCAAAAACATTTAAGTCATCCAAATCTTGTCATCCTTAATGCAACTATTCCTAAGGTAACAGGAAATGATACCAACTTGAATGAATATCAGATTCCTTCCACTAGATTTTTCGATTTAAAAAACAAGTTTAGCGATGTTTCTGCACCATTTCCAACAACATTTCCTTCTGAAGAACAGTTTGAACTTGAAGCTCAAAATTTAGGTATCAACAAAAAAAGTACTATTGTGGTCTACGACGAAAAAGGAATTTATTCAAGTCCCAGAGCATGGTGGTTGTTTAAAGCTTTTGGTTTTAATAATATAGCTGTTTTAAATGGCGGGTTTCCAGCTTGGATAAAATCAGACTATCCAACTGAAAATAAACAGAATAATAAAGTTGAAAAAGGTGATTTTAAAGCGAAACTTCAACCAAATTATATGAAATTCTTTGAAAATATAAAAAGGGAAACTCAGGATAACACCCATTTAATCGTTGATGCTCGTTCTGAAGGTAGGTTTAAAGCATTAGAATCTGAGCCAAGGGAAGGATTGCGAAGTGGTAAGATTCCTAATTCTATTAATCTTCCCTATGAAAACTTAATAGATGCTTATGGATTATTAAAATCTGATATCGAATTGAAACAGCTATTTCAACCTTTCCAGAAAAAAACAAAGCACTTACTTTTTCTTGTGGCTCAGGGATTACAGCTTGTGTTTTGGCTTTAGGAGCTGAAATTGCAGGATATGAAAATCTTTCTGTTTATGATGGTTCCTGGACAGAATGGGGAAGTTTAACAAAAGAGTAAATATGCAAAGACTTTCAATTGAACAGATTATTTTAAAAATTAAAAATGGAGAAGTTTTTCATGCGGTTTCAGAGGATTATTCTTTCACTTTAAAAATTGATTCCTATGTGCCTTATGCCTGTGCAGCCATTCATGATGGCCATCAATTTAGAAAGGAATTATGGGAAAACTGTTTGCATTCTGAATATGACAGATGGTATGAAGAAGATCCTCTAACAAAAAAAATGATTGCTTCTCATCCCATTGTTATTGCAGGTTGTGACTCTAGATTTGAATACGATTTAAACAGACCTCCAGAAGAAGCTGTTTTTGAAACAGCTTGGGGAAAGCAACTTTGGAAAAGTCCACTTTCAGCAGAAATGAAAGCAAAAAGTATCGATAAGCATGCTGCTTTTTATAAAGTTACTTCGGCTTTAATTTCCAAACTAGAAGAAACATTTGGGGTTTGCGTGGTGTATGATATGCATAGCTATAATTGGCAACGTTGGGATAGGGAAGTGCCTACTTGGAATTTAGGAACCAGTAATATTGACAACGATCGCTATGGAGCTGACATTGAAACTTGGAGACAAAGCCTTTCTGAAATACAATTACCAAATAATATAGCACAAACGGCTAAAATTAACGACACTTTTCAAGGCAATGGATATTTTTTAAAATTCATTACAAAAAACTATAAAAATACTTTAGTTTTGGCTACTGAAATAGCAAAAGTATATTGCGACGAATATCTGCAAATTATATATCCAGAAGTAGTAGATAAGGTCTCAAAGGAACTAAAAACGAGACTCCCTGAACACGCTTCAGAATTTTATAAAATCCATGCGAAATAAATGATTTCAGAAAAACTTATAGAGAAACACCAAAGCTTGTTTGATATTGACGCCAACTTAAATAGATTGGTTAAAAAAATTGAGATTTTAAACTATATCAATCCCTTAAATATTGAAAGTGAAAAGAAACAGTTTTTCACTTCAAAATTTAACTACGAGCCGCAATTCAAGTATCCAAAAATAAAATTCAACGGATTTAAGCTTCATAGATTGTTTTACTCTCAAAGATTGGAACGTATTCAAGATGAAGATGTAAGAAGTTTATATGAAGATATTATTTATGAATACTCTGGATTGATAGAGTGTATTGAAACCATTAATCAAGGAAGGAAATTTTATTATAATAGTTTAAAAAGTTTTGGCACGCCTACTGAAAAAGACATAGACAATGCGAAATTTATTTTAAGATTTGATGATGCAGAATTTTCTGAAGATATGCTTCCAATGTATTCTGCACATGATGCTATAGATTATTTTGAAGCATTCTCAAAACGTTATGATTTTAAGTATCACGTCAAGCTTTCTACTAATATTTCGGCAGCTGCAATGGTTCAAAATAATGCACAAACCTTGGTTTTAAGAAAAAATCATAAGTTTAGTAAAAACCAATTACAGGTTTTAGCTAATCATGAAATTGGGGTACATATGGTTACTACTTTTAATGCCGTAAATCAGTCCTTACAGATTTTCTCTAATGGATTTCCAAACAATGTGGAAACCCAGGAAGGTCTGGCAGTTTATTCAGAGTACATGTCTGGCTGCTTAACTTTAACAAGGTTAAAAGAATTGTCTTATCGTGTAATAGCTGTGGATAGTTTGATTAAAGGGTATTCATTCTCAGATACTTACGATTTACTTTACAATCAATACAAACTTAAAAAAGATAAAGCTTTTGCTATTACACTTCGTGTTCATAGAGGAGGTGGTTTCACCAAAGATCACTTATACCTGTCTGGTTTGCAAAAAGTGTATCAATATGCCAAACAAGGAAATGACTTGGATATTATTCTTACTGGAAAATCCTCATTAGAATATAAGGATGCAATCTATAAATTGCAGGAATTAGGCTTAGCAAACACCTCTAAATATTATACAGATTCATATTTGCTTAAAGATCAATACAACAAAGATTTAGATTTTATATTGAATAGTTTGAAATAATCTTTCTTTTCACTAAAACTTTGGTCTAATTATCAATTACTTATGTATTTTGTAGAAGATTTTTACATATTTTATTTATAAAACAATTATTTCCATCAGTTCATCGAATTTATAAAAAGACTTATCAAAAACTTATTTAAGTTTACATTAATAAAATAAATGTGCTATGTTTTAGTATTGATATTTTAAATTTATTTTTTAATTTTTTGGTTAGTTGTTAAGTTTACAAAAAAGGTCTTGAATTGATATTCAAGACCTTTTTTATTTGATAGAATTTATTGAATATGTGCTGCTCTACGTCTGTGAATGCGATGTCTTAAAGCTGGAATATTAAATATGATAATAGAAATTATTATAAGCAGATAGCTTAATCCTTGAAGCAAAGTGATTTCTTCATTAAAGTAAAAAATGGCTAGAAAAAAGTTGATTATTGGATTTAAATATATAAAAACACCAACTACAGAAGAAGGCAAGCCTCTAAGCGCATAAATATTTAAAAACATAGGAATTATAGTAAACACAACAGCTATTAAGCCTATCATGCTATAAAAGAAAGAAGTTTTAATAGTGCTAAATTCATAGGTCATGAAAAAAGGGAATAGTAATATAACAGCAAAAAATATCTGAGCAGTAAGTACCATAAAACGATCCATCTCCTGGTTTTTTCGTTGTAAGATTAAATAAGTAGCGTATGAAAAAGCTATAATCATGCTATAAAATAAATCCATGAAGTTTCCTAATGAAAGTAATAAGCAACCTATTAAACTTAATACAACTGAAAACCACTGAAGTTTAAAGAGTTTTTCCTTTAAAATAAGATAAGCTAAAACCATAGTTAAAATAGGGCAAATAAGATAAGCTAAAGATGTGGCACTAACACTTACATTATTCATAACATAGATGAAAATATACCAATTTAACGCTAAAAATAAACCACTAAGCATGTTAATACCAATAATACGGTATTGTACTTTTTTCTCAAAGGATAGAAATAAGGCCTTATTCTTTTTAAGTGCTTTGGGTCTTAAAAACAACGTAATAATCATCATAATAGCAGCTGATAAGACTGACCGGTAGCTCAGAATATCAAAGGCTGTAAAGTTGTCTAAAGATTTTAAAACAACACTAAAAAAGCCCCAAATGGTAAAGGCTGAAATAACAGCAATATAATATTTGGTTGCGTTCATCTTAACGATTTTTAAAGAATTTGCAAATGTATCTTATTATGGTATCTCAAGACTGTTAAAAAGTGTTATTATTTTAAAAAGAAATGCGTGATACTATTTGATAAATAAACAAAAAAAAAAGTCTTGAATATAATTCAAGACTTTTTTTAAAAATATTTAAAAATATTAGTTGTTAAGACTTTCAGCTACTTTTTTAGTATATTCTTGAGCGTTTTTAGTAACATCTTTTGGATCTTCAATTTGAGATGTTACTACAGCAACTAATTGTTTTTCTTCAGGTTGTGCTAAATCGTAAATAACTGTCTCAACTATATAAGTTTTAATAGTTGTTGTAGTATAGGTGCTTGGCACATAACTCCCGAATGTAGAATAAGACATTGGGTGCGCATAGTAACCATAAAAACCACCATAATAAGATGGGTAATAGCTTGGAAAATAACTAGCTCCAGCATAATATCCACCATCTTGAGAAGTTTGAGTTGATTCTCTCATATCTTTTACAACTGTTACAACAATCCCATCGTACCCTTCATTCTCTAAAAAAGATTTAAAGTTTTGTAGCTTTTCTTCTGAAAGTTTTTCATCTGGTAACATGTTTGGAAATTTTCTAAAGCTTTCAGTAGCTTTAATTCCATTGGCACGCATTTGATTAGCCATTTCTTGCTCGAAAGCAATTCTAGCTTGTTTATTCTGAGTTCTAGCAATAACCAATACATTGTTGTCTTTTATAGTGCTTGCTGTTTCCGAATGCCAAGAATCTACAACTTTGATACTAGAGCAACTTGAAATGACAACAAGTAAGGCAAGTGCGAAAATTAATTTAAATGTGTTTTTCATAGTAATTTGTTAAAATATAAATAATTGTTTAAAATAGGTTATTATTAAAAAGTGTATCCAACTGCAATACCATATCTAAATGAAAATGCTGAAAATTTGGATTTATTATTGATTTCAGAAAATCTAAAATCTGAATTTATAAAATCAAGTATACTGTATTCTTCTAAAGCTTCATTTAAATCATCATAAAACTCTTCAGGTAAGTCTTTTTTGTTTTCAATATGAAAATTATATCTACCAGAGCCTGGTCCAGCAATCATAAAATCGATGTTTAAATGTTTTGTTACAGCCAGTTTATACCCTAACATGAGCCCTACAGAAGTTATATCCAATTTCATATCAAACTCCATATCATAAGTTGTACCGTCATCACTCATATATGCTCCAGCTAGATTAGATTTGTAATTAGAGTATTTTAAATAAGCTCCAAAATAAAAACCATCAAGATTATTTTTAGATGTGCTTTTTAAGTAATATCTAATTTCTGGGGCTATTTGAAAACCAGTATAAAATACTTCTTCTGTTTTAATTTGGTCCGTATCTATTCCAGATAGCTTTATAATCCCTTCTTTTCCTTTGTAACCAAGTGCTAAAGCACCTGAGAAATTATTCCATATATAACGTTCATAAGATAATTGATAAACGCCATTTAAAAGTTGTAAAACCTCAAAAGAGACTTCATTTTTAATAAGATTAGCTTGTGGAGATTGCTCTATTTCCTGACTGTTGGCAGTTGAGGATATCAATACCATCAATAATACTAAGCATGTACTTAATCTTTTCATATAGAGTTCAAATGTATTATAAATTTACAAATAAATTTTACTCTAATTTAAAAATTTCGCTTTTAATTTTTGACTAGGAATCATACACTCATTTTGCTTTCCATACCATTTATAACGGTTTTTAGCTATAATACTATATACCCAATTTCTTATAAACGAGGGAATAATTAAAAGTACACCAAGAAGATTGATTGGAAAATTTAATTTAACAGCAATCTTTAATGCAGCAGTAGATTTAAAATACAATTTTTTGTTGTTCTTAAACAGAATTATAGAATCTATCTTAGATGTATCAATATGGTAATAATCTATGATTTTTTTTCCAGCTTCCCCTTGTAAAGGTGCAAACATAAAAATATCGTTTTTATCATGTTTTATTACGTATTGAACGCTGGCGTTACACAGGTTGCAGACACCATCAAAAAGTATTAATTGTTTGTTTTTTTCTAGCTCAATCATATTATCTGGAAGCTTCTACAAGCTCTAATTGGTCCAAGCTTACATTTGTTGTAAAAATACCATAATTAACAATGGCTTTATTTTTTTCTATACTGTCAATACTTCCAACAGCACGACCATCTTCCATACGTACACGATCGCCAACTTTTAACGTAGGCTTAGGTTTTGCTGGTTTTAATGCTTCTTTTTTCTTAGCCTCTTTTTTCTTTACTCTAATGACTTCTACTTTTTTTTCAGCTTCCTGTTTGACTTGTTTTTCTTTAGCTTTTTCTATTTTTTTCTGCTTGGCAGAGACCTTTTTACGTTTCGAGTTTTCGACTTGAACGACTTTAAAAAGTTCATCCATAAGATCTTTTTTCTTTTTGTTTTCGAAGTATTTCTCTGAAAGATCGTTTACTTTCTGTCCTAAATAAATAAGTCGTTGATTACTATCATATAATTCTTGATAGCTTTCTAGTTTTTTTTGAATTTTTGAATTAATCTCTTCTAACTTGTCGGCTTCCGTTTGCTTTTTACGTTCATTAACCTTTAGGGACTGTTCCGTTTTTTCAAGTTTAGAACGTTCTTTTTGAAGTTTTGCAATGGTTCTGTCAAAACGCACCTTTCCTTTTTCTATCTTCTTTTTAGCACGGTTAATTAAACTATAAGGAATGCCATTTTTTTGCGCAACTTCAAAAGTAAAGGAACTTCCTGCTTGTCCTAAAGCTAGTTTATAGATAGGCTCCAAGGTTTTTTCATCGAACATCATATTGGCATTTTGCATATATGGTAGTTCGTTAGCTAAAATCTTTAGGTTGGAGTAGTGGGTTGTAATTATTCCATAAGCTTCTCGATGATAGAATTCTTCTAAAAAGGTTTCAGCTAAAGCACCTCCCAACTCTGGATCAGATCCTGTTCCAAATTCATCTATAAGGAATAAAGTGTTTTTATTGCATTTTTTTAAGAAGTAATTCATCTGCTTTAAGCGATAACTATAGGTACTTAAATGGTTTTCAATGGATTGATTGTCTCCAATGTCTGAAATTATTCTATCGAATAAAAAGACTTTACTTCGTTCATGAACAGGAATTAGTAAACCACTTTGTAACATGAGTTGGAGTAAGCCAACGGTTTTTAAAGTAATACTTTTTCCACCAGCATTTGGCCCAGATATAACTATAATTCGATTCTCCTGACTTAACTCTATGCTTTGAGGAAATGTTTTGGATTTATTTTTTTGATTACTTAAGTACAGTAGAGGGTGATATGCATCTCTTAAAAACAATTCCTTTTCATCACTAATTTCTGGTAAAATTGCATGTAAAGATTTCGCATATTTAGCTTTGGCTGAGATAACATCCAATTCAATTAAAAACTCTTGATATTGTTTTAAAAGTGATAGAAATGGACGAATAAAATTAGTCAAAGACTTTAGGATTCTAACAACTTCTTCTCCTTCTTCATATTCCAGATTATTAAGTTCTCTGGTGTGTTGTAGTGTGGTTTCTGGTTCAATATAAACAATGCTTCCTGTTTTACTTCCACCCATGATGGCACCTTTAACCTTACGTCTGTACATGGCCTTTACTGCCAATACACGTTTGTTATCGACTACAGATTCGCGGATATCATCTAAATAATCTAACTGATGATAATTATTTAAAGCCGATGCAAAACTTTGATTTATTTTACCTTTTAGTTTATTTATTTCTTGTCTTAATTCTGAAAGGAGTGGAGAAGCAGAATCTTTGACATCTCCAAATCTGTCTATTATAGTATCTATTTCTTCAATAATGACTTTTGTGACCTCAATATTTGATGCATAAGCATATAATTTTGGGTAATATTCCTCAAACTTTTTTAAGAATGTGATAATCTCGTTTGAAGTTATTGAAATTGCAACAATTTTCTTCAAACTATGAGCTTCTAAAAAGGTGTTTTCTATTTTTAAGAGTTTTAACTCTTTTGAAATAGTTTCAAAACCATGATTAGGAATCCGGTTGTCATTATAAAATGAAGCTAAAAATTCATTTGTTAGAGTTAAAGCATTAAAAACAGATTCTTTAGTTTTAAAAGGTTCTATTTGTAAGGCTTGTTCATGACCTAATGCTGTCACGCAGAGCTCACTAACCTGTTGCAAAACAGTTGAAAACTCTAAGTCCTGAAGGGTCTTTTTATGAATATGTATCATTGATGTGTGCTTCAAAAAAAAGTATCTAATTATTAAAATAGTAAAGCATGCTAATTTACGTATAATGTTTGAAAACAGATAGCCTACTTATCATAAGATGGCATAAATATTGATTATTTTTACATAACTAAAACAACATACATGACATTTAAAAACATTATTTGGGTGCTATTAATTGCAATTTTGATTACAAGTTGCAAAAAAAGCTATTTTAAATACACTGAAAAGCCTGAATATATTACAAAGCCATCAGCTGAAAATAAACCTTATTTTGATGCCTATGATGCAACTTTAAAAGTCTGGGATATAACTTTTGAAGAACTATATATACCTACAAGTTTTGGAACCGCACATGTTGTTATTAGTGGGCCAGAATCTGGCGAGCCATTGGTTTTATTACATGGTATGAATGCCAGTTCGACCATGTGGTATCCTAACATTAAGGCATTTACTCAAGATTATCGTGTGTTTGCTATTGATTTTATTTTAGAACCTGGGAAATCTTATAAAACAAAAGATATTGAAAGTGTGGAGCAAATTTCGGCTTGGTATCATGAAATTTTCAATACATTAAAATTAAAATCTTTTCATTTAATTGGAGCTTCAAGAGGAGGTTGGCTTTCAGTGAATTTAGCTTTACAAAATCAGGAAAAAATTAAAAGTATGACTTTATTAAGTCCAGCCCAAACTTTTATATGGATTCGCCCAAGTGCAGACTTACTTAAAAATATAATCTACGCTTTATCATCAGAAGAAAAACAAATGCAGCAGAATTTAAAATCCATGTCCAGTAATGTTGATAATATTAATAAAACCTATTTAGAACAATATGCTATTGGCACTGAAAAAGATTCTATTAATAAGTTTGTTATGAGTATGCAACCATTTTCAAAACGTGATTTCCAATCTTTAAAAATGCCTGTTTTAGTATTAATTGGTGATGATGATATGATTAATAATGAAAAAACACTTTCACTAGCAAAAGAATGGATTCCAAATAGTCAAGCTGAAACAATTAATAATGCAGGACATTTTTTATCTGTAGATCAGGCCGAAGTTGTCAATAATAAAATTTTAAAATTTTTAAAGCGTATTAAAAACTAATAGCTTTATTAAAAAAATCTGATTTATAAATATACCTGAATTGTTAAAGCTATCATCGTAAAAACAGTTAAAATAACAACTAATGGGATTACAAATTTCAACCATTTATCATAACCTACTTTTACAATAGCTAATGAAGCTAAAATTAGTCCTGTTGGATTTATAAAGGCAAATAAACCCATTCCATACTGATAACAGTTTACAATAATTTCTCTTCCAAAACCTACTGTATCTGCTAGAGGAGACATGATTGGCATAGTCAACACAGCCATTCCGGAAGAACTTGGTATAAAAAATGATAGTCCACCGTAGATAAATAACATTACATTTGCAAAAACACCTTTGTTCATGCCTTCTGTTAAATTACTAGAATGAAACAATAAGGTATCACTAATAAAACCATCTTCCATTAATACAGAAACTCCTCTAGCGATACCTATAATTATTGCTACTCCCAATAAATCTCCAGCACCTTTTACAAAGGTTTCAACAAAATTTGCCTCGTGAATTTTTCCAATAACTCCTATAAGTATGGCTCCAACAAAAAAGACCGTTGTCATCTCTAAAAACCACCATTCTAATTGAGATACTCCATAAATCATGACTACAAAACACATAGCAAACACAAATAAGATAATACGTAAACGAGTAGTTAATACGACGGTTGCATTTGCTGATGTTCCAAAAAGAGCTTCAATTTGTTCTTTCTGACTGTAAATAATAGATTTTGAAGGGTCTTTTTTTACGCGATTTGCATATCTTAAAATATATATAATACAAATTAATGTTCCTAAAACAAGCATAATCATTCTTCCTGTCAACCCTGTGGTCCAATTAATTCCAGCAGCATCCGAAGCAATAATAACGCTAAACGGGTTTACAGTAGAACACATGGTGCCAATGGAAGATCCTATATAAATTGCAGCTAAAGGTACTATTGCATCATATTTAGCAGCTAAGAACATAGGAATTAAAATAGGGTAGAAGGCTATCGTTTCTTCAGCAAGACCAAAGGTTGTTCCTCCTAAAGCTACTAAAATAGTGACTAAAATAATGAGCACATACTCATGGCCTTTTAAAGCTTTTGCCAACCAGGAAATTCCAGCATCAAAAGCTCCGGTAAGATTCATGATGCCAATTAATCCGCCAATAATCAATACGAGGAAAATAATATCAGCTGCTTCGATAATTCCTTTTACTGGTGATTTAAAGAATGCTAAAACACCTTGAGGTCTAGCCTCTACTTCTTGGTAGGTGTCTGGAATTGAAATTGGTTTCCAAATATCCCCATTAGTGAATTTTTCTAAAGGAATTTTTATATGTAAATCTTCCAGAGTTTTTTGACTTGCTTCTAATGTTTTAGTACTCTCCAAGCTACTTCTTGTAAAAGTATTCGCATCTTTATTATAAGAAAGATTGTCGTATTTTCCAGCAGGAATAATCCAAGTTAAGAGTGCGACTGCAGCAGCAATTATTAATAAAATGGTCTGTGCTGTTGGAAATTTAATATTTTTCAAGTGCCTATTGTTTTATTTAGAATTAAGATAGTATTATTTTAGTATCGAAATAAAAGCGAAGATATAAAATGACTTCAAATATCGACAAAAGTTGGGAACCTTTTTTAAATAATGAATTTAATTCATTATATTTTAAAGCTCTAGAAAATTTTTTAAAAGATGAATACAGAAACCATACATGTTTTCCTCCTAAAGAAGAGATTTTCAATGCATTTAACCATTGTGATTTCAATAAAATAAAAGTAGTTATTATCGGACAAGATCCTTATCATGGTGCTAATCAAGCCCACGGATTATGTTTTTCTGTGAATGAGGGCATAGCACATCCACCTTCATTAAAAAACATTTTTAAAGAATTAGAGCAAGATTTAGGAGTTCCCTATCCAAAAAGCGGAAATTTAAGTAAATGGGCAGATCAGGGTGTGTTTTTATTGAATGCTACATTAACTGTGAGACAAGGTGAAGCTGGAAGTCATCAAAAAAAAGGCTGGGAACAATTTACAGATGCGGTAATTAAAATTATAAGTGAACAAAAAAAACAAGTGGTGTTTTTGCTTTGGGGAGGTTTTGCAAAAAAGAAAGCTAAATTAATAGATGCCAAAAAACACTTTATATTAGAAACAGGTCATCCTTCTCCATTAAGTGCCAATAGAGGCTTTTGGTTTGGTAATAAGCATTTTAGTAAATCTAACTCCCTGTTGGAGCAAGTTGGGCAGTTGCCTGTTGTTTGGTAGTCTCAGTATTAATAATGATTGTAGGTTTGTTTTGTACTTTATCTGTACGTCGCGTGGTTTTATTACAACTAAAGAATAGCAATAAAAAATTTAAGGCAACTAATATAGATAAGATTGAAGTAATTGTCAATAGCATAAGCAATTTGTTTTTTTTTTCTTCTGTACAAGGCAAATATAAGAGATTAGTTGTTAAAAATTAAATATTTTTTAACATTTTCCATAAAGACATATTTTTAAAGTGGTGATATTTAGTGTTTTTTGAAAAAAATCAAGTAATAAATATGTTAAAATTAAGACTATATTTCAGTAATTAAATGCTTGTAATCTTTTTTTGTAGAAATTATATTTAAAGCTAATAATTGTTCTTGAATATTGTCTATGCTTTCTTTGTTTATGGTGTCTTGCGACCATTCTGTTAGAGATAACCATTCTTGTACATCTGCAATTTTTTGATTGTATCTTTTAGCGATAATTTTATCGATTTCTGGAATGTTCTTAAAGTTTTTAGTGTTATTGTTTATAATCTCTAAAATAATTTTTATTTCTTCATGATGTTCCCTTAAAGATTCGTCTCTAGCAGCAATTACGAAGCATGGCCATGGCGTAGGACATTCTCCAATGCGTCTAAAAACACCTTGATCAACTAAAGGTTTTGTCATAAATTTTTCCCACAAAAAATAATCTGCTTTTCTTTCTGTAAGACCTTCAACAGCACCATCTAGATCTTTTATAACTTCAAAATGTAAGTCTGTGTCTAAATCCCAACCATTGTTTTGTGCATTGATGTAAGCCATTAAATGTGAGCCAGAACCATAACGACTAATAGCTGCTTTACTTGCTTTTAAATCTTCAATAGTTTTATAATTTGAATTTTGTGCTACATGAATCCCCCAAATTAAAGGTGTTTGTACAAAAGTTTGAATAATTTTACTGGGATTACCTTCAACAATATCTTTTATAATACCTTCAGTTAAAATAACAGATAAATCTATTTCACCTTTTCTTAATGATTTTGACATAGCACCTGTACCACTTGGATAGTCTTTCCATCTAAGATTTATGCCGGCTTTTTTAAATTCGCCCTGTTTAAGTGCTAAATACCATGCCAAATTAAAATGCTCAGGAACGCCACCTATATGAATTGTTTTCATTGAAATAGTTTGATTAAGATTCCTTTCGAGGAATTATAAATGATTACACTAATTTATTTAAGGTATAAATTATTAGTTTTTCAACTATAGCTTTTGGGTCTTTAGTAAACTGTCCTGTAGCTCTATTGGCTATAATAGCGTTTAATGAAAGTGCGTGATGCCCAAGTAATTTAGATAAGCCGTAAATTACAGAGGTTTCCATTTCGAAATTGGTAATTCGCATGCCTTTAAAATTAAAATTATCCATTTTATTGTTTAAATCTGGATCCTGTAAAGGCAGTCGTAAAATACGTCCTTGTGGCCCGTAAAAACCACCAGCAGTTGCTGTTAACCCTTTGTAAACTTGGTCGCTATTGAGTATATTTTCAAGTTTCTGACTGTTGTTGATCACTATTGGTCTGGCTTTATTTGAATCCCAATTGGTAAATTTTATAAATGCGTCTTCAATATCTGGATTAACAATACTATCTATTTTATAAAAATGAAGCATCCCATTTAAATCCAAACCATGCGAACTCATTACAAAAGAATCTACTGGAACATCGGCCTGTAATGAGCCCGAAGTACCAACTCTAACAAAATTAAGGCTTGTATGCGTATCTTTTGGTTTTCTAGTTTTTAAATCGATATTCACTAAAGCATCCAATTCGTTTAAAACAATATCAATATTGTCTGGTCCAATTCCAGTTGAAATAACAGTTAACCGTTTGCCTTTATAAATACCCGTTTGTGTTTTAAACTCACGTTTTTGAGTTGAAAACTCAATACTATCAAAATGTTTGGTAATCTTTTCAACACGATCTTGATCTCCAACAAGAATAATATCGTGAGCTATATGTTCTGGTTTTAAATTTAAATGATAGATACTACCATCTGGATTTAAAATTAATTCTGAATTTTTAATTGACATTTAGTGGTGTTTTTATTAATTTATTTGTTTGACCATCATAAGAAAAATCTAATCGATTTAAACCTCCAAAAGTCAAATTATTATTTATCTGAAATGAAAAATTATGATTTCCTGTCAAAGCTTCGTAGCCTTTTCTGTTTAAAGAAATTTTGTTTTCTTCTTCTGTATAAAATATTTGAAGTATGTCTATTAATCTTAGTATTTGCATGTCTCCAAAGCCATAATAGCCTTGGTAATTTAGCACATAACCCATTAACTGATTTTTAGACTTCACGTTTTTTTCTTTAATAATAGTTAATATGTTTTCTTCTAGTGTACTTAAACCAGACTTTAAATTTGGAAAGCGTGTTAAATGGGCTTTTAAACAATTGCTTAGGTATTTAAAAGATGATTTTTGTGTAATAAAAGGCTTTAATAAATTATGGTCTTTCCCATTATAAATATGCCATATTGAAATGGCTAATTCTAAATCGCTATCTTTTAATTTAATTTTTTCTTTATAATGCTGAAACAATTGCTCTGGAGTTAATTCTGAAAGTCCTTTTAATTGTGTTTTTCCTTTAATTCTACCACTACATACCAAATAAATAGGAAGAGGCACTTGTTTCTCGTTTAATAATTTAATGACGCCTAGCATGTTGATGTGACAAAACAAATCGTATTCAAACCAAAGCACAATTTCAGAATATGAATCTACATTGTTTAGAATGGCTATCTCTTCTTTAAACTCTGTTTCATTTAATTCTATATGATAAAAATCGTTTAAAAAAGTTTTTCGTTTTATTAAAAATTCTTCCGAATTAATTAGTGTAGTTGTTGGTCCTTCACATAGCATTTCCTGCCAGGTCAAATAATCTCCAGAAATATCAAGTTCCTTTAGATAATGAGTTAAGCTGCTTCCATTTGTTATATGCAATGTTACTTTATCCATCAGCCACCAACACGTTTCACAAGAAAACCTTTGTCTTTGAGAATTTTCATGATTTTATCTCTAAAATCTCCTTGAATGATAATTTTATCATCTTTAAAACTGCCTCCAACACTAAGTGTTGTTTTAAGGTCCTTTGCAAGTGCTTTAAAGTCTTCTGTAGCACCAGTATAACCTTCTAATATAGTGATGGGTTTTCCTTTACGCTTTTCGTATTTACAAATTATAGGCTCATCCTGCATCCATAAATCAGTGGCTTCATTTTGAATATCGTCAGAAGAAGTGTCTGGCTCATGGTCTGGAAATAGGTTTTTTAATTGATCTTGTAAATCCATAATTAAAATTTTCAGTTTCAGTTAACAGTCTCAACAATTAGATATAAAAAATAGCAAACTGCGACTGTAGCTGAATACTATTTTTTTATTAGTCCAAGCTCAATAAGACGTTCATTTAAGAATTCGCCAGCAGTAATATCTTCAAATTGTTTTGGATTATTTTCGTCTATACAACTTTCCAATACATCTAATTTCATATCGCTAATTGGGTGCATAAAGAAAGGAATAGAATAACGTGAGGTTCCCCATAGTTCTCTTGGAGGATTAATAACACGGTGGATGGTAGACTTTAATTTGTTATTGGTATGTCTAGAAAGCATATCTCCAACATTTATCATTAGTTCGTCTGGTTCTGCAATGGCATCCAACCATTCTCCTTCATGATTTTGAACTTGTAACCCACGACCTTGAGCCCCCATTAATAGCGTTATTAAATTAATATCCCCATGGGCTGCTGCACGCACGGCGTTTTTTGGTTCTTCGAAAATAGGAGGATAGTGGATAGGTCTTAAAATACTATTTCCATTATGGATGTAATTATCAAAATAAGTTTCTTCCAAACCTAAGTGTAATGCCAAAGCACGTAACACATATTTAGCTGTTTTTTCTAACATTCTATAGGCTTCCTTTCCTGTTTTATTAAATTCAGGAAGCTCCTCAACTTTAACGTTTTTAGGATACTCGGCTTCAAGTTTCGGGTTGTTTTCAACAAATTGTCCAAAATGCCAAAACTCTTTTAAATCGCCTTCCTTTTTGCCTTTAGCACTTTCTTTTCCAAAAGAAATATAGCCTCTTTGTCCTCCAATGCCTTCTATTTCATATTTCCTTTTAGCTTCAACAGGGAGTTTAAAGAATTGTTTAACCTCGCTATACAGTTTATCTACTAGGGCATCATCTAAAAAATGACCTTTTAAAGCTACAAATCCAATATCTTCGTATGCTTTTCCAATTTCATCAACAAACTTTTGTTTTCTAACTGGGTCTCCTGAAGTAAAATCATTTAAATTAACACTTGGTATATTATTCATGGTATATATTTTAATAAGAATGTATTACAAATGTACGAAAACATTATAAAGTTTAGAACACTAATTATTTTAAGATTTTCAATTGTAATTATCAATTTATAGTATATTTGACAAACAATTATTATGAGTACTCACGTGACTATACCTACTGAAATACAATACAATAAGACAAATCTAGATTCTACAGAATTACTAGAATTATATAAAAACATGCTAAAGCCTCGATTGATAGAAGAAAAAATGCTAATTCTTCTACGTCAGGGAAAAGTGTCTAAATGGTTTTCAGGAATTGGCCAAGAAGCCATTTCTGTTGGAGTTACCATGTCTTTACAAAAAGATGAATACATCTTGCCAATGCATAGAAACCTCGGTGTTTTTACCAATAGAGAAATTCCATTATATCGTTTATTTAGTCAGTGGCAAGGTAAAGCCAATGGCTTCACAAAAGGACGAGATAGATCTTTTCACTTTGGAACTCAAGAATTCAATATTGTTGGAATGATTTCTCATTTAGGACCACAATTAGGTGTTGCAGATGGTATTGCTTTAGCAAGTAAACTTCAAAATAAAAACCAGGTAACTGCTGTGTTTACTGGAGAAGGAGGGACTAGCGAAGGAGATTTCCACGAGGCTTTAAACGTCGCTTCTGTTTGGCAATTACCAGTTATGTTTTGTGTAGAAAATAACGGCTATGGTTTATCCACACCAACAAGCGAACAATATAATTGTAAGGATATTGCTGATCGCGCCTTAGGTTATGGTATGGAATCCCACATTATTGATGGCAATAATATAATAGAAGTTTATACTAAAGTTAGAGATCTTGCTGAAAGTATAAGAAAGCATCCTCGTCCCGTGTTATTGGAGTTTAAAACTTTTAGAATGCGTGGGCACGAAGAGGCAAGTGGTACTAAATACGTACCACAAGATTTATTAGATACTTGGGCTAAGAAAGATCCTCTTGAAAATTTTCAAGCTTTTTTAAGAGATGAAAACATCTTAACTGAAGAACAAGAAGTTGTTTTTAAAGAAGAAATTGTTCATGAAATCAATGAACATCTCCAAATAGCTTTCGATGAAGAAAGCATTATAGCTAATGAAAGTGACGAATTAAATGATGTATACAAACCATTTGATTATAAGGAAGTTGCAAAAAATACAGAAACAAAAGAAATTCGTCTAATAGACGCAATCTCTGAAGGTTTAAAACAATCTTTGGAGCAGCATGATAACTTGGTTATTATGGGACAGGATGTGGCTGAATACGGAGGCGTTTTTAAAATTACTGAAGGCTTTGTGGAGCAATTTGGAAAAGACCGTGTAAGAAACACCCCTATTTGTGAGTCTGCTATTGTAGAAGCAGGAATGGGATTATCTATTGCTGGTATGAAAAGTGTGGTTGAAATGCAATTTGCAGATTTTGTGACTTCAGGTTTTAATCCCGTCGTTAATTATTTAGCAAAATCTCATTATAGATGGAACCAAGAAGCTGATGTGGTTGTTAGAATGCCTTGTGGTGCTGGAGTTGCTGCTGGACCTTTCCATTCGCAAACTAATGAGGCATGGTTTACTAAAACCCCAGGTTTAAAAGTAGTTTATCCTGCATTTCCAGCAGATGCCAAAGGCTTATTGGCAACAGCTATAAACGACCCAAATCCCGTGTTGTTTTTTGAACACAAAGCCTTATATAGAAGCATTAGACAAGAAGTCCCAACAGATTATTTTACACTTCCTTTTGGAAAAGCATCTCTTTTAAAAGAAGGACATCAAGTAACTATTATTTCTTATGGTGCAGGCGTGCATTGGGCATTAGAAACTCTGGAAAAGAACTTAGAGATTCAAGCAGATGTATTGGATTTAAGAACTTTGCAACCTTTAGATACAGAAGCTATTTTTGCTTCAGTTAAGAAAACAGGGCGTGCCATTATTCTACAGGAAGATTCCTTATTTGGAGGAATTGCTTCAGATATATCATCCATGATTATGGAGAACTGCTTTGAGTATTTAGATGCACCAGTAAAACGTGTAGCCAGTATGGAGACACCAATTCCTTTTATCAATCAATTAGAAGATCAATATTTGGCTAAAGGGAAGTTTGAAACAGCTTTAAAAGAATTATTGGCATATTAAACATGTTATATTTAATAAAAAAAGAGAGCTAAATGCTCTCTTTTTTTATTAATGAATATTTTCTGTTTATTTTAAAGAGTCTGCATATGCTTGAACATCATCCAGTACTCGCAACAAATTCCCACTCCATATCATGCTAATTTGTTCCTCGGTGTACCCACGTTTAACTAATTCTAAAGTTACATTAAAAGTTTCAGACGCATTGTTCCAGCCCTCAATACCACCTCCGCCATCAAAATCGCTACTAATTCCAACATGTTCAATGCCAATTTTATCAATGATATAATCGATATGATCTACCAAATCGGATACATTTACGTTGGGAGGGAAGCCATCAATTTTATCTGCTTTAGCATTTGCTAAGTCCAGTACTTTTTTATAATATACAAAGAAATCATCCTGCTCTTCATTTGTCAACTTCATAAACTCTTCGCTTGAAGCATACCATTTTACACTTAGTGAATCTGCAACTTGTTGTTGAATGTCTTTTATTTCAGCATTTCTGGTTGCCATTTTATCTGTATTCAAATATTCGTCTAAGGCAACAACTTGTATAACACCTCCATTTTCTTTTAACCATTCCAATTGTTCATCATCTAAGTTTCTACTCTCATCACTTAACCCTCTAGCAGCTGAATGTGATGCAATAATTGGCGTTTTACTAAGTTCAATCATTTGTTTCATGGCTTCTTTTGAAGGATGAGACACATCGACCATGAGGCCTAAACGATTCATTTCAGTAATCACCTCTTTTCCTAAATCGCTTAAACCATTATGTAACCAATCACCTTTAGTTTCTCCTGTATGACTATCGCATAACTGACTGTGTCCGTTATGAGCCAAAGATATATATCGCGCACCGAGATTGTAGAATTTTTCAACATTTGATATCTCTAAACCTATGGGATAGCCATTTTCTACACCAATCATGGCTACTTTTTTTCCAGAAGCATGAATGCGCCTCACATCGTCTGAAGTTAGTGCTAGTTCTATTTGGTCTGGAGCTAAGTCTTCTACTAACTTATGGATAGCATCAAATTTTGACATGGCATTTTCATAAGCTTTTTTATAACCTTCGTCCGTTAAGGTATCTTGTCCTGTGTAAACAATAAACCATGCCACATCCAAGCCACCAGCTTTCATTTTTGGCAAGGTTACTTGAGCATTAATATCTTGGGTATAATTTATGGAATCTGTAAAATTACTCACTTCAATATCATCGTGAGTATCTATTGTGATTACTCGATTGTGAATGGCTTTAGCACGTTCCACTAAAGCTAGGGAATTCTTTGTCATATTAGAATCAGAAGTTTGTTTGGTTTCATTTTTGCAGGAGAAACAAGCAAGAATTGAAATGAGAATTAAAAGGTTTGTTTTCATGAGTTTGTTAGATTGGCTTGTTTTGTGAAGTTACAAAAAAGTAAGTTAGGTTTAGTTTCTTACTAAATGTTGTATATTTAATTTTCTATGCATTTAAAAATGATTTTAAAGATATTCTTAACCCTAATTATGTTGTTTTGGAACTCTAGTTGTACAAAAACTATAGAGGATCCGTATACTTGGAAGCCTATTAAAGTTACAGCCTCAGCATATAATTCATTGGCATATCAAACCAATGACAATCCGCATATCACTGCTTTTGGAGACAGTTTAATTCCCGGGTTAAAATATATTGCTGTTTCAAAGGATTTATTAAAATTGGGATTAAAACATAATACTCCAGTAAAAATTGAAGGTCTTGAAGGCATTTATTTAGTAAAAGATAAAATGCATTCTCGATGGGTAAATAAAATTGATATTTATATGGGCATAGACGTCCAGGCTGCTAAAAATTGGGGAAGACAAAAGGTAGAAATTCAATATGGCGTGTTGAAGGTGGAAGATGATGCGCTTGTTGATCATGAATAAAAAAGTCAGCATGTATATGCTGACTTTCTAAATGACTAATTTAAAATAATTAATGCGCATAACGCTTGATACCTGTCCAAAGTTCATCGTTTGAGTTATTAAATCTCTGAGTGAGTTTATTAACTGAAAGATGCTTAATTTTCTCGTAAGAGTCTCTGGAAATTTTAATAACTGCTTTCATAATAATTGTTTTTTGATTGATTGTCCTTTTAAGTTTTTAAAGCTGCTAAACAATTTACCTAGCAATTCAACGTAAGGGGTTGATGTTTTTTTTAGATATACTTATCTACATCTTCTTTTACCATTCCAAGTGTGGCCTTTACTCGAATTTGGTCTGCTTGTTACTTGATTACTGTCTAAAGTTCTCATGATTTCTATGTTTTTGATTGTTTAATTAATATGATACACTTATCTGTATCTTCTTTTACTATTCCAAGTATAACTTTTACTTGTATTTACTCTTTCTGATACCTGATTGCTGTCTAAAGTTCTCATAATTTTATGTTTTTAAGTTTGATTGATACTAAATAGACGACATAACTTTTAAATTGTTACAGTACTATGTATAACATAATAGATAATTAACATTATTTAACAGAATAAGAGGCGAGTAGCTTCACAACTAATGCTATCTAAGCGAGTTAAATGAGATTATTTAATTAAAATTTTGATAAAAAATTGGATATTATTTTTTAAGGTACGATTTTTGAACTTATAACATTTATTATATATAAACGTTATTCCAAAACCTATAAGCTTCACCATGAAATACTTTAGTTTTATTATTTGTTGTTTTATTTCCTTGTCTGCTTTTGCCCAAATTGATGCCAGCAAGGAATCTACAAGTATTCCTGCTATTAAAAGTGACACAGGTAGTCAGGGTACTTCCATATTAGAGTCGAAGCCTATTGAAAATAAAGGTTTAAGCAATACAAATTCAGATAGAGTGAATGGATTGTCTGTACCAAAACAAAATGAATTATCTGATCCAAATAAAAAAAGCTTCTCGATGTTTAGCAGTGAAACTTTTGGTAATCCAGCTGAATTGTATACCAAACAAATTAAAAAGCATGGTAAATACACTGAGGAGGAAGCTGGTTCCAGAGATAATGGAAGTAAAACCAATCAGTATTTAGGAGATTTTAAAACAGGAGTTTCCAAAGTAAATGTTATTTATAGAGATCATCAATATCCTGATGGCGATCGGGTACGAATTTTTGTAAATGACGATGTAGTTATTGCCGACGCTTTATTGCAGTCTTCATTTAATGGTTTTCAATTAGATTTGGTTGAAGGCTTTAATAAAATAGACTTTCAAGCGTTAAACCAAGGGGATTCTGGTCCTAATACAGCCGAACTTCAAATATTAGATAACACAGGAAATGTGATAGCTACAGGGGTTTGGAACTTGGCAACAGGAGTAAAAGCCACATTAATTGTTATTAAAGAATAGTCGAAATTTCTTCAACATCTCCAGGCTGCATTTGGTTTAAAGTAAAATTACCAATTCTTATACGCACCAATCTTAAGGTTGGAAAACCAACAGCAGATGTCATTTTACGTACTTGTCTAAATTTCCCTTCTGTTAAGGTTATAGACAACCAACTAGTTGGACCGTGTTTTTTATCTCTTACAAAACGTTTAGGAACATCTGGGTTTATTTCAAAAAGAAAAACTTTAGTTGGTTTTGCTAAATAGGGTTTTCCATCCACTGAAATTTCAACCCCTTTTTTTAAAATTTCAATGACTTCAGAAGTTATTATACCATCAACCATGACATAATATTCCTTTTCTACATGCGAACTTCTTATATGTTCGCTCATTTTTCCATCGGTTGTTAATAGAAGTAATCCTTCAGATTTTTCATCTAGTCTGCCAATGGCCATTAGGGTTTCAGGAAAATCAAAAAGGGTTCCTAAGAGTTTTTTATTTCGTCTTTTAGATTGATTATTAACAAATTGACTCAAATAACCATAAGGTTTATAGAGCTTAAAATGTGTGTGTGATTCGGAAAGTCCCATAATATAACGAAATAAGAAAGTGTATTAAAATAAATAAGCAATTCATTGTTGCATCTTATTAACTGCAAATGTTAAAAAAACTTAAGAATTTTATTCGTTTTAAAGCTACAAAAACTAAGAAAAGACCTTATTTTTGCACATTGACAATTTTTATGAGCAAGACAGTTACATCTTTAGAATTAGAAGACAGACGCGTAGGGAAGGACCTCTATAGCTACCAAAAAGGGGCTATTGATAAGATTTTTAAATGCTTTGAAGAGGCTCCAGAAGATTACCATCTATTATATCAATTACCAACTGGAGGAGGGAAAACAGTTATTTTTTCTGAAATCGTTAGGCAGTATTTAAAACACCATAAGAAAAAGGTGTTGGTTATGACGCATCGAATTGAGCTATGTAGACAAACATCTAATATGCTTGAAGAATTTGGTGTAAAAAACAAAGTGGTAAGTAGTAAAGCCAATTTGGACGACCAGGCACAATACAGTTGTTTTGTGGCTATGGTTGAAACCCTAAACAATCGTTTACAAGAAGATAAATTAGATATTTCTGATATTGGTCTAGTCATTATTGATGAAGCGCATTACAATTCTTTTACCAAGTTATTTAAGTACTTCGAGAAATCTTTTATTTTGGGAGTAACAGCAACCCCTTTAAGTTCGAATATTAAACTTCCAATGAAGGATAATTACGATGAGCTGATTGTAGGTGAAACCATCGAGTCTTTAATTAAAAATGAATTCTTGTCCCAAGCTGAAATTTACTCTTACAATGTAGGTTTAACTTCATTAATTGTTGGTGCTAACGGAGATTATACAGTTAAATCTTCTGAAGATTTATATACCAATAACGACATGCTTACCAAACTGATGCAAGCATACGAAGAACGCTCTAAAGGAAAGAAAACCCTTATTTTTAATAATGGGATTAATACGTCTTTGCATGTATATGATACGTTTCGTGCTGCTGGGTATCCTGTAGCACATTTAGATAATACCAATACCAAAAAGGAAAGACGTAAGATACTAAATTGGTTTAGAGATACACCAGATGCCATACTTTCATCTGTAAGTATTTTAACCACTGGTTTTGATGAACCAACAGTAGATTCCATTATCCTTAATAGAGCGACTAAATCTTTAACTCTTTATTATCAAATGATTGGGCGTGGATCTCGTATTTTGAAGAATAAATCGACTTTTAGCGTTATTGATTTAGGAAATAATTTACATAGGTTTGGACCATGGGGAGCCGATTTAGACTGGCAACGTATTTTTAAATCACCTAATTACTATTTAGATAATATTTTAAGTGATGAAGAGTTAGAAGATAACTTTAGATATGAGATGCCAGACGAGTTACGTGCCGAGTTTGGAAAATCGGATGTGGTGTATTTTAATATCAAGGAAACCTATATAGATGCTGTAAGAAGTGGTGAATCTTCTAAAGTTGTTTTAGAGCGCTCTATCGAACATCATGCTAAAATTTGTATCGAAAATAGCGAAGACCTATATGATGCTTTAGATTTAGCCAAAAAACTTGGGGACGACATAGACTATAGAATCCATAGATATACCAAATGTATTAGTAAAAGCACCTTTAATTTTGTGGCATGGTTGAAAGACGATTACAGAAAAAAACTAAGAGCGTATTTAAGATCTAACTTCGATGAAGTTTTTGAGGAAATACACGGAAGACCAGCAGAATAATTTGTAAGTTGTTTTTAGTAAATTACCACTTTATATGGTGTTTTAAAGGGCTGTTTCATTTTGTGGCATTCATGCCTAAAAGTGATAAATATCAATGGATATCTTACAAATAAATAATATCTTTAAACTTTAAATATAATTCTCATGAAAAAGATATTATTACCAACAGATTTCTCTGCAAACTCCTGGGAGGCTACACTTTATGCTTTAAAACTATTTAAGGATAAAGAATGTGCTTTTTACATCATGCATTCCCTTGAGCCTTTAGTGTCTGCTCCATCTACAGCTGTTTCTTCGAAAAGAGCCAATGAAGCTATAATTAAATCTAGGCTTAATGAATCTAAGCTTGAGTTAAAAAAAGAACTCGAGAAAATACATGAACTTCCTAAAAACGACAAACATAGGTTCGAGACTGTTATTGCTCATGATTATTTTTTAGAGGCTGTAAAAACTTCTGTTAAGAAATTAGATATAGACATCGTGGTTGTTGGAACTAAAGGAGCCAGTGGTATAAAAGAAATGACCATTGGAAGTAATACAGCCAACTTAATCAATAAACAAACCTGTCCTATTATTGCTGTGCCTCAAGATGCACTGTCTAACGACATGTCTGAAATTGGTTTTGCAACCGATCTTAGCATTAGTAATTACGGACATGAGCTTGATTTATTAAAAGAAATTGCAACTTCTAGCAAGTCTAAAATAGCTGCTGTACATGTTATAAACAAGAAAGGGGATTTAACCACGGAATTACTTGCCAAATTGCAAGCGTTAGAAGCGACATTAAAGCCTTTAGAGATGGACTTCTACCTCATTACAGATGTTTCTGTTGAAGTTGGAACTCGTGTGTTTAGTGAAAGCAGAAAGTTAGGCATGCTTTGTATTATTAATAAAAAACGAAGTTTCTTTGAGAAATTATTCAGTAAAAGTAATAGTAAGTCCATAAGTAGTCACCTAAACGTACCCTTGATTATTTTTAACCATGAAAGTTTTAAATAACTAAGAATAAAACACAAATAAAAAAGACGTTACACTATGGATAACGTCTTTTTTTTGGACTAATTAATATAATATTGAGGCTATATTTATTCGTTAGAAGCCATTAGGGCAAAAAACTTGTTAATGTTTGGTAAGATGATAATTCTTGTACGTCTGTTTTTAGATCTATTCTCACTAGTATTGTTATCTACTAAAGGTTGATAAAAACTTCTTCCTGCAGCAATTAGTTTTTCAGGAGCAACATTAAAATCACTTTGTAGCTTTTTAACAACAGAAGTAGCACGTAATACGCTCAAATCCCAATTGTCTTTTACAGCTGCATTTGGAACCATCAGTTTGCTATCTGTATGTCCCTCTACCATAACGTCTAAACTCTCTTCAGAGTTTATAACGTCGGCAATTTTCTGTAAAATATTATTGGCTTTATTACTTACTTTATAACTTCCAGAGTTAAATAACATTTTATCTGAAATAGAAATCATAACCACTGTTTCATTAATATCTATAACAAGGTCTTCATCTTCATTCATATTAGACGAATCCATAGATTTACGCAAGTTGTAACCTACAGCTAAATTCATAGAATCTTTAAGGGTTTTTGCTTGGGCTAAATCGTCTTGGTTGACGTTTTGAAGCGTCGATTCCATTTGCTTTCTCACATCGTTAGAGATTACAATGTCGTCTCCAACAGTTACTATTTTAGCATCGTTCTCTTCTGTTAAAGAACTAATTTTGGTATTGTAAGTATCAATTCTAGATTGGATTTCATCGAATTTAGCTTCTAAATCTTCTTTAGCAACCTGTGTTTTTTGTAATTCGCTTCTTATTTCTCCATTCTCTTGTTCTAATGCTACATATTTCTTTTTTGAGACACAGGCAGTCATTAAAATTCCTGTAAGTATAAAAATTGATAGTTTTTTCATAATATAAGTTTCTTGTTTTTGGGTTTTATATATCTACGCAAGAGATATATTGGTGGACGTTTCATATCTTATTTTATCATTTTTTTAACATTTAAAAACTTATTAGTTCTTTTATAAAGTTTTTACATGTTAAATTTTATTAAAAACTTGACATTTAACACTTTGTCTTTTAAATTTAATAAAAATTTATATGTTATGAAACGATGGATATTATTTATTATATTAATAATTTCGACAAAATTATTTGCTCAGGATCCAATGATACAAAGTCCTGATAGGTCCTTAAACGATGAAGTGGTTGCATTAACAAAGGCCTATAACATGGAGTTGGCTTTAAGTAGTGAACAAATAGGTTTGTTTGAAATTAAATTAGAGGAGTTCTTAATTAGAAGACAAAAAATAGAAGCAAGGCTGGAAGGTGTTGAAAAACTGGAAACCTTATATAAAATGCAAGCACATGAAACCTCAGAGATGCAGGATATATTAACTTCATACCAATTTGAAGTTTACAAAAAGATAAAGCCCAGAATTCAACCTATTGATAAGGTTGAAGCATCTGGCACTTCCAAAAACACCAAAGATTAATACTCATTATTATATTAAGGTAACATGATATTCTTGTTTAAAGAGTTACACGTTAAAACAAATCAAATACAGAACCTAATAACCAGTAAAGGATTAAAAAGACAAAAATAGTTCCGATACAACCACATTTTCCACCACCTATTTTTTTTGCTCCCCATGCAGCGCCAATAATTTGTAGTAATTTCTTCATAAATAATTGAGTATCTATTGTATAACAAGGTACAAAATTTTCAAATGTATTTAATAAAAAAGAATGACATGAATTTGAAGTGAAGTGTTTTGATGGTGTTATTAATCAGGTCAACTAAAAAACTAAGTAAGTAGAATAACAATATTTAGTTTTTAAACGGTATTCGGTCTATAACCACCAAACCACAAAACATTTTTTTAGTTCGCCATTTGGAGATTTTATCCAAACTAAAGGTGCCGTTTTCTTTTCTAAAATAGGGCTAACTGTTTGCATAAATAAGGTATAGGTTAGCCAAGACACCTGAGCATGTGGTTCTATCAACCAATTGGCTTTGCTTGGAATATAAAACTTAGCCATCTTGAATTGAGACAACTCTTCTTGCTTGAGATAAAACCCCATCAAGCAGTCAGGATTAATAAGTTTAAAATTGTAGGTTGTTTTGTTGAAAGGCACAAATAACTGCGCTTTAAATAAGACCTGTTGTTGTATGTCATCTACATGGATGTTGTGTTTCTCCAGATATTTTAAAGTTTCGGGATGATAGAGTAGTGGTAACTGTTTGTTTTTTAGCTTGTCTAGCTTCTGTATTAGACTATCTTTTCGGTTTGGGCCAATCCAATGTTCTAATTCTGAAGTGCCAACAGAGTCATCATACAAATAAAACTTATAGATAATTTCCAGATGCACTGGTTTTTTATCCATTAGTATTAAGGTGTCCATTTCTCCTAACGTGTGCTTTTCTTGTTGGATTTGAAGGTTTTGGAAAACGATTGAAATCTGAGACTGTTGTTTTAATTGATGAAATACAAATTGTTCCACACGTTTTCCTAAGCGAATGTTTTTAGGAAGGGGTTCATTAAAAACTATGGATGTTTTAGAAGGGAGCACGAATTGCTGTAAATGATATACCTCATGCTCAACCCATAAGTTTTGTGTGTTGGCGAATCCTTGGTATTGTAAATTTAACTCTTTAACATCCATAGCTGCAAATTACAAATTCAAGATTTTAACAAGTCATATGAATACAAATTTATTAAAAAAAGCTATTTTTAAGTTCAAAATAAACCAACCTTTAAACACTATGACTTATTTTAAACTCTTATTTTTTGCTTTATTTCTTTGTTTGTTATCCTGTCAATCGGAGAAAAAAGTAGACATAACACCCACACCAGCCGAACCAGAATTTAAAATTGCCTATGAGAAATTCACCTTAGATAATGGGTTAGAAGTTATTTTGCATCAAGACCATTCCGATCCATTAATTGCTGTAGCCACCATGATGCACGTGGGGTCTAATAGGGAAGAGGTTGGGAAAACCGGATTTGCTCACTTTTTTGAGCATATGAGTTTTAACGATTCGGAGAATGTACCAGTAGGTGCCAATAGAAAAATGATTCCAGAATGGGGAGGCAGTAGAAATGGTGGTACCTGGAGTGATGGAACCGTTTATTATGAAGTGGTACCAAAAGATGCCTTTGAGAAAATCCTTTGGATTGACTCAGATCGATTTGGTTATATGCTGAACACTGTGACTGAAGCAGCTCTAGAGCGCGAAAAACAAGTGGTTAAGAATGAGAAAAGACAACGGGTTGACAATGCTGCTTATGGATACACCGATGAGATTATTCGTAAAAACTTATATCCAGAAGGACATCCGTATAGCTGGACAGTTATTGGAGCTTTACCAGATTTACAAGCGGCAACCATAGACGATGTGAAAGCCTTTTACAAAACGTATTATGGCGCCAGCAATGCCTCTTTAGTGATTGCTGGAGATATTGATATAGAAGAAACTAAAAAGCAAGTAGAGAAATGGTTTGGGGAAATTCCGAGTGGGCCAGAGGTTGAAAAACTAATTGCACAACCTGTATATCTAGAAGCTAGCAAGTCTTTATATTTTGAAGACGATTTTGCGAAACTTCCAGAGTTACGAATGGTTTTTCCAAGTGCTGAAGAATACAATCAAGATGTTTATGCTCTGGGAATTTTAGGAAAATTGCTAAGTGGTAGTAAAAAAGCGCCTTTGTATCAAGTGGTTGTAGAAGAACAGAAACTAGCCCCATATATTGGAACTTATCAATCTAGTAATGAACTGGCCGGAGAATTTATATTTCGAGTTAGAGCCAATGAAAACACCGATTTAGATTATGTTAAAAAAGCCATAGATGAGGGATTGGCACGTTTTGAAACTCAGGGGGTTGATGCAGGCGACTTAAAACGAATTAAAGCCGAATTAGAAACCAATTTATATCAAGGCGTTAGTACGGTTTTAAACAAAGCCTTTCAGTTGGTTCAGGATAATGAGTTTAGAGGCGATCCAAGTTATATCACACAAACAGCCAAACTTACCAATGCGGTAACTGCTGAAGATGTGATGCGTGTTTATAATCTCTACATAAAAGATAAAAACTACGTGATGACCAGTGTGGTACCAAAAGGACATTTGGATTTAGCAGTAGAAGGTAGTGTAGAAGCTACTGTATGGAAAGAGCAAGTGGTGCAAGACGTTGCAAACGAAGAAGTGAGTCAGGGGGAAGAAGCCGTTTACGAAAAAACACCCAGCAAGCACGATAGAAGTGAACCTCCGTTTGGAGAGTTGCCATTATTTAAGTCGCCAGACATATGGGAAGGCTCTCTTGCTAATGGTTTAAAACTTTATGGGATTCAAAACAACGAAGTGCCTTTGGTACAGTTTGAAATCACCATTCCTGGAGGGGAATTATTAGATCCAAAAGGTAAAGAAGGAGTTTCTAGTTTGTTTGCCGATTTAATGATGGAAGGAACCGCCACTAAAACCCCAGCCGAATTAGAAGAAGCCATTGGATTACTTGGTGCATCTATCAATCTGTTTTCCAGCAAAGAAGACTTGCATATTACAGGATCTTGTCTGACTAAAAACGTGACAGCCACCATGGGGTTAGTCCAAGAAATACTATTAGAACCACGTTGGGACGAGACAGAATTTATAAGATTAAAACAAGCCTTAGAAACCAGTTTAAAAGGGAGGGAAGCTAACCCTAATGCCATTGGCTATATGGCTTTAAATAAATTACTATATGGAGATTCTCACCGATTTGGCATTCCAGGTTCTGGAACTTTAGAGAGTACCAAGGATATTAGCATGGACGATTTAAAAGCCTATTATGAACATTTATCTCCTAAAAATGCCTCTTTTCATGTGGTTGGTGCTATTTCGCCATCGGAAACAGAAGCTGCTTTAGCAGGATTAACCGAATGGACAGGAGATTCCATCGAGATTCCAAAAGAAACTCTTCCTAAGAGACCTTTAAAAGGAACCTTATACTTTATTGATGTACCTGATGCGAAACAATCGGTTATATATATAGGAAAACTGGCCTTATCTGCTACCCATGAAGATGCGAATAACTTACAATTTGCCAACGAAATTATAGGAGGAGGCTCTAGTGGTAAGCTGTTTCAGACCTTACGGATCGAGAAAGGCTATACTTATGGGGCCTATTCCAGAATTGGTAATAGTGAAGAAGTAGCACCAATTTATGTGCAAACCAGTGTAAGAGCGAATGCCACTTTGAAATCTTTAGAGATTATAAAAAATATGTTGAAGGATTACGCCAGGGAATTTACTGATGATGAAGTGGCTATTACCAAAAATAAGATTCTGAAAGCCAATACTACAGCTTACGAGAGTTTGGGGGCTAAATTAAATGTTTTAACGGAACTAAGTAAATACAACAAACCAAATACCTTTTTAGTAGATGATCAAAACGAATTGATTTCTATGAAACTAAATGATTATCAAGCTATTATTAGAAACTATTATAAGGAATCTGATATGATTTATGTTGTAGTTGGTGATAAGGCGACTCAATTTTCTGAAGTTAAGAAACTAGGAAAGCCTGTAATAGAATTAGATATTTACGGGAATAAAAAATAGTTTTTAAAATAGCTTAGTATTTAAAAACACACAAGCCATCAAACGGTTGTGTGTTTTTTTTTGTGATACATGGACGTTTGCTTGATGGTCTTAAAAAGAGGGAGAAAGATTATTCAGATGAGGGTCATTTATATACTGAATGCCATTGAAAGCATGGGGTTCTTTAAAATTTCTATTTTACATAATATAAATTATAATACATATTGTTAATGTAGCAAATTGGTGTATAGCTTTGCTATTTTAGCATAATTGTAGATATAGTGCCTTTAGGTCTATATCGTCAACAATTATGTAAAAACCAATTTGCGATTTAGTTTTCATTAATTCGTTAGCTATAATTCTATACTATCTAAAATATCCCAGAATGTTTTGTTTCCATAAGAAACGTTTGTACTTGGGGCATTAAACAGTATCGTTTTTTACTTTTCGATAAATTTAATATTCTGTACAATTGTTCAAGTTTTTTTAAATACGCGATTCTCAAGAAACATTCGAACTACAAATTTGATACTATAATTAGCCGTTATGTAAAATTACTCACACCTTTAATATTCAATAAACCTGTGTTTGTGATTATAAATCAGAGATTTATAGTTACCGTTGCCAACGCTCGATTGTTTTATAACACAAATGCAAAGCATTCACGAGCTCCAAATTATTAAATAGAAATAACGCGAGTAATTATCCATCGCTTGCCAACGCCAAAATAAAAGCTAACCTTTTTAGGCTGTATTAAAAATCGTGTATTCGATAAAATGTAAGTAATAAAAAATTTTACGCGATTCTCGTGACTTGTTATATGTAGAACTTCAATTTATCCTTTTTTAAAATATTCTTATCTATTTTTCTTGATAAAAAATAAAACAAAAAAACAAGGCTGCATAAACTTTTGGAAACAATTTGCGGCTCATTCCCTATATTTTAGGAAACATTGTAACTCATTTACATTAACTTTGAAATCCCTTGTACAATTGAAACTTTTAAAAAACTGTATTACTAAACCCCTAAAATATGCACGCTCACTTCACCTTATTGTTTTACCAAAATTTTATGAGGCCAAGTTAAAATCGAGATTCTATTTTACATAATACTATTTTATAAATTTTCAATATTAAAAATACTTCCATTAAACCAATTATTTATAGTTGCCATAGCTGGCACATCCATTGAAGAAAGTGTAAGAATAACCAGGTTATTTTTTGCTCTAGAACAGCAAACATATAGTAGATTCTTACTTCGATTAAACCTATTTTGGTTCTCTATATTATTAGCAAATACATCATTAAACTTATACTGATTCCACGAATCATCATCAATAACAACAAGTACATTTTCAAATTCAGCACCTTTTACACCATGTTTGGTGGAAAATGGCGTTAATTCTTCTATATATTTATATAAATAAATGAATTCTTCATATTTCATTTTCATTAATGATTCATAAAAGCTCTTTTTATTTTCATTTCCTTCATCATCTAACTTATCTATAAATTCAGCCATTTTTATGGGTTTAACTAATAGACTGTTATCAAATACATATTCAAGAACTTCTTTAATTGATTTATTCTTTCTCAATTCAATAAGGGTTTTTACTAAATCACTTATGATTTTTTTATCTTCATGTTTATAAATTTTATAATCTGAAACACCAAGGAGTTTTATAAATTCACCGTATTTTTTATCCTCAAAAAGCTCAACAAATTTTTCAATTTTATTTAAAATAAAATTAGCAAATAGCTCTTCTTTATTTAATAGTCTCTCTCTTCCCCATCTTCCTAATATTTGATATGTTGCTAAAATTGTTTCATAGCCTAATTTATTTGCTATTCCACGATGAGTTAACATAAGAACTTTTGTGTTTAAAACTCCATCTTTATCTGTTTCAAATTCCCATCCTTTATTTTTTAAAAAATCAAGTGTTTTTTTATAATTATCTGCGTTTGCAATGTCATTATTACAATTAATAAAAAAAATACTTCCATTTTTATTATCTCCTGCAGCGTTTTGTGTTAATTCTGGACGTATGACATTTAAGAGATTTATTACTTCTTTAGAACACCTATAATTATCTTTTTTGGTAACCATTACAAGATTTTCATGTTCAATCTCCCCTACTCCTTGGTTATAAATTTTTTGCATAGAATCTCCAAAAAAACCTAAAGTAATATTTCCTTTATTTTTAGTTAATAAATCATCAAGAAGTAATTTTACTGTGATTTCTTCGGTATCTTGATATTCATCGATAAATATATATGGGAATTTATTTGTTACTATTTTTCCCATTTTTGGATACTTTTCAAATATTCTAGCAGAGAATTTAATAACATCTTCATGCGTAATTCTTCCTTCTATAAGTTTTCTACCGTATTGACTATATGTAATGGTTTGAGACCCTAATATTGTATCAAGTTCTTCAATAGGTTTTCGACTTTCATCCTCATTATATTTTAAAATCTCAACTTTAAGTTCCTTCTGGTAATTCTTTATTACATACCATAAAAACTCATGTATAGTTAATGCTAAAACTAAAGGGTTGTTATCAATTCGTTCATTAATTTCATCTACTGCTACATTTGTATAGGTTATACATGCAATAGCCTTGTTTGAGTCATTTAAAGATTTTGATTTAGTTTCAATAAGATATTTTAAACTTTCTATTAATGTTCTTGTTTTACCAGAGCCTGCTCCAGCTTCAAGTAAAAAACTTTGTTTTTCACTTAACAACTTTTTAATTTGTTCTAATACTTCCATTATTCCGCTAAAATTTCATCTTTCTCCAACCATGCAAGACCTTCATTAATGTATTTTGGAACATTCCATTGTTCCATTAACATAATATCAAATGCAAAATCAGTTTTACTTTTGGACATTTTTTCGGCAATCTCATAAGCATTATTATAAATTTCATCTTTGGTCTTTCCATTAAACCTTTTGTCAATTATTTCTCCTGTTGCTTTTGTAAGCTTTTCAGCATTTGCAAGTATGAAAGCGTCCTCAAAGCTTCTTCCACAATCTTCTTTTTTAACACCATTTTCAGGAATTTGATATGCCACTTTTATTCTTTTAGATTTACTGAGTTTATTTTTGTCATCTAATTTTATTAAATCATCTAATAAAGTTTTTTCAGGAAGCCAATTCTTTAAGACAGCATTACTTGTTTTATCACCTTTACTTACTTTACAAGCTTTATTACTATCCGCACTATCAATTGAATCTAAATCAGTAATGACTAATGTTTTAATATTCAAAAATTCCAAAAATTCTTTAAATCTATGAGCATAAGCTCCACCAACTTCAATTAGTGAAAGATACTGAGAATTTAATTTTTTGAACTTGTTACTTATGATTTCTGATAACAATAATCTTTCTACTGTTCCTTCTACCATGATTACTTTATCAGCAAAAAACATATCGCAATTTTTTAAAACTAAATACTGCTTTAAAAACTTAATAGTTTCGGGTTTTTTTACCTCTATTTCATTCTTGAAATCTGACAAATTTTTAATTAAAAGATTGTCTGAAGTATTATCGAAATATCTTATTCCTTCAAATGACCCTTTTTCAACAACATGAGAAGAATGTGTTGTGATAATAACTTGAACATTCCAATCATGTTTTTCTTTAATGAAATCATTGATATTTTTAATAAAAACTTGTTGCATTTGAGGATGCAAATGTGCTTCTGGCTCTTCAATAAAAATTACTTGAAAATTTGGTCTAGGTTCTCTTTTATCATATGCCTCATAAAAACTTATGAATTGCAAAATCATATATATTAAATTGCTATATCCCAATCCATTATATGATTCAGGTAAAACACTTGTATCTTGATTATAAAATAATTGAGTATTACCTTTAAGAATATTTTCAGCATCAAATAGTGATTTAATGATTAATTTTTGAAGTGTAACACCATCTTCTATTCCAAATTTTTCTAAATCCTTAAATATTCCTTGGAACAACTTTTTATAATTTTCATCTAACTCGTCTGAAAATTTACTCAATAATCCTTCAATAGTTTTAACATCATCTTTAAACTGCTCTTTATTTAGTCTATAGTAATCTTCAAATCCTTTTGAAAGTCTCTTATTTTTATCTTTTGCTTGGTCATCAAGGTTTCTTTGTGCATAAATAAATTGAGTAATAAAAACATTTTCTATAAGAGATTTACGTTCTATTTCTCTGTAATTATCCAAATCGTTTTTATCAGTCGAATAAAATTTAATTGTGTAATAATTTTTCAGATTTTGTTTTACAAATTCTGCAAAATCATTGTTATAATCACCGCTATATTTTATAAACTCCTCAATAAATAATTCTTTTTCATTTATACTAAATAGACACTTTATGTATACATCTTTTCTGCTTTCATCCAAGTCCATAATAAATTCAGAGAGTGAACCTAATTTGCCATCATCATTGTCATCATATTCAATATAAATTCCTAATTCTATTGATGGTAATAAATCCTTAAAAACTTTTTCCAATTTATCCTTATCATCTCCATCTTCTAATGCTTTGTATTCTTTATACTTATTGAGTGCCTCATTAAAATTTTTAAGAGATTTAATCGATAAATCTTCAAAAATAAAAGTAGAATTCTCATAACTAAAGAAATTATTGAAAATTTCAATTACAGAAGTTTTACCACTATTATTCCTTCCTACAATTAATGATATTTTATCATCAAGTGAAATTTGGATATCTTCAAGTAATCTGAAGTTTTTTATTTCTACATTTTTTATTTTCATTCTATTATATATGTTTTTTCTTCAATTATGAATATGAAGTAATATTTAAGCAATATTGTTTAGATAATTAATTAAATAGGGAGAGTTTAAATATAATAAATTTTGTAGGAATTGTTCTGGAGTAAAACAGTAAATTTTATAATAATATATCAGAAGAAACTTTTCTAATTGCAGTTTAATAAAATTGCAGTTTTATTTTTATTTTAGTCCTTTATAAAATAAAAAATGTTTTAAAGGCTGAATGAATTAAATTGTTTTTATGGCATCTTTAACTATATCGTAATGATCAAAAACTAATTTAAGATTACTTAAATCTGATAAATGCTTCCAAAATACTTTTTTAGCATCTCCTCCATCTTTTATTTTTACAGATTCAGAATTTACAAAATATTTAAAAGCAATAGAAACGACTTGCGTTCGAGGATCTCTATTAGGTTTTGAATAAACACCTAAAAACAATAATTTACTGGTTGCAATTGAAGTTTCTTCAATTAATTCTCTAATTGCTGCTTCTTCAACAGATTCTCCATACTCAACAAAACCTCCAGGAAGAGCAAAACCAAATGGCTTTTTCCATCTATCTATTAAAAGCACTTCCTTCTTTTCATTTATTACAACTATATCTACTGCGACTTTGGGATAAATTTTAAATAAAGAATTTAGTTTGAATTCTATTTGGTCATTAAAAGTTTTAACTCTACAATACTTTTCAGTTATTATACCTTTCAATAACTCAAAAGACATTTCACTATTGTAAAAAGGAATTACATAGTCAAATTTTTCTTTTTGTTCCAATTCATTATTTATCAGTTTTATTCTATCCTTAACATCCTCCTTATAGTCAATTTCCCTTTTTTTTAAATGATTAATTAAATCTTTATAATTTGCAGGTTGTACAAAAATCAAAATAGATTTCGGAAAAATATTTTTGAATTTTTGAGCCAAAAAGACATCTAATATAAATATTGCATTTCTCTTATCATCAATAGCTTCCTCTAATTCTGTATTTAATAATCCATACCAATTATCATATATATTAGTATTAACTAAAAATTGATTATCATCTTTTAATTTGAAAAATTCGGAATCATCAACAAAATAATACTCACTTTCGTCCTCATTAGGTCTTTGTGATCTTGTCGTATGTTTTCTGGGAAGATAAAAATCAGAAAAATTCTTAACTACATTTTTACATAGAAAACTTTTTCCAACTCCAGAAGGACCTCCAATTATAAATATCATTTACCAGTCTTTTGTGTATAATAAAGAAATAATAACAACTAAAGTCAGTATTAAATCAAATATCCAAATACCTAAAAACAAATTATTGCCTTTAATAGCTAAAGAAAAAGTTAGCAGAATAGCAGATATATTTATACCAACAAAACCGATGACTAAAAATAAAGTATTCATAAACTTTCTCAAACTTCTAAACTTATCTTCATTTCTATGGAATAATTCCCATGTACTGATTTTATCCAAGACATCCTCAATTTTGTAATTGTAATTTTCATCAGAAGAATTCAATGTATTTAAAACTTTTAAGGGAAATTCTTGCTCAAAAAATAATTGAAGCTTAGATATCATTAAATCGTTATTCAAATAAACCCAATATATACAAGTTGAAATTACCGGAATTAATAAAAAAAATGAATATTCAATTGGATCACTTGAAAAAGCAACTGATAATATAGCTCCAATTGCTAAAAAATTTGTTAAATATGTATTCTCTCGTATTGCAATTCTTGTTGTCTGTTCAGCTTTTAAACTACTATATTCACTTTGTAATACACCTACAAGGTTGTCTTTTACATCATTTGGAAAACTATAAACTTCAGAAGGTATATTCTCTTCTAATTCGTTTGTATCTTCTGCCATAAAATTAATTTTAAGGTTTAATTATTGTTAGCTCATAATTTTGAAATAAACCAGATTCAACTACCCCAACGATATTTTTAATTTCTTTTTCCAAATTCCCTTTAATAAATTCAAAATCAACATCTAAGATGAAATTTCCGTTTTCAGTAATTACTGGACCATCCTTTTTTTGAGCAATTCTTAAATCTATTTTAATTGCATTCATCTCTATCAAACAATTCCTAACATAATTTATAGAATCAGGATATATTTCAATTGGAACTTTAAAGTTTGTGCCTAAGTTATCAACCATTTTTGTTTCATCTACAATAATGTAATTTTTATTGCTCGATACTAGTAATAATTTTTCTCTAAACATTGCTCCACCACGACCTTTAATAAGATTATTATTAGGATCTACTTCATCTGCTCCATCGAAATACCAATCTGGTTTATCCTGTTTTAAAGTGGTTAATGATAAACCTAATGATGAACAAGCTAGTTCTATTTCAAAAGAAGTAGGTATAACTTTAATATTTAAGTTTTCAGATTTTACTTTTTTTGCAATATGAGTTAATGAAAGAAAAACTGTTGATCCCGATCCTATACCAATGGTTTGGTTGTTCTTTACAAAACCAGCTATTTTTTGAGCAACAATTTCCTTTTGTTCTTTATTAGTTATTTCAAGTCCCCAATCGAAACTATCACCTATACTATTTTTCCATTTCATTAAGCAAGAATTTTTGTTATTAATTTATGGAATATAGCAATTAAATTCTCAGTATGTAAAGTTGATGTAAAGCAAAATAACCTTATTTCACTTCTAAAAGCTTCATCTAATACTTCTTCATTAAAAATAACTTCACCATTAATATTCTTATGCTTATTTGCAAACATAGAAATTCCATTACCAGATAAATCAAGGGTTAGGCAATAATTGTTTTCACTAGAATTTATAAAGTTAGCTGCTTTATTCCCCAATGATTCAAAATCTACTTCTGTAACATCATCATAAGTACCAAGGTCTACAATGCAATCCAAATAATTTTCTGAAAGTTCCTTTATTATCAAGGATTTTTTAAAAAAGCTTTTATTATCAGAAATAATACCAATTTGTTTCATAATTGAATTTTATACACTTAAAGGGAAGTCTTTAGAAATTAACCTTTGTGCCATTATTAAAATATTTTTATAGTAATTTAAGTTTCTAGGAACAAATGATTCTTTATTTATTAAAAAATCAATTGTCTCATTTTTTTTATTTTTTTCGTACTTATGTAGCTTTAGATTAACATTATCAATTTCATTGTTAAATAATTTTATACCAACATCTGTATTTAACCACATAAGACCACTAACTTCATTTTTGTCAGGGCTTATTGTATCAAGAGATAAATTCTTTTTCAGTAAGTATATATATTGAAATTCTCTATTTCTCATTTTATTATAATTTGTCATTTCAATTCTTGAACCTAAGAAATATAAATCTTCTTTTTCATAATTGAAACCTAATTCTTCATTTATTTCCCTTAATCCTTCTTCGGAAGTTTCTTTTACTTTTAAATGACCAGCAGCACTAATATCTAAAAAATCAGGAAAACTTACATTTGAACCTCTTTTTTGAATTAATATTGAATTTAATTTTTCTGAAACAACCCAGCAATGTACAGTCTTATGCCATAATCCATATTTATGAGCTAAATCACGACTGACAGAATCGAGATAGTTCATATCAGTATCAAAAACATCAATTTTTTCACTCATTAATTTAATTTATTAATTTAATGTGTAAAGTTAAAAAATACTCTGTAGTTGTACCTGAAATTAGTGAATTTATTATTCATTCTTTTTAATCCATTCCACACATATTACGCTTCCCTCCTACGTCGTCGCATAAAAAGTGTTCCATTAACATTGTAGAAGAAACTTTTTAGATATAAATTTTTTCAAGAAATTGTAGTAAAAACCTTCGCTTTTACCAAAGCTCAAGTTACATAACGCAGAACATTATAGTACACTTTTAATATTGGATTATCCAGTGGATGATTCAATATTAAAACAAATAATAATTATAAGTATTATTCATAATTAATCATTTAGGTCTATATCGTCAATCATTATGTTAAAAGCAATTACGGCTAATATATCCATGGGATTAGTGTGGCCTCTAATTTATAAATTTGTTATAGTCAGATCAGTTATACCATTTATAAAATCTTTAAGGATTTTATGTTGGTGTTTATGAAGTTCTATAGATCCTGGATTTCGAGACTACGGATAATTTAAATATTCTGAATACCCATGCATGGAAATTCATTTGAGGGATTTATTTGCGTTTGAAATCTTGTTTGATTTATAGACGCATCCTTATACAAACATTTTGATAATACATTAGTCTTTGGAGGTTTTAAACTTGTTATGTCCATAATTTCAACTTTACTAGACTTATACCTAATGATTATATGGCTAAACCCCGAAGTAACCCCGGAGTACCTATAAAGTATCTACGAGGGAACCCTTTATGAAGTCCGTAGTTACTAGCTTTAAAGCAGGTGGATGGCCTGCATAACCCGCATGTTTTTATAGCTAACATATGTGTGGCCTTCTTGTTTAAGGAACTGAATTCCGAACCAAACCAGAAGTGAGACATTAGTAGAAACCTCTCTTTTTACCGGGGTTTTGAGTTGGATTTGAAGATTTGTATGGGCTATTTTACATAATAAAGGCTCTGTTTTTTGAGTGATGCCTACGGCATTTTGTTTTGGAGCCACTGGTCTGTATGCTTTCTGGTCTGAACGGCATGTGTAATTAGATACCATAGACAGGGCTGCCGTAAGCTGAAAATGTGTGGCTGATTTTGGACGCTTTATCAGGTGGTTTTCTGTACTTTTTGGAATGCTTATGGTGATTAACCGTCTGTTTTTATGGCTTGTAACTACCGGAGTTGCAGCATATATTTGATTAAGCGTCTGTTTTTGGTTGAGTTGGAAGCCAATAAGCGCTTGTGGATTGTTTTGCAGCTTGGCTTCTCTTTTTCCAATGTGTCCTCTCCCCTCTTGGATGATTTGATAACAGGCCCCCGTTAAGCGACTTGCCATTTTGGAATCTTGAAACTCTTTTACTGTTTCTAAAACACCTGTTCTTATGGCTTTTGATAATCTAGACGCCATGCCAAACTCCTGGTTTTTTGCTTTTAAATGGGCGAAGGCTGGGTCTGTTTGAATGCGCTCTTTGGAAGGGCCATTAGCCATACGGGAAATATAGACACCGTTAAGGGGGTAATAACTTTTACCGTTTAATTTACCATGTATTTTTATGATTCCTTTTTGCTTAGGCATTTGACACTTAGATGTTTGTCTCATTCTAAGATAAGAAATAAATGGATAGGTTGGTGTTGATGTTTATTGAAATGTTTAAGAATATGGTTTTATTAAATTGTTGTATTTATAATTATTAGCACAGGGTCATTGCATTTGTATAGCCTAAAATATGGTCGCTCATTACAGCCGCATCATCTCGCCATTATATTAAATCATCCACTTGATTATTTAATATATCACGTGTTTTACCCAAATCGACGAAGGAGATTCATGAATAACTTTTAGAAATAATAGAAAATTATGAACTAAAATTTTATGAGGCTAAGGTTAACATCGAAATCCTATTTTTGCTTAACTCTATGAAATAGTAATTAATTGTTTAACAAAACTTATATGCTATTTATTATCTCCTCTTCTATTTTATCAAACTCTTTATTAGTTGGAACATGCTTAGAACCTTTAAGTAAAAACACTTCCTTTAAAGTTGGAAAAACTCTTTTTGCTCGTTTTATCATTTTTTTACCTGGAAACATCAAATCGTTTTCTGCTGCGAAAATTGTAATTGGGGTTTCTATATCTTGAGCATTTATTTTTGATATTATAGGTAAAGGCGAAAAATCCATATTGCAATGCTTAAAAGTTGATGACATGAATTCTAATGCAAAATCATTGTATTCTGAAAAAAGTGCGTTCATTACTTTTTTAATATCGTGCTGGTTATTAGTCTTTATAAATTTTTTTAAGGGCAGGAACATCTTAAATAAGCCAAGCAATGGGTTTCCGTTTACGATATAAACTGGTGCTATTAGGAAGACTTCTTTTATTGGTATTTCACTAAATTCAAGCGCCTTTAGGCTAATTAACCCACCGAAGGAAAAGCCTACTAAAGTTACCTCTTTTAATCTTAATTTTATAATGACTTCTAATAACCATTCTCCATAGTCTAACGTTTTCGTGTCTAGCCTATTTTCGTCGCTTTTATTAGGCTGTGCCAATACATCTACAGCATAAATACAATAATGTTTGGATAGTTCTGAAAAGGACTCTAGCATTAAAGGGGCACAACCTGCAGTACCATGAATAAGTAGCAATGGTGGCAGCTCAAAATTCCCAGTTACAATAACATTGGTAGCACCAAATTTGGTTTTTACTAATTTTTCGGAATAATCGATACATAGATCTTCTAGCTTTTGATTGTAGAGCTTTAGCATTGCTGATTTTCCTTCTTGTGATTTAAATAACATAAAACTGTTTGTTTTTGATTGATGATATACTAAGAATTAATGATTGCTATGTTACCATATTTATTTCCACTTTCAAGATAGTTGTGAGCTTCTATAATTTGATCTAATGGATACGTTCTATCAATAATTGCCTGCAGTCTGTCTTCCTTAAAAAGTGAAAGCAGCTCGTTAAATAAGTATTTTAAGTCTTTTTGCTTTCTCATACCCGTTGCAGAAAATTTTACTTTTTTTGGCGAAAGCATTGTACACCATAAAAGTTCGCAACTTAACACTGGTGACATAAAAAGTCCGTTATGATTTAATACTTTTTTGCTTTTTTTATAAGATGATTTGCCTACGGTATCGTAAATAATATCATAAGTATTCCCCATTTCTGTAAAATCATTCTTTTTATAATCTATAACATCCTCCACTCCTAATGATTTTACTAAATCGATATTGGAAGTACTACAAACACCTGTGACAAATGCTCCCATTTGCTTGGCTATTTGAACTGCTGCCGATCCTAAGCTACCAGATGCACCATTAATAAGAATGTGTTGTCCCTTTTTTAAATTTCCTATATCCTTTAAAAAACTATAGGATGTTAAAAATCCATCGCTAATAGTTGCGGCTTCTTGATGAGAAATAGTAGTTGGTTTTTTTTCAATTACCATATCTTCTGCTATACATATATATTCAGCATTACAACCATTACTAAATAGTTTTTCTCCAAAAACTTCATCACCTACTTTAAATTTTGTGATTTGTGAACCTTTAGCCTCTACAACTCCTGAAAAGCCAGTTCCTAAAGCTGTGTTTTTGGGTTTAAATACACCTAAAAATAACCTTCCAAATTTCGGTACTCCTTGACGCATCATGGTATCTGCTATTGTTGCAGATGATGCTTTAATTTTTACTAAAACCTCGTTAGGTTTTGGTAATGGTTTTGCGGTATCAACAACCTGAATAACTTCTGGTGAACCGTATTTTGTATAAATTGCTGTTTTCATAACTAAATATTTATAGCAAAATTGCAGTATATTTCAAACATAAAGGTTCGTGTTTGAAAATTAGAACCTATTTATAGAATATTAGTTATTCTATTTTCCTTAATTAAATTCGTCTGTTTGTTTTATTTCTTCTTTACAAGATTAATTCCAAGCATTATTAACATTGTTATCAATGCAATAAAAAACATACTGGTTGAAGTGCTTTTTATAACTGAAAAAGTATTGGTTGCATTAACTGTAGCCTCTGTCAAGTCTGGATAACTGTTCAACATTATGATAATCCCGATATTTTCCAGATAATCCGAGATTCCCGCAATTATTGGTAAAAGTAAAAGATAGATAAAAGGGGATTTGAGTTTGTTTAATTTTTTCAAAAAATATGCCAAAAGCAGAGAATAGGTCAGTCCAAAAAGTAGCGGATAAATCATATCCACAGGAATTTGGTTAGTTAAATAGGTTTCACGTCCATTTTCACCAAGCGTCCTGAATAATTTATTTACATAGTCCAGATTATATCCTGTAGGCAACATATCCAACAACTTCATTCCGTTAGAGAATTCCATTGTTTTTGGAATGGTTACTAATATCATAAATAAGTAAACAACATTGGTCAGTATAAAAAGACCTAATACTTTTTTCCCGGAAGTATATTTCTCTAGGGTTCTAATGAATCGATTCATTGATTTTCAAATTAGTGCCAACGGGTTAGTGTATGTAAAGGAGGTGATTTCAAAGCGCAAGGCTTACAGTTTAGCACAAGCTTCGACAAGAACCAAAAGACTTGGTTTTAGTACTATTATGTCTATTTTTCATATACATTGTTAGCTGTTCGTTTTTTCTATAAAAGATGTTTAACTTTCAAACTCTTTAATATCCTTTAAAAATTCTAAAGCTTTCATGGTTTTTGTTCCAACAAATAATCCTATAGTTTTTCTTACCCATGTAATATGTAGGTTTTTATAAGTTAATTTATATAAAAACCAAACTAACGGGATAATTAATAAGGCATTAACCATAAGGTATTTTAGCACAAAATCGACATCCATATTAGCATATAAATCAATGTTGAATAAAGAGTCGCTTGCAACCACCACATAAGCCCACCATATTGGGGTGGATAAAAACATTAATTTCACAAATAACAATCCGTGAGTATTTACTAATTCTATCTTTTTTCTTATATCAACTATTGGTTTTGCAAAGTCAATTTGTTTTAATAAGGTTACCTGTCCTATACTGCCAGCTAATGCAATTAGAGTAAAAACACCAACAATAATTCCACTTATCGCTAAATGTGGTTGTGTCCAATTACTTGCAATATAATTTCCCATAAACAGTGCTAATAAAGAAAAAACAACAATTTCTATAATTCTGTACTTAAGAATACTTTGTGTTCTCTTTTCTGATTTGTCTAAATTGATACTTTTAAAAGAGGCTACATTCAAACTTAATTTTTTGTCTAGTTTAGTATCGTAAGCTGCTAATATTTTATTTAATTCTCTTGCTTCCATAATGCTATATATTTTGAAATTCTTTTTTTAATTTTAATTTAATTCTACTAATTTTTGTGGCGACATTAGTTTTAGAAATACCGAGCACTTCTGAAATTTCCTCATAACTTTTCTCTTCTAAATACAATAGCATTAGTGCTTTATTTAGTTCGTTTAAATTATGAATGAATTCTTGTAATAATTTTAGATGATAATTTAGTTCAGTTTGCTCTTCACTAGTATCTTCTTCTATTTTGAAAATAGATTCTTCATTGTAAAAGTCATTTTTAACAGACCACTTTTTTTCTTTTCTATAAAATGAAATCGCAACGTTTAAGGCAATTCGATACATCCAAGTGGAGTACTTATAATTGCTGTCATACTTATCAAACGATTTCCATAATTGGATAATAATTTCTTGTTCTAAATCTTTTCTATCTTCTTTATTTTGGCAGTAAGAATTCACAATTTTATAAATGATTTTTTTATGCTCATCTAAAGTTTTTATGAATTGTTCTTTCTTGTTTGCCATCATTTGTAAGTGATTTCACCATTGTAATTTATGATTTTTTGTCCAAAGTGAAATTACTTCCATGGCTTTCTTGTTATGACGAACTCCATTATGGGTTTCATTTTCAACAATATACACTTCACCAGTACTATTTTCTGTAACAGCTGAAGTAAACTTATAGGCATCAAAAGCCTCGTCTTCACTTCCAACTACCACGAGTAATGGTTTGTCTATGGCGCTTAAGCCTTTTTTATAATCTAATGGAGACATACTTTCGTTTGCGCTATAACTATACTTTGTAATAGGCATCGATTCTGGAAGATTAAAAAACAATACTGGAAGGTTATTGTGTGTTGTGTCTCCAATAGCGTTCATCATTTTTAAACCAATAATTCTATTCATATGCAATTTTATAAAGGCTTGTTCTTCAACTGAATTTGTTGTTTTTACAGTTGGAGAGTTTACACCCAAATAAGGAGCAAATAAAAGGTATCCGTCAACTTTAGGAGTATTCTCTTTCATAGCATATCGTAAAATTATTCCTCCACCCATTGAGTGTCCTGCAAGAATTATTTTTTGATTCGGTTTTTCATTTTTAATCTCCGAAATAACATCTTCTAAATCATCCGCATATTGATTGATATAATCTACATCTCCAGGTTTTCCATCTGACTGGCCGTGACCTCTAAAATCCAAAGCTACAACTTCACTATTCGTTGCTTCTTTTAATAATCCAGCTGTTTGGTTCATTAAATAAGAACTGGAAAGGATTCCGTGAAGTAAAATAATCGTTGTATTACTTTCACTTTTATATACATAAGAAAATAGTTGTTTTCCATCTCTCATAGTAAACTTCTGTGAAATGTTTTTATACGTCTGTTCAAACCCTAAGTCAGCAATTGCTTCAGGCGTCATCGGTTTAGGAACTATATCTGGACTAAACGTTGGATTAGGTAAGTTGATAAGGTTTATAATTTCATTTTGAACTTTCTCAAATTGCTTTGCTTCATTTTGTGCTGTAGCAGTATTCATTGTTATACAAAGTGCAACTAAAATAATTTTAAAGAAATGCGTTTTCATTATTTTGACTGTTTTATATATTATTCGCAGTACAGGATAAAAAATCACACTTTTTTAGAAAAAAATTATAAATAATAAGAAAAAGCATTAATTATAGTTCCCATAATTAAACTAGAAATACCATTTTTTAAGGATAAGCGTTTTTGATTGATATTGTCAGAATAAGCAATCCATAGAGCAAATAGTGCACTAGAAAAAAATATTGCGACAATATAAGTTGGAAAATCAATAGACATTATACCAAACCAACTGAACACAATTCCTTCAAGTACTGTGAATCCGAATAAGGCTAAAATAGGATTTGATTTAGTAGGTTTTATTATTAACAATATACCTCCGTACAAAAGAATTAAGCAGATGATTAGTGGTAAAATTTGATTAAAATAGGATAAACTGAAATAACTTTTAAAAGAAAAATCAAAATATTCTTTTAAATCAATATTTAAATCTGAATGTATTACGAAGATTGTACTAAATAGAATTGCTATAACTGAAAACACAATTCCGATAATTTTTCTAGTTGCCATATTATAATAGGTTAGTTTACTTATTATTCGCAAATTTTTTGAAAAATCACACTTTTAAAGATTTTTATTCAGTTTTTTGTTTTTTTAGTTGTTTTCAGAGGGAGAATAATGTTATGAAAGAAATCTAGGAATGACAACCAATTTTGATTTCTTTTTTGTTTCTATTTGTTCAATTGTTTGTATTTATTTCTTTCAAAAGAAGTTGGATTGTTGGAGTTTAAAGTTCTACTTAAATAATCTGACCAAATTCAATTATTCTATAAATTTCTCAATTTTATTGTCAGTTAAGTTCTTTACATTCTTAGTGATTTTTTCGATATCCCAATGCCACCATTGAAGCTCTAAAAGTTTTGTAATGACTTCTTCTGAAAATCGTTTTCTAATTTCCTTGGCAGGATTTCCACCAACAATGGTATAAGGGGCAACATCTTTAGTTACCGTTGCGTTTGTAGCAATAATTGCTCCATCTCCAATAGTTACACCAGCCATAATTGTTGCGTTATAGCCTATCCAAACATCGTTACCAATATTAATGTTTCCTTTTTGTGGATATGTTTTTCCTTCCATGGCATGTTCCCAGCCATTACCAAAAACCGCAAAGGGATATGTTGACATGGCGTCTGTTAAATGATTTGCTCCGTTCATTATGAATTTAACGTTAGAAGCAATCATACAGAATTTTCCAATGATTAATTTGTCGCCCACAAAGTCAAAATGGTATTTCACATTTTTCTCAAAGTTCTCTACATTTTCAAAATCATCATAATAGGTATAATCTCCAACAATGATATTTGGATTTTTAATTATGTTTTTCAAAAAACATAGTTTGTCGTAATGCTCCAGTGGGAATTTTATGTTTTTATCTGGTCCGGTCATAAGGTATTATATTTTTAATCTGTACTATTTATCTTTTGCTTTGCTAACTCAAATTCTTTTGTTCGTTTTAATTGCTCTTCGAGATTCCATTCAAAATCAAATCTATTATTAAGGAATACAGCAATTGAATCCAATCCAATTTCAGTTCTTCTTTTATCTAAATTAACTGGATCGTAAATTGGCCATACATTAAAGCTCTTGGTTTCTGGGTAGTATTTCATCTGTCCGCCATAGATTTGTAAATCTCCTCTTTCGGTAGCAATTCTATCTTCAGCTCTTACCAAAAATCGAGGTTCTAGTTTTTTATCCTTTACAGCTTGCCTCATCATGGGAAGATATTGTATTCTAACATCATTATCTGCATGTTGAATGACATTACATATAGTCCAATTTCCTTGCTCTCCAGCCATTTCTTTCGTTGGCCATCCGTAATGATCTAAAATGTCTTTCACTTTTTTCTCATTAATTGCGTGGTTTCTTTCTATAATAGCTTGCTGCTCTTTAACTAACTCCGAGTCTACACCATGAATAGCCATTAATGAGTCTCTTAATCTAATTGGGGTTTGTTCGGTTGTCCAGATTGTATCAAGTACTTGAATAAGACTTTCTTCTTTACCTAAAGTTGATGATAGTTTTTTTGAATTGGCCTTATTTGAGCAATTAAGCAACAATACTAAACAGGATACTAAAATATATTTCATTTATAAAATTTTTATAACTCTTCGCTTATAGCATCCTAAAATACATAGAATTCATAGGATGCTATTTAGCTACTTAATTTCATGATGATTTTTGGAATACATTATTGTCTTTATTGCTTATAACCAGCTAAAGCCAAATCCTATATTACAGGTTACTGCATCTCTGTGTGCATCGCCATCTAAAAACGCACGACCAAGAAGGACATTAGCCTGAAGATTAAGTGCAAAGTTTTTCTTCTTATAAATTTCGTACCCACTACTTGCCTTAACTACACAACCAAAGTTCCAATCGTCGTTTACATGGTCTTCAATATCATATAGTGCTGGCGAATCTATTGCTAAACCGATTCCACCATGAACCCACCAGCGATCTTTTACCCAATATTGAAGTCCTGGAACAAACCCTCCGAAGTGTCTGTCGTTATCCTGAAATTCGTATATCATTCCTGGCATAGAGACTGTAATGGCGAGCTTTTCATTTAACATATAGCCTAACTTTAAATCTGGAAAAACAAATGCACCTTGAGCTTCGTCGAAGGTTTGTATACCAGCACTATCTTCTACACTGATAATACCCCCTCCTACTACAAATTCTACGATAAAGCCCTCTCTTTGTGTTGTTGTTTCTGAATTTTTGTTTTGTGCGTATGTTATACTAGATGATAACGCCAAGGCTACACAAGCCATTTTTAATACGATTTGTTTTTTGATTGTTTTCATTTTAATTGATGTCATAATTGTTTGATTTTTGATTAATGATTTTTTTAATTGAGGTGCAAATTTCTTGTAAATGCAGGACGATTATGAAATTAAATAACCGAACTGTTGTTTTAGAAAGATGACTTGTTGATTGTTTATTAAATTCTGAATTTACTTTGTGATTCTTTACTAAACTGAAAAGTCTCATTATAAGACCATATCATGCTATAGAGGGATAATGCGGAGCTTATGTAGCCTTTAGTTTAGTTTATATATTCATTTCCATTTCATATTGATTAACAGTATTCGCTAATCCTATTGAATTGATGAAATCTATTTTTTTGTTTAATCTCGTATCAACGTTTATGATTTTTATTGAGTTTGAAACTTCCTTTATTCCTTTGAATAATCTTTCCCAGCACCCAGCACTTTCTATTAGAATCTCAAATTGTGCTAAATACGCATTACTAGGGTTTATGATAAAATACGATTCAACCAAATTGTCATTTATTAATTGATAGTATTTGTAATTTCCGTTTTTAATGACTTCTAAACTAAAATCCCAAGAATATAGATGTTGATTAGGTAATTTTTCCCAATCAAAAGTATCATAGTCGGCTTCATTCAACTGCATTTTTTCATTTGCGTTTAATTTAATTTCGCCACTGAAACACTTAAATGTTTTACAAATATTAAATCCAATACTCTGGTATGTTTTTACGGCTTTACTATTTTCAATGATAACTTCTAATGAACATTTTGTAACACCATTTGTTTTTAAATTTGGTATAGCAAAATCGTATATAGATTTAACAATTCGTTTTCCTCTGTATTCTGGAAGTACACCTGTACCCGTATTAAATGCTATCTTCTCTCCGTTTCGTGTATCGATTGCATTAATAATAAACCCAACTAATTTACCTCCATCAAACATTCCGTAAGAAAGCGCATAATCAACTTTTGCTATTTTCCACCTCTCTTTATAGTAATTTTTGTCAGTTGGAATTTTGACGTAGTAATTCTCAAAAGATTTTAAAAAGCAATCTGCGATTATTTCAAATGATATATTCTCTAATTTTTTTATTATCAAAACTTTATATGTTATTTGCTCTTAAATTCTAACTAACTGAATTATTCGTCTTCTTTCAACAATTCTTGTAATGTTTCCTTTGAGCCTTCACTACCAAACTCAACAGCTTTTGAATAACTTTTTATCGCATCTTCTTTTTGGTTGTATGTTAAGTAAGCCTCGCCCAATGAGTCCCATAAATTACCGTCTTCAGGGAATAATTTTACATTCAATTTAAACAGTGCTAATGCCCAATCAGGTTGGTCTTCTTTTTTCAATCTACTATACCCTAGTCTATTTAGTATGGCAGGATCGTTAAATTCATCTTTAAGTTCTTTATTTAAATAAATTGGTAGTTTGTCTGCATTTGCAGATGGATTGGTTCTCATAAATTCAAGAATCAATTCATAAATATTTCTGGAAATTGGTGGCGCCTTATAATTTGTATCAAAAATCATTTTACCAATTTCTCTAGCCACGTTTTCAGATTCAGGTCCTAAAAACGCATTTGTGATGTATATGACCACGACATCGTCGTCTATAAACCTCACAAAGTCTGCAAAGTACAAGCCATTACTACCGTTATGAGCAACGATTTTGGTGCCTCTATCACTTTTAGATATGGCCCAACCATAACCATAATACGATGTCATGTTATCATTTTCAGCTACGTATGCCGTTTCTTGAATTTCTCTAGTTTTGGATGCTAAAACAACATTGTTTTTTAAAGCAACATGCCACTTATATAAATCTTCAATGGTAGCATGTATGTCACCTTTACCTATACTATACCAATGATTATTATTGTAAGGCAAGTGTTGTTGGGTTGTTCCCCAATCTGTCCACTTTTCATCATCTCTGTTATAGTAATAGCCATGTGCCAGTCGTTCTGTATTAAAATTGATGCTTTTATATCCTGTACTTTTCATTTGAGCAGGCTCAAATAGATTTTCCTGTAGAAAAGCATTATAGGTTTGCCCTGAAACCAATTCTAATATAGCAGTGAGCATAATATAGTTGGCATTGGCATATTGGTAGGTTGTGCCAGGTTTAGAATGCAATGTGGACTCAAAAAATTCGTTTAAAAACTGTTCTTTACTTGCTTCATGATATCTAAAACCGCCTGTTCTATTAGAAATTCCAGAGGTATGTGTCAATAATTGATGAACGGTTATATCACTCTTATCACTAGGTGTCTGATTAAAATATGAACTGATTTTATCGGATGTTTTTATTTTTCCTTGTTCCACCAATTTTAAAATAGCCGATGCTGTAAATTGTTTGGTTACAGAACCAATATTAAAAACGGTTGCTGGTGTGTTTGGGATTTTATTGTTCCTATCTGCCCATCCATAGCCTTTAGACAAAACTACCTCTCCTTTTTTTGAAACCAAAACAACTCCAGAAAAGCCATTTGTTTCGCTTGCCTTCAAATACGAGTCAATTTTGTTGAAGAGCACTTTATTGCTGTTTTGAGAAAAAGCATTTAACGTTGAAAGCGTGATAAATGCAAAAAATACTGTTTTAATAGATGATTTCATTTTTATGATTGTTTTTTATTTGAGCCATATTCTAACGCAGCACCAATAGCAATACCCAATACAAACCATAATTGCATATTTGAGGTTGCATACCCTATAATAGTGCCTAGTATAATTCCTATGCCTAATTTAACTCCTTTTTTACTTTTTTTAGTTTTCATGTTCTACACTTTAGACTACAAAAGTATTATTGAATGCCTTTCTGAATGTTCTAATTATGAAATCGGAACTAATTCTTTAAAGTGCTTTTGATGAAGGCATTTGGTGTCATACCTTCAATTTTTTTAAAGAATGTGTTGAAAACGGTTTTAGAATTAAAACCACTATCATAAGCAACTGCCATAATGGTTAAGCCTTTGTTTTCCTCTAAAAGGATGCGTTCTTTAAATTCCTTAACTCTAAATGTATTCACATATTCAGAGAAGTTTTTTTGAAAGCCTAGGTTTAATAATTGAGAAACGTAATTAGTAGGAAGTTCTAAGTAAGATGCTAAATCCTTTAGTGACAAATCAGAATTTAAGTACAATTTATAATCCATCATAATCTTTTCTAATTCTTTACTGTACTTTTTAATTTCGATTGTATCCAATAATGCTTGCTTGTACTTTTTCTTCTGTTTGTAATTGACATTATTAGGAATGGCTTTTAGCATGATGTTCTTAAACCTTTTGTGATTTTTTACAGGTTTCAGAATTGGTGAGGGATTTAATAATAAAACTAACGGCAAACGGTTATTGTATGCTTGCGCTACTAAATCAATTACCTTTTCATTATTACCCAACAAGGCATTTACTAATATTAAAAACGTCAATGCCTTATCTACCAGTGTTGTTGTTAAATAAGTTTCTAATTCTTTTAATCCCTCATTGCACTTTTCTGTTTCGTTGAGCTTTGCATAACACATGGTTTCACCTCCTAATTTGGTGAGGTCTCTTACGGAAACGCCTTCAAGTGAACCAAAATATGACAAAGCTTCATTTGGTTTGCCTGATAGTAATAAACAAATTCCTATATAAATTGGTGGAAAGGGCAACTTTGGGTCTATATCCAACGCCTTCATTAAATACGGTATGGCAGTGGTGTATTCTTCTTGTAAGTAATATAAAAACCCTTTATAATGATGGTTGATTGCGGCATAAGGGTCTAACTGCAAAGCTTTGTCAAGATAATTATGTGCTGCTCCTAATTTTCCTTCTACTGTCAAAAAATTAGAAATGGTTAAGTAAATATCGTCTGCTTGTTGTATCTCCAACGCCTTATTAGCATTTTCGTAAGCTTTCTTGAGATTCCAGTTTTGCCAGCATTCTATCCAAGCCAAATTTAATTGTGACCTGGATGAGTTTGGGTCTAGCTCTAATCCTTTTAACAAATAAGGCTAGGCTTTTTCGTAGGCTTCAAATGCAGGCAACAGCCCCATGGTTCCCATTTGAACATAGGCTAGATTAATATCTAGGTAAGGGCTTGAAAAATTGGGCGATTTACGTATTACTTCTTTTAAGATATTGATACCCTTTATTGAGTTTTTATAATCCAATTTCATGATATAATACCTTCCTTTTAGATATTCCCTATAAATAGCTACAGGCACATCAATAGGTGATACTAGCTTTTCTTCAATCTCAATATGACCTATATGTTCACGTAATTTTTCTGCTATAAACAGACTTACTTCATCTTGAATTTCGAAAATGTTGTCTGGGTTTCTATCAAAGGTTTCTGACCAGAAATGAAAATCGTCTACAGTATCAATCATTTGCACTGTAATGCGCATTTTCTTTTTTGATGCTCTTACACTGCCTTCAATAAAGGTAGCTACCTTTAATTTCTCTCTTATCTCTTGAGCAGTTACTGTTTTGTTTTTAAAGTAAAATGAAGAGGTACGAGAAGTAACCGAAAGTTGTTTGATTTTTGCTAAAGCATTAATGATTTCTTCTGTTAATCCATCGCAAAAATATTCGTTTTCAATATTATTGCTCATATTGACGAATGGTAGAACTGCTATGGATTTTTTATCTATCAAACTCTTTCTTTGCAAGTAACAAATGTAAAAAAATAAAGTTTGTGATAATCTTTAAGCGAAAAACTGTTCTTGCATCCGGAGTTTTCAACTGTGTTTGGTCTATTGTTTCATATCTTTAATGACCCATTGAAGCATGTTATCGTTTCCTTGTGAGAAATCATTCCAATTATAGTACAAAAGCTCATCTGGTTGAATACCTTGTGTTACTGTTTCAGATAATTCAAACCTCCTTTTGGAATAGGTAATGACCAATTTTGAATTGGGTAACTCAAACTGATCCATATCTTGATAGCCTGTTGGATTGGATCCTGTAGGCTGTCCAACAATTTTAGCATTCAATAATTGTTTAAAAAGTGCCGAATTACTTGTGGCTGCCGAAAATGTAACTGCATCAGTCATAACATACACACCTTGCTTCCAGTCTATAGTATCAGCCAAATTAAGCGCATAGGCTAATACAACACCAACATACAAATCACCTCCTCCATTATTACGCATATCTATTACTACCTGTTTAATTTCATTTTCAATAATATAGCCTACCAATTCTTCTCCAAAAATCTGCATGTCTTCAAAAGTTGGATAACTATTAAATTGAATATAAACTGCCTTTGTGCCTTTTATTGGCGCATACCATAAATATTCGAACATAAGGCTGTTTGGTTTGGTTATTTCGGGAACACCAATGGATAAAGCAACAAAATTTGCTGTCTTTTCTGCTGCACCATTATCTAATGTTTCAAGCGTTACTGTAATTTTTTTATTATCTAAGTCTACAAATGTAAATTCTGCTGAGTTTGTATTTTTAGTTATTTGTAAGGCGTGCAATAATTCACTAATAATTAAATAATCTCCTGTTCTAACTACTTGCGAATGTTTATTTTCAACAAATTGTGCCACGTCTGAAACTTTAGCTGCAATCTCATCAATAGGAACACCATCAATAGCTACCAACGACGACTTTAATAAGTCTTTATGCTCATGACTTATTTTTACTACTCGCCATTCATTTTCTATAAACTTGACTTCAAATGGAAACGTATGTGTTTCCAAATGACGCAATGATACTGCAGTATGACCATCTCCAATACGTCTGGTGAGTTTCATCAACTCTAAAATTACCTCGAAATCACTTACAGAATCTGACAGCGCCTTTATGCGTGATAATTCCTTATCAAATGTTTGCTTATTTATGGAATGGTATAAGTCGATGTGTTTGCTTTCTAACTGTGATTTATAAATTTCCAAATCCGTTGTCCAATCTATACTATTTTCGTTTTGAGCATAACCAAATGAGGCAACTAATAAAGTAAAAAGTATTGTCATTTTGAATTTTAAAATTGTTTTCATACCTATTGTTTTTATTGTTTTTCAGAAATAAGTGACATAATGTTGCTTAACAAAAGGATGGTCTGTCTTACTTCATCTGTTTGATTTAATGTTCCCGACACATATGTATCCAAACTTGGACAGTAAAATAAATAAGAGCCTGTACTACCTGAATGTCCAATAACTTCAAGTTTAGGCAAACTTGGATGTAGTTCGTTAAATACTATTTTCCTAAGTCCAAAACCATAGTACATACCTTGAGTTTCTGGAGTCCATTGTTGCATGGTTTGTAACGTGTCATTTTTAACCAACTCGCCATGAAATAAAGCTTCTTGAAACCTTATTAAATCTTGTGTGGTAGAAACCAAACCTCCTCCAGCCCAATCAGCTGTTAAGCTATTAAAACTAGAGATGTTGTATGCACCAGCATATATCTCAGCCATTTTTGCTGTTTCCTGTATGGGGTTTGATCTTAAGTTCATGTATGTATGTTTCATCTTTAGTGGTTGAAAAATATACTGTTTAAAAAACTCATGAAGTTTTGAACCACTCACACGCTCAATAATCAACCCTAATAACACATATTCCGTATCAGTATAATGATAACTAGTGCCTGGAGCAAATAAGGGCTTCATATTCTTTTTATAAAATTGAATGAGCTCTAAGGGTGTCCAAATCTTTGTTGGATCATTAAAGAGTTGTTCCATCATATTTGGACTTCCATTAATAGTTTTATCTTCAAAATAGTCTGATAAACCAGATGTATGTTGCAATAACTGCACAATAGTAATCTTGTTAGAATAATCAACACCTTCAAAAACGTGTAAGCCCTTTAAAATATCTTTAGACAAGTATTTACTTATGGTGTCTTCAAAGGCTAATTGCTTGTTATCTTTTAGAATACCTATGGCTGTTGCTGTAAATGTTTTCCCGATACTTGCCACATAAAATGGATTATCAATAGTTACTGTATCTCCTGTGCTAAATACGCCTTCAGCTAGTTGAACATCAATGGCTTTCGACTTTGAATATACGTGTAAGAATGCATTATTAACCGTCTCTTTTTCCAGTTCAGCTTTTAATAGTTGTTTAAATTCATCATTCATAGTTTGTTGACCAAAGCATGAAAATGAAACAAAAAGTGCCAAACTAAAAGGTAATATCTTTTTCATATGGTTATTTTTTGGATGTTATTAGTGTTTCTAAAATCAATTCTTTTATTCTGTCGTAATCGTCTTTACTGGGAACATGTTTAGAGTTTTCTAACAAAATAGTTTTTTTTAATGAGGGAAATAGTTTTTGGGCACGATTCAAAAGCTTTTCACCTGGAAACAAATAATCATCTTTTGCTGCAATAATATTTAATGGCATGGTTATTATTTGAGCTTCTTGCGTTGTCATTAAGGGTATTGAAAACCATTTTGTTCTATAAGTTAAAAAAAGTTTTGATAAAATCTTTAAAGTAAAAGCATCTTCATTGGTGTATGTGTTTTTCATGAATTGCTTAATACAGGTTGTTTTTTTTCGAATTTTAAACGATGTAGATGGCAGATATGCCTTAACAAAAAATTCAAACCGATTACCGTTTACAATGCCAGCAGGATGAATTAAAAACACTTCAGATATTCTATTTTGGCTGTATATTAATGATTTTAAACCAATAAAACCACCTAACGATATTCCTACAAAATAAGTCTTATATATTTGAAGTCGCGATAAAATCTCATACATCCATTTTCCATAATCATCTGTTTTTGGATTAAGTCTGACTTCAGTACTCATATTGGGCTGTCCAAGTACGTCAATGGCATAAATTCGAAATTTTTTCTCAAGCCCTTTTAGTTTTTCAATAGCCATTGGTGCACAGCTATTGTTACCATGCACCAAGACTAATGGTGGGCTATTAATATTTCCTAATACTATAATATTTGTATCGCCAAAACCAGTTTCAATTGTCAGGAACTCGTATTCTAAATCTAGCTCATTAAGTTTTTTATAGTAGAGATCCATAAAATCTTTTTTTGATACGCTATTTGAAAAGAATGATTGCATGAGAGATTTTTTAAAACCAACTAAATCCTAAACCTAAACTAAATAATACTGCATCTCTATTTACATCTCCATCAAGAAACGCTCTACCTAAAATTATTTTTGATTGAATATTTAATGCGAAGTTCTTCTTTTTATAAACTTCGTAACCTGAACTTGCCATTACGGCACATCCAAAATTCCATTCGTCGTTATCATCATTAATATCATACAGAGCTGGACCATCGATAGCCAAGCCAATACCTCCATGAATCCACCAATGATCTTTTATCCAATATTGTACTGAAGGAATGAAACTCCCAAAATGTCTGTCATTATCTTGAAATTCATATATCATTCCTGGCATTGCTGCTGTAATAGCCAACTTATCGTTTAGCATATAACCAAGCTTCAATTCAGGAAAAGTAATGGCTCCTTGAGATTTATCGAAGGTTTGAATATCTTCACTATCTTCTATACTTATAACACCTCCTCCAAGACCCATTTCGAACAAAAACCCTTCACGTTGAAATGTGGTTTCTTTAGTGGAATTGTTTTGCGCAAATGTTATTGTAGTTAATAATGTTAATGCAATAACTGCCATTTTTAACTTCATGTTTTTTTTGATTGATTTCATAATTGTTCGTTTTTTGATTTATTGATTTTTTTTTAATTTGATGGTACAAAATTGCAAAGCATTATAGATTGAATCGTCTTGAATTATAATTTAGAACCTGTTAATGGTTAAGAAAATATTACCTATTAGATTCATTAAGAAAAAAGTCTCTTAGGTGTTGATTTCCATATGTTGGTGCCACATGATCTTCAGCCATTAAGGTTAGAAAAAATTCAATCGGACCATAGGTTTTTACAGCAGTACATGTTCTTAGTATCCAAATGGTAAGTTTTCTCATCCAATCTGGTAAATATGTTATTTTGTGAGGTTTATTTAAGGCGTTTAATGCCAGTCTACTAATGTCGTTCAAGCTTAAAATATCAGGACCTCCAACTTCAACTTCCTTTATTGACTTATCTAATAATTGGTAAATAAAACCAGCAAGATCTTCACCGTGAATAGGATTAAACTTTTGATTTCCATTTCCAAACAAGTATATGCGTCCAGATTTTGCCATTTGTAAAAAGTCTTTCATATCTGAGAAAAATCCATTTGGTCTCACAATGGTATAATCTAATCCAGATGACTTCAAAGCATCTACAAACCTTTCTTTGGCTTCAAATATTTTAAGATGCCGATACTTATCACCATTAATGGCAGACACGTAAATAAATTGTTTTACACCTGCTTGCTTAGCCTCTTCTAACAAATTCATATTGGCTTGATAATCGACATCCATATAAGTAAGTCCATCTTTTTGTCTGGTAATACCTACTGTAGATATTACTGTATCAACACCATTACAAACACCTTGAAGTGTTTCAGGTTTCGTAACTTCTGCTTGTTTTATTTCTAAATTGTCCTGATTAAAATTTTGAAGTTTTTTAGAGTTACGTACAATAATACGAACGTACTTTTTTTCTTCAATTAGTACTTTTAAAATATAATTACCTAAATAACCTGTAGCTCCTGCTAATAATATGTTGTTATGATGTTTCATAATTTAGATACTGATTGGGACATTATTAATTAAATTCGTGAGCAAATAATTGTTGAATAATGGTATTACGTTGTGAACCTGTATTGTCTTGCTGATTACTTAATATGACAATTGTTGCGTTATATTCTGGTATAAAACCAATCATAGACCAAAAGCCATTAATATCACCTCCATGCCAGTACATGGTTGTATCTCCTTCTTGAGTAGTGAACCAACCTAAGCCAAAATCTACAAAGCCACTTGGGACATTTTGAGCAAATATTTCAGCTTTTTCAGTCTCTGTAAACCAATTCGTTTTAACGGCATTCGTCCAAGTTTCCATATCTTTTGGTGTGCTACTAAAATCGCCTGCACCAAATGGTATAACCATGGGATAGGTACTATATGGGCTTCCGTTTAAATAGCCTTGTGCGTGTGTATTCGTATTAATTTCATCAGTACCTCTATAAGAACTGGTCATCCCTAATGGATTAAAAATCTTCTGCTGAACATACTGATGGTAAGACATTCCTGATAATTGCTCAACTAACAAAGCTGAAATAAGATAGTTTGAATTACAATATTGTTTATAAGAACCTGGTGTAAAGTTGAGCCCATTTTCCAAAATCAATTCTGTAATAACTTCATAAATATCTTCTTCTTCCAAAGTAATCCCTTCTTCAATTGCTTGTTCAACTATTAATTGATACTCTGGAATACCGGATTGATGTGATAATAACTGTGCAATAGTAATTTGATTCCCGTTTGGAAATTCTGCATCAAATTCATCTAAAGTTTGATTAAAACTAGTAATTAAACCATCACGCTTTAATTGTACAATAGCTCCTGCTGTAAATGATTTACTTACCGAACCTATGCGATAAGCAAGGTTGTAGTCTTGCGGCATAGTCGTGCTTTGGTTTGCTAATCCAAAACCTTTGCGCACTAAATCGTTTCCATTTTTAGTAACAATGGCATAGCCTTGAAAATCGATGTCGGTTAATAGATCTTCAACGGTTGTATAATCTTTAGTTTGTGGTTTGCTATCATCGTCACTATTAGAGCATGATGTAAAAAGCACTACAATTGATACTATAAGTGCTACTAAAAGTTTGTGTAAAGTTGTCATATTTGTTAGTTTTTTAATTGATTGATTTAAACAAGAAATTATACAACATAGCATTGAAGCTTATATCTTGTGTCGTTTTCCCTAATGGGAATCCAACATTAAAAGGGTCTGCGCCAGGCCATGTGTGTCCACCATTTTCTATTTGTATTTCTGCCACAGATCCATAATTTGTAAATAATACTGAAGTACCATCATCTTCATCGTCTATTATTTTAATAACAGGTTGTGATTCCAAAGCATTTCGATTTTTCCAATATGCTATACAGTCATCAACAGAAAGGTAAGCGCCTTCTTTTCCATTACGATCAACAATTTTATCTGCTGTACCATGTACATACATTGCCTTTATGGGTGTATTTACAGATATTCGGTCCATAACTTCGTTTGGCATAGGCGCTCCTACAGATACAAAACCTTTGATTTTATTTGGCAATTCTGTTGCTAATCGTTGAACAAAAAAACCACCTCTAGACAAACCAGTAGCATATATTTTAGTGCTATCGATAGGATAGTTTTTCACTAACTTTTCTATCAAAACATTTATAAATTCTACATCCTGTGTACCTGTATCATAATCTTGACCAAATCCTACATTCCACTCGTTGTTAATACCTTGTGGATACACAACTATAAAGCCTTTAGCTTCTGCTAGTTTATTTGTTTTTGTATAGAGCATCTGCTCTATAGCTGTCATACCAGACCCATGAAAATTCAATAATAGTGGTACTTTTTCATCGTCATTTATTTTAGTTGACTGATACGCTGTGAACTGTCTTAAAGTATCCTTAACTTTAACGACTCTTGTTTGAGAATAGCCTTTAATAGTCATAAAAGCTATGGCGAGAATAAAAATTGCATTAGTTTTCATTATTCGTTTTTTTGATTGTTTTTTAAAACTTTTTTTGATAATGCAAATTTGAAGTTTAGACAGCTGCGAGTCGACCGAAATTATAATTCAGGACGTACGGAATTAATTGAGAGAAAAAAAGTGAAATTTATTAAAGAGCTTTATTCAGAATGTAGCTGAACCCATTTACTTGGTGTAATTCCCTCAGCTTTTTTGAAGTAGGTGTTAAAAGCACTTTTAGAATTAAAACCACTATCATAGGCTAAACCAAGAATGGTTATGTGGTTAAATTTTGGATCTAAGGCAATAGTTTTAAAATAAGTTAACCTGTAATGATTTATAAAATCGTTGAAATTCCTATTGAATTCAGCATTCAATAGCCACGATAATTTATTAGAATGCAAATTTATATGTTCGCCAAGTACTTTTAAGGAAAGGTTGGGATTCAAATATAGTTTCTCGTCATTTAAAGTGCTAATTAATGTTTCTTTATAATTAGAAATTTCTTGTTCAGTTAATGGCTTAATATTGTTTTCCGCAATTTGGGCATTAACAGTCACATACTTTTCTTCAGAATTTAAAACAATTTGCTCATCAAGAGATTGATAATCTTTATGCAATCTTATAGGTTGTAAAAGTGGATCTAATTTATAATTTACAAGTTGCCCAAGTCTTAATTGAATTTTATCTTGAAATACAGAAAATGCTTTATCAGTTGCTCCTGAATGAATTAGTAGATAAAAATTCCATGGATACAAGCTTTTAAAACTGTTTTCAATATCTATTTTAATGTGATTTAAGGTCACTTTTTCTTTATTCAAGAAATCAAACAAAAGCTCACAAGTACTAGGATTTTCTAAATGAGGCGTTTCATTGATAAATTGCTTAAATTGTTTTTCGTCATTCAATAGCAAGTAACAAGCCAGTTTTGTCTCTAATGCAAGTCCAAAATTCTGTTCAATTAATAACGATTCGTTTAGATGGATTATTGATTCTTGATACTCCTTTTTTAAAAAATAAATATTCCCTTTTGTAAAATGATGGTTGGGAGATAAGGGGTTTATTTCTAATGCTTTATCTATATATGTCAAAGCCTTATCCAATTGATTGGTAGCCATATATATTTCAGACAAGGCTTCAAAAGCTATAGCAAAATTAGGGTTTAATGCAATGGTTTGTTTTAAATTATGTATTCCTTTTTCATATTCCCAGTTATTCCAAAAGCAAACAGATGCTTTAGAAAAAAAACCTAAATATGAACTGGCATTAAGTTTTAATCCTTTTTCTAAATAATTTAATGCACTTTTAAGGCCGTTTTTTCTTTTTATATAACCCCAACTTGTTAAAATACTATAGCTTCTACTTAATGCAAAATAAGCATCAGAAAAATTAGGGTCTTCAATCAAACTTTGTTTATAAAAATCGATAGCCTTTAAGTAGTCTTCCAACAACCAATTTAGTTGATAATGCCTTCCTTTTAAAAATAATTTATAGGCCTTAATGTTTTTAGTTCCGACCGAAGAAATAGTTTCTGAAATATTAAAATGCCCGAAATTTTCTCTTATTTGTTGGGCAATAATGAGGCTAATTTCATCTTGTAGTTCAAAGATATTTTCTAGATTTCTTTGAAACTTTTTTGACCAAATGTGAAATCCATCACTAACTCTAACCAATTGAACATTGATTCTAATTGTATTTTTATAAACTTTAATACTTCCTTCTAAAATGTTAGAAACATTTAAAATGGCCCCAATCTTTCTAATGTCAACATGTTGGTTTTTAAAAGCAAAAGAAGATGTACGCGCAGTAACCTTTAATCCTTTTACTTTTGTAAGTGCATTTATTATTTCTTCTGTAATACCATCACTGAAATATTCGTTATTAACATCTCTACTCATGTTAACAAAAGGTAATACTGCTATGGATTTTTGGTTAATCAATATTTTTTACTTGAGTCAACAAATGTAAATTAAATTATTGAAAACATTTATATTTGATACCTTTCCACACACATTTACTCATACACGTTTATTGTTTAATGGAAAACGTTTCACTACTCTCCTATCGTTATTTATTCATAGGCTGTTATTTTAACAAATAAGTATTTATGGATCTTACAGGTTCGTTTATTAAATAAAAGGTATTGGGTTTTATTGTAATCATAAATTATTTTCAAAATTCATACAAGTAGGCTTTTACTATATTTGCTATTCTAAATTTAAAAAACAAGGTATATGTATAACAACAGGTATTTTTACTTTACATTTTTTTTATTCATATTAAACCAGGTCACAAGTTATGCACAACACGAAACGTTAAGCGTTTCTGGTCTTGTTTTAGATACCCAAACCAACGAACCCATTGAATATGCTACCATTGCGATCATGGACACCCAATCTAAAGAAGCTATTACAGGTACTATTTCTGCTCAAGATGGGCGTTTTTCATTAGAAACAGATGCCACCAATTTTTATATAGACATTAGTTTTATAGGCTACAGTACTAAAACCATACATACTTTTAATAGGGAAAACAATCGCATTGATTTAAAAACGGTTCTATTAGAACCAGCTTTGGAAGGCTTGGATGAAGTGTTGATTCAAGCTGAAACCTCTCAAACAGTATTTAAATTAGATAAACGCATCTTTAATGTAGGTAAAGATTTAAGCGCATCAGGTGCCAGTGCCTTAGAAGTATTAAACAATGTTCCTTCTGTAAGTGTGAATATTGAAGGCGCCATAAGTTTGCGTGGCAATGAAGGAGTGCAAATACTTGTTAATGGGAAGCCTTCGGTTTTAGCTGGTGATGATGGTAGTTCACTAGGTATTATAACAGCAGATATGATTGAAAGTATTGAAGTTATTACCAACCCGTCTGCCAAATATGATGCACAAGGGACTTCGGGAATTATCAATATCATTCTTAAAAAATCTGAAAAACGTGGTCTTAATGGTTCTGCAAGCTTAAATGTAGGCGTTCCCAACAGTAATAGCTTTGGTTTAAGTATTAATAAACGTACCGAAAAATTTAATCTTTTTAGTCAATTAGGATTTGGAATAAGAACCTACCCTACTGAATACGAATCTATAAATGCAGATTTAATAGATGATATTACTATTACGAACTATGGGGATAGTGAGTTTGATGAAAAGTTTGGAAATATTCTTATTGGTGCCGATTATTATATTAATGATAGAAACGTAATTACCTTGTCAGGTTCCTATGCCTATGAAGTTGAAGATCAAACGGCTTCTTCAGAATTCTACCAAACGGATGCCTCCAACACGGTTACAGACAGATGGCATAGAAATGAATACACGGAAGCTACCAACCCAAAAATACGTTACGAATTACAATACAAAAGCGATTTTAAACGTCACGAAGACCAAACCTTATTATTTAGTGCTCTGGGAAACTATTTCCGTAAAGATCAGACCTCACAGTTTGATAATATAACCACCTTTGGGACAATGGACAGTTTTAAACAGCAATCACGAACTGATTATAAATTAGAGGATTACATTTTTAAATTAGATTATACCCATCCCTTTCTAGAACATTACACCTTAGAAACAGGATCGCAATATACCCTTAATAAGGTGTCTAATGATTATGCTGTATCCGATTTTGCAGGTGGTGTTTGGATTGAAGATCCTTTTCTAACCAATGTTTTCGATTTAAATCAAAACGTTTTTGCTGTTTACACCACAGCAGCTTATGAGGCTAACAAATGGGGTTTTAAATTAGGATTCCGTTTAGAAAATACGGCGATTAATACCTTATTGGAAACCACCAACCAATCTGATGATCAAAATTACACCAATCTGTTTCCAAGTGCTTACACCTCCTATAAAGTATCTGACGATTTTTCGTTGCAGCTTGGGTATTCCAATCGTATAAACAGACCCAGTTTAAGACAGCTAAATCCATTTTCTAATATTAGAAATAATTATAATATCTCTGAAGGAAACCCAGAATTACAACCAGAATACACGAATTCTTATGAGCTAACGAGCATTCAGAAGTACGAAAACATCTCATTCAGTATGAGTTTATATTACTGGTACACAACCGATGTTATTGAATATATTACTGTTTCTCAAAGCAATGTTAGTGTTTCCAGACCAGAAAATGTTGGAACCAACAATACCATAGGTTTTGAAGCTAATGGAAAATACAGTCCATTAAAGTGGTTGACTATCCATGGTGATTTTAACTTTAATTATTTTGATAGAAAAGGATTATTTGAATTACAGTCGTTTGATTTTACAGGCAATAGATGGACAACTTCCATTACCGCTAAAGTAAAACTCCCAGCTGATTTCGATTTTGAAATCTCTGAAAATTATAATTCCAAATACGAAACCCTGCAACAGACTGTTTCTGCCATTAATTTTGTAGATCTTGGTGTAAGAAAAAAAATAGTTAAAGGGCGCATTATCTTAAATTTGAGCATACGAGACGTATTTGCGACACGTGTAGATGAAACCACTACTACACAACCAGACTTTTATTTATATAATAGTCGCCAACGTGGCCGTTTTGTTAATTTTGGTATTAGTTATGGCTTTGGAAAAGGAGAAGCCATGCAGTTTTCTGGACAACGTAGGTAGTTTTATTTCTTTATAAATTACTTTATTCCCACCCATTTTCATTTTGTATGGTTTTATCTTTTAATAAAAAGGCTTCAGCAATTTTGGGTGTGATTAAAGACAGATTTAATTCTTTGGCTTTTGGTAACGTGTTCTAAAGATCCATTGTTATGTACATTGTAATTGCTGAACAGATTCGCATTAGAATACATTTTGGGTACTTTGAGTTATTCATTTTCTTGTTTTTAACTTATTTTTTGTTTGGCACAGGCATTTCTTTCACGTTGTATTCAATGTCTTTAATTTTTAATTTTAACCAAGTCCATTTACCACTCTCCAATTTCCAGCTTGCCTCACATTCCACAGGTATTTTAATTCCATTCCGTTCTTTTGTTTGTGTGGCAATGACAGTCCATTCTGTAGGATCTGTTTTTTTTGAATCCTGATAACGCATGGCCACAAATTTTTTGAAATTTCCTTTTTCGTCAAAGTGGAATTCTCCCGAACCTTTTGCTCCTTTAAATTCCAAAGTTGCTTTGGCTGCATATGCGTCTAAAGATTCCCACTTTATAAATGGACTTAAAGAGGCTGAAGGATACCAAACCATTTCAGCTAAATATCTTTGCAGGGTTGCTTGGTCAACTTTATCGCTATTATTTTCATTTGCAACAGAGATGAGCGATAATAACTTTATTGTCATTTCTCCATTTCCGTTCTCAAATTTATCACGACCTACTACATTAAAAATTGAATTCATTTTCGTATTGATGTTCCAATTAAATGCTGGGGGATTTGTCGTTATATATTGTTCGGCTTTTCCATTGTTCCAACTTTCTTGATCTGGATTTAGTTTAAGTTGTAATTCTTGAGTTAAATGCACATTAGATATCGGTTTTTTACCTATTGTTCCGTTGTTGGTAAGCCACTTTTGAACACTTGAAGGTAATTCCGAAATAGCTTCTTTAGTAATTACCTCTCCACTAACAGCTATTGAGTTTTCAAACAGTTTTTTCCTTTCTTCGGCAATCTTATTTTTAAAACTAAAACTGGAATAAGCTAGAATTAGAGATAGGAGAATTATTAGATTTGCTATTGTACCGAATTTTGCATCAGACCAATAGTTGAAAATTAAAATTTGTGAAATAATTACAGCTAAAAACCCACTTAAGCACCAATAATTGGACTGAAATATTAATAAAACAATTGAAATTGCAAAAAGAATAAATGTCACTAGCCAAAGCCATCCCAAAGTTTTAGAAATTGGCTGTGATATGGCATTAAACTCATATATTCCAAAGGCTTTTAGAAATCCGAATAAGTGGATAATTCCGTGTATTCCAATGAATATGATTAAAGCTATTCGCATTGTTTTTTTGCTTGTGACATTGGTTTTTAGTATGATTCGTGGCGTATTGTTATTTATCTTCCAACGCGTTCATTTTCTGTCATGTTTATTATTCCGACACCATTTACAAGCCATTGCTCATTTTTCCGTTCCATTTTTATTTTCAGTTTAAAATCGTTCCAATCTTTACCTTTTACCGTTATGTATTCAGATTTAAATTCGGCCTTTTCCAATTCAAATCCGTTATCGGGATAGTCTTGAGCGTCGAATATTGGATCGAATCCAAGTCCTAATTCGGGGTTGTTTTTTTCTGCCTCAGTACTTATTTTTTTAAGTTCATTTTTAAAATTTTCCGAAATGTTTGGTTGTTTAGAAATCCAATCCGTAAGGCCAAGTTCAGTATTTCGGTCATTACAAAATTCGACGTAATTATTGATAAATTCTAGCGCAATAAGTTCTGCTTGATTTTGTTCAATGGCAACTTCTTTTTCCTTTGAAACTGATTGTTTACAAGAAAATAACGTTAGTAAAAGAATTATGGTTAAAGTTCTCAATGTTGTTTGTTTTAAATGATTCGTGGCGTGTTTAAGTATCTAATTTAGTAAATAAATCACAGATAGAAAGCCTGTGAGTACAAGCTATGAATTATACACGGCTTAAGTTAGTATTATAATAAACCTTAAGTTATTATGAAAAAGTGATTTTTAGCTTCGTTGAGGATTCGATTAATTTTATATATAAGAACTTATGTTTTATGCAATAACATATCAATTTCTTGAAAAGTACATTTATATTGATTATCTTAATATACTTATGAAGCAATCACAAACAAAATACTTTTTAGGATTTATATTGCTATTTGTCAGTATGGTTTCTTTAGCACAAAATATGAAACAAAAAGCTATTTCACTAGAAGAGGACTCGAGTTTAGATAAGCTCATGTTGGCAACTGCCAATAAGGAGTTGGTGTTATTAGGTGAAGCGAGTCATGGTACTCACGAATATTACTTATGGAGAGATAAGATAAGTAGAAGATTGATATTAGAACAGGGTTTTAATTTTATAGCGGTAGAAGGCGATTTTGCTAGTTTATATCATCTCAATCAATATGTAAAAAATTTGGATGGCGCAGCAAGCTCTGCCCGAGAAGTTTTACTAAAACTAGACAGATGGCCAACTTGGATGTGGGCCAATGAAGAGGTTGTCGCATTGGCCGAATGGCTTCGTAATCACAATGACAAATTAGCTCAAGATAAAAAAATAGGCTTTTATGGCATGGATGTATATGATGAGTGGAATTCTAAAAAAGTGGTTTTAGATTTACTTAAAACAACAAACCATACTGCTTATAAGTTTGTAAAAGACCAATATAAGTGCTTCAATCCGCACAAAGGAGAAAGTTGGAATTACGCCCACGCGGTACATGCAGGAAAAGAGGGTTGTGCCACTGCTACAAAACATGTCGTGGAGTATATAAAAAATAATCGAGCTAATTTTTCAAAGCTTTCTGATGATACTTATTTTTATTTATTACAAAATACCATCGTCGTAAATAATGCCGAAGAATTTTACAGGGAAAGTGTCGCATCAAAAGGACCTGTTTCATGGAATTCTCGAGTTCATCATATGCATGGTACTGTAAATGATTTATTAAATCTTTATGGTGAAAATTCTAAAGGAATTGTTTGGGCACATAATACACATATTGGCGATGCAGCGTACTCTAGTATGCGAAACACTGGTGAGAAAAACATTGGACAACTTAGCCGAAAAGAATTGGGGAAGGATCATGTATTTTTAATAGGTTTTACTACTTACGAAGGAAAAGTTATGGCTGGCTCGAATTGGGGTAGCCAAATGAAAGAAATGACCATCCCTCCTGCTGTTCCTAACAGCATAGAATTTCAATTAAATCAAATAGATATGGAAAGTCTTTATTTGATTTTTGACAAGGAGGACCGATTGGATAAAAACCTAAAAGCAATTGGAAATAGAGCCGTTGGAGTAGTTTATAATCCTAGAGGAGACAGCAGACAGTTCGTGCCTACGATAGTTCCACTGCGATACGACGCTTTGTTCTTTTTTAAAAAGACCACAGCACTACACGTGTTGAAACATTAAAAACCCTAGTATATTTAATAAACAAAACCTTTTATATATCGTTTTCATGCTATTTTATAGAACAACCTACGGCAATAAGTTTAGAGAAATAATTTAGTTTCAAAGGATCTTTTTCCTGTGAAAAACATGAAAAGGTAAACACTAGAGTTTGATTCATTCTATTTAAAAACTTTTCAAGTTTAATTTCGAAAAGTCATTAATGACTAGTCATTTTTTGAGTAAATCTAATTACAATGAATTCTGCCGGTTTCGATACAGCCATTCCTATTTCTACATTCATATTTCCGTATAACAGATCTTGAGCAGTCATGGTTTGCCCTAAGCCTACTCTTACATAAAAAGCTTCCTCTGGTTTTGCTCCACTAAGTGCTCCTTCTCGCCAAAGCGTTGTGAGATAGTTTTCTATCATAGCTCTTGAACGCACCCAGGTATTAGCGTCATTAGGCTCAAAAACAAACTGTTCTGTAGCTTTCCTGGTAGATTCCTCTACTACATTAACTAAACGGCGCACAGAGATGTAGCGCCATTCATTATCATTTCCAGCTAATGTACGAGCTCCCCATACCATAGTTCCTTTATTGGTAAATTTTCGGATGGCATTGATAGATTTTCCACTGCTATCTATATTAAGAATACCTTGATCGCTATTATTTATTTCTATTTTTGGTGCTTGTACGTTATTTAAAGAAACATTTGCTGGCGCTTTCCATACACCTCTATTTGCATCTACCTGAGCATAGACACCAGCAACTGCAGCACTTGGTGGCAAAGTGAGTTTCTGATTTTGTAGGGTCTTGTGTATCTGTGCATATACATTTTTATATTTTCCGTTTTTAGCATGAAACAAAGATTCTTCTATTTTACGAGGATTTTCTGAAATAGACCTTTCTGTATGTTTTAGCACTAATATATTATTATTTCCCTCTAGAATTACAGGAATCTTATCTTCGGTAAACACATAATTAAGAGTAGTTTCCAATGATGGAAAATAAGCAGCTCCATAAGCAAGGTTGCTAGTTCCTATAGAATTTCGAAAGAATTCAGCTGATTTTACAATATCATTTTCAACCACTTCTACATCACAAATCAAGAAACGATCTTTTCTAATTGCTGCCTGCAAAAGTGCAGCATCATATAGTTCCGCTGGTTGCTGGCTGTTTTTAGAACTTGTAGCATCTGGAAAAAGAATTAAAGTGGGTAAGTCTTCCTGATTAAGCAACTCGAGTCCAACTAGCATTTCGTTATTTTTTACAGAAGAGTCTTCTTCATCATAATTTCCTACAGAAACAATAAAACAATCCGTTCCACCATTTGCAAAGAACATTTTGAGCATATAATACATCTTATATTTTGGTGTAGACAACAAGTTTGGATTGGTGATTTTTTCGTTTATATCAACCTCAAACACACCAATATCTGAATGAAAAGGCCCACCGAATATATTTATATAATCTAGCATAGATTGAATAGGTGTAGGATTATTAGGTCCTTTTTCTGTATATCCTATAAATGCAGGAATTGTAGTTTCAACTTGAGTTACCGATGGCGGAAAAACAGAAACCTCCTCAATATACAGGCCTGGAGTTTGATTATTCAAATTATTTCCAGACTGCTTACTGCTATCTATAGCATTAGCTGACCATTTTTCTTTTTCAAGCTTGTCTTTATTAATTGTATTTTCTTTTTTGTCATTTTTTTTAAGCCTTTTAGCTTTCTCTTGAGAAAAGATAGGAGCTACAAAAATAAAAACCAAGGCAAAACCAATTGTAAATCGCTTATTCATAACAAACATATTATTTCATTAATTATCAAGAATTTAATAACTAAAAGTACAATTAAATGAAAAAATTTAAAAGAGATCTTACATTTAAATTCATCTTAAAAAGCTAAAATCTTATTCACTTAACTATAGTAGAATTCTGTATATTTATCCACAAATTTTGTAACAAACAAGATGTATAAGCCTAATAGGCTACTTATATCTTTTTGTTATGAATTAGATGATATAAAAAGAACTTTGCTTCCATATCCATGAAATTTACACAAATAATTTTACGAGGTATCGGTCAGGTAATCTTTCAAAATAATATTTATTCTGGGATTTTATTTTTAGTTGGTATTTTTTACAATTCCTGGTTATTAGCAATAGCTGCTTTATTAGGAACAATTATCAGCACAGGTACGGCTCATGTTTTAAAGTATCCAAAAGAAACCATTCAAAACGGACTTTATGGTTTTAATGGTACGTTAACCGGAATTGCTATCCTGTGTTTTTTCAAACCTGATTTAGTTAGCATTTTGGCTCTAATAATAGGTTCTGCTTTGTCCACAGTAGTAATGCATTTTTTAATGAAAATTATTCCGCCATTTACTGCCCCTTTTGTTTTATCCACTTGGCTTGTTATTTATTCATTGGTATTCCTTTTTAAGGTTCCGCTAATAGATTTGTCTAGTGCTACAGCTAACACTTTAGATGTATTTAGTGCATTGAGCAATAGTTTTGGTCAGGTTATGTTTCAAGAAAACAGGATAACTGGTCTATTTTTTCTTTTGGCAATATTGATAAATAATAGGTTGATGGCTGCTTATGCTTTTTATGCTGCAGCTTTAGGCTCTTTAACCGCATGGCTTTTATTGGAATCTGCTTCTACAATTAATGCGGGACTTATGGGCTATAATGCCATACTTTGCGCGATTGCACTTATAGGAAAACGATGGCGTGATTTTCTATGGATTAGTATTGCTATCCTACTCTCCACATTTTTAAATATAGGATTAGCAATGACAGGAATTATTACACTAACCGCTCCTTTTATTTTAGCAACTTGGATCGTGATGATTTTAAAAACAATAAGCTCGGGTAAAAACCGAATAATTTAAAGAGTGATAAGCAGGTAATATTTGATCAGGGTCAGTAATTCAACACCTTGAATCATAGCGCTATTTCACTTATATCACCTGTAAGAAAATAACCATCTTTTTTATAGCTATTTAAAGAGATGACTCCAGAGGATTCTGTTACTCCATAACCCTCATATATTGGTAATCCTGCTGCAGTAAACACTTTTGTCTTCTAAAAAGTTACCACATTCCCCCATTTTAAAAGGTAAATAATACAGACTGTAATTCCTCCACTAATGAATAATGCGCCAGTCCAATAAAACGTTCTAGTTCCCCATTGTTTAAACATCTTTTTGCCATATTCTTTTTCAGCATACCGGTTTGTCAGTTTCCAATAAAGAAAGGTAATTATTGAAAAAAGTGCTATTAGTAGTAATATTGTCCAAATATTTTCCATGTGTTTGGTGTTTAGTTTTATTGGTGTTAATTGCTGCCAATGGCCGTCTGTTTGTTACCCTACTGTTATTTTTAATAATTCTACTAAATTACAGTTTTCTGTATTCGTGTGACGGTGTTGTGCTTTTATTTTTAACTATTTTTAAAACTCTACGATACATGATCTCTGATAAACTCCAGTTATAGCCGTCAAAATCTACTGTGTTTGTAAATTGAATGATGACTGTATCTATATCTTTGTGGTATTTAGCAATTGTTTGATAGCCTGGAATGAGACCTGTATGTTTATATTTGTAAATTGAGCTGTAGATTTCTTGTTCTTTTTTATCTTTAAATACAGAGCCATCATTTAGAGCGCGGATAAATTTACCTAAATCTTCTGCTGTTGCCAACATGAGACCATTATTATCCGTCTTTAAATCTTTATCATAGCCTACATAATATCCACTCATTACATCATTTAAATTGACATTCTGAATAGAACCGTATGTGTTTTCAAGATTTAGCGGATCTAAAATGTTTTCTTTTATAAATTCAAATTTACTTTTACCTGTTGTTTTTTCTATAAGTTTTGAAAGTAATAGGTAGTTTGTATTGCTATATTCAAAGTCCGTTCCGGGTTCAAAATTGGCGGGTAGGTTTAGTACTATATCTAGTCGTTCTTTATCGTTATCTTTTGGATGCACCCAATAATCATCAATCCGTGTATAATCTGGAATTCCACTGCGATGTTGCAGCATCATTTTTACAGTGATTTTATCGGCATTTTCTATACGTCCTACCAGTTCGGGAAAGTCATTTGCTAGAGTTTGGTTTAAAGACAAGCTATTATTGCTTACCAATTTTGTAATAGCAACAGCTGTATATAGTTTAGTAACGCTGGCTATTTTGAACAATGCATGTGGGTTGGCAGGGATTTTGTTTTCTCTGTTTTTATAGCCAGCAGCATAGAGTTTAGATTGTTTACCACCTTGATCTACATAGACAATTATTCCATCAAAACCATAATCTGATGCTTTATTAACTTGTTTTTGAATACTGTCAGGGAGTGGCTCTATCCATGCTATTACTATTGGCCAAGGAACATAAAACAAAGAGATTACTGTTCCTACAAGTAAGACTATTCTAAATATTTTAGTTTTTTGTTTGTTCATTATGTGAATTTACTTTTATCGTAGTTGGTGTGTTTAAAACACTTTCAAAAATGCCTGTATATGTTATGAATAGAAATTTAAAATTTCTGAAGTGTTGCATTTTCTAGATGGATTGTAACCCTACTTTATAAGTTTGGGTAAATTAGCCATTAATATTATAGTGTCTTGTACTGAAATATGGCTACAGACTAATTAGTAATTTAAGCTTTTATAAACTCGCCTACCGGACGGGCTGGCATGCCATATTTGGTGTTTTATAGTCTAAAGATAAATGTAATCTTACTTTATTGTATCAATTAATTATACTTTTTTGAAGTTCTCTTTGCGAGTGTAACGGCGACAAAGGTCTGGTCTTGACTTATTAAAAGAGCATCCGCTAACGATGCATCTTATCCAAAATCTCAATAATCTCTACTTTTTTTCGAACAGATACTGGCACATTTTCTCCGTTTTTAAGCATTAAATAGCCACCATCGGTTTTTATATATTCGCTAACACATTCTAAATTAACTAAATGACTTTGATGGATGCGAATAAAATTATAACTCTTGAGCATGTCTGCAAAATATTTCAAGGTTTTGGTAACAAATATTTTACGTTTATCTCTTAGGTGAAACATGGTATTATTACTATCTGATTCGCAGCGAACAATATCGTCTAAATTCACAATAATAATCTTGTCCAGAGTATGTAAGGATATTTTATCTGGTTTCTTCTCTGGTGCAGACAGGGTTTCCTTTAAAATGGTTAATCGCTCTTTATTAGGTTGGATTTGTTTTTTAGCACGAGTTACAGCTAAATCTAATTCTTCATAAGAATAGGGTTTTAAAACATAGTCTATGGCTGCAAATTTAAAAGCTCTAATAGCAAATTCATCACTAGCTGTTACAAAGATGATTTTCGATTTTAAATCTGGAAAAATCTCTAGAATATCAAATCCGGTACCATCACCTAGCATGATATCTAAAAAAAGGATGTCTGGTTGTTTTTTTCTTAACAGCTTTGCTGCTTCTACCACATTCTGTGCCGTGGCTATCACTTCAATTTCGGGATGCCTGATTTTTAAATCGTTTTTTAGAAGTTGTAAAGCATCAATCAAGTCTTCTACAATAATGGCTGTAAACATAAGTTTCTAATAATCTGTTATTAAAGGAATTTTAAAGCTAATTTTTGTGCCAGCAACCCTGCCATCTGCATTTTTTATTTCTGTAATCTGCAGTGCATTTTCTCCAGAAATAGATGCTAAACGTTCTTTTGTAACGGTAAGCGCCATGGATTGGTGGTCTGTTTTTTCTTTTATTTGTTGCGATTTAAATATACCAATCCCATTATCTATTACTATGCAATGTAAATAGTGTTCAGTCGTGTTAAATTCAATTTGAAGCTCTCCTTCTTTGTTGCCTTTTAAAATACCATGTCTAATGGCATTTTCCACAAAGGGTTGCAAAAGCATGGGTGGTACCAGTATTTCTTCCGGATCTAATTGGCAGTTAGAGTTAATTGAAAAGTTAAACGGTTTGGCAGCCATTAACTGTTCTACCCTAATATATTGTTCTAATGTTTTTATTTCCTGTGCTAAAGTAATCTGGTCTTTTCTGGAGTTATTAAGGGTTTCTCTAAGCAAGGTTGCAAAGCTATTGATGGTGACGTTCATCTTATCTGGTTTGTTTATGGCCATGCCTTTGATTCCATTCAACACATTAAAGATAAAATGCGGATTCATTTGCAATTGAAGCGCTTTATGTTCCAGAGTTAACAGATGATTTTGCATTTGTAACTGGGCTTTTTCTGCTTTGTTTTTTAACCTGATTTTTCTAAGATACCACCAACCTAAAATTAATAAAAGCACCAATGCTAATCCTATAACTGTCCATTGAAATGCTGCTTTTTTGTAGAGCGGACTATCTATAAAAAAGTTGAAGGTTATGGGGCTGCTTTCTTCCCATCTATAGTTTCTGGATTGAGCTGAAAACTGATGCGCACCATAAGCCAGATCTGCAAAGTTTTGTTTGTTTTCTTTAGACCAAGGACTCCAGGCGTTATTATTTAATTTAGACCGGTACTCTATTTGATGGGGATGATCGATGTCCACACTTCCATAGGCAAAACTTAATTGTGTTTGGGTAGGGTTTAACTTTAAGACTTTATTTGTATTGGTCCAGGCTTTTAGATTCAAAGAATCGACACTTTTATAAGCTACTTGCACATCTTTAAAATAAATCTCAGGCTTTATAGTATTTTTGCTACCTACACTTGGAATGTATTCTGTTAAGCCATACAGGGCACCAAACCAGAGATGACCTTTATGGTCTTTATCTACGGCATTTAAACAGGTTTCTATCCCGAGAAAGCCATCATTTCTTCCAAAATGATAGATGTCTTCTATGTTATTGTCTTGATCTAATTGTATTTTATCTACCCCACGTTCTGTACCTGCCCACAAATAGCCTTGATTATCGAAAATAAGTTGATATATGTTTTCTGAAGCCATTTTTTTCGTCCCTTTCAAGGGTTTGAAACTGGGAGAATTCTCATCTATTTTTGACACCCAGATCCCTTTTCCTGCTGTTCCCAGAAACAATTTATCTTGATGAAACAAGAGCGTTCTTATGGCTGTTTTCTGATTTAAAACAGCTCCTAAGCTGCTGTGTTTTCCGTTTTTAAGATAGCCTAAGTGTCCCGATTGTGTGGCATACCATAATCTGTTTTGAGAGTCTAATGCAAGATCGTTTATGTATAAATCTGTGATGCCAGATTTTTTGCCATATACTTCTTGAATCACGACACTATCTTTATCTGCGTTATAATGGAACTGAACCAAACCACTGGAATAGGTTGCTGCCCACATGGTGTTTTTTCCTTTTACAAGTTTTCTAATCCAATCGAAAGGGAAACCGTTTTCTGAATTTAGCACCTGATTTTTAATGACCGTTTTCGGAAACACTTTTGTATTAATGTTTAGAGAATCGGTATTATCAAGCACCAAACTATCTACTGTTTTGGTAGTTCTTAAAAGTACCCCTAGCCCATCTGATCCTGCCCAAATATTGCCTTGATCGTCACTTGTAATCGTTTTAATTTTGACGTTTGAAAAGCCTTTAATTTTAGGAATATCGTGAATGCCTAAAGAATCTATTTTTGTTAAACCTGCTTCGGAATTAGAGATCCAAATACTATTATTTACATGATGTACCGCATAAATACGATTGCCCTTTAATCCTGAGGAGGCATCGATATGATGAAAATTGTTTTGAAAATATTTATAGAAACCACCACCTGAAGTCGCTATCCAAATATTTGATTGTCTGTCTGAAAAGGTTTTTCTGATATGAGACACCGAAAGTCCTGATTCTTTATCAATATTTCTTTTTTCGGAATAATTTTCAGCATCAATAATGGTGATGCCATCATTATCGGTTGCCACCCAGATTTCATTTTTATTATGAAGAGTCATAGCATTAACACCAAGAGGTTCTCTTAATAAAATAGGTGCTTCTTTTTGTTTTGTATCTAGTATTAAAATACCATCTCTATAAGTAGCAGCAAAAATTTTATGGTGACTATAAACAATGGATCTAAAGTTATTTGTTTCTATTTTCTCTATTTCCTGTACTGTTCCCTCTAGTCTATTTGCTTTCCATAAGCCTGTATTAGTAGCTATCCAATAATGAGAGCCATCAAAAACAAGCCCATTTACTATGCTAGAATCTATGTCTGGGTGCAGGCTTAATCTTTTTAGTTTATCTGAACTTGAATAGCTATACAATCCTTGTTTTGTTCCCAGATAAAGTGTGTTTAGTGATTTATAAAATAGGTTGACTTGCGGACATTCAATATTAGAAAATTTATTTTTTGTTTTGATGGACAAACCGAGGTTGGTTCCAATATATAGACTATCACTACTGGTATATAAGGCATGAATATAATTGGAAAGTAGGCCATCATTTTCGTTCCAAACAGAAAAACCTGTACCATTAAATCTACAGAGTCCACCACCTTGAGTCCCTAACCATAAATAACCGATATTGTCCTGGATGATATCATATACCTGAGATTGAGGTAAACCATCTTCTATAGCATACGACCTTAATTGACTGTTTTGCGCACTCAGAAACGGGCTTAAAAAAAGCAGAATTAAAAGAGAGTATATTGGGTGATTTTTCAAATGGGGTTTGGTTTTACTTCAAATTTAAATGATGTCATAATCATTATAACTAAGCCTTGTATTTTGTTAGGAATACAAATAACAGCTCTTAGTAACAAATATATACAAACAGAGCTAATAGTTTTATGGCTTTCATTTATAATATCTGATATAAACTCGTGTCACTAACTATTGGACTTTTATATTCTGTTGTATCATTTTTCTGCAAAATTGGTTCCAAAACGCAAAGCACTGTTGTTTTTCCTTTAATAATGAGTTTGTTGCCACGGATGTCGCTCTTCCAACGGTATTTTTCTAAGGGAATATTTAGTTTATATAAGATGGATGCCATTTCTGGAGATTCTGAAACCCAATCCATAATAGCTTCTCTGTCTGTAAACTCAGGAATATCTGCTTTATCATCGAATGTAAACTCCCATTCGACTGGAATATTAAATTTATAACTATACACGTTGCCTAAAGTTGTTTCTTTTCTTGTTTTTAAAGCTGTAAACCAATCTATATTTGTGTTGGGATAACTGGCTTTAAAATCTTTAGACAGAGCTGTTGGTCCAGGAGATTCGGCCGTTGGATAATAACCATAATAAGGTTTCGCTAAATAATGTCCGGCATATTTACCTCCAAAGACATTAAAATAGGAAGAGGCTATTATTTGTGGAGTTTGTGTGGATTCTTCGGTTATAAAAAGTTGTTTCAATGCGAGTAACAAATCTTTATTCTCACCTATACCACAAGAATGAAAGATTATTTGGGAGGCATTATTCATCGCATGATTCAAAGTGGGCATGTTATTTTTAGCTTTAGACAAGCTTTCTACGGTTAAACGTTCGCCGTTTTTTGTGGTTTTTAAAGATATACCCATCCAAGGATTGCTATGACTTACAATATGAATCTTATCATATGTTTTCCTAGTGTCTTTATTTAGAAAGTCAATAATTTCAGCCATGGAAAACAAGTTGTCTATTACCTGAATGTTTTGTGCTTTAAAATAGTTTTTAGCTTGGGTGTAATAGCTATTATCACCTTCATCATAGCCGGCAATAAACACAATTGATTTTTCAGACATTGAAAATGCTATAGGGATAGCAAGTGCCGTTTCCGGGGTTTGCGAAAACGGCTTCTTGCAACCTAAGATTAGAATTAATAAGATTAAAAAAGGATATGGTTTCATTAATTCTTTTTTAGAAGTTATTCGTGATCTTATTATCAGCAGACACTATGTTTCCGGTGATTTTCGGAGTATCTTCCATTTTCACTAATTTGTATCCATTCCATTTGTAATGGCTAATAATTAGTCTTTTATTGTCTTGAGGACACTCGTTTTGGGTTGTGGTATAATGATCGGTAATAAAGGTTTCTAAAACCAGTCTGCTTTTTACGCCTTCCATATCTGAAGGAAAAATAAAGGACTCGGTTTTTGTATAAGACGCATCTGAGTGATTTACTAAACTAGCGACATTTGTAAATTTTCCATTGTTCCAAAAAATGTACATTTTTCCTTTAACACCCTCTCCATTTGCTCCTGGAATATCCAGAGCAATGATATCTTCCACATTAAACAGACCTTTGTTACCTATATTTTTCATTTTTAAAGCCATGGCTTGATGTCCGTTAAACACAATTTTATCTATTTGAACTCCGTTTTTGAAGGCTCTTAGTTGATGTTTTTGTTCTAAAACCCCCTCATCATTTATTGTAGCGCTTTCAAAACCATAGGCGAACTTGATATTGTGACTTGCTTCACTGCCAAAGGTTTTTTGAGCAATTAATCCACCCCAAATCCAACCAGAATCCTGACCAATACTTACGCGATACCAATGGCTTTTTATCCCATTCATACTGTCTTCATTTTTACTTTTTTCTTGAATGACTAATTTGGTTCCAATAGGTAATAATGCGACTGTTTTCCCTTTTAAAGAAGGGGTTTGTCTTAAGTACACATCGTTTGCAAGCAAGTATTGGTACGAGACTTTGTCTATGCCAGAACTCGGTATTGCTGTTGCGAAATTTACTTGTGGTGTTGTTTGTCCAAACATGGTGGACATGGCTACTAGGCATAAACCTAGGATACTGCTTTTTACATTTTTCATTTTGATTAAATTTAAAGATTACTAATTAATTATTGTCAATACCTGTATAGGCTATTGATTCGTTGTGATTAAAGTCATTGTCATTCCACGCAAAACGTTGTAGAATTTTAAGGCCTTTCATGGTATGAGTTTCTGTAAAGCTGACTTCTGTTTTTAAGATGATGGCTTCTTTACCAAGTGCTTGTACAGGAAATATGTATTGTATTTCAGATTCTGTATTCTCACAATAAATGTTTTCTACAGCTGGTAAGGAAATAGATTGGTTAGAATAAGTTACCATGAAATAGTGCGTTTCTGCTAGGTTGCAACAGGTGCTATAATTGATGTCTACTTTTATAATTTCATTAATATTATCAAGGTTTGGGTCTTTTAATAAACTAATCGTAACGTCTTCAAAAAAATCCAGATCGAGAATGTTTAAGCTTGCTATTTTTAAAGAAGGGTCTTCTGTGGCTACAATATCGAAACCAACTGAAGCATAAGCTTCCTGTTTGGTATCTATTCTATTTGCAACTGTATATTTATTGGTTGCAATAAACTCTTGTGCGTGTGCAAACTGAAAACTGATTGCTACGATTAAAAAAGTGATTATATTTTTCATGATGTATTATTTAGGTTGATATAATTCTATACCTCAAAATTACGAGAGAATTCATGTGTTATCTGGACGCTTTTAGTATTCGTTGACTATTAATTAGTATTCGTAGAAGAATGTTGTTTTTAGTTATTTTTATGTTGTTGCTTTTGGTTAATTTTTTTGATTTATTCATAAAAGAAAAACCTGTAAGAATTTTAAATCTCACAAGTTTTCTACTCTCAACATTTTGAGAGACCCACTCACTAAACAACATAATATAACTATTGATGGTTTTTCTCTAAGATCATGATTATAATGCTTTTAAGGCTATCTATTTAAAGTTAAAGTGATACTTTTATTTATATGGAAGGGTTTTACTGAGAGTCCTGTAAACTCTTTAAGAATATCTAAGTCATTCACCCAGATTCCATTTTCTAAAGTTTCAACTCTTGTAATTTCACCTGCTGTATTACATTTAATACGCAGGCTTACATATTGTTTTAAGTATTTGGTAACTAAGGTTGCGTATCTTGCATTAAATTCCATCTTTATTTTTCTTTGATTGGTTTTCAATATATTTTCATTTATAGTTATCGTAAAAGACTTCTTAAATGTTGTTTTTTTAGAGACCTCTGCTTCTGCTCCAACCGCCATATTACTAACGTTATTAGGCATTGGAAGAGCTTGTTTCACCGTTTTTAATACCCCATCTTTATTAACAATGGTTTCATCTACAGCAACAAAAGAGGTATAATTGGTGACCAGATTGTACTTTAAACCTAAAGCAATAACACTGTCTTTGACATTGCTGTAAAACAACCTATTATAATCGTCTAGTTGCTCTATTTTTTTTCTAGCCCATAAATAGCGTAAGGCTTTGTTTTTAGAACTCAGGTTGCTAGCAGACACCTTAAATTCTTGTTTGAATTTTTTTTTGCCCTGGTAGCCAGTAATTACAATACGTCCTTCTGGTTTGCCGTGGTATTTTCCATAAACAAGCACTGGTCTCCTTGCAAATACATCAGGAATAGTACTTGGAGCCATATCATAGATTTCAAAACTTTTTGTTTTAAGCTTTACCTGAGTTAATAAAGGTGTTTCTATATAATTTTTAAATGCTTTTGCTACTTCTAAAGCTTCCGTTTTTGAGGTTGCAATAAAAGATTCGCTATTAGAGACCTTTGCCATTCCTTCAATTAAGTATCGGTTAACACTAGAACCTATACCAAAAGTGAAGACATTTGCTTGGTCTAGATTGTTTTTAATAAGATCGAATGCTTCCTTTTCCACATTTACATATCCATCGGTTATTACAACCATAGAACGTGAACTACTTAAGTCTTTTCTTGGTAACTTATACCCCTCTTTTAAAGCGCTGAGTAATTCTGTTCCACCTCCACCTTGTCCTTCTGATAGAAAGCGGATGGCGGCTTCTATGTTTTGTTCGTTTGTTTCAACAGAGCTTGTACTAAAAACTGTAGAGCTAGAAGCAAATAATAGGACGTTAAAGGTATCTGTAGCTCTAAGATCGCAAAGTAAATTTCGCATGAGTTCTTTTGAAACTGTCAAGGGATAGCCATTCATAGAGCCTGATACATCCACAATAAAAAGGTATTCTCTTGATGGGATATCTTTAGAATGGATGTTTTTAGTAGGTTCCATTTGAAGAGCAAAGAAATTCTCCCCTTCATGTTCATATAATAACAAGCCCGATTGGATGCTATTCCCTCTTAGATTATAGTTTAAAATAAAATCCCTATTCCCAGGGTTTATATTGCTTTTTGATAAAAATATGTCGGCTGTTTTTGTGTTCGTATACTTAATATTTACTTGATGACTTGTGCTATTTATATTTTGTATAATCATACCAGCTTGAAGCGATACTTTTATATCGTATTCAAACGTTTCTGCCTCTCCTTTTAAGGTATATGGCATATTAAAAGCCTTTTCAATTTGTTCACTTTCTCCTGTAAATCTGGGTCCTACTACTGCTGGAGCAACAAACTGATAAGTACCATTTAGAGGTACTAATAGTTCCGTATAATAGATAGTAATGGTAATTTGATCACCAGCCATAATATTCCCAACATTCATTTGAAACACATTAGGTCTATGTTGGTCTAGCTTTGCTGCTCGCTGGCCTTTTTTCACAGCTGTTTCATATACTTTTTTAGCTTCTTGTTTTTCGAATATTTTAGCATTTATAATACGTTCGCCAATTTTCATCTGCATGTCATGCACTGCAGCTTGCGTAGAAAGTGGAAAAACATATGTAGCTTCTAAAGGCACATTCCCTTTGTTTTGGTAGACTTGAGTCAGCTTTACGTGTGCAATGGTTCCAGAAATCTCTACTTCAGTTTGAGATGATTTTAAAGGAATAACAGCATCTTTGGTAGATACAGACAAATAAGGGCTATCACTTTTTTGAGCAAAGCCTACGGAGATGGAACAAAAAAGTAAGAGTATTGCTAGATATTTCATGGTTTTAATTTTTAGATTGTTGTTATTGATACATCAAATCTAAAAGAGATGCCATGCTATATTAGACAGGTTTTAGAATTCGTAAGGATCCAAGTAGAATTCGTTACCTGATTATGTTATTTGAAGGAAAAAACAGTGGTATATGGTGAGCCAAAGCAGCAATTGGTATGTTGGATTTTTCGAAACTATATATTTAATCTAAGTTATTGCTTAAGTGGATTAAATACCTATTATACTTAAACTTTTATATCTTTTCCAACACCAATTCCCATAATTAATTTAATGATTGTAACGAATATCAGTAGTATTAAAGCATAACTCCATATATCTGTTAGGTCATAAATAAGCCCCACAATAAATGGACCTGTTGCTGCTATAAAATAACCAATGGATTGTACAATGCCAGATAATTCGGCAGCTGTTTCTGCATCATCTGATCGTAAGACAATTAGTAATAATGCTAATGCAAAGGTTCCTCCTAAAACCAATCCAATAAGTCCCACCCAGAGTTCTGTTAAGCTCATTTCTGGAAACAGTAAGCCTATAAACGCTATCACTTCAACCACAACCAATGAAACAATAACCAAGCGCTGATCTTTTCGGGAACCTGCCCAAATAGGAATAAAAATAGCACCAATAATTCCTGTGGCCTGCGATAAGGAGAGCATCCATCCTGCATAAGAAGCATCATAACCACGATCCATTAGTATGGCAGGTAACCAGGCTAAAACTACATAAAAGGCGAAGGATTGAAGTCCCATGTATAGAGCTAATTTCCAAACCAACTTGGAACCACTCAGTTTTTTAATGGCTTCACTAAAACTTCTATTTGGAACCGTGCGATTAATACGTTTTAAGTTTGGAATCCAGATTATAACAGCCAGAACAGCTAAGACTGCCCAAATGCCTAAAGATCCACGCCAACCTAAATTAAGATCCATTGCTAAAGGTACAGACAATCCTGCAGCAAAAGCAGCACCTAAAGACATGATTCCAGAATATAAACTGGTAACTAAACCCGCTTTATGAGGAAAATTTCTTTTTATTAAGGCTGGAATTAATACGTTTCCAAAGGCAATGGCTATTCCTAAAAATACAGTACCTAAATACAATTCAAAAACACTTCCAACAGAACGGATTATAATTCCTAAAGCCAGAAGTATTAAAGATCCTAATAGTGTATTTCCTATTCCAAAACGCTTAGTAAATAAAGGTGTTATTGTAGAAACGATTCCAAATGCAATAAGTGGTAGTGTTGTTAATAATCCTAATAAAGTATCGGAAAGGCCAACATCCTCACGTATCATATCGATTAAGGGGCCAATACTCGAAAGTGCTGGTCTTAAATTTACCGCAATAAATAAAATCCCAACGAGTAATAATATTCGTGAGGTTTTATTTAATCCGTTTATTTCTTGGTTTTCCATAGATTTTAATTACAGCAACTAAACCTCCTACTAGCAAAATATGAAGTTTCGTCTCAAAAAATTAGCTGCCTAATACAAAAAGCAAAAGTAGTTTATTGTTATGAAACGGGACACCTTAGATTGCTTAATGTTTTTGAGAGTTATTTAGGCGAGCTCTTCGCTTTAAATATAGAATTTAGCCTAAAAAACCTTACTTTTAAAGTCTCTTTTTATGAACTATGACGAATTGGATTGAACTCTTATCGGAATTTAAAAGAAATCAACAAGCTGTTGCGCTTGTTACAGTAACAAGATGTTTAGGATCAACCCCTTGTGTGGTAGGTTCACGGATGCTTATTACGAAAGATGAAAAACTATATGGAACCATTGGTGGTGGCAAACTAGAGTTTCAAGCCACCAAAGAAGCGATGAATTCATTGCGCGACAACAAAATTATAGAATCCAGTTATATATTGGGACCCGAATTTGAACAATGCTGTGGCGGAAAAGTTGAATTTATGATAGAACCTATGAATCAGAATCCAGAATTATTCCTATTTGGCGCAGGGCATATTGGAGTTGAAATTGTTAACTTATTAATTGATACACCTTTTAAAGTAATACTAATAGACTCGCGAGATGATTGGTTTAATAATTTGGATTTAGACTCCAGGATTACTACCAAACAAGTCACTGAAAACGATTTTAAAACCTTCACGGAAGCTGTAACATGGGGAACAAATTGCTATGTTTTGGTGTTGACACATAATCACGCCATTGACTTCGATATTATTACCATGGCCTTAAAAAGAGACACCAAATTTTTAGGATTAATAGGAAGTAAAACCAAGAAAGTACGCTTTCATAATATGCTTGTAAAAGACATGGGTATTCCAGAAGGGATGACACATGTGGTTTGCCCAATTGGATTAGATATTGGTGGTGATACGCCTAAAGAAATAGCCATAAGTGTTGTTGCTCAACTGCTTCAGGTGCATTATCAGTCTGAAAGCAATTTGAGAAGCAAGACGTCAAGCTTTTGAAAGTACTGTTGAATAAATTATATAGAGATTCCCGTTTTCACGGGAATTAGTATGAAAAACAATAAATCCATAATAGATAAACTCACAGCACTTTGGGCCTTAAACGAATCTGGTTTAGGGGGTTTTTTACATGTGTTTAATTCGCCATTCACGGGATTAATCGTTGGAGGAATCGCTATTTTACTCATTAGTCTGATTGCATTTTATGCCGAAAATAAATGGCAATCTATTTTAAAAGCATTGGCCATTGTGTTGATTATTAAAATGGCTGTTAGTCCCTACTCTCCTTTTACAGCCTATATTTCGGTGAGTTTTCAAGCTGTGTTGGCAGCATTTTTATTTACTAATTTCTCATGGAATGGTTTTACCTTAATTGTTTTAGGAATGGTAACTTTCTTGCAATCTGCGCTTCAAAAATTATTAACGTTAACCATTATCTATGGCACTGAATTTTGGGAAGCCATCAACATCTATGGAGCTTGGATTCAAAATAAAATGAATCTTATTACTGAAACATCCACTACTTCTATTCTAATAGGACTTTATCTATTTATATATGGCATATGTGGCTTATTGGCTGGACTATTTATAAAACGTATGATTGATATTATCTCAATCAAACCCAACATAGATTTTTATTTAGAACCTCATGCTGGTGCCCATACTAAAAATTTAAAAATCAAATCTAAATCCAGAATACTTTGGGTTTGGCTGATTACGATTGCAGTCATTATTTTAGCATTTTCAATTTTTGGTGGCGCGTTGTTTGGGTGGAAAAAAGCACTTTATATTATTCTACGTAGTTTTTTTGTGTTAATGCTTTGGTATGTGTTTTTGGGGCCTTTAGTTTTAAAATTAATCCAACAACATCTTCGTAATAAAGAATCTAAATACCAAGAAGATATATCTAATGCCATGGATTTATTTCCGTATTTCAGACAAATAATGATATATACCTGGAAAGAAACCAACCATTTAAAAGGCTATACACGCTTTAAATATTTTATGGCGAATAGCATCTCTAATTGTATCCATTTTAAAATAGCTTCAAAATGATTTACATATTAACTGGCGCTATTCGGTCTGGAAAAACGACAGCCTTACAAAAATGGATAGCCAACAGGAAAGATGTCGATGGTTTGTTATGTCCTGATGACGACAAAGGCAAGCGATATTTTTTGCAGGTTAAATCTAAAATTGAATATGAGCTTGAAACTGAATTTGAAAATAAAGACATTATTGAAATAGGGAACTTTCGATTTTTAAAGTCAGCTTTTGATGAAGCTAATGATTATTTGATTTCAAAAACTTCAAAAAAGGAAAGTAAATACATTATTATTGATGAACTAGGGAAATTAGAATTGAGAAACGAAGGTTTTCATGTTTCTGCTGAAAAATTGATTCCTGATTATGAATGTAACCAACAAAAACATCTCATTCTTGTGATTAGAGAATCATTAATCGAACCTGTTTTAAAAAAATATTCCATTTCTGAATATACTATTTTGACGAAAGAAGATTTAAATTCCTTTTGCTGATTCTAAAACAACGTAGCCAAAATTTACTTATTTTAAATCAGACTTTATTAAGCAATAAATCTCGCTGTCTAAAAATTGACCATCATAATAGAAGCTCTCTCTAAAATAGGCTTCCAATTTAAATCCAAATTTAAGCAATAATGCTTTTGAATTTTCATTTTCTGTATTAACATTGGCTTCAAAACTATGAAGGTTTATTTCCTTAAATCCAAAATGAATTAAGGTATTCAAAGCTTCAGACATATAGCCTTTTTTCCAAAAATCGGGATGTAGAATATATCCAATCTCACCTCTTGCGTTTTTGGTATCAATATTCCAAATACCAAAATCACCAATTAGAATATTACTTTCTTTTTCTATAATTGCCCAAGTAATGCCTCTTTTTTCAGCAAAAGCATGTTGGTAGCCTTCAATTCTCTTTTTGGTATCATCAGAATCCTTCGGAATAGCAGTATCCATATACTTTGAAACCTGGTTATGACTTCTTATACCTAATAAAGCTTTAGCATCTTCTGTTTTGTAAGCTCTATAAGTAAGCCTTTCACTTTCCAGTTCGGGAAATGATTTAAAAATACGCTCGTTTATTTGAGTCTCCATAATTTAGAATTAATTATGCTCTTGCTTTTCATATAAACTCATTAATACTTTTTCTGGTGTCATTGGAGCGTGAAACTTCAAGTTATAATTTGGATTAAACGCTTTTATGGCGTTTTGAAGTGCAAAATAAGCTCCAATTCCATACATTAAAGGAGGTTCGCCAACGGCTTTCGATTTTAAAATTGCTTGGTCATGCCCTTCGGTTTCAAGTGGGATGGTTTCAACATTTTTTGGCACGGAAAAGATATCCGGAACTTTATAGGTTGACAGCGCATTGGAAAGCAATTTCCCTTCATGACTATAAGCAATTTCTTCCATAGTCATCCAACCTATTCCTTGAACAAGAGCGCCTTCCACCTGGCCTAAATCAATTCCTTCACTCATACTTTTTCCGTAGTCGTGAACCATCTTCACGCTATCAAATTCATAAGTACCACGTATGCAATCTACGGTTGCAGTTATAATAGCCGTTCCGTACACATGATAAGCAAAGGGATGTCCTTTTTCTATGGTTTTATCGAAATGAATTTCTGGTGTGGCATAATGGGCATTTTCCGTTAAAGCCACTCGTTTTAACATGGCTTTAGAGATGAGTTCTGTCCACGATAAATCGGATTTTAAATCATTGATATAAACGAATTCATTTTTTAGAATAATATCTTTTTCAGACACTTGTAAATCTTCTGAAGCAACTGCCTTGAGTCGATCAACTAATGTATTACAAGCCATTAGTGTTGCTTTTCCATTTAAATCTGCTGTTGAACTTGCAGCAGATGGTGATGTGTTGGCTACTCTTGTAGTATTTGTGGTTTCAATTTTAATTTTGTCAATAGGAATTGAAAATACATCAGCTGCAATTTGCATCATTTTGGTATTGACACCTTGCCCCATTTCTACTGCTGCTGTGCTGATTCCCACACTGCCATCCAAATAAATATGGACTAAAGCACGTGCATGGTTCATGGGTGTATTGGTAAACGAAATACCAAAGGTAATTGGCATTAAGGCCATACCTTTTTTAAAGATTTTATTAACTCTATTAAACGCTTCCACCTCCTGCTCCAATGTTTCCAAATGGTATACTGATTTCGCCGAATTCCAAGAGTTTTTAGCTTCTACTTGTTTGGCAATTTGCCCATAGGAAAACGTGTCATTTTCATCCAACAAATTCGCTTCTTGAATGGCTCTTGAAGGCACTCCAATTTCATGAGCCGCTTTTGCTATAGCAGATTCTATAACAAACATGCCTTGTGGGCCACCAAAACCTCGAAACGCTGTGTTAGGTGGTAAGTTGGTTTTACAGCTTAAAACTGTTGTGGTTACATTGGGAACATAATAACTATTCGTCGCGTGAAATAGCGTTCGCTCTGCAATGGCAGGTGATAAATCGGCTGCTGCACCAGAGTTTTGAAGAAACTCAGCTTGGTAAGCTAAAATTTTTAAGTCTTTAGAAAGTCCGATTTTATATGAACTTTCGTAAGGGTGCCGTTTGCCTGTCATGCGTAAATCATCATGACGATTCAAGACCAATTTAACCGATTGGTTTAAGTGAAAGGTTGCTAAAGCAGCCATTACAGCCCATGGTGTAGCCTGGTCTTCTTTCCCACCAAATCCACCACCAAGTCGGGTGACATCTATTTCAATTTTATGCATGGCTACTCCTAGAACTCTTGCTGTTGTTGCTTGAACAGCTGTTGGACCTTGAGTTGAGGAGGTGATTTTTATATTGCCATTTTCTAATGGTTCGGCATATGCACCTTGTGCTTCAATGTATAGATGTTCTTGTCCGTTTGAAAAGGTTTCGCCTTCAAAAACATATTCACAATCGGCAAATGCTTTTTCAGTATTTCCTATACTAAAGGAACGTGGTGCATTTATAAAACTCCCTTTTGCTTTGGCTTGTTTGGCTGTAGTGATTACAGGTAATTCGTCAATGTCTATTTTAATTAATTGTCTTGCTTGTCGCGCAATAAATTCTGTTTCTGCTACAATAAGTGCAATTGGCATGCCCCAAAAATGGACGTCATCTTCTGCAAATAAGGGTTCATCTGCAATGATGCCACCAATTTCATTTTCTCCAGGAATATCTTTATAAGTAAAAATACGTTCGACACCTTCCAATGCTTCAGCTTTAGAATAGTCAATGCTTTTTATTTTTCCATGTGCTTTTGGCGAATCAAAAACCACTGCATGAAAAGTACCTTGCCTGATATTTACATCGTCTACATAAAGTGATTCGCCACGAACATGGGTATAAGAATCCATATTTTTGATGCTATGTTTTAAACTAGTATTAACATCTTCCAGTTTAGATTCTAGCTGATTATTTGATTTATCTTTATACATGTTGAACAAAATCGTTTAAAGTGAATTGTTTTGGAAAAAATTCTATAAAATGTGCAAAGAATAATTGTCTTGCCAACAAACGTTTATAATCGCTTGTACCTCGAACATCACTTATGGGCGAGATTTCTGATTGAAGCACTTCGTTGGCTTCTAAAATAACTTCAGAAGTCAATGGTTTTCCTTTTAAAAAACTGGATGTTTCGTGCAGGTACTTTGGAATGGCAGCAACGCCTCCAAGGGACACATGGGCTTCTGATATGGTATTATTTTCAATAGATATATGAATAGCTGAATTTACGCTAGCAATATCTAAATGTGTGCGTTTGCAGACTTTTTCGAAATTGAAATAGGCTGTTTTTGTTGGCACTTGGAAACGAATTTCTTTTAACAATTCACCATCCTTTAAATCAAATGTTTTGTAACCTTGATAGAAATTTTTGAGAGAAATGGTTCGTTCGTTGTTATTTTCGTCTAAAATTATCACATCACTATTTAAAGCTAAAAAGAAAATGGTCATATCTCCAATTGGTGAGGCATTTACTAGGTTTCCACCAAAAGAAGCCATGTTTCTAATTTGCTCTGAAGACACCAACTTTAGGTGTTTTCGTAAATTGGGTAATATGTTATTTAGTTCTGTATGATTCCATAAGTCTGAAACGGTTGCATTAGTTCCAATGGTACATATTTTGTCTTGGATGGTGATGCCTTTTAAATAGTCTTTTTCTGCAATTAAATGCACATCATTATCTGCTAAATGATCGGCTTGTTGCACATATAAATCGGTTCCACCTGAAACAAATTTTCCTTTAGGCTGATTTAAATCTTTTGCTTCAATAGCTTTTAAACGCTGTGGTATACTTTTAAAATATGCTGGAATAAACCCATGATCTATTAACCATCCAAAAGACTGACCCTCTTGATGTTCTAATTTTTCTACAACTTGATGCGTTGCTCTTTCAATAGATTTATAACCTGTACATCTACAAATGTTTCCACTAATAGCATCTAAAGCTTGACTGTAATTTTTATCTGAATTAGATAAAGCAAAACCTGTTAGCGCTACAACAAAACCTGGTGTACAAAATCCGCATTGGGTAGCATAATTTGCATTCATGGCTTCTTGCTGTTCAGTAAGCTTATCTTTTAAATTGGTACCTTCAACGGTAACAATATGTTTTCCATGCGCATTTCCCAATGGCGAAATACAGGAGGTGACGCTTTGGTATTCTATAAGGTCATTATCTTTTAAAGTGCCCACTAAAACGGTACAGGCACCACAATCACCTTCACGACAGCCAATTTTGGTACCCGTAAGACGTTGTTGGTAACGAATAAAATCCAATAAAGTCTTTCCAGAATGTTCTGGTGTTTTAATGGTTTTATTATTTAGGATGAAGGTTATCATGTGTTCATGTTTGAAAGTGTTTTGTATAGCGCTCTTTTATAGTTCAACTAAAAAATCAATTGCATCGTCAACTTTGATTTAATACTCCGTTTTATCCACTTTTTTTGTCCATTCCTGAAATGGCTCCAAGGCAATATCGCGTGCCAATTGTTCAAAAGGAATGCTTCTTTCTGCATAAGGTAACGGAATTTCTTTATAAATAAACTCGTCATCAAAGCCAATATTAGCAGCATCTACTTGATTGCTTCCGTAGTATACCTTATCTGGTCTCGCCCAATAAATAGCACCTAAACACATAGGGCAAGGCTCGCAGGATGTATAAATTTCACAACCATCTAATTGGAAAGAACCTAAATTTTTACAAGCATCTCGAATAGCTGTAACTTCTGCATGTGCTGTAGGATCGTTAGTAGATGTTACCTTGTTGTTTCCACGACCTACTATTTTTCCATCTTTGACAATGACGCAACCAAAAGGGCCACCTTCGTTATTAGTCATTCCTTTTAAAGCTGCGTTTACAGCTTCTTTCATAAATTGTTTTTTACTCATTATAAAAATTATTTTTTGAAAAATACAAATCATTTCAAATATTTTGAATGATAAACGCTGTTATTTATGAACAGTTTTAGTATAGACCATGCTTCTTACAATAGGCATTTAAAACCTAATGAGATGGCTTGATTTTTATTCATCTCGTTTTATACTTTTTAAAACAATCAAAACAGCTTTATCTTAAAGGTGTAATTTTAATCTTCATCTTGTTTTTTGGTTCTTTTCCAAATAAAGTAAAGAATCACTAATATGATAGGCAGAATAACGAAAACAATTAAATCAAATGGTTTTGATAAATCTACAGTACCACTGTCACCTGGATTTTGAGTAAAGGAAGATTTTTGAATTACTAATGAATATAATATGTTACGCATTGTTTTTTATTTAAATAGTATTAACTCAATCTACGGAATTATTAGCTGAAAGCATCATAAATTCTAAAAAAACACACATCAAATTATGCTAAGCTTCTCTACGTAAAACCTCTAAAGGCGAACTTCGTAAAACAGTTTGAATATTAGTTAAACCGATGGCCAAAACCAACAAGGTAATTCCTGGTAAAAAGATTATAAATGGAATTGCCGAAGGGATAAAAGGTTCTTTAAAAACAAATATAGCCAAACATAAACTACTAATTAATGCTAATATTAACCCAACCAAAGAACCTAAAAGTCCTAAAAAGAGATATTCAAAAGCTGAAATTTGCAAGATCTGTTTGTTTTTAGCCCCAAGGGTTCTTAGCAAGACACTCTCTTTAATCCGTTGATATTTGCTGGTTCTTACAGAACCAATCAACACAATAATACCTGTAAAGATGCTAAAGAATGCCATAAAGTTAATAATCCAGGACACCTTATCTAAAATATCATCTACAAGGGTAAATACTTGTCGTAAATCGATAATCGAGACATTCGGGAATTTAGATACTAAATCCTGTTGCAGTGCTGCAGAACTCGATTCGTCTGGTACCATAGTAGTTAATACATTAAATTGCGGTGCTTCTTCTAACACTCCCTTTGGGAATACTATAGTAAAATTAAGTTGTATTTGCGACCAGTCCACTTTTCGAATACTTCCAACAGTGGTTTCCATTAAAACGCCTTGCACATTAAATACCACGGGATCTCCTACACTTAAATGGGCATCGGCAGCAAGGTTATCTGAAATAGAAATACTAACAGGCTCGTTTGGTGCTAATTTGGGGTGCCACTCCCCTGCTATTAATTCTTCAGAAGCTGTTAGAGTATCTCTATAAGTGGTTCTAAATTCGTGATTTAAAAGCCAACCTCGTATTTGACGTGTACTATCTTGGCGTATATCATTTACCTGTCGTCCATTAATACTTTGCATTCGCATAGTTACTAAGGGAATGTTATTTAAAACAGCTAAATCTTTTGATTTGATGGTTTCCACTACGGCTTCACGTTGTTCTGGCTGGACGTCTAGGATGATTATATTTGCATTTTGAGCTGTTTGTCCGACCTCTGTTTTTGCTAATAAAATATCCTTTGTAAAATATAAAGTACTTATTAAAAAGGTTCCTAAACCAATAGCCACTACCAATACCACTGTTTGATTATTGGGTCTAAACAGGTTGAGTAAGCTTTGTCGGGCTGTAAAGTTCCAATGTTTTGGAAAAACCCGTTTAATAATTTTTATAAAACCCAAAGCTACTAGAGCCAACATGGTGAAGGTTAGCATGGTTCCAAGAACAAAAGCTAAAGCGTAAAGTGCGTCTTTAATTAACCAGAGTGAAAATAAAAACAGGAATATTAAAATGATTCCAAATACCAGAAACCGAATATATTGTGGCTCCTGAGAAGCTTTTTCGTCCACACGTAACACATCTAATGGCGATACATACCAAGTGCGGAGCAATGGTAAGAGCGCAAAGAGTACCGACATAAAAAGTCCGAGGAAAACACCAATTAATATTGGTTGAGCTGTGATAGAAATTTCTAAGGTAAAAGGCAGAAAATCTTTTAAAAGATATGGAAATACCGATTGCAACCCGACGCCAATAAGCGAACCGATAGCGCCTCCAATAATACCAATACCTGCAATTTGAATTAAGAAAATTAAAAAACTTTGCAGTCTGGAAGCACCCATGCATTTTAAAATAGCAATAGGCCTTAATTTTTCTTTTATATAAATATGTACCGAACTAGCAATTCCAATACACCCCAGTAATAAGGCAATAAAGGCTGCTAAATTCAAGAACTTGCCTACATTATCGTAGCGTCTGCCTAAACGTTTGGTTGTGCTGGTATGCGTATCTAGGTCGGCATTTTCTAAATCGAGTGCTGTCTCTAATTTATCTTCCAGTCGCTTTAAATTTAAAGTATCGGAAGCTTTATAGAAATATTGATATTCTTTTCTACTGCCAAACTGTAACAATTTAGTAGCTTCTATAAAACCGTATGGAATGACTACTGGTGGCGCTACGGAGCTAGAAACAGCTGAATTCCCAGGCATGGATTTTAAAGCTCCAGCAATAGGTAACACGATCTCTCCTATTTTTATAGAATCTCCTGGTTGCACATTAAACTGAAGCAATAAAGTAGCATCAACTAAGGCTCCTCCAGATGTTTGATAGGTATCTGCAGCTAAACTTGGCTGGGTTTCTATTTTTCCGTAAAAAGGAAAGTCGCCTTCAAGCCCTTGCACCTTTACTAATTTGGTGCCTCCATTTTTTGGAAAGGCAATCATAGAGACAAAATTGACTTCTTTTGCTCGGGGTTTTAAGGAGTCAATGATAGCTTGAGCCCGTTCTGTAGGTTTCTGTTTGGAATCGATAATAAAATCGGCACCCATTAAAGTTTTTGATTGACTCTGGATATTATCCTTTAAATTGGTACTAAATAATTGAATGGAGACCACAGCCGCGATCCCAAGAATAATGGATGCCATAAATAAAAGCAGACGTACTTTACTAGCCTTGGCATCGCGCCATGCCATTTTAAACAACCAACTTATTTGAAGATTTTTTATGTTATTCACAGTGCTGTTGTAGGTTGGTTTGTAGAAAGGTTTGAAACTATTTTTCCGCCCTTAAGCTTTAATATTTGCTGCGTTCGGTTGGCCAACTCTAAGTCGTGCGTAATAATTACTAAGGTGGTACCATTTTCTTTGTTTAATTCAAACAACAGCCGAATTACTTTTTCTCCAGTGTCATCATCTAAATTTCCTGTAGGTTCGTCTGCAAATAAAATAGTTGGTTCATTTGCAAACGCACGAGCCAAGGCAACACGTTGTTGTTCGCCACCCGACAGCTGAGACGGATAATGATGTACCCGATCTGCAAGACCCACTTTTTCTAATAAGTTTAAGCTTTTGGTCCTAGCGTTTTTAGCACCTTGTAGTTCTAAGGGAACACTCACGTTTTCAAGTGCTGTTAAGGTTGGGAGTAATTGAAAATTCTGAAAAATAAAACCGACTTCCTTATTTCGTAATTGTGCTCGTTGATCTTCATTTAAAGATTTTAAATCTTGACCACATAGTTCTACCGTCCCTGCATTTGGCTGGTCGAGCCCAGCACAAAGACCTAGTAAGGTGGTTTTACCACTTCCAGAAGGTCCAACAATAGAAAAGGTTTGTCCTTGTTCGACTTCAAAAGAAATATCCTGTAAAACCGTTAATTCTTTATTCCCACTGGTATATGTCTTTTCCAACCCAGTAATCTTTAATATCTTTGACATATAAATTTTTAAATTAATTATAGACACATGTCCGAGGCTCAAAATAATCAATTACGCGCATATCTACCAATCTTAAACGGGTTCAAACTCATAAAGTTTTGTTATTTTATTTTAGTGATTCTTCTCTTTTCCTGTGGTGATGGAAAATCGGAGAAAGCCACGGAAGTTCAGTCGACTGAAAACCAGGGAGAAACAACTGAAACACCTCAAATTAAAAGTAAAACTATTTTGTGTTTTGGCGATAGTATTACTGCTGGATATGGGCTAGACGATACCAGTGATGCTTATCCTGCTATCTTGCAACACACCATAGATTCCTTAAATTTAGATTATACCGTTATTAATTCTGGGGTAAGTGGCGAAACGAGTGCAGGTGGAAAAAGTAGGATTGATTGGGTGATTAAACAAGCTCCTACGGTATTTTTATTGGAACTAGGTGCTAATGATGGATTGCGTGGCGTGCCTTTAACCGAAACACGAACTAACTTACAAGCCATTATTGATGTGGTGCGAGAAAAAAGCCCGGAAACCATTATTGTGCTTGCTGGTATGGAATTACCACCAAATATGGGGCAGGATTATACTACAGAGTTTAGAGAGTTGTTTGCTGATTTAGCAGAAAAAAATAAGCTTGCGTTTATACCTTTTATTCTAAAAGATGTTGGTGGTATTGCCTCTTTGAATCAACAAGATGGGATTCATCCAAATGTTGCAGGGCATCAAATAGTGGCTAGTAATGTATGGGAAGTTTTAGGTCCCATAGTTAAGTAACTAGTTGGCTAAAGAACGGATCCAGGCATCCACAAGCTCTACACCTTCTGTATGCACCAAGTTTTTACCAATTTCAGGCATTACAATATCGGGTTCTACATGTTTCATTCTATAGAGTAAAATAGATTCTTCTGGTTTTCCAACAACCACATCATAAGCTAAATCTCCAGATCCTTTACCTGCAGCTACTGGAGGTTTATTAACACCCAATTTGTATAAGTCTTGTTCTTGATACATGAGATGTAAGCCAGATGTTTTGGCAGAACCTCCGTCTTGATGACAATGAGCACAATTAACATCTAAATAAGCCCTAGCTCTGTTGTTTATGCTTTCTGATACATCTGAATAATTGGGGAGTTTTTCAACCTCTGAAAGTGTTGGAAGATTATGTAACATGTTGTTCTCTATGAGATAAGCCAACTGGTTCTGACTTGTTCCTTGAAGCATTTGTTCTCTATGTAATTGTCTTGGCGTTGGACCTAAAGGAACTAAATCCTTGTCCTTGACATGGCAATTCTTACACATATTAATATTAGGCACCGAATAACTAAATCTTATTTGTTTTGTTCTCTCGGTTGTGGGTTCTAAAACTAAATCAATGTCTTTTCCTAAAATATATAAATAGGCTTCCGTTTGTTCTTCGTTCCAGATATAAGGCAGTGTTATCCACTCGCCTGCCTTCTTAATTAATAAACGGGTTTCTAATATAATATCTGATGTGCTTGTTTTTAATTCCTTATTGGTATAATAAAAGTTTTTAATAAGGGTGGTTCCTTCTGGGAAATCCAAATAGCTTTCATCAGACACATAATTTGCAGCCGTCCCTTCCGGGAAGACTATAAAGCGTTTTTTAGATGCGTAATCGGTAAATAAAGGTGAATTTAAATCGTAAGGCACAATTTGCTTGGAGGCAGGAATTAATTGGTTTAGTGGCTGTTTAAAAAAATGATAATCCGATAGTTTTTTCAATCCTAAATCATCATAACTAGTTAGCGTGTCTTGACTTGTTAGCAAACCAGAAACACTTATATAGGCTTTGTTTTCAACTAGGCTTTCTTTTTTCTTACAACTAAAAAATAAAGAAAAAACGAGTAAACTACTTACAACTATATTCCGATACATCACTGGTCGCATTTTTAAAATCATTTAAAACATCTAATCCGAAGAAAGATACTCTTTCAGTCCCTTTTTCAAAACAAATAGTCGATTCAGAAGCTTCATCTTCCAGTCCGTCCCAAAGCACATCTACTGTTTGAAATGGTTTTTTAATCATCAGAATTTTTCCAAAATCGTTATTAATGGTTGGAAATAAATAGGAATTAGAAAAATTATTTTTTCCAATTCTTATATTCCTTGGATACGGATTATAGTTGGTGTCTGATGTATATTTATCATTTATAACCTGCACAGAACCCACCACGTCTTCGCCTTCTTTTTGCTCTTTTTTATCACGTTTACCTAATTCGTAAATCAACTCGTAACTAGCAATAGCTATAGAAGCTGTTTTATTATCTTTAAAGGTATTGTCATAAAAATAAACACCTTCTGTACTTAAAACCAGACTTCCGGTTCCACTTGGTACTTGACCTACAATGGCTCCTGCTTTTGCAAAATTTTTGGTATTATTTTCATAAACCAAATTGTTATACACTTCAATATTAGATCCATATTGGGTTAAACCTGGTAAATCGAAAACCAAAATACCTCCCGTATTTTCGTAAGCTTTATTACCAAAAATCTTAACGTTTATCGAGTTCTCACTTTCTATTCCGGCCACATTGTAAAACGCTTCGTTATTACTTATTACCACATCCACCGATTGACCAACATAGATTCCTGCATCTGAGGAGGCAATTGCCTTGCAATTATCTATCAGGACATTTTTGCAAAGGACTGGATAAAAAGCATAAGCTCCATTATCTTCACTTACCTCTCCAGTCCAGGAACTTTCCACATGTTTAAAGCTAATTCCATCGGTGTCCATAACTTTTATATTATCTCCTTTAGCATTTTCTACAGTTAAATCCTGAATTGTAATATTGCTACTATTTGTAATTCGTATTCCTTCTGCACCTTTGGTTTGTCCTTTAAAGTTTAAAACCGTTTTACCCATCCCTTTTCCTCTAATAGTCACATGGTTTACTCCATCTAAAGACAACGACTGCTTCAAGGTGAAATGCCCTTCAGCCAACTCAATAACGGTACTGTCTTTAGCTAATAAAAATTGCGAGAGAATGGCATTTTCTTGCCCTTCTATATAATTTCTTTCTGGTTGATATGTTGGCGTTGGTTCGCTTTTTATAACGACATATAAGATGGCTAATCCAGCAATCAGGAAAGCTACTATGTAAAGGAGTTTTTTCATGATAGGTTAAGATTTACTATAAATAAAAATGAAAGCCTAATTTAGAAAAAATATCAGATAAAGCGGAATTTCAATAAAAGAAAAAAGAGAAGTATCAAAAACTTAAGCTTCTATTGGTTGAGTTTTTAAATATTTCTTTTGACCAGAGGTTTTACATACTTTGGGTGTAATAATTGTAGTCTTTTAATACGGCATCAATAAACTCTTTATCGTTATTATGTGAAGATTTAATGCCAGTAACTTCTATAATTTTAGAACGTAATTTAATAAGCGTTTTATAGTCGTTAGATTTAGTAGCAGATTTAAAAGTTTCCTTTATAATTCTGGCATCATTATCAGACAAGCGAATAACTGCTGGGTAAACAGGCTTATAGGTATCTGTTATTTTTTCTAAAATTGTATCTGAAAATTTGGCTTTGTCTTTTAAAGAAACCACTACGGTATTAGCCATAATATCTCCAAAACGCTGATTTTTTTTAGTAGATACAATCAATAAAAATCCTATAAGTTTTCCTATTAAAAAGATAACAATTAGAAGTCCGTAATTTGTATCTAAGCCTAAAGAGGCAACATAAATAAAAATTAAGGAGAAAAAGTTAAAATCGATAACTCTTAAAAACCATCTAATCACATAATCGGTAATAGACGGTTTAAAACCATCCACATTTATTACCTTGATATTAAGTAGCTTCTTACCAATGGTTTGTCCGTTTAATAATATTTCAGAATATAACGAATAGAAAGTAACAGGTAAAAAGATTAAAATATCTATCGCTTTTATAGACCAATGATCATTATTAAATGTATTTTCGATAAGTTGAAAGTTTAAAAACTCAATTGCAAAATAGAGATAAGCAAATTTAATAATGTTATCTATTGCAAAGGCTAATAAACGTTGCCCAACATTAGCTAAGGTAAATTGTATGTCTACATTTTGTGCAGTTTTTATTTGGAGTCTTTTCATGCAATGTCTAAATTCGCCCTGATGAGAGAAGTCGCTTTTATTAAGCAAAATAAAGAAAAATGGCTTGAATTTGAGCAAATAAGTTCGAATAAAGAAAAAAAAAGCCCTGACGATATAGCTAACCTACATATCAAGATCATGAACGATCTGGTGTATGCGCAAACCTATTATCCTAAAAGTAAGGTGACTACCTATTTAAACAAGTTAGCTAAAAGCAGTTTTAATAATGTGTACCACACCAAAAGAAGAAAAAATAATCGTGTATTAAAATTCTTTTTAGATACCGTTCCTCTTCTTTGTTATAAACATAGAAAATACATTTATATATCGTTTATATTTTTCTTTTTATGTTTTTTTATTGGTTTACTTTCTACTTTTAACGACGATACATTTGCCAGACAAATTTTAGGAAACAGCTATGTAGATCAAACCTTAGAGAATATAGAGCAAGGAGATGCCATGGCTATCTACAAAGGTGGAAGTAATTGGGGAACCTTTATTGGAATTTACGACAATAACCAACGTGTTGGCCTAAACATGTTTTTATCGGGAATATTTTTAGGAATAGGCACCGGTTTTTATGTTGTTTATAATGCTGTGATGGTAGCCGTATTTCAAGCATTTTTTTATCAACATAACAGTTTATTTGATAGTTTAAAAGGCATCTGGATTCATGGAACTTACGAAATCTTTGGAATGATAATAGAAGCAGCAGCCGGCTATATAATTGGAGCTAGTATTTTATTTCCTAGCACTTTAAAAAGATTTCAGTCTTTTAAAATCGGAGTTCGAGAGGCATTCTATATTTTTTTAAGCACCATTCCTTTTACCATTATCGCAGCTTTTTTAGAAGGATATGTTACAAGATATTCCAATACGATGCCAGTAATTCTATCCTTTACAATTATTTTATTTAGTTTATTTTCCATTAGTTATTATTATCTAATTCTACCTTTTCAAGTAGCTAAAAAACATGATTTAAGATAATGAGAACCTGTTTGCTCCTTTTATTATTTTTAAGTTATCAGGTTGGGATTTCTCAATCTAACGATGATATTCTACTGGCAACCGGAGATGAAACCACCTATACAAAGAACACAGATATTGAAGAGAAGTTGTCTTTTAAAACAGAATTAAAAGACAAGTATAACGGTAAAGATTTTGTATATATAGACGACTTAAAAACGAAAGAACCCATAAAACCGGAAACACACTCTCCTTCTAGCATGGGGATTTTGGCATTATTTGTCAGTTTTATGAGCTATATTTTCCCGTATCTTTTAGGAATAATTGTTGTTTTAATTATACTAAAAATCCTTTTAGGCTCGGATATGCGTTTCTGGAATTTTAAAAATTCATCTAAAAAAACAGCAGAGCTATTAATGTATGAAGATGAAGATATCCACGAAGCAGATTTTAATAAACTTCTAAAACAAGCTATTATTAATAAGGACTACAGATTGGCAACGAGGTATTATTATTTGTCCATACTACAAAAATTATCAGATATTAAAACCATAGAATATCATAAAGATAAAACCAACACAGAATACGTATTCGAAATTGAAGATAAAGATCTTAGAAATCAGTTTTCTGAAGTATCATATATTTACAGTTATGTGTGGTATGGCGAGTTCCCAATAAATTCAAATAATTTTCAGACCATAGAAAAAAAATATAAAACCCTTTTTAATTCCATTTCTTGACTTTCTTTAAACACATAAACAAATATCTTTTTCTAATGGTTTTATTCAGCTTAATAAGTTGTAGTAAAACCAATTGGAACGAGAATTTTAAAGAAAAAAACAAAAGTCCATTTGGTACATACATCCTATTTCATGAAGCCGAAGCACTTTTTAATAATAATGAGGTACACTATTTAAAAGAAAACATTTACGATTACCTTTTTCACCATGTTAAAGATGACGATTTTGGCAATTATATTTGTATTAAACCTACCGCTTATAAATTAGATAAAGATGGTTTGAGTTATCTGTTGGGTTATGTGGAAAATGGTAATAATGTGTTCTTATCTCTGAATTATTTTAGCGAACATTTAAGAGATTCTTTACAGTTTACCACCAATAACCTAGACGAGCATGTGTACACTCCCGAAGACTTAAAGTTATTGAATGGAAAATTGTATTTAGAGAATAAGGATTTTAAAAATCAACCCTATTTGTTTGACAGAAATATTAGAAGAAATTACTTCGATAGTTATAATGAAAATAATACGATTGTGTTAGGAACCGTTGAAGTAAATAACCAAAAACAACCCAATTTCATTAAAATATACTATGGAAAAGGAGCTGTTTTATTACATTCTAATCCAGTAGTTTTTACTAATTATAATATGCTAAATGGCAATGAGGAATATGTAGAAAACATCCTGTCTTATTTACCTTCTAAAGATGTTCTTTGGGATCCACAAATAAAATTCAGTAAGTATACTAATACACCTGAAGAAAAACAGGATTCTATTTTTAAATTCTTCTTGCAACATCCTAGTTTATCCTGGTTTTTAGCTGTTTCCTCAATAGGTTTACTGCTGTTTCTGTTATTTAACTCTAAGAGAAAACAAAGAGCCATTCCAATAATTAAACCCTTACAAAATTCTACTGTAGAATTTACTCAAACTATTTCTAATGTGTATTTAAAGGAAGAAGATCACAAAAATCTAGTCGATAAGAAAATTACTTACTTTTTAGAAAAAATTAGAGAAAAATATCTGATTGATACTAGTAATTTAAATAAGGAATTTATAAAGACCTTAGCTTTAAAATCTAATAACGACTTAAATGGCACAAAATATTTAATAAATACCATCATTGCATTAAACAAGAAATCGGAGTGTACCGATGTTGAATTGATTGTTTTAAACAATATGATAGAAAAATTCTTTAAAAAATAACCCCTATGGAAGAACAAATTAATCAGGACCCTTCAGAAAATTTAGAGTTTAAAAACAGGCTTGATGTATCCGAGCTTCAAGAAGCCGTTAATGATATTAAAAACCAATTAAAGAAAGTTATTGTAGGTCAGAAAGACATGATGGATCTCCTGATTGTTTCTCTACTGGCAAACGGACATGTTTTAATTGAAGGTGTTCCAGGCGTTGCTAAAACCATTACAGCTAAATTACTTTCTAGAACCATGGATGTCGATTTTAGTCGCATTCAGTTTACTCCAGATTTAATGCCATCAGATATTTTAGGAACCTCTGTGTTTAATGCGAAGACATCGGACTTCGAATTTAAAAAAGGTCCTATTTTTTCTAGTATGATTTTAATTGATGAAATTAACAGGGCTCCAGCTAAAACCCAAGCAGCTTTATTTGAAGTTATGGAAGAAAAGCAAGTTACTATAGATGGAGAAACTTATAAAATGAAAGAACCTTTTATAGTTTTAGCTACTCAGAATCCTATAGAACAAGAAGGAACATATAGATTACCAGAGGCACAATTAGACAGATTTTTATTTAAGATAAATGTTGAATATCCTACCGGTGAAGAAGAACTAGAGATTATTATAAGAGAACAAGCCTTACAAAACGCCACAAAATTTGAAAAAATTGAGGCTATAATTGATGGTGCGAAGATTGAAAAATACAGAGCTTTAGTAAATCAAATAAAATTAGAAGAGAATTTATTGAAATACATTGCTAATATCGTGGTGAATACCCGGTCTAATTCGTTTTTATATTTAGGTGCATCTCCAAGAGCCAGTATTGCTATTTTAAAGGCTTCTAAAGCTTTTGCTGCCATAGCAGGAAGAGATTTTGTAACTCCAGAAGATATAAAAAGAGCTTCCATTCCTGTATTACAACACAGAGTAATTGTTACACCAGAAAGAGAGATGGAAGGATTAACCAGTAAACAGATTATTGAACAAATTATTGAATCTGTAGAGATTCCAAGATAGATTAATGACTAAACTATTCAGTACTTTATTTTTAAACAAGAGACTATTCTACATTTTAGCAGGTATAGCTGTTTTATTTGTGGTAGGCTTTTTTGCGCCAATAGTTTTTTATATATCTAAAATATTACTGTTTGTTCTGGCTCTTTTATTATTAATAGATGTATTTATTCTATACAACAAGAAAAACGGAATACAGGCAGAACGGTTTTTACCTGAAAGACTATCGAATGGAGATAATAATAAAATCACTCTTCAAATAAAGAATAACTATTCATTTGTAAGTCACATCTCTATTATTGAAGAACTTCCTTTTCAGTTTCAAAAACGCGATTTCATTTTTGATTTAAAATTGAACTCAAATCAGGACAAAACACTTCATTATAAAGTATTGCCTCTAGAAAGAGGGCTTTATAGTTTCGGACAAATAAATGTTTATACTTCTTCTCCGCTACAATTAGCCACAAAAAAATATGTATTAGGTGAAACGAAAGAGCTAAAATGTTATCCGTCGTTTTTAAAGTTAAGAGATTTTAATTTTAAAGCATTTACAGACGCAACATTTTCTTACGGAACAAAAAAAGTAAGACGGATTGGACATTCTTTAGAGTTTGAACAAATAAAAGAATATGTTTCTGGAGACGATATTAGAACCCTAAATTGGAAAGCCACTGCCAAGAGTAATCAATTAATGATTAATCAATATGTAGAAGAAAAATCCCAACCCGTATATGCTATTATCGATAAAGGCCGTGCCATGCAAATGCACTTTAACAATATTAGTTTGCTAGATTATGCTATAAATGCCACTTTAGCTATTAGCAACGTTATTTTAAGAAAGCAGGATAAAGCTGGAATGTTATCGTTTTCTAAGACAGTTGAAGATATTATTGTTGCTGAGCAAAGAAACTCTCAAATGAACTTAATTTCTGAAGCCTTATACAATATAAAAACAGATTTTTCAGAATCGGATTTTAGTAGTTTATATGCTGTTGTAAAACGAAAAATAACCAACAGAAGTCTCTTAATTTTATATACAAATTTTGAAACTATGGATGGTTTAAATAGACAACTCGCCTATTTAAGAGCCTTGGCAAAAAACCATTTACTATTAGTTGTTTTCTTTAAAAATACAGAGTTAGACCATGTAATACAATCAAAATCTGAAAACATACAAGATGTATATGATACCATTATTGCAGAAAAATTTATGTATGAAAAAAAGAGAATTGTCAAGGCATTAAAAAAGTATGGTATTCAATCGGTATTAACTGAGCCTCAAAATTTAACAGGAGATACCATTAATAAATATCTAGAATTAAAGTCCAGAGGTCTTTTTTAATTAAAAAGGAATTTATAGTAAGGAGAGATAATTTTATTACATTAGCAAAATTAACCTACAAAAAACAACAAAAATGAATTGGTATTTAAAAGTATTAAAAGAACATTACGCAGATTTTAACGGAAGAGCAAGGCGAAAAGAGTATTGGATGTTTGTTCTTGTAAATTTAATTATTTCTTGGTCTTTAGCACTTTTAGATTATGCTGTTGGCTCAGGAATATTTAGCATAATTTCTACTATATATTCATTGGTTATTTTTGTTCCAAGTTTGGCAGTTGCCGTAAGAAGATTACATGATATTGGTAAAAGTGGCTGGTATTATTTACTCATCTTATTACCTATTATTGGTTGGATCTGGCTGATAGTTCTTTTCGCTACAGATAGTCAACCTGGACCAAATAAATGGGGAAACAACCCTAAGGAAATTGGTAATGATAGTTTAATAGATTCTATAGGTACAGAATAACACGTACAATATATATTGACAATTAATACTTGTTTATTTTATTAGCAGCTACCAGGTTACTTTAATAAAATAAACAAGTGTTAATTCTAACTTCATTGAGTTTTGGCTTAATCCAAACTAATCACTTCGCTCTTTAAAACCCATTTACCATTCACTTGTGTACTACGTGTCACAGTTATTTTATTGGGACCTGTCTTTTTAAAAACATCAATTAGCTTGAGATTTTTATGAACGTTGGTATTAATTACTATAGGTTCGCAAAACAATTCTCCATTGGTAGCGTTAAAAACATAGAGCGTCTTAGTTGTTGGTTTTATATCCCAAAAACCAATGTCGTCTGCCCCATCACTATTTAGATCTTTTAAATTTTCTAATGCCGATTGATACGCACCTTCAATGGTAATATCTTTTAGATCTAAACTACTAAAGGTGATAATACTCCTGCATCCTCCTGCACAGTCCTTAACTTCGTTACTTGGAGTCTCGTTTGTTTTATTAGAAATTATTTCTGGTGATATTACTGTGGCATAGTCTGATAGTCCGTCGCCATTAAAGTCGCCAAACAGTTGCCTGTTTTTAGAGATGAAAGCTCTGTTTTTTCTCGCCTTGGGAAAAATAGGTAAATCTATATTATTAGCTTGTTCAATAACACCTTCTCTTTGTATTTTAAATTTCCCATTTTTAAGAATCAATGATAAGTACAAAGTATAATCAGCTTCTAGTCCATTGTAATTAACCAGATTAGTAAACGTAACCAAATAGTTTCCTGCCTCTTTTGTAATTACAAATTGGTTATCTAAAGCTTGTTGAGTATAATCTGGAAATTGCTGAAACAATAAGTTCTTATCTTGCTGCACTTGGGTATTGGTGCGCTCGTTTCCGTAATAATTAACTACAGGCATATAGTCTCTTTCCAAGGAGGGTGCCTTAAGTAGCGTATGCGCTTGATTCCACTCTTTAACAAACGTACGGAGTTCTTTTTCTCCTTTAGGTTTAACCTCATTGCAACCAAAGAATAATAAAACAAACAGGCAAGATATAAGTGGAAAGTATTTCATAGATATAAAGGAGTTTTAGCTTAAAAAATGAATGCTAAAGGTACAGGATTTTTTGGGGACTTCAAGTTTCTATCACAAACTTAAAATCTTTGATGAAACCTATTGTATCTTAAGAAATCCCATAGACTAATTAGTAATATCCACTCAAGTAAGAAACTACTTTCCATAGTTAATTTACAAGATTTTATTATTTTTTTTTCATGGCTTTCATCTGCTGAAACAACTCTTTAAACAACCCGCGAGCAATCAATATTTTCATAATCTCATTGGTACCGGCATAAATTCTTGCCACCCTATTGTCTGCATACATTCGGGCAATTGGGTAATCCCAGATATAACCGTAGCCTCCAAATAGCTGCAAACATTCATCTACTACTTTACTGTGCAATTCGGTTGCCGAGTACTTTGCCATAGAAGCACTTTCAGCAGTAAGCTCATGGTTTGCAAGCAATAAGGTACAGCGATCTAAAAAAGCCTGATGAATTTGTAATTGGGTAGCACATTCAGCCAATTTAAATTGGGTATTTTGAAACCCAGCAATGGGTTGCTTGAAGGCAGTTCTTGTAGAAGTATATGCAATGGTTTTTTCAATAGCTCCTTCTGTACCACCAATAGCATTAAGCGCTACGGTTAAACGCTCTCGGGCCAGTTCAGTCATCATAATTTTGAAACCAGAGCCTTCTTCTCCTAATAAATTTTCTTTTGGAACTTTTACATTATCAAAAAACAACTCGCAGGTATCTTGGGCTTTCATCCCTATTTTCTTAAATGGAATTCCCTTTTCAAAACCTTCATAAGTACTTTCCATAATTAATAGAGAGACACCTTCTTTTTCTGTGCCAATATTAGTTTTTACGGCTACAATAGACATATCAGACATATATCCATTAGTAATAAATGTTTTCTGTCCGTTTACCAAATAATGGTCTCCTTTATCAACTGCACTTGTAGTAATAGCTTTAAGATCACTTCCGCAATTAGGCTCAGTCATCCCAATAGATGTTATCATTTTTCCGGTAGCCATTAGTGGTAAATAGGTTTGCTTTTGTGCCTCGGTTCCATATTTCAAAAGATAAGGAGCAACAATGTCTGAATGCAATGAAAAACCTGGGCCATTAATTCCTTCTCTTCCCAATTCTTCAATAAATAAGGCGCTAAAGCTAAAATCTAAACCACTTCCCCCATATTCTAAAGGCATATCAATACATAACAATCCCAAAGCTCCGGCACGTTCCCAGACTTCTCGACTCACCATGCCGTTTTTTTCCCATTCATCTGTATGATCAATAATTTCATTTTTAATGAAATCCCTAATCATTTCTTGCATCATTTTATGTTCTTCCGATGCGTATATGTCGCGTTCTAATAAAATATTTTTTAACATAGTATAAAGGGGTTAATGAGATTTTATTCTAGATACAACTAATTTTAAACGCTCTAAATATTTATTAGAAAACCTATATTAAATTATTGATTTTTAGTCAATTCATCCACATGCATCATATAGGTTGCAATGGCATTTAACTCTACATCCGTTATCTTTTTTAAAAACCCATCAATATTCGCTTGCATAATGGCTACTTGGCTGGCAGTAGTATCCACAATTGGCTTCGAGTGACCTTTTAAAAATAAAACAATATCAGCATGATTCCTTTTATAAACACGCATGATTTCAACAACTGAAGGTGCTTTTCTCTCAGCATTGATTGCATGGCAAGTAATACAAGTTTTTTCTGAAAACAATCTATTGCCAAGAAAAATTTTTGATTCTTGACTTAACTCCGGACTTTTTGGTACTTCATGTTCAATAGCATTAAGTGTGTTTTTATCTGTTTTACAACTGTTAAGTAATAAAATTATTATCAGGTATTTAAATAAGTACTTCATTTTAGACAATTTTGAATTCATTATAAAAGAAGATGACTTTAAATATATGATTTTAAGACCAAATAATCTCTTTTAATATTTAATTATTAAATATAAAATAACACGAAGTAAAGAGTCTCTTTACATTTTGTTTAACTTTATAGTAAGAAACTCATCACTACTTTCTGTTTGCAGTTCTAACCAAATGGGCAAATGATCGCTCATTTGATTTCTTTTCCAGTATCTGTTAAAATAGGATGTAAATTTTGAAGCATCTGTTAAAGTACTTGGGTTATCTTTATGTTCCAGCATTAGTTGATGATACTTGGCTATTTCAACTGGATCATTAATATATACATAATCAAATAAATTGAACACGCCTCCTTTTTCTATGCCATAATCATCTTTAGCTATTTTAAAGTAATCGTCGACATTTAGGAAAATCCGATCGTAGATTTGATTTAAACTGGTATTGGTAAATTTTCCGGATAAGCCATCACTTTCTACAAAGGTCTGATTGGTTATAAGCTCTACAATATCTTCGTCGTTTTTATACAGATTTGTATCTCCCAGAATAATCATGTTTTTATATTCCACTTCGCTAAGCTGTAATTTTCTTTTAAGTATTTCCATTAGTAATCGGACTTCCTCTTTTCGAATGGCTTTGTTTAACGGACCATCCCCGGGATGCAAATGCACACTAACAATGGAAAATTTTCTCCAACCACTTTCAAAGCCCGTAAAAGTTGGGGTTCGTTTTAACTGACTGATAATAGCATTGTTTTCTATGAGCTCTGGCGGAATTACAATTTCTCCGGATAAACCAGAATGTATTACACGCCTAGAATCATAAATAAAACCAAAGCGCTCATCGTTTCCGTAACTCCCTTCAGTAACATCACTGAGCGTGTATTTCCAATGACTTCCTAACAACCTTAGTACTTTTTTAAAGTCGTCTAAATCGCTATTAACTTCTTGAAGCGCAACAATATCGAAAGCATTTATTATTTCAGCTATATAATATAAGGATTCTGCTGTACGATTTTTTAAGGTGCCAAAATTCTTGATATTCCATGAACATAATAACAGATTTGTATCAACTGTCTTTCTTGGAACCAGCTCTAAAAGACCTTCTCGCAATTGGAGTAAATTAGACAAAGTTCGTTTTTTATCAGCATCAGTCAACATCCGTTTATAATAGTTTTTTGAGTCGAGCATGATTAACGAATACCGATCGTTAAATAATTCGCTGTCTGGTCTTAAATCGTTATACCACATATGAGATGTTGTTTATTGTGTTTGTATATACATATGAATAAATCTGTACGAAAAGTTATTCATAAAGAACTATTAATATTAGAAAAGAGGAATTATACAATTGAATTATAGATGATTATATAAATATAGTGAAATATATGATTGAAAATAAATTCCTTTTAGATTAACCGGAATACTTCAATAAATCAGACTTTTATTACTCAATAACTCTTCTTCTCTATGCATTATCCACAACTTTATTATGTAATGTTTTTACTTTCATTTAAATCTTTGTTAAAAAAAAGAATGAACATTCATTTTTATATATCTTTGTACTATAATTAAACAAAGAATGGCGAAACTTCAAAAAAGTATTGATAAACGAAATGCTCTGATAAAAGCAACTATTGAGTTAGTAAACAACAATGGTTTCCATGCAACTCCTATGAGTAAAATAGCTAAGATGGCCAAGGTTTCTCCTGCAACTATTTACTTATATTTTGAAAATAAGCAAGATTTAGTAAACAAAACTTATATAGAAGTTAAAGCGGAATATACAGATTATGTTTTTGCTAATTATAAAGAAAGTATGTCTGTAAAAACCGGATTTGAAACCATTTGGAAGCGTATAGCTGAGTTTAAGTTGAACGAATATGAACATGCTATGTTTTTAGCGCAATGTGATAATACACCCATGATAGACGAGCCTAGTCTAAAGGAAGGCATTAAGCATCTGCAACCCCTACTCGACCTATGGGAACGTGGAAAGCAAGAAGGAATTATCAAGCCAGTTTCTAATTATTTACTGTATGCTTATGCGGTTAGTCCTCTATCTTTCTTAATGATTGCTCAGAAGCGTGGCGCTTTTCAATTAGATAAGGAACAAATAGAAGAAGCCTATCAATCGGCTTGGAGTAGTATAAAAAAATGTGAACAATAATTTATAACACAAGATGATACAAACAATTTTATTAAAAAATAGACCAGAAGGAAAACCAACTCTTTCGGATTTTAAATTTATAACAGAGGAACATAATTTAACTACTCATACAGGGGAGATTCTTTTAGAAACTATCCATGTTTCTGTGGATCCTTATTTAAGAGGAAGAATGAGCGATGCTAAATCTTATATTCCCCCTTTTGAGTTAAATAAACCTTTGCAATCTGGAGTAATTGCCAAAGTCATTGATTCTAAAAACGACAACTTTAAAGTAGGAGAATTTGTTTCTGGCATGTTAGATTGGAAAACCAAGCAAGTCTCAACAGGAGAAGGTCTTATAAAAGTAGATTCTAACAAAGCTCCTTTAAGCGCTTATTTAGGGATTCTAGGAATGACAGGTTTAACAGCTTACACCGGATTAACTCAAATAGGGAAACCTGTGGCGGGTGAAACATTAGTTGTTTCCGGAGCTGCTGGTGCTGTGGGCTCTGTTGTTGGTCAAATAGGAAAAATTCTTGGCTTAAGAGTGGTAGGAATTGCTGGAACTGACGAGAAGATAGATTTATTAAAATCTAAATTTGGTTTCGATGCTGGTATTAATTATAACATGAGTACAGATATTAAGACGGACATTGCCAAAGCAGCACCAAATGGCGTTGATATTTACTTTGATAATGTAGGTGGCCCGATTTCGGACGCTATTTTATTTAATATTAACAAGTTTGCTAGAATCATTAATTGTGGTGCCATTTCTGTATATAATAATACGGAACTTCCAAAAAGCATTAGTGTACAACCATTTTTAGTTAAAAACAGCGCTTTAATGCAAGGTTTTATTGTTTCTAATTATGCCGATAAATTCCCAGAAACTATGAATCAGTTAGCTGGTTGGTTGGCAGAAGAAAAACTTACATACACAGAAACTATAGTAGAAGGATTTGATAATATTCCAAAAGCTTTTATCGATTTATTTGAAGGTAAAAACAAAGGAAAAATGATTGTCAAAATATAAATAATAAAAGAAAAGTAAAATGAACAATTTTGAATTTAAAAACCCTACCAAAATTATTTTTGGAAAGGATAGTATAGAAAAATTATCAAAGGAAATTCCTGAAAACGCAAAAGTATTATTGCTTTATGGCGGAGGTAGTATTAAAAATAACGGTATTTACAAGCAGGTAAAAACGGCTTTAGAAAATGTTACTGTCATTGAGTTTGGAGGTATTCCTGCAAACCCAGAATATGCCGTTTTAATGGAAGCACTTGAGGTTATTAAAACTGAAAACATCACTTATTTATTAGCTGTTGGTGGCGGATCTGTTATTGATGGTACTAAGTTTTTATCGGCTGCTGCCTTATACGAAGGTCATTCGCCTTGGAATATTTTAACCGATAATATTAGAACTGAAAAAGGTTTGCCATTTGGTACCGTTTTAACCCTTCCTGCAACAGGATCTGAAATGAATTCGGGAGCTGTTATTACTAGAGCAGAAACTAAAGAAAAGTTAGGAATGGGCGGTCCAGGTTTATTTCCTGAGTTCTCCATCTTAGACCCACAAGTTATTACTTCAATTCCTGAACGTCAATTAGCAAACGGGTTAACAGATGCGTTTACCCATGTTTTGGAACAATATATGACTTATCCGATAGGAGCTTTATTGCAAGACCGTTTTGCAGAAAGTATATTACAAACTTTAATTGAAGTTGCGCCAAGAGTGCTAAAAGATCCAACAGATTATGAAGCGGCATCCAATTTTATGTGGAGCTGTACAATGGCTCTAAACGGACTTATTCAAAAAGGAGTTCCAACAGATTGGGCTGTTCATGCTATGGGGCATGAATTAACAGCTTTATTTGGTATTGATCATGCACGTACCTTAGCTGTAATTGCACCTAGTCATTATAAATATCATTTTGAAGCAAAGAAAGAGAAACTAGCACAATACGGAGAACGTGTTTGGAATATAACTGAAGGTAGCACAGACGATAAAGCCTATGCAGCTATTGAGAAAACAGAAGCTTTTTTCCATGAATTAGGAATTAATACAAAGTTATCTGAATACACGAAAGATTACGAAGGAACAGCTGAAACTATTTCACAACGCTTTACAGAACGTGGCTGGTTAGGATTGGGAGAACATAAAAACTTAACACCTGATAAGGTTGAAAAAATTGTAAAAATGGCTTACTAATTTTAAAATGAGAAGTAAGTTAGATAATCTTTAATAAGAAAAAGGAGCTTTAAATAGCTCCTTTTTCTTATTAAAAGTATTTGTTATTTATTTAAGGTTTTTAAATAGCCACAAAAGTTGTTATCACTATAATATTTTAATCAACCACCGAATTGACACCTCTTATCAAATAATATACTAGAATTGTTAAATTAATTAGAACAAACGGAATAACAAGTGTCCATTTTGCCCTAACAACAAACCAAAACGCATTGAACATCCAGGTACTTTCAGAATGGGTTAATAGATTAAGTAATAGAATGTTTTCAATAATATCAAAAACTCCAGGCGCCAAGCATAAAATAATCCATAATTTACTTACCCGTGTACGCGTAGAAGATTGGAAAACACGATAAGTCGTATAAAACAATAAAGAATAGATTATGATAAATCCAAAATCGTAATAGGTGTTATTTCTAAGGTTTTTATAATGTTCTTGGATATTACTATTAAAATTACTCAAAGTCTGAGAAAACTGAATTTCTCCTATATTTTTCACTTCTATAGAAGGATGCCAATAGAATAGACTAGCCATACCTGCCATAATTAAAAACATAACAAACCATTGATTTGTTGCTTTAATAAGTTGTCTATCAGATTGCATCTTTTGCGAGTTTAATTCTTAAATCCTTATAAGTTTTCCAATCAAATTTATCGAGTTGTCTAATAGCAGCTTCGGCACCTCTTATAAAAAGCAAACGCTTATCCTCTGTGGTCATCCAAAAATCTAACCAGTTAATTTGAGCGTCGCTTTTTTCTGGGTTTCTGCGTGTATCTACCGTTACTACTCTATCTCTTATTTCTTCATTATCAATTAGAAAATCGTTGTCATAGAAATTTCTAAAGGTTTTTACATAACTGCCAACATAGTTTAACAGAGAATTTCTTTGACCTTCTAAAATATCTTCAGATTTTATTTCTGAGCGTTTAGAAAGCAATACTCCAAAAGTTGGAAAGCTAGGAGCTTTACTACTACTTCTATGGAATTCACGAATTGGGAAATTAGACAACATACCTCCATCCACCATTCTTGCTTTTAATTTTACCTTATTTTTTGCATCGTCAAAAGCTTCATAATGTGTTGTGCTATTAGGAATAAATGTGTTGAAAATAAACGGTAAAGACATGGAAGCTCTAACGTAAGCAGCTGGATGAACCTTTAAGTGATTTTCCCAATACTCATTAGCTCGTTTTGGAAATCTAACTATTCTATTATGCGATAAATTTGACGTAATTAATACTATTTTTGGGTTTTCTACTTTGTAGTATTTAGATGAATCAACAGCTAGTTGCTGAGACACTTTTTCTGATATAACAATAGGTTTTTCTTCTGTTTCGTCTGAACTATTTGGAGTCTTTAGATTATTTGACTTTATCCATGTTTTTAAATCTCCTTTTAAATCGTCTGTATCTACATTTCTAATAAGTTTCGTTTCAGAAAGACAGTCGTATAAATCTTGAGTAGAATTTACATGTAATTTAGCTAAGTTTTCCCTTACCCAAAACAAGAATGGGTTTCCAGTATTGAGTCCAAAATTCTCTCCTAATACTTTCGCAAATAATATATAAATCAAAATAAAAAAGGCAAAAATATTACAGGTTCCAATAATAAAAGAAAAATACCGAACATCGGCAACGCTCATATTATAATCATTTAACAATAATCCAGCCGAAAAATACATGCCTATGATTATGATTAAAGAGGCTAATCCTAAAAAAATTGGCAAGCCTTTAGAATTAATATTTTTAAACAGCGTTTTCTGAATTTTCCCTACAATGCCACCTCTATTCATAAAGGAAGAAAAATCCATATTGGAAACAATGAGCGTCAATATTTCCGATTTCAAAGCCCCTCGATTAGAATCTGTTTCTATAATAGGGGGTTCTTTATAAACATCGGCAGAGATGGAAGCTAAAAATAACGCGTTAATAGCACCAGCACTTGTACCACCATGGCTATAAAAACGGATTCCAACTTTTTCTAAAATATAACAATAGCCAAGTAATGCAATTCCCCACATGCCACCTCCTTGTTGGACTAAATCGATAATTGGCCGTTGTTTTTCAATAATATTTCCAGCTTTGTCTTTAGTTTTTTCAATTATAGTCGCATCAGAAATCCATTTAATATCAATTTCACCGTCTTTATTAATTTTTGTCTTAAGAGATAAATCATCGTTTTTTATAGCGTTGGCTAAAATGACATCGGCTGCATCAAAATAGGTTTTAGCTATTTTTTTTTCTTCTTTAGAAAAGTTAAAATGATTGAACATCTATTATAAATTATAAAATGACATATTGTTTTTATTAAGTCCATAAATGACTTTAAGAATCCAAGAGCTACTAAAATTTACTTTTGAACTAATTATTAGGTCGGGAGAGTTTAATTGTTAATAATTAGATGCTTAGATAAATATATAAAAAATAATTGGATTATATTTCACACAACATACTAATCGCGATTTAAATACATGGACTTATATTTATAATTAAATACCTTCTAATTAAAGAACTCAAAAATAAGGCAGAACTAAATAGGACCGACCATATAAAAAATAGAGAAACCGGTGAGTGAAAAACTAATTTTCATCCTTCAAATTCCCTATCTTTGTTAGTTCTATATTCAGAATTTCGAAGGGTGCAACAAATAAAATCTCATTTAGAACAAATAGCGACGATATCAGATGCTGACTGGGACTTTTTTACGTCCAAATTACAGCGTCGTAAGTTTGCTAAAAAAGATGTTTTTTTAAAACTACATGAGATTGAAAATCATATTTCATTTATAGAATCTGGGGTGGTGCGCTTATTTATTCCTAAGGAAAATCCGGAAAAAGAAATTACTTTTGGATTTAGTTTTACCGATCAGTTTATAAGTGCCTACGATTCTTTTTTAACGCAAACTCCTTCTGCTTATCAGCTACAAGCTTTAACAGATACAACGCTTTTAAGTATTAATTATAAAGATTTACAGGATGTTTATAAAACCACACAAATAGGGAATCTTATTGGTCGACTTACAGCAGAACGCCTGTTTTTATTAAAGTCAAGACGCGAACAGCATCTCTTAAACCTCACTGCCGAAGAGCGCTATTTAAAATTATTTAAAGAACGTCCGGAATTATTAAAGGAAGTTCCTTTAAAATATATCAGTTCTTATATTGGAGTGACGCCACAAGCTTTAAGCAGAATCCGAAAACGCTTGTAAAACGCCTATAAAGGGTCATTTTCTTAATTTAGGTTCATTGTTTCTCGTTAAACGACAAATTATCTTTGCAAAAACAAAAGATATGGCTGTTGTTATTTTCGTAATCGTGCTTTGGTACGGAGGTTTATTTTTTCAATCTTTCTTTTTGCATCGCTATGCTGCACATCAAGTATTTGCTATGTCTAAAACAATGGAACGTATTACCTTTGTTTTAACCTGGATTTTTCAAGGTTCCAGTTATTTAAGTGCTTATGGCTACGGCATCATGCATAGAATGCATCACGCTTATACGGATACCGAATTAGACCCACATTCTCCTTCTTACGATGATAATTTATTTGCCATGATGTGGAAAACAAAAACTATTTATCAGGATATTAATCAGCAACGTATAGAAGTAGATTCAAAATTTACTAAAAACGTTCCACAATGGAAAGCCTTTGATAACTTTGCAAGCTCTCGGTTTTCTAGATTGCTTTGGATTTCTTTATATACTCTATTTTTTGTGTTTTTTGCTACAGCTTGGTGGCAATGGCTTTTATTGCCAATTACTTTTTTAATGGCGCCTATTCATGGGGTAATTATCAATTGGTTTGGACATATTTATGGCTATGTGAATTTTAAAATGAAAAACACGAGCAAAAACCTCTTTCGCTTCGATTTTTTAATGATGGGTGAAGGTTATCATAACAACCATCATAAATTTGCAAGTCGTGCTAACTTTGGCGTAAAATGGTACGAGATTGATATGACCTACTTAATTATCAGGGTTTTAGATGCCGTTGGAGTTATTCAACTTAAGAGAATAGAAAATAGAGGATAGAGGGTAGAAAATAGAATATATAAAAAGTGCTTAGAATTTTAATACAATTTTCTAAGCACTTTTTCTTTCTATAATAATTTATCTGCCTTAAATACTATCAACGAAATCTAAAAAGACTTCTTTATGACGTTCTAAATCTATATTTGGAGATAGAGAAGCACGAATAATATAATCCTTATCGCCTTCTTTAGTCGTTCCTTGGGTAGATGTTGCAGGAATGGTCCAATAACAGCCTTTTAATTGTCCGTAACTCACGCAATACTTAGATTCATCAGGAATTTCGGAAATCATTAAATTGATTAACTTTAAATTTAAAGCTCTTTTATAGGTTTCTTTTTCTTCAGGAGTATTCCCTTTGGTTGGAAGATCAAGTGAAAAAACCGATGGTGTAAAACCTTCTTGTGCTAATGACTCCGACACGAAATTAATTTTTGCTTCTGGTAAAGCCTTATGGATAAAGTTTACAAAATTGCGGGTATTAACGTAAGCATCTGCAATTCTTTGATTCATAGAAGGCAATTGTTTGGCTAAAATTTCATACTGAAGAGCCGTTGCTTCGTTATCGCAAAGATTTAAATGACTTTCTATTGTCTGCATCAAGTCTTCCGTTCTTTTGTTTCCTACGCAATACCCAGCCGTACAAAGTCCACCACTTGGGAATTTAGAACCCGAAGCAAAGGAAATAGTTCTAACCGTTGAAAGTATGTCGTTCTCACCCAAAAAGTGCACATTCGGACAAAACGTTTGATCTAAAATAAACACGGGATCAATGGCCGTTTTACCACTTGCTGTTTGACGTTTCTTACTTAAAACATTTTTTAAATGGTCCAAATTAGGAACTTCAACTCTAGGGTTGGTTGGGATTTCTGCAATGATGTATGGAATGGCATCCTCTTTAGCAATTTTGTCTAAAACGCTATCAATACTTGCAACCATTTCGTTATCGCCATCCACCAATAAATCTTCAATTTCCACATGCTTTAGGCAAGCAGCTACTCTCCTAGCCTGATCGTTTGTTCCACCATAACAATTTGGAGGAACAATAAACTTAATAGGCTTTCCAGGATGATTCTCTTGGGCATCGTGAATCAAACCCATCATAATGGCATATTGAATAGAAAGTCCGCTTGAAGCCACTAAGGGTTTTGTATCTGCGTTAGTAATGTCTTTTATAGAAGTTAAAACAGCAGTTTTGTTTATTTCCTTATCTCCTGATTCAGTCTTAATTAATGTTTTATTTAATAACAACTCCAAAGCTGTTAGTGAGTTAGCCGGAGTCATGGCAATAGTTTCTCTACGTCTTACATGTTGAATATCGGAAATATAGGATTCGTTTTTCTTCCCATTTGCAATTAAAACACTTCCTAAGTCATTATATAAACTGATATAAAAATCAACTTTAGAGTTTAATTCACTAGTAGAAATAACATCATCTTGGGAGATATAAACAGTACTTCCATCGAATTCAGAAATCTGGTTCACATTTTCAACTTTCTTTAATTCGAACTTATAGCCATACACGTTCTTTAAAACTTCTGAATCAAAAAAATTTGGTAAACTGCTTGAATAAACAATCTGTGTGTTTTTATTTTCTAATAAGTTTGTTCTTAAAATGGCTAAAACAGGAATACTCTTCGATTGAAAACTGATGACATTCTCTGGACTTATATTATTCAATTTAGCAATGCTCCATTCTAAAACACAGGATAAGGGATGGCCTAAACGGATATAATCGTATGCCGTAGGTAGCTGATTGAGTGCTTCAGTTTCATAATTATTATTTTCGTACAGCCTTTCAAACTGATCTAAGAATTGGGTTTTAGCTAATTCCTCCTCATAAATATCTAAACGATGGGTTGTTGTACTTAACCAACCAGTAGGCATATTTTTTAATGTTTTTTCAATATAATTAAGCATCGTGCTTTCTTTCATAATTCTTCCTTTTAATAGTCTTGCAAGGTACAATAATTAGAGTTTTTCTGAAAGCGTTCCGAGGATGGTTTTGTAGGATTGTGTTTAATTATATCTGGGAAGAAAATGGGCTATTTTATTAGTTATAAAGATAGCTTTAGAAACCATACTTTGATAGCATATTTACTTTTTCCGAATGGGAGATTTGACGTTTCTTTTAGTTGTTAACACTTTAAAGCGCAGGTATGAAAGTTCTATAGTTTCAATCAGTATTTTAGTGTCTTGGGCATGTAGTTCGTCAACGCCCCAAGCAACTGGAACTGCTTTTTCTATATTCCACGCACTCAGAATCTCATGATCTGCGTTTAAGAGTTTTACAGTTAAATTAATGGGTTTAATTTTATGATTATTAATGGTATCCATGCACCATTTTACAAGATGAGATTCCGGTTGATACGCTCTTTTTAAAATTATATTATCAAATTTGACATAAGTACCTTTTTTATTCTCGTTTTCACAAACTCTAACTTTTAGGCCTTGAACAGATTGAAAGTTTTTATCATCCCTAAGTTCCTTATAATCAAAATCAACAGCAAAATGCATATTAAGTGGTGGATATGTGGATCTTGGCAAATTCATGAATTTATAAGTTCTCTGTTTTAAGTCCTTCGTGAGCAATCTCCAATCTTTCAATCAGTACTTCACTTTTCATGGCATTAAGTTCTGCATACTTTAAAGAAATTGGCCAAGCATTTTTAACTTTCCAAACCATTATAGGTCTGTGTTCTTCGTTCAGCAAGGCAATGGTGATATCGCGTCTTTCAATATGCCCCAGAGAAAAGGAGTTCATCCAACTAAAAAAGTCATTATCACCTCTAAACGCACCTCGTTTAAAAATGATATTCGAATACTTACGCATTCCAGGCATCTTAATGGTATTGTAATCTGGAGAAGCTCCATCTCTATACTCAATAATTTCGTGTTCTACTGAAAGTCCAGATACTTCAGAAAAACCAATTCTGTTTCCACCCCATTCTACTTGAAAATGAAAACCAACTAAAGGATAATTACTCATGACATTTATTTTGTTGATTATAAACTACTTAGAAGTAAATATACTAAAAATAATCTTGAAGACAGAATGCTTTATTTAATCAAGTTATATGTTCCTATGAGTAAGTCTGATTCTGTTGAAAATATATTTTAAATTTCATCAGAAGTAATAACTTGAATCCCCAAATATGTCATTTTCTTTTTTAATTCTATAAAATCTTTAGAGTTTAAAGGTTGTGAGGCATCATCTATAAAAAAACATGCAAAACCTTCTTTAAAAGCATCATAAGTGGAAAAGTACACACAGATATCTGCTGCTAGTCCACATAGAAAAAGTTGTGTCGTTCCTTTTTCTTTTAAATATCCTGTTAATCCAGTGGATTTTAAATGGCCATTATCATAAAAAGCGCTATAACTGTCTATTTCTTTGTCGGTTCCTTTTCTAAAAATAGCTTCCCATTTTTTGGTGTCAAGATTTGGATGAAACTTAGCACCTTCCGTACCTTGTACACAATGATCTGGCCATAAGGTTTGTGGTTTTCCATGAAGCTCTATCTCATCAAACGTAGACTTTCCTTGATGATTTGAGGCAAAACTAATATGGTCTTTTGGATGCCAATCTTGAGAAGCTATTACCAAGTCGAATTTATGTTGCATTTTATTGATAATAGGAACAATTTTATCTCCTTCAGGAACAGCTAATGAACCACCAGGCATAAAGTCGTTTTGAACATCAATTATAAGAAGTGTTTTCATATTAATAACTTTAGAATCTATGTTTTTGGACTAACTTGTCTCGTTCTTGCTTTAGTTGTATACTCAGACCAATTTTGTATATATGTGGGTTTTGAAAACGCTTATATTCTTCAGGAAGTTTTTCTAAACGAGATTTCGAGTAGGCAGCAATTTCCGATACCGTTCGTGGAGATTTTATTCGCTTTCCATTTTCCATAACCTTTTCCAACAAAGGTTCATGTGTAAAACGATCGAGATTTAGACTTTTTCTAGAGTCGAATGGATGCTCCATATTCGTCACGTTTTCTTCAGTAAAACCTGCTATGGCATCTGCACCATAAAACATTCCGTTTTTATCTAACATTCTATACACTTGTTTTTTAAAAGGAAGAGAAACTTTAATAATGTTTTCAGAAAGTTTAATTCTTGGTTCGCCATTAAATTCCGATAATTTATAAACTCCATCCAAGGCTGCATCTGGTTTTCCTGTGACTAAATTTGTTCCAACACCAAAAATATCAATAGACGCTCCTTGTTCTTTCAAACTTTTTATGACATATTCATCCAATTGATTAGAAGCCACAATTTTTACATATTCCAAATTTGCATCGTCTAATATTTTTCGTGTTTTTTTGGATAAATAGGATAAATCTCCACTGTCTAATCTAACTCCCAATAACTTTTCCCCTCTACTTTCCATCTCTTTAGCTACTGTTATGGCATTTGGAAGTCCGCTTTTAAGCGTATTATAGGTATCAACTAAAAGCACACAATTTTTAGGACGCAACTTAGCGAAATCTCGAAATGCATCTAACTCATTCTCATAGCTTTGTATAAAAGAATGTGCCATAGTTCCAGAAGAAGGAATCTTATAATCCTCGGCTGCTTTTACATTACTGGTACTATCGAAACCGCCTATTGCAGCAGCTCTCGATGCATAATATCCGCCAGTGGCATGAGCACGACGTAAGCCCATATCTAATAGAATAGCATTTTTTGCACTATATCTTATTCGACTAGCTTTTGTAGCAATTAAGGTTTGAAAATTAAGAATATTTAATAAAAGAGTTTCTATTATCTGTGCTTCGATAATATTAGCTTCTACTTGCAAAATAGGACGATTAGGAAAAACAACATCTCCTTCTTTACATGAATAAATAGTTCCTTGAAAACGAAAGTTTTTTAAATAATCTAAGAAGTCTTTTTTAAAACCATGCTGTTCCAAATATGCGATATCTGAAGCCGTAAACTCCAGATTTTCCAGAAAATCTAAAATATCCTCCAATCCGGCAAAAATTGAATAGCCACTATTAAAAGGATTATTTCTAAAATAATAATCAAAAACTGCTTTCCCGTCGGGTTTTGTCCCAAAATAGACTTGAGACATAGTTAGTTGATAAAGATCTGTATATGCAGCAGTTATATTCATAGGGCATTAAATTTAATATCGTCTTTTAATTATATCAAGATATCTAAAAATGATTTTCACTACAAATGAAAAAATTATTAATTAGGTATAAAATTAGATAAAAAAAACTGTTTTTGAGAGTAATTGTGTATTGAAAACGAAATAAGACATTTCCATGGGATACATAATGTTTTTAATAAAATAGTTGATTAGTTATTTGAAAAATAAATCAGACAATAGGAATCTCATTATTTGCTATAGAGTTTAAGAAATGAAAGGACTTCCGCATTAAACTCAATGGGTTGCTCTACATTAACTACATGTCCACAGTTTTTTATGATATGTAATTTTGCACTTAAATGTTTTGAAATAACTTCTTTAATGGCAGGTAAGAATAGGTGATCTTGTTCTCCCATAACATAGAACGTTGGGATGTTTATGTCGTTCATTCTAAAGACTTTTAACAATGGTGTTAATTCAGCTGTTAATTTGTACCATCTTTTAAATTCCTTTTGATATAATTTTTTTGCTTCTTTAACGAATAGGGACCTTGATTCTTTGTGATTCTTTTTAGGCATTATTATAAATGCAAATAACTTATATAAAAAAATATAAGGAACAACAGATTTAAAAATATTTCCAAAACCAATTAAAAATTTGGATCGCGTATTCAGTTTTAAAATAGCGCCTCCCATAACCATACTCTCCACTTTTTCCGGATTGCTCTCTGCCAAATTTCTAATTAATATAGTTCCTAAAGAAATTCCGATAAAATGAGACTTTTCAATTTTAAGATGATCTAAAACTTTTAAGATATCGTTTGAAACCACTTCAAAGGTATATTTTTTAATATTTTTTTGATTTATCATGGTTTGGCTATTTCCATGTCCTCTAAGATCAATTAATAGTATATTAAATTCTTCTTTAAAAGCTCTAATCTGTCTAAACCAAATGGAGCTGCTTCCTCCTGCTCCGTGAATAAAGGTTACCCACTTGGTGGTATTTTTATTTAAATAAACAGAATAACTCAACATAATTTTTTTAAATAATGATTTTATACATGCTAATACAAGCGGTTATAAATATTCTTGCAAGATACGGAGAAAGTAATAAGGATACGATTGCTAATTTATAATAAAAAAGGGAACAAGTTTTTTTGAACTTGTTCCCTTTTACATATTATACGTTTATCTTTAGTATGATCTTATTAAGCGTTTTCTAAAACTCTTTTAGTTTTTCTATAGGTATAATTAGGATAAATATTACGTTTTGCAAAACGGTTTACTTTATCACTATTAATCATTTTAATATAGACAGGTTTAGTTACTCCAAAATACTCGTAAATAGAGCCATCTACAAAGGTAATTTCTAATAATAAACCTTTATGAGTATAATCTGCAATCCCAGAATTGGTAATTGTTTCTGTGTAAGCTTCTAGATTAGCTTCAATAGTTTCTGGTGCCATACTTACTAAAAAATGATACCCATCAATTATCTTTCGGCTTTGAATCTCTGCTTCTTCCTGTAAGGCGTCACCATTTTGAAATTTGTCTGGATGCCATTCTTTCACTAAGTCGCGGTAAGTTTTTTTTAAAGTCTTTAATTCAAGGTCGTTTTCAACTCCAAAGAGTTTCTTATATTCATTTATACGCTTCATACCAAATTTTATTTGAGGGCGCAAAAGTACGTGTTATTTACTAATGAACAACTATAAGTATGAAACTAAAAATAAAACAATTATAGAATGCTTATACGAACCTTCTTCTTTTTTAATCTGCTGTTGTTCAGCTTGTCAACCAAAGTAGCTGAAAGACTAAGAGGAACAGCTACAAAGGCACAATCCTGTTTTAATTCTATAGTTCCTAATTGGTCTTTATTTAATCCGCCTTCTTTAAAAAATAAACCTGCAATATCCCCTTTAGAGATTTTATCTTTTCTGCCACCAGAAATAAATAAGGTTTCCCAGTATTGCGGTTTTAAAGGAGATTTTTTAGAAATATCTTCTGCTTTTATTTGGCCAATAAATTCGGGTAGGAATTCTTTCTCCCATTTTAAAATATAGGCAGTTCCTTTGGCATTTACTCTAGCTGTTCTCCCATTTCTATGGGTGAATTCTTCTAAGGCATTTGGAAGTTCATAATGAATGATGTAATTCAATTCAGGAATATCAATACCTCTAGCTGCCAAATCTGTTGCAATTAAAACCTGACTAGTACCATTTCTAAAGGTAATTAAAGAACGTTCTCTGTCTTTTTGCTCCATAGCACCAGAAAAACAGGTATGACTGATTTTGTTTTTCTCTAAAAATCTACTTACCAAATCGATACTATCTCTTAAATTACAAAAAACAATGCCTTGTTGGTTTCCAAGGTGCATAAGTAAATCTAATAAGGTTTGTAATTTATTGCTAGATGGAGACAACACCATTTTAATGGTTAGTTTCGATTTTTTATCATCGTTTAAATAATTGATCATTGTGGGATGATCCAACCTTACAAATTCTGGAATCTTAACACCTTGAGTTGCTGAAGTTAAAATGCGTTTATTTACTCCAGAAAGTTGACCGATAATTTCTTTCATTTCTTGCTCGAAACCCACTTCCAGAGATTTGTCGAATTCATCTAAAACTAATGTTTTGATACTGGTCAAGGAAAATCTCTCACTTCTAAAATGGTCTGCAACTCTCCCTGGAGTTCCTATTAGAATAGCTGGTTCGTGTTTGATTTCAATTTTATCTTTAGACATGGGTCTACCACCATAAACGGCATTCACCTTAAAGCCTGAACCCATGTCTCTAGCCACTTGTTCAATTTGAATAGCTAACTCTCGTGAAGGCACTAAAATAAGAGCCTGAATGTCTTTACAATCTAAGCTAAGCGAGTTTATAAGAGGCAATAAAAAAGCCAATGTTTTTCCAGAACCTGTTGGAGATAGCAAAACCGTGTTTGTAGTTGTTTCGATAACCGAAATAGCCTCCTCTTGCATTGGGTTTAACTGATGAATATTTAATTTTGCTAAAATATCCTGCTGATCTTTGATGTTGTTTGTCATGAGGACTATTTGTTTTTTGCCTTATCAGCTTTTGAGTTACCCAAGTTTGTTTGAGAGAAGTAATCGGCAATCATTTTTTCGATTAATTCTTCTTTGGTTAGATGATGAAAAATGGTTCTAATTTTCGTTTTATACGCTTCAGTAAGTTCTCGATTGGGTTTGGTTTTAAAGATTTTCTTAGCCCAAAGTAAACCATTGTTTTCTTCTATACTTTGTGCATCTGCTTTTACAAACTGATTGAAGGTAATTCCTAATTCCTTTTCAAAGTCTGCAATATCCACAACTTCTTCCTGTTGTAATACCGTTAAAGAAAGTCCCTTAGCTCCTGCTCTTGCTGTACGTCCGCTTCTATGCACATAAGCATCGTAAGTATCCGGTAAGTGATAGTTAACCACATAAGATATTTCCTTAACATCGATTCCACGAGCAGCTAAGTCTGTTGCTACCAAAATATCGATATGTCCTTCTCTAAACTGCTCAATTATACGATCCCGAATTCCTTGAGTTAAACTTCCATGAAGTGCGCCAGAAGAAAACTTATTAATGGCCAATTTTTTAGCTAATTTATTAACAGCTGCTTTTGTTTTACAAAAAATAATACCCCTTTCTTCTTCTTTAGAGTTTAAAAAATGAAGTAAAACTTCTAACTTTTCAATAGGTTCAACTACCACGTATTGATGGTCGATTCCTTGATGACCAACGGTTTTCATATCAGCTTCGATATGAATCACATGTTTAGACATGTAGTTTTGAACCAGCTGTTTTACAGCTCCTGGCATAGTAGCCGTAAAAAGTAACGTTCTTTTAGATTTTGGGATTTCTTTGATAATACTATCTAGACCTTCTTTTAATGCGCTCACCATTTCATCTGCTTCATCTAATACTAAGTAAGAGATATTTTTGATGTCTATAGCGTTCCTGCTTACTAAATCGGCCAAACGTCCTGGAGTTGCCACAATAATATGTGTTGTTGTCTGCAAGCGTTCTATTTGAGGTTTTATTGGAATACCACCAAAAAGAGGAGCAATCGATATTTCTGGGCTATAGGACGCAAAAGATACTAAGTTAGTATAGATTTGCTGTCCTAATTCTCTTGTAGGAGCTAGTATAATAGCTTGTATGTTAGAAGACTCAACGTCTATTAGCTGTAATAGTGGCAAACCAAAAGCAGCTGTTTTTCCCGTTCCAGTTTTTGCAATGGCAACCACATCTTCTTTATTATTGAGAAGAACTGGTATTGTTTTTTGTTGAATATCTGTAGGTATAGAAATCTGTAAAACAGCTAAACTTTTCTGTATTTGTTGTTTAATTCCTAAATCTGAAAACGTTTGTGACATCTAATTATTTTCTGCAAAGATAGTTAGAGTTGCACGTGATGTATCTCCATTTATAAAGATATATTTTTAAAGGAGATTGCTAGAACTAGTATCTTTATTTATTAAAAGAAAAAGCCATCAAAAAATGACAGCTTTTATAAAATTTATGTTTGTTGGTTATGCTTTTTTTACATTTACAGCATTTGGTCCTTTAGGGCTTTTTTCAACATTAAAGGTGACTTTATCATTCTGACGAATTCGGTCTTTAAGTCCGTTTTTATGCACAAAAATTTCCTCTTCTGAGTCTGTAATTGTAATAAAACCAAAGCCTTTAGCATTATTAAAAAACTTTACGGTTCCTTCTTTGGTTTGATTTACGTTTTTTGGTTTAAAAATTTTATTAATTAAGTTTTTAATCATTTGTTTTGTTTTAATTTAAAAATTGTTTTCAATAGCTATTAATATAAGTTTATAGTTAGCCTCTATCCTCAAATACTTATAGATACTTAAATGATAATAGTTTAAAGATGTAATTCCTTTTAGATGCTAATTTTAAGATTATATGGGATGTCTAAAACAAAGAAATCAGAAAATTTGATACATAGAGTATCTACTTTAAAATGTTATTATCATATTGAAGAAAGCAAAGATAAGTGAAAATAATTAATGTTATAAATAAAACACGTAAAGTATGAGGATTTCTTAAACATTTAAGCTTGATTATTTTCATGAAACAGGTGCCTCTAGATGAGACATTAATTAAGGCTTACTTTGTTATTCCCTGTATTTATACCCCAATTTATCCCAATAATAGTAAGAAGGTTCTCACCATCTGGACCTTCAAAATCCTTCCCAAAACCACCCGAAATACTTATATCTTTAGTAATGGTAAACCGGATGTTTCCAACTGAACGTTCGCTATTAATTACTCCATTTCTGGATATATATTCATAACCAAAACCTACTTTACCGAATTCAAATTCAAGTTTTCCACCAAGATCCCTGTAATAACTGGTAAAATAGTTATTTGCAAAGGCATTAAAACCATCTTCAATATAACGTGCTGTAAGTAAAAAATTAAAATAGTTGTTTGTTTTGGCTTCACTTCCTTCATTAAGAATCAAACTTGTTTCTGCTGTTAACCAAACTCCTAAACGGTTTGCTGTTCCAGAGTTTGTTTTATTCTCCTTAAACAAGACACTATAACCCATGGCTGCATCTAATCGGAATAAGGGTTTGATTTGTTTCTGAAAAGGTTCAATAAGTGCGTTAATTTCATCTTGATGCTCTTGATAATAGTTTTGAATGGCTTCTTCTCCTTGTAGTAACACTTCGCTTGGAACTGTAATATTGGATAAAGCAGTTGCCATTCCAATTGTATTGGCATGCACTTTGTCTTTGTTATAAAACCGAAGAACCGTTGTTCTTATCCCTAAAGAATAGGTTTTATGCTCACCTTCCAAACCTGCAAACTCTTTGTCCACATAAGCAAATGATATGGTTGTGGTGTTGAGACCGCTAAATGGCTTTTGAACAATTTCATCACTTTTAGGATCATGTAACACACCAATATACTTCTGATAAGTACGATCTTTCCGTTGTTGATTGATTAGAAAATATGGCGTAGCTTCTATAGAAATACTTTCACCAAAATTCTCCTGCACATGCAAGGTTAGTGCTTTTAGATTCTCGGGTGTATAAATTTCAGTTGGGGTTTCTCCAACCAAAATAAAGGCAGGACTAGAACCATTAGATAAGGTAAACTTGCTTAGATCTATTTGTTGTGCTTGACCAATAATAAACATCAAACAGACAATACATGTTGTTAGTTGTGTTTTCATGATCTATTCCTTTTCTAATTTTAATACTATAAAAGCCATAAACAACATGGTGTTGAGCTTAACTTTTTCAGCTAGAATATTTACATTCGTTGTTTCTGATGAGATAGTAATTTCAACTATCGTTGTTTCTATTATAGCATCTATCTTACTATGAGCAAAAAAGTTGGACACAACGGACAAGATGTTGCCATCTATCTGGTCTATACTTCCTAGAGACACCGTAAAATTAGTAATGGTACTCTTTCTAATAACCACATCGTTAAGGCTCACATTCGAGCCTACGTTGGCATCTGAGCTAATTTTTACCGCAAGTTTTACTTGCTCTCCTGTTTTAATTTTAATGATTTCCATTTAATATATATTTAATTATAAGGTCCTTAGATATTTTTCTTCTTAAAAAAAGGTTTTGACTTATTAACTAAAAATAGGGATGCTGAAAGATAGTAAATTTTTGAGTAGCACAATTCCGGTAAATTATTAAATAATAATGGTTTATGGTATGTTTTATTATAATTAGAATAATTATAAACTGTAATTAAAAGATTAAAAAAACTTTTTGCCAGCTTTATTCACCATAAATACTTTATGGTTATTGAAATTTCATCAAGCATATAAACTAATAAAGGCAAGTAGAAAACTTTTTCTACTTGCCTTTTATTTTTATTAAATTTTGATAATTATTTGGTTTCAGCTAGTGCTTCAGGTAGTATAATATTATAATTAGAGACATACATATCTTCCTTTTTTAAAGTAGTAAGGATACTAGTAAAACCTTTTTTATTTAATCTTTTTCTACATGCCTTAGTTAAAAAAGGGTCGTCTTCAAATATTAAAGTATTTAATTTATATTCTGGTTTTCCTGCTTCTTTAACTATTGGGTGAATGTGCCTAAGTTCCTTACTATGTCTGTAAGACCCCGGAATAAAAGTATAAAATGTATAATGTCCGTTAGCATCTGTTTTAATCCATGCTCTATGGTTTACATAGCGTTTATCGTTTTCAAATTTTAAATCGTATTCGCCATCTTCGTTTGGTTGTTCAATAAAAAGAATAACGTCTTTTGCAGGGGTTACACCGTCACTTTGGAAAATAGTACCAGTAATTTTTAATTTATTTTCTTGGGTCTGAAAACTAGGAATGGTGTCCGTATTATTTAACTGTTTTTCAGAATAATCATAAATAGGACTTCTAGTCATATAATCGAATGGAATTTCTTCCAAAACATTAGCTGAATCTTGTGCCAATAATTCCATATTAGAACTAAAAAAACAAGAGATAATTAAAATAAACAATAGCTTTCTCATGAGACTTTAAATATATAATTCGTTTAAAACTATATATTTAGAAGTATTGCTTCATAAAAAATCTTATGAACTAAATAATTTTACGATGAAATGAAAAAAAATTGCAAAAGTATCGATGTAATACACTTTTTATTTTAAAGATTTTAAAAATTATTCTAACCAAATCTGAGCAATTTCCAATTTAAAGTCTTGAGTTTTTTTATTAGCGATTAAGAAACCGATTTCTTCCAAAAATTTACCTGGATATTTTGAGAGCTGTAAATTTCTACCTCGATATCTTGGATAAAACTCAGTTAAATCAAATTCAATTTCTTGCCAATCACCGGACGTTTTGAAGTAGGATACATAAGAATGTCTGTCGGTGATATTAGATTTTAATCGGAATTGAAATCGACATGGTTCAGCTTTAAATTTTAAATGAATTTTATCATAGTTATCCACATCTAATAGACTAAAGCTGTATTTAACGCTAGAAAATCCACCATTATTTTCTAAAGAAACGTGTCCAGAAAACTCGCCAAAACCAGCCTTATTTAAAGCAAATTGTGCATGAGAGCAGCCTCCCATAACCACATCATTAACTACCTGCCATTGAGAGAGATTGGTTTTAAATTTAGAATTATAAAGTACCATGTATATTAAAAGTTATTAGCATAATTTCCCAAAGAGTTCGTTTAGTTTATTTGTACGATAGTTAAAAATCTCGATGAGTTTTGGTTTTACTAAAATTGGATGTACTAATCTACCTAAAAAGCCAAACGGAATTTTATAATCAATAATATCTTCCATTTCCACACCTCCATCAATTTCTTTTAAAAAGTGTTTGTGGTGCCATAAAGAATAGGGACCAAAACGCTGTTCATCGACAAAATATTTTTTATTTGTAACATGCGTTATTTCGGTTACCCATTGAGTTTTAATTCCTAACACAGGGGTAACAATGTATTGAATAATCTGTCCAGCAAACATTGGTTTCTCTGCGCCAGAGATAATATGAAACCCCATATAGTTTGGTGTAATAGTTTTTAAATTTTTAGGATTTGATAAAAATTCCCAAGCGTCATCGATTGAAATGGGTAATTTTTGTTTTGAAGATAGCGTGTAAACTCTGCCTTTTGTAGAAAAATTCATGTACTACTAGAATTAAATTAATTGTTATAAAAAATATACGCATTTAAACTTGTGGCAATTAATAACCATACCAGATATGGAACAATCAACCAGGTTTCTAATTGTAAAACCGCCATATATTTAAACAAAAGAAAGGCAACAACTAGCGTTAAAACAACAATGATAATGAGTCCAATTACCACCAAATGTTGATTAAAAAAAGCATAATTCCATAAGATATTTAAAGATAATTGCAGGACAAACAAACCTATTACATAATAATTAACATGACTCTTCACCAAACTTGCCATATAAAAAGAAAAGCAAACCATTATAAGAGTCCAAGCAGCGCCAAAAACCCAGCCAGGAGGTGTCCAAGGTGCTTTATTTAAACCCAAATACCAATCAGATGTTGCTCCAGATCCCATAAACCAACGCCCAAGACCTAATGCAAAAAAATTAATGACTAAAAACAGAATAATTAAAACAGCTCTACTCATTATAGTAACTTTGTGATTTTTGAGCTGTTAGGCTTGGTAATTGAATAAAAGTAATCAATATAATTACCTTCTTCATCTATTAAATACTTTTGAAAATTCCACTTAACCGAGGAGTTTTTCTTACCATTTAACTCCTTTTTTGTTAACCACGCATACAAAGGATGTTGATTACTTCCTTTAACATCTACTTTCTCTGTCATTAAAAAAGTAACCCCATAATTCTGTTTACAAAAGGATTGTATTTCTGTGGCTGATCCTGGTTCCTGACCTCCAAACTGGTTGCATGGAACTCCTATAACTACCAATTTATTTTGATAGGTATTGTAAAGCTTTTGCAAACCTTCGTATTGTCCCGTAAACCCACATTCGGATGCTGTATTTACAAAAAGAATTTTCTTCCCTTTAAAGCTGCTTAAATCTATAGGTTCTCCTGTTAGACTATTAATTGAAATGTTATAAAGACTTTCTGTTGTTTGCATGTTTTGATTTGATTTAAAACTATAAATAATAAAAAAAGATATAAATGGAATGGAAAATAATATGAGTTTATTCATAACTGCTTTGTTATTTGTGTTTAACTTTTTGATATGCAAAGTTAGACAAAATTGTTATGATTTCATATTTTTTCTATATCAAATATTAATTATTTAATAGATATACTCTATGTACATGAAAATATATTTTGTTAAATACTTATACTCAACGCACAATACAATGTATATAAAATCAACATATTAACTGCTTTATAGAATAATAAGTGTTAAATTTTATCAAAAGCTAGGCTCAAAATACAATACTGTGTGTAATTTATCGTTGTTTTTATTATTTTCGTCGGAAAGATATGTAACATCAACAGCAAATCACTAAAAAAATGAGTTAGTGATTTGATAATTAATAATATATGAAATTAATAATTGCCCTTGTATTTTTGTGTGTATCCTACAATACATTAGCACAAAATAAATCTCCTGAAGTAAATTCACCAGAATCATCACAATTTATAGATAGTTTAAGTCAATATTTAGCCACTTTCAATAATCAGCCAGAAACAGTAGATATTACTGCAGATTTTTGGGATACCAGCAAAATAAAAATTGATTATGATACTGAAGTTGCTTATCCTATACATATACAATTTAAAGATTCTAATTATGTATCTCCAATATCAAAGAAAAAGGTTGTTACCTCTCGTTATGGTTGGCGTTGGGGTCGTGCTCACAAAGGCATTGATATTGATCTTGTAACTGGAGATAGCTTGTTTGCTATGTTTGATGGTGTAGTTCGATTTGCTGATTATAGTTCTGGACATGGCAGAACAGTTGTTGTCAGGCATCATAACGGTTTAGAAACACTTTATGCACATTTGTCTAGATATGGTGTTAAAGAAAACGATACAGTTGTTGCTGGATCATATTTAGGAAAAGGAGGAGCTTCAGGAAATGCTAGAGGGAGTCATCTGCATTTAGAAATGACTTATAATGGGATCCATATACATCCTGAGAATTTGTTATATTTTGATGAAGATAATCTAGTTAAATCTAAAGATCTTTGGATTACAAAAACATCAACAAGACCAGAATTACACAATAGTAGACGACAAAGTAAATTAGAGATATTTTCAACCGAAGAGGAGGCTTTAGCAAGTATGAATAGGGCTCCTATAGTATATATAGTTAAAAAAGGTGACACTCTTTCTAGAATCTCTTCAAAGAACAATGTAAGTATTTATTCTTTGTGCAAAACCAATCATATAAGACAAAATTCTACGTTACGTATTGGTCAAAAATTGGTTATTGAGAAAGTTCTATAACATAAAACAGAACCTATTTATTTCAAATAGGCTCCGTTTGCCAATAATTAACTAAAAAATTGGTTAGATGTTTATAGTCACTTTTTTGGTTTTTTTACCATTATTTAAAACAACTCTATAGACAATTTGAGCATCTACACCCTTGGTGTATTTAATATTGCAATATACCTGCTTTAAAGCCCATCCTGGATTGTCCTTAATTAATTTGGAACTCACTTCATAAGGCAACTTAATAGCTTGATAATTCTCATGACTACTTAATAATATACCATTTTCATCATATATTGCTTCTAAAAAATTATCACCTTCTGTAAACGTAACAGTATAGGTAGTGTTGGCCTTTGAATTATAAACTTCAGCAGATATAATGTTATAGTTAGCTATTATATTTTGAAGTTTTAATATTTTTTTTGAAATACTTTTATCAGTAGTGTGATTTACATATTCCTGATTAATAAATTTATTGTTACTATTGTTTTTGGAATATGACATCTCGTTATTGATATCCAAAAATACCACATCTTGTTGTGCAGTTACTAGGTTGGTAAATCCTAAAAAAATAATACCAAATACAAACGTTTTCATAATAATATGTTTTTATTAGTTATACAATAAATGCTATTAATACTTCTCTGAATTTTGATGAAACTAAAGTATTATGAAAAACGCCTGTTACCTAAATTTTTGAATAGACTGCTAATGAACAAACAATAGACTTTTAATAGACAAATAATATGTAAATGTTAATTTATACAATATAACCTGATGATAATCATATTGTTATATGTTTTGAATGAAGTCATCCAAATCAATATTTTCTTGAAGATTTAATTTTTTACGAAGTCGGTAGCGACTTGTATTTAAGGAAGCTAAAGTTATATTTTGTAAGGTAGCTATACTTCTACTATCCATTTTTAATCGAATTAATGAGCAAAGCCTAATTTCATTTTTACTTAAATTTGGAAATTGGTGAGTTAACTCTTTATAAAATGAATCGCTTAACTTATCCAAACGCTCATAAAAATCTTTGGTTTCAATATCAACCTCAGTTTTATTTTTAATGTCTTGTTCCAGATCTGCCAATAAAGATTTTTGTTCATTAGAGCTAGCTTTATGGATGTCTTTAATTTTTTCTGCTAACTCTTTAGCCCATTCTTGGTTCTGCGTTAAATTAATAGCAAAATCTGACAAATCTCTTTGCTTGGATTCAATCTCAGATTTTAGTTGTGTATTTTTCACAGCTGTAAGTTCTAATTCTTGTTCAGCTAACAGCTGCTTATTTTTAGCATTTATAATATGCTGACGTCTTCTTAAAAATAATGATAGCATTAGGATTAAAACCAATGAAGACGTTAAACTAACAATCCAAAGTTTTGAACGCTGATTGTTAATTTTATTTTCTTTCTCAATTCTATCTATTTTAAAGTTTAACGCTACTCTATCAAGTGAAATTGTATTCAATTCATCTTGCCATTTTCTGTCTGCTATTTTAGATATAGCATTAAGACTATCCTTGATGCGGTTTCTATTTAAGGAAACTTTATAAGCAGCTTCGTAATTGTTTTGAGCAATAAATAAGTCTTCTTGTGCTTTTAAAAACTCTAAACGCGACTTACTAGATATTTTATTCTTAAACTCTGTTTCAAACAAGTTTTTTTGAAGTTCTGCAAAAGTTTGTTTTGCATTATTCAACAGGTTAAGTTTTATTTCAGTTTTTACTAATTGTGTTCCAGCACTAATATAACGTGGTATATCCAATTGATTGGACTCTTCGTCTTTTGTTTTAAGATAAAAATCAAAATTCTTTTTATAAAGTAATCTGGCTTTTTCTGGCTGATCTAATTCTAAGTAAATATCAGCTAAATTATCCCTTATACTTCCTAAAAATATATGATTTGGAAAATTGCGCTTTGTTAAGGAATAAGCTTTATTAAAATACACTAAAGCAGAGTCTAATTCATTCTTGTTCCAGTAGAGAAACAAACCGTAATTATTATAAGCTGAAGGTGTTGAAATAATATTTAATTCTTTAGCAAATTTGATGTTTTTTTTATGCTCCAAAGCAGCACTATCCAAAAAACCCATATTTGCATAATTCTCTGCTAAAATACTATGCGAGAAGATTATCATTGTAACCAAGGAATCTCTTTCAAAAGTTTTTAAATCTTGCTCATGAGCATTATAATAATCAAAAAACTTTTTATACCATTTATTAGATTCTTTTGGAAAACCCAATTGGCGAAACCAATTACCAGAATGTAAATAATTATTAATTTTAAATACATGACGACCTTCGATATAAGGTAGTAAATCTAATCTTTGAAAGTGTTGCGATAAATAAGTTTGAAGTTGTTGTTCTGAAAACGATTCTCTTTTGTAGGTTTTGTATTCATCCTCAGGAAAAGTTTGATCCATAACAAATGTTATAGAATCAAATTGTTTTAAAGCTTCAGTATTTGTTATTGTTTCTTGAGCATAGCAAATATAACTAAGAAATAAACAAATACTTAATAGCAAATGCCTGAAAAACATCACTGTACAAAATGAAATTAGTGTTTAATTAATTCAAATATACAAGATATTTATAAGAATAACTTTACCTAAGAATTAATAATATTTTTTCTTTAACCAAAAAGATATTCTTACTAATAGTATTAAAGCTGGTACTTCTACCAAGGGACCAATAACACCTGCAAAGGCTTGACCTGAATTCAAACCAAACACTGCAATAGCAACTGCTATGGCTAATTCAAAATTATTTCCTGCTGCTGTAAAAGCAATAGCAGCATTTTTATCGTAAGTTGCTCCCATAGCTTTACTAACAAAAAAACCAATTACAAACATCAAGGTGAAGTAAATTAACAGTGGAATTGCAATAATGACAACATCCATAGGAATTTCTACTATTAATTCCCCCTTCAACGAAAACATGACTACAATTGTGAATAACAAGGCAATTAATGTTATTGGTGAAATTTTAGGAATAAATACCTCGTTATACCAAATTTCTCCTTTTAATTTCACTAATATTTTTCTACTTAAATAACCTAATAAAAAAGGAATTCCTAAATAAATAAGTACACTTTCTGCAATAGTTGTTATGGAAATATCAACAATAGCTCCATCAAACCCAAAATAAGGTGGTAAAATGGTTATAAATATCCAGGCATAAAAACTATAAGCAAATACTTGAAAAATACTATTTAAAGCTACCAAACCAGCTCCATATTCGCTGTTACCTTCAGCCAGATCGTTCCAAACTAAAACCATAGCAATACATCTGGCTAGACCAATCAATATTAAACCAACCATGTATTCCGGATAATCCTGAAGAAATGTAATGGCCAGAATAAACATCAAAACTGGTCCAACAATCCAATTTAAAACCAAGGATATAGATAAGATTTTTACATCCTTAAAAATTTTTGGTAGTAAGGCATAATTCACTTTTGCTAAAGGCGGATACATCATTAAAATTAACCCAATTGCGATAGGTATATTGGTTGAACCACTACTAAACGAATTAATATAATCTGGAATAGATGGAATTAAATAGCCAAGACCTACGCCAATTCCCATAGCAATAAAAATCCAAAGGGTTAAATAACTATCTAGAAAACTTAGTTTTTTATTTGATGCCATCTTATTTATTTATTTGTGAAAAAACATAATACATTTCAGTTGCAATTTGCAAGCTTCTGTTTGAATAAACTTCTTTTTGGTTTGGCGAGCCATCAGATACTTTAGGATCTTCATAAGTTATTGGAATACGCTTTTCAGCTCCAGCTATAAACGGACATCCAACATCAGCTTGCGAGCAGGTCAAAATAGCTGCAAAATTAGATTTCGGATTAAAAACATCATCAAAGGTTTTAGAAAAACCTATAATTGGATGTTTATTTTCTGAATACTTCATACTGTAAACTGGATTGCTTTCTTCTGATAATTTCTGGATATAAAAGCCTGACAACTCTAGAGTTTTTACTACTTTAGGAAATAAAGCAGTGACTTCTGTACCTCCAGAATAACAAAACATCTGAGATATTTGAAAATGATGAGCCAGTGTTTGTGCCCAAACCTGTGCCAAATGGCTACGTCTAGAATTGTGAGTGCAAATAAAGTTTAAACGGATTTCTTGCTTTCCTGAGACTTTTTCTTGAATGTACTCTATTAGTTCTTGTAGTATTTTTTTACGTTCTAAAGGAAGAGTTGAAACGTCCAAAGATCCGATAATACCTCTAATTTCTTTATACATAAATCGGTTTAAATATGTTAAATCTAATGTTAACAGCAATCGTTATTTATTCCTGTTTCTTGCTCTAAAAATTGAGTAATTATTTGTTTTACATTCTTCCATTTATCCTGGTCTATACAATAACAAACACTAGTACCTTCAATACTTCCTTTAATAATCCCTAGCTTTTTTAATTCTTTTAAATGCTGAGAAATTGTAGGTTGTGCTAAACCAATTTCATTGACTAAATCGCCACAAACACAACTATCTATTTTAAATAAATGCTGAATAATAGCTACTCTAGCTGGGTGCCCAAAAACTTTAGCAATTTGCGCTATGTTGTTTTGTTCCTCAGTAAATATTTCCGATTTTGTAATTCCCATAATAATCTGTCATTTTATTAATCGCAATATTACGATTAAGAAAATAAAATCACAAATATTTTTAATAAAAATTGATAACAGAAGCAGATTTCATTACTTAAATTTTATAAAAAAGATGTACTTTGCATGTCCCATAAAAAAGTAAAAAATGAAAGTATGTATTGCCGAAAAACCTAGTGTTGCCAGAGAGATTGCTTCCGTTCTTGGAGCAAACAGCAAGCGCGATGGCTATTATGAAGGCAATGGATATGCTGTAACTTATACCTTTGGACATTTGTGCACACTTATGGAGCCAAACGACTATAAAGCGCATTGGAAAAGTTGGGATTTGAATAACTTACCTATGCTGCCTGAAAAGTTTAAAACCAAGGTGGTAAGTAATTCGGGGATCCAGAAACAATTCAATATTGTAAAAAGTCTTTTCGATAAAGCCGAAGTTGTTATTAATTGTGGGGATGCTGGCCAGGAAGGAGAACTCATTCAACGATGGGTTCTAGATCAAGCCAACTATAAAGGAAAAGTTGAAAGACTTTGGATTTCATCTTTAACAACGGAAGCTATTAAAGAAGGATTTGAAAAGCTAAAACCTTCTGAAGATTACGACAATCTCTACTATGCCGGATTTTCACGAGCCATTGGAGATTGGCTACTAGGTATGAATGCCACGAGGTTATACACTGTAAAACATGGAGGTTATAAACAAGTACTCTCCGTTGGACGTGTGCAAACTCCTACGCTTGCCATGGTTGTAAACAGGTTTAAAGAAATTGAAAACTTTAAGCCACAACCCTATTGGGAATTACAAACCTTATATCGCGATACGGTTTTTTCTTACGAAGAAGGACGCTTCACTAAAATGGAAGACGGTGAAATTTTAGCAAATAAGGTAAAAGAACACGAATTTGAAATAGATTCCGTTACCAAAAAGAAAGGTAAAGAATATGCGCCAAAGCTTTTCGATTTAACGGGTTTACAGGTGTATTGCAATACCAAATTTGGATTTTCGGCAGATGACACTTTAAAAATTGTTCAGAAGTTGTATGAAATGAAAGTGGTAACCTACCCGAGAGTAGATACAACCTTTTTACCTAATGATGTGTATCCAAAAGTGGCAGGAATTCTTCAGAAATTAACTAACTATGCCGAATTAACACAACCACTTTTAGGCAAGAAAATAAAGAAATCGTCTAAAGTCTTTAACGATAAGAAAGTTACAGATCACCATGCTATTATTCCAACCGGTATGCAGACCAATTTACAATACAACCAGCAGCAGGTTTACGATATTATTACAAAACGCTTTATAGCTGTTTTTTACGAGGATTGTTCTGTATCTAACACCACTGTCATAGGAAAAGCTGCTGATGTGAACTTTAAAACTACCGGAAAAGAAATTCTTAAAAAGGGATGGCGCGTAGTTTTCGAAGCTGACGAAAAAGACAAGTCTGCTCGTCCTTCAGGTGGGAAAGAATCAGATATCCTTCCAACCTTTGTTAAAGGTGAAAAAGGCCCTCATGAGCCTAGTTTTCTAGAAAAACAAACCAAACCACCTAATCAATTTACTGAAGCTTCTCTCCTACGCGCAATGGAAACTGCGGGTAAACAGGTGGACGACGATGAGCTGCGTGATTTAATGAAAGAGAATGGTATTGGACGTCCTTCCACACGAGCTAATATTATAGAAACCCTTTTTAAACGTCAATATATTAAGCGTAACAAAAAACAAATTTTACCTACGGTTACGGGAGTTGCTTTAATTGACACCATTCAAAATGAACTTTTAAAATCTGCCGAACTCACTGGTTTATGGGAAAAGCAATTAAAAGATATTGAAAAAGGGGAATTTAGCGCAAGACAATTCATTATCAATATGAAAAAAATGGTCGATGAATTGGTCTATGAAGTAAGAAGCGAAACAAAACGCGCCAATATTTCTCAAGCTACAATAGCCAAGCAACGACAAGCAAAAGCGCAACAAAAGAAAAAAGCAGGAATTGCAGCTGAAACTTGCCCTAAATGTAAAAAAGGGACACTTATTAAAGGGAAATCAGCTTATGGCTGCTCAGCATATAAAGAAGGTTGTAAATTTATTCTTCCTTTTAAATTATATGATAAGAAAATCTCCGAAAAGCAGTTTTTAAGATTACTCCAAAAAGGTTCGACTGTAAATTTAAAAGGCTTTAAAACAGATTCTGGAACAGCCGAAGGGTTGCTGCGTTTTGATGAAGCTTTTCAACTTGTTTTAGAACCTAAAAAAACAAAATCAAAAGTTATTCCAGATACTTTGACTTGTCCAAAATGTAAAAAGGGAACGGTTGTAAAAGGTAAAACAGCTTATGGATGTTCGGCGTATAAAGACGGATGTGACTTTAGATTCTCATTTGAAGATTTAAGAAGCAAAATTAAAAATAAAAAGCCAACTAAAGAATTGGTTTACAGCATATTAAATGAGGTTAATTAAGCTTACAAATTAATCGTTATTGATTAAAACGAAATATCCCATTGTACACGAAATCGCCATTCTTTAGGGTCTTGAAAGTTTGAACTTAGAAATTTGAAATGTGTAAATTCCATAGTTAATTTATTTCTATGTCCGCTAAAAAACCAATTTAAGGCCATTCCTATTTCTCTTTCATAATTATGAGATAGTTCTAAATCCGGCTGGTAATTAGTATAAATACCAGCAAGCTCTAATGGTTCAGGAACAAAGTCTAAAATATTAGAAAAAAAGTAACCTGCTTGAAAATAATATCCTCTTAAGTTTCTGGTTTGCAGATTTACGTAATCTTTTACGGTTTTTACATGAAACTCATTCTGCCAAGAAAAACCTTTGTACTTAAATGCTGTTTCTAAAAGTGCTTGATTTACTCGGTATTGACCTGGAATTCCTTCTTCGAAACCAGTTAGTTCTCCTCCTCCCGCTTGCGAAAATCGCGTATAAGGACTTCTATTTGTAGCAGCAGCCAAAGCAATTAATCCTGTAGGTTTTTTGTGAAAAGATAAATCAGAACCAGTCATTCCTAATTCACGTCCAAACATATTCCATTGCAACCTTCCAACATACATTAAATGATTATCGTCATTCGTAGTAGAACCTCGTCCAGCCCCAGTTAAAATGGATAAATGATAGGTGAAATCTGCTAAACTTCCTGGAAACACCCTTCCGTAAAACTCAATACCTTGCTGCCTGTCTAATGTAAAAGGTCTATTAATTATAGATCTATCAACCATTTGTTGCTTCCCTGAAGATATAACACGTTCCCGATTATAATAGGTTTTCCATTGTCCAACCTTTATTTTAAAAAACTCCCAGCGTTCAATCATAATTCGGAAATCCAACAAATTTCCCTGCGATAACTCATATTCAAAATAATATTTCAACCAAGGCTTATACGCATGTCCTCCAATTTTTAATCTGGCTCTATTAATTTTAAAAGTTGTTTTATGACCTTCAAAAAAGTCATTATAATTTAGTGGGTTTTGATCGTTTGGTGTTGCAAATCGAAATTGAAATCGTGATTCAACATGCAATAAGTACTTGTTATCCGGAGTGCTAAAAGCAAAACCCTTATCTGTATATTCAATATTAATATTATTCGAAGTAATAGAATCAGTCTGCGCTATCACATGATAAGTAAAACAAAAAGAAATGAAAAGAAATAAAAACCCTGTTTTGATAGACATAAACTGTTTTTAAGCTAATATAATAATTAGTATATTTTATACAATAATTAAGTTTGATATTTTAGCCAGATGTACAATTAAAAATAAGGTTAATTGTAGAAATCATTACAGACAATTAATAAGAACTTACTAACTATCATCCACAAAGATCTATTAGTTTTATTGTAATTTCAAAAATTTTTAAGCAATACCCCACTCTCTTTTATCATTGATAATCAGCATCTTATTATACCTAACAACCTTATATATTGTTACAAATTTCAATTTTATACTAGGAATTAGAAAATTTTATTATCTTTGTTAACCAAATGGTTAAACTAATTAGTTAGATAATGGCGAAAGTAAAGGATAGTAATACAGAAGAACAAATTTTAGATGCAGCTAAAAACGTGTTTCAAACAAAAGGAATGGATGGTGCAAGAATGCAAGAGATAGCAGATGTTGCAGGAATTAATAAAGCCATGCTTCATTATTATTATAAAAGCAAACAGTTGCTTTTTGAAGCGGTATTTAAAAATGCCTTTTCTTTATTGGCACCACAATTAAATAAGGTTTTAAATGATGATTCTTCAATTGAGGACAAGGTGAAAAACTTCACATCAAATTATATATCGTTCATTATCAAACATCCGTATTTACCAAACTTTATTATACAAGAGCTTAATAGGAATCCTGACTTTATAAAAACCATTCAAGAAAATAACACATTTTTAAATATTGAAAAGTTTAAACAGCAAGTAGCATTAGAAGTCAGTCAGGGTATTTTAAAACCAACTAAAGGCGATCAGCTTTTTATTAACATTCTAGCCTTAAACATCTTCCCTTTTGTAGCAAAACCCCTTATAAAAGCCTTTACAAAAGAAGACGATAAAGGTTTTAAAGCACTCATGGAACAACGAAAAACAGAAGTTTCAGAATTTATAATTAATTCGATAAAACAACATTAAAATGAAAACAACTTTTAGCATATTGGTTTTCTTTTTATTTGTGACGCTAAGTTGGGCGCAACAGCAAATTACTTTGGAAACGTGTTATCAATTGGTATCTGAAAATTACCCCTTAGTCAAACAAAGCACTTTATTAGAAAGTAAAACGCAGTTAGAGTTAGACGCCATTGACACAGCAAAACTTCCACAATTAGGATTTGATGCACAAGCGGCATATTTATCCGATGTGACTCAAATCCCCTTAGAAAACACTGGAGTTGAGCCACCTAATAACGACCAGTATCGCGCAACGCTTTCTGTAAATCAGTTAATATACAACGGTGGTTTTATCGATGCTTCTTCGAAAGTAAAATCTGCTCAATTAAAAACCCAGCAGAAACAATTAGAAGTTAGTTTATACCAATTAAAGCAACAGGTAAACCAACTTTACTTCTCCATTTTGCTTTCTAATGAATCTTTTAGTTTATTAGAAACCAAGCAAACACAATTGGAAAGTAAGCTAAAGGAAGTAAAATCTGGAATTCAATATGGAACCATATTACCATCTTCAGATAAAGTTATTGAAGCAGAATTATTAAGGATTAAGCAACAATTTTCGGACATTAATAACAATAAAAAGGTGTTAGTTGAAACCTTATCAGCTTTAATTGGTCAACCTTTAGATGTTTCAACCAAGTTTCAAGAACCTCAAATTTCAACCAGCCTCACTCCTACAACTCAGCGTCCAGAAATGGATTTATTTCAACTTAAAAAAGAAGAAATTGAAAGTCAGGAACAACTTATTCAAAAAGAGAATATCCCAAAACTATTCGGATTTGCAACAGGAGGTATTGGAAACCCTGGATTAAATATGTTGGATAATACTTTTCAGCCGTTTTATACTGTTGGTGTGAAATTAAATTGGAATGTATTCGATTGGAATGCCAATAAAAAGAAACGCGAATCTTTAATGATTAATAAAGATATTGTTGATAATGAAACTGAAATTTTTCAATTGAATAACAATATAGAACTCAATCAATATGAAACAGAGATTCATAAGATTTCTGAAAACATTCTTATAGATTCAGAAATTATAAATCTTAGAAAAGACGTGTTGTTAGCAACAGAATCTCAATTAAGAAACGGGGTGATTACCACATCTACTTATATAACCGAATTAACCAATTTATTTGAAGCCGAAAACATGCTGGTAACACATAACATCCAATTAGAATTGGCAAAAGCAAATTATAACATTACTCAAGGAAATTAAAGATGAAATACATTCACACATATTTTATAGGAATTAGCATAGGCACATTAAGTCTGGTTTCATGTAGCGATTCGAATGGAAAAGCTGATGGTTACGGGAATTTTGAAGCTACTGAAATAACCGTTTCTGCTGAAAACAATGGCAAACTCATGGTTTTTCAAGTCAACGAAGGCGATGCGCTTAAAAAGGAAGCTTTTATAGGTTATATAGACACCATTCCTTTGGCATTAAAACGTGAACAACTTTTGGTCTCAAAAGATGTTATTAGTTCTAAATCTCAAGGGGTTTTATCTCAAATAGCTGTGTTAAAAGCCAAATTAAAAACAGCAAACATTAATAAAACCAGAACTGAAAACTTGATAAAAGACAAAGCTGGAACCCAAAAACAATTGGATGATGTTTTAGGTGAAATAGATGTGATAAAACAACAAATTAGAAGTGTTGAAATCCAAAACGCTCCTGTTGTGAACGAATTAAAAAGTATCGATGTACAATTAAAACAAATTGATGACCAGATTGAAAAATGTAAAATCATCAATCCGATCAATGGAACTGTTTTAACAAAATACGCTGAACCAGATGAAATTACAGCTTTTGGAAAACCATTATATAAAATTGCCGATTTAAACAACATGGAGTTGCGTGTTTTTATAAGTGAAACCCAACTGGCTCATTTAAAAATTGGAGAGGAAGTAACTGTCAAAATTGATGCTGGAGATGCTATGAAGGATTATAAAGGAACCGTTACATGGATAGCTTCGGAAGCTGAATTTACACCAAAAATTATTCAAACAAAAGAAGAACGTGTTGCTTTGGTTTATGCTGTAAAAGTTACTGTAATAAACGATGGAAGTTTAAAAATTGGCATGCCAGCCGAAATGTGGCTCAAAACGTCTTAAACAAATAAATAAATCTAAATAATTAAAAATCAACCTTTAAATTCAAATATTATGAAAAAAACAATTTTATCATTCGCAATGTTGGCATTTATTCTTTCAAGTTGCAACAACAAAAAAGAAGAAGCGGCTACAGAACAAACTATTCAAGAGTCAGTTGAAGTCGTATCACATGAAAATCACGACACGCATCACGCAAGTTCAGCATTAAACAACGACTGGATGAATGAGATTCAAATGGATAATGGCTCGCAATGGGAAGCAAATATTGAAACGACTGATGGTGTAAACGATATGCTAAAACTAATTTCTGAAAGCAAAACAGAAACCGTTGAAGACTATTTAGGTCTAGCCAATAAATTAAACGAGAGAAAAAACACTTTGGTTAAAGAATGCACTATGACAGGGCCTTCACACGACAATCTTCATGTGTTTTTACATCCATTAATTGAAAAAATTGATGTGCTTCTAGAAACAAAAACCACTGAAGAAGGTGCAACAGCCTTAAAAAGCATCGAGGATAATTTAAATGCTTATACTACCTATTTTAAATAATATTTATCATGGAAAAACATATTTACAATGTAGATATCAACTGGACACAAGACCGTAAAGGCACCATGTGTTCTCCAGAACTACAAAACGAAGCGACTCAAGAAACAAATTGTATAGAAGTCGCAACACCACCTGAATTTGATAAAGGCATGCCACATATCTGGTCGCCAGAACATTTGTTTACAGCTGCAGTAAGCAGTTGTTTAATGACCACGTTTTTGGCAATTTCTGAATATTCAAAATTGGAGTTTATCAGTTTTAAATGTCCATCAAAAGGCATTTTAGAAAAAGTGGATGGGAAATTTGTTATGAGCGAAATTCACCTATTCCCGGAAGTGGTAATTGCAGACGAATCCAAACGCGAACGTGCAGAACGCATCATCGAAAAATCGGAAAAGGCCTGTCTCATTTCAAACTCCATTACTTCTAAGGTTGTTTTAGAGTCTAAAATAATTGTAAAAAGTTAAGACATTTTGGGGATAACTGTTTCTAACATATCGAAATCTTATAAAGACGTGAAAGCGCTTCAAAAAATATCATTTGAGGTAAAACCAAATGAGCTTTTTGGTCTTATTGGACCTGATGGCGCAGGAAAAACCACGCTTTTCAGAATCCTAACTACCTTGTTAATTGCCAACGAAGGACATGCAACAGTGGCCGGTTTTGATGTGTTAGACGACTTTAAGGAAATTAGAAAACATGTGGGTTATATGCCTGGGAAATTTTCTTTGTACCAAGATTTAACTATTGAAGAAAACTTAGAGTTCTTTGCCACTATTTTTGGAACTACCATTGAAGAAAACTACGAGTTAATTAAAGATATTTATGTTCAAATAGAACCTTTTAAAGACCGTAGAGCTGGAAAACTTTCTGGAGGGATGAAACAAAAACTGGCTTTAAGCTGTGCTTTAATTCATAAGCCTAAAGTGTTGTTTTTAGACGAACCTACAACTGGTGTGGATCCTGTATCTAGAAAGGAATTTTGGGAGATGCTTAAACGCTTGCAACAAAAAGGAATTACTATTCTGGTTTCCACGCCTTATATGGATGAAGCTGCTCTATGTGACAGAATTGCATTGATTCAAGATGGTGAAATTCTCCAAATTGACAGTCCTGAAAACATTGTAAAACAATATCCAAAAACTATATATGATGTGAGCGCGAATAATATGTATCAATTAATTAATAGTTTGAAAGCGTATCAACATCAACATAGTGTCTATCCTTTTGGAGAGTTTGTGCATTATACAGATAAACGTACCGATTTTAATCCGAAAGACTTAAAACAGTATTTAGAAGCACAGCAACTTTCGAATATTCGTATTGAAAAAACCCAAGCAACCATAGAAGATAGTTTTATGGAATTAGCGAAATAATAAATGAACAATAACAACGTCATACAAGCAGAAGGTTTAACAAAAATGTTTGGAGATTTTAAAGCTGTAAACGCCATAACTTTTGAAGTTAAAAAAGGTGAGATCTTTGGGTTTCTTGGTGCTAATGGTGCTGGAAAAACCACAGCCATGAAAATGCTGATTGGAATTTCAATTCCTACTTCAGGAGCTGCTCATGTTGCCGGTTTTGATGTGTTTACGCAAGCAGAAGATATCAAAAAAAATATTGGCTATATGAGTCAGAAGTTCGCTTTATACGACGACTTAACCGTCAAAGAAAACATTACTTTTTTTGGTGGCATTTATGGATTATCCAAATTGAAAATCAAAGAAAAAACCAAGGAACTGATTGACGATTTAGGTCTTCAAGAAGTAGCTAATCAATTAGTAGGCTCCTTGCCTTTAGGCTGGAAACAGAAATTATCGTTTTCCGTTGCTTTAATTCATGAACCTAAAATTGTGTTTTTAGATGAACCAACTGGTGGGGTAGATCCAATTACAAGACGTCAGTTTTGGGAAATGATTTACAGAGCTGCACATGAAGGAACCACCATTTTTGTAACCACGCATTATATGGATGAAGCAGAATATTGCGATCGGGTGTCTATTATGGTGAATGGTAAAATTGAAGCTTTAGATACACCTAAAAAATTAAAAGAACAATTTAAAGTGGATAGCATGAACGATGTGTTTTTAAAATTAGCACGTGGATGAAAACATTTGCCCTCAGATGACGCAGATTAGCGCAGAAACTAAATGAAACATCTGCGTATATCAGCGAAATCAGCGGGACAAAAAATGAGATTCCCACGTCCGTGAGAATGTTAAACTTAAAAGAGATTCCTGCATTCGCAGGAATGTAGTATGAAAAGATTTATAGGTTTTATAACAAAGGAATTTTACCATATTTTTAGAGATAGACGCTCTTTGTTTATTCTTTTTGGGATGCCTATTGTCCAAATTCTACTGTTTGGTTTTGCTATTACAAACGAAATAAACAATGTAGATATTGCTATTTTAGACCATTCTAAAGATGCTTCCACCAAAGAGATTATTAATAAAATTTCTGCTTCAAAATATTTCAGTATCAAACAACTTATTGAACGAGAAGCCGATATTGAAGGTGTTTTTAAAAAAGGAAAAGTAAAGGCCGTTTTAAACTTTGAAAAAGACTTCAGTAAAAATCTCATCAAAGATCATCAGGCGACCATTCAAATTATTACAGATGCAACAGATCCCAACACAGCAAATACCATCAGTAATTATGTGAATTCTATTTTACAAAATTACCAGCAAGAGCAAAACAAAGCCATTAACATCGACTATGTGATTGTTCCTGAACCTAGAATGGTTTATAACCCAGAACTAAAAAGCGTCTATATGTTTGTTCCTGGCGTTATGACTATTATTTTAATGTTGGTTTCAGCCATGATGACTTCCATTTCAATTACAAGAGAGAAAGAATTAGGAACTATGGAGATTCTATTAGTGTCTCCAATCAAACCTTTTCAAGTAATAATAGGCAAGGTGTTTCCATACATTTTTCTATCCATTATCAATGCCATTGTAATTGTAGTTATGAGCATTTTCATTTTTAAAATGCCTGTTCAGGGTAGCTTATTATTGTTAGGCTTAGAAAGCGTATTGTTTATAGTTTCAGCCTTAGCGTTAGGAATTTTAATCTCAACCATTTCAGCAACTCAGCAAACAGCCATGATGATTTCGCTCATGGGATTAATGCTTCCTGTAATTCTACTATCAGGATTCATTTTTCCTATTTCGAGCATGCCTGTCCCTTTACAAATTATTAGCAATGCCATTCCAGCTAAATGGTTTATCATCATCTTAAAAGGGATTATGCTTAAAGGTGTTGGAATCCAATTTTTATGGAAGGAAACATTGATTTTACTAGGTATGACCGTGTTTTTTATTGGCTTGAGTGTTAAGAAATATAAAATTAGGCTTGAATAAGCTTAGACAAAAGAAAATAGAAGAAAGAGAATAGACTTAACTGTCTGGAATCTTTATTCTTTTAGAACTATGAAAACAATTAGATACATCATACAAAAAGAATTCAAACAAATCTTTAGAAATAAAGGGATGTTGCCTATTATTTTTGTGCTACCACTACTCCAATTGGTTATTCTTTCCAATGCGGCAACCTTTGAAGTCAAAAACATCAAATTTGCATATATAGATCATGACCATAGTTCTTCATCCAGAGCCTTAATTGAAAAATTTGAAGCATCAACGTATTTTAATGTTTTAACCGATTTTCCTTCGGAAACTCAAGCAAGTTCTGCCATGCTAAAAGGCGAAGTGGATGTGGTTTTAGAGATTCCTTCGCATTTTGAACGGAATTTACAAAAAGAAAAAAATGCAAATCTTGGGATAACCATAAATGCCATTGATGGTGCAGCTGCTGGTGTTGAAAACGTGTATGTCTCGCAAATTATTCAAAGCTATAATAAGCATATAAAAACAGATTTGATGCAAAGGTTAGATGCTCAAATTCAACCAGTAAACATTGCAAGTATTCCATTGTTTTGGTATAACGAAACCTTAAATTATAAGACTTATATGGTTCCTGGAATTCTAGTATTATTAGTAACCATGATTACCTTATTTCTTTCAGGAATGAATATTGTTCGTGAAAAAGAAATTGGCACCTTAGAGCAAATAAATGTGACACCAATAAAGAAAAGTCAGTTTATTATAGGCAAACTCTTTCCATTTTGGGTAATCGGTATGGGCTTATTAACCATTGGATTAATATTAGCTAGATTGATTTTTGATGTTCCTATGATTGGAAGTTTATTTTTAATGTACTTCTATACATCCATTTATATTTTAGTCATTCTTGGGATGGGCTTATTCATTTCCAACTTTACAGACACCCAACAACAAGCCATGTTTATAGCTTGGTTTTTCACGGTTATTTTCATATTAATGAGTGGTTTGTTTACTCCTATTGAAAGTATGCCAGAATGGGCTCAAACACTCACAGAATTCAATCCTATCAAATATTTTGTGGAAGTGATGCGTATGGTTATGTTAAAAGGTTCTGGGCTTATGGATATTTTACCACAATTGATAAAAACACTTGTGTATGCCCTTATCATGAATGGCTTAGCCGTTTGGAGTTATAAGAAAGCTAGTTAAAATCATACTTTTATGGAGACAAAACAGAACCATAAATTATCTACAGAAGAATCCTTATTTGTAAGAGGACCTTTATCGCGTTTTAAAGAATTGACTTTTGCCTTTAAGGTGTTCTTTAATTTTATTAATGCATTTAGGAAAATGCACTTTATTGGTCCTTGTGTTACTGTTTTTGGTTCTGCACGCTTTACAAATGATTCGACACATTATAAAAATGCCGAAAAAATTGGAGCAGAATTAGCAAAAATAGGGTTTACAGTAATGACAGGTGGTGGTCCTGGTATTATGGAGGCTGCCAATAAGGGTGCTTTTGAAGCTGGAGGCTATTCGGTTGGGTGTAATATTATTTTACCATTTGAGCAGAAACCAAATCCTTATCTTCATAAATGGATAAACATTCCATATTTCTTTTTACGCAAGGTTATTCTTGTAAAATACTCTTATGCATTTGTTGTTATGCCTGGAGGCATTGGTACCTTAGATGAGCTTTTTGAGGCTCTAACACTTATCCAAACCCAAGTCATTCAAGATTTTCCAGTGGTTATTTTTGATTCGGAATATCATAAAGAATTATGCCAACATATTGAACTGATGGCAAAGAATGAAAGCATCAGTCCAGAAGATATGAAATTACTTTTCATAACCGATTCTGTAGAAGATTTAATGGCTCATATTAAAAAATATTCTATTAAAAAGTTTGGGTTAATTAACAAACAAAACAAGCCAAAATGGTGGCTTAATGAATAAAATAATTAAATAGAAATATTTATGAAAAAGGTAAAAATAGTTCAGCTAGTAAGTGCGGTTATTTTACTCATGTTTGCGCTAATCACTTTGTTTATGAGTAGTTCTGTGATTTTCGATTGGTTTGAGATTAGAGCCAAAGAAGGAAACTATGTGCTTTTTATAGTTTGGACAAACTTGATATGTAGTCTACTGTACTTACTTGCTGTTTACGGATTTATTAAAAGTAGAAAATGGACATCTACAGTATTGGTTGTAACATTAATTATGTTAGCCTTAGCTTTTGTTGCCTTACAATTTCATATTAATAATGGAGGTCTTTATGAGTCAAAAACGATTAAAGCAATGATTTTTAGAATGTTGCTAACATTTACTTTCTCTTTAATAGCCTTTCTTAAATTTAATAAGACACTATGGAAAAAACCATCTTCTTAGGATTTCTTTTAATGGTTACAATATTAGAAAACATTAATTCAGACACCTATTTTTTAACTGCAGAAGTTGATGATTTAAACAATTCTGAAGGGACTGTCATATTTGCTTTATACAATAAAAACGGGACGATACCAGATGAAAATTTTAAAAACTATTACAAAATAAAATCGGGAGATATTATTGATAAAACAGCAAAAGTAACTTTCAACCATTTGAATCCTGGTATTTATGCAATTACCATTTTACACGATGAGAACAATAATGGAAAAATAGATAAAAAATTCATGTTACCATTACCTGATGAAGGTGTTGGGTTTTCAAATTATACTGATTTTGGGCTAAACAACCGTCCAAATTTTAAAAAAGCCAGTTTTAATTTAAATAAAGACACAACCATTGTAGTAAAAACAATTTATAAATAAAATGAAATTTAAGTTCTTTTTTTTGATTTCTGTTTTGAAATTTATCTTTAGTTAATGTGTAGAAATTAGACTCTCTTTTATCTAAACTTTTATTTTAAAAAACAGCTTAAATCTATCAAAATAATCATTCAAATTAAAACAAACATTATGGAAAACGCAACATATTCTAAAGTATATCGAATAATTCATTGGGCAATTGCTGTTTCATTCCTACTATTATTAATTACAATTTTTTTACGATTAACCTGGATGAATAAGTATCATGTAGCAGCTATCATTCAGGATTATTTGAGTAGTACTGGACAGAATTTATCTGAAGACCAACTTATTACTTTAGCAAAAAAGATAAGACAACCTATGTGGGATTGGCATATTTATATGGGTTATGTATTGGTTGGGTTATTTAGTATTCGTTTTATACTTCCTGCTTTCGGACAGATGAAGTTTCAAAATCCTTTAGGTAAAAATCTAACAACAAAAATGAAATTTCAGAAATGGACATATATCATTTTTTATCTCTGTGTTATTGTATCGCTTGTTACTGGACTAATTATAGAACTTGGGCCTAAAGAACTTAAAAAACCAATGGAGGAGATTCATGTTCTTGGTATCTACTATCTAATAGCATTTATAGCAATCCATTTGGCAGGTGTATTAATAGCAGAATTTACGGAACAAAAAGGGATTATTTCAAGAATAGTAAGTGGCTTTAAGAGAGAAAGTTAAAAACACATTACAAAGACTAGATTATAGAAAACTAATTAAATGAAAGCGAAAGCTCACATATTATTTTTGTTTTTGTGGTGCACACAATTTGTTTTTTCGCAAGAAGGTGTTGACTCCTTACCACAACTAGATTTGTATAGAATAGCTTTTATTAACCAAAGTGACAGTTATATTACTTTTCCAACTGATGTAGGAAACATTGAACCCTTATTGTTTGAAGCTAATCTAAATCCTTCTTTTGTTATTAGAAAACGAAAAGATTCTAAATTGATGGCCATTTTAACGCCACAGATTATCATTAGAATGTATAATGAATATTCCTATCCTATAAAAACACCTAGTTATATTCCTCAAATCTCAGCCTTTTATCTAGTTAACAATAAAAGCGCTTTAGAATATTCCGTTTTATTTGGACGTCTTGCACATCATTCTAATGGACAGGATGGCGCATTTTATAATGATGATGGAACTATAAACTTAGAGTCAGGGAATTTTTCAACAAATTTCATAGAATTAGGTTTTATCCAAACAGGTTATAGTAAAAGTTTAAAAGCAATTAAAACCTTAAGAAGTTCTATTGAAGTTCATCCAAAATATTGGATGCAAGACGAATTACAAGGAATTTATAGTGGTTTGAGATGGCATAACGCTTTTACGTCTTTCAAATTTCCATTAAACGGATCAGAAAATAAAAAAAAAGCAAAATACTCACTAAAAGCAGAAACGACGTTTATGCTTGATAATTACAACGATCTAAAGATGTTTGATTTAGATAGAATTAACGCTAAATTTACCTTCTATTATCATCCAGTTTTTTTAGAAGACATTGGGTTCTTTGTTCAGTTTTATCATGGCATGGATTATTATAATATTTATTTTAACCATCAAATATCTATCATCAGATTTGGAATTATGACAGAAATTTTAAGATTTTAAAACAATATAGCACAATGGAAAAGCAAGTTTTTATAAAAAAAAGTAATGGAGAAACGGAACTCTTTTCGTTTGAAAAATTAAGAAACTCACTACTGTCTTCGGGAGCTACCAAACAAATAGTAGAAATTATTGTATCTAAAATACAACCAGAAGTTTTCGACGGCATGTCTTCCAATGAGATATACAAAAAAGCATTTGCCTTATTAAAAAAAGACAATAAGATTTGTGCTTCACGCTATAGTTTAAAACGTGCTCTATTCGATTTAGGACCTACAGGTTATCCATTTGAGAGGTTGGTTGCTGCTCTCTTAAAAGAAAAAGGATTTGAAACTCAGGTAAGTGTTATTTTAAATGGTGAATGTGTCACTCATGAAATTGATGTCTTGGCAGAAAAAGATGGCAATGTATATGCCATAGAATGTAAGTTTCATTCGGATGCTAAAAGAGGCAGCAACGTTAGAGTGCCGTTATACATTAATTCTAGATTTTTGGATATCCAAAAGCAGTGGAATATCAATTCCAATAAAAAAACACATTTAAAGCAAGGTTGGTTGGTAACAAATACCAGGTTTACCGAAGATGCTTTAAATTATGGCAAATGTGTAGGTTTAACTATGTTAAGTTGGGATTATCCAAAAAATAACGGATTAAAAGCAAATATTGATACTTTGGCTCTGTATCCTGTTACCACTTTAACAACCTTAACAAAAAAGGAAAAACATCAGCTTATAGACAAGAATATTGTTTTGGTTAAAGAGCTAGCAAATGCTAATAAAATATTGAAAAACCTAGGTATATCCGATCTTAGAATTGGAAAGGTTCTAAATGAAGTAGAAAAACTATGTTTTTAATAAAAAAATCCTATCAATTTCTTGATAGGATTAGTATATTTTAATGTGATATATCTATTTATTCAACAATTTTTACTCGAACTGCATTCATACCTTTCATTCCTTTCTCTAATTCGAAAGACACCTTATCGTTTTCTTGAATTTCATCAATCAAACCACTAACATGGCAGAAGTATTTTTCTTGATTTTCTGAATCTATAATAAATCCAAAACCTTTTGAAGTATCAAAGAAGGAAACTTTTCCCTTTCTAACCGGATCGAATTCTTCTACATCACTATCATCTCGTTTTGGAATACTAACTTCGATACTTTCAGCATCCACTTTTACTTTCATGGAAGGGTCTGGGGGTGTATCGGTTAAATTTCCATTATAATCTACGTAAGCAAATTGGATTCCTTCACTTCCTCCTTCTTCTTTTTCAAGTTTACGCGCTTCCATTTTCTTACGCTTATCTTCACGTTTCTTTAAACGCTTTTTTTCTTTTTCACTTTTATTAAATGTTTGTTGCGATTTTGCCATTCGTTGTTTTAAAATTAATTGATAATCTATTACTTAAGAAGATGTAAAAATACTAAACGAATGTTTCGATAAGAACCATGTATATATTATTAATGAACCTAAGGATATGACCTGCATCTTTATGACATGCAGTTAGGTATATCTCCTTAACTATTGCAAATATAAGGCTTTCATTTCAATTTATTTAAAGAATTGGCTGTCTTTTTATTGAAGTTTAAAAATATAAAGCCCTTAAAATAAATAGTAAATTACATAACGATTTCTCTAAAAGTAATACCTAATTCTCTTTGTAAATCATGAATTTTTTGCAACTCTCCAGGAATCAATAAGGCTATTGAATGACCTGTTTTTCCTGCTCTAGCTGTCCTCCCACTTCTATGTGTATAGTATTCTAACTGCTCTGGGAGTTGGTGATGGATTACAAAGCCAAGATTATTTACATCAATTCCTCGAGCAGATACATCTGTAGACACTAATACTCTTAAAGATTCGTTTTTAAAAGCACGCATGACTTTATCGCGCTCTTTTTGTTGCATGTCACCTTCCAAAGCCGCAACCGAGTATCCTTCGTTTTTAAGATTTTCAACCAAACTTTGAGTTCCAGCTTTGGTTCTACAAAAAATAATACCACGTTCGTCTTTTCTTCTATCTAAGATTCTGGTTATAATATTTTCTTTGTCTTTAATGGTTGTTGTAAGGTATTGATGGGTAATGTTTTCATTAACTAAGCTATCTTTATTTACTTCAATGCGAACAGCCTTTTCAGACATATATGTTTTTATAATTTGCTTTATCTCATCAGGCATTGTTGCTGAAAACAACCAGGTATGTCTATGTCCTGAAGTAAACTTTAGAATTTTATTTAAATCTTCTTTAAATCCCATACTAAGCATTTCATCTGCTTCATCTAGTACTAGTGTTTTAATATTTTTTATGTTGATGGTATTACGTTCAATTAAATCCAGTAAACGTCCAGGGGTTGCCACTACAATATGAGTGGTGCGTTTTAAAGCACTTATTTGTCTATCAATTTTTTCTCCACCGTATACACCTTCAACAAATATTTTAGAATCTGAATATTTAGTAAACTTAAAGAGTTGTTTTTTAATTTGTTGTACCAACTCTCTTGTAGGAGCTAGAATTAAAGCCTGAATGTGATTGTTTGAAGGATCTATTTGATGTAAAATAGGCAAACCAAAAGCAGCTGTTTTTCCTGTTCCTGTTTGTGCTAGGCCTATAAAATCTGTTTTGGAATTTAGTAGTATAGGAATAGCTTGTTCCTGTATGTGTGTGGGTGTTTTAATTCCAAGCTCTTTTAAAGCTTTTATATATTCTTTACTGATTCCTATATCTAAAAATGTAGCCATAATAATTAATTAGGTGCCAAAGATACTGTTATTTACTATGGAGGATTACTTTATTTTTAAACTCTTTTAGATGTTTAATAAGTTTATATTTGAATATTAAACGAAATACGGACTTTAATGCATACTAGAAATTTACACCGTAATGGTTATATTTTTGAAGAATTAATAGAAAATCATCACCCCTTAGAGGATTTTGTATTTACAAATGACTACCAAAATAAAACCATCGATTTTTCAAATCCTGATGCCGTATTTCATTTAAATAAAGCTTTATTAAAAACCTATTATCAAATTACAGATTGGCATATACCAAAAGGCTATTTATGTTCCCCAATTCCTGGAAGAGCTGATTATATTCATCAAATTGCTGATTTGCTTCAAATTGAAAACTCTAAAGACTCCATTAATGGATTAGATATAGGTGTAGGCGCTAATTGTATTTATCCTCTTTTAGGAGCTCAAATATATCATTGGAAAATGGTAGGATCAGATATTCAATTAGAATCTGTAGATGCAGCAAAACATAATGTCAGTTTAACTGATAATCTAAGTGATTCTATTGAAATAAGACATCAAACAAATCCTGCTAATATTTTTGAAGGCATTATCTTGCCAAATGAATATTACCATTTTACCATGTGTAATCCACCTTTTCATGCTTCGGAGAAAGATGCTTTAAAAGGATCAAAACAAAAATTAAAAAATCTTAAAATAGATGGAGAACTTCTCTTAAATTTTGGTGGTCAAGCTAATGAATTGTGGTGTAATGGTGGCGAAGCCTTATTTATAAAACGCATGATAAAACAAAGCATAGGCTTTAAAAATCAAGTGCTATGGTTTACATCTTTAGTTTCAAAAAAAGAACATATCCCAAAATTTCAGAAACAGCTTAATAAATTAAATGCCTCCTATAAAATTATCGAGATGTTTCAGGGTAATAAGAAAAGTCGTATTCTAGCTTGGTCCTTTAAACACGAAAGCTAATTAAGCTATGCTAACTTAAAAAAAGGATTAATTTTTTTAATAAATAAGTAGTTTTTTCGTTTCTGACGTTTCTTCAGAAATAATTTTTACCAGATATAATCCAGAACTATAAGCATCTAATGAAATATCATTTCTTCCATATGCTAAGTTTTGGCTATGCATTAATTGCCCTTTTAATGAATACATTTCTAACTTAGCTTCTTGAGTTTGTATAGAAATGGATATATTTTCGGTAGCAGGATTTGGAAACATGTCAAAAGTAAACACATCTGAATTTGCTTCATCTATAGACAAGGCTTCACAATCTGACTCATTTTCAACAAAAGCACTTATATCGTCAATCAACCAATTTGCTAAAAAACTTGCATTAGCATCATCAACAAAAATACAGCTTAGATTGCTATTGTCCGTCATTATAAATTCAGAAATGTTTACGTTGTTTCCATTTCTAAAATCCACTGTTGAAAGATTGTTGCCTTCACATTTAATTCGTTTTAAAACAGGATTGTTTGAAATATCTAATGTTGTAAGATTGTTAAATTTAGCATAGAAAAATAATAACTCTGGTGCGTTTGATAAATCTATTTCATTGATGTTATTGTAGCATACAAACAATCTTTCTAAATCTGTGTTCGTATTTAAATCTAAACTAGTTATATTATTATTTCTACAATCTAAATAACTGAGTTCTGTATTATATTCTGTTGATAAAGCACTTAAATTATTACCACTACATGAAACCGTTTTTATATTAAAGTTTTGTGATAAGTCCAGCTCATTTAAATCATTAAAATCTACATGTAAATACCTTAATTGCGTATTACTTAAAAGATTTAAGTCTTCAATAAAATTTGAATAGCAGCCTAAAAATTCTAAATTAGAATTAGCTGAAACATCTATGGTTGATAGATTATTTAAACTTACAGATAAATCTGTTAAACTAAAATTACCTGAAACGTCTATAGAACTTAAAGAATTTGAAGCAAGCTCTAAAACACTTAACTTAGTATTAGAAGATACATTTATACTGCTTAAGCTATTATCGTTAGCTTTTAATTCTTCCAAATGGTTATTTTGAGAAATATCTAACAAACTTAAATCGTTGTTAGAACAATTAAGCGTTTTTAAGCTCGTAAATGCTTCAATACCAGAGAGGTCTTGTATATACTCGTAACTAACGTTTAAATGAAAAACTTGAGAAGCATCAGAATTTAATATATTCCCATTTAAGCCGTTGGTATCAATATTCAAATTAACCAAAGCTTCTTCAAAATTTGAATCTAAAATAGGAGTTGTAGATTGAGAAAATATTTGAGACATAAATCCCATCAATAAAATTGATAATATAATACGTTTAGATATGCCTTTAATTGTAGGTTGCATATTTTAGTGTTTAGTTTTTAATATTAGTTGCTTACATATATTGATATAAAGGTATTATAATATTAAAATGCATAATCATTTTATCGTTATGATTTAAATTTTTCCGATAACCTACTGTTTTTAACCCGAATATGTTTTTATTTTTAAAAATATTAATACGTTAAAAACATTTTAAAAATGCTATACTTTGTAACTTGAATCGTATTTTTGTCAATTAAAATTAAATTTATGTTTTCTTTATTAAACACATTTAGAGTCATCGCACTTTTAGAAGGAATTTCTTATATATTACTATTATTTATTGCTGTACCTATTAAATATTTTGCAAACGACCCTCAATATGTAAAAATGTTAGGTATGCCTCATGGAATATTATTTGTAGCTTATGTTATTTTAGCTATAATTTTAGGTTCTAAATTAAAATGGAAAACTTCTTCCTTATTATTTATTTTGGCTGCATCTGTAATTCCTTTTGGAACTTTTTATGTGGATAAAGTTTACTTAAAACAAGTATCTTAATGGAATATATTCAATGTTTTTTTTACGATTATTTAGTTTCTCTCAATGTTCCTGAAACTGCGTCAAAATATTTGAACATGCTTTGCTTGTTAATAATTCTAGCAATTATTATTTACATAACAGATTTTATTACTCGTAAAATATTATTAAATGCTTTTTCTAAATTTTCTGATAAATCGAAAACCAATTTCGACGATTTATTAATAGACCATAAAGCACCTAGAAACATTGCACATATTGTTCCTTTAGTTATCACAATTAAAGTATTCCCTTTTGTTTTTTACGATTTTCCACATTTTGAGGGTTACATTATTATGATTCTTAAAGTATATGGTGTTATATTAACCATATGGATAATTAGAAGTATTTTAAAAACGTTTGAATCCTATTTTAAAACCCTACCAAGCTTAAAAGACAAGCCCATTGATAGTTATATTCAGGTAGCCATGCTTTTTTTATGGATTATTGGGTTTGCCACATGTTTGGCTGTACTAATTGATCTTTCTTTTGTAAAATTCTTTACCACACTTGGTGCTGCTTCAGCTGTTTTATTATTAATTTTTAAAGATACTATTCTTGGGTTTGTTGCCAGTATTCAAGTAGCTATAAACGATTCTGTTCGAATTGGAGATTGGATTACCATGGAAAAATTTGGTGCAGATGGAGATGTTATTGAAATTAACCTATCTACTATTGAAGTTCAAAATTTCGACAAAACTATAACACACATTCCTACTTATGCTATTTTAACTGATTCTTTTAAAAACTGGAGAGGCATGCAGTCTTCTGGTGGAAGACGAATTAAACGTGCCATTGTATTAAAGGCTAAAAGTGTCCATTATTTAACCGATGAACAAATTGAAGAGCTCAAAAAAATAGAGGTGATTTCTGAATACCTGTCGCAAAGACAAAAAGATATTATAAACTACAACGAAACACATAACGTAGATAAAACTACATTAATTAATGGTAGAAACATGACTAATCTAGGAGTGTTTAGAAAGTATTTATTAAGCTATGTCCAAAACCATTCTGCTATAAATAAGGACATGTCTATTATGGTTAGACAGTTAGAACCTACTCCAAACGGATTACCTTTAGAGATTTATGCGTTTAGTAGTGATAAACGCTGGGAAAATTACGAATATATAATGGCAGATATTTTCGACCATGCCATATCTGCAGTAAGCTATTTCGATTTGGAATTATTTGAATACCCTACCCAGTTTCCAAACCTGGCTAAGTAGTTTTATTTAATCTGTCTTTAACATACTCAAGCCTCTTTTTACCATGAGGGGCCGGTTTCCCATCTTCACCCAAGTTTACCATCACAATATTATCGACTGTTAAAATTGTTTCACGTGTCATTTTATTACGTGCTTCACAATTTAATGTAATCGATGTTTTTCCAAATTTTACTACACTCATGCCTAGCTCAACAATATCACCTTGTTTTGCAGAACTATTAAAGTTAATTTCAGAAATAAACTTGGTAACAATTTTAGAATTTTCTAATTGAATATTGGTATATAAAGCTGCTTCTTCATCAATCCATGCTAATAAACGACCTCCAAATAAGGTGCCATTAGGATTTAGGTCTTCGGGTTTAACCCATTTTCTAGTGTGAAATCTCATGTTAAAATATATTTTATTACTGTTTATATCAAAGATACCTTTTATAACCTTAATCTAAAACAACAATAGATATTTTGATTCTATTAAAACATACTTTATTTCTATTTGTTAATAACCCTGTTAACATTGAAAATGAAGATTAATAAATATACTCCTGTTTATTTATAAATTTAAAAAAACTTACTAAAATGAACAGATCTACAGACCTATTAGAGTGCCGTCCACAAATCTCTTCCATGACATTTTCTGATTCCATGAGTAAAGACGAGCGTTTTCAAAACACAACCTTAAGACCTATTATTAAGCTTCAAAACGATTTATTTGTAGAAGTTTTTAAAAATTATGTGTCCAAACATAAAAATGTGTTTTTTGACTTACCTATTGAAAAACAAGTAGACTATATTGAAAACGCCATCCAAAAGGACATGAAGTTTAGAAACTCTCTTAAAGGGATGGTTATTGGCCAATTTACTGTTGAAGAATATCAGTTTTATATAACAAATTCTTCAGCTTTAAATAAGCGTATGATGCATATAGTTAAGGAAAGATTAATTAGTAATATTCAAGTTTTTCATCCTATCTTTGCTTAAGATATGAATTTGAAAGAACAGTTGTTACAAGCCTGTTATGGTTATGTAAACAAGCGTATTGCTAGTTATAAAGACGAAATAGAAACCATTAAGGAAGCTATTGAAAATAATGATAAAAGCAATGACGAAGGAGACGATTCCGGCAACGGAAAGCTATTTAACGATTTAGAATTAAATGCACAGTATTTAAGCGATGCCAATAAAATGCTTGATACTATAAAGTTGATAAATTCTAAAACTTCGCATACTAATGTTGTTTTAGGAAGCTTAGTAAAAACGACGTCTAACAATTTCTTCATGTCCATTAGTATAGGTAAAATAGAGATTGAAAATGCTAGTTATTTTGGAATTTCTTTAAGTTCTCCAATTGGATTATTGATCAAAAATAAAGTCGTTGGAGATAGCATTACCTTCAACAACAACACGTTTACAATTACAGAAATTAAATAAGTGTTTCGCCATTTAAATTGGTTGTAAGAACATCACTCATATAATCAAAAAATGGTCTAACAACTTTAAAAGAAACCTTTACATCTTCAAAAAATGCTGGTGAAAGTACTTCCTTATCTGTAAAGTTTTTAGTGAAAATATATTGCTTTTTACGAATTAAATCTATTGCTGGATGGTCTTTATTAAAATCTCTAGGAGCTGTTTTTAACTCATCGCCAACAAGTTCTCCCCAAACGTCCTGAAATCTTTTATTGGAAAGAATCTGTCTAATTTCTGTATCGTCCATTTCAAATTCTTTTCTAATTCTAAGTAAGTCGTCTTTATTTGGATCCCAAAAACCAGTGGCAATAAAAGATTGATTATTTGGTGCTAATTGCAAATAATACCCTCCTCTTAATTCTGGTTTTCTTCTATGAAATGAACCTCCAAAGTGGGTTTTGTAAGGTAGTTTGTTTTTTGAAAAACGCACATCACGATAAATTCTAAAAATTTTAAGATTATCAATATCATCATGTGTTTTTAAAGATTCAAAAACAGAGTTAAAATAGAATTTTGCTTGCTTTTCTACCTTATTAAACTCTTTTTTATTCTCGTTAAACCAATCGCGATTGTTATTTTTTTCAAGCTTTAGCAGAAACTCGAAGATATCTTTGGAAATAGCAGGATTCATTTTTTAAAAGTATTTGTTAAAAGTACAAAAAAAGTCCTGCTACAAAGCAGAACTTTAAATTTGATTTTTTAAAGAAAATTATTTAGATAAAGTAAATACTTTTTTTACAATTGTATTTGAATCAGCATCATAATATTCTACAATAAAATTGTTGTTAGAATCAAAATACCCGATTCCATTATAATCGGTAGATTTAAAAACATAGTTGTTAGATCTACTGGTATTCATAACATGTCCATAATTGTCTTTAGTTGTTGAACCAATTTCCGATACTAAAAAACCTTCATTATTTCTTTTAAATAAATATTTTTCATCATTAAAGCTATAATGAATGGATTGCGTTTCAGAATCGTAAAATGGATCCATATCGTCATCAATTTGAACTGTTTGCGTTACTTTAGCAGGAGAATCTACTATGGCTTGATTTACTTTATTTTTATCACTTTCAGCCAACTCAATTTTTTGTTCTTCTCTTGTTGTGACTTTAACTTTTTTCTCTACTACTTCCTTACCGTCATCCACGGTAATAGTTCTAGTTGTTGTTTCTTCTGATACATTTTTTGGTTTTTCCTGAGCCATAAAGGCCATTGGAATTAAAAATGCAGTTATATAAATTATATGTTTCATTTTGATATTTGTTTAAAAGGTTAATATTATTAAAAGGTTAATATTATTTCTTAAAGGTCCATTAAATTAATTTCCGTCAAAGGCATCTTCTACTTCGTCTGCAGCGTCTTCAATTCCATCTCCTACATCATCGGCCGCATCTTCTACATCATCTCCTATTTCGTCCATTGTTTCTTCTATTTGTTCGTCGGCTTTCTTTTCATCTCTACAACTTGTAAAAACAGTTGCAAAAGAAAATATAAGTGCGAATACTAATATGATTCTTTTCATGATTAATTTTTTAAAGTTATGCTTAAAACTTGATTATCAAATTTCTATAACACAAATATGGGTTTTAAAACTTAAGTAGATTAGCTTTAACGATAAGCATCTTAACTCAAACCAATAGTGGAAACATTTTTTAAGCTTCTATAACACTTTCTTTAAGCGAATCTGTAGATTCTTTGTTCCAGGCATCAAGCATCCAACTGGATTTTTCTAATTCACGAATGTAAGCACCAATTAAATCTATAGTTCCTTCATCTGAAACAGCATTGGCTTTTTCTATAACCAAATTCATTTGTTTTAAAAGTGTTTTATGATCCTTAATTGTTTCGGAAACCATTTCTTTATCTGTTTGTAAGGCTGAAGCTTCATTAATGGATGATACTTTTAGATAGTCGCTGTACTTACTCATTGGATGGTATCTTAAAGTTAAGATTCGTTCGGCAATATCGTCGATTTTAACTCTAGCATCCGTATAAAGCTCTTCAAATTTATTGTGTAAATCGAAAAAGTTTTTGCCTAGAATATTCCAATGGTTGTTTCTTAGGTTTTGGTAATATAAATGGTAATCGGCTAGTAAAGTGTTTAATTCTACTACAACTGGTAATAATTTTTCATCTTGCATGTTCAAATAACTCATAATTATGTCTTGCTTTTTTTTAGATTTATATATACTAAAAACTAAGATTTGAGTTAAGAAAACCAAGGCATTTAACAGGGTTTAACGGTTTTAAGTTTTGTTTAACTTAAATTATGTTAAATAAAAAGTGATTTGTTAAAAAAGTTAAGAAAACTTGAAATTCAATGTATTTATTCGAATTCAATTCTATTTAAAATTAAGCCAGAGGCTGGAGCAATATAATCCATAATCTCTGTACTTTCAGGCTTTAAAGAGTCTTTAATATAATCTAAAGTAATATCACCTCTGCCCAATTTTATAAGTGCCCCCATAATTAGCCTAATTTGATTTCGCATATACCCCTGTCCTCTTACACGAAGTAAATAAGAGGTTTCGGGAAAGAAGTTGGCTGTAAAAAGTGTGTTTTCAACTATTTCGCAAGTAATAATTTCTCTATTGTATATACCATTATCTGTTGCTTTATAACAATAAGTTTTAAAGTTATGAAAGCCTTCAAACAGCTTGGCTCCTTGTTTCATGAGTTCTATATCCATTTCTTCTAAAATGGTAGTCATAATGGGAGCACAAAACGGATGAAATTTATCTCCATGAGCAAAAATATATAGATATTCTTTAATTTTTGCATGATTAATTATATTAAACTTTTCATCGACCTGTTTTACTGAAAGTGCACGAATATCTTGTGGTAAATTATGATTAAACAAGACTAAGAACTCCTGTAAATCTTCTAATGGATCATCATAAATAAATAATTCAAAAGCAGCTTCTTGAGCAGAAACCATAGCATCTGTTCTACCAGAACCTAGTGTTTTAAAGCGTTTTCCTTCAAAAATATAGTTTAAAGTTCTATCTATCATCAAATGAACTGTTTTTACATTGGGTTGTTTTTGCCAACCATGAAAACGATATCCTAAGAATTGAATTTTTATTACGTAGTAATATTTTTTATTGAACACGAAACAATGTATTTGGTTGCTGAAAAATAAAGCATTTTAAGTAACTGCCAAATTTTTTATACCTTGTAATTCCAATAACCTCTAAAACTGACTAAATATGACAAATATTTCAACCAACAAACCTCCGATCTGGTTTTGGATTGTAAGCATTATTGCTCTTATTTGGAACCTTATGGGAGTTATAGTTTATATTGGACAAGCTTATATGACTGATGCTGAACTAGCAGATTTATCTGCAACAGAACAAACGCTATATAACAATATTCCTGTTTGGGTTACAATTGCTTTTGCTATTGCCGTTTTTGGTGGCACTTTGGCTTCGATAGCTCTGCTACTAAGAAAGAAACTTTCTCTAAAGCTCTTTATTATCTCATTACTTGGCATAATAACCCAATTGGCTTACAATTTATTTATTAGCGACGCTATGAAAGTTTATGGGCCAGAAGGTTTGATTATGCCTATAATGGTTCTTATTATTGGTATTTATCTTATTATGTTTTCTAATAGGTGTATTTCTAAAAAATGGATTTCATAAATACTTCTAAACGGGTTTAAAAGAATTAGATATTTTTTATTGCCTTTGTTTTAAAACACTCATAACATCTTGTAAATAAAACCCTTTAGCTTGCAGCAGAATTAAGTAATGAAATAGTAAGTCGGCACTTTCATTTAAAAACAAGTCGTCGTTAGTATCTTTTGCTTCAATGACAACTTCTACAGCCTCCTCTCCTACTTTTTGAGCAATTTTATTAATCCCTTTCTCAAATAAAGAAGCGACATAAGATTCTTTTGAAAGGGAATTTGTTTTTCTGTCTTTTATAATGTTCTCAAGATTAGTTATAAAACCGTATGTTTCTATGTTATCTTCATTCCAACAGGTATCTGATCCTTTGTGACATGTTGGGCCTTTTGGAAGGACTTGAATCAGTAATGAATCGCTATCACAATCTAATTTTATATCCACCAAATTCAAGAAATTCCCACTTTTTTCTCCTTTAGTCCATAATCTTTGTTTTGTTCTACTATAAAAGGTTACTTGTTTGGTTGCGTTTGTTTTTTTTAAAGCCTCTTCATTCATATATCCTAACATTAAGACATTTTTTGTTAGGGCATCCTGAATGATTGCTGGAACCAAGCCGTCATTATTTTTATTAAAATCTATTTTCATTATAATCTCACTTCAATATTATTATTCTTTAATTTTCTTTTCAAATCTAAAATCTCAATTTCACCAAAATGAAATACACTAGCAGCTAAGGCTCCATCAGCTTTTCCAAGTTGAAATGTATCTATAAAATGCTGTATATTACCTGCTCCACCGGATGCAATAATTGGTATATTTAATTCTTCAGAAAGTTTTTTTAAAACCAAATTAGCAAAGCCATTTTTGGTTCCATCATGATCCATGGATGTAAATAGGATTTCTCCAGCGCCACGTTGCTCAACTTCCTTAGCCCATTCGAATAAATCTAAGTCTGTTGAAATAGTTCCACCTGCAAGATGTACTTTCCATTGGCCATGAATTTGTTTGGCATCTATAGCAACTACAATACATTGATTCCCGAATTTTTTAGACAATTCATTAATTAAATCTGGACGTTTAATTGCTGAGGAATTTACAGATACTTTATCTGCACCACATTTTAAAAGAGCTTCTACATCTTCTAACGAAGAAATTCCTCCACCAACAGTAAAAGGAATATTTATTTGTTTAGCAACCTTTAACACTAAATCCAGCATGGTTTTCCTACCTTCAAGAGTGGCTGATATATCTAAAAAAACCAATTCGTCTGCACCATTCTCCGAATAAATCTTGGCAAGCTCAATAGGGTCTCCAGCATCTCTCAAATCGATAAAATTAACGCCTTTAACTGTACGTCCGTTTTTAATATCTAAGCACGGAATAATTCTTTTTGCAAGCATATTAAAAATTTGTTTCTAAGTCTTTTAGGCTGATTTTTCCTTCGTATAAAGCCTTACCAATAATTACTGCTTCACAACCAATATCTTCTAGTAAATTAATATCATCTAAACAAGAGACACCTCCTGAAGCAATCAGGTTAATTGACTGAGCATCGCTGTTAGAACAGGAATTTATTATTTTTTTATACAAATCGATGGATGGTCCCTCTAGCATACCATCTTTTGAAATATCTGTACAAATAACATATTTAATACTCTTTTTTTGATAGTTTTTTATAAATGGAATTATTTCTAAAGGACTATGTTCTTGCCAGCCATCAATTACTATTTTTTCTTCCTTGCAATCTGCTCCAAGAATTATTTTAGTACCTCCATATTTTTCAAGCCAACCATCAAATAGTTTTGAATTATTTACAGCAATACTTCCACCAGTAATCTGCTTTGCACCAGAATTAAAAGCTATGTGTAAATCTTCATTTGTTCTTATGCCACCTCCAAAATCAATTTTTAGTGTTGTTTTTGAAGCAATTTGTTCCAAAACTCTATAATTGACAATTTGCTGGGCTTTTGCTCCATCTAAATCTACTAAGTGTAGATATTCAATTCCTGCTGCTTCAAATTGTTTTGCCACTTCTAATGGACTTTCGTTATATATTTTTTTTGTGTTGTAATCGCCTTTTGTTAGCCTAACGCACTTTCCGTCTATAATATCAATTGCGGGTATAATTCTCATGTTATAATTCTAAAAAATTCTTTAATAATAGTTCTCCTGTATAACTACTCTTTTCTGGATGAAATTGAACTCCATAAAAATTGTTTTTTTGTAAAGCTGATGAATAGATTTGGCTATAATTAGTAGTTGCTATGGTGTCTTTGCAGTTTTCGGCATAATAACTATGAACAAGATACATATATTCATTTTCAGAAATACCATGAAAAAGCTCCGATTTTAAATTATTTATTGTGTTCCAACCCATTTGGGGTACTTTTACTTGATTGGGAAAGCGTTTTACTGAAACATTAAAGACTCCCAAACCTTTTGTATTACCTTCTTCGGTATCATTACAAAGTAATTGCATACCTAAACAAATTCCTAAAACAGGTTGTGTAAGTTGTGGAATAATAATATCTAAACCACTTTCTCCAAGCATTTTCATAGCACTATTTGCTTCGCCAACTCCAGGGAATATCACTTTATCTGCTCCCATAATCTCTTTTAGTTTATTGGAAAGTACAGCATCTACTCCCAAACGCTTAAATGCAAACTGAATACTTTTAATGTTTCCGGCTCCATAATCTATAATAACTACTTTCATTTTCTTTTTTTTTAGACTCTTCGCCAAGCTCAGAGTGACATTATTTTATTCAATTTCATAAAAGACCTTTTGTTGAAGGCAACACCATTTTATCTACATCTTGTTTTACGGCCATTTTAATGGCTTTAGCAAAAGCTTTAAAAATAGCCTCAATCTTGTGATGCTCATTTGTACCTTCTGCTTTAATGTTCAGGTTACATTTGGCGCCGTCTGTAAAGGACTTAAAGAAGTGCATAAACATTTCTGTTGGCATCCTACCAATCATTTCACGTTTAAACTCTGCATCCCAAACCAACCAGTTTCTCCCACCAAAATCTATGGCTACTTGTGCTAAACAATCGTCCATTGGTAAACAAAATCCATAACGTTCAATGCCTAATTTGTTGCCCAAAGTTGTCGCAAAAAGGTCACCTAAAGCAATAGCTGTATCTTCAATGGTGTGGTGTTCATCCACTTCTAAATCGCCATGTACTTTAACATTCAAATCCAATTGTCCATGACGTGCAATTTGATCCAACATATGGTCGAAAAAAGCAATTCCAGTATCAATACTACTTTTACCTGTTCCATCTAAATTTAAACCAATTTTAATTTTAGTTTCATTGGTGTTTCTTTCAATAACACTAGTTCTCTCTTTCATTTTTAAGAAGGTGTAAATTTGCTCCCAACTATTAGTTTCTAAAGCTATATACTCATCTAATTCTTCTCGTTTTACTGTAATTTCATTTGTTCCAAGGTTTGTATTATCATTAATAAAAACACCTTTAGAACCTAAGTTTTTGGCTAATTCCATATCTGTTAGACGATCTCCAATAACGTATGAATCTTCTAAATTATATGCCTTTGAAAAGTATTGCGTTAATAAACCCGTATTTGGCTTTCTAGTTGGTGCATTATCTTTTGCAAAAGTTCTATCTATGAATTGCTCTTTAAATTGAATCCCTTCCGCTTGAAACGTTTTGAGGATAAAATTATGGATAGGCCAAAAAGTATCTTCAGGAAACGCTTTGGTTCCAAGACCATCTTGATTGGTGATCATGACAATTTCAAAATCTAATTCCTTAGTAATTTTACTTAAATATTGAAATACATTTGGATAAAAATCTAGTTTCTCAAAAGAATCTATTTGTTCATCTGAAGTTTCTTTTATGATGGTTCCATCTCTATCTATAAAAAGGACTTTTTTCATTATATAGCGTTTAATGTGTTTATTAATTTTTGATTTTCTAATGGTGTACCAACTGTTAAACGTAAACAATTTTCACAACCAAATTGAGTGGTTCTATTGCGGATAACAATTCCTTTTTCTGTTAATTGCTTATACCTTAAATTAGCATTATCTACTTTAATAAGTAAAAAATTGGCATCTGTAGGGTAGATTTTAGAAATATATTCCACAGAGCTCAATTGTGATATTAATTGGTCTCTTTCTAATCTTATTAAATTTATTTCAGACATAACTTCATCATTATTTTTCAATCTCTCTAATGCTAAATCTTGACTTAAACTATTGATATTATAAGGTGGTTTTATTTTATTCAAAACAGCTATTATTTCGGTTGAAGCATAGCAAACACCTAATCTAATTCCTGCCAAACCATAGGCTTTAGAAAAGGTTTGTGTGATTATTAAATTAGGAAATTCTTCCAATCTATTTAGCCAACTTTCTTGCTTTGAAAAATCTACATAAGCTTCATCGAGAACGACGATTCCTTTAAATTTCTTAAGCAGTTCATCAATTGTAGATTTATTAAAACTATTTCCTGTTGGGTTATTTGGTGAACAAAGAAACAAGATTTTAGCATTAGACACTTTTAAAATTAAATCTAAGTGTGGTTGAAAAGTATTTGTTAATGGCACTTCCACTACTTCAACAGCATTGATATTAGCTAACACCTGATACATCCCATAAGTTGGTGGCAAGCAAATAACTTTATCTGTCTTTGGTTCACAAAAAGCTCGAATAATTAAATCTAGAACTTCGTCGCTACCATTTCCTAAAAGGATATTATTTGTTGCAATGTTTTTAATTTTAGAGAGTTCTAATTTCACAAGAGTTTGTTGCGGATCTGGATACCGATTTACACCATTATCAAATGGATTTTCGTTGGCATCTAAAAAAACCATATCGTTTACAAAGTCCTGGTATTCGTCTCTTGCAGAAGAATATGGCTTTAAAGTCTTTACGTTATCTCTAACTAAGTCTAAAATTTTCATGTTTAAATGTCTTTTAATCTAATAGTTACTGCGTTTTTATGTGCTTGTAAACCTTCAGCTTCTGCCATTAATTCAATTGCATTACCTATATTTTTCAAACCTTCTTTTGAGATGTTTTGAAAGGTGATACTCTTAGTAAAACTATCTAAATTCACCCCAGAATAAGATTTGCTAAAACCATTTGTTGGCAAGGTATGGTTAGTGCCAGACGCATAATCTCCAGCACTTTCAGGTGTATAATTTCCAATAAAAACTGATCCTGCATTCATCACATTGTTGATGAAAAATTCTTGATTTTTACTACAAATTATAAAATGTTCTGGAGCGTATTCATTAATTAAATCCATGGCATCTTTATCATTCTCTAAATAAATAAATTTTGAATTGGATAATGCTTTTTCTACCATATCCTTTCTTGGCAAACCTTTTAATTGTTTCAAGATTTCGTTTTGAACGTCTTTAATAAGATATTTTGAAGTTGAAACCAAAACAACTTGACTATCTGTTCCGTGTTCTGCCTGACTTAATAAATCGGAAGCAACATAAGCTGCATTTGCACTATCATCAGCTACCACTAACAATTCACTAGGTCCAGCAGGCATATCAATAGCAACACCAAATTTTGTTGCCAACTGTTTGGCAACCGTAACGAATTGATTTCCTGGACCAAATATTTTATACACTTGAGGCATAGACTCTGTACCAAAAGTCAAGCCCGCAATGGCTTGAATTCCTCCTACCATAAAAATTTTAGTAACGCCACAAAGTTGTGCTGCGTATAAAATTTCATTTGCAATTTTCCCTTGTTTGTTTGGAGGTGAGCACAACACAATTTCTTTACAACCTGCAATTTGGGCAGGAATAGCCAACATTAAAACCGTTGAAAACAAAGGAGCGGTACCTCCAGGAATATATAGTCCAATTTTTTCAATAGGTCTTTTTTCTTGCCAACAACTAACACCAGTCATAGTCTCTACTTGAACTTTATTTGTTTTCTGAGCTTTATGAAACTTTTCAATATTTTTTTTTGCCAATTTTATGGCATTTTTTAATTCGTTTGAAATTTGATTTGATGCTTTTTCAATGTCTACTTTAGCAACCATATTTGATTTTAAAACTATACCATCAAAAAGTTCTGTATATTTTGAAATAGCATTATTTCCATTTCTTTTTACATCATTAAAAATATGATTAACAGTATCTTCTAAGTTTTCAATTTTTTGTGTAGGTCTCTGCAAAATAGCAGACCAAGCTTCTCTATTTGGGTTTATTATCGTTTTCATTATAATACCATATTTTCTATTGGACAAACTAAAATACCTTGAGCTCCTTTGGCTTTTAATTCATCGATAATTTCCCAAAAATCATTTTTATTAATTACTGAATGTAAAGAGCTCCAACCTTCTTCCGCTAATGGTAAAATAGTTGGGCTTTTCATTCCAGGAAGAATTTTTAGAATATCTTGAATCTTATTATTAGGTGCATTTAATAATACATATTTTGATTGTCTTCCTTTTAAAACAGATTGAAATCGAAACTTTAATTGATTTAAAATAATCTCATTTTTAGTTGATATTAGGGGAGATACAGCCAAAACTGCTTCCGATTGCAACAACACTTCTACTTCCTTTAAATTGTTTTTAAACAAAGTACTTCCACTTGAAACAATATCAACAATGGCATCTGCAAGTCCGATGTTTGGCGCAATCTCAACTGAACCATTAATAATATGAAGTTGGGCTTCAATATTATTTTTCGATAAAAACTGATTGACTGTGTTTGGATATGAAGTGGCAATCCGCTTGCCTTGTAAATCCTGAATAGATTTAAATTTTATAGCTTTTGGAACTGCAAGTGACACTTTACAGCTTGAGAAGCCTAATTTTTCAACAATTGGGATATCAATCCCTTTTTCTATTAAAATGTTTTCTCCAATTATGGCTGCATCAACTACACCATCTCTAAGGTATTGTGGAATATCTCCATTTCGCAAATAAAATACTTCCAAAGGGAAATTTTTAGCTGATGCTTTTAGTTGGTCTCTTCCATTATCTATAGAAACACCTACATCTTTAAGAATCTTCATGGAATCGTCGTGTAGACGACCCGACTTTTGAACGGCAATTTTTAATTTACTCATAATATTTCCCAAGAAAGTGGGAAGCTTTTAATTTGTGTTTGAGTAAATCTTTTTGGAAGAAGATTCCTGTTATTCAGGAATAAAAAACCCGTTTGATTTACTCAAACGGGTTTTTAAATATCTTGGTTTTATTCAATACATTTTCAGCTCGCCTGAGTGCCAGAATGAAAATGATGATGATGTGATTGAATAAAAGTCATGTTTCTTTTTTGTGAGTACAAAGATTGTAAATTATTATTTACAATTCCTAAATAAACTATATTTTTTTATTGGTTTCCAAGTATAATAGGCATTCCTGAGTCTCCTGAACCAATGATAACAACCTTACTGTTTGGTGATTCAGATAACTTTATGGTTGCTTCGATTCCTTTATCCTGTAATATTTTGTCTGTTAAAGAGGCACTTAAAATTCTATTTGCATCTGCCTTTCCTTGAGCTTCAATAATTTGTTTTTCGGCTTCTTTTGCTGCTGTTACTAATCTAAATTCGTATTCTAAAGATTCTTGTTCTTGCTTTAATTTACGCTCGATAGCATCTTTAATTGTTGGTGGTAAAGTAACATCTCTAACCAAAACTTCGTTTAATTGAATGTACTGATCTTCTACAATTTTCTTAGTTTCTTCAAAAATTTCTTGTTGGATAGCATCACGCTTACTAGAATATAATTGTTCTGGAGTATATCGTCCTACTACGCTTCTAGCTGCCGAACGAATGGCAGGTAATAAAACACGTTCTTTATACATTTCACTTTTCTCTTGGTGTAATTTTCCTAAGCTAGCGAAATCTGGCTGAAACCAAATTGAGGCTTCTAATTTAATATCTAAACCATTAGAGGAAAGAACATTCATTCTTTCTAAAATCTCTTGCTGACGAACTTCGTAAACAAACACCTTATTCCAAGGTGCTACAATATGAAACCCTTCCCCTAAAGGTGGTTCATCTGTTACAACTCCATCATCAAAAGTTCTATATAAAACACCAGCTTCACCAGAATCAATGGTTACAGCTGATTTAGCAATTAAAACTAAGATTACTATAGCAATAATAATAGTTGGTAAAGCAATTTTTGGTAATTTTTCCATGTATTTTTTTTTAAATTAATCCGTTATATTTTCTAATAAACCATTCTGCAGATAAGCAAAAGACAATTAAAACTAGAAGATATTTCCAGTCGATCAAAGGTACAACATTTTTATGGCTCTTTTGAATAGGTTTGTATCTTTCATCCTTCAAAATATCGTTTATCAAATCATTACTATTTGTAGCAAAATAGCTATTTCCATTGCTAGTTTCAGCTATTTGTTGCAGTTTATTAAGATTTGCGTTTAAGAACTGCTGTTCAATATGATATTCTAAAATTTTAAAACTTCCAGACTTATAGATTTTTTCATTAGTTGCACTTACCGTAAAATTGTATTCTGAAGCTGGCAAATTGCTTAAATCTACTTGATAATAATTGTTTTTTAGAATTAATGGGAAGCTTTTTGTTTCTTCAGAAATCTTATCGGTGACTTTAATTAGAAGGGATTCTTTAGAGTCGAATTCATAATTTTTATTAAAGAATTGCGCTTTTAAGATTACACTTGAATTTCCTTCATAAAAAGAATTATAATCTAAGTCAAGCCTAGTTTTCCTCTCGGTTGATGCCAGATATTGAACAAGCTTCCCTATAAAATTATCAAAACCTTTGAAGGACTTATCGTTTAAATAACTTTGTGCTCTCCATTGCCAAATATTTTCACCAAACAATATGGCTTCTCTCCTGCCATTGTGTTCTAAAGTAGCCAATAAGCTACTTTCAGTAGCATAATTACCAACTTTTTTATATAAAATAGTTTGAAAAGGAGTTTTAAATTTTGCCTCACCAAAATTGGATTTTAAGGGAGGAAATAATTCAAATTCTAAATCCTCTACAATAAAATTTGAAAATCCTGTATTTAAAACTGCTTGATAATCTTCGGTTTGATTTGTAATTTCATGTGTGACATTTAAATCTAAATTATTTAAATATCTCCAGTTCGTTTTTGTTCCAGAAATTAAAAAATAATTGCTGTTTGTATTTTTTAAATAGTCGAAAACTTGATTGAAGCTATTGTTTGGCTGATACAACACAACTAACTGAAAATCATTTTTTTGAGTTAAAAAATCGTATGGATTTAAAATTTTTGACTGACGTTGTTCGTTTGCTTCAATACTCTTTTTTAAAGCGCCTAAATCTGGATGTAACATGTCTGAAACAATGGCTACATTTGTTTTTTGATCGATAACCTCTACAGCAAATTCCTTATAATTATTAACCGTGTTTCTTTCGTTTTCAAGAGGCTCTAAAATGGCTTTGTATGTATGAACCCCAACCTGATTTGCTGGCAGATAGAAATTCAAAACTTGAGAATTATTGTCTTTAGTGAAGTTTACTTTTTTAGAAAAAATAGTTGCAGAGCCACTTTGGACTTTAAATAAAGAACTTACAGGTTCTACACCATGATAAACTAAAATAACTTCAACTGGGAATTTATTTTTTAAATAAGCGTACTTGTTAATATTTAATTGCTGAATTTTTAAATCTGAATAAACTATTGAATCTCCTAAAATAACAGAATAAACTGGTTGCTTATATTTGGCAGCTGTAAACACATAATCACTACCAATAGTTTGGTTCCCATCACTTATAAGTATCGTTGGAGAAACACTTTGCTTATATATTTGATTAAATTCATGAAACAACCTATCCAAATTGGTTTGTTGTTCATTAAAACCAATCGAATCTGATAGCTTAACTTGATCTCCAAACGTATAAGTTTGCACATGAAATTTCTTGTTAATTTCAGCATTAGAGACAATACTCTCTAGCATTGACAAGGCATGAGCATCTTGTTTTAAATAAGTAATAGAATTGGAATTATCTACAGCAACAACCAAATTTGGTTTTTCTAAATACACACTCGTATTTTCAAATTTAGGATTGATTAACAATAGTAGTAAAGAAAAAACAGTAACAAATCTTAAAACAGTTAAAACTAATTGTCTTCTAGACTTTTGTTTCACCATATATTTATACTGAAAAAGCGCTACAAATAGCGCTATAAATCCAGATAATATGATATATAAGATTGTTTCTGTTTGCATGTATAGATTTAAGTTAGCATACCACCATCCACATGAATAGTTTGTCCAGTAATATACGAACTCATGTCGCTAGCTAAAAACACACAAACATTGGCAACATCATCAGGAGTCCCTCCTCTTTTTAATGGAATTGCATCTCTCCAACCCTTTACAGCAGCTTCATCTAATTTAGCTGTCATTTCAGTTTCAATAAATCCTGGAGCAATCACGTTACTTCTAATATTTCTAGAACCTAATTCTAAGGCAACAGATTTAGAAAACCCAATAATACCTGCTTTAGAAGCCGCATAATTAGTCTGACCTGCATTTCCTTTAACACCAACAACAGAACTCATATTTATTATAGAACCACTACGTTGCTTTAACATGGTGCGTTGTACAGCTTTGGTCATGTTAAAAACAGATTTTAAGTTTACTTCTATAACCGTATCGAAATCTTCTTCAGTAATACGCATTAATAAATTATCTTTAGTAATTCCAGCATTATTAACCAATATATCTATGGTTCCAAATTCAGCTAGAACTGTATCAGCTAATTCTTGAGCCTGTTTAAAATCGGCAGCATTACTTTTATAACCTTTGGCTTTAATGCCAAGAGCATTTAATTCTTTTTCAAGCTCGTTAGCAGCTTCTACAGAAGAGCTATAAGTAAATGCTACGTTAGCACCTTGTTTAGCAAAAACCTCTGCAATACCTTTTCCTATTCCACGACTTGCTCCTGTAATAATGGCTGTTTTTCCTTCTAATAATTTCATTCTAAATATATTTTGATACGAATAACACGAATGTACTATTTAGTTGATTCGTTTGGTTGACTTCTTATTTCAAATATAATAATAAGAAGTTATAAGAATTAAAAAAACCTCATAAAATTAAGATGAATTTATGAGGCTTTAATATATGTTAAATGGATTTTATCCTAAAACTTCTTTTACTTTTTTTCCAATTTCAGCAGGAGATTCCACTACGTGAATTCCACAAGCTCTCATGATTTTCTTTTTAGCCTGAGCCGTATCGTCACTTCCGCCAACGATTGCTCCAGCGTGACCCATTGTACGACCTGCAGGAGCTGTTTCTCCAGCAATAAAACCAATAATAGGCTTCTTAGAGCCACTAGCTTTGTACCAATGAGCAGCATCAGCTTCTAGTTGACCACCAATTTCACCAATCATTACTACAGCTTCAGTTTCTGGATCGTTGATTAATAATTCTACAGCTTCTTTTGTTGTAGTTCCAATAATTGGATCTCCCCCAATCCCAATAGCCGTTGTAATACCCAAACCTTGCTTTACAACTTGGTCTGCAGCTTCGTAAGTTAAAGTTCCTGACTTAGAAACAATTCCTACTTTTCCTTTTTTGAATACAAAACCTGGCATGATACCAACTTTAGCTTCTCCTGGAGTAATAACCCCTGGACAGTTAGGACCAATTAATCTGCAATCTCTATTTTTAATATATTCTGCAGCTTTAATCATATCTCCAACAGGAATACCTTCTGTGATGGTAATAATAACTTTAATTCCAGCATCAGCAGCTTCCATAATAGCATCTGCAGCAAAAGCTGGTGGAACAAAAATAATAGTTGTATCAGCTCCAGCTTTCTCAACGGCCTCTTGAACTGTATTAAAAACAGGTCTGTCTAAATGCGTTTGTCCACCTTTTCCTGGAGTTACACCACCAACAACATTAGTCCCATACTCAATCATTTGTTCAGCATGAAATGTTCCTTCACTTCCTGTGAAACCTTGTACGATTATTTTTGAATTTTTATTAACTAAAACGCTCATTATTGTTAAATTTTTATGTTTTTAAAACGTTGCAAAAGTAAGTTTTTAACTGCAATTTATAAAGTGTTTTAAACTTTAATTTCTGAAAAAGAATTGGATTCTATGGCAAGATCATCTGCAAGCTGACTTATTTGGTAGCCTCTGTATAATTTTCCGTCTTTTACCTGCCAAATACACATATAATGTGCTAACGGCATTTCTTCGTCCATGTTTTCAATAGGCTTACCAAATACGGTATATCTAGAGGTAACATGATCATTATCTTCTAATAAATGACTCATTTCATATCTAATTGACACATAATTTTCTCGGACATTTTTAAAGAAACCTAAAATGTCTTGAAACTTCGAAATACGGAATCCCTGACTACTGTTCCAATGTAACTCACATTCTTTATGATAGAATTCTTCAACTAACTTATTGTTGTTGATTATATCTGCATTATAGAATTGTTTTAATAGCTCTTTTGGGCTCATTTATTTTATTTTTAATTTCTCCAAAATTTCCGGAATCATTCTTATGGAAGCAATTTCTTTATATTTTGATCTAAAATCATCGGCTGGAGTACCAAAATAACTCTTTCCTCCTTCTAAAGATTTACTAACGCCAGATTGTGCCGAAATAACCGCTTTCTTACCAATAGTTATTCCACTAGTTATACCAACTTGTCCCCAAATGGTGACTTCATCTTCTATAACCACACAACCTGCAATACCTACTTGAGAAGCAATTAAACATTTTTTACCAATTACAGTATCATGACCAACCTGAATTTGGTTATCAAGTTTTGATCCTTCACCAACTCTAGTATCTGCTGTAACCCCTTTATCTATGGTGCATAATGCTCCAATATCCACATAATTTTCAATAACAACACGACCTCCAGATTTTAATTGATCGAAACCTTCTGGTCTGTTTTTATAATAAAAAGCACTAGCTCCCAATACTGTTCCTGCATGAATAGTTACGTGATTTCCAATAACGGTATCATCATAAATGCTTACATTGGAATGGATGATGCAATGATCTCCAATAACCACATTGTTTCCTATAAAACAATTAGGTTGAATAATGGTGTTTTTTCCAATTTTTGCTGAATTTGAAATATCTGAACTAGAGGAAATAAAAGGTTTAAAATGTTGTGTTAATTTATTAAAATCTCTAAAAGGGTCATCACTTATTAGCAATGCCTTTCCTTCAGGACAAACTACTTCTTTATTGATTAAGACAATAGTTGCAGCAGAGTCTAAGGCTTTATCGTAATACTTTGGATGATCGACAAAAACTATATCTCCAGGTTCCACCACATGAATTTCGTTCATACCTAAAACAGGAAAATTTTCATCGCCAATAAACTGACAATTAATAATTTCTGAAACTTGTTTTAAGGTATGTGGTTTTGGAAACTTCATTTATTCTTTAACTCTTTCTTTATAAGTTCCTTTTTCAGTTTCAATTTTAATTTTGTCACCTTCGTTTATAAATAGAGGCACATTTACTTCTGCTCCAGTTTCAACTGTTGCTGGTTTGGTAGCATTTGTAGCTGTATTACCTTTTACTCCAGGTTCTGTATGCGTTACTTCTAGTACAACACTTGCAGGCATTTCTACAGACAGTGGCATGTTATCTTCTGCGTTAATAATAACAGTAACAACTTCACCCTCTTTCATTAAATCTGGTCTATCTAAAGCAGCTTCTAATAAACGAATTTGCGTATAATCTTCGGTATTCATAAAGTGGTAAAATTCGCCATCGTTATATAAAAATTGAAACTTATGGGTTTCTACACGTACATCTTCTAATTTGTGTCCGGCTGAAAACGTGTTTTCTAATGTTCTTCCACTAGTGACACTTTTCATTTTTGTTCTAACAAACGCAGGACCTTTTCCTGGTTTTACATGCAAGAATTCTGTTATTTTATAAATATCGTTATTGAATCTAATACATAATCCGTTTCTTATATCACTTGTAGTTGCCATTATTTTGTTAAGTTGTTTGTAGTTAATTTGATTATTTCCTCTTTGTCTAAAGCAATGGGGAATAAATGTTTCTTTTGTTTTCTTACGTTATTTTAAAAAGCTAAATTAATTTGATTTAAAATAACCTTTCATAATTCCTCGATGTGAGTTTTTGATAAACTGAAGAATTTCATCTCTTTCTGGTGTTGCTTCCATTTCTGCTTCAATTAAATCTGAAGCTTGAGTATTGTTATAGTTTTTTTGATATAATATTCTGTAGATATCTTGAATTTCTCTTATTTTTTCAGTTGAAAATCCTCGTCTACGTAAACCAACAGAATTAATTCCAACATAAGATAAGGGTTCTCGTCCTGCTTTAACAAATGGTGGCACATCTTTTCTAACTAAAGAACCTCCAGTTACAAAAGCATGATTTCCAATAGAGCAAAATTGATGCACAGCAGTCATTCCTGCTAATACTACATAATCGCCAATGGAAATATGTCCCGCTAATGTACTATTATTAGAAAAAATACAATTATTACCAACTATACAATCGTGAGCAATATGACAATAGGCCATTATTAAGCAATTGTCGCCAATAACGGTTTTCATTTTATCTGTGGTACCTCTATTTATAGTCACACACTCCCTAATTGTGACATTATCTCCAATTATGGTTAGAGTGTCTTCGTCATCAAATTTTAAATCTTGAGGAACTGCTGAAATTACAGCACCTGGAAAAATATTACAATTTTTTCCAATGCGAGCACCTTCCATAATAGTAACGTTACTTCCAATCCAAGTACCTTCTCCAATAATAACATTGTTATGTATGGTAGTAAAAGGATCAATTACAACATTTTTTGCAATTTTAGCTCCAGGATGGACGTAAGCTAGTGGTTGATTCATTTGATTAAGTTTTATTTACTTACTTTTTATTTAACTTTTGCTATTTGAGCCATTAGCTCAGCTTCTGCGCACAATTTCCCATTAGCATAGGCGTAACCTTGCATATGACATATCCCACGACGGATTGGAGTAATCAAATCGCATTTAAAGATTAAGGTATCTCCAGGAACTACTTTCTGCTTAAATTTTACATTATCTATTTTCATAAAGAAGGTTAGATAATTTTCAGGATCTGGCACAGTGCTAAGTACAAGTATTCCTCCTGTTTGCGCCATAGCTTCTACTATTAAAACTCCAGGCATTACGGGAGCTCCAGGGAAATGTCCAGCAAAAAAAGGCTCGTTCATGGTAACATTTTTCATACCAATAACTCCAGAGTCTGTTAATTCGAATATTTTATCAATCAATAAAAATGGTTGTCTGTGTGGTAGCATATCCATGATTTGATTCACATCCATTAATGGTTCTTGATTCAAATCTATTTTTGGAACGTTATTACGTCTTTCGTTTTTAATAAGTTTAGACATTTTTTTTGCAAACTGCGTGTTTACAAAATGTCCAGGTTTATTAGCAATAATTTTACCTTTTAATCTCACACCAATTAAGGCTAAATCTCCTACAACGTCTAATAATTTGTGTCTAGCAGCCTCATTAGGATAGTGCAATGTTAAGTTGTCTAAAATACCATTAGGTTTCACCGCTATAGAATCTTTATTAAATGCTATTTTTAATTTTTCAATAGTATCAGGAGAAATTTCTTTATCTACATAAACTATGGCATTATTTAAATCGCCACCTTTAATTAAACCATGATCTAAAAGCGTTTCTAATTCGTGAAGAAAACTAAAGGTTCTAGATTTAGAGATTTCGTTCTTAAAATCTGAAAGGTTCTTTAATGTTGCATTCTGGGTTCCTAAAACCTTCGTACCAAAATCGACCATGGTAGTGACTTGATACTCGCTTGCAGGCATCACCAAAATTTCGCTTCCAGTTTCTTCATCTGTATAAGAAATAATATCTGTAACCACATATTCTTCTCTAAAAGCATCTTGCTCTTCTATCCCTGCTTTTTCTATTGCTTCTACAAAATACTTTGAAGAACCATCCATGATGGGAGGTTCGGAAGCATTTAATTCAATAATTACATTGTCTAAATCTAAACCAACCAAAGCAGCTAAAACATGCTCTGATGTTTGAATTATAACACCATTTTTCTCCAAGCAAGTGCCTCTTTGCGTATTAGTTACTAAATTGGCATCGGCTTCAATTACAGGCGTTCCTTCTAAATCTACACGTTTAAATGCAAATCCAGTATTTTCTGGAGCTGGTTTAAAAGTTAAGGTCACATTATTTCCTGTGTGCAAGCCAACACCATCTAAAGAAATTGCTTTCTTTATAGTTTTTTGTTTAACTTCAGTATTAATTATTGCCATCTACTTTTTTTTCTAATTCGATTATATTTTTTACAATTTTTGGTAAATTCTTAAAATGAACATAAGATTTATTCCAATCGCTATAATTAAAAGATGGTGAGCCTTGTAAAACCTCATTGTCTTTTATATTTTTTCCAATTCCAGACTGCGCTTGAATTTTCACATTATTACCTATAATTAAATGTCCGGCAAAGCCTACCTGTCCTCCTATTTGACAGTTTTCACCAATTTTAGTAGAACCTGCAATTCCTGTTTGAGCAGCAATAACGGTATTTTTTCCTATTTCAACATTATGAGCAATCTGTATTTGGTTATCTAATTTAACGCCTCTTCTAATTATTGTAGATCCTAAAGTAGCTCTATCTATTGTAGTTGCTGCACCAACATCTACATAATCTTCAATAATAACATTTCCAGTTTGTGGCACCTTATTATATTCTCCATTTTCATCTGGCATAAAACCAAAGCCATCAGCACCAATAATAACACCAGAGTTAATTACACAATTGGCACCTATTATAGACTCAGAATATATTTTAGTTCCTGCAAAAATAACGGTATCGTTTCCTATAACCACATTATCGCCTATATAGGTATTGGGGAATATTTTTACATTTTCTCCAATTTTTACATTTTCACCTATATAGGTAAATGCTCCTATATAAATATTAGAACCGTAAGTTGCTGTCTTTGAAATAAACGAAGGATCTTCAATACCTTGTTTATTTAACTTCACCATATTATAATATTCTAATAATTTTGAAAAAGACTTATAAGCATCATCTACTTTAATAAGTGTTGTCTCTAAATTATTATCTGGCACAAAAGTTTTGTTAACAATAGTTACAGATGCTTTTGTTGAATAAATATAAGATTGATATTTAGGATTAGCAAGAAAAGTTAAAGAACCTTCTGTGCCTTCTTCTATCTTGGAAAGCTTAGAAACTTCAACATCTGGATTACCTATAATGTCGCCTTCTAATATTCCTGCTATTTGTTGAGCTGTAAATTTCATTCCAGCAAAAATAGGAAAAAAGTGCTAAAGTTTTTCTTTAGGGTAACAGATATAATATTTTGTCACTATTTTTGAGAGTGCTTTTAGGTTTAATTGGTCTGAAGCCTCAATGATATCCTGAATTTTCCCATTTTTATATAATATATTTATATGTTGTTTTTTTATTTCATAAGCTTGATTTGAAATTTCTCCAGTAAACACAAAATAATTAGCTTCTTCCTTACTTATATTATAAGCATTCATTAGCTTTTTAATATGTTCTTGAAGTTTTACTTTCTTCACTTTTTTATTTTTTAGCTTTACTTTTAACAAATCGCGATTAATTAGCATATCGCATAAATTTTTTAAAACAAAGTCGTCGTGAAATTGCCATTCTTTCATAGCTGAAACTATATCATAATCGTCTAATCTTGCAAAGATATTTAGAGTCTTGCTATTAAAGTTTTCTAAGGAAACTTCATTAAATAAAAAGTATTGCAAAGCTTGGCTGGCTTTTAAATCTACTCCTTGACTAGTTAATTCTTTGGCCCGTTTTAAAACACGGATTAAAAGTTGTTCAGCTGCCAAACTGGTTTTATGCAGATATACCTGCCAATACATAAGTCTTCTTGCTACCAAGAACTTTTCCACACTGTAAATACCTTTTTCTTCAACCACCAACTCATCATCAACCACATTAAGCATGGTAATTAAACGTTCGCTATTTATATTTCCTTCTGCAACTCCAGTATAAAAACTATCACGTTTTAAATAGTCTGCACGATCCATGTCCAATTGCCCAGAAATTAACTGACAAAGAAACTTTCTTGGGTGATCTCCTTTAAAAATTTGAATGGCTAGAGTTAAACTTAAGTTAAAGTCTTTATTAAGCTGCTCCATAAAAAGCAGTGAAATTTCTTCGTGTGAAACCCCATTTACAATACTATGTTCCATAGCATGAGAGAAAGGCCCATGCCCAATATCGTGCAATAAAATAGCTATATAAAGTGCTTGTTCTTCATCTTCAGAAATGCTTACACCTTTAAAACGCAGGACATTAACAGCTTTTTGCATTAAATGCATGCAACCAAGTGCATGATGAAATCTGGTATGATGCGCGCCTGGATAAACCAAATAAGACATGCCCATTTGCGAAATTCGTCGCAAGCGCTGAAAGTATTTATGTTCAATTAAATCGTAAATTAACGAATTTGGAATAGTAATAAATCCGTAAATTGGGTCGTTAAATATTTTAAGTTTGTTTTGCACAATCAAGCTGAGACTTTAACATTAATATATAAACAAATATACATGAACCATATAAATATTCTTTGGGTTGACGATGAAATTGATTTACTAAAACCTCATATTATCTTTCTTGAAAAGAAAAACTATTCTGTAACGACATGTAAAAGTGGTACTGAAGCGCTTGAAGTTTTAGACGACAAGAATTTTGACATCGTTTTTTTAGACGAAAATATGCCAGGTTTAACTGGTCTTGAAACTCTAAATGAAATTAAGGAAAAGCGAGATACACTTCCAGTAGTTATGATAACTAAAAGTGAAGAGGAGTATATTATGGAAGAAGCTATTGGAAACAAAATTGCCGATTATCTTATAAAACCTGTAAATCCTAATCAAATATTATTGAGTTTAAAGAAAAATCTAGATCACTCAAGATTGATTTCAGAAAAAACAACTTCTAACTACCAACAAGAGTTTCGAAAAATTGCCATGGATTTAAGTATGGTCAATACCTATGAAGAATGGGTGCAATTATATCAAAAACTTATTTATTGGGAAATTCAGCTTGAAAACATTGAAGATCCTGGTATGTTCGAAATTTTAGAGTCTCAAAAAAGTGAAGCCAATACACAATTTGGCAAATATATAGATAAGCATTACCCAAGCTGGTTTGAGCCACATACAGATACTCCCACCTTATCTCACACCTTATTTAAAAATAAAATTGTTCCAGAGTTAAGCAAAGAACAACCTACTCTTTTGGTAGTTATAGATAATTTAAGATATGACCAATGGAAGGCTTTTGAGCCCATAGTAAACAATTATTATAAAAAAGTAAGCGAATCGCCTTTTTATAGTATTTTGCCAACGGCTACACAATACGCAAGAAACGCCATATTCTCTGGACTAATGCCTAGCGATATGGAAAAACTGCATCCAGATTTATGGAAAAATGATACAGATGAAGGTGGAAAAAATCTTCATGAAGAAGAATTTTTAAATGCACAATTAAAACGTTTGGGCCTTTCACACCTTAAAACAGAATACCATAAAATAACCAATTTAAAAGCTGGAAAAAAACTAGTTGAAAATTTTAAAAATTTAAAAAACAACGACTTATCGGTTATTGTTTACAATTTTGTAGACATGCTTTCACATTCCAAAACCGAAATGGATGTTGTAAAAGAATTGGCTTCTAACGATAAAGCTTATCGTTCTTTAACCCAAAGTTGGTTTAAAAACTCGCCTTTACTAGAAATGATTCAACAAGCACAACAGCTTGGATTTAAATTAATATTAACTACAGATCATGGAACTATTAATGTAAAAAACCCTTCAAAAGTGATTGGTGATAAAGAAACCAGTTTAAATTTACGTTATAAAACTGGTAGAAGTTTAACTTATGAAGACAAAGACGTATTGGTTGCAAAAGACCCAAAAACCATCCACTTACCTTCTATTACTATGAGTAGTTCGTTTATTTTTGCAAAAGGAGATTTATTTTTTGCTTACCCAAATAACTACAACCATTATGTTAGTTATTATAGAAATACCTATCAGCATGGAGGTGTTTCTTTGGAAGAAATGATTATTCCTTTTGTGGTGTTGAGCCCGAAATAAATCTGTGTAACGCAAAAAAATCCGATGAAATACACAAATTATTAGTTTTTCTAAATTTTTATTCCTATCATTGTATGCAAAAATCAAACAATTTGAATGTTGATTATCGTATTGATGAGTTACAAACTGTTGCCAATCAACTCCTAAAAAACCTAAAAAGTAAAACCATTTTGCTTTACGGAAACATGGGAGTTGGCAAAACAACCTTAATAAAAGCGCTTGTTAAAGCCTTGGGTAGTATGGATGATGTTAGTAGCCCAACCTATTCCATAGTGAACGAATACGAATTAAAAGATGATAACATATATCATTTCGATTTATACAGAATTAAAGATCTTGATGAAGCCTATAATTTTGGCCTGGAAGATTATTTGAATTCTACCCACTGGCTCATTATTGAATGGCCAGAATTGATTGAAGATATAATAACCGATGATTTTGATTGTGCGACATTAACAATGAATGACAATCACACTCGAAATCTCATTTTAAAATAATTGTTTAACGAGCTAAAAAACCAAATAACAGCCAAAATCTACCAAAAAGAGGTTCTATTACGGAAAAACCGTAACGGAAAAATGAAAAAAGCGTGTTTTTAACATAATTTTAACATTTGACTCTTTTAACATACTGCTTACTCATATACTTTTGGAGTATTAATTAATTAAATCCCTTAAATTATGAAAACTAAAAAGTATGTAATTGCAATAGCAATTTTCGGTGGCATGTTGTTCACAGCTCAAGCAGCTAATTTATTTCAAACCAATGAAGACGCGCCAAAAATTGAGAAAAACAGAATTAAAACTCCAAGACAACTATAGTAAAAAAGAGTTGATTTTGGGAAGTATTTTTGCTACAATTATAGCAATATCTCCATTTTTATTTAATTTATACGAAAGTGTTCCAGACACTAAAGTTTGGGACACTTTTTTGTTTTCGTATGACAGTAAATACTATGAAAGTGTTTATGTAGTAGCTTGGACATTGGCAGGTAAAGTAATTCCATTAATTCTGCTTTTAATTTGGTTTTTTACTTGCAGGCATTGGTGGTATCATACCATAATTGTTCCAATATCAATGTTTCTGTATCAAATAATACAAACCTTAAATAGTGATTTATATTGGGTAGATAAAAATTTAATACTTTATATGTTACCAATCATGGCTGTAGTAATCCCTTCTATTTATCTTATTCGGGCGAAAATGTTTGATAAGCTCAACACAGCCAACAAATCGTTGGAAGAGTTGGAAGACGAATTTATGATTAAACCTACCACATTCTGGGGCAAAATAAAGCAGTATTTTTAATTAGTCATATTCATTAATTCCATATAAAATCTCTTTCATTTTACTACCATTAATTTCAACGGGTTTATAAGCTGTATTGAATTTTTCAATGGATATGCTAATATTCTCTTTAAGTTTATTATATTCCAATGGTATTTTTGTTGCACATTGTTGTTCGTTTTCATAGCTGTCTAGCATGATTCCAAACTTTTCGTAAAATTTTGAACCTTGATCAATAAACGCATTGTACTGCGTAATAAATTGCAAGAGCCTATCTATAGGGAACTCTAAATTAATCTGCATTTTATGCGCTTTAAATCTTTGACCGCTATCCCCTATAACCTTGTCCATTTCCAATAGATACTGATTTAAATATTCACGAACCGAATCCCAGTCGTCTGTATTTCTACATTCTTTTAAAGGCATATTATATTTTATGGGTTTTGTAAAATCTACAAAAAGCTGCTCTAATTCCAACATGATATTGTCGTTGCTCTTTTGCAAAAAAGCGGTTTCAAAATATATGGTATTCAATTCGTTGTGCATACGCAATGTGAAATCCAAAATACACTCTACCTCTTTCATATCTGCATTCTTTTCAGACTTTGAAACATTGGTGTTTGAAAATAAAGACACAATAGAATATACAACCGAAGTATATATATTGGATCCTAAAATACTGGACAAGTCAAAACCTGTTTTTTTGTCTTGGTTGCTGTTTAAGTTTTCTTTTAATTGCAAAAATTCTGGGTAATGATTAGGATTACTAATATTATTGATTTCATTAAAGGTTGCCACCGAAGCGAAATGATGGTCTAAGGACAAGTTCTTTTCATATAGAATCTTAATAATTTGCAAACCTTTTAAATACCTTATTTTACTAATATCGGAAACTTCAGAAAGTTTATTGAATTTTAAATCTTCGGTAATTTGGTCTTTTGCAATTAATAATGTTACTTGATGCTCTAAGTTTTTGGCATTTTTCAATTGTTCTTGAATCTGGTGCAACTTTGTGTACAGGATCCTGTTTTGTGTGCTATAATAAGAACATACAGCCTTTGTTTCTGCTACCCATTCCTGTAAAACAGCATCAATGTCTTGATTGTTATTTAACTCAGGGCCAGTATCACTAAAACCATATGCCGTTTTAAAAACAACCATAATAAAAATAACATATTTTGTAAAGTACGACATAGCTATTCCAATTTTAAAGTTATCGTAATTGTATGTTCGTTTATTAATACAGGATAATTCCCTTTTGCTATTTTAGTAAGATGGTTAGCGGTTTTTAAACTTGTTTTTAGGTCATTCTCCAATACCAAATCTTCATCCATAGCAAAAGTCAATTCATTTGTTTTCGAGCTTGCTTCAAGATATTGCCCTAACATTTTGTATTCATCGTCTTTAGTCATCTTATTTCTATCTATAATTAAGGTGATGGTATTATCCATATTATAGGTTATTTGTGTGTTTGCATGTGCTTTATTATTGCTAGAACCAAAAGTGCAAATGCCTCCAGGTCTTAAACAATCTGTGTACTTGCCAAAGGCAACCTCTCCATGAATTGATTTATTTTCAGTTTGATTTTGCGCTTGAGAAAAGGCAATAGCATGCAGGCACAGAAACACTGCGTAACGTATGTTTTTCATAAATTGTATAGATTAAAAAGGAGGAAATAGAAAAAATCTATCTCCTCCAGAAATTAAAAATTAGAACAAATGATCTAATGCGCATTCAACAACACACCAAAATTCTTGGTCGCAAGGCTCAATACATTTTTTGAAATCATCAATTGAAGATACTCTTGCAAATAAATCTATAGGTACCGATTTAGGTGCTAACATTTGAATTACTTTATTTTCTTTGTCAAAGGAAACAGTAATGTTTCCTTCAGCTTTCTCATAATATTTGGTTTCAGTTTTATAAACTACAGTACTTTTTGATTTATATTCGCTAAGAACTGTAATTTCATGCATATTATCTTGTTTTTGGGCAATTACATTAATTGTTAAAACAAATAAAAAGATTGAATTTATTATATATTTTGATTTCATGATTTTATACTATTTAAAAAATTTATAATTAAAGTAGAATTCCAATTCTGAGAGCCAGAAATTACATAGAAAATGTTTTTACTTTTATCTATGATATATGTAGTTGGAATCGCTGAATGGTTGAAAATTGATTTTTCCTTTTCTTTAAATTGATAAAAAGGCAAATTATATTTGCGATTTGAATTAAATGATTTAATTTTTTCTAAGCTTTCTTTTGAAGCAAAAACGAATTTAATTTTGTTATTAGAAAAACTTTCCAAGTTAATAAGCTTTTCTAAAGATGGCATTTCTGCGATACATGGCTGACACCAAGTGGCCCAAAAATTAACAAAAATTAAATCATTATCTTCTAAAATGTTTTCACTTATACCATCAATAATATTTTTAAAAACATAAGCATTATCTTCAATACTATAAGGCTTTAAAGTTAAATACAATTCTTCTACATCAGACGTCATTTCTTTAACTAATGCCTCCTCTTGTTTTGATTGTGTATATTTAAAAACAATAAATATTATAACGATCATTACTAAGATTGTGGTAATAAGTCCAAATAAAAAATATTTTAATTTCATTGATAATTAAAAATTTAAAGTTTTTATTATTACTTATATAATATATTATTAGATGGTAGGTGTAAATTTTATCTTCCTACTATTCAAAAATAGACATCGCAAAGTATATAATAACAAAAATAGCCATAATTACAATTATTGTTATTATTGCAACTTTCAAAATATTCTTTAAAGTAAATTTCATTTTTTTTAAATTTAAATATTAGTTTATGTTAACAAAAAAAGGCATCTATTATACAATAAACAGTACAAAGAAGCGTACCAGATTCTGTATTAGTGTTTCTTGTACAATCTCTCATACATTGCAAAGTATCACAGTAAGCCATCATTCTTAAATTTTCTTTAAGTTTTGTCAAGTCTTTACCATTTATAACTATTGAGTTTATTTTTACAAAACCATTTTCAACATAACCTTTTACTTCAATTATTGCTCCGTATTCCTTAAATTTTTCGTAATCAGTAAATGATTTTAATTTTTTATCATTTTGAAAGACAAAGTTTTCCTGAGGTATTTTATTGGATAAATTGAATTTTTCTACTTTTTGAGCAGACACATTAACAGATATCAACATAACAATAGCTAAAATGATTGTTGATGTTAAATTTTTAAAAATTTTCATAATAAATTATTTTATATAAGACACCTACTCTATTCGTTTTTCGGTAATCACGGCTTATTATAGTGAAAAGCTTAACACTTAAAACAAACTTGGTTATTCTTATTTAAAAATTTATTATCTTTGCAATAGTAAATAAGCGCAAGTTTATTTTACACACACACTGTGAAAGCTTCTACCTAGTAGAGGCTTTCTCTTTTTTTATAAGTTACACTAAGTCATAGTTTTTTATTGTTTTTAATGGTTGTACATTTTTTATAAAGTTTTCCAATTATATTTTACTTACTGAAAATCTTGGTATATAATGAAAATAGATTCAGAATAAAACTTCGGTTTTGATGCCTTTAAATTTGTTTAAAACTCAAACTGGTTTTTTTTTAGTAAATACTTTTAAAATTCAATTAGGTGAGCTGTTTTGTTTCATCAAAGCAAATCTAAAATTTTATAAATTGCAAATAGTATTAGTCCATATTTATAAATTTCGACTCGAAATTTGTAAATTAGGTGCAAATTTTACCATAATGCCCCAAAAAACCATATCCTCTTTTCTATTGGTGCTTATTGCAAATATCTGCTTGTCCCAAAACAGCAGCCTGAATGATAGTTTTATAAATAAAAGCTTTGACTATCTAGAAACCAACATAAAGGACAGTTTGGTAAGTGATGCTTTAAAACCAATTTATATAAATGCTTTTTTACAAAAAGCTAAAAACGAAAAAGACACCGTTAATATTGGTAATGGTTATTATTTTAAAATATTTAAGGAACTCTATTTTAAAGGTGGTGAAGATTTGTTTTATCAAAATGCTTATGATACAGGAAATTTAAACAGAAAACTTGTTCTTGCCGATAGCATGATAAAATATACCAAATCATTAAATCATTTTAAATTCCCGGGATTAAGCTATTCAACTAGAAGTTACCTATACTATATTTCTGGAAATGAAATAGAATCTCTTAATGATGCCTTGATAGCTTATGGTTTTGCAAAAATACACAACAATAAAGCACAGTTAGAAAATATACAAAAAGCCATTCTTGCCATAAAAGGCAATTACAATCAGAATCGCTATATTATCGAAACAAGACAAAAACTGGACTCTATAAAAAAGGTTCCTGATTACAAAGAGAAACATAAGTTTGGCTATTTATCAGACTTAAATAGCTTAATAAGCGATTTACAAGAAAACAAAAATTTTGACTTGGCAAAAGAATATACCAAAGAGGGAATAGAAATTACTGTCAATACAGATCACAAAAGCCATTATTATGGTTTTGTGTTTTCTGCCGGCATTAACCACTATTTTAGTAATAATTTTGAAGCTGCTATGGACAGTATCAACAAATCACAGAACCACCTAATAGTTACAAGCCTGTCTTTAGCCTATTACCTAAAGGGCAAGATTTTTGAAAGAACAGATACAGATAAAGCCTTAGGGTATTTCAATAAAGTAGATTCAATTTTTCAAATAAACCATGCACCTATTTATGGCCTGAAAGACAATTATAAATCTTTACTTAACATATATAAAGACAAGAACAACTATGCGAAACAAATAGAAACCATAGACAAGCTAATATATGCTGATAGTGTTGTAAGCAGAACAAAATTTTACATCAATGAAAGAATACTTGAAGCTTATGAAGTTCCGGAATTTAAAAAAGAAAAAGAAACCATTATTTTAAAACTAAAAGCAGAAAATTTTAAAAACAGGAAAAAAAATGTTTTTTTATGGTCATCATTACTTGCCTTAGGTTTAATAAGCGTTTATTTTTATTACACACAACATATCTATAAAAAACGTTATAAAAAGTTGATGGGAAATTTAAAGCCCGCTCAAGAAAAACCATCTAAAACGATGGTTTCCAACGCGGATTTAAACATCCCTAACGATACTGTAAATGACATCCTTAAGGCTTTGGAAACTTTTGAAAAAGAAAAGCAATTTACCAAAAACACAATAACACTTAATAACCTAGCAAAACAATTTGATACAAATAATACATATTTATCTAAAATAATCAATACCTATAAAGGTAAATCGTTTAACAATTACATAACAGATTTGAGGGTTGATTATATTATTAATGAACTAAACCAAAATCACATATTGCGAAAAATGACTATTAAAGCTATTGCTTTAGAAATTGGCTTTAACAATCCAGAATCATTTTCAAAAGCTTTTTATAAAAAAACAGGCATCAAACCCTCATATTTTATTAAACAGATAGAAAAAGAAAATAAAAATTCGTAATTTGACTCCTTATATAATGTGTGTCAACTATGTCTAAATCTTTATCTCCTTTTACTAAGCAACAACTACTTCCACAAGAAGAAAGACTAGAAATCTTTAGTCGTAAGGGCAATTTATTTATAGGTATTCCCAAAGAGACAGCCTATCAAGAAAAACGGGTTTGCTTGACGCCTGACGCTGTATCAGCTTTGGTTAGTAATGGGCATCGTGTATTATTAGAATCTGGCGCAGGAATTGGTGCGCATTTTTCGGATAAAGAATATAGCGAAGCTGGTGCCGAAATAACAAAAGACACAGCCAAAGTATATGGCTGCCCCATGATTTTAAAAGTGGAGCCTCCTACCCTAGAACAAATAAACCTAATCAATCCGCAAACTATACTTATCTCTGCAGTCCAATTAAAAACCCAAACAAAAAAATATTTTGAAACCTTGGCTGCAAAACGAATCACAGCCTTGGCTTTCGAGTTTATTAGGGACGAAACTGGCGCTTATCCTGCTGTACGCTCATTAAGCGAAATTGCCGGAACAGCTTCCGTACTTATTGCTTCAGAACTATTAAGCAATGTTAACGATGGAAATGGGCTCATGTTTGGCAATGTATGTGGCGTTCCTCCTATTGAAGTGGTTATTCTAGGTGCTGGAACTGTTGGGGAATTTGCTGCCAGAAGTGCTATTGGACTTGGAGCCAATGTTAAGGTTTTTGATAATTCAATTACCAAATTAAGACGTATGCAAGTTAATTTGGGTAAAACTTTTTTTACTTCAACTTTACAACCTAAAAACTTAAGCAAAGCTTTAAAGCGCTGCGATGTGGTTATTGCAGCTGTAAGAGGAAAAAACAGATCGCCAATTCTAGTTACAGAGCCTATGGTGGCTAACATGAAAAATGGTTCGGTTGTTATAGATGTGAGTATTGATATGGGTGGCTGTTTTGAAACCAGCGAAGTCACTTCTCATAAAACTCCTACTTTTACCAAACATGGAGTAATACATTATTGTGTGCCAAATATTCCTGCACGCTATTCCAGAACAGCTTCTATTTCAATTAGTAATATTTTCACCCCTTATCTTTTGAAAATTGCTGAAGATGGCGGTTTAGAAAATTCTCTTCGTTTTGATAAGGGTTTAAAAAATGGGTTGTATTTTTACCACGGAATTTTAACAAGTAAACCGGTTGGTGAATGGTTCGATTTGAAACATAGCGATATTAATTTGCTAATTTTCTAATTAGAATAAACCTCTAAACACCTCTATATTCCCTAAAAATATAAGTAAGCTTAAATGAAATTACTACATCGTATTGGATATTATCTTGGTGGCTTTGCCATTGGATTAATAATATTAGCCTTTTTCTTAAATGGTAAAAAAGTATCTTGTGATTATGGCCCTGACGCTCGAGTTTTAAAAAATATTAATTTAAAGGAAATTAAATTTTCAGAAATTATTAATTCTGCAATTTTAGAAAATAAAATAGACTCTCTTGAAGTTAGAGGTATCTTAAAATATGGAGACATTAATTTTTCTCAAAGCGAAACCAGAAAGAAACCTTGTGGTATTTATGCTGTTGAAGGAGAAATTAATAAGACTGAAGTGGTTTTAACTGTAGAGAATTGCGACAGTATAGCAACCGTAAAAGATATAAAGTGGCCATAAAAAAAGCCTGAAATAAAAATTTCAGGCTAGATTATTAAAACCATTTAAGTTTCTCTAATTCAAAACGATTCGTTTTGTTATAGAACCATTTTTTTCAGTTTGAAAAGTTAATAAGTATACACCTTGTGGCAAACTTGATAGATTTAAACTCTTTTCGTTAGAAGACATAGCCTCTTCTCTTATTGTTCTTCCAAGCATATCATATAACTGTATAGATTTAACAGCTATGTTTCCATTAAGTTTTATGTTTACTAAACCATCTTTAGACGGGTTTGGATATACCTTAATATCGTTTGATGCTGACATTTCATTTCCTTCAACACTTAAAGTAGCTGGTGCTTCTACAACAAAAGCAGGAGGATGAGCTTCAGTAAAACGATCAGACCAATTACTTGCAAACATCACTTTGCTTCCATCGTTATTTGGAACAGAATGCGCTTGATGTCCATATCCCGTATTCTCATTCGTATGGTGGAAAGCATATCTTTCAATCATATCTGATCCATCTAATTTTATCGCAAAAACTTCTTTTCTACCTACTGTTTGACAACATCCTTCAGTAACATAAGCCCAACCAGGTCTTGAAGTATTTCTACAACTTACGTGTCCATTCCATACCCCATAATCTGATGTATAGTGAAACATTGGCGTTTGATTACCATCTGACAATCTAATCATCTTCATATAATAATCGTTTCCTCTAGTAACAGGATCTCCAAAAGTTACATATACATCTTGACCATTAGAGTCGATACCTAAATCTCCATGTTTTGTATAATCGTCAAGATGTCTTCTATTAGTAAGATCTATATTAAAAACTTTCATGCCTTCATCGTCTGCAGGACCATCTTCTAAATAACAAGACACAGCATATTGACCAGATTGACTTATTGCAAACCAGGCAAATGCTACATTACCAATAAATCTTGTAGCCACTATCACATCATCTTCAACGTTATACACTATTAACGTACGATCGTTACCATTTCTACCAACAAGACCTACATATTTATCGTCTATAGACATATTTCCTTTACTTCCACCATATTCAATTTTAGAATACTCGCTAAACGTGCGAATGGTTTGTCTATTATTTGTTGTTACATCATAACTAACAAATCTATTTCCTGCAGTACCATACATTAATATAGGATTTGAATAGGACCACGTTGCAGAACTTGGAATACCAGCCCAAAAAAGAAATTCGTAGGTTTCTGCATCTAAAATTGCAGCTGGGTATCCTGCTAACTTTATTAATGTATTATCAGAGTTCCAAGGTTGATCCAACGAATAATGGTGTCTTAGATTATGATCTGTAGTACCAAATACTTCTGCATCACTAATTCTTATTAAATTATTGCCAAATTCATTGGTAAATGGTTCCAAGTATCCTGGTTTTGCACCTGTAGGTGGCTGATAAGTCTCATACGGGATATCATTCACCTGGGTGGCCTGAGGATAATTTTGAGCAGTTGTTATTAAACTGAAAAATAAAAAATTGATAAATAATACTCTCTTAAAATTCTCTACATGTGAGAATTTTCTAACATATAAATGTTTCATACTTAGGGGTTTTGCTATTAATCTTTTGCTAATCTATTAAAATGCAATTCATTTTACTATCAAAATAATTATAATTTCGACAAAATACATTATTTTTGTAGTCTTTTTATTACTTAAAATGTATTTTGTAGTACTAATGATACTTTTTGCCGATTTGATAATCGATGAACTGCATATTTTATAGTTACAGGTTTATATACGAACCGAATCCTGTTTTGGATTATATATATTTTTAAAAGTAATTAACAGGTTATGAACAATTTAACTTATTATATAACTTCTCCTACAAACTATTTCGTGCATTTTAAATTGTAAATCGGTGATTTCATCTAATTAGTATTGGAGAAATATTATTAGAATAAAAAATTACATACTTTTAAAATCTATTTTTAAAGCTATTAATCTATAATTTTTGCAGCCTAACTCTTTATAAATTGAAAAAAACGATTGCTTTTGTAATACCAAATTTAAATGCAGGAGGCGCTGAACGCGTGGTTAGCTCTTTAGCAAATTTACTTGTTGAAGAATATCATATTATAATTATTACATTATACAGATGTGAACCTTTTTACACCTTACATCCAAATATTAAAATAACTTATTGTGTAAAAGAATACTTTCCTGACCTTAATTTATTTCAATCTCTTTCTATTAACTATAAACTAATAAAGCATCTTACCAGGCATTTAAAGAGCGAAAAAGCAGATATAGCTATTGGTTTTTTGCCTGCCACTAACATCTATACCATCTTAGCTTCAAAACTTTCAAAAATTCCAAACATCATTAATGAAAGAGCAAACCCAGAATTCAACCGAATTAATAAATTTTGGCAAACCATTAGAAAACTAATTTATCCATATTGCAATTGCTTGGTAGTACAAACAAAAGGAACAAAGGGATATTTTAAAAATTATAAAATACCACAAATACAAACCATTAAAAACCCACTTAACGCTGAGCTTTTAAAAAAGAGAAATCCGTTATTAACAAAAGAAAACATCATATTAAATGTAGGCAGATTAATAGAACTTAAAAATCAGGATTTATTAATACGCGCTTTTTCAAATATTGAGAATACAGGTTGGAAAGTAATTTTAGTTGGAGATGGTAATAAATATGAAGACTATAAAGAGCTTATTTCGTCTTTAGGGTTAAAAACTCAAATAATATTAACAGGAAATATAAAAGATGTTTCAGAATATTTTAATAAAGCCAAAATATTTGCTTTTACTTCAAAACATGAAGGCTTTCCAAATGTTATTTTAGAAGCTATGTCTTACGGTTTAGCTTGTGTATCTACCGATTGTCCTTACGGCCCATCTGAAATTATTGACAACAATAATAATGGGATGTTAATTCCTGTTGGAGACCAAAAGGCTTTAGAAAATGCCTTAACTGAGCTAATGGAGAATTCGGAATTACAAAACACATTTAGAGAAAATGCTATGAATTCAATTAAAACTTACGAACCATCTAATATTGCTTTGAAATGGTCCAAACTAATTAATGAAATCATTGAAAATTAATTTTTTGAAAATAAAAAAACACATAACCACCCTATTCCATTCACTTAGAAATAATCCTATGGTGATGAATATTATGGCGGTGGCAATTGTAACATTAATTGTAAAAGGATTTGGCTTTTATAAAGAGATTGTTATTGCTGGGAATTTTGGTTTGTCTGAATTATTAGACACCTTCTTAATTGCTTCTCTAGTTCCTGGGTTTATTTATCAGGTGTTTCTAAATGCTTTTAAATCTGTTTTTATTCCTAATTATATTATTGAACAAAAAACAGATAGAGACATAAGCTCCTTTCAAGCAACTAGTTTTATTGTAACCATATCTACGACAATAATTTTTATGATTTTGGCGTATTTATTTACCAATACGTTTTTAGAGATATTTTTTCCCAATCACACACAATCTTATTATGCTTTAATAAAAATTCAATTTTTCTATCTGCTTCCTTGTATTTTATTTTGGGGACTCTCCTCTTTAATTAGTGGCTTATTAAACATTCACGACGAATTTAAATACTCAACCATTTATCCTGTTTTTACTTCAATTGCTATCTTAATTTTATTACTGTTTTTTAAAGATGTACTTGAAGAAAGAGTGTTAGCTGTGGGTATGTTAATTGGTAGCATCTTGGAATTTACATTCCTTGTGATTGTTGCAAAATCTAAAAAAATTATAAAAATTAGTAAGCCTGACTTTAAAACTGAAGGAACTAGACTAATGTTTAGCCAACTACCTGCCAAGGTTAGTTCTGGGTTTTTATCAGGGTTAATACCAATTACAGATCAATATTTTGCTGCACAATTAGTTGTAGGTTCTATCGCTGCTTTAAATTACGCTTTAAAAATACCTGCATTTTTTACTGCCATAGCTGTTTTGGCATTAGCGAGAGTTTTATTACCACATTTTTCAAAATTAATTACAGAAAATAAATTAGAAGCTTCCATGCAATTACGAAGGATCTTGAAATTTGTTTTTATTTCATTAGTGCTTGTTATTATTCCAATTATCCTATTTTCAGATACAATTGTTTCGTTTATATTCGAGCGCGATCAATTTACTTCAGAAGACAGTTTGTTAGTTTCTAAATTACAAATTATTCTTTTGATTGGGGCGCCATTTTATATTTGCGACAATATTATAATACAATATTTAACGAGCCTCAATAAAAATACTTTTATGGCATATGTTTCTTTTGGAAGCATGACTTTAAATATTATTTTAGATTATATTTTCTTAAAATTATACGGCATTTATGGCATTGTACTTTGCACAACAACCATATATATAATAAGAAGTTTGGTGCTTTTTAGTTTTGCCAACAAACAAAACAAAGTGTCTTGAGAAAAAAACATACAATAATCCTATTTTTAAATAAATTGAAAATAAAAAAACCCTTGAAGTAACACAAACAAGACATGAACTTAAAAGATTTATTGCCAAAATACGTCCCTTTAGATAAGCCTTCTGAATATGATTATAAATTCACTGTTTTTACACCTGTCTATAATCGTACAGACACCATTCACAGAGTATTTGAAAGCCTTGAAAAACAGACATTTAAAAATTTTGAATTAATTATTGTAAATGATGGGTCTCAAGATAATTCGCATGAAGTTATAGAAGAATTAATTAGTCAGTCTTCCCTAAATATTAAGTACATTAATAATAAGGATAATCGCCATAAAATGGCGCGTATTGTAGAAGCAGTAGCCATAGCTAGAGGCGAGTTTTTTTTAACCTTAGATTCTGATGATGCCTGTGTTGAAAATGCTTTAGAAGTTTTTTTGGAGAGATATAATAGCATTCCTAAGGAAAAACTGTCAAAAATAAGTGGAGTTACTTGTTTATGCTTGGACCAAAATGGGTTATTGGTTGGAGAAAAGTTCAAAGAAGCTCCAATTTATAGCTCTTCATTTGAAAATAGGCTTAATAAAGAAAATCTTTCAGAAAAATGGGGTTTTACAAAAACAGATATTTTAAAAAGTATTCAAGTAAATCCTGATATTTTTTCAAAAGGATGGATTCCCGAAGGGGTTCTTTGGAATTTAATTTCTAAACAGCAATATAAAACCATGTACACAAACGATCTGCTAAGGGTTTATTATATGGATACTTCCAATAGTATTACGAATGAACAACATGAAAGTAACGCCTTTGGAATGGCTGTATTTTCTCTATGTTTGCTTAACTGGTTTTATAGTGATTATTTCTGGAAAAATCCAAAAATATTTCTAGCTAGAATGTTTGCGCTTTTACGCTCTGCAAATTATTTAGACTACAAAAGACATGATTATACTAATGCATTAAGTGATAAAAGTTTAAAATTTATATTTACCATTGCCTGGCCTTTTAAAAAAATAATCACTTTAATTTAATTTTGTATCATATATAATTAATGAAAATATTAAAATACATACTACTCTCAATAACCTTACTAAATTTAGTTTCCTTTAGCCCTATTGCTTTTGGCTCTTCAGCTGGTAGCTTAGTGAGTGCTTTGTTTTTTATATTAATTATTTTCTATTATTTCGTTAATCCTAAACCTAAATTAGTTGTTTCTTTTATAGTTTTAGGACTTGCTTATCATTTAATAGCAGGAATAGGTTATACTGGAGAAATAAAGGACTTTTACCTAGATGCTACAAAATTTTTTATCTTTATTATTGGAATTGTTTACTTAGCTAAGGATACTACTCATAAAGAATTATTTATTTTTGCATTTATTGGCTCCATGAGTATTTTAATTAATGCAGTGTCATTTTCATCTCTTTATGGACGTTATGGTGGTTTTTATATTAACCCAAATAGTGCAGGAATTATATGCCTAATTGCCTTTTCTTTAACTTTTAACATTAAAAACACTATTTTAAAACTAGGCTTACAATTACTTATTGTTATTGCTGGAATAATGACGCTCTCAAGGTATTTTATACTTTTATTGGTAGTAGTTAATTTAATTGCCATAATCTCAAATAGAAAAAACAGTATAAGCCTAGTTGCTGGTACTTTTGCTATTGTTTTAGTTTTAACGGTTTCATCTTTATTCAATTTAAATACGGTTAGATTCTCGGCCTTTCAAAGTATATTTGGAGGTGGAGAAGTCGAAACTAAAACTATAACAGAAAACTCAAGAAACGAAACGTGGGCATTATACACAGATTTAATATTAGACAACCCAGTAACCGGAGTTGGGTATAATGTGTTATCTGGCAAAAAAAACAAATATATTGATGTACGAGTTGGGGTTCATAACACGTATTTAATGATTATAGGCGAATCTGGCATTATTCCTTTTCTACTAATTATTATTATTTATCTCTCATTAATCTTTAGAAGTATCAAACACTTAAGTACAAACCCAGAATATGCTTGTATAGCTGTAGTTCTAGCAACATTTCTACTAGCATCCCATAATTATTTCGATAATTTCCTTGTACTTTTTACATCCATTTGGCTGTATCAAAGAGTTAAAGAGAAACCAGAAACATTAAACACTTTAATACCTTAATACCTTAAAATTATGTGTGGCATTTACGGCTCTACAATTGCTTATAACAACGCTCAGATTAAAGAAAAACTAGAACGCTCTAAGTTTAGAGGTCCAGATAAGTTAAAATTTGAACATTTTGGTAAAGACAATCATGTTATCTTTGGGCATAACAGATTAGCTATAATTGATCTTGACGAACGTTCCAATCAGCCATTTACATATAGAGAAACCATTCATTTAGTTTTTAATGGTGAAATTTATAATTTCATGGACATTAAAAACACGCTAACTGAGAAAGGTTACAAATTCAATACTACAAGTGATACAGAAGTTATTTGTGCAGCTTATTTAGAATATGGCGAAGACTGCGTCAATCATTTTAATGGTATGTTTGCTTTTGTAATTTTCGATCAGACAAAAAACACCTTCTTTGGTGCAAGAGATAGACTTGGCCAAAAACCCTTCTATTACTATCAAAACGGCAAAGATTTTGAATTTGCTAGTCAGCTTTCTGTTGTTCAACTTTATAATGAAAATTTATCCATTTCAAAAAAAGCTATCTCCTTATATTTGGCTTGGGGAGTAATTCCTGATCCATATTCAATATTTAATGAAATAAAAAAATTGCCTGCTGGACATTCTTTTACCTTCGATTTGAATACTAATAAATTTAAAGAAAAAGCATATTGGGATATTGATTATCAAGGTAAAAAACAATTTAAAGGAAGTTTTGATGAGGCTGTCAATATTTTAGATACAACTTTAAAAGACGCTGTAAAAATTCGTTTGTTTGCCGATGTTCCTGTTGGAATTTTTCTTTCAGGTGGTGTAGATTCCTCTGTTATAGCTGCATTAGCAACAAAAAGTACAAATAGTAAGGTGAAAACTTTTTCAGTTAAATTTAATGAAAAAGGTTTTGACGAAAGTGTTTACGCACAACAAGTGGCAGACCATTTAGAAACCGATCATCATGTTATAGAATGCAATTACGAAGAAGGTAAAGAGCTTATAAAAAACTTTTGTCATTTTTACGATGAACCATTTTCAGACTCTTCTGCAATTCCATCCATGTTATTAGCAAAACATACGCGAGAAAAAGTAACAGTGGCACTTTCTGGAGATGCTGGCGATGAAAGCTTTATTGGATACCACAGGTATGAATGGATCAAAAAAGGTCAGAAAATAAACATGCTACCTCTATTTTTTAGAAAAATATGTGCTTCCATTCTTAGACTATCATCAAATTATAGAATGAAAATTATTGCAAAAGCAATGACCTATAAAAACACCAACGACGTGTATTTAGCATCCATGACAAATCTCGATTTTACTTGGATAGATAGCCAAACAGACTTTTATGATTTAGAAGAGGTGAAATATCTAAAACACAAAAAAAAGAACATCTTTGAGCGTATTACAGATTTCGACTTAAAAAGCTACTTAATTTGGGACATCAACACAAAAGTTGATAGAGCCACTATGGCTTTCTCACTGGAAGCAAGAGCTCCTCTTTTAGATTATAGAGTAGTTGAATTTGCTAGATCCTTACCTACTTCTTTTAAATTTAAAGGAAAAAATCAAAAACGTATTTTAAAAGAAGTGTTATATCAATATGTCCCTAAACATATTTTCGATAGGCCAAAGTCTGGTTTTTCGATGCCTTTTTCAGAATGGTTTAAAACAGATTTAAAATCATATGTGCTTGAAGAATTAAGTGATGAAAACTTAAAAGAAATCCCTTGTATTCACCCTGAAATTATTAGTGGTTATATTAAGCAACATATGGATGGCAGCTGGAATCGTTTTTCAATTATCTGGCAAATATTAGTCCTTAAACAATGGTTAGACAATAACGGAAAAGGATATCCAATAAAATGAAAACTAAAAAATTAAATATTGTTTTTGTAATCCCTTCCCTAAGAGCTGGAGGTGCAGAGCGCATTTTATCATTTGTAGCACAAAATCTGGATGCTAACAAATTTAAAACAACGCTTTTAGTTATAGGTTATGAAAAAGATGCAGTCTATCATTTATCAAATTTAAACATTGTATATCTCAATAAATCAAGAGTTTTAAAATCGTTTTTCAGCATATTTTCTTATTTAAAACAAAACAAACCAGATGTAATTGTAAGCTCTATTGTGCATTTAAATGTTTTTATAGCTATAATGTCTCCTTTCTTTAGAAAAACTAAAATTGTGGCTAGGGAAGCTAGTGTTTTAAGTATTTTAAACAAATACGACCCTTCTTCTTCTATCTTTTTTTCACAACGTTCTGTCTCTCTAGCTTACAAGCTTGTTGACTGTATTATTTGTCAGTCTAAAGACATGCAAGAAGACATGGTAAACTATTTTAAAGTACCAAAAAGCAAAACACATCTTATTAATAATCCCATAGCTAATGTTTTTGAATTAAAAACTCAATTAAAAGTTGATCAGGATATTCTTAGACTTATAACCATTGGAAGGTTAAGCAAAGAAAAAGGCTACCTAAGAATTATAGATGCTTTAGCTCAAGTAGATTTTCCCTTTCACTACACCATTATAGGAGATGGTCCAGAAAAAGACATTATTTTTGATACCATTGAAAAACACGGATTAACAGATAAAATAGATTATATAGAATTCACCAATGAAGTGGATAAATATCTAACGAAAAGCGATTTATTCTTACAAGGCTCTTATGTTGATGGTTTCCCAAATGCACTTATTGAAAGTTGTGTTGTAGGAACACCTGTTTTAGCATTCCATGCTCCAGGAGGTTTATCTGAAATTATAGAAAATGGAAAAAACGGAATTATAGTAAATTCCAACGAAGAATTTATTAACCAATTAAAAGCCATAAATACCAGTTATAATTTTAGTCCCAAAATTGTTAGTAACATAGTAAAAGAACGTTTTGGCAAAGAAAAAATTATTTCGCAGTACGAAAGTTTATTTTTAAATTTGACCAACTCAAACTAAATGAACAACAAAAAAAAAATTGCCTTATTTGTACCTGCAATCGGATTTGGAGGTGCAGAGAAAGTTGTTAGCCTACTTACCTTCGAGTTGACAAAATATTTCGATGTTACCTTAATTTTACTTTACGACGTTATAAAACTCCCTATTTCAAAAGATGTTAAAGTTATTTTGCTCTCTAAAAAAGGAGAAACATTCAAAACGTCTAAAATTCAGCATTTAACAGATTATATAAAATTTATTTTTAAATATAACAGTGTTTTAAAAAAGGAGAAAATAGACGTCGTTATCTCCTTTATGCTTCGACAAAACGTTATGACAGGTTTTGTTAAACTTTTTAATCCAAAACTTAAATCTATTATAAGCGAAAGATGTTTTCCATCAAAACGCTATACAAATACTAGGCTTATGTCTATAATTACCAAAACAATGATTCCCTTGTTTTACAATAGGAATGATAAATTGTTTTCTAATTCCATTTATATAAATGAAGATTTAAAACAACATTTTAATGTGAAAATTGATGCAAGTGTTATCTATAATCCTACAGTTTTAAATAAAGAAAAATTAAATATCGACCATTATACAAATCTACAAGACCCTTTTAAAGTGGTTACAGTTGGAAGGTTAATTCCTGTTAAAAACCACCAGCACGTTCTTAAAAGCTTAAACATACTTCATGGAAGTGTTCATTTAGACATCTATGGTGATGGCGAATTGCATGAAGAGCTTGAACAATTATCTCAAACCCTTCATTTAAAGAACAGAGTGAGTTTTAAAGGAAACGTATTAAATGTTCATTCTGAAATTATAAACAATCATTGTTTTGTTTTAAGTTCTTTAACCGAAGGATTCCCTAATGTGTTATTAGAAGCTATGTCGGTTGGATTACCCGTAATTGCTACTAATTGCATGTCTGGACCTCTAGAATTACTAAATGAAAACGAACCTGTAGAAATTGAAACTGGAACTTTTTACAAAGCTAAATATGGTATTTTGGTAAATGTTGATGATGTAGAAGGACTAGCAAGTGCCATAAAATATTTACAAGAAAATAACGAACAAAGAATGGTTTTTGGAGGCTTGGGTTATACACGTTCTAAAGATTATGGTGTTGATAAAATTGGAGCTCAATTAAAAACACTAATTGACAGCATTTAATTATTACTTACATTATTAAAAGCTTGAGAATGGGTTTTATTATATAAATATTTAAACCCTATAAAACAAAAAAATCAAATAAAGGGTTAAATTTGAGTTGATTACAATTATATGGCCAAAAAAATCTGTTTAATAGGTGGTGAAGATGTACACAAAAGAATTCTTTTGTCCAACTATTTAATGGATGCAGGTTTTGAAGTAACAATAGTTGGAACAAGCAACATACAATTTCCAAAACCTATTACTTACATCCCTTATAATTTAAACAGAAGCTTCTCCCCTATTTCGGATTACAAAACAGTTTTATGGTTAAAACAATTTTTAAAAAAAAATACATTCGACCTCATACATACATTCGATACTAAACCGGCATTTTTAGTACCACTTTCACAATTAAAAACCAACACTCCAATTACTAGAACTGTTACAGGTTTAGGAACCATTTTTATGTCTAAATCTTTGTTTAGCGCTATTTTAAGAAAGGTGTATTTATTTTTGCACACCTTAGTTAAAAACAGAGTAAACAACACCATTTTTCAGAACGAAGATGATAAAAACCTCTATTTAAAATACAATCTAATTTCAAATTCCAACTATAGCTTAATATTAAGTAGTGGTATTGAGCTAAAAAAAATAACCCAAAGAGCCAAACGTAACAACCTGACTTTCACATTTATATGTGTGGCTAGATTGGTTTATGAAAAAGGCATCATTAATCTTTTGGAAGCAGCAAGAATATGTAGTAACAAAGGTTATAAATTTAAATATTTACTGGTTGGACCCCTAGAAGAGAATTCTAAAAAACTCAATAAAAACATACTTTCTCAATATGAAGATATCGTAGATATTTTAGGCTCTAGAAGCGATGTTCTAAATTTATTAGAAACTTCTGATGCTTTTGTACTTCCCACATTTAGAGAAGGATTTTCTAGAGTATTATTAGAAGCTGCAGCAGTTGGACTGCCTATAGTTTCTACAAATGTTACTGGAGTTCGCGATTTTACTAGACATAATGAGGAAGCTATTTTAGTAGAGCCTAAAAACTCTGAAACTTTAGCAAATGCCATGGTTGAAATAGCAACCAACAAGAATTTAGCAGATAAATTAGCTGAAAATGCCTTAAAACACGTTAAACAGTTTAGTCTTGAAAATGTATCTAAGCAATATATAGCTATATTTAACACAGCTATTAATCATAATTAAAATAATGAAGATTCCGTTTTCTCCACCTTATATAAATAAGGATGTTATTCAAGAAGTTAACAGTGCTTTAGAGTCTGGTTGGATAACTACTGGACCAAAGGTTAAACTATTAGAAGAACTTGTTTGCAAATACACTTTAGCAGGAAACACACTCTGTGTAAATTCTGCAACTTCAGGTCTTATGCTTTCTTTAAAATGGTATGGCATTGGCCATGGAGACGAAGTTATTATTCCCGCATATACCTACGCTGCTACAGCTTTGGCTGTAATACATGTAGGGGCAACTCCTGTAATGATTGATGTAGAAGAAGATTTTAATATTTCGGTCAATAATATTGATAAAGCCATAACTAATAAAACTAAAGCTATTATTCCTGTGGATATTGCAGGATGGCCGTGTAATTACGACGAGATTCATTCTCTAGTAAATAAGAAAAAAGTTATATTCAATCCTATAAATGAAAATCAAAAAAAATTAGGAAGAATATTAATTATTTCAGATTCAGCTCATTCTATTGGATCTAAATACAAAGATCAATACCTAGGATCTATTACAGATATCACAGTTTTTTCTTTTCATGCTGTAAAAAATGTTACAACAGCAGAAGGTGGAGCTATATGTCTTAACTTACCAACTCCGTTTAGTAATCAAGAAGAGTATCATTATTTGCGCTGTTATTCTTTAAACGGACAAACAAAAGACGCGTTTACAAAATCGAAGGCTGGTGGTTGGAGATATGATATTATTTATCCTGGACTTAAAATAAACATGCCAGATATTCTTGCAGCTATTGGTGTTGCACAATTACCTGAGTATTTTGAAAAGACGCTTGATAAACGTGTAGATATTTATGAGTTTTATCAAACCTATTTTAAATCAAAATCTTGGGCTATGTTGCCTCCTTATAAAAACGAAGAGAAAACTTCATCATGCCATTTATACGCCTTGAGAATAAAAGGTGTTTCCGAAGCAACTCGAGATGCAATTATTGATGATATTTCAAAAAATGGCGTGGCTGTAAATGTTCATTTTCAACCTCTACCTATGTTAACGCTTTTTAAGAATATGGGCTATGATATCAACTCTTACCCAATGGCTTATAATAATTATAAGTGCGAAATTTCGCTACCTATTTATCCACAATTAACACTAGAGGAACTAGAATATATAGTAAACACAGTTGCTAATGCTGTTGAATCCAAGATATGATTAAAAGAATCTTTGATATCATTTTTTCTTTTTTTGGTTTAATATTATTACTACCTTTATTACTCCTTATAGCAATACTAATTAAAATAGAATCTAAAGGTTCGCTTTTCTATTTACAAACTAGAGTTGGCAAGCATAATAAAGATTTTAAAATATTTAAATTTAGAACCATGTTTGTTGGATCTGATAAAAAGGGGTTGTTAACTCTTGGAGATCGAGATCCTAGAATTACTAAAACAGGTTTTTTTTTAAGAAAATATAAATTAGACGAACTCCCACAACTAATTAATGTTTTTATAGGCAACATGAGTTTTGTTGGCCCAAGACCAGAAGTGCGCAAATATGTAAATTATTACTCTCAAGAAGATGCTATAATTTTATCTGTAAAACCTGGAATAACAGACTATGCTTCAATTTATTATAGAGACGAAGCAGAACTCTTAAAAGGGGTCGAGAATCCTGAGATGTTTTATATTGAAAACATCATGCCTGAAAAAATAAAACTAAATAAGAAATACATTAATAGCCATAATCTGTTTACAGATTTTAAAATTATTTTAAAAACGATTCAAATTATTATTACATGATGGATGTTTCTAATGGTTATTTTGTTATTTCTTTAGATTTTGAGATACACTGGGGGGTTTTCGATAAAAAAAGTGTTGCAGAGTACAAAGAAAATCTCGAGAATGTCAAGCTTGTAATTCCAAGATTACTAGAACTAGCAGATAAATATAATATAAAACTAACCTTTGCAACTGTTGGTTTTTTATTTGCTGAAAACAAGCAAGAATTAACAAGCCACAATCCTAAACTATTACCTAACTACACCGATTTAAACTTTAGTCCGTACAATAAGCTAGACAGCATTGGAGAAAATGAAACTGAGGATGAATTTCATTATGCTTCACGTTTAATAGATTTAATAAAACAAACCAAGAAACACGAAATAGGAACCCACACCTATTCGCATTATTACTGTTTAGAAGATGGACAAACCAAAGAAGAGTTTGAGGCAGATCTTATTGCTGCAATTTCTTTAGCTGCAAAAAAAGGCATTTCAATAAAAAGCATTGTTTTTCCTAGAAACCAAGTAAACACAAATTATCTTGACATATGTTCTAAGCATGGAATAACTAGTTATAGAGGTATTGAAACTCATAAAATTTATAACACCTTAGATAGGAATTTTAATAAAAAACAATCTACTAGAGCTTTAAGGTTAATAGATTCTTATTTAAACCTAACTGGACACAATACATATAAACTAGAAAATTTAAACACAATATCAGGTTTAACAAACATCCCTTCTAGTACTTTTTTAAGACCTTACAGCAAAAAACTAAGCATGTTTGATTCCTTGAAAATTTCTAGAGTTAAAAACGGGATGACTCATGCAGCTAAACATAAAGAACTATTTCATCTTTGGTGGCATCCACATAATTTTGGAAAACATATAGAGGATAATTTTAAAGGTCTGGAAGAGATTTTTATACATTATAAAATACTAAACAATAACTTTAATTTTAATAATGTAACCATGGAGAAACTAGCTAGTTTGGTTTAAATACTATTTGATATTTGTTTACTTTTCCAACAACCAAATAGTGCATCATTTTTTTATCCTTTTTTGAATAAATATTTATATCAGTTATGGGCTCAGGGTTCCTATATAATAGGTCCAAAATAGTTCTATTTAGAAAAAACAAGTTTTTATCATCAGTTTGCACTATGTCTAAATCATCAAAATTTTCCCCTTCTTCTATGGGTTTTATAATTATTTTATGGTCTTTATTTTCGTTAAAACCTATTAAACTTTTCAGTTGATACTTAAACTTCTTCATTAATAAGTTAACGTTTTTATTTCTTAGATACTGCTTCAACCTGAAATAATTCGCTAATAAGCTGGAATTTAATCTACTAACTATATTCGAAGAATCATATAAAATATGACAGTTATAAATATATTCCTCATTAGTCCATTTTGTTTTATACTCATACTCACCTTTAGAAAAGTCTAAAGTTGAAATATTGTTTTCAAAACACCACTCTATTAGTTTCCCAAGTTCTATGTGCCCAATATTAAATTTGTAATAATCAGGATTGAATGCTTTTACCGACCCAATTAAATTATCACCTTCAACAAAAGCTAACGACATGGAAATAGGCTTATTATCAACATTTATACTTATTAAAAGCGCTTTCCCTTGTTGAATCATAGGAAATATTAACTCATGATAAAAATGCCATTTAGCAATAATATTGGTATCTATTTTTAAGTCTTTATGTCTTTCAACTATTAATTCTTTAAAATTATCTAAAGCTTCATTACATTCTACTTCGGAGATTTCTTTATGATAAATTTTATATGAAACATTAAAACAATTTTCAAATTTCCTCAACGTACTTCTATGTTTATTCCTGCTTTTGGAACTCATAACAGAAGCCATATATTCTTCAAGATTAATAAAACCATCTAAATTTGCTAAAAACCCTTTGTACTGTTTAATTTTATAGGCTTTTAAATGCCTTAAACTTGATGGAATATCTGAGTTACTAAAACTAGGAACATCGTACATCAAGAAGGTTTTGTTATTATAATCTTTATTATTTTCTATGAGACTATAGGTAATTCCGTTAGTAGAATTTTTACCTACATTTATATAATATGGAAAGAACGAATGTTTTATAAACTTTAAATCATTAATAAAATTAAACGTATAACTCTGTTTGCCCTTAGCAAAATGCTTAAGCCATAAATCTTGATAAATATGTGATGTAAATGGATTACGACTCATTTTTAACAATTTTTAATATGTCTTTTTCGCCAAAAGCAAAAAAACAATTATCTACGTCTTGTGTTCCATATAGTTGGATTGTATTAGCTTTTTGCGGATTCATGTATAGAAAATCATAAATAGCTCTTCTAACAGATATAAACTGATTACTTTCTAAATCTAATGCTTTCAAATTACTCTTAACTGGTAAATTTTCTTCAATTTTTTTAACATGATAGGATTCAATAACCACAGCATCTGGCTTATTAGATCCAAACATTTTATATTTTAGTTGATGATAAATTTTATTGTAATTTTTTTCTCTAAAAGCACGTTTAAAATTAAAATAAAACTCAATAAAATTAGCTATAATAGTACTTTTTATTGATTTAGAATCATAAAACAAATGATAATGTGTATCGTAGGTGTCGCTACTCCATCGTTTCTTATACTCAAAATTTCCTTGTGTATAGTCGAAGGTTTTAACATTGTTTTCAAAACTCCATTCAAGCATTTTTAAAATGGTAGTATGTCCTATATTATATCTATAGAAATCAATATCAAACACGGTAAGCGCCTCAATTAAAGCATCTTCAAAATGATAACTAAAAGTAACTCCTATGGGTTTTTTATCGCAATAAACAACAAATAAAGAGGCCGTGCTTTCATTAATCATTTTAAATGCCAGTTCTGTATAATAATTCCAAATTACTGGATTTAATTCCCCACAAGGCTCCTGTTTATTTGCATAACGTTTTTCGAAAAGGTTATAAAACTCCTGGAATACATCATCAAAATGTTCTTTAGAAATATCTCCATAATGCATCACGAAATCTACATCAAAACAAGCTTCAAGCCTCTTGATGTTTCTTTTTAATTTAGAACGCGTATTAGATTTGTATATGGTATTTAAATAATCTTCTAAACTATTATAATTTGAAACCTTAGTAATGTATCCTTCATACTGAAAGATTTTTATCAGTTTTAAAGCCCCGTATTCTTTATATGTTGGAATATTAAAATAGGTTGGAATGTCTCTTAATAAAAATACTTTGTTTTTATAATCTGTTTCATTTTTTTCCGAAATTTCATAATCTAAGCCATTTGTTAAGTTTTTACCAACATTAATGTAATATGGTAGAGACTTATGTTTGGTAAAACTTGCTTTTTTAATAAAATTAAAAGTAAATACTTTCTCATTTTTATTAAAGTGCTTGGTCCAAACATCAATGAAAGTTTGAGAATTAAATGGGTTTATATTCATTCTAACAATAAGTAGATTCAAAACTAAAATATAAATTTAGATAGAATAAGAGGAGAATTCATTCAAATTTTAGATGTATGAAATAAAAAGGAATATGAACGGTCATTATTATCAGAATTGATCTGGATTTTTTTGTATATTTATGCCTTATAAATAGCACAATTCATTTTTATTAAAAATAAAAACTCTTCCCTTTATTTAATTTTCAGCATTTTTAAAAGCATTATGTTTGCTTTTAAATTCGATAATTTTTTTTTATTCCTTACGATTAAATACCGTTTTATTATGATTAAAGAATAACTTTAATTTAAATAGAATCAAAAATCGTAGAAATTAGTTATTTATCGTATTTATTTGACGATTGCTATTTAAACGTAGATATTTACTATGGCTAAAAATGTATCAAAATTGAATTCTAAAATATGGTTATCTGCACCACATATGAGTGGTCATGAGGAGAAATTCATTAAAGAAGCATTCAACACCAATTGGATTGCTCCTTTGGGACCTAATGTTAATGGATTTGAAAAAGATTTGGAATCTTATTTAGGAGTCAATGCCCATGTGGCTGCATTAACAACAGGAACAGCTGCCATTCACTTAGCATTACTGTTATTAAACGTAACAAGTAAGGATGAAGTAATTTGCCAAACTAAAACATTTGCAGCATCCGTTAATCCAGTTTTATATTTGGGTGCAAAGCCGGTTTTTGTAGATAGTGAAACAGACACTTGGAATATGTGCCCTATTTTATTAGAACAAGCTATTAACGATAGAATAAAAAAAGGAAAAAAGCCTAAAGCAATCATTGTAATTAATCTTTATGGTATGCCACATAAAGTAAACGAAATAAAGAATATATCTAACAAGTATAACATTCCAATTGTGGAGGATAGCGCTGAAGCCTTAGGAAGCTGTTATTTTAACAAAAAGTGTGGCACTTTTGGAAAACTGTCTGTTTTGTCTTTTAATGGGAATAAAATAATTACTACTTCTGGCGGTGGTGCTTTGGTGTCTAATAGCACTGAAACAAAAGCAAAAACTATTTTTTTGGCAACACAAGCCAAAGAACCAGGAATAGAATATTCTCATAAAGTTATTGGATATAACTATAGAATGTCTAACATTTTGGCAGGAATTGGAAGAGGACAGATGGAAGTGCTGGATAATTACGTGGCATTAAGAAGAAAAAATTATAGTTATTATTTAAACGAATTAGAAAGCATAAAAGATATTAACTTTTTAATAGAGCCAGAAGGCTTTTTTTCAAACAGATGGTTAACATGTATTAAATTATCAACTAAGCAAATGCGAGAAGATTTAATAAAATTATTACAAGAACATAATATTGAAGCTAGACCATCTTGGAAGCCCATGCATCTGCAACCTGTTTTTAAAGAGTATCCTAGTTATTTAAATGGTGTTTCTGAAGATATATATAACAAGACCATGTGTCTGCCTAGCGGTTCTAACTTATCAAAAAACGAATTAAACCGAATAGTAAAAGTAATTAAGGCCTATTTTGAATAAATATATAAACATATTAAGGAGATTATCAAATCAATACGCTTCAAAGTGGCTGGTCTTGCTATTCGATTTATGCGTTGTTGCATTCACATTTTTTCTTGCATATATAATTCGGTTTAATTTTGAAATAATTTTTGATTTTGATCTGTTTTTAAAACAACTCCCTTTTGTTTTAATTGCGGCTTTAATTAGTTTTATTATTGTAAACTCACATAAAGGTGTTGTTAGATTTACTGGAGTTAAAGACGTAATAAATCTGATTATTGGCGTTAATATTTTGGCTACAATATTAATTGTTACTACTTTTTTAAGCCGAGAATATCATTTCGATATTATTTTCGATATTCCAGGCTCTATTATTTACATTCATTTATTATTAAACATTTTCTTTTTAGTTGGCGCTAAGTTTATCGTAAAATCACTCTATAGGAGTATTGTTACAGATTACGAAGAACAAAAATCTGTTCTAATTTATGGAGCAGGAACTTCTGGAATGATTACTTACGATGCCGTTTCTAACGATCCAAAAAGCAATATAAAAGTTGTAGGCTTTATTGATGATAACGAAGGAAAGACTGGTAAAAAAATAAACTTACTTAATGTTTATGAACCTGAAAAAATAACCAAAGAGTTTATTGAAAAAAACAGCATCGATGAGGTTATTATCTCTATTCAAAGTATTGACTCCAATAGACTTTTACAAATAACAAGCAACCTATTTGCCTTAAACCTAAAAGTAAAAATTGTACCAGCTGTTAAAAACTGGATTGATGGAGATTTAAGCATTGGTCAAATAAAAGATATAAATCTGGAAGATTTGCTTGGTAGAGAACCAATCAATATTGATAATCCAATGTTAACCGAAGAGTATAATAATAAAGTAATTATAGTAACTGGCTCTGCAGGCTCTATTGGAAGCGAGTTGGTTAGAAAATTAACAAGGTATCATTTCAAAAAACTAATTCTTATAGATAACTCCGAGTCACCTTTATACGACTTACAACAAGAGCTACATAGAAATGGTGTGATAAACATTACATCCATAGTTGCAGATATTAGAAACCAAATTAGACTTGACAATATTTTTAACCAATACAAACCAGACATTGTTTTCCATGCAGCAGCCTACAAACATGTTCCCTTAATGGAGCAAAATCCATACGAAGCTGTAAGCGTAAACGTTAGAGGAACAAAAAACGTTATTAATTTGTCTGTAAAATACGGAGTTGATAAGTTTATTCTAATCTCAACAGATAAGGCCGTAAACCCAACAAATGTTATGGGAGCAACAAAGCGTATTGCAGAAATGATTGTTTGCTGCCAAAATACCGAAGCAGCAGGTAAAACCAAATTTATTATAACCAGATTTGGAAATGTATTAGGCTCCAATGGATCTGTCATTCCGTTATTTAAAAAACAAATAGAGAGTGGTGGTCCTTTAACGGTAACACATAAAGATATTATTAGGTATTTTATGACCATTCCAGAAGCTTCTCAATTAGTATTAGAAGCTGCAGCCATGGGATTAGGACAGGAAATTTTTGTGTTTGATATGGGAAAACCTGTTCGGATTTTCGATTTAGCTGTTAACATGATTACCTTATCTGGTTTTAGATACCCAGAAGACATAAATATTAAGATTACTGGACTAAGACCTGGAGAAAAAATATATGAAGAATTATTGGTAGATGGCGAAAACACTAAACCTACTTATAATGAAAAAATAATGATTGCAAAATGTAAATCTTTAAATAATTTAGAGGTAAAAGATGTTATTAATGAATTGTGTAACTTAGGACCAAATACGCAAAACATAGAAATTGTTTCTAAAATAAAGGACATTGTAGCAGAATACAACCCAAATAACACAAAATACGACGTACTAAACAAAATAAACAGAAGCTAAAATCTTTAAGTATGAAAGTGAGATCTTTTAAACATATACTCCAATATACAGTTGCAATAATCGTGGTAGCTGCTTTTTCATCTTGTACTACAAGTCAAGAAATCATATACTTTCAAGACGAGCCACTTAGCAGTTTAAATTCAACTGTTTTTAAATCTGAAATCAAATACAAAGCAAACGATTTACTAACAATAAATGTTTCTGCCTTAGATCCAGAAACTGTAAGACCTTTTAATTTACCTGTTATTACTAATTCTTTAACCTCTCTTAATCCGCAAGGAAATGCTACAGCTCAAACATATATTATTGATGATAGTGGAAATATAGAGTTCCCGGTTTTAGGCACGTTAAAATTAGGTGGATTAACAAGGAATGAAGCATCTTTAATGCTTAAAGAAAAAATATCAGAATACGTAAATAACCCCATAATTAACATCAGGCTTACTAATTTTACGGTTACCGTTTTGGGTGAGGTCAACAACCCTGGTACTTTTAAAGTGGAAGAAGAAAAAATTTCACTTTTAGAAGCTATAGGTCTTGCAGGAGACTTAACCATCCATGGAGTTAGAGACAATATTTTTTTAATTAGAGAACAAGATGGTGTAAAACGTTTTACAAAATTCGATTTAACATCGATAAACGTTGTTAATCAACCAAATTATTATCTAGAACAAAATGATGTGATTTATGTAGAACCAAACCCTGCAAAAATACGTTCTGCATCTTATAACCAAAATTACGTTTTAATTATTTCTGCTGTAGGAACATTAGCAACCATAGCCGCTATACTTGTAAGATAAACTGTTAAAGAGCACAAAATAACCATGAGCCAAAATATTGATTTTAAAGAAATTATCACTCCATATTTACACAAGTGGAAATTTATTATTCTATGTGTCGTTTTTGCTGTATCACTTGCTTTCTTGTATCTGCGTTATGCAGATTACCAATATCAAGCCAATGCAAAAATTAAAATTAAAGAAACGGAATCTAATAAAAAACTTCCAGAAATTTCACAATTGCAAAATTACGGCTTGTTTAAAACTGAAAACAATAATGTTTTAGATGAAATTGAAGTTATTAAATCCAGAATTATTGTTGAACAAGCAGTAAAGGATTTAAAGTTCAACATTCAATACTTTGTTGAAGGACGCATAAAAGCCACGGAAGAATACTTAAACCCACCACTTAAAATTAATTTTAGTGCTCCAGACTCTGTAATCCATACTATTGATACCACTTTTAACATCAAAATCCAATCGGCTAATAAGTTTCTTTTAAAAGGTATTAATTTTTCAGAAAAAATATCTTTTAAAAACAATCAAGATGCTGAACTTGACGACGAAGGCACTGTATATTCCTTTGGCGAAAGCATTCCTACTAGTTTTGGCGCTATTACCATTACTCCAAGAATTGGAGAATCTGCAACTAAAATTGGATCTAATATTAAGATAAAAATTAACCCCATTGAAACGGTTATTTCTAAATACAAAGGAAATCTTATTATAGGAAACCAAGAAATGTCAAGCATTATTACCTTGACTATTAACGATAATGTTCAAGAAAAGGCTAGCTTATTTTTAGATAAGCTCATTGAAAAATATAATGAAGATGTTCAAAACGACAAACAATTAGTAGTTGATGCCACTTCTGAATTTATTAGCAAAAGACTAGAAATTGTCTCTGCCGAATTAGGCGATGTTGATTTAAACGCCGAAACGGTTCAAAAAACCAATAAACTAACAGATTTAGCTACACAATCTAATATCTATTTAGAAAGTGAAAGACAAAATGAAAGTAGATTGGTTGAAACTGCCATGCAAATTCAACTAATAGACTATATGAATCAACATATAAACAAAGATAAGTCTGACACCGAATTATTACCTTCAAACATAGGAATTGCTGACAATTCTGTAGAACAATTAACACAACAATACAACAACTTAGTGTTAGAAAAAAACAGACTTTTAAAAAATTCCAGTGAAAAAAACCCAACTGTTGTCAATCTTTCAAATCAAATAAATCAATTAAGAACCAATCTATCTCAAAGTTTAAACAATATTAAACACACTAACGAAATGAATTATAATTCGTTAGCTGCCGAAAACCAAAGAATCAGTTCTAAAATATATTCAGCTCCTAAAAAACAAAGACAATTTAGAGATATAAAAAGGCAACAAGATATTAAAGAAGGCTTATATCTATACTTACTTGAGAAACGTGAAGAAGCAGCCATAACACATGGTGTAACATCGCCAAATGCTAAAATAGTTGATGCAGCTTATGCTCCTGCTAGACCTGTTGCACCAAAAAAATCAATCACGTATTTAGCTGCACTAATTTTAGGATTTGGTTTTCCGGTTGTATTAATTTACTTACTAAATCTATTAGATGATAAAGTTCATAACATCAATGATATTAAAAAACAAGTAACCATTCCTTTTATTGGTGATATTCCAAAATCTAAGAAAAACAAAAAACTTATAAATAGAGTTGACTATTCACCAAAAGCAGAAGCCTTTAGAATGGTTAGAACCAATGCTGAGTTTATGCTTCAGAATATTGAAAACAGAGCTAAGGTTATTTTTATTACTTCAACAACTAGTAAAGAAGGTAAATCTCATACAGCAACAAACCTAGCATTATCTTTATCTTTTTCAGAAAAAAAAGTCTTATTAATCGAAACTGATATTCGTGTTCCAAAAGCAACTAATTACCTAGAAGTGGAAAATAATTTTGGATTAACTAATTTTATTGGGAATAAAAAAACTGAAATTCAAGACGTCATTGTAAAACACAAAGAAAACGAGTTTTTTGATATTATTCCATCAGGTACAATTCCTCCTAATCCTGCTGAGTTATTAATGAGTAGTCGTGTGAAAGAACTCTTTGACTACACATCAAACATGTATGAATACATAATTGTAGATACTGCAGCTATAGGACTGGTTACAGACACTTTACTAATAAGTAAGTTTGCAGACTTATTTATTTTTGTTGCAAAGGCTAACTATATCTCAAAAAAACAATTAGAATTAGCAGAACGTATGTATAAAGAAAATAGACTTCCAAACATGACTATTTTACTAAATAATGTTGATCATAAAAAAGGTTCCGGTTATGGCTATGGTTATGGTGTGCATCCTCAGAAAAAGAGATGGTGGAAATTCTCTTAAATCTTAACTTCTTCTCCTTGCTTTTTCTTTAGAGAGTAGCATAAGTTCTCTTCCTGTTTGTCCTGCAACCGACGTGTTTTCTTCTGCTCTACGAATTAAATAAGGAAGCACATCTTTAACAGGTCCAAATGGCACATATTTAGCCACATTATAACCTAGTTTTGCTAGATTAAAACTAATATTATCGCTCATTCCATAAAGTTGCCCAAACCACACTCTGTTATCGTTTATAGCAATCCCTTTTTCTTTCATTAAATCAAGAATAAGATAGCTACTAGCTTCGTTATGTGTTCCAGCGAAAAGAGAAATTCGGTCCAAGTGATCTAAAATAAACTTAGCAGATTCATTAAAATTGTCGTCTGTTGCAGCTTTACTCTCACAAATTGGCGTAGGGTATCCTTTTTTTAGAGCACGTTCATTTTCCTTTTCCATATAAGCTCCGCGTACAATCTTATAGCCTAAGAAATATCCATTTGCTTCAGCATGTTCTAATTCTTCCTTTAAAAAAGCCATTCTATCGTGTCTATACATCTGTAGTGTATTATAAACAATAGGTTTTTCAGTATTATATTTTTGCATCATTTTTGACACCAAATCATCAACAGCTTTTTGCATCCAACTTTCTTCAGCATCAATTAATAACTCTACATCTCTTTCTTTGGCGAGCTTACAAACCATGTCATACCTCTCCTCTATTCTATCCCATTGCTTTTGTTCTTCAGATGTGAATGAAATACCTTCACTCTTTTTTACATACAGAGTTGGCTTACCAAAGCCTGTAGGTTTAAAAACCGCTATTGGCATAGCTTCTTTGTTTTGCGAAAATTTTATAATTTCCAAAGTTTTTTCTGAGGCAGCTTCAAAAAAAGAATCTACTTCTTTCCCTTCTACCGAAAAGTCTAAAACAGAACTAACACCCTTTTCATACATGGCATCAATTACTGGTAAACAGTCTTTTTCATTAATACCACCACAAAAATGATCAAAAACGGTAGCCCTAATTACACTATCTACAGGAAGATTTGCATTTATAGCAAAATTAGTTAGCGATTTACCAACCTTTACTAGTGGTTCGTAAGATATCATTTTAAACAGTAAATAAGCTCTATTTAGTTCTGAGTTGCTTTTTAACGAAAAAGCGATTTCAGTATTGTCGAAAAGTCGTTCTGTAGACATGCTTTTAAAATTATACACAAATATAATTTAGTATTATTAGATATTTATAAAAAAAAGCATAATTTTCACCTATAATTTTTCTTATAAAGCCCATGAATTCCATCTCAACTTCAAGTTACTTAATTCATTTTAATACAGAGAGTTACTTAGCTCTTAACACACATCTAAAAGCTAACAATTATTCAAAAGTATTTGTTTTGGTTGATCAAAACACACACGAATATTGTTTTTCACATTTTTTAAGCAATTTAGAAACCCATTTAGAGATAGAAATAATTGAAATTGAAGCAGGAGAAATTAATAAAAACATTGAAACCTGTTCTGGAATTTGGAATGCTTTGTCTGAACTTGATGCAGATAGAAAAAGCCTCTTAATTAACCTTGGAGGTGGCGTAATAACAGATATAGGAGGTTTTGTGGCTTCAACATTTAAACGAGGAATAACCTACATTCAAGTACCTACAACCCTTCTATCTATGGTCGATGCGTCTATTGGAGGGAAAACAGGTGTCGATCTAGGACATTTAAAAAATCAAATTGGTGTTATTAATACCGGTGCAATGGTTTTAATAGACACCTCTTTTTTAAACACTTTACCAAACAAACAAATGCGCTCTGGCTTGGCTGAAATGCTTAAACATGGCTTAATCTACAGTAGAGAGTATTGGAATAAGTTTACTTCATTCAACAAATTAGACCTAAACGATTTAGACCAGTTAATTTATGAGTCTATAGAAATAAAAAACAGTATTGTTGAGAAAGATCCTTTAGAGAATAATTTAAGAAAAACTCTGAATTACGGACACACACTTGGTCACGCTATTGAATCTTATTATTTAAGCAATCCGAGCAAAACACCTCTCTTACATGGAGAAGCGGTAGCTATTGGAATGGTCTTAGCCACTTATATCTCTACTGAGTTATGCAAATTCCCTAAAGAAGAATGTCATACTATAAAAGACGTTATTTTAAGTGTTTTTGGACAACCAAAAATTGCAAATGAAGACCTACTGTCAATTATTGAGCTTTTAAAATTCGACAAGAAAAATGAACATGGTAATATTAATTTTGTACTTCTTGAAGCCATTGGAAAACCAAAAATTAACTGTCAAGTTGAAAACAATCTAATCATTAAAGCTTTCAAATATTACAATTCTTAAATTTCATATGAAATAATTTGTAACTTTATAAAAATTGCTAGAGCAAAAAGTAAATGCTATTTATTAATTTTTAAACCCTTTAGTAATGAAAAAAGTTATTGTTGATTTTAAGAAACTTACTCCAAAGCTTCTTAAACTTTTAACCGATAAATTTCCGGATGGTTACTATGATGGTGATATAATTACCTTCGAAAATCACAAAAATGAAATTATAGAGGCTGTAGAGGTGCGCACTAAAGACACCATCTACTTAGTTAAAGTTAGTAGTAAACTACATTATACCATGACTAATTTTGAAGGAATAGAAGAAACGGAAGTGGACGATTTAGGACATGTTGTAATTAATGACGACATTAAAGCTGAATCTTTTAAGGACGAAGAAGAATAACTACAAATAACGTGATTTAATTACCTGACAATGGTGTTTTTCATGACCAATAGTCATAAAGCCAATTGCACGAACGGACACATTAGAATTGCTTGCAACGCCATTTAACATTAACATCTCTCGACTCATACTTTTAAACAAGCATAAAGTAGTTTCTCTTACTGATTGATACTCTTTTAATAAATCTTCCCAATCTCTATGGTTGGCATTTGCATGAACAACATAATCATTTTCTTCAAATCCTGGTAACGACGTTTGATCTTGTCTCGAAAAACGTAAAGCCCTATATGCAAAAATACGTTCTGAATCAATTAGATGCTGCAGAATATCCTTTATAGTCCATTTTCCTTCCTGATATCTGTAATCTAATTTATGTTCTGGAATGGATTTAAAAAATAACAAAGCATCTCTAAAACTAGTAGATAAACCAGAGATTAAATCCTCCTCACCCGCTAGTTTAATATAGTTGGAATAAAAAAGAGCATATTCCGTTTCAGATAAATCAGTTACATACATAAAAGTTTATTTTATAAATAAAAAAACCTCTTTCTTGCAGAAAGAGGTTTTAAAGATACTTATATTATTAATTACATATCATTAAAAATGGAATGCATTAATCGTTTTTTATCATTTAAACTTTCTTCTAAAGAAATCATGGTCTCTGTTCTATAAACACCTTCAATATCATCTAACATAAAAATAATGTCTTTAGCATGTTCCGTATTTTTTGCCCTAATCTTACAGAAAATATTGAATTTACCTGTGGTAATATGCGCTACAGTAACAAAAGGGATATCGTTTATTCGCTCTAAAACAAACTTAGTTTGCGACGTATTTTGAAGAAATATTCCAACATATGCTATAAAAGAATAGCCCATTTTGTTATAATCTAATGTTAAAGACGACCCTTTGATGATACCGGCATCTTCCATTTTTTTAACTCTAACATGAATAGTCCCTGCAGAAATTGATAGGCTTTTAGCAATATCAGTAAAAGGAACTCTCGTATTTTCAATTAACATATCTAAAATCTGATGATCTATTTCATCTAACTTAAATTTCGCCATTTTATATTTTTTTAAATAAAAAGCAAAAATAATACATTAAAACTGAATAATATCTATCGATATTTAAGTTTATGTCAGTTTTATTGAATATTTAACAGAATTTACAATAATGCTTTCTACTTCAAGTCCTTTCTTAATATCTTTTTGATTGTTAATTAAAATCTCATTATCATGAACTAAAATCTCTCTATGTCCAAAATACTGATTAAAATCTCCAATACCTTCAATTTTAGGGATAAACACAATTTCATTGTCCTTTAAAACTTCATGATATTGAATGGCCAAATCAACTTTGTCCCACATATTATTTTTAAACAACTTAACATCGCGAACAATTACATCAAAATGATTTTTTCTATTCTCAGGAATATCAAAATAAGGCTCAAAAGTAGCTCCTAACACGTTGTTAGAAGAAATATAGTACACGCTAAACAATATAGCTTGGAACATGTAAAACCTAGTAGATTCACGATTATAATCATTTTTAAAATGTCCTGCTTCAAACAAGATAGTAGGACAATTTAATGATTGAAACGTATCTCCTACACAATTTTCATTAAACACATCGTCATAGATGCCTATCTGATTTGGGATTTGTGTTTGCAACAACTTATTGATTGCAACAATTACCTCCATAGCTTTTTTTCGCGTTTCTGAAACTGTACAAGCTTTATCTTGAGCAGGAGACAAAAATGATAAGGTAGCTGAGTTATCCGTGTTTCCTGCACCAAAAATAGTGCGTTGCCCATGCAGATTAAAACAAAAATCCGGCTTGAAACTATCAAAGAGATTTCTTAAAACCCTACTTTCTGGTTGAGACTGGTTTTTTGCGTCTCTATTTAAATCCACATCATTTGCATTATGTCTTGTATAAAACTTCGCACCGTCAGGATTCAAAATTGGAACTACCATAATAGTACAGGTATTTAAAATTTTCTGAATAACTTGGCTAGAATCTTGTGCAAAAACATTACAAATATCAAAAACAGCTTTTGTTGTTGTGCTTTCGTTGCCATGCATTTGAGACCACATTAATATTTTTTTTGGACCAGATCCAATTTTTATGGAATGTATAGGCTCGCCTAAAACAGAAAATCCTATTTCTATAACTTCAAAATTAGCTTCTAATTTTTTAATTAAAGGATGTGTATGTTCTAGATGAATATATCGATTTTTAAGATGTGTTTCTTGATAAGAATGAAAGCAATTTTTTAAATAGTCTGTAGTCATTAAAAAAGGTTTGATACAAATGTAAACATTTATCAATTTACAAATGTAAACAACTAAAACGACTTGGATTGTTTACATTAATAAACATATACAGCGCTATTTTATTACTATGTAAACATTAATTGACTCAAAATTTAACAAATTTAATAGCAAACTTATATTATATTGTATTTCAGTGCTTTAAAACATATTATGTGAAGTTTAAGTTTTATACAAAAGACCAGATTAACATTTATTTATTACACGCTATCATTATATTTGTTACATTTGTAAATAGAAAACGCCCTATTTATAGTTTACAATGATAAACAACGAAGAGTTTGCAAAAAGACTCCAAAAAGTCATAGATTATTACAATGAAAGTGCCTCCTCTTTCGCTGAAAAAATTGGGGTGCAACGGTCTAGTATTTCACATATTCTTTCGGGAAGAAATAAACCTAGTTTGGATTTTGTATTAAAGGTTCTCTCCTCTTTTCCCGAAGTTGAATTGTATTGGTTGCTAAATGGAAAAGGACAATTTCCATCTGAAGAAAAACTAGAAGTTAAAATTCCAATTGAAAAAAATAGCAAGGAAGAAAAAAAGCCTCCTGTCGTTTCAAATATTTTACAAACTGAAAAAAAGGGCGATTCAGAAAAAAGCATAGAACGGATTGTAATATTTTATTCTGATGGAAGTTTTAAAAACTTTGAAGAGTTATAAAATGAAAAAAGCTTGAATTTTATTCAAGCTTTTCATATTTGCATTATTTCAGAAAAAATTATTTTAAAAATCGACTGTGCCAACTATCGCTAGCAGGGACTTCCCAATTTTCTTTGAATTCTGCAATATTTACTACTAGGTTATTAAATACAATTGTATTTTTTGATACGGCTTTTTCTTTTGCCATTTTCTTAAAATCAATTAAGGTTTTATAGGCTATGAATTCCCCTTGTTTGTAAGACACGTTCATTTTGTCTAAAAGGTCAACTTGGTACTCTTTTTCTAATTCTTGGATAAAATATACAGAGGCATCAATAGAACATCCTGTAGCTGCTCCAACCTGCTGGTCTAATCCAATTACAATAAAACGCTTGTAAACTATTTTATAACCTGCTTGTAAATCGCTTCCATGAGCAGTCCAATTATCCAGAAACACATCTAACTTAGACTCAATCTCTCTGATTTCTTCGTCTGTAAATGAACGGTTACATTGATAAATCCAAACTTTGGACTCTTCTGGTAACATATTAAAATCTACTATCATTATTCTTGAGAGTTTGCTATTAGTTCGGCAATATCCAAAACTTGAACACTGTCTTCTTTATCTTTAGCTTTTACGCCATCTGTCATCATCGTATTACAATATGGACAACCAGTTGCAATAATATTTGGTTTTGTTTCTAAAGCATCTTCTGTTCTTAACACATTGATATCTTTATCGCCTTTTTCTGGCTCCTTAAACATTTGTGCACCTCCTGCTCCACAACATAAGGCAGAGTTTCTGCTGCGTTTCATTTCTACCAATTCTACACCTAGTGTTTTTAGTAATTGTCTTGGCGCTTCGTAAACATCGTTAGCACGTCCTAAATAACAAGGGTCATGAAAAGTGATACGTTTTCCACTGAATTGAGAAACTTTTCCAATATTTAATTTTCCAGCATTTATAAGTTCATTAATAAACTCCGTATGATGTTGTACTTGATAATTTCCACCAAGCTCAGGATATTCGTTTTTTAAAGTATTATATGAATGTGGACAAGCTGTCACAATTCGTTTTACTTCGTATGCATTTAAAACTTCAATATTTGTAACAGCTTGCATTTGAAACAAAAACTCATTTCCTGCACGTTTTGCCACATCTCCTGTTGAGCTTTCTTCGGTTCCTAATACAGCAAAATCAACATTTGCTTTATTAAGAATTTTCACAAAAGCTTTGGTTATCTTTTTGGCTCTATCGTCGTAACTTCCAGCTGCTCCTACCCAAAACAAAATTTCAGGTTGTCTGCCTTCTGCCATACATTGCGCCATTGTTGGCACTTTTAATTGTTCGCTCATTTTATTAATTGCTTTAATTATGAGATTATTGTATTCCTATCTTGCGACAGGCATTTGCAAAAATTTTATGATTCATGTTGACCATCATCAAAAACCTGAATGGTCACTTTTTTATCTACTAAATCTGTAAATTTTCCTTTATATCTAGTTGCTTTTACCAAGTGATTATCTATCCAATGGTAATTTCCTCCTCTTGGTTTTCCCATTAATAAACTATGAAACATAAATCCATGTTTATTTAACCAATTAGTTGTTACTTCTCTATGATCTTCTGTTCTGGAAGTAAAAAAGCAAATTAAATGCCCTTCTTCATACCACTTGTTACAAGTTTCTAATGCATCTAAATAAGGCTCACAAGTTGCCATTCTTTCTGGTTCTTCGTTTGGAATATCGTCTGTGATGGTACCATCTATATCAATCAAATAATTTTTAACTTCTTTAGGTAAAATAGGACTTACTTTCTCTCCTGCTTCTACTTTTTCATGTAATAGTTTGTCTGCGTCTTCTCTTTTCATATTCACATTTCCTGCGAAAACAGGAATCTCTTTAGTTCAACTTATTTAAATTTTTATTTTTATAAAAAATTACTTCAATATTTTATAAGATTTCTGCTTACACAGGAATTTGTTACTCATCTTTCCAATTCAATCTATCCATTTGGTTGTATGGCCAAGGCGCACCATTGTTTTCAATATTTGTCATCATATTATTGAGCTCTACTGGAGCCGCACTTTGTTCCATAACCAAATAACGTCTCATTTCAATTATAATAGATAAGGGGTCAATGCTAACCGGGCAAGCTTCAACACAAGCATTACAGGTGGTACAAGCCCAAAGTTCTTCAGCAGTAATATAGTCACCCAAAAGCTGTTTGCCATCATCTTTAAATTCGCCTTTATTAGCATCGATGTTTTTACCAACCTCTTCTAGTCTATCTCTTGTATCCATCATAATTTTACGAGGAGACAGTTTTTTTCCTGTTAAATTTGCCGGACATTCGCTAGTACAACGTCCACATTCTGTACAGGTATATGCATTTAGTAATTGTACCCAAGATAAATCTTGCACATCGCTAGCACCAAATTTTGCAGGCATTTCTGCCTCTGTCCCTTCTGGTGGTGCTGCAAATGGATCGATGTTTGGATCCATCATCATTTTAACTTCTTTGGTTACAGCCTCTAAATTATTTAATTGTCCTTTAGGTTTCACTTTTCCATAATAGGTGTTTGGAAACGCTAAAAGAATGTGTAAATGTTTAGAAAAGTACAAGTAATTTAGAAATACTAAAATTCCTATAATATGAAGCCACCAAGCTGTGCGTTCTATTATATGAATAGTTGTTTCAGGGAGTCCACTAAACCATGGAGCAATGAATTGAGACACAACATTTCCAGAATTCATTAATTGAAAATGAATATCTGTGGCGTTCATTACTAAGAAAAGTGACATTAGCACCATTTCAAAATACAGAATATAATTAGCATCATTTTTAGGCCAACTAGTCATTTCACTTTTCCAAAAACGTTGGATTTTTATAATGTTTCTTCTAATCCAAAAGATTACAACAGAAACAAATACTAAAAGTGCTAAAACTTCGAAAGTCCCAATTAAAATGCCATAAAGCTCTTGGTAATAAGAGAAAATTCTCCAAGAACCCGTTAATCCATCTATAACTATTTCTAATAATTCGATATTAATTATTACAAACCCAACATAAACAATAACATGTAGAAAACCTGAAATTGGTCTTTTAACCATTTTACTTTGTCCTAAAGCAATCATGGCCATGTTTTTCCAACGTTGTGATTTATTATCACTTACATCCACATCTTGACCAAGTTTGATGTTTCTGATAAGCTTTTTAACATTCCTGGCAAAAAAACCAAGACCTGCTATAAGTAATAGAGCAAATAAAATGTTTGGAATATAATTCATTGGTTAGTTTGTTTAGTTATTGTCTTTCGTCTTCTGGTTTTTCGAACTCGTCTTTGTTTTTTCCTCCAAAAACAGATACATGAATATAACGTTTAGGATTTAATTTAAAATCTTGAAGTAATTCGCTTAATTGTCCAGAAGCCACTTCTAAATTATGATAAAGTTTTTCGTCTTTAAGTAGTTTTCCCATGGAACCTTCGCCTTTTTCTAAATCTGCTAAAAGTGCATTTACATGCTTTAACGTTTCATCTAGATTAGCAACGGTTTTAGAAATTTCAATATCTTTTAAATCTTCGGAAAGAACAGCAAGATTTTTACTTACAGAATTAAAGTTATTAATAACTTGAGTTAGACTGTCTTGATTTTTAATAATTAAATTATTGAATGAACCCGATAGGTTTTTAAACGACGTTAAGGTTAAATTCATTTCTTTAATAGCATGCTTTAAACCTTCTTCTGAGTTGTCTTCCACCAAACTATTGATGCTTAATAATAAGGTGTCAGCCGTTTTTAAAGTACTATCCAAACCTTCACTTAATCCTGAAAAATTTTCGGAAAGATCTTTAATAAGTCCTGGTTCTACTTCAGATTGAAGTATCTCACCACTTTCAGCATATTGTTCATCTTTTGCAGGAATAATTGCAAGTGCATTACCATCTAGAAGGCCCATTGGATAAAGCCTCATTTTACTGTTTTTTGAAAACTTCAAATCATTATCTACTGTAAAGGAAACACGGGTTTTTCCAGTTTCCATCACGTATATTATTTTATTTATTTTTCCAACATTATTTCCTTTAATTGTTACTGGAGATGCTGTAGTCAAGCCGTTATAGTCGAATTCAGTGTAATATTCATCTGAAGCATCGAATAAGTTTTTTCCTTTTAAATAATTAAAGCCAAAAACAAAAAATAAGACTCCAAATATGACTAGAATAGCCGTTTTAACTTCTCTTGATAGTTTCAAATTATATGTATTTAGTTACCTAACAAAATTAGAAATAAATTTATAAAGAATGACTCTAATTTGCAGTTGATTTTAGCGCTGCTTCTAAAGAAATTTGTTTTCCATCTTTATAAGCAACTATAAAGCTTGATGGATACCCTTTAGATTTTGCATAATTTTGAAAATCTTTTATCTTAGTATAATTAGATGTATAGCCATAAAAGTATTTATACAAGTTATTTATTTTTTCTCTAGTAACATCTTCTAAACCTTTAAAATTATAAGATTTTAATTCAATCTCTTTTGAACTAGCAGCAATTTGCACTTTAAAAACGATATTCTTATAAATCTCATCAGGTTCAGTATTTGCTTCTGCTTCAGTAATGGTATCTAGATAAACAAAGTTATCTATATTTTGATAGATGGAATTTTTATAATCTAAAATAGCTTTTTTAATGGCTGTAGACATTTCCTTTTGTCCTTTACCGGAATTTAAATACGGCCCTTCATGTTTGTTAGTAATAAATCCTGTTTCAACTAATACACTAGGCATAATAGTCTGATGCAGCACGATAAACCCAGCCTGTTTTACACCTCTACTATTACGCTTTAAAGCATTTTTAAAATTTCCTTCAATCAAACTAGCTAAAAGAATACTTTGATCTAAATACTCTTCTTGCATAAGCGTTAAACCTATGAAAGACCCAGGGGAATTTGGATCAAATCCTTCGTAATTTTTCTCATAGTCATCTTCCAAGTAAATAACTTCGTTTTCTGCTTTAGCAACATTAAAATTGGTATCGTTTCTATTTATTCCTAAAACATAGGTTTCAGAGCCATAAGCCTGTGTGTGATGTGCATTACAATGAATAGAAACAAAAAGGTCTGCTTTTGCCTCATTAGCAATTTTCCCTCTTTTAAATAAATCTACAAAAACATCTTTTTCTCTTGTGTAAACAACTTTAATATCAGGATTTTTTTCTAACTCTTTGCCAACTTCTAGCGCAATTTTTAGAGCAATATCTTTCTCTTTATAACCATCCTTTGAAGGTTTTCCTGGATCTTTTCCACCATGCCCAGCATCTAAAACAACAATAAATTTATTTGAACTATCTTGTGCATATAAAGAATTATAGCTTGTATTTGTTAAAAAGAACAAAGCAGTTAAAAAAAGTAAAACCAATTTCGTTTTCATGTATTTATAAATATTTTTTTAGTAATACGTAACACCTTTATAATTATATTTTTTTTCATCATTAATACAACCATAGATGTTTCATATAATAACAGCAAAAATGCATGTTTATTACTTAATAATTCTAAGCAAAAGTTTATTTTCGAATTTTTGTGAATATTAAATTAATCACAAAAAATATATGTAATTTTGGCAATTCAAAAACCGAGCCATACTTTTACAAAAATACATTTAAAAGCGTTGCGTACAAACAACTTTTACATACTTTTTTCCTTAAGTTTTACAGTGTTTATCAACACTTTTGGCTTCGCTCAAGATATTCCCAAAACTGGAGAAAAAGTATCTCCAGTAAAAAATAATGACACTATTTCTGTTAATCTTAACGATCTTGAAAAATTAGAGGTTTCAGAAATTGGCCAAGATTCTACTTTACAAGATTCGGTTATACCTAAGCCTCAAATGCTAACTTCTACAGTTACTTATAAGGCTAAAGACTATACTTCTTTTAATAATAAGGAACAAAAACTATATTTATATAACGAAGCCGAAGTGTATTTTGATGACATGGAATTAAAGGCTGGTATTATAGTTATAGATTACAACAAAAAAGAAGTGTATGCTGGAAGAATAAAAGATACAGCCGGAGTTTATACGCAAAGACCCTCTTTTAAACAAGGTGATAATCTAGTAGAACCAGACTCGATTAGATTTAATTATGAAACGGAAAAGGCCTTAATTTTTAAATCGCAAACCGAACAACAAGGCATGCAAATTTATGCCCCTATCACTAAAAAAGAGAACGATTCGGTTATCTTTTTATATAAAGGCCGTTTTACAACTTCCAAAGACATAGAAAACCCTGAATATTATTTTCAAGCCAATAAAATTAAGTTAGTTCCTGGAAAAAAAATTGTAGTCGGATTAACCAATATGGTTGTGGCCGATGTGCCTACACCAATTGGATTACCTTTTGGATTCTTTCCATTAACAAAAACTCAAACCTCAGGAGTTTTAATTCCTAGTTTTGGTGAGCAAAGTGATCGTGGTTATTTTTTACAAAATGGGGGTTATTATTTTGCTATTAGCGATTATATAGATTTGGCCGTTTTAGGGGATTACTATACAAATGGTAGCTATGGACTGCGTTTTGAAAGTAATTATGCCTTGCGTTATAAGTTTAATGGAAATCTAGGATTTAGATACGAGAATTTAATAAACAGCGAACGTGGTTTTCCTGATTACTCAAAATCGACTATATACAATATCCGATGGTCTCATAGTCAAGATGGAAAATCTAGTCCAAATTCCAGATTTTCAGCTTCGGTAAACTTAGGTAGTAGTAAATATTATCAAGAATCTGTAAATCAGGTGAATTCCCCAAGTTTTTTAAACAACACCATGGCTTCTTCTGTATCTTATTCTAAAACATTCCAAGGAGAACCACAAGTAAACTTAAGTGTTGCGGCTACTCACTCTCAAAATACAAACACTGAAAGTATTAACATGACTTTACCAACAGTTCAGGCTAGTGTTAGTAGAATTTATCCTTTTGAGCCAAAAACAGGTTCAAAAAAAGGTATTATAGAAAACATCAATTTTCAATATAACATCAGAGCTGAAAACAGAATTCAAACTACAGATTCTTTATTCTTTAAAAAAGAAATGTGGGACCAAGCTCAAAACGGCATAAATCATAGCATCCCCCTTACTACAAACTTTAAGGTTTTAAAACATTTAAGCTTAAGTGCCACTACAAATTATAAAGAAACTTGGACCTTTAAAACAGTAGATAAATATTACGACCAAACGACCAAAGAAGTTGTTACGAATGAAAATAATGGTTTTGCTTCTTATAGAACTTACGATTTTTCTACCAGTTTAGGAACTACCTTGTATGGTATGTTCAATTTTGAAAAAGAAGGAGAAGACAAGAAGATTAAGGCGCTTAGACATGTAATGAGACCTTCTATAAGCTACACAATCAACCCGTCTTTCGATCAGTATTATGACACCTATGAAGTTATTAGTGCAGATGGTCTAACTACAAAGGATGTTGAATATTCTAAATTTGAAAATTCTGTTTATGGTGCTCCCAATCAAAGGTATTCTAATACAGTTGGACTTTCGTTAGGAAATAATATTGAAATGAAAGTTCGCGATAAAGATTCTACTGCAACTGAAGCTAGAAAAATTAAATTGTTGGACAACCTAAACTTTAGTACAGGATATGATATCGCTGCAGATTCTTTAAATTTAAGTCCTGTTAGAATTTCGGGAAGTACACAACTTCTAAAAGATAAAATGTCTGTAAATTTTGGAGCAACCCTTAATCCATATGCTCTAGATAACAACAACAATATTGTAGACATGTGGAATGTTGATAATGGAGGAAGTATTTTCAGGCTAACTAGTGCGAATGTCTCCATGAATTATTCACTTTCTAATACCACTTTTACAGGAGGTGAAACCAAAGCAAGTAATGAAGAAACATTAAGAAGTGGTGGGCGTGCAGATGACATGTTTGGACGCTCTATGGATTATGAAAATCAGAGTTTTTATGATGATGAAGAGGAAGAACAAACTCCTAGCGACTTATACACAAATGTTATTCCTTGGAGCTTACGCTTGGTTTATGCAATAAACTATACCAATTCTCAACGTGAAAATGAAATTTCGTCCCATTCATTAATGTTTTCTGGTGATGTAGAATTATCTCCACGTTGGAAAGTTGGAGCCTCTTCTGGATACGATTTTAAAAACAATGGATTTACTTATACATCTTTAAGATTTGAAAGAGACTTATTAAGCTGGAGAATGAGCTTGAATTGGATTCCGTTTAGTGACAGAAGCTCATGGAATTTCTTTATTGGTATTAAATCTAACTTACTAAAAGATCTTAAATACGATAAACGAAAACAACCAGATAAACAGCTATAACTAATTATTTTAATAAAATTTAATTCCATGAAAAAGATAATCAACACACCTCACGCTCCTGCTCCAATTGGTCCATACAATCAAGCTGTTTTAGTAAATAACATTCTATATACATCTGGACAAATAGCTTTAAATCCAGAAACCATGGAGTTGGTTTTAGAAGATATTAAAACGGAAACGAAACAGGTTATGGAAAACCTAAAAGCCGTATTAAAAGCTGCAGATATGACTTTTGAAAATGTTTTTAAAGCTTCTATTTTTGTAAGCGATATGCATAACTTCTCTAAAATAAATGAGGTTTATGCTACTTATTTTAATGAAGAAATAGCACCTGCACGTGAAACAGTTGAAGTTGCTAACCTACCTAAATTTGTAAATGTGGAAATTAGTATGATGGCTTGTAAATAGGTTAATCTATTTTTTCAAAAACATAAAGATTATTCAATCCCAATTGAAACTTCTTTTTCTTTATAAGTTTAAAGCCTTTAGCAAAGATTTTTTCTGTGTCGCCAGGTTTAAAACCATAATGTTCTTCTAGACTCATACCATCAATTAATCTTAATTTCAACAAGATTTCCAGAATAAAATCTACTTGAGGAGAAGGTACTGTTATAATTACCCGGCCTTTAGGTTTTAAAATATAATAGAAATTTTCAGCCATTCCTGCTTGGACTTCCTTTGGAATATGTTCTAATACGGCAAGCATAGAAATAATATCAAAGCTTAAATTTTCAGGAAGATCTTCAGGGAATTTTCCAGGCAAAAGTGTATAAGTATCCGTTTTAATTTCCTTTTCTAAAATAGGATCAATGCCATAACTATAAGAAATATCCTTTTTCCATTTCTCGAACATCACACCATCTACACTTCCAATATCTAAAACAGCATCGTTTTTTCTAATAAACTTTTTAGCTTTTCTTATGCGTTCGTTTTGTAAAAATCTATCTAAGGCCTTCATTTAATTAGCTACAATTATTTACCTAATAAACTTTCCTGGAACAACTTGTATATTCTTTTATATTCATCTGTCCAACTACTTGGCTCTACAAAACCATGTCTTTCGATTGGATAGATTGCCATTTCCCAATTTTCTTTTCCCAATTCAATTAAACGTTGCGATAAACGAACCATATCTTGAAAATGCACATTATCGTCTATCATACCGTGTAAAATCAATAAATCGCCTTCTAAACCATCTGCAAAATATATAGGCGAACTTCTTCTGTAAGCCAAACTATCCGTTACTGGTGTATTTAAAATTCTTGCTGTATAGCCATGATTATAGGCAGCCCAATCTCCCACAGAACGAATAGCGGCACCAGCTTGAAACGTTTCAGCTTCTTTAAACATGGCCATAAGTGTTATAAATCCTCCATAAGAACCACCATAAATACCAACTTTATCTGTATCGATACCGTATTTACTTATTAAATACTCGGCTCCATCTACTTGATCAGACAAATCTTTTCCTCCCATATGTCTGTAAATTCCTGTTCTCCAATCTCCACCATAACCAGCGCTTCCACGATAATCGATGTCTAAAACGGTATAGCCATTATCTACTAAAAAGTTATGAAACATGTATTCTCTATAATAAGAACTCCACCATTTATGAGCGTTTTGTAAATAACCAGCACCATGAACAAAAATAACAGCTGCTTTATTTTTTACCTCCGTTTTAGGTTGATATAATCTGGCATAAACTTCAGCGCTATCATCGGCCTTAAAAGTGATTATTTCTGGATCTTTCCAAGTATAACTTTCAAAAGCCTTCGTTGTAGAATGGGTGATTTGTTTTGGCGTACTTTCTGTTGAAGTAAATAAAGGATTTTCTTTTATATATAATTCCGTAGGCTTATTTGAATAGGAATACAAAATAGCCATCTGTTTTTCATCTGGAGAAAGTGTTACGTTATTATTTCCTATCCTATTAGTCAAAGCTGTAAACTTCCCTCCTTTTATAGGCATACTGTAAAACTGACGATCTCCAGGATGATTCATATTAGCCGTAAAATACCAGCGTTTTTCATCTTTAGAAATTTGAGGGTTATAAATTTCAAAACTTCCTTTTGTAAGTGTTTTTACTTTTTTTGAAGTGACATCCATGGTATATATATGCGAATAGCCTGTTTTTTCAGACTGAAACCAAATGCTTTTATTATCTGGCATCCATCCTAAGTCTCCACCTCCATAACCACCAATTCCAGGACCAGCAATCCATGCTTCGTTGTGCTGATGGTCTAAGTTTTCTACAGTTCCATTTTCTGGATTTAATAATACCAGCCAACGGTCTTTATAATCGTTTGCAATAATATCTAAAACACCATATGAGCCATCCGGACTCCAGGTAGGTCCTGAAATATATCCAATCCGATTGTCGTTTTTATAAACTTTATCTGGATACTCTTTGGTGTATTCTGGTATATAATCTAAGCCTTCTAAATTACCTAAAACAACAGGATAGACTTTCTTATTAACAAGGTTGTAGATATACAAGGTATATTCCGGCTGCTCATCTCCTACTTTAGAACGTGTGTTTTCATTTTCGGTATACCCAGATTCTGTCACATAATGTGGCATGATGGTATTCTTGTTTTTTGGACGTTTTGAAGTTAGATAGGTTACAAACTTTCCATCTGGACTCATTCTTTGATTTAAAATCGATTTATCGCCCAAATAAATTTCTAAAGGTTTCTTCGAATTGAATCGCTTCATTAGGCTATCACGCGTATCCGATTTTTCTTTACGCTCTCTTAAAACATCAAAAAGTTCTAGTTGATCCTGGTTAAGCCAGTCATCTTTTTCACTATTAGATTTCTCCTTTTTCTCGTTCTTTAAAAAGTTGGTGACCTGTGTGGTGGTTCCTGTTTCTATATCCCATGTAAATAAGTTTTTATCTTTTACATAAGCTACTTGCTGATAAGAGTCTGTAAAGTGAACAGATCTTTCATAAGCCGTTGTATTCGTTATTTGAGTTATGGTATTTGTAACAACATCTACTATAAAAATATCGCCATTCTTGCTGTATATTTTTTTAGTTTTGTCTCTATTAAAAACCACATTTGAAGCTGGTAAAGCAAACTCCGTTTCAAAATCAATTTTAGAAATTTTATCGTTTTTTAAATCAAACCCATAAAGAGAATCACTTAACGCATTTTCTGGATTCCATTTAAAATAAATGGTATCGCTGTCACTCGACCAACTAACATTAGAAGGTAGATGACCAACAAAGTCTTCACCTTGCATAATATCTTTTATCTGTAATTCTGAAAGGTTGTTTTCTTGAGCTGTTAAAAAAAAACACATCAAGTAAAGACTTGAAAATAAGAGAGTTGTTTTCAATTTCATAATAAATAGATTCAATAGAAGTAATAAACGTACGAAGTTAGGCTTTCTATGGCTGAAATTCAAAATCGGAATAGATTATTCGTTCCAATATACCTATAAACAATTGTTAATAAGAACAAAGATTAAAAGATGAATTTGACTTTAAGATAACTAAAAGAACTTGTACTTTTGATTGTAACCCAATATTCTTTTAAAATGCGTATAGAACAAGACATCAAATTAGGTTTTAAAGATGTAATGATTAGACCAAAACGCTCCACACTCAAGAGTCGGTCTCAAGTTAGTTTAGAGCGAAATTTTAAGTTCTTAAACAGTGAAAACAGCTGGAATGGCATTCCTATTATGGCTGCTAATATGGATACTGTGGGCACTTTTGAAATGGCATTGTCTCTAGCAAAAAACAAATTATTTACTGCTATACATAAACATTATTCGCTTGCTGAATGGGAAGAGTTTCTAAAAAAGGCTCCTAAAAATATTGGAGAATATATTGCTGTTAGTACGGGAACAGGAAAAGAAGATTTAAGTAAATTGGCTGGTATATTTAAATTAGATTCTCAATTAAAATTTATATGTATAGATGTTGCTAACGGCTACTCCGAACATTTTGTGGATTTTGTAAGACGAACAAGAAAACAGTATCCAGACAAAACCATTATTGCTGGAAATGTGGTAACTGGCGAAATGGTTGAAGAACTTCTATTATCTGGTGCCGATATTGTAAAGGTTGGCATAGGTCCTGGTTCTGTTTGCACGACTCGTGTTAAAACAGGTGTAGGATATCCGCAATTATCTGCTATTATTGAATGTGCCGATGCTGCTCATGGGTTAGGCGGACAGATAATTAGCGATGGAGGCTGCTCTACCCCTGGCGATGTAGCAAAGGCCTTTGGTGCTGGAGCCGATTTTGTGATGCTTGGAGGTATGTTTTCTGGACATGACGAAAGTGGTGGAGAAACTAAAGAGCGTGACGGAAAAACATATAAACAATTTTATGGGATGAGTTCTACAACAGCTATGGATAAATATGTTGGTGGCGTAGCAGAATACCGTGCCAGCGAAGGGAAAACAGTTGAAGTTCCATATAAAGGTGAAGTTGAAGGAACACTTCAGGACATTCTGGGAGGTTTACGAAGTACATGTACCTATGTAGGTGCGCTACGTTTAAAAGAATTGACAAAACGAACGACTTTTATACGCGTGGCAGAACAGGAAAATAGGGTTTATACGGAATAGTTATAATAACCCTTTCATTAACAACTCTGCAGTAACTGAATTTGTAGCCAATGGAACATCGTGCACATCACATAAAAGCATGAGCATAAGAACATCTGGTTCGTGAGGATGTTTTTCTAACGGATCTCTAAAAACCAAAAATATTCTTTATAGAATTATTAAAATAGTTTTTTGATTACGATGATCTTCCATAAAAAGTTATACTATTAGAAATAAATCCTACCCAAATTTAGATTTATTGATCAGCCCAAAAGACAGGAACATTAAGTATAATATCTCTTTAGGAGCCTCCATCTACAGCAGTTATAATACAGAATCTCCAATTGAATCTATTTTTTTATGAGTTTTTGCTAATACAGCAGTTACAGAATATGCTACAGTTCCTGCTATTTCAATCCAAAATCCATAGGCTTCCATAGTAAATTTTGCTTATGATATTCTTTGTTTCTTTAAATTCATAATTCCATTCATTAGCATGGTCGCTAAAAATATTCCGATAGCAATGGATAAGAGTACGCCTCCAAGTGTTGCTAAAATAGTAACTCCAGAAATTTTATTTCCTGTTAACCAACACTCCAAAGTTCTTAAACCATGTGAGCCAAGAGATAGAGCAAAAAGAGGCATTAACAGAAACATAAAATCAGGAGAGTAATTTTCTGATCGATTCGATTTCCAAACAGCTATAATAGTTCCAATAAACATTCCAAAAAAGCTGCCCACATATTCCCCATACGCCATTGTAGCAAGTTGAGCTGCTGCTCTTGTTATTAATAAAATAATGATAGCTGGGAGGTAGGTAATCTTTTGTTCGCATTTGAAAGGCTATAAAATTTTCCATTAAAAAGATGAAACTACCCGGATAAATAGCCCACCAAGCAAATTCTGCCTGTACTGAAGCTGGAAATAGTCAAAGTAAGAATGGCAGCTAATACAACACCTACAACTTGCAGTACTAAAACCATGATACTATAAAATAATCTATCTACTGCTTGCGACCAACGTCCAGAAACCATTTCTAAAGCCTGAGTACTAATAGAATCTCCAGGAATAAAAACTAAGGTGGCTGAAATGAGTAAAAGTCCTGGTGCTGCAGTTGTAAACCCAAATTTCCATGCTAGCATGGCAATTACACCTGAAAAAAAAGTGGCTACAAAACCAGCTGTTTCATTGAATCCTTTAATCCATGTAGAGCAGGAAATACAATTCCAGCTGGTACGGCTGTTATTGCAGCCTTCCAAACAGCTTCCCAAGTTCCAACAACATCAACTGAAAAACCAATACCTAATAACATTACGCCTAACCATCTTAAAAAATTTGAATAAAGTTCAGGGGATTGTTTTATTTGAATTAAACCGATTCTTGAATCGCTTAAATTTAAGCTACCGTTTAATACATTGACATACCATTTTTATAGTTTAGGCATAGCTGCCAAAGAAGAAATATCAGGAATCCCACATTTAACGATGCGATGTTGCCAATTAATTTCTATTATAGCCAATTGGGCATTAACAATTGCCTTTGTGTGTTTATAACCAAAAGTCTCATCTACACGTTCTATACGCTATTCCTAACCAATGGTACCTTCCCAACTCCAACCTAAATATATTGTGGTTTATTCTTATAAAAGATTAAGAACATCAATTACTTCATGCTTTTGTTTTCTTTGTTTTTCTGGTGAAATAGTTTCACTCATAAAAATTAATTTATATAATTTAGTTTTTTAGCAAGTCTTAAAACAGCAGATTGCGATTCATCACCAGTTCCAATACAGGCATCAAAATGTTGCTTTAATTCTTTCGGTTTGATATCCTTTGTATCTCCAATAAGTACCAGCTCAGAAATAGGCGCTTCTTCACCCCAAAGCTCATCCTCTGTTATGACGAGTCGTTTACCAACCATTTGTATTATATAACGATACATGGGTAATTCTTCTAAACAAACAATCCCCTTACAGCGATAGATGGTTTCAGACAAGGTAGAAATAACAGAACGGAACTTATGTAGTGATAACTGCTGGTCTGTTGTCCAACTCCATGTTGCCAAGCCATGTCCATGAACATGTATATAGTTGTCTTTACTTTGTTTGACACGTTCAATAGGAGGAATGGATTGACTATTGGGCAGAATTAATTCCATGGGAATACGGCCTTGAACCACTTCTACTATTTTGGCCCCAGAGGTGAGTTTTTTTACAATGTTCTTAACATGTGTTAGTTGTTCTTGATTTACTAAATCGACCTTATTAAATACGACTATATCGGCTGCTCCAATCTGCGATTGTGCCAGTTTAGCCATGTTGCCTTTCATCAGTGAGAATTGTTCTGAATCTACTATGGATAGAATACAGTTAAAACCAAAAGGCGTCGATAATTCTATATCTAAAATGGTGTTTAGTACTGGAATGGGATGGGAAACACCACTTAATTCAATAAATACATGTTCTGGCATGTCTGGGCGTTTGAGTAAGTCAATACATGCTCCAGCTAGATCATCCCGAATGGTGCAGCATACGCAGCCATTAGCGAGTTCTACTGTCTCTCCTTCAACTCCTACAACGAGTTTCGCATCAATGTTAATCGCGCCAAAATCGTTTACCAAAACAGCTGCTCGAACGCCATGATTTTCACTTAATATATAGTTGAGAAGGGTTGTTTTACCCGACCCTAGAAAACCACCAATAATGGTAACGGGAATCAGTTTTTGTTTTAACCCAACATTATATGTTTTATTATGCATCGGTTTCCAATTACGTTACTCTTGTTGCAGAACCATAAATCGGTTTTCCAGGGAACACATTATCCACAGTTTCAGAATTATTAACCACCACAGTTCCATTTACTAAAACATAAGGAATGCCAGACGATGGTAAACCACCAGCTTGCATGGTTGCATTGTCTTGAACAGTATCTGGGTTAAAGATGGTAATGTCTGCATCTTTACCCCTTTGAACACGGCCTTTATTTGCCATTTGAGGTACGCCATTATCTTCAAGATAACGTGCAATCAAATAGGTCATTTTAGAAACGGCATCCGATAGCATAATATCAATTGTCTTTTCTCTTACTAAACGTAGCAACTTGGCATGTGTTCCAGCACCTCTTGGGTGACCATTTACCGAATCAAAAGGTACATTCCAATCTAAGGCAATTTTACCAGTTTCTTTGATGGTATATGGAAAAGAATCACTCCCTAATACCACGTTAGGATGCGCCAAACCCTTGTACATATCTTCATCTGTCGCATTATAAAACATGATGGATGTAGATGGAGCCGTTTTCATCAGTTCTTCATAACGCTCTTTTGTGAGTGGCGTCATAGTAGATGTTTCAATAATATCTTTGTAATCACGTCCCATATTTGGGCCATAGTTATCAGAGACTAAATAGTCTGCAGCCACTATACTTGCTCCATAATTGTATGGATAAATTTCTGCCAATATTTGATGTCCTTTTTCACGAGCACGATCAATAAGTTCAAGTGAAGCCATGGTGTCTTTTAAGGCTTGCGCATGTAAATGTTGTATGACAATACCGCCACCATAAACTTCTTGAGGCGCCATTAACTCCATAAAACCAAGGATACCGCTAGTAGGTGGCATTTGTGAAGAAAAACGAGCATGAACAAAAGTAGATTGACCGTATTTTCCAGCGAGTTTTTGTGCAATCATAGATTCCTGTTGTGTACATCCATCTACCATATACCCAACTGGATAGCCAACACCAACTGCGCCATCGGCCAAACCTTCTTCCAACAGAATCTCAAATTGTTTTATTTGGTCGTCCGTTGAAATTTGTGTGCTCCATTTCATTGAAAAATGTGATTGTTGAGGAGCCCCTAAGCCATCATAGCAAAAATCTCCGGCAAACTTTGTTTTAAAATTAGGGTTGAAAAGATGCTCACGGACAGGTAACGCACCTGATGAAGCTGCGTAATTCGAGCGACATTTTCCTTCGAGTGCCGCATACCAATCTTTAACCGGATAAACGCCTGCCTCCAATTCCATAGGAGTAGTTACGCCATCGCGCAAAGCCAATTTCTCACCGAATGGTACGCCTGCATTGTGGTGGTGCATATCTATAAATCCTGGGGCTACAACATGATCTGTAGCATCAATGGTTTCCTTTCCTTGAATATCATCTTCGGTTACTACTGCAATTTTGGCTCCATTGATACCAACATTTCGGATGGCATCTAATCCTGTTTCTGGGTCGATTACGCGTCCTCCTTTAATTACTATATCGTATGTATTACTCATGATACTATTGCTTGTTGGTTAATAATTTGTTTATGTAAAAAAGTATATTATTGCATGGCATAGATTGGATTAACCAACGTTATACTTAAATAATTACCAGATACAAACTCGAAGGCCTCATCAATTTGAGAGATCTCAAAATACTGTTCTTTATTTACTTTTTTTAGTCTTTCAAAAAACGAAATTTTAAATTGATACGAGTGCTTTAAAAACTTTAGAATGCCCCACGACAGCCAAGTTTCCTAATCTTTTAATGCACTGATTAAAAATATGACATCCTCAAAAAACACTTTGGTTTCGAAAAGTAAAATTTTCATTTCGTATAATTTGACAAGCACATTTACGGTATCAAAACCAGCATCTAGTTTCTCTTGGAACTACTTCTTCGCTAACTTTTTATCTGTCTCTGTAAATCCATCAATTACCTCAAAAGCCAAGGTATTTGATTTTGATGTTTTTAATTGTACAGTTATTATTCAAACTTATTTACAAGAACTATTAACTTTTCTCATAATTCAGAATCATATACCTTGTAATAAATAATATTCTATTTTAACAACTTTTTTGTTGATTTTACCTGAAAAGGCAGTCTCTCCTAGTACATACCTTATGCCTTTGGTAACTGACGTTTGGCTATCAAGCCCTACAGTTTTAGTGTAGCTCCTTTAACTAAACCGTCTCTATCATAAGCAAAATCAACTTTTACAGATGTGTTGGATCTTCAGCAAGTTTCAAGTTCCCGGTAATCACTTAGAGCTCTAAAACCTTGAGAAATACGATTATTAAGATTGAATTTTCATAGTATAGTTTTAATTATAATACTCCTCATGATTCTTAATAACAAAAGAAAGTTATATTAATTTATTACTAATTAATTATTGTTCATCCATTTTATACGGATATATCACTTTCCAATCATCTTTCATACTAGCAACTGTCCATCCTTTTTCTTCTGCAATTGTCAAGCCTTTGTCAAGAGTACCTACATGAGAGTCCTTATCGTAAGCCCATTCCCTTATAGAATCTGTGTGGTGTACATACAATTGAAAATTTTTATAGCTATTAGAGTTTGCCCATTGAAGCATTTGTAAATCGGCATCTGCATTTCCTCCTGCAAAAACAGGTTTTTTACCAATATATCTGTTTATACCAATAGGTTTCCCTACTTTATCGTCAACAAAATTCATTTTTGGTAATCTTCTAATTACAGGGTTTCCATTATTGTCATCCCATTCTGTAGCAATACTACTACCTACAACTTGGTCTGAAGGAATACCGTAAGCGCTTTGAGTTATAGGACGCATAAATTCAATGCCACCACCGGAAACGATAAAGGTTTTAAAATCGTTTGCTCTTAAATATTCTAATAATTCAACCATAGGTTGAAAGATTAGCTCATTATAATGAACTTTTTTAGTAGGATGTTTTGCAGTAGCAAACCATTCTGTTACAATTTCTGCAAATTCATCGGTAGTTATACCAGCATGGGTTGACATGATTATTTCTTCTATACCTTTCATACCCTGTTTTTTCAAGTCTTCCATGTTGTCTTCTAAAATAGCTTTATATGGCTGTTGGGACTTCCATTCTGGGTGGTCTGCTGCCATAGCTTTTACTCTATCTATAGCGAAAAAGAGTTGAAAATACACTGGCTTTTCAGACCATAAGGTTCCATCATTGTCAAATGTAGCAATACGGTCTAAAACAGGAATATAGTTTGGACTATTTTTATTTGTCACATCTTCTACATAATTTATGATATTTGTTTTATTTGTGCCATCGTTCCATGATGGCAGTGGATTAGATTCTACCGTATTCTCTATAGCCAACCCAGGATCTTCTGCCTTAGTTTCAACTTTTTTATTCTCCTTAGAAGAACAAGAAACTAACATAGCTGTAGCCAATAATAACAACAAGTATCTTCTATTGTTTTTCATAAAATATTTCATTTTTATAGTATTTAGTTGGTAATATAAGTAAAACACAAAAGGCACTTAAAGTACCTTTTGTGTTATATTTAATAATGTGGTTAATTACCTGGCCCCGGAGTTTCTACAGGTGGTAATACAATTCCTTTATGTTTTAATAGTTCTTTTGCTTGCTCTATTGTTCTAAACCTACTAATTGTCATTGGACCTGAATAAGTTTCACTTTGCATTTTTCTTGGAGGGTATTCAACATATGATTTCATAAGTTGTTGTTGTGCTAAAGTAAAAATTACCATAGTCCAAGTTTTCTCAGTATAACTCGTCATAAAAATATCATAGCGTTCTTGAGGGTCTTGCCATAAGTCGTAAATAGCAGGAACCGTTGCTACATATTTTTCAGCACCTCTCCAACCCAGTTGTTGTCCAGGCATATCGCTACCTGCTTGAGCTCCGTTATCTCCACGAGTATTAAATGTAGCTTTCCATTTACCTACTCTTATAGCTCCTGGTGATAATTCTTGTTCCGTGAAGTAAAACCAACTATCACGTAATGGTTCACCTTCATCAAACAATACATTAGACATGTCTATACTATCAAAAGTTATAGGTACTCCATCTCTATCTTTAGTTGGTAAATCGACACCTGCCAGACTTGCAAAAGTTGCCATATAATCTAAACCACCAACAATATCATGACTTTGAGAACCTGCAGCAATTTGTCCAGGCCACCAAGCTAATGCTGGCACACGATTTCCACCTTCACGATCTGTACCTTTAGAACCTCTAAAAGGTGTGTAACCAGAATCTGGATGTACATCTTGCCAAGCTCCATTATCAACAGTATAAACTACAATTGTGTTTTCGTCAATATCTAATTCACGTAATTTATCCATGATACGACCAACATTATAATCCATCTCTACAACACAGTCTGCATATTTACTGGTAGCTGGAGATTTACCTTTAAATTGCTTAGATGGCAAATTAGGCTGGTGATTTTTTGCAAAGTTAATACTCATAAAAAATGGCTCACTACCTTTTTCGTATGTTTCCAACTGTTTTAGGGCATTATCTGTCATCATCATGTCCAATTCAGCGATATTTTCTGGGGTAACTGCAGACACTTCTTTTACAGGTTGTCCAGCAACACCTTCTAAAATTCCTATTGTATTTTTATCGAAGTAAGCCGTCATTTTTGGTGTCATATCTGGATTCCATGAAGGGAATGCATATGTATAAGCATCTAAGTGATACAATACAACATTTTCCATTTTGTCATAACCATGAGCAGTTGGCATAGCATAGTCTGCTTCTCCTAAATGCCATTTTCCAGAGAAATAGGTATTATACCCTGCTTTTTTTAATACAGAAGCCAAGGTCCATTCCGGAGCAGGCAACCCTCCTCCTTGTCCCTGGAAGGCTACTGTGGTCATACCAGAACGATTTGGTATTCTACCGGTTTGCATGGCTGCTCTACCAGGTGTACAACTTGGTTGGCCATAAAAGGACCAAAATTGCATTCCTTCGTTTGCCATACGGTCTAAGTTTGGAGTAGGCATTCCTCTACCTTCACCACCACCATAAACACCTAAATCTCCCCAACCCGTGTCATCGGAGATAAGCATGATAATGTTTGGCTTTTGTGGTCTTTTGTCTTTTTTCTGAGCACTTACGATTGCTGATGTAAACACAAACATCATTAATAGTGCAATTGTTAAAATTTGATTTTTCTTCATTTGATTAAAATTATAATTAATATTTAGATTTATTTTTTTCTATTACTGTTTTGTTAGCCATGTATATATCCATTAGGCTGTAATCATTCATCAATACCATTTGTATAACCTTAATAGCTATAATTGAAGTTTAGCGAAATACAAAACATATTGTTTAAAATTTATAAGGGTGAATATTGAAATTATTTTTTTTAAAATAAATCCGTTTACAGCATGTTTTAATCAAATAGTTTACAGCTTGTTTTAATCAAATATATAACATTTGAAGTTTTTTTAAACACACAAACAAATGTTGATTATCTGATTATAAGAAGAATACAAGGAAAACATCTGAAATATTGGTGGTTATGAGAATATAAAATTTGTCCTGAATTATTATTTAGGAAAAAAAACTACTTTAGCATTACGGTTAATTTAGTTTTTATGAAGTTTTCTTTTTCTGAATTATTTGGAATTATAAGTAGTGTATTGGGTGTACTATTAATGATTCTTGTACTTATAAAAATGAAAGGTAAGGCTAGCATTCGTATTACTTTTATACTTTTATTATTAGTCACCTTATTGGAAGAATCACTTGGCGTTATGAATTACTCCGGAAAAATTAAATTATTTCCTTTTTTAATCAGAATTGATAGCCCCATACATTATTTATTAGGACCCGCATATTACTTTTATGTTTTAAGTAGTTTAAAAACTACTTTTAAATTTAAATATATTCATTTATTAAATTTACTGCCTTTTATTATCAACATAATTCAATTTATGCCTTTATACTCTGCCAGTACTGAATACAAGTTAGATTACTACAATAATTATACTTTGGAAGGTTCTCAGTCTTTTATTATGCAAAATCAATACTTGTTCAAAACTATTAGTGCTTGGGTTTATTTAATTGCTCAATTTCTTGTATTTAATCACTATGTTTTAAAAAATAAGATCAGTAAAAAATACAATACACAGGTAGCCTTATGGATCGGCATTTGTATTTTCTTGCAATTTATTACTTTTTCATTCACAATGTTCGATAATCTTACTGGGTATGAAGTGTTTGGCGACTCATATAAGTTTGCAATAAATATGGTTGGTTTCTTGCTTTCATCATTGGTTGTAGCCATCTTTTTCTTTCCAACATTGTTATACGGGAATGTTATTGTTGAAACATCTAATAATGAAAAATATAATAGCTCTAAACTTAAAGAAAGTAGTAAAATTCAAATATTAGAAGATTTACACAACTATATTAAAAGTGACGAAAAACCTTACCTAAACCCTAAACTTTCACTTACAATTGTTGCTAAAGACTTAAATGTTTCTAATCGGAGACTTTCTCAAGTAATTAACGAAAAGAAGGGTATAAACTTTAACGATTATTTAAATTCTATGCGCGTTGAGGTGGCAAAACAATTACTCGTTAGTGACGCCTATAAGAAATTAACAATTGAAACAATTGCCCTAAAATCTGGATTTAATTCTAAATCTCCTTTTTACGCTGCTTTTAAAAAACACACTGGTATATCTCCTAAACAATTTGTGAATTCATCACAAAAGCACTAAATAATTATTGAGTTGAAAAGTAATTAGATTTTAACGTATATATCACATTGATATTACTAGGAAGTTGAGATTAAAATAGTATTTTTATTTTGTTTTTCTAAAACTATTATGACTTTTTCTATATCAGAATTATTTGGAATTATTAGCAGTTTCCTTGGCATATTGCTGATAGCTATTATCCTTTCTAAAGCAAAGAGTAAAAGTATTATAAAGTACAGCCTTGTATTTTTATTATCAGTGTTAACCCTGATTGTATTTTTTGGTGTATTGAATTACTCAGGAAAAACCAGTATGTTTCCTCATCTATTTCGGATTGATAGCCCGATTCACTACCTGCTAGGCCCGGCAGCCTACTTCTATACCCTTACAAGTCTAAAAAAGGAATTCAAGTTTAGGTGGTTATATTTATTGAACCTATTGCCTTTTATTGCTAACACCATTAATTTCATGCCTTTTTATCTTACGAATGCAGCAGATAAATTAATTTATTACAATGAGCTAATGGCTACAAAGTTAACCATGGTGACACATATACAATACTTGCTAAAAACGATTAGTGTATGGTGCTATTTTTTAGCTCAGCTATACTTGTTTTATAAATATTTATTAAAGAATAGTACCGACATAAAGCACAACAAAAATTTATCGTCTTGGTTTATTGTGTTTTTTGGATCTCAATTTCTTTGTTATTTTGGCATTGCATTAGACCAACTCACAGGCTTGGAAACCTTTCAGGATCCATATAAGTATTCTATTAATATGCTTTCTATTATGCTCCAGACCATTGGTATTGCCCTTTTGTTTTTTCCAAAATTATTGTATGGGATTTATACCAAAAAAAACAATCAGAAAAAATACAGTCATTCAAAGCTTTCAGATGATACTAAAGAACAAATATTAGAAGCACTACAGAACTATATTAAAAGTGACCAAAAACCTTACCTAAACCCTAAAATTTCACTCACAGCTGTTGCTAAAGATTTAAATGTTTCTAATCGGCGACTTTCTCAAGTAATTAACGAAAAAAAGGGTATAAACTTTAACGATTATTTAAATTCTATGCGCATTGAGGTGGCGAAACAATTACTGATTAGTGAGGCTTATAAGAAACTAACTATTGAAACAATTGCCCTAAAATCTGGATTTAATTCTAAATCTGCTTTTTACACAGCCTTTAAAAAACACATTGGTTTAACACCAAAGCAATTTATAAATTCTTCTAAAAAAAGTAGTTAATTAAATAGGTAACATAAGTAATGAAAAGTTGTAAAATAAATAGCTTTTTAAAAATAACTCTCAGGAGGCATCTATTAAAAAAAATAGAAATAAAAATCCATAAAAAAATTGATTTAAGCGTATAAAAAAACCTGTTTTACAGAGTTTTTAAAACAAAATAAAACTACTTATTTACCTCTAAGTAAGTGTTGTTTTTTAGATATAATTTGCAATAAAACACAAGGAAATGTAAAAAAAAAATTGATTTTAAAGTTACAACCCTTTCATTAACAACTCTGCTGTAGCAGGGTTTGTTGCCAATGGAACATCGTGTACATCGCATAAACGCATAAGCATAAGAACATCTGGCTCATGAGGGTGCTTTTCTAAAGGATCTCTAAAAAATAAAACCATATTACATTTTCCTTCAGCTACTCGAGCTGCTATTTGCGCATCGCCACCCAAAGGTCCCGAAAGTAACCTTAATACTTGAAAACCGGCTTTCTTAACTTTTTTTCCGGTAGTTCCTGTGGAAACTAAAGAGATGTTTTTTTGAAGAAATGTTTCTTTATGTTCATTTAAAAACTGAACCATCTCGGCCTTTTTACCATCGTGTGCAATAATTGCTATTTCCATGAATCTAAATGATTTATATGATATTTAACAAGCCCTTCAATTGGACGTCTAATAATATTTCCAACTTTAAAATGAAACTCTTCTGCAACTTCTAAAATTTCTTCTTTTGAAAAATGAGCAATGGAACCTACAAAATGAACGGGAACTGTTTTTATTTCTTCAGAATATTGCAAAATCATATTTTTAGAAAACAAGCGAAGACCTTGAATAATGAGGTTTTTTATATAGTCGGAGTCTTTGTGTGTAAATATGAATTCAGCAAAAGTGGCCAGATAAGCGTTGGGATTAGCTTGTTTGTAAAGTTTATTTTTAATAGCGTCTGCTTCTAAATTGAATTTTTCGGCAAATAAAATTTTCAATTTTTCTGGCATCTGATTGAAGTAATATCCTCTAATTAATTGTCTGCCGTAATAATTTCCGCCAGCATCGTCCATAACACTATAACCTAAAGAAGCTACGCGTTGATGTATTTGTTCTCCATCAAAATAACTACAATTGGAACCGGTTCCAAGAATACACACTACAGCAGCTTCATTTTTATGATTTAAACCTGCTCTTACTGCAGCTAAAGTGTCTTCTTTAACTTCAATAAATGCTTTTTGAAAGATGTTTTGTAAAACCTCTTTCAGTAAAAGCCTAGGTTTTTCTGTACCACAACCAGCTCCGTAGAAAAATACATGTGAAACTTGATCTTTAACCCTTATTAAATCTGGGTTGGCTTGTATAATTTCAGAAAGTTCTTTTTCTGTTAAAAGTGCAGGGTTAAGTCCTTTAGTATCTAATTTATCTAAAAGCTGATCGCCTTGAGAATCGACAGAAATCCAGTCGCATTTTGTAGAACCACTATCGGCTATTAAAATCATGAGATAAAAATATAAAAATTCCACATACTAATCTATTATTTTGAGATAGTATGTGGAATTAAAAATCGAGTTAATATTAAGAATGCATCAAATCTGCCAATTCCAATAATTTAACGGAGTATGCATATTCGTTATCGTACCAACCTACCAGCTTAAAAAATCTTGAATTTAATTCTATAGCGGCATCTGCATCAAAAACACAAATTCTAGTTTCACTTACAAAATCTTGAGATACAACTTTATCTTCAGTATAGCCTAATATTCCAAGCATCTCGTTTTCTGAAGCATCTTTAAAGGCTTTTTTAATTTCTTCTAAAGATGTTTCCTTTTTAGTTCTGACAGTTAAGTCTACAACAGATACATTTGCTGTTGGGACTCTAAACGCCATACCTGTTAATTTACCATTTAATTTCGGAATAACTTTCCCAACAGCTTTTGCAGCTCCTGTTGACGCAGGAATTATATTTATTAAAGCACTTCTCCCTGCTCTGTAATCTTTTGCTGAAGGTCCATCTACCGTTAATTGTGAGGCAGTTACCGCATGAATAGTCGTCATTAAACCTTCTTCTAATCCAAAATTATCATCCACAATCTTAGCCATTGGAGCTAAACAGTTTGTAGTACAAGAAGCATTAGAAATAATCTTGTCTGAGGCTTTTATATCTTCATGGTTTACTCCCATTACAAACATTGGAATATCTTTACTTGGAGCTGAAATTATCACTTTTTTGGCACCAGCTTCAATATGATAATTAGCTGTTTCCATCGTTTTAAAAATACCTGTACAATCTGCAACTACCTCTGCCTGAACCTCGTTCCATTTTAAGTTTCTAGGATCTTTTTCGGCAGTTACTCTAATGGTTTTTCCATTGACAACAAGATTTCCTTTAATAACTTCAACGCTGCCGTTGAACCTTCCATGAACAGAATCGTATTTTAACAAATAGGCTAAATGATCTACTTCTAATAAATCGTTTACACCTACAACTTCTATATTTTGTTTTATCGCTTCTCTAAAGACTAATCTTCCAATTCTTCCGAAGCCGTTAATTCCTAATTTATAATTTGACATTTTATTTTTTAATTTTTTATAATTTATAATTCTTTTTATTAAAAACTGAAGACAATTATGTCGTCATAATATCAGACACTCGTAACAACTCCCAATTGATTTTTGATTTTCCCTTTACGGCTTTATCTAAGGCTGTTAATTCCATTTTATTGTTTAGAATTCCAACCATATAATTTGTTTTTCCTTCCAATAATGATTCTACTGCTTTAACTCCCATCCTACTTGCAAGCACACGATCAAAACAAGTTGGAGAACCACCACGTTGCATATGACCTAAAACAGATACGCGAACATCATATTCCGGCATATTTATATCTATATAATCTTTTAATTCAAACACATTCTTTCCTATTTTATCACCTTCAGCAACCACAACAATACTAGAGGATTTTCCAGAAGCTTTGCTTCTTTTTAAAGATTCTACCAATCTGTCTAAACCTAAATCCTCTTCAGGAATTAATATTTCTTCTGCACCGGCTCCAACACCAGCGTTTAAAGCTATGTGCCCCACATCTCGGCCCATCACTTCAACAAAAAACAATCGTTTATGAGAACTTGCCGTATCTCTAATTTTGTCTATCGCCTCCACAACGGTATTAATAGCTGTATCGTAACCAATAGTAAAATTGGTACCATAAATATCATTATCAATAGTTCCTGGAATACCTATGATTGGAAAATTAAATTCTTCATTAAAAACTAAACCACCAGTAAATGTTCCATCTCCACCAATTAAAACCAAAGCATCAATAGCTTCATTAGCTAAATTAGTATGCGCTTTTATTCGTCCTTCTTTCGTTTTAAACTCATTCGAACGAGCCGATTTTAAAATAGTTCCTCCCGTATTAATAATGTGGTTGACATTTCTAGCTGTAAATGCCTTAAAATCTCCTTCCATCATGCCTTCAAAACCTCTGTAGATACCAACACATTCAATATTATGATAAGCACAAGTTCTAACAACAGAACGTATGGCGGCATTCATTCCAGGAGCATCTCCTCCAGATGTCATAACACCTATTTTGGTTATTTTTTTACTCATTTAATCTTTATTAACTATAGTAAATTTACTAAAGAATACCCAATAAAAACAGGGTTTTACGATAAATTTAAGAAGATTTAATATGGAATTTGTTTTATTAAAAAATACAATGATTTATGTCACTTAATCGGATGTTTCTTTCTTAAATCCTACGTAAGAAGGCAACATATCTTCTTTATCTTTAGTTGCTTCTTTTTTAGATGTATCTATGGTTTTTACCTTGCCTTTAAAAATTTTATCCAATAATTCTTTAAACGTATCAAAATCGACACTATAAGCAATTCCAATCCCTTGTGTGTAACCTATCTCTTCTCCAAAGTTTCTGATACTATTTTCTCTATTGAACACTTTAGCTGTTAGTGTTCCTTCTTCATTTAACAAAAAGTCTATTTGTACGTCTCCTGCCACTACCGTTTCACTTACACCTCCAACAGGAACTCCAACTTTACCATTTATAATTACTCGTTCGGAGATATTAGTTTGCAAGGTAACACCCAACCTATCATCCGTTTGGTACTCTGGTGTGTTTTCGCCAGCTTCGTAATTTAATCCAATATTAACTTTATTATTTCCACTGGTTATCAAACCATTAATAATACCATTTAAACGTTCCGTTAAGGTACCAGTAATATTGACATCGTTTAATCTATTTGAAAAAGCGCCAGTTGCCAATAAATACAAGGCCTGATTATCCCTATCTTCCTTAGAACTTAACCTGTATTGAATTTCAGATTTTACAGTGGAACTTAAGTTAGGAAAGGTAAAATCGAATTCAGGATCAGGCTTTTCTAACTGTCCTGTTAGTTGTATTTCTACATTAACAGGAATACTTCTATTGATTGGATTATCTAATAAAGGTGATGGATTGGCTTGGGTTTCATAAATGGCTGTAATATCTATTATAGCACCCATTGGATCTCCATCCCAACCTATACTACCTTCCTGAACTTTAAATCTTTTTTCTATAATTCCTTCATATTTAAAGTTGTAGATTCCTTCAAAAACTATAAAATCTCCAAACATTCTAAACTTCCCATTCGTATTAATTTCAATTAACAACCCTCCTTCTCCTTTACCTCTAATAGTACTTCCTGAATCTTTATCAATAACTATTTCTATTTCTGCATCTTGAGTTATATCTAAGTCGAAATCTAACTCTAAACCTTTAACTTCATTAACAACATAATCTTCACCTTTAAGTTTGGCTTCTTTTTCTTCAGGAGTTAAGAAATGGATATATGAATTATCTCCAAAAGATTCCATATCGCTTAACGGAATAACAAATGTTGTTCCTGGATTTGTTGTTGCTATTACGCTAATAACCAACTGATCTGCTGGACCATTAATTTTTGCCGAACCTCCAATAAATGCTGTTCCGTAATACAAAGCTTCTTCATCATCTTCAGCATGTGTATCTAAAACCACTAAATTATCTGTTGTGACGTCTAGATTCAGTTTCCATTTAGAAAAATTAGTATGACTTAAAGATCCATTTAACAAGCCTTTGGTATCAAATTTAGTATCAGTAAGTTTTAAAGCATTAAAATTGAAACTTTGGTTGGTTAAACTTACATTAGAATTATCTGCAAAATTATAGTCTACATTCAAATAAGGAATACGTAATCCGCCATTATTCAACTCTAAATCGCCACTTATATTTGGTTCATTTAAGTTTCCAGACACCTTAGCAACTCCTGAGACATCTCCTCGAATATCGCTAAGAATATCTTCTAAAAATGAATTGATAAAGCTCAATTTGAATTCATTAAATAACAAATTAACGTCTATGGTTGAGACTTCATCTTTTAAGCTAATATCTCCAACTGCTGCAAAGGACTGCGATACATCGTCTTTAATTTTTATGTTCACATTATAGTTCGATAGATCTTCGTTACCGGTAATGGCTGCATCGAAAGAGCCTAAAGCCAAATCGTTAACTACAAAATTATCTATGGTGATTTTTGAAGAAGGTAAATAATTTCCTTTTTGCTGAAGTACATCAAGTTTACCATTAACATTTCCTAATAACTCTAAACCTTCTATTGAAGGTGTAATTTTAACTAAATCGACATCTTTAAAGTTTAGGTGTAAGTTTTTATAGGTGGAGTCCTTTAGAACTCCTGAAAGAGAAATCTCTTCCTGGTTATGACTCATAACCATTTGCTCGATATTTACGTTTGAAAATTTGTTATCGAACACAACTTTATTAAAATGATTTCTTTGCTCATTAATAACCCAAGTATTACCTTTAAAGGTAACATCTGACTTTTTAAAACCTACAACAGAGTTGTTTTCTTCATTAATAGTGTGGTAAAAGTTTAAATTATAAAGGTCTGTATTTTTAGGACCGCCTTTAAATTCTGAACGCACAAACAAGGTGTCGTTTAGTGTGATATTAATTAAATTAAATTTAGAGACATCATAATATTTGGTATTAATACTATCTATTTCCACATAAGCATTAAATACAGGGTTTTTATTATCTAACTGAAGTTCTATTTGATTAGCAAAATAATCAAATAATTTAATTTCAGGCGATTTAAAAGTTAGTTTAAATTCTTTCTCATCGCTTTCAACTCTTCCCCGAACATGCGTATTTTTTCCAAGCTTTAAATCTGGCACAAAAACTTCAACAATCTTATTATATATTTTAAAATTAAAATCGATGTATTGATTTTGCTTTACTTTATGAGGTTTGAAATTAGTATAGATACTACCAATGGCATTTTCGAATAGTTTTCCAATGTCTTCAAAAACAAAGTCTCCACTTAGCTCACCTTCAATTATATCTGGAGAATTAACACTAATATATCTTACCTGCTCATTAAATTGTGAAGTAATTTCAAAATCATCAAAGAAATAATCGTCATTTTGATTTTTATAGGATGTTTTATTGAATTGAATTCTACCAACGGCATCATTGATTGTGGTTCCTTCCATTTTCATATCTACAATCCCTTTAAAAATAGAGATGTCATCTTTTGTTACAAAATTTAATGCATTTAAATTGGCATAAGACACATTTGCCACAAAATCGAAGGTATTGATGTCTTCAGAGAAATTAGCCAATCCATTAAATTCTAATTGTAAGTTTTTATCGTTAGAAATAAGTTTTCCATTAAAAATCTTATTCATTAAATTCCCTGATATATCAATATTTTCATAGGTATAATTATTATATACCATTGAAAAAATGTCTCCATTTAACTTTGTGTTTACATTCTCTTTTGTAAACCCAGAACCATCAACATCTAGATTTAACGATGTTACACCAAAGGTTTCGTCGTTAATAAACTTTCCAACATTAAACTCTTTAAAAACAACATTCCCAAAGTAAGATGCATTATCGATATCGTTTATTTTTTGCATATCTAAATTTGCATCAATCAAACCAATTTGTGTATTAATAACCACATCTGCTTTAACAGCTGAAGTGGTTATTTCTGTAACACCAATAACATTAAAATTCCCTAATTTATCGAAAGCCGTAGGAATAGAAGCTCCTAAAACATTAGGCAACAAAGCTTTTAAATCTCTATAGTTAGAAGATAATTGGTCGAAATTACCTTTCATATAAAAATTATTGTCTTCGCGATTAAACAAGTTCTTAAAATTAATATTTCCTACAATCTCACTTCTTGTACTTGTAAACAATTCTAGATTGTTAATCAACAAATCGTTAAGAGTTCCAGATATTTTAGCACTCAATTTGGCTCGCTGATTTACGCCAAATTCATTATAAAAGGTGTTTAATTCATTTAAAGCGACATCACTTTTAGTAAATATGGCATCCACTTGAACTTTATTAGTAAAATCTTGAAGTTCTTCTCTGTTGTAAAAGAATTTGACATCTCCTTCAAGAGAAGAATTAGCTGTAGTTATACTCAATTTTTCCAGTAAAATATTGCTTGGTGTATAAGTAAAATTACTGACCAAATTTTTAACTACCAAACCACGACTATCGTTAAAAGCCAAGGTATTAATTCGCGTACTTACATCGCTTCCATTAATTAACAAGTTTGTAGTATTGGCTTGAATATTACTAAATTCAAGGATTTTAGGAGTTTCGTTATTTTCGTTTATCAATCTAAAAATACCATCGTAAATTGTAACATCGCTTGAAGAAAGTAAAAATCCACTTTTTTCTTGAGACGGATTGTCTTCATCAAATTTAGCTACAAAAATATCTAGATTGGTGTCCGTTTCTCCTTCATAGGTTTTTAAGTTAAAAATCAATCCATCTAAATCAATATCACCAAAAACCAGTTTTACATTAATTATATTTTTAAAATTTAAAATAGATGTGTTTAGCTCTCTAGCTGCAAATAAGGTGTCTTTTTTATAATCTCGAATTAGAATTTCTTTTATCTCAACATCACCGTTAAATTGAAGTCCTATTTTACCTATGTTAATGTTGGTACCAAAATCGTCGTTTATTCTTGTAGTAACTTTTTTTCCTAAATATGTTTGAATAGATGGAATAGACAGCAATAGCACCAAAATGATGAAAAGTAGCAAAATGATTGCCACTAATTTAGATACTATTTTTAAAAATTTTTTGATACGTTTTAAAGTTATAACTTTGAAACCAAAATTAACAATTATTGTGCCTAAAATTCACTAATGTCTTCACAAAATATTTATATTCTTGGAATTGAGTCATCATGCGACGATACTGCAGCCTCAGTAATACATAACGGGAAAATTTTAAGCAATATTATTGCTAGTCAAAAAATCCATGAAGAGTATGGCGGAGTTGTTCCAGAGTTAGCCTCAAGAGCGCATCAACAAAACATTGTTCCTGTTGTTAATCAAGCCATTAAGCAAGCAAATATTACTAAAGAGCAACTTCATGCCATTGCTTTTACCCGTGGTCCAGGTTTAATGGGCTCCTTGCTTGTAGGTACTTCTTTTGCAAAATCTCTTGCCATGGGTTTAAACATTCCCTTAATAGATGTCAACCATATGCAAGCGCATATTTTAGCTCACTTTATAGATGAAAAGGGTTTTAACAAACCTCCTTTTCCATTTCTAGCCATGACAATTTCGGGTGGACATACACAAATAGTGGAAGTTTCTAATCATTTTGATATGAAAGTGATAGGAGAAACTATTGACGATGCCGTTGGGGAAGCTTATGATAAAAGTGGAAAAGTTTTAGGATTAGGTTATCCTGCCGGACCAGAAATAGATAAACGTGCACAATTAGGAAATCCAAAAGCCTTTAAGTTTACCAAACCAAAAGTAGATGGTTTAAATTTTAGTTTTTCTGGATTAAAAACAGCTATTCTGTATTTTATTCAAAAGGAAACTAAAGCCAATCCAAATTTTATTAAAGAAAATATCAACGATATTTGCGCGTCTATTCAATATACTATAATTGGTATTTTAATTGATAAATTAAAATTGGCTTCCAAACAAACTGGCATAAAACATATTGCTATTGGTGGAGGAGTATCGGCTAATTCAGGAATTAGACAGGCTTTAAAAGCAGGTGAAAATAAATTTGGTTGGACAACCTATGTGCCTAAATTTGAATTTACTACCGACAATGCTGCCATGATAGCCATTGTTGGGTATTTAAAATATCTAGAAAACAATTTTTCTGAACAAAACATAACTGCTTCAGCTAGACTAAAAATTTAATTTTCTTCAAGATTAACTATTGAAAACTCTGTTAATAACCTTATAGAATAATGCCAATTCTATCAAATAATTTTGTTTTTTTGTCTTACTAAACAATAAATAACTCCCCCAATGAAACATTTTATACTTTTATTGAGCTTAATTACTTTCACATTAAGCGCTCAAGAAACTACTGCCGATTTAGATTTGATTTCGGATACAACTTCAGCTGAAGAATTTTTAAAAACCAATAAAAATAAAGGCAATAAATTAATTACTTTTAATGAAGAAAAACATAAATCTGTTTTAGCAACAAATCTACTTAAACTACCAATTGGTGGAAAAACAACAAATCAAAACAGTTTTGAAAAAACCACCTATAAAGTGATAGAAAAAAATTCGATAGCACATTATAGGTTGAGTTATATTTTATTGGATGTAAAAAATAAGAAAGCTTCAAGTATACAGGCAACCATAAACCAAATTATTTCGGCTTATGATAAAGGTTCTCCTTTTGACTTTTTAGCTAAAAAATACTCAGATGCCGACAATGCCACACGTGGTGGAGATACTGGATGGCTAACAAAAGAAGATATGTCGCTGTTTTTTAGTGTAGATGTTACTGAAAACCAATATATTGAAAAAGAACTGTATACCTTAGAAAATGATGACAAAGGATTGTATTACATTATTCTTAATACATATCAACCAAAAGAAATTAAGGAGATTAAAGTTTTAAAAATAGTAGAGCCAAGACATTAATGCAATTATTTTATAATCCAGATATTACAGAAGAAGCAACACAAATAATTTTTCCAAAGGAAGAAAGCAGACATATTGTAAAAGTTTTGCGAAAATCTGAAGGAGACATCTTGCATATCACCAATGGGTTTGGTTGGCTTTTTACTGCTAAAATAATTGTTGCTGACATTAAAAATTGCATGGCAACTATTACTGAAAAAACATTACAAGCAAAGAGAAGTTATCAAGTTCATCTAGTGGTAGCACCAACAAAAATGAATGATAGATACGAATGGTTTCTTGAAAAAGCCACTGAAATAGGCATCGACAGCATCACTCCTATTATTTGTGATAACAGCGAAAGAAAAGTAATTAAAATAGAACGGTTTGAGAAAATTCTTCAAGCTGCTATGAAACAATCTCTTTCGTGTTATATGCCCAAACTTTATAATGCTATTCCATATCAGGATTTTATTGAGCAATCCATTTCGGGACAAAAATTTATTGCCCATTGCGAAGAAACAGATAAAAAATCTTTAAAGACTGAAATTATACCAAACCAAGACATTACTATTCTAATTGGACCTGAAGGCGATTTTAGTGTTAAAGAAATCGAGCAAGCTATCCAATCTCATTTTATTCCTGTAACTTTGGGAAACACAAGACTTAGAACTGAAACAGCAGCCATAGTTGCTTGCCATTCGGTAGCTTTTGTAAATGAATCTTAAAAATAAGCTTAACAATTTCAATTACCTTATACAGACATGAATAAAACACATTTTTTTTCTTTATTCTTTTCTCTTTTTTCTTTAATTGTATTTTCACAAGAAATAGCTGTATTAAAATATAAAGGTGGTGGAGATTGGTACGGAAATCCTACAGCTTTACCAAATTTAATAGCTTTTTGCAATTCTAATATTCAAACCAAAATCGATCCAAAACCTGAAACAGTTGAAACGGGTAGTTCGGACATTTTTCAATATCCTTTTATACACATGACAGGTCATGGAAATGTTTTTTTCGATGAAGAAGATGTAGAAAACCTTAGAAATTATTTAATTTCTGGAGGATTTTTACATATTGATGATAATTATGGTATGCAACCTTATATTACTGAAGAATTAAAAAAGGTTTTTCCTGATAAAGAACTGACAGAGCTACCTGCAAACCATCCAATTTTTAGCATTGCTTATCCATTTCCAAAAGGTTTACCTAAAATACATGAACACGATGGAGATAGACCACAAGCTTTTGGAATTTTCTTTGAAAACAGATTGGTTTTATTATTTACCTTTGAAAGCGATCTAGGGGATGGCTGGGAAGACGAGGCTGTCCATAATGACCCAGCAGATGTAAGAGAAAAAGCTCTAAAAATGGGAGCTAACATTATAAAGTACGCCTTTGAAAATTAACACCCTGTGAAACAACTCACCCACTATAACTCCCAGTTTAGCAAGCAGAAATTCCCCATTATATTAGTTTGCGATAATATTACAAATGCTCCAAATATTGGAAGCTTGTTTAGAACGGCTGATGCTTTTGGTATAGAAAAACTTATATTTTGTGGCTCACCTATTCCTTCAGGAAGAAAAATGACCAAAACTTCCAGGGCTACTGAAAAAGTAGTGCCTTATGAAGAAAAAGACAACACCCTAGACATAATTAAGCAATTAAAATCTGAAAACTATCATGTCATTTCATTAGAAATTACAAACAATAGCTTATCATTAGACACCTATATTTTTCCAAAAGAACAAAAATTAGCTTTAATTATTGGAGATGAAAATTTTGGAGTTTCTGAAGCCGTTTTAAATCTTTCAGATGCCGTAATTCATATTGATATGTTTGGGCAAAATAGTAGTATGAATGTTGTTCAGGCCACAAGTATTACTTTATACGAAATAACAAAACAAGCTATAAAAAATAAACGCTTGAACATTTAAAAGCATCATGTATATTTGTTGAATGAATTCAAAAGATATTTCCAATGGAATTTTAAGAGCAATCGCCACTATTATTGGTATAAGCATCTTATTATTTTTTTTATATAAAATCCAATCGGTTATAGTTTATATCGGTATTTCTGTCGTTATTTCATTAACAGGAAGACCTATTGTAGGATTTTTAAGAGATCGTTTAAAATTCAATAATTTATTGGCTGTTGTTATTACCATGATCCTATTAATAGGTGTTATTGTTGGTCTAATTGGCTTATTTATACCATTAATAGTTGAACAAGGACAAAATTTATCTTTATTAAATATTGATAAACTTCAAGGTAATATTAAAGGGCTTTACACAGAGTTTATCACTCATTATAACCTTGGAGAGTTAGCTGTAGACGAAGATCCTCTAGCCAGTTCCAGTCTGCTTTCAAAAATAGATTTTTCTGTTATTCCTGAATTTTTAAATTCTGTAGTTAGCGGTCTAGGAAGCTTTAGTATGGGCTTGTTTTCGGTAATTTTTATATCATTTTTCTTTTTAAAAGACAGCAAGCTATTTGAAAACGGCTTGATGACACTTATTCCAGATAATAAAGAAACTCGTTTAAAGAGTTCCATATACAAAATTAAAAACTTATTATCACGATACTTTGTTGGCTTGGTATTTCAAATTTCTATATTGTTTTTAATTTATACCATTGGGCTTTTATTTGTTGGTGTGGAAAATGCTGTTGTTATTGCATTTCTATGCGCTTTAATTAATCTAATCCCATATTTAGGTCCATTAATTGGAGGTTGCATTATGATTTTATTGACTATGACCAGTAATTTAGGCCAAAGTTTTAGTGAAATTATTTTACCCGAAACTCTATATGTGCTAGTTGTCATTATAATTGGACAATTAATTGACAATTTTATTAGTCAGCCACTAATTTTCTCGAAAAGTGTAAAATCTCACCCTTTAGAAATATTTTTAGTTATTATTATAGCTGGTTTATTATTTGGTATTGTAGGAATGATTATTGCCATACCAACCTATACAGCCTTAAAAGTAATTTTAAAAGAATTCTTATCTGAAAACAAACTTGTTCAAGGACTAACAAAAGATTTATAAAAAACTTTGAACGAAAGCATTTTAAATATTGACAGTCAGTTATTTATAAACAACAACTTACATGCTGATACAGCAACTTTAGTACTAAAGAAACACCAAAATTTACAAGTAGATATTAAAGTTCTGATTGAACAAATTGAAGCAAAAAAACGCTGTTTTAAAAAACTTCCAACCTGGTTTGAAACGCCAAATATTTATTATCCAAACAAATTAAATATTGAACAAACCTCTTCTGAAATAACAGCAGATTATAAAGCCGGTCTTATCTCAGGAAACACCTTAATCGATTTAACTGGAGGCTTTGGTGTAGATTGCTTTTATTTTTCGAAAAGCTTTAAAACTGTTACGCATTGTGAAATAAACAGCAAACTCTCTCAGATTGTAACACATAATTTTAAGCAATTAAACGTTAAAAACATCAATACAGTTGCTGTAGATGGTATTTCTTTCTTAAAAAATACGAATTCAAATTTCGATTGGATTTATTTAGACCCTTCAAGAAGGCATGATAGCAAAGGAAAAGTGTTTTTTTTGAACGATTGTCTACCAAACGTGCCAGAACATCTAGATTTATTATTCGAGCATTCTAAAGGGATTCTGGTAAAAACATCGCCATTACTCGATGTTTCTATTGGAATAAACGAATTAAAACACGTAAAATCAATCCATGTTGTTGCAGTAAATAATGAAGTAAAAGAATTGCTTTGGATTTTAGAGAAAGATGCTATTGAAAACGATATTCTTATTAACACAGTAAATATTACTAATGCTAAGAAAGAGTATTTCAATTTTAACTTTAATAAAGAATCTATTGCTGAAACTGAATATAGTCTACCACTATACTATCTTTTTGAACCAAATTTGGCCATTTTAAAATCTGGAGGATTTAATAGTGTATCAGAACAATTTCAATTAAAAAAACTACATCAGCATTCCCATTTATATACATCTAACGAAGAGATTGAGTTTCCCGGAAGGTCTTTTAAAATTGAACAAATTATACCGTATAATAAAAAGCAATTCAAAAAAACTAAAATTAGTAAAGCGAACATAACGACAAGAAATTTCCCAGAACCTGTAGAAAATATTAGAAAAAAGCTTGGTATAAAAGATGGAGGAAACACGTATATTTTTGCTACTACAAATTTAAAGGATGAGAAATTACTAGTTATTTGTTCTAAATTATCTAAAAAATGAAAGCTTCAGTATCTTTGAAAAAAAATCACACATGTTAAAAGCTGTATTATTCGACATGGATGGGGTTATTGTAGATACAGAACCTTTACATCATAAAGCCTATTATGGCATGTTTAATCAATTTAAAATTGATGTAAGCGAAGCCCATTATCAATCGTTTACGGGACAATCTACCATAAATGTTTGTAGAAATCTATGTACTCATTTTAGTCTTAAAAATAATCCTGAAGATTTAGTAAAAGCAAAGAGAAATATATTCAAAGATTTATTTAAAAACGACCCTGATTTACAACTTCTAGATGGTGTTTTAGATCTAATTAAAGAGTATCATGAAAATGGCTTAACACTAGTTTTAGCATCATCTGCTTCTATGGGAACTATAGAAAGTGTTTTTACCCGCTTTGATTTAGATCCATATTTTCTCGCTAAGTTAAGTGGAGCCGATTTAAAAGCTTCTAAACCACATCCTGAAATTTTTATTAAAGCAGCTGCAGTTAGTGGGTATCATAAAAATAATTGCTTGGTAATTGAAGATTCTACCAATGGCATTCAAGCAGCTCATGCTGCCGGCATATTTTGTGTTGGCTATAAAAGTATTCATTCTAAAAATCAAGATTATAGCAAGGCAAACCATGTTATAAACGATTTTAAAGAGATTAGTTATAATCGTGCTAAATTGCTTCTATAATAAAGAAAGGCCTGCAAAAAAAACATATCTGCAAGCACTTTCTATTTCCCCACGCTAATTAAAATAATCACTTCATAAATAATTTTTTTAGAAGGATTAAAAAAACACCTACTATCGGGTAATTTATGTTATAGTTTCTTTTTAAAAAATTAGAAACTTATTAAAACAAAAAAGCCTCACTATTTCTAGTGAAGCTTTTTGTGAGCCCGACAGGATTCGAACCTGTGACCGCCTCCTTAGAAGGGAGGTGCTCTATCCAGCTGAGCTACGAGCCCGTAACTCTAATTTTGTCGGGGTGGCAGGATTCGAACCTGCGACCTCCGCGTCCCAAACGCGGCGCGATAACCGGGCTACGCTACACCCCGAAACAGTTATCTGTTTTAATCTATAAAATTGCGGAGAGTGTGGGATTCGAACCCACGCGACAGTTACCCGTCGACAGTTTAGCAAACTGCTCCATTAACCACTCTGGCAACTCTCCCAATATTTAATGAACTTTGCAATAAAATTGCGGATGCAAATGTAACTCAAACTACTTAAGAACGCAACTATTTTTTTTAATATTTTAAATATTTATTCTGGATATTCAATTCGTAAATGATAAATGTTTGCAAGCTTGCGCTTTAGCACTTTTTTAATAGATTGAATTTCTTTAAAAGTTATATTCGCATTTAAGAATTGTTCGTCCACCATTTGCTTATTTATAATTTTTTCTACAAAAGCATCTATTTTAATAGAGGTTGGCTCTTTTAAACTTTTGGAAGCTGCTTCTACACTATCGCACATCATTAAAATAGCTGTTTCTTTACTAAAGGGTTTTGGTCCAGGATATTTAAATAAATTTTCATCAATAGTAGCATCCATATCTTTTTCCTTTTTATAAAAATAATATACCAAGCTAGTTCCATGATGCGTTCTAATAAAATCGATAACACGATCCGGTAAATTGTTTTTCTTTGCTATTTCAATTCCATTAATTACATGATCTATTATAATTTTAGCACTTTCTTTTGAAGACAGTTCGTCATGTGGATTAATTCCTGTGGATTGATTTTCTGTAAAGTAAGTTGGGTTCATCATTTTTCCAATATCATGATACAAAGCTCCTACCCTAACCAACATGGCATTAGCACCTATTTCGTTTGCTGATGCTTCGGCTAAATTAGCCACGTTTAAAGAATGATGAAATGTTCCTGGAGCTTTGTTAGAAAGCTCCTTTAAAAGCTTTGTATTGGTATCTGAAAGCTCTAAAAGTGACACATCTGAAACTAATCCGAAAAGCTTTTCATAAGCATAGATTAAAGGCTGAACAAATAAGGTGGCTAAACCACATAACACGAACAAACCAAAGGTTTCCCATTTTAACGATTCGACACTACCTTCATGAATAACAAAAAATGCGAAGTATGCAATAATATAGATTAGAGTAATTTGTCCGACAGATATAAACAGATTGGCTCGTTTATAAAGTTCTGATACCGTTAAAATGGTTACTATTCCAGCAATTATTTGAAGAAACATATACTCATAGCTGTTTGAGACAATAGAACCCAGCAAAAGCACTGTAATAACATGTGTGAACAAACCCAATCGAGCATCGAAAAATGCTTTTAAAACCAAAGGCAAAATACATAATGGAACAACATAAATGTATTGCGAATTATAGTTAATAACCAAGGTCGTTATTAAAACCATTAAAAATACATTAAAAAAGATAAATGTTACTTTAGTATTATTTTGAAAAATGTCGTTTCTGTATTTTCTTAAAAATAAAAGCAACATTAATAAAGCCAAAGAAACCAATAATGTATAAGCAAAAACAATCCAATAATAATTGGATTTGGTCCATACTTGAGATTCATATTCAGATTCCAGAGATTTTAACTTTTGATACTTGTCTCCTTCAACGACTTCTCCTTTGGAGATAATTAATGTTTCTTTTTCGACACTTCCTCTGGTGAATGAAATTTTTTCTAAATCGCTTTGTAAAGCTCTTTCAGTAAATTCTTTATCATAGCTAAGGTTTGGTTCAATAATTTCAAAAAACAAAGCAATAAAGGGCTTCTGAAACTGAACTAGATCTTCTTTAGCCAATTCTTTAGTTACAATGTTTTTAATATTATTTTGTTTTACCAAATCAGAATATCTAACGGTTTGCTTTTCAGTTCTCCCTTCTAAAAGAATGGCTTTTTTATCGACAGAAAAATTATAATCCTCATCTAAAACACCATTAGCATATAACTTATCTAAAATATTTAAACCAAGATTATTTAATTCGCTTTTATAGGTAGTTATCAAAGAATCTGGTAGTTCTAGCTTAAATTCAGATTTATATTCAGATATTACTCGTTCTAAAATTCCAGATTCTACATTAAAATATAAATTGGCTTTATCTGTAATTTCTTTTTTTTCCGTTTTAATTTCTTCATCTGTTTTCTTAATAGCAAAATCGAATGGTGCGTATAAGTTTTCAGATTGCCAAGGCTTTCCTCTTTCAAAATTATATTTAAACTTACCACTCTTAGGAAATAAATAAACAATTAAAAATGTGGTACTTATAAAAAGAATCAGCTTATAAGCCAAAGAATGGTTTCTATATAGAAAATTAATAAAGTCTTTCATTGATTAGGTTCAAGTATTCAAATGTAATAAAAATAACAGCGAATTAGACGACTTATAATAAGGGAAACATTCTAAATTCTATTAAAAATTGATTAATTTCGCATCATTAAAAATTAAACCCACAGAAAATGAGCAAAGAAGTTGTAATTGTATCTGCCGCAAGAACGCCAATAGGAAGTTTCTTAGGCGCTTTATCCACTATTCCTGCACCAAGATTAGGTGCTGTAGCAATTAAAGGTGCTTTAGATAAAATAAACCTAAACCCAAATTTGGTTCAAGAAGTTATTATGGGAAATGTGGTTCAAGCTGGAACTGGTCAAGCTCCTGCTAGACAAGCAGCTATTTATGCAGGCATTCCAAATACAGTTCCTTGTACTACGGTAAATAAAGTTTGTGCTTCTGGTATGAAAAGTGTTATGCAAGCTGCTCAAGCCATTGCTTTAGGAGATGCTGATATTATTATAGCTGGTGGCATGGAAAACATGAGTTTAATTCCACATTATTATCATGCACGTACAGGAACAAAATTTGGACCTGCTAAAATGGAAGATGGTATGCAAAAAGACGGTTTAGTTGATGCTTACGATAATAATGCCATGGGAGTTTGTGCTGATGCTTGTGCAACAGAATATAAATTCTCTAGAGAAGATCAAGATGCTTTTGCTATACAATCATATACAAGATCGGCTGCCGCTTGGGAAGCTGGGAAGTTTAACAATGAAGTAGTTCCTGTAGAAGTACCTCAACGTCGTGGTGATGCGATTATAGTTTCAAAAGATGAAGAATTTAGCAATGTTAAGATAGATAAAATACCTGCTTTACGTCCTGCTTTTACAAAAGACGGAACGGTAACAGCTGCTAATGCCTCAACCATAAACGATGGTGCTGGAGCCATGGTCTTAATGAGTAAAGAAAAAGCTTTAGAATTAGGCTTAAAACCATTGGCAACCATAACAGGATATGCTGATGCTGCTCACGAGCCAGAATGGTTTACTACGGCACCTGCTAAAGCCTTGCCTAAAGCTTTAGATAAAGCTGGAATTTCTTTAAGCGATGTAGAATATTTTGAATTCAACGAAGCCTTTTCTATTGTTGGTTTAGCAAATATGAAAATTTTAGGTCTAAACGATAGTAATGTAAACGTTAATGGTGGTGCTGTTTCTTTAGGTCATCCACTAGGATGTTCTGGAGTTAGAATTTTAATTACTCTATTAAATGTTTTAGAACAAAACAATGCTAAAATTGGTGCAGCAGCCATTTGTAATGGTGGTGGAGGTGCTTCGGCAGTTGTTATTGAAAGAAACTAATCCTGATATTTATTATTAATGCAATACGGAATTTGTAATTTAAGCATTGTTCCTTTAAGATTAGAACCTACCGATACTAGCGAATTAGTTTCGCAAGTATTGTATGGCGATTATTTTAAAGTACTTGAGCAACGTAAGTCTTGGAGCAAAATCCGTCTTGGTTTTGATAATTACGAAGGTTGGATAGACAACAAACAATATGTTGAGATTTCTGAAGAACAATATCAAACGCTTCATTTGGAAACGCCAATTCTTTCAAAAGATTTAGTAGAATTTGTAGAAGATAAAGAGAAACAACTTTACGCCATTCCACTTGGAGCATCCTTAAATGGTCTTTCAATTCTTGGTCATACACATGATGGTAACGTTTTTCGAGATTTAAAACCTAAATCGAATATTCTAGAAACAGCTTTTATGTACATAAATTCCCCATACCTTTGGGGAGGAAAAACACCTTTTGGAATTGATTGTTCTGGGTTTACACAAATGGTTTATAAACTAAATGGGTATAAATTATTGAGAGATGCTTCTCAACAAGCAACTCAAGGTGAACCTTTAAGTTTTATTGAAGAAAGCGAACCAGGTGATTTAGCCTTTTTTGATAATAGCGAAGGACAGATTGTTCATGTTGGAATTATTATGAAAGACAACTACATTATTCATGCACATGGAAAAGTAAGAATAGATAGGTTAGACCATTCTGGAATCTACAATCATGAAAGGCGTATGCACACTCATAAATTAAGAGTTATAAAAAAAGTGATATAAAAAAAGCTGCAAATTAATTTGCAGCTTTTTTTAAATTCTATACTCCAAATAATTTTAATTTCCTCCTAAAGATTCTACTGTAGCTTTCATAGCTTTATACTTGGCTGTATCTCCTGTTGCACTATAAATATTTAATAGTGTTTTTGCAGCATCTACATTTGTTGGATCTGTTTTCATTACAGACTCTAAATACGGAATAGCACTTTTATAAATTTCAGTACGTTTTAATTTTAATTCATCATAACGTTTGTTATCTGCAGTAGAACTTCCAAGGCTATTCATTTCTTCAATTATACCTTTTTCCTGATCTAAAATCATGGCTGCCATATTAATTTCAGCATTGGTATAAGTTGGATCTAACTCTATGGCTTTATCATAATATTTCTTAGCAGAATCAAAATCGCCAGATTCCTGAGACATCACACCTAAATTAAATTGTAATTCAGGATTGTTTGGATCTTTTTGTGTTGCTTCAGTCAATAATTGCTTAAATTTCTCTTTATCTCCTGTTTGGAAATATAAGTTTGCTTGAGAAATTAACAAGTTTAAATCGTCTGGGTTTGTTTCTCTTGCTTTGGTCATGGCTGCTAAAGCTTTATCATTTTCACCTTTACTAGTGTAAATTAACGCGATGTTTTTAGCAATTTCCCCTTGTTTGGATTCCGTATTACGTTGTCCAGGCTTTAAGTGCGTTCCAGCTTTAACAGATAAATCTCTAATAGATTTACTTTGAAAAATTTCTTCTTTGTCTGTTTCTTTATCTATAGCAAAGTATTCTTTTTCAACACCTGTATAACCTAAATCGTCTAATTCTTCGAATAACACTAAAGCTCTATCAAATTCTTGAACTCCTGTTGCAGTAATAGCAGCATAGTATAGGTATAACGTATCTTTGGTTGAAACTCTATAAGCATTTTCAAAGTTTTTAGATGAGACACTAAAATCCTTACTTTCATAAGCATCGTTAGCTTTTTTAACAAAAGATTCAATCATCGTCTTTTTTAATTCGGCAGTTTCAGCTTCTAAATCTCCTTTAACTAAACCTAAACTTTTTAATGCTTTGGTAACATCATCATTATTTGCAGATCCATTAGCGTATAACGCTTCAGCATTCAAATAATAATAATCAGCTTTGTATTTATCTTCCATGCTAGATGGATCTAGCTGATCTAATATGGATTTAGCTTCAGCAAAATTATTACTCTTTATTGCTTTTTCAACAGATTTTAATTCTTTTTTTTGTGCAAAAGAAAAGGTAGTTACAGTGATTGCTAAGGCAACTATAAATTGATTTTTCATTGTAATTATTATTTAATTATTTTGATTTATGTTTATTCTTCTTCTTGAGAATTATCAAGAGTTGTGCCATCTATGTTTTCATCATCATTTTCAGAATCGATAGGAACAATAACATTTCCATCTTCATCTAATTCAACTTCATCCTCATCATGCATTACTTTTGCAACAGCAGCAATAGAATCGTTTCCTTTAAGGTTAATAAGTTTAACCCCTTGCGTGGCTCTACCCATCACTCTTAAATCCTGAACAGCCATTCTAATAGCAATACCAGATTTGTTGATAATCATTAAATCATCACTATCAGATACATTCTTAATAGCTACTAAGTTGCCTGTTTTTTCAGTTATAGATATAGTTTTTACTCCTTTTCCTCCACGATTAGTAATTCGGTAGTCTTCTAGACTAGAACGTTTACCATAACCGTTTTCTGAAACAACAAGAATATCGCTTTCCATATCGTCTACAGCAATCATACCAATTACTTCGTCAGTTTTTTCGTTAGCTAAACGGATCCCTCGAACTCCAGAAGCATTTCTTCCCATTGGGCGTGTTTTTGCTTCTTCGAATCGGATGGCTTTTCCAGATTTTAATGCTAACATTACTTGACTTTCACCTGTAGTTAATTTTGCTTCTAATAATTCATCGTCTTCCTTAATAGTTATGGCGTTAATTCCATTAGCTCTAGGTCTTGAATATTGTTCTAAAGAAGTTTTCTTTACCTGTCCTTTTTTAGTAGCCATGATTACAAAGTTATTATTTATGTAATCTTCGTCTTTTAAATCTTGAGTACAGATAAAAGCTTTAACAGCATCGTCTTGCTCAATATTTATTAGATTTTGAATAGCTCGTCCTTTAGAAGTCTTACTTCCTTCTGGTATTTCATACACTCGCATCCAGAAACATTTTCCTTTTTGAGTGAAAAACAACATATACTGGTGATTGGTACCTACAAATAAGTATTCTAAGAAATCTTCATTTCTAGTGGTTGACGCTTTTTGTCCAACGCCTCCTCTATTTTGAGTTTTGTATTCAGTAAGTGATGTACGTTTGATATATCCTGCATGCGAAATAGTAATAACCACTTTTTCGTCTGGAATCATATCTTCAATACTTAAGTCTCCTCCTGCATATTCTATAACCGAACGACGTTCATCTCCATACTTATTTCTAACTTCTTCTAATTCTGTTTTAATAATTTCCATACGACGTTCTTTTTTATTAAGAATGTCTTTTAAATCTTCTATGGTAATCATCAAGTCATTGTACTCTGTACGTAATTTATCTTGTTCCAGACCCGTTAACTGACGTAAACGCATTTCTACAATGGCTTTTGCCTGAATTTCTGAAAGTTTAAAACGTTCAATTAACTTCTCTCGTGCTTCATCTGCATTTGAAGACGCACGAATAATTGCTATAACTTCGTCTATATTATCTGAAGCAATAATTAATCCTTCAAGAATGTGAGCCCGTTCTTCCGCTTTACGTAATTCGTAAGTGGTTCTTCTTACTACTACATCGTGTCTGTGTTCAACAAAATAATGAATAAGTTCCTTTAAGTTTAACAATTGAGGTCTCCCATCAACCAATGCAATATTATTAACACTAAAAGATGATTGTAAAGCAGTGTATTTAAAAAGTTTATTTAAAACTATGTTAGGAATGGCATCACGCTTTAATACATAAACAATGCGCATTCCGTTTCTATCAGACTCATCTCTAATAGAAGCAATACCATCCATTTTCTTCTCATTAACCAAATCAGCAGTTTTTTTAATCATATCTGCTTTATTTATTTGGTAAGGAATTTCTGAAACGATAATACACTCTCTTCCTTGAACTTCTTCAATAATGGCTTTTGCTCTCATGACAATTCGTCCTCGTCCTGTATGAAAAGCTTCTTTTACACCATCATATCCATATATTGTTCCCCCTGTAGGAAAATCTGGAGCCTTAATGTATTGCATTAATTCATCGATTTCAATGTCATGATTATCGATGTATGCTATAGTTCCATCAACCACTTCAGTTAAGTTGTGAGGAGGCATGTTAGTAGCCATACCTACAGCAATACCAGACGCACCATTAACTAAAAGCCCTGGAATTCTGGTTGGTAAAACGGTTGGTTCTTGTAAGGTATCGTCAAAATTTAATTTATGATCAACAGTTTCTTTATCGATATCTGCAAGCATATCTTCCGATATTTTACGCATACGGGCTTCCGTATAACGCATTGCTGCTGGACTATCTCCATCAATAGATCCAAAGTTTCCTTGTCCGTCTACAAGCATGTAACGTAAACTCCATTCTTGAGCCATACGCACCATTGCATCATAAACAGATGTATCACCGTGTGGGTGGTACTTACCTAAAACTTCCCCAACAATTCTCGCTGATTTTTTGTGAGCTCCTGTTGCTCTAACACCTAGTTCATGCATCCCATAAAGAACACGTCTGTGAACTGGTTTTAGGCCATCTCTTACATCTGGTAAAGCACGTGACACAATGACTGACATTGAGTAGTCAATGTAAGCCGATTTCATTTCATCTTCAATGTTAATTGGAATGAGTTTTTCTCCTTCTGCCATATATAATTTTAATTAGTTCTTTTCAAGTTTTCAAATCGTGCTAATATAACCAATTCGGCAGTTATAGTAAGTCTTTCTTATGGTTATTTTGAAGATTTTTATTAACAATTTAATCCTTCTTATTTAATAAGTATGCTGTTAAATATTTTGATTTTATTAAGTTTTTTTTGTCTATTAGCACAAAAGCTATATTTTAAGGTATGGTTTTTGTTTTTAGTTAGATGATTTAATTATTTTAATGAAGAAAGGATTAATATATGGATGATAATTTTTCCCCAAGAGTAAAAGATGTTATTGCTTATAGCAAAGAGGAAGCATTACGTTTAGGTCATGATTTTATTGGCACGGAACATTTAATGCTCGGTTTGCTTCGCGATGGAAATGGCAAGGCCATTAACATTTTAAATGCACTAGAAATTGATTTAAATCATTTAAGACGCAAAGTAGAGATATTAAGTCCTGCAAATCCTAATGTAGCTGTAGTTTCTAACGAAAAAAAGAATTTACATTTAACTAGACAAGCAGAACGCGCCTTAAAAACAACTTTTTTAGAAGCAAAATTATTTCAGAGCAACTCCATTAATACTGCTCATTTATTATTGTGTATATTAAGAAATGAAAACGATCCTACAACAAAGCTATTAAATAAGCTAAAAGTAGATTACGATAACGCAAAAGAACAATTTAAGTTTATGATAACGAACGAAGAAGATTATATAGAACCAAAAGCAGAGTCGTTTCAAGATGATGATTCTAATATGGATGACGATACCTCTAAAGACAACTTGTTTAATACGCCCTCCTCGAAAGCTAATAAAAAATCTAAAACACCTGTTCTAGATAACTTTGGTCGCGACTTAACAGCTATGGCTGAAGAAGGAAAATTAGACCCGGTAGTTGGAAGAGAGAAAGAAATTGAACGTGTCTCTCAAATTTTGAGTAGAAGAAAGAAAAACAACCCACTTTTAATTGGAGAACCAGGGGTTGGTAAATCGGCTATTGCCGAAGGTTTAGCAAATAGAATTGTAAAGCGTAAAGTATCTAGAATTTTATTTAACAAACGTGTGGTTACTTTAGATTTAGCCAGTCTGGTTGCAGGAACTAAATATAGAGGACAGTTTGAAGAACGTATGAAGGCTGTAATGAACGAGCTTGAAAAAAACGATGATATCATTCTGTTTATCGACGAAATTCATACCATAGTTGGTGCTGGTGGGGCAACTGGAAGCTTAGATGCTTCTAATATGTTTAAACCTGCCTTGGCACGTGGAGAAATTCAATGTGTTGGTGCAACAACCTTAGATGAATACAGACAGTATATTGAAAAAGATGGTGCTTTAGAACGTCGTTTTCAAAAGGTTATTATAGAACCTACAACGGTTGAAGAAACCATTGAGATTCTCAATAACATTAAAGACAAGTACGAAACACATCATAATGTCGATTATACTCCTGAAGCTATTGAAGCCTGTGTGAAATTAACTAACAGATACATGACAGACCGTTTTTTACCAGACAAAGCCATTGATGCTTTAGATGAAGCTGGTTCTCGTGTTCACATAAAAAACATCAATGTGCCAAAACAGATTTTGGAACTTGAAAAGCTGCTTGAAGATGTTAAAGAGTCCAAAACTTCTGTAGTTAAAAAACAGAAATATGAAGAAGCTGCTAAACTTAGAGACGACGAAAAGCGTTTAGAAAAAGAATTAGCCATTGCTCAAGAAAAATGGGAAGAAGACACCAAATTACATAGAGAGGTAGTAACAGAAGACAATGTAGCAGATGTAGTTTCAATGATGACAGGTATTCCTGTTAATAGAATTGCTCAAACTGAAAGCAATAAATTAGCCCAATTACCAGAATTGATAAAAGGAAAAGTTATAGGTCAAGACGAAGCTGTTGCAAAGGTAGTTAAAGCAATACAGCGTAATCGTGCTGGACTTAAAGACCCAAATAAACCAATTGGTTCGTTTATATTTTTAGGACAAACAGGTGTAGGTAAAACACAATTAGCTAAAGTGTTATCTAAACAATTATTCGATAGTGTAGATTCGTTAATTAGAATAGACATGAGCGAATACATGGAGAAGTTTGCTATTTCAAGATTGGTTGGAGCACCTCCAGGATACGTAGGTTATGAAGAAGGTGGGCAACTAACTGAAAAAATTAGACGTAAACCATATGCTGTAGTACTTCTAGATGAAATTGAAAAAGCGCATCCAGATGTATTTAATATGTTACTACAAGTTTTAGATGATGGCTTTTTAACTGATAGTTTAGGAAGAAAAATTGATTTTAGAAACACCATTATTATTATGACTTCTAATATTGGTTCCAGAAAACTTAAAGATTTTGGAACTGGAGTTGGCTTTGGAACTGCATCTCAAAAAGCACAAGAAGATGCCAATGCAAGAAGTGTTATTGAAAATGCACTTAAAAAAGCATTTGCTCCAGAATTTTTAAACAGAATTGATGATGTTGTCGTATTTAACGCTTTAGAAAGAGAAGATATCGATAAGATTATAGATATTGAATTAGAAACTTTAATTCTACGTATTAAATCTCTTGGCTACACACTTAAATTAAGCAAAAAAGCCAAAGACTATATTGCAGACAAAGGTTTTGATAAACAATATGGAGCTAGGCCTTTAAAAAGAGCTATTCAGAAATATATTGAAGATAAATTAGCCGAAGAAATAATCAATTCTAACATACAAGAAGGAGATATTATTTCTATGGATTTAGATACAAAATCTCAAGAGTTAACAGTAAAAATTGAAAAGTCTAAAAATAAAACAGAATCCTAATTATTAGACCTTACTATACTTAAAAACGTGATTAATATTTTTTAATGGCGTTTTTCAATTTTGTAAGTGTTTATTTATTAATTTTACTTTTATTATTATTTTTAAAATGTCTAAAACGCTTACATATCCTTTTGGCACTGTTTCAATTCACAATCACTATTTAGTTGCCGTTATGAATGAAGGAATTACTGTAAAACCGGATTTCAATCTGGTTTTAGAGGAAATAGTTGAAGCTAATTTTAAAAATAAAAATTTTGTTTACATCACACATCGAATCCATTCGTATTCTGTGGATCCTAATGTTTATTTTAGAACTTCTCAAATACCCAATCTAATAGGATTTGCTGTCGTTATAGGAAATAAGATTCGTTTGGACAATATTGAAGTAGAAAAAATGTTCTTATCCAAACCATTAAAAAGTTTTAAATCCTTAAACGAAGCAATTAATTGGGCAGAAACATTAATTAATAATACTTAGAATAACTCATTACTATCAATATTCATTGTGTCTAAAAACCAAATAGAGCTTTCTATATCCTTATATAATTCTCTATCGACTGATACAAAATTCACTTCCTTTCTATAAAAACTTAAAAAGCTCTCTATAAATTCTGAAGATTTTAGATACGTTCTCAAACTTAAAGCTTGAGACGCATTAAATAATTCAATAGCTAAAACACTTTTTACATTAGTCACTAATCTATAAGCCTGTGTGGCTGCATTGGCTCCCATACTTACATGGTCTTCTTGTCCATTACTAGAAACAATACTATCTATGCTTGCTGGAGAAGCTAATTGTTTATTAGCGCTTACAATACTTGCCGCTGTATATTGAGGTATCATAAAGCCTGAATTTAAGCCTGGACTATCTACCAAAAAGGCTGGCAATCCTCTTAAACCAGAAACTAACTGAAATACACGTCTTTCTGAGATATTTCCTAATTCTGCCATGGCAATTTTAAGGTAATCTAATGCTAAAGCTAAAGGTTGCCCATGGAAATTTCCGCCAGAAATAATTTCGTCTTCTTTGGAAAAAATATTAGGATTATCTGTTACCGAATTAATTTCAGTAATAAAGGTTTTTTCTACAAAAGCCAAAGTGTCCTTAGTGGCTCCATGTACTTGAGGCATGCATCTAAATGAATATGGATCTTGCACATGTACTTTTTCCTGATTGATTAATTCGCTACCTTCTAAAAACTCACGAACACGTTCGGCTGTCTTTAGTTGTCCATTATGTGGTCTAACCAAATGAACCAACTCATTAAAAGGCTCTATTCTTCCATCAAAAGCATCAAGAGAGATACTTCCTATCAAATCAGCAAAATAAGAGAGTTTATAAGATTCAAATAGTAAATGAATGCCATAGGCACTCATAAACTGTGTTCCATTTAAAAGCGCCAAACCTTCTTTAGACTTTAAGGTTATTGGTTCCCAATCAAACTTAGATAAAATTTCTTCGCCAGAAAAAGGCTTTCCTTTATATACCACTTCCCCTTTTCCAATTAAGGGTAATGCTAAATGAGCTAACGGAGCTAAATCTCCCGAAGCTCCCAAAGACCCTTGAGTAAAAATAACTGGATATACATTATTATTATAAAAATCGATCAGGCGTTCAACTGTCTGCAATTGCACGCCACTATGTCCATAACTTAAAGATTGTATTTTAAGTAGCAACATTAATTTCACAATTCTTTCAGGAACCTTTTCTCCCGTTCCACAAGCATGAGACATCATTAAATTCTCCTGTAACTTTGTTAAGTTATCTTTTGTAATCTTTACATTATACAAAGAGCCAAAACCTGTATTAATTCCATAAATTGGATCATCCTGGCTTGTTAGTTTTTCATTTAGATAAGTTCTACATGTATTAATTTTTTCTTTAGATTCTTCTGAAAGCTGTATCTGTTTGTTTTCAGTAACAATACTATGAAGTGTTTTTAAATCGAGTGTTTTGGTAGAAATATAATGAATGTTTTCCATGGTAATTTTAAATTGATTTCAAAATTCAACATTACAAATCTTTTATGCAAACATTTGTTAATAATTTACTGTAATGATGAATATTATAATTAATCTATTATTTTTGATGAAAATAAACACATAACAATGAAAAAAATTATATTTCTACTAAGTGCAATTGCAGTAATCTCTTGCCAAGAAGAACCTAAAGATTACGTGACATTTTCTGGAAAAATAACCAATAAAAGTAGTGATTCTATTGTTTTAAGAACTCGTGATTATTCCAAAACCATAAAAGTAAATGACGATGGTACATTTAGCGATACCTTAAAAGTTGAAACTGGAATTTATAACTTTTTTGATGGTAATGAAAGCACCAATCTTTTCTTAAAAAATGGTTTTGATATTAACGTAACTCTAGATACTAAAGAGTTTGATGAAACCATCAGCTATACTGGAACTGGATCAGAGCACAGTAATTTTTTAGCCGAAAGATCTTTAAAAGAAGAAAAATTATTAGATATGGACGAGTTAGCTTCCATATCAGAAATGGAAGATCTTGACAAGGCTTTGGACAATATTAAAACAGAATTAAATGAATTCTATGCTTCAAAAACAGGCATCGATTCGTCTTTAATAAATAGTGGTCTTAAAGAGATCGAGCCAATGCTAAAATTCTATAAAGGCTATTTAGCTGATGCTATTAATCTGAAAAAAGACTTACCAGCAGGCGCACCTTCTCCAACTTTTGTAGATTACGAAAATGTAGATGGCACTACAACTTCATTAGAAGATTTAAGAGGTAAATACACGTATATTGATGTTTGGGCAACTTGGTGTGGTCCTTGTAAAGCTGAAATTCCTTCATTAAAAGCTTTAGAAAAAGAATATCATGGTAAAAACATACACTTTGTAAGTCTTTCTATTGATGACGATAGATCTCATGGTGGTTCTTGGGATAAAGCTCGTGAAGACTGGAAAGCGATGATTGCCGACAAAGAATTAAGTGGTATTCAATTATTTGCTCCAGAAGGTTGGCAAACACCTTTTATTAAAGAGTATAAAATTAATGGGATTCCAAGGTTTATTTTAATAGATCCTGCTGGGAATGTTGTTACTCCAGATGCTCCAAGACCTTCAAGTGAAAAACTTAAAGAGTTGTTTAATAGTTTAGAAATCTAAACCTTTTTTATTAGAAATATGAAAGCCACTTGTAACAAGTGGCTTTTTTTATTTTTATTACTTGGTACTTTCTTCTTGTGTCTCTGGTTCTGGTTGCCAAAACAAATCTAAATAAGCATCTCCTAAGGTTTCAACTACCTGGCTAGCAATTAAACTTTGATAACCTGTTTTTTCAACAGCAATATCAGCCGATTTCCCATGTAAATAGACTCCAAAAATGGAAGCAACCAACGGGTTGTAGCCTTGTGCTACCAAACCTGTAATTACACCAGTTAAAACATCTCCTGTACCTCCAGATGCAAGTCCTGGGTTTCCGGTAGTATTTACATATAGTTTTTCCTCTAAAACGGTAATTGTATGTGCTCCTTTAATAACCACAATCACTTGATGTTTTTTTGAAAAAGCTTTTACTTTTTTTAGTTTATCAAAATCGTCTTTCCAAACTCCAATTAAACGTTCTAATTCTTTAGGGTGTGGCGTTAAAATAGTTCCTTCTGGAAGAAGTTTAATTAAGTTTTTCTTTTTTGACAACATATTAATAGCATCAGCATCAACAATTAAAGGCGATTTATTATTTCTAAGAAAATCTTCAAAGGCTTTAATGGTTTTGTTGTCTGTTCCCATACCAACTCCTATTCCAATTGCTGTTGAGTTAAAATCTAATGCAATTTTAGTTAGTATTTGTTCATCTGTATCTGTTAAAACCATGGCTTCGGGAAAAGAAGATTGAATGGTTTGATATCCACATTTAGGAACATAAGCTGTTATTAATCCTGCTCCTGAAGCTAAAGTAGCGCGACTAGCAAGCGTTACTGCTCCAATTTTTCCATAACTACCTCCAATTATTAAAGCGTGTCCAAAATGGCCTTTATTAGAATATTTTTTTCTAGGTTGATATAGCGAAATTACTTCAGTTTTACCAATGAGCTCAACTTCAGTTTCTGTTTTAATTAAAAACTCTCTATCTATACCAATATCCAAAGCTTCCCATTCTACAGAATATTTAGCCGTATCTGGTAAAAAAAATACTAATTTTGGTGATTGAAAACTCAGTGTAAAATTTGCCCACACAACGTCATCTTCATCTTTTGGCACTTGATCAGTATGTAAACCTGAAGGAATATCAATGGCTAATGTAAATGCTTTAGAAGCTCTAAAATGCTGAAATAACTGCTTTACCCATTCCCCTACTTCTCTATTAAGACCAATACCAAAAACAGCATCTATAATAATATCATCACTTTCAATTTGAGGAAAATCGTCTTTACAATCTAATAAAGTTGGCCAATTTTTAGTAACGTGTTTTATTTTATCATAATTATTTAAAAAATCTTTTGATCGTTTATCACTACAATTTACCACATAAGTATGTACATTATATCCATGAGTAATTAAATGTCTTGCAACCACTAAACCATCTCCGCCATTATTACCAATCCCACAAAACACATGAATAGGCACTTGAGCTCCCTGCATTTTTGAATGTAACCAATTAAAGATTTGGATCCCTGCACGTTCCATTAAATCAGTAGAAGTAATATTTTGTCTTTCGGCTGTTAATCTATCTCCTTCGTAAACTTGTTCTTTAGATAATATTTTCATTGAGGTTCAATTGATTTATATGAAGTAAAAATAATACTTTTGAAATCATAAACATACTTATTCTGTTTTTCTAATGACCACAATTGAAAAAGCAACCATAAAAGATGCTGAATTACTTTCAATAATAGGAAGACAAACTTTTATAGAATCTCATGGAAAAAGTGCTGCTAGAAAAGATATTTTAAATTATGTGGAGTCTAAGTTTACAAAAGTCATTTTTGGGACAGAATTAAAAGATAAAAACAATGTATTTCATCTTTTAAATTACAATCAGAAACCTATAGGCTATTCGAAAATAATATACAATGTGCCACAAGACAACATTCAATTTAAAAATGTTACAAAGCTAGAAAGACTCTATATTTTAGAAGAATTTCACCATTTAAAATTAGGATTAGAGCTTTTTAACTTTAATATTGAATTATCCAAAAATCACAATCAAGCTGGAATGTGGCTTTTTACTTGGATTGAAAACTACAAAGCCATTAATTTTTATAAAAAGGCTGGTTTTACAATTATAGGGAGTTATGATTTTAAAATTTCTGATACGCATTCGAATCCAAATCACCAGATGCTTTTAGTATATTAAATTACAAATGATTGCATTAACTTCGTTTTAAATGAAACGACTTTAAATGCCGTAAAAGTCTCAAAAAAGGAAGCAAATGAAGTTACTAATTAAAGGATTAAAAATTTTATCACTTATAATTATTTTAGCTATAATAGGTGTTTTTACCTTTTTTGGTTATCGAGACATCCATTTAAATATATTAAAAGAAAAATACACCAATTCGGCATCTTCATTCCTTTCTATAAATGGCATGGAGGTTCATTTTCGAGATGAAGGAGTCCAAACCGACTCCATTCCAATCATACTGATTCATGGTACTGGATCTAGTTTACATACATTTGATGTGTGGACCAATACTTTAAAAAAATCAAAACGAGTGGTTAGAATGGATCTTCCTGCATATGGCTTAACAGGTCCGTTTCCGGATGGCAACTATTCAATGACAGATTATACAGCTTTTTTAAAGAGTTTTTTGACAGCTCTAGATATAAAGCAATGTGTGCTGGCTGGCAATTCCTTAGGCGGACAAATAGCTTGGAACTTTACTTTAGAACAATCAAATATGGTTGAAAAATTAATTTTAATTGATGCAGCTGGTTATCCTATGAATTCTAAGAGTGTACCAATCGCTTTTAAATTAGCTAAAACGCCTGTACTTAAAAACTTGTTTACTTATATAACACCACGTTTTTTAGTAAAAACAAGTGTTGAAAACGTATATTTTGACACCTCGAAAGTAACAGATTCATTGGTTGACAGATACTTTGACCTCACTCTGAGAAAAGGAAATAGACAAGCTTTTATTGATAGATTTAACATGTCTGGAAATATAAATGCTTTTAATAATATCAAAAGCATACAACAACCAACATTGATACTTTGGGGAGCGAATGATTTATTAATTCCTATTGAAAATGCTTACAAATTTCATGAAGATTTACCTAATGACAACTTAGTAATATTGAATAATACAGGGCATGTTCCAATGGAAGAAAGTCCTCTTGAAAGTTTAGCTCCAATCCTTCAGTTTTTAAATTAAATTTATTAAATAATTCATATTAGATTGCAAACGACATCGTTAAAACTCAAAATCTGCAACCAACTCCAATTGAAATTCAAAATTTAGTGTATTTGTAATAGTTAATGTTTTAAATAGAAAGTTTAATTTCGTAAAAAACCAGCAATTATAACTTCAATGATTGTAAAAAATACATTTATGAAATATTTAGCCTATCTCATTCTTTTTACTCTTTTTTTAATTAATTGTGCCAACAAACCTCAATACAACGATCTCATTCCAGAACATGATAGTTTTAATATGGAATCTATAGAGGTTAATGAAACAAGAACAATCAACGTTTGGATACCCGATAACTATAAAGAAAGTGACATATCTTATCCTGTTTTATATATGCCAGATGGAGGTATTGAAGGTGAGGATTTTCCACATATAGCAAACACCATAGCCAAGCTTGTTAAAAGTAAAAGCATTCCTCCTATTATTCTTGTAGGGATTGCTAACACAGATAGACGCAGAGATTTAACTGGGTTTTCAGAGACAGAATACGACAAACAGTTTGCACCACAAACAGATGGTGCCAAAAACTACAGAAGTTTTATTTCTAATGAATTATTTACTGAAATAGGAAAACGCTACAGAGTAACTGATAAAAAAGGTCTCGTTGGCGAATCGTTAGCTGGGCTTTTTGTGGTTGAAACCTTTTTAGTAACACCTGAGATATTCGATTTTTATATCGCTATGGATCCGTCTTTATGGTGGAACGACAAATATTTAACGACTAATGCTCAAAATTATTTAACAAATTTTCCAGATAAGCATATCAAATTTTGGTTTGCAGGTTCAGATGCTGTAGATATATCAAATAGCACAAAAAAGCTAGCGAGCATTTTAACAATCAATGCTCCCGAAACTCTAACGTGGACCTATTCTGATGAGCCGAACGAAAAACACCACACCATTTTTAGAGCCACCAAAGAGAAAGCTTTTATATGGGCTTTAACCAATAAGTAAATTTGAACAAAAGTTATATAATCTATAAGAATGCTTTTTTTGATAAAGGATTTGAATTAATCTAAATCAGGTAAAATAAAACCCTCTAAAACACTTTTTTCTTTCATTAGCTTTTCTATGTCTTCCGATTTTCTAGGAGCTTCAGCAGAAAGATTTATTGGTCCGTTTTCAGTAATTAAAATATCGTCCTCAATTCTAACTCCAATTCCCCACCATTTTTCATCGCAATCGCTTCCTTTAGGAATATAAATTCCAGGTTCTACTGTAATTACCATATTTGCTTGGAAAGGGCCAAATAGTCCAGCATCGTGCACATCTAACCCTATATAGTGCGAGGTGCCATGTGGAAAATATTTTCTAGATTCTTCTTCAGATTTTATCACACCTAACTCCATTAAACCCTTGGTGATTATTTCTCTTCCAACTGTATCTGTAGAATGATGTGGATTACCAACAACTGCTGCTGCAATACCTGCTTCTTGAGCCTCATAAACCAAATCGTAAATAATCTTCTGCTCTTTTGTAAACTTTCCATTAGCAGGAATAGTTCGGGTAACGTCTGCTGTATAGCCATGATATTCTGCTCCCAAATCCATTAAAACCAATTCGTTTTCAACATGCATTTTACTGTTATCGATATAATGTAAAACACAAGCGTTATTCCCTGATCCTACAATACTAGGATAGCCCTCGTATTCACTACCATATTTTTTATAAACAAATTCGTGAACCCCTTGAATTTCGGTTTCAGACATTTTTGGATGTATGGCTTTCATCACTTCTCGTTGTCCCATGGCTGAAATTCTAACAGCTTTTGTTAATAATACCATTTCTTCTGGAGTTTTTATCTGTCTTAATTCTCCCATGATGGTGGATAACGTTTTAATATCTAAATTACTTTTTGGAGTTTCAGCTTCTATTTTTAGAACTTGCTGTTTTAATTCTATCCTTGTGTTGTTATCTGTAGTATTTACATATTCTGAAATAATTTTATCTTCTTTCAATTCTGGATAATACGCTATGGCACGACCTAAATCTTTAACGACATGATCACTGTTTTCAACCTCACTTTCTTTAATCATTTGATAAGCTCTGTCTTTCATTGGATTTGAAAAAGCTTCTTCTTTATAATTAGCTTGCTTTTTAAATGTTTCAACCAAACTATACAAATCGGATTTCTCTCTTTTTGATTTTCTATAATCATTTTCGAAATTAAAAAACATCACTTTATCAAAAGCGCTATAATCTATACCTGAATTCTCAAAATCTTCCCCGAAATATGCCATTTCAAACCCTAATTTATTTTTAGCACCTTCAACCCCTAAACGGTTGCCATCATAGAGTTCCATACGTGCATTTCTACCTTGTACAAAAAGCATCTCATTATATATTATTCCTTCGGTATTGGTTTGGTTCTCAGAAAAAATAACAAGCACAGCATGTGGTTCTTTATAACCTGTTAAATAATAAAAATTTGGGTCTTGATGGTAAATATAATTTACATCATTAGCACGGTTTCTAATAGGATTTGCAAATAAAACAGCCACACTATTATTAGGCATTTTTTTTCTAAAAGCCTCTCTCCTGTTTTTATGAAATTCTGTAGTTAGATAATCAGTTGGATTGCCTTCTTGGGCAAAAACAATTATGGATAATAAAAAAACACTCAAAGAGATAACTAACTGTTTCATGATGGTTGGTTTTTTAGAACTACCTAAATTAATATTTTATCAGCTGTTTTTAGGATAAGCTTATTAAAATTTAACAAATTTTTAAAGATATATTAAGGGGTTTTAGATTGAACAAAATAGATTTATTTCAATACTTTTGCTTAACAACTTTATTTTAATTTATATAATTTCCGTCTTCACGGAAATAAAAACATATTTTCAATGAAAAACACAGCTTTAACATCCACTCACGAAGCTCTTGGAGCAAAAATGGTCCCTTTTGCAGGATTTAACATGCCCGTTCAATATGAAGGCGTAAATATAGAACATGAAACCGTTAGAAAAAACGTTGGTGTATTTGATGTATCGCATATGGGCGAATTTTTAATTGAAGGGCCACATGCTTTAGAACTTATTCAAAAAGTATGTAGTAATGATGCCAGTAAATTAACCATAGGAAAAGCCCAATATAGTTATTTACCTAATGAAGATGGTGGTATTGTAGACGATTTAATTATTTATCGTTTAAAAGAAGAAACGTATTTGCTGGTTGTAAATGCTGGTAATATTGAAAAAGATTGGAATTGGATTTCGTCAAAAAATGATGTTGGAGCCACCATGAAAGATTTAAGTGAAGACTACTCTCTATTAGCTATTCAAGGGCCAAAAGCTATTGAAGCTATGCAAAGTTTAAGCAGTCATGATTTATCTAAAATAAGCTTTTACAATTTTGTAGTAGGCGATTTTGCTGGAATTGAAAATGTGATAATTTCTGCAACTGGTTATACTGGAAGTGGCGGATTTGAAATCTACTGTAAAAATAGTGAAGTTAAACAAGTTTGGGACAAAGTATTTGAAGCTGGAGCAGAATTCGGTATCAAACCCATTGGTTTAGCTGCTAGAGATACCCTCCGTTTGGAAATGGGGTATTGTTTATATGGAAACGACATCGATGATACCACCTCTCCTTTTGAAGCAGGTTTAGGTTGGGTCACTAAATTCACGAAAGAGTTTACTAATTCTAAAGCTTTAGAAGCAGAGAAAGCACGTGGTTTAGAAAATAAACTAGTAGCTTTTAAAATAGACGATCGTGGTATTCCACGACAAGGTTACGATATTGTAGATGGACAAGGTAAGAAAATTGGTCATGTAACCTCCGGAACCATGTCTCCTTCTTTAGGAATAGGTATAGGCTTGGGATATGTACCAAAAGTTTTTGCTGATGTAGATACTAAAATCCATATTCAAATTAGAAAAAATGCTATTCCTGCAACCGTTATTAAGTTACCGTTTTACAAAGTTTAATATATGATTGATTACCAAGATGTTTTAAATACTATCTACCAAGAAATTATTCAGGAAACAGAAAAAGGTGACATAGCCACATATATTCCAGAATTAGCAAACGTAGATAAAAGCACCTTTGGAATTCATTTACAATTAGTTTCTGGACAAGCCTTCTCAGTTGGAGATGCTGAAAAGAAATTTTCTATCCAAAGTATTTCTAAAGTTCTGAGTTTGGCCTTAGCCTTATCTCGTGTAGGTATAGATTTATGGGATAGATTGGATGTAGAACCTTCCGGTAATCCCTTTAATCATTTATCATTATTAGAGTTAGAGAAAGGCATTCCTAGAAATCCTTTTATCAATTCGGGAGCTATCGTAATTGCAGACATGTTGGTATCTTTATTAGAGCATCCTAAAGAGGATTTCTTAGATTTTGTTAGAGATTTAACTGGAGACGACACCATTGATTACAACAATAAAGTAGCCGATTCTGAAATGCAAACAGGCTTCAATAATTTTGCTGCTGCAAACCTTTTAAAGTCATTTGACAATCTAAATAATGATGTAGCCGATGTATTGGATTTCTATTTTCATCAATGTTCTTTAGAAATGACTTGCGCTCAGCTTACAAAGGCTTTTTACGTTTTTGCTAATCAAGGACATTGCTTAAAAGAGAAAACAAGACTTACAAAAAGCCAAGCCAAACGTATCAATGCCATTATGCTTACTTGTGGTTTTTACGACGAAGCAGGCGAATTTGCTTTTGAAGTTGGACTGCCAGGAAAAAGTGGTGTTGGAGGAGGAATTGTTGCCCTACTTCCTAACGAGTTTGTTATATCGGTTTGGGCTCCAGGTTTAAACGAAAAAGGAAACTCTAAACTAGGGATGCAAGCTCTTGAAAAATTTACTACAAAAACCAATCAATCCATATTTTAATTAAAAATCTTCCGTTTTAGAGAGAGATATGAAAGAAAGAGAAGATAAACATCGGATATTAATTCTAGGTGCAAGTGGATTTTTAGGAAATGCCATTTACAAAGAGTTATGCTCCTATTTTAATACTTTTGGCACCTACAAAATATCACGTCCTTTTTATGAAAAAAATAAACACTTTTTTCAATATAACGTTGAAGAAGATGATGTTTTTGAAATTTTAGAAGCTGTAAAACCAACCATTATTATTTCAGCATTACGAGGAGATTTTTCGGCTCAAGTCATTGCGCATTCGCATATTTGCTATTATTTAAAGGCACACAGAGAATGCAAAATCATTTTTCTTTCATCTGCCAATGTATTCGATGGTTACAGTAAATATCCCAGTTACGAACAAGACAAAACCTTAAGTCATAGTATTTATGGGCATTTCAAAATTAAAATTGAAAACATGCTCATGCGTTTACCAAAAAGACAAATAACTATTATTAGATTACCTATGGTTTTTGGTTTGCATTCGCCTAGAATTCAGGAATTAAAAGATTCTTTAAGTTCAAAAGAACCCATTGAAGTATTTCCAAATTTGGTTATAAATGTGACTTCAGACACCAAATTAACACAACAAATTCACTATATGATTAACCGAAATAAAACAGGAGTTTTTCATTTAGGAAGTACGGATTTGGTCCATCATGACGATTTTATAGCAGAACTTATAAAAAGTTTAGGACGCTATAGTCCAACTTTTAAACAGGTTTTTACCACCAACGATGAACGTTATTTGGCGGTCTTACCAAAAACTAATTTATTACCTAAAAACTTACAGTTAACAAGTCAGGAGATTATAAATGAGCTGCTTGTTTAATTGATAATATCATCTAAAATCATTAATTTTATTGATATTAAAAAATCGAACATCATGAGTAAATTATCAGAACAAGACATAGAAAAAAAATTATTGCGTTTCCCAGATTGGGAGTATTACGAAAATGCTATTCACGCTGAATTCGAATTTGACAACTTTAGAGACTGCTTTAGTGCTATGAGTAGAATTGCTTTTGAATGCGAAGCTTTAAACCATCATCCCGAATGGACTAATATCTATAACATCCTTTCCATTTCCTTATCAACACATGATGCTGATGGGGTTACAAACAAAGATTTTCAGTTAGCTGAAGCTATTGAAATGATTGTGGAAGTACAAGAGTAAACTAGTATCCAGTTTACAATTACAGTTATCAATACCAATATTTAGAAAAAATATATTTAAGAATTATCTTCATACAATCATTCTCAATTATCATATTTTTCTAAATTTGTCTCAATAATTTTTGAATATTAAACTTTAAACTTTGAATTAAGAAATGGGAAGAGCTTTTGAATTTCGTAAAGCGCGTAAAATGAAACGTTGGTCTGCCATGAGTAAAGCATTTACTCGTATTGGTAAAGACATAGTTATGGCAGTAAAAGAAGGCGGTCCGGATCCTGCAAGTAACTCAAGATTACGAGCAGTGATACAGAATGCCAAAGCTGTAAACATGCCAAAAGACAATGTAGAACGTGCTATTAAAAAAGCAAGCGACAAAAGTCAAGGCGATTATAAGGAAGTTATTTTTGAAGGATATGCACCTCATGGTATTGCTGTTTTAGTAGAAACAGCTACAGATAATAATACCAGAACCGTTGCTAATGTGCGTAGTTATTTTAATAAATGTGACGGTAGCTTAGGCACTTCTGGATCTGTAGTTTTTATGTTTGACCATACATGTAATTTTAGAATTCCAGGAGAAGGATTAGATCCTGAAGAATTGGAATTGGAATTAATAGATTTTGGAGCTGAAGAAGTTTTCTTAGATGACGATGGTATTTTAATCTACGCCCCTTTTGAAAATTTTGGTGCCATTCAAGCTGAGTTAGAATCTCGGGAGATTGAAATTCTCTCTTCTGGTTTTGAACGCATTCCACAAGTCACCAAAAAATTGAATGATGAAGAAATCGCAGATGTAGAAAAACTTCTTGAAAAATTAGAAGAGGATGACGATGTGCAGAACGTATATCATACTATGGAAGAAAGTTCTGAAAATTAAAGTAATTTAAACTCTTCTTTTGAAATATCTAAAACTACTATTTATCTCTACTCTGTTAACCTGTTTTGTTCCAAAAAACACATTTGGGCAGAATGCTAATAAAAAAGTGAAATATGCAGATGCCAAAGGTGTGTATATTTCTGAAAAAAGATTCAATGAATGTTTAAAAGCAGGATATCCCACTACAACAATTGAAGAAGATAGAATTATTGTTCATTTTCTAAGTCGGAATTATTTTGAAGGTAAATTGACTCAAACAGAAAATGAACAAGTTCGGTTAATGGTAGAAAAGATTGTAGGCAAAGACATTGATAGTAATAAAACCATTGCTATTCATTTATATAAAAAAAATGATAAACAGCTACAGCGTGATATCAAGTATAAAAGATATTGGAAATGGATCAAGAAAAATCCAAACAGAATTGAAGCTTTTTTAATAGGCAATAAAGATTCTGGTATTATCCCAAATCCTGAAAAACATGTTTATGTTGATTCATATAATTTTTTAAACAATACGTTTTTCAATAATTCAGAATTAGATTATAATCATTTAGCATTTAAACCTGATGGTACTTATAGATTATTTCTGGGTGAATACGATATCTTAGGAGTTATAGATGGAACTTTCTAAAATAAAATTCATAAATATTTCTAAAAATCCTAAACAAATTGTTTGGGATTTTTCATCTTTATAGGAAACAAATCAACAAGTCAATCGTTTTAAAAATAAAACACATGCTTAAAAAGTCACTATCTATCTTATTTATTTTAGGTTATATCTATTCCGGATTTGCACAGCAAGTTTCAGGTAAAGTTGTTACTAAAACTAACGAGCCAATTCCTTTTGCTACCATTCAAATTGGTCCAAATTATGGTGTTATTACAAACGAAGAAGGTAGTTTCTCTATTGATACAGAAGGTTTTAAAGCCTCAGATTCTGTGCATATTTCTTGTATGGGTTTTGAAAAAATTGGATTTGAACTTCAGGAGTTTTCTTCTAAAACATTTAAACTAGACGAGCAAGTTAACGAGCTTTATGAAGTGTATTTAACCAATAAGCCTTTAACCATAGATTCTATAATGTATTATGTAAATAGAAATCTAAAAAGCAATTACAAAAACAATCTTGTTACTTATGATATTTTTAGCCGAAGAACGGAATATATTATTGGGAAAGATGCCGATTTTGAGATAGACAAATCTACAGGTTTTAAAAAGAAACAACTAGAAGCTTTTAACAAGGATTTTGACGCCTTAGAAAGATCCTTACTAAACAACAAGTCTAAACAATACACAGAGTTTGTTGGGAAATTGAATATTAAAGATGTTGAAAGCTCTAAACTGGAAGTGGATAAAGCCATTAGGTTATTAGACGAACGCAACGACCAATCTGTTGAAAATTTGGCAGAAAAAGGCCAAGAACTTATATTAAAGCATTTAGATAAAGATAAAATATATACCGTAAAATCTGGATGGTTTAAAGTATCAGATTCAGTTTCATTAGATGAGGAAAAAAATAATAAAATGGAAGACACCATTAATTCTTTAAAATTTATAAGAAACATGGTTCAAAAAATGGTTAACGATCATGGGTTTTCTTCAAAAACTATTTTAAACTTTATTACAGATACCAGAAAATATGAATATGAAATAAAAGACATTACGTTTATAGGTTCAGAGATGGTATATGTTATTGAATATGCTCCTAGAAGAGGTTCGGCAGATTTTGAAGGAACCTTTTATGTATCGAATGAAACCTTTGCCATCCTTAGAGCTGATTATAAATTTGCCAAAGGAAGAATAGGTGAAAAACTAAATTTAAAACTTTTGCTTGGGATTAAATATATAGAACAAAACAAACGAGGTTTTGTTATTTACAAGAAACATAAAGATGGCTATTATTCTCCAAATTATATGACAGATCAATTGGACAGATATTTTTATGTAGATAGACCTATAAAATTTAAAGACAATAACAGTAGAGAAAAAGTATCTTTCGATTTTAAAGTAGAAGGCATATTTAAGGAAAAGAATGAGATTTTAGTCATGGGAGAAAAAGATATCACGCCATCTGAATTTAATGCTACAAAAGAAAAACGTAAAATTGATTATGAAACTCTTAAAGCATTTAATCCAAATTATTGGAAAGACTATAATGTGTTAGAGCCTTTAAAAGAAATGAAAGAATTTAAGGTTGTAGACTAGACTAAGCTTTAAATTCTCAGGAGCCGTTTAAATAATAACATTTCCTGATTTTATTTCTAATTTAAGAGAGTATTTTGAGATCTTTATAAAAAATACAAAAGCTACTTAAAAAATTAAGTAGCTTTTTTGATATTAGTAAATGTTTCTTTTTAGGGACAAAAGTTTACTTTATGTTTCATTTACTAAGTTGTTTAATAAAATCAAAATGTGTGCCGAAGTTTCTATGAATACTCAGGAACTTTACCTACAACGCCTTCAAAAAATTGTTTCATTAATTTAAAATCGGCTTCCATATCATCTGTTGGATAAAAGGGTTCAGAAATTTTATTTTGTTTATTTTTAAAATCAAGAGTAAACATAATTATTGGCACATTTGCAGCTTTGGCTATATAGTAGAAGCCTGTGCGCCACTCGGTTACTTTTTTTCTAGTACCTTCTGGCGCTATATTTAACCGGAACTCTTCATCTTTATCAAAAAGCTTAGCTATGGCTTCTACTTTATTTTGTCCAGAAGTTCTATCTATAGCTCTTCCTCCAATAGCTCTCATATAATAACCTAAAGGCCAGCTAAACAATTCCTTTTTAGCAATAAAATTAGCTTTAATTCCAATTACTTTTCGTAAGAGCAACCCAATATAAAAGTCATGCCAGCTAGTATGTGGAACAGCTATTAAAACGGCTTTCTTAATAGTATCTTTAGACATGTTGGTATTCCCAACTAGTTTCCAACCTAAAATCTTAAAATAAATAAATTTAGCAAGTTTCTGCATCTTACATTTTAAGGTAAAGTTCTTTTAGCTTGCTTCTTGTTATGGTTTTTTGCCAATGTTTTCCAAGTGCATTTTCCCATAAAGGCTCTAAACTTAAGGCTACATCAATCATAATATCGAATTCCTTATCAGATAATTTTGAGCAAATTCCTTGTGGTAATTTAATTTGATGTTTGTCTTTCATTTTCTTAAAAAGTTTTACACCATCTGGATAAAATTCTTCTAAATGATCGAAAACAATACAATTACCAATGCCATGTTTTGTACCAAGTAAATAGCCTAAACCATAACTCATGGCATGTGCAACACCAACTTGCGAATACGCAATACTCATCCCTCCATGCCAAGAAGCCATCATAAGTTTGTCTTGAGCTTCTTCTTCAGTTAGGTTATTATCTAAGAATAATTCAACACAAAGATCGTATGCCTTTTCTCCATAACTTTTACTAAATGCGTTTAAAAAGGTTCCGTTTAAAGATTCTATACAATGAATATAACAATCCATTCCTGTATAAAACCATTGATCTACAGGAACATCTTTAGTTAATTCTGGGTCTAAAACTACTTGATCGAAAGGTGTGAAATCTGAATTAATCCCTAATTTCTTTTCTGGACCAGTTAAAACGGTAGTTCTTGAAACTTCAGCACCTGTTCCAGAAATGGTAGGAATTCCAACATGGTAAATGGCAGGGCTTTTAACCAAATCCCAACCTTGATAGTTTTTAGATTCTCCTTCGTTGGTAAGCATTATGGACACGGCTTTAGCTAAATCCAAAATAGTACCTCCCCCTATTCCAATAATTCCAGACGGAAGTGCTTTATAATTTAGTATAATCTCTTCAACAAGATCATCTACTTGTGAGGTTTTAGGTTCTTCGTTTGCAGAAATATAATATATTTTATCATCATATGCCAAGGGAATTCTTGAGGTTACCCAGGAATTACCTTGAAAAACATCGTCCACAATATAAATAAATGGTGCTTTTACGTTTAGTCTTTTAGGGGATAGAATATCTCCTAATTGATTAAAACTGCCTCGTCCAAAAACCACTTTGGACACCATTGGGAAATTTTTATAAGTCATGAATTCGTAATACTATAATTATCTAATTAGTTTAATAATGGTAAAATATCCAACAAACCAGCTACGGTTTTATAGGTTTTACCATTGGTCTCTTTCTCGTTCACTTGTTCGTGTGCCCAAGTTGTATGAAATGGCACATGAATAGCATGCGCTTTAATATTTACTAAAGGTAACACATCAGATTTTAATGAATTTCCTATCATTAAAAATTCTGAAGGTTTAATATCTAAATGATTTAAAAGTTTTGAATAATTAGCTTCTTGTTTATCAATTAAAACTTCAATATGATGAAAATAATCCGTTAAACCAGATTTTTCTAATTTTCGTTGTTGGTCTAATAAATCGCCTTTTGTAGCTAAAATAAGTCGGTAGTTTGTTGATAGATTTTTTAGCACTTCTTCAACTCCATCAAGTAATTCTACTGGTTTATTTAGCATGTCTTTTCCTAAATCTAAAATGGCTTGTATTGTTTTGTTTGACACTGTATTATTAGACAATTCCAAAGCCATCTCTACCATAGAAAGCACAAATCCTTTAACTCCATAACCATAAAGTGGTAGGTTTTTCATTTCCTTTTTAAAGAGTTCCTGATCTATTTTGTTTAAGGTTTCATATTGAGATAATAATTTGGCAAAACTTTTTTCAGCATCTCGAAAATAAGTTTCGTTTACCCAAAGTGTATCATCTGCATCAAAGCCAATAACTTTTATATTCTTGTATTCTTTAATCAATTCAAATCTATTTTTAATAATAGCTCTTTATTTCCAAAGCCTTTTTGCTCGTTCCAAATCTTCTGGAGTATCTATTTCTACACCTTGAACATCGGTCTCCACCATTTTTATTTTTTTGCTATATTCTAAATAACGAATACATTCAATTTTTTCTGATGCTTCCAATTTTAACATGGGTAATCTGTAAAAATCTAATAATGCTTCCTTCCTAAAGGCATAAACACCTTTATGTTTGTGGTATTTAACATTGACGGTTTCGTCTCTTGGATATGGAATTGGACTACGTGAAAAATAAAGCGCAAAATTGTTCTTATCTACAATAACTTTTACTGTATTTGGATTTTTAATTTCGTCCCAATCTGTAATATGAACCATTAAAGAAGCTAAATCGATTTCTTTTTTGGTATCGTCTTTAAAGACTTCAATTAATTTTTTTAAGGAAGAGACTTCGGTAAATGGCTCATCTCCTTGAACATTTACAACAATATCGATATCCATAAATTCGACTGCTTCTGCAATTCTATCGCTTCCACATTCGTGTTCTTTTTTACTTATAATGGCTTTTCCACCATGATTTGTAATTTCATCGAAAATAATCTGACTATCGGTTACCACAAAAACATCGTCGAACAACTTGGTATTTACAGTAGCTTCATAAGTTCTTCTAATAACAGATTTTCCTCCCAAATCTTGCATAAGCTTGCCTGGAAAACGTGATGCACTATAGCGTGCTGGTATCATGGAGATTATTTTCATCTATAAATTTACATTGTTATTTCAAAAATAGGACTTTTAAAAGATATTTAACCTCTAACTTGATTGAAACTTTTTGACTTTTTAATAATCTTTTAAACTCTAGGGATAAGGTGATTTATTCTTCGGTAAAAAATTCATTCTGAAAACCTATCAAATAAAGCTTTTCTTTAGCACGAGTCACTGCTGTGTACAACCAGCGTAAATAATCTTTTGTAATGCCTTCTGGTAGATATGGTTGTTCCACAAATACCGTATTCCATTGTCCTCCTTGAGATTTATGACACGTTATGGCGTAAGAAAATTTAACCTGCAACGCATTAAAATACTTATTCTTTTTGACACTTAAAAATTTTTTATAATTACTAGTTTCATTTTCGTAATCTTTCATCACTTCTTGATAAAGTCTGTTAGAGTCTTCATAAGTAAGCGAAGGCGTTTCAGCTGAAATAGTATCTAAAAGCAAAACGGTTTCAAAGGGCCTCATTCTAGGATAATCGACCATTCGAATTTTAACTTCAGCAAAACGAAAGCCATATAAATCAATAATATTAAATATTTCTAAAACTTCAATAATATCACCATTGGCTATAAAACCTGCTTCGGTTGTAGGTTTTATCCAGAAATAATTATTTTTTACTACCATTAAATAATCTCCAGTAGTTAACTCATTTTCATTAAATAAAATCCGGGTTCGTATTTGCTCATTATACAAATTGGCACGCTTGTTACTTCTAACAATTATGGCAGTTTCTTCATTTCCTAATTGACTATAAGCATCATTTATGGCATCCATAATTTCATAACCATCAACAAGTCTAACAATATCTGTGTAAGTATTTAAATTAAATTTAAAAGTGTCGAAAAAGGTATCTGTAAGTGCTTCCCGTAAATTTGTGGCATTTACAAGAATTCCAGAATCTTGTTCTTGCCTAACAACTTCATCTAACTCCATTTTAGTAACCTGCTTATTGTAATTAAGCGCTAAGGTATTTGAATCTAATGCTGGGCTTAAATCTAATTTAACAGGAGGTAATTGCGCTGTATCTCCAATTAATAACAGCTTACAATTAAATCCAGAATACACATATTGTATTAAATCGTCCAACAAGGAGCGATTTTCAGAAAATTTAGATTCATTTGGAGCATCTGGAATCATAGAAGCTTCATCTACTATAAATATGGTGTTTTTATGTTTATTTGGTTGTAAAACAAATTTAACTCCACCACCTTTTTCTTTTTTTGGAAAATATATTTTTTTATGAATAGTAAAAGCTTCCTTTCCTGAATAATTAGAGATGACTTTGGCTGCCCGGCCCGTTGGAGCCATTAATACAGCACTTTTTTTTATCTTCCATAAATTATTAACAATAGTCCCAATAATAGTTGTTTTTCCTGTACCTGCATACCCTTTTAATAAATAAAGTGCATTTGGGTCTTTACTAAAAACAAACTCCGAAAGTTGTAATAAAACAATTTCTTGTTTTGAAGTTGGTTGGAATGGAAATTGCTGTTTTATAAGAGAATAAAATTCCGAAGGGGTCATGAAAGATGTTAATTTATTAAATTTCATCAAATATAGGAATGATTTTTACGTCCTTTGGTTTTTACGATTAAAAAAAAATTGTAGATTTGCGTTATACCTTAATAAAATTTAATAACTGACACTATGTTTAAAATAATTCTTATAGCTGTTGCTGTAATAGTAGTTACAATTGGTTTAGTATGGCTAATTGACAAATTTATTCCTTCTAAATTAAAGCCAGTATTAACTATTGCGCTTTGGGCATTAATTTTCTATTTAGGATATTTAACCTATATGTCTATTTTCGAACCTATTCAATTTAACAAAGTAAAAAATAAACGTTACGCTGCAGTTATTGAAAAGCTTATTGACATAAGAGATGCCCAATTAGCTCACCAACAAGTAACAGGTAAATTTGCTCCTAATTTTGAAGACTTGGTAAAATTTATTGATACTGCTCAATATACCATTACACAACGTAGAGATTCAACTGTTATAGATGAAGAAATGACTAAACGTTATGGTGGTGTTGAAATGACAAAAGAACTTAGAATTATAGATACTTTAGGTTTTAAAGCTGTTAGAGATTCTTTATTTAAAAATTCTGACAGATATAGAACCATGATGAATGTACCTGCAACAGATGCTAAATTTGAAATGAAAGCTGGCTTATTAGAACAAAACGATATGAAAATTCCAGTTTTTGAAGCTAGCGTTAAGAAAAGTGTTATTTTACACGATCAAAACAAAGGCTTAATTGCTCAGGAAAATCAAGTTATTGCTGTTGATGGAGTTAATGGAGATGCTTTACGAGTAGGATCTATGGATGAAGTTAAAACCAATGGAAATTGGCCTAAAACTTATGGTGACAGCGAATAAATCAGAAAATATATCAACTAATTTAGATTTGTCCATTCAAATAAGTTTGAATGGACTTTCTTTTTGTATTCTAGATACTGTTTTAAATACCATTACTTATTTAAAACATTTTGAAAAAGAAAAAAAACTGTCCCCTTTTGGTGCTCTAGATTTTTTAAAACAACTTTTTAATACTGAAAAGGAGCTTCAAAATAACTTCAATAAAGTACATGTCGTTTATGTAAACGAATTGGCTACAATTGTTCCTAAACCTTTATTTAATGAAGACTATTTAGCAGATTATTTAAAGTTTAATTCTAAAATTTTAAAATCGGATTTTATTGTATACGACAATCTAGAAATCAATGATAGTGTGACTGTTTACGTTCCTTACGTGAATATTAATAATTACATTTATGAGACTTTTGGCAGTTTTACATACAATCATTTTTCCTCTATTTTAGTTGAAAAAATATTACAGATTGAAAAACATGCTGACGATGTTAAGTTTTATGTTCATGTCAACAAAGACCACTTTGAAATTGTAGTTTCCAACCAAGGAAAATTAATACTTTTTAACACCTTCGATTATTCCAGTAAAGAAGATTTTATTTACTACATCTTGTTTACCATGGAACAATTAGGGCTAAATCCTGAAAAAACAAACCTCGTACTTTTGGGAGATATTGATAAAGAATCGAACTTATTTACCATATTATATACATATATTAGACACATAAGTTTTGGAAAACGCTTAGATTCTTACCTTTACACTAACAAACCAAAATCGAATTATTCCGATTTTGTTTTAATACAAAGTTTTTAATGCGCATTGTTTCTGGACAATATAAAGGCAGACGGATTACTGCTCCAAAAAAACTACCTACTCGCCCAACAACGGACATGGCTAAGGAAGCCTTGTTCAATATTCTTAACAATCAGTATTATTTCGACGATGTCTCAGTCTTAGACCTCTTTGCTGGCACTGGAAACATCAGTTACGAATTTGCTTCTCGTGGCACCACAAATATTACTTGTGTAGATCAAGATTATGGTTGCATTAAGTTTATAAACGAAACAGCTAGAAGTTTCGAAATGCCGTTGCAAACTATAAAAAGTGATGTGTTTAAGTTTCTAGAAAAAAACACACAAAAAGCGCATATTATTTTCGCAGATCCTCCTTACGAATTTTCAGACGAGGATTTTATTAAAATCCCTGAACTAGTTTTTAAAAACAATTTACTGGAAGAAAATGGTGTTTTAATTGTTGAGCATTCTAAGCACACTAATTTATCTAAGGTTGAAAATTTTAGTTATTCAAAAAGTTATGGTGGAAATATGTTTAGTTTTTTTGAATTAAAAAATGCAAATGAGGAAGAATAAATTGTAAAAACAAGTCCCAAATAGAATACACTAAATGGGATTGTTTATATAAGCAAATCTATAAGCCGAATTCTGTACTCAAAAAAGAGCCCTTATCATTTATCTGAGTGTTTTGTTACCAAAACACTTTAGCTGCCTACCCTCCAACATCAAGCGTGCAGCCTTCAATCGTTGGTTTACATGACATTGCACCACATAGAGTTTACCTGGTTTCACTACAGCATTACCTGTACATACTTTCTGTTGCACTTTTCCTAGCCTCACGACTGGTGGCCATTAACCACTATGTTGCACTTTGGTGTTCGGACTTTCCTCCATTCGACTAAACGAACAGCGATAAGGCGATTTACTTCCTGCAAAAATACATAAAAGATATAAGTGTCTCTAGTTATATTCACCAAAAGTAAAGTAGATTTTAGATTATTTTACAAACTAAAGAGACCCCTTTTATAGTTTTATTTTTTAAAGGTGATTTTTGTTAATAACTCCTATTAAATTTAAATAGGAATAGTACTTATTTTAAACCTTATTTTTAACTTTGTTACTTTAGCAGTTATCTTAATTAGATTGCTAAAATAAATTCAGAAAAAATTGGAACACTTTGTAGTATCTGCACGTAAATACAGACCTCAAACATTTAAAGATGTTGTGGGACAGCAAGCTATTACAAACACCTTACTGAATGCTATTGAAAACAATCATTTAGCGCAAGCACTTCTGTTTACTGGACCTCGTGGGGTTGGTAAAACAACCTGTGCTCGTATTTTAGCTAAAATGATTAATAGTGATGGTACAGAAAAAGAAGATGAAGATTTTGCCTTCAATATTTTTGAATTAGATGCGGCTTCCAACAATGGCGTGGACCAGATAAGAGAATTAACCGATCAAGTTAGAATTCCCCCACAGGTTGGAAAATATAAAGTATATATTATTGACGAGGTTCATATGCTTTCTCAAGCTGCTTTTAATGCTTTTTTAAAAACTTTAGAAGAACCACCAAAACATTGCATCTTTATTCTTGCAACTACCGAAAAGCATAAGATTATCCCAACCATTCTTTCACGCTGTCAGATTTTCGATTTTAAACGGATTTCTGTAAAAGACGCTAAAGATTATTTAAAATATATTGCTAAAGAACAAGGCGTTCAAGCTGAAGATGATGCACTTCATATTATTGCCCAAAAAGCAGATGGAGCCATGCGTGATGCTCTTTCTATTTTTGATCGTGTGGTCAGTTTTTCTGGAAAAAATTTAACCAGACAAGCTGTTACAGAGAATTTAAACGTTCTGGATTATGAAACCTACTTTACAAGTACAGATTTAATTTTTGAAAACAACATTCCAAGTTTACTAATTCAGTTTAATAGTATTTTGGCAAAAGGTTTCGATGGACATCATTATATTTCAGGACTAGCCTCCCACTTTAGAGATTTGTTGGTTTGCAAAAACTCTGAGACCATCGAATTATTAGAGGTTGGTGAAGAAACCAAAGAAAAATATCTCATTCAATCACAAAAAGGGTCTCAAGCTTTTTTAATGAAAGGCATAGAGTTGGCTAACGATTGCGATCTGAAGTTTAAATCCAGTAAAAATCAACGGTTACTTGTTGAATTATGCCTCATGCAGCTTGCCTCTATCACTTTTGATGGAGAAAAAAAAAATAGCAAAAACTTCATAATTCCTGCTAGTTACTTTATAAAAAAAGGAATTAAACCTGTTCCTGTTGCTATTCCTGAAAAACAACCAATAACAGCTCAAGAACCTAAACAACAATCGTATACTAGCGTTTCAACAAACAAGACAAATACTCCAGATAACTCAGCAAAGACGGTTTCTGAACCTGAAAAAACTAAAACTCCAAAGATTTCATTAAACAGTGGAAAAAAAGCCACTTCTGGTTTGTCTTTAAAAAGCATTAAAGCCAAAAAGGAACATCAAATAAAACAGATGGAAGTGGTTGTTGATGAAGAGAATTTACCAACAGATTCTTTTACTAATGAAGAATTCATGTCACATTGGAACAGCTTTATAAAACAATTGGAGGAAAGTGGACAGTTTAATTTAGCTTCTATTCTTTCTATAGATACGCCAAAAGTAAAAGGTACAACTATTTATTTAGAGTTTCCAAATTCTACAAACAAAGTAGAACTTGAGCGTCAGCAATACGATTTGATGATGTTTTTGAAAAAATCTCTAAACAATTACAATCTTCATTTATCTATTGATATTAATGAAGAAATGGAAAAACAATATGCATATACAGATAGAGATAAATACGAAAAGTTGCTTGAAAAAAATCCAGCTATAGAAAACTTAAGAAAAATGTTTGATTTAGATATTTAATCTAAAAAAGAAATTAATACTAGTTTACAAACTCAGAAAATAGATAAGGAAATAACAAGATTAGATACTTAATTTAAACAGGAAATTTATGGGAAAATATATTTTTACACTTGTACTTATGTGTATTGGGATTGCTTCTGTAAGTTGCGATGGAAGATATCGAGTTTATAAATCTAATACGGATATTTTAATAGAAAATAAGTTATTAGATTCCTTTTCTGAAAACATCACTTACATTCCTGAATCTTATACAGAAGTAGTTACAGACACTATTTTAAGTAATGGTTTCCATATAAAAATGAAAACGTATTCTAATATGGAAAAAAGTGTTTTATATGAATTTAAACAAGACACCATAAACTTTAAAGAATATCATAGAGAGTTTATTTCTGAAGTTATAATTACTAAGAACTCTAAAGAAGTTTTTAATAAAATAGTTGACAAACAGTTTTTCGAAATCACAGAAAATCTACATTTAAAAAATTCTATTGTGAAATTAATGGTTGATGAATCCTCATCTGTTAAAAACAACAGCATGATACTTTCTGCCATGATTCAGACAACAGATAGTAAAAAAATACGCTTTTACGATATTATAATAGATGCTGAAGGCACCTACAAACTAAAAGAAGCAAAAGAACTTTACGCTTATACTAATTAGTTAATTTTAAAGCAATGACAAAACAAAAAATCATGCTAGGTTTAAAGTTGCCCACAGATCCACGTTGGGTAAACATAGTAGAAAAAAATATTGAAGATATATTAACAGATCATGCTTATTGCGAACAAAAAGCAGCAAGTACAGCTATTTCTTTAATAGTAGGTTTCCCAGAATATACAGAGCTAGTTCAGGAAATGATTGCTTTGGTTAAAGAAGAAATAAGTCATTTTAAAATGGTTCACGATCGTCTCTTAGAAAACGGTTGGACTTTAGGTCGAGATAGAAAAGACGACTATGTTTTAAAACTAATTACTTTTTTTCCAAAAGGAGGTAGCAGAACGACACAGCTTGTACATAGATTGCTTTATGCGGCTTTAATTGAAGCCAGAAGTTGCGAACGTTTTAGATTACTTTCAGAAGAATTGGAAGATAAAGAATTAGCCGAATTTTATCGAAAATTAATGGTAAGTGAAGCCAATCATTATACGATGTTTTTAGGCTTTGCTAGACAATATGGAGACCGAAAAGAAGTAGATGAAAAATGGCAAGAACTCCTTGATTTTGAAGCTGATATTATGAAAGACTTGGGAAAAAAGGAAACCATTCATGGGTAAATTATATTATCTTTATTAATCAAATCTACTCATATGAAAAAATACTACATCATTTTTCTCTTTCTTTTTAGTTATTTCAGACACAAACAGTAAACAACAAATTTTAAAATTTATTAAAAATTAAAGCTTAATCTTAAAAACAAAAAACTCCAATATGTTGCCATATCGGAGTTTTTTGTTTGATATATGTAATATTTAAATCTTTACACCAACACCTATTTGAATGTTGCTATTTTTAGCCTCGTAAGTGGATTCGGTATCAAGAACATTTGTAAATCCGTAGTGGTATCTAGCATCAATAAAAATATCACTTGTTATAAAAAATTCTAGGCCTCCAACCATAGAGAATGCAAAGTTTTTACTGTTATCTTCATGTTCCCAGACTTTAACCCCAGCCATTGGTCCAGCTCCAATTAAAAATCTTTCGCTAAATCTATATTTCATTAATATAGGTATTTGAATATAATCTATTCGTAAATCTTTGTCTTTAGCTCCTTCGGCAGAAAATTGAATTTCTGGTGCAATAGCAATGGTTTTAGACAGATCGTATTCTCCAAAGAATCCAATTGCAAAACCATTTCTATGGGTATTGTCAAAAACTGGGCTTGGTTCAAAATCTAGATTAGAAATATTTAATCCTGCACGAACTCCATACATGCTTCCTTGTGAATACGTCAAGGTTGAGCAGATGACAAAAGCCAAAATAAAAATTGTTTTTTTCATAATAAGATATTTTAAAAAAAGTAGTTTCGGGTTACTAATGAGGCTAATATATATGTTTTACTGAAAAGTGATATATATTAAAGATTAAATGTATAGTTTTTACTGTGTATTGCTTGAAACCGTGTCGTGATAGATACTTTTTATAATTCCGTCAGACAAACCAATTTTTGGAACATAAATATCTTTGGCGCCACTCCATTTCATAGAGGAAAGGTAAATTCTAGTAGCAGGAATAATAACATCTGCTCTATCTTGGTTTAAATCTAATTCTGTAATTCGTTCTTCATAAGAATAAGACTGAAGTGTATTATAGTAAGAAGTTAAGTAGAAGTAAGTTAATGGTTTGCCTAAAGATTTTCCTGAAATTTTAAATATTTTATTTATGTTTCCTCCAGAACCAATAACATCAATTTTTTCGTAAGCTTCTGTATGCAATTTAATCCATGCTTCAAGCTCGTTCCATGTTTCTTTTTTAACAATATCGTTTAACAACCTAACAGTTCCAATTTTAAACGATTTAGAAGTTATAGATTCTCCTTTACTAATAACTGTAAACTCACTACTTCCTCCTCCAACATCTACATAAAGATAAGTTTTGTTTTTATCAATATATGAATGTAAATCTGTTGCTGCAATAATAGCTGCTTCTTCTTCACCTTCTATAATATCTATTTTTATGTTGGTTTCTTTGTAGACTAATTCAGAGATTTCTTTTCCATTTACTGCTTCTCGCATGGCAGAAGTTGCACAAGCCTTGTACTTTACAACATTGTGTGTTTTCATTAACAACTTAAAAGCTTTCATGGTGTCGATAATTCGATCTTTATTGTAATCTGAAATAGTTTGCTCTAAAAACACATCACCTCCTAGACGAACTGGCACACGAACTAACGAGCTTTTCTTAAATCGAGGCTCTTTTCCTTTTTCTTCAATAATGTTTGCGATTAATAGTCTAACAGCATTGGAGCCAATATCTATAGCTGCATATTTTTTTATGGTAAGCATATTAATTGTCAAGTTTTTTTAAGTAATAATCGTATAAAGCAAATTGCGACCTAACTTTTGGTGCTTTGCTTTTTCTATATTCATTTTTTTGAGATGCGTTAAGAATTCGGGCTTTTACATTATCGCTCCAAGAGATATTAAATGTTTCGATAAGTTCCTTTTTAATGTCTTCGTCGTAAATAGGACAGCTTACTTCTACTCTATTTTCAATATTTCTCGTCATAAAATCTGCTGAAGAAATATAGACTTTTGGGTCGTTATTATTACAGAACATATAGAGTCTTGTATGTTCTAAAAATTTATCGACAATACTAATAACTTCAATGTTTTCACTCATTCCTTTAACTCCTGGAATTAAACAGCAAATACCTCGAATTATCATCTGGATTTTAACTCCAGCTCTACTAGCTTCATATAATTTATCGGCCATTTTAAAGCTAGAAAAACTGTTCATTTTTAATCTAATATAAGCTGGTTTTCCTGCTTTCTTATTTTGAATTTCAGCATCAATAAGTTTAAAAAACTTTTTTTGTGTATAATGAGGCGAAGTTATAATATGCTTATAGGTATAGATTTTATAGTTTATTTCGAAGAAATTAAAGACTTTATTAATATCCTTTAATATTCTTTGATCTGAAGTAAACAAGGTATAATCTGTATAAATTCTTGCAGTAGATTCATTAAAATTTCCAGTGCTTATAAATCCGTAACGTTTTAATTTAGTATTCTCTTCACGTTCAATAACACACATTTTACTATGTACTTTTAGACCTTGAACTCCAAAAATTAAATTAACACCCTCATTTTGCATTTGTTCGGCATAATCTATGTTTGCCTGTTCATCAAAACGCGCTTGAATTTCTATAGAAACAGTTACTTTTTTACCGTTTTTTGCAGCATTTATTAAAGAACTTGCTACATGTGAAATTTCGGCAAGTCTATAAATAGTTATTTTAATGGTTTTAACTTTTGGATCTAATGCAGCTTCTCTAAGAAATTTTACTACATAAGCAAATGTTTGATAAGGAGCATATAGTAGATAATCTTTTTTAGCTACACTATCGAAAATACTAGCTTCAAGACTTAAATTTTTTATAGGTAAAGGATCTATTTTAGCATAAAGTAAATCTGTTCTCCCCAAACTTGGAAACCCCATATAATCTCTTCGGTTATGATATCTTCCACCTGGAATAATGCTATCATGAGAATCAATACCCATTTTAGTCATTAAAAAATTTAAAGTTTCTAGATCTATGGTTTTATCATAAACAAATCTTACTGGTTCTCCAATTTGCCTGTGCTTAACACTATCTGAAATTTTTTCAATAAAACTCTTACTCAAATCACTTTCAAAATCTAGTTCGGCATCTCTAGTAATTTTAATCATATGTGCCGAGATACTATCGTATTTAAAGATATTAAAAATATCGTCTAAACAATAGCGCAATAAATCGTCCAACATAATAATGTAGCTTTTACCATTTTGTTCTGGTAAAACCACAAATCGATCCATGGTTTTTGAAATTTCAATTAAAGCATATTGAAAATTTTTATCGTTATTTAAAGCCATTTTTACAGCCAAATATGATGCACTGTCTTTTAAATTTGGTAAATCTATTTCATTGCTTAAAATAATAGTAACTAAAGCTGGACTAACCTTTTGAATAAAGTATTGTTTAATGAATTTATGCTGACTTTTCTCTATCTCATCTTCTTTAATGATAAAGATATTTTCCTTCTCAAGCTCTTTCTCTATATTGCTTAAAATCTTTAAACTCTCACTTTGTTTTACTATAACAATTTGTGTTATTTCTTCAAGAAGTTCTTTTGCTTTAATACCACCTAAAACACTTTTTGCATCTTTACCAGCCTCTATAATACGTTTAACAGTTGCATATCTAACTTTAAAAAATTCATCTAAATTGTTTGAGAAAATTCCTAAAAACCTTAACCTTTCAATTAAGGGTACATTCTTGTCGGCTGCTTCCTGTAGTACTCTAGCATTAAACTGCAACCAGCTAATCTCTCTATTAATATAACTATTATTAGGTTTTTCAATTTTTGTCATTAATAACATATTTAGATATTACAAATATATTCTATTAGTATCAAATACCGAATAGATTAAACGCTTACTTATTTTTAATAATCAAAGACTATCTCTTTAAAAACTATATGTGGTTAAACAGAAAAAAGCATTCTATAGTAAAGCTTTTTATTACGAAGTGATGAATAATTTATATTACCTTAAATCTCTTGGAAACAATATTTTAACCGTTTCTCCTTTATAAATATATTTCCAAGAATCAACATGAAATTCTATAACTACAAGTCCACTAGTTGGCACATTATCGATATATCGATCTCCAAACATATTTACAAAATTGGTAATGGCTTCATTATGTCCAAAAACCATTAAAGTTTGAATATTGTTGTTTGTGTTTTTGATTGTTTGAATGAGATTTTCTCCAGAAAAATCATATAGGTTTTTATCAAACTGAATTAAGTTAGAACCTATATTTAGTTTGTCAAGAAAAATTTCAGACGTTTTTTTTGCTCTTTTAGCTGTACTAGAATACACTTGATCCGGCATAAAATTAAACTGCTTAAAATTTAACGAAACAAGCTTAGCATCTCTAACGCCTCTTGGTTCTAGGCCACGATCATGATCCTTTACACCATCCTTCCAAGAGGATTTAGCATGTCTAACAATAATTAATTTTTTCATTTTTCACGATTAAATGCAATTTTTATCGACAAAGTGTTGTGTATGTCGGACATATGACTTATTTTGGCCACAAATAAAGTAAGCTACTATAAAACTAAATAAATAATCATTAAATATTAAATAAATGAAATGCAATTTTTAGAAAATTTTTTAAATCTTAGAATTTAAGAAATAATACGTTCGGCTAATTATTATATTTCATCGACGAAGTGTTTGTAAAAAGCCTCTTAACGAATATTTAAGTTATTTAACATTTATTTTTGATTTGGTTAAAGAATCGCTATTTATTTGTTACGTAAGCTATTAATTAAAAATGATCCCAAGTCAAAAAATTAACTTAATCCATTATACACTGAGAAATCGGTGGACTTCCCTCAACAATTGTACAACATATTGTATTACAAGAAATTAAGATAAATTTAAGGATTTTACATTTTTATTATTTAAGGTTTATAAATTAAACTTGAAAAATTATGAGAAAAATTATTAAACGAACGTTTTCAAACTTTCTAATGGTTTGCGCGCTATCAATTTTCTTTTCTGCCAACAGTTTTGCACAAGAGAATATTCAAAGAATTTTCGATGAAAGTTCCAACAACAATAGCAATTTAAGAATTTCGGGAAGCATCCCGAATGAATTACTGCACGGTAAAAATCCTACTATTTATATAGAAAACTCAAGTATTCTTAATATTACTGGAGATGAAAGTCCTAAAGTTTTAAAACTTTTAGATGCTAGCTCTTATAGTTTATTACAAGATAATAATAGACTATATAACAATGTTGAAGTTATCACTATAACTTTAAATAGATTATCCGATTTGAATAACAGATTGGATTTATCTACAATTAACGGGTTCTCATCCTTAAGATATGTTTACGTTAAATGTATGTTTGATTGTTCAGATCAACAAATACGAAGCTTTCTTTTAAATGCAGATTCTGTAACAACCGTATTCTATAAAGTTGTAACCCAGTCCTAAATTATATTATAATAATTAATTATTATACAAATGAAAAAACTATACGCTATTAAAATTCAGGCTAATAGAAATATTCTAAAACTAGTATTATTAACGGTAATGTTATTAAGTGCTAGTTTCTATAGCTACAGTCAAGTTAGAGTTCCTTTTGCACCTAGGACTTCCGATTTCACACCTGGTCAAACGGTATATAATATTAAAGGTGACTTTACTATGATAGGAAATACCAACCTAACTTTAGTAAATTACAATAATAATTATAATAATAGTAACAGGGACATGGAATTTGTTGATGTGGATGGAATTGCTTCTACAGTTAACTCCTCTTCGTCTACACTAACATTATCTAATGAAAACGGAGCCGATCCCGAATGTTCTAATATTGTTTATGCTGGTCTTTATTGGACAGGCAGAAATAGAGGAAGTAGTTTTACAGATTTACAAAGAAGAACTGTAAAATTTAAAGGTCCCGGACAATCTTACCAAACATTAGTAGCGGATGCAAGCGATATTAGATATCCAGGAGATGGAAATATGTTTGCTGGATATAAAGAAGTAACAACATTAGTTAGAAATGCTGGTTTAGGAGAGTATTTTGTTGCTGACATGGCCTTAAGTGAAGGTGATGGTGGAAGTACCGGTTATTATGGTGGCTGGGGAATGGTTGTTGTCTACGAAAATTCTAAAATGGATTGGCGTGATGTAACTGTTTTTGATGGTTATGCCTATGTGGTTGGTGGAAATGCAAGTCACACTTTAAATGTCTCCGGTTTTAATACAGTACAACAAGGAGATGTTAATATAAAACTTGGAATGATGGCTGGTGAAGGAGATGTTGGTATATCTGGAGATTATTTCCAAATATTAAGACAATCTGACAATCAATATCAGAGTTTAAGCCACTCTGGAAATAGCCCTACAAACTTTTTCAATTCGTCTATACAGACTGGAGGAAATCCTAGAAATATAAACAGGCAAAATAATACAGGTTTAGATATTGCTATGTTTGATGTTCCTAACCCCGGAAATGCTGTTATATCAAACAACCAAACTGCTACTCAATTTAGATATGGTTCTACTCAAGACACTTATATTATCTATAACGTTACCTTTTCTGTTGATGCGTATATCCCAGAGTCGGAAGGATTATTGTCTGCTAATAATATTAATGGTCTACCTCCTGTAGCACCATATGTTGTACAACCAGGTGATGTTGTAGAATATGGAGTAGAAATAAGAAATAAAGGTACAGAAGCAATTGAAGATGCCAGATTGGTTATTCCAATCCCTTATACATCTCAATATGTTCCAGGTAGTATTAGTTATAATGAATATAATCCATTATTTCAAGCTTCACCTCCTTACTATTCACCTACTGAAGGTGCAACTGGAGCTATTGTATGGGATATATCTAATATTCCTTTGAATCCTGCCAATTTAAACGAATTAATGGCAGATATTACTTTCGAACTGTCGTCTACTACTGATTGTTCCATTTTAATTAATAATAATTGTGCCCCTAAAATTGTAATTGTAGGTGGTAATATTTCTGGAACTGGAACTATTTCCGGAACTGATTATTCATTACCATTAATTCAAGGTTATCAACAAAATGGCACTTGCCAAGGAGAACCAAATACTGATCCTATTGAGATTGATATAGACTCTGATCAATATATTATAGATAATTGTACAGATGTTTCAGTAGAAAGAGAATTCTTTTATTGCGATTTTGAAGGAAACTCTATTCCTGTTTCAGCTGTTTCAGGAAACTTCCCTCCTGGGTCAAGATTTTACGATTCTTACCCCGTTACGGATTCTTCAATACAATATAATGTTAGCAATCCTTTTCCTGCTACAATTGGTATAACTACTTACTATGCTGTACCTCCAGGAGATACAGGCTGTAGTTATATTTTTACTATTGAAATAACTGAAATTACTACGGTACCTACTGTAGCAAATGTTGTTTACTGTTTAAATGAAACAGCAGTTGCTTTAACAGCAACACCTACAGATCCAGATTATATTCTTTTATACTATTTAAATAACAATCCTGGCTCTCAAGGGCTATCATCTTTAATCCCTGATACGGATGTAGCTGGCACTTTTACATATTATGTAGCAGAAGGGCCAAGTAATTCATGTGTTGGAGACAGAGTTCCAATCACAGTAACTGTTTATGATGAAATTACAATAACACTTGAAAGTTTAACTAATACCACATGTTCAAACACAGATACTGGAGCTATTGATATTTCTGTTTCTGGCGGAACTGGTAACTATACTTATTCTTGGAATGATACAACTAATTCAACAACTCAAGATCTTTCTGATTTAGCTGCAGGTTCTTATACAGTTACGGTGAATGATGATAATTCAAATTGTACCGCAACTGCTACTTACGAAATTATTACTGAAGATAATGATGCTCCAACTATCGTTGCTCCTGATGGGTTTACAGTAGAAGGATGTACTTCTTCAGATATTACTGTCGGTGATTTTACAGCATTATCTTATAATGAAACAATAACAACTATAACCGAAGCTGAGTTTTTAGCGGAAGGTGGAACTTTTACTGAAGATAATGTAGCTAGTATAACATATCAAGATAGTTCTTCTGGTTCTTGTCCACTTATTGTAACAAGAACATATATTATTACTGATGATTGTAGCTTAACAGCTTCTGCTACTCAAATAATTACTATTCAAGATACAACAAGTCCAGTATTTGATGCTGCTCCGGCTGCTGTTACTGTTGAGTGTATCGATGATGTACCAGCCATGACAGACCTTGG
>NZ_JAPMLM010000054.1 GCF_026410195.1 Xanthomarina sp. F2636L | reverse complement strand
CCTGAATAATAGTTCTGTGTACCAGCACCATTCCATAAATTAATATTTAACCAGGTTTCATGATAATTATCTATTACGATAGGATCATCATTTTCAGCAAAAATTAATTCACCAGACGTTGGAAGTACTCCAGGTTCTATTTCATTAATAATATCGAAATTAATAAGTGTTATGGCTTCTCCTGCTGCATGAGTAAAATTATTAGGAACAACATCTGAACGTATCAATAAAAGTAAATCTGTAATCCCTCCATCGAAAGATGCTTCCTGATTTACCTGCCATTCAAAAAATTGTAAATTTGAATCTGCTGTTTCAAAATTATCAATGGATAATTCTGATGGTAAATAAACAGACGCTCCTAAATCGGCTGTGGCTGCTGGCGTAACCTGTTCAAAATCTGGAGTTGCAACTAAAGCTATTTGGTAATTACCTGTATTTGCATTTACTCCTAAAAAATTCAAACTATATTCATAACCTTGACTAAATACAGCCATTGATATGAGTAGTGCGAATAGAGTTGTTATAGTTTTTTTCATTGTGATATGTTTTTAATTGTTTGGAATCTGACTTAATATAAAAAACAGGTTATTCAAAACGGTATTATCCGGATGTGATAGAATGATATCCTTTATAAGATTAGAGTCATTTCCAGACCCTTGAAAACGAATTCTTCCATCCATATCAACATCAGCATTATCATAACCAAAATAAAAGAACAGGTTATTATTTGATGTATTATTAAGATGTGTCAATACCAGGTCTTTAATAACATTCGTGTCATTTTCGGAGCCTTGAAAACGGGTCCGGCCATCCCCATTTACATTACCAGCCCATAGTGCTGCATTTCCAGAATCGAGAGTCACTTGTGCATGACTACCATAGGCAGCAATGCTTCCATCTGTAAAATCATAAACCTCTGGAACAAAATTTAAAATACTAGAATCGTTGGACATAATTCCTAAATGATTTCTGTGATGGAATGACACATAATAAACTTTAGCCCATTGGGTGAAAGCTACCCCTGAAACACCATCGACATCTACCACATCACCATCACGCTGTAATAGGGCTGAACGAGATTCTAAAATAACCTCCATATTAGAAGCATCTCTTAAGGATACTTCAACCCAATCTACAATGGCATTATCTCCTGTAACATTAAATACAGACACATCACAGGTTAAACCATCTGAATATGGACTGGTTGTTGGGAGGTGTCCTAAAGACCTTAAATCATCCCTCATTAAATGCTCTTCTCCTGAAACAGGGTTAAGCATAGCTCCCTGTAAAAACACTTTTGGTTGTAATTTCGCATAACAATCTGTGTCGCTAAATTGAGATTGTACATCTATAGCTGTCCAGTTGGTTGCTGCCACTGTAGCATCGTCAACCAACACACAATATAGACCAGGATTCCCTGAGGCATCAAAGTTTGTAAAATTGATATTATTACCATTCTTTACATTAAGCACCTCAAGCTGGTTGTTAGAACAATCTAAAGAGGTAAGGGTTTCTATAATACTGACATCTAAACTAGTCAAGTTATTATTACTACAATTTAAAACTTGAAGGGCAGTAAAATTCCTTCTTTCAACCGTTTTAAACTCTCCTGATCTGGTTAAGATTAAAGCATCACTATCTATAAGTCCACTTAAATCTGTAATGCTATTTCCTTGAAGGTTTATTTCAGTCACACTAGTAAACGCTTCTAATCCTGTAATGTCTTCAATACTTTGATTACTAAAATCTAAAGTGCCTGTATAACTCGACGCCTCTTCGTAAGTAATCACCCCATCATTATCTCCATCAATAATAGTGATATAATCTGACATGGCATCAGAGAAATTCTCATCTGGCGTATAGACAGTCCATACGCCATTACAATCTTCACTAAAAGAAGCAGTAACATCTACATCTGTCCAATTAGCTGTAGAATAAGCTACATCATCAACAGAAATACACACTAAACTTGGATTATTTGTTAAAAAGATGTCTGTAACATTGGTATTGTTTCCATTACTCAGATCTAACCTATAAAGATTAGGCATATCGTTAGCATATAACCTAGTAATCGCGTTATTAGATAAATCTAAACTTTCTATAGGTGTATTATACGCTCCTAAATTAAAAAGTAATGGATTATTAGATAAATCTATATTCGTTAAGTTTGGATTATCTGCTACCCAAAGTTGTTTAAGGTTAATATTGTTACTTAAATCTAATGAGCTAATTAAAGTGCCTTCTGTGGTTAGAATAGGTAATTGAGGAAGCATGGTAATGTCTAAACTTGTTATTGGATTAAAACCAACTGCCAAATTTAAAAGACTCGTATTCTGACTCACATCAACTGAAGTCAATAAATTATTTTCTAAATATAATAATATTAACGCTGTATTATTTGTAACATCAATAGTAGAAATTTGATTATTTTCTATTTGAAGTCGTTCTAGAGCTACGTTTTGAGTAACATCTAAAGTGGTAATTGCATTATCATTAGCTACTAATCGTATAAGATTTGAATTATTTGATATATCTAATCCCGTTAACTGATTATTTGCAAGATACAGATACTCCAATGCAGTATTTTGAGAAACATCTATAGTATTAATACTATTATCACTAGCATATAAACTAACAAGGTTAGTAAAGCCTTCGATTCCTGTTAAATCGGTGATTGCTGCATTTACATTTGGAAGATTCTCATTATTTATTGGATCAATAACATTAAGTAGAGTAACACCTAATGCATTGGTTTCTAAAATGTTGCCATTTAAGCCATTGGTATCAAAGCCTAAATCGATTAAGGCTTGCTCAAAATTAGCATCTGGAATGGCAATGGTTGTGGTATTACTACAGTCTGTGCTAAAACTAGCAGTTGGATCTACATGAGTCCAGTTTAAGGCACTATAAGCAGAGTTATCCACTTGAATGCAAGTTAAATTTGGCGTATTAGTCGCAATTAATTGATTAACGTTGATAGTTTCGTTAGTACCATTTTGTATATTTAAAAATGAAATATTGGTGTTATCTACCCAACAACCTCTTAAATCTGGATTATTACTCAAGTCAACAGTTCCAGTAAAGTTGTTATAAGAACCTGAACCATTAGCATCTCCTATCGAGAAATAATATAAATCTGGCCAGCTTGCAAATATATCTGGTACATCTCCTGACAATTGATTTCCATTGACCCAAAAAGAAAACATGGTTGTTATATTAGAAAAAGACGTAGGGATATTACCTGTAAGCTGGTTATCTTCTAAACTAAAAATAATTAACGATGTACAATTCCCTAACTCAGAAGGAATAGTCCCAGATAAATTATTATTCCATAAAGTTAATTCGGTTAAACCGGTACAATTTCCTAATTCAACAGGAATATTGCCTGTTAATTGATTAAAACTAAGGTTTATTTTTTCAAGTGCATCTAAATCTCCTATTTGGGTTGGCAACGTACCAACTAGATTATTAGAGCTTAAAATTATTTCTATAACACGGTTATCGGATACTGTTACACCATGCCATTGGTAAACTGGGGCTGCTGTATTCCAATTGGTGTTAGTAGTCCAGCTTGGGCCGTTAGTTGCATTATATAAAGCCACAAGAGCTGCTCTATCTGAAGCCAATAATTCGCGATAAATATGAACCGTTTCTCTCTCAATCTCTAAGCTTGTAACAATTGAACTTGAGGCTTTACAGGTATAATTTCCTGCATCTCCTTCTTGGGCATTTGTGATGGTATAGGTTAAACCCGTTTCTCCAACAATTGGCTCATTGTTTTTATACCATTGGTAAGTAACTCCAGTTCCATTAATTACTGGCATGTTCATGGCATAGGTTTGTCCTACTACTAAATCAACGTCACTTTCCAATTCCACTTTATTCATAACTGTACAATAAAAATTAGCAACATTACTGTTGTATGAAGCGAACTCATTTTCAAAATCTGCAAATTGAAAATCGTTGAGATTGATATTAAAAAAACTTAAATTGGTCAACCCTGTTAAATCTGGAATGCTTCCAGATAAATTATTTCTGGAAAGTTGTAAATATTCTAAGTGGGTTAAATTTTGTAATTCCACTGGTAAGGTACCAACTAAGTTTCCTCTATTTTTATCGATTCTTGTTACATGTCCATTTACAACCGTTATTCCAGCCCAAGTGGACACGGGTTCTGCTGTATTCCAGTTAGTATTATCGGTCCAATTTGGTCCATCTGCACTGTTATATAAAGCTATTAAAGCTTCTCTTTCTAGTAGTTGTTCATTAAGTAGGTTATTACAATTATTACTAAAAATAACTCCAGCATCCGTATTAAATATAGCATGAGTAGCCGTATCCGTTTCATCATCTACAGTTATGCAAGATAAATTTGGTAAATTCTCCATAACTGAATACACAGTATTATGATTATTACCATTTTTAATTGACAAATCTGATAATGGGTTGTTAGATAAACCATAAACATTTAATGCAGTATTTAAATCTAAATTTAAACTAGTTATATTATTATCTGTACACCAAATAGCTTCTAACAGCAAATTATTACTGACATCTAAACTCGTTAAATTATTTAGTGCACAACCTAATACTCGTAAGGCTGTATTTTGACTAACATCTAGGCTGGAAAATTGATTAGATTCGCATTCTAATTCTTCTAAAGCCAAGTTTTGTGTAATATCGATGCTTGTCAATTGATTTCGCTGACAAAATAAAACCTCTAGATTAGCGAAGCCTTCAATACCTTCTAAACTGGATATGTTGCTATCATTAACATTTAATGATGTGACAGCAAGCGCATCAGTTTCTAAAATATTGCCATTTAATCCATTGGTATCAATACCTAGATCTATCAAGGCTTGCTCGAAATTGGTATCTGGAATGGATACTGTTTGAGCCATTGTGTTATTTACTGAAGGAATAAGAAAAATAAGTAATAGCGTGTACTTTAGTAGAAAGTTATTCATCTTGATAGTGTTTTTTAGTGAGTTCGATACCAAATTCTTGATATGTATGTGAGAGTTTTATATTCTGTCTATAACAAAAAGTGCTTACGCTATTAAGCATAAGCACTTACTTATAGTAATTCTCCCTAAGAACTAATTAATAGCTCTGTAAATCTATTTGCTTTAGAGACACGAAACAATACCAAATAGTTGGTATTTTTTTAGTCTTTAAATTTTAATACCTTACAAAGCTAGATTAGCAAACTAATGTTGCCCATGAAAGCATATTTTAATAAAAAGATTTTATTTATATTTTGCTTACTGTCTGTGCAATTTGCTTTTAGTCAAAAATTCATACTTCAAGACACTATTCACGGTAATTATATTGGCCAAAAACAAGGGCTGCTTCAATTAAATGTAAAAAGTATTACTCTAGATGACATGGATTATCTATGGGCTGGAACAGAAGATGGACTACATAAATACAATGGGTATGATTTTAAATATTATTTAAATAACCCAGAAGATTCTACTAGTATAGAAGACGATCATATCAGAGATCTTTATTTTGTAAGAGACACCCTATGGTTTGCAACTAATTCTAAAGGTATTAATGGCTACATTCCCTCTAAAAATAGATTCTTCAAACTTATAAAAGACCCTAGGTTGAACCACCTAAATACGGCTTACAATATTTTTGAGCTTTCAAATAAATATGTTTTATTCGCTGTAAAAAACCATGCTATAATCTTTAATAGACATACTAAATCCATTAAGAGAATAGCATTACCTAATTCGCAATTAGAAACCTATATTACAGATGCATTGAGTCTTAATGATAATACCTTCTGGCTTGGAACTTCTACTTCAGGGATTTTAAAATTAGATCTAGAAACATTAGAAATTAGCAATGAAAAATTACTAACTGATAATAATGACATTATTTTTTTAAGTCATCAAAATCAGATCTATATCGGCACCAAACAAGGGTTACTGATTTATAACACACATACCAAAAAATTTACAGAAACACCTTTAAAAGTAAGTGTTAATTGCTTTTATAAATTAAATAACAATACCTTTTATATTGGTTCAGAAATCGGTCTCTATATTTTTAATTATAAAAAAAATACAATGACTCCAATTGTCATAAAAACACAAAATAATGATGTGCTTAAGACCATAGAGATAAACAAAATTATTGCGGATAATAAAGGGAATGTATGGATAGCAACCGATGGGAATGGTCTCATACACTACAATACCTATCAAAAAAAATTCGAAACCCTGAAAATTGCTTTAAGCGAGTATCCTAATCTTGACAATGCAAATCCGTTTCAGTTTTTAAAAGGAAAAGATTCTACGCTTTGGATTGGCAGCAAATATGGTTTGGTAAAATATTCCTATCTAACAAATAAATTTCATTTGTATAAAACAACAAAAGACCAGTTAATATATACCATTACTAAAGATGAAAATAATACGGTATGGACGGGTGGCTTTACCACTGGCTTATTAAAATATGATATAGACCAAGATCAATTTCTAAAAATATCTGGCCTTCCTGATGATGATGTTATAGATATTATTCCAATCGATAAAAACACGCTTTGGGTGAGCACATGGTCTGGAGGGATTCATGAGTACAACATCTTAGAAGACACATTTAAAGAAAAACTAATTGAAGACAAACGTCTTAATCGGGCAAGAACGTCCCTTGTTGATAATCAAGGGAATATTTGGCTTGGAACAGATGAAGGTGTTTATAAAATAGCTGAGGATAAATCGGTTACTCGGTATCATGAAAATGATCAAACTAACAGAGAAATTACCAGCAATAGAATTTTTAGCATCAAAGAGGATAATGATAATAACATTTGGATTGGAACCAGTACTGGCCTTACCAAACTGGATGTTAACACAAACACAACTACATTATACAGAAAGCAAAAAGGCTTACCAAACGACTTTATTTACACCATCCTAATTAACAATCAAGACATTTGGGTGAGTACAAATTACGGACTCTCTGTTTTAAATACTATCACTAATTCATTTACAAATTATACAGCCAGTGATGGATTGCAAAATAATGAGTTTAATGGTAAAGCGGCTTTAAAAGATGACTTCGGCAATTTTTATTTTGGAGGGATTTCTGGGATAAATGTTTTTAATCCTAATAAAATAAAGCAAAACCCTTTTGTTCCAAAAACCTATATAGAATCAGTAGATTTATTCAATACACCCATTCTAAAAAACGAAATCTTTAAAGACACCCTCAAGTTCGAAAGTCATGAAAATGTTATCACTTTTAATTATGCAGCACTAAATTACTTAAATTCAGAAAAATGTAATTACACCTATAAAATGGAAGGCTTTGATCTTGATTGGAGACCAATAACTAAAAACAGAAGTACGACTTACACAAACCTAGATCCCGGAACCTATACTTTTAAAGTAAAAGCTAGTAATGATGCTGGAGTATGGAACGAAAGTCCAGTCAAGCTAACACTAATAATTATCCCCCCATGGTATAAAACTTGGGTTTTTAGGATTATTGTTATTCTTATACTATTATTAAGTGTTCCTTTATTATATAAGTATAAAACAGAAAAGTTAAAAAGCAATAATCTAAAACTTGAACGCCTTGTTTACGAAAGAACACAAGAAATAAGTCAAAAAAACAAAGATTTAGAAACTGCTTATAATCAAGCCGATGAACAACGAAAAAACATTAAGTTTTTAATGCGTGAATTAACGCATCGGGTTAAAAACAATCTTCAAATAATTTCAAGCTTATTAAATATTCAAGCAAACTCTATCGACAATGACCTAGCAATAAACGCGTTGAAAGTTTCTAAAAATAGAATCTTAACCATTTCACAAATAGAGAATAAAATTGCCAATGAGAAGGAAAAAATAGATTTAAATACGTTTATTAGAGATATAAGTAATAGTGTTATTTCAGCTTTATCTGATGATGAAAATCTAAAATTTAAAGTCGTTTATAATCTACAGAAAATAGCTATTAAGAATGTCGACACAACACTAGTTGGATTAATTTTAAATGAACTCATTACAAATACAACAAAATATGCTTTCGATGATTTTAATCCAGAAAACAGATTACATATTAGCTGCAGTAAGAAAGATAAAATAATAGAATTAGTAATAAAAGACAATGGCAAGGGTTATGATAAAACCAAAATTAAACATAAAAAATCTCTTGGTTTAGAACTTGTTAGCGAAATGGTCGATCAATTAAAGGGCACAATATTTATTAATTCAAATAATGGTACCGAAATTATTTTAAATATTCCAATTTAACTTATACCTTAGAAGCATATATTTATACCCAAACTTAAATGTTAAATATACTTCTTATTGAAGATGAATTTATTATTGCCAAAGATATTAAGACCTTACTTGGCAAAAACAATTATGCTGAAGTAGATATTGCAAAAAACTATCAAACAGCATTAACTTATTACCTCCAGAATAATTATCATTTAATTATTTCAGATATTAATTTAAACAGCCATAAAGATGGTATAGATATTATAGAAGAGTTTTCTAAAATAAAAAAAACACCTGTTGTTTATTTAACTGCATACTCTGATAAGGATATTATAAAAAGAGCTGAAAAGACAATGCCATTTGCCTTTATTTTAAAACCCTATAATAATAATCAATTAATTGCTACTATTAATCTCGCCCTTTTAAATTTTAAAAAAGACATTAATAACATTAATAAAAGTGAGGAAAATACAGTTAAATTAAACTTACTAACTTCTAGAGAAAAAGAAATTTTAATCGTCTTATCAAGCGGAAAACTAAGTAAAGAGATTGCAGAATTATTAAACATATCTACCAATACTGTTGAGCAGCATAAAAAAAATATCAGAAAAAAACTCAATCTTAAAACTGTAGGAGAACTAATTAATTTTACACTCTCTACCAGACTGTTTGAACTGCGTTAAATTTAATCTACATACGACTTATTTAAATAAACTCAATTACTATAGCTTAGACAATTATTACTTTTTTATTTTAAATAAGTAATTTTTGAATGTCTATATTAGAAAAACAAATCCTTTTTTAATCATTAAAATTGAATGTACTGATATAAACAGGAACACCTCTAAAGGCATATCCTTATACTTATAAAAATAAAAGCCCCATCTTTTGATGGAGCTTTTTAATATTAATAAGTTGTTAAACACTACTTAATCACTAGTTTTTTAATAGCTCTTGAGTTTTTACCATGCAATTCTAAAACATAAATACCAGCACTCAGGTCCAGATACATGTCATTGGTGCCACTTTGAAGGCTTTTCTCTAAGACTAATTTTCCATCCATACTATAAACATTCATTTTCTGAAACGAAGTGTTATTAGTCAATTTCACTTGTCCGTTAGTAGGGTTTGGATAAATTGCTACTTCATTCAAACGCTGCTCTTCAACACTTAAAAATCCGCAATTAACAGGATCAAAAGTGACTAAACCTAAACTTGAAATGTCGTTTTGATGCACAATCACGCCTTCAGCATCTGCAAGCGTATTAGGCAAGTTGGTTTCATCCCAGCAATTATTCATCGCCATTAAATCGTTTCCTGTATTATTGTAAAGTGCATAAGTAACTCCTCCGTTTCCATTTTCAGAAAATACATTTTCCCCAATGTTCCCAGCACCATCACCCAAGTTGATAGAGGCTTGTCCAATAACGGTAATCCCCCACAGATTACGACGGATTTGATTCCCACTTGCAATCACTTCCATGCCTGCAGAAGAGGTGTTTAATGACATTCCACTGCCACCCAAATTTGGGTTTCCTTGTGTATCATTATCTTCTATGATGTTATTTCTAATATAAGCAAAAGAGTTATTCCCTACGACTGTAAGGCCATAGCGGTTGTCTCTAATAATGTTATCATCAATAATAGCATTGACGTTACCTCCTACTAAATTCGCCACGGCAATACCCCCTACCATATCTAAAGCACGATCTCCTATAATGGTATTCTGAATTATTTGAATCGGTTCTGCAACCATCGTTGTACCCATGTTTATTTGAGGTCGGTTGGAATTGGCTTGATTATTCCCTTCCATATAATTGTTATAGATATATGGAGACACCCCACTATTAGCACCAGAACTAACGGCTGGCGTCTGATTAAACGTAAAAGTATTGTTGGTAATCTGAGCCATACCTCGGGAAAGCGATATAACTCCCCCTGTTGAAACTCCCGACACATTATTACTTAAAGTACTATTATTAATGGTGAAGGTTTCTGTTAACACTCGCAAACCACCACCATACTCTATGGTTGCATTTTGAATGTTGATATCTGAAAACTCTTCAAAACGAAAACCATCATAAGGTGCAGCTGGATCGATAGCCGTAATAATTACATTATTTGCATCCACATGAAAGCTTCCAAAAATAGTGATGCGTATATCTGCTCCAATTTCCAATGTGACATCTGATTGTATTTGAAAGATATCTGTTTCTGAAATAGTCAAATCGTCTACTAGAGTATAGGTCGTTCCCGATACTGAAATAGTTGTAGGACTGGCTGCAACTAAATCATCCAAAGAATATGTCATCCCGGTATCTGGCGTAGTATAACCCTGAGCCGAAACCGTTGCAACAACACAAATAGTTGCTATAAAGTTGAGTAATAGTTGTTTCATAATATTTTAGTTTTTATTTGGTCAAAATTACGGATTATTGAGGATTCAGAGAATAAAAAAAGGATTAAACTGACTCTTAGTCATTATTTATTTTATCCTTGTTTACATATCCAAATATAATATGAAACAAAAATTACCGTCTATTTTATCTGTCTTATAAAAAAATAATTAATGAAGCAACCAGCATCTAAAAACAAACGTTCTCCTTTGGAAGAATAAAGACACTTCCTTTTAATTTCCTTATCTTGCTCTCTTGTTTAAATACGTCCTATTTTTTAAAACATTAAAAACCTATAATTATGATTTCTAAAAGCATAAAAACAACTGTTTTATGTAGTCTGGTTTTATTTGCAAGCTGTAAAGAAGACCCTAAAACCCCTGAAAAAACAATGAAGGAAAACATATTAACTCAAGAGTGGACCGGTCCTTATGAAGGCGTTCCTGCTTTCGATAAGATGACTGTAGATGCCATAAAATCTGCTGTAGAAGAAGGCATGACAGAACAACTTGCTGAAATTGAAACTATTGCAAATAATCCAGATGCTCCAACCTTCGAAAACACTTTGGTGGCTATGGAACGTGCTGGAAAAACACTCGATCGCGTATTTACTTATTATGGTATCATGTCCAGTAATAAGTCTTCACCAGAATTTAGAGCGGTGCAATCAGAACTGGCTCCTAAACTTTCAGATTTCAGGTCTAAGATCTCTCAGAATGAGAAATTATTCCAACGCATAAAAACCGTTTACGAAGCATCTCAGGAAAATCCTTTAGAGCCACAAGCGCAACGTGTGGTAGATTTAACCTATAAGCAATTTGAAATGAATGGCGCAAATTTAGATGCCGAAAAGAAAAAACGCTATGCCGAAATTAACAAAGAGCTTTCGACGCTTTATACCGATTTTGCTAATAATGTATTGCACGACGAAGAGAACTATATCACCTATTTAAACAAAGAACAATTAGGTGGTCTATCTGATAGCTTTATTAAATCGGCTGCTAAAATGGCCACAGACAAAGGACAAGACGGAAAATATGCCATTACCAATACACGCTCTTCTATGGATCCGTTTTTAACCTATTCTACAGAACGTGAATTGCGTAAGCAAGTTTGGGAAAACTACTATTCCAGAGGAGATAATAACGACGAGTATGATAATAAAAAAATTATTGCAGAAATATTAAAACTACGTAAAGAACGGGTGGGATTAATGGGCTACAATAATTATGCAGAATGGCGCTTGCAAGACCGTATGGCAAAAACTCCAGAGAACGCTATGGATTTAATGATGGCTGTTTGGCCAGCTGCAACAGCACGTGTTAAAGAAGAAGTAGCCGATATGCAAACAGTAGCTAACGAACTTGGCGATAAGATAACGATTGAACCTTGGGATTACAGATATTATGCAGAGAAAGTGCGCAAAAAAACCTACGATTTAGATAGCGACGAAGTCAAACAGTACTTACAATTAGACAAACTAACTGAGGCGATGTTTTTTACGGCTGGCGAATTGTTTAATTATAAATTCACACCAGTGGCAGAAGGCTCTGTTCCCGTGTTTCACGAAGATGTAAAAGTGTGGGAAGTTACAGATAAAGACTCCGGAAAACATATTGGTTTATGGTATTTAGATCCGTTTTCTCGTGTAGGAAAACGCTCTGGAGCTTGGGCAACTACCTATAGAAGTTATTCTTCTTTTGAAGGAGAAACCAATGTTCTGGCTTCTAACAATTCTAACTTTGTAAAACCAGCTCCCGGAGAAGCGGTCTTAGTATCCTGGGATGATGCCACAACCTTCTTTCATGAGTTTGGACATGCGCTGCATTTCTTTTCTTCCAATGTAAAATACCCATCTCTAAATGGTGGCGTTAGAGACTATACCGAGTTCCAATCGCAGTTATTAGAACGCTGGTTATCTACAGATCAGGTTATCAATAAATACTTAGTTCACTACAAAACGGGAGAACCTATTCCTGCAGAATTAGTTAAGAAGATTAAGAAGGCTTCTACCTTTAATCAAGGTTTTGGAACCACAGAATATTTAGCTTCTGCTTTAATAGATATGAAATTACATTTAGCAGATCCAACAGACATAGACATTGCTGCTTTTGAACGTGAAACGCTTGACGAATTAGGCATGCCTAAAGAATTACCAATGCGTCATAGAACGCCTCAATTTGGACATGTGTTTTCTGGCGAAGGTTATGCCACAGCTTATTATGGTTATATGTGGGCCGATGTATTGACCGCAGATGCTTCTGAAGCTTTTAGAGATGCTCCAAATGGCTTTTACGATAAAGAGATGGCAGATAAATTAGTTAAATATTTATTTGCGCCAAGAAATGCTATGGATCCAGCCGATGCGTATAGACAGTTTAGAGGTCGCGATGCAGAAATTGATGCCTTAATGAGGGACAGAGGATTTCCTGTGACCAAAAAATAATAACAGAAGTCCAATAAGTCTTTATTTCTAGTATTTAGAAAGTATATTCACATTAAAAAAGTCCATTAAACACGAGTTGTCTAATGGACTTTTTCTATGGTAAATATTAAAGAATCTACTACAAAGAATAAATTAACCGATATTAATCTACACGTGGAATTACCAAAAATGGCACTATGGAATGATAGCCCATTTTTTTGATAACAGGCTCTTTAATTAAATTTTCAACAAAACTATGCTCGTAATTAATCATCGTAAGGATATTGATATTATTTTCCTTAATAAATCTGGTAATAGCTCGTTCCTTTTTCTTTTTATCCGTTACCCAATTAAAATGATGCTCATAGCCTTCTAAATAGCTATCCAACATTTCCATATTAGCATTCTGTGTATCACTGAGCTCTTCTTTTTTATTAATATGAAGGATTTCAATTTTAGATGTATGTAAGTCTGCTAATTGTTTTATGGACTTTAATTCTTCCCCGTAAAACCTATTGAAATCGGTAGGAAAGACTAAACTAGTAGGAGTTTCATACCTTGCTTTACTTGGAACTAATAACACCGGACGTTGTCTCATTTTATTAATAACAGCTACGGTATTACTTCCGAAAAGAAATTCTTGGGTTCCAGTAGCTCCTTTGGTACCCATAACAACTAGGTCTATTTGTTTCTTTTTAATCGCAATTTGTATAGAATCCATTAAGGACCCAATACAAAATAGTGTTTCAAATGTATGGTCCCTATCTTGACTCTCCTTTTTAGCCAAATCTTTAAGCGACATTAATTTTTCTTTCGCTTCATCTCTCAGAGGTTGTAAATAACTTTCAGGAACATGTGTTCTAGCACCTGTGTTTAAAAACGTCCATGCATGTGAAAAATAAAATGTACAGGACTCATTGGCATATAAATTTATAGCGTATTGGGCTGCACGCCATGCATTGTCTGAAAAATCGGTGGGTAATAAAATGTGATGTCTCATCATATTGTTCATTTATTATTCAAATGTAAAACTAAACCTTTAACTCTCAAAATACCATGACATATATCAGCCTAAAACCTGTAAATATGTCGAAACTGAATATAGAATATAATAGAAGCCGTTTATATGAAATATGCTTCCTGCAAACATTCAAATTAGTTTAAAGAATAGTATTTATTGTAGGAACAAATCTCAACCTGTCAGTACGCAACCTATCTATACACCAACCTGCCTAAACAATAGTTAAAACAACTAACCAAACAGTTTTGCTTTTACATATCGGGCATTCATTTCTGCAATACTGCTGATAGAAATCTCTGCTGGACATTCCACCTCGCAAGCTGCCGTAAAGGTGCAGCTGCCAAAATTCTCTATGGCCATTTGATCTGTCATGCCCACCAAACGTCTATGAGCTTCTGGCTGACCTTGAGGTAATTTATTTAAATGATTTATTTTTGCCGAAGTAAATAAGGCTGCAGAGGCATTTTTACAAGTGGCCACACAGGCTCCACAACCTATACAGGCTGCAACATCCATGGAGTTATCAGCGACTTCTTTAGGGATAAGAATGGCATTGGCTTCTGCAGCTGTACCCGTTTTTGCGGTAATATAGGCACCCTGTTCTATAATTCTATCGAATGCAGTTCTATCTACTACCAAATCTTTTACAACAGGAAAGGCTCCTGCTCGATACGGCTCTACCACAATAGTCTCGCCATCTTTAAAGCTTCGCATATGTAATTGGCAAGTGGTCATATGGTCGTGAGGCCCATGAGCGCGACCGTTAATAAACACCCCGCATTGGCCGCAAATACCTTCGCGACAATCGTGATCGAAGGCCACAACTTTTTCACCTTTCAAAACCAGCCTTTCATTGAGATGATCTAAGGCTTCCAAAAAAGACATGTCTTCTGTAAGCCCATCGATATCGTAGGTTTTGAAAGAACCTTCGCTATTGGCTCCCTCCTGTCTCCATATTTTAAATGTTATTTTCATGTGTTTTTGTTACTTGTTCTTTAATGGTCATAGGTTATTCGCTACCCACCCGATTCCTTGCAATATTAATAGTTCGAACACGCTCGTTTTATCTTCTTGTCATTTATAACTTCTTACCGTTGGCTGAACATATTCAAACTCTAAAACTTCCTTGTGCAACTTAAAGTCTCCAGCATCGTACTCCCAAACAGATACATACTTATAATCTTCATCATTACGCATCGCTTCTCCGTCTTCCGTCTGATATTCTTCTCTAAAATGAGCCCCACAAGATTCGTTGCGCTCTAAGGCATCTGTACACATAAGAATGGCTAATTCAATAAAATCTGCCAGGCGTAAAGCTTTTTCTAATTCGGGATTCATTTCATTATCATGTCCTGTGACCTTAACCTCTTTCCAGAATGCGTCTTTAATTTCTTTAATTTGAAGAATCGCTTTTTCCAACCCTTTTTTATTTCTACTCATAGCACATTCTTGCCACATCACTTTTCCTAATTCCCGGTGAAAATCGTCTGTCGTACGATGTCCATTAATAGCTAGTATTTTACCGATTTGCGACTTAACCTCATCTTCCACTTTTACAAATTCTGGATGATTAACGTCTGGACGGGTTTCTTTCAATTCTCCTTCCAAATAGTTATTGATGGTATTGGGCAGAATAAAATACCCATCGATACTGGTTTGCAGTAAAGAGTTTGCGCCTAATCGGTTAGCCCCATGATCGGAATAATTACACTCCCCTATGGCATATAAACCTGGAATGCTGGTCATTAATTCGTAATCTACCCACAGCCCTCCCATGGAGAAATGTGCTGCTGGCGAAATCTTCATCGGCTCTTCATAAGCGTTGATACCAGTAATTTTCTCGTACATGCTAAACAGGTTCCCATATTTATCTTGAATCACATCTTTCCCAAGTTTGTTAATGGCATGCTTAAAATCTAAGTACACGGCATTTTTTAATTGTCCTACGCCATAACCGGCATCTATACGTTCTTTGGCGGCACGCGATGCAATATCTCTAGGTGCCAGGTTTCCAAAACTCGGATAGCGTCTTTCTAGATAATAATCCCGCTCTTCTTCGGGGATGTCCTTTGCTTGTCTGTTATCGTCTTTTTTCTTAGGAACCCAAATACGTCCATCGTTTCTAAGAGACTCGGACATTAATGTCAGTTTGGACTGCGACTCACTGGTTTGTGGTAAAGCTGTTGGGTGAATTTGCGTAAAGCTAGGTGCTGCAAAATAAGCCCCTCTTTTATGTGCTTTCCAAATAGCACTCCCGTTACAGCCAATGGCTAAAGTGGATAATCTAAACACCCGCGAATATCCGCCAGTGGCAAGTACCACAGCATCGGCTGCAAACCGTTTAATCTCTCCTGTAGCCAAATCTCGGGCAATCACGCCTTTGGCTTTGCCTTGAATAACCACAATATCTAAGACTTCATGCCGGGCAAACATCGCCACTTTTTTAGCGCGAATCATTTTTGATAATTGTGAATAAGCCGCCAATAATAATTGTTGTCCCGTTTGTCCTCTGGCATAAAAGGTCCGCTGAACTTGTACCCCACCAAAACTTCTATTAGCCAATACGCCTCCATATTCTCGAGCAAAAGGAACGCCTTGTTGCACAAAATGATCTATTAAAGGTGCAGATAGTTCTGCCAGTCGGTAGGTATTGGCTTCTCGGGATCTAAAATCTCCTCCTTTTAAGGTATCGTAAAACATACGCCAAACGCTATCCCCATCATGCTGATAGTTTTTTGCAGCATTTATTCCTCCTTGGGCGGCCACAGAATGCGCTCTTCGTGGAGAATCTTGATAGCAAAAGCATTGAACCTGATAGCCTAACTCTGCTAAGGTTGCAGCAGCCCCCGCTCCTGCCAATCCGGATCCTACAACAAGGATGTTGAGTTTCTTTTTATTAGCCGGATTAATTAAATGGGATTTTGCCTGATAACTTGTCCATTTATCCTCCAATCTACCTGCTGGAATTTTTGAATCTAATGTCATGTTTTAGCTATTTGAAATAAACGATTATGGGAATAATTGCAAAACCTACACTCATAATAATGGCATAAATAAGCGATATTTTAGCTAGTACAGCTAATCCCTTTTTATGATAAAAGCCCAATGTTTTAAAAGCCGATTGTAATCCGTGATGCAAATGAAAACCCAGGGGAAGCATCAAAACAGAATAAAAAAGCACGTAATAGATATTATGGAACAAGGTATAAGTCACTTCATAGACGTCTAAATTCCCAGCCACATCCGTCCTCACTGTTTCACCTATTCCTAATTTTACTCTCGCCCAAAAATTGACGAGATGGACCACAATAAAAATCAAAATAAGCATTCCCAAAACTCCCATGTTTTGAGACGCCCAAGTACTGGTTTCAGTCTTATGGTTCATAACATAGGGATTACCTTTAGATTGGCGATTCTTATATGTGACAATGCCTGCATATACTACATGAAAAATAAGGGACAGATATAATAAATAAGCAACTATTTTAATAACTAAACTTTCTCTTAAGGTTGTGGAATACCCATTATACAAACCTCGGGCTGTAGTTTCAGGCAGTAATAAGAGAGCATTTGCCGACAAATGAACCAACAGGAAAATGCATAGAAACAATCCTGTAGCAGCTAGAATACTTTTTCTAAAAAACATGCTCATAGCAATAATTTTTACTAGGATTAAGGATTATGGAAACAAGTATGTTGCGCATATTATTTATTCATTTAAATGGATAGATTTATTTTCAGAATACGTTGTCAAGTATTATTAAAAATCAACTGATTAATTGAGACTAATATAAGGATTTAAAAAGATTTTTAAGCTAAAGAATGGCATCCTCTTTTCTAGTTTAGAAGAATTTTAGCATGAGCACTTCACAGGAAGAATAAGCAAGATACTCCTTTAAACACTCCCCCATTTCTTATAAATTTTGTATCTTAAGCAGTCCATTTAAAAACAACCATTATGAAACATTTATTTCTTTTATCATTCTTCATTTGTTTTTCTTCTGTCATGGGACAGTCTCCAATTCCCTCTGCCGAAAGTCAGATAAAAACAGCAGTTCTTGCTTGCCCTGACATGTATCAAAATGGCGCAAAAATATTAGGATATAACCAAAAAGGTGAGCTTATAACGTTACGTGAAGGTACAAACGAAATGATCTGTTTAGCAGACAACCCTAATAAAGATGGTATAAGTGTGTCTTGCTATAGTGACAAATTAGAACCCTATATGGCTAGAGGTCGTGAACTTCTTGCCAACGGAAACTCGGAAGTAGAAAAACGAAACATTCGTAAAATAGAAATCGATGCAGGTACTTTGGTTATGCCAAAAGAACCAGCTGCTGTTTATGTGGTTACTGGAAGCCAGAAAGATTATAATTTTGAAAATGGAGAATTAAAAAACAGTAAGATTAGATATGTCTTATACCGTCCATATATGACAGGGGAAGAAACCGGTTTACCTACCCAACCTGGATTGCCTGGAATGCCCTGGTTAATGGACGCCAACACCCATCGTTCGCATATTATGATTACACCAGCAACAAAAAATTAGTTCCTAATAAAAATTGTTTTTAGATGAAGCCATCTATAGGGTTGACAAGCTACAGATGCTAACCCTAATAATGAAACGAAAGTAAATTCTAAGACATAGCTTTTCCTTTATAGACTCTTGCAATTTGCATGGCAGCTTCCAATGCAAGAATGTTAATTATTCTCCAAAGTCTACAAGAGTCTAAAAAAAAATTATTATACTGTATAGACTATGAAACGCATCATATTTCTAATTCTATTTACAAACTCCATGAACGAATACGCTCAGGTACAATTTCCTAATTCTATTGAAAAAGAAGTAAAAACTGCTTTAGATTTTTATCCAAAGCTAAAGGATGTGGACATTGAAATTAAGTTTAAGAAAAACATCAAGAAATCGACCATGCAGGCACAGCCTAAATTTGGCAGTCTCTTCAAATCTAAAACGAACAGGGAATATATTATTTTAATTAGTGAGAAATTTAAAATTTCGGATAAGGAATTTTCTACAAAAGATATCCCTTCAGATATTTTAATTGGCTGGATTGGTCATGAGTTTGGGCATATTATGGATTATCAAAACCGTAGCAATATGAATCTGATTGGTTTCGGAATTAAATACCTGCTTTCAGACTCTCATATTATTGAAGCGGAACGTGCTGCAGACACCTTTGCTGTTGCCCAAGGGATGGAATCTTATATTTTAAAAACTAAGGATTTTATTCTCAATAATTCGGAAATCACCCCTTCGTATAAACTTCGGATTGAGAAGTATTATTTATCGCCCGAAGAAATTATGGATATTGTTAACAAACGTGATGGCGAAGTTCCGGAAGCAGCTGAAACTACTTCTCTAAATTGACAAAATCTTCCCATTGCTGGAATGTCTCTTCGTTCATAACACGTTCCATTTTAACCTGTCCACCTTTTTTCTTATTTGCTCCATTCCATTCATGAAACAGGTTTGGTGAAATTAATTTCACACGAACTCCTTTTAAAGCCTTACTTCTAGCTACTTTATAATTTTTATTGGCTTCCTTTAAAAATCCATCTAAGGCTTGGGCAACTTCTTCAGAGTTTAAATCATCCTCAGTACCAAGATACCAACAATGGTAAAATTCATCATCTTCGCAACGTTTGGCACAAATAGTATATTCAGGAATTTTGGTTGAGAATTTGTTTTCTAATACTTGTAAGGCATCATCCATTTTATTCACAGATAATTGCGAGCCAACGGTGTTTAAGAAAAACTTGGTGCGACCGGTAATTTTAATTTCTGCCCGTTCCACATCTGTAAACTCGATGGTATCGCCAATTTCATAGCGCCAAGCGCCACTAACGGTACTAATGATTAAAACATAATCTTGATGTAATGTTACGTCTTTTAAGGAAACTGAAGGTGCATCTGCAACTAAGGAGCCATCTTCACGAATATATTCTGGTTTAAAAGGCACAAATTCAAAATAAATCCCATTATCTGTTACTAATTGCATGGCATCTGTTTCTGGTCTTGCCTGAAATGCCAAAAAACCTTCTGACGCCAAATAGGTATCAATTACAGTGATGGGATGCCCCAAAAGCGCATTAAAACTTTTCTGATATGGGCCAAAAGCAACCCCTCCAGAGGTAAAAACTTGAAGATTAGGCCAAATCTCATGGATGTGATTTAATTGGTGATGCGCTATCACTTTCTGCATCATCAACTCCATCCATGATGGAATGCCACTTAAGGCACCAATATCCCAATTTCTAGCGTTTTCTGCAATGTGTAGCACGCGTTCATCCCAGTCGTCAATTTTAGCAATATCTTCGCCTGGCTTATAATAAGCTCGAAACCAAAAAGGAATATTACTTGCTGTAATGCCACTAATTTCTCCTTCTAAGTGATTGCCTTTTTCTTGTAAATTGGTAGAACTACCTAGCATCATGATTTCCTTTTCGAAAAAATTGGCTTCAAAATCAAAATGACTTAGAGAAAACACTTGATTGATTCCAGCCTGCTTAATGGCTTCAATCATCTCATCGGTTACCGGAATACGCTTACTGGTTTTTCCTGTGGTTCCTGAACTTAGTGCAAAGTAATTAGGATGTCCTGGCCAAGTCACGTTTTCTTCGCCTTCTTGAAGTTTAAACCACCATGCTTCATGGATCTTGTTATAATCGAAATACGGAACTTGCTTTGAAAATGCCTTCTCTACATCTTCAGACTCCAAAATAGATTGGAAGTTGTAGTGTTGTCCAAACTGTGTGTCTTTTGCTTTATCAAGCAGTTCTTTTAAGACCTTTTTTTGAGCTTCAACAGGTACTATCTCTGAAGAAAATGAATCTTTTATATCAATAACACCTTTGATAATGTTTCCGAGTATGGCCATAATATCAGAATTTTTAGTTTTAAAAATAATCGCTAATTACATATAGGATGTATGTCTGTAAAAAGTGAGATATCTGCAAATTAGAATAAAGTTGCTAAAGCAAAAACCAAATTAACATAATATTCTCATATTCTAAAAAGACAATCGGAGTCACTTTTATGCTGTTAATTTCTGATTTAGAACACTGTTGTTGTTTGTAACAAGAAAAATGCTTCAAGATGTTTATTGTTAGTTTGTCATACAGTTTACTTTCATCTAATATGTATAAAGTAGTTAGTCTATGACGATCTCATTTACTACTATAATTCTTTAACCCAGTTTAAATGAAACTTTTTGAAACAAAAAAACTGAACAAAATAGACCTCTTGTTCAGTTTAGATGTATTTTAAAATGAAATATTATTTACCTATTGTTTGAGAATCCTGAAACTATGAATCGCTTCTTCAACATATACTTTCACTATATATGCCCCAGCACGAAGCGAAGACACATCTACTTGCAAATGAGAGGCTGCTGCATTTTCTACGTAAACTTCTTGACCTAACAGATTGTATATTTTTACTGCACTCAAAGCAGATTTGTATTTAACATTTAAAACATCATTTACAGGAATTGGATAAACGGATAAGGCATGTATATCAAACGTTTCGATACTTAATGGCATGATATTCAAGGTAAAATCTAGACCTTGTCCATAACCTGGTCCAGTTCCCAAGAAAATATTACATGGATCAAAATCTATAGGATATGTCTCGTTTGTATCTGATTTTATGATTCTAATTCGTGTAGTTCCTAAAACGGCATCCGTGGGCACTGTAATATCTAAAGAAACAGAAATGCCATCACTTCCGGTGGAGTTGCTAAGAGTTCCTATGTCGTATATTTCACCGGCATCATCTAAAATATAGTTTTGGTTCCAATCAATAAAAGCAACGATATTATTTTCTGAATCCCCATGAGTGTTTCCAGATACTTCTAGAGTATAGGTCTCACCTCCTGCCACATCAACAACACTAGCCGTTTCGTCTATTAAAACAGTATATGTGATGGTATTCGAAATGCTAGTTCCGGCAAAATTAACGGTTGTAATCTCTTCAACAGGCACATCGGTAGCATTAATAATTGCACAATACGGACTTGGAAAATTCCCATTGACTTCCAAAATAAAATCTAAAGCTTGTCCATAGCCTGGAAAAATACCATAGCCAGGAATTTCCATAGAAATCGCGCACGGATCTATTACTGCTGTCGTATAATCATCTGTATATACCTTGGTTATTCTAATTCTGGTGCTTCCAATAGCAGCATCTGGTGGTACTGAAATATTCATGCTCACGTAGACACCATCATCTCCTGAAGAGTTGGTAAGGGTTCCTACCTCATAGATTTCGCCTGCATCATCTAAAACGTCATTGTGGTTCCAATCGATAAAGGCAACGATATTATTATCAAAATCACCATAAGTGTTTCCACTTGCATCAAACGAATAAACCGTACCTCGTGTCACATCAATTACGGTCGTGGTTTTATCTATCAGCACGGAAGAGGTATCTGTATTTGTGATGCCATAATCTGCAAAATGAAGGGCCGTAAATTCTTCAACCGTAGTACTTGCAGCATCTGCCATGCTGCAGTATGGACTTGGAAAGGTCTGAGCTTGTATTCCAAAAGTTACTAAGACAAGTAAAAAAGTAATTATTTTCATGAGCTTCGAAATTAGATTAAACTACAAGTTATAAAAATAAAACCTATATTTTTTTAAGTAATTGATTTTTAACAGAATACCCTTTAGATGTATTTTGTCAAATTTAAAACACATGCGTTTTACTTTCTCACTATAAAGACATAAAAACCTATCATTTTAAATAGCACATTGTTCATTTAAAATAATCTTAGATCGAATACTTAACGTAAATAAAAAATTAAATATACCAAATCAATAATATCCTGCTAAACAAAAAAGGGTCTCACATTGCTGCAAGACCCTTTAAAAAATAACCAAAAATCTAAAAAACGCTATTAATCAAACTTGGCTTTACTTTTATTATAACACTTAAAAAACTTTTATTTAGAAATCATATATGTTTCTAATTCATGGTACAAATATAATTCACATCATTAGTTTAGTGTATGACATGCTGTGTCATGTATGAACATAGTTGTAAAAGCGGTAGTTAAATTGACCTCCAAAACTAATAATGGTTGAAATGGAATTTTTATCAAGAACCAAATAGCTTCCATTCCATTTTTTTATCTTTGTAAAAGACTAAACAAGACATCCCAATGATTTTTATAGATAATGAAGGCCACACCAATCCAAAATTAAATCTGGCATTAGAAGAATATGCGCTGAGACATTTTGATGCAACCACAGATTACCTCTTATTTTACATCAACGAACCTGCTATTATTATTGGCAGAAACCAAAACACATTAGAGGAGATTAATTATGAATATGTCGACGAAAAAGGCATTCATGTTGTCCGTAGAATTTCTGGTGGTGGCGCTGTTTATCACGATTTAGGGAATTTAAATTTTAGTTTTATAACCAACCATGATGGGAAAAGCATTAGTAACTTTAAAAAATTTACGGCACCAGTAATTAGGGTATTAAACAGCATGGGGGTTTCAGCTGAATTGAAAGGACGAAATGATATTTTGGTTAACGACAAGAAAATTTCTGGTACAGCCCAATTTTCAACTGGAAAACGGATGATAAGTCATGGCACCTTACTTTTAGACACAGACATGAGTGAAGTAGTGAAAGCCCTACAAGTTAAAATGAACAAAATAGCTTCTAAAGGTCATAAATCTGTTAGAAGTCGCGTAGCTAACATTAGTGAGTTTTTAAGTTCGCCAATAACAATGTCCGATTTCAAAAAACAACTCCTTCATGGTTTATACGAAGCCAGTGAACCTTTTGAAACCTATAAATTAACTGAAGCCGAATGGCAAGGCGTGCACCAATTAAAGGCTGAGAAATACGATTTATGGGATTGGAATTTTGGACGTTCGCCTAAATTTAACATCCAACGCAACAAGCGTTTTTCTGTTGGAGAAATAGATTTACGCATTTTTGTGGAAAAGGGACATATTACAGAAGCAACTATTTTTGGTGACTTTTTTGGCAAAAAACCTGTTGCAGATATTGAAAATCTTTTAATAGGTGTCGCCTATGATAAAACCGAAATTGACAAAAAACTAAAAAGTTTGTCTCTTGAAGACTATTTTGGAAAGCTTACAAAATCAGAATTCCTGGATCTGATATATGGCAATGATTTTGAATAGTTTAAAAATAAAAATTGATAAATCCCAGCTAAGACCCTCTAATTTAGGACTTGCGCTACATTTTTAAAAACAACTAATTCTTTTTTTTTAATTCGTATGAATTTAAAAGTAGAAATATTATTTTTGAATGATTCTTTTAGCTAGTAGGCACTTGTTTTCATGTTATGAAGGCTGTTTACTTTTAACAACCTAGAACATATAATTAATGATAAAAAAAGTCCTTCTTTCTCCATTTCAAAAGTTTATAAAATTTGAAAGCCTCGCTGGAAATTTACTATTTGGCGCTACAATAATTGCTCTTATTTGGGCAAATTCCCCTTATAGTTCAACATACGAAAGCTTATGGCAAATTCAGATTGGGGTAACATTTCAAGATTTTGAATTAATAAAACCCTTAATCCTTTGGATTAACGATGGTCTAATGGCTATATTTTTCTTTTTAATTGGTTTAGAATTAAAACGGGAACTATTAACAGGTGAAATTAATACGCTTAAAAAAGCAAGTTTTCCATTTGTAGCTGCCTTAGGAGGTGTTCTGGCTCCTGTTGGGTTATATTTCTTTTTAAATCAAGACCCAAATACAACAGGTGGTTGGGGAATACCTATGGCTACAGACATTGCCTTTGCCTTGGCTATTCTTGCTACCTTAGGAAAAAGAGTCCCCTTAAGTTTAAAAATATTCCTTACAGCTTTTGCTATAATAGACGATATTGCGGCAGTACTGGTTATAGCTATATTTTATAGCAGCGATATCAATTGGACATTTATCCTTATTGGTTTGGGATTAATAGGCTTATTAGCAACCCTATATCATAAAAAACATTATTCCTTTGAAATTGGAATAGTATTGGCTGTTATTATCTGGTTTTTATTTTTAAAATCGGGAATTCATCCAACCATTGCTGGGGTGCTACTAGCTTTCACTATTCCTATTAAAAGAAGAATTAACATCAACTCCTTTTCGGTAAACCTGACCTCTGTTTCAAAAAACATCTTAGAAGAGTATGACGACAACGATCATCACTTATTAACAAAAGAGGAAGTACAGTATATAGATGATTTAGACGATTTAATTTCTGAAGTCAGATCGCCATTACAGCATTTAGAACATAAACTCCATAGCATGACAGCCTATTTTATTCTGCCTGTTTTTGCCTTTGCTAATGCAGGAGTGGTATTAAGTACGGATTCCGATTTAAATTTTGACTTAATTACTTATATCGCTATTAGTTTGTTTGTTGGGAAACTAGTAGGTGTTAGTCTCTTCTCCTATTTAGGCGTTAAACTAAAAATAACCGAACTCCCTTCTGGCATCAATTTTAAACAAATAGTAGGTATTGCCTGCATTGCAGGTGTTGGGTTTACCATGTCTATTTTTATTGCCAACTTGGCTTTTAGTAACAATCTGGTGTTTATAAACTCCTCGAAGGTGGGAATTATCATCGGTTCTTTAGTTTCTGGAATTGTAGGCTATATCATTTTACGCTTAGCAAGTAAAAAAGACCCAGAAACGTCGGAGGTCGAAGACTAAAAGTTTATATAAAAAACAACTTATCAATTAATATGGAATACTCAATTTTAGTCCAACACTAAAAAAGAGCTTCACTTTATTTAAATCATTTATATAAGCCATATCAAAATTTACTGGTCCTAAAATAGAATTATAGGAAATGGTAGTTCCTGCTGAAAAAAGTAGACTTGTATCTGTAGTATTAACCCAGTTTCCCTTAGGTGAAAAGGCATCTGTCATATAATCGTCAAAATCACCAAATCCAACGGAAGCCAAGTTAACATAAGGTGTTAAATAGATGTTGTTTAATGGATTGAATTGTGTTGCGATATGCAATTTCATATACTGCGAAGCGATTAATTCGGAATCTTTCAGGCCTTGAAAAACTATGGCATCTCTAATAGGTCTTACTAAATTTCCACCTAAAAAATATTTAGCTGTAGGTCCGTATTCTAAAACAGATATGTCGTTTGCATCTACATCGTCCATAAACATAAACCCAGTACTTAGTCCTGTAATAAGTGATGTTTTTTCGGTTATGGGCATCCGTTTTTCAAACAAGAAACTAAATTTCGAAAATCCGTTTGTTATTCCCTCTACATCATTTTGGGAATTAACATCTAAAGATACCTCCACCTTACTTGCTAAGGTTCTACCTATTCTTGTATTAAAATATGTTCCGGAAGTTGCAAAGAAAACCTGATTCATAGAGTTGTGCTGAAACTGTAAGTTTACCTCCAAATTACCATAGGTGTACTTTCTTAAATCGTAAACATTGTCGTTAAAAGAAGGATCTACAGATGGTTTTAATTTGGTATAACTATAAATTAAATCTAGACCTATATAATTGTATATAGATGACAGGTTTTTATTTATCTGTCCATACATTTGAAAATAGCTGTTTTTTAATTCTTCCCCTTTATTCCCTTGCAAATAGAAGTTCTGTTTCACGCGCTGCCCAAAAGTTTCTGCCCGCCACCACCAGCTTTTAGTGTCTCCAACATTTTGCTGATATTGGATCCTAAATTTAGGTTGTTCGGCAATATCTAAACCAATTAACAATCTGGAATAATAGCCTAATATATTTCTTCCTGTATAATTAACCACCAAACCTACCCCTTGCTGGGTATCATAATGTAAGGCGCCACTTATTTGATTTTTTGCTTTTTCAACAGCATTTAAATGCAGGATATTTTTACCTTCAACGACTTCAACATGATAGTTAATTTGATAGAAAAGTTCTGTCCCCATAGCTCTGTCTGTAGCCGCTAATAGTTCGTTGATATCATACCTTTTATGAGCAAAAACTTGCATTCTCGCCTTTAACAGGTTTAAGTTTTCTTTGCTTATGTTGTGATATTGAATACTATCGAAAACAATGTTGTTTTTCATTTCGGGCAATGCATGTTCTCTTTGTTTATAGGTGTTTAGCTGTTTTGCCAAAATAGCTAATGAATCAATACTGGCAGATTTTGCTATTAAACCTTGTTTATAAATAGCATCACTTTTTTCGAAATCCTGTGTAGAGTAACTTAAGTTTCCAACGTGGTCTATTAAAATATCACATAAGGCTTTATTTGCAGGGTCTTTCAGATTACTAGTCAACATAGACATTTGAAACAAAATAGTCGCTATATTATCTAATTTCTCTTTGGGTTGTAAGCCTCCTCCAACATTACTTCCTATAATAATGTCTGCTCCCAATTCTTTGGCAATACCTGTTGGAAAATTATCTACTACACCACCATCCACCAATAAGGTTTCATTATAAGGCACAGGCTGAAACACACTTGGAATAGACATACTGGCTCTAATAGCTTGAGCAAGCGATCCCTCTTTAATAACCACTGCATGACCGTTGACAAGATCTGTAGTTACCGCTCGAAAAGGGATGGCTAAATCGTCAAAATCCGTCACATTATAAACAGGGTACATAACGGTTGACAAAAATTCTCTAAGATTCTGATCCTTTAAAAGAGAGGCTTTAATTTTAGGTTTTCCATTGATATAATCTAAATTAACCAAATAACGTCCAAATTCACTTTTCTCTTCTACACCTACATCTTTTAAAGACACATCTCCTCCTAAAAGTTCGCCCCATTTTGCCTGGCTAGCAATTTTAGCAATACTATCTCCAGTATACCCCATGGCATACATGCCTCCAACAACAGCCCCCATACTGGTACCAACTATTAAATCTGGTACAATTCCCAAGCTGTCTAAAGCTTGTAAAACAGGAATATGAGCAATGCCTTTTGCACCACCTCCACTTAAAACTAAGGCGACCTTAGGCTTTTTATTTACTTGAGGTTGAATGTCGTCTTGAGCAAAAAGGCTTAAAGGAAGCATAAGATATAAGCTAAACAGACAGGGAAATAAAAAACGTGTCTTTCTATAAATCAAACTCACAAAAAAAGTCTTAGTTATAGCTGTTATCATGTGCTCAATAAATGTATAGATCATTTAGGATGTCTTAAAGTATAAAGGTAGAATTATCTATCTAAAAAAAAACGACAAACTATAATTATTAATCCATGACAACAATTCAATCTAAAAAAAACATCTTAATGGTTAATTTATATTAAAATAAAATTACTTTTGTTTAGGTTGTACATAATTATTTATGGCTAAAAAAATACCTCATTCAAGCCATGAAGTTTAATATACCCTCTAAAAAGATCTTAATAAAATGAAGAGATATTTTATTCTCCTTTCCCTATGTTTACTAGCAAGCTACCAGGCTCAATCACAAGTATTAATATCTCTGTTATTTGGAGATAAATTAAATTCGGAATACATTGAATTTGGTTTAGATGGAGGAGCAGATTTCTCTAGCTTAGAGGGGATTTCCTCTAATATGGGTCCCAATTTTTATTTAGGGTTTTACTTCGACATGAATATCAAGAAAAGTCCCGATTGGATTTTCAATACAGGTGTGATTGTAAAATCCACTATGGGAGCTGAAGATATTGCCGTTTACAGCTTAAACAATCCCGATTTAGATGCTGCTTTCGAAGGGGGTTCTGTACAACGTAAAATTAATTATTTTAATGTCCCTCTTGTTATTAAGAGAAAGTTTGGAGACCGCTTTTATTTAGGAGCTGGAACCATGCTTGGCTTAAGGTACAAAGCACATGATCTCTTTACTAACAGAGTGATTGATAAAGAGGATTTAAGCTATAAGTTAGACATAAAAGACCAAACCACGGCACTAGATGCCGGATTAATGGGAAGTATTAATTACAAGTTAATGTCTAAAATGGGAATGAATATTAACCTAAAATATTATTACGGTTTGGTTAATATCAATAAAAACCCAGTTGAAGGAAAGCAATATAACAGATCCATATATTTAGGCGTTGGTATTCCAATTGGTAGTGGAAAAAACAAAAAACATCAAGACGTAGAAACAGCTCCTCATGGAGAAACCAACTAAATAATTACAAATGAAAAAAATAAAGCTAATTTTACTATTCGTATTAGTAACAACTTTGGCTAATGCTCAAATAACTACTAGTGATAAAGCTGAATTACAACAGGAAGAAACTTCAGGTTCTGATCAATTGGCAAAACAACTTTTAAACCCAATCGCTAGCCTTATTAGTGTTCCTTTCCAAGCAAATACAGATTTTGGAATTGGTGCAGCAGATGGCACGCGATTTACACTAAACGTCCAACCAGTCATACCTTTAAGTATTAGTGAAGACTGGAATTTAATTGCTCGTGTAATTTTACCTATCATTTCTCAATCGGATGTCTTTGGAGATAGTGGCAATCAAACAGGGCTCGGAGATGCTGTAGTTAGTGCTTTCTTCTCTCCTAAGGCTCCTACGTCTGGAGGTCTTATTTGGGGAGCTGGGCCAGTATTACTTGTGCCAACTAGCACGGATAATCTATTGGGCTCAGGCAAGTTTGGTGTTGGTCCTACCGCTGTAGCTCTAAAACAAGTTGGGCAATTAACTATAGGAGCCCTAGTAAACCATATATGGTCTGTTGCAGGCGCTTCTGATAGAGCCGATGTAAACAGCACTTTTGTTCAGCCCTTTATTGCCAAAAACTTTAAAGGAGGTTATAGCTTAGCCTTAAATACCGAACTTACTCAAAGCTGGGATTACAATTCTACTTCTGGTAATATTCATCTCATTGGAGCTAAAGTTATAAAAATGGGGAAACAACCTGCACAAATAGCTGTAGGTCCTAGAGTTCCTTATGGAAACGGAAACACTGCAGACTGGGGCTTTAGAGCACAATTTGTATTGATGTTCCCAAAAGGGTAAAAAAGAATAAAAACACATAATAAAAAAAGCCTTGAAATCTAAAACTTCAAGGCTTTTTGCTTTATAAACGCTATTATCTCATATTCTCTTTTACTTAACATCCATTAATTCCACATCAAAAATCAATGTCGCATCTGGAGGAATAACACCACCAGCACCAGCACTTCCGTAACCTAAATCGCTAGGAATTACCAATCTGGCTTTATCTCCAACATGTAATAACTGAATCCCTTCGTCCCAACCAGCTATTACCTGTCCCATACCTATTGGGAACTCTAAAGGTTGTTTGCGTTTGTAAGAAGAATCGAATACGGTTCCATCTGCTAATTGTCCTTTATAATGTACAGATACGGTTTTACCTTTTTCGGCTTTTGTTCCTGTACCTTTTTGTAAAATTTGATAGCGTAAACCACTTTTAGTTTCTTCAAAACCTTCTGCTAACTTATCTAATTCTGCTCTTTTAGCTTCGCGCTCTTCTGTAATACGTTTTTCACGTGCTCCTTCAAACGTTCTAAAAGCTTCTATGGCATGAAATGCCTCTGCATCTGCTCCTACTCTAATAATTTCAAGAGTTTCTATTTCATCTCCCTGAGCAATAGCATCCACCACGTCTTGTCCTTCAATAACTTTTCCAAAAACTGTATGGTTATTATCCAACCAAGGAGTTTCAACATGTGTAATAAAAAATTGAGAACCATTGGTTCCAGGTCCAGCATTAGCCATAGATAAAATTCCTGACGCATCGTGCTTTAAATCTGGATGAAACTCATCGTCAAATTTATAGCCTGGATTTCCTGTTCCAGAACCTTGAGGGCATCCACCTTGAATCATGAAATCTGGAATTACCCTATGAAACTTAAGCCCATCGTAATAAGGCTTGCCTTGAGGTTTTATGGAATTCTCCATATTTCCTTCTGCTAAAGCCACAAAATTACCTACTGTTCCAGGTGTTTTTTTGAACTCTAAAGCAACTAATATCTCTCCTTTATTGGTGTTGAATTTTGCGTATAAACCGTCTTGCATTTTTTATATTTTTAATGAAAGTGCAAAGATAATCAATGGAATTAAGAATGAATAATTAAAAATTAATAATGTTAGTACTTAATGAGATAGACTGAGACAGACTTCTATAAAAATTAACTATCTCTAAAAGGTTTTTAGAAAATAAGGTCCTTAACGTTCAAAATTCCTTCCAATCACAAACCTAATCCCCTCACACCTAACACGTCAATTCTTACACCTAACCCCTAATGCCTAATCCATCTAATTCGCTACTTCACTAATAAACTTAATACGGTACAAACGCAGTTCTTCATCATCATAATCGCCATCAAACTCATCAATAGCTTCGTCTATCTTATCGGTTTGTGCTTCCATGAAGTACTCGTGGATTTCTTCCTGTTGGTCTTCGTCCAAAAGATCATTTAACCAGTAATTGATATTCAGTTTGGTTCCAGAAAACACAATGGCTTCCATTTCTTTTATAAAATCTTTCATCTCCATGCCTTTGGCAGAAGCAATATCGTTAAGAGGCAATTTCCTATCAATATTTTGAATGATATAGAGTTTTAAAGAGGAATTGGTTCCTGTAGATTTTACAATCATATCATCTGGACGAATGATCTCGTTTTCATCCACATAATTAGAAATTAGTTTGATAAAATCTTGTCCGTACTTTTTAGCTTTTCCATCTCCTACGCCATGAACATTACTCAACTCTTCTAAGGTTAATGGGTATTTAAGAGCCATATCTTCTAAAGAAGGGTCTTGGAAGATAACAAAAGGGGGCACCCCCAGTTTTTTAGCGTTCTTTTTACGTAAATCTTTAAGCATGTTCATTAAAGCCTCATCAGCTACTGCGCCACCTCCTTTGCTGGAAGTAATGATGTTTTCGTTACCAGAACTATCAAACACATGATCTTCAGTCATCATAAAAGATTCCGGGTGTTTTATAAAGTCTTTTCCTTTTTTAGTGATTTTTATCACCCCATAGGTTTCAATGTCTTTCATTAAATAGCCGGCTACAAGCACCTGTCTAACCAAAGCCATCCAGTAGCTTTTATCTTTATCTTTTCCTTTTCCAAAAAAGGATAGTTCATCTGTTCTATGAGATTTTATTAAGGCATTGGCTTTTCCTACAATAACATGTACCAAATCTTTAGCCTTATATTTTTCGTGGGTGGCTTCAACCGTTTCTAAAACCAGTTTGGCATCGTCTTTGGCTTCCCGTTTCTTTTTAGGAAAACGCATATTGTCGTCCATATCACCACCTTCACCCGTCTCATTATCAAAGGCTTCTCCAAAATAATGAAGAATAAATTTTCTTCTAGAAATAGAGGTTTCGGCATAGGCTACAACTTCTTGTAATAAGGCCTGACCAATTTCCTGCTCAGCCACAGGTTTTCCAGACATAAATTTCTCTAATTTTTCTATGTCTTTATAGGCGTAAAAAGCAAGGCAATGCCCTTCTCCTCCATCGCGTCCGGCACGACCTGTTTCTTGATAATAGCTTTCAATACTTTTAGGAATGTCGTGATGAATAACAAAACGCACATCTGGTTTATCTATACCCATACCAAAAGCAATGGTGGCAACAACCACATCGATATCTTCCATAAGGAACATATCCTGATGTTTCGATCTTGTTTTTGCATCTAAACCTGCATGATAAGGCACCGCTTTAATTCCATTTACCTGAAGTGTCTGCGCCAGTTCTTCCACACGTTTTCTACTTAAACAATATACAATCCCCGATTTTCCACTATTTTGTTTTATAAAACGAATGATATCGGCATCTACTTGTTTGGTTTTAGGACGTATTTCATAATACAAATTAGGTCTGTTAAATGACGCTTTAAACGTTTTGGCATCAGGAATAGCTAAATTCTTTAAAATATCTTCCTGAACTTTTGGAGTAGCCGTTGCCGTTAAGCCAATAATTGGAATATTATCGCCAATACGTTGGATAATATGTTTTAAATTTCGGTATTCTGGTCGGAAATCATGACCCCACTCACTAATACAATGGGCTTCATCCACAGCCATAAAGGAAATTTTTACAGAACGTAAAAATTCGACATTCTCTTCCTTTGTTAACGATTCTGGTGCCACATAGAGCAATTTAGTAACCCCATCTACAATGTCTTGTTTGACACGTTTTATTTCAGTTTTATTTAAAGACGAATTTAAAACATGAGCAATTCCCTCGTCCTTAGAAATACCTCTTATGGCATCTACCTGATTTTTCATTAAAGCTATTAATGGAGAAACAATAATGGCTGTTCCTTCTTGCATGAGGGCAGGTAGTTGGTAACATAAAGATTTACCTCCCCCTGTTGGCATAATTACAAATGTGTGGTTTTGAGACAAAATGCTTGAAATCACTTCTTCTTGTAATCCTTTAAACTTACTAAATCCAAAAAATGTTTTTAAGGCCTTATGTAAGTCTTTTTCAATTATAGACATGAATCTTTTAATTTTAATTTACACTATTATATCATACATTAAAATTAAATGCTATTAATTATCCTAATGTATTTAGAAACCCACAATTTTTTTTCGTTAGCTTTGTAGCATATTTAAACAAATAAAAACTTACGTGAGTTTGAATAACTTTAAAGATAATAAATTCTTTAAAAGCATCAACCCAAAAAAATAATAAATTTTGAACAACCAGAATTCTATTATAGCTACTGCAAAACAAACGATTGAGATGGAAAGCAAAGCCATCTTTAACCTTTCCAGTTATATTAACGAAGAATTTGCAGCTACAGTGGAGTTAATTTACAACTCTACCGGACGTGTCATCATTACCGGAATTGGTAAAAGTGCCATTATTGCTACTAAAATTGTAGCCACTTTAAACTCTACAGGAACACCTGCTGTTTTTATGCATGCTGCAGACGCCATTCATGGCGATTTAGGGCTTATTCTTGAAAATGATGTGGTTATTTGTATTTCTAAAAGTGGAAACACTCCTGAAATAAAAGTTTTAGTCCCTCTTATTAAGAATGCCAAAAACAAAATGATTGCCATTACAGGTAATATCGACTCCTTTCTAGGGCAACAGGCAGATTATGTATTAAATGCCTATGTTGAAAAAGAAGCCTGTCCTAATAACCTAGCTCCAACTACCAGCACCACAGCACAATTAGTTATAGGTGATGCCTTAGCTATTTGTTTGTTACAATTAAGAGGTTTTTCAAGTAAAGATTTTGCCAAGTATCATCCAGGTGGAGCTTTAGGGAAAAAATTATACTTACGTGTTAGCGACATGTCTGAGGTAAACCAAAAACCAAGTGTCAGCCTAGAAACTGGGATTAAAGATATTATCGTTGAGATTACCGAAAAAATGCTGGGAGTAACAGCTGTAGTCGAAAATGGAAAGATAATAGGAATTATTACAGATGGGGATTTAAGACGTATGTTAAGTAAAACAGACGACTTTACAAAACTGACGGCCAAAGATATTATGAGCGAACACCCCAAACGAATTGACTCCAATGCCATGGCTGTAGATGCTATGGAACTGATGGAAAAGCATGGTGTTTCGCAACTACTTGTAGAGAAAAAAGGGCGTTATGCTGGAGTGGTTCACGTACACGATTTAATTAAAGAAGGCATTTTATAATGACAAAAAAGAATGTGAACGAGATGTCTTTCCTCGATCATCTGGAAGATTTACGCTGGCATTTAATTCGTGCCACCATGGCTATTCTAATTTGTGGAGCTGGCGCGTTTATATTTTCAGATTTTATTTTCGATACCATTATTTTCGGTCCTAAAAGAATGGATTTCCCAACCTATAAGTGGCTTTGCCGTATGTCGCAATTTATTGGGGTGGACACCAGCTTTTGTTTAGACGAGTTTCCTTTTAGAATTCAAAACAGAACCATGGCAGGACAGTTTTCTGCTCATATTTGGACGTCTATTTATGCCGGTTTGGTTATAGCTTTTCCATATGTTATTTATCAGTTTTGGAAGTTTTTAAGTCCTGGACTTCATGTTAATGAACGTAAACACTCCAGAGGGTTTATCATTATTTCTTCATTTTTATTCTTTTTAGGTGTGTTATTTGGATACTATATCGTCACTCCTTTATCTATTAACTTTTTAGGGACCTATAGTGTGAGCAGCGAAATTTCAAACGAAATTGATATCAGTTCTTATATTTCCTTAGTAAGATCATCGGCATTAGCTTCTGGGCTCATTTTCGAATTACCAATTATCATTTATTTCTTAACAAAAATAGGATTGGTAACCCCACAAATTCTAAAAAAATATCGAAAGTTCGCACTGGTTATCGTGTTAATTGTTTCAGCCGTTATTACACCTCCGGATATTGCGAGTCAGGTTATCGTGGCTATTCCTATATTAATACTTTATCAAGTGAGTATCTATATTTCTAAAATAGTAGTCAGAAATCAAAAGAAAAAAGAAAAACAAGAGAAAAAAGATGTCAGACATAATTAACGAATTCAATGATTATCGCTCTAAAATGAACGATAAAATCTTAGCGGATAATAATAAAATCATCAAGCGTATTTTTAATCTAGACACCAATGCGTTCCAAGAAGGGGCTCTAGATGTTAAAACCAAAGAATTATTAGGTTTGGTAGCGTCTACGGTGTTGCGTTGCGACGATTGCATAAAGTATCACCTGGAAACCAGTCATAAAATAGGTTTAAAGAAAGAAGAAGTGGTAGAAGCTTTAGGCATTGCAACCTTGGTTGGTGGCACCATTGTAATTCCTCATTTACGTCGTGCCTACGAGTTTTGGGACGCTTTAGAGGAGGCACGTTAAACCTAACACACCCTTATCCTCTTTACATCTATAATCTTTATTGGTGTTCCAATAGGTTCAATATTTTATAGTTGTTTATAAAAACTCATAATTTCGGCCTATCGAAGATTTATTGTAAAATTGGAAATGAAAACGCCGTGAAATTTTAGGCTGTTTGAGCTAGCAAGATCTCTAATTTATAAAGATTTTTCAAGCGAGTTCCTAAAATTTAGGTGTCGAATGATCAATTTAGATAAAGCTTCGTAAGCCTAGACTTTTTTGTTTCTTTTTTGGGCAATGCAAAAAAGAAAGAATTAAAAGTTTTGAGTATACAAAATATGTGTCTAACAGGATTGCCGTTAAACTTATAATAAATAAAAGTAGAATCTTTAGAGTGTCTAGCTAATTTACTATTTTAGCACCTATTACCTGATGATATGAAGTTAAGAGCCGATAATTTAATGAAGTCCTACAGTGGACGAAAAGTAGTAAAAGATGTTTCCCTGGAAGTCAATCAAGGTGAAATAGTTGGACTTTTAGGCCCTAATGGGGCAGGAAAAACAACCTCCTTTTATATGATTGTTGGCTTAATTAAACCTAATGGAGGTAGTATTCATCTAAACAAAACAAATATTACCAAGTATCCCATGTACAAACGTGCTCAAAATGGGATTGGATATTTGGCGCAAGAAGCTTCCGTATTTAGAAAATTAAGTATCGAAGACAATATTTTAAGTGTGCTGCAACTCACCAAATTAACAAAGAAAGAACAGCAAGATAAAATGGAATCTTTAATCGACGAGTTTGGCTTGGGGCATATCCGTAAAAGTCGTGGCGATTTATTATCTGGTGGAGAAAGACGACGTACCGAAATAGCGAGAGCTTTAGCGACAGATCCCAGTTTTATTTTATTGGATGAACCTTTTGCCGGGGTCGATCCAGTAGCTGTTGAAGACATACAGCGTATTGTAGCCCAGCTAACCAAGAAGAATATTGGAATACTTATTACAGACCATAACGTTCAAGAAACCTTAGCCATTACAGATAGAACCTATTTAATGTTTGAAGGGAGCATTCTTAAAGCAGGAGAGCCAGAAGAATTAGCTAATGATGAGATGGTGAGAAAGGTCTATTTAGGTCAGAATTTTGAACTGCGTAAAAAGAAGATTAGAGAGTAAGCTTTCTTCTAATAGGCATTAGGAATGAGGTAATAGGTTTTAGGAACTTACCATAGCAAAGACCTTATATCATAATCTAGGAAAATCCTCAATTAGCAATACGCTCTGTGCAACTCTTTAATGCCTCCGTGCAACTCTGCGAAACCAATTTACAACTGCTTACCTGTGCCGAAAAAGTGTGTTCTAGCGGGGCTGTCCGCCCGCCTGACAGTAGCCAGGTTTCCGAAAAAAACAACTTAAACTACAACTACAACAGTTAGTCTGTAAACTAATAACAAACCTACAAGATAAAAAAACCTTTACGTCTTTGCGTGAAAATAAGAACATCATCCACGAATCATTCCCACAACTTTCATAATAAGCTTAAAAACCAAAAGGGCTATAAATCCAACTGCTAGTCCAATTACAAAATCCTTTAGCATACTTGGCCAAGATTCCAAAACATGATGTAGGAATTCTATATTATGTGAAAAAATACCTCCAGCAACCAATAATAAAGCAATGGTTCCTATCACGGAAAGCGATTTGATCACTTTAGGCAGGGCCTGCACTAAAAAGTTTCCAATACATCTTAAAAACCCCTTCCCATTTCCTAATTGTATTAAGCGCAAACCAAAATCGTCCATTCTAACGATAAAAGCTACAATACCATACACCCCAACGGTGGCAATTATGGCGACAACAGATACCACCAATACTTGAAATAAAAGATCTCTACCTACTACGGTTCCTAAAGCAATAATGACAATTTCAACCGATAAGATGAAATCGGTTAGAATAGCCGATTTAATTTTCTGTTTCTCCTGGTCTAGAATTTCTTTTTCCGAAAGAGGTTCAGCTTCCAAAGTAGCTGTAACATCTTTATGTGGTACTAAATACTCATAAACTTTTTCAGCGCCTTCAAAAGCCAGATAAATACCACCTAACACCAAAATAACGGTTACGGCCCAGGGTAAAAAAGCACTGAATAAAAATGCGACTGGTAAAATAATCAGCTTGTTTAAAAAAGAGCCTTTGGTAATGGCCCAAAGAACAGGCAGCTCTCTGGAAGAGACAAAACCGGAAGCCTTCTCCGCATTCACTGCTAAATCGTCTCCTAAAATACCAGCTGTTTTTTTAGTGGTAATTTTACTCATAGCTGCAACATCGTCCATAAGGACGCCAATGTCGTCTAGTAATGCAAAAAATCCTGATGCCATCGTTTATTTATTATTTTATATTTATTATTCAATATTTAAAAAAAGAAAATCCAATTTCAAAATTTCAATAAAACATAATCTTTGTCACACTGAGCTTGTCGAAGTGCTATCCAAAAATCAAATGATGTATTAAAAATGGTTAATTATATGGTCTTCGACAGGCTCAGACTGACAGAATAGATGCATTTGAGACCTTCGAGAAAAATAAGCTCTTTGCAAGAAAACTTATCTAATCCCATTCTGTCCAACCAATGACAACAAAATATAAATCAAGATAATCAAAGGAATGGCTGCAAACTGCAACACAACTAATAAGACCACACATAAAATGATAAAGATATAACGCATGGCATTATTTTTAAAGCTCCAATCTTTAAATTTTAATGCAAATAACTTTATGGGCGACACCATTAAATAAGCACTTACAAAAGTTAGAACAATTAAAAACCATGGATTTAAAATCATTGAATTCATAGCATCGTTGTTTTGAAACTCCATGATGAGTGGCAAGGACAAAATCATTAAGGTATTTGCAGGAGTTGGCAAGCCTTTAAAATAAGACTGCTGATCTTCATCTATATTAAATTTAGCCAATCTATAGGCCGAAGCCAAGGTGATAAAAAACCCTATGAGGGCTATAGGTGCAAATTGAAATTCCTGCCAATGCATGGCACTGTTCCAATCGTTAGAAAAAGAGATTAAATCTTCTGTATCACTGGCCATCACCAACAATTTAAACATGATAATCCCTGGCACCAAACCACTGGTAACCATATCTGCCAAAGAATCTAATTGAATTCCAATGGCACTTTGCACGTTTAACTTTCTAGCCAACAAGCCATCAAAGAAATCAAAGAAAATACCTAAGGCAACAAAGCCTGCTGTTGCAATAAAATGATTGTTTACAGCAAATAAAACGGCTATACAACCAGAGAATAAATTTAATAAGGTAACGATATTTGGAATCTGTTTTTTCATTAAATAATGCTTTTGTGATGTAAAAATAGCAAACTATTTTTGTCTAATACCATATGTGTTTTAAAATGATGAATAAAAACTTAGTCTGTTCGAGTGTATTTTGTGCCTTTATATGTCACCAAACAGATTTTAAGAACCATTTTTAAAATTCTAATATTAACAATCCAAATACCAACAACTGACGAAGTAGCTTTAGCGAAACAAAAACAACTTTCAACGATTATTTTGACATTTATATGGCAAAGGACTACAAATACACAATAAGTACCGTATTTTGAAGTTTAATATGTTGAAAAATTATAGCATATTTGCAGAAATAAATTCACATTTGAAAACAAAACTAACAAGTTTACTTCTATTAATTACTATGGCAGTCTTTGGACAAGCCAGGAAATATTCCAACGAATTTATGAATATTGGGGTGGATGCTGCTGCATTAGGCATGAGTAATGCCGTAACGGCTCACACAGCAGATGTAAATTCCGGATATTGGAATCCTGCTGGCTTAGTGCATCTGGAAGACAAACAATTGGCCTTAATGCACTCCAGTTATTTTGAAAGCATTGCCAACTACGATTATATTGGTTTTGCCATGCCTATAGACGACAAAAGTGCGATTGGAATCTCTCTCATCCGATTTGCAGTCGATGATATTTTAAATACCACACAACTTATAGACGACGAAGGAAATATCAACTACGATAGAATCAGTCTGTTTTCAACAGCCGATTATGGCGTGACCTTTTCCTATGCCAGAAAATTACCCTTAGATGGTTTAAACTATGGCATTAATGCCAAAGTCATTCGTCGTGTCATTGGCGACTTTGCCTCTTCCTGGGGTTTTGGACTAGATGCAGCTGTTCAATTTCAAACCAGAGACGAGTGGAAGTTTGGGATTATGGCAAGAGATATTACCACCACGTTTAATACCTGGGCTATTAACGAAGAAGCCTTTGCTACCATACAAGATGCTGTAGAAGGAGAAAACCAGGAACTACCAGAAACAACCGAGCTTACCATTCCAAAACTACAATTTGGAGTCTCTAAAAAGTTTATTATTCGATACGATTATTCCCTGTTAGCCGAAGTAGATTTAAACATTCGCTTTGAAGAAAACAACGATATTATCTCCACCTCTTTTGCTAGTATCAATCCTGCTTTAGGTTTGGAATTTGGTTATATTGATATGATTTATTTAAGAACAGGCATCGGGAACTTTCAAAACGAATTACAAATAGACAATAACGAGCGTGTGAGTTTCCAACCCAGCATGGGTGTTGGTTTTAAATACAAAGGCATTCAAGTAGATTATGCCTTTACAGATATTGGCGACCAAAGTATTGCCTTGTATTCCAATGTGTTTTCTTTAAAAATAGATTTTAGTGTTTTTAGATAAATTCTAAGATTTATAAAAAGGAAATTAACATTAACCTTACTAGGCTCCCCCTCTTAAAACAACAAGCCTAGATAATTACTATTTATTATATCTATTCAAATGGTAAAATAAAGCTCTTGCTTCTTTAACTGACAAACGGCCTATTTTTATTTTCGTAGTAAAACAAGGTGAAATCTGAAGCGGTGGATGAAGGAGGATGTCCTAGCGAAGCGATTGCCATCCGCATGATAGAGATTTTACGTGGTTTTCAAGAAAATTAAAATCAGCCTAGATTTTTTTGGTTCGTTTTTTCATCAATGGAAAAAATGAACATATAAAACAATTGTTTCAAATACATATCACACCGAAAAAAAGCCCCCCTCCCTAACTCTGAAATAAAGCAGTACAAAGAACTCAAACAAGCTTCATCAAATCACATAGTTTTCACTAAATTTGAAGCAAATAAAACCACCTTATGCAAAAAATTGTTTTAGCCTTCAGTGCATGCCTTTTTGTTGTTCTTTCCTCATTTTCACAAACAAGACGTCTCTCGCCAGATGCTGAGATTAGCGTCTTAACTATTGGTCCAGGAACCTCCTTAAACGATGCTTTCGGACATAGTGGCTTCAGAATTAAAGACCGACGTTTTGGAATAGATGACGTCTATAACTATGGTATTTACGACTTTAACACCCCTAATTTTTATCTGAAATTTGCACAGGGGAAATTGCATTATTTAATAGGAAAGAATCCTTACGAAGATTTCTATAATGCTTATGTCTATCAAAACAGAACCATTGAAGAGCAAACACTCAACCTGACTCAAATAGAAAAACAACAGCTTTACGATTATTTATTAAACAATATCAAGCCAGAAAACAGAGCCTATCTCTACGATTTTTTCTATGACAATTGTGCCACGAGAATCAAAGACGTTTTAGTAAAAAACAGTAACTCTGAAGTTGTCTTTAATATTCCTAAAGACTTTAAACCACAAACCTTTAGGCGCCTGATTCGCGAAAAAGTTCCTACAAACTCCTGGGGTGGGGTTGGTATCGATTTGGCCTTAGGCTCTGTGATAGACAGACCGGCAACTCCAGAAGAACATATGTTCCTACCTGAATATATTCACACCTTCTTTGGAGAAGCCACATTAGCTAATAGCAACCAGAGTCTGGTACAACAAAATCGTGTGGTATTTGAAAAAAGAGAGATGCCCGTTTCTAACCAGTTTTTGTTTAGTCCCTATGTGATATTTAGTATTCTGGGCCTTATCATCGTTAGTATCACCTATTTAGATTATAAAAACCAACGTAGAACCAGGCTTCTAGATATCCTTATATTTTCAATCACCGGACTTATTGGAGTGCTTATCTTACTGCTTTGGTTTGCCACAGACCACGACGCAACAGCGCAAAATTACAACCTGCTTTGGGCCTTTGTTTTAAACCTTTTTGTTATTGGACAGCTTATTAAACCAACTCCTAAGTTGTGGTTTATTAAATACCTGAAATTCTTAGTGATTATGTTGTGTCTCATGAGCTTCCATTGGCTTGTAGGCATTCAAGTGTTTGCCACCGCCCTACTCCCACTACTTCTTGCCTTGGGATTGAGGTATGTGTTTTTGATTTGGTATTATTCTAGGTGAGTTGTGAGTTGTGAGTTGTGAGTTGTGAGTTGTGAGTTGTGAGTTGTGAGTTGTGAGTTGTGAGTTGTGAGTTGTGAGTTGTGAGTTGTGAGTTGTGAGTTGTGAGTTGTGAGTTGTGAGTTGTGAGTTGTGAGTGAAATTTAAAAATTATATTTGATAATAAAAAGTTTCTTTTTTAAAAACCGAAAACCGTTAACCGACAACCGACAACCTACTGCCCCCTAAAAAACAACATGGTACTTAAGGTCTTTACAATCACATTGGCATCTAAAAAGAAACTTCGGTGTTTGATATAATACAAATCATATTGTAGTTTTAGCAGACTATCTTCAACTGTCGAGCCGTAACGCACTTTTACCTGAGCCCATCCTGTTAAGCCTGGTCTGATAATATGTCTGGTTTCATAGAAGGGTATTACCTGCGAGAGTTCGTTTACAAAATGTGGACGTTCGGGTCTGGGACCTATCAAACTCATATCCCCTTTTAAAATGTTTAGAAACTGAGGAAACTCATCGATTCTAGAGCCTCTTAAAAACCTTCCAAACGGTGTAACACGCACATCATTCTTTTGTGCCCATACAGCACCATTTTGTTCGGCATCGACCACCATGGTTCGAAATTTTACAATAGAGAACAGCTTGCCATTCTTTCCCACCCGATCCTGATAATAAAACAAGGGGCCCTTATTGGCTATGAGATTGCCTAAGAGTACAAACGGGACAAAAACACATCCTATTATAAGTCCGACAAAAGAAAACAGAAGATCGAATAAGCGATGAAAAAACAGATAGAGTTTGTTGTGATTGCTTCGGCTAAAAGGGAAGTACTTATAAAAATCTTTTCCTACAAACTGGACAGGTACCCGATAGGTCATGTCTTCAAAAGCTTGGGTGTACTCCTTAATAGGGAATCCGCGTTCTAAAAGCTGGATTAAATTGTTATAAATCTCTGCAGTAATGGTTTCAGCATTATAACTTGCCACAATTATTTCGGATACATTTTCTTTAGCAATGAGATGGTGTAAATCCTTACAATCATATTCTGGAATCCCCTGGTATTTTACCGTTTCATGAAGAGGGGTTTCGCAGTTAATAAACCCGATAATCTTATAGTTAGGATCTGCCTGTTTAAAAGCATCTACAATGGTTTCGATATTGGATGTTTCCCCAATAATAAGCGCTTTTTTATAAAACCTAGGAGACGCAATAAACTGAATATAAATCAATCTCCAGATTACAAGAGCCGTAATAATAGCCAAATAAAAATAGACAATCTGCATCCTGTTATTAGGAAGCAAAGGAGTAAAAAACGGGGTTAATAAATAGAACAGCACCGTTATAGAGGCTGTTAACACAATATTACTGAGCACCTTATATTGCAGGGAGGCTTTTTGCAAATCGTAGAGTTCAAATACGGTTCCAAAAACAGTCACATAAATAATAAGCACCAATACCCAGGTCCAGTTTTCATGAGTCACGCTAAAATAATCGAATGCAAAGGTGGAACTTACCAGGTATAGCATGCCCAGAATAGCTAAGATATCTACCAGTCTTAATAAAATCTTACGCTCAGAAATATTAAAATGAATATCGTATTTGGGCATTTCTTTTAATTATGTGATAAAGATAATAAGTTAAGTAATTTATGCAAGTATTTTTGGTTTAATTGGTTGTGAGGGGTGGGTTATCCGTTGTCGGTTCTCAGTTATCAGTTCTCAGTTATCAGTTCTGCCTTCGCTATTGCTACGGACGGGCATGGGCGGTTGTCAGTTTTCGGTTCCGCCTTCGCAAATGCTATCTGACTTTTGTTTTAAAAGACGTACGGGGTAATTTTTATTTGAAGAAGTAATAAACAATCTTATTATAACAAGACAAACCCCTGCCTGCCTCCACATTCTGTTCGGCATTCGGGCAGGCTCCGTCTCATCTTCTCTGCGTTTCGCTTAAATGCCCACGCGCCAGCTCGCCCCTGCGCTAAAATAGTCCACAGGACTATTTCTTTACGCTTGGTCGCCCTTCAACTGAAGGGAGTAGCTTTAGATTGTTATTGTTTTTTATATGTATTAAAATATTGCCTATTTTTAATACATGTCCAAACAAAACTTACATAACAAAAAAGAATTTCAGGAACGTAGAAAACAACTTCGCAAAAATTTAACTCCTGCAGAAGCCTATTTATGGACACAATTAAAATCTAGGCAACTAGACAACAGACGATTTACTAAACAACATAGCATTGGACATTTTATAGTAGACTTCTATTGTGCTTCTGAAAAATTAATTATTGAATTGGATGGAGAGGTACATAACAAGCCTGAAGCTCAAGAATATGATAGAAAACGAAGTAGCTATCTAGAAAATCAGGGCTATAAAGTCATCCGGTTTGAAAATAACATGGTTTTTGATTTCCTATCTTCTGTTTTAAAAGAAATACGGGATAATTTTAATTCTTGAACACTTTAAAACAAATTCCAAACTTCAATTAATAATAACTACACCAAGCTCCCTTCTTTAGTTACGACCGAGCGTATAAAAATAGTCCTGTGGACTATTTTAGCGAAGGTGCGAGCTGGCGCGTTGGCAAAATTTACCGAAGAGAAACGAAGGTAAAGAAAGGGGAGTTTGTTTTTATGTCTGGACTACTTTCAAACCCTCCGTCTAGACTTCCTGCGTCAGTCTAGCCACCTCCCTTCATCTGAAGGGAGGAGCCTTAGATTGTTAATATTAATATACATATAGAAATGAATAATAACTACACGGCTCCCCTCTTTAGTTACGACCGAGCATATAAAAATAGTCCTGTGGACTATTTTAGCGAAGGTGCGAGTTGGCGCGAAGGCGTGGACAGACGGAGTTTGAAGAATAGCAATGAAATCTGCTATTCCATTTATAAAGTATCAACGAAGGTAAAGAAAGGGGTATTTGCTTCAAATATACTTAAAAACAAAAATTAAGAAAGCAGCTCAAACCATTGATGCTTGACCAGCTCCCAATCAAATAGTTCTACTTTTTTTCTAGCCTGAACTGCCATTTCACAGGTGGCTTCGGGGTTATCAAGAAGCTTCTTAATGGCTGCCACAAAAGCTTCTGTGTTATCTGGTGGCACCAAGAGACTATCTTTTTCATGTTTTAATAAGTATGGTAAGCCACCCACATTGGTAGAAACAATAGACAGGCCTAAGGCCATGGCTTCTATCACGCTTACGGGCATGTTATCGTAATTGGTGGTATTGATAAAGATGTTATAGTCTTTGGATAAAGCCAACCAGTCTTGTTTAGGGAGTTTTCCGGTAATGGTTACAGAAACATTTAAGTTCTTAGCCAATTGTTTTACATCTTCTAAAGAGCCATCTGCATCTGGGCCCACCATACACAGACTAGATTTTATGCCCTGATCTTGTAATGCCTTCAAAAGGTTTACAGCCAACAGGGGATTATAAATCTTCGAAAACGACCGTACCCATAATAGGTTTACCTCATCTAATTGTTTCTCATGAAAGGGATACTGCGACATCTCTAAACTATTAGGGATATATACCACATTTTTATAGCCAAAAGATTCAAAGGCTTCTTTTAAATAGATGGAAGGCGACACGAGTTTGTAGGCATGCTTAAAAATAGCTTTGGAAAACCTGGGGTGGGTTTTTAAGCGTTGGGGCAAGTTCCCGCCATGAAGTATGGGAATGTATTTTAAATTTAAAAACCGACATAGCTGAGTCACCAAAAGAGCATAATAAAAGTTCTGAGTGCTGTAAGTATCTATCAACACCAAATCTGTTAACTTTCTATGTTTAAAGCATGACCAAAGCATGTCCAGCAGTCTAGCCACTTTATGGGGTTTGGAAGACGCATACCTTAGTATATAGCTTTCCTGCTCCAACTTGGGACCAAGGATGCCAATGGCCGAGATATTAGCTGTCTGTTGCTTTAAGTGGTTTCCTATGTAGAGGAGGTTTTTCATGTGTGACATTTAATAAAGCGAGTCCATATATAAAAGCTGGCATGGCAATACGCATGGACATGTGATTGATGGTTAAAAACCAGAAGGCCAAAAAGGCATAAAAGTAGTAATTCCCTTTATTCCCAGAACGTATCTCTAAGGGTTTAAAAATAAGAATTAATAAAATAACCACTCCAAGTAAACCATGCTCTGCTAAAGTGCGACTAAATTCACTATGGGAGGTAACGCCCTGCCCATCAACTTCAATACGTTGATCTTTAGCCCTACTCGAGCCGATTCCTAAAAATGGGTTTGCAATAAACCCTTCCAATTCTTCTTCAAAAAGTTCTGCTCGCCCGGTTGTCAAACTTTGTTTTTCACGTCCTAAATGGTCTTTATTAGCATAACGCAAATTAATTAACCCATCGGTTTTATTGACTCCTATTACCCAAGTAATAGCCAAACTTGAAAACACTAGAGCCAAAACCATAATTACTTCATTCTTTTTTGAGTAATTAACTTTATTATAATAATAAAACAAAAATATCAAAATTGCTAGAATTGCAGCTAAAACACCTCCTCGGCTCATGGTGGTAACAGCCCTAAAAGAAATAAAACCTAATATAATTGCATTAAATATTTTAAGAGCTGCACTTGGAGATTTTGTGAACAATCTAATAGTCATAATAAACATTCCTAAACCTAATGCTGCCGCCACTTGATTGGCACCCCAGCCTCCTGCCGCTGACCTATTAGAAGCAGCACTAGTTAAAATATCTTTTAATTCAGGAACATAAAAGTAAATATAAACAGCGTGGCTTATGATAGGAAGTAGCATAAATAATAAAATCTGGGACATCTGATTAAATGTCACTTTTTTGTCATAACAAAATAAGGCGGATAAGCCCAAACATACGGGACCACTTAGTACAAAGGCAATATTGGTTCTGAAATTGGCATCAAAACTCAAGGTGGTAGAAGCCACAAAGATAGAAGGCACTAACAGCATCAGATAAATAAAATAGGGATAGCCCTTCCCGGATAACCCCCTATAGAACATCCCCATCAAAACAAACACAATCACCATATACTTTCCTGCCTCATAGGAAATGGCGCCTTTGGTGGTTCTAAAAAACACTTCTGCCCCTACAAAATAGGCACAGGCTGTTAAAACCTCATAGGTTTTTTTGGAGTCTGCTACCGAAATAATCCGGTACATAAAATAAAAGACCGCAATAAAAAAATAGACCTTTGCCAGACTTTCATTTAAATAAATCAAAAACCCCAAAGCCATATGGAAGCCAACAGCAGAGATGTAGGTGATATTGGTTTTCAAACTAGAATGTATTGAAGTTTAAAGTTCATATGAGGTTGCAAGGTAGTATAAAATTAATCATTCAGTTGCAAAAAAAATAACAACTAAATTCTTAGGAAAATATTTTTTTATAATTGTCTAAGGGAAACTTATAATGATAACTTCTACCAAAGACATACACCACAAAATGGATGATAAAAACCGGCACATGAGGTCTTGCCAGTTTTAAATAGGCATCATAGGTTTTATTCCGATAGTCGCAAATTAAAAAAGGGATGATATCGGCATTTAAATAATTTTTATCTACCTGGTAAGCATCAATCTGTTTGTCTTTAATAAAAGACCGGTACTGGATTTTTTTTCCGGCACGAAGCCTCTGGTATAGCTCAACAACCGATAACGGGGTTTCCTGTTCATCGTAAAACAACATGCCCCAAGAGGGATCTATCAACAACCATTTTTGCAATTCAGTGATATAGACCTCATTAAAGGAATGTCCACCATTTTCTCGATTAAAGGGCGCGCTGGTGGTACCCCATTCCCGCACTTGAATATCGTTAATCACACAGAAATTATTAAAAATCTGTACCATATCCGAACAGACCCCTCCTTTCCCATAGACCATGGTTTTTAAAGCTATATCTGAGGGCTCACTTAAACCCGGACCTACTCTTGTGTGCGCATACAACCAGGATACTAAATGTTTTACAAGTTCTAAATCTGAATCTGGCTGCCCATCTTTAAAGATTTTAGCATTCATCTCCTGAAAATAACCGGGTATCTCTTCTTTTTTATTCCAGGTATTATAAGACATGGCATTAATGGCGTCCACACTGGAGTTTTTAGACAACAACCGAAAGCGGGTCATATACAAGAAAGGGTGTCGCTTGAAGGTCCAGCGTAATTTTTTAAGTAGCATTAAAGACGTCAGAATGAATTTGTTTGGTTTAAAAATATCATTTTTTTTTTTAATGGGAGATACATATTCTAAAAAAAACCTATTTATAAGATGTCCTGCTCAATTCGCTCGTTATAATACCTATAAGAAAAGCGTTGAATAAATGGCAAAGGAGTCGAAATCATTTCTTTATAGTTTGCCTCATCCATCTCCAAAACTTTGCTAAGACATGTTTCCAAGGATAAGGCCGTTAGGGAGGGTATTAAAATCCCATTCTCATCATTTTTTATATAATGACCTATAGAGGACACCTGAGATACTATAGGCAGACAACCATAATTCATGGCTTCAGCAATCACCTTAGGAAAGCCTTCAGAAGCCGATGGCAATAAGATGGCATGAGATTTTTTATACATATCGTGTACAGAAGTTCTAGACAAGTATCCGTGAAATACTACGGGTAACCCTATGGTTGCTACTTGTTTTTGATACCTTTCTAAGTGACTTCCTGACCCTACTATATGTACAGCTCCTATTTTTTCAAGCATCTTAGGTTCTAAACTTGCCAAAACGTCCAAAATTAAATCCAGCCCTTTAGCAGCTTCCAAGCGTCCTACAAAACAAATTTCTAGGGGCAAATGAAAGGTTTTAGCGGCAATTACTTGCTGTCCGATTTGAATTTCCTGATCGGTTAAACAGGGGTTTTCAAAAGGGAGACAGTGTTTGGGTAGATCTGCCCAAAAGCCGTTCATAGTAACTGGTCGGGCTTGCTTTAGTAAGAGCCATTTTTGAAAACTATAGGCTAATGGCGCATGCTCCTGTTTCCAATTCCCTGCATATTTAAACCAGCCTTTTTTAGACTTGGACAGCATTAAAAAAGGCATCACAAAAACACCGATGCCAGTAGGCGCTCGAAATTGAAAATAATCTGTTTGCTCAAGAGCCTTTTTTATAATTCTGATAATTTTAGGGGCTTTAAAAACGATGGTCATTTTATCTGCTAAACCAGAGCCGCCAACAGCCGGCAAGCCCACAAAGCTAATAGTATCTGAAACATAGGCTAAGGCACCTGGTGGTGCTTCGGTTTTATGCAACATGCCCACATGAATAATGCTATCAAAAACAGCCAGAAGCTCATTGATTTCTGTGACCGTAGACCCTAAGCCCACCACGCTCCCATCGGGTAATAAATAATGCTCGGTATGCGAAATGATGCAGAGACGTCTCATGAGATATGACAAATATATTGTTTAATAATGTGGTTCCAATCGTGCTGTTGGGCCCAGGTTCTGGCTTGTAATTTAAAGGTTTCTTTATCCGTTAAAATATGCCTAATATGTTCCGTAAACAGCTGTCCGTTATGCGACTCCATTAAAAAACCAGAAACCCCATGGTTAATCGCATCCTCTATCCCACAACCTGTACTGCCTATGGCTGGAACACCCAGAGCATTGGCTTCTAAAATAGCAATCCCAAAGCCCTCTACATCTCCAGACATACTTTCGGTACTTAACATGACAAAGATATCGGTTGCTAATAACATCGCTTTTAAATCTGCATCGGGAAGGGCTCCATGAAAAGTCACCCGATTATCAATGCCTAATGCTTTAGCTTCTTCAATAAAAGCAGGAGCTTCGGTAGGAATCCCAATACAATGGTAGTGTGCCTTGGGAAAGCTTTTTAATAATTCAGGCAGAAGTTTAATCACTTGTAACTGCCCTTTACGGCTGCTAACCCGACCCACTGTGGTTAAGACCGGACTGCCTTCTAAAGAGCTGGATTTTATATGGGTTTGATCCCATGCTTTTAGCTCAATCCCATTGGGGATGACATGGATATCCCGATCTAAATGAGCCACTAACTGAGCGGTATATTCCGATACGGCCACAAGCGTATCAAAACGTTTTAAAGAAAGTTCAACAGCTTTTTTTAAGCCAGCCGATTTAAAATTCACTTCTGAACCGTGAATCACTGCCAAAGTCTTGGGCTTAAAAAACAAGGAACAAAAGGCCACATTCCAAAGAGAAAACTTCCCCGTAGCAATCACAAAATCGGCTTGTTTAAAGGCTTTCAAGGTTTTAATGATGCGATTTAGATACATAAAGGGTCTAAAACGTTTTAAAGCAATACGTGTGACTTTAAAAGGCAAAGCCTTATCAAAGCGTTTTTCTTCCTCATTATCTACATCGCGCTGATCGGCAATCACTGAGACCTCAAAGCCATTCTTAGCCAAATACAAGCTTAAATAATAGGCATGGTTTCCTATGCCCCCAGGTTGTGGCGGAAATTCAGAAGTCACTATTAAAATACGTTTATTTTTCACTTCTCACTTTTCACTATTCACTTTTCACTTCTCACCTCTCACTTCTAACTTTTCAATTAATGGGCCTTGCTTTAATTTTTTACCAGCCAATCTCCAACTCTTAAACACCTGAAACAGGATTACTGGCGTCAGCAAGATACTCAGGAATACACCAAGCAGCAACATGGGTTTATTTTTTTTAAACTGATAAGGCAAGATAGAGATGGGAATGGTGCGCCATAAGGCCCATCGGGCTGCTGCCTTGCCATAATAGGTTCTAAAATAATACAGAACACTTGGAATGGGTCTAGGTGCAAAAAATGTAGAAGGTCTAAAAGCATCCCAGGACCCCATCTCTCGCAAGCCTCCTGTGCCTGCCTTGACATCTATACAGGAGGCAAACGGATTAGACACCGATTTCATTCCTTCTAAATACACGCGCAATCCAAATTCCCCATCGCCCATACGTTGTTTTTCAAACTGTCTATCGAACAAGCCTACCTGCTTAAAAACATCTTTATAAAGCATGGCGTTTCCTGTAGCAAATTGAGACCCCAAAGCAAAAAATGACCGGTCTTTTGGGATGCTTTGTCCTTCGGGGTAAAAGACGCCTGCAGACACCTGCGCATCAAAAAAATCTAAACATTTTAGATGGGTAGATAACCAATCGGGTTGAATACGTACATCGTCTTCTGATAAGGCTATTAAAGTCCCTTTGGCTTCTTTAATAGCTGTATTTCGTGCCAGCCATAAGGCTTTTTCTTCCTGACGAATCACACGAAGGTTTAAATTAAATTCTTTATAAAACTCAGGTTGAAAGGGTTCCGATTGATCAACCACAAGGATTTCAAAATGGGGATACTCCTGTTTTTCAAAATCTTTTAGGACATTCCTTAAATAGGTATAGCGATTTAAGGTGGGAATCACCACAGTTACCAGAGGTTTTTGTGCAATTAGTTCAGAAGGATAGGCGTCCCATTTCGGGTAAGCTATGGGCGTTAAATCATTCGCTTGCTTTTTGATATGCGTGGTTGACAACCAGCCTTGAATTTCTTGTATCGGGTTATGAAAGGTCACCAAACGCATGAATAACACATAAAACACCCAGGCCGGATGAAATTGTTTTCTAATAAAATGGTATTCGTCTTTAATGGGAAGCTTTTTAAAGCTACTATAGGTTTCAGCAGCCCCTATATAGCCTTGTTGCACAGCCTGCCAAGACAGATCATAATCCTGAGCCTCCTTCGACTTGTAGTCTGTATCTACCATGAGTTGCTCTAAAATCCTATCTGGTAATTCTTTTGCAATAGGAAAGACCGTCTTTCCTGTGTTTATAACTAAGCGAAAATAATGGGTGGGTTGTAGATATGTTAAAAAACTAAATGGCATAGCATGTATTTAATCGTTCAGAATGATGTTTTTCAAGCGTTCATAAATTAAATCTTTGTCAAAGTTTTCTAAATATAAATTTTTAAAATAAGATGAAGGTAAGTCATTCGTATCGAAATAGGGTTTTAGTCGCTCAATTAAGGATTCCATAGAAAGTGGATCAAATGTTATTTCTTCTAACAATTCTTTATTATCAATAAATGTTAAGGCACCAAATTTAGACGACACAATCACGGGAGTCCCCATGGATATTGCTTCTATAAAGACCAAGCCAAAAGCCTCTGCCAAACTTGGTAAAACAACAACATCCATATCTTTGTAGAACTGCATCATCTCTTTAGCAGATAAATGTCCTCGAAACAGAATCTGATTAACAATGCCTAACTGTTTTGCTTGTTGCTGAAGATTTTCTTTATCCGGACCATTACCAGCGATATGCAATTGAAAATTTTTGTTTTCAAAATGAGCTAAAGCCTCTAAAACAACTATTTGATTCTTGTGCTTTACCAATCTTCCAGGACATCCTATTTTAAGTAAATGAGATTGATTACCCGTTTTTTTCAGTTTATCTTCTTGATTATAAATATGAGACCAAAATGGGATGGTTTTAATCTTAGATTCTAATACTTGGAACACGGAATGTAATTCATTTTTTGTATGATGCGAATTAGCTATAATGACATCTGCCATCTTTAAAAAAAGATGTTTAGTAAAAATATTAGCTGGAGTAGCCCCTGTTTGTTCATTTAGAGAGTGAAACCAAACAATATTTTTTTGAACATGAAATAGTTTACCAAATAGTAAAGCAGGATTTACATAACTAAAGTTAGATAGAATGACATCTGGTTTTTCTTTTTTAATTACCTTAAATACATTAAGATAATTAGTTATATAGCCTTGTTTCTTTTTAATAATTATTTTTATATTATCTATTTTTTGTTCACTTACTGATGCTTTCCACGAAAAAGTCACAACCTCATGTCCTTCTTGATTTAGCCTTATAGCCATTTCATGAAAGAAACTAGAAAGATACCCTTGATTATAGGTGTGAAATAAGAGGATTTTCAAACGTTTCGTGTTTAATATTTCTTTTTTAAATTCCAGTACATCGATCTTAAATCTCGATATAGTTTATAATTAGGTAATTTTCGTTTTTTGTTATTTCTAGCATGAGGAAAATCTTCATCTGGCACTTCTAAAATTTCTAAAAACTCACAAAGAGTTTTAAAATTAAAATTCTTACCCATCTCCATAACTAAAAAGTTTGGCTTATTTTTAAAAAAATCTAAAATTTCTTTATTGCTTTGTTCATACAATTCTATATATCTATTTTCAAACCCTTCGGCACAAGGTACTCCATATATTTTTTTATGTAATGGTATTCTAATACTCGCAAAATAAGTCACCACACTTCGTATCCATTTATCCGTATCTCTAATAGTTAAAATATATTTAGCGTCTGGGTACAACTCAAATAACTCTCTATAGAATAAAGGCCAGGGCATATCTTGTACGGCATCCCAATTGACTAAAGTTTCTTTAATATACGCTTTTAAGTCTTCACTATTAGTAAACTTCATTAAATTCTTGTCTCCACCATAAACACGATAGCCTAAATTTTGCAAAGCGTGTTCTAAAGAGGTGGTTCCTGTTTTTTGAAAACCTAAAATAAATACTTTTTGTTTCATTTTTTATTTATACCCAATCGCAATTAAATGTGCTGTTTTTTGAGAATTATTTTCGACTCCTTTTGACTGAAAATTGTTGATAATATTTGAAAAAATAGATAGTAAAGTTCGTATTGGGTTTTTAAGGCTATAACTTTTTAAACCTTGTACTCTATATTTTCCAGTCTTTACACCATAATGCACATCTACTCTATCAAAATACTTTTCTAATAATGTTTGTAACTGCACTTTTGTATAGTGTCTAATATGGTCAGGATTTTTATCGGCTCCTTCATTTTTTATATAGTCTCCATTGGGTGTTGTAAAATAGGCCCAGCCACCTTTATTGATAACCTTAGAAATATTCTCAACAAATAGTGCATCTTCAAACACATGCTCTATAACTTCAATACAAACCACAGCATCATAAGAGTTATCATTCAAGGTGGAATTAGTCATGTCTTGAATTATTAAATCTTTTATGTTGGAACGCTTTTGTTGAATAGTTGATAAAATATCCTTTGTAAACCCTAGATTTAAAGCTTCCCGAGTTCCTTCTTCTTGTGGTACATCTAAAAGAGTAATGTCAGTTTTAAGTCCTATTGTGTAAGGAGACTTCCTTCCACCTACGTCCAAAATGGATAAAACACCTTCTTTTTTCCCTCTGGTATTAATGAGCTTTCTAATATCTCGTCGTACGGTTTGCAAATGTGCTGGCATTATAGGAAAAGTAATCCATCGAAACCACTCGTAATGCGTCATATATTTAAAATAAAATTCTTAACTGTTCGGGTTACAAGTCCATGCCCTTAACACGTGCCGTAACTAATCATATTACAATTATAAAACTTAAATAGCAATTAAGTCTATAGGAATCTCAAAAATATACATTTGCAATCAAAATTATAAAAAACCTAAGTAGTTGCTTAAATATTAAAATTGACTATAAAACAGAAGACTGTCACATATTTCTTAAGTTTTGAAAAAAGTTACCACTGTTAAACCCTACTTAACATTCATAAAACTCTCTAAACAATAGGTTTTGGCGCTCCAAATTAAATAATTTATTTACTCGAGAAACGGCCTGCGTTGTTATCTCCTGTTGTTCACTTTTCGACATCTTAGATACTTCGATTATTTTTCTAGCCAAAACTTCTGGTTGTCTTTTAGGAACCACCCAACCTGTTTGCGTATCTAAAACATTTTCTTTTAAACCTTCGGCGTCAGATACTATACAAAGTAAACCCATAGCTTGGGCCTCCAAAACAGCGTTACAAAATCCCTCTTGAATACTATATTGCAAATAAATACTAGTCGTTTTTAATATCTCTTTCACCTTATTGTGTGATAATTTCCCAGGAAAAAATACGTCTTCAGCAATTCCTAATTCATGGGTTGCATAAACCAAACGCTCCTTTTCTTCTCCATCCCCAATGATGGTATATTTAAATTTGATTTGTTTTTGTTTCACTTTAGCCAAGGCTTCTAAAGTATACTCTAATCCCTTGATCCAATGTAAACGAGCAATGGTAACAATATTAATAACATTATCGTCCATTGTGGCAATAGGTTTTTGATGGCTAAAAAAAGCTGTATTTATAGCAGGTGTAATTACATGAATTTTTTGATCTGAAATTAGATTATCTTTTAGCCTTTGCTTCATGCCATGTGACAATACGTGGTAACGCACCTCTTTTTTAAATAATAAATCGTAGCATCCTGGATGCTTTAAAGGAGATAAATACAAATCAAAACCTCTAAAACTAACAGCCATTTTTGCACCAATAGCTTCAGCTACATTTTCGCGACCATGTGCTAACTTACCGTAACCAAAATGCAACCAATCCAAAGTTTCTCCCAACAAAAATTGATTAAGAATAATATTTCTAAATCTGTTTTTAAAAATAATTCCGTCTTTTTTATCCAACTGATATAAGGCAAAGCTGCGTTTAGGCTGTAAAAAAAGGGCTTTAAAAAGCACCCCTAAAACCGTAAACACTTTATTTATCCTAGGCCCGACAAATTGGGGACTGGCAACAATGCGGCAAGGAAAATCGACATCCGTTTTTTGAGTATAATCAACAAACAGCACCACCTCAAATCCAGCATTCTGAAGGCCTTTTATTTTATTTCTGAAAAAAGTCTCGGAATATCCGGGCACCGTAGAAAGCACCAATCCAACAGTTACGGTATGTGTTTGCGCTTTAATCATTTTTTAAACCTTGGCAAAAATCAAACAGGTCAGCAGCTATTTGTGTGTCACTATAGGCATTACTTACGATTTGTAAAGCCTTGTTACGAATCTTGTCTTTTTCAGCCTCTGGTAAATTAGCAATTTCTTTGACTTTTTCAGCCAAACGTTCCGAGTTTCGTTTAGGTACAATAAAACCAGTTTCACCATCTAAAATCACATCTTGCACCCCAACCCAATCGGTACTTAATACCAATATGTTTTTCAGCATAGCATTAGGAACAACAGGTGTTATTTCGTCTGCCACACTGGATAACAGCAGTAAGTCCGCGTTCTGTAAAAGTGTCTGCACTTGTGTATTAGGCGGATATTCTAAAAGTGTTACCAAATCTGTAAGCTGCAAATCATGTATATGATAATCCAATTCAATATCCTTGGTGCCTCCAATTAGGGTGTAATGAAAGTCAAAATCTTGGTCTTTAAGAGTCCTACAAGCATCTAGAGCATAAGTATAACCTTTTTTCCAGTGTTGTTGTCCTATAGAAATAATTTGAAAGCCATTATTCCCTTTCTTGATTAGAGATTTTTTCAATAAATTATAGTTTAAAAATATAAATGTAATAATCTTTCACAAAGTACCTATAATAAGTTTACACTAAAATATCCTCGCTTAAAATTATAATATAAATTATATCCTATTAAAATTAATCAATGCTAAAAAATTTATTCTGGATATTATTATTAAATAAATCAAATTTAAACAAAATCTTAATTTGTAAAATAATAGTTTTCAACTATCTTCACTTCCTAAAAGCTCAAACATGATTTACAAATGAAGTTGATTTTACATGTAGGTCACAATAAATGTGGTTCAAGTACAATACAAAGTTTTTTAAAAGCAAACATAAGCAAGTTTAATAATCAAAGAATCGGTATTGTAAACCAGTTCATGAAAATAAGTGATTCGGATGATAAGAACTGGGTTCAACCTGGTATGTATTTTCATAAAATCCTTTTTACAGAAAATAAAATTGATATAAAGCGTGATTTAATTCTATTAAAAGAAGAAGCTGAAATAAAAAATCTTAATTCAATCATCTTGTCAGATGAAAGATTGTCTAGTCGTTCATGCTTTAATAATGATAAAAATTTACTTGAAGATATAAGTTCTGTTTTTAATAATATAGAAGTTATATACTATATTAGGAGGCAAGATGAATATTGTTTATCCGCTTGGCAACAATGGGGAATAAAACAAGGCAAATCGTTTCAAGAATACATGATAGATTCATATAGGCTAAAAGAACCTGATTATAAGTTAAGTATTGAAGGTTTTAAAAGTATTTTTGGAGAGCACGCGTTAAAAGTTGGTTTTATAAATAAAATTACATTATTTAATGAAAATCTATTATCCGATTTCATAAGCAAATTAGGGTTCGAAGATAAGGACTTTAGTCTGGTGTCCGACGCTAATAAAGGTATACATGCAGGGTATAGTGATATTTTAAGACGAACTTCCAAAGTCTTTGAAAGCCCTGTAGACAATGAAATTAAAAAACTCATAAATAAAAATATAACTAATTCATCTGACATAATTTACTCTAAAGAAAAGCCAGTTATTTTTTATTCTTATTCAAATGAAATAATGAGTTTTTATGAAAAAGATAACATAGAAATTCACAACACCTATTTCCCTAACTATGATTTTAATTTATTGTTTGATAAAAATAAATACAAAATAAAATCGGATAAAGAAATTTTTGAAATTGAGATTGAACAACTAAAGAATTTAATTGCCATTCAAAATGATTTCATTTTTACCATGATTAAACGTAATAACAAAAATGTCAACACCAAAAAAACGCCCTCAATAATTCAAAGAATAAAATCCAGGTTAAGGTAAATCTCATTTAATATTTAAAGTGAGATATTTGGTTTGAATCAGTCAAAATATTTTTTGGTAATTCCAAAGTAATCAAATACTTCTTTAATTTGTCTGTCATTATCGTTTTCAAAAACATTCAATGCGTATAAACTTTCCTTTTGAGAATCTGGTATTTCAATAAATTGTTTCAAATAATAATTTGTAAACGCCACAGGTATGTTGTTTGTTATTTGACTGGCTTTTAACCAAATGTCATCATTCATGCAGTTTACTTTTTGAATTCCTTCTATATCAAACATGGCTTCAGGAAAAAGGCTAGGTTGATATAGCACGCCTCCAACCCCAGTAGAAAATATTTTTTTAGACGGATTCATAGCTCCAACCTCATTAATTTTCCATCCTCTATACGGTTTAAAATGGTCGTTTTCCGTTTCCATAAGGCGAACGCGATTGGCAACAACACTATTAGGATGTTTAAGATGAGTTTCCCATAATGTAGACAGAAGACTTCTAGGGTATATCACATCATCATCAACAGTAACAATTAAATTCTCTGGATATTTTTGAAAAGCAAAAAAGTACTTTTTGTGCGCTTTAATATCTTCACAAAAGGCAATTTCTAAACCTAAAGGCTTTAATTCTAATAAGGTATTTGGTAAACCTTCTTCACCTAGCGGAAACTGTTCTTCTCCCAACCATAGCACTATTTTTTTTGGTCTTTGGGTTTGATTTAACACGCTTCTTATAGACAAATAAATCACATCTATTCTTGCAGGAAAAGAGGTTAAGCTCACAATAATATTGCTAGTATCATCAATACCTAACGAATCTTTGGATACATTTTTATAAAACCTAATCAAATTTACCTTTAAGAATTTATAAACCTGCCACTGTATCCAAAGGTTTAATTTATTACTTTTTTTTGTGGGTTGTCTTGTTAAAAAGTAGTTATATATAAAATGAATCATAAGTCCTTGCCTTTGTATAGGTTCTTAAAAATAGTTGTGTATCAAAAATATTCAATATAATATCAATTCAATCTATGTCTTCCGAGGTAAATATAAGTTTAGTTTTTTGTTTATCAACAATGGAACTTTTAGAATAGAGATTAAGAGTTGGATGCTCATCATGCAACCAAATAAAAAAATTAATATGCCTAAGGTTACATGTATTCTCCCTTTAAGCTGCTCAATAGCCCTATAATAGAACTACTTTACTAAATCTGTATAAAGATTTTCATGGGCTTTAATAAAAGTATCCATGCCAAAATAATCCACACAATATTGACGTAAATCTTCACCCAACTTTATACGTGTTTTTTCCTCTAAAGCTCTTACTTCTTTAATTTTTGTAGCTATAGCATCCACCTCTCCTGCTTTAAATAACAGGTTTTTAAAATCTTTTAATACGTAATTTACACCTGGTACGTTTGAACCAATAACGGGAATACCCATACTCATAGCTTCCACTAGCGCCATAGGCATCCCCTCTTGCTTACTGGTTATCACAAATAAATCAGACTTTGCTATATAAGGTCTAACATCTAAATGTTTACCTAAAAAACAAACTTGATTATCAAGAGCTAACTCCTCTTTTAAACTTATCATTTCTCGTCCATATTCATTATTACAATCACCGACAATAGTCAGTTTTATTGTTGAATTATTTAGTTGATGTATAGCCTTTATTAAAAGTTGAATTTCTTTTACAGGTGCCAAATTAGCAACTGTAATTATATTAAAGTCCAAGCTATCTACCTGTCTACTATTTTTAAAATTTTCAGGATTATAATAATTAGTATCTACACCCAAAGGAATTAAAGCTTGTTGTTTTTTATTTGGAAAATAATCTTTCATTTGGTCATTAATGGTAATTATAAAATGGGCTAAATAGCTTTTTATATGCCAGTGTTTATTATGAAAACCCATAGCCTTTTTAGTGTATAACCATTTCACACCAACTAACCGTGCCGCTAAAGCTTCGGTCCAATCGCTGCTCCATTGCCAAGAATGAATAACATCATACTTGTTTTTTTTATAAAATTTAGAGGTTTTCCAAACTCGAAATAATAAATTATAATAGGGTTTATAAGGTGTTTTAGTTGTAAATATATGGATAGGCCGGCCTAATGCCTCTACTGTTTTAAAAAAAGCCCCCTTGTTATCCTCACAAGCTATCTCTACATCAAACTTTGATGTGTCAAGACCACGCACTAAATCGTAAACCACTTTACCACTTCCTGCTGTATTAAAATTAGATATAGTATATAAAACCTTTATACGTTCTTTATTCATAAATTTTTAATGTTTTTATAATCGAAGATCCTAAATACAATGAATCAAATTATTTTATATGTTGTTATATATAAAACCAGTATTTAAATTTCTATCTACATACCAACGCGATAAATAATAAACATAAAATTTTAAAAATGGTTTAAACGGCAGGTAAACTAAGATAGTAAGATATGTTTTTAAAAACCAAGGAACCCTAACAGGTTTTATTTCTTGAATTAGCTGTTTCTTTATAGCTTTCCTAGTATTAAAATCTTCCGAATAGACAATTTGCTTCCCCATCATGGCAAATAATTGTCTGAATAATCTTTTTTTAAATTCAAAAGGCACCTCATGACTTAAATAAAAAACTAAATGATCTTTAACAAAACGTTTCCAGGTATGAAATATCATTTCGTTCTTTTTCTTCACTTGACTCATGACAGAGTTGGGGTGAATATAATATAAAAAAATATAGGTATCAATAAATGCTAAGTTGCAGGTCATCCCTAAACGAACATCAAAGCCTGTATCGGTTCCAACTTTCAATTCTTCGTGGTATTTACCTACTTTTTTAAAAACTTCTTTTCTATAAAGAAAACAAGGCACCCCTGCAACTTTACTCAAACTTTTAAGCCAATGAATACCCCAATATGGCGGTTTTTTTAAAAGAACCTCATGCGTTTCATCTGTTGGTTTTACGGTATTGGCAATCGTATGATTAGACTTCAGTGTTTTCCCAAAAACGGCTTCAATTTCAGGATGGGTATCTAACACATATATGAGGCGTTTAAGTGCACCAGAGTATATTTCATCGTCTACATCTAATTGGTATATATATGTACCCATTGCTTTCTCAATACCCATATTTCTTGCATAAGCCTCCCCCTGATTAGTTTGGTGATATATTTTAACCCTTGGGTCTTGGGTCATTAATTCTTTAATTATAGCAACCGTTTGGTCTGTAGAGTTATTATTAATATAAACAATCTCATAATCTATAGCTTGTAGGTTTTGATTTAAAATAGATTGATAGGACTTTCTTATAAAAGGTTCTCCATTAAAAACGGGAATAAGAATAGATAATTTCATGTCTAAGTTTTAATGATATTTTTGGTGCCATAAAGACAAGGTTAAGAGCATACTTACAGCATGTGCATAATTAATAGGGTCGTTTGTTTTAAACTGATTATATATATCTTCTACCATGTATTTAGGTATAAAACTATTAAAGTCTGCATTAAAAATCCTGCTTTTTAATGCTTCTTCATTTGCAGTACCTATAAACTGTAATTCCCAATTACGTTGCACATATTTTTTTCCTAGTAGCGTCTTTGCTTCTCTTTGCAGTTTATTCATAATACGAAAAGGAAGATTATATGGTGCTTTATTATATTGGTAATTATTAATAGTATAAGGTCTTTGGGCATGCCAAGTAATATTTGCTAACTTTTTATGTTGTTTTAAATGGGCAAGTTGCAAACGTCTATCTGCTAAATAGGCTTCTGGTATGCTGCAGATAAACTCACACATTCTATTGTCATAAAACGGTAGTGTTATAGGATGCGCTTCCTCAAACACAGACAAGTTTGTGGTGGTCCAACGGTGTGCCCATTGACTCGTTTTGTAGGCACGTACTTTGGCACTAATATTGCCAATTTTTATTTCAGCTAAATCTGTTTCAATGCGGGTTATTAAATAACTTTTAAAGTCGTCTTCCAAATTCCAGTGCTGCCATAATTTTTCGGCAAGCTCCACACCTTTCGGCTTCACCATCTTTTTAAAAAGCAAGGGAATGATATCTTTTTCTGTAGTTCCTTCAGGTGCACCTCTATCAAACAGCACATCGCCCCAATGTCCTAGAGAAAAAACCCCTTCCATGGCTTTTAATTCTGGTAAAATAGCCATTTGTCTTGGGTGGGTAAATTCCGAATAACAACCATTAATATCGGCTAACTCATCGATACAATTCCATAAATAGCCCTCCGGGATTTTAAAACCATCAAAGGTAAAATGACAAACTTTTGCAATTTGTTCACTAATTTTATGCTCTGGATACCCACCATCAAAAGCATAACTGTAGCCATGTACCGGATTATCAAAATCTTTTAAAATAAGGGCCTGACTTCTACTGTCTAGACCCCCAGAAAGCGCCAAGATAACTGGCTTATCGCCCACTTGCTCTTTAGTAATAGTCTTTAGTAAATGTATATATTCCTTTAAAGCCCCTTCAAAAGAAATGTCTTTAGGTGTATAGTGCCAAGTAAAATAAGGGGTGCTTTTTATGAGTTCACCTGCTTCGTTAAGGTTATGCGTATGGCCAGGCTTTAAACAAACCTGATCTTTCCAATAGGTATCGTCTCCCATAAAAAAACCAGTAGCAACAAACACGCAAATAGCTTCTAAATCTAGCTCATGGGGTTTATTAGTTTTTTTAGCAAATGTTAGTTTGCTTGGTATAATAGGTGTTGTTATAGTCATAATGATAATTATCAGCTAATATAACAAAAAGAGTGAGTGATTAAGAATGCAAAAAAATCTTTTTACTTTAATCCTTTTAATACGAATACATTTAGGAAATAAATGACATTTATATAAGAGAATTTAAGTTTCTCTTTTATAGATGTAAAGCACAAATTCTATAATAAAAGTGAGGATGAAAATTATTAAATAAGATTAGATGGTATAAAAAAAATTATTTTTATAATTCATGAATATAAATGACATCAAGCAATATCAAGTAGTAAGTCTATTAGGCTAGTTAGATTATAATAAAGATTTATAATAATTTATATTCTGATTTATAATGATCTGCATCTCAAAGTTATTTTTTATTGTATCAACAGCATTACTAGATATTTTTTCTATATCTATATCATTTTCAAAAATGCTTTTTATCAGATTGGGATAATCTAAATTAGAATTAGCTATTAAGCCATTTTCACCATGCTTAATAATCTCTGCAAAGGCGGGAATGTCAGAACAAATAACCAATTTCTTCAACGCCATAACTTCCAATAGTGCTACTGAAAAATTTTCACCATAAGACGGAAATAAAACCACATGTGCCTGCTGTAAATAGGGCACAATTTCCGCGTTTGGCACCATGCCATGATACCTGGTTTGCGCTAATGCTACCTCTGATAATACATGCACCACTTTATTATTCCAATAATCATTATTATTAGCACCCATAATATGAAATTGGGCATTTGGAAAATCAATAACCACCTTATTAAAAGTTTCACAAGCTATATCAATTCCTTTGCGCTCTCGCAAAGAGCCAAAATAAAAAACAGAAAAAGGGATGGTTGGGGCATGTAAATACGACGACTGAATTACAGAGCGATCCAAAACCACCCCATTATAAATAGTTTGCGGTCGGACTTTAAGCTGAAACGCTTCTTGCGCCATCTGGGCCGAATAATCAGAAACGGCAATTACATGTTTTTTAAAACGCTTAAACATTTGGTATTCAAAAACCGTATCGGTCTGGCGTTTACCATAACCCATGAATTGATGTAAAGCAACTGCACTTCCATGACAGCGAATAACTTTTTTTAAGCGCCCCAAAAAATAAGGTGCATCACCACCATAGTCATGAAACTCCACCATATCAAACCTATGTTTAAAAACAAAAACCGATAAATATAAAGAAATATACACCCGGTTTAAAAAGGCCAAAAACAATTTCAGTTTATGGTAACCCGGTACCTGGTACTTTTGTAAAACCCTTCTAACCTGTGCATTAAAATGACTCAAGTCTTTTATTTTTACAACGCGCACACCGCCATCATCAAAGCTAACAGCCTCATTCCCAAAAGAAAATACAGTAATTTGAAAATCATGTGTTTTCAATTCGGTGGTTAGCTGTTTTACAAATACACCAATACCCCCCGTACTACCCATGCGTTTATGAGCGTATTCTCTTGTGAAATAGCAGATTTGGATTGGTTTCATTGAATAATAATAGGTATTATTTAAGACAACCTTTTATATAATTAATTTTATTTTGACCTATGATAGATTTTAAAAAGTATTTTAAATAAGAAATACTTTTTAACTGACCACTTTCAATCATTTTTAATCTTTCATTTTTTTCAAGTATAGTACGATTTAGCATATTATGTCTATCAATAAATAAATCATAATGAACAATATTCTTAATCGAATTAACTGGTTGATTAAAATTAAATTGATGATTTTCTGGGGTTATTATAAAAGTATTTTGCTTGTACCATGTAAATATTTTAGTATTATCCCAAATTAATGGCCTAATGATGTCATGCATAATATAACCATGTTTGAGAAACTTCTTTTCCCAATAAGTAGGCCATTGTTCGTTTATATGATTTTGCCCGCCTTGAAATGGAGTTGCTGCACTAAAAAGTATCGTTTTTCCTGACGATATTAAATTCATAACAAAAATCTCTGACGCTTCTTCTGATATATGTTCAGCAACTTCTAAACTTATTACTAAATCATATTTATCTTCTAAAGTAAAACTTTTTTCTAAATCTTTAATCTGGAACTCATTATCAGACAAATACTTATTTAATAATTCCTTATTTATCCATGGCCCATCAATTCCCAATACTTTTTTAACACCCTCTAGTTTAAAACAGTATAAAAAAGTTCCTAAACCACAGCCAATATCTACTACACTTTTAGGTTTAATTAAATCCATTACAATAGGAACTATCTCTTTAGGTGATTCCAGATTATGAATAACTTCTGTATGTTTATATTTGGTTTTCATTGAGTTTAAATTTTGATAAAAATGTCAAATTAAATTTAATTTGTTATAAGACTTCCAAAAGCGTATTAAGCACCAGATTTTCTGGTTTCAAATAATTATTATAATATCTAAAGTTTTTAATCATCATAGATTGTTGAGCATCGCTATTATTTAATAAAAACTCTACCTTTTGGACAAGCTCATCTTGATTATTAAAAACCAAATAATTTCCATTTTCAACTAGGTTTCCTGGAAATTTAGAATTTAAAGGCATCGTTATGATAGCTCTTGAAGCAGCCATATACTCACCAAAATTCCACCCTACAGAACCATGCAAGCCTGTTGTACTAATACAAATATTAGAAGATTTAATTTCTTTTAAATAGTTATTTTTATTCGTTAAACTCCTTGGAACTACTAATTCCTTACAGGTTTTTAAAGAGAATTTTGTTGAAATTAACCCTCCCTTAAAAAAAGTTCCAAATTCCTTTTTTAAAGTCTGAATAATTGCTATTCTGTTTTCATTAATTTCCTGTCGATCCATTTTACTTTTATCACTAATATCAATATATGGATTCCATAAATTACAATAAAACAATACTTTATTCACCTTATTCCTAGTGGGAAATGCTTCAAAAATTTCACTTGGATAGGTGTTTTTTCTAATTTCTCCTTTAACTAAACCAAAGTCATTTAGAACTTGTTTTACATACTTATATTTGCCTTCTTTTGAGATAGGGTAGTTAAAGCCTAATGGAAAAATTTTAGCGCCTTCGTACTCGGTACCACCTATCATATTTAACGGAAAGCTTCTTTTAAAGTAATAATCAGTTTTTAAACTTTTTAAATAAGCTTCATCAATTTTATTAGTGTCCAATAAGTCGTATACAAGAGTCGTTTTTTCATTAATTAGAACTTTAAGTAAAGGGTAGCCAACATCCCCTTTACTATTTTCATAAACTAAATTTATGAGTCCCTTTCTTTGTAGTTTTTCAAACCCGTCATAAATTTGAGATAAATGAGGACTTTTAATATAAAATAATTTACAGTTAATCATTTAAAAGGTTTTAAATTTAGTCTTTCTGCAATCTGCATTAAAACATTGAAATCGAATTGCAAAATCATAAATATAAGTATTTATAATTCAATTTATTAATGGGTTGTTTCATAAGCAAACTCGTACTAACATAAATAAATAATCGCAGCATCAGATTGAACATTTTACGAAATGAAATAATATCTTGCCTATAAAATAAGACTAAAAGTTGAACAGATTGTTTCGGGTTTTTACTTTTTGTAGGCGTAAAAATATATCTAAACCAGAGGTGTAAATAGCCTGCCAGATATTTCTTGTAATTTATTTTATGGCTTTGCTTCAAAGCCATAGTTATATCGGGAATAAACAATAATAAACTGTTGTACACTTTATTTATAAATTTTACATCCAAGTTAGTCTCTCGAATATGAACGGTATCATACTCAAAATCAGCAAATACTTTAAAATCGGAATTAACAACTGTCAGTAATGCTCTAATCATTAATTCAGGATCATTAAATCTAGGATAGCCCTCCGTAAATCCGTTTAAAGTCTTTAAGAAAGACGTTTTCCAAATAGGACACATAGTTTGCCAAAGTAGGTTTGCTGATAAAAACGGAATTAAATAATCTTCACATACCGGAATCTCTTGCTTACGGATAACACCGGTTCTAACAATAGCCATAGGAAACACCAAAAAATCATAACCGGGATTTTTTTCTATTTCGGCTACCCGTTGCTCTAAACAATGGGGTAACAAATAATCATCAGAATCTAAAAAAATAACATAGCTACCTTGTGCCATCGCTAACCCTATATTTCTACAGGTAGGCGCACCTTTGGGCAAACGCGTTCTAGTGTGATACTGAAACCTAGAATCTTTATTCACCCAACTGTTTATAACAGCTTTACTAGCATCTGTTGAGCCATCATCTACAATCAAACATTCCCAATGCACATAGCTTTGGTCCAATACAGATTGTAAGGCCACGCCTATACAATGCGCCCGGTTATAGGTAGGAATTATAATGGAAATATGTGGTTGTATCAAGCTCAAATTAGGTTATTGGTTACAATAGTAAGAAAATATTTAAACTTTAATTTAGAATATCCACACAAGTCTCTCAAAACAAAATAGATTCAACTATTTCTCAATCAAATTACGAATTCAAATCAATTTTAAAGTCGTCCATCCAAGTTTATAAGGTTTTAAATAAAGTCTAACGAGTTAAAAAGCATAAATAAATTCTATATGTTTAAAAGAAATTTAAGGAGCGTTTTTTGTACATAACAACATGGTATTACCTACTAAAAGGGTATTGGCATGAACCGTTTCAAACGTACTGCCTTGCAAACGATGATCTATATTTTCTATTTTAAAATTATTTTTCAACAATAATTCTATAATCTCTTTATAATCTGTATTAAAATATTTTTTTAAATGATTTACATGTATTTCAACCAAGAGCGTCAAATTTTCTATTTGGAGCGTCTTTTCCATCCCAGAAAGCGCTAAAGCTTCAGCGCCTTCAATATCAATTTTAATAAAATTGGGTTTGAGTTGCTCTGCGTCTATAAAATCATCAATGCGCATACACGGTACTTCAATACTATTGGCATGTACACCAGAATTAATAACCAAACCGGGATTAGGATCTTTTAAGTTTTTAATTTTTATAACACCAGCTTGGTCGGAAACAGCAGCATGACAAATGTGTATATTTTGGAGGGCGTTTTTTTTAGCATTTTTTTCAATGAGCTGGCACGATTTTAAATCGGTATCAAAAGCATAGACTTGGCCATGTGGTGCTAATGCAGCGGCTAAACATGTAAAATACCCTAAATGCGCGCCAATATCCAAAACCACATCTTGCGGTTGAATATAATCCGTAAAAATTTTAGTGGCTATGGGTTCGTGCAAACGTTTCCCGCCATACCGCGGATAAAACCAATGCCTGGAATAAGCGTCTGAGGTATCATATACGACATGGGTTCCTGAAATATGCAACGCCCATGTCTGGCGTTTGGCATAAGGTAAAAAGAGGCCTTTAGAATACCATTTTTGAACAGGATCCCAAACCCCTATACGTCGTACTATTTTTTTAATTAGTTTTTTCATAATTATAAACAAAGATTATCGATTAAGGATTAAAAGCTTATTTAGCTTTCGCACTCTTATTAACAACTTTTGCAATGGTATCTATATGTGTTTTTAATGTAAAGTGCTGTTTAACATGCAAACGAGCATGCATACCTAATTCTTTAGCTCTTATATTATTGCTTAATAAACTACTTATCATCTCGGCCATTAATTGAATATTATGTTCTGGAACTAATAATCCTGTTTTATCATGTTCAATTATGTCTGGGATACCTGCATGTTCTGTAGACACAACTGGTATACCTGTTGCCATGGCTTCTAAAATTGCAACAGGAGTGCCTTCACTATCTCCGTTTTTTGCTATTACTGAATGTTGTACGAAGATTAGAGACTCTTCTAACAATTCCCTTTGTTGTTCTTGATTAATAACGCCTAAAAACCTTACCGAATTGTTTATTTTAAGAGCTCTTACTAAGTCTTTACAAACATTTAATAATACACCGTCACCAGCCATAACTAAAGTTGCGTCTGGAAATTTATTAAGGACTTCTTTAAAGGCAAGGATGGTAAGATGTGGTGCTTTCTTCTCAACGAAGCGTCCTACGGCTAATACTTGTTTTGATTCTAATTTAGGCTGGAGCTCGAAGAAAGAACTATCCGGTCCTGCAGGAGAATAGATAATTTTAGATTCTGGACAGTTTAATGCTAATAAATTAGTTTTCATATGCTTTGAAACAACAATAACAGAACTTGCATATTGAAATAACTGCTTATACTTTTCTTGATATTTTTCTAAAACTGAATATAAGGAGATGTCATAGCCTAAAGCAATAGGTATTATAGGCATTTTCAAGTCTTTACACACATCTAACACCTCAGCTCCTGTTATTAAATACTCTGCAAATACCAAATCTACTTCATGACTTTTTAAAAGCTTTTTTAATTGAAAGGCTTTTAAAGATTTTGGTTTTTTACCTAAGATTTTTCTTAAAACATTAACGTATTTTATATATAATCGTGAAATTAAAGATGGTTTATCTTTATGTGTTAAATATGGTAGTTTGTCACCAAAAACAACAATCTTTTCAAAAGGCAAAAAGTCTATATGATTTTTAATAAAAGTCTCAGTTGCTGTAGATTTATTAGGTGTTAAAATTGCTATTTTCATCTTTAAGCGTAGTATTTTTTTAGAAGACTACTAATATATTGCAAATTAGCACGCTTCTCTGTTTCAATAGTATCTAAGGCAGGTGCTATTTTTGAGGTATCTATTCTTAACCTATTTCCTTTATCTATTAAATTTATTGTAGCTTTCTTAGACAAGAATTGTTCTATCAATTTTACAATGTCTGTAACCAAAAAACTTTTCCTAAAAGCAATATTAATCGTTTCATTATTAAAATCATTATTTAAAACATAGTTTGCTATAAAAATAACATCTTCAATATCTATAATATTACGTTCTGCTTTTTGCCAAAGTGTTATTTCTTTATTCTCTTGTATAGCTTGAACTAAATAATTTATTAAGGTATTTGCATTGCCACGTTTCCCAACAACATTTGATACTCTAAAAATAATATAACTATCACAGTTTTCAGCAATGTATTCTTCAACTTTAATTTTATGTTTTACATATAGATTTTTTTTAACAGATTCATCTTCTATACTACAGGTACTAAAATACACCAATTTAGATTTTGGATAATCTAAAATGATTTTTTCTAATAAGTTTAATTCACGTATAAATGCTTTTTCATTAGTCTCGGTTGAGTTTGATACACCAGAGGCAAAAATAACAACCTCATCATTTAAATAATACTCTTTAAAAGCCTGAGCCATTAAACCATTGCCTATAACCATAATTAAAATTAATTGATTTGCAGTTTAGAGTTAAAATAATTTTTAAGAAAGCTAAAATAGCTAAATTTAGAGCACTTTATCTTATAAAATGAGATTCTAAAAATCTCTTTAATACTATGCAGTTTAAACCATTCCTGCATCATTTTTTTTTCAGCAACTGCATTATCTAAGCCCATTTGTGTAAACATATGGCTTCTTATTATTTTTTCTTCTAAAAGTCGTTCTTTTTTTTTAGTAGTATTATTATGGTTTCTACTGGTTAAATTATGATTGCGAAAATTGTTTAAATTAAGATTAACAAACCTAACCTTTGTATGCTCTAAAAACTGCAACCAAAAAAACCAATCGCCACACATTTTCATTTCTAACAACGACTGATTAAAATAATTGGGGTCTACTAATTCTTTTTTAAAAACTACAGCGCTTGCGTTGGGTATGACATTTTTAACCATAAGGTAATTTTCTATAAAGTCAGCACCTTTCATTGTAAAATTATCTTTCCAAATATTAGGTATAAAGTTATTTGTATAATTAATTCTATTAGAAATTACTGTCCCTTTATAATCTACATCAATACTTTGTGCGTAACACAAACCACAATTCTTATCCATACTATTTATAAGTATTTCTAAAAAGTCAGTTTCGCAGTAGTCATCGCTTTCAGCAATCCATATAAACGCACCTTTTGCCAAAGCAATACCTTTTTGCCATTGCTTAAAAGGACTGCCATAATTGGCTTCATTTAATACAACATGGCTCACTTTAGGGTGATTTTGATAGGATTTTAATAGTTCTATACTCCCATCGGTTGAAGCATCGTCTAATAAAATAACTTCGTAATCTTGAAACGTTTGATTAAACACAGAATCCAGTCTCTGCTTTAAATAAGACTTATGATTATAGTTAGGTATAATAACGGAAACTACAGGCTTCATTATTTTAAATGTTTTTCAATTATTTCATATAATTGAGGGCAAATAAGTTCTGGAGTAAATTTTGAAAAAGATTTTTTATTTTGTGCTCCATGAGAATCTTTTATTTCACTTTCATTATAATAAACCATAACATGTTCTGCCATAGCCACAATATCTAGATAAGGCACTATAAAACCACCTCCTTCTTTTAAGATTTCATTAGTACCTACAGCTTGATCGAAACTTATGATAGGCTTACCTATTAATCCAACTTCAATACACACTAATGGGAATGGGTCTTCTCTTGAGGTCATTAAAAACACATCAAAAGCATTAAAATAAGGTGCTGTATTGTTTACTTCACCAACAAAAGTAACATTATTTTCTAGTTGTAATTTTCTAATATCTTCGTCTATTATAGGTGCAATAGATTTAGGTAATTTCCCAATCCATTGAAATGTAATATCTGCTTTAGGATAATGCTTATTTATATGATTAGCTACTAACAAAAAGATATCATATCCTTTTCTCCAATGTACCATTCCAGAAGCACCTACCACAAATTTTTTTTTATTTTTTTGTGTATTAAACACGGTGTCCTTTTCTGATACTTTAGCACATTCATAAACAACTTTTACTTTTTCCTTTTGAATATTCCAACGTGCAATTAAATTTTGCTTCACCAATTTAGAAGGGACAATAAGAATATCAATGTTTGGCAAATAATTTGAAAGATTAGGTAGTAAAGTCTTTATTATAACCTGTAACTCATGTATATGAGCGATTAACTTGCTATTAGAACTGTTTTTGCTTATTTCAACGCCTAAAGGGACTGATAATACTGTATTGGTATAAATAACTTCATAATTGTTGGCTGCCATCAGGTTAATAAAAACTGCTTTTTTATCCTTAAGTTTAAACAATTTTAGTTTTTTTAATATACGCTGTGTAATAGTTAATGGTTGTGTTTTTATACACTCCTGATAATTATAAAAATTATGGCAAACGTTTTTAAAATCTCCTTCCATATTACCACCTCTTATTGCTATAACATCTGCTTTAACTTGGGGCTGGTGTACTTGTATCCAACGTAATAAATACAATAACACCATAGGAGCACCTGTGCGAGTAGTATCATGAGAAATAAATAAGAGATTTTTCAAAGATGTAGTTTTAAACTTATTCTATTAAAGTATTCGTATAGTTTATATTTAGCGTATGCCAATATATCCTGACCGCGTTTAGCTAAGCTAGCTAATATGGCATAGGTATTTATTTTCTTGTTACGTAAGGTTACTTTATAAATAGATTCTATTAATAATTCTTTTTCTATAATTTTAGTAAACTCTATATGTTGTTTATAGGCTAAAATTAAACTTTTATTATTGGTATGCAAACTTCCATGTACGCCGGCATGATGTATTCTATAAACAGCCATAGTATCTTTTAAGATTCTTCCTTTTTTATTTTTTGAATTATAAAGTACACTTAATATCAAAGCTAAATCACCAAAGGGCACCGTAACAAACCAATCTGGCACCTTATCAAATAGAGCACGTTTATAAACTATTGAGCAGGTAGCAGTTCTATTTGCAAGAATATAATCCTGAATGGTATAATCTGTATCTTTTATAACACCCGGAATACCTGTATGAGCCGTTTGTGTTAATAAATTTTGTTGTTCTGTATTATGAAAACAAATACCATATTCTGGGTTGTTTTCTAAAAACGCCACTTGTTTTTCCAGTTTTAAAGGGTCTGTCCAATTATCATCTCCTTCACAAATAGCAATATATGTTCCATGACATTTTTCTAATGCAAAAATAAAATTGGGCATCATACCCAAATTATGCTCTTGATTGAAATACGTTATTAAATGCCCTTTAGCATGTGTATCTATAACAGATTGTATGATTTCATGAGTTCCATCTGTTGAACAATCATTAGATATAATAAGTTCTATACTAAAACTAGTTGTTTGCATTAAAATACTTTCAATAGTTTGTTTTATATATACTTCTTGATTGTAGGTAATTAAGCAAATACTTGTATGAGGCTTTTTTATCATATTATTCAAAAGGCTTATACTTTTTTTTTATAGTTGCTGGAACACCGGCAACCATACAAAAGTCCGGAACATCTTTTGTTACAACAGCACCAGCAGCAACTACTACACCCTTCCCTACTTTAATATCCTGCAATATGGTTGCACCACTTCCAATATGTGTAAAGTCTCCAATTTGACATCTACCAAGAAGTACGGCACCAGGAGAAAGTTCTACATAATTTCCAATTGTAACATCATGTGTTACAAGTGAATTATAATAAACAATAACGCCTTCTCCAATAGTGACATCATTTGAAATAACTGTATGTTCAAAGATATTACAGCCAGGATCAATACAAACCTCATGTTTACCAATGGAAGCACGGTTACTTATTGTAGAAACAAGCCTGCCTCCCATTTCTTTAAATTTATTTGATAGTTTAAACCGTATATATGGATTACCTATTCCTAGAACAAAACGTTTGTCTTCCTTATTTAAATAAGTTTTAGCCGCTTCAACATTATTTAATATAGTATAAGAATCGTATAATAATGTAGGTCCATTAACGGTTACATCATCATAAAATACAAGTTGTTGGGTTTCATCCTGTTCCTGTTGATAAATTATTTCTAAAACTTCTTTTGCAAAACCTTTTGCTCCAACTATTATCATAAATTCTCTTTTATAATCTCAATTATTTTATCAATCTCAGCAGATGTTAAACCCATATATAAAGGCAGACATAAAATACGAGCAGCAATACTTTCTGAAATAGGCATTGTATTTCCTTTAACATATTTAATAGTATTTAAAGAGGGATAAAAATACCGTCTTGGAAAAATGTGGTTATTCTCTAAAACTTTCTTTACTCTTAAAAGTTGCTCTTCAGATTTAAAAATAACTGGAAAATAAATATAATTCCATTGTAAATCTTCTCGTAATTTTAAAAACTTTAAATTGGTGTTTTTTAAAGCATGATAGTATTGATCTACAATTACTTTACGTTGTGCTATTATAGTTTCCAAATATGGAAATACCGCTAACCCCATGGCTGCTTGCGGCTCACTCATTTTTGCATTAATGCCTAAACCATGAAAATTTTCTGGGCCATCATGCCCAAAATTATGATGATGAAACATGGTGTCAAAATAATCTTGTTTACAAAACAAAGCCCCTCCTTCTCCGGTATGAAATAATTTGGTAGCATGAAAGCTACAGGTACTTACATCGCCATACTCAAAAATACTTTTACCTATATATGTCACACCAAAACTATGTGCGGCATCATAAATAACTTTTAAACCATGTTTTTTTGCAATAACTTCAATAGCTTCTATCTCACATGGATTTCCAAAGACATGAGTTGCTAAGATAGCTGAAGTTTTTGATGTAATAGCAGCTTCAATTTTGGTTTCATCTATGGTTAAATATTCTGGATGAATATCCACAAAAACAGGCGTGCAACCCTCCCAAACAATACCGGAGGTAGTTGCTATATAGCTAAATGGGGTGGTAATGATTTCGCCTTTTAAGTCTAATGCTTTAATTGCTATTTGTAAGGGCAACGTACCATTAGTCATGGCTAACACATTTGGCACATCTAAATACGTTTTCAATTTAGACTCCAACTCTTGTACCAAAACGCCTCGATTGGTCATCCACCCAGTTTCCCATGCTTTTTTTAAAATAGCCTGATATTCCTCTTGAGGTGGTAAAAATGTTTTGGTAACCGTAATCATATTTTAATTTTCATCTTATAGTAGTCCAAGACACCTCCTTTTTTTATAAAAGCTAATTCAACCAACCATAGAACATTAGGATGAAAAGGTCTATTTAAATCTGTAATATCAAAAAGTGTATACCCACTTTCGTCCATAAAATTAATCATATTCAAGACACTATTTTCAAACATTTTACAGTTAACACTTGCTTCTACCATAAAAATTTCTGTTTTTCCAAATAGAGAATCTGCTCCTTTTAATACGTCTATATCCAGACCTTCTGCATCAATTTTAATTAAATCTGGAAGTGGTAAATTTGGTGTTTTTTTAACTAATTCATTTAAGGTAATAACCGGTATTTCTATTTGCTTAAAACCTTCAGTTTCGGCTTCTTCTTTTGTATATCTAAACGAGCTACTATCATCTCGGTTGGTTACTGTAAATAAAAAATTTCCTGTTTTTGCACCAGCTCCTACTGCATGTACTTTTATTTTAGAATTAGAATTCAGTAAATCTTGAAAAGAAGCTTGCAACCACTCTTGGGGTTCTAATAAGGAATAATAAGCATCAGGAAAGTGTTTTAAAGTTTCTCTTGTCCATACTCCATGATTAGCACCAACATCTATAATGTGTTTGGGAGAAAAACCCATTTTTTTTACATTAACAAACAATGTCTCCAATAAACTAACTTTATGCGAATTTAAACTTTGAGTTTCTGCTTTACTATATCCTAGTTTATTCATTAACGAATCTATTGGACTTTTAAGCTTTTTCTTTAAAGCTTTAGGCACTATTTTTTTTAATATAGTCACTTATAACACGATATTTAATTTATACTAATTAACTCTGAATCTAATAAAAAAGGGGTCCACATTTGTTTATCATGTACTATTTGTATGGTAATTGTTTTATGAACTTTATAATATATATTTAAAGATTCTGTTTCTGAAGCAGTAAATGTAATATTGTAGATTCCTTTTGATAAATAGATGTTTTTTAATAAAACTGAAAAATGGATGTATTCTGAATTTTCAATTGCATTTAATTTTTGACCTTTTGGGTATATTTCAGCAACACCTCTTTGTTCTTTATCATAAAGCACCAATGAGATATAAGGTGTTTTTGTTAATGATATATTTTTAATTTTAAAATTTAACTGTATCGTATCTCCCCATTGTACATGATAAACATTGTCGATTGGCACCAAGCCTTCAATGGATGATGTCTCTAGCTTCAAACTACTATCAGAGTAAACTTCACTAGAATCTTCACCAGTCATAAATTTATTATAATAATAATCGATTCCTTTAGACACATTCTCTCCTTGAAATTTAACCTCTCCTTTCTCCATTAATATTACTTGGTTACAGATTCGGCTTATCATGGGCATGTTATGAGATACAAAAATAATAGCTGTATGTGGTAAAATAGTATCTATAGTTTTAAAACACTTTAGAATAAAACCCAAATCTCCTACAGCCAACACCTCATCTATAATCAAGACATCCGGTTCCATTTGAGCCGCGACTGCAAAACCAAGACGCACTTTCATACCAGAACTATAATGCTGTACCGGCATATCAATAAACTCTTCTAACTCGGAAAAAGCAATAATATCTTCTAGCTTGGTGTCTATTTCTTTACGGCTAAAGCCTAAAATAGCTCCATTATTATATATATTTTCACGTCCGCTAAGAATGGGGTTAAACCCAGCTCCAAGCTCTATTAGCGCTCCAACTCTTCCTTTTATGGTTACTTTTCCTGCATCTGGATTAATAAGTCCGTTAAGTATTTTAAGCAAGGTAGATTTTCCAGCCCCATTATGCCCTATTAATCCTAAACACTCTCCTCGACGAAGCTCGAAATTTATGTCGTTGACTGCCCAAAATTCTTTCGGACGCAAGACCCGTTCAAGATTAGAACCACGCACCCCACTTATCAAATCCTTCACCCCATACCAAAGACTTGTTTTTAGGTCCTTGCAAAACTTTTTGCTCAAGCCTTCTACTTTTACAAGGACTTCCTTAGAATCTATTTGTATGTCTTTATTTTCTGTCATTTTTTTGTGAAACGGATTTGTAATTCGTGAATCGGAAATCGTGAATCGTTTCATCTCTCACTATATCTCATTAATTAATCTCCACTTATCATGTCACTTCTTTTTAATATAGTTACGATACCCTAATAAGAGTTTCTTAACTTTTATTAAATAGGTGTTAATCTTATCATTTTTATTTAATAATTGTAGCCGTTCTGCTATAATAACCTGCGTCTCCAATTCTGCCAGCGACCCTAAAGCAATGCTTATAAATTGTAACAATTCTTTATCACTCTTTCTTGCGCTACCTTCTGCAATATTTGAAGGTATAGAAATTGCTGCCCTTCTCATTTGAGACATCAGACCAAATTTTTCGCTATCAGGCAAATTATGTGTCCATGCATAAATCACTTCAACTAAATCCATAGCATATTTCCAAACATCCAAATCTTTATGATCCATAACTAACTACTAACAATTCACTAATCACCACTCACGTATCACTACTCACCATTCGCCACTAAGCACTCAAACGTTCTACAATAATAGGAATTGCAATCCGATACACAATAAGTCCTAAAAATAACAATGGAATACAGACCGCAACCACACCAAAAAAAAATGGCAAATAGTCTGGACTAAAACCAACTACCAAATCACGAGCGGTTAAAACAATGGGCGTAATGGGATTCCAGGTCATAATGGTTTTCATAAGTCCAGTCTCTGGTATTGCGTAAACCACCGGCGTGACATACATTATAAACTGCATGCCGAATGCTATAATTTTTCCAATATCTTTATAAAGGAGTCCAATAGGTGTCACAAACAAGCCTAAGGTGGTTCCAAAAAGAATGGCCCCCATTATTGCAACAGGAAATAATAGCAAACTCCAATGGTATCCTACACCATAAAAAAACACAAAGAGCAATAATAGAATAACTTTTATGGAGCTATCAAATAGTAATTTATAAATTCCTGAAAGCAATAAAGCTTCTTTAGGAAAATTAATTTTAGTTAGAATGCCCTTTGCAGCTTGTGTGCTTTGCATGGGTGAATTGATAGAAGCCACAATAATAGACCAAATAAGCGTACCTGTAAAAGCATAAACCGGATAAGGGACACCAGTATCTGATAATTTTACAGTACCACTGCTATTTAAGATAATCCACACAAAAGCTGTAGCTAAAGGGGTAACAAAAGCCCATATAATCCCTAAATAAGACTGCCTATATAAGGCTTTAATATCTCGTTCCGCCAATTGTCGCGCTAAAAATCGAGACTGATACATATCCTTTAAACTCGCTTTTAAAAGTGCTCCAAATTTTATAGTACGTTCTTTTTGATAAACTCGGGTTTCTAAAGCCATGATGGGTTTCTAAGTATTAAAGAAGATATCTTTTTTGGTTAGGGCTAATATAAACAAAGCCTTGTAAATAATGAAACATTAGGAATTAAGAATTGAAAAATGTTTTAGAGTCTAAAGAGAAAATAAATTAGGGATAAGGCTATTGGTAAATTCCAAATTCCAATTTTTGATTTTGTCAAACGGATAATGATAGTCATTGAACCTAGACGAAATGAATCTAAAGGTCGAAATGTCATCCAAGAATAATCTAAACATCAAAACCTTCAGCTTGCAAGAACACAGGTAAAAAATCTAAGTGAAACCATTCGTTATCTGGCTCTAAGGTTTCCATATAAAAACCATCGCCAATGGCTTTACTTACTACAAGTTCCCCCAATAAATCCAATAGAATGTAATGAATGTACACTAATAATTTATCTTCATCCATGGGTGGATTGATCTGTGGAAAGTTAGTGAGATGAAATATCAAATCAAAAGATCCCTGTTTGCCCTCTCTATCCATAGGAATCCATCTTAAATCGCTTGGTTTTATGGGGAATTCTTCGAATTCATAAGAGGCATCCTTGCCCTTGCTTATAGCCTTAATATCCAACCTAGCTTGCAAAAATTTAGTTACCTTCCATTTTGGAATTTTAGGTGCTAAACCCGCCAACTGTGTTACAAATAACATGGCATCTTTACGTCCATTGGCCGTAAGTGTTAAGGTGGCTTTCTGATCCTTTTTTGGAAAGCCAATCACATAGGTCAAGTCTGGGTGGTAGCTGCTTAATCTCGCGTTAAGCTCATTGAGATAATAGGCTTGTTCCTCTAGGCTAAATTCTTTCAAATAGTAGAAGGCTTCATGATACTCATAAAACCATTCCCAAAAAGCGTTTAAAGATGCCATAATATAAAAGTTTTTTTGCAAGCTTATCTTTGTGCCCACTATATTACGCTGTCATTGCGAGGAACGACGTAGGTGAGACGTGGCAATCTCATCAATGGAACATGTGATTGTTTTAAACAGATTACTCATGCATTAGTATTTTTAAAAATAGGTGTTCCCTCTTTCGGTCAGGCAGGCATAAATACTTTTTTAAACCTGTAATTTACAGCCTGCAAACAACTTAACAACAAACACTAACAATTAAGCTATCAACTCTTCTCCGTCAAGATCTTCCAAATCACGTCGTAATTTTAAATCCTTTGGAGTCATGAAGATATCAAAATCTTTGTGATACAAATAACTCATATCCCCTGTTTCCAAAACGTACTTTTGATACTCGCGACGTATTTGATCTTCATCTAATGGATTTTTGTCAAATAAATCGGTGTTAATATAAATAAACACCACATGAATCGGAAAGTGAAAACAACTACAAAAATCATAAATACTAATGACCTGTTGTTTTCCCAACTGTCTTTCATCGCGTATATAAGCCATCATGTTTCTGGCGGAACGCATACATAAACCCGTCATCTGATGGATGTCTGTAGAACTTAAAAATAATTTTTTCTTACTCATAATACTACTATTTAAAGGATTAAAAAACTAATAACTAATTGAATACAAGATAAGTAAGATAAACTATGGCATAATACAAAATTCTTATATTTTCGATAAAATACATAAAAAGTGTAGTCTTTATTTTACATAATATCTAATTTGTCGGAATAAATTGACTTTTAAACGATTTGAAGATCGATAAACGGTAAATTAATCAAGAATCAGACTACAATACGAAAATAACCCACCAATAGATCTTGACTTTTTAAAATAGGGAACATTCACTTTTGGTGCTGTCAAAAATAGCTTCCCAACAGCTTAAGTATAGCTCATGTATGGCTCAAGTATAGCTAATGTATGAGGAGTGTATGAAAACAAAATATCAAAACACGTCTTAAAACAGGTCTGACAAAAAAATTTAGGACATAAACGGAAAAGATGGTTTGCTATATACCTAAACGGAAATCTGGAAAAATTGACACGAAACACTTCTATAATTTTATCCTATCAGAAAATCATTTGCTAGCATCCAAACAACACTTAGGAGCCCGTGACGTAAGGAGATCAAAATGACCATCTGTTAAAATTATTGTTTAACATTTTAATACCATAATAAGATGGCAAAATTAAAAAGCTTAATAAAGATCGAAGGAACCCTAGACGATCTGACCTTTTATAAGGGCAAAGATGGGTTTTTAGTGAAAACGAAAAGTGGTGTAAGTGCCAATCGAATTAAAAACGATCCAGCATTTGCAAGAACTCGTGAAAACGGTACGGAGTTTGGACATTGCGCAACCAGTGGTAAAATACTAAGACGAGCCATTCTAAACCTATTATCAGATGCTAAAGATGGGCGAGTAACCTCGCGTTTAACAAAAGTGATGACTTTAGTTAAAAACCAAGATCTGACATCTGCTCGTGGGCAAAGACAAGTTCCAGTCGGTTTGACAACCAATCCGGGTCGTGACGTATTAAAAGGTTTTGACTTTAATAGCAATGCCCTTTTAAGTGCTGTCTTGCTAAGCGATTTCAGTTTAAATCCAGCAACAGGAGAAATCACCATTTCAGATTTTACTCCAAATCATAATTTAGGAATTCCAGGTGGAGCAACACATGTAAGCTTTATCTCTGGGTTTTTAAATTTAGATTTTGTTACTGGCGACAAGGACTTACAATTAAGTCCTGTGCAAAATATGATGATTAATGCTACAACATCAAACATCATATTAACACCAGCTGGAGTACCTGCAGGAACTGGAAATGAGCTCTTCTTTCTAAAAGTAGCCTTTTTCCAGGAAGTCAATGCCGTGCAATACCCTCTTAATAATGGAGCCTACAATGCGCTTCAATTAATTGAGGTCTTATAACCCAAAGGGTGTCGTAGTTAAAAGCGAACAGGAACCTGTTCGCTTTTTTATTGTCATTCAGAGCAAACACAGTAAAGCGAAGAAACCGCAAGGTTCAGCGTAGCTAATCTCATGTCATTCAGAGTGTAACGCAGTGAAACGAAGAATCTCTGCTCTTTTTCTAGAGATTCTTCAGTCGCTAAAAAGCTCCTTCTGAATGACACAACCTTGTCATTCAGAGCGTAGCGAAGAATCTCTTACTCTAACTCTCATTCTTTTTCACTATCTTAATTTGATGAAAACAATAGGGACTCATAATTACTATGTTTACATTGTAACCAACAAAACAAAAACGGTACTTTATACAGGTGTTACTAACAACCTAAAAGAACGCCTATATTATCATAATAATCCTTTACCTTTTTCTAAAGCTTTTACTACAAAATACAATTGCTTTTACCTGATATATTATGAACACTTTCTAGAAGTAAACGATGCAATCAAAAGAGAAAAACAAATTAAAGGCTACAGCAGAGCAAAAAAAGAAACTTTAATTAATGCGTTTAATCCAACTCGTAAGTTTTTAAATGATTTTATCTAATTCAAAACACCCTCTTAGACTACGTCGTATCTCATGTCATTCAGAGCCCAATGTCATTCAGAGTGTAACGCAGTGAAGCGAAGAATCTCTGCTTCTTTTTCTAGAGATTCTTCAGTCGCTAAAAAGCTCCTTCTGAATGACAGAGGAGCTCCTTTTTAATGACATGGGCTTTGTCATGCAGAGCAAAGCGAAGCATCTCTGACTGTCTACACTAGAGATTCTTCGGTCGTTCCTCCCTCTGAATGACAGTAAAGCTCCTTCTGAATGATAGAGGAGCTCCTTCTGAATGACAGAATTCAACGGAGTCAATGACAATTACTTATTAAAATAATCCCAAGTCACCTTCAAGCCTTCCCTCACAGAATACTCTGGTTGATACCCCAATAAGCGTTCTGCTTTAGAAATATCTGCCAAAGAATCTCGGACATCACCCTGACGGTCTGGGCCGTGATGCGCTTTTAAATCTGAATCTGCTGCCTGTTGTAAAGCCTCCCATAAATAATTGACCGAAATACGTTCGCCACAGGCCACATTAAACACTTCATTGGAAGCTTCTTTTGAAGCAAAAAAGCCTTTGACGTTGGCTTGTACCGCATTATCCACAAAGGTAAAATCCCGAGTTTGCTCGCCATCCCCATTGATGGTAGGTGACTTTTGGTCTTTAAGCGCCTGCATAAACAAGGGAATTACGGCTGCATAAGCTCCATTGGGACTTTGCTTGGGACCAAAGACATTAAAATAACGCAGACCAATAACATCTGTATTGTATGTTTTTCCAAAGACATCCGCATAGAGCTCATTCACATATTTTGTTACCGCATAAGGGGATAAAGGTTTGCCTATATGAGCCTCTACTTTAGGCAGGCTTTTACTATCTCCATAGGTAGAACTAGAAGCTGCATAGACCATACGTTTTACGGTTTTGCTTTCTTTTAAAGCAATCATCATGTTTAAAAAGCCAGAAATGTTAACCCCATTGGTGGTGGCAGGATCGTTTATAGATCGTGGTACCGAACCTAAAGCTGCCTGATGTGACACATAATCGATGCCTTCCATAGCCTGCTTACAGGTTGCTAAGTCTCTAATATCGCCTTCCAGTAATTCAAAAGCCGGATTCGATTCAAATTCGGTGAGGTTTTCGCGATAGCCATTAGAGAAATCGTCTAATACACGAACTTTTTTGGCACCGTGTTTTAGGAGGTATTCTACTAAATTAGAACCAATAAATCCAGCTCCTCCGGTTATTAAATATTTGTAGTCTTTAATTTTATTTTCCATCTTTATTTTTTGTTTGTGAAACGTGAGATGTGAAACGTGAAACGTAAGTTTTCAAATGCATATTCGTTAAATAACTTACAATTCCCTGTTAGTATCTCATTTTTTACTTAATAAATAATTTCTAAAACCTAAAAGTAGTTGCTTTTGCTTTAAAATTAAATCTAAGGTTTCTTCATTCTTTTTTATATAACTAAGTCGTACAGCTATTAAATATTGTGTTTCGAGTTCTGCTAGTGAACCAATAGCAATGCTAACAAACTGTACAAGTTCTTTATCTCCTTTTCTTCCAGCCCCTTCAGCAATATTTGATGGTATTGAAACTGCTGCTCTTCGTATTTGAGCAGTTAAACCGAAGCGCTCTTCACTTGGAAAATTTGAGGTCAAGCTATAAATCTCCTCAACCAAATCCATAGCAGTTTTCCAAACATCTAATTCTTTATGATCCATATCATTAAAATTTCACGTTTCAAGCCTCACGTTTCACTTTTCACACCTCACGTCTCACATCTCACGTCTCACGCATTTACAACCTCCCATCAACCATCCCCTTAGGCAATAAAGACTTTACATCAAAAATAACACCTATAGGAGATTTTAATCTTTCAATATCGATTTTAACAAATTCATTATGACTGACAGCTAAAATAATGGCATCATAATTATGATTGACGTCTTTCTTATCGCATAACAAATCGAAACCATATTCTTCCTTCACTTCTTCCGAGGAGGCCCAGGGATCAAAGACATCTACTTGTATCTCATAGCTTTCAAACTCTCTTATAATATCAATCACCCGAGAGTTTCTAATATCCGGACAGTTTTCCTTAAAGGTGATGCCCAGCACGAGCACTTTCGCACCTTTGATGGTGGCTCCTTTTTTAATCATCATTTTCACCGTTTCGGTAGCGACGTAGGATCCCATACTATCGTTCATCTTTCTTCCAGCCAAAATAATCTCCGGGTTATACCCAGATTCAATGGCTTTCTGTGCCAGGTAATACGGATCGACCCCAATACAATGTCCTCCTACCAATCCTGGCGTAAAATTGATGAAATTCCATTTGGTACCAGCTGCTTCTAAAACAGCTTTGGTATCGATATCCAACAGTCTAAAGATTTTAGACAGCTCATTGACAAAAGCAATGTTGATATCCCGTTGGGAATTTTCAATCACTTTGGCCGCTTCGGCCACTTTAATAGAAGGTGCCATATGCGTCCCAGCAGTGATGATGGATTTATACAAATCATCTACTACTTTAGCCACTTCGGGTGTGGAACCAGAGGTCACCTTTAATATTTTAGTTACGGTGTGTTTTTTATCCCCTGGATTGATTCGCTCTGGGGAATAGCCGGCATAAAAATCGCTGTTAAAGTGAAGTCCTGAAACCTGTTCTAAAATTGGGATACAAATATCTTCGGTGGCTCCGGGATAAACCGTAGATTCATAAATAACAATATCTCCTTTTTTTAAGACCTTGCCCACCGTTTCACTGGCTTTAATTAAAGGTGTAAAAACAGGTTTGTTTAGGGCATCGGTAGGCGTAGGAACGGTGATGATGTATATATTTGCGTCTTCCAGAACCTCTAGTTGATTGGTGACATGAAGGCCGGTTTTATCGGTAAAATCGGGACGTAATACGGCTTTTAACTGAGCATCTTCCACTTCTAAGGTTCTATCTGTTCCTCCTTGTAATTCTGTCACCCGTCTGGTATTGATATCAAAACCCAACACGGGATATTTTTTGGCAAACTCCACCGCTAAGGGCAAACCTACGTAGCCTAAACCAATGATGGCAATTTTATCTGTATTCATACTTATATATAATTAATTAATAGCTTCGTTTTTTCAATGAGTTAATGAGTTAATAACTCTATGTCCTTATGTCTTATATTTCCATGACTCAAGCATTTGTTAAATTGGGCCTATTACTTCTTAAAAAGCGTCTTCGACATGCTCAGACTGACATCTGTGCTTAAATCCGCTTCAAAAAAGCCTTCATCTTCCCAAAGATTCCCTTATTATCCGATTCATGATAGGCATTCCCATATACACCATAGCCATAGCCATAACCGTAGCCATAGCCATACCCGTAATTATGATTGGTTTTATGCTTATAGAAATTCAGGATAAAATGAATGTTCTTAATTTCTCCAGCCCGATACTTGGCATTGATTAATTGTAACATGCCTTTTTTGGTATAATCCAAACGTACCATAAACAACGAGGTGTCTGCATATTTCACCAACTCAAAGGCATCTGTCACCAAACCTAAGGGCGGGGTATCTAAAATAATGATATCGTAGGTCTCCCGAAGCTCTGCAATCAGTTCCTTCAATTTCGGACTCATTAATAGCTCGGAAGGGTTTGGAGGAATAGGCCCTGCAGCAGCCACATCTAAATTGTCTATATGGGTTTGATATTTCACCTCATCAAAAGGCTTTTCACCAATCAGATAATTAACCATCCCATTGTCGTTACTTAGATTAAAATCATCAAATATTTTAGGCTTTCGTAAATCCAGTCCTAATAAGATGGTTTTCTTTCCACTTAAAGCGTAAACCGTAGCAATATTAATAGAACAAAAGGTTTTTCCTTCTCCCGAAACGGAGGAGGTTATCATGATGGTTCTACCCCCTTCTTTGGGGTTCTTGTTTAAGGTAAACTGCAAGGAGGAACGGATGGAACGAAAGGACTCAGCTACAGCCGACTTTGGTTTTTCGAAAACCACCAGATTGTTATGGTATCGGTATTTTCCAATCAAACCAATGATAGGAATTTTAGATAAACGCTCTACCTCATCCGACCCATGAATGGTATGATCCAGAAGGAAAATAACAAAGATGAGAAACATGGGAATAAAGAAGCCCAGCATCAAGCCCATCATATAATTCAGAGACTTATTAGGACCGATTAAACCTCCCCCAATATCCTTGGCTTCGTCTATGATAGAAATATCTGAAATATTGGCCGCTTTGACAATGGCAGCCTCACTACGCTTATCCATATAGACATTATAGGCCTCCTGACTGATATCCAGTTTTCTCTGAATTTTTAAAAACTCCTGCTGGTTTTCTGGCAAGCCACTTAGTTTGGCTTCCAAAGCAGCCATTTGACGCTGTAAAGAGTTCATTAATACACGAATGGTACTTTTGGTGGCATCGATAGTCTCTAACAGGACATTTTTTTCTGCATCAATGCGTCGGTCAATATCCTTAAAAATATCTGAATCCTCTCTCATAGAATACTCCATGCTTTGGCGTTCTATAGATAAGGCTGTAATTTTGGACACCGAAGTCTGGATATTACTTTCCTGGATCCCTACCGAACTAGGCGCTGCAATGCGGGTATAATCTGTTTTAGTACGTAAATACGTGTCTAAGGCCTCTAAATAATTCAGTTTGGTTTGTTCGGCTTCCTTGAGGGATTCGAATTCTTTTAACTTATTGGACACATCTGCCATTTCTGTAGAGACATCGAAGACCTTATTTTCTTTTCTAAAGCTGTTCATCTCCTCTCCAAAATCTTTTAGATTGGCATTCACGGCCGCCAAGCTGCTGTCAATAAACTTAATAGTATTGGTGGCATAGAGATTTTTGCGTTCCAGCTCCGTTTCACTTAAAATAACCGCTGTGGTATTTAAATAATCTACAATTTTATCTTTATTATTTCCAGCTAAGGACAGAACCAGAACAGACGCCGAAGAGTTGCTATAAGGCCTGACCCCAATCCCGTTTTTGTAGCCATGTACCACCCCATCAAAATTGCTAAACTGTAGAAAGAATTCGGCCCCAGGCTTGATGGTACGCGCCGTACGCAAATTAAGCATGCCATGTAAAAATGGGAGGTTGATAGGGGCTCCTATTTGAAATTCCTTTGTAAAAGCTCCCACAGGTAATGCTACTGGAATGCGGTCCTTAGAATCGTATAACTGCCCCGAGCCTCTTTCAGATTCAAAGGCTGTAAAAACTTCAAAAGTGCTATTGGTTAAAAAACGAATCCCTATAAAATGGCCCAATACCTGAGGCTTGGATTTATCCAGTTCAAAGACAAAAGGAGCATCGGTATAGATATCTATTTTATGATACTTGCCTTCCCGAAAGTAATTCATATAAGACTTAAGAGAGTCCACCACTTTTTCGTTATGGGTCCGGGTTTGTAAGGTGGTAATGGTTTTCCCCATCTTTCCAGAGACCCCGCCCCAGTTAAAGGAAATACTGGTATTGGCTGTAAAAAACGGGTTTTGGTCGTTCTCTACCGAAATTAAAGAATCTAATTTATAGACATTTTGTTTTCTAACATTGATAAAATAAGCAATAATAAGTGCCACCCCAATGCAAACCAACACAAACTTCCAGAGGTTTAAGACTTTAAATAAATAGCCTTTAAAGTCGAAGTTGATACTGCCGCTTTCATGGTCTATATCTTCATATTCGTATTCTGCCATGACTTAAATTCTATCGATTAATAAAAGGGTGGTGGTGACCAAAGACAAAGCCGTAATAACGGTTCCCACTGTTTGCATGGTGGTGGTTCCGGTCCCCCAAGATTTTTGTTTTAAAGGCTTCACATAAATGATGTCGTTGGGTTGGATATAATAATAAGGCGACTGCATGACCTGAGCATCCAATAAATTGACATGATGAATTTGCTGGCCCTGGGGATACTGCCTGATAATGAGCACATCTTTTCTATTGCCAGTCATTTTTATATCTCCAGCATTGGCTATGGCCTCAAAAATATTCACCCGAGCCTGGTATAAGACTTGGGTTCCTGTACCTCCTACTTCCCCATTCACGGTAAAGCGAATCCCTGTTAATTTTACAGAGACAAAAATATTGGCAGTTTCTTTAAACTCTTCCTCTAATAATTTTTTTTCTAAAAGCTGTTCAATCTCTTCCGTAGTGTAGCCTAAGACATTGATGTCTCCCAGCACAGGAATCCGAATATTTCCATGTAAGTCCACCGTAAAACCATCGAAATACGCACGTTCTTCACCATCGGCATTTAAATTTTCTTCGCCAACCGGGTTAAATATCTGTACATTATCCTGATCTAAGGCCTTGACACGAATGTTTAAAATATCGTTAATCTGAACCCGATAAGGTGTCTGCTTTTCTGTAATGACCTGGGTACTATCCGTAGCCGTTTCCAGATTTTGTAGATACACCAAATCTTTATTTGGAATGCAGGACATGAATGCCATACTAAGAATTAGGCAGACAAGAACGAAGGGCTTCTTCATGAGGTATTTTATAGTTTATTCACAAATATAACTTTTCGATAGGAATATCAAAACTAATGTAGTTAATTTTGGTTTTTAGTCGTTTATTTGCATAAAACATAGCTCTTTTGAATTATCTTACAGTTGAAAATATTTCGAAATCCTACGGAGAGCTAAGCCTCTTCCAGGATCTTTCTTTTAGCATCCATAAGAATCAGAAAATAGCCTTTGTGGCTAAAAACGGGACGGGAAAAACCTCCATTTTAAACATGCTTGCTGGGAAAGACAGTCCAGATTCCGGGAACATCATTTACAGAAAAGACATCCAAGTCGCCTTTTTATCTCAGGAACCGGATCTCAATAATACCTTAACGGTGGAAGCCGCCATCTTCGATACCAAGAATCCCATTTTAGATGTGATTAAAGCCTATGAAAAGGCCTTAGAAACACCTGAAGATGCTGAAGCTTACCAGAAAGCCTTTGAGCAAATGGACAGTCATCAGGCCTGGGATTTTGAAACCCAATACAAACAGATTTTGTTTCAATTGAAGCTGGAAGACCTCAACCAAAAAGTGAGCACCCTGTCTGGAGGACAGAAAAAAAGACTGGCTTTAGCCATTGCCCTGCTTCAAAAACCAGACCTTCTGATATTAGATGAACCTACCAACCACTTGGATTTGGAAATGATTGAATGGCTGGAAGACTTTTTTGCCAAGGAGCAAATGACCTTGTTTATGGTAACGCACGACCGGTATTTTCTAGAACGTGTGTGCAATGAAATTATCGAACTCGATCAAGGACAACTGTATACCTATAAAGGGAATTATTCGTATTACTTAGAAAAAAAGGAAGCGCGCATAGAAAATGAAGCGGTAGAACTAGGCAAAACCAAGCAACTCTTTAAAAAAGAACTGGATTGGATGCGTAAACAACCCAAAGCGAGAACCACCAAATCTAAGTCGCGAATAGACGATTTTCACGACATCAAACACAAAGCCCAACAACGCCGAAACGACCATACCATGGAACTGGAATTGAACATGGAACGTTTGGGTAGCAAGATTCTGGAACTCCATAAAGTATCTAAAGCATATAAAGATAAAATCATCTTAGACGGTTTTGATTATACCTTTCAAAGAGGTGAACGCCTGGGGATTATTGGAAAAAACGGCACTGGGAAATCGACCTTTCTCAACCTGCTTACCCAAACCCAGCAACCCGACTCCGGAAAAATAGTGGCCGGAGAAACCGTGAAATTTGGGTATTATACTCAAGCCGGGATTCAAGTAAAACCAGAGCAAAAGGTCATTGATGTGATTAAAGAATTTGGCGATTATATTCCTTTAAAAAAAGGCCGACAAATTAGTGCACAGCAACTGTTAGAGCGCTTTTTATTTGACCGTAAAAAGCAATATGATTTTGTTGAAAAACTAAGTGGTGGCGAACGCAAGCGTCTGTATTTATGTACGGTTTTAATTCAGAACCCAAACTTTTTAATTCTGGATGAACCTACCAACGATTTAGATATTGTCACCCTAAACGTCCTGGAGAGTTTCTTACTGGATTTTCCTGGCTGCTTGATTGTTGTGTCTCACGACCGGTATTTTATGGATAAGGTGATTGATCATCTATTTGTGTTTAGAGGCGAAGGGGTTGTTGAAGATTTCCCTGGAAATTATTCCGATTTTAGAACCTACGAAGACAGTCAGCCACAAGAGCCTAGCAACAGCGAATTGAAGAAAGACAAAAAAGAATGGAAAAAGGACAGCAATACCAAGCTGTCTTATAATGAGCAGAAAGAATATAAAAATATTGAAAGCAAATTAAGTGCTCTTGATTACGATAAAAAAGCCTTGGAAGCCAAGTTTCATGACGAAAGTCTAAGCCCGGAGCAGATTCAAGACCTCTCGCAAAAACTACAAAGCATTATGGACGAGATTGATGAGAAGGAAATGAGGTGGTTTGAGTTGAGTGCGAAGCTGGAGGAGTGAGTTGTGAGTTGTGAGTTGTGAGTTGTGAGTTGTGAGTTGTGAGTTGTGAGTTGTGAGTGACATTTAAAAATTATTTATTGATAATAAAAAGTTTCTTTTTTAAAAACCGAAAACTGTTAACCTATCTGTCTGTTTTGTTGTGGAGTTGGTTGCTGTTGAGTAGTCGAAGCATTGAATTCTTGTTACTGTTAGCTTAGCTTTTTTTTGTCACACTGAGCCTATCGAAGTGCTACACTGATCTTGACGAAGTGAAGTATCGAAGTGCTTTCAAAAAAAATATTAATTTAGTATAGGTCTTCGACAGGCTCAGACTGACATTGGAGGCCTGTTGTCACACTGAGCTTGTCGAAGTGCTATCAAAAAAATATTAATTTAGTAAAGGTCTTCGACAGGCTCAGACTGACATGAACAAATAAATTAATAATGAAATTCTACTACGTTTACATATTAGAATGTTCTGACGCATCATTTTATATTGGTGTAAGTTCTAACATTGAAAAGCGATTATATCAACACAATAGTGGTTTAGATAAAAATTCATATACTTATTCCAGAAGACCAGTAACTCTTAAATGGCTAGAAATGTTTACAAGTCCAGAAGAAGCGATAACTATAGAAAAACAATTAAAAGGATGGAGTAGAAGAAAAAAGATAGCTCTCATAAATGAAGATTGGGACAAATTGATTGAATACTCTAAAAATTATACTCAGTTTGGTAAATACGGAGATTTGGAAGGGTCTTCGGAAGGGTCGAAGTGCTTTCAAAAAAAACATTAATTTAGTAAAGGTCTTCGACAGGCTCAGACTGACATTGGAAGCCTGTTGTCTCACTTGGAAGGGTCTTCGACAGGCTCAGACTGACATTGGAAGATTGTTGTCACACTGAGCTTGTCGAAGTGCTTTCAAAAAAAACATTAATTTAGTAAAGGTCTTCGACAGGCTCAGACTGACATTGGAAACTTGTTGTCTCACTTGGAAGGGTCTTCGACAAGCTCAGACTGACATTGGAAGATTGAAACATCAAAGTGATATCTTAACATCAAAGTGCTAACAAAACCGAAGTTCTAATAATGGTAAAACAGTACATCAAGTTCCTCTTAAAATCCACCAACCAACACGGGGTGCACTCCCCTTTTGTGTATGATTTGGTGACCCAATGTTTTTACGACTCTAAAAACTATCCAGAATACAAACAGCTAAAGGCTTATAGGAAAACCTTAGTCGCCAATAAGCAGGTATTGGAGATTAGCGATTTAGGAGCCGGGTCTAAAGTATCGGCTAACAAAACAAGAGCGGTTTCCTCTCTAGCCAAACATTCTGGAAGCAGTTTTAAAAGATCGAAACTATTATTTAGGCTGACTAGATATTTTCAGGCTAAAAACATCTTAGAACTAGGCACTTCTGTAGGGATTGCGACTCAGGCTTTACATCTTGGGAATCCGGATGCGATGATGACTTCCATAGAAGGCTGTCCCAATATTTCCAACACAGCCAAAGCCCATTTGGGAGACATCAAAAACCTCCAACTTTTAATTGGCGACTTCGACAGGCATATCGATCAGCTTGAGCAAGATTCCTTTGATTTGGTGTTTTTTGATGGGAATCACAGTCAGGAAGCCACGTTGAGATACTTTGAAAAGCTACTCCCAAAAGCCCATAACGACACTCTTTTTATTTTTGATGATATCTATTGGTCTGAAGGCATGACAGCCGCCTGGGAAACCATTAAAAACCACCCCGAAGTAAAAGTGACTGTGGATACCTTTTTTTGGGGCTTGGTGTTTTTTAGAAAAGAACAGGTGAAGGAGCATTTTAGGATTCGATTGTGAAATAGGAAGTTGAGAACAAATTCCCAGAAACTTCTTAATATAGACTTACCAGATATGTTGGGAAATGGACTAAACAAACCCTCCGTCTAATCCTCCAAGGTCGGATTAGCCACCTCCCTTCAACTGAAGGGAGGAGCCTAGATTGTTATTATTTATTTCAAATATTTAGAACAAATCTTGTTTTCAAGTTTACTTAAAAAAAATATTATTAATTATATTACAAGTACTAATAAACACTAACTGCGCAAGGCTCCCCTCTTCAGATGAAGAGGGGAATGAATTTACCGAAGGGCAACGGAGGTAAAGAAAGGGGCGTTTGAAGAATATAAATCTACAATTTTAAAACAAACCCCTGCCTGCCATGCCTACGGCAGGTGGACCGGCAGACAGGCAGAGACTTAGGAACGACACGACTAATACATCCATGAACTCCATTGTTTTAAATATTAATGCGTGAATAATCTGTAACTTATTTCTCCTAAAAATATAAAAGCAAATCTTTTGCCTTATCCCCCTTATCCATTAACTTTGAATTTCAAACTTTGAATTGAAACCCATGAAAATATACACAAAAACAGGAGATAAAGGCACCACAGCCCTTTTTGGAGGTACACGCGTTCCCAAGCACCATATTCGTATTGAAAGTTATGGCACCGTCGATGAGCTCAACGCCCATATTGGCTTACTAAAAGACCAGAAGATAGACCAACATTACAAAGATGTGTTATCGCATATTCAAGACCGTCTTTTTACTGTGGGCGCCGTTTTAGCGACAGATCCAGAGAAGGCCATTCTTAAAAGCGGAAAAGAACGCTTGAACATTCCAAAGATTTCAGACGAGAATATCACCCGTTTAGAAAAAGAAATGGACCAGATGAATGATAGCCTGCCTCCTATGACAAACTTCATTCTTCCGGGAGGGCATCAAACCGTGTCATTCTGTCACATAGCACGCTGTGTCTGTCGTAGAGCAGAACGTTTAGCAACTGCTTTAAACGATTTGGAACCTGTGGAGCCCAATACCCTGATGTATTTAAACCGTCTATCTGACTACCTTTTTGTCTTGGCACGAAAGTTGTCCTCAGACTTAGAAGCAGACGAAATTAAATGGCTGCCTGAGAAGTATTGATTTGATGATGAGCTGATTTGATTGAATGATAACATCTTTCAAGTAGCGAAAATGATTGAAGACATTAGAAGCACTACTGCCATCACCTCATGTAACAACCAAGGTTTTAAACTGTAAATAGAGAATCCTATGACTAGTTAAAACCATTTTAATTTCAGTAAGCATCACAGAGATTATACGTTCTTTTTAATAATGAGTAATTAATTGTTTTTTTTCTTGTTTATATGAACTAAAAATTTATTTTTGCAAAAATTTAAAACAATTATAACATGTATTGGACATTAGAATTAGCATCTTATTTAAGCGATGCGCCTTGGCCAGCAACTAAAGATGAATTAATTGATTATTCAATTAGAACAGGTGCCCCATTGGAAGTAGTTGAAAATCTTCAGTCTATTGAAGACGAAGGAGACCAATATGAATCAATCCAAGAGATTTGGCCTGATTATCCAACTGACGAAGATTACCTCTGGAATGAGGATGAATATTAATAATTAAACTATTTTATTAAAAGTCTCGTTAAGAGACTTTTTTTGTGCCTTATTTTTCGGGAAAATTAATTACAAATCGTACCTTTGAGGGTTGTATAATCCTTAATAGTACACAACAAAATTTTATCAGTTTTAAGCTGATACAACTAAAAATAACAAACAAATGACCCTTTTAGATTCTGTACTAAAAATATTTGTCGGCGATAAGTCGAAACAAGATGTGAAGGCTATTAAGCCTTTAGTAGAAAAAATTAAAACCTTTGAGGCCAGTTTAGAAGCATTGTCTCACGACCAACTTCGTGCTAAAACTGCTGAGTTCAAAGAAAAAATTAATGAAGCCAGGAAACCATATAACGACAGCATCGAGAAACTCATGATTGATGCCGAAGCTACAGAAGATATTGATAAAAGAGAGGACATCTATCAGGAAATTGATGGTATTAAAGAGACCATCTACACCATTACCGAAGATGTTTTAAATGATATTTTACCAGAAGCCTTTGCGGTAGTAAAAGAAACAGCCAAACGATTTGTAAATAATCCTGAAATTACCGTTACTGCCAGCACCTACGACAGAGAGCTTTCTGGAGACAAAGACTATGTCACCTTAGATAATGACAAGGCCATTTGGGCTAATTCCTGGGATGCTGCCGGAAAAGACATCACCTGGGATATGGTGCATTACGATGTGCAACTTATTGGTGGTATTGCTATGCACCAAGGTAAAATTGCCGAGATGCAAACCGGAGAAGGTAAAACCTTAGTGGCTACCCTGCCTATGTACTTAAATGCCCTTGCAGGCAAAGGCGTGCACCTGGTGACAGTAAACGACTACCTGGCCAAACGTGATAGCGCGTGGATGGCTCCTATATTTCAATTTCATGGCTTAACTGTGGATTGTATCGATTACCACCAGCCAAACTCTGCTGCCAGAAAAAAGGCATATTTAGCAGATATTACCTACGGAACAAATAACGAATTTGGTTTTGACTACCTACGTGATAATATGGCACATTCTCCAGACGATCTGGTACAACGTCCACATCATTTCGCCATCGTGGATGAGGTCGATTCCGTATTAGTGGATGATGCACGAACCCCTTTAATTATTTCCGGACCTATTCCGAAAGGAGATATTCAAGAGTTTGATGCTTTAAAACCTAAAGTGGATGATATTGTAGCCGTACAACGCAAATACTTAACAGGTGTTTTAGCTGAAGCTAAGAAATTAATTGCTGAAGGAGATACCAAAGAAGGCGGTTTTAAATTATTACGTGTTTATAGAGGAATCCCTAAAAACAAAGCACTTATTAAGTTTTTAAGTGAAGAAGGAATCAAACAACTGCTTCAAAAAACGGAGAACCAATACATGGCAGACAACAACAGAGAGATGCCAAAGGTGGATGCTGAGTTGTACTATGTGATTGAAGAAAAGAACAATCAGATAGAATTGTCTGATAAAGGTATTGAATATCTTTCTGGTCCAGATAATCCAGATTTCTTTGTGATGCCAGAAATAGGTATCGAAATTGCTAAGATTGAAGCTGAAAGTGCGACGAAAGAGGAAGAAGCTGAGAGAAAAGAAGATTTATTTAGAGATTTCGGAATCAAATCGGAACGCATCCATACCCTAAACCAATTACTGAAAGCTTATGCCTTATTCGAGAAAGACATTCAGTATGTAGTGATGGATAATAAGGTGATGATTGTTGATGAACAAACAGGGCGTATTATGGATGGGCGTCGTTATAGCGATGGTTTACACCAAGCTATTGAAGCCAAAGAAAATGTAAAAATTGAAGCGGCCACCCAAACCTTTGCCACCGTAACCCTTCAAAATTACTTTAGAATGTACAACAAACTGTCTGGGATGACGGGAACGGCTGTTACAGAAGCTGGAGAGTTTTGGGAAATCTATAAATTGGATGTGGTTGAAATTCCAACCAACAGACCTATTGCCAGAGACGATAGAGAAGATTTGGTATATAAAACCAAACGTGAAAAATACAATGCCGTTATTGATGAAGTGACCAGACTTTCAGAAGCAGGACGACCTGTTTTGATTGGTACCACATCGGTAGAAATAAGTGAGCTTTTAGGAAAGATGTTGAGTATTCGAAAAATATCTCATAATGTCTTAAACGCAAAACAACATAAAAAAGAAGCTGAAATTGTTGCCGAAGCAGGGAATGCTGGACAGGTAACCATTGCCACCAATATGGCTGGACGTGGTACGGATATTAAATTATCTGACACCGTTAAGAATGCCGGAGGTTTAGCTATTATAGGTACCGAACGTCACGATTCGCGTCGTGTAGACAGACAGTTACGTGGTCGTGCCGGACGTCAGGGAGATCCAGGAAGCTCGCAGTTTTATGTGTCTTTAGAAGATAATCTGATGCGTTTATTTGGTAGTGAACGAATTGCCAAAATGATGGATAAGATGGGATTAAAGGAAGGAGAAGTGATTCAGCATTCCATGATTTCAAAATCTATTGAACGCGCACAGAAAAAAGTAGAAGAAAACCAATTTGGAGTTAGAAAACGTCTATTAGAATATGATGATGTGATGAACTCGCAGCGTGAAGTTGTTTACAAACGTCGTCACCACGCCTTATTTGGAGAGCGTTTGCGTGTGGATCTTGCCAACATGCTTTACGATACCGCTGAAGGGATTACAGAAACGAATAAAGCAGCAAACGACTTTAAGAACTTTGAGTTTGAATTGATTCGTTTCTTCTCAATGAGTTCGCCAATAACTGAAGCCGACTTTGGAAAGCTATCTGTACAAGAGATTACAGCTAAAGTATATAAAGCCTCTTTTAATTATTATAAAGAAAAAATGACAAGAAATGCTGAAATGGCCTTTCCTGTGATTAAAAATGTATACGAAAACCAACGTGATAAATTTAAACGTATTGTCGTGCCATTTACCGATGGTGTAAAAACCTTACAAGTAGTTACAGATCTTGAAAAAGCTTATGAAACTGAAGGAAAACAACTAATTACAGATTTCGAAAAAAACATTGCTCTTGCAATTATTGATGATGCCTGGAAAACCCATTTACGTAAAATGGATGAGTTGAAGCAATCTGTGCAATTGGCCGTACACGAACAAAAAGACCCTTTATTAATTTACAAGTTTGAAGCCTTTGAATTGTTTAAGGAAATGATTGACTTAGTGAATAAAGACGTGATATCTTTCTTATTTAAAGGAGAACTTCCTTCGGAAGATTCTGCAAATTCAGCTATTCAAGAAGCCAAACAAACCAGAAAAAAGGAAAATCTGCAGACACAAAAAGACGAGATTCCAAATCTGGATGAACGTTCAGCACAAAGTAGGGCTGCCGGAAACACACAAAGACAACAAGATGTTGTGGAAACTATTGTTAGAGACAGACCGAAAATTGGAAGAAACGATAAAGTGACTATCAAACATGTGATGAGTGGAGAAAACAAATCTTTAAAATACAAACAAGCCGAGCCTTTAATTGCTAAAGGAGACTGGGTGTTGGTTGAGGATTAACGATTGGAGATTGATGATTGTTGATTGGAGATTGCTGATTGTTGATTTTTGATTGGGGATTTTTGATTGGAGATTGGGGATTTTTGATTGTTGATTGGGGATTGTTGATTGGAGATTGGGGATTTTTGATTGTTGATTGGAGATTGTTGATTGCTGATTGCTGATTGGGGATTGGGGATTGTTGATTGGGGATTGTTGATTGGGGATTGTTGATTTTTGATTGGGGATTTTTGATTGTTGATTGGAGATTGTTGATTGCTGATTGCTGATTGGGGATTGGGGATTTTTGATTGTTGATTGGGGATTGGAGATTGGAGATTGAGGATTGCTGATTGGGGATTGTTGATTGGAGATTGGGGATTGTTGATTGGAGATTGGGGATTGTTGATTTTTGATTGGAGATTTTTGATTTTTGATTAGTGCTTAAATAACCTATAGCCATATTTGAACGACACATACCTGTTTTACTATAATACATATAATGAGTCCCAAGGTGTTATGCTTTGGGATTTTTTTTGGAGTAGTTGGTAGTTGGTAGTTGGTAGTTGGTAGTTGGTAGTTGGTAGTTGGTAAAAATTATGAAATTGATCATCTTCAACTAAATTCATATAAATTATAATGGGATAAAATATTTCAAAAGAAATGAGCGTTTCAATTTTACTTAATATAAGTTTTGAAGTATCTTTATCCCTCAAAAAAACAAGTAGTTATGAATAGATTTTTAAAATGGATCATTGGGCTTTTAGTACTTGTTGCTATTGGTGTTTTCACATACTCTGTTTTAAACGATGGCTTATTGAAAAAACCTTTAAGTCCGAAAAAAATTGTCAGCTTTAAAGTAGACGATATTGAATTAAAAGTATTCTATAACAGACCCTCCAAACGCAATCGTGACGTTTTTGGAGCCTTGGTTCCATTCAATCAAGTTTGGCGAACGGGAGCCAACGAAGCCACTACCTTTGAAACCAATAAAGCTTTAAAGGTTGGGACTGATTCTCTTCCTGCCGGGAAATATACCTTATGGACCATTCCAAGTGATTCAACCTGGCACGTCATGTTTAACAAAAAACAATATCCTTGGGGTGTCGATATGGAAATGAAACCCTTACGAGAGCCAGAGTTTGATGTGATAGATGTGGAGGTTCCTGCTCAAAAAATAGATACCACTGTAGAACAGTTTACGATAGGTTTTGACAATTCTACAGATAACCTGTCTTTAACTATGGCATGGGATGACACGAAGGTGGTGGTGCCTTTGAAATAAGTGGGTAGTGGGTAGTAGGTAGTGGGTAGTGGACGATTTAAGATTCAAAGTTTCAAATTCAAAGTTTGAGATTTAAAGTTCCATATGGAATTTGACTTTCAATTTGTTTTTTCATCAAAACAATAAATGATATCTTTATCTTTTATTGGTTCTCTCAGATTTTGAACCTAAAACTTTGAATAAACAGGACGTCGTGGCTAAAGAAAAAACATCGGCATTAGAAGAAAAAGATGGGGTGATTCAACCTCCAACTATCAATACCTCTTATATAGAAAAAATGAGGTCTAGGCGACAAAAACAACCTTCTGCCGAGGACTTAATTGCTGGAATTTTAAAGGGCGACATGACCGCTTTAAGTCGTGCTATTACTATTATTGAAAGTAAGAACCCCTTACATTTTGACAAAGCCCATACCATTATTACAGGCTGTTTACCACATGCCAACAAATCGGTAAGGATTGGAATAACCGGTGTTCCTGGAGTTGGGAAAAGCACCTTTATAGAAGCTTTTGGAACCCATTTAACCAGTTTAAGAAAGAAAGTGGCTGTCTTAGCTGTGGACCCAAGTAGTTCTTTAACCAAGGGAAGTATTCTTGGAGATAAAACCCGAATGGAAGCCCTGGTAAAAGAAAAAAATGCCTTTATCAGACCTTCGGCTTCTGGAGATTCCCTTGGAGGAGTTGCCAGAAAAACCAGAGAATCTATTATTCTATGTGAAGCTGCTGGGTTTGATTCCATAATTATTGAAACGGTGGGCGTGGGACAAAGTGAAACTGCTGTTCATAGTATGGTCGATTTTTTCCTATTACTTAAATTGGCTGGAGCTGGCGACGAGCTACAAGGTATAAAACGAGGCATTATTGAAATGGCAGATCTTATTGCTATTAATAAAGCCGATGGTGATAATTTAAAATCGGCTAAAATAGCCAAGGTAGAATTTAACAGAGCCTTGCATTTATATCCTAAAAAGACTTCGGAATGGCAACCAAAAGTCATGCTGTGCAGTGCCTTGAATAACGAAGGAATTGAAGCTATTTGGGAACAGATACAAACCTATGTGGGCATCACTTCAAAAAACACTTATTTTGATAAAAAGCGTCAAGAACAAAATAAGTTCTGGCTGATTCAAACCATAGAAGACCATCTAAAGTCCCATTTTTTCAATAATAAAGAGATAAAAATCGCCTTAGAAGAGCAACTTAAGTTGATTGAAGAAAATAAAACAACGCCCTTTGCTGCAGCTGATTATTTGTTGGGGTTGTGAGTTGTGAGTTGTGAGTTGTGAGACGTGAGACGTGAGACGTGAGACGTGAGACGTGAGACGTGAGACGTGAGACGTGAGACGTGAGTGAAATTATATATTCTTTCTTTTTAAAAACCCTTTTTTATATATTTTTTTTAACAACTATAAAAAATGAGCTTGATACCATGCCACCTGTTGTTTAACGCCTTCCAATAAAGTGGTTTGTGGATTGTAATTGAGCAACTTTCTCGCTTTATCAATATTGGCTTTGGTACGTAGCTGGTCTCCAGCTCTCGCGTCCACATGCTTAATGGTTATAGATTTCCCTATAATGGTTTCAACAGCTTCAATACCCTCCTGAGTGGTATGCTCTACTTCTGTGCCTAGATTGATGATTTCACCATCCACGACATCTTCTTTCCCAATAACACTTACTACCCCATCCACAATATCTCCAACATAGGTAAAGCTTCGTAAATGAGTCGCACTTCCTTGATACAAAGGAAAGGCCTCATGGTTAAATGCACAAGCAATCAATTTGGTGTACATTTTCTCGGGTCTTTCGCGTGGCCCAATGACAGAATACAATCTTAAAGAGCAGCTTTTCATCAGCTTTTCTCTGGATTTTTGAAGCACCAATTGTTCGGCAGCTAATTTGGTAACACCATAATGCGACGCTGGTTTTGGTGCCATACTTTCAGGGAAAGTGGCTTCCAAGCCGTAAATAGAAGAGGTTCCAATATTCACAAACATCTTTAAATCTGGTAACTGCAAAGCATAATCTATCAGGTTTTTAGTCGCTATTAAATTATTATAAAAATAATCTTCGAAGGTTGATGTTTTAGAAATTCCAGGTTGGGCAGCAAAATGAAAGATATAATCAATATCCTGAGGCAATGAAGTGGCCAAATCCTGATCCCGCAAATCTTTTTTAATCACAGTAACACCTTTCTCTAAAAGCGCTTTTTCATTTAACTTTTTAAGAGACTCGCTATAATAAGGAGAGAAATTATCTATCCCTATAACCTCATGTCCTAAGCTTTGTAAACGCTCTGCTGTATGAGACCCTATAAATCCGACAGCTCCAGTTACTAAAATTTTCATATTTGTTTCACTATTTTAATGTACTTCAGAAAAAATTAAAATCGCAGTTAGACTTTAACTTGGGAAGCATTTAAACTATTACAAAGAAACATTTTTTTTCTGTAAGATTAGAATTCTTTAAAAAAGAATACATTTGTAGAACTAAGAATCTATTTATGAGTTACCAATTTAGCATTATAGTTCCGGTATATAATGAAGAAGATAATTTAATTCGAGTTGAGCAGGCCTTACTGGACTACACCAAAATAGCAAGCAGAAAAACAAAGATTTTGTTTGTTAATGATGGGTCTAAAGATAAAAGTCAGGAACTTATTGAAGCTATTTGCAACAGACAGCCTGATTTTACCTATATCAGTTTTAAAGAAAACAGAGGTTTAAGTGCCGCTATAAAAGCTGGATTTGATTATGCTGACACCGAATTGGTTGGTTATATTGATTCGGATTTACAAACGGCTCCCGAAGATTTTAATTTACTTTTAGAGCATATTGGAGCCTACGATTTGGTGACCGGCGTTCGAGCCAATAGAAAAGATAGTTTTGTAAAAAACATGTCGTCTACTATAGCCAACGGGATTCGTCGTGCTTTTACACATGATGGCATGGATGATACTGGCTGTCCGTTAAAAGTTATTAAAACAGATTACGCCAAACGCATTCCCATGTTTAAAGGGTTACACAGGTTTTTACCCGCTATGATTTTATTGCAGGAAGGAAAAGTGATTCAAATACCAGTACAACATTTTCCAAGAATTGCTGGAACAGCCAAATTTGGATTATGGAATAGGTTATTTGGCCCATTAATGGATTGCTTTGCCTATTTATGGATGAAGAAAAAATACATTAATTATTCAGTCGCTAAAAAGAGCTCATGAGTAGTTGGCTTATATATAGTATTGGGTTTTTAGCTCAAATTTTATTCTCTTCCAGACTCCTTGTTCAATGGCTAACTTCTGAAAAACAAAAAAAAGTTACTACGCCAACCTTGTTTTGGTCATTGAGTTTAATAGCTTCTTTTTTATTGTTTATCTATGGATATTTAAGAAACGATTTTGCCATAATGTTAGGGCAAGCTCTCACCTATTTTATATATATTAGAAATTTACAGTTACAAAATCAATGGCAGCGTTTACCCAAACTTGTTCAAGTGTTTTTATTTTTAATGCCTGTTTTAATTGTGATATTTTATTATAATAACAATGCCATAGATGTGGAGTTATTGTTTAAAAATGAAGCTATTCCTTTATGGTTATTGGTTTTAGGCATTGTGTCTCAAGTTATATTTACATTGAGATTTGTGTATCAGTGGATGTATTCTGAAAGACGCAAAGAATCTACTCTCCCTTTAGGCTTTTGGGTTTTAAGCTTGGTTGGCTCGGTCTTGATATTAACTTATGCCATTTTTAGAGAAGACCCTGTGCTTTTTGTAGGTCATATTTTAGGGACCGTTATTTACGTTAGAAATCTTGTTTTATTATATAAATCAACATGATAAAAATTATTAAAAAGCAGCCTGTTTTAAGTATTTGTTTGTTTACAGCTATCATGTTGTTACCAAATCTAGATGTGATAAACGTGTCCATTATGGAAGCCAGGAATTTTATTACTGCCCGGGAAATGGTACAGGATGGCAATTGGTTATTAACCACCATGAACGGTGAAGCACGTTATGAAAAACCCCCTTTACCTACTTGGCTCACGGCTGTTTCCGGAATGGTTTTTGGCTTAAAAAGTGTTTTTGGCTTACGTCTTCCAGCTATTTTGTTTATCATGCTGTTAGCTGTATCTGTATTTAAAATCTCCATGTTGCTAGTAAAAGACAAAACACAAAGTTTACAACATGCAGGAATAGCCATAACATCTTTCTATATTATTGGAATTACTATTGAAGCACCCTGGGATATTTTTACTCATGGCTTTATGTGCTTTGCCATCTATCAGCTATTTCTATTGTTTGAAAAAGATAAAAAGTATTGGAAACACACCTTAATAGCCGGCTGCTTTATTGGCTTGTCGTTTTTAAGTAAAGGTCCTATCTCCATGTATGCGTTAATGCTTCCATTTTTATTGGCTTACGGGTTTACTTATAAATTTAAACACCTAAAAGCCAAAGCCTTTTCCTATCTAAGCGTTCTTATTTTAGCCCTTGTGGTTGGAGGTTGGTGGTATGTATATGTCAGGTTTCAAGATCCTGCAACCTTTACTGCTATTACTGAAAAAGAAACCTCTAACTGGTCCAGCTATAATATCAGGCCATTTTATTATTACTGGAGCTTTTTTGTCCAGAGTGGCTTGTGGACCATTCCTGCGTTTATAAGCTTATTATATCCCTATTTAAAATCTAGAGTCAATCATTTAAAAGCCTATCGATTTAGCTTGCTTTGGACGCTTTTTGCTGTGGTATTATTATCGGTTATTCCTGAAAAGAAATCGAGGTATTTAATGCCTGTCTTAATTCCTCTGGCAATCAATATTGGATTTTATATAGATTACCTCATCAGACGTTTTAAAATCATGACTGATGCACGTGAAACGATTCCTGTATATTTTAATTTCGGATTCATTGCATGTATTGGACTTGCTTTTCCAGTATTGGCATACGTGTTTTTACAGGAGAACATTTCCAGTCATTGGTTTTCATATATCTTAGCTTCCATAGTATTAGTTACCATTGGTGTTTTTATCCTTCTATATTTAAAACGAAAAAATATGACGATGGTTTTTAGACTGACCGTGCTGTTTTTTGCCAGTATTATTGTAACCGCTTTACCTCTTTCGGAAGGATTTACTAGTGAGACATACCACCCTATTTCAACTCTTAAGGACGAAGTAAAAAGTGAAGGCATTAAGATGTATGGAACCAATTATATTTCTCCAGAAATGTTGTGGTATTATGGAGGGAAAATTCCATTTATATCATTGCATGAAGGTTTAGAGTCATTTCCTAAGGAAAAGACATTTGGTTTATTGACCAAAGACCCTATTGATAAGGTAACGCTCAACAAGCTAGAAGAAAATTTCCAAATTGAAAAGATTACAACTTACAACTTAAATCGTGTTTCTAAAGCCTCCAAACAGTATAACGATAGGTTATTAAATGTGTATTATATTTTCGAGAAAAAGTAAGCTAGTGTAGTTTGAATTTATGTTTTAAATACTGACTTAGTTTATAAAACATGAACCCAGAAAGTGCCCCAAAAATAAACCCACACAATACATCTAAGGGATAATGAACTCCAATATAAATTCTACTGTAACCCATTGCAGCAGACCAAAAAAGTAAACCAAATATAAGATATTGGTATTTTTGCCTTAACAATAAACCTACAAAAACTGCTACAGCCATAGAGTTTGAAGCATGACCAGAAAAATAGCCATATTGTCCACCACAGCCTTTCTTTACAATTCTCATGACATCTTTGACACCTTCCTGATGACAAGGTCTTAAACGTTGGAAGCCATCTTTAAACAAATTCGTTATTTGGTCTGTAAAGGTTACCATAAGGGCCACAGTAACTAAAATAATTAAAAACATCCTAGGAGAATGTTGTCTAAAAATAACATACAATAAAACAGCATAAAACGGAATCCAATAAAACTTTGTGGTGTAAAACATCCAAAAAGCATCCCAAGTGGTGCTTCCTAAATTATTCAGGTATAAAAAAAGTTCCGTGTCTAATTGTACTAATTGCTCTATCATGTTTAACGTGTCTCGGTTATAAGTGTCTAAAGTTATGAGTGCCTAAAGTGCTTGTTGTTTCAATTATTTAAATTAATCTTCATAGCGAGAAATTTCTCTATCATAGAAATCTGTAGCTTGCTGGATTAGGCCTTCAGCTTCAGTTTCAAGTTCTTTTTGATCGTGCTGATCGAAATCCTCGAGCCATTCTACATCGTCGTTTTCTAAATTAATAATAAATCTTGGAAACTCTGTATGTATTACAAAAATTGCTGTTGGAAAGTCGGTGTTATCACCTAGTAAGAATTTTGGGAAGTCCATGTTTAAAAGTTATTAGTGTCTAAAATTTTAAGTGTCTAAAGTGCACTAGACTGTCTAGAGTTTTATGTTTATAATTATTTATAGTTTGTTTGCTACGGATGTAAAAATAGCCAATAGTTCTTTAGATTCAGCTTTTAAAGGTTTAAAATTATCATTTTTACTCCAATGGAGAGTTTCAATAATTTCTAAGCAATAATCTGTTTCACTGGCTTCCCCAACACATATTTTAATTTATTTTTAAAGTCTTTTGGACTTCTAGATCTATTTGCTACACGATAATTAGCTCCAATACTAGTTCCTGATTTGGATAGCTGGTTTCTTAATACTAAAGCTTCAGGACTGTTAGGTAAACTCCTAGAAAACATCAACACATCCATGGCAAACCTAAGCGTTCTTTTTTCCAATTGCTGGGCAAATTCCTTATTTGTCATATCCAATCAGTTTTCATCACTATTCAGAAACCTTAAAGCCCTCCAAGTACTTTAGCACACTTAAAGCACTTTTTACTTTAGGCAGCACTCTTAAGAATTAATTTCTTCGTAAGATAGTTAAATCGGATATACAATAAAATGGCTGCTGTTGTTAATCCAGCTAAAAGTCCGAGCCAAATCCCAAAACTGCCATATAGTTCTTCTTTTCCTAAGAAAAAACTAATAGGAAAGCCAATCATCCAATAAGATATAAAGGTGATAATGGTTGGAATTTTAACATCCTGCAAACCTCTTAAAGCACCGAGCATGACTACCTGAATACTATCACTTATCTGGAAAAATGCTGCTGCAATTAATAGTTTGGAAGCTATAGCAACCACTTCGGTATTATCTACTAAATTTTCTAAATCGTTAAAATCGACATATATTTTTGGGAGATGCTTGTGAAAAATAAAAAAGATGAATGCAAAAAACACAGCAAAAATGGTTCCTAATAAAAATATGGAAAATGCAATTCGTCTCAACTCCGAGAAATTCTTCAACCCTTTTTGGTTTCCAACACGAATCATTGCTGTAACACTTAAGCCCGTAGCAATCATAAAAGTCATGGACGACAAATTTAAAGCTATTTGATTGGCTGCCTGTGGATTTTTACCGAGCAACCCACTAATCCAAACGGCAGAAGTAAAAATACCTACTTCAAAAAACATTTGCATGGCGCTTGGAAATCCTAAATTCAACATTTTTTTAAGCATGAACTTATCCAATACAAAAATTTTGATATTGGTTACATAAGCCTTCGATTTCTCCTTTCCTTTTAACAACCACCAGATATAAGCTACCATGACAACTCTAGAAATTAAAGTTCCATAAGCAGCTCCAACAATGCCTAGTTCTGGAAAACCAAATTTTCCAAAAATCAGTAAGTAATTAAAAATAACATTGAGAACATTTGCTAAAATAGTAGCATACATGGGATATCTGGTCATAGACAACCCATCACTAAACTGTTTAAACGCCTGAAAAATGATTAAAGGAATTAATGAAAACGCGACTAAATCCAGATACGGAATAGCTAGCTCTACTACCTCAATTGGCTGTTTCATTAAATACATTAGAGGTTTTGCAAAAAGCAACATGGCAAATAACACGAGCCCCAAAGATGTACATAAAAACAACCCATGCTTTAAAGCAGATTTTCCACGAGTGAAATTATTAGCCGCATCGGCTTCGGCAATTAAAGGAGTAATAGCTGTTGAAAAACCAATCCCCAAAGACATGGCAACAAACATAAAACTGTTTCCTAAAGACACAGCAGCCAATTCGGCCGTACCAATTTGCCCAACCATGATGTTGTCTATAAACTGAACAAAGGTATGCCCAAGCATGCCTAGCATGACGGGAGCCGACAGTTTCCAGTTGTATTTAAATTCTTTAGTGTAGTTCTTCAAAACCATTTTGCAAAAGTAGTATTTCGCTTTTTGTTATACTAACTAAGCATGCTTTTTATAACATATTAACACGCTTTTAAGAATTCTATTAAACGGCATGAATTATCTTGTCATAAAAAATATAACTATGAGATTTTATATTGCCTTTTTCATGTTCATGTCTTCTTTCTTTTGTTTTTCTCAAGAAGTTCCAAAAGTATTTCTGGCAGAAGCTACCAACAGTTTTCCTCATGTTAGAGATGTTGCTATCTCACCTAATGGCCATGAAGTTATGTTTACTGCACAAAGTGTGATGGGCAATTTGTCTGCAATTGTTACTTCAAAAAAAGTAAACAATACCTGGACAAAAGCAGAAGTTGTCTCTTTTTCTGGACAGTTTTTTGATTTAGAACCGTTTTATTCTCATGATGGTTTGACACTCTATTTTGTGTCATCTAGAGCTTTAGACCCAACAGATTTAGAACCTAAAGATTTTGATATTTGGTATGTAGAACGGCCAACTTTAAAGGATGCTTGGTCTGAACCTAAAAATATGGGATCTCCGATAAATACGGAGCATGGTGAGTTTTATCCGTCAATTGCTGATAATGGGAACTTCTATTTTACAAGAGATAACACAGAATTAAAAACAAAAGATGATATCTATGTGAGTGCATTTATAAACAACAGGTACGAAACTCCTAAAAAGTTAGGCGATGTCATAAATTCTGAAGGCTATGAATACAATGCCTTTATAGCTCCTGATGAATCTTATTTACTATTTGGGAGTTATAATAGAACAGATGGTTTTGGGAGTGGTGATTTATATATTAGTTTTAAAACAGATGAAGGTTGGACTATTGCGAAAAATTTAGGCAATACCATCAATTCTGATAAAATGGATTACTGTCCTTTTGTGGATACTAAAACCAATACCTTGTACTTTACTAGCAAACGAGACCAGACAAACATACTACAAGAAAAACCCTTAACTACTGAAGAATTTATTACTGAATTAAACAAAGCAGGTAATGGTTCTAGTAGCTTGTATCAGGTTTCTATAGATGATTTGTTAAGCAAACAAGAGTAATTAAAGTTTATTCCGTTCTCCTACTACTCGTTATACTAGATTTAAAATTTACATACGCATCCACTTTTTCACCATCGAGTTCAGCTGGCAACCAAACTACTTCCTTATTGTTTATTGCATCTTCTAGAATTGCTATGTAATCTGAATTTAAAAAAGAATTATTGGCTTTCATCTCACCAACAGTACCATCCTTTCTAATATGTATGGAAATGTTTGCATAAATTCCTCCAACTTCTTTGACATTAAATCTACTTTTAGAGAAAATATATGCTGAATCTACAGTTAAAGAGTTCATGCCTCCAAGAATAGAAGGAGGACAATCGAGTGTTTTCCATACAGATTCTTCTTTTATAAGGATTTCGTACTCCTTATCATTTCCACATTCTTTAGAATACAGTAATGTTTTTGAATCGTAATCATATTTATGCAGTAAATTTCCAGTATCATCATAAAATACCCATACACCAACTTCTTCATCATTTAGATAATTTCCTTCACTTTTTAGATCTTCAGATTGATACCACTCTTTCCATAAACCTTCTTTTTTTCCTAAATCATATTGTCCTGAAACAATAAGTCTTCTATAATAATCATCGTATTCTTTATAAAAACCATGTTTCTTGTTCTTATTAGATTTCAACACTTCATATTTGGCTGTTGAAAACGACAACTTTTCTGATACCTTTTTTACTTTTCTTGGCTTTTGGGCAGTTGAAAGCAACACACAGAATATCAGACAGAAAAGAGTTGTTAGATGTTTTAAATTCATCTATAAGTTTAAAGATTAGAAACAGACTGCTTAGCCTCCTCAAATTCCTGCATCATATCTACTACAATTTGAGCAGCTGGTTTGATGTCGTGTATCAGGCCTGCAATTTGTCCGATTTCCAACTCGCCATCTTCTAAATCGCCTTCAAACATGCCACGTTTGGCTCTGGCTCTTCCTAATAACTCTATAAGCTGCTCTTTTGTTGGAGAGGTTTTATATAGGTCTTGAATCTCGTTAAAGAATTTGTTTTTCACCAGTCTAACAGGTGCCAGTTCTTTTAAAGTTAATTGGGTATCTCCTTCTTTGACATCTACTACCACTTGCTTAAACGCTTGATGTGCAGAACTTTCTTCGCTAGCTACAAATCGGCTACCAACTTGAACTCCATCTGCGCCTAAAACCATGGCAGCCAGCATGGCTTTTCCTGTAGCAATCCCTCCAGCTGCAATCAATGGAATTTGTAATTGTTCCTTTACCATTGGGATTAAAGTTAAGGTAGTTGTTTCGTCTCTTCCATTATGTCCCCCAGCTTCAAACCCTTCTGCAACAATAGCATCTACACCAGCTTCCTGAGCTTTTAGAGCAAATTTTACACTGCTAACCACATGAACCACCGTAATCCCTTTTTCTTGCAACCAGCTGGTCCAAGTTTTCGGATTTCCAGCAGAGGTAAACACAATTTTTACACCTTCTTCTACAATGATATCCATGATTTCCTGAATATTTGGATATAACATGGGTACATTTACCCCGAAAGGTTTATCGGTTGCTTTTTTACATTTCTGGATGTGTTCTCTCAACACGTCAGGATACATAGATCCTGCTCCAATTAAACCCAAAGCTCCAGCATTACTGGCAGCTGAGGCTAAACGCCATCCGGAATTCCAAATCATACCTGCTTGGATGATTGGATATGTTGTATTGAAAAGTTGCGTAATTCTATTCTGCATTATTTTTTGATGATTTTTTTGGTTATTGTTTTATTTTGGGTTTTCATTTTCAACAAATAAACACCTTTTGCTAAAGACGAGACATTAATTATTGACGATTTATCCAAGTTTGCTTCTAAGACCTTTTTTCCTATCATATTATAAAAAACCACCTGAACTTGTTTTTCAGTTACAGGCAAAGACAAATGAAGCTCATTTATAACCGGATTTGGATACACCTGAATGTTCTTTTGAATGTTATGAACCTGATCGATACTTAAACCGTTATTTAAAGCCATGGTCAAATTAGGAATACCATAACCTAAAAGATGATCTGGACTGCTGTATTGTGAGGCCGATTCTCGAACCAGTTGCATGATTTCAGCATTATTTAAATCTGGTAGCGCTTGCCACAAACAAGCTATAGCGCCTGCCATAATTGGAGAACTAAATGATGTTCCGTTAGCAGCCCCAACAGTATTATTAGACCATATAATTGCACTAGCTTGACCTTGAGTAACAACATCTGGTTTTTGAGTCGGCTGAAAGGCACTCCCTTGGGAACTAAACGTCGCATAATCACCATTAGAATCCACAGCTCCAATAGTAAAAACTCCAGCTGCATCTGCAGGAGCGCCAAGACCATTAGCTCCAGAGTTTCCAGCTGAATTCACCACTAAGATTCCTTTTTCGAAAGCCATATTAGCTCCTTTACTAATGAAGGTAGTCAAACCATCTAAATCGGCATCTGAATGAGTATAATTGGGGTTATCGTAAGTTTTATATCCCAATGAAGAATTGATAATATCGACTCCTAAACTATCAGCACGTTCGGCAGCTTCTACCCAAAGACTTTCTTCTACTGGGTTTTCATTTGGTGCATTTTCAGTTCTAAACAAATAATAAAACGCATCCGGAGCTGTACCAACATAGGAATCTTCAATATATCCAGCCATGGTACTTAAAACCAGTGTTCCATGAGAACTAGAGGTATTGGCATAGACATCTGGGTTTCTATCAAAAAAATCGTAACCTCCAAGAATCCCATTATTATCTCTTAAACGCTGAAAACCTCCCATAGTATTCACGTTAGGAAAACCTGCATCAATCACGGCAATAGTCAAGCCTGTTCCGGTATAATTTTCCTGATGAAGCAGATCTCCTTGAATCATTTCAATTTGATTGGTAGCAGCCCCATAATTAAAAGTTGCACGAAGCGTTTCTAAATTGAATTTATTCTCTGGCTCACTAGTTCTAGCATTCAAATTATTATCGGCATAAACAATGTTATCCACAAAAGCCAAACCTGATAAATTATTGATATCTGTTTCGCTACCTCTAACATGGATTGCATTAAACCATTTGGACTTGGCAAGAACTATGATTCCAGGTTCTGTTTTTATTTGAGAAATATATGTTTCGTTTACAGGCACATCCCGAGCATCGATAGGCACAGCATGTGCTGCTTTTCTATCAATAGCTTTTTGAGTTAAAATAGAAATAGGGTCTGCAATAGAGGCAGCGACATTTTCTTTATCTGTTAAATAAACCCAAGCATCTTCTTGGGCAAAAATCTGAAGTTGAAAACAAAGTAGTAATAAAAAAAGTAGTCTTGAGGTCATGAGTGTATAATTTACTCATGCAATTTAAGAAATTACTCCTGAACCAACTAATTCATCTTTTAGATACCAAGCAACAAATTGTCCTTCGGTCATGGCAGACTGAGGGTTTTGAAATTCTACATACAATCCTGAAGCCACTTTATATAAGGTTGCTTTTTCCAAGGCTTGTCTGTAACGAATTCTTGCCATCACCTCCATAGTTTCGGCTTCCTGCAATTTTAAATCTTCACGAACCCAATGTAATTCTTCGTTTGAAACAAAAAGTACTGATTTATACAGTCCTGGATGCTCTTTCCCTTGTCCGGTATAAATAATATTGTCGTCCACATTTGTATCTATCACAAAAAGAGGTTCTACTGTACCACCCACTGCCAGGCCTTTACGCTGTCCTTTAGTAAAATAATGAGCCCCTTGATGTTTTCCAACCACCTTTCCATCTTGAAGCGTATATGGAATCTTTTTTGATGCATATTGAAGTGCCTCTTCTTTAGATGGGAAACTTGGAATCTCTTGATGATAGGCCTCAAAATTTTCTGACACCTCAACTATCAGGCCTTCTTTTGGCTTCAGTTGTTGCTGAAGAAATTCTGGCAATCTCACTTTTCCAATAAAACAAAGTCCTTGGGAATCTTTTTTATCTGCAGTAATCAAGTTTTGTTCTGCTGCAATCTTTCTAACGTCTGATTTTTGTAGTTCGCCAATTGGAAATAAGGCTTTTGCAAGTTGGCCTTGAGATAACTGACACAAAAAGTACGATTGGTCTTTGTTGTTATCGGCTCCAGCTAATAACTGATGCATTTGCTTTCCATCTTTCTCAAAGGTACTTTTTCTACAATAATGCCCCGTAGCCACATAATCTGCTCCGAGCTCCAAGGCAATTTTCATAAAGACATCGAACTTTATTTCACGGTTACAAAGCACGTCTGGATTTGGTGTTCTTCCTTTTTCATATTCGTTAAACATATAATCAACAATACGTTCTTTATATTGTTCACTAAGATCAACGGTTTGAAAAGGAATGCCTAATTTATCTGCGACTAACATAGCATCGTTGCTATCGTCCAGCCAAGGACATTCGTTAGAAATGGTCACAGAATCGTCATGCCAATTTTTCATAAACAAGCCAATAACCTCATACCCCTGTTCTTTTAACAAGTAGGCTGCTACACTGGAATCTACTCCTCCAGAAAGTCCAACTATCACACGTTTCTTTTTCATAATTTTGGTTTGCAAAGATACTGATTTTACATAAATCTGACTCTTTTACTTGTTTTTAATAAAAAACTACTTGATTTAACCTTTTTACCTACAGACACTTACAAAGGATATGGTGTTTTTTAAGTTTTGAAAGTTTTAAATCTTGATAATTTTGTATATATTTACTTCACTTATGTTTAGGTGGACTCCTACTTCGATTGATTAATAGCTTACTCAACTTGAGATATACCTAAAAAAGTGAAGCTCCTTATTTTTATAAGGAGCTTTTATATTTTTAATCCCTTAGAGGCATTTTAATCCTTCTTCAAATATGGGTTTTTACTATATACTGTAAAATCCTTTTCTTCCGTTAATTCCCCATTTTTATAGTATTTCCAAATCCCATCTTTTCTATCGTTTTTGTACTGCCCTTCTATTTCTAATGCGCCAGTGGCATCATAGAATTTGGCTTCCCCATGTAAAAGCCCCTTACTATAAACATAGGTTTTCATTTCATTTCCGTTTTCATAATACCAAGTGGCTTTGCCTTGTAGTTTATTATCTTTATAAACTCGTTTTTCTGCTAGCTGACCAGAATTATAATAAACCAAACTCTCACCATCCAACTGGCCCTGGTTGTTATAATGTTCTGAGGTCATAACCTGTGTGGAATTTTTATGATAGTAGGTCCATTCGCCTTGATAATCTTTCCCGTTCATGATACCTTTACTAATTACTTTTCCGTTGGAAGCATAATAAGTTACTTCAGCTAAATTGTCTTTGTCGTTGAAGTGTTTGGTAGCCGTTAAAACAGCTTCGTTGTTGATATTTTTATAAAACTTAAAAACCCCAATTTCTTTTCCATGATAAAACTCACCTTCATACCGAATGATTTGGGTTTTATCGAAATTCTTTTTCCATATACCATGTCGTTTACCATTTTCATCAAGTTGATTGATGTTCTGTGCTATGAATATAGTTGGAATGAATAAAAATAAAATAACTAGAATCTGTTTCATATTCATTAAAAAAAATTAAACTCTTTATAAAACGTCTTGGACGTTAAAATAGTATAACAAAAAAGCTGCCAAAGGTGGCAGCTTTAAATTATTTCTTACGCTTTTGCTGCGCTTGTTTTTGCTCTTCTGCCTGTTCCATCATTTGTTCCATTTTCTTTTGGAATTTGTTCTGTTTTTTAGGCTTCTTTTTATTTACCTGAATTTGGGCATGAATTTTATCTTCATCAAGAATATAATTCTTAATAACCAACATAATTCCAATACTAATGGTATTTGAAATAAAGTAATATAAACTTAATCCTGAGGCATAGTTATTAAAGAAGAATAACATCATTAATGGAGAGAAGTAAATCATATACTTCATCATTTTTGCCATGTCAGGCATCCCTTCTTGTGTTGGTTGCGATGCCATTTGTTGTCCTGTTGTCATTTTCATATAAAAGAAAATAGCAATGGCTGCCAAGATTGGGAACAAACTTACGTGGTCTCCATAAAATGGTATTTTAAATGGCAAATAAGCTACAGCATCGTATGATGATAAATCGTCTGCCCAAAGGAAACTTTTCTGTCTTAAATCGAAAGCCGTAGGAAAAAACATAAACAAGGCATAGAACACTGGCAACTGGATTAATCCAGGAATACAACCACTTAAGGGACTTGCTCCTGCTTTGTTTTGAAGCGCCATAGTTTCCTGTTGCGCTTTCATTTTATTGTCTTTATGCTTTTCTCTGATAGCATCTAATTCTGGCTTTAACACCTTTAATTTTGCCTGAGATAAGAATTGCTTGTATTGAACAAAAGACATTAATAATTTAATAATAATGGTCATAACAATAATGGCAATTCCGTATGGAAGAAAGCCACTTAAGAATCCGAATAAAGGAATAAATAAGGCTTTATTAATCCATCCGAAAATTCCCCAACCAAAGGGAATACTATCGTCTAAATTGTTTTCATAGGTCTTTAAAATTTTACTATCTGTTGGTCCAAAATAGAATTTTAAAGGTTGATTAATTTCTCCTGCTTCAAAAGTTAAAGGGAACTTGGTATAAAATTGTTTTGTAAAAACAGTATCGATATCTTCATCAGCTACTAAATCTTTTGAAGTAATTTTTACGCTTTTTAAAGGCTCCTTAGACACTAAAATAGAACTAAAGAAATGCTGTCTATATGATAACCATTTTACATCTTCAACAATTTCATCATCTTCACCTGCTTGGGATAGTTTATCAATTTTCCCACCATCGTATTGGTAAGTTAAACGGGTATAACGATTTTCGTAAGTAATACTCTGGTCGTGACGATAGGTGTCTAAAGTCCAATTTAAATTAACTTCCTGAGACCTGTTAATAACATTGCTTAAGCCTTGAGATTTAATGGTAAAATCTACCATATAATCGTCTGGTTTCAGCTCATAACGATACTCTAAATATTTTTCTGAAGAGACTTTAAGCTTCATGGAAACTACAGTATTCTCACCATTTTTTGTAACCGTAGGTTGAAAGTAAAGATCCTTGGTGTTTAGAATTCGGCTATCTGTGGTTCCAAAATTAATATTGAAATCTGTATTGCCTTTTCTAACTAAGTAAATAGGAATAGAATCGAAATCGACAAATTGTTTCAGTTTAATCTCCGTTAAATAACCACCTTTATTGCTAAACTTAAGAGATAACACATCTGTTTCTACAAGGGTTTCGTTGTTTGTAGCTGAAGGCAAGGTTGAAGAATAGGCAAATGCACCTAGTTTATTGTTTAGAGCTACTAGTTGTGTAGAATCTGTAAGAGTTGCTGCAGAAAAATCTTCGGCAGTTGTAACAAGGGTATCTGCTTTTTCTGTGGCTTTTTTCTCAGCTTCAACTTGTTCTTGTTTGGCTTGTTCTTGAGCTGCTTGCTCTTCTTCTGTTGGTTTATTCATGTACATCATGTACACAAGTATTCCAAAAATAAGTACAAATCCGATAATCGAATTTAAGTCAATTTTCTTTTCTTCCATATGTAATAATTTCTCTTCTTTTCTATTAAAGAGAACTTTGGTGGTTTATTTTAATAACTCTTTTATTGTAAGACACTTTTGGATGAGTCAAAAACTAATCCATTTTTATTTTTGTGCCATAGTGACACTTTTACCTGTTTTTTTATGCTTTAAAGCTGCTTTTATGAAAGCAACAAATAAGGGGTGAGGACTTTTAACTGTACTCTTATATTCTGGATGGTATTGCACACCAACAAACCATGGATGGGTTGGGATTTCAATAATCTCAACAAGACCCGTTTCTGGATTTAATCCTGTAGCAACCATTCCAGCATGTTCCAATTGCTCTTTGTACTTGTTATTAAACTCGTAACGGTGCCTGTGTCTTTCTAGAATGCTATTAGACTTATAAATTTTTTGAGCTAAGGAATCCATTTTTATATCGCAGGCCCAAGCACCAAGTCGCATAGTTCCTCCTTTATCTGTAACACTTTTTTGCTCTTCCATTAAATTAATAACAGGGTCTGGTGTATTTGGATGCATTTCTGACGAACTGGCTTCTTTAAGATTTAAGACATTTCTAGCAAATTCTATAACAGCCATTTGCATACCTAAACAAATTCCTAAAAAAGGAATGTTATTCTCACGAACATACTTTATGGCATCAATTTTACCTTCAATACCTCTTTCTCCAAAACCTGGAGCAACCAAAACGCCATCTAAATGAGAGAGCTTGGCTTTAGCATTATCTTCGTTTATATATTCTGAATGAATAGGCTCCACATGAACTTTAACTTCGTTTTCTGCCCCTGCATGAATAAAGGCTTCTAATATTGACTTATAAGAATCCTGCAACTCCACATACTTTCCAATTAAACCAATAGTTACCTCGGTTGTTGGATTTTTATGACGTTGTAAAAACTTGTTCCAATTTGTTAAATCTGGGGTATGACTTTCTAATGCTAATTTCTTTAAAACAACTTTATCTAAACCTTGTTCCAACATCAAATTAGGCACATCGTAAATGGTAGAAGCGTCTATAGATTGAATAACTGCTTCTTCACGCACATTACAGAACTTAGCTAATTTGCTTCTTAATTCTTGTGGTAATTCGTGTTCTGTTCTACACACTAGGATATCAGCCATGACACCAGACTCCATGAGTGTCTTTACACTATGTTGAGTAGGTTTGGTTTTAAGTTCTCCAGCTGCAGACAAATAAGGGACTAAAGTTAAATGAATAACAATGGCATTATTGTCTCCTAGATCCCATTTTAACTGACGAACAGCTTCTACATATGGCAAGGATTCTATATCTCCTACAGTTCCACCTATTTCGGTAATTACAATATCGTAATCGCCAGAATTACCTAAAATCTGCACACGTTCTTTAATCTCGTCTGTAATATGAGGAATTACCTGTACGGTTTTACCTAAAAACTCACCTCTACGTTCTTTTTCAATAACGCTTTGATAAATTCTACCGGTAGTGACATTGTTTGCCTGACTGGTTGGGACGTTTAAAAAACGCTCGTAATGACCTAGATCTAAATCGGTTTCTGCACCATCATCCGTTACGTAACATTCTCCATGTTCATAAGGATTTAAAGTTCCTGGATCAACATTGATATACGGGTCTAATTTTTGAATGGTTGTTCTGTAACCTTGAGCTTGAAGTAGTTTTGCCAGGGAAGCTGCAATGATGCCTTTTCCTAATGAAGAAGTTACGCCTCCTGTTACAAATATGTATTTTGTTGTAGTTGTCATGTTGCGTTGTTAAACGCCTGCAAATTTACAAAATTAAACTCGTTAATATGGCATTGTTGAAAGTAATTTATTTCTAATTATTTAATTAAAATAATCACTTGTTTTTCAGGGGTATAAAAAAAATAAACTTAAATTTAACGCAAACTTATTCACTAAAAAAATTAAAACTTAATTTATGAAATCTATAACAAACAATTGGACGTGTTTAATTCTATTTTTACTAATTGCTCAGGTTAGTTTAGCTCAAAATACCGATCATGATTTAAAAGATAAAGAACAAAGCGAGCTAGTTGAAATGAAGGGTACCATTACTGAAATCAACAAAGAAACTCGAGAAGTTACAATTATTGGATCTAAAGGAGAATTACATACAGTAACAGCAGGAGAAGACGTAAAACGTTTTAACGATATTGAAGTTGGAGATGTTGTTACTTTTAGCTTTTATAAGTACATAAAAGCTGAATTTCGAGCTCCAACGGAGGAAGAGTTAAAAAACCCTTTAGTCGTTCTAACTGAAGAAGGTAAAGCTGATGCCAACTTGAAACCTGGTGCAGCTATTGGAGCCGTGATTCAAGCTGTAGTAACCATTCAGGTTATTAACCTACCTTTCATGTATGTTAATATTGAGGGTCCGAATGGGAATTTTACTTCAATAAAAATGAAAGACAAAGAGCTCATTCAAAAACTTCATGTTGGGCAGGTTGTTATTTTAACCTACGCCGAAGCGATGGCAATTAGTTTAGAAAAGGCTGATTAAAATTTTCACTAAAAAATAAACGGCAATTTCCTTATCTGGGAAATTGCCTTTTTATGTTTCTAATCAAATCTTCTAAACCGTTTAATTTAAGTTCGTAAACGGTTTCCAACATATCCCCTAATTTTCCTTTTGGAAACCCTTTATTGTGATACCAGACCACATAATACTCCGGCAAATCTATAAGATAACGGTCTTTATATTTACCAAAAGGCATCTTAGTATGAGCCAATTTAATAAGGAAATCTTTATCTGGTTGTAGCAAAATTAATTTGAAGATTTAAAATTTGACAGATTAGATAATTCTAAAGCTATTTGTTTTTGCCATTTAACTTGAGCTTCTATTTGCCTTGAATAATCCGTTTCTGTATCATATAAATCCTGCATGTTTTTTAAGTCGTTTTGAATTTGATTATGTAACATGTCTAAGTTTTTGGGTAAGTTTTTTGAGACTATTAACTTAGATATTTGCTGTCTAAATCTCCTTGCATGTAATTCTGTAATATCAAAATGAAGTTGCTCATGCGATAAAATATGCGCATTTGCTCTCTCTGGTTTATACCACGATTTCTCAGGGTAAAAATTGGTTTCAATATTAGAAGTAAAACCTACAATAATATTGTTACTTTTTTTTATAGAATATTGAAACGTCATGCCTGAGGCTGTTATTGCAACAACATCCGTATTTGGGTCTGGTTGGTCTTTAAAATTTTGCCAAGACAATTGCAAGGTATCATTCCAGCGTATATTAGACATATCTTTTTGTGAGAAACAGACAAAAGAACTTAATAAAACAGGACATATTAAAATTCTTTTAAGCCACATGGTCATTAAATTTAAACCTGTTATTCTTTATCATATTGTAAGTAGCTAAGCGTTTTAATTGACTTCAACAATTTTTAAATCCTGATATTTAACCAGGTAAACGGTATCATTATAATAGCCGCCTAAAAACTTCTTTTTATATGCAAATTTATTTTCTACATATTCCGTTAAAGGCGCTTCTATAGCCGACAGGTATAAATCTTCTGAACTCACTAAACGCAGCACGATATCCATAGTGATATCAAAACCACGAACAGCAACCTTGTTTGGAGTTACTCCATAGCGTTTTTTGTATGCGTTTACAAACGAGTTATTATCGTCTTCGTTATAAGATTTTGAAATAGTAGGAAAATGACATTCTAAATGAGAAAGGTGATAATTAGAAACCTCATCGTCTTCAAAGGCAGCATTCAAGTTGGTGGTTACCAAGATGATGTTACTTTCTTTGTTCTTCATAGAATTCAATTTACTAGTTACATTTGAAATAAATCCGGAATTATCAGATTCTAAAAACACCACATTTTTCCCCGGTTTTAAATGAGTTAAAATATCCTGGTCTAAAATATAAAAAGCGTCTTCTCCTTTTTTATTTTTTCTAGAAAATATCTGAGGTGCAGACATAAATGTTTGCTTTAAGTTATTGCTTACTTTAGTATGCTTTAAATCTGAAATAATAATTACATTGGTTTTTAGACTATCCTTTTTTACAAAATCTACCATCTTATCATATAATAAAGATTCAGAAGGTCTGGATTGAAATACATTTTCAGAAAGTGTGACATTTTTGGTGATTGGAGACACTACCGGAATGTTGTATGATTTTAGCTCTGAAGCTACTTTTTCAATATTATTTTGCATTAAAGGTCCAATTACGACATCTACATCACTAAAGGAGTTTAGGTTAAGAATCTGAGTTACTTCGCTCAACATATTTTTTGTGTCGTACACATCTACCTTTAAAGAAACTCCTAACTTTTTAACTGAATCTAAAGCCATTAATGCTCCTGAATGAAAATCCAAGGACATGTTTAATAGTTGGTTTCTGCTAAGTTCTCCCTTTGCATCTTGAAGAGAATCTGCATTCACCTTATGAAGTTGAAAAGGTAGCATAATTACCACATGCTTGCTTTTATAACTAGTAATACTATCTGTTAAATCAACACCTTCAACCTTAGTGTTTATCGTTTCTCCTACAGCAATATTGTAAGGTATCTTTAAAATCATACCTTCTTTTAAACCTGACTCTTTAAGCCCTGGATTTAAAATTTCTAATTGCTCTTGCTCAAGATTCAATTTTAATTTTAGCCTATAAAAGCCTTCTTTTGGTAATACTTTATAATAGGAATAAGTTTCGTCTATAGGTTTTTCTTCTTTAACATCTAGGTTGGGCACATTTATTTGATCTCCAACATTTAAGACCTCGCCCATATCGGGATTTAAAGCTTCTAGTTGATCTATAGTAATGCCAAATTTATAGGCAATACGCCATTTGCCTTCTTTGGGCAAAACAGTGTATTTTTTTGAAGTCGCTTCTGGTTCTGTAACTTTAAAAACCTTTTTATAAACCGGAATTTTTAAGTCATCTCCTTTACGTAAGTTGTTCGCATATAAAAACGTGTTGTGTTTTTTAATATCAGCTTCTTCAACATCATATTCTTTGGCTAAGCTATAAAGTGTTTCCTTTCGTCTAACATGGTGTTCTTTAAAGCCGACCAACTCTTTCTCAATGACGGCTTTCGGAGCTGGATTATAACCTTTAGATTTAGGGATGATTAAGACTGAATTTGTTTTTATCCCCTTTTTCGCATCAGGATTTAAGCTATAAATATCATTAACGGAAACGTGATACAGTTTTGCAATATTCTCAATGGTTTCACCTTGTTTTACTTTATGTGTTTTAAAGTCTTGGGCTTGAGAAGAAGCACAACCAAACATAAAAACTAAAGATAATATGTATATTATTTTTTTCATAGAAATATTCTTGAAAATGAATGTCTTTTTAGTTATTCCAACAATCTTAAGAGTTAAATCACAACCTCATTTCTCAAAAGATTACAGTCTTATTTAGTTTATTAACTCTAGCTTTTAACAAGCTGAGATTGAAACGTCCTTTTTAGTTATGCCATTTTTATGCCAAAAATTAAAAATGGCATTTAAACATATACGTGTACAGTTTACTTACTTCATAGTCTCAAAGCAGAAGGCTATTTATTCTTATCAATAGAATTATCCCTTCAGGAATTTTATTCCCACTCAATTGTAGCAGGTGGTTTCGAACTAATATCGTACACTACTCTATTAACGCCTTTTACTTTATTTATTATATCGTTTGATGTTTTTTGTAAAAACTCGTATGGTAAATTTACCCAATCTGCAGTCATACCATCCGTGCTTTCTACGGCTCTTAATGCAACACATTTTTCGTACGTACGCTCATCTCCCATGACTCCTACACTATTAACTGGCAAGAGAATGGCTCCAGCCTGCCATACCTTATCGTACAAATTCCATTCTTTTAAGCCATTAATAAAAACAGCATCGACTTCCTGCAAAATACGAACTTTTTCGGCAGTAATATCTCCTAAAATCCGAATGGCCAATCCAGGTCCTGGAAATGGATGACGCCCTAACAGATTTTTATCCATATCCATGGAAGCTCCAACGCGACGTACTTCATCTTTAAACAAGGCTTTAAGAGGTTCTACGATTTTAAGTTTCATAAAATCCGGTAAACCTCCTACATTATGGTGGCTTTTAATGGTTGCACTTGGGCCACCAGTTGCCGAAACACTCTCAATAATATCTGGATATATAGTCCCTTGAGCCAACCATTTCACATCAGAAATTTCATGAGCTTCATCGTCAAATACTTCTATAAAAACACGGCCGATAGCTTTACGTTTTTCTTCCGGATCGCTTAATCCTGCAAGTGCATCCAAAAAACGAGTGGAAGCATCCACACCTTTTACATTAAGTCCCATATCTTTGTATTGATCTAGGACATCTGTAAATTCATTTTTTCGTAATAAGCCGTTATTAACAAAAATACAGTATAGATTCTTGCCAATGGCCTTGTGTAATAGCATGGCTGCTACTGAAGAATCAACTCCTCCAGAAAGTCCTAGCACGACTCTATCGTTTCCTATTTTATTTTGTAAATCTTCTACGGTTTCTTCCACAAAAGATTGTGGTGTCCAGTCTTGCTCTACCTGTGCAATATGTACTAGAAAGTTTTCTAATAACTGTTTCCCATCTGTTGAATGATATACTTCCGGGTGAAATTGAATGGCATAGGTGTCTTCATCTTCAATTTTATAGGCAGCATTTTTCACATCGTGCGTACTTGCCAATAACAACCCGTTGGTTGGAAGATCTTTTATGGTATCGCTATGACTCATCCACACCTGTGATCCTTCGTTTATATTTTTAAAGAACGCCTCTTTAGGTTTAATATATGATAATTTTGCGCGACCATATTCTCTAGTGTTTGAAGGTGCTACTTCGCCTCCAGAAAAATGAGCTAAATATTGCGCTCCATAACAAACGGCTAATAAAGGCTTCTTTCCTCTAATTTGTGATAAATCTGGATGAAGTGCGTTTTCTGCTCTTACAGAATTAGGACTCCCAGAAAGTATGACGGCATTGTATTCTTCTACCTCTTTTGGAATTTTATTGTATGGATAAATTTCACAATAAATATTGAGTTCTCTTACTCGACGAGCAATAAGCTGTGTGTATTGCGAGCCGAAATCTAAAATAAGTACTTTGTTGTGTTGCATGAGCAAAAATAGTAATTGATTTTTTAATTATCAGTTTAGCAAACCAATTTTTGAAATTAATTCATAGACTCCAAAATCATCTGGATATCTTTTTCTGTAGTATCTGGATTGATGAAGCAAAAACGCGAAACCGTTTCAAAAGTATCGCCATTTTTCCATTTAGTAGGCGTTACCAGAGCAAACCCTTTTTCATGATTTTCGTATGTCCAATGCGTGTAATCTTCAGGCTTCCATCCTATTCTTCGATAGAGAACACAAGATAAACTTGGCTCTCTAACTAATTCCACATTCGGATTTTCGTCAATTAATCTACCAGCAATCTGAGCTAATTCGATGCCTCTTTCTACTGATTTTTTATATTGATCAGTGCCATGAGTAGCTAATGAAAACCATAAAGGCAAACCACGAACACGACGTGTTAACTGAATTTGATAATCTGTTGGATTAAAACCATGCGCCCCTTCATCTTTAAAAATATCTAAGTACGAGCCTTGTTGAGAGTGGGCATTTTTAGCTAATTCTGGATCTTTATAAATAACGGCACCACAATCGTATGGAGAGAACATCCATTTATGTGGATCGATAGTAATACTATCAGCTCTTTCAATTCCATTAAACAAAGGCCTTACAGAATCTGCTGCCAAAGCACCTCCACCGTAGGCTGCATCCACATGAAACCAAATATTTTCTTTTTCGCAAACTTCTGCTATTCCATCTAAATCATCAATAATTCCAGCATTGGTTGTCCCTCCTGTGGCAACAACTGCAAACAGACGTTTTCGTTGGTGAAAATTTAATTTGTCGATTGTTTTTCTAAGATCATCTCCTGTTAGTTCTTCCTCAGAATCTACTAACAAAATATCTACATCGGCAACTTTGGCCATAGCTTTTATTGAAGAATGCGCTCCAATAGAAGTTATGATTAATCCTTTTTCCCTTGAATAAGTTTCGTCTTCTCTCCAGTGTTCTCTAGCTGTAACAATAGCCGATAAATTGGCTGCTGTTCCTCCACTTGTAAATACTCCAAAAGCTCCTTTTGGTAAACCTGTTAAGGACACAATCCACGACATGGCTTCGTTTTCACAAAAAATTCCACCAGCACCTTCCATCCAATATGCGCCATGAATGCTTGAAGCTGAAGTCACTAAATCGAACATAATAGCGGCACGGGTTGGAGCTGCTGGTACAAAGGCTAAATTTCTAGGGTGATCTACTGGAACATTTGCTTTGGATAAATGCTCCTTCCATAGGTTGAAAGCGTATTCACCTCCTACGCCATTTTCGGTAACTGTTTCGCCAACAAGTGCTTTAAGTTCTTCGTATTTTTTAGGTTTTCCAATAGGATGCTCGGTAGCTGAAATTCTACCAATAGCAAATTTCATGACGTCTAAGGTCATTTCTATTAGATCTATATCAATTTTGTGCATGGGTTTACTCTAAGTTTAATATTAAAAATTCCTGGTTTAGAGGTTGCAAATTTAACATTAACTGCTGAATAAATTGGTCTCCATATTCTAAATAAAACTCAGAAAAATTAGCCTGACGTTCTTGAAGACTCATATTTGGAAATAATTCATTTTGAAGTGAGGTTACACGATCTAAAATCTCTTTTAATTTTCTTTTTTGAGCTTTAAGCAATCTTTTTTCAAGATTCTCAAGGCCTTTTATCTGCTTTTTTTCCTGTGCAGACACGGCTCCAAGAAATGATTTATCTGTTTTTTCGGCTAAGTCGTATAAGTCTTCAAACTGTTTTTTTAAGAATGATTGTTGCTTAGAAAAATCGATTTTAACTGCGGATCGTTCTCTAGTTACTTTTTCGAGTAATTGGTCTTGTTTTAAAAATAAATCAGCGCTTGACACATCTAACTTCTCTAGCTTATCCTGTTGCTTTTTTGAAACTAATAAGGCTGAATTCCGAAGTAATAATATAGGAAAAGTCACGTCTTGAGCTTCAAAATTAGATTTTAACTGAAACCAGTAGGCCAGCTCTCCTCCTCCACCAATATAACAGAGATTGGGTAAAATAACTTCTTGGTACAAAGGTCTTAAAATAACATTGGGACTAAAACGTTCCGGCACCTCATTGAGGTGTTTTATTAACTCACTCTTGTTCCAAGTAATATTAGTGTTTAGGACTTTGTATAATTCATCTTCAAAGACTATTCGTTCTCTCAAGTTTTCTTTTAAATAAAATAAATTAATCTCACGTGGATTAACCTGTATTTTGTAGTTAGCTGTTAAGTTGTTAAGTTGTTGAGAGGTCTCAGTCACCTTTCTAAATGAGGTTTGGTTAAGTAATTCTTCCTTAGCAAAAGGAAGAAATAAACGTTTTAACTCTTTATCGTTTCCATCGATGATGACTAAACCCGTTTCAGAAAAAAGTTCGTTCACCAAAAACCTAGTCGCTTCGGTTAAGTTGCTACATTTGATATAAGCGTCTTGAAATAAATTCTTTAAGGTTTCAGCGTTTTTGCCGGTATTTAAGTGTGATCCAAACTGGTCTAAAATCTGTTGCAAGCCTTCCAAATCTAATTCTCCTACTGCTCCCGAAGCATTTTTATTCCATCGGATTTTTTTGCCTTTAAAATTGAAGAAATTAATTTCTTCAAAATCATGGTCTTCCGTAGCCATCCAATAAACAGGTACAAAACCCTGTTGAGGATATGCTGCTTTTAATTCTTTACACAAATTAATAGTTGAAATAATTTTATAGAAAAAATACAAAGGCCCGGTAAATAAATTCAATTGGTGGCCGGTTGTTATGGTGAAGGTATCTTTATGTAAAAGCGATTTGATATTAGCTTCAGTTTCATTTGAAGTTTCAACATTTATGTATTGAGCTTTAAGACTTTCAACTAAAACAGTTCTAGAAATTTCAGAGAACTGAGATTTTTTTTCATCTATTTGCGCTTTAAAATTTTCAAGGCTTGGGAACCTATTATAATACGGTTTTAAAGTCTCTTTTTCATCTAAATAATCGCAAATTAAACTTGAAAAATAGTTGGTGTCTTTATACGTGATACAGTCTGTTGGCATAGTTACGCTTTGCAGTTTTAAAAAGTAAAGATACGGTTTCTAGTCTTAAAAATAACTTAAAATATCCTTGGAAAGAAGCTAAGAAAGATTACTTATCTTTACCCAAAAATTAATTATGTTAGGTTTAAAATTAGCTACAGATCCACGTTGGGTTGACATTGTTGAGTCGAATATTGAAGAAATTCTAACCGATCACGCTTGGTGTGAACAAAAAGCAGCAACCAATGCGATAACAATTATTACTCAAAACTCAGAATATGAAGATTTGGTAACTGATTTACTTGAATTGGCAAAAGAAGAATTAGGACATTTTCAAATGGTTCATGATATCATCAAAAAACGAGGATATACGCTTGGACGAGAACGAAAGGATAGTTATGTTAATGAGCTTTATAAATTTATGAATAAAGGTGGTAGTCGGGTTCAATCTATGGTAGACAGACTCTTGTTTTCTGCCATGATTGAAGCCAGAAGTTGTGAACGTTTTAAACTTTTATCTCAAAAAATTAAAGACCCTGAACTTTCAAAATTTTATCATGAATTAATGATTAGCGAAGCTGGACACTATACGCTTTTTATAGGTTTTGCTAGAAAGTATGGACAAGATGTAGACGTAGATAGACGCTGGCAAGAACTGATAGATTTTGAAGCAGAAGTCATTCAAAGATATGGGAAACAGGAAACCATACATGGGTAAAAGCAACATGAATTAAATTTACCTAATTTATTTCTCATAAAAACGGAAAAGCCAAAGCCATCTGTTTTAGTACTTTTCAAACTATTTGTGAAACTTTAGACTGTCAACCTGGAGATTTGTTGGTGAATGAATAGACATTTTAATTTTAAAAAGTTAAATTCGTTTTCACTATATATACATCATTAAAACGGATTTGTATAAGCAAGTTGTGTGTAATGTAAGAAAAGCCCAAACTAAAAAGAAAAAAGACGAAAACCATTTAGTTTTCGTCTTCAGGTTTAATAAACTGTGACTGATATTTTTCTAAAAATTTCTTCTGCCTTGCAATCATTTGTTGTCTTAACCTATCAATATCTATAAAGTCATTACCGAAATCACTTCCGAAAAAATCATCATTAAAAAAATATTTACTAAAAAGTGAATCTTGAGAAAAAACACCCTCAAACCCCTGATTAGCATATCCTGAATAATTCTCAAAGAATTTTGATTTAAAAGATTGCATCAAGCTATCACGATCTAACGATGATAGATTATCCAACTTATTATCGGATGACCAAGAATAAATACTGTCATATCTAATCAAATTCCCGCTATTATCAAATTCTCTCTCAACCTTCCAAGAACCTTTGGGCTGTTCAACTAATTTTCCATCACTCTCATTTGCATCGGCTTTTTTGTGTTCATTTTTTTGACCGTTGCAACTAACGCTTAACAGGCCAACCATAAATAATAAAACATGCTTTTTCATCACTTTAGGTTTTAAGTTAAACTTAATTTTGGTCTTGGCAAAAATGTTCTGAACAAGCCACCCGTTTCTATGGTTTTAATCAATTTATTTTGGTGGAACACTTCACTTATTCGCTCCCCATTTTTATACCAAACACATTCCAAATAGCTGTCATTATCAACTAAACCAATTAGTAAATCATTTTTTGGAACATATTTGAGAACTTGCATTTTTGGGGTGGTAAGTTTTCCTTTGACTTTTACCCAATCCCCAGATTTGAACTTTCTTGGCATAACATAAAAATTTTAAAGAATTAAACTTATTATTAAGAGGATGCTGAAAAAATCAGCATCCATCTCAATATTTTACCCTAAAATTTAGTGAAACAACTACAAAATCTTAATGCTTCTAGCAGGCTTTTGTTTAGCCTCTTCTTTTTTTGGTAAAAGAATACTCAAAATACCATTTTCATAGTTCGCATTAATCTTTTCATCATTTATACTTTCTGGTAAATTAAAGGATCTTTTGAACGAGGAGTAACCAAACTCTCTACGAGTATAATTTTCTTCCTTGTGTTCAGTTTCTTCCTTCGTTTCTGTAGAAATTGATAATACTTGATTATCGAGGTCAATATGGAAATCTGATTTCTTTAAACCTGGAACCGCCATTTCCACCATAAAGGCATCGGCAGTTTCCTTGATGTTTATTTTCGGTAAAGACATTCCCGTATTAAAATTTGAAGTAAATACGGAAGGTAAATCCCTATTGAAAATGTCATCTAACCAATCGGAAACATTTAAATAATTTCCATTTGAATTTCTGTTTGATAAAGTTCCGTTTTTAGGAACAGTTGCTAAATTGCTCATAATTACAAAATTTTAAATTAAACATTATTTCAAATTTGAAATCTCTCTCGATTTCATCCATAAATAAACAAATAAAATACCAAAATCGAGTAAAGGACTTTTGTTAGGAATTTTAACTAATATTCTATGAAATTTTGTCATAATTCTGAATAATTGTCATATTTACTCACAATAAAATGACATATTTACATTTGGACTTTTATTAAAAAATGGAAATTAGGTGTAAAACAGGAAACCATACACGGATAGATTAATTATACATCGATTAGCAACCAAAACACATAAAAAAATTTACGCTTTATCAACTTTGGAAGCAATTTGTAAAGCGTTGGTTTGCCAATCTGGAGATTTGTTGGTAAATGAGTAAATATATATATTGCTTAAAACAAATTAAAAATACCATGACAAAAAAACTTAGCCTACTCATTATTATCCTTTTCACAACGCTCGTTAAAGCACAAGACATTGTATTTACTAATTATACTAAAGATTATATTCCTAGTGAAATTGTAATGAACAATGGTACTATTTTGAATGGTTATATTAAAGATTTCACTTTACCTAAATCTTTTGAATTTAGAACACCTGCTTACGATTTTAGTTCCATAGAATCAAAATTAAACCTAGACAAACAAACCTTTAAGTTTAAAAGAAATCTCGATGAAGATTTTGAAAAACTGGGTTTAGAAAACATTCATTCCATTGTTATAATGGACTCAGATACCGTTACCTACGAAAAATTAAAATTAAAAACCATAAACACCAAAAATGAAGTCGTTGATTTAGACAAGAAAGTTATGATGCCTCTAATAAGAGAAGCTGAAATAAATTTATATGGATTGAGAGCCTACAACTGCCTTAATGATAACAATTGTGAAATGATGTACGTGATAGTTTATATTAAAAATATAAATCAAGAATTCGCTTATATCCCAATAGATTTCAATAGAATTAATATATTTAATTTAGGTAAAATCGATGATAAATTTATCAAATCGTTTAAAGAAGCAGGAAGTGATTGTCCAGCCTTTTTAACATATTTAGATGAACAGGAAAAATCATTCGGAAATAAAGACAAGAGAAAAGCTAATAAAGAAAAGTATAAAAATTTTAAAAAGAAGAAAAAAGAGAAACTGAAACTAATAAAAGGTTCCAAAAACAAACAGAAGGAGGAAGATAAATTAGATACAGAATTTTTCCTTGAGATGTATATAGAAATTATTGATGAATACAGTTTACGCTGTAACGATTAAGGCCATTTACAAATCAATCTTCATGTCGTTAATTAACTTTATTATTTTAACGACATGAGAAAACTTTTGAACAATCATAAATTCTTCTATACTCCGACTTCGCTTAGTGGCACATTTTAAACAACAGCAACCTCTCCATAAAGGTCAAAATCTGCTGCTTCAGTAATTTTTACAGTTGCAAACTCACCCGTTTTTAAATAAGTTTTAGTAGCATCAATTAACACTTCGTTATCCACATCTGGGGAATCGTATTCTGTACGTCCAATAAAATACTCGCCTTCTTTTCTATCGATAACCACTTTAAAGGTTTGTCCGATTTTTGCTTGGTTTAACTCCCAAGAAATTTGTGACTGGATTTCCATAATCTGATTGGCACGATCTTGTTTTACGTCCTCTGGCACATCATCTTCTAAATTATAAGCATGGGTATTTTCTTCGTGACTATAGGTAAAACAGCCTAAACGCTCAAAACGCATGTCTGAAACCCATTGCTTTAACTCTTGAAAATTTTCTTCTGTTTCTCCTGGATACCCAACAATTAGCGTTGTTCTAATCGTCATTTCTGGGACAGCTTGTCTGAATTCCTTAAGTAACTTCGTCGTTTTTTCTTTGGTGGTTCCACGACGCATACTTTTAAGAATATCATCAGAAATATGTTGCAACGGAATATCTAAGTAATTACATACTTTTGGTTCTCGATTCATGACCTCTAAGACATCCATTGGGAATCCTGTAGGGAAAGCATAGTGCAAACGAATCCATTCCACACCTTCCACTTTTACTAAAGCTTCAAGTAATTCGGCCAGATTTCGTTTTTTGTATAAATCCAATCCGTAATAGGTTAAATCCTGGGCAATAAGAATTAACTCTTTTACTCCGTTAGCGGCTAGTTTTTCAGCTTCAATAACAATGTCCTCAATAGGTGTCGATCTGTGCTTTCCTCGCATAATAGGAATGGCACAGAAACTACAGGGTCTGTCGCAACCTTCAGCAATTTTTAAATAGGCATAGTTTTTTGGCGTGGTTGTTAAACGTTCTCCTATTAATTCGTGTTTATAATCTGCACCCAAAGCTTTCAATAAGCCTGGTAATTCAGTCGTACCAAAATACTGGTCCACATTTGGAATCTCTTTTTGTAAATCTGGTTTGTAACGTTCGCTTAAACAACCAGTCACAAAGACTTTATCCACTTCGCCATCTTCCTTTTTCTGCATAAAATTGAGAATGGTATTGATGCTTTCTTCCTTGGCATTATTAATAAAACCACAGGTATTTATTACCACAATATTGCCTTCCTCTTCATGTACAACCTCTTTTCCACTGGCTTTAAGTTGTCCCATTAGCACTTCGCTATCGTACACATTTTTACTACAGCCAAGTGTTACCACATTGATTTTGTTCTTTTTAAGCGATTTTGTTCTCATATGCGTTTCCTGATGAAACAGGAATCTCTTTTATTAATAATACTATTTTTTCAGACTGCAAAGATACAATCTAATTAACTAAAAAAAGCCTCAAGAATAACTTGAAGCTTTCTTTATTCACAACTTTGATTAATTAATTGTTTTTTTGATAGACACTTCGATGCTTCGGCTTCGCTCAGCACAGGCTTAGCTCAGTGTGACAAACTATTATCTTATTTGAAGAAAGAATCTACAAACTCATATTTGTTGAATACCTGAAGATCTTCAATACCTTCGCCTACTCCAATATATTTTACTGGAATTTGAAATTGATCTGAAATACCAATTACCACACCACCTTTGGCTGTTCCGTCTAATTTGGTTACTGCAAGCGATGTGACTTCGGTTGCCGCTGTAAATTGTTTGGCTTGCTCGAAAGCATTTTGCCCTGTAGAACCATCCAAAACTAATAGTACATCGTGAGGCGCATTTGGAATTACTTTTTGCATGACACGTTTTACTTTGGTTAACTCGTTCATTAAGTTCACCTTGTTATGTAAACGTCCAGCTGTATCAATAATAATCACATCAGCCTGTTGTGTAACACCAGATTGTACTGCATCGAATGCTACAGAAGCTGGATCGCTTCCCATAGCTTGTTTAATCATTGGCACCTCTACGCGATCTGCCCAAACCTGAAGTTGATCGATAGCAGCTGCTCTAAAAGTATCTGCTGCACCTAATACGACATTTAAACCTTGTTTTTTAAACTGATAAGCTAGCTTTCCAATAGTTGTAGTTTTTCCAACCCCGTTAACTCCAACAACCATTAAAACATAAGGTGTTTTATTTCCCTGAGAATCTGCAGGCAACTTTGGAATGGTGTATTCGGTATCCTCACCAGAATTTGTTTCGCTTAATAAGCCTGCAATTTCCTCACGAAGGATTTTATTAAGTTCGTCTGTACCAAGATATTTATCTTCTTGCACACGAGCTTCAATGCGTTTGATAATTTTTAGTGTAGTATCTACGCCTACATCGCTAGTTACAAGGATTTCTTCGAGATTATCTAAAACTTCATCATCCACTTTAGATTTCCCAGCAACTGCTTTACTTAGCTTATTAAAGAAATTAGTTTTAGATTTTTCTAAACCTTTATCCAGTGTTTCTTTTTTTTCAGAAGAAAATATTTTTTTAAAAAAACTCATTTTATGTCAATTCAATGATATTATTTTTAGCTAAAATCTTGTCTTATTAGATTTGCTACACATTTGTTAATTTACTGATGTAAATATAAAACAAAAGCTGCTTTCTAAATAGAAAGCAGCTTAAAATATTGTATAACAAGTTTGAGTTAGTTTTTAGATAACCACTCGTTTACTTGTTCTGGTGCCATAATTGATTCAACAAACATGTAAGCTCCTGTTTTAGGAGATTTTACCATTTTAATAGCTTTTGTTAATCTTTTAGATCCTGTTTGTAACGATGCAACTGATTTCTTTGCCATGTCTTATGCTTTTTAAAACTTTACTTATAGTTAGTTTTATTATTATTTAATCTCTTTATGAACAGTCATTTTCTTCAAGATAGGATTGAATTTTTTAATTTCCATTCTATCAGGCGTGTTCTTTTTATTCTTAGTAGTAATATATCTAGAAGTTCCTGGTTGTCCAGACTCTTTATGCTCTGTGCACTCTAAAATTACTTGTATTCTGTTACCTTTCTTTGCCATTGTAAAATATATTAATTTTTAATTCCCTCTAAGGAGGAAATCTGAACCTTATAGGTTATTATTTATAAAACCCTTTAGATCTAGCTTCTTTTAGTGCTGCTGCAATACCAATTCTATTGATAGTCTTTAAAGCTGCAGTTGAAACTTTTAAAGTTACCCACTTATCTTCTTCTGGAAGATAAAAACGTTTTTTAATAAGATTTGCATCAAATTTACGTTTTGTTTTGTTCATTGCGTGAGATACGTTGTTTCCAACCATCGCTTTCTTTCCAGTAAGTTCACAAACTCTTGACATTTCTTCTAACTTTAAATATTGTTAATTGTTTCTGTTTCTTAAAAAACTATATAGATGTTTTTAAACAGGCTGCAAATTTAGTAAAACTTTATAATATCAACAAACTAAAATTGTTACTTTTTTAAAATTTCTTTTTGAAGCATCTCAAAAGCCTTGTTTACAGCTTTTCTAATGACTTTAGTTCTGTGATTTCCTAAGTTAAACTCTTCAGAGAAAACGGTGTCTTTTGTAGCAATAGCAATAAAAACCGTTCCCACTTCAGCATTAGAATCTCCTTTATCAGGTCCTGCATTTCCAGTGGTTGCTATGGCATAATCTGTTTGAAACATTTCTAAAACATTCTTGGCCATGACTTCTGCTACTTGCGAGCTTACCACAGAATACTTATTAATAAGTGCTTCCGGAACCTTTAAAACATCAATTTTCGATTGGGTAGCATAACTTACTACACTCCCTTTAAAGTAATGTGATGCCCCTGGAATTTTAGTGAGAGATTCTGCAATTTTTCCTCCTGTACAACTTTCGGCAGTGGCCAGAGTTTTTCCTAAATGAGTTAGTTGTTTTCCTAAAATGGCTTCAATAGAATCATCCGCTTCAAACCCCACAAAGATGCCATCTAATTGAGGCAGCAGTTTATCGATTTGATTTTGCATTTCAGTTTCAACCAAATTTTTATCTATATTCTTAGCCGATAAACGCAAACGCACTCTTCCTAATCCTGGTAAATAAGCCAATTTTATAAAATCTGGAAGCTTGTCTTCCCAAGCTTCAATTCTTTCGGCTAAAGAACTTTCACCTAAACCATAAGTTAAAATGGTGGTATGCTTTATATATGGAAACCGATAAGCTTCTCTTAATTTAGGAATTACGAAATTTTCCATCAAGGCTTTCATTTCAAAAGGCACTCCGGGAAGAGAAATAAATATTTTACCATTCTGTTCCAACCACATGCCTGGAGCACTCCCATTAACATTCATTAAAACCTGAGCTTTTGAAGGCACTAAAGCTTGATCAATATTTACTTGAGCTAAAGGTTGCTTGATGTGATGTTCCCAAAGATATTGGATGTTTTTTAACACAGCATCGCTTTGCACTAAAGTATCGTTAAAGTATTCTGCAATGGTTTTTTTGGTAATATCGTCTTTTGTTGGTCCTAATCCACCTGTGATGATGATGATTTCAGCATTGCTCTCAGCTTCTTTTAAAGCTTTTAAAATATGTGCTTTATCATCTTGAATAGACTCAATTTGGTACACTGAAACACCAATACTATTTAAAGCCTTACTTATAAACGCTGAATTGGTATCTATTATCTGACCAATGAGAATTTCGTCTCCTATGGTAATTATTTCTGCTTGCATTACAGATTAAAGTCTGCTTTTAATTCTTGAGAGGCATTATCTACAGCTGTTAAAACAAGGTTTAATTTATCTGAAACATCTAAGCCTGTTTTTTCAAATTTTCCCCAATCCTGAACCTCTATTAAATCTTGAAGCACTCCAAGTTCGAATAAATCTACAGTTGGTTTCATTTTATGCGCTGCCTGATAGGCATTGTAATAGTCTTTTTCTGAAACTGCCTTTTTTAAACGTTCGGCATCTTCTGGCACTTCTTCTAAAAAGGCTTCTGCCAAAGCTTTTACAAAATCTTCATCGCCATCGGCAAGTTCGCGTACGCGATATAATTTATAATGTTGTTCCATTTTATTTTACTGTTATTGAAAACATTTGTTTGTTTTCTATAAATCCCCCCAATTTATCTTCAGCAATTACTCTTCCAACTCCAGCAGGAGTTCCCGTAAAGATAATATCTCCAATCTTTAAAGTGAAATATTTTGAGACATATTCTATCAACTCATCAATTTTCCAGAGCATGTGACTGGTATTTCCTGTTTGAACGACGTTTCCATTTTTCTCTAACGTAAAAGATACATTATTTATATCACTAATTTCTTCTTTTAACATCCAATTTCCTATGACTGCAGAACCGTCAAAAGCTTTAGCCTTTTCCCAAGGCAAACCTTTTTCTTTTAGTTTGGCTTGCAAATCCCGAGCCGTAAAATCAATTCCTAAACTAATTTCGTTATAATATTTGTGTGCAAATTTTTTATCAATATACTTTCCAACTTTGGCGATTTTTACCAAAACTTCTACTTCATGATGCACATCGTTTGAAAAATCAGGAATAAAAAAAGGTTGCTTTTTTAATAAAATAGCTGTATCTGGTTTTAAAAACACGACAGGATCTGCTGGTTTTTCGTTTTCCAATTCCTTAATATGGTCTGTATAATTTCTTCCGATGCAAATAATCTTCATTGATGTACCTTGTGTTTAGACGTTTGTTGTTAAATTATAATTGCAAAGTATTAATCCAGTTTGTTATTAAAAGACCTTAACTTAATAGATGTCAAAACTTTTTTAGTATATAAAGGGAAGTCGGCATTTAATAACCATCCAAAATATCCAGGCTCTGTTTCTAAGACATCTACTACCCGTTTGCCTTTATGCTTTCCGAAAGAGAAGCATTCTTCTCCTTCTTTATTATAGACAAGGAAACCCGCAAAATCAGCAAACTTTTTACGAGAGCTAAACTCCGCTAAAAACTTGGTGTTGTTTTCTAAATCATCATATTTTGCTACTTGTGCTTTTAGAACTTCGTAAGTAGCAAACGTATCGGCTTCGGCACTATGTGCATCTTCCAAATTTTTATCGCAATAAAACTTATAGGCAGCCACTAGCGTTCTTTGTTCCATTTTATGAAAAATGGTTTGTACATCAACAGATAATCTATTTTTCATATCAAAATCGATATCGGCACGTAGCATTTCTTCAGCTAATAATGGAATATCAAATCTATTGGAATTGAAACCACCCAAATCTGAATCTTTAATCAGGTTATTTATTTCTTTAGCCAACTCTTTAAAGGTTGGTTTATCTGCCACATCCGCATCCGAAATTCCATGGATTTTAGTCACCTCAACTGGAATTGGAATGGTAGGGTTTACCAAACGTGTATAACGTTCTTCTTTTCCATCTGGATAAATTTTTATGATGGCAATTTCCACTATTCTATCGTTTGAAATATTAACGCCTGTGGTTTCTAAATCGAAAAAGCAGATGGGTTTTGTAAGATTAAGTTGCATAAAAATTAATTTTGGACAAAGGTAGTTAGAAATACTAAAACTATAAACCTATTCTTAGAATTTGAATTGTTGTTAGAATATCCGAAATTTACACAACAAAAATCGAAAAACTTTATGAAATACAAGCCTTCTGACTCTATCGAATTTTCCTGTGGAACAAAAATGAAAAACCGGTTTATGCTGGCACCTTTAACCAATCAGCAAAGTCATGAAAACGGACAGTTATCTGATAATGAATACAACTGGCTCACTATGCGTGCAACAGGTGGTTTTGGTTTGGTTATGACTTGTGCATCTCATGTTCAAGAAATTGGCAAAGGCTTTCCTGGACAGCTAGGTATCTTTTCAGATAACTTAATAGATGGACATAAAAAATTAACTTCTAAAGTAAAGTCTTATGGTAGTCTGGCGGTAATACAGTTGCATCATGCTGGAATGCGTTCGCCTTTTGAGGTTATTAAACAAAAAGCCGTTTGTCCATCTGATAACGAAAAGCATCATGCCAGGGCTTTAACATTAGAAGAAGTGAAACAACTTAAAGAGGATTTTATTCAAGCCGCTATTCGCGCTCAAAAATGTGGATATGATGGTGTTGAAGTTCATGGTGCCCATGGTTATATTTTAACTCAGTTTTTAAGTAGCGATATCAATAAACGTACCGATGAATATGGTGGTTCTTTGAAAAACCGATCACGTTTACTTTTTGAAATTATTGAAGGCATTAGAAAGGCTTGTGGTAAAACATTCTTACTTGGTGTACGCTTGTCTCCAGAACGCTTTGGGATGAAACTCTCGGAAATAAAAATAGTTAGTCAACAACTGATTGATGAAAATTATATTGACTTCTTAGACCTATCGCTTTGGGATTGTTTTAAACCGGCTGAAGATTATTTGGATAGTAAAAAAACATTATTAGAACAGGTAACCGATTTAGATTTTAAAAACGTAAAACTTACTGTTGCCGGAAATATAAGAACCGGAGAAGACGTACATAAAGTATTAGACGCTGGAGTTGACTTTGTAACTATTGGACGCTCTGGAATTTTACATCACGATTTTCCGAAACGTGTAATTGATAACCCAAACTTTATACCAATTGAAAATCCAGTGTCGGTTAGCTATTTAAAAAATGAAGGTTTAAGCGAAATTTTTATTGATTATATGAGACGCTGGGAAGGCTTTGTGGCTAACACATAAAGTATAATACACATAGCAATAAGAGTCTTTCTTTATCAAAACAAAAAAGCACAATCTTAAGATTGTGCTTTTCGTTTTTATATAAGATTCTTCGATAACACTTCGACAAGCTCAGTGTGACAACTCGGAATAATTGTTTTAAATCTCTCTATTAGAATCCCAAGCCTCTAAATAATCTTTCACGGCTTTTACAAATTGTCCACCTAAAGCACCGTTTACAACACGATGATCGTAAGAATGCGATAAGAACATTTTATAACGGATACCTATAAAATCGCCTTCAGGAGTTTCTACAACTGCAGGAACTTTTCTAATAGCTCCAAGCGCAAGAATACCTACTTGTGGTTGATTGATTATTGGGGTTCCCATAATACTACCAAAAGTTCCCACGTTGGTAACTGTATAAGTACCTCCTTGAATATCGTCTGGTTTTAATTGGTTTAATCTGGCTCTGTTAGCTAAATCGTTAACCTTTTTGGTCATTCCAACTAAATTAAGTTGGTCGGCATCTTTAATAACAGGAACGATTAAGTTTCCATCTCCTAAAGCTGCAGCCATTCCTAAATTGATATGTTTTTTCTTAACAATGGTATCTCCTTGCAGCGAAATATTCATCATTGGGAAGTCGCGTAAAGCTTTTGCAATGGCTTCCATAAAGATTGGCGTAAAGGTTAAGTTTTCTCCTTCACGTTTTGCAAAGCCATCTTTAACTTTCTTTCTCCAGTTCCATATTTTTGTTACATCGGCTTCAATAAAGCTTTGTACGTGAGCAGACGTTTGAACAGACTCAACCATGTGATGCGCAATAATTTTGCCCATTCTGGTCATTTCTATTATCTCGTCGTCTCCACTAGCTATAATAGGAGCTGCTGCAGATTTAGCAGGAGCTTCTTTTGGAGTTTCGGCTGTTTTTGCAGGTTGTGGTGCAGAACTTCTAGACTCTAAATGTGCTAGAATATCGTGCTTTGTTACTCGACCATCTTTGCCTGTTCCAGAAAGCGCATCTAATTCTGCTTGTGTAATCCCTTCTTTCTTAGCAATATTTTTAACTAAAGGCGAATAGAATCTATCTTCTGAAGAACTTACTGAAGTCGCAACTTCTTTTGCTGTCTCAACCGTTTGTGCTACTTGAGCAACAGCTTCTTGTTTTGCTGGTTCAGCTTTTGGAGCTGCAACAGTATCAGCTGCCCCTTGACCTTCAGTTTCAATTACTGCAATAACTTGTCCTACTTGAACTACATCGTCTACGTCGAATAATTTTTCAACTAAAACACCTGTCACTTCACTTGGTACCTCGCTATCTACTTTATCAGTTGCAATTTCCAGAACCGCTTCGTCTGCTTCTATAGTATCACCTACTTCTTTTAACCAAGAAGTAATGGTTGCTTCTGCAACACTTTCACCCATTTTAGGGAGTTTTAATTCAAATTTTGCCATATCTGTAATGGAAAAGTGGTTTTTTAAATAATGACTGCAAAATTAATGAAAATTCATTGAATCTATTGCAGTTTCTTTAATTAATTATTTTTTATATGAATGACTTCTCCACGACTTTTAGACGTATTGCTTCCTAATATAACTTGAGATGTTTTTAATAAGAATTTAAAAGTACTTGGATGTTTTGTATTGTTTTTAGCTACAATATCTATGGTTTTCTTAAAATCTAAAAAATCTGTATCCAAGATATACTCATAATATGGCAGATAATTGGCTATAGTAGCTTGAGTGGTTATTTTTTTATTAAGAGTTGCCTGTAATTGCTGATGGTTTTCATTTGAAATAAAAACGTATTCATTAATCTTATTTGAAGATTCTTTCCCTTTAGGATAAAAAATTGAAATAATCTTAATCCCAATCCAAAGTATGATGTTAAATAGCCAATTGGGTTTAAAGTGTTTTAAAAAGAATAATTGCATGGCGCCATTAAAACGCTTCGCATAGGTTTTATCTTTTAAAGTACTTTCCCCTTTAAAGTGAATAACCGTAGTTTCTGAATTATAATAATTTTGATACCCAGCTTTTAAAACTTTATAAGACAAATCGATGTCTTCTCCATACATAAAATAGTCTTCATCTAAACCGCCCACTTCGTTATAAACACTCTTTTTTATAATCATAAAAGCCCCAACAAGCATAGACACTTTTCCCGTTTGATCTGATTTTAAATGATGAGCATAATATGGTTTTGAATACCCAAATAATTTCTGTATTGAAACCATTGGTGTTGGAATGTTGCGTTTGCTTTCTGGCAGAAACCCACCTTTTCCATCTATCAGTTTACATCCTAAAATACCTAAATTTGGAGTGGCATCTGCAAATTTCAAGAGGATTTCAAAAGTATCTTCGGCAACCACCGTGTCTGGATTTAAAATACAAAGATATTCTCCTTGAGCCTGTTTTATACCAATATTGTTTCCTGTTGAAAACCCATCGTTAGACTTATTTTCAATAAGCTTTATATTAGGAAATAATTGCTTTACCATTTGACAACTGTCGTCTGAAGAGTTATTATCAATAACAATAATTTCAGCATCCATATTAGAGATGGCAGCTTCAGCACTTCTTAGACAAAGTTCTAAAAAATAGCGTACATTATAGTTTAAGATAATAACAGATAACTTCAAAAGTATGTAATTAAGATTTTAATGACGCCTCAAAAGGAATACGGTTAATAATGCTTCGTCCAAGGGTTATTTCGTCTGTATATTCTAATTCGTTTCCAACCGAGATCCCTCGAGCAATAGTTGAAGTGGTAACCTTATAATCTTGAATTTGTTTATAAATATAGAAATTAGTAGTATCTCCTTCCATGGTAGAACCCAAAGCAAAAATAAGCTCCTTAACAAGACCTTGCTTTACTTTCCCTACTAAAGGTTGGATGTTTAAATCGTTTGGACCAATTCCATCCATAGGGGAAATTTTCCCTCCTAAAACGTGATATAACCCTTTAAAAGAACTCGTATTTTCTATAGCCATAACATCGCGAATATCCTCTACCACACAAATAATTTCGTTGCTTCTATGTGGATTGGCGCAAATTTCACAAATCTCATTGTCGCTAATATTATTACAACTTTTACAGAATTTTATATCTGTTCTCATGGATTCTAATGCTTTTGCTAACTGAAGAGTCTGATCCTCAGGCTGTCTTAGTAAATGCAGTACCAAACGCAAAGCTGTGCGCTTCCCTATTCCAGGTAATTGCGACATCTCATTGACTGCTTTTTCTAAAAGTTTCGACGAAAATTCCATAGCTGCGAATTTACTACTAAACCTCAAATTACACTAATTTTACCTAATTCTTTTTACAACAAAAAGCTTCTTAAATAAAAATTTGGAATTTGCGTCATAATACGTGTAATTTGAACCCTTGAAACAGACATTCTTATGAATCCAACTCAAATAATCCTACTTATTACAAGCTATTTTGGCGTTTTAATTTTAATTTCCTACTTCACAGGAAAGAAATCTGGAAACGATGCTTTTTTTAAAGGAAACAAACAATCCCCTTGGTACTTAGTAGCTTTTGGAATGATTGGCGCCTCGCTTTCTGGAGTTACTTTTATTTCGGTTCCAGGTTGGATTGAAGCTTCCCAATTTAGCTATATGCAGGTTGTTTTAGGATATATTGTTGGGTATTTGGTGATTGGAACAGTTCTACTCCCTTTATATTATAGACTTAATTTAACATCCATTTACACATACTTAGAGGAACGTTTTGGCGATTATTCCTATAAAACTGGTGCCTCATTTTTCTTGATTTCTAGAGTCATTGGAGCTAGTTTTAGGTTGTTTTTGGTTGCCAACGTCTTACAGGTTATCTTGTTTGATGAGATTGGGATTGCTTTTTGGCAAACAGTTATTATTACTGTGTTGCTTATTTGGCTATACACCTTTAAATCTGGAATAAAAACCATTGTTTGGACAGACACTTTACAAACATTGTTTATGCTAATTGCTGTTGGAGTCACCATCTATTTTGTAAGTGATGAACTAGGTTTAACAGGTGGCAATATTTTAGGATTTGTATTAGATAGCGATTTATCGAAAACCTTCTTTTTCGACGATTTCAAATCAAGTAATTACTTTTGGAAACAATTTATTTCTGGGGCTTTTATTGCGATTGTCATGACTGGTCTGGATCAAGATATGATGCAAAAAAACCTGACTTGTAAAACTTTGAAAGATGCACAAAAAAACATGTTTTGGTTTACCATTGTTTTAACGGTAGTTAACTTTATATTTTTATGTTTAGGCTTATTATTAACAGTGTATGCAGAACAAAACGGAATTGATGCTCATAAAGACGATTTATTCCCGTTACTTGCCAAAAATTACTTAGGAACAGGTGTCTTTATATTCTTCCTTTTAGGGTTAATTGCTGCAGCATATAGCAGTGCCGATAGTGCTTTAACCGCTTTAACAACCTCCTTTAGTATAGATATTTTAGGTATTGAAAAGACATTAGACGAAAAAGCACAAGTTGCTAAAAGAAAACAAATTCATGTCCTTTTTTCAGTTATTTTAATTCTTGTTATTATTTCGTTTAAATATGTAATAAAAGACGAAAGTGTAATTGCCAAACTCTTTGTTTTTGCTGGATATACTTACGGGCCTTTATTAGGCTTATATGCTTTTGGACTATTTACAAAATGGCAAATAAAGGATAAGCTAGTTCCTATAATAGCCATTCTTTCACCAATATTATCCTATATAATAAGTGTGATTAGTGCAGCACAACTTAATTTTGAATTTGGATTCTTTATCTTAATCTTAAATGGATTATTGACTTTCATAGGATTACTAATGATTAAGAGAAAAGCTTAAGTACTACGCTGTGTATTACTATAGAATAAAAGACGTTTATAGAGCTATTCTTTTTACCTCTTATAATTAATACTGATTTGTAGACAGTAAGACTAAGGTACAAGCTACTTCAAAATCGATATCATTCATTTTTAGAATATTATAGAGTTCTGAGTTTTCTGTTCCTGGATTAAAAATAACACGTTTCGGATTTAAAGACAGGATATAATCGTAATAAGTCACTTGATTTTTGGGGTTTAAATAAAGTGTTACTGTGTTTATATCTTTATAAGGCATTAAATCTGTGTCGATGGTTACACCATTAATTGTTCCTTTTCTTAAGCCCAAAGCAACAACTTCATGCCCAGATTGTTTTAGTCGGTTGACTGCAATATTCGAATATCTATCAGCTTTTAAAGAAGCTCCAAGCACTAATGTTTTCTTATACATATATAAATTTGTGTTAATACTTATTAAAAAAAGTAACAATAGTCAAAAATAGACGTCTATTAGTTAAGTACAAAATTAGAATTCTTAAAATGAACTTATAATATATTTAATAGCCTACATAATAGTTGATGGTTAGTGTTAAGTTTGGCTATTAAATTAAGAAAACCCAAAGCCAAAAGCTTTGGGTTTTTGATTTTGAATTGTTAAATGATAGTTAAATAAAGGTTTCAATGAAATAAAATCATCTTTTCTACGTCTATAGTATTAAGTGATAAGTTTAAGTAAATTAACTGTAAAAACTTTTTATGGTTAGTGTTAGTTAAAATTGGTTAGTAGAGAAAAACCCGAAACAGACTTGTTTCGGGTTTTTTGTTTTGTATTAAAATATCTTGTGCAATCAATATAAATACTGATTTTGTATTCAAAAACCCTACTTACAAAGGAGTTTACCATTTAATAATTACGGAGCCCCATGTAAAACCACTACCAAAAGCAGCAAGCACCACAGTATCTCCTTCTTTAATTTTTCCTTCCTCCCAAGCTTCAGTTAAAGCAATAGGAATAGACGCTGCAGTTGTATTTCCATATTTCTGAATGTTATTAAACACTTGATTGTCTGACAATCTAAATTTTTTCTGAATAAATTGTGCAATTCGTAAATTGGCTTGATGCGGAATTAGCATATCAATATCATCCACCTTCAACTTATTTTTTTCTAACCCTTCATTAATTACTTCACTAAAACGAACCACCGCATTTTTAAATACAAATTGTCCATTCATATAAGGAAAGAAACTTTCGTCATCTGGATTATTTTCAGCAATAATATCGGTTACCCAACGGGTTCCCATTCCTGGTGCTTTAACTACCAATTCTTCAGCATATTCACCTTGAGAATGTAAATGCGTAGATAGAATCCCCTTAGAATTATTTTCTTCTCTCGTTAAAACAGCTGCCCCTGCTCCATCTCCAAATATAACGGAAACTCCTCTACCTCTATCTGTTTTGTCTAAACCATGAGAATGCAATTCACTACCAATAACAAGTACTGTTTTATACATCCCTGTTTTTATAAAATTATCTGCAACAGATAAGGCATAAACAAAACCAGAACATTGGTTACGAACATCAAGAGCTCCAACTGTTTTTATGTCTAGTTCTTTTTGAATAAACACACCTGGCCCTGGAAAATAATAATCTGGACTTAGAGTTGCAAAAACTATAAAATCTATTTCGTTTTTATCAATCCCAGCACGTTCAATAGCAACTTTAGCTGCTTTTAGACCCATAACAGATGTAGTGTCTTCAGATCCTGGTTTTACCCAACGTCTTTCTTTAATTCCAGTACGCTCTTGAATCCATGCATCATTAGTATCCATCATTTTTGACAAATCGTCGTTGGTTACCACATTATCGGGAACATATTTTCCTAAACCAATAATTTTTGAATTATACATAAATATGTGTTTTTAGTCGTTTAATCAGACTCGCAATTTAAACATTAAAAATAGCATTCTTATAATTTTTAATTCTTAAAATATGAATTTCACAAAAGTGTATAATTTTTAACAAGGCTTTAGTAATTTCATATTTAAGTTTTAGTAGTTTTAAGATTCAAAACATAAACCACATGAAAACATCTTTACTTAGTCTGTTTTTGTTTGTTACTTTTTTAAGTTTCGGACAAGAAAACCTGACGTATCAAAAACCTCATCAAAATATTTTGGAATTAGCCGAAGCGCCTTTGGCTCCTAGCATTCAAATAGATAGACAAGGAAATAACATTGTCTTTCTTTATAGAAGTAATTACAAAAGCATTGAAGAACTTTCTGAAACAGAAATGCGTTTGGGAGGCTTGCGTATCAATCCTGTAACAAATATTGGTAGCAGAACCAGATATTATATCGATTTAAAAGTTAAAAAAGGAACAGATGCTCAAGAGATAAATGTTAGAGGCTTGCCAGAAAATGGTCGTTTTGCCAATTTTTCCTGGTCGCCAAACCAAGCCTATATGGCTTTTACAAATACGGTAACGTCTGGTGTTGAACTTTGGGTTTTAGACATTAATAATGCCCTAGCTACTAAAATTAGTCAGCCAAATTTAAATGCCAACACGGGAAGACCATTTACTTGGTTTAAAGACAGTAAATCTCTTTTGGTAAGAACACTTCCCACTAACAGAAAAGCCTTAATAGATGCCAAAGAAGCTATCCCTACCGGACCAACAATCTCTATAAGTGAAGCTGGTGTAGAGGCACAAAACAGAACCTATCAAGATTTACTTAAAAATAAAAACGACGAGTATAATTTTGAAGTCTTAACACAAGCTGAGCTTTATAAAATCAATATTGATGGAAGTTCCAAGCTTTGGAAAAAAAGCGACATGTATCGGAACACTTCATTCTCACCTGATGGAAACTATGTGATGGTTACCACCATAAAAAGACCTTTTTCTTATTTGGTTCCTTATTACAGATTCCCTTCAACAACCACTATTTATAAAGCCAATGGCGATTTTGTAAGCACCTTTTTAGAAGTTCCCTTAATTGAGGATTTACCAAAAGGTTTTATGGCTGAAAGAACTGGAAAAAGAGATGTAACTTGGAGAAACGATAAGCCTGCAACCCTTGTTTGGACAGAAGCTTTAGATGGAGGAGATCCTGAAAAAGAAGTCCCTTTTAGAGACGAAGTCTTTCAACAAACAGCTCCATTTACTGGAAAAGCGACTTCCCTTTTAAAAACCAAAGACCGCTTTAGATATATTCAATGGGGAAATGACGAAACGGCCATTGCTCACGATTATTGGTGGAATACTAGAAATACAAGAACCTATTTATTCAATCCTTCAGATAACAAACAAAAACCTAAAGTTGTTTTCGATAGAAATTACCAAGATGTCTATAGCAATCCCGGGAATTTTGTCTCTACCAAAAACGATTATGATGAGACTGTTTTAGACTTAGATAAAAACAAGGCCTATTTAGTTGGAGATGGTTATAGCGAGGCTGGAAAGTTTCCTTTTATAGACGAAATAAACCTAGAGACTCTAAAAACTACCAGATTGTACCATTCAACATTAACCGACCAAGTGGAAGATATTTCCATGGCTTTAAATGCGAAACAAGGCGAATTTATTGTAAGAATTGAATCTAAAAATGAATATCCAAACTATTACATAAGAAACATAAAAAAGCGTATTGGATTACAACCCTTAACGCAATTTGACAATCCGTTTAAAAGCATTCAAGATGTTAAAAAAGAAGTCATTAAATACAACCGTGCTGATGGCTTAGAGTTAACAGGAACACTTTATTTACCTACTGATTATAAGGTAGGAGAAAAATATCCGATGATTATGTGGGCCTATCCGCAAGAATTTAAAGACAAGAGCAGTGCCGGACAAAACACCAAAAGTTCTAATGAGTTTACCTATCCTTATTATGGTTCTCCAATTTACTGGGTAACCAGGGGCTATGTGGTTTTAGATGATGCCTCTTTTCCAATTGTTGGTGAAGGAGACGAAGAACCAAACGACACCTTTATCGCGCAATTAGTATCTAATGCAAAAGCAGCCATAGATGCCGTAGATGCATTAGGTTATATCGACAGAAACAAAGTAGCTGTTGGAGGACATAGTTATGGTGCTTTTATGACAGCCAATTTATTATCTCATTCCAACTTATTTGCAGCTGGAATAGCCAGAAGTGGCGCTTATAATAGAACTTTAACGCCTTTTGGTTTCCAAAGTGAAGAGCGTAATTATTGGGAAGCACCAGAGATTTATTATAATATGTCTCCTTTTATGCATGCAGATACTATGAAGACTCCAATGCTTTTAATTCATGGAGAAGCAGATAATAATTCTGGAACCTATCCGTTGCAAAGTGAGCGCTATTTTAATGCTTTAAAAGGTTTAGGAGCTCCAGTTAGATTAGTGATGCTTCCAAAGGAAAGTCATGGTTACGCTGCCAAAGAGTCTATTCTACACATGCTTTGGGAACAAGATGAATGGCTTGAAAACAATGTAAAAAACAGACCAGAAACTGAATCTGAATCTGAATCTGAAACTAATTAACAACTTATAATTAATAAGAATAAAAAACCACCTATTTGGTGGTTTTTTTTATATCATCCTATTAGCTAATTTTTGTCATTTCGAATGTCGTAAGAAATCTAATATTCATCAAATAAGATTCCTTCTTTCGAAGGAATGACAATTTTAAATTTTAAAAATTCATCGCTTCATTCTGAATTCAAAGATTCGACGATATCAATGAAACATTTTATTTTACTATCCTTTTTTTACTTCTATTTTACTCATGGCATGTTCAGAAATTGCTGTAATAGATAAAGATGGGTTTACACCTGGATTTGCAGAAATCATCGAGCCATCGCAGACCAACATATTTTTATAACCAAACACCTTATTATGTTTATCAATCACTCCTTTTGAATCATCTTCAGCCATAACGGCTCCACCCAAAATATGAGCTGTTGTGGGTGTTCCTAACAAAGCATCTGTAAAGTTTGCATACGGAATCCCATTCACCTTTTTTCCTACTTTTTCCCCTAACTCCATGGCTTCAGGAATAAATGCATTTGGCTTTGGCCCAGATTCTTTAACCGTTTTCATTTTGGTAAACTTGCCTAATTTTATCTGTAACGTACTATCCAAAGTTTGCATAAACAAAAGAATGGTTGTTCTCTGAGCATATTTTTTTGAAAAGATAGTTTTAAAAAAACGTGTTGGCTGTTTAAAAAACAGACCTATAATTCCAAATAATCTAAAAATCACAAATTTATTATGAATTGTTGGCATGGTTAAAGCTTTAGAAAAACTCGAACCTTCACCATACCTGACTGGCTCCAAATGACTGTTTTTATCTGTATGTAAAATAGAACCTATGGCAATCCCTTTGGAGTAATCTTTCGGGTTCTTATCTGTGGAAGTTATTAATAACAAGGATTCATTATTGGTACGGATGTTTTTTCCAACAGCAGCAGACAAGTTAGGCAAAGTAGTTTCTTTTAACTTCAATAATAAAGGGACCGTTCCCATTACGCCTCCAGAAAAAATAACACCTTTGGTTGTAATACTTGTTTTATTCTTTTCACCAATACTGGATTTATAATCTATTTTATAACCTTCTGAACCATCTTTACTTTTTAAAACAGAGACATTAAAAACTTCTTTTTCTGCAATAATTTCAGCACCTAATTGTTGTGCTAAATACAAATAGTTCTTGTCCAAGGTATTTTTAGCATTATATCTACACCCCGTCATACAAGCACCACAAAATACGCAGCCTGTTCTATCCGGACCTTTTCCATTAAAATAAGGATCTGCCACTTTCTTACCAGCTTCTCCAAAATATACGGCCACTTTAGTTGCTTCAAAATGAGCTTCTTTTCCAATATCTTTAGCTAAATCTTTTATCAGTAAATCAGATTCATATAATTTCGGATTTGTGGCTGCTCCCAGCATTTTATATGCCGTATTGTAAAAAGGCTTTAATTCGTTTTCCCAATCATTTAGATTAGCCCAACTTCCAGTGTTAAAAAAATCCTTTTTAGGAACTGGCAAAGTATTGGCATAAATCAAAGAGCCTCCTCCAACACCAACACCAGAGAGTACCGTAACGTGATTTAAAAAAGTCATTTTAAAAAACCCGTGTAGATGTGCTTTTGGCTCCCAAAGCCATTTTTTCAGGTTCCAATTTGTTTTCGGAAAATCTTTGTCTTGAAACCATTTTCCCTTTTCAATAACTAGGACTTTATAACCTTTTTCAGAAAGTCTTAAAGCAGATACAGACCCTCCAAAACCACTTCCTATAATAACATAATCGTAATCTAATTTCACATTGGAATATTTTAAAAACTAAATATACAATAATACCTCTACCTCTTTTAGATGTGAGAATAAGAAATCGAAAAATTAACAATCTAAAATTGCCAATCGTTAATCATCGTGTCAGTTTGTCACTTTTTAACACTTGGCATTTTTGTTGACTTAGTAAAATCATTAGAAATAAACATATTATTAATAAGATTCCTTTCTTGGAAGGAATGATAAATAAATTAAATTATGACAAAAGGAAATATTAATGTTTCGGTAGAAAATATCTTCCCATTAATTAAAAAATTCCTGTATAGCGATCACGAAATCTTTTTACGTGAGTTAATTAGTAACGCTACAGATGCCACTTTAAAGCTGAAACATTTAACAAGTATTGGCGAAGCTTCGGTTGAATATGGTAATCCGAAAATTGAAATTAAAATCGATAAAGAAGGTAAAAAACTTCATATAATCGATCAAGGTTTAGGAATGACAGCTGATGAAGTTGAAAAATACATCAACCAGATTGCATTTTCTGGCGCAGAAGAATTTCTAGATAAATATAAAGATTCTGGAAAAGACTCTGGAATTATCGGTCATTTTGGTCTTGGTTTTTACTCAGCTTTTATGGTTGCAGAAAAAGTAGAAATTATAACCAAATCTTTTAAAGATGAACCGGCAGCGCATTGGACATGTGACGGAAGTCCTGAGTTTACTTTAGAAGCTCATGATAAAACGGATAGAGGAACAGAAATCATTCTTCATATAGCTGAAGATTCTACAGAGTTTTTAGAAGAGGCTAGAATTAACGAATTGCTTATTAAGTATAACAAATTTATGCCTATTCCAATTAAATTTGGAACTAAAGAAGTAAACGATCCAGATTTTACACCTAAAACAACTAAAGACAAAGACGGCAAGGAAACTACAGAGCCGCATAAACAAATTACTGTAGATAATATCATTAACAATCCAAATCCTGCTTGGACCAAACAACCAGCAGATTTAGAAGACAAAGATTATAAAAATTTCTACAGAGAATTGTATCCAATGCAATTTGAAGAGCCTTTATTTCACATTCATTTAAATGTTGATTATCCGTTTAATTTAACAGGAATCTTGTATTTTCCAAAAATGACAAACGATTTAAATCTTCAGAAAGACAAAATTCAATTATACCAAAATCAGGTATATGTTACAGATAACGTAGAAGGAATTGTTCCAGAATTTTTAACCATGTTACGTGGTGTTATTGATTCGCCAGACATTCCACTAAACGTATCTCGTTCTTATTTACAAGCTGATGGTGCTGTTAAAAAGATTTCATCTTATATCACGAGAAAAGTTGCAGACAAATTAAAATCTTTATTTAATGAAAATAGAGAAGATTTTGAAGCAAAATGGAATGATATAAAAATAGTGATTGAGTATGGTATGCTTTCAGAAGATAAATTCTTTGAAAAAGCAGATGCTTTTGCTTTATATCCGACAGTTGATGGAACCTATTATACCTATGAGGAGCTTTTCAATAAAGTAAAAGCCAATCAAACAGATAAAGATGGAAAATTAGTACTTCTTTATGCTTCAAATGAAGATTCTCAACACAGTTATATAGAAGCTGCTAAGGCTAAAGGTTACGAAGTTTTATTATTAGATTCTCCAATTATTAGTCATTTAATGCAGAAATTAGAGTCTACTAAAGAGAATATTACGTTTGCCAGAGTAGATGCAGATCACGTAGATAATTTAATTAAGAAAGAAGACACTAAGATTTCTAAATTAACAGACGAGCAAAAAACAGAGCTAGAAACACTTTTAAAAGAAGTAATTCCTGCTGAAAAGTTCTCTGTACAATTAGAAACTATGGATAGTTCTTCTACTCCGTTTATGATTACCCAACCGGAGTTTATGCGTAGAATGAAAGAAATGCAACAAACTGGCGGTGGGGGAATGTTTGGAATGGGTAACATGCCAGACATGTACAACTTGGTTGTAAACACAAATTCTGATTTAGTAAGTGACATTTTAGCTACTAAAACTAAAAAGAAACAAGAACGTTTAATTACGCAAAGTTTAGATTTAGCCAGATTGTCTCAAGGATTGCTTAAAGGGAAAGAATTAAGCGAGTTTATTAAACGCAGTTACGAGATGATAAAATAATCATTGAAGCTAAATGATTAAGTAATCTCAATATAGATAAATACAAAACCACCTTGCAAAACAAGGTGGTTTTTTTTTAATAAAGTTAATTGATTATTGGTTTTTTTAATCGCCACTCAATTCCTTATTATACTCCCAAATTTCATCAAAAGTATCTTTAAACAGACTGTCTCTTGTGTCCATTAAGTTTTGAATCGTGTTTTTTCCGTTTATTTTTTCATAAGCTTCAATAAAACTCGGTCCTTCTACATCAAACTCTGTCCAGTTTTTACTAAAATTAACTGAAGCTACGTGTCGTCCAAGGTCTCCTTGTATAAACTCATTATAATATAATCCCCAAGGGTTATCTCCTGGTAGAGACTTTATGGTTTCACTTACTTTCTTGAAAAAGTCATTCATTAGATATTGATGATCATTATCAATTTCCATAACTCTCACAAACAAGATAGGATACTTAACACTTTCTCCTGCAAGCATACTTGTATTCGATAAATCTTCATCTTGAGTCCAATATTCTACAGTCTCTATTTTTTTTACATAAGGCATAACATTGTCTCTCCAATCGATGTCGTGAGCTCCTTTTGGCCTAGAATCGTTGTGCTTAAACATCATTGGTCCCATTTGCCAAATCATACTTCCGGAATTAGGTCCAGTTGTAATATTGTAAACTGTGGATTTGTAAGGACCTTCCTTATGGTAGGTCTCATTGTGCTTTCTCATATTTTCACCAAACACTTTAAGATTGGTATAATCTGGAGTTAGCATAACATTCTCCCACATGGTATAATCTTTTTTGTCTTGTGCGTTTGTTTGAAATGAAACTCCTAAGACCATGACTAACATCATTAATGATGTGATACATTTTTTTAACATAATAATTAAATTTAATTGATTAATAGCTGTATTTGCAACGATTGCAAATGATTATTGAAATAAGTGATAATGATATAATAAATGGTTTTCAACAAACCCATTTAAGATAAGGATCAGACTTTGGAGATGTTTAAAGGTATGTTATTGAAGAGTAGTATATCAAGTGCTAAGGGACGAAACAGCTATATCATTGTCCGAGAGCAAGGATTTATTTATCAAAGCAACTAAATTAATATTCAAGCGTAAAAATCATATATTTTATCAGGATTATCGAATAAAACGAAAATGTCTCTTTCACAAATTAATTCCTTTAAAATTCAACTATCTTTGTTGGAAATATATCAGCATGTCATTTAAAGACTTACAACTTATCAATCCTCTTTTAAAAGCTATTGAAGAGCAAGGCTATAAAACGCCTACTCAAGTTCAGCAGAAAACCATTCCTTTTGTTTTAGCAAAAAAAGATGTTATTACCTCAGCACAAACTGGTACTGGAAAAACTGCTGCTTTTGCTTTGCCAATTTTGCAATTGCTTTCTAAAAACCAAGATGCAGTAAAAAGAGGGAAAACCATAAAAGCTTTAATAGTAAGTCCTACCAGAGAATTAGCCTTACAAATTGGAAATAACTTTAAAGCTTATGGAAGACACACCAATTTAAGAACCACAGTTATTTTTGGAGGAGCTCCTGTAGAACCACAAATAGATGTTTTAACTAAAGGTGTCGATATTTTAGTAGCAACTCCTGGGCGTTTAATTGATTTACAAAAACAAGAAGTTATTAATCTTGATCAGGTAGAAATATTGGTTTTAGACGAAGCAGATTTAATGCTAGACATGGGGTTTATAGACGATGTTAAACATATAGTTAGCTTATGTCCTGAAAAAAAACAAATTTTATTGTTTTCTGCAACCATGCCTTTTAAAGTGGAACAATTAGCTAATACTATATTAAAAAGTCCAGAACGCATAGAAGTTTCTGCAGCTTTATCTGGTTCAAATAACATAGGGCAAGTTTTATATTATGTACCAAAACGCAATAAAATTGAACTGTGTTTACATCTATTAAGAAACGAAATAAAAGGGAGTATTTTAATTTTTAGACGCACTAAATTTGGAGTTGATAAATTAGAAAAAACTTTAATAAAGAATGGTTATCAGGTGGAAACGCTTCATGGCGACAAATCTCAAACCGATAGACAAGCAGCTTTAAAAAAGTTTAAAAGCGGACAAGTTAATATTCTTATTGCTACAGATGTAGCTGCCCGAGGTATAGATATTAACGAATTAGATGCTGTAATTAATTTCGATTTACCAAATATTCCGGAAACCTATGTTCATAGAATTGGTAGAACAGGACGTGCCGGAAACTCTGGAATGTCTTACTCTTTCTGTGGAGCAGACGAAAAGACCTATGTACAAAGCATTCAACAATTACTACAAGTTCAAATTCCTATTGAAGAAAACCACCCATATCCTTTAGATCCTGCAGCAAAAGCAATTATTCATAAATCTAAACAAACAGGAAGCAAACATAAAAAAGGAAGGAAGAGTGCAGCTTCCAAAAAGAAGAAAAAACGCTGGTATTAATTTATACCAAACTATCAAATCATTTTATTTAGAACTATTTATTTCAATAAGGAATAAACCTCTTAACACAGACATTCAATTTTAGAGTATTTTAATCTTTTAAACAATTCATTTTGTGTTAGAATCTTTATCTTTAAAGTTCATTTTTATTAGTTTCTTTAAATTTATGCATAAACAAGTAATCTTAATTGTGTTTCTATTTTATTCAGTTTTAGGTTTTTCTCAAACAAAGATTATAGATTCTCAAACAAAATATCCAGTGTCTTATGCTACTATTTCCTTTGGAGATGGACAGGGCGTTTTTGCAGACGATGAAGGACAATTTCATTTTACAAGTAAGATATATCCGGATATCGACTCACTTTTTATATCTGCTTTGGGATTTAAAGATTTGAATATTTCTACTAAAAATTTACAAAGTACCCTTGAACTGACACCTCATGTCGATCAATTAGATGAAGTTACTGTTCGCGCTAAATTGGATAGAAAGTACAAAGAAGAAAGTATTGAACCCTACTTGGATGATGATTATTACAAATGTTGGCTTCCAACAATAGAATCTGAAATAGCTGTGTATTTTAAAAACCCAGATGCTAAATTGAAGCAGCTTTCGGAAATTCATTTTCCCATTGCTTTAGAATCTGTAGATTGGAAAAAAAGACATAAATCGAATGCTGAGAAAAAGCCGTTTTCAACTTTATTTAAGGTGAATATTTATTATAATGATAATGGTCTTCCAGGAAAACCTTTAAGCTATCAAAACATTGTATTTAGAGCAACAGAAAAAGATGGGGATGCTTTTACTCTAGACATTTCCGCTTATGATATTTACATTCCAGAGTCTGGTTTGTTTGTTTCTCTTCAAGTCTTAGGTTATACAGATAAGGCTGGAAAACTATTGCCAAATAAAAAATATAAGGAAATAAAAAGTAGAGGACAAACGGTAAGAATTCCAACCAACTTTAGACCCCTCCTTCCTTTTACTGACGAAATTTCAGGGAACAATACCTTTATAAAAAGGGTATTTGTTCAAGGAAACCAATGGATTCAATTTAAAAAAGGTAATATTAAGGATTCTAGTTTATTGAAAGCTGGTTTAAACAATTACGGGATGGGAATAACATTTAAAGTATATAAAGATGAATAATCCCTGGCATTTATACCTCATGGCAGCTATTTATGTGTTTGCTGGAATCATGCATTTTATAAAACCTAAAATGTATATGCGCATCATGCCAAAATATTTACCAAACCATAAATTTCTGGTTTTATTAAGTGGAATTGCTGAAATTGTTTTAGGTTTCGGATTACTTTTTAATCAAACTAGAGATCTTGCAGTTTATGGGGTTATAGCTATGTTAACTGTATTCTTATTGGTTCATTTCTACATGCTTTCCAGTGAAAAAGCAGGTGCAGGAATTCCTAAAACAATTTTAATTTTGCGTCTACCTCTTCAATTTGTTCTAATGGCTTGGGCATATTATTATCTGTAGTTTGTTTTTAAGTCTAAAAAAAACGAACTTCGTAAGCATCAAATAATAGCATATACTCATGAAAACTTATCTCAGAATTTTACTCAGTTTCCTATTTCTTTTTTGCGTGACAATTTCCTTTTCGCAAGAAAAAGCAGTTCCATTTTTTGAAAATGGTGAAGCTCAAATAGTACCAGAATTTAGCGAACCTAAAGCTTGGATAAGACACGATTTATGGGTTGAAACCGAATTCGATACAGATGGTGACGATAAATTAGACCGAATGCATGTCTCTGTAACCAGACCACCACAAACAGATTCTGAAGATTTAAAACTTCCTGTTATTTATGTAACCAGTCCTTATTTTGCTGGCGTAGCTAGAAATGAAGATGGCCTGTTTTGGGATGTCAAGCATGAGCTTGGTGAAGCGGCTAAAGAACGTACTCATGTTGAAGTTAAACGCATGGGAGAAAGACCTGTCATTTCAAATTCACACATTTTAAAATGGGTGCCCCGAGGCTATATCGTGGTTCACTCCTCATCCCCAGGAACAGGACTTTCAGATGGTTCTCCTACGGTTGGAGGCGACAACGAGTCTCTAGCTCCAAAAGCTGTAATCGACTGGTTATGCGGTCGCGCAAAAGGTTATACTGAAAGAGATGGCAACGAAGAAGTTAAAGCCTATTGGTCTACCGGAAAAGTAGGAATGACAGGAACTTCATATAACGGAACACTACCCCTAGCTGCTGCTACTACAGGAGTTGAAGGGCTGGAAGCCATTATTCCTATTGCTCCAAACACCTCTTATTATCATTATTATAGATCGAATGGTCTAGTTAGATCGCCAGGAGGATATTTAGGTGAAGATATTGATGTATTATACGATTTTATCCATAGTGGAGACGAATCCAAACGCGCTTATAGCAACCGAGTTGTAAGAAATACTGAAATGAAAAATGGTTTGGATAGAATTACTGGAGATTACAACGATTTTTGGGCTGGCCGGGATTATCTAAATGATATGGAACCAATGAAAGCCGCGCTTTTAATGGCTCATGGTTTTAACGATTGGAATGTAATGCCCGAACACAGTTATAGAATTTACGAAGCTGCCAAAAAACAAGGTATTCCGTCGCAAATTTTTTATCACCAAAACGGACATGGTGGTCCACCTCCAATAACTATGATGAATAGATGGTTTACTCATTATTTGCATGGTATTGATAATGGTGTAGAGAATGATGCTAAGGCTTGGATTGTAAGAGAAAATGATAATCCACAAGAACCTACAGCGTATAAAGAATATCCAAATCCGGATGCTTCGTCAGTTACTTTACATCTTCAAAAAGAGGGTTTAAAAACCGGAGTACTAATTAATAAGAAATCTAAAAATCAAGGCAAAGAAACTTTAGTGGACGACCATAATATTTCTGGAGAGGATTTAGCTCAAGCCGAAAGCTCTAAAAACCGTTTACTGTATGTAACACCAACTTTATCTGAAGATGTTCATATTTCTGGATTGGCAAAAATAACAGTAAATATTGCAAGTAGTAAACCGGCAGCAAACTTATCGGTTTGGTTGGTGTCTTTACCATGGAATGGGGAAAAAGATGCAAAAATTACAGATAATATTATTACACGTGGTTGGGCAGATCCTCAAAACTATAAATCCTTGACTGAAAGCGAACCTTTAAAACCAGGAAAATTCTATAGTATGACTTTCGATTTACAACCAGACGATCAAATAATCCCTAAAGGACAACAAATAGGTTTGATGATTTTTTCCAGTGACAATCAATACACGATACTTCCAAAACCAGGAACAGAGTTAACCATAGACTTAGATAAAACATCTTTAAGTTTACCGATTGTTGGTGGCGAGAAAGCTATAGAAAAGGCCTTTAAAAAGAATTAAAAAAACTCACGATATTGCATCACTCTAAAATCCAAGGTATTAAACTTTGGATTTTTTTGTTTGAGTTGTTTGTATAAAGGCATACTTCCAACCGCTCTGTTGGCAGCACCCGAAGGCGCAGTTAGTGAAACGGTTTTAATGATTCTTTTGTCTTCCCGATATGAGTTTTGCGATTGAGGATTCTCATCATTACAATTACTTGTCTTAGTTTCTTCACTTAGCCTGTCTTGAGCTAAGTCGAAAGGCTCAGAATAACATAACTCAAATTGATGAATTCTTGGAACCTCATTAGAAACCAATTCCAATTTTAAATGATATTCTTTGAGATGTCTTCTGAAAAAATATTCAGGTCCATTTTTACTATTTCCACCTGTAAACAATAAGGTATCTATATTTGTAAATTCTTTTAAGTACCCAATTAAATCTCTATAAACAACATTTTGCATTCCTAAATCTGAAGCATCCATTTTCTCACGTTCGGCACTTTCAACCATATCGCAAATGCCAATACCTCTCTCAATTAGGAATTGTTTTCGTTGCTGAATGGCTTCCTCTGTGGTTTCATATTTTAAATTCAGATCAAACAATTCATCTAGAATTTTCCATAATTGTCCGTCGCTACTTCCATAACAAAAATCCACATCTGCAGGCTTTAAATCTCCTATAGTAAACCTTGGAGGTGGCAACGTACCAACAATTAATTTTGTAGCATGCTCAGGAATAAAGGGTTTGTAAGGATGGAGATGTTTGAACATATATCTGTTGATTTATAAGCTTATTTTTTGTATTTTATCTGTTCTTACAAAAGATATAAAAACCATGGGAAAAGGAGATAAAAAAACCAAAAAAGGAAAAATTCAAAGAGGCTCTTATGGGGTTAGACGTCCACGTATAAAAAAACGTCCACGTCTTGAGGATAAATTAGATCCTAATAAAAAAGTGAAACCTAAATCTTAAATTCTCTGGCCATTTTTCTACCAAAGGCATAAGCGCCAACAATAGCTAAAACTACAATACAAATATTTGCAAAAACATAGAGGGTGTACAACAAGACATCCTCTTTAGAGTTAATGCAAAACGTATCTGTAATACAGGTTTCTAAAGCTTCTTGATACATTTGAAGCAATAAAAAACTCACAACAAATAGCACTAAAAGTGACACCAAAATATACTGAGGTGTTTTATTTTTTGGCTTTTTACCTGTTGGTTTAAAAGCATTTCTTTGGTCTTCTGTACGTTTATTATCTTGTAAAGACCAAAGTGTTTTCTTTGGATAGTTGTCCATGAAATCTATAATTTTCTAAATTAAAACCTTTAATGTCGTCTAATGTTTTGGCATTGTTTTCAATAATATAACGTGTCATTAATCCTCTTGCCAATTTAGCGTAAATACCAATGGTTTTATATTCGCCATTTTTAAGCTCTTTAAAATCGATGTCAATAACTGGAACTTTTAAAGTTTTAGTATCTATGGCTTTAAAATATTCGTTACTAGCTAAGTTTAAAAAAAGCTCGTTGTCTTCCAATTCGTCGTTTAAGGCTTTGGTAACTTTCTTTTTCCAGAATTCATAAAGGTTTTTATTTTTCCCAACAGGAAGTTTTGTTCCCATTTCTAATCTGTAAGCTTGCATTAAATCTAAGGGCTTTAAAACACCATAAAGTCCTGAAAGAATTCTAACCGTATCTTGAAGTTTATCTAATTTCTTAACATCTAAAGAGTAGACATCTAAGCCTCTGTATACATCTCCATTAAAAGTGTAAATGGCTGGCCGGGCATTCTCTTTTGTAAAAGGTAGTTGCCAATCTTGATTGCGCTCGTAATTTAAATGGGCTAAATTATCTGAAATATTCATGAGTTTCGATAAACTCTTGGCCGATTTCTTTTTTAGCACTTTTTGGATGCGTTCAGAATCTGATAAAAACTGAGATTCAGAAGATTTTGTGGTTGGCAATTTAGATTCAAAATCGAGTGATTTTGCTGGTGATAATACAAGCTTCATAGGTCTTCAAATTTGCTATTCAAAGTTACGGATAAAACTATAAAATAACGAATTCAAAATGTTATAATGAAGCTAAAAATATTTGATTTGTTACGGTAAAAGTAACCCTTTATTAAAGTACTAATATGACATCTCCAGAGACTAATCCTATACCACAACAACCCATTATAACTTTATAACTACTTCTAATAACTTCCATATCATTAATGAACCCTTTAAATAAAAGATCTTTTTCTTGGTGTAATTCTAGATTACCTGTTTTCAATGGATACTCACCTGATTGCTGATATTGTTCAAATATGGCTGGTGGAATTGGCGTAGTTAGAACATCTCCTGTTGCAATATTAATCACTTCATAAGAGTCTAAAGCAACTGGGTTCTGGTTCCCATCAATTATTAAAATGATAGGGATATAAATATCAGGTGAACAAGTAACACCTTCACATTCATCTACAATACTGTCATCATCACTTTTACATGAAATTTGTAGCATCGTGAAGCATGATATGGCAATTATAGTCATTAATTTAATGGAAGTTTTCATAAGATTTAGGGTTTAATAAGTATAGAAAATAAAATTTAGTTTTAAAATTGGTCGTAAATCCATTCGCCATTTTCATCGTATGCCAAATTCCAAGTTTGATAAGCTTCTTCTTGGGTTGGGTATAAAATTGGTACTTGAGAATAATCATCATTCGGATAATTGTACCTATTAGAAGTTTCTCTATATTCTGTAAAATTATTTTTAGATAAGGATCTATTGAATGTTTCCTCAAAAATTTGAAGTTTTCTAAATGGATTTTCAGCAGTATCGTAACCACTGAAATGCTCGGTTTCTTTCTTTAAAAGTATTGTATAGGGTACTAAATTTTCTTTTTTAGAAAAATGGTTACAATACTATCTAAATTATCATTGGTATAATGCAGATTTGATTCATCAAAATAACGAACCATCCAATCGCCATTGCTTGATACTCTATATGTCGTTTTAATAAATGACCTTAACTTCCCATCATTATAGGTGTAATTTGTGGTGTCTCTTTTTGTAAAGCTAAAATATTCTTGAAACGCTGTTTTGAGAATCATTTTACTATTTTCGTCTAACTCTATTATGGTTTCATTTTCAGGAGTTTGATAATCTATAAATGGAGAAGCTTTTTTTTCAAGATATACTTTATTGTTAGCATAAGTTAAATCGATATATAATGAGTCGTCAAGATATCCACCTACAACTCCGTTTGAGCTCATATGTAATATATCTCCATGTCTTTTTGTTATTCTATTGTGTTCATCGTACTCAAATGAAATCCTACCACTAAACGCTAGGTTTGGAAAAAAATAGATATTGTATTGTGCATAAATTGATTGATAACTCTCTATATAAAAATTATCAACAGGTTGTTCAATGACTTGCTCAGCTGAGTCATCATCTTTACTACAACTTAAATTTGTTATTAAAGAAATTAATAGTGCTAAGTAGAAAAGGTTGTTTTTTATCATCTTGTAGGTTTAAGTTATTGCAATATATATATAACCAACTTTTCTAAAAATTTTCAACTTTTTTTTATGTTTAATTATTGTTGAAATATATAAAAACTTACTCCATTTCCTGATGCTTCACATAATGTCTCCATTTGTCAATACATTGCTGCATATCTTCAGGGATTTCAGAATCGAAACTCATAAATTCTCCGGTTCTTGGGTGTTTAAAACCTAATGTTTTTGCATGAAGCGCTTGTCTTGGTAAGACTTTAAAACAATTATCTACAAACTGCTTGTATTTGGTAAAGGTGGTTCCTTTTAATATTTTTTCGCCACCATAACGTTCGTCATTAAACAAGGTATGTCCAATATGTTTCATATGTACACGAATTTGGTGTGTACGTCCAGTTTCTAACTTACAAGAAATTAACGTGACATATCCTAAGCGTTCAATAACTTTATAATGTGTGACTGCTGGTTTCCCTTTGTCTTCATCTTCACCAAAAAAGACCGTATTTTGTAATCTATTTTTTGGATGACGCCCAATATTCCCTTCAACAGTTCCTTCGTCTTCCTCCATATTTCCCCAAACAATAGCTACGTATTCGCGTTCGCTGGTTTTATTGAAAAACTGTTTAGCCAAATGTGTCATGGCTTCTTCGTTTTTAGCAATTACTAAGAGTCCACTGGTATCTTTATCTATTCTATGTACTAAGCCTGGACGATTACTGGAATTATTAGGGAGATTATCGAAATGATAAACCAATGCATTTATTAAGGTTCCAGAATAATTTCCATGACCTGGATGAACCACCATGCCTGCTTGTTTATTAACAACCAATAAATCATCATCTTCATACACAATATCTAAAGGAATGTTCTCTGGAGTTAATAAATTCTCGTAAGGTGGATGCTCGAAAAGTACACGAATTACGTCTAAAGGTTTTACTTTATAATTAGATTTTACTTGTACATCATTCACATAAATATTACCATTTTTAGCAGCTGATTGAATTTTATTACGTGTGGCGTTTTCAATAAAATTCATTAAATATTTGTCTATTCTAAGAGGTTGCTGCCCCTTGTCTGCAGTAAACGCATGGTGTTCATATAATTCATCGTCACTTTCCTGTTCTGGAGTATAATCTGTCATTTTTATTCTGAATTTGGTCTGGTACCATTACCTAAAACCAAATCGATCTTAGACGTTTTTGGAAGCATATCTCCCGGTTTTATTTTTTCACCTTGAAAACTCATATCCAAAACCATGTCTTTTGCAATATTATCTATATAAGTTAGTTTTCCAACTTCAAAGCCTAAAGCTTCGAGTGTAGGTTTTGCTTGTCTAAACGTGCGTTCTTGTAGTTCAGGCACCAAGACTTTTCTATATCCTGAAGGATTAAGGGTTAGATATATTTTTCGGTTTTCTTTTACTTTTTCACCAGCACTAGGGTCTTGTTCAATAACTGAAAACTTAGGATAATCTGGATTATAGTTAGAAGAATCTAAAATTTCCATGACTAAATTATTTTCATTTAACTCCATATTAGCCACTTGAATAGATTTTCCTTTTAATTCTGGGACTGTTTCAAATTCCCCATGATTGGTCGTAGCTTTTAACCATTTTAACATAATAAACGACAAAACAAAAATGGCCACAAAAGCCAAAACAATTTGTTTTAAAAATGTTTTACTTTTAAGAAATTTTATAAGACTCATTTTAAATTTATTTGAATAGCAAAGATATAAAAACAGAACTGTTTTTTCTTTTGCTTTTATTGTGATATTTTAGCTTAACGGTTTTTTCCATCGTTTCTTATTTATATGAAAAAGAATATTGCCATCATTATGGGAGGTTTCTCTAGCGAATACGAAATCTCATTGAAGAGTGGAAACGTTGTTTATGAAACGCTTAACAACGATAAATACACAGCGTATAGAATTCACGTTTTTGAAAACAAATGGGTTTATGTCAATGATGAAAACAAAGAATTCCCGGTAGACAAGAACGATTTTTCTATCTCAGTTAACAATAAGAAAATAACTTTTCATTGCGTTTTTAATGCCATTCATGGAACTCCTGGCGAAGATGGCTTTATGCAAGCTTACTTTAAGCTTTTAAACATTCCTCAAACCAGTTGCGATATGTATCAGGCAGCACTCACTTTTAACAAACGCGATTGTTTAAGTGTTTTAAAACCCTTTGGAATAAAAACTGCCGAAAGTTTTTATGTTAACTTAGGAGACGAAATAAACTCGGAAACCATAGTTAAAAAAGTTGGATTGCCTTGTTTTGTCAAAGCAAATAAAGCGGGAAGTAGTTTCGGGATTACCAAAGTCTATAAAATAGAAGAGATGCAAAATGCCATTGAGGTTGCATTTAAAGAAGATGATGAGATAATTATTGAATCCTATTTAGATGGTACGGAGGTTTCTGTAGGTGTTATTAAATATAAAGGTGAAACCAAAGTCTTACCAATAACTGAAATTGTTAGTGATAACGATTTCTTTGATTATAAAGCGAAGTATTTAGGTGAGTCTAAAGAAATTACCCCTGCAAGAATTAGTGATGACATGGCTGATAAAGTAAGCGAATTAGCCAAAAAAGTCTATGACATTTTAAAAATGACAGGTTTTAGTAGAAGTGAATATATTTTTAAAGATGGAGAACCACATTTATTGGAAGTGAATACGGTTCCAGGCTTAACCAAAGCGAGTATATTACCTCAACAAGCTGCAGCTGCAGGCATTAGTCTAGCTGAACTATTTGAAAATGCAATTGAAGAAGCACTAAACTAGTATGCAGTTTGCAGTCACAGTGTTCTGTAAATAAATGTTATATTTGGGATTAGAGATTCCCACCTGCATGGGAATGAAAATAAATTTTCGATGAAACGAGCACTTTTTCCAGGATCTTTCGATCCATTAACTTTAGGCCATTTCGACATTATAAAACGTGGTGTACAACTTTTTGATGAAGTTATAATTGCGATAGGTATTAATGCTGATAAAAATTACATGTTCAGTCTTGAAGAACGTCAAAAATTTATAAAAGATGCTTTTAAAGACGAACCTAAAGTAAAAGTAGCCACCTATAAAGGTATGACTATAGATTTCTGTAAAGAAGTTGATGCCAAGTTTATTCTTCGTGGTTTAAGAAATCCAGCCGATTTTGAGTTTGAAAAGGCCATTGCACACACCAACAGAGAACTTTCTAAAATAGAAACCGTATTTTTATTAACAGCGGCTAGCACCTCGTATATAAGCTCTAGTATTGTTCGCGATGTGATAAGAAACAATGGGGATTATACCGTTTTGGTTCCGAAAAGTGTGAGAGCTAAATAATTGGCTTGAATTCTATCTCAAATACGCAAAGCGATACCTACAATTCGAAAATAAAAATCTTATCGACTACTTCTGAGGCTGAAAACAAACTATAGTTTATACTCTGAAAGAGGCTTCGGAAAATCTTCAGGATTTGCAGCTAAATGATATCGTGGATCGTCTATATCTTCAACTATAACTTCTCTAAATTTTGGATTGGCCTTATACAACAAAGCTTTGCAGTCTTCACTTAAATGTTTTAATTTGATATGTTTTCCTTCGGCTTCATATTTTTCAACAATATTAAATATAGCTTCCAAAGCAGAATGATCACTCACACGTGATTCCACAAAATCGATAATAACTTTTTCTGGATCGTTTTTAGCATCAAACTTTTCGTTAAAAGCTTGTATTGAGCCAAAAAATAGTGGTCCCCATATTTCATAAACTTTGGTGCCATCCTCTTTAATACGTTTTCTGGCACGTATACGTCTAGCATTTTCCCAAGCAAACACCAAAGCGCTTACTATAACACCAGCTATAACTGCAATAGCCAAATCGAAAAGAACCGTTAATCCAGATACTAAAATAAGCACAAATAAATCTGTTTTAGGAATTTTTCTCGCCACTCTAAAACTAGACCAAGCAAAGGTTCCAATAACAACCATAAACATGACACCTACTAATGCTGCAATAGGCACCTGTTCAATCAATCCTGAAGCAAATAAGATAAACCCTAATAAGGCTAGAGCTGCCACAATACCAGAAAGTCTGGTTCTTCCTCCTCCTTTTATATTGATAATAGATTGCCCAATCATGGCACAACCTCCCATACCACCAAAGAATCCAGTGACGATATTTGCTCCACCTTGAGCCAAACATTCCCGATTGGTATTTCCTCTGGTTTCGGTTAATTCATCTATTAGATTTAAAGTCATTAAGGATTCAATTAAACCTATAGCGGCAAGAATTAAAGCATAAGGAAAAATAAATTTTAAGGTTTCCCAGGTAAAAGGTACTTTATTAAAAATATCTGTTTGAAAAGCAGGCAAACCTCCTTTAAGACCTTCACCTCCACCATCACGAATAAAACTACCAACAGTTGCTACATCCAAATTTCCAAAAATAACAATAGCTGAAACTGCTAATATGGCGATTAATGCTTCGGGTAATTTTTTGGTCAGCTTTGGTAATCCAAACATAATTCCCATAGTTAAAGCTACAAGCCCAATCATAGTCCATAACTTTGTTCCTTGTAACCATGTTTCCTCACCATTTTCCACAGTCATAAACATCCCTAATTGCGATAAGAAAATTACAATAGCTAAGCCGTTAACAAACCCCATCATTACTGGATGTGGAATAAGTCTTACAAACTTTCCAAGTTTAAAAACACCAGCCAACATTTGAATAATTCCCATTAAAATAACGGTTGCAAACAGATAGTAAAGTCCAAGTTGTTCTCCAGCTGCTCCCATGGCATTTCCTTCAGCCACCAAACTCACCATCACAACAGCTAAGGCACCAGTGGCTCCACTAATCATTCCTGGCCGTCCTCCAAAAACAGACGTAATTAAACCCACCATAAAAGCTGCATACAAACCAACTAATGGATCTACACCTGCAACAAAGGCAAAAGCAACAGCTTCTGGAACCAAAGCTAGTGCCACAGTTAAACCAGATAGAATATCGTTTTTAGCATTAGCTGTTCGTCTTCTTATAAATTCTGTCATTTTAGTGTTTTTTTTGGAGGTGCAAAAATAGACTTAATATGGTTAAACACAAGGCTATATTATTTTTAATTGATTAGTTTTATACTTAAAACCATTTATTATGAAAAAAACAGCTGCTTTTTTCCTTATTTATTTGTCTTTCAATATTTTAGTATCTCAGACTTCTCATGAGTTTGTTACAAATTTTGAAAAAAGTGGAGGAACTGAAACTGAAACCTATCAAGAAGTCATAAGTTATTTTAGAAATTTAAGTCATGTTTATCCTGAAATATCAATTCAAGAAATGGGCAAAACTGATTCTGGAGAACCCTTACACTTAATAACTTACAATCCTGAAAAGCAATTTAATTTTTCAGAAATAAGAAAAAGCAAACGCATTTTATTAATCAACAATGGCATCCATCCAGGCGAAACAGATGGTATTGACGCGACTATGATGCTATATCGAGATTTAGCTCAAGGCAAAATTAAAGCTCCAAAAAACACCGTTTTAGTCACCATTCCTATTTATAATATTGGTGGCAGCTTAAATAGAAATACGGGAACAAGAGCCAATCAAAATGGTCCAAAAGAATATGGGTTTAGAGGAAATGCCAGAAATTACGATTTAAACAGAGATTTTATAAAATGTGACACCAAAAATGCTAAGAGTTTTACTGAAATTTTTCATTTGGTACAACCCGATGTGTTTATAGATAATCATGTTAGTAATGGTGCAGATTACCAATATACATTAACCCATTTATTTACGCAACACAATAAACTAAACGGCAATTTAGGTTTGTTTTTAGACCAAGAAATGATGCCTGAATTAGAGAAAAAACTAGCAAAAAAAGATTGGGATATTACACCTTATGTCAATGTATTTAATCAGGTGCCAGAAATTGGTTTTAGTCAGTTTATGGATTACCCAAGGTACTCAACAGGCTACACAGCTTTATGGAATGTGTTAGGTATGATGGTTGAAACCCATATGCTAAAACCGTATAAACAACGAGTAGAAGGCACTTATGATCTATTGATAAGTATGGTTGAAGTTATTGAAGATAATTACGACAAGATTGCTTTACTAAGAGAAGGCTCTGTTTCTAATTTTAAAGAAAACACAAAGTATCCTTTAGATTGGATTATAGACGAAACGAAATCGACTACTTTAAACTTTAAAGGCTTTGAAGGCGAAATGATAACCAGCGATGTTACTGGCTCTCAACGTTTAAAATACAATAGAAACAAGCCCTTTACCAAAGAAGTTGAATATAAAAAATTTTTTAAACCAAGTGTTGAAGTAATGGTTCCAAAAGCCTATATAATTCCACAAGGCTGGCACGATGTTATTGAATTACTTCAACTAAACAAAGTAGCAATGACTCGTTTTGAAAAAGATACAAGTGTTACTGTTTCAGCTTATAAAATAGCTGCTTTTGAAACCAGAAAAAATGCTTACGAAGGTCATTATCAACATTATAATACAAGTGTGACATCTTCAAAAGAAAAAATAACTTTCAGAAAAGGAGATTATTTTGTAACAACAAATCAACTTGCTAAACGCTATTTATTAGAAACCTTAGAACCTGAAGCTCCGGACTCCTTTTTTAACTGGAATTTTTTCGATACTATTCTTCAAAAAAAAGAAGGATTTTCTCCTTATGTTTTTGAAGACACAGCCAAAAACATGTTAGAAGCTAATGTTGAATTGAAAGCTGAATTTTTAAAGAAAAAAGAAAGCGATAAAGATTTTGCAGCCAATTGGTATGCGCAATTAAATTGGTTGTATGAGCGATCTCAACATGCTGAAAAAGCTTATTTACAGTATCCTGTTTATCGATTAAATTAATAAAAAGAGCCACTCAAGTTGAGTGGCTCTTTTATGTTAATCAAATTTTCTTTTTCATTTATTTGTTAACCACTATTTTCTTAGTAAGTGTTCTATAATTTGATTCAAAGCTAATAATATACATACCGTTTGCTAACATGTTTGTATCTATTGAAATAGCTCCATTATTTAAATTTAAGTTTGAACCACTTATAACTTGTCTTCCACTTATATCGTTTATTCTGAATGACATATTTTCATCATCAAACACTTGAATTTTCACGTTTAAGTTAGTTACTACTGGATTTGGATATAAACTTATTTCAGAATTTTCTAAAATAAATTCCTTTTCAAACGCCTTAAAGTTATCATAACTTTTCACATAGGTGTTTAACTGTTTTGTGTTTTCTTCACCAACTTTATAATAGTAGTTATTAAAGAAATAACAGAACCAATTGTAACCTAACACTAGATTAACAGCTCCATGCGCATCTAAAGAAGCGCAAATATCATTGTTATCAATTAAGTTAATCACATCAAAGCCTGTTGTTTCTCCTGGAATTACAACACTTAAGTCTAAAGTCTCTGGGTTATAAACTAAACTGTGTATTCTATAGAACCCTCTGTCATTAACTGTAAACTCTGGAGTTGAAGATACATTTAAAATGGTCAAAGAAAAAGCTTCCGTTAATACAAACAACTGCTCGTATCCAGTAGGAATATTTGCTATTTGATTTTGCATAGCCTCTATAGTTGCACTTCCATTTACTAAACAATTAATTGGGTTGTTTGAGTACATCGTTCCTGCATAAGCTGTACATTCTTCACTTTCTGAAACCATAATTGGTGCTCCTGCAACATCTAAAGATGCACAAATATCTCCTCCTCCTTCTGTTATTAATCCGTAAACATCAAAACCGGTAGTGACACCTGGAACAACGATTCCTAAATCTAAGGTCTCTGGATTATAAACCAAACTATGAATGGTATAATCTCCTGCTTCGCTAACTTCAAAATTAGGCGATGCTCCTGCATTCATGATAACTAATCCTGAACCTTGAGTTAAAACAAAAACCGTTTGGTAACCTTCCGGCACATTAGCATCGCCATTTGCTGTTGCTGATACTGTTGCAAGGCCGTCAACTAAAGTCACTGAATCCATATCTGCAGACAATGTTCCTGCATGTGGATTTTCTACTGAAACTGGTGCTCCTGCAACGTCTAAAGACGCACAAATATCTCCTCCTCCTTCTGTTATTAATCCGTAAACATCAAAACCGGTAGTTACGCCTGGTACAACTATTCCTAAATCTAAAGTCTCTGGATTGTATACCAAACTATGGATGGTATAATCTCCTCCTTCTGTTACTTCAAAACTTGGTATTGCTCCTGCATTTACTATTACCAATCCGGAACCTTCTGTTAACACATAAACTGTTTCATATCCTTCTGGAACATTAGAATCGTTATTTGCTGTTGCAGAGATTGTAGCTGCTCCATTTATTAAACAGGCAGTATCTGCATCCGCCATAAGTGTTCCTGCATCAGCTTCACAGCTGGTCACCATAATTGGTGCTCCTGCAACATCTAAAGACGCACAAATATCTCCTCCTCCTTCTGTTATTAATCCGTA
>NZ_JAPMLM010000053.1 GCF_026410195.1 Xanthomarina sp. F2636L | reverse complement strand
TGAAATCAGCGTAATGTTTGGCAGAAATCAGAGGTAATTCAGTTGCGTATTGCTTGCGTTTGAGTGGTTTCCGCAATTGTAGCTAACGTGTTTGTATATGAGTAGTGCGAGGCAAGTACTCGATATTTTTCCGTTGTGATATTAGTTTTTAGGTTAACATTTATTTTGCGGGGTAACCTTTTTCTCGCATTACTTATATACGGTGTTGTACGTAGGCTTTTTATTTCAGTTTATTTTTCTAATTTAGTCAAAATATATAATTATGGCTAAACTAAAAATAACTATTCCACCAAAATTAGAGATTTATAAAGATTCCAAAGAAGAGTGGCGTTGGAAAATAGAAGTAAAAGAAGATATTATTGGAGCTTCAACAGAAGGTTATAAAAATCGTAAAGACTGTGTTGATAATATGCTAAACCTCAAAAATCGAATTGAGTATTTAGAAAGGAACAAGTTAATCGTTTAGATATAGTGTTTCGGGGTCATAACCTACTATTCTTTCTGTAAGTCTTTTATCTTCGAGTTTTTTTTCGGCTTCTTTTTTACTCATTGCGAATATACTACCTCCATATCTTTTACCTTCTGATACATATTCTGTTATATATTTATATTGTCCTTTTTCTGTGTTCATTTTATTGTTTTTATCTTACGGATTTCCGTAATTGGTTAATATTGTTTTGTTTATATTTGTTACTATGAAAAAATTACTGTTTTCATTATTGTTCTTTGTTGGGTTTTCATCTTTTGCTCAAACTTATGTTGAAAAGTATAATTCACTTAATGGTCGGTATGAGTACTTTGATAAACAGACCAATAAAATGGTTGCTTATAAATCCTATAATTCTCTTAACGGAACTTGGGAAACCACTTATGTCAATAACAATCAACAAGGTAGTGGTAGATATATTCCTCAAAAACAAAGAACTGATGATAATTTTGCTTTACTCCAACAAGTAATGGCTGAAAAACAAGCTAAATTTGATGCTAACTATGAAAAAATAATGAAACATATAGGGTCATTTAGAATGAAAACTGTATTAGCAATTGATGAACGAAAAGTGGCAGGATTTATAATGGATAATTTTTACAAAAATTGTGTAAATTCTCTTGATGGTAAAAATTATGATTTATCGAGTAATTCAAAGACTATAGAAATAATGAATTACATAACAAATTGTTATGACCAATTAGTTTATGAAGCCAAAGCTAATAATAAAACAGTCAAAACTACTGCTACATCCACTCAAAGTGTATCAAACAATGAAGCCATAATTAATGGTGGTTACAAAACCAATCAAATTCTTGAATACCAATACAATTCAAAAACTAAAAAATATGATTTAATTTTTGATGAAAAAATATCTTCCGAGTTGATTTTCAAAGCCGATAGTATATACTTCAAAAGAGGCACAGATGATTGGAAAGGGGCTAAATGGTTTTATCAAGGATTTAATGAAGATAATAAACAACATATCTTTTTTGATGACTATAACCAAACAATCACTTTTGATAAAAACTTTGATACAATAAGTTGGTATGCAGAACCAAAAGATAAAGTTTTTCAAAAAATCTACATCTATAAATATTTAACTAAATTTGATATTATTTATACAACAAATTAAATTTAATTATGTCAGATTTAGATGAAATTTTCGATTCAGCAAGTGGTCAAATCAGTCCGAGACTTTTTACTCCTACAAAGTTTACTATTAAACAAACAACTTCTCTAAATGACTTGTTGAATGAGTTAGAACGTATTAATCGTATTTATCTAACTGATTTTGATATTTGTCGTGATGAACTTAAAAATCTCAAGTTAGATGTTTTAGTTGATGAGCTTTATTTTCTTAAATCAAAACATTCTATTAGTTTAAAAAATGCTTTTATTATCAGTAATTTTAATAGAGACTTTAAATCCCTTAAAGAAATAAACGATACTATTCAAAAGATGGAAGTCCTCTACACGAAAATGATAATGAATCTATATCTTCCAATTTAACGTTTAATATTTCCTTTATTCCTTTCTGTGTTAAGTCTATTTTATAACCCATTTTTGAAAGGTCGTTTATAACTAGTCCTGCTTTCATTAGGACATAAATTATAGCACTTCTTTTATCTAATGTATTAAAAGTCTTGTCTATTGCGCTATTAAATTCCTCATCAGAAAGTTCTCTGTTTTCTTCTGTGTTCATATGCTTTTTCAGCTTACGTACAACGGTTTTGTGTATGATTTCGTTGCGTGTTTAAGCAATAAAGTTAGCAAATAAATCACAGATAGAAAGTCCGCGAGGACTTTCGTAAGTAGGCTATAACTAGCAATGAATTATACACGTTGTTGCCCACAGTTATTTTTTTTCACATTTCAATTCGGCTAAATAATATTCTCCATTATCAGTTAATTGCCAAGCATCATAATTTCCTTTTTTAATAAATTTCAAGGCTCTTAATTGAAGTAGAACTTTGTTAAAATCATCAATGTCTGTTTTGAAATCCTGAAGCCTTTTATTCGGATGTTTAATTTCCAATTTTTCTTTTTCTTTCTCTTTAATTACAGACGGAAATGGGTCATTAACTCTTGTGAAATTTCTTGAAGAATTATTTATAATATCCAGTGCTACATATGTAAAAATCTCATCCCAATTTAGAACTAACGAGTCTTTTCCAGTTCCAACTTTTTTCCAAGAATTAGGATTGTCTTTTTGTTGTTCTCTGATTGAATAAGAATAATGAACTTTAAATTCATCTTTGCCGCTTGATAAACGACCAGACATCATTGGCTTTTCATTCTCAAATTTTATTATTTGATTTTTTAGTTCCTCGTTTTCTTTAATTATTTGGATGTATTCTATTGTAGATGTATAATTGTCTAATGCATTTGCTCTTACCCAACCAATCGCAGGATATTGTTTTCTCAATTGAATAATACTTCTACTAACTTTTGAGCCTAAATCCTCGGGATTATTATAAAACTTACATAATTTGCTTTGAACTAAATTTTTAAATTCCTTTAATTTTTTTCGATTTTCCTCACTTTTTTCAACTCTATCAGCACTTAATTTACCTGGATTTTGATGTACAAATCCGATTATCGGTTTGTTAGTTTCCAATGCGTATCGATATTCCATTTCTGTGTAACTCAAGCCAGTATTTTCTGAAATCGAACCATATCTATCTCCTATTACAACAATGTAATAATCAGATTCGTCAATCACTTTTTTTATCCATTCCCATTGTGTGTCATTTGCTGCTGGAAATAATTCCATTCCAGATGGCATACATTCTAATTCAAGCAGTGCTTGCATTATTTCGTTTCTTTCTTCTATTAAATCAACATAAGTTGAACTGACAAAAACTTGGTATCTTTTCTCCATTTATTTTTTCTGACGTGTATTTTTTCTAATTGTGGGCAACGGTTTTGTGTATGATTAGTGGCGTGTTTAAGCACCTAATTTAGCAAATAAAAACCGAATAGAAAATCCGCGAGGATTTTCGTAAGTAGGCTAGAACTAGCCATTAATTATACACGTTGTTCTACGCAGTTTTTATTCCGCTTTTCTTGGATATAAAAATTCAATTTCCATATTTTTTATTCTTTCAATATCGGTTAAACTTAATTGAAACCAATATTCTTCCTTTTCTCGATAATAACTAAAACAAAATTCCATTTCAGTCGCATCAAATCCGCCACAATATTTTTCCGTTTGAAATTCGTCCGAACTCTCAATTTCAGACCATTGATTTATATTAAAATTCTTTCCTAATATTTTTTCGCAAATCTGTTTAAATTCTTCGTCAATTCCAATTTTGATTAAATCACATTCTTGTTTATAATAATCGTAATAATGGTGAGCGAATTCAGTCCGCATTATTGTGTAATCAATTCCGCCAAACTGAATTTCAAAATCATCTTCTATTTCCATTCCGCTAATTGCTCCGCCCCAACCAGTTAATTCAGTTCCGTTTTCGAGATATACTTTCAATTCAGGAATTACTTGAGTGTCAATAAATTTATATTTTTTATCGTCTTCGTTTATGGTAACTTTAAATTTATGACAATGATTTTTGATAAATTCATATGGTGATTCTACGTTTTCAAAATTGACTTTTCCGTGAATAATTCCCATTGGCACATCTGCAAATTCGAAATAAGTTGTTCCGATTTTAACTCCGTTTAATTGTATGCTGTATGTTTTTTTCAAATTGCGTAGAACGTGTTTGTATATGGTTTGTTGCGTGGTTTAAGCATCTAATTTAGCAAATAAAAACCGAATAGAAAATCCGCAAGGATTTTCGTAAGTAGGCTAGAACTAGCAATAAATTATATACGGTGTTGTGCCTAGTTTTTTATTTCAGAATATTCAATCCAGCATTTTCGGCAATTTTCAAAATCGGAACTATTTTTTTCTCGTCAGTATACCAAATAATGTTAGTCCAATCCCATTCTTCACTATAAATGGCGGAAAACTCTGGTAAAATCAAGCTGTATCTTTTTCCGCTTTGTGACCATAAATTATCAAAATCACATTTCCTTAAAACGTCATCAGAATTCAGTGGTTTTTTCAAAACCATTCGATAATTCCGTTTATATTTCCAAAAATATATATCAGTTATTTTATACAATTCCTCTGCAACCATCTTGAATTTATTTCTGCGTGCTTTTAATTCGTCTAAATTTTCGTCGACAAAAATCATTTCACTCGCCTCTTCATTTGTTAGCCAATGGTCAAACACACTAATAAAAATCTTTTTATATTTTCCGTTTTCAATGAATGAGTCTTCTTGTTCAATTATCTTTTTATAATCTGGAAGATTCCGCTTAATTTCCTTTAATTCCGCTTTCGAAATATTAGACATCATAGTTAGTTCGGGCGTTTTTTAAATTAGGCACAACGTGTTTGTGTATGATTTCGTTGCGTGTTTGAGCAACTAATTTAGCAAATACAAACCGAATAGAAAAACCGCGAGGATTTTCGTAAGTAGGCGAGTACTAGCAATGAATTATACACGTTGTTGTAAGCAGTTATTTAAATCGGTTATTATTCTTTTTAAAGTAATTTTCAATATTCGGTTTCTGTTTAGTTTGTCTAAATCGGAACAAAGTATTTTCAGTTGTTCTTTTATTAGTTCTAAATTCTGTCTCACTATTTATCACAAAGCTTGAGTCGGATTTAATCACTCCATTGATTTCGTATAAATAAGCAGAATTAAAAGAATCTTTTCCAGGTTTTTGCATTTCAATGCTGTAAAACTGTATTCTAATACTATCATTATTAACTTTAGCTAAACCTTTATTACCAATATCGTTTGGTTCAAATCCGCAAATTCGCTTGGTTCTTTTGTCTTCAGAGTTTTGAGACTCAAGCATTAATTCAATTACTTTATGCGCTCGTTCATAGGTATTCTCATAAGTTTCATTTTCCGCACAGTAATAATTCGTAAGTCCGTCAATTCCACGAATATTAACTATAAAGCCGTCTTCGTAAATAAAAAAAGCAGATAGATATTTTATTTTTGTTTCTTGGGTATTGTCAGAATTATTGGCTTCACGTTCCAATTCCGCAAAATAGTAACCATTCAGTTTTAAAGTGTTTTTCGGTACCTGATTGTTTTCAAAATCAATAAGTTTATCCTTGTGATGCGTTTTAAATATTCCACAAGAATTGGAAATAAAAACAATAATAATTAATGAGAATATTCTGTTTTTCACGGGTTTCCTTTAATTGCTTACAACG
>NZ_JAPMLM010000052.1 GCF_026410195.1 Xanthomarina sp. F2636L | reverse complement strand
TGATTTCTGTTTAGGTGGTGCACCAGCTCCAACATGTACAGATGGTATTCAAAATGGTGATGAAACCGGAGTTGATTGTGGAGGTTCATCTTGTGAACCTTGTGTTATACCTCCAACTTGTTCAGATGGCGTTCAAAACGGTAATGAAACAGGTGTAGATTGTGGTGGACCAGATTGTGCACCTTGTGAAACTTCTTGTACAGATAA
>NZ_JAPMLM010000051.1 GCF_026410195.1 Xanthomarina sp. F2636L | reverse complement strand
ATAACACAACATGTGTTTGGGACGTAACAGGATCACAACCTGTAGAACCATCTACAGAATGTTGGGAGACGGCAACCTTTGATAACAATACCTGTGCTTGGGTAGTTTCTGGAACGCAACCTATAGAGCCATCTACGGAATGCTGGGAAACTGCTACTTTTGATAACAATACCTGTACTTGGGTAGTTACTGGAACGCAACCT
>NZ_JAPMLM010000050.1 GCF_026410195.1 Xanthomarina sp. F2636L | reverse complement strand
GTTACGCGTACTTGGACATTTACTGATTCTTGTAATAATACATCTAGTGTGTCACAAACTATTACTGTTTCTGATACTACGGCACCTGTAGCTCCAGCTGCTCCAGCTGATCTAACAGTAGAGTGTATCGATGATGTACCTGCTCCTATAGATTTAACAGCAACAGATAACTGTGCTGGTGATATAGTTGCAACTCCAGTAGATTCAACTGATAATTC
>NZ_JAPMLM010000005.1 GCF_026410195.1 Xanthomarina sp. F2636L | reverse complement strand
CAACCTTTAATAACATAACCTGTGTTTGGGATCTGACAGGATTACAACCAGCTGAACCGACAACAGAATGCTGGGAAACGGCAACCTTTGATAACAATACTTGTACTTGGGTAGTTACTGGATCACAACCAACTGAACCAACAACGGAATGTTGGGAAACGGCGACCTTTAATAACACAACATGTGTTTGGGACGTAACAGGATCACAACCTGTAGAACCATCTACAGAATGTTGGGAGACGGC
>NZ_JAPMLM010000049.1 GCF_026410195.1 Xanthomarina sp. F2636L | reverse complement strand
CGTGTAACTACTATGTTACAAGGATCAGAACTATCAGTTGAGTCAACAGGAGTTGCCACGACATCACCAGCACAGTTATCTGTTGCTGTTAAATCAATAGTAGCAGGAATATCTGTTAGACATTCTACTGTTACATCAGCTGGAGCAGCTGGAGCTACAGGCGCAATAGTATCAGTCACTGTAATAGTTTGCGATACCGAACTAGTGTTGTTACAGCTATCAGTAAATG
>NZ_JAPMLM010000048.1 GCF_026410195.1 Xanthomarina sp. F2636L | reverse complement strand
GGTAACTATTGTTGGAACTCCTCCTGTAGATTCACTATCAGATTATTCAGGTTGTTCTAGTTACACCTTACCTGCTTTAACAAACGGAACCTATTATACTGGAACTAATGGAACGGGAACGCAGCTAAATACTGGAGACGTTATTTCAACCACGCAAACCATTTATATTTATAATGAAATTGGAACAGCACCAAACATCTGTTTTAACGAAAGTAGTTTTACTGTTACAATCTCTGGAACACCACCAGTAGATACGATAGCCAATCAAACAGTTTGTACAGATTATACTCTTCCAGCATTAACAGATGGAACCTATTTTACAGGAACTAACGGAACCGGAACGCAGCTAAATACTGGAGACGTTATTTCAACCACGCAAACCATTTATATTTATAATGAAATTGGAACAGCACCAAATATCTGTTCTAACGAAAGTAGTTTTACGGTAACTATTGTTGGAACTCCTCCTGTAGATTCACTATCAGATTATTCAGGTT
>NZ_JAPMLM010000047.1 GCF_026410195.1 Xanthomarina sp. F2636L | reverse complement strand
GTAACAACTGTTACTTATACCATTACCGATGCTGCTGGATTAACAAACTCTTGTTCTTTCGACGTAACTGTTAATGATACGGAAGCACCAACCATTGTTTGTCCTGGAGATATAACTATTAGCAACGATGCTGGGCAATGTGATGCGGTTGTAACTTGGACGGTGCCTACTGGTGCTGATAATTGTGCTGGATTTAATGTTACTAGCTCTCACAATCCTGGAGATACCTTACCGATTGGTGTAACAACTGTAACTTATACAATTACAGATGCTGCTGGATTAACAAACTCTTGTTCTTTCGATGTGACTGTAAATGATACAGAAGCACCAACCATAACCTGTCCTACTAATATTACAGTAAACAACGATGCTGGTCAATGTGATGCGGTTGTAACTTGGACGGTGCCTACTGGTGCTGATAATTGTGCTGGTTTTAATGTAACTAGCTCTCACAATCCTGGAGATACCTTCCCGATTGGTGTAACAACTGTTACCTATACTATTACGGATGCAGCTGGATTAACAAACTCTTGTTCATTCGACGTGACTGTTAATGATGCAGAAGCACCAACCATATCCTGTCCTGCTGATATTAC
>NZ_JAPMLM010000046.1 GCF_026410195.1 Xanthomarina sp. F2636L | reverse complement strand
TAACACTGTGTATAAAAAATGCTTATTTTAGTGCCTAATCAAAAGGAAAGTGCGTGTTTGCTTTCTTCCGATTTTCGTTCCGAAAATCCTCTGACACAAACACGCACTTTTCATACACGAAACCGTTACCTAAAATTGCTCCGAAATTGTAACTCCAAACAAAATAAATTCGTAAAAAGAAAAATTGTAAGATTCTTACTCTTGCGGAATTTTAGCCG
>NZ_JAPMLM010000045.1 GCF_026410195.1 Xanthomarina sp. F2636L | reverse complement strand
TGACTCAACTGATAATTCTGATCCTTGTAACGTAGTAGTTACACGTACTTGGACATTTACTGATAGCTGTAATAATACATCTAGTGTGTCACAAACTATTACTGTTTCTGATACTACGGCACCTGTAGCTCCAGCTGCTCCGGCTGATATAACAGTAGAATGTATCGATGATGTACCTGCTCCTATAGATTTAACAGCAACAGATAACTGTGCTGG
>NZ_JAPMLM010000044.1 GCF_026410195.1 Xanthomarina sp. F2636L | reverse complement strand
GCAGGTACGCTATATCTAGGAGATGAAACCATAAGGGATGCTGGTAACAATGCATTACGTATAAATGCAGCTTTATTGCCAGATGTAGATAACACTTCCGTCTTAGGTAATCCAAGCCAACGTTGGACTACCGTGTATGCCACAAATGGCACTATAAATACTTCAGACAGACGGGAAAAGAAAAATATTGAAAATCTTAATTATGGCTTAACAGAAGTCTTACAAATGCAACCCGTAAGTTTTAACTGGAAAAGCGAGAATAATCCAGACCTTAAATTAGGACTTATAGCTCAAGACCTTCAAGAGATTATACCAGAAGTGGTAAAATCACATATTTGGGAAAAAGACGAGGTATCAGGAAAACTTACTAAAAAAGAATTAGAACGTTTAGGCGTGTATTATTCAGATTTGGTGCCTGTTTTGATAAAAGCGATTCAAGAACAGCAGGAGATTATTGATGGGCAGAAAGAGGAAAATAGATCACAAAACAAAACCATAGCATCCTTAGTACAACGCTTGAATGCTTTGGAGGCAGTTAATAACAAATAATATCCAATCATGAAAAAGCTAATTACATTACTAATGCCCTTTTTTATCTCAATTTCAAGTTTTGCCCAAAACGGCATCAACTACAAAGCTCTTGTAAAAGACAACTTAGGCAATGTAGTGGCTAACCAAGGCATTACTATACAATTTATTATTTTGGAAGGAGCAACCAATGTCTATCAAGAAACCCATTCACCAACTACAGATGCTAATGGTATTGCCATTGTTAATATTGGAGAAGGTACAATAGTTTCAGGTACATTTTCTGCAATTGATTGGTCTAGTGATGACCATTTTTTAAAAGT
>NZ_JAPMLM010000043.1 GCF_026410195.1 Xanthomarina sp. F2636L | reverse complement strand
CAACCTTTAATAACATAACCTGTGTTTGGGATCTGACAGGATTACAACCAGCTGAACCGACAACAGAATGCTGGGAAACGGCAACCTTTGATAACGATACCTGTGCTTGGGTAGTAACAGGATCACAACCTGCTGAACCAACAACGGAATGTTGGGAAACGGCAACCTTTGATAACAATACCTGTACTTGGGTAATAACTGGAACGCAACCTTTAGAACCATCAACAGAATGTTGGGAAACAGCAACCTTTGATAACAATACCTGTGTATGGGTAGTCACTGGAACACAACC
>NZ_JAPMLM010000042.1 GCF_026410195.1 Xanthomarina sp. F2636L | reverse complement strand
TCAGCTACCAAAGTATGGATGGTATAATCTCCTGCTGCTGTCACCGTAAATTCTGGTGTTGCTGCTGTTTGCTCAATAATCAAGGTTGGACCTGAGGTCAATACATAGGCCACTTCATAATTAGCAGGTACTGTTGGTGCTGTGCCTTGTGTGGCACTAATTGTAACACTTGCTCCAGATAATTGTACTGGACTTGCATCTGCTGTTAAGGTTCCTGCATCGGCTGAACAGGTCTCTACTGTAATTGGTGCGCCTGCTACATCTAATGCTGCACACAAACCATTGCTTGTTACGATATTTAAAACATCGCCTCCTGTAGTGGTTCCTGGTACAATAACACTTAAGTCTAAATAGTTAGGGTCGGTATTGTCTGTCACTTCAGCTACCAAAGTATG
>NZ_JAPMLM010000041.1 GCF_026410195.1 Xanthomarina sp. F2636L | reverse complement strand
CCTGTTGACTCAACTGATAGTTCTGATCCTTGTAACATAGTAGTTACACGTACTTGGACCTTTACTGATTCTTGTAATAATACATCTAGTGTGTCACAAACTATTACTGTTTCTGATACTACGGCACCTGTAGCTCCAGCTGCTCCTGCTGATCTAACAGTAGAATGTATCGATGATGTACCTGCTCCTATAGATTTAACAGCAACGGATAACTGTGCTGG
>NZ_JAPMLM010000040.1 GCF_026410195.1 Xanthomarina sp. F2636L | reverse complement strand
GTAGAACCAACAACAGAATGCTGGGAAACTGCTACTTTTGATAACAATACCTGTGCTTGGGTAGTCACTGGATCACAACCTGCTGAACCAACAACAGAATGTTGGGAAACAGCGACCTTTGATAACAATACTTGTGCTTGGGTAGTTACTGGATCACAACCTGCTGAACCAACAACAGAATGCTGGGAAACTGCTACTTTTGATAACAATACTTGTGCTTGGGTAGTTACT
>NZ_JAPMLM010000004.1 GCF_026410195.1 Xanthomarina sp. F2636L | reverse complement strand
ACCTTTGATAACAATACCTGTGTATGGGTAGTCACTGGAACACAACCAACTGAACCATCTACAGAATGTTGGGAGACGGCAACTTTTGACAACAACACATGTGCTTGGGTAGTTACTGGAACACAACCTGTAGAACCATCAACTGAATGTTGGGAAACGGCAACCTTTGATAACAATACCTGTGCTTGGACAGTTTCTGGAACACAACCTGTAGAACCATCAACGGAATGTTGGGAAACGGCAACCTTTGATAACAATACCTGTACTTGGGTAGTTACTGGATCACAACCTGCTGAACCAACAACAGAATGCTGGGAAACTGCTACTTTTGATAACAATACTTGTGCTTGGGTAGTTACT
>NZ_JAPMLM010000039.1 GCF_026410195.1 Xanthomarina sp. F2636L | reverse complement strand
GCTCCTATAGATTTAACAGCAACAGATAACTGTGCTGGTGATGTCGTGGCAACTCCTGTTGACTCAACTGATAGTTCTGATCCTTGTAACGTAGTCGTTACGCGTACTTGGACATTTACTGATAGTTGTAACAATACTAGTTCGGTATCGCAAACTATTACGGTAACGGATACTATTGCTCCTGTTATAAATACTGAAGCTTCAAATATAGATATCGAAT
>NZ_JAPMLM010000038.1 GCF_026410195.1 Xanthomarina sp. F2636L | reverse complement strand
CCAGCACAGTTATCCGTTGCTGTTAAATCTATAGGAGCAGGTACATCATCGATACATTCTACTGTTAGATCAGCAGGAGCAGCTGGAGCTACAGGCGCAATAGTATCAGAAACAGTAATTATTTGCGACACACTAGATGTATTATTACAGCTATCAGTAAATGTCCAAGTACGCGTAACTACTACGTTACAAGGATCAGAACTATCAGTTGAGTCAACAGG
>NZ_JAPMLM010000037.1 GCF_026410195.1 Xanthomarina sp. F2636L | reverse complement strand
GGTAACTATTGTTGGAACTCCTCCTGTAGATTCACTATCAGATTATTCAGGTTGTTCTAGTTACACCTTACCTGCTTTAACAAACGGAACCTATTTTACTGGAACTAATGGAACGGGAACCCAACTCAATACTGGAGACGTTATTTCAACCACGCAAACCATTTATATTTATAATGAAATTGGAACAGCACCAAATATCTGTTTTAACGAAAGTAGTTTTACTGTTACAATCTCTGGAACGCCACCAGTAGATACGATAGCCAATCAAACGGTTTGTACAGATTATACTCTTCCAGCATTAACAGATGGAACCTATTTTACTGGAACTAACGGAACCGGAACACCGCTAAACGCTGGAGATGTTATTTCAACCACACAAACTATTTATATTTATAATGAAACTGGAACAGCACCAAATATCTGTTCTAACGAAAGTAGTT
>NZ_JAPMLM010000036.1 GCF_026410195.1 Xanthomarina sp. F2636L | reverse complement strand
GTAATATCAGCAGGACAGGATATGGTTGGTGCTTCTGCATCATTAACAGTCACGTCGAATGAACAAGAGTTTGTTAATCCAGCTGCATCCGTAATGGTATAGGTTACGGTTGTTGTTCCAATCGGGAAGGTATCTCCAGGATTGTGAGAGCTAGTTACAACAGCACCAGCACAGTTGTCAGCACCAGTAAGCGCTGTCCAAGTCACAACCGCATCACATTGACCAGCATCGTTACTTACAATAATATCAGTAGGACAAGCAATGGTTGGATTTTCAGTATCATTAACAGTCACATCGAAGGAACAAGAGTTTGTTAATCCAGCAGCATCCGTAATGGTATAGGTAACAGTTGTTACACCAATAGGAAAGGTATCTCCAGGATTGTGTGAGCTAGTTACATTAAAACCAGCACAGTTGTCAGCACCAGTAGGCGCCGTCCAAGTCACAACCGCATCACATTG
>NZ_JAPMLM010000035.1 GCF_026410195.1 Xanthomarina sp. F2636L | reverse complement strand
GCCGTCTCCCAACATTCTGTAGATGGTTCTACAGGTTGTGATCCTGTTACGTCCCAAACACATGTTGTGTTATTAAAGGTCGCCGTTTCCCAACACTCCGTAGATGGTTCTAAAGGTTGTGATCCAGTAACTACCCAAGCACAGGTATTATTATCAAAAGTAGCAGTCTCCCAACACTCCGTTGTTGGTTCAGCAGGTTGTGATCCAGTGACTACCCAAGCACAGGTATTGTTATCAAAAGTAGCAGTTTCCCAGCATTCTGTTGTTGGTTCTAC
>NZ_JAPMLM010000034.1 GCF_026410195.1 Xanthomarina sp. F2636L | reverse complement strand
TCACAATCTGCATCATTCACGTTTGAGTTTGTATTGGTTGCGTCGTTATCATCACAGTCTTCACTGGTTGGAACACCATCGCAATCGGCATCGTTTACATTAGAATTTGTATTGGTTGCATCGTTGTCATCACAGTCTTCTGACGTTGGTATGCCATCGCAATCTGCATCATTGACGTTGCTATTCGTATTGGTTGCGTCGTTATCATCACAGTCTTCACTGGTTGGAACACCGTCACAATCTGCATCGTTGACGTTAGAGTTTGTATTGGTTGCATCGTTGTCGTCACAGTCTTCACTGGTTGGAATGCCATCACAATCGGCATCGTTTACATTAGAGTTTGTATTTGTTGCATCGTCGTCGTCACAATCCTCAGATGTTGGAACGCCATCACAATCTGCATCGTTTACATTAGAGTTTGTGTTAGTTGCGTCGTTATCATCACAGTCTTCACTGGTTGGAACACCGTCACAATC
>NZ_JAPMLM010000033.1 GCF_026410195.1 Xanthomarina sp. F2636L | reverse complement strand
ATTACGGATGCAGCTGGATTAACAAACTCTTGTTCATTCGACGTGACTGTTAATGATGCAGAAGCACCAACCATATCCTGTCCTGCTGATATTACGGTAAGTAATGATGCTGGTCAATGTGATGCGGTTGTAACTTGGACGGCGCCTACTGGTGCTGACAACTGTGCTGGATTTAATGTTACTAGCTCGCACAATCCTGGAGATACCTTCCCGATTGG
>NZ_JAPMLM010000032.1 GCF_026410195.1 Xanthomarina sp. F2636L | reverse complement strand
AGAATCAGAACCAGTTACAGAACCAGAGCCATCACAATTATCTGTCCAACCAAGGTCTGTCATGGCTGGTACATCATCGATACACTCAACAGTAATAGCAGCCGGTGCAGCATCAAATACTGGACTTGTTGTATCTTGAATAGTTATAGTTTGAGTAGCAGAAGCTGGATTACCACAAGCATCTGTATAGGACCAAGTACGAGTAATAGTTCCTCCACAAGTATCACCAGATAAAGCAGAATCAGAACCAGTTACAGAACCAGAGCCATCACAATTATCTGTCCA
>NZ_JAPMLM010000031.1 GCF_026410195.1 Xanthomarina sp. F2636L | reverse complement strand
CCAAGGTCTGTCATGGCTGGTACATCATCGATACACTCAACAGTAACAGCAGCCGGAGCAGCATCAAATACTGGACTTGTTGTATCTTGAATAGTTATAGTTTGAGTAGCAGAAGCTGGATTACCACAAGCATCTGTATACGACCAAGTACGAGTAATAGTTCCTCCACAAGTATCACCAGATAAAGCAGAATCAGAACCAGTTACAGAACCAGAGCCATCACAATTATCTG
>NZ_JAPMLM010000030.1 GCF_026410195.1 Xanthomarina sp. F2636L | reverse complement strand
CAAGTACGCGTAACTACTACGTTACAAGGATCAGAACTATCAGTTGAGTCAACAGGAGTTGCCACGACATCACCAGCACAGTTATCCGTTGCTGTCAAATCAATAGGAGCAGGAATATCTGTTAGACATTCTACTGTTACATCAGCTGGAGCAGCTGGAGCTACAGGAGCAATAGTATCAGAAACAGTAATTATTTGCGACACACTAGATGTATTATTACAGCTATCAGTAAAAGTCCAAGTACGCGTAACTACTACGTTACAAGGATCAGAACTATCAGTTGAGTCAACAGGAGTTGCCACGACATCACCAGCACAGTTATCCGTTGC
>NZ_JAPMLM010000003.1 GCF_026410195.1 Xanthomarina sp. F2636L | reverse complement strand
CACTAGATGTATTATTACAAGAATCAGTAAAGGTCCAAGTACGTGTAACTACTATGTTACAAGGATCAGAACTATCAGTTGAGTCAACAGGAGTTTCAACTACATCACCAGCACAGTTATCCGTTGCTGTTAAATCAATAGGAGCAGGAATATCTGTTAGACATTCTACTGTTACATCAGCTGGAGCAGCCGGAGCTATAGGAGCAATAGTATCTTCAATAGTAAATGTAGCTGTTGTTGTTACTGCATTATCACAGTCATCTGTAGCAGTAAAGATTACGGTTGCAGACCCAGTTTGGCCACAATCGTCTGAAAGCCCCGTAAAGTTATTCGACCACGTAACATTACCACATACATCAGAAGCAGATGCTCCACCATTATTATTTAACCAGTTATTTAGGTCGTTTAAGTTACCAGTACCATCACATTCTACAGTTAAATCCTCTGCTTGAACATCAATGGTTGGTGGAATTAAATCTAATATAGTGAAAAGAGCGGTTGTTGTACTAGAATTATTACAAGCATCAGTTGCAATAAATCTAACTAAAGTTCTCGATGTTGCTCCACATTGATCCGTAGAGCTTAAAATTTCATAAGTCCAATTTACTGTAGAACAATTATCTACAGCATTTGCTCCTGCATGTAAATTTAACCAATCTTGATACTCTTGGGTATTACCTAATCCATCACATAAAACAGTTTGATCTGCTCCAACTGTAGTTATTGTTGGTGCTGTAGTATCAGAAACAGTAATTATTTGCGACACACTAGATGTATTATTACAAGTATCAGTAAAGGTCCAAGTACGTGTAACGACTACATTACAAGGATCAGAATTATCAGTTGAATCTACTGGAGTTGCAACTATATCACC
>NZ_JAPMLM010000029.1 GCF_026410195.1 Xanthomarina sp. F2636L | reverse complement strand
TTGTTATCAAAAGTAGCAGTTTCCCAGCATTCTGTTGTTGGTTCTACAGGTTGCGTTCCAGTAACTACCCAAGTACAGGTATTATTATCAAAGGTTGCTGTTTCCCAACATTCCGTTGTTGGTTCAGCAGGTTGCGAACCAGTGACTACCCAAGTACAAGTATTGTTATCAAAAGTAGCAGTTTCCCAGCATTCCGTTGTTGGTTCAACTGGTTGCGTTCCAGTGACTATCCAAGCACAGGTATTATTGTCAAAGGTAGCAGTTTCCCAACACTCCGTAGATGGTTCAGCAGGTTGTGTACCTGTCACATTCCAAACACATGTTGTGTTATTAAAGGTTGCTGTTTCCCAGCATTCTGTTGTTGGTTCAGCAGGTTGCGTTCCAGTAACTACCCAAGCACAAGTATTGTTATCAAAGGTCGCTGTTTCCCAACATTCTGTTGTTGGTTCAGCAGGTTGCGTTCCAGTGACTACCCAAGCACAGGTATTGTTATCAAAAGTAGCAGTTTCCCAGCATTCTGTTGTTGGTTCTACAGGTTGCGTTCCAGTAACTACCC
>NZ_JAPMLM010000028.1 GCF_026410195.1 Xanthomarina sp. F2636L | reverse complement strand
CAAACTATTACGGTAACGGATACTATTGCTCCTGTTATAAATACTGAAGCTTCAAATATAGATATCGAATGTGATGGTACTGGAAATAATGGTGCTATTCAAACTTGGTTAGATAACAATGGTGGTGCTTTAGCTACTGATAATTGTTCTGCAATTACTTGGACTAATAATTATGGTGGTGCAACTTCTGATTGTGCGGCTCCTATTGAAGTTATCTTTACTGCTACGGATGCTTGTGGAAATTCAAGCTCTACAACAGCTACATATTCTATTATTGATACTGTAGCTCCTGAAATTTCAACTGCTGCTAGTCCGTTAACGGTAGAGTGTGATGGTAATGGAAATATAACCGACTTAAACACATGGTTAAATAGTAATGGTGGCGCTTCTGCTACTGATGACTGTTCTGCCATAGCGTGGACGAATAACTTTAATGGTCTTTCAGACGATTGTGGTGAAACTGGTTCGGCAACTGTAACCTTTACTGCTACGGATGCTTGTGGAAATTCAAGTTCTACAACTGCTACATTTACTATTGAAGATACTATTGCGCCTGTAGCTCCAGCTGCTCCGGCTGATATAACAGTAGAATGTATCGATGATGTACCTGCTCCTATAGATTTAACAGCAACAGATAACTGTGCTGG
>NZ_JAPMLM010000027.1 GCF_026410195.1 Xanthomarina sp. F2636L | reverse complement strand
GATCTAACAGTAGAGTGTATCGATGATGTACCTGCTCCTATAGATTTAACAGCAACAGATAACTGTGCTGGTGATGTCGTGGCAACTCCTGTTGATTCAACTGATAGTTCTGATTCTTGTAATATAGTAGTTACGCGTACTTGGACTTTTACTGATAGCTGTAATAATACATCTAGTGTGTCGCAAATAATTACTGTTTCTGATACTACGGCACCTGTAGCTCCAGCTGCTCCGGCTGATGTAACAGTAGAATG
>NZ_JAPMLM010000026.1 GCF_026410195.1 Xanthomarina sp. F2636L | reverse complement strand
CCTCTGATTTCTGCCAAACATTACGCTGATTTCACTCTGCCGATTTCCCACTCGAACGTGAAACAAAAACTAATCGGATTTCCCACTCAAACGGAATTTAAAAAGCTTATTAAAAACCGAACTGAACTCTAAAAACCAATCTTGCCGATTTTCTCACTCAATCGGATTTAAAAAAGTTTACGGAATAAAACAACGTCTGAACTTTACGGACAAAAAACAACTGTAGCTAACACTGTGTATAAAAAATGCTTATTTTAGTGCCTAA
>NZ_JAPMLM010000025.1 GCF_026410195.1 Xanthomarina sp. F2636L | reverse complement strand
GGTGATGTCGTGGCAACTCCTGTTGACTCAACTGATAGTTCTGATCCTTGTAACGTAGTAGTTACGCGTACTTGGACATTTACTGATAGCTGTAACAACACTAGTTCGGTATCGCAAACTATTACAGTGACTGATACTATTGCTCCTGTAGCTCCGGCTGCTCCGGCTGATGTAACAGTAGAGTGTCTAACAGATATTCCTGCTCCTATTGATTTAACAGCAACGGATAACTGTGCTGGTGATGTAGTTGCAACTCCTGTAGATTCAACTGATAGTTCTGATCCTTGTAACGTAGTCGTTACACGTACTTGGACCTTTACTGATTCTTGTAATAATACATCTAGTGTGTCACAAATAATTACTGTTTCTGATACTATTGCTCCTGTAGCTCC
>NZ_JAPMLM010000024.1 GCF_026410195.1 Xanthomarina sp. F2636L | reverse complement strand
ACTGGTTCGCAACCTGCTGAACCATCAACGGAGTGTTGGGAGACGGCTACTTTTGATAATAATACCTGTACTTGGGTAGTCACTGGAACGCAACCAGTTGAACCATCAACAGAATGTTGGGAGACGGCGACCTTTAATAACCAAACCTGTGTTTGGGACGTAACAGGATCACAACCTGCTGAACCATCTACGGAGTGCTGGGAAACAGCAACCTTTAATAATACAACATGTGTATGGGATGTAACAGGATCACAGCCTGCTGAACCAACGACTGAATGCTGGGAAATTGCAACCTTTGATAACAATACCTGTGCTTGGGTAGTTACTGGAACGCAACCT
>NZ_JAPMLM010000023.1 GCF_026410195.1 Xanthomarina sp. F2636L | reverse complement strand
CATTTACTGATTCTTGTAATAATACATCTAGTGTGTCACAAACTATTACTGTTTCTGATACTACGGCACCTGTAGCTCCGGCTGCTCCTGCTGATGTAACAGTAGAATGTATCGATGATGTACCTGCTCCTATAGATTTAACAGCAACAGATAACTGTGCTGGTGATATAGTTGCAACTCCAGTAGATTCAACTGATAATTC
>NZ_JAPMLM010000022.1 GCF_026410195.1 Xanthomarina sp. F2636L | reverse complement strand
CCTGTAGCTCCAGCTGCTCCTGCTGATCTAACAGTAGAATGTATCGATGATGTACCTGCTCCTATAGATTTAACAGCAACGGATAACTGTGCTGGTGATGTAGTTGCAACTCCTGTTGACTCAACTGATAGTTCTGATCCTTGTAATGTAGTCGTTACGCGTACTTGGACATTTACTGATTCTTGTAATAATACATCTAGTGTGTCACAAACTATTACTGTTTCTGATACTACGGCACCTGTAGCTCC
>NZ_JAPMLM010000021.1 GCF_026410195.1 Xanthomarina sp. F2636L | reverse complement strand
TATCTACATCTGGCAATAAAGCTGCATTTATACGTAATGCATTGTTACCAGCATCCCTTATGGTTTCATCTCCTAGATATAGCGTACCTGCCATAGTTACATTACCGTCTCCAATATTTAAATTACCACCTTCAATTTGTAAATTTAAATCGGCTGCAACTCCATTATTTCTAGCCATTATTTCGTTATTATCTAAAGAGATATTGGTGCCGTTGGTTTCTCCCAATAATAAATAACCGTTGTTGTTTCCAAGGCCTGTATCGCTACCATTGGTTATTTGTAATTTTGAGTTTGGTGTATGTGTGCCAATACCTGTGTTGCCATTTTTTAAAACGGAAAATGCATTATGGCGATCAGTATCAGAAGTTCCATTGCCAATTTCAAATAATGGGTCTGTGGCTACCCAAGATGTTGGATTTCCACCACCAATATTATATCTTCCCATTGCTGTTGAGACTTGACTTGAAGCTCTTGTATTATGACCCATAGCTGTTGAGTAAGTTCCCATAGCTGTTGAGTAAGATCCCATAGCTGTTGAGTAAGATCCCATAGCTTTTGTGCTAGCACCTAAAGCTGTTGATCTAGTTCCCATAGCTGTTGAGTAATATCCCATAGCTGTTGAGATAGTTCCCATAGCTGTTGAGTAATATCCCATAGCTGTTGAATAATTACCAGTAGCTCCATTAATACTCGAAGTGAAAATATGAGCACTAAGATCTACGGCATGCAAACCAATATTTCCATAACTATCTGGGTTGCTTCCTTTTAACCGCCAACCTATGCCATTGCCTTCATCAATTGCTTCCAAACCTGTTACGTTATTGGCGGTTTCAGCATTAATTGCATAAGGCACTGTTTTAAACTGGGTTGTTCCCATATCTACAAATGCTGATCCTCCAGCGATATCAATTTCTACTTTTAAAAAATGGTCATC
>NZ_JAPMLM010000020.1 GCF_026410195.1 Xanthomarina sp. F2636L | reverse complement strand
ACATCAGCCGGAGCAGCCGGAGCTACAGGTGCCGTAGTATCAGAAACAGTAATTATTTGTGACACACTAGATGTATTATTACAAGAATCAGTAAATGTCCAAGTACGCGTAACGACTACGTTACAAGGATCAGAACTATCAGTTGAATCTACAGGAGTTGCCACGACATCACCAGCACAGTTATCCGTTGCTGTTAAATCAATAGGAGCAGGAATATCAGTTAGACATTCTACCGTTACATCAGC
>NZ_JAPMLM010000002.1 GCF_026410195.1 Xanthomarina sp. F2636L | reverse complement strand
TTGTTATCAAAAGTAGCAGTTTCCCAGCATTCTGTTGTTGGTTCTACAGGTTGCGTTCCAGTAACTACCCAAGTACAGGTATTATTATCAAAGGTAGCAGTTTCCCAACACTCCGTTGTTGGTTCAGTTGGTTGTGATCCAGTGACTACCCAAGCACAGGTATTGTTATCAAAGGTTGCCGTCTCCCAACATTCCGTTGATGGTTCAGCAGGTTGCGTTCCAGTAACTACCCAAGCACAAGTATTGTTATCAAAAGTAGCAGTTTCCCAGCATTCTGTTGTTGGTTCAGCAGGTTGTGATCCAG
>NZ_JAPMLM010000019.1 GCF_026410195.1 Xanthomarina sp. F2636L | reverse complement strand
AACTACTACGTTACAAGGATCAGAACTATCAGTTGAGTCAACAGGAGTTGCCACGACATCACCAGCACAGTTATCCGTTGCTGTTAAATCAATAGTAGCAGGAATATCTGTTAGACATTCTACCGTTACATCAGCCGGAGCAGCCGGAGCTACAGGAGCAATAGTATCAGAAACAGTAATTATTTGTGACACACTAGATGTATTATTACAAGAATCAGT
>NZ_JAPMLM010000018.1 GCF_026410195.1 Xanthomarina sp. F2636L | reverse complement strand
GCAGCCGGAGCTACAGGTGCCGTAGTATCAGAAACAGTAATAGTTTGTGACACACTAGATGTATTATTACAAGAATCAGTAAATGTCCAAGTACGTGTAACTACTACATTACAAGGGTCAGAACTATCAGTTGAGTCAACAGGAGTTGCCACGACATCACCAGCACAGTTATCTGTTGCTGTTAAATCTATAGGAGCAGGTACATCATCGAT
>NZ_JAPMLM010000017.1 GCF_026410195.1 Xanthomarina sp. F2636L | reverse complement strand
AACCAGCACAGTTGTCAGCACCAGTAGGCGCCGTCCAAGTCACAACCGCATCACATTGACCAGCATCGTTGCTAATAGTTATATCTCCAGGACAAACAATGGTTGGTGCTTCCGTATCATTAACAGTTACGTCGAAAGAGCAAGAGTTTGTTAATCCAGCAGCATCGGTAATGGTATAAGTAACAGTTGTTACACCAATCGGGAAGGTATCTCCAGGATTGTGTGAACTTGTTACAACCGCACCCCCACAGTTATCATTACCAGTAGGTGCCGTCCAAGTCACAACCGCATCACATTGCCCAGCATCATTACTTACCGTAATATCAGCAGGACAGGATATGGTTGGTGCTTCCGTATCATTAACAGTTACGTCGAAAGAACAAGAGTTTGTTAATCCAGCAGCATCGGTAATGGTATAAGTAACAGTTGTTAC
>NZ_JAPMLM010000016.1 GCF_026410195.1 Xanthomarina sp. F2636L | reverse complement strand
TCTCCTGCTGCTGTCACCGTAAATTCTGGTGTTGCTGCTGTTTGCTCAATGATCAAGGTTGGACCTGATGTTAATACATAGGCAACTTCATAATTATTAGGCACTACTGGCATCATGTTCTGTGTCGCACTAATAGTTACACTAGCTCCCGATAATTGTACTGGAGTGGCATCGGCTGTTAAGCTTCCTGCATCGGCTGAACAGGTCTCTACTGTAACTGGTGCGCCTGCTACATCTAATGCTGCACATAAACCATTGCTTGTTACGATATTTAAAACATCGCCTCCTGTTGTAGTTCCTGGCACAATAACACTTAAATCTAAATAATTAGGATC
>NZ_JAPMLM010000015.1 GCF_026410195.1 Xanthomarina sp. F2636L | reverse complement strand
AGAAAGCAAACACGCACTTTCCTTTTGATTAGGCACTAAAATAAGCATTTTTTATACACAGTGTTAGCTACAGTTGTTTTTTGTCCGTAAAGTTCCGACGTTGTTTTATTCCGTAAACTTTTTTAAATCCGATTGAGTGAGAAAATCGGCAAGATTGGTTTTTAGAGTTCAGATCGGTTTTGCGCAACATTTATAAAATCCGTTTGAGTGGGAAATCCGATTAGTTTTTGTTTCACGTTCGAGTGGGAAATCGGCAGAGTGAAATCAGCGTAATGTTTGGCAGAAATCAGAGG
>NZ_JAPMLM010000014.1 GCF_026410195.1 Xanthomarina sp. F2636L | reverse complement strand
CCAGCACAGTTATCTGTTGCTGTTAAATCTATAGGAGCAGGTACATCATCGATACACTCTACTGTTAGATCAGCTGGAGCATCTGGAGCTACAGGTGCCGTAGTATCAGAAACAGTAATAGTTTGTGACACACTAGATGTATTATTACAGCTATCAGTAAATGTCCAAGTACGCGTAACTACTACGTTACAAGGATCAGAACTATCAGTTGAGTCAACAGG
>NZ_JAPMLM010000013.1 GCF_026410195.1 Xanthomarina sp. F2636L | reverse complement strand
AAAAAGTTTACGGAATAAAACAACGTCTGAACTTTACGGACAAAAAACAACTGTAGCTAACACTGTGTATAAAAAATGCTTATTTTAGTGCCTAACCAAAGGAAAGTGCGTGTTTGCTTTCTTCCGATTTTCGTTCCGAAAATCCTCTGACACAAACACGCACTTTTCATACACGAAACCGTTGGCTTTAATGCTGGAGCAAGTTTGCGCGAATGAAAAAAGCCTGGTTTGGTTTTCGGATTTTTTTTGAATTTTAAGTAAGTAAAAACCGAAAAACTATGTTGCCGAATTTTAAAAAATACGATGAATTCTCACTCAAACTCTGAATAGAATTACGTTTGACTTTTTAGCTTGTTTACGGAATCGACATCTCAATAAAAAAAAAAAAAAAAA
>NZ_JAPMLM010000012.1 GCF_026410195.1 Xanthomarina sp. F2636L | reverse complement strand
GATCCTAATTATTTAGATTTAAGTGTTATTGTGCCAGGAACTACAACAGGAGGCGATGTTTTAAATATCGTAACAAGCAATGGTTTATGTGCAGCTTTAGATGTAGCAGGCGCACCAATCACAGTAGAGACCTGTTCAGCCGATGCAGGCACCTTAACAGCCGATGCCACTCCAGTACAATTATCTGGAGCAAGTGTTACAATTAGTGCCACACAAGGCACAGCACC
>NZ_JAPMLM010000011.1 GCF_026410195.1 Xanthomarina sp. F2636L | reverse complement strand
AGTTGCCACGACATCACCAGCACAGTTATCTGTTGCTGTTAAATCTATAGGAGCAGGTACATCATCGATACATTCTACTGTTACATCAGCCGGAGTAGCCGGAGCTACAGGAGCAATAGTATCAGAAACAGTAATTATTTGTGACACACTAGATGTATTATTACAGCTATCAGTAAATGTCCAAGTACGTGTAACTACTACGTTACAAGGATCAGAATTATCAGTTGAGTCA
>NZ_JAPMLM010000010.1 GCF_026410195.1 Xanthomarina sp. F2636L | reverse complement strand
TCAGATGTTGGAACACCATCACAATCAGCATCATTGACATTTGAGTTTGTGTTTGTAGCATCGTTATCATCACAGTCTTCACTGGTTGGAACACCGTCACAATCGGCATCGTTTACATTAGAGTTTGTATTTGTTGCATCGTTGTCATCACAGTCTTCTGATGTTGGAACGCCATCACAATCTGCATCGTTTACATTAGAGTTTGTATTGGTAGCATCGTTGTCGTCACAATCTTCAGATGTTGGGACGCCATCACAATCGGCATCGTTTACATTAGAGTTTATGTTCGTTGCGTCGTTGTCATCACAATCTTCTGACGTTGGAACGCCATCACAATCCGCATCGTTGACGTTACTATTCGTATTGGTAGCATCGTTATCATCACAATCCTCAGATGTTGGGACGCCATCACAATCTGCATCATTCACGTTTGAGTTTGTATTGGTTGCGTCGTTATCATCACAGTCTTCACTGGTTGGAACACCATCGCAATCGGCATCGTT
>NZ_JAPMLM010000001.1 GCF_026410195.1 Xanthomarina sp. F2636L | reverse complement strand
AGTGACTACCCAAGTACAGGTATTATTATCAAAAGTAGCCGTCTCCCAACACTCCGTTGATGGTTCAGCAGGTTGCGAACCAGTGACTACCCAAGTACAAGTATTGTTATCAAAGGTAGCAGTTTCCCAGCACTCCGTTGATGGTTCTACAGGCTGTGATCCAGTAACTACCCAAGCACAGGTATTGTTATCAAAGGTTGCTGTTTCCCAACATTCCGTTGTTGGTTCAACAGGTTGCGTTCCAGTAACTACCCAAGCACAGGTATTGTTATCAAAGGTTGCAATTTCCCAGCATTCAGTCGTTGGTTCAGCAGGCTGTGATCCTG